>OZ252012.1:0-2084252 GCA_965247395.1 Candidatus Poriferisodalaceae bacterium | reverse complement strand
CGCATCGATGACGTTCGGATATTGCGTCCGCAGGAAATTCCGAGCTATGTCGCTGAAGGACTGTTCGACCTGGGGATTGCCGGTCGCGACTGGGTGGAAGAAACAGACAGCGAGGTGGTGTCGCTCGGCGAGTTGCGCTATTCAAAGGCCACTTCAAACCCAGTCAAGATTGTTGTGGCAGTGCCTGCCGACAGCCCGTTCCAGTGCCTGACCGATTTACCGCAGGGTGTGCGGATTTCAAGCGAGTATCCCAAGCTGACTGAACGCCACTTTGCCAAGCACGGCGTGGAAGCCGATATTCGGTTGAGTTATGGTGCCACCGAGGCAAAGGCGCCAGACATTGTTGACGCGGTAGTTGACCTGACCGAAACTGGGCGTGCGCTGCACGCTGCGGGGCTGCGCATTATCGACGAAATCATGGTGAGCTACACCGAGTTGTTTGCAAACCCTGCTTCGTACAACGATGCCGACAAAAACCGCGCCATGACGCAAATCAAAACCCTGCTTGACGGCGTGCTTGATGCCCGCGGGCGGGTGCTGATGAAGCTAAACGTGGCCAAGCCAGATCTTGATGCGATCATTGAACTACTGCCCTCAATGAAGTCGCCAACGGTGAATGAACTTTGGGGCGGCGATTCCTACGCCGTTGAAACCGTGGTTCCAAAGGATCAGATCAATGTGCTGATACCGCGCCTGCGCGAGCTAGGGGCGACGGACATCATCGAACTGCCGATATCAAAAATCGTTCCGTAGTAAACCTTCGGCTAGCTAGCCAGCCGAAGGTTTGTCGGCTACTACTTCCGCGTCCGGGTCCAAGTCGGCCATATCAACATCCACCATGCCGATATCAATATCAGCATCGTTTTCCGCATCAAGGTTCAACAGGTGCCCCATGCGGTTCTGTTTAGTGCGCAGGTAGCGAAGGTTGTCGTGCGTGGTCTGCGGCATCATCGACACACGCTCAACGATGTCGAGCCCGTAACCCTCTAACCCACCCAGCTTGGCCGGGTTATTGGTAATCAGCCTCATCTTGGTGACACCCAACTCAACCAATATCTGCGCACCGATTCCGTACTCGCGACTATCCACCGGCAGACCCAGATCGGTGTTGGCGTCAACGGTGTCTCGCCCTTCGTCTTGCAACGCGTAGGCGGCCAGCTTGTGGCCGATGCCGATGCCTCGACCCTCATGGCCACGCAGATAAACCAACACGCCAATACCTTCGGTCGCTATGGCTGACAACGCAGCTTCAAGCTGCGTACCGCAATCGCAGCGGGTTGATCCCAAAATGTCACCGGTGAGGCACTCGCTGTGCACTCGCACCAATACCGGCTCTGCCCCCATCAGCTGGCCGCAAACCAACGCCAGATGCTCGGTGTCGTCAAAATCTCTGAAGACGTGGCCGGTGAACTCTCCAAATTTGGTGGGGATGCGAGCCGTAGAAATCGGATCAACCAGTCGCTCGTTGGCACGGCGATAACGCACAAGATCGGCGATAGACACCAGCACCAGCTCGTGCTGCTTGCAGAACTCAATCAGCTGCGGCAGCCGCGCCATGGAACCGTCGTCATTGACTACCTCGGACAGCACACCCGCCGGTTCAAGGCCTGCCAAACGAGCCAGATCAACACTGGCTTCGGTGTGGCCGGCGCGTTTTAGCACTCCCCCACGTCGATAGCTCAGCGGCAAGACATGCCCTGGTCGCACGAAGTCGTTGGGCATGCTGTCCGGTTTTGCCAGCAAGTTCAAGGTGCGTGCGCGATCGGCCGCAGAGATCCCGGTGGAGGTGCCCTCGGCCGCGTCAACGGTGATGGTGTAGGCGGTGCGCATTGGTTCGGTATTGACACTGACCATCAGCGGTAATGCGAGCTCGTCCAGTCGCTCGCTCATCATCGGTGCGCAGATAACTCCGGAGGTGTAACGCACAAAGAAAGCAAGCTTTTCGGGCGTAGCGAATTGAGCGGCCATGATCAGATCGCCCTCGTTCTCACGATCTTCGTCATCAACCACGACGACGATCTCTCCTCTGCTAATGGCTTCTATCGCGTCGCTTATCGGGTTAAACGGAGATTCTTTAGTCGTCATTGAGCTACACCTTTACCCGCTCGTTATTGCCCTGAGCTAGCGGCGCAATCAGCCGCTCCACGTATTTGGCCATTAGATCAACTTCCAGGTTTACCTTGTCGCCAATGCGTCGAGTGCCGAGGTTGGTGAGGGTCATAGTGTGCGGAATTAAGGCGACGCTGAATGCACCTTCGGTCACATCGAAACAGGTCAGGCTCACACCATCAACGGTGATCGAGCCCTTCTCCACCAGATACCGCTCAATGCCGCCGTTATCGGCTGAAGTAGTAGGCAGTTCAACGCGCAGATCGGGACCCGGCTGCTGAATCGTTCCCACGCCGTCTATGTGGCCTTGCACCAGATGTCCGCCAATGCGATCGGCATACCGCATGGCTCGTTCCAAGTTCACCGGATCATCGGATTGCAGTTCACCCAGAGTGGTGCGCAACAGGGTTTCATCGGACACATCGGCTTCCCACCAGCCCTGATCCGTGTCGGTGCCAGTGCCGTTACCAGTGTCGGTGCCCATATCAACCACGGTGAGACAGCAGCCGTTGACCGCTATCGAATCGTCAATCTTGATGTCTTGGAGAATTAGCTCAGCAGCGAACCGAAACCGGTCACCTGAGCGTCCAACTAGGTGACCCCGCTCTTCAATCAGGCCTGTAAACATCGGGCTCAACCTCTAACTGGTGGTGAATTTGCTAGGTACCTAGTGGGGTCTAGGGATCTAGGGAGTAGCCGCTGGCGGAACTGGATTCAAGGTTATGCGGAGATCGCCTCCAAGTTGAACGACATCGGCAATTTCCCCTCGCCACAGCTGCTCAATCGTGGGCGCCCCAGAGCCAGCAAACATAGGCCGCCCGTCATCTCCACCCATCAGTGCGGGCGCTAGGTATAAGACGTATTCGTTCACTAATCCTGCCCCGTGAAACGCCGCAGCCACCTCCGCACCGCCTTCGATTAGCAATTCGATCACGCCCTTACCGCCTAGCTCAGCGAGCACTTCTGCGGGCGATCCAGACACCTCCCAGCAAGGATGGATCGCCGCATCGGATGGTGCACGACCCAGCACTACCCGCCGCGGGTCAGTGCCTTCGCAGTGGCGAACCGTCAAAGACGGATTATCTGCGCGCACGGTGCCAGCTCCAACTAGCACCGCGTCACAGCGCGCTCTAAGGCGATGGGCATCAGTGCGGGCCTGCTCGCCGGTAATCCATTGCGAGCTGGTGTCGGGTGCGGCGGTACGACCATCAGCGGTAGCAGCGAGTTTCAGCACCACCCACGGCAGACCGGTGCGTCGCTGATGCAGATAAGGAGCTAGCTGCTTCGCTACCTCGGTCGCTATCTCGTTTGAACTAGCCGGGTCTTCCACCACTGGACCTTCCACCGTTATGCCGGCTTCACGCAAGGCGCTTATGCCTCCACCCACCACGCCACCGCTTACCACGGATGGGTCTGGATCCGAAACACCCACCACCACCCGCTTAATGCCAGCAGTGATGATGGCGTCCGTACACGGTGGGGTTCGGCCGGAATGACAACACGGCTCAAGTGTGACGTGCAACACAGCGTCGCTGGTGCTTACCCCGGCTGCTTTAGCAGCGTCAAGTGCAACTATTTCTGCATGCCGACCAGGTGGTGATTCGGTAGCGCCAGTGAATCGCTGCCCGTCCGAGGTGGTCAGCACTGCCCCTACCCACGGATTCGGAGCGGTGGAACCGCGCACCGCTGCGCCAGCCTCTATAGCTAGCTGCATTGCAGCCCGGTCGTCATCAGGCAAATCGACAGGGGGGCCAGCAGCGGGCCCGTTGGAGAATCCGGTTCCGGTGGATGCTTCTTTGCTGCTCATCGGAATATCTTCATCGTTTAATACGCGTTGCTTGCACTAACTGGGCTTGCACTAACTGGGCTTGCACTGGCGGCTCCGTGACCGGGCGCGTGGAGCTCACCAGCTAGTGAACCCGCTCACCTTCCAGCAACCGCAGGGCGTGCGGAATTACGTCCGCCACTGCCTCAAAGCACTCGACGCAACCAGCGGTGGAACCGGGCGTATTGAGAATGATCACCTGGCCAACCACGCCGGCAATTCCGCGCGACAGCCTTCCGAGCGGGTTAACCAACCGCATTGCCTCAGCCAGTCCAGGCGCTTCGCGCTCGATCACTTGTCTAGTGCCTTCGGGCGTCAGATCACGCTCGGCAAAACCGGTGCCGCCTGTGGTCACTATGAGCCCGGCAAATCCATCTGACATCTCGGCCAACGCCTGTGACACGCTCTCAACCCCATCCGCTACCACAGCGCGTTGAACCACCTCAAAGCCAGAATCGTTCAGGGCTTTTTCTAAGGCGTCGCCACTGCGGTCTTCACGTGTCTTGGCAATCACCCCATCGGAGGCCGTGAGCACCTTTGCATGCGGGGTACGAGCATCTGCCATCCAAAAAAGGCTAACGACGGCTGGCTCTAGCAATAACGGGCCCAGTGAACAGAGCTTCCAGCGCACTAACACTTGTTTTATTCACTTGCTTATTGCGTAGAAACTACGCTGTGGCTATGACCTACGCCCGAAATCGCACCTACCTTGACGCAGACAGCCATCTCATGGAACTGCCCGACTTCTTGACGTCTAACGCTGACCCAAAAATTCGTGACCGCATTCCTGAGATCAGCTTCACTTCTGGCGGGCGCCTGTCGGACAACCTTGAGAAAGCAGCCGCTACTCACGCCCACAGCCCCGAAACCGTTGCCGAGCTAATCGCCTTGGGAGACGATTTGATCAGCGGCCCTAAGGGATACGACGCTCTTGGTGCGTTCAACTCCAATGAGCGTTCGACCGCTCTGGACATGTTGGGCTTTCACCAGCAGTTTGTGTTTGCCACCTTTAGCGCAGGTGTTTGCTTTGACACTCGGTCTGATCTTGACGTGCGCTACGGCTCCGCGCGCGCTCACAACCGCGGAATGGCTGAGTTTTGCTCCGATGACGACCGTCTGCTCGGCGTAGCAATGGTTCCACTAGACGACCCTGCCCAGGCGTTAGAAGAAATTAAGTACGCACTGGAGCTTGGTCTGGGCGCTGTGTGGGTTCCGCACCGCACCGCCGAGGGTCGCTCACCAGGTCACAACGATTTTGACCCGGTCTGGGCGTCGCTGACTGAAGCCGGAGTGCCGTTTGTGTTGCATGTGGGTGGCAACCCGCTGCAGCTTGCTCAGGCTTGGATGAACACGGGTCGCCCGGTGCCAACCGACTGGCTCGGTGGCGGTGAGAATGTGCGAGGCAAAGACATGGTCGCGCTGCACCACGCGGCCGAAGCGTTTGTTGGAGTGTTGACACTGGATGGTGTGCTGCAACGTCATCCCAATCTGCGCGGCGGCGTGATCGAGCTGGGCGCTGGCTGGGTTCCTTCCATGCTGCGACGACTGGATCATATTGCGGGCATCTGGAAGCGTTCCGAACCGGATTTGGCCGCTCTTACAGCTCCTCCTTCGGAGCAGATCACGCGACAGATGGCATTCACGCCTTACCCATTTGAGGATGTCGGAACGCTGGTACGCCAATCCAATGACGATCTGTATCTGTTCTCTAGCGACTACCCGCACATCGAAGGTGGACGCAATCCGCTGGGACGGTTCAACTCATCGCTTGAAGGATTTGACGACCAGGTGTTAGAGAAGTTCTTCTCAAACAACATGACCGAGCTGCTGCACCCAACTAGCGCCTAGTCGCTGCTAATCAGTCCAGCCGTCCAGCCTGTTCAACCAACCCAGCCACTCCGACTAGAAAGCAGTCATGGAAGAAGTCAGCGACGCCGTATTTGATCTTGATGCGGTTCGAGTGTTCATACACGTTTTGTCAATAACCGTTTGGGTTGGCGGCCAGATCGTGCTGGGCGCAGTCATGCCTGCTTTAAGAAAATCCAATCGCGAAAGCACCCTGGTGGTGGCCAACGCCTACAACAAAGTGGCCTGGCCGGCGTTTGGAGTGGCTCTGCTCACTGGTTTTTGGGGCATGTTGGACGCCTATGCCGATGAGGTGACCTCCGCTTGGTCACAGCTAATAGGCATCAAGATCTTCGTTGTGTTGCTGTCAGGTGCGGCAGCCTTTGCGCATCAACGCACGAGCAACACCATGCTGAAGGCCGCCTCCGCAGCGATTGCCTTGCTCCTGGCGCTAGTGGCTTTGTTTATGGGGGCCGTACTTACAGGTTGAGCTATTCATGATCGAGCACTATCGCGTAATTGACCTTTGCTCGGGGATCAGTCAGTTTGCGGGCTATCTCTTGGCCTCACTCGGTGCCGAAGTCATCGCTGTTGAGCCGCCCTCTGGGTCAGCGACCAGGCATCAGGGTCCGTTCGTAGATGACAAGCCCGACTTAGAGAATTCGCTGCTGCATTGGGCTTATAGCCAGGGTAAAAAAAGCGTCACGCTTGATGTTGCAACTCCGGACGGCTACTCACAGCTGTGCAAGCTGCTAGCCAGTGCTGACGCCGTAATCCAAGACGCCAATCAAGGCCAAGAGTTAGACAAACAGTTGAGCTATGAGGCACTCTCACAGCTAAACCCCGCCCTGGTTCATGCCACCATTACGCCCTACGGGATGGGTGGCCCGCGCGGCGACTGGCTTGGCTCGGATCTGACAGCAGTAGCTGGCAGTGGGTTTTTGCAGGCCAGCGGTGATAGTGACCGACCGCCAATACGAGTATCGGGCGTGCCTCAGAGTTTTTTGCAGGGTGCCGCAGACGCCGCAGACGCAATTCTTATCGCTCTATATGAGGCTCAACGCAGCGGGCTGGGACAGCACATTGACGTCTCCGCAATGGAGTCAATGACGCACGGCACTATTCAAAATTTATGCACACGCGTAAATGCCAACCAGATCGGGCGTTTGGCGGGTGGGCTTTCCATTGCGGGCATTGACATTCCGTTGTTGTTTCCGTGCGCCGATGGCCACACGGTTTGCGTATCGCTGATGGGTGCGGTGTTTGCGCCTTTCTCAAGACGGCTCGTCGAGTGGGAAGACGAAGAGGGTTTCGCCAGCGAAGAGTTGCGAAACATCGATTGGGAGAACTTTGGTACGCAGGTACTAGCCGGTGAGGTGTCTGTGGATGTAGCCGTGCGTGCTTTTGAAACGCATCAGAAGTTTCTTGCCACCAAGACCAAGGACGAACTGTGGGCGGCCGCCTTTGATCGCAACATTTTGCTGACTCCTTCGGCCACCGTCAAAGACCTAATTACTAACGAACACTTCGAGGCGCGGAACTTTTGGCAGGACGAGACGCTTGACGACGGCAGGAGGGTGCTGTTTCCCGGTCATCTCGCAGCATTTAGCGAAGGCCAACCTGCTGCTCGATCGGCGGTTCCGAAGCTGGGTGAGCACAACGGGAAGATTGATCTTGCTCGTGAGCCGATGGTGATGTCTGCTCGGGCGGTGTCTGCTCAGGCAGGGCCGGAAGACTCTGCTAGCTCAGGTCCGGGTAACTTTGGCACGGTTAGCTCTGGCGCGACCAGCAATAACTTGCCGCTGGCAGGCCTGAAGGTGCTGGAATTTTCTTGGGTTATCGCCACTCCTTCGGCGGTTCGCATATTGGCCGACTACGGCGCGACCGTCGTCAAAGTTGAAACCGAAAGCCGGCCGGACACGATGCGAACGGTCAACCCGTTTGTGGATGAAGAGCCACACCCAGACAACAGCGTTGGCTACGGCGTCTACAACGCTGGCAAACGCAGCATCAGCCTGGACTTGAGCAAGCCCGAGTCACGCGAGGTTGTGCTTGATCTCTTGAAGTGGGCAGACATTACAACCGAGTCGTTTTCGCCTGGCTCGTTCGGCCGTATGGGCTACGACTACGACGTGCTGTCAGAGTTGAACCCGGGGCTGATCATGCTGTCAAGCTCGTTGTTGGGCCAGACGGGACCGTTTTCAAGGCTGGCTGGCTATGGCTTTATGGCAGCAGCAATTGCTGGCTTCTATGAGATCGCCGGTTGGCCTGACCGTGACCCGGCGGGGCCATACGGCCCGTATACCGACTACCTGGCACCTCGCGTGGTGGTGGCGGTGCTAATGGCCGCTCTAGAACAACGTAAACAAACCGGTCGAGGCTGTTACATCGATTTCTCACAAACCGAGAGCGCCTTGCACTATTTGTCACCAGCCATTCTTGACGCGTGCGTGAATGGACGCACCGCACAGCGCTGCGGAAACGACGATCCGTTGATGAGCCCGCACGGAGTGTTCGCTTCTGATGGCGAGGACACCTGGATTGCCATCGCTTGCACTGATGAGATGTGGCCCGCTCTAGCCGGTGTGATTGGGAAAGACGACTGGGTTGGCTTGTCGCAAGCCCAACGCCGCACACGTGAGAGCGATATAGCCGACGCCATTACGGTTTGGACTCAGGCACGTTCAAACGAGGCTGCCGCAATCGAATTACAAGCCGGTGGTGTTGACGCTTATCCGGTTAATGACGCTCAGGGTTGTTGCGACGATCCGCAGTTCACCCATCGGCAACATCACATAGAAGTGCCGCAGAGCTACCGCGGCACGATGTGGACTCACAACTGCCGCACGAGGTTGGGGCGAACCCCAGCTCAGGTGTGGCGAGGCGGACCTTGCCTAGGTGAGGACAACTTTGAGGTGCTCAACGATTACTTGGGTTACGACGAAGACAAGATCGCCAATCTGGCTGCGGCCGAAGTTCTGAGCTAGAGCTACTGAGACCCTCGCGCCAGTCGCGACGGGTGAAACACCGGCTCTCCATGGCTAATCACACCGCGAGCTTCCAGATCGTCTAGCTGCGCATCATCCAGGCCAGCCAGATCTTCAAGCACCTGCCTGTTGTGTTGTCCGCGATCGCCCACGATCGGTTTTGCGCCGCTGGCTGAATCGCCAAACCGCCACGGTGCCTGCGGAACCGTTAGCGAGCCGCGTTCACCTGCGTCGATATCCACAAACGCTCCCCTTGTGTTTGCCCAGTCCGTTTTAGCTAGCTCGGCCACTGTTTGAACTTCGGCTACAAACACCGCTTTTACTCCAATGGCCGTCTCAAGTGCTCGTGGGTCATCAAACTGCGCTATCCACTCCGCAAACAATGCCTCCAACTCATCACGCAGCGGCGCTCGCTTGTGCATGTCGGTGTAACGCGGGTCGTCGGCTAGGTCAGGGCGATCTATAGCGCTCATCATTGCCTTGAATCCAAAATTGGCCGTTACATCAATCGTGATGTTGACGTGCCGGCCGTCTTTGAGGCGGTATATCCCTGACCAGTTTTGCCCTGACTTGAAGCCGCCCGGCGGGTCTTCACCGGTTAGTTCGGTGGCAACCTGATCGTTACTCATGAGCATGCTTTCGGCCATCGACACTTCCACCGTCTGCCCCTTGCCCGTCCTGTCGCGCATGTGCAGCGCCGCCAGAACCGCAGCCAACGCATGCAGTCCGGTGGCTGTATCAGCGGTAGCCATCGGGTCGTTGCGCAGTGGGGCGCTCCCCTGCGGAGTGCCCCGCCGGCGAGCCACCATTTCTGTTACGCCGGTTTCGGCGTGGATAGCTGAGGCGAAAGCACCACGATCGGATCGCTCGTTGCCGGGACCCCAACCACTAACCGAGCCGAGAATGATGTCGGGCTTGATTTGGGATAGCACTTCATAACCAATCCCGAGCCTGTCAATGACGCCGGGTCTGTAGTTCTCCAACACGATGTCGGCGTGCGGCACCATCGACAAGAAGAGATCTTTGCCGTCAGGGTTTGTGAGATCAATGGAAACGCATTCTTTGCCTGCGTTGAAATGGGTGAAGTAAGCAGACATGCCGTTTACGTCTGGCACAACGAAACGGGTTAGGTCAGCGTCGGGCGGCTCTATTTTCACCACACGCGCACCCAAATCGCTAAGCAAACGACCGATGATTGGTCCTGCTACTGCGCGGGTGAGATCTAGAACAACTACGTCGCTAAGCGGTGTATCCACAATGTGAAGTTAGTCAACCCTGGCGGTTGTTCGCCCGCGTGGTGTCGGTCTCGTTAGTGCCTTTGCCTTCTGGTGTGCTGTCCACCTTGGCATCCGTGATGGGCCAGAACACTCTCGGCGGAGCCGCTCTCAGCGTGGGCGCCCAATGCTCAACCTCAGGCAGGCCGCGGTGTGTGGCAGATCTCGCGGCCGATTGCATGGCTGTCACCAGCACCTTGCCGCCACCCATCCTGTCAGGGCCAGCCTCGCCTGGGCTTGTCTCACCTGGGCCCACCAGGTCAACGGTGCCATTCGGCGTATCCGACAACAGCGGCTCGAGCGGGCCGTTTGGTCCCAACCAGGTTGGCAGTCGCACCGGATTACGTGTCATCGGCAGCAACAGCAACGCACCGAGCGCAGAAATAATCAGCATCACCGATATTGGTAGTAGCCGAGCGTCGCTGTAATCGGCTAGGTAACCCGCAGCTGGTGCGCCGATCAGGCTGCCAAGCCCCGCCGAAAAGAACAGCATTCCCATCACCGCGCCTATGCCCACCAGGCCAAACAGGTGTGCCGTGACGTCTCCCATCAACGCAACAAACCCGCCATATGAAATTCCCAAGATCGTTGCGAACCCCAACATCACCACGAACCGTCCGTCATCGGTTAGAGACAGATAGTCGTCAAGCGCTAGCAGCCAGATGCTGTAAGCAATTGGCAACCCAAAGAATGCGATCTTAAACAGGCGAACCGAACCCAGTTTGCTAGCGAAGCTTGTGAGCAACATTCGTCCCAAAATGCTCGAAGCACCGATGGCCGAGAGCAGCAAGCCCGCCCGACGTGTGCTTAGGCCCTCCGCTTCGGCGAACGGGATCACCACGCCAAGTGAGCCGATAAGCGCTATAGAGAACAGAACCGATGAGATGAACAGGCGCCAGAAGGTGCCGGTGCGCAGAACAAGTTTCTTGTGAAGCTTGGGGTTACCCAGTTTCATCGATGGCGCACGCTTAATCAGGAGCAATCCGACAAAAAAGACACAGCCGGCAATGACGGCAAGCCAGCGCATCGCATAGCGCCAGCCCAAATCGTCGATTAGCACTTGCGACAGCGGCACCAACAGCAGCGTTCCCAAGCCCGGGCCAGTAGCCACAAGGCCTTGGGCAACGGCTCGGTACTTCTGAAACCAGGCGACCGCGAGCGCGAATAAAGGGGAGATGAACAAGCCGCCACCAAAGCCGCAGCCGATGCCGTAGACGATGTAGCCCTGCCAGAGGTAATCGACAACCGAGGTGCCGATGAGCCCAGTGCAAAAAAGCAGTCCACCGACGACCACTAAGGGGTTGGGGCCGAGCTTGTCGTAGAGCAGGCCGGAGATGATCGCGGTGCCGAAGAAAAGGAAGACCGTGATGCCGAACACGACCGAAGTAGCGCCGAGTCCGGCGTCGAACTCCTTGGCCATTGCTTTGACGAAGGCGCCGAACGTGTAGATAGTGCCAAAAGCAACGCCAGCGGTGAGCGCGCAGCCGATAGCGACCCACCAGCCACGAGCCGAATCAAAATGCGTTAAATCGTTGCCCGTGATTGCTTAAGCCTAAGCGGAATAGTAGAACGACATAGCCTGCGGGCATGAGCTACAAGTGTTTTGACGTTGACGTGGTGAACCACATCGCCCAGCTGCAAATGAATCGGCCAGACAAGGCCAACTCGATGATTCCGGAGTTCTGGCATGAGCTACCGCAGATCGTCAACGAGCTTTCTCAGGGATCCGATGCGCGAGTAATCGTGCTGTCCGGGCAGGGTCGACACTTTTCGGCAGGCATGGATTTGGCCGTGTTCGGCAACGGGATCGGTGGCGACGAGGGTGCTGGCGACGGTGATGGTGCTGGCTTCCCTAGCCGCAGCCGTGCTAGTTCACGCGAAACCATTCTCCGCCTGCAAGAGACTTTCACCTGCTTAGAACGCAGTCGTCTGCCCATCATCGCAGCGATCCAAGGAGCGTGCATGGGTGGTGGCATTGACATGATCTCCGCCTGCGACATGCGCTATGCCAGCGCCGATGCGTTCTTCTCCATCCAGGAAATCAACATCGGCATGACTGCTGACGTTGGCACTCTGCAACGGCTCCCCCGCCTTGTTGGTGAAGGCGTTGCGCGTGATTTGGCCTTCACCGGTCGGCGCATGGACGCCGCCGAGGCTGCACAGCACGGACTCATAAACAAGGTGTACGACGACGCTGACGCACTACACGACGGCGTTGACGAGATCGCCACCGAGATTGCTTCAAAGAGTCCTATGGCACTTGGGGGCACCAAGCAGGTGCTCAACTACAGCCGTGATCACTCCGTTGCTGACGGCCTGGAATACATAGCTACCTGGAACGCCGCGATGTTTGATTTCGACGACATGTCTGAGGCGTTTGAAGCACAAAAAGACAAGCGTGACGCGAAGTTCCCGGAAAACCAGAAGCTGCGCGATCCACTGGTCTAGCTAGATAGCGGCAGTCGGTAAAACCTTCGAGCCGTCCCAGCGAACAGGTCGGCACGTTCGCTGGCGGTGTAGCCAGCCTCGTCGCTAATGCGTTGGAAAGCGTTGAACAACACCGTGTAAGAGCACCCTTGCCGATCCACCGGGAAATTGCTCTCAAACATGCAGCGGCTAGGTCCGAAAGTGTCAATGCAATGACGGATGTCTTCACTCCAAGTAGCCGCCACAGTTTGTGAATCGGGCGCCTTATCCATCTTGTTAAGACCCACGCCATAGATGCTCATGCCGATGCCACCCACCTTCACCACCACATGCTCTCGCTTAGCCAACTCCTCCAGCGCTGGACGCACCACGGCTCGAACATCCTCACGCTTGTCCTCGTAAGGACCTATCCCTAACGGTCCGCCCAAATGGTCAAGCACGACTGGGGTGTCAGGGATCGCGGCAGTCAGATCTGACAGTTCTTCTACCTGGGGATGAAACATCCAGGCGTCAAAGCTCAATCCCATAGCGCCGAGCTTGGCAAACCCGGCACGAAATTTGCTGTCTGCCAAAAGCTGCGGCGATGGCTTGGTGTGCGATTCACGGATCTGCTCCGAAGCGTCCCAAGCGTTGGCATGTCGAATGCCCTTGAATCGGCCATCGCCTGCTTCTACGTGAGCTTGCAGCACTTCTTCCACTGCCGCACCGAGACTGAGGTCGGCAAAGCTGACGATGCCTGCTATCTCCGCCCCATCCGTTTTAGCCGAAGCAAGAGCCTGAGCTAAGACAAACTCGGTCTCACCGACTGGACGCATGTGCTCAGGACCGCTCTCTCGGTAGCCCGCAGCGCACTCCACAAAGACCGTCTGTGCCACGTTGTGGCCAGCACCGGTATCGGCGTGAAGCTGTGGCAGCAGATAAGTGCCGTTGGGGAAATCCCACAAGTGGTGATGCGGGTCGACTATTTCCTCTGCAGCATCGATTGGTTGTTCAATCGTGCTGCTCAGCCAGGCTTGCTTTTCGTCGCTCGAAATTTTGTCATTCATATGGCACTCCCCTTTTTTTGGATGCACATCTTTTGGATTATCACGAAGTTTCGCCTATTTCCGTGCGTTAAACCGGTGTGCATCAGGTTCCCAGTACGGCACCTGGTGCTAAGCGTGCTCCCCTTAGCCAATCCGCGGCGGCCATAGCTGATCGCCCCGAAGGCTGAACCGTCACTAACACAAGCGCATCTTCGCCGCAACGAACAGCATCGACCCACAACGACCCAGCCTCAGCAGAAACTGGCACCGACTCACACTCAGCCATCGGTCTCACTTGCGCCTCGTGAATCTTCAGTTCGTTTCCAGCAATCGTCGTCCAGGCTTGCCCTACCCGCACCACTCGCTCTAGCTGACTAGCGGGCATGTCCCACTGCAGCTGTCGATCTGTGCGGGTGAGCTTTTTTGCATAAGTCGGCTCGCCTTGCTGCGGAGTTGGCCTATCCAGTCCCTCTTGCAAAGAGCTGACCAGCCGTTGTGCGCCAACGTCAGCCAGTTTGGCTCGCAGTTCGGTCGCGGTTGCACTGGCGTTGACTTCCACCTGTTCGTACCAATAGACCGGACCGGTATCGAGCTTGGTTTCGATCTCCATTAAACAGACACCGACGTGGGTGTCGCCCGCCAACAGCGCTCGTTCGACAGGGGCAGCTCCGCGCCAGCGAGGCAGCAACGAAAAATGCAGATTTAGCATCGGTAGCCGAGCTAGTAAATCTGCGCTTATTAGTTGGCCGAATGCCACCACCATCACACAATCTGCCCAAACATCGCCGTCGGCAACATCTGCAATCGAGTGGCTAACCGTTAGCCCAAGCGTCTGGGCGGCTTGGCCGACCGGTGTCGGTGTTGCTTTGCCGCGGCGCGACCTTCTGGCGGGCGGTGCGGTTACGACAAGCGGTATTTCAAAGCCCGCTTTGGCCAGCGCTGTAATCGCAGGCACCGCATCAGCCGGTGTTCCTGCGAACGCGACCCGGCGAGGCCTAAACAGTTGCTTATTCGCCGTCTTTCCCGTCTTGTTGTGCGGAGTTTTGCTGGGCTGCGCTCTGCTTAACAGAAGACTGTTTGTCAGGCTCGTACTTAAATCCCTGCTGGCTCAGGTCAAGCATGGGCTGCAGCCCCTGAGATTGCATGGCTCCTGCCGCTCGAAGTTCGCGCCACTGCTTCAAAGCAGCTTTGCGCTCGCTGCGGTTTGCACGATCCAGCGTGAGCACGCCGTCCAAGTGATCCAACTCGTGTTGAAATAGGCGCGCCAACAGCTCGTCGGCTTCAATCGATACTTCGTTGCCGTCCAGGTCGTAGCCCACCAGATGCACCCGCTTAGGACGAACGATCTCGATGGCAATGCCCGGAAGCGACAAGCAGCCCTCCTCGTAAACCCATTCGCCGTCTGATTCTTCGATGCGTGGATTGACGAGCGTTGCTGGGCCTTCGCCCATGTCGTAGACGAACAGTCGCTTCAAAATGCCGACTTGCGGCGCGGCCAGACCGATGCCTCCGGCTTGTTCCATAGCCGGAAAAAGCTGTTCAGCCATGTTGGCAATACGGCCATCAATGTCGGTGATATCACTAGCGCGTTGACGCAAAACCGGGTCACCAAACAATCGCACCGAATAGCTCACAACGCCTTCAAAGCTAGCGGCCTGCGTGCAAACGAGCGAGCGACACGTTTGCTCGGTTGCGGCCGGTTGTTGCGTTCGTCTGCTGAGCTCGATGGCTACGCACGTACCGGATCTATCGCTACACGCAGCCGACCTTTCGGTCGAGCCGTCCTCGTCAATGCAGCATGCAACTGATCTGGCTGTCGAGACCGAACACGCCAAACACCATCGGAGGTGGAAGCAATTTCAAGATCGTTTGACAGCCCACGCGACTCCGCAAAATCATGCAAGCCGTTGGTGTATTCCTCTGCGGCGGCTCCACTAATCAACGCCCACGAGACGTAGGGGGGCTGTCGCAGTTTGCGGCGACTTTCAAGCAATCTGGCTGACCATTCCAACAATTTTCCGCTGGTTGCTGCGATTAGTACTGGATGGTCGGGTTGACGAGTTTGCACCAGCACGCGGCCCGGTTCGGAGTTCATGTTTTTGCCAAACTGATTGTTCGAATCGCCGCCCACCATTCGCGCCGCCAGCACCAACAACGCCATGGCTTCTTCTTCGGCTCGGTAACGCGGTGCAGTGAGCTCTTGGTCGAAGTCCAAAAACGCCACGACGTTGGCGGTTGGGACACGGTGCAAGACAGCCTCGGTGCCGATAAAGAAATCAGCTTCGTCGTCGTAGGTCTGCGGATTGTCACTGGTGGCTTGCACCACGCGCTGGCGAGCTAGCGCTTCTAGTTCGGCTGCGACACCTTTGACCCCTAGTCGGGCTCTGCGAAACTTCAGCGAACCACAACTGGCACAGACGATCGGACGAGCCTCACCGGTTTGAGGATCGATCAACTCGTCTCCGTCGATCTTTAAAGCAGTGCCCGTGGTCTCATTGCGGGCTAGCTCGCCGCAATCGCGACAGATTGCCAACCGAGCTCGGCCCTTGCGATTCAGCACACAAACAACACGGCCTGGTTGTGCACTATCGCCTGTAGCTGAGCCGGTATTTGCGGTGGTGCTTGCCTCATTCGCTGCAGACCTTGCGTCGGTGATCACTCTGGCGAGTCGGTCGGAGCACCATTCACCTGTCATTGGATCATCGCCGCGGCGGTCAACAATCTCGATTAGTGGCCAGGCCGAGCGTGCCCCAGCCGACAAGCTCTCGGTTGATAAGTGTCCAGTGGTCGGGCGCTCAGTCGACTCCTCCGCAACAACGGCGTTGCTTGCTGAAGTACTGCTTGCTGTGAGATTGCTTGTTGGGGTACTGCTTGCTGTGTCGGTACTTGCGGCTAGGTCGGTTAGCTGGCCGAAATGGATTGCGTCAGGTGAAGGCGCTGGAGACACCAAGAAGCACTTAGCGCCGTCCACCAATGCACGTTGCATAGCAACGGTGCGCGCATGCCAGGTTGGAGCCGCCTCTGATTGATATGACTGATCGTGCTCGTCAAACACGACCACCACTTCAAGCGGTCCGGCCGGTGCCCAAGCCGCACCCCTAGCCCCCAGCACAACCTGCGCCGCAGCTGCCTTCTCCCACTCCTTCGGCGCAATCGCCACCGAAACCTGTTTGCTTTCCAGTTGACCCGCAAGTCGGTGAGCCGCTCTCAAGGTCGGAGTCAGAACTAGCACTCGTCCGAGCTCGCAGACTTGTTCGGCCAGTGCCAGCCAGTCATCGCTGGGGCCGATCTGAATAACGCTAGGTGGGTTTGCAGAAAAATCCCCAGACAGATAGTTGTCTAGAGAGCCGTTAGAAGCCTCGGCGTAACTCGGATTGGGTTGCTTGTTTGGTTGCTTCACCAGCTGGCTTTCTGGTTGGCTTGCTGGCAGAACTTGCTTTGGAAGATTTCTAACAACTCGTTCAGGGCTGGCCGCTCGCATGAAATGCACACGTGTGCCTGCCCAGCGATTCGCCGCCCATTTCGTGAGTTCAACTACATGCGGCGGCGGGCCAATTCCAACAACCGAAACCAGCGACTCCAGCTTGGCAGGGCTGGCGCTGTGCTCTGCTGAAACACTGTGCCCGGTCACAAAACCGTGAGCGTGTTCGGCGGCGTAGTCATCCTCCGTTTCCAGCCGCATGATCCAGCCACGCATGCGTCGCTGCTGCAGTTTGACCCTGACAATGGTGCCGACTCTCAACGGCACATTGCCAGGCTGTTGCTTGAGTTTCTCTATTAGCTCGTCAGGCAGGAGGTAAGAAAACTCACGGTCAAGACCGGGTTCGTCAACTAGTACCGATGCCACAAAGGCCATTTGAGTAAGGCCTTTGGTATCGGGATTTAGCTCTCTAGAGCCGACTTGAGAGCGTCCACGCGATCGGTCCTCTCCCAGGTGAAGGAACCACCCTCAGGCTCACGACCAAAGTGTCCGTAGGCCGCCGTCTTGGCGTAGATAGGCGCAAGTAATCCTAAATCCTTTATGAGAGCAGCAGGCCTCAAGTCAAATATTTTCTTTATCGCCTTCTCGATGCGCTCGACCGGATAGTTCTCGGTGCCAAAGGTCTCCACCGACACCGACACCGGCTCGGCTTCACCAATGACGTATGCCAGCTGTAGTTCACAGCGGTCGCTCGCACCAGCCGCAACTAGGTTTTTTGTTACCCATCGCGCCGCGTATGAAGCGCTGCGATCAACTTTGGATGGGTCTTTGCCGGAGAACGCTCCCCCACCGTGTCGGGCGTAACCGCCGTAGGTGTCGACCATGATCTTGCGGCCGGTCATGCCAGCGTCAGCAACCGGACCGCCGTCTACAAAGCTGCCAGACGGATTCACCTTGAACTCAAAATCTTGGTCCACAAATTGTGGCGGTAAAGCCGGAATCAAAACGTGTTCGCGCAGATCGTCTCGCATTAGGTCACGATCGCCAATGCTGCTGTCGTGATGCGCTGAGATCAACACCGTCCTCAAGCGGACCGGCTTGCCGTTGTCGTACTCAAAGGTGACCTGCGTTTTTCCGTCGGGTCGTAGCCAGGGAATTTTGCAAGAGCGCCGCGCTTCTTCGAGTTGTTCTGCTAAACGATGCGCCACGTAAATCGGCATCGGCATAAGCGCTTCGGTCTCGTTGCAGGCATAGCCGAACATCAGCCCCTGGTCGCCTGCTCCTTGCTTGTCTCCGTCTTTTTCAGAAGCGGCAACATTGATCTCGGTGGATTGCGGGTTCAACGCAACCATCACGCCGCAGGTGTGACCGTCAAATCCGAGCACGCTGCGGTCGTAACCAATGTCAACGACCGTGTCACGCACGACCTGAGGAATCTCAATATAGGCATTGGTGGTTACTTCGCCTGCCACCACCACAAAGCCCTTAGCCACGAGCGTTTCCACCGCCACTCTGGACCGAGGGTCAAGCGCCAGCAATGAATCCAAGATCGAATCAGAGATCTGGTCGGCCACCTTGTCCGGATGACCTCTGGTAACGCTTTCAGAAGTAAACACTCGGTTAAACCCGTTACTTGTCATGCTTTCTCCCAGTCATACTCTCTTGCATAACTCTTACATGTCGCAATTACTACCGCAGACAAAGACGTCACGGCCAAAATCGCCACCGCGATCGTAAGGCTAAACGTCGGTTGTGTCATTGGCCAGCAAACCCGCCACCTCATCTAACACCACGTGAGCGATCTCTAGCTTGGAAGCCAGAGGGACCTCCCGCTTAGCCCCGTCGCGGTGAATAATCGTCACCGCATTGGTTTCATGCTCAAACCCGACGTCAGGAACGGACACATCGTTGAGCACGATCATGTCGAGGTTTTTTTGCTTCAGCTTTACGGTGGCATTGGCCACGATGTCGTCTGTCTCAGCTGCAAAACCGACCAGCACTTGACCCTGCGGCTTGACCTCACCTAGTCCCGCCAAAATGTCGGTTGTCAGTATCAGCTTGATCCCGGGGACTCCATCGGATTTCTTGATCTTGCGCCCAGCAGGATCGGCCGGTCGGAAATCTGCAACGGCTGCGGCCATTAGAACTAGGTCGGCTTCAGGGGCGTGCACGGCGACAGCGCTGTCCATCTCCTCGGCTGATTCCACTTGGATTACATCGATGCTCGTAGAAGTTGACAGGTGGGAGGTGGTGATCAAAGTCACGCTTGCTCCGCGCTGCCGTGCAGCCTCCGCAAGCTGGTGGCCTTGACGACCTGACGAACGATTACCGATGAAGCGCACAGGGTCTATGGGTTCGCGCGTGCCGCCCGCAGTGACGACCACGGACTTGTCGGCTAAGTCTTGGCGGGTGGCTGCGTTAGTTCTGGCTGCGACTCTGTGGGTGGCAGGCAAAGCGTCGCCTTGAGCCAGCACGCTGACATCACCATCTAGCGCCAGCACGCTGGCTATGCGCTCGAAAATGGTTTCTGGTTCGGCCAGACGTCCCGACCCTTCATCGCCACCAGCTAAACGTCCCGACTCGGGTTCGACTATGTGAACGCCTCGCCGGGCTAGCAACCCCAAGTTGTCAACCACTGCGGGGTGCTCCCACATTTCGGTGTGCATCGCCGGGCACAACACCACCGGTGCTCGCGTGGCCAACAGCGTGGCCGTAAGTAGTCCATCGGAAATACCGGCTGCGTAACTGCCGATCAAGCGTGCGGTGGCCGGTGCCACCACTACGAGGTCGGCATTCTGACCCAAGGTTGTGTGTGGGATCGGATCGGGCTCGCCGAAGATGCTGGTTTGGACTCGCTCCGACGCCAGCGCATCAAAGGTGGCTCGACCCACGAACCGCTGAGCGGACTTGGTCATCACCGGTGATACATGAGCGCCAGCATCGACCAGCAGTCGACATAGCAGCACCGCCTTGTACGCGGCGATGCCTCCGCTAACGCCAAGGACTATGCGCTTGCCGCTTAACATTTTTGCCCTATCGCTCGCCGAGCGGGAACGCCCGTTTACTCGCTAAGAGACAGTGATGCGGCGCCTAGCGCCGATCTGACGAAGATGACATATTGCGGCGACCGCCGTATCTTTCTTCGCGGCGAGCTTCCGCTTCGGCCTCCGCCTCGGCTGCTGCAACAGCTGCGGCTTCCTCGGCCGCTAGTTGCTCGGCCTCAAGGCGGGCCTTTTCTTCGGCTGCACGCACCTCTGGGTCATAACGCTCATAAGTGATCTTGCCAGCGTTGACTTCCTCGAACGCCATCGACAATGCCTTGCGCGCCGTTGAGGTGATTTGGGGCGGTGCCACCGTGCCCAGGGCGCCATCCAGTCCCAGGTAATAGGAGTTGATTTCGCGTGCTCTCTTGGCAGCCAGGCTGACCAATGTGAAACGTGAATCCACTTTTTCGAGCAACTCCTCGTATCCGGGGTTGATCATCGTGTCTTGTTCGTCAAGCATTACTTTTCCTCATCGGTGAGGGTAGCGGTGCTTAGCTGCGCTCGGTACGTGTGCGCTCCACGAACCTGCAAATCTCGTCTGACGCAATCTGGACATCATTATTGACCAGCACGAGATCGGCCAGAACATAGCCCGCTGCTAGCTCAGCATCGGATTTTGCAAGGCGTTGCGCAACAATCTCATCGGAATCGCCGCGTTCTCGCATGCGACGCTCTTGCTCGATTCGGCTGGGCGGTAACACCATGATCACTACCGCATCGGGGGCCTTTTTGCGTACCTGGGCTGCGCCCTGCACTTCGATCTCAAGGATCAGGTCGTTGTCTAGATCGGAGGGCGGATGTGGTGTGCCGTAGCGGTGCTCCAAAAATTGCGCCCACTCCAAAAACCCGTCTTCAGCGAGCTTTTCGTCAAACTGTTCGTGCGTAACAAACGTGTAGGCATCGTCCGGCTCTCCCTTACGTTGGGTGCGAGTGGTCCAGGAACGGCTAAGAACTAGACCAGGATTGTCCTCCAACATTTGTTGAACGATGGTGCCCTTGCCCGCACCGCCTGGTCCGCATACGACATAGATCTGCTTTGACCTGCTCACGGTTTCACCTGATCTAGCAATTCCGGCAGTTGCGACAGGCTGATCACGTCCGCAAGTCTCATGGCTTCTGGGATATTCAGGCTTGCTAGCAAGCGGCGGGAGGTCACTTTGCCCATGTTTGGTAGCGACTCAAGTACCGGGAGCAATTTGATCTTGCTAACCAGCGAATCAGTCTTGGCGCTTTCCAAAGCCTGCTCCAGAGAAATAGTCCCTGCAGCCATGTTGCTTAGCAGTTCGGCTCGAACACGCCGTTGCTCTTTAGCCCCAGCAAGCGCCTCGGCGGCAGTTTGCTGATTAGCCATGCGCGGATTGTATGGGCCTGCCTAGTAACAGGCAGGCTGAGCAGAACGGTCCTGCCTAGCAACAGGCAGGCTGAGCAGAACGGTCCTGCCTAGCAACAGGCAGGCTGAGCAGAACGGTCCTGCCTGTTAACCGCTGGCCGCTTCCTGAGCCATTCTCATCGCATCTTCAATGGCCGTGGCCAGTGCTTCACTTTCGACGGTATGAACTTGAATGCCGTCTCTGGTTACGTAAACGAACTCAACGCGACTGACGGTTGCGCCGGTGACCCGCTGTACGCAATGGGCGTAGATGGAACCTTGCGGTAAGTAGCCAGCAGTGCGCTCGGCCAGGCGTGTCTCATCGGTCGTGCTGGAGGTCTTGAAATCAAGTACGACGTAGACCGGGCTGTCGGCCGTTGAACTAACTGGGTCTTCATAGAGAAGATCGATAAAGCCGTCGACTACGACCTCCTCCGCCAGCGTTCCTACGTAGATCTCTTGCCAGTGTCGCGACCGCGCAGCATTAGCCACTGTTGGGTCTGCTAGCACCGCACGAACGCTCTGCTCTACCCCCGACCTCAAATCGTGTGCACCCTCTGCGCCGGGACTCGATAGGACAAGCTCTACGAGCTTTGTGAGCTTGTTATCGAAATCGCTCGCATCTATTCCGGCGCCATCACCGGATGCGGTTCCAGCCACTGCATTGACCGCTTCGAGCAGATCCAATCTCTCAAGCACGCCGTGAACAGCGCTACCAAAGGATGCCCCTCCGTAATGGCTTGCATGCGGTGCGCGGTCACCACTCTCATCTTCACCTTTCTCTAGGCCATCGTGAATCTCAGCCTGAGTCTCTTTAGCCCTCTCATCATCTCTCTCATCAGCTGGTACACGAGTAGCTGGACCGAAGCGCTTAGCGACGTTTGAAGCGCTCAACCAAGCGGGTCGTTTGGATGCGGCCAGGGCTCGCTCATGATCGAGCTCCCACTCGTTTTGGGCTGGGCGACTTGTCGAACGAACCGTTGTAGCCAGGAATTCTTCGGGCAGGTCACCAGCATGCGAAAAATCTTCGTCGGCTACCGCCACATCAGTTGGCGTCGATACATCCCCTTCCAACACATCTGTGTTGGCGTCAAACAAAAGCAACGAACTGGAATGCGCGGGCAGCGATTTGGGGTTGTCCCCCTCCTTACGATGAAGCGAAACCAACAAGTGATCCCGCGCTCGCGTGCATGCCACATACAACCTGCGAACTCGCTCATAGTGGTTAGCAATGATTTCTACCGCTGCCCATTCTTCGTAGTTGCTGGTCTTTGCAGATCCGCGCAAGCGAACAGCGGGAGGCTTGTTTTCTGAAATAAATCCAACACTGCCAGCTTGCGACTCTTTCCTAACGGTCTCTTGCAAGCCAGCCAGGATCACGATCGGGAACTCAAGACCTTTAGAAGCGTGCATTGTCATCACATGCACCGCTTCACCGTCAAGCTCCGGAAGGACAGGGATAGTCACGCGAGCGTTGTCGTTGGACTGCTCGTCCGCCCACAACAAAAATCGTCGCAAACCGGACTGCTGGCTCTCCGACCAGGCGCGAGCTTGATCCACTAAGAATCGAACGTGCCGCCACTGCTCTCGCACACCCGGCCAGGCGGTCGCCTGCTCTAGCACCTGTCGTTCGACTACCAGCTGCTCAATCAACTCACTTGGCGTTTGATAGCTAGCGGAGCCGTGCAGCTCATTCAGGTGCGCAAGCCCGACTGCAACCGGGTCTACGACTATCTGGGTGTCGCCAGTCTGAGCGTTGCTGGCTCCGGTATTGCTGGCCTGGGTGTTGCTAGCAAGGCGGTAATCCCATTTGCCGTTGTTAACTGCCTTATGTCTAAACAGATCATCGTCGCCACAACCATAAATTGGCGACCGCAACGCGCTCACAATTGCCAGCTCATTGGTTGGGTCGGAAATGGCCCGCAGGCACATCATGAGGTCACGAATCACACGGTTGCCCCACACAAACGAGGTCGACTCCAAGCGGTAAGGAATTCGTCGCTTTTCCAGCTCGTCTTCTAAGTACGGCAAAGACGTGCGCGACGGAATCAAAATCGCTATGTCGTCTAAGTGGGCGGGACGCTCCTTGCCTATGCGTTTGTCAAAAACGGTCCAGCCTTGCGAACAGATGGTGACGATCGCTCCTGCTACATCTTTGGCCTCATTCATTCTGATCTCAGCCATTTTTCTTGTCGGCCAGCCAGGAATGCCTAAGAACGTCACGGGATGACCGACTGTTGGCGCCGAGCGCACAGCCCGCAGCGGCGCGTAACTGGCCTGAAGCTCACCGACATCGACATCACCGTGGACATCACCACCGATATCGTCTTCGTCGGTATCCATCAGGGTTTCGAAGGTGTGGTTTACCCAATCGATTATTGGCTTTGAGCTGCGAAAATTGACGCTAAGGCTGAGCGTTTCACCCAACACACTCCCGAACCGTTCACGTGCTCGGTGATACAGCGCAATGTCTGCACGACGAAAGCGGTATATGGACTGCTTCGGATCGCCCACAAAAAACAAGTGCCCGGGTCTGGTTTCTAGCTCGGACCAGTCACCGGGAAAATTGTTTTTAGTGGGAGCGGCAGCAATCAGCGCTGCTATCTCAATCTGAATGGGATCGGTGTCGTGAAATTCATCAAGCAGCAAATGCGTGTAACGGTTGTGCAGAGCTTCACGAACTGCCACACCGTGTTTTTCTGAACGCAGAAGATTGCGGCAAACCGCCAACAAGTCTTGGAAGCTGAGGCGTCCTGCCCTTCGCCGATCTTCGGCCAACTGGAGAGCAAACCGTCGCAGCTGCCTAACGCATGAATTTGTCGCTTCGTGCGCCACAAGTGTCAGAAACTGCTCACAGCTTTCGCCGAAATTCTTGAACTGCTCTCTTACGCTCTTGACATCGCTCCAGTTGTTTTGATTGCCGGTGTTGCCAACACCGGAGATGCGAAACCGCTCGTTAGCCAGCACCGCTAGCAGATCGACATCGGTCTTACATGTTTCTAGACGTTCGATAAGGAGCGGCAGCACTTCAAATCGTTGGTACAACCTGTCTTCTGGGTCTGCGCAATCAGAATGAAGTTCGTACAGCTGCTGCGCTTCGACAGCAATCTCCATACCCAGCTGCATTTGCTCATCGCCTGCGTTAGGAGCGGAATGTGGCGGCCAACTAAGCAAGTCCCAGTTGTTTGTGAACTTGAGCGCAACCGCCTGCATGTGATTGATACTTACTCCCAGCAGATCAAGCTTTAAAAGCCAATCTCTGTTGCTGCCATCAGTCAGCATCCGATCTGCAAAGTCATTCCAACTTTCGTCAAACATGACTTGGCTAGTGATCTCATCAAGCACCTCAAATGAAGGCGGCAAACCAATCTCAAGCGGATGCTCATCTAAGAGTCGGCGCGCAAATCCATGCAGGGTTGAAATCGCTGCCCCGTCAAGGCCATCGAGAGTGCTGCTGAGATGCTTGGTGGTGGTCGCAGCTGCTGAGTTCACGACTTTCGAGCCTGCGGCCGCCTTTATTTGGGTTAGCCGTTGGTTGATTTCGGCTCGGATTCGATTGCGGAGCTCGGTGGCGGCCTTTTCGGTAAATGTGATGGCCGCGATCTGATTTATGGGAACACTCTCCGGCCCAGTAATCAACGACATGATGCGAGCAACAAGTGATGTGGTCTTGCCGGTGCCAGCACCTGCTTCTACAAAGAGCGTCTTGTCAACAACGGTTCCGATGCGGTCACGAATGGCTTGATCTTCTGGTGGCTTGGTGGATTTGGTGGATTCAGTGGCTTTAGCTGACATAACTGACTTTCAACCGATCAATCAGTCAGCTGGCTCGGCCAGGTTCGCGTGCGAACTAATAATGGACTCGTCGCGTTTGGCTTCCCATTGCTTACGTAGATCCCTAGTGCTCAGTCCATCCGGACTGCAAAAGGCGCAATAGCGAGCGCCTGGTCGATCGTCTCCGGTTACATACCCAGCAAACATGCCTTCGGTTATGCCTGTCACGATCAAATTCAGAACATCGTCGACCTCTTGACGAATCTCAGACCCATACCGCAGCGCACTCGATTCCCAGCCCCCCGGTTCGGTGGAAATGAACCAGTAGACGCCCCCGGCCACCGCTTGCGACCAGTCGTTATCTAGATCTAGCGGTGCCTTGAAGTGGTCGGCGGCCGCAATGGCATAAACCGCTAGCTGGAGTTTTGTGCCAGCCATTGTGGGGTTTCTCTCTATGTTCCTAAATGAGTTGCTGCTGCCAGTCTTGTAGTCGATCACCAGTAGCTGGTTTTGGCCGTCGCTTTCAAAGCGTTCGACTCTGTCGATGCTGCCACGCAGCTTTAGCTCTTCGCCATTGGCAAGCTCATAACTCACTATGGGAACATCGCTGGTTTCATCATCAGCCAAACGCGGCAGACCGAAACGATGCTCAGATGCGATCACCGTGCCACGGATAAATCCTCGGCTTTCGTCTTGACCCAAGAACTCAGCCATGTCGTCCTGAATCCGTTGGCGGTCTAACTCCGCATAGAACGCGTGGCCATCTAAACCCACCATGGACTGCTCATCCAACAGCTTGCCGACGTGCTCGCTTAGCTCCTTGGCGTCGGTTGCCGTATAGGGCCGGTCAGGGCCGGGAGCTTCACCCTTCTTGAGCAACTTTCTAAGCAAAGTATCTATTGCCGAATGGACGATGTTGCCACGCACCAGCGGACTCATTCGGTAGAGCAACTCCGGTTCTTCGATGGGGCTGACACCTAAGAGGCGTCCAAACAGATACGCCCGCGGACAACTCGCCCAGGTCTCAAGAGCCGAAGCGGAGATGGCGCCGCCTAAGGCGCGCTCCTTTAGGCGAGCCTTTTCCGATGGACTCAGGCCAGCAAGATTTCCGTCAAAGCGGGTGAACTCACTACTTCGCCGACCCGCTGTGAGTCCGATCCCACTTGCCAAAGCGCTGCCTGGCTGACAGAGCTCATGTTTGGACACACGTTGGAATGGGTGTTGCGTTTTTCCAACGTCGTCCAGGAGCACCGTCGCATCAAACTCCTGGCGTGTGGCTGGGAAATCAGTAGCCAGCAGTCCGCCGGTGAACGATGGAATCGTTTGCAACCCTGGAATAGATGCGTCGCGTGCAGCGTCCTCCAAGTTTTCTTCATCTAGGTAGCCGGCCGCAAAATAGGAACCATCGGTGGAGTTCCTGGTGGGGTTCTCGGTGGAGTTCTCAGAGCTTTCAAGAGCCTTAGCAGTGTTCAGCAGCCAGCGAGAAGGGACACTGTTTGCGCTGTTACGCAGATCGCCACGCGCATAAAGCAAGGTCGTAGTTCCCTGGTGCGATCTCGTCCCGGCCAGCACGGCTTGCAGTTCATGATGTTGCTTGGAAACCTGATCGGCAACTACTGCCAGAGCGCCCCCTAACGATTTCCTCTCTTCTTCGGTAATCATGCTGTCCGGCCTACTACGAGTGGGACACGTACCTTCTGCCATACCCAACACGTAAACGTGAGTGGCAGACAAGTCCATTCCGCTATCCAGCAATCCGATAAAAACACCTTTACCCAGGTTGGTTCGGTTGCGAACCGGCTGATTTAGAAGCCCAAGCAGGGCACGGCACATGACTTCAGGTGTGGCTCCACTCTCAACCTCGTCGAGCCCTTTTAGTTGGCCGAGCGTTTTGTTAACTTCCTCAGCGGCTGTTTTTTGCCAATCCGGCCGGTCCTGCGTGGAATCCACAGCGAGATACCTTGCTAGAACACTCTTGAACCAGTCTGAGAACTCTTCCCATGTTTCTGCTTTTAGGGCCTGATCTAAGTCGTCTTTTAAACCTTTTACGAAATCGCGAAGTTGCTCACACTGCTGGATTTCTGCTGTGAGGCGCAATATCAGCGGTTCATTGCCTTCTTGAGAAGCGGCTTGCTCGCGGCGCGATTCCAGCTCTTCGGCATATCGCTCTAACAGGTCTTTCCAGTCGTTACCGCCGACCACATGCGCTGCTCGCGCTATTCGTTCCCAGGCCGACACTGGAGCCGTCGGAGCAGAGCTTGCTGGAACAGAGCTAGCTGTAGCAGGACTCGCCAACACCGGAGCGTCGGACAAGACTTCAAATACAGCAGCACGCGGCACATCGGTGCCAATCAGTTCAGCTAGGCCACTTGCAAAGCGCCCTACTACCGATTCGGACAGTCGTTGCAGGCCACTGCCATACCAGCCAACTTCGGCTCGGTCTAGCTGCGCGGCAACTAGTCGTGCATATGGAACGCCAACTGGATAGAGAATTGCTATTCGTTTTGCGGGAACACCGTCGACGAGGTTGCGCAGCACTGCGCGGACCACCCAGCGCACCTCCTCGTCCGCATCAGAAACGCTGACGATGCGATCGCCCACCGGAGCTTTCAACTGCGGAGCACCTGATGATGCATCAGATACCGGACTCGCTTCGTTTGATGGCGCGGTAACTATTCCGAGTCGAGCGCATAACCGCGCGTACTGCTCGTCGTCCTCATCGTCGCCGGTAAGCCCCGCTACAACATGAACGCTTGTATGACTTGCCAGAGCCTTCACTAATTCCGACTGGTGATTCTTGAGCTCTACAGGAAGGTAAAGGACAACGGTTCCGAGATGTTTGATGGCGGTGGCGGCTGCGGAGGCTGTGTTGGTTTTCGTTGTAGTTACACGTTCGGCGCCTATCTTCTTGGCAGCTTGCTTAAGCACGTCCGCGCGAAAATAGAAATTGTGCTCGCCAAGCTCTTCACGAACTCGTTCATAAAGACCAACTACTGCCGCGGCTCTGGTTGAGCATTTCTTGACCTGCCCGAGTTGGTCATTTGTCAGGTCGCTCAACTCTTTGACTACACGCGACAATGCCTGCTCGGTTGCAGGATGATTCTTAACTCCTGCAAACAAGCCTGTTTCGGTAGCTAAGACCTCTCTTATTGCACCACCCAGCATCAAGTCGCTAGCGGATTGCTTAGCCAGCCGCTGCGGGTCTCGCTCCAGGACTTTTTCGGCAATGACGCTCAAGTTGACCGCTGACACCGCTATCAATCCCCGATGGGCGTCTCCGGGCGCGTCAGTTTGCATTACCTCTGTGAGTCGTCGCAGCACACCCATACCGGCACCGTCGGTGGTTATCACCGTTACTTGTGCGAGCGGGTCCTCGGTCTTGGCTGAGTCGATTAGCTCAAGCAACTTTTGGCGCGCTGGTGCGCCGTAGCTAACCGGCCACAGCTTTAAGCCAGTCACGCTGGTTTCACTAGTTGTTGTACCGGTCATTGTCTTGGGTTGCTCTTAACCACGGCCCTTATGTATCAGCCCGATGCGACATTGCTAGTCAAGCTGCTAGCTAAGCAATCGGCTAGTTAAGCAATCGGTTAGCCGAGCAACTGGGCTAGTCAGGTTGCTGGGTAGCACGAGTACGAACACTTGCGTCTGCAAGTCGCAGAGGTGTCAGGTGCCCGTCAGGCGAGACACCACTGGTGCCATTTCGTCCACTTCGTGAGCGTGCACCACTATGTAGCTAGTGCCGTAAATCTCGCGGCCACGTTGAAGCTGCTCACAGATTTGATCAACCGTGCCAGCCAACACGATCGGCGTGTTGGCCGCTTCGGTTTCGGTCAGCCCGAACGCAGGTGCAAAATTCCGGAACAACTCGTCTCGATCGTTCGTTACCGTCGCCACGAACGTATTCATCTGTAGTTCGATCTGATCAAACCGATCACCAGCAGCCTCTTGCACCCACTGGCGCCGCATCACAAACTGATCAGCTATTGATGAACGAGCCGCACCAACACCCACCTCGCCTTCATGCAAAGACGGGTTGAAGCCGACGATGTCGGCATAGCGAGCAGCTGCTGAAAGCACCTTTTTGCCCCCCCCACCGATAACGATTGGCGGCCCTCCAGGGGTGTGCGTGGTGGGCGTACCTACCGCGTCTGTCACGGTGTAGTGCTCGCCATCGAAGCTCATCTTCTCGCCAGACCACAGGCCCTTGATGATCTGTACCGCTTCGACCATCCGCGCTATGCGCACGCTCGGTCGGTCGTAGGTAATTCCGGCCATCTCGTAGTCGGTTCGCATCCAGCCTGCACCGAGGCCGAACTCAAAGCGTCCTTGCGTGAACAGATCCAGCGTGGCGGCTTCTTTGGCTAACACCACCGGATGGCGGTAGTCAACGCAGTAGACAAGTGATCCGATCTTCAGCGTTGTGGTCTCTTCGGCTGCCACCGTGAGCGCCACGGTTGGTGCGAACTGTTCGTTGAAGTGATCCGGGCAATACACGGCGCTGTAGCCGAGATCTTCGATCTTGCGAACGTTGCTTCGGTAGGTGCTTGGGTCTGTGGCAGCCGGCATCTGCACGCCGAACCGAAACGGTTTGCTTATTGGGGCGTTTGCCATTGCCGCAAGGTAGCCCAGCGAGACGGTGCACCCGTTACCCCACTGCCTGCCCTGCTGTCCGCCAGCTTCTTGGCGCCTAGCTCTCTTTCAGAGCCGACGCATAGTTACTAGCGACGAATTCCCAGTTGATTAGGTGCTCAACGAACCCGTTGATGTAAGCGGCACGATCGTTCTGGTAGTCGAGGTAGTAGGCGTGCTCCCAGACATCAATCACTGCTAGAGGTTGAAGTCCGTCGATCAACGGGGTGTGTGCGTCATCTGTTTGCACCACCGCCAGCTTGCCGTCACCGGGTTGGCGAACCAGCCAGCCCCAGCCAGATGCGAAGTTGCCAGCCGCTCCGGAGACAAACTGCTCACGCCAACTGTCGATGCTGCCGAAGTCTTTGCTTATGGCTGTTGCCAGGTCGCCGTTTGGGTCGCCACCACCATCAGGCGACATCGAGTTCCAGTAAAAGGCGTGGTTCCAAGCCTGTGCGGCGCTGTTAAGCAATGGCCCGGGTTGGGTCTTTAGCACCAGCTGCTCAAGCGTGAGGTTTTCGTCCGGGGTGCTCGCCACCGCGTCATTGACACGTTTGACATAGCCCGCGTGATGCTTGTCGTAATGGAAGCTCAGAGTGCGTTCACTGATGTGTGGAGCTAGGGCGTCGTGCGGATAAGGCATGGATGCGAGCGAGTGCGGCACTTTTCTCCAGTAAGGGTTTGCGGTAGGTAAGGGCGAGTAGGCGAGTAAAGATTTTGGTGAGTTCTGGTCAGCTTGGTCATCTCAGTATGGCGGGCAACCCGGTGATCTCCGCGCTAGAACTATCGCCGTGCCACCCTGCGATGAACGCGTTTCTTCACCGCCAACGCTGCAGGGGAACACAACACAGACAGGAAGCCCGCCGCTACCTGAGGGAATTGAAATGCCGCCCGGGTTGTTCACCGTCAGCCCGGGCAGGGCTCGCCAAGACGGAGTCAGCACCGGTGGGTTCAACACTATGCAAGCCAACACCGGTAGAGCCAACACCGTGGAGGCCACAGCAATGACACGCGGCCCGTGGGGTCACGAGATCATTCATGGAGGCAGCATTTGCGGGTTGCTCGGCTGGGCCATAGAGACCGAGTTGCACAAGAACTGCACCGACAGCTACCTGGAGCGCCTGCTCTGCACTCGGCTGACGGTGGAAATCTTGTCAGGCGTTCCGGTATGCGAGCTAGCCGTACACGCTCAGATAATCAAGATCGGTAAACGGACCGCCATGGTGGATGCCTCGTTTTGGCGCGCTGACGACCCCGACAAAACGGTGTTGGCGCGTGCGACCTCACAATGGTTGATGACCAACCTCGGTTCGGTTGACACCTTCGCCAACGAGCATTCCCAGGCCCTGCGTGCGGCATACAAAACAGAGGACAACGTGCCAGCCATGCCCGATGTCGCGAACGATCCGACCGCGGGCGGCGATCTCGAATATCCGCGACCCGGCTTCAACGTTGATGCCGTTGAACTACGCAGCGTCTCCGGCTCTACCGAGGATCCTGGCCCAGGAGTGGTGTGGGTCAGGCTGGCTCAACCACTGGTGGCTGGCGAACAGCCCTCCAAGTTCGCCCATATCGCAACATTGTCGGACATGGGAGCAGCGGTCGGTTGGGACAACACCCCTGACGGCGGGTCTTACATCAACACCGATGTGACGTTGCAGCTACTACGACTGCCGATAACGGATTGGGTCTTGTTTGAATCCAGCACCATCTCCGTCGGCAACGGAGTCGCAGCCAACCACACGAACATCTATGACGAAGTAGGCAAGGTCGGTTGGGTGTTGCAGAGCAAGGTAGAGGCCCCGTTTCAACTGCGTGGCTAGTTAGCCACGGTTGTCTAGCCCACAACCCTTTTGCGCCCCCGGCAGGATTCGAACCTGCGCACACGGTTTAGGAAACCGATGCTCTATCCCCTGAGCTACGGGGGCGGGAAATAACCGCCTAGGCGTTGTTTCGTTCGGCCGCCCGGGTCCTGGCAGCGTCCACCAACCAACCGAAGAGCGGGTCTTGCTTTGCGCCGAGCATCAACTCCGGGTGCCATTGCACCGCCAATATAGGCAGCCTCTTATGTTCCAGCGCCTCGACGTAACCATCATCTGAAAGTGCGGTAACTACATAGTCATCGCTCACTTGATCCACGGCTTGATGATGTAGAGAGTTCACTCCATAGTGCTCGGCGTTGTAGATGCCAGCTAACACTGTGTCCGGTTCAATCTTCACTTCGTGTATTTCTGTGTGCGCTGGTTGCTTGCTGGCCGTGTGATCGGTTATATGTTGATGCAGCGTGCCGCCCGCTGCCACATTCACTAGCTGCAGGCCGCGGCAAACCCCCAGCACCGGCATCTGCATTGCTGTTGCGCTCTCGTAGATCGCCAACTCAAACTCATCACGCTCTGGCTCAACCGAACCGCACTCTGGCTCGATTTGCGCTCCATAACGGCTCGGCTCAATGTCGGCACCACCGCTCAGCAGCACTCCGTCTAACCGATCTAGCAACGGAGCTACCTCAGCGTCGGGCGTCAGCAGCACTGGTAGCCCACCGGCAGCCGCAATGGATTCGGAATAATCGGTGATGTAAATATCCAGCAAGCAGCCTTGCAAGGGTTTGGGAAAACCCTTCACCGACTGCCCTTCACGGCGCCGACCAGTCAAGCCGATTAGCGGCGAGTAATCGCTTGAATGGGAGCTCATAGCGGTGGTCTTGTCAGAGGTTGACACGATTACATCTTGCCAGAACATCCGCAAACCCAGGCGCAAGCCCAAACAGCTACCAAGACGTCGGCATCCACAACATGCACGTAAATAAGCCTTCCAGCGATAGCTGTGCAATAGCTGCTCAGTGGCTGCGGAGCCACTGTGCGCGTTGCGTGCGCATGTCGCACTTATGCGCGAAAGTAGCTTTGTGAGGTCACCTCAAATGGACCTCTCAACCAACCAACAAAACCATAGAAAGGCATTCACATGGCTACTCCCCCAGATCCCTACGACTTCTTGGCACAGGTACCAGCATTCACCGTTCAAAGCGACGACGTAGCCGACGGCCAGACGCTTGCAATTCCGCAGGTGTCTGGCATCTTCGGAGCAGGCGGCGAAGATCGCTCGCCACATCTGACGTGGTCAGGAGCGCCCGATGACACCAAGAGCTATGTCATTACCTGCGTTGACCCGGACGCTCCCACCGGCAGCGGCTTCTGGCATTGGGTGGTGTACGACATCCCTACCTCTGTTACCGAACTAGCCAGCGGCGTAGGCGACCAGGAAGGCTCGGGTCTTCCCGCCGGAGCAAAGCAGCTGCGCAACGATGCCAGCCTGTACGGCTATCTCGGCGCAGCACCGCCAGCTGGTCATGGCCCACACCGCTATATGTTTGTTGTGCATGCGTTGAGCGTTGACTCCCTGCCGATCGACGAAAACACCACGCCCGCTATCTGCGGCTTCAACATGTTCGGCACCACTTTGGCGCGCGCCCGAGTTACGCCGATTTTTGAACAAAAATAACTAGGCAGAGATAGCTGGACAGACCCACCTGAACCGGACTAAACGAACCAAGAATGAAAGATCTTGAATATCAAGACCTTGATGTAGAAGATCCGTTTGAGCTCGTCTACCGCGCTATCTGGCTAGAAGACCGCGCCAATCTGACCGAGTTGCTCCGGAGCGAGTTCATCAGTTGGGGTGATGAACTGCGAACGCGCACCACAAGCAACGCCTCTGGTGGTGCTAACGGAGCTAGTACCCCTGGTGGAGCTAACGGAGCTAGTACCCCTGGTGGAGCTAACGGAATAAGCAGCGCCGCCAGCACAGCCAGCATTGGTCAAACTCGCAGCGAAACACTTGCCGACGGTGACGCTTCGGCTATTGAGCTGTCACTGGACATCACTTGCGAGTTTGGTAAGACGCGCACCTTGTTGCGCGTGCTCTCCGAAACCGACCGCAGCTGGGTTTGGGTAGATGCAGAGTCGACCGTTGATCCCGACCACCTTGACACCGCACTGCGCGAAACCATCAAATTCGTTAGCACGCTGATCGGTAAGGGTGAAAAGGCTCAAAGCAAGCCGCATGTCGGAAACGCCCTGCTGTTTAATCAAGCCCGTGCACTCAACCCGAATCAACCAGAGGAAATTGAGAGGCTGGCGAAGGAACGCATCTTCTCTCTTGACCGCAAGACACCAATCGTTGTGCTTGCTGACGATCCGATAGACGGTGCCGGGCCAACCATGGAGCGTGCCGGAACAGCTGCACAGATGCTCGCAGGGGTAGCGCAGGTACTGGTTCTGCCAAAGGGCGCCATCACGCAATTCCAAAAAGTGATGGGTGATGAGTTCGATGTGCAACCGGGCGAGGCGCGCCTGTACATGCCTTACGCGCCAAATGCCATTACGCGCCATCCAGCGTTTACGGCTCCTCAGATTCGAACCAACTTCAATGAAGTGTGCCGTCGGCTTTTTTTGACGTTGCTACCCACTCTGGTAGCAACCCGACCACCGCTGGCTTTTGACTACCTACAAAAATCTGCCGACACTCGCAAGGAACGTGACGACACTGAGTCAACCCTTGAGGAACGACTGGCGCTGCTCCAAGAAGAAACCGAAGAGGTATGGAAGTCCTTTCATACCGCCCGCCTTAAGCAAACCCAAGCGCAGGGAAGGCTTGACGAAGCACGCGATGAAATAGCAGATCTCCAAAGAGAGCTGCAGGAAAGCATCGAAGAAGCGCAAACGAAACAAGACCAGATCAACTCTTTGCAAGACAAGCTGGTATTACTGCTTGAAAATCAAACCGGCGAAGCACCCGTAGCAACCGGTGGGCTCGAGTCGAAAACCGCTCCCGACGAATTCACTTCGGTTTTGCAGGTGCTGGAGCGTGCCAACGATCGTCTGAAATACGTGACAATTCATGCATCAGCGGGACAAGAGCTTGATCGTCTTGACCGCAGCCACCGTCGAGACTTGTGGATACGTGAGCTCCTGACTGCTCTAAAGGCGTTGGGGGCTTATGCGTACAACGTGGTTGAGGGTGACAAGCGTTACAAAAACTTCCAGGACTGGTGCCTTCGATCTAGCCACGCTCTTGTGTGGCCAGGCAGCGTCAAGAAACTGTCCATGCACGAGTCCGAGGAGGTGAAGCGACGCCCAGAACTCAAGGAGCACCGTCAAATGCCGGTCTCAACCGAAGTTCACCCCTCGGGAGTAATCGAGATGGAGGCTCATCTGAAATTGGCAAACGGAGACACTGCACCACGCCTGTACTTCTATGACGACACCACTGGTAACACCCGCATGGTGCACGTGGGCTACTTCGGCCCACACCTGCCTACCAAGCGTTTTGGTCGCAGCTAGCCAGTTTGAGTACAGCTAGCCATTTGGTCGCTGCTAGCACTGTAAGCCAGCTAGCGGCGCGACACGAACTCGTTAACTCCAACCGCCTCGCGCACTTCCTCGCTCATCTCGGTGGTGCTTGCATCCAACGGTGTGCCAGTGCCATCGGCAATGCGAGTCATCATGAAAAAGTTGGAAACCACAGCGGTCGCATCCACTAGTACATCCACACCGGCCGCACCCATCAACTCAGCTTTGGCGATCTCCAAAGCATCGGACTCACGCTCATAAATCGCATCTGCAAGATTGGTAAGCAGTTCGGCATGCGCGACAGCGCTAGCTGTCTCACCGGTGCCAGAGCCGTCGGCAACACTGCCAACGGCATGCTCTGAACCGTTGACTAGCTCATAGTCGACTTCAAGTCCATTTTTCCTGCTGCTCAGACCGAGCAGCAACGCGTGGCTAGAAGTTCAGTAAAAGCATTCGTTGAGCTTGGAAGTCCTAGCCGCCACCAATTCGATCTGCGGTCTAGTCAGCGAAGCATGGTCGGATATCAGGTCGCCGCGGACGTTCGCAATCGGCACGTAGCCAGCATCGGATAACACAAGCCACGCTTCCGCCTCAGCTGGCACCGCTGTGAGTGATTTCAGCACCCCCGGGGCGCGCGAGTCATCCGTTGGCACCCAGTGTTCTCTCACCGCTACGTTTTCATCTACTTCGCGGGTCGGTTTGCCCGGCTCGGGTGCTGGCAGCTTTATTCGTTCCAGCTCCAAGGCATCAGCGAAACGATCAAGATTGTTGGCTTGCGCAACGATGCCCACCAACTCCACATACGCCAGTGCTTCTTGGCCTGGCTCAAACGGTTCTTGGTTGGGCGCTTGAAACTGCGACTCAGCGAGCTCGGCAATAATGCCCTCATACCACTCACGCGTGAGTGTTCCAGGATGATTAGTGATGCGCCAGATTGCGTCAATGGCAGCCGTCGGCAGCACCTCGCTGCTCTCCAACGATTCGGTCTCCAACGATCCGGGCTGGGTTGAATCAGCCGAGTCGTTGGCCAGGCTGGTTGGCGTTACCCATGGTGGCAACGGGTCTGCATCAAGAGCGGCGCGCACCTGCTCCACGATGGCTAACCGCTGATCGGCGCTCCACCAATTGCCTGGTTGAGCCCAACTGCTCACCGTGCGCTCATGAGCGTCCAGCAAGTCATCTCTGATGGGCAGATCTGTGTCATACATTGCCGTAATCCCCTTGTCCTGATGTCACCTTGGCCATCCTGCTTGACCATCTTGACCATATTGCTCGACCATATTGTCATTTTTTGCTTTAGACCGGCTGTGTTTCGTCTAACCTACGCGCGCTGGCATTACGTCCAGCCCTTTCAACTAAAGCCAACTTTTGGAGCAACTTATGTCAACACCGCAAAGAGCCATTTTCAACGGCATGGGCCAAAACCAGTGGTATGTACATCTGAGCCGAGTTGACGGCGCAGATCTAGGTGTCATCAAGTCCGTACTAACCGACCTGCGAGCCGCTTGCGCCGCCGAAAGCATCAACCTGGTGCTGGGCATCGGCCCTGGGCTATTGCCCGAGCTCAGCGACGATATGCCAGAAGACTTTCAGGACTATGTAACCGTTGCGTCCGAAGACGGGTCAGGCCGTGAAGCCAAGGGCACTCAGGAAGAGTTGCTGCTGTGGCTGAACCATGACGACAAGGACAAGGTGTGGAAAGCCCAGTATGACGCTCGCACCGCCTTGGCCGGGCACATGGCTGTAGCGCGCGAAACACCGACGTTTATCTACGGCGATTCGCTGGACATGACTGGCTTCAAGGACGGCACCGGCAACCCGGCCGACGAGGATCAACCGGCAGCGGCCATCATTCCCGATGGGCAACCGGGAGAAGGTGGCAGTCACATAATCGCTCAGCGCTGGGTGCACGACCTAGATGGCTGGAATGCGCTGTCGGACGACCAGCAAGAAAAGAATTTTGGACGCAAGAAATACCCGGGCATCGAAAAAACAGAGACACAAGAGCCATACAGCCACCTGAGTCATGTTGAACTGCGCGAAGACGGCAACCACGGTCACGAGGACAGCCCGAAGCGCAATGAGATTGCGCGACGCGCAACTCCTTACGCCTTCCACGATGGCACGGTCGGCCTGTACTTCATGGCGTTCTGCAAGGACCAGGCGCCTCTGCGGGAACGCTTGCGAGCGATGTACGGCTTGGATGGCGCCGCGGTGCGTGACGCCATCACCGACTTTTCCGACCCTGCGTCAGGCTCGTTCTACTTCGCTCCCAGCGAGGAGACACTTGACAAAATCTGCGGCTAGCTAGTTGGCAGAGCCACTGGCCGTGCTGTCGTCTGTCCGCTAGCTCGTAACTAGCCGTGTCAGCAGCTGAGGAGTTAGCCGAACATCGGAGGCTCATTGATGAGATTGATGAGTCTCTGGTGCAGTTATTGGCGCGCAGATTTGAGGTCACCGCTGACATTGGTCAGCTCAAGACCGTTGCTGGTTTAGCGGCTGTTGACAAACAACGTGAGGCCGAACACCTAGCTCACGTTGGCAATATGGCCGAGCAAGCTGGCCTAGACCCAGAGATTGCCCAGATGGTATTGCAGCAGATCATCGCTGAGGTGGTGCGTCGCCACGGCGAGATTGACTAGTCCTCGCGCAGATCGAAAGCGATTTTTGTTGAGCCGCGCAATCCCGCTTCGGCCGCATGAGTAATAGCCGCCTTGTAGTCCTCCAGGCGATAAAGCTCCGAAACCAGGTTCTCTAAAGCACAGTCGCGCACCAGCTGCGTTGCTAATTCAAACGTATGCACGTCTGCGTGGCTGTGCTCGGTTCCATAGCAGTACGCACCAACAAGTTCCGTTTCACGGTGCCAAAGCGCCGAAAGATCCAGCTGCACTTGTGCCGGCATACCTAGCACCACCACTCGCCCCCGCGGCCTGGTCATGGCCACCGCATCGGTGAGGCTCTGAGAATTAGCCACGGCATCAATGGTGGCATCGGTGCCAGAACCCAACGTGTGCCCTATCACTCGTGTACCGGCCGCTCGCCGCACAGCTCGCACCAACTCTTCCGGCTCAACGGCTAGGTCAGCGCCAAGCTCGGTTGCCAGCTTGCGTTGGTGTGGGTAACGCGCGCCAACCACCACGTTGTTGACATTTGTGAAAGCACGCAGCGCCGCGACAACAGCTAGGCCCATCGTGCCTGCCCCGATCACTGCGGCGGTACCACCGTCGGGGACGTTTGCTCGTAGCACCGCGTGCGTGGCAGCTGCGGTGGGCTCGATCATCACGGCGGCTTCGTCACTCAGTTCATCGGTGCTAATGCTGCCCAAGGAATGCAGCTGAGAGCTATGCGCGGCGAACATCTCAGCCCAGCCTCCGCCGGTGCTAGCGCACGATCCCGTTTGCAATCCTGGCTCCAAATGGCCGCCGATCAGATGGCCGTAGTCGTCGCCGTCGGCCGGGGCTGCCCCCAACCAGGCGGGCGCCTCGCCCCGTGTCTCCGGACCAAGCACCGGCTCTAACACCACGCGCTTTCCGTCGGGACCGTCCGCTACTACCTCATGGCCAGGGGTCATCGGAAACGAGACCAACGATTCGAAGTATCTAGACACTTGACCATCAACGGTTGCTAGGTCTGAACCACAGATGCCGGCCAGACGGGTGCGCACGTGTGACCACCCAGGTCCAACCAACTCAGGCGGTTCGACGTCAGCTAGATGCAAAGGCCCTACCGAAGCGCCCGCCCCTGGCTTCAGTCGCGACATCGTCATGGCGGCGACGAACTTCAAGTGATTGCGAGGAAAAACCAGTGCTTTCATGCTTGGACGCCTGCCGCCGCAGCGCCTGTTACAGACTTGTCGGCAATCTCGGCTTGAACTCGTGCAATGAAATCCACAATAGGCACACCGCGTTCTACCTGCGTCCCGCGTGCGTTTATTCCTGCGGTGTCAGCAGCTACATCGTCATCACCAACTACCAGCACGTACGGCAGCTTTTCAAGCTTGCTGCGCCGAATACGAGCCCCCAGAGGATCATCGGCTGGAACCATCTTTGCCCGCAGACCCGCATCAGTCAGGCGCTGCACCACCGTCGCAGCAAACTCATCGTGGTCTGCTCGCACACCTGTCACGTGCACCTGCATCGGTGCTAGCCAGGTCGGAAAGGCACCGGCGTAGTGCTCCACCAGCACGCCGAAGAAACGCTCAATCGAACCAAACAACGCGCGGTGCAGCATTATCGGGCGATGCTGCTGGCCGTCTTGGCCCGTGTACTGCAAATCGAACCGGTCCGGCAGGTTGAAGTCCACCTGAATCGTTGAAAGCTGCCACGAACGACCGATGGCGTCCCTTACGTCGATGTCAATCTTGGGGCCGTAGAAGGCCGCCTCACCTTCGTTCAGTTCATAGGCGTGACCGCTAGTTTCCAACGCTGCTCGTAGAGCTTCGGTCGCGGTCTCCCAGTCGGCGTCTTCGCCGACGTACTTCTCAGGATCTTTCGTAGCAAGGTTGAAGGTGAAGTCGTCAAAGCCAAACGCCTTCAACACTGAGAGCACAAACTCAAGCAACCTCTCAATCTCGGCAGGTAGTTGCTCGGGTGTTAAGTACAGATGACTGTCATCTTGGGTAAACCCACGGATGCGTAACAGCCCATGCAAGGTGCCGGAACGCTCATAGCGATACACCGTCCCCAGCTCAAACAAACGCAAGGGCAGTTCTTTATAGCTGCGCTGGCCTTGCCCGAAAATCAGGCAGTGCATCGGGCAGTTCATCGGCTTGGGGTAATAAGTGCCGTTGTCCATTTCCATCGGTGGATACATGGAGTCGGCGTAAAAATCCAAGTGCCCCGACTGCTCAAACAGCCTTGCGTTTGCTAGGTGTGGCGTATAGACGAACTCATAACCGCCTGCCTCATGCCGAGCACGGCTGTAGTCCTCCATGATTTTTCGCACGGTCGCACCCTTGGGATGCCAGACGGCTAGCCCGCCGCCCAACTCGGTCGGAAAACTCAGCAAATCCAGCTCAACGGCTAGCCGGCGATGGTCACGCTTTTCGGCTTCCTCTAGCTGCTCCAAATGTTTGTCTAAGGCTTTAGCAGACGCCCAAGCGGTTCCGTAGATTCGCTGCAGCATCGGACCGCGCTCGTCGCCTCGCCAATATGCGCCAGCTACGCGCATCAACTTGAAGTGCGGCAGCCAACCGGTGTGAGGCACGTGCGGACCACGGCACAGGTCAACAAATTCGGGGCTGTTGCGATAGGTCGTGATTACGTCACCTTCGGGGCCAGATGTGGGGTCATCGGCCACGCCGTGAATGATCTCCAGCTTGTAGGGATGATCTGCAAACAGCTCATCGGCCTGCGCGGGTGTCACCTCGGAGCGCTGAAACGGTTGTTGCGCCGCAACGATTGATTTCATCTCAGCCTCAATCTTTGACAGATCGTCTTCGCTGAAAGTGATCCCCTCGCCTAGATCAAAGTCGTAATAGAACCCGTGCTCAATAGGCGGACCAATAGAGAAGGTCGCACCTGGGAAAAGGCGCAGCACCGCTTGCGCCAGCACATGTGCGGTGGAGTGGCGCAACACCTGCAGGCCCTCATCGGTGTCGGCAAACACCAGCGATACCTGCGCTCCGTGCGGCAGTTCTCGATCAAGGTCAAGCTCTTGACCATCGGCAACGGCAATCACTGCATCAGCCTTGGCGCGTTTGCCCAAGTCAGCCGCTAGATCGGCGCCAGTGGCACCGGCTTGAAGTTGGCGTGATAACCCGTCGGGCAGCACGATGGTTGTTTCACCGGTCATGTGCTCAAACGCCTATTTCTTTGCTCCGCTTGGTGGCTGTGCCAGCTCACTTTGCTTTGCCAGTTCACTTTGGCAAAGCAAAACAAGGCTAACAATCACGCCCAAGTTAGCCAGAACTAGTTAGAAACCGCCGAAACTAGCCCGACCCAGGGCACGACAACATTGCGCACGACAGCCTGGCTCTGGGCAATTTTGTTCAACCGTTTGAGAAAACGACGTTGATGAGAACAATCAAGAAGACCATTGCCCCAATTACCCAAATCTGGTCAGCACGCTTGAAGCTTTTGAACTTTCCTAACGGCGCCCACATAGAGCGAGGATCTTTCAGTGCTTCTTTGTTGGGCTTTCTGGTATCACCGTCGCTCATGCTTATGTCTTTCTTGCTTCTTGTTTGCGTTGTTTGCGCTGGTACATCAGCACAAGCCCCAAAGCCTGCCACATAACACACCCACATCCACACTTCTGTGTTTTCGAAAGAGACTTTCGTGCGGTGCTATGTGCGAACGGAACTAGAGCCGAGCAGCTCTCGTAATGACCCGGCGATCACATCAGCATTGACGCAAAAGTCGCCGTGTAGTTCCACCACGTTGGTTCCAAGGCTCAGTCTCACAGGCGCATCACCCTTGTGTAAGGCCAGCAGTTGCTTAATTTTTGCAAGCAGGTCTTCGTTCAGCGACTGTGGATTCAGGTTCAGCTGCACGGGTTTACGACCACGTGCTAGTTCCAAGATTTCTATCTGTGAGCCGATAAAGCTCAGCCCATCATCGTCTGTGCCCCGCTCGCAGCGACCTATCACCACCAAAGCCGCGTTGTCTTCGAGCACCTCACCGGATTGCTCCAGCGTTCGGTCAAACACCGTTACCGCAATGATGCCGCTCAGATCTTCCAGCATGAACTTCGCCATCATTTTGTCGTTGCGCGTCCGGCGGAGTTCAAGACTTGAAACAATGCCGCCGATTTTGACTTGGGTGCCACGACCATCGCCGTCCGGCTCTAGATCACCGAGGTCAGCAATGCTTATCTCGGTCTGTTTCCTCAGGCTTTCTTCGGCTCCATCTAGCGGATGACTTGACACGTAGAGCCCTAGGAGTTCTTTTTCCCATGCGTGCAGCGTGGCTTCGTCGGCCTCGTGAGGCGGGATCGAAATGTCAGCAGCGCCATTGCCTGCAGCACTGCCAGCGACGCTGCCAGTTACGTCGTCACCTGCGGACTCAGTTTCTGCCTCTTGAGCGCCGCCAAACAACGCCTGCACTCCCGTAGCGGCATCACGGCGTTGACGGTGGGCGTTGCTGACGATCATCGGAGTCACGTTTAGCAAGCCCTGTCGCGGATGGCCCGACGAAACAAACGCACCCGTTTTGATCAGAGACGACAGGTAGCTCTGCTTCAGCGCCAACTCGGGTACACGCATGCAGAAGTCAAAAAAGTCCTTGAACGCTCCACCGGACCTGCGCACAGCCAATATCTCTTCCACCGCCCCTGAACCAACATTGCGTATCGCTGAGAGCCCAAACCGAATATGGCTGTCGACTCCTGTGAAATCCAGTTCGGATTCGTTGATGTCGGGCACCTCAACCTTGATGCCCATCCGCTGGCACTCATTGATGTAAGGGCCTATTCGATCCTGGCTTGTTTTATTGGCGGTCAGCAGGGCAGCCATGAACTCTGTGGGATGGTTCGCCTTCAAATATGCGGTTTGATAAGCGACCAACCCATACGCAAAGGCGTGGCTCTTGTTAAACGCATAGTCCGCAAACGGTTCGATGATGTCAAACAGCTGCGAGCCCAGCTTCTCGCCGTATCCCTTTTCCACACTGCCCGCCACAAACTTTGCGCGATGCTCGGCGATCTGGGCGCGGTTTTTCTTGCCGCACGCTTTGCGCAGGTCATCCGCCTCAGCCAACGAATAACCGGCGATCCGCTGAGCTACCCGCATCATTGACTCTTGGTAAATCATCAACCCGTAGGTATCGCCCAACGCCTCACTCAAGTCGGGGTGCGCTAACGCCATCGGCTTGCGGTTGTTTTTGAGGTCGGCATAGTCGTTGTGCATGTCTGCCGCCATAGGACCTGGCCGATAGAGCGCCACCAGCGCAGCCACATCTTCAAACTTTGTCGGCACCAAACTCCGCAGCAGCGACCGCACCGGGCTGGACTCAAGTTGAAACACACCCAACGTGTCTCCATCCTGCAGCAGTTTGAACGTGGCTTTGTCTTCCAGATCCACGTCGTCGATATCCAGCACAACACCGGTATTGCGCTGCACATGCTCCAGGGTGTCTTCAATGATTGACAGCGTGCGAAGCCCTAAGAAATCCATCTTGAGTAGGCCCAGGTCTTCAACACCAACCATGTCAAATTGCGTGACGATGGGTGACTGCTCCGGATCTTTACCTGCTTCGGGTTTACGTTGAACCGGCAGTCGCTGTGTTAGAGGCTCAGAACTAATCACCACAGCGGCGGCGTGCACTGAGTCTTGTCTGCGTAGTCCTTCCAATCCTCGTGCGGTGTCGATTACTTGGCGAGCAGAATCGTCGTCGGCATACATCTGCCGCAGGTCGCCAGCCACTGCGTATCCGTCAGCATGCTCCTCGTCTTTGTCGAAGCAAGCCCACAAAGGTGTGTCTCGACCCATAATCAGCGGCGGCACCGCATTTGCTAGGCGGGAGCCCAGCGAGACGGGAAACCCCATGACGCGGGTGGCATCTCGAATCGCCGCACGCGCCTTGATGGTGGAGAAGGTGATGATCTGCGCCACATGGTCACGCCCATATTTCGCAGACGCGTAGCGAATCATTTCGTCTCGCTTGCGATCGTCGAAGTCGATGTCAATGTCGGGCATTGACACTCGCGCAGGATTTAAGAATCGCTCAAACAGGAGGTCGTATTTGATGGGATCGAGATTGGTTATGCCGAGGCTGTACGCCACCGCGCAGCCTGCCGCTGAGCCACGACCCGGGCCAACACGAATGTGCTGCCTATTTGCGTGCTGAATCAAGTCCCAGACAATGAGGAAGTACGACGAAAAGCCCATATCGGAAATCACTCGCAGCTCATACGCAAGGCGTTTGACAATGTCCTCAGGTAAACGCTCACCCCACCGGCGTTGCGCACCCTCAAACGCCAGGTACTTCAGGTAGGTGTCGACGTCTTCGTATTCCTTGGGCACTTCGAAGGTGGGCAACTGGGGTTGTCCGAACTCGATGTTCACATTCGCGCGTTCAGCAATTGCCAGTGTGTTGTCGCAGCTTTCCGGCTGCTGAGAAAACACCGAACGCATTTCTGCTGCTGACTTCAGGTAGTGCTCCTCACCATGAAACTTGAGCCGGTTGGTGTCCGAAATCAGCGACTTGGTTTGCACGCAAAGCAGCGCATCATGAGCGCTGGCGTGAGAGCGATCTGTGTAATGCAGATCGTTAGTGGCCAACAGCGGCGCCTTTATTGCTTCGGCGATCTTGAGCAGTTGCGGATTGCAGCGATGTTGCTCTTCGATTCCGTGGTCTTGCATCTCGACGAAAAAATTGTCCCGGCCGAAGATGTCCTGCAACCGACCAGCTCGCCTCAGTGCCTCGTCATAGTTGTTGTTCAACAAGGCCTGCTGCACCACGCTTCCCAAACAACCGGTCGTGGCGATCAAACCCTCGCTGTGCTCGGCAAACATCTCCCAGTCCATGCGCGGCTTGTAGTAGTAGCCCTCCAGAAACGCACGACTAGCCAACTTCAGCAGATTGCGATAACCGGCGTCGTTTTCGGCCAACAGTGTCAGGTGGTAGTAGAGCTTTGTGCCCTCACTGGTTTTGCCGCCGAAGTCGTCGTCTACCCTGCTGGTGCTACGGGTTGGCCGCTCATGGCGAGACTCCAACGCCATGTAGGCCTCTATCCCGATTACCGGCTTGATACCTGCGCCGTGGCACGTCTTATAGAAGTCAAGGACGCCGTAGAGGTTGCCGTGATCGGTGATTCCTAAAGCAGGTTGCGAGTCGGCTGCTGCGGCTGCCACCACGTCGCGCACACGCGCCGCACCGTCTAGCAGGGAGTATTCGGTGTGGGTGTGAAGATGAACAAATGAGTCGGCCATGCGTTGTTTTGCAAACTAGTCAGCAGAGCTGCTTTGCGGTTGGATCGCGGCGCGGTAACTCACAAGCCGCAATAGCTCACAAGACACGAGCGACCCGCCAAACTGATGATGTGGCTGAAGAGCTCCCCCGCGAACAGACGCCTTGCGACCGGCTAAGCGAAGTGCTGCTAGCTAGCGATCCGAGCGACGGGCTTTGGGAGTTGGTGAACTCCGGCTGGGCGGATGAACATCTGCCCGAGTTACCGGCATTGGAGCTACAGCAAGATCCCATCCACCGCCACAAGGACGTATTGCGGCACACCATCTCCGTCACCGCACAGTCCCCCACTCGCTTGCGCGTGAGACTGGCTGCGTTGATGCACGACATCGGCAAGCCCGCTACACGATCGTTTGCGCACGGTGACGTCACGTTTCGCAACCACGAGGCGGTCGGCTCAAAAATGACGCGCAAGCGTCTGCCCAAGCTTGGCTATGACAAGAAACTGGTCGCCGAAGTGTCGCAGCTGGTGTATTTGTCCGGCCGCTTCAAGGGCTACGACCGCGGCTGGACCGACAGCGCTGTGCGCCGTTATACACGTGACGCGGGTGTGCTGCTTGGCGATCTAAACGACCTTGTTCGCAGCGATTGCACCAGCCGCAATCCCAAACGTATTGCTGACCTGAATCGTGCGCTTGATGATCTGATTGACCGCATCGCTCGCCTAGCACGTGAGCAATCCATCGCCAAAGAGCGACCGGAGATTGACGGTAATGCCGTAATGACCCATCTTGGTATTGGTCCTGGGGCCGAAATAGGCCAGGCGCTGAAGTTCTTACTTGAGCTAAGGCGCTCCGAAGGGGAGCTAGGAACTGATGAGATTTACAAGCGTCTCGACCAGTGGTGGGAGCAGCGCAACTAGTTCTGGCCGGACAGCTTGCGGTTTTTGATCTTTGCCTTCACATAGTCGCGGTTCATATACGCGATGAAGTCAAGACTTATCTCTTTGGGGCAAGCCTCGTGGCATTCGCCGTGATTGGTGCACGATCCGAAGAACTGCTCCATGGTTTCGACCATTGCTTCGGTGCGTTGCCAGCGCTCCGGCTGACCTTGCGGTATTAGGTTCAGGTGAGCGAGCTTGGCCGAGGTAAACAACTGAGCGGCCGAGTTTGGGCAGGCCGCCACGCACGCCCCACAGCCAATGCAAGCCGCCGCATCAAAAGATGCGTCCGACGCTTCCTTAGGCACCCGCGTCAGGTTGGCCTCGGTAGCCGCACCGGTGTTTACCGACACATATCCGCCGGCTTCGATTATTCGGTCGAACGAACTGCGATCCACCACCAGGTCGCGCACAACAGAGAAAGCCTTGGCGCGAAACGGTTCAACGGTGATGGTGTCTCCATCTGAAAACTTCCGCATGTGCAGCTGACAAGTCGTGGTGGCGCTTTCCTTGCCATGTGCTTGTCCATCGATCATCAAGCTGCATGAGCCGCAAATGCCTTCACGGCAGTCGTGATCGAATTCGATCGGTACCTCACCAGCTTCAAAGAGCCGCTCGTTGACGGTATCGAGCATCTCCAAAAAAGACATGTCTTCGCTGATATCGGGCGCCTCGTAAGTCTCAAAGGCGCCTTTCTTGTCCGGCCCGGCTTGGCGCCAGATCTTCAGCTTGAGTTTCATGTGCGTTCTGTGCCTTCCTGGTGCTACTTATAGCTGCGCTGTGCCAGCGCTACATATTCAAAGTCAAGCTCTTCACGGTGGCGTGTGTGAGCAGTATCTGTGTCGTGATATTCCCAGGCCGCCACGTGCGCGAAGTTTTCGTCGTCGCGTTGCGCTTCGCCTTCTTTTGTTTGGTATTCGGCTCGGAAGTGTCCACCGCAGCTTTCCTCTCGCTCTAGCGCGTCACGCGCCATCAGCTTCGCTAGCTCAAAGAAGTCGGCCACCCGACCGGCCTTCTCCAAGCTTGAGTTGAGCGTGTCAGCCGACCCAAGCACACGCAGGTCGGCCCAAAATTCTTGTTCCAGCACCGGGATTTCCGTCAGCGCCTTTTGCAGGCCCTCGGCGGTGCGCTCCATGCCGATGTACTTCCAGGTCAGGCGGCCAAGTTCGCGATGGAACCAGTCCACCGAACGCGAACCACGCATTGCTAAGAACCGATCAGTTGCGTCTCGCACGGCCGCTTCGGCCATCTGGAACACCGGATCGCCAGTTGACACCGGCGCCTCACCCAGGCTGGGAGCTAAGTAGTTGCCGATGGTGTAAGGCAGCACAAAATATCCGTCGGACAGCCCCTGCATAAGTGCCGATGCGCCCAGACGGTTGGCACCGTGATCGCTAAAATTGGCCTCCCCAATGGAGTAGCAGCCAGGCAACGTGGTCATCAGGTCGTAATCCACCCACAGCCCGCCCATCGTGTAGTGAATGGCCGGATAGATGCGCATCGGAACCTGGTAAGGATTTTCACCGGTTATGCGTTCATAAATGTCAAACAGATTGCCGTATTTCTCGGCAACGGCTTGCTGGCCTTCACGAGCAATCACCTCGTTGAAATCGAGATACACGCCGTTCTTTAGCGGGCCCACACCCTTACCTTGATCAACCACCGTTTTAGCGCTACGACTTGCCACGTCGCGCGGCACAAGATTTCCAAAGGCGGGGTACTTGCGCTCGAGGAAGTAGTCGCGTTCTGTTTCGGAGATGGAGTCGGGCGAGCGTGAGTCGTCAAAGGCCTCGGGCACCCAGATGCGTCCGTCGTTGCGCAACGATTCGGACATCAACGTCAGCTTCGATTGAAACTCATCTCCTGGCGGAATGCAGGTGGGATGAATCTGCGTGTAGCACGGGTTGGCAAAAAACGCGCCCTTACAGTGTGCTCGCCAAGCCGCGGTCACGTTGCAGGCCATGGCGTTGGTAGAGAGGTAATAGACGTTGCCGTAGCCGCCCGTTGCCAGCACCACTGCGTGCGCACTGTGGCTGCGAATTTCGCCCGACACCAAGTCGCGTGTGACGATACCGCAAGCCCGACCGTCCTTAACAACGACGTCAAGCATTTCTGAGCGGGTGTGTAGCTCAACTCCACCCGCGGCAATCTGACGCGCTAACGCTTGATAGGACCCCAGCAAAAGCTGCTGACCGGTCTGGCCTCGAGCATAAAAAGTGCGGCTTACCTGAGCCCCGCCGAAGGATCGGTTGTCAAGCAGCCCGCCGTATTCGCGCGCAAACGGCACACCCTGAGCGGCACATTGATCGATGATGTTGACGCTTACTTCGGCCAGTCGATAGACGTTGGACTCACGGCTGCGATAGTCACCACCTTTTACCGTGTCGTAGAAAAGCCGGAAAACCGAGTCACCGTCGTTGGTGTAGTTCTTTGCTGCGTTGATGCCACCCTGCGCAGCTATGGAGTGCGCTCGCCGAGGTGAGTCGTGAAACGTGAAGCTCTTTACGCGGTAACCCAACTCGCTTAGCGATGCGGCCGCCGATGCCCCTGCCAGCCCGGTCCCTACGACAATGATTTCGAAGCGCCGCTTGTTTTGTGGATTCACCAGTTTCAGGTCAAACTTGTGGTTATTCCAAGCGTCTGTGATGTCACCTTTGGGCACTCGTGCATCAAGCACACCATTTGTGCTTGCAGTTGGTTCAGCCATCAGTGGTTCTCCGCCTCTTCGGCCAGGCACTCCAGCCCGGCCGTATCGCTAACCGGGCACTCGCGATTGTCTTCGTCAACCAGCCCGAACTGAGTCAAAATTGGGAACGACAAGTTGCCAATCAGGATTATCGCCGACAGCCCGGTGGCCAGGTTGCGACGCAGCGAGTTGTATTTGGGGCTATTGACGCCGAGGCTTTGGAACATGCTCCAAGTGCCATGAAAAATGTGTACGGCCAGAACCACATTGGCTATTACGTAGATAATCGCTACCGGTAGCGATGAAAGCGATTCGGTCACATTGTGATACGGATCACCACGCACGTAGTCGGCACCTAGCCACCAACCCCAAGTGAGATCGGCCAAGTGAAACAAGATGTACAGCCCCACGATTGGGCCTGTCCAGCGCATCGTGCGTGAGGCGTAGCTGGCCGCGACGTAGTCCCGCTTTGAGGCATAACGCTTGTTGCCAACCACGGTGGCCTTATCGGCTGCGTGATGGCTACGCCTAGCAAGGGTGTAAGCAGAATGCAGATGCAGTGCGAACATCCCAACCAAGCCCACCCGCAATAGCCACAAGATGAGAGTGCGCGGCAGCAGTCCGCCGCCTAGGTTGCGCAGCGATTCGGCGTATTCGTACATGCGCGAGGGGCCCTCGTAAAGGTGCAGGTTGCCGATCATGTGAACCAGCACAAAACCCAGCAACCCGATGCCAGTAAGTGCCATCACCCACTTCCGCCCCACCGACGACTGGTAGATGTTGAGCGGAAACGGCCAAGAGCGTTTGGATTCAAATAGCGGTTGCGATCCGCTAGGCGCTTTGGATCCAGCAGCCACGTTCGTTCCAGCAGGCACATTCGTTGCAACAGAGCTGGATGCTTCGGAATCTTCAGCCGAACTCGTGGTAACCGCCATGTACGTGTTCTCTCCTGTGTATTTAAGCCGGAGCGATGTTTGAACGCGGCCTAAGCCAAGACGACAAAAGGGTGCCTTACCGTAGCCGCAGAGCGAGCTTCGCTAACAACTCTGCGATCGGTTACCTGGATAGTTATCAACCAGACCAGCGATAATGCCCGCCAATAATGCCCACCAAAGGCATGTCCTTGATGAGAGTAGCTTGACCGTATGACGCAACCAGCCACTCTGAAGGACTTACGTGCAAGCGGATGGGAATCTTGCACGGTCAAAGAAGAGATGCGGGACAACGTCATCACGAAAATCGCGGCAGGCGAATCGCTGTTTGACGGCATTCACGGCTATGAAAACACAGTGCTGCCACAGCTAGAGAACGCTCTGCTAGCAGGGCATGACGTGGTGTTTCTAGGAGAGCGAGGCCAGGCAAAAACCCGCATGATCCGTTCAATGGTGGGTCTGCTCGATGAGTGGATGCCCTACATCGCTGGCTCGGAGATCTATGACGATCCTTACAACCCAATCTCGCGCTACGCAAAAGATCAGCTAGCCGAACACGGCGAGGACATCCCCATCGCTTGGGCTGGTCGCGCTGAACGCTTCGGTGAAAAGCTCGCCACTCCTGACACTTCCATAGCGGACCTCATCGGAGAGGTGGACCCAATCAAGGTAGCCGAAGGGCGCTATCTATCTGACGAGCTGACACTGCACTACGGACTGGTGCCGCGCACCAATCGCGGCATCTTTTCTATCAACGAGCTGCCCGATCTTGCCGAACGCATCCAGGTTGGCTTGCTGAACGTGCTTGAAGAGCGTGACGTGCAAATTCGTGGCTACAAGGTGCGCCTGCCGCTGGACGTGTTGCTGGTAGCAACCGCAAATCCAGAGGACTACACAAACCGCGGTCGCATCATCACACCTCTAAAGGATCGCTTCGGCAGTCAGATTCGCACTCACTACCCACCCGACATTTACACTGAGATGGAAATAGCCGCGGCAGAAGTAACGCCGCTAGAGGCAGAGAACATGTCGATAGTTGTGCCCGAGTTCATGAGCGAGATCGTGGCTCAGTTCAGCCATGTAGCGCGCGCAAGCAACCAAGTGAACCAACGCGCAGGCGTGTCTGTGCGTATGACCGTTACAAACCTTGAGACGCTGATCGCTAACGCCACACGCCGCGCGCTGAAGCGTGGTGAAAACGAAGTGGTGCCGCGGGTGAGCGATCTAGCAGCATTAGCCAGCTCAACTGCTGGCAAGATTGAGATTGACTCGCTTGAGGAGGGTCGCGACGAGCAGATCGTAAACCGCATGCTCAGCGAAGCTGTGCTCGAGGTATTCACGGACAGCTTCCAAGACGACCCTGCAAGCGCGGCACTTGATGAGGTGGTGGCGAGCTTTGAAGAAGGACTAGTCGCTTACGCAGGCGATGACGTGAGCACCAACGAGTACGTCGAGTTGCTCAAGTCCAACACTGCGCTAGCAAAATCCACCACCGTTTTGGCGGGTGAATCACCACCTGAGGTAATGGCAAGTGCGGTTGAGCTGATCCTTGAAGGACTGCACCTATCCAAACGGCTCAACAAAGACACCAGCAAGCCCGCCAGCAACGACTCAGCCAGGGCTGCATATCGCTCTCGCTCGAACTAACTCCACCTCTCAAGAAATTTAGAAACCCGGAAATGAAACCCGGAAATAGGGTCTAGTTATGGCGAGAATTTTGTTTCGCCGCAAGAACAGAGCTCGCCGTGGCACGCACTTTGCATATTCGGCTTGGGATGGCACTCAAAAAGGCTTCGACTACGACGCCGACAGCCTGTTCGAAGATCTCGCCGACGACCTGGCGTACCACGGAGACCTGAACGCAGCTTTGCGCCGAGCGATGCAGCGAGGTTTCGAAGATCGCAACGGCAACCAAATGCCTGGCCTGCGAGACATTTTAAAAGAACTGGCCGCAAAGCGCCAAGAGCTTCTGAGCCAGTTTGACCTGGGCAGTGTGTACGACCAGATCGCTGAAGAGCTAGAAAACATCGTCGAAGAAGAGCGCGATTACATCGATGACTTCACAGCCAACCAGGCCAACGATGCGAGCACCGGCGAAGACGGTGTTAATGGAGGCGAGCCCAGCGAAGACGGTGTTAGTAGTGACGGAGCTAGCGAAACCAAGGCCGACAAAGAAGCAGCAGACCGCAACCTGCAGCTTGACATGCTGCGATCCGATCTGCCCGGTCGCATCCAGGATTTGCAGCAATACCAGTTCATGTCATCGCAAGCCCAGCAGAGGTTTAATGACCTGATTGAGAAACTGCGCCAAGAAGTTACGCAGTCGGCCTTCAATCAGATGCGCGGCGCTATGGGCTCAATGAGCGGTGACGACAAAGACCGCACCAAAGACATGCTGGCGGATCTAAACGAGATGCTGCACCAGCGAGAAGCGGGTGAAGAACCCGACTTTGAAGGCTTCATGGAGCGCCACGGCAACTTCTTCCCTGAAAATCCGCAGTCGCTTGACGAGCTACTCGAAACTCTGGCGCAACGCATGGCGGGAATGCAAGCGATGTTCAACTCGATGAGCGAGGAGCAGCGCAAAGAGTTGGCCCAGATGATGGATCAGCTAATGGACGACATGGATCTGCAGTGGCAGGTCCAACAGCTCACCGAGCAACTGCAACAAGCCTTTCCCGACATGGGCTGGGATCGGCAATACGACATGAGCGGTCAAAACCCGTTGACAATGTCGCAAGCGACCGATGTCATGGGTCAGTTGGGCGAGCTAGACGCCATGTCAGAGATTCTTCAGGGAGCGGTCAGCCCAGCAGCTCTAAACGAAATAGATCCTGAAAAAATTCGCGAGCTAGTGGGTAACGAATCCGCAGAAGCACTTGAGCGGCTAAGCGAACTAGCCAAGTTGTTAGAAGAGCGGGGTTTAGCCAGCAATGAGGACGGCCGCTTGCAGCTGACACCCGAAGCGCTGCGCCGCATCGGACAACTGGCGCTGCGCGACCTCTTCGATCGATTGATGGAAGACAAGGTGGGTCAGCACAAAATTCAAAGAACCGGCATTGGCCACGAGCGGGCGTATGAGACCAAGGAATACGAATTTGGCGACAGTTTCAATCTCAACATTGAACAAACGCTGCGCAATGCGGTAACCAGGCAGGGTGCGGGCACACCGGTTGGCCTTGCGCTTGAAGATTTTGAAATAGAGCAGACCGAATTCAACAGCCGAGCTTCAACGGTGTTGATGCTGGACCTGTCAATGTCTATGCCGATGCGTGAAAACTTCTTGCCAGCCAAGAAGGTAACAATGGCGCTACATGCGCTTATTAGCAGCCGCTTTCCGCGTGACTATCTCGGTGTCGTTGGATTCGCCGCGACAGCAAGAGAGCTAAAACCAGCCAAGCTGCCTGAAGCGTCATGGGACTTTGACTACGGCACCAACATGCACCACGGCTTCATAATCGCCCGGCGCCTGTTGGCTAAACAGTCCGGCAGCAAGCAGATCATCATGATCACAGACGGGGAACCGACCGCTCACCTAAAACCAAATGGTGCGCCCTTTTTCGCCTACCCCCCGGTGCACGAAACCATTGAAGCCACACTAAAAGAGGTGGCACGCGCCACACGCGAGGACATCCGCATCAATGTGTTCATGCTTGAGCCCAACAGCTACCTGCGAACGTTCGTGGAGAAGATGACTCAAATGAACGGCGGCCGGGCCTTCTTTACCAGCCCACATAACCTGGGTGACTACGTTCTAGTTGATTTCCTTGAGCATCGCCGCCGATTGACTACTTCTAACCGGCGCCTCTAGCGGCAATATTCATCCGTGTCAGCTAACAAGCCCAGAACTAGCCTGCGGCCGTCGTGACAAAAATTGACCAAGCAGTAAGACAACTCACCTTCACCGAGCGTCACACACGGCTCCAGCAGTTCCTACGCAGGCCCATAAATCTTTTCGCCGACCGTGAGGTTGCAGGCGGGCTAGTAATGCTGCTAGCCGCAGCCGCGGCGCTTTTTTGGGCTAACTCACCGTGGAGCGAGTCGTATCACACTTTTTGGGGTACGGACATTGAGCTAGCAATCGGTAGCTGGCAGCTGCCTCACTTGACGGTCGAAGAATTCGTCAACGAGGCGTTGATGGCGATCTTTTTCTTCGTCGTAGGGCTAGAGATAAAGCGCGAACTAGTTACCGGCGAGCTAAAAAAGCTTCGCACCGCCGCGGTTCCGGCTATAGGTGCGCTGGGTGGCATGGTGGTGCCAGCGGTCGTATTCCTGGCTCTCAACCCAACCGGAGACGCTTCAAGCGGCTGGGGCATTCCTGTAGCTACCGACATTGCCTTTGCCGTAGGCGTTGTGGCTCTGCTGGGCAACAGGGTCAATCCGCTGTTGAAGCTTTTCTTGTTGACGTTGGCGATAGTTGACGACATCGGCGCCATCATCGTGATCGCGCTGTTTTATAGCGACACTCTGCAACTCGGCTGGATACTGATAGCCGTTGCAGCTCTGGTGATTATGCGCATAGCGCGCACTATGCACGTGTGGTCGACACCGTTCTATGTGATCGTGGGCATCGTGGTGTGGTATGCCACCTTGGAGTCGGGCATTCACGCCACCATCGCTGGAGTAATCCTGGGATTGATGACTCCTGCAACAGCAATGATCACGATGGAACATGCCGTCGGCACGGTGAGCACGCTGGATGAAGACGCCAGCCACAACGACATGGCAATGGCTGCATTTTTGATGCACGAGGCGCGGCCGCAGACCGAAATATTGGAGCACCACCTTCATCCGGTAAGTGCGTTTTTGGTGGTCCCGTTATTTGCTTTGGCAAATGCTGGCATAGACATAACAGGTGCTGCGCTCGGTGACGCAGCCGGCACCAGGCTGGCTTGGGGAGTGATTCTGGGGCTGGTTGTCGGAAAGCCCGTTGGGATAGTGCTGGCAACGTGGATTGCAACACGGCTCGGATTCTCGCTGCCTAAAGGGGTGCGTTGGACGGAGTTCATAGGCATGGGTATGGCCGCCGGTATCGGCTTTACCGTGTCGATCTTTGTTACCAATCTGGCCTTTGCTGGCGCTGCAGCCCTGACTGACACCGCAAAAATCGCAGTGCTCTTTGCGTCTCTGGTAGCCAGCATCGCCGCAGTGCTAATGCTGTTACTTAGCCACAAGATGGCAGAGAAGACTGGGCCTTCGGGTAATGGGCCTTCAGGTAAAAAATCGAGTGGAGCAGTTGGTGGAGAAAATAGCGCTGACGATGATTCCTTTATGGCCGACGCGCTCCCTGATCAGCAAGCCTGACTAGCCAGGCTTAGTCCTCGGCGCGACGGCGTTGGTGCGCTGGCATTTGCATCGTGATCGGCGCCAGCGACGCCAGGTCAATATCAAGCAGGGTGGGACCCTTACCGCTCAGTGCTCGCTCTACGGCTTGCTTAAAGGTAGATTCAAATTCGCTCACTGCGCCTACGGCTTGCGCAGTCATACCCATACCCGACGCCACTGCCACGAAGTCTGTGCGGGCCAAGTCGGTGCCCGGATGATCTCCAAAAAGTGCATCTTGAATCATGCGCAACACGCCATAGCCGCCGTCATTGAACACCAACACAATGACTCCCAAGTTGTGTTCAACGCAGGCCGACAGCTCCCCCACTGACAAAAGCAGCCCACCGTCTCCTTGCATAACCACTGTCGGTGAACCGGTTCCGACCGCCGCGCCAATTCCCATCGGCACTCCTGGCCCGATCGCTACCGCCCCAGGCCGTATGGAGGTGCGGCTTTGCAGAATCGGTAGCAGGCGATTTCCCCACGTGTAGGTAGGCACGGTGGAGTCGCGCACGACTAGCCCATCGTGCGGTAGCACCTGGCGAATGATGTCGCAGATTGCACTGTGATCTGGTCCGATTTCGGAGCGCAACTGTTCATCGTCGCCGGCGCGGCACTTGCGTGCCCGGTCCACGAAGCCGGGATCGGTGTTGGGCAAACTGCTTGCAGCGGCGTCTTTAAGCCGCTCAAGTAAGCCAGTCAAGCCAAGCTTGGCGTCGGCCACTATCGGTAACGAAGCTCGATAGTTGAGCCCTATCACGCCCGGGTCAGCATCCATGTGAATCAGCTCGGTTGGTAGCGGCAGCTTCCACACACGCGTTGCGTAGTTTTGAAAACGCGTACCCACCGCCAACAGCAGATCGGCTTCCTCAAATATTTCGTCCATCGCGCGCCGGTCCGAGCAAAAACCCAGGCTCAGTTCGTGATCTTCGGCAATAGCGCCGCGCCCTTCGATGCTGGTAAAAACACAAGCGCCCAATAGCTCGGCTAGCTCGGTCAACTCGTTTGAGGCACCGGCGATGTTCACACCGCCGCCAGCCCAGATGAGCGGCCGGTTTGCGTTGAGAAGTCTCTGCGCGGCGTCGTCTAGAACTGCGGAGTCGGGTACAACTCTCTCAGGAGGTGTCCAGGCGGGAATTCGCACCTGCGCCTTCTTGTACTGCAGATCTATTGGCACCTCGACCGCACCTGGCTGCGGGGTTCCCAAGCAGATGTCGTAGGCCACTCGCATGATTTCTGCTGGAATTTCCTCGGTGTGTCTTACTGATGCAACCGTGCGGCACACCGATTGCAGCATTTCGCGCTGGCGTTCGTTCTCATGCAAGAAGCCTTTGGCCTTGCCGTAATAAATCGATTCGGTCTGGCCGGTAATCAACAGCACACGCGAGCTCGCGAAAGCCGCCTCATAGATGCCAGGCAAGGCATTTGCGGCACCGGGTCCTGTCGAGGCAACCACCGCTGTTAGTTCGCCTGTTGCGCGCGAACAAGCGTCGGCCGCATGCGCCGCGGCCTGTTCGTGACGCACGTTTACTAACTCAATATCGCGATGATGTGTTAGCGCTTGGTAGATCGGTAGGTTGTGAACGCTGACAATGCCGAACACGTGTCGCACACCGACCATTGCCAGCGCCTCGGCCACGGCTTCGCCGCCAGTCATTGATTTCGTTTTCATAGACATTGTTTTCGTAAGCAGGTTTTCTTAGACAGGTTTTCGCAGGCAGTGCTTTTGTAAACAGCGTTTAGGCCGCTTTGCCCATGCAGGTCCGCAAGCTCTCCATGCGGCCTTCGCTGTGGGTGCAGTCTCTGTCCAGGCCGTAGAGCTCGTGGACCGGCACCAAGGTGCCTTGCGTGTTAACCATCCCGATATTGTCCGGCCCGATTAGCCCTGGGTGCTCCACTCCGCACGCATCGGCTAAGCGCAGTAAATCCTTACGCAGGCCTCGCACATAGTTGGCAAGTCGTTCGCTTTTGAGAGTCGGATCAAGGCCGCGTGACAGCCATCCGCCCTGAGTCGCTACACCTGTTGGGCAGTGTCCGGTGTGGCAACGCTGTGCCTGAATGCAACCAATGGACATCATTGCCTCACGCGCAACGTTGACAAGGTCTACGCCCACGTTTAGAGCCATGGCAGCAGGTGCCGGATACCCCAGCTTGCCGGATCCGATGAACACGACCTTCTCATGCAGGTCTGCCTCACCGAAAGCACTATGAACCACTGCAAATGCTTGCCAAAACGGCAACGCCACGTGATCGCTAAACACCAGCGGAGCCGCACCGGTGCCACCTTCGGCCCCGTCGACGGTCACAAAATCTGGGCCCGTCTTGGTCTGTGCCATACGGTTTGCTAAGTCAGTCCAAAATTGCTCTTGCCCTACCGCAGATTTGATACCTACAGGCAGTCCGGATACGTCCGCCAGTTTCTCCACAAACTCCACCAACTCTTCGACGTTGCTAAAGGCCGTGTGGCGGCTGGGGCTGGCAACGTCTATTCCCACCGGCACGCCGCGGGCTTTAGCGATGACTTGTGTCACCTTTGCGCCAGGTAGAAACCCGCCTACGCCGGGTTTGGCGCCTTGAGACAGCTTTATTTCAACGACCTTTACGTTGGCCGACTTGATTGTCTCCTCGAAACGTTCGATGGAGAACTGTCCGTCCTCGTCACGGCAGCCGAAGTAGCCGGTTCCGACCTGATAGATCAGATCGGCTCCCTGACGATGACAGTCGGAAATGCCGCCCTCGCCGGTGTTGTGCATGCAATTGGCCTTCATGGCACCTTCATTTAGGGCATGAACGGCCGACCAAGACAGCGAGCCAAAACTCATGGCCGAAATGTTCACGACCGAAGGTGGGCGAAACTTGCCGGGCCTGTTGCGCCAGCCGCCCAAAATCTTGCCACTAGGCACCGGGGCGCCTTCGGGCACGGCGTGACCAAGCGGGAACGGACTGTGCCGAATGGTTATGTGCCCAGGTTTGAGCACCTCTGCGTCGGTCCCGAAACCGAAGTAGGCGTTCTGTTGCTTTGCTGTGGCGTATACCCAGCGCCGCTCGTCACGATTAAACGGCCGCTCTTCTTCATTTGAGGCGACCACATACTGCCGTAGCTCAGGACCGATCTTTTCCAACAGATAGCGCAGATGACCAACAACGGGATAGTTGCGCAAGATGGTGTGTTTTTTTTGGAATATGTCGTAAATCGCTAATGGCACCAGCAAGGCGCCGAATGCAATCACTATCCACACCGCAGTTATCCAAAATGTTGACATAAAAACCCTAAGCGGTAGGAGGCCAGTCTTCGTTTTCTAGAAACGCTTGCACCCGCTTCACGTGGGCGCTGCTGTCGTAAACACCGTAGAGGGCGTGTCGCATGCGGGTGGGGTCGCCAAAGAAAAAGCGCTCATACAGGCCTTGCCTTCCGCCGAATCCAGACAGAGACATGTCCCAAGCCAGACGGAACAGCTTCAGGCGTTCGTCGGCACTGCCACCGCGCGCTTGCAGATATTTTTCAATGTTTGCGCCTTGCGGGCCGTGGCGATCGGCTTCGGTCGGAATCATAATCAATCCGCTTGACCCGCATAACTGCAAGATCTCGCACAGCCGCGCATGCACGCTCGGGTAATAGTTGCGAGCAGCATCAAGTGGGCCTCGAGCGGGCGTCATAACGCCGTATTCGTTCATGGTTGCACCCTTTTCGGATGCCACCTTTAGGGCTTTCATTATCTCCAGCACGATGATTACCTCTGCGACCATCTCTTGCACGTGCGGATAGGCGCCGCTGCCGATCATGTCGATGATCGCCTGCAGCGTTCCCAAGATGGCTTCGGTCTTAACGATCTTGAGATTGACCACCTGGTGAGCCATATGCAACACGGCTCCGGTGCGCGCATAGGCCTGATTGGCGGCCTGCACATCGTCGGTTAAAAACACTCGCTCCCACGGCACGAGCACGTTGTCAAAGATGACCATCGCGTCGATCTCATCGAAGCGAGCGCCTAGCGGATGATCGGCTCGACTACGACCTTGATCAAGCGGCTCGCGACATTGGAACGTGAGCCCTGGCGTGTTGTTGGGTACGGCGAAACCAAGTGCATAGGGACGCATGTCATCGCCGCCTTGAATAACCGTGGAAGGGAAGATGAGAATCTCATCGGAGATCGGCAACGTGGCCAGCATGCGTGCCCCGCGCACGATGATCCCATCGCTGCGCTCTTCAACCATCCCAAGGGCGGTGAAAGGGTCGTCCAGCTCGCTTACCGGCTTGGAGCGATCAACCTGTGGATGCGTCAAGGCATGCGTCAGCGCTAGATCGTTCTCTCGCACATATTCGAAATAGGCGGCCATGTTGTCGCCATAGCCAGCTTTGATGGCGTCAAAGTAAGGCTTGGCCATGCCCGCAGCCATCACGTTTACGTTGAGATAGTCCGGCGAGCGGCCGAGAAAGCCCAGCGACGCATCCGCCCACACCCGATTCATTTCCGAGCGACGCTCCAGGTCTTCGATGGTCTGGGGAATGATGAAGCTCATGCCAACCTGGTCCCCCGTAGTGGGGCTAGGTGTGGTCATAACGTCTGCGCGAAGCGGATCGCTTTGCAGGTCGTACAAAGCGGCCAGGCTCGCCACGCCGTTACGAGTAGCTGGATGCGTGGTGGAGTCGGTTACCTGCTCGCCCTCGATCCAGATGTTGGGCGGCTCGTTTCGCAGCCTTTCTAGTACCTGAGATCCGTTTCTGATCGGCACTTAGTTTTTATCTGATACGTAAACCAGCGGGAAGCGGTCATCGTCGGCCGGGTATTCGCCAGGCACTGAGGTCGTGTCTTGTTGAGTAACGGTCGGGTCGCAGCCGGGATGAGGAAACCATGTCGTGTCCTCACCTAGCCAGCGGGTTGAAAACGCCACTCGCCGACGATCTCCCTCATTACCCGGAGACCAGTGGAGGGTCCAAGCAGAAAAGAAAATGACATCACCTGGCTCTACGTCAAACCCGATGATGTCGTATTTTTGCTCGGTCCCGTCGCTGATTGCCTGTTCACGAGATGCCTGAATGTCGGGCATCTTTTCGCCTTCAAAATCCGTCGTCCAGCCAGCCTTGCCGTCAAATGGCTCCGGCGCGTAGTAAGCGTCCCAAGCGTGTGAACCTTTCACAAACTCAAGCGAACTATCACTGACTTTTGCCGCGGTCATCGGCACCCAGGCCGACACGATTTGACGTCCCAGAAACGGCCAATACCCAATGTCTTGATGCCAGGGCGTGGGATTTTGAGTGTGCGGCTCTTTGACCAGCAGGTGATCAAAATAGAACCGCATGGTGGGCGAACCGACTAGCTGGCCCGCTAGTGAAGCAATCGGAGACTTGTGAATGAAGTCGCTTACCAAAGCGTTCGTCTCCCAGCGATAGCGGGTGGTGAACAGACGATTTGTCGAAGCGCCCTTGTTGGTGTCGGTGATCCAAGCGCCGCCTTGATCTAGCTGACGTTGTGCGTCATCTAGAAACCGATCAATCCATTCGGTGCCGATCACTCCCTCAAGTTTCACTACGCCGTTGGCTTTAAATTCGGCTTGAACTTCGGTCGTTATCTCTGTCGCCATTTGAGCTACCTCCTCACAACCAATCGTGAACCATTCGCAAGCGGAACTCCCGCGACTGTTCTCCGACCCGCTGCCTTGAGGCAAATACTAGGCTCAGGCGCTATGACCTCACCGCTTGAGGGTGTTCGAGTAATCGAGTTTGCAAATTTCGCAGCCGCCCCTTCCTCGGTCGCGATCATGGCCGACCTAGGTGCCGAAGTCATCAAGGTGGAGGCCATGGGAGGCGATCCCATTCGCGGCCTGATGAAACAAGCAAAACTGCCCGAAGGCTCGCACAACCCGGATCACGCTTTTCAATTCATCAACCGCGGTAAAAAGTCGATCCAGATCAACCTGGAAGACCCTGACGGTTCGAAGCTTGCTCGCCAGCTGGTAGGCACTGCGGACGTCGTGCTTACCAATCTGTTGCCGGATCGCCGGAAGCGCTTCGGGCTTGATGTAGATGACCTGTTTGCTATCAAGTCCGACCTGGTGATCGGACTTCTGTCGGGATACGGCGAGGAGGGTGATGAAATCGACCGGCCCGGCTACGACGTGACCGCTTTCTTTTCACGTTCAGGATTGCACGGCTCATCGATTCCACCTGGGGGCACCCCTCCGCATGCTCGTCCCGGTCAGGGTGATCACACCACGGGCATCGCAATGTTTGGCGCACTGATGACCGGCCTGCGAGCGCGAGACGTAACGGGCGAAGGTCAGGTAGTTGAAGCATCACTGCTGCGGACCGCCACCTGGACAATCGCACTTGACCTAGCGACCGCGCTAGTGGATGGGCGACCGACCGACGAACGCCCGCGTGAGCGAGCACTGTCGCCAATGTTGGAGGCGTATACATGTGCTGACGGTCGTTGGCTGCAGTTCACCATGCCCGACACCGGCGACGCTTGGGAACGATTTTGCACCGCACTTGGCCGCGAAGATCTGATCGACCACGAGGATTACAGCAACGGCTCCAAGCGCTATCGCAACATCGGTTCACTGCTGGCGACTCTGGATGAAACGATGCGCACCGAGCCTGTCGATTATTGGGCTGAACGACTCGATGAGCAGCGCTGCATATGGGCACCGATCAATAACACGGCGATGGCGGCGGTGGATCCTCAGGTGCGTGCTACTGGTGCCTTTGAAACAATCGAGCATCCCAAGGCCGGGAAATTTGACACCGTGGCTGCGCCGTTCAGAATCCACACCTCACCCGATGTGGGTGTGCGGGGTCCGGCACCGGATAAGGGTGAACACACCACTGAGCTGCTGAACGAGCTAGGACTTGACGAAGCGGCAATTAGCGATCTCACCGAGCGCGGAGTAGTAGCAACGAACTAGGCCAGGAGAGTCCAGATCTCGTCGGCCACCTGCTCGGGCGTTTTACCGTCTGTGCGAACTTGCTCGTATTTGGCATATGCCTCGGCTCGCTCGGCTAGCAACTTGGTGATGCGCTCTAGCAGGGATTGCTGGTCTTGATTTGGCTGATCCAAGAGCGGTCGGCTCACACTTGTTGCTTCTCCTGCCTCTGCGACAATTCGCTTGGCTATCTCATCCGGTTCAGCGGTAAGGCAGAACACCCGAGTTACTGCGTCGCTGCTGCCGGAGGCACCACTGTCGCTACTGCCGACCCCGCTACTACTGACCCCGCCGCCTAGCAACGCTGCGTTGCGTTCGTCAACCAGCAAACGACCGCCAGTGCTGATCACCAAATGCTTGCGCTGCGCCAGCTCCTTGACAATTTCTCGCTCCAGGTCGCGGAACGCCTCTTCGCCTCGTTCGATAAAAATCTCTGCTACAGGTCCATTCCGCTCAGCGATCAGATCGTCGGTGTCGCAGGCTTCCCAGCCGAGCCTCTCGGCCAGCAAGACGCCAACCGTTGACTTGCCGGTGCCCATAAACCCGGTGAGCACCACCTGCTCATGCGACATGAGTGAGCCTTCTTTGCGAGGCCCGTTAGAGCTTTGGGGGTTATCGCTGCTACTCACTTGAATCCCGCGACTCAGGCTGTTCTTCAGACGCGCGAATTTCTTGCGACCAGGCTTCGGTGAGTAGTTCGGGTGTTAGCTCCGCACACGACGTAACCCCGGCTAGCTGCATGGTGCGAATCATGCCGTCACGCATGAAGTTCAACACCCAATCAACGCCAGCTTCGCCGAGCGCGGCCAACCCATAGAGATAAGCCCGCCCGATCATTACCGAATCCGCACCCAGCGCTAACGCCTTAACGATGTCGCTGCCGCGCCGCACTCCCCCGTCGCAGATCAGCTCGGGCACACGATTTGCGCCCAACACCTCTCGTACGGGTTTGATCAGATCGGCTGGAGCCGGCGCGCCATCAAGTTGTCGTCCACCGTGGTTTGACAAGATCACAGCGTCCATGCCGATTTCGGCTGCCAGCTTGGCATCGGCAGTGCTTTGAATCCCTTTCAACATGATCTTGCGCGGCCAGCGCTCACGGAACCACTCAAGGTCATCCCATGAAAGTGAAGGATCAAATTGTGAGTTGATGTAATCGGACAGTGTCACCGGGTTGGACCCATCGGCCGCGGTAGTGCCAACCATGTTGGCAAACTGAATCGGGTCGGAGCTGAGAAAATCCCATGTCCAGCCGGGATGCAGCAGTCCTTGTAACAACGTGTCAGCACCCAGCTTCGGCGGCAAGGTGAAACCGCGCCGAATGTCTCGCTCACGCCGACCTAACACTGCTGTATCTACCGTGATCATTATTGCCTCGTAGTCGGCAGCTAGAGCCCGCGCCAACATCTCAGACATCAGCTTGCGATCACGCCAGACGTAAACCTGCAATATCTTTCGCCCACTATTGACAGCGGCAACCTCTTCGATGGAGCGAGTTCCCATTGATGACAACGTGTACGGCACGCCCGCTCGCTCAGCGGCCGCGGCAACCGCTAACTCTCCTTGCGAACAAGCAATGCGGCCAAAGCCAGTCGGAGCTATCACCAGCGGAAATGCCGCGAGCTGGCCTAATACCTGACTGCTGGTATCAACGTCTGAAACATCACGCAGCACTCGTGGGTTGAACTGCCAGCGAGCAAATGCCGCCACGTTTCGCCTGGCAGTGATTTCATCTTCGGCTGCACCATCGATGTAGTCAAAACAACCCGCCGGCAAGCGGCGTTGTGCCAGCCTCCGCAGGTCTGATACATCTGCCACACGTGCCAGGCGGCGTTTGGTCGTGTTGAACTCGAACTTGTCGAAGCGCGCCACTGCACGCAGCGAGCGATACATAGAAGAGATGTGCTCTATGGGATTAGCCACGATCGCACTCTAAGATCTCAACTCATTCCTAACCGCACAGGCAAGCACTATGACAACTACTGGGACAACCACAGGAGCAAACACCGGGACAACCACAGGAGCAAACACAGCCGAACTGCTTGAGCGCTATCGGGCGGTGATGCCCGCGTTTGTAAACCCGTTGTACAGCGAACCGATCTCGCTTGATCACGGTGAGGGCAGCTACGTGTTCGACAACGAGGGCAAGCGCTACCTGGATTTTTTTGGCGGGATCCTCACAACGATGATCGGCCACGCCAATCCGGCCGTGGTCGCAGCGATTCAATCGCAAGCCGTCAAGATCATGCACACCTCCACGTTGTATCTAAACGAGGAGATGATCGCCTTCGCCGAAGAAGTGGCAGACGTGTCGGGCATTCCCGATGCGCGGGTGCTGTTCACCACCTCAGGCTCCGAGGCCAACGACACGGCAATTATGTTGGCCACCTGTTATCGCCACAGCAATCAAATCTTGGCGATGCGCAACAGCTACCACGGGCGTTCGCTAACAACCCAAGCCGTTACCTCACACCGCGGCTGGCGCAACTCCAGCTTTAGCGGGCTAGACGTTCACTTTGTACAAGGCCCGTACCGGATGCGCAGTCCGTTCGCCGGTATGGATGACGCCGATTACACCGAGGCCTGCGTTGAAGATCTAGTCCAGCTGATGGACATGACAGATTCCAGCGGATTTGCGGCACTGATTGCCGAGCCGATCCAAGGTGTTGGCGGATTTGCCACACCGCCCGACGGCTTCTTCGGCGCCATGGGCAAGGTGCTCGACGCCTCTGGAGTGCTGTTTATCTCCGATGAGGTTCAGACCGGCTGGGGTCGCACGGGCGATCACTTTTGGGGTTATCAAGCGCACGACATAGTGCCAGACATGCTCACCTTCGCCAAAGGAACGGGCAACGGCATAACCCTGGCGGGCATTGTTGCGCGAGCCGAAGTCATGAACTGTCTGCAGCGGACGAGCTTTACCACCTTCGGCGGCAATCCATTGTCGGTGGCAGCCGGCCGAGCGACACTTAAAGAGGTACTCAGCAAAAACATGCAAGCCAATGCGCTTGAGCGTGGAGAACAGTTGCGGAGCATTCTTGAGCCAGCGTGCGAGGCGTCTTCACATGTTGCTGAGCTGCGCGGCAAGGGGCTGATGCAGGCCATCGAGCTGACACACCCCGACACCATCGAACCCGACGCCGAAGCAACCGCGGCGCTACTTGACGAAACCAAAAACCGCGGGCTGCTGCTGGGTAAGGGCGGGCTCTACGGCAACGTTGTTCGCATCACACCGATGCTGAACGTCACCGAGACAGAGCTAGCGCAAGGCGCCCAAATAATCTGCGAGTCGATCAAAGCCCTAGACGGCTAGCTACTCCACGTCTAGGCGTGTCATGTCATCCAGCGTTTCACGCCGCACGACTAATCGTGCTTGGCCGTCAGCCACGAACACCGTCGCCGGGCGTGGATAGCGGTTGTAGTTACTGCCCATCGACTGGCCGTAAGCGCCAGTTACCGGTGTAGCAATCACGTCACCCACCGACAATCCCGCTGGCACCGGCGCGGATCGCACGATCACATCGCCCGATTCACAATGGCTGCCGACCAGGCGTACCAAATCAGGTCTCGGCTCGGTGGCGGCGGCGGGCAAAAACGTGGTGTAGTCGCTGCCGTAAATCATCGGTCGTGGGTTATCCCCGTAACCGCCATCAACAGCGACGTAAGTACGGATGCCGTCAAGTTGTTTGATGGTGCCTACCCGATAGGCCGTCAGCGCGGCCGCGGCGGCGATGGATCGACCTGGTTCGACGGTGAGCTTGGCGGTAATGCCCAGCTCTTCACATTGGCTACGCAGCGCTTGGGCCCACTGAGTAATCGTGGGAGCTTGCTCGCCTTCCACATACGCCACGCCTAGCCCACCACCCACCGATAGCTCCGGCAAGCCAAGCGGTTCAAAGTGCCTTGCAACAAGGCTTAGCGCCTGGGCAAAGCTGCTGACCTCAAACACTTGGCTGCCGATGTGGCTGTGGATCCCCACCAAGTCCATAGCCGTGGACGATTGCGCCCTAGCCACGGCAGCATCCGCAGCACCAGACGCCATACCAAAACCAAACTTAGAGTCTTCGCGACCCGTGTCGATGTACTCATGCGTGTGAGCGCTAACACCCGGTGTAACCCTCAACAGCACCTGCGGGACCGAGCCATTCGATCCAGCTGCGGCACCGTGTTCACTATGAATCTGCTCTAGCCGGTCAATCTCATCGAATGAGTCGACAACTATGCGGCTAACGCCGTAATCCAAAGCCGTTCGCAGCTCGGCGATGGTTTTGTTGTTGCCGTGCATGACAATGTGCGATCCCGGTACACCCGCACGAATGGCGGTGTGAAGCTCGCCACCGCTAGCTACGTCTAGGTGCAGTCCCTCCGAATGCACTAGGCGAGCCATCGCAATGCACAGGAAGGCTTTACCTGCGTAGACCACACCAGGCCCAAAAGCGGCTAACGCCTCTGCGCAGCGAGCGCGCAGATGAGCCTCGTCATAAACGAATAACGGCGTTCCAAACTCCGCCACCAAATCGACGACATCACAGCCGCCGACTTGCAAGCGACCGTTGGCATCTATTTGCGAGGTGTCCGGTAGCAGTCTGAGTGGCACCGGCCCGTGACGATCTTCGGTATGCATGGCTACATCTCCTCCGGGGCTGACACCCCGAGCAGATCTAATCCAATCGCGAGTCCGATGCGAGCGGCCTCGGTCAGCCACAAACGTGCATCGCGCAGTGGTTCTGGCACGTCGGACCGCAAAATCGGACAGTCGTGATAGAAGCCATGAAAAGCAGTTGCTAGATCGATAGTCCAGGTAGTGATCTTGTGCGGTGCGCGATCTCGCAGAGCTAGCTCTACCGCGTCGGGGAGCTCCTCTAAGCGTCGCAACACGGCGAGCTCGCGCGGCTCCACCAACACAGATAGGTCTGTGCTTGCCAGACTCGTACTGGCTGAGTCTGGGCTGGTCAACCAGGTCACACCACGCCGTTGCGCCTCACGTCCGATAGATGCAATACGAGCGTGTGCGTATTGCACATAGAACACCGGGTTTTCGCTGGCTTCACGCGTCAACAGATCAATATCAATGGTCTGGCGAGTGTCAATGGATTGCAACAGGAACGCCAGGCGCGCAACGTCAGGGCCAACTGCTTCGATTAGGTCACGCACCTCCACCATCGTCCCGGTGCGTTTGCTGAGATCGACCTGAACCCCATCGCGCATCAGCGTCACGTTCTGCCCGATGATCGCTTCATAGGCGCCAGGTGTATGACCCAAATGAGCTAGCGCCGCGGTCATACGCGCCACATAGCCGTGATGGTCGGCTCCCAGCACGTTTATGAGATGGTCAGCCCGGTTGAACTTGTCGTGGTGAAAGGCAATATCGGGAAGAAAATATGTTGGCTCTCCCCCGCTACGAACCAGCACTCGATCCTTCGCGTCGCCGTGCTCGGTGGTTCGCAACCACTTGGCGCCGTCCTTGTTATACACATGACCAGCGGTTTCAAGCTCGGCTAACACGGCCTCCATGGCTCCTGTTGTTACAAGTTCATTCTCACTTTGCCAGCGATCGAAATGCACGCCCATCTCGGCCAATGTTTCCGACACGTCACGCAGACTGCGATCGCGCCCCCAGGCCACCGCTTCGGCCAGTTCTCCCCGCTCGCTAATTTCGGCTGGCATTTCGGCCGCCCATTCGCTCACATACTCGCCCATGTAGCCGTCATCGGGTGGCTCACCGCCAGCTCGGCGCGCCAGCAAAGATTGCGCAAACAGCTCCAACTGCGAACCGCGATCATTGATGTAGTACTCAGCGATCGCCTGGTAGCCACAACGCCGAAACAGTCGCACCAGCGTGTCTCCAAACGCACCCCAGCGCCCGCCGCCAGCGTGCAACGGTCCGGTTGGGTTGGCCGAGACAAACTCCACGCTGACCCTCTCGTTCTGGCCAATGTCAAGTCGTGCATAATTGTCGACGCCAGCGTTAACCACCTCGTGCAAAACCTCATGCAGCCAAGTGGGCGCTAGGCGAAAGTTCACAAACCCGGGGCCGGCTAGCTCCACTTCAACCACATGCGGCATATCACCGGCCGCCGCGCTATCTCGCAGATCTTCGACCAGCTCGGTGGCTAGCTCACGCGGATTGCGACCGGCGCTTTTGGCAGCTACCAGCGCCACATTGGTGGACCAGTCGCCGTGGTCAAGGCGCGCAGGTCTTTCGAGGTGCACGTCTGTTGGCAAGATTTTGATGCCTCGCCCTGTCAGTGACTTTGACACGGCTTCGGCGAGAAGCTGCTGAATCACCGTGCGTCTCCTAGCTCAGCGCCAGCGGGAAAGGGTACCGTCAGCGGTCAAATACCGTTAGCAAGTATTCGCAGATATTCATAACCAGTACCGGCCCTCGTAGCTCAGGGGATAGAGCAGTGGCTTCCGGAGCCATGTGTCGCAGGTTCGAATCCTGCCGAGGGTGCAATTAGCTGGCCTGCCAGCCGGTTACTTCCGTTCGATCGATAAGGATCGCGGGACCAGTCGGCGGCGTTTGTTGATATTGCTTATAGCGGTTCGTCAGCATGTCGATGGCGCTTTGCCAGGCAGCGCCTTGCACTTGCACGCTCGCTCGCCCACGTACTCTCACCCACCACAGCATCGTCCAATCTTGGTCGTCGTAGTGGTGCGCTAGCAGCGTTACCTCGGGAAAGTTGCGCACGTTCTCAAGTCGTTTGAGGTTGACCGTGGATTTGGGCTTGCTATCAACCGCTGTTACCAGCACCCGGTCGTCGAAGGCAAAGGTGCACGGCACCAGGTCAACTCGACCATCACTGCGCACGGTGGCCAGCGTTGCCACGCGCGCTTGATCTAGTAGTTCCAACAAATCTGTTTCGTTCATACGTGACCCAGTCGTACGGTTCAAGACCTGCATTCTGCCTGACGTAAGCTTGCGACATGGCTGACACCGCTACTGATAGCGCCACCACTACCGAAAGCGGCAGCGCAACGGCTACCGGCTCTGCCAGCAATGGCACCAGCGCTAAGGCACCGCGCTGGACGTTTCAGTGGAAAGAGCTTTACGAAGAAGTCATCACCTCAGGGCTTTGCACGGGCTGCGCCGGCTGCGTTATCAGCTGCCCGCACGAGGTAATCGGATTTGAGCACATCCAGGGCGGCTTCAAGCCATATCACCTGGAAGAAGAACTCGGACTAGACGATTGCGGCCATGGCGTGAAAGGTTGCACTAGCTGCACGCGAGCTTGCCCGCGCTTTCGCAATTGGGAACACGAGGCAGACGACTTCATGTTTGGCCGCCACCGAAGCGCAGACGAGCCGTCCGGTATATTTAAAGACGTCATCCTCACTCGCGCTTCGGATGATTTCGTTCACCAGACCGGTCAAGACGGTGGGCTGGTGTCGGCAATTTTGATCTGGGCGCTCGAGCACGGCTACATCGATGCCGCCCTCACTTCTTATGTGGGCGAAGGCGACGGAAATCAGTGGACGGCTTCGCCAGGCGTGGCGTTTAACCGTGACGACGTGCTACGTGGAGCGGGCAGTCGTTACACATACTCAGCCAACACGTTGGCGTATGGCGATGCGATAGAGGCAGGCGCCACCAAGATCGCTCTGGTCGGTATGAGCTGTCAGAGTTCGATATTGCCCGTGGCGAAATCACGCAAAGTCGGCAAGGTGGGCAATCGGTTTGCGCTGAACATCGGCCTGCTTTGCTCGAAATCGTTTGATGAGGCGATCTTCGAGGAGTTGTTTGACCAGAAGTACGGGCTTGACCGCCACAACATTCGCAAGACCAACATCAAAGGTGTGTTTCAGATTTGGACGCACGACGGTGGTTACTACGAGATCAACCTGAAGGAGTGCCATGCCTGGACTCGTGAGGGTTGCAACTACTGTCCTGACTTTGCGGCTGAGCACGCTGACATTTCCACTGGCGGGATCGGCAAATACAACGACTGGACGTTGACCATCGTGCGCACCGACATTGGTCGCGAGATCATCATGGCGATGTTGCAGGACGGCACGCTGATTGGCAGACCGGGTGATGACGACCCGGCGGCGATTGCGCTGATGCACAAGTTGAGCGAGAAGTCGCGCGCCAGGTGGCCTGGTTTTGCGACACCGGAGCCTGCGCTACTGCCTGCGCCTGTTCGAAAATAACGGGCTTACAAGCACAGACCTACAAGCCAGGCTTACGAGCACAGGCCTATAAGCACGGGCTTACAAGCACAGACCTACAAGCACAGGTTGATCAGGTCGGCAAAGTCCGGCCGCGCATCGATCGCTACTAGATACTCGCCTAACCGGCCAGCTGGAACGATGTCTTGCGCGCGCCCTAACGAACACTTACAAAGCTCAACCAATAGCTCCGACCCCTTCGCGCACTCGCGCACATAGTTCTGGCGCATTGTTTCGTCCCAGGGTGGCGGGGGCGGTTCTTGTCGGCAAGTAACAAGGTCAACGGCTACTTGCGGCGGGTACTCCAACTGACCGGTGATGCGATCTTCGAATACTTGAATGTCTTCAGGCGTGAAGCTTGCGTCCAGGCGCTTCGCCGCACAGTGACACGGACCAACCAGCCCTGAGTCCGCCACACAAGCGTCTAGGAATGCGACGACCGTCTCTATAGGCAGCAGATTGTCTGCGTTGGCGTTTGGCGGTGGCTCGGTGGTGGGTGGAACCAGCGTGCCCGGATTGCCTAGGAAGATTGATGTGGTGGTGCCAGCACCGTTTGAGTCAGCACCATCTGCGCCAGCGCCATTGTTGCCAGCACCGTTGGAAGCCGAACAGCCCAGCAGCACTAGCGCGAGCGACAGCAACAGTGCGAACCTCGTCAGCGCCGTCATAGCCCGGCTAGCTCTCGTGACTGCATGAAGACTTCATCAAGCATCTGTTCGGTTAGACGGCCGGTAAAGGTGTTCTGCTGGCTGGGGTGAAACGAGCAAACCAGATGCGTGAGGCTGTGTTGCTGTGTTGAACCAGCCCGCTGTGTTGAACCAGCCTCCAGATCAACACATACGCCGTGGCCAAATTTTGGCCGTGGCTTTATGCCGAGCAGCGAACACATCACGCCATAGGCGAACGCTCCCAGCACCATCACCACACGAGCCGAGCCGAGCAACGCCAATTCCGAAACCAAATAGCCCGAGCACTGGTCACGCTCTGCGGGTGTTGGCTTGTTGGCCGGTGGTGCGCAACGCACCGCCGCGGTGACGTAGACCCCAGTCAGCTTCAAGCCGTCGCCTTGATGTTGCGACGTGGGTTGATTTGCCAGACCACATCGATGCAGGGATGCACACAAGAAATCACCCGACCTGTCGCCGGTGAACATACGTCCGGTGCGATTGGCACCGTGAGCAGCTGGCGCCAAACCAACGATGACTATCGCCGCTTTGGGGTCACCGAACGCTGGCACTGGCTTGCCCCAGTACTGCTCGTCTTTGAAAGCCGCCCGACGATTCTGGTTCGCTACTTGTTCACGCCACTCCACCAGCCGGCTGCAACGTCGACAGGAAATGATCTGCTGGTTTAGCAAGGCGATTTGGCTTGAGTCGCTCACACGGCAAGTGTGCCTGAGTTGAGCGTTATCAGTTGAGCACCGTCGGTTTGGGTACCGTCAGCGTGTGCCCGCTAGCAATCGACCCACTTTGGTGCTGCTGGTTCGCCACGGTGCTACTCCCACCACGGGCACCGAGCTATATGGCCGCCGTGATGGCGTGGAACTGTCAGACGCGGGCATACAACAGGCGCAAAACGCCGGTCAGCGCATCGCCGCTTTGTCAAAACACATTGCAGCCGTATATACGTCTCCGCTGCTGCGAGCTCAACAGACCGCTGACCACATAGCGAAGGCCATCGGTAAGCAGGTCAAAATTCACGAAGGGCTCAACGAGCTTGACGTCGGCAAGTGGACCGGACGCAAGCTGGCTGCGTTGTACAAGCTCAAAGCGTGGCGCACGGTGCAGCGTTATCCCAGCGGGTTTCGGTTTCCGTCTGGCGAGTCGTTTAGTGAAATGCAGATTCGGTTTGTTTCGGCGGTAAGTGAGATAGCCGAACGTCACAGCGGCAAGACCGTGGTGGCCGTTGCACACGCCGATCCGATCCGTGCCTTTATTGCGCATGCGATGGGTACGCATCTTGATCTGTTTCAGCGCATCGTGGTGTCACCGTGCTCAGTTACCGCAGTGTCGCTGAGATCAGGCGGCCCCATAGTGCTAACCACCAACAGCACTTCGGACCTGACCGAGCTGAAACCCGCCTGAGCAAGCGTCCCCGTAATCCCCGCAATACTGACGAAGTGAGTTATGTCTGAGAGTTTTGAGCTACGCAACACCGACAGCTTTATTGCCGCAGCTGTTGGTCCGGCCGGTCAGAGAATCTTCTTTTTGCAAGGTGTGGATGGTGACCAGGTCGTCACGCTGAAGCTTGAGAAAATGCAGGTGAGCGCGCTGGCAACGGCGCTAAAGCAGCTACTCGAAAAACACGATCTGGTGGAGCCGCCAACGCCTTTGATGTCGCTGAAAGAGCCGGTAGCAGCAGCTTGGACAGTGGCAGAACTAGGTGCGGGGCTTGACCCTGACACAGGCATCATCGTGGTGGTAGCCAGAGAGCTGACCGATGCTGATGGTGGTGGTGATAGTGGTGGCGAGGCTGGTGGAGATACAGGCTCTAGTGGTGCCGATTTTGGTGATGTGGATTCTGGTGGAGATGCAGGTGGTGGCGCAAGCGAGTCCGAACCAGCTTCTGCCCTGTTTCACCTGCGGCCCGAGTTGGTGAGCGCATTTTGCGAACACGCTTTGCGCCTGATTGACGACGGCCGTGATTTCGCAAAACGCAACGGGCATCGCCCGCTGAAAGACTAAACCTGGATGCCTCCTGGCAAGCCTGACACGACGAAGAGCGAAGGCAACGAGCGGGCGCAGAAGTTCACATACGACGATGCGCTTGAGTTACTCAAAACTGGTGAGTTAAATCTGGTTGCTCGCATGCCAGGGGCGAGCAACTCCACTTTTTTGGTTGGAATTAAAAACGCTGAGGGCGAGGTTGCTGCGGCTGGCATCTACAAGCCAGCAAAGGGTGAGCGCCCGTTGTGGGACTTCCCTGATGGGCTTTACCGGCGTGAGATAGCCGCATTTGAGCTAAGCGACCTGATGGGCTGGGGCTTCATCCCTCCAACCATCGAGCGAGATGGTCCGCACGGCATCGGCTCGCTGCAGTTCTTCATCGATTCAGATTTTTCGCAGCACTACTTTGAACTAATAGAGCACGAGGAGCATCACGACGTCTTGCGCAAGATCTGCCTGTTTGATCTCGTCGCCAACAACACCGACCGCAAGGCGGGGCATTGCTTGTTGTCGAACTGGGATGAGATCTACGGCATCGACCAAGGGCTGTGCTTTTCGGAAGATTTCAAACTACGGACGGTGATCTGGGATTTCTCAGGTGAGCAGCTAACCGATGCGATGCTTGAGGATCTGCAGAAGATCAGCACCGAGCCTTTGAAACGGCTCGAGCACTGGCTGAGTTCACCCGAGATCGAGGCGACACGAGAGCGGGCCAGGCAGCTAGCCGACCTAGAGCGCTTCCCGGTTGACGAAAGCGGCCGCCGCTGGCCCTGGCCGCTGGTTTAGTCCTGCGGTTCTGGTTCGGGGTGAATCTCGAAGTCATCCTCGGAATAACCAAGCTCTCCAAGCAACTGATGGCACGTCCAGAGTCTCCCATCGAGACTCTTTTTCATTGAAAACAGGTTGACGTCAAGGTAGTAGCCAGAGTCTCCGATAGCACGAGGTGATGCAAGCTCTTCGGGCGTTTGCGAAACAATCGCCCGACGATTTTCAGGATGGTTCTCAATCCCGCTGAAGCGATCTCCATGTGTTTCGAACATAGTGTCATAAACACTCTGCGCAATATGGGAGTGCGAGCTTGTTGATGTCATCTCACCAAGCAGCACAAATGAAATCGGTCTAGGCGCTGGGACTTCAACTTCGATATCCTCATTGCCTGGGATAAGTTTTGTGCCTGGTCCGACCACCCCCTCGGGGTATTCAATAGCAAGATCACTGTGCTCATAGCCAAGAGCTTCTAGTAAGAAATAGGCCGCCTTTAGCAGGTCAATTGCATCACGGTTTTTTTCTAAATAGAAGTCTGAATCGCCAATTTGAGATGGTGAATCAAGCTCTTCAATCGTGCTTGAGAAATATTTTCCAAGGCTTAGCGTTTTTAGCTTTTCAAAATCAGCTCTCTCCCCTCCAGAGCGATCAGCCCAAAGTAGTTTCATCATGTCTATAGGAACTACTAACCTAGATTTTGATTGATGTGTTTGTCCAAGTAGTGTGAATGCTGTTGGAATAGGACCACGTTTGCGGCTAGTGGACTCTGCCTGTGGGTCGCTTGTTGAGTCCGAAGCCGTTTCACGCTTTCGCCCCGGCCGAAGTGTGCCTAGATCACCTTGGTCTCGAAGAAATTCGTCAAGGAGTTCATCGACCTGCGTAATGCCATGCTCTTCTTGAATTATTTCGCTTAGTGCTCGTAAAACTTTGTCATGCGCATCCCCTGAGTTACGGAGTATGTCGCTCCAGACTCTTGGCAATTCGTTTTCTAGGTAATTCCCAGTCTTCGCCATTCTTAATGCCCTTTCCGCACGTCTTGCAGATTCTTGCCCGATTAGATTACTTTTCCCAAGAAACATCTGAAGTTCAGTAGCTGAATCTTCTGGATCCATTTTCAGCAGGTCAATTTCCATAAACTTCCTTGTTTTCCATTTGCCACGGCCTCTCGGGTAGTAAAGCCAGTAGACGTGTGAGTTTGTCAAGACGCACAGGTCAACACCACCCACACGTGTGTAATAGTCATAAAGCTGATCTCCAATTTTGTCGCTCAGATCAATTGCAGGTCTCTTTACCTCAATCAGGGCCACGTTTTCTCTAATGCCCTTTGTCTTGTAAAGCTCGACATCCGCTCTCCTGGTTGTGCCACCAGCTTCGGTGGGAGTACGCAGACCCGATTCACGGCTAACTTCCTCAAGGCCAGTTTCGTTATCTACGTCCCATCCAAGTGCTCTAAGAATCGGAAGTATTACGGGGTCATACACATATTTTTCTAATGTTTCACGCGGTAACGGGTGTGCAACAATGCCCTGGATAACCCTAAGTAGTCCCGACGCTTCAGAAGCCATTAGAAGGGCATTACCAAATCAAGAGAAGTAATCTAGCCAGATTTTGCTGAAACTTGACCATCTTTGTTATTAAGCTCATGCACATCAAATACTGCTTAGATCCTGATGACCCGGCCTCCGGCGCCGATTTTAAAATTAAGTTCTCGCCCATACTCATCAAATATTTTTAGATCGTTAGCATTATTACCTGTTTCTTCCAACAGTTTACGCGACTTTCTTATCGCGGTAGCAGCACTCAGTACAGTATGAACCCAATACGGCGTGTTATCGCAATGTTCAAAGTACTCATTTTCTTTTCTGCTTGAAATATGCAAATTCACATTATCCCAGTTTACAGATAACATCTCAAGTAGCCTTGGCTTATACATGCCATGCAAAGTTTCCACCACTTTGAATAATACGTCTTTGTATCTTTTTACCGAATGCTGTTCACCAAATAAAACTAGATAGCTAGGTTTAACGTGCTTATTACTGGAACTCTGCCCACTTGACTGCGTTTCTGGTTCGGGGTGAATCTCGAAGTCATCCTCGGTATAACCAAGCGCTCCAAGCAACTGATGGCACGTCCAGAGTCTCCTATCGAGACTTTTTTTCATTGAAAACAGGCCAGCCTCAAGGTAGTAGCCAGAGTCTCCGATAGAACGAGGTGTTACAAGCTCTTCCGGCGTTTGCGAAATAATCGCTCGGCGATTTCCAGGATGGTTCTCAATCTCGGCGAAACGATCGCCATGTGTTTCGAACATAGTGTCATAAACACTCTGCGCAATATGGGAGTGCGAGCTTGTTGATGTCATCTCACCAAGCAGCACAAATGAAACCGGTCTAGGCGCTCGGACCTCAACTTCGATGTCTTCATTGCCTGGGATAAGTTTTGTGCCTGGTCCGACGATTCCGTCGGGGTATTCAATAGCAAGATCACTGTGCTCATAGCCAAGAGCTTCTAGTAAGAAATAGGCCGCCTTTAACAGGTCAATTGCATCACGGTTTTTTTCTAAATAGAAGTCTGAATCGCCAATTTGAGCTAGTGTATCGAGCTCTTCAATCGTGCTTGAGAAATATTTCCCAAGGCTTAGCGTTTTTAGCTTTTCAAAATCCCCAGAGCGATCATCCCAAACTAGCTTCATCACGTCTACAGGAAGCGCTGCCCTAGATCTTGATTGATGTGTTTGCCCAAGTAGTGTGAATGATGTTGGAATAGGACCACGTTTGCGACTAGCGGACTCTGTCTGCTCATCTTGCTGGAGTGAATCCCCGTCTAAGATTGGCAAAACTCTGCTACCTTTAACATCAAGTTCTTGCCCATGTTTGTTAAATACTCTTAAATCCCCAGGTTTGTTATCGGTTTCTTTCAATAGCTTACGAGATTTCCAGAATATAGTTACGTGATTACCACGAGAGTTAACCCAATAGGAAATGTTATCGCGAGTTTCAAATTTTCTATCTTCCTTTATACTTGAAATAAGCCAGCTCACATCATCCCAGTTTTCAGACAATGTTTCAAGCAGTCTTGGTTCATACATATTATGCAAAGCTTCCACTACTTTAAATAATATATCTTTGTATGTTTCTATCGAATGCTGTTTCTCAAATAGAACTATGTAGCTAGGTTTAGTTGATTTACCGCCTGAGCTCTGCGCACCTGGCTGTGATTTTTGGTTAAGTGTTAGTTTACTCTCTGGCCTAGGTTTTGATTCATTACGAGGGTTAGGTATATTTGAAAATGGGTCCCTGCGCAATAGGGCTTTAACTTGTTCGAAAGATGGACTTAGGCCAATTTCCGTATAAGTTACTTGGGTAATTAGTTCAACCAAGTCCTGGTTTGGGTCACTTTGCATTTCTTTCCAGATATCTGGTAACTCATCATTTAGGAAATTAAGATTTTCAAGCTCCTTAATCCTTTCCCTAGCCTGGTCCTCAGCCGTTCCGTCCAGAACATTTTCTCTCCCCAAAAACTGTTCCAGTTCACCTATTATCTGATCTGGATTATCTTTAGCAAAGTTGATCCGAGCAAATCTTCGATCTTCTGCTTTTTCGCGAGGAAGGTAAAGCCACCATTCTCTTGCGTTTGTAAGAATGCATAAGTCAGCACCTTCCTGCATTGCGTACACATAGAGTTGTTTTACATGATCTTCCAGATTCTTGCTTGGGGCCTTAGCTTCAATTAGACAAACACATATTGGTTTTCTCTTCTCTACATTATAAAGTGCTATATCAATACGATCTGGACTAGCAGCCTTATTGTGCCTCACAGAGCGTTCGTATTCGACCTCTGAGGTTCCACGCTTGCGGTAAACATCCCAACCCAGTTCTCCCAGTATAGGGATTATGACCTGGTTTTTTGCTTCTTCTTCGTTACGTGGAAGATCATTTTTAGCAAAGCGATCTACAAGCCGGTTAACAGTTTCTTCAAGTGACATGGTAAGTGGCCTATCTGTGATGGGATAAATCGTTACCTGAAATTGGGAGAACTAGACTGCCCTTGGTATCAATCTCTTGCCCATGCTCATCGAATACTTTTAGATCACCACCTTTGCTGCCGGTTTCTTCCAGCAGCTTACGAGATCTCCATAACATAGTTATAAAATTACCATGAGAGCTAACATGATATGGAATGCTATCGCGTTTTTCAAACCGCCTATTTTCCATTTTGTGGGAAATAAGCCAGCTCACATCATCCCAATTCTCAGACAAGATCTCAAGCAGTCTTGGCTCATACATATTATGCAAAATCTCTACTACTTTAAATAGTATATCTTTATATGTTTTTACAGAATGCCGTTCACCAAATAGAACTATGTAGCTAGGCTTACTGGACTTTTTCTTTGAATCTTGCCCACCCGTCTGTGGTTGAGGCTTAGATGCAGGCTTTTGCTCTGGTTTCTTCTGTGGGCCATTGCTCTTGTTAGGGCTCTTGGTGGGAAAATCTTGAAGCGGCTTTCCCTGCAAAAAATCCTTGATTTGTTTCGGGTCTGGGCTGAGGTGAATCCTGGCAGAAACTCTTTGGGCAATTAATTTAACCAAGCCTTGGTCAGGGTCACTTATCATTTTGTTCCAAGTGCTTGGCAGCTCGGCGTTCAAATACTCAACATCTCTAAGCGCCTTAAGTCTTTCCTTAGCTGCTTCCTCAGCTGTTTCGTCCAGAACATTTTCTCTTCTCAAAAATTGCTCTAGTTTGTTTACTATCTGATCCGGGTCGTCTTTGCCAAAATTTATTTCAGCAAATCTCCTATCTTCCCCCTTTTCAAGAGGAAGATAGAGCCACCATTCTTCTGCGTTTGTAAGCACACATAGGTCAACGCCTTCATTAACTGCATACTTAAAGAGTTGCGCTACATGATCTTTCAGACTCTTTTTCGGGGCCTTAGCTTCAACTAGGTAAACGCATTCTCGATTTCTTTTTTTTGTGCTATGCAGTGCAATATCAACGAAATCTGGGTTTTTAGCCCCACTGTGCTTCACGGGCCGCTCATACTCGACTTCTGAGGTTCCACGCTGGTTGTACACATCCCAACCTAGCTCTCCCAGGATTGGGATTATGACTTGATTTTTCCCCTCTTCTTCATTACCTGGAAGATCGTTTTTTACAAAGCGATCTGCAATTCGACGAATGGTGTCTTCAAGTGACATAGGGAGTGCCTACTCTGTGAGGGGATGGGTCGTTGTTAGATTTTGGCAGAACAAAACGATCTTTGATAGTAAGTTCTCGCCCATGCTCATCAAATACTCTCAGATCGCTAGCTTTGTTACCTGTTTCTTCCAACATTTTGCGCGATTTTTTTAGCATGGCAGCAGCATTCGCTACAGCATGAATCCAATACGGCGTATTATCGCAAGGTTCAAAGTATTTATTTTCCTTTCTATTTGAAATATGTAAATTCGCATTACCCCAATTCTCAGACAATATCTCGAGTAGCCTTGGTGTGTATATACCATGCAAAGTTTCCACCACTTTGAATAATACATCTCTGTATCTTTTTACCGAATGCTGTTCACCAAATAAAACTAGATAGCTAGGTTTAATAACACTAGTCCTTGACCTCTGTCCACCTGACTGAGGTTCTGGTTTGGGAGCCTGCTTGTTGTTAGGTTTATGTTTTGAGTCTAAGGCAAGGCCGACTTTAGCAGATTTTGGTAGAATTAGACGACCTTCGATACCAAGTTCCTGCCTATGTTCATCAAATACTCTCAGATCGTTAGCATTGTTACCTGTTTCATCTAACATCTTATGAGACTTTTTTATTATATTAACAGCGCTTATATGAGTATTGAGCCAATACGGTATACTACTACGAGTTGTAAACCTGTCAGTCTCTTTTCTGTCAGAAATATGTAACCTCTTATCATCCCAGTTCGCGGACAGTATATCGAGTAATCTTGGTTTATACATGTTATGCAAAACCTCTACCACTTTGAACAATATGTCTACGTATAACTTGACCGGGTGTTGTTCACCAAAAAGAGTTAGATAACTAGGTATACTGGACTTATTCCTTGAATTCTGCCTACTTGGCTGTGGGGTTAAAATAGGAGCCAGCCTATTCTCGGATCTATGCTTTTGCTCATTACGAGCGTTAGGTACATTTGGAATTGATTCTCCATGCAGCAGAGCTTTGACTTGCTTTGGGTCTGGGCTGAGGCCAATCTTGTCAGAAACTCTTCGGGAAATTAGTTCAACCAAGCCCTGGTCAGGGTCACTTTTCATTTTATCCCAAACAACTGGTAGTTCAGTAGTCAAGGAATTAGCATTTTTAAGCGCCTTAAGCCTTACCTTTGCTTGAACCTCTGCCTCCCCCTTTATAAGATTTTCTTTTCCTAAGAATCGTTCTAGGTCGTCAGCCACTCGATCCGAGGAGTCATCAATTTTCAAGCTCGCGAATTTTCGATCTGAGATCGGTCCTTTTTCGCGTGGCAAGTACAACCACCAATCCCGCGAATTCGTAAGCACACATATATCTACGCCTTCATGAAACGCGTAGTTAACAAGCTGGCCAACGTGATTATCTAGCTTGGCTTTGGGTGCCTTGGCTTCGACAAGACAGACACATTCTTTCTTACTTCTAGTAATCTTCATGAGAGCAATATCAGCTCTACCAGCCTGCTTATGGCCTTTACTAAGGCCAACTGCTCTCTCGAATTCGACTTCTCGGTCACCGTTGATATTGCGAAAGTCCCAGCCCAAGTCTTCGAGGATCGGCCCGATCGCTTGAAACTTTGCTTCTTCTTCATTTGCAGGCAAAGAAGCGCCAGCAATTCGATTAATAGTTTCTTCAAGTGACATAGGAAATGGTCTATCTGTGATGGGGCGAAACATCACCTGAGACCGTGGTAACTATATGGCCCCTGATACCAAGCTCTTGGTCATGCTCATCAAATACCCTTAGGTCGCTAATTTTGTTACCTGTTTCTTCCAGTAATTTGCGAGACTTCTGCCATATATTTGCAGAGTTACCATGAGAGTGAACCTGATATGGACTGCTATCGCGTTTTTCAAACCATTTATTTTCCTTCTTATAGGAAATAAGCGAACTCACATTATCCCAATTCTCAGATAATACCTCGAGTAGCCTTTGTTTGTGCATATTATGCAAAACTTCTACAACCTTGAATAATATATCTTTGTGTGACTTCACCGAATGCCGTTCATCAAATAAGACCAGGTAGCTAGGTTTACTAGGCTTATTCCTTATACGCCGCTCAGTTGACTGCGGTTTTGGGCTTAGTGTCGGTTTTTGCTCTGGTTTCTTCTGTAGTGTACCACTACTAGTAGGTAAATTTGATAGCGGCGCCCCCTGTAAAAAAGCTTTAATTTGTTCAAGAGATGGGCTTTGACCAATTTGCGTATAGGTTTTTCTGGTAATTAGTTCAACCAAGTCCTGGTCTAGACCGCTTGTCATTTTGTTCCAGATATCTGGCAGCGCAGCATTCAAAGAATCAGCATCTCTAAGTGCCTTAAGCCTCCCCTTAGCCTGTTTCTCAGCCACTCCTTTTAGAAGATTTTCTTTTCCCAAGAATCGCTCTAGGTCGTCAGCTACCTGGTCTGGAGAGTCATCAATTTTCAAACTCGCGAATTTCTTCTCTGAAATCTGCCCCTTCTCGCGCGGCAAATACAACCACCAATCCCGCGAATTCGTAAGCACACATATATCTGCGCCCTCATGAAACGCATATCCAACAAGCTGGTCAACGTGATCTTCTAACTTAGCTTTCGGGGCCTTGGCTTCGACAAGACAGACACATTCCCTCTGGCCCTTAACCCTCATGAGAGCAATATCGGCTCTACCGACTTGCTTGGCACCTTTCCCAGGACCAACCGCCCTCTCGAATTCGACTTCTAGATCACCGTTGAGACCGCGAACATCCCAGCCCAAGTCTTCGAGGATCGGCCCGATCGCTCGAAACTTTGCTTCTTCTTCATTCCCAGGCAAAGAGGCATCGGCAATTTTACGAATAGTGTCTTCAAGTGACATAGGAAGTGGCCTATCTACGATGGGGCGAACTGCCGCGAGGTTAGCCCAGCCACTCTCATCTGGCAGGAATACTGGCTATCGCGCCTTTAGCGCCTCAATCAACGCTGGTAGCACCTTATGCACATCACCCACGATGCCGAGGTCTGAAACACCGAATATCGGCGCCTCTGCATCCTTGTTGATAGCAATAATGTTCTTCGAGCCCTTCATCCCCACCAAGTGCTGAGTCGCTCCCGAAATGCCGCAAGCTATGTACACGCTCGGCTTCACGACCTTGCCGGTCTGGCCAACCTGCATGGAATACGGCACCCAGCCAGCATCCACTATCGCCCTGGACGCACCCGCGGCCGCGCCTAACAAGCCCGCTAACTCCTCAACCATCGCATAAGCCTCTGGGCTGCCTAAACCTCGGCCGCCCGATATCACCACTGCGGCATCGTCCAGCTGAGGTCCGGAGCGTTCTTCTTCGTGTCGCCCGGTAACCACAGCGCTGCCCGCCACACCGGCATCGGCAGTAGCAGCGCTACGCACCTCGGCTGCTCCCCCACCGCTTGGCTCGGCTTCAAAGCTCTTTGGCCTGAACAGCGCAATCGCTGTCCCGTCCGACTCCCACTGCGTGAAGATGTTCTTCACACCGCCGAAGATCGGCTCTTCCACCACCAGCTTGTCGTCGCCCGACAACTCTGCTCCCACGTTGTTGGTCATTACCGGCTGATCCAGCAGCACAGACAACCTGGCTGCGGTATCACGCCCATCTGTGGTTTGCCCGAAGAACACCGCATCGGCGCTGTCGGCTGCCAAGTGAGCCTGCAATGCAACCGCTGCGTGCGGGCCAACCAACCGTTCCCCGACAGCACCAGCATCGTGAACCACCGTTACTCCATGGGCACCTAAGGCCTCTGCCATCTCCTGGCCGTAACCAACGGTGAACGCTTCCACGGATCCGGCCAGCGCACGAGCCTTGGTTGCCATCTCCAAAGTGAGTGTCGAAGGGCCATCCGCGCCACCTTCAGCGAATATCAAAATCTTGTTGAGTGTCATTTGTCTTGCTTTCTATTTCCTGTTTCTAAATCTCTGTGTATAAGTTTTGGGTCTGTCCGGCGCTAAACGATCTTTAGCTCGACGAGCTTCTCAACAATGTTTAGATGGCCTTCACCCTCGTCGGTGATGATCTCACCGGCCTGACGTTCTTCGGCTTGAGTGACATTCACCGTTGACAAACGAGCACCGGCCGCACCAACATCGCCCGCAGCTATTCCTAAATCGGCCAGGGTCTTTTCGTCGACCGTCTTTTTCTTGGCCGACATGATCCCCTTAAAGGACGGATATCTCGGTTCCACCACTCCTGCCGTTACCGCAACTACCGCTGGCAATGCGCACTCCACATCGTCGTAGCCGGCCTCGGTCTGGCGTTGCACCTTCACCTTGTCGCCTTCGATTTCAATGTGCTTAGCAAACGTGATCGATGGCAACGCCATTACCCCGGCGATCATTTCCGGCACCGTGCCGGTGTAGCCATCGCTGGATTCAACGCCCGCCAGCACCAGGTCTGCGTCCATGGTTGAGATCGCGGCGGCCAGCACCTTGGCTGTACTCAGCGCATCGCTGCCCGCTAAGGCGTCGTCGCTCACCAGCACGGCGTCTTCGGCACCCATTGCCAAAGCGGTTCGCAAACCGGCGGCTTCGTTGCCTGGAGCCATCGACACCAACGACACGGTTCCGCCGCCCGTTGCCTCCGCTAATTGCAGTGCCATCTCCACCCCGTACATGTCGGACTCATCGATGATGGGCTTTTCATCTCGTTTGAGAGTGTTTGTCTCAGGGTTCAACTCACCCGGCACAGCCGGATCTGGAATCTGTTTTACGCATACCACGATTTTCACGCCGGCAGTCTGCCCAATATTTGGGCTAAGGCCAAATTGCGCGGTCAGCCACAGTGCGCTGGTGAGCACCCGCAGGTGCCCGAAATGACTAAGCACCAACGCAAACTGGTGCCGATGCGCGTGCTGCTGTTAGCCAATGGGACCGCCTCGTCGGTCACAGCGCGCACTCGCGTTTTGATCAAGACGCTGCTAAACGACCGCTACGAAGTGGAGCTCGCACTAACACAGCACCGCGGCCATGCCTCTCGTTTGGCGTATGAGGCAGCCATGTCAGGCATTGACGCGGTAGTGGTGCTCGGTGGCGACGGCACACTGAATGAGGTAGCTAACGGGTTAGCAGGCACAAAGTGCGCCTTGGCGGCCTTGCCGGGTGGTTCGACCAACGTGTTTGCCCGCACCATCGGAACCGACGACGATCCTTTGGTAGCCACAACAACCATCTGCAACGCGCTTGATGAAGGTCGTATTGAACTAATCGGCCTAGGCGAGGCCACGCCTGGGGCTGGCGCGGTTTCTCACGAGCAAACCAGACCGACCGATCCAAGCAGCCCAAACAGTCGCCTGTTTCTTTTTCACTGCGGAATCGGATTTGATGCCGCGGTTGTGAATCGTGTTGAGCGCCGACCCAAACTGAAGCGTTACCTGGCGCACCCGCTCTACATGATGGCCGCCGTTGAAACTTGGCTGCGCTCGGAGCATCGCAACACCAAGATGACGGTCTCTCACAACAGCAGCGGCCCTGCCAGAGCCAGCGATTCAGTAAGCGCCAGCAATTTAGCAAGCGACGGCAATGACAACGCCGCAAGCAGCTGCACAGATGGCATCACCAGCTCATTCACCGTGGTTCTAAACACCGACCCCTACACCTATCTAGGTTCGCTCCCGCTCTCTCTCGCCCCCGCAGCCAACCTGCAAAACGGTCTGTCGGTTATCGCCCTGCGATCAACCAAGGCAAGCGTGGTGGCAAGAACGCTGGCAGGTGCGCTCAAAAACTCTGACGGTCTGAGCCAGCTAGATAGCACCGTGTTGCACAGGGTTGACAATCTCACCGAGCTGACCGTTTGCGCAACAGGTATCGGCTATCAAATCGACGGTGAATATCTCGGCAAGACGGACTGCCTGCAGTTCACGCATCGGCCTCGCATACTGCCGGTGGTAATCCCGTGAATCTGGCCTCGCACTATGAACTGAGCGATGAACTGGCAGGCACCACGCTCCATGAGATAGCCAACGAAATACTTTGTGTGCGCCCACGTGTTGCAATCGCTGCTCTACGCATAGCCTGTGCCGCGATGGGAACACCGGCCACGAAGAATCACCTGCCGCGATGAATCACCGCAATGGGCGAATGGTGATCAAGTCGTGAGCACAAGAGCCGCTTTGCTTTTTGAAAGCGGTCTCTGGCGTGCTGCGGCTAACTGTCGTAACACCGACCCTGACAGCTTCTTCCCCATAGGCACAACCGGCGACGCGCTCGACCAAATCGCAGCGGCCAAAGCTCTGTGCACCGAATGCACCGTGCAGGAAATGTGTCTTGAGTTCGCTCTGGTAACCAACCAAGACTCCGGTGTTTGGGGCGGTCACTCCGAAGAAGAACGCCGAGTGATGCGTCGCAAACGAGCACATGCCCGGCGGCTAGAGGCAAGCTGCGTTGAAGAAAAGCACAGCAACCCGTTGGAAGTCCAGCTAAACGGAGGAAAGTTCGAGGGGTAGCCGCCAGCGAGCTAATCGATCGGCTCGGTTCGCTCCAACGGCACCTCTACTAGCACCACCGAACCCGGACCGGGCTGTCGACGACTGTAGGTAATCGCCCCGCTTAGGTCTGCTGTCGTCAACGCCCGCACAATTGAAATACCCAGCCCCATTGTCTTGTCTATGTCGAAATCTTCGGGCAAACCCACGCCGTCGTCGCGCACAACCATTCGCAACAGATCCGGGCTCGGCTGGTCAATATCCACCTCGACCGTCCCTAGCCGTTGCGCTCCCTGTGAAGCCTCACCAGCGGCATCTTCAGGCGCCCAAGCCTGCGGATAAGCATGATCCACTGTGTTTTGCAAAAGTTCATTTAGCACCACCGCCAGCGGGGTGACTATCTCGGTCGACACCTTGCCCACTGAGCACCGCACCACAAAATCGATCGGCAGCTCATTTGATGTGAGGCTGTGCCGCATCGTGTCGGCTAACACATGCGCCACGCCACAGAAATCGACATCATCGCCCACCTCTGTAGATAACGCCTCATGCACCAGTGCTATGGCACCTATACGTCTGATCGACTCCTGCAAGGCTTGGCTGGCCTCACCGGAGCTCAACCTCCGCGCCTGAATACGCAGCAGCGAGGAAATGGTCTGCAAGTTGTTCTTTACCCGGTGATGAATCTCAGAAATAGTGCGATCTTTTGACAGCAACAACTGATCACGCTGGCGCAACGCCGTCACATCGTGTAGCAACACCAGAGCACCCAGCCGTTGTTGTTCTCGCATCGGAAACTCATTAGCCACGTTTCGCAGCGGCAACGCCGTCACCTCTACTACCGCGTCATAGCGTTCGATCTCAGTGGTAACGGGCGCTAGACGCGGCCGTGGCAGGCTCAGCTCGTCTTCTGCTAGTCCGATCTCGTCCAAACGTTTGCTCTCGATGCCGCCGGTCATACCGACTCGATGCAAAGCGCTGACCGCATTGGGAGACGCAAACGTCACCACATCGTCATCGCCCACCAAGAGCATCCCGTCGCCCACACGCGGTAACTCTTCGTGTTCAAGATCTAAGCCGTGAGTGCCTTTGCCTAACACCTTGCCAAACGGCAGATCTGGTGCGGGATAAGGAAAATCCCCGGTGGCAACCATGTCTGCAAGTGCAACGAAGGTCTGCAAATAGTTGCGCTCAAGGTTGCCGTCACCCAGGTTGTCCACCAGCTCGGGCGACACCTCGCGACTCAACGCCGCCACCACCTTGCCGTCGTACAGCACCGGAATAGACGTCACATGCGCATGGACTCTGGTTGGCACCAGGCTCACCTCGCCTGTTTGAATCCGGCCTTGCCTAAACGTAGCCGCCACGAAAGGTCGCTCTTCGCCCGTCACCTGCACACCCACGTAGTCGTCGCGATAGAGCGTGCGCCCAGTGCTTGCACGAACCTGATCGGCAATAACGAAACGCTCCGTGTCGTCTTTTGTCGCCCGCAAAAACAGCAGCAGATCCGAAAATGACAGGTCAGCCAGCAGCGTCCACCATGACACCAGACGTCGTAGGTGTTTGACCTGGCGTGTGTTTAGAGGCGGGCCGAGCGCCAAGAGATCTGTCGTTAAAGGCACTGCGTGTCAGCCTCTGCGTGTCAGCCTCTGCCTAGCTAACGGCTGTCAGCCAGCTGTTCGGAGGTCAGCTGTCTAGGTGCCAGCGAAACCAACGCGACGCTCACCGCTCGGTCCGATGTCCACATAGGCCAGCTTGTCGGCGGGCACCGCAACGCGTCGGCCGTTCTTGTCTGCTATCCACAGCACTTTTTCCTTGCCTGCTGAGGCGCCCTCAACCGCTTGGGCTATCTTCTTGGCTGCGTCGTCTTCTACTTCGATGTGTATTTCTCGTGTCACGTTGACAACGCCTATGCGAATTTCCACTTACGGTGCTCCTTACGCCTTAGATCTGGTTGGGTTTGCAGATATTGATTCCTGCAGGTTCCTGCAGGGTATTAGCTGATTTGCGGCAGGTTACGGGCAGTTACAGGTAGTTATAGCTAATGGTGGAGTAAATGGTGGAGTAATAGTGGGGTGCCAGAAAATTAGGAACTGCAAGAAAGCTGCGAGCAGCCAGCCTTTGTGCGCGCCCAGTCAGGACGCAATCCGGCGTGATGCTCATACTGCGGTTGCTCGTCATAAGGACGACGCATCACGTCAAGCAGCTCCAGCGTTAGCGACATGTCGCCGCTGTGAGCAAGATCGATGGCTTGCTGCGCTAAGTAGTTGCGCAGCACGTATTTGGGATTGACCAGGTTCATGGCCGAGCGACGGGCTTGATCGTTTATACCTAGGGCGCGCATGCGAGCGGCATAGTGCTCACCAAAGGTGTCGATGGCGTTGCGTTGGGACTCGGTGATCTCTGCTGGCTTGTAGTGCGCTTCGTACAGCGACGCGGTGCGGCTGCTTGCACCAACGGATTCCGTGCTCATATCGGCCAGGCGCCGCCAGAAGATGGTCATGTCAGTCTCGGCTAGCTGTAACACCGACAAAGCGTCCTGAGCTAGCTGCGCATCTTCCGCTTCGGCCAGGCTGGGCAAACCCAGTTTGGCAGCCATCATCTGCTTCCAACCGCTCTCAAACTGCGGCACAAACTGATCTATCGCAACCTGCAGCGGCTCGGCCTCTCCCACTAGCGGATGCAAGGCATTCGCTAGCTGAACCAGATTCCAATGCGCTACCTGCGGCTGGTGTCCAAACCGGTAGCGCCGGTTGGCTGCGTCTGTCGTGTTGGGAGTCCAGTTTGGGTCGTAATCATCTAGCCAGCCGTAAGGGCCATAATCGATCGTCAGCCCCAGGATCGACATGTTGTCCGTGTTGAGCACACCGTGCACAAACCCCACCCGTAACCAATGCACCACTAGCTCAGCGGTCAGGCGCACCACTTCGGCAAACATCGCCGCAACCGGCTGGGGCTCATCAGCCAAGTGACCGAAATGCTCGGCCATCACAAAGTCGGCCAGCTGCTTCAAAGTGTCAGTCTCACCGCGTGCTGCGGCTAGCTGAAAGCTGCCGAAACGAACAAACGACGGAGCCACACGACAAACCACCGCGCCCGGCTCCAACGCGGGATGGCCGTCATAAAACATGTCGCGCAACACCTGATCGCCGGTTGACACCAGACTTAATGCTCGCGTGGTTGGCACGCCCAGGTGCGCCATGGCTTCGCTGCACAAAAACTCTCGCAACGAAGACCGCAGCACGGCCAAGCCGTCGGCGGTGCGTGAGTAAGGAGTGGGGCCTGCGCCTTTGAGCTGCAAGGTTTGCGATTGGCCGTGGATGTCGATTAGCTCTCCGAGTGCGATAGCGCGGCCGTCGCCGAGCTGTCCTGCCCAGTGACCAAACTGGTGCCCGCCGTAACAGGCGGCGTAAGGATCCATTCCGGCCAGCAAGCGATTGCCGCCAAAAACCTCTGCAAACTCACTGGCCTCAACCTCGCTATCGGCAATGCCTAGCTGCTCGGTCATCTCAGGGCTGTGCGCAAGTAGACGCGGCTGGCTGACCGGCGTCGGTGCAACGCGGGAATAGCAAGCATCCGCTACTTGGCGGCGGGTGTTTGCAAGCTCACTGTCAGCGGGCAAAGCATCCACAAAGCGACTGTGGATCTCTAGCTCTGCTAGCTGTCTCATGCTTGAAGCTTCAGTCCTTCGCTGTAGCGCCTGGTCGGCAGGTATTCCTCGGTTAGCAGTCGAGCCATCTCGCCGAAGATCTTGGCGGCCTCACTGCTCGGGTCTGACACCACGATCGGATTACCCACATCGCCGCCTTCTCGCAGCGCGGGCACCAGCGGTATCTGCCCTAATAGCGGTACCTCTAGTTCGGCCGCCAGTGCGGCGCCGCCGCCGGAACCAAAGATGTCGTAGCGCTTGCCATCGTCGCCGTTAAACCAACTCATGTTTTCTACGACTGCTCGCACCTGCAGGTTGACGCGACTACCCATAAGCGCTGCGCGCTGCGCCACTTTTTGAGCTGCTGGCTGTGGTGTGGTGACCACGATTAGCTCTGAGCGAGGCAAAAACTGTGCCAGCGACAGCGAAATGTCGCCTGTGCCTGGCGGCAAATCCACCAGCAAATAATCCGGCTCGTCCCAATAGACATCGGTCAGAAACTGCTCCAAAGCCTTATGCAGCATCGGACCCCGCCAGATAACCGGTTGGTCTTCACGAGCAAAAAAGCCCATCGAAATACAGCGCACGCCGTGTGCCTCTACTGGCACCACCATCTGATCAATTACCACCGGTGGTCGCGGCACACCCAGCATCCGTGGAATGGAAAAGCCCCACACGTCAGCATCAACCACGGCCGTTCGTTGCCCTAACTGTGCTAGCGCAATCGCCAGGTTTACCGTGACGCTGGATTTGCCTACTCCGCCCTTGCCGCTGGCGATCAACAGCACTCGGGTGGCATTGCCGGGCTCAGCGAAGGACACCGCGCGGCCTTCAGCATGGCCGTGAGCGGGTTGCTCGCCCGCCGTGGCTGCCGGATCGCCAATTAGCTGCGAACGAAGGGTGGCCTGCTCGTGTTCGTCCATCACGGTTAGCTCAATGGCAACGTCAGTAATGCCGTCCAAAGCGGTAACGGCGGTCTTTATGGCGTCTTGCAGCTGTTCAACTACAGGCCAGTCTGACGCTGGCAAGGCGATGAGCACTTGGGCCGCGTGGCCAGCCACTGCCGCGGCTCGCAACATGCCCATCTGCGCCAACGAACGTCGTAGTTCCGGGTCAATTACCGCTCCCACAGCGGCGGCTACTTTCTCGTCAGTTACAGGTGAACCCGTTGAACCGGTTGAACCTGCTGGTACTGGCTCAACCGCTTCTGCAGGGGCAACTGGTTCTGCAGGGGCAACTGGGTCGTTCTTGCGCCCACGTTTTGGCACAAAACAACACTACCGACAGCTAGCTCTCGGCAAGTTCTTGCAGGTTTTACACCGATTACTGCGCGGCTTGGGCCTCAATTTCGGCGCGCATTTCTGAAATAAGCCCACTCAGTTGCTCTGTCATCGCTGGCGGTGGATTACGTAGCAAGGCCTGTTCGTAAAGCTCGACTGCCAGGGGTAGATCTCCTTCGATTACGCGTGCCACGTAACCACGAAACACCCACGGGTCAAACTGGTCGGGCGTCTGCGCTAGAGCCGCATCAAGGGAACCGATGCCTTCAGCTATCAACTCTTCGTCGGGTATACGCACCAGCAGCCAGCCACGAAGTGTCAGTGCGTCAACTTGGTCTGGGTCGGCGTTCAGAACCCGATCAAGCTCAACCAGTGCGCTAAGCACCTCGCCCTCGCGCTCATATAAGCGCGCCGACAAGATGAACGCTTCGGGCAGATCATCTGTAGTGGCGAATATTTCGTTGATTAGCTCGCGCGCTTGCTCGTCTTCGCCTTGGGCGTACAAGTTTTGTGCGTCAAACAGCAGCGAGCGCGCAGAGCGATCGATCTCGCCGGTGATGGTTTGACCAGGGATTGCCAGCCCTGCGGTGCGGGCGACAACGACTCCGATAGTGATCGCTCCTACGGCAATGAGAACCAGGGTGATCGCTCCGCGCGACCGCCTGGTAAACCCGGGTTTGTTATTACTCGGCTTGTTGTAGCGCCTGTTGAAACGAGTGCCTCTTCGCCTGGTTGGGCTAGCAGCACCGTCAACAGCACCAACACCGCCGTGTTGCAGACGGTCTAGTGAGCGGTCTGGCGACCAGTTTCTAAACAGCAGCACCAGACCCGCTGCGGCCGCTAGCAGCCCAGCCACTGGCAACACCCACACCAGCGATCCCCAGCCTGTGCCGGGGGGCAGAGCGTTTACATCGTCGCCATATTGGCGTGCCAAGAATGTTCTTATCTCTTCGTCGCTGCGGTCTTGTTCAACCAGCTCATCAATTTGACGGCGAATGGCTGCGGCCACGGGAGCGTTTGACTCCAGCACGTTTTGCCCATCGCACACCGGACACAACGTGTTTTCCTTCAGTTCGGCCGCACGAGCCGCTTCGGTGGCGGGTGGGGGGTTTGCGGTTACCGCCACAACCAGGGCACCAAGAGCGACCACAGCTACAACCAGCCAAGCCGCCAGCAGCTTGTGGCGCACAAGCCAAGTAGCGCTTGTTGCAGGCCGGTCACTGATAGGGCTACCGGCGACGGTGCTACCGGCGACGGGGTTGGCGGTGCCGGGGTTGGCGGTGCCGCAGGTTCCGGCGGCGGAACCGTCGTCAGAGGTGCGCGTCATGCGTTGGTGACTTCGGCGATCACCTGGTCTATTTCGGCTGCGGTTATCCGACCCTGCCAGCGAGCCACCACCGTGCCGTTAGGCGCAACCAAAAACGACTCGGGCGGGCGCAACACTCCAAAGGCCACCGCCCAGCGGGCATTCGAGTCTCTTAGCACTGGCCAGTCACCGCCGTATTCAGCAAAGAAGTCGATTGCGTCTTCATCGGTGTCGCCAAAAGGAATGCTCACGACTTGACCGTCAAAGCGATGACTGTCGCTCCAGGCCACTAATTCTGGATGTTCTTGGCGACAAGGCACACACCACGAGGCGAAGAAATTCACTAACACCCAGCGATTGGTTAGCGCGTCAATATTGAAAGTCGTTGAGACATCTGTTGCTGTTCCGGATGTCGTGCCTGATGCATTGCCTGATGCCGTGGTGCCTCCCGTGTCGCTGAGCAGCAACTCGCTTTCTACGGCCGGTACCTGTTCACCGATTAGTGGGCTGGCAACTCGGTTGTCGCCGCCTTGCGTGCTAGTAGCAAGCACCACAATCAGTGCTCCAACCAATACCGCAACTATCGACGCAGCTATCCAGCGGGCGCGCTGTGAGAGAGGCTGCGAGTTACCTGACTCGTGTTCTTGATCGTGCTCGCTCATGTCACTGGTGCGGCTTCGGTAGGCGCAGCTTCGGCTGCTTTGTTTGCCGCTGCTCTGGATGCCCCAGCAGTGCTAGTTCTGGCTGCCTCGGCAGCATTTGGGCCCCTGCCATTTCGGGAACTTGTATTCGAGCCAAGCGAGTTGGCGCGCGAACGACGCGAACCGCGTGAACCAAGCAGCGCCGCAAACACTCCTAGCGCCAGCACGCCACCTCCTACCCACATCCAAAGCACCAAAGGCTTTATCAACACGCGCACCGACACCTCGCTGCTGCCCGATTCAGGAATCGCCACCAAACTCAGGTAAACGTCGTCGACCAAACCCGTCGCAACCGAAGGTGTTGAGATCGGCTGACCAAAGGTTGCAAACCGAGTAACCGCAGGAGCGTGCACACCGCGACCAACGACATCAAATTCGGCTCTCACCACTCGATTGCCGCCTTCAAGCTCGTCGCTCATCGACAAGAAGCGCACCTCGTGACCTGCCACCGTTGCGGTCTCACCCACGGCCAGCGTGAACTCGCCCTCGGCATCAAAAGCGCTTGAGGCAATAAACCCAAACGCGATCAAACCCACACCGATGTGCGCCACCATCCCACCACCGCTGCGGCCAGTCAACCCACGCCAGCCTTGTCTGGTCACTGCGAAAACCAAGTGACGCAGAGCGCTGCCGATCACCGCTCCCGCAAAACCCAACGCCAGCACATGCCAAAATCCGTGTGCACCTGCCACCACGGCTACGACCATCGTGATCGCACCTATTCCGGCCGGGCCCAGTGCTCTGCGCGCTAACAGCCCGCCCGAAGTTTGACGCCATTGCAGAGTGGGTGAAAGCGCCATCATCGCAAGCAACCCGATCCCTACCGGTGCCAGCATGCGATCGAAGTACGGGCGACCCACGGCTAGCTTGTCGCCGTTCCAGGCCTCGATTAGCAGTGGGAAGACCGTTCCAAGCAGCACGACAAATGCCGCCCCTGTAAACAACAGGTTGTTCGCTAAGAAAGTGCCTTCACGCGACAGAGGTGAATCTATGGTGGACGAGATGGTGGACGAGCTCGTGGATGAAGTGGTGGACGAGCTTGTGGGTAGCCCGCCTGCAGGCCTTGACGATCCGGTCAGCCGATCCCCACGCCAGGCGACTAACCCCACAGAGACAGCCACAATTACCGCAAAGAACGCCAACAGAGCTGGCCCGAGCGTCGATTCGCTGAATTCATGCACAGACTCCAACACGCCGGAGCGAGTCAAAAAAGTGCCGAAGATCGTCAAAGCAAACGTGGCTGTCAGCAGCGACAGGTTCCATGCGCTCAACACTCCTCGCCGCTCCTGCACCACTAGCGAATGAATAAACGCAGTCGCTGTTAGCCACGGCAACAGCGAGGCATTCTCCACCGGGTCCCACGCCCAATAGCCGCCCCAGCCCAATACCTCATACGACCACCAAGCACCCAACAAGATGCCAACGCTGAGACATCCCCACGCCAACATCGTCCAGCGACGTGTGTCGGCCAGCCAGCGCTCATTCACCCGACCTGTTACCAACACCGCTATCGCAAACCCAAACGGCACCGTGAAACCCACGTAGCCGAGATAGAGCATCACGGGATGAATCACCATCAGCGGGTGGTTGCGCAATAATGGGTTGAGGCCGTTGCCTTCGAGCGGAGCTTGCGAGAGAGTTGCGAACGGATCCGCCGGTCCGATCAGCAGAGCAAAGAAGAACACGCACACCAGCGCCATCACCAGCAGCGCCCAGGCCAGCAGCGGATCGGTGATGCGATTTCGAAAGCGCCAAGCTGCGGTTGAGACGTATCCGCACAACACGAACGCCCAGAGCAAGATCGACCCCTCAAGCGCGCCCCACAAGGTCGCCACCTTGTAAATCAGCGGCGTGGTGGTGGTGGAGTTGCGAGCCACATATGCCACGGTGAAGTTGTCGGACAAGATCGCTATTTCCATAGCGGCCACCGCCAGCAGAACTCCTACGCACATGACCGCTAACCAAAGCAACGCCTGACGAGCGCGGTCGATTCGCTTGGTTACGAGAGCCGCACCGAGAACGAACGCGGTCGCGGCTGCTCCGGCCAGTCCGAGGCCAACTCCGATATGACCAAGCGCCGCCGGAATCATGCTGGCTGCCGCTGTGTTCGCCAGCCGGTTTGCATCAAGATGCTGCGGCTGCCAGCTCGGCCGGGCAGTCGGTCAGCAGATCATCAGGCGCACCGGTGCCGACTCGAGCTTCGTTGGCCGAAACGTATTCGTTGGTGTGCTTCACCAACATCCGATCGCTCAGGAAATAGTGCGAATGGCCACCGGCGATGTTCGTTACCTCGCCAGGCGTCCAAGCTCCCTCTAACACCACCGGAATCCACGGGGAGCTAAAAAGCTCGGGCGGGTCGGTTGTGTGACGCACCGACACCACCTCACAGTTGTGGATCACTTCGAAGGTGGTCACGCCACCTTCGCTGGCCACCGTTGAAGGCACCACTCGTCCTTGCAGGCGAAAACGTCGTTCGCCCAGTTCTTCACGCAGCTCTACCGCTTCGTCTGCGTTTCTAAAAAACAGCGTGGCGTTTTGCAGCCCCTGAATCGCGACGAAACCGGCCACAACGACCAGCACTGCTACCACGAGCGCGACCATCAGTCGACGACGGCGCACGACAGCGATGGCAGTAGCGGTGTCTGCTGCTTGGCCGCCAGCTTTGTCGGACGACGGGTCTGGCGGAAAATTTCGCGGTGTTAGATCAACCATGAGTTAGATAAATCGTGCGGTTAGATACAGGCCAGCTACTGCAACCGGTTTCACTGCTACTGGGCGCTATCGGTCGCATCGGAGCTAGCACCGTTTTCTTGTGTCTCTGGTTGTGTCACTGCTTGTGAGTCTGCCTGTGATTCTGCAATGTCAAGACTGTTCCCCAGCACACGAGCCCGTCGCAGCAACCAGGCCACATAACTCAACACAGCCACAATCGAAATGCCGTAGCCCGCCCACAAGGTGCCAGCGCGATTCATACCAGAGAGTCTTCGCCGCGCCGCTGTGAAAGCAGTGCACTCAGCTTGATGTCATCGGCCATGGAACCCAGACGCAACAAGCGATAACGGTGAGTAATCAACCAAGCCGCAACCAAGGTCACCGCAAACGTTGAATACAACAGAGTCCAATACATCTCGCCAGTGATCTCTGGCTCCTGGCCTATACCAAGGCTGGCTTCTTGATGCAAAGTGCGCCACCAATCAACGGAGTAATGCACGATTGGCACGTTCACAAATGAGATCAAAGCCATAATCGCCGCTCGACGATGTTGCGTCGCAGACGCAGACCTAACTCCGGTTAGCACTCCACTGCTGGGCAAGCGCCGCAATGCCAGGTAGCCGATGTAAGTGATCAACAGCATGACCGTTGTCGTGAGCCGGGCATCCCATTGCCAGTAGGTGCCCCAGGTCACTCTCCCCCAAAGCGAACCGCTTATCAGGGTCAACGCCGTAAACAACACACCTACTTCGGCTGCCGCTCCTGCCAAACGGTCATAGTGACGTCCTGCGTCGGCTCGACGTTCACCTCGCCACAAAAGCAGGGCGCTTGCCACCCATGTAACCGCGAACGACCCATATGCCACCCAGATAGACGGCACGTGTATGTACAACATGCGCACGGCATCGCCTTGCACCACATCAGGGGGCGATACCCACAGCGCCAGGATCAGCATCACCGCCACGCTGAGCATGGCTGTCGCCGCCAACAGACGAGTGCCCAAAGTGGCTGTCATGCTCACACATCCTCCAGCAGTGGCCCGAAAGCCACCAACCCAACCGTTGTGTATATAGCTGCGACGATCGCCAACAGTGCCGCCCAGCCAAAACCCGAACCGGTGTTGACCCCCAGCGCCACGTCCAACGCACGCGCACCGGCCAGCAATACCGGGGCTACCACCGGTATTAGCAGTAGCGGCAGCAGGGTATCTGCTGCCGCTGTGGAGACGGTCATCGCTCCGTAGATCGTTCCGCTCGCTGCCAGCGCAGCGCAGCCTGCTAACAAGGTCACCGCCAGCAGCCCCCATTGCGAAATTCGTGCCTCATAAAGCACCACCAGGCCACCGGTCAATACAACAACCACCAGCAATAACTGCAGCGCCAGGGCGATTGCCTTGCCCACGAAAACAGCGGGCGGTGCGATGCCTGATAAACGCAAGCCGTCGAGGTTGCCGCCGTGGAGTTCGGTGTTAAAGCTGCGTCCGATCAGCATCAACCCGCCGAACAAAGTCGCTATCCATAACACGCCACCTGAGCTACCGATCAGCAGTGTTGCGTTGGCGTCGAAGGCGAAAGCGATCACAACCAGAGTGATCAGTGTGAGCGGAACCACCTGGCCGACTGTGATACGGGCTCGCCTCTCAACGGTGAGGTCTTTTCGACACACGGTCCAGGCGTCGGCCAGATTTCTTGTTTTGAAACTAGGTAAGGCGCTAGACGGAGTGCTAGTTGGCGCGTTATTCATCGTTATTCGTCGTTGCTGACCGGTTTGACCTGATTGGGTCCGGCCGGGTGTGTCTGGCCGCCAGCTAAGACAACCTGACGAACCTGACCCGATTGCTGGCTGGTTGGTCTAGCGCTATCGGATTTCTGGCTGTGTTCGTGGGCTGCGATCACAACGGTTGCTCCGGCTGAGGCAGCCTGATTAAGCAACTCATCTACCATTGCTCTGCCTGCCTTATCCAGCCCGGCATGAGGCTCGTCGAGCAGCCACAATCTTGGTCGTTTCAAGATCATCACCGCAAGAGCCAGCCTCCTGCGCTGCCCGGCGGAGAGTCGTCTCACCGACACCGATCGCAGGCGATCTTCTAGACCCACTCTCTCAAGAGCGGCTTCAATCTCGGTGCTGCCGGCTCGTACCAATTTGGCGTTATAGGCGAGCTGGTCGGCAACCGTGAGGTCGTCATAAAGGGCATCAACATGACCCAGCAGGCCTGCATTGGCACGAACGCTGCGTCGAGCTTGCGCTCCGGCGGCACCGACGGCTAGCAGGTCGTAGCCCAACACCGAGGCTCGCTCACCCGATATCCGCATAAGGCCCGCGCAGACCCTTAGAAGGGTCGTCTTACCCGAGCCGTTGCGGCCAGCTAGCCACACAATTTCTCCTGTGCTCACCTGAAAATCTGCGCCAGCTAGCGCTGGAAAGCCGTCGATTAACGCTATTACTTCGCGAAAATCAATTGCGCTCGCACTTGAGCTCAGGTTATGACTCCCAATACATCGCCTTCGGAGACACTGTCTTGTTCGCTTACCCGCAGTTCGGTCAAAGTGCCTGCACTGGGCGCCGTTACCGGAATCTCCATCTTCATCGATTCCAAAATAAGCACCTCATCGCCCTCAGCGACGGTGCCGCCCTCTTCGGCAACAATCTTCCAGACGATGGCAGTCAATTCCGCGCGAATCTCCATTAGCAAAACCTTCCTGCGGCCTCTATCGGGGTGATTTGGCCGTTTTGCGGCCTAATCAGCTGATCTTGACTCATGGCGGCCTTGTTGCAAACGATATTGCAAACCCCGACGCTAGCGAAAACTGCCCCTAGACAAATCAAAATGGCGTACGTACTCTCATCTAGTCATGGTTCTGATTTCTGTTGCCGTGCTGGTCGGCCTAGCCGCTGGCCTCGGCATGAACACGCTGGTTGGTCGCTCTAGCTCCGAGGCTTTCGACACCTTGCATTCCACTCTAAAAACTCCAAAGAGAGACATTTGGATTTTGCCCCTAGGCGCAATTGGAGCCGTTCTTGTCGGGTTCAATATCAGCTCAAGTTATGCGAAGTATGTGTTAGCTGGTTCGTTGGTGTGCATCGCGTTCGGAGCCATCATCAACCGTCATTTGCTGGGGATGAGCGTGATCGCCCTCGGTGCGGTGATGAACCTGATACCGCTGCTGTTAAACGGTTATCTGCCTGTGGATCCGCAAGCATTAGTGGCAGCAGGCATAGTCGACGCCGACTCTTTGTATCGCGTTGTGCTGGGCGCAGGGCGCCAGTTGCAGACAGACGGTGGCTTGCTGGATGGCTTAGGGCCAGTAATTGGCGTTAGTTGGCTCCGAGAAGTGATTTCGTTTGGCGACCTGATAATCGCCGCGGGTATCTGCAATGTCTGCTTCCGTCTGCTTTGGCCAGCCGACTCGTCTCTAAGACCTGAGGCTGCGCTAGCAGGAACAGGGCAGTCATCCGCTGAGCAACCAGAGGCAGGGATGGTTGGCTCTGCTGCCTAGTTACTGCCTAGCTGCAATGGCCCAATCACGCCTGGCAGTGGTGCCGCCATCAAGTAATGCTCACTAGTGTCGCTAGCTAGTGCCGACAAATAATTCAGCTAGCAAAAGTAATTCAGCTAGCAAAAACGACCCGGATCCCGACCCCGTTCTTTCTCGCCGGCGCGAGATCGGGCGATTGGCGCAGCGAGGCAAGCGCCTCGGCTATTCGCTGTTCGCAATTGCCATGGTGGTGTTCGTGGTGGGGTTTTTTACCAGCTTTAGCCCTGCTGTGGTTTGGGTCGTGGCTCTATCGCTGATCGTCGGTTCGGTGGTGTTAGCGCCTGCCTTAGTGATGGGCTATGGGGTAGGAGCGGCCGACCGCGAGGACCGAGCACGCGAAAACCTGTCGCGCAAATCCAAATAGCCAAATAAGCGGAATGCATTCACAAACCGGACATTCACAAGAAGAGCCATCACAGACCGAGCCTTCGCCGGGTGCTCTCGCCTCTTACCGCATCATTGATCTCACCACGATCTTGATGGCACCGCTGGCCACTCGCATGCTGGGCGATCACGGAGCGGACATAGTGAGAGTGGAAACCCTCACTGGTGACTCCACGCGAAACTCTCTGCCCACTCGTCATACAGGCATGTCGGGCTTCAGCCTCAATCTGCAACGCAACAAGCGCTCCTTGTCGATCGACCTAAAAACCACCCAAGGCAAACAGGTGGTGGAGCGCTTAATCCCCACGGCTGACGTCCTCGTAACCAACATGCGACACACCGCGCTGGAGCGCCTGGGGCTCGACTCTGACTCGGTGCGAAAGCTAAACCCAAGGCTGATTTATTGCCTCGCCAACGGCTACGGACATTCGGGTCCTTACCGCGACAGACCCGCCTACGACGATGTCATCCAGGCTGCCTCAGGCATTAGCAACCTGATTGATCGCGCTACCGGACAACCGGGATATGTGCCTGGCGTCATGGCGGACAAGGTTGTAGGGCTACACATCGTCCAGGCGGTTATGGCCGCACTGCTGCATCGTGAACGCACCGGCGAAGCCCAAACCATCGAAGTGCCGATGTTTGAAACGATGGTTGCCTTCAACTTGGTAGAGCATCATCGCGGTGCCACCTACGAACCGCCGCTAGGCCCGTTTGGCTATCCGAGGTTGCTGTCGCCTCATCGCCGTCCCATGAAAACCGCCGATGGTGTGATGTGCTTGTTGCCCTACACCGACGCCAACTTCAAAGCGTTCTTTGAGTTCGCTGGCCAGCCAGAGCTAGTGGACGACCCTCGTTTTCGCCTGCACAACGATCGAATCGCCAACAGCGACGAGCTGTACGAGTTGATCGATGGACTAGCAACCACTCACACCAACGCCGAGTGGTTGGAGTTCTGCGAACAGGTTTCGATTCCAGCCGCCGCCGTGCTTGACCTAGCCGAGCTAGACAACGACCCGCACCTAGCCGCTGTCGGCCTTGTTCAGGTAATGGATCACCCCAGCGAAGGCACGTATCGCTACGTGCACGACGCTGTGAACTATTCAGCTACCCCCACCGGTCTGCACCACCACGCCCCACGCCTGGGTGAGCACAGCGCTGAACTGTTGGGCGAGCTTGGCTACTCGCAAGCCGAGACGACCGAGCTAGTCAAAGCCGGCGTCGTGGCTGTTTAGATTTTGTTTGCTTAGTGCTATTTCTTAGCTTCGGTTAGGAAGCGCGGCTTCCCATTGCGCCGAAACCATTGCGAATGAAGCTGATTGCAGCGTCTCGCACAGGAATGAATGCGGCCAGAGCAAGCGCAGTTGCGATGTCCATGCCGAAACGACCAAGCGACAAGAATTCAAAGTTCGAGCCGTAGCCAATGCCGTTAAGTAGTCCGCCATCGTTGATCGAAGAAATCGCTACTAATGCATAAGCCCAAACCAAGTTCAGGTTTGAGCCGAGGACCGGAATCGCTTTTAGAACCGGATTAACGCGAGCAGTGTCAAGAACACTGTCGACCACAACCATTGCGCCCTGGAACACCATGCCCAGGACAATCAATGTAAAAATCGTCGCCATCATTTGAGTAATACCCCTTTTGATTTAATACCGCGGGCTCGCACAAACGACTCGGCGCTCAAGCGTGTCCCCGCTTGAACATTTCAAGATACCGCTCTTTGTTCAAAAAGTGGAGGATTTTCTAAAACCCGCACAAAATAAGCGTTTAAGCGCTGAGTAGGAGGCCCTTGGTCGGCATTGTTCCGGTCCTTTGGTTGGCATCGTTAGGATCTTTTGAGCGGTATCGTGCGGGGAAATGCCATCAATTCCTGAAAAACCCACCATTGACGGCATCGAGCAAAAGTGGTCGCAGCAGTGGGATGCCCAAGGCATCTACCAATTTGATCGCACCGCCGAGCGCTCCCAGGTTTTCAGCATTGACACTCCCCCACCTACCGTCAGCGGATCGCTGCACGTAGGGCACGTCTTCAGCTACACCCACACCGACACCATCGCCCGCTATCGACGGATGACTGGTGCGGAGATTTTCTATCCGATGGGCTGGGACGACAACGGCCTTCCCACCGAGCGTCGTGTGCAGAACTATTACGGAGTGCGCTGCGACCCGTCGTTGGCATACGACCCTGTTTTCACCCCGCCGTCAGATGCTGGCGACGCGAAGGCGTTAAAGCAACGAGGTGACCTGGCGATTTCTCGCCGCAACTTCATCGAGCTTTGCCACAAGCTGACGGTTGAAGACGAAAAGGTTTTCGAGCAGCTGTGGCGACAGCTTGGGTTGAGCGTGGACTGGTCGTTGACCTACACCACCATTGATGAGCGTTGCCAACGAGTAGCTCAGCGAGCGTTTTTGAGGAACCTTGCAGCCGGTGAGGCCTACCAAATGGAGGCTCCCTCGCTGTGGGACACCACATTCGGCACGGCGGTAGCGCAAGCGGAGTTGGAAGATCGTGAGATCTCAGGCGCTTATCACCAGATTGCTTTCAAGCTCAATGTCCCGCCCGCGAGCAATGACCCCGTAGTAGGTGACTCCGTAGTAGATAGCTCCGTAGTAATAGCCACCACTCGGCCGGAACTCATCGCCAGCTGTGTTGCGCTGGTGGCCCATCCCGACGACGACCGCTACCAGCCGCTATTTGGCAGCACGGCCTGCTCACCGGTATTTGACGTAGAAGTGCCGATCCTGAGCCACTCGCTGGCCGACCCTGAGAAAGGCTCAGGCATGGCCATGATTTGCACGTTCGGTGATACCACCGATGTGATCTGGTGGCGCGAGCTTGACCTGCCAGTGCGACCGATACTTGATCGACATGGCCGCTTGGTCACCGAGCCGCCGGCGGCCATTTCTACACCTGGCGCGATTGCAGCTTTCAAGCGACTCGCAGGCAAAACCGTTTACAGCGCCAAGGCTGAAATGGTTGAAATGTTGCGTGAAACCGGTGCCTTGCTGAACGAACCGGAGCCAATAACTCACGCGGTGAAGTTCTTCGAAAAAGGCGACAAGCCGTTGGAGATCGTTACAAGCCGCCAGTGGTACATCCGCAACGGCGGGCGCGACCCTGGCTTACGAGCTGAGCTAGTCAAACGCGGTGATGAGATGGCTTGGCATCCGTCCTACATGCAGAGTCGTTACACCAACTGGGTAGAAGGTCTCACCGGCGACTGGCTAGTCAGCCGACAGCGTTATTTCGGTGTACCTATCCCGCTCTGGTACCCGCTAGACGACAAGGGCAATCGAGTAAACGACAAGCCGATTACTCCGGACGAGAGCGTTCTGCCGATCGATCCTTCTTCGCACACTCCGTCAGGTTATGACGAAGATCAGCGCAACCAGCCGGGTGGTTTCAGCGGAGAGGTTGATGTGATGGACACCTGGGCTACGTCATCTCTAACTCCTCAGATCGCGTGCGGCTGGGGCGAAGACGACGATCTGTGGCAACGCACCTTTCCAATGGACATGCGTCCGCAAGGTCACGACATCATCCGTACCTGGCTTTTTTCAACGATGGTGCGATCGCATCTAGCCGAGGACACCGCTCCGTGGCGGCACTGCACTCTGTCTGGCTGGATTCTCGATCCGGACCGCAAGAAGATGTCGAAATCCAAAGGCAACGTGGTTACGCCGCTTGGCCTGCTGAAGCAATACGGATCTGATGCGGTGCGTTACTGGGCGGCTAGCGGTCGACCGGGAACCGACACGGCATTTGATGAAGGCCAGATGAAGATCGGACGGCGCCTGGCAGTGAAGATCCTGAACGCTTCTCGCTTTGTGTTGAACCTCGGGACAGACGGAACAGGCGAGGAAGCCGACATAGGCGGCGCAGGTGAAATAGTCGCTGCCGACTTCGACCTAATCACTAGCCCGCTAGACGCTGCCTTGCTAGCCAACTTGGCCGATGTGGTTGACGCCGCCAGCGACGCATTTCAAAACTTTGACTATGCGCGCGCTCTCGAACGCACCGAGCAGTTCTTCTGGGGCTTTACTGACAACTATGTGGAGTTAGTGAAGGGTCGCGCCTATGGCACTCAGGGGCCAGAAGCGGCGGCATCGGCTCAAGCCACGCTCAAGATCGCTCTTGACACGCAGCTGCGGTTGTTCGCTCCGTTTATGCCGTTCGTTACCGAGGAGGTTTGGAGCTGGACCCAGCAAGGGTCAATCCATCGAGCGAGCTGGCCCAGCTCCGAGGTGTTGCGGCAAACCCGGCACAGACAACCGGCCGACGAACCAAACGCAGTAATGCTCGCGGCTGCGGTGCTTAGCGATGTTCGCCGTGCAAAAACCGAGGCGAAACAACCGCTGAAAGCCATCGCCGAACGGGTCGAGGTGCGAGGCACCGCTGAGCGGATAGCGATATTGGAAGGCGCTCGCAACGATCTGATTGACGCCGGCCACATTACCGAACTGGTTCTTTCGCCAGAGCCAACAAGCCCGGATTCGCCAAGTCCAGGCTCAGCAAACACAGGTTCAGCAAACACAGACACCGTGAGCGTCAAGCTGGCTCCTGCCTAGCTAGTTCCCTCGTTGCGCACCCAAACGGTTCGCTGCGGAAATGGAATCTCTATACCGGCCTCATCCAGCGCCAGCTTTATGCGCTTGCGCAGCTCCCGACTTGTACCCCATTGCTCGGACGGCTCGGTCTTGACCACCAGACGAATCGTGACACCGTCCGCTCCCAGGTTCTGCACTCCTGACATGGTCGGTTCTTCCAAAATCGTCATTTCTTCAACTTGCTCGGCCCACAGCTCGTCGGCTACACCCTTAATCACATCCATGGATTGCTCAATGTCCGCGTCATAAGCAACATCAATTTCAACTACCGCTCGCGCCCAACCTTGCGTTCTGTTGCCCACCCTTTTGATGACTCCGTTTGGTACGTGCCACAGGGTGCCGTCCAAAGAGCGAATGCGCGTTGTACGCAACCCCACCGACTCCACCGTGCCCGACGCCTCACCCACATCGATCGAATCGCCCACACCGTATTGATCCTCAATCAGCATGAAAATGCCGGTCAGTAAATCCGACACAACCGCTTGAGAGCCAAAACCGATCGCCACGCCCAGTATCCCAGCGCCCGCAATCAGCGGACCTAGGTTTACGCCCAACTCTCCCAACACCATGAAAATCGTCATGCTGGCTATGGCTGCTGTGGTGACACTGTTAAACAAAGCCCCCAGTGTTTGAGCCCGCTGGCGAGAGCGTTCGCTACGTTCACGCATCTCACTAAGCCGGCGTGCCAGCACCACCGGCGAAAGCGCATCGATCTTGCTCTTGTATTCGCTCTGAACGGCTTCGCCTTCCGTCTTGCGATCCCTCACCATCCGACTCACCAAACGGTTAACGGAGCGATGCGCGACACGACGAGCAAACCAAGCCAGCAACAAGATCAGCAAGATCGTTAGTGGTCGTTCAACCAACCAACCAACCAGCGACGCGACCGTGGCGTTGTCGGTTAGGTCAAACATCTGGCGGCACAGCCATGAAGGGTCCGCGCCGCATGCGTCAAAGAGAGTGTCCGCGGCCTCAGACGCCGTGTCGTTGGTGGCGGCTTGAGCGGGGAACATTGGCGTTGCGAGCGAAATCATTGCGGCAGCTTAGATAAATACTCCATTAGCTTCAATGCCGTGAGTACAACCCAGAGCACATCTGATGCAGCGCTCTATGACGTTTCAAGCGGCGTTGCCACTATCACGCTGAATAGCCCAGACAATCGCAACGCTCTTAGCGTTGAGCTAGTCAATGACGTAGGCGATCATCTAGCAGGCGCCCTGGCCGATCCGGGCGTGCGGGTGATTTTGTTTACCAACGTTGGCAATACCTTCTGCGCGGGAGCGGATTTGAAGGCCAGCCAGCCCGGGGTCAAGGCACCCGAGTCTCGCCACAACTTCGTGCAGATTCTCGAAACCATCATGACGTGCCCGAAGCCTGTAGTTGGACGCATCGCCGGTCACTGCACCGGTGGCGGTGTGGGGTTTGCGGCTGCGCCGGATATTTCTGTTGCCGCAAATGATGTGGTGCTGGCCTTTACCGAGGTTCGCATTGGGGTGGCACCCGCAGTGATTTCTGTTGTTTGCCTGCCAAAGTTGCGGCGCGCTGACGCCAGCGAACTGTTCTTGAGCGGAGAACGCATTCCGGCAGCCCGAGCAGCGGAGGTGGGACTAATCAATCATGCCGTTGAGCGTGATGAATTAGATGACGCCACCCAGGAAGTGATCGACAAGCTCCTACGCGGTGGCCCCAACGCCCTAGCAACGGCAAAGCAGTTGGTAACACGAGTGCCACAAATGCTTCGACACGAGGCATGGGAATGGACGACCGAAACCAGCCAGAGGTTGTTTCGTGAAGAAGAAGCGACAGAAGGCATCGCGGCGTTTCGCGAGCGACGAGACGCTTCGTGGGTTCCAACCCAACCGGACTCAGCTAGCTAACTAACCCTGACTCCGTTAGCTAGCTAACTAGCTAACAATGGTGGCTTGACCTATACGCACTAGGGCCACCCAAGTCTTCCCGGGTGTCAGCAAGATGGTGTCTCCAGCCAAGTCGGAGAACACCGTATTGTCGTCCGCTTCGGTGCGCTCCCAGCTGCCGCGTACAAGCCCGCCGTCGGTAAACACCCAGGCTTCTCCTTGGCCGAGTAGCTCCGACTGTGGTGATCGAGGATCAACCTCACTGCGGCTATAAACAACAAACTGCACGATGACGTTTTGCGGTGCCACTACCTGACCGACAGTGTCTAAGTGCAGCACTCCGTTTTGGGTGCGCCACCAGGCCTCTGCGTCTGGCGACCAGCGGTAGCTCACCTTGGTGTCGCCAAAGTCCAGGTCAACACCGCTTGCCGGGGTAGCCAGGTTTGTCCTGCTTGAATCGGTTTTGATCTCGGTCTCGCCTGTTAGAGCCTGCTCCAACCGAAAATCAAACAACGGCGCGGGTGGGCCGCTAGCTGCCGGGCTTGTAGTCGTACTTAGACCACCAGTAGCCACGATCTCTCGCAGATGCGTAGTGCTGGTCATCAGGTTGTAAGGAGCACGCCGACCTGGCTGTCGCCAATAAGCGGAGAAATTGACGTGGGAGCCGACATTCACCGTGTCGATCTCACTCAGGCCCGCCAGCACCCCTGCCGAACCACCGCTGTTGGCAAACAAGGGCACGCCAAGATTTGTCAGCAGCGCATAGTCGCTGGTGCGGACCGAACGAACCGGCCCGACCATCTCAACGTCGGTGCTGTGAAACACCGCGGCGAAGCGTGTAAGCCCGTACTCAACGACCTGTTCGTAAACGAGATCGGCTTGATTTATTCCAAACTGTGGGCGAGCTTGTTCGTGGTTATCGATTTTGACTACAACTGCAGGCCGTGTTGGTAACACGGCCCCAGTGTTTGTTGGTGCTGGGCTTGTTGGGTCTGGAGTGTTCGCCAGCCCTGTTAATGGCCAGATTGTCAGCGGTGTAGAGCTTGCGGTGGACCCTGTTGGCCTGACCTGACCTTGTTGAGTGCTGCTATCGGGATCGTCGCCAGAGGTACCGCCCGCTCCGGCAGAAGCTCCACCGGTACCGTCCGTTGAAGTCCCATCGTTTGCGCCGTTACCAGAGCCGGTGCCATCTAGTGCAGAAGCTGCGCCACCGGTTTGCGAATCTGCAGCGACTCCGTCTATTCCCGGTGCACACGAGACCGCCACCGCAGCGCACACGCCAATAAGTACGCACATCGTTTTCGCAAATGGTTTTGCCGAACGCAGCGATGCCCCCTGCATTGCCGAGCGCAATGATGGCAACAATGTTCGTGGCATTGCCAAACGCAGCGATAGCCACGGCATTGCCAAACGCAGCGATAGCCACGGCATTGCCGAACGCAGCGATAGCCACGGCATTGCCGAACGCAGCGATAGCCGCTGCTTTACAGCCAGCGGCACTGATTGCGGAGTAGTTCTGTGGTGCGGAACGCTCATCGACCCCCCGCACGGTAGCTAGCGGTGACCCGTTGATGTTGTCGGTACCGCGCTAGAACTAATAGCAGCGTTGCTGGGCGCTCCTCGTTCACTTGTAATGTCGCAGCCGTGAGCGGACAGATACACGTCAGGCGAGATGGTCACACCGGCCAGATAATTCTTGACCACCCCGAACGCCGCAACGCCATCAGCACCAACATGTGGAGCGGGCTGGCCGACGCTGCTACCGAGCTAGCAAACGACCATGACATCAGAGTGGTGGTAATGCGCGGTGCTGGCGAGGTTGCCTTCGCAGCCGGCGCAGACATCTCTCAATTTGGTAAAAACCGTTCGAACGCTGACGGCAACCGCAACTACGACGACGCCACCACCCTCGCTCACAAAGCACTAAGCGGCATGAACAAACCCCTTATTGCAGCCATCCACGGCTTTTGCATCGGTGGCGGTCTAGCTGTCGCTCTCAACGCCGACATCCGCGTGGCCGCCGACGATGCTCAGTTCACCATCCCGGCCGCGCGACTAGGCCTTGGCTACGGGCACGCAGGGATAGGAACGCTGGTTGGTTTGGTCGGACCGTCGGCCGCTAAGCGCATCTTCTTCTTGGCCGATCGATTTGGCGCTGAGGAAGCACTGCAGATGGGCTTGATTAATCGAGTTGTCCCCAAAGCCGACCTGGACAGCGCCGTGGCGGATTGGGCGGATCGCATCACACAAAATGCTCCCATGACCATCGCCGCAGCCAAGGCAGCTGTGCGTCAATGGTCAAAGCCAGACCAAGACCGTGATTTCACCGAAGTAGAGGCAATGATTCGGGCGTGCTTTGAAAGCGATGACTATCGCGAGGGTGTGGACGCGTTTATGAACAAGCGTCCGCCCCAATTCAAAGGCAAATAGCCGAAGGAAATAACAGGCTCTTCGGCCAGATCTTCTAGTCCTGGTCTTGCGCCAGGGTCAGATAAATGTCTAGCCGTCTCGGCGCAAGCCGTCCTTGTTCAACCGCCTCGCGCACCGCACAGTTTGGTTCACTGCGATGTGAGCAATCTGAGAAGTGGCATTGCTGTGCGAGCTGAGCAACGTCGGCAAACACCTGGTCTAGGCCGATCCTGGAACCACTTGTCCAAGGCACCAAGTCTGCAAGCCCGGGAGTGTCAATAACCGTGCCCAATGTGGCGCCAGCCGCAGAACCCGAAGCAGCAGCAGTGCCAGCCACCACGAACAACTCTCGCCTAATAGTTGTATGACGTCCGCTGCCGGACGCTCCTACCGACCCCACCTCCACAGCCTCGCGACCAAGCAAGCAATTCACCAGAGACGACTTCCCCACACCAGACGCTCCGGCCAACGCCAGCGTCGAACCGTTGGCTGCAAGCTCCGCTAGCTCGCTAATCCCAGCGCCAGTAATTGCGCTGGTGGCCAACACCTTGACCGGGTCAGCTGCGGCCGCAAAACGCCGCTTGATAGCTGCCAGGTCAGGCTCGTCTAAGTCGACCTTATTCACCACCAACACCGCCTGCACCCCGCCCTGAGCCGCCGCCACCAGATACCGCTCAAGCCGATACCCGTCTTCGTTGTCGGCTCCGGTCGTCAACAGCTCAGTAGTTGTAACCACTCCCATCACATCCACGTTGGCAGCAACAATCTGTGGGGTTGGCTTGTGCCCGGCCGCTCTGCGCATCAACACCGAATGACGTTCCAACAATTCCGTCAAGACAACTCTTCGGTCATGACTTGGTGCCAGCTCGTGAACCACCCAATCACCGACCGCGGGGAAGTCTTCCGGAGAGCGAGCCTTTCGCCTCAGCCCTGGCTCCAAAGAGGCAGTGAGGTAGCCGAACGGTCCCATTAGTTCAAATGCTCCGCGATGTTCGATCGCCACACGGCTAATGCCGAAACCTTCGGGTGGGTCTAAGCACTGTCGTGAATGCTTTTCCCACCCCAAAACCGTGGCATCCACTGAACCTGCATCGATTGGGTTTGCACCAGTTGTGCCTTCATCCACTGGGGACCCAAAGCTCTGTGTAGCGCCCTACTCCCAGTCGATGACCTTGCACTACCTCCCCCGACGGCAGCGACCACTCCTCTATGCCCCGTACTTCGGAACGTGCGATCACCGCGCTCTGTGAGTGCCCCAAATACAGGTACGGCACTTCAGAAGCAAACACCTGCATGATCTTTTCAATGATGGACCGACGAGCGGCTGGTTGGTAGGTGCCCTGGAGCAGATCCGCCAGAGCGGCAAGATCCTCGGTATACAGGTTTGCAATATTGAGCGGTGAGGTGCGTATAGGGCCCAGCGCTGCCTCTAGCAGCACCCACGGATCAGACTCGCCGCCGAGTCGCCAACAGGTGGCTGTGAAATCTCCGCTAAACGACGGACTGTCAGCCACCGAACCAGTAACTCGCTGAATCAGACCGGTACGCGTGACCGTCTCCGCTATCACCTCGACCAGACCGATCGCATCAAGCTGTAGTGCTAGCTCGTCTAGCAGCGTCACCAAGGCGACGTCGTCGGTGCATTGAATGCGCACCTGCACCGGTTCACCGCTAGCTCGTTCGTCAGATCGTTCCGGGTCTGCGATGTAGTCGTTCAGCAGCTCGGCTGCTGCGGTCAAGTCATTTGTGGGCCACTGGTCAGCCGCAAGCTGGGAGTACCAAACGCTGCTTGGAGCCCACCACTGAGTCGCCAGCAGCACGTCGGTGTCAATGACATCTAGCAACTGTTCTTGGTCTACCGCTAACGCCAAGCCTCGTCTTACACGCACGTCATCAAAAGGCGATTCCAAAGTGTTAAACACGATGGCACCGACATTGTCGTCAATGTGGCTGACCACGGTGAGCGAATCAGCACGCGATTCACTCGCCTCAGATGCCTCAGAAATAGTTTGAGGCACCCGGGTTTGCATCACCTCGGCATCACCCGCTAACAGCTGAGCCAGCCTGTCGCTTTCATCGGGCACCTGCACAAAGGTCAACTGAGACAGGTAGGGCAAGCTTTCACCCTCGGGGTCAGCCATCCAGTAATCGCTATTGGCACTCAGCACCACCGGCTGACCGGGCGACCAGCTTTGAAACTTGAATGGACCGGTACCCACCGGAGCGACAGCAAACCGATCCTCGTCTGCTTCGACGGCCGCAACCGAAAACACCCGTCCGAGCGGTCCGGCAAGAGACGCAGCAAAGCCGCCGACAGGTTCGCTCAGTTCGAATATCAGCGTCTCATCGTCTAAGGCTTGCACGGCCAGCAGCCGTGCATCGCGGACGTGCCCGCGGCTTGCGTCGCCGGACTTCAGGTAACTATCGATGCCATCTTTGATCACAGCGGCGGTCATCGCTTGACCGTCGGAGAAGTTGATGCCCGTGCGCAGCTCGACGGTCCAGAGCTTCAGCGACACGTCCGGGTCTATGGACTGTGCAAGCCACGGCTGGACCGTTCCGTCAGGCAACACCACCGCGAGGGTTTCCAGTACGTGGTCAAGCACATTGCGACACGCCCAAGCACACACGTCATCCCATGGCGACCAGCCTGTGAAAGGTGTGGGGTCGTTGGCTAGCAAGATCGTGGCGTTTCCGCCTCGGGTCGGGCCGGGATCAACCGTGGTGCTAGGAGCCGTCGTTGGGCCACCTGTCGGATTTGAGATTAAAGAACCGTCGGCGGTCGAGGTTGTTGAGTCTGAGGTTGCTCCGCTTGAGCAGGCCGCGACAAGGAGCACTGCGACAACAACAGCCGCCAACCCGGCAACCGGGCCAGTTCGAGCCAAGCAAGTTAGAAAACGTCTTGCTCGCAGACAACTAATAGTCAATCCCCTTTTTTGCGAGGATGCCTTCATCGAAGGCGTGTTTTATTTTTTTCATTTCGGTAACCGTGTCGGCAGCTTCAATCAACGCTGCCGGGGCATCGCGTCCGGTCAAAATCACGTTGACATTAGATGGGCGACTTGCCAGGGCGGCTATCACCTCGTCGGTACTGATCCAGCCCCAGCTCATTGGATAAGTGATCTCATCTAGCACCACCAGACGGTGCTTGCCCGCCGCGATTATTTCGCTGGCTTGGCTCCAGGCTTGTTGTGCGATCGCTTCATCCTCGCTCAGGTCCTCAGAGTCCCACGAGAACCCTTCCCCCAGAGCCCACCAATCAACGCCAAGCTTTTCGCGGCAAACGCTTTCCTCGCCCACGTTCCAATCGCCGGACTTCAAAAACTGCACTACTCCTACCGACCAGCCACGCGCCACAGCCCGAACTACCACCCCAAAGCTGGCTGTTGATTTGCCCTTGCCGTCACCGGTATTGACCATTACCAACGAAGAGGCTGTGCGCATACCTTCTATTGATGGACCTTCAACAGGTGGGGTTGCGGTTTCATCTTGAATACCGGCGAAGGAATCGGCTGATGGGGTTGCGGTTTCAACCACAAGGTCGTCTGGGTCTACCGGTGCGTCTGTCATGAGGTGAATCAGTTCTGCAAAATGAAGGTTCGAGCGACGGCTTGCGGCAGCACGATCACAATTTAGGGCGTAGCGGCACGATCACAAGGTTGTCGCCGCGGCTTAGCACTTCCACTGAGGCACCGTAAACCTCGCTTAGCAATGGCTGCTTTAGAACCTGGTCGGGAGTGCCTGCCGCCACCACCTTGCCAGCCGCTAGTAACACCAAACTATGTGAATACTGAGCGGCCGCGGTCAGATCGTGCATGGCAGCTACCACCGTGAGACGCCGCTCTTTTCGCAACTCATCGATTAGCTCCAATGCTTGTTGTTCATGACCGATGTCGAGCGCAGTGGTTGGCTCGTCAAGGATCACTATGGGGGTGGTTTGTGAGATTGCGCGCGCCAGATGACAGCGTTGCAGTTCGCCGCCGCTCAGTGTTTCAAGCGAGCGGTTAGTCAGGTCAGCGAGATCCAACCGCTCTATGACCTCCTCACAAGCTTGTCGATCGGTTGCGTTCTCGGTTCCTAGCAGTCGTATGTGAGGTGTACGACCAAGCAAGACGTAGTCGATCACGGTCATCGCTGTCGGTTTGGCTGGCTGTTGCGGCACGTAGGCAATCTTGCGTGACCGGTTTCGCAGCGACATCGCCGCTACCGATTCACCTTCGGAGTACACCCCGGAACTAGGAGCGGCAGCTTCGTCGTGGCTAGTCGAAATAATCCCTGCCAACACAGACAGCAGCAACGACTTCCCAGCCCCGTTTGGTCCTACAAGAGTTACCCATTCACCCGCGGCAGCTTGCAACCCAACGTCGCTTAAAACCTCGCGGCCATCGAGACAGACCCTGACCGCATGCGCCTCCAGCATTGCCTTAACTGTGCTTTCACCGGCGCTTTCAGCAGCACCTTCACCGTTGCTTTCAGCAGCACCTTCACCGTTGCTTTCAGCAGCACTTTCGCCGGTGCTTACCGGACGGGTGTGCGACCTCACAACCTTGTCCTCACAGTCTTGACCTCACAACAGGGCCCGGCGGCTAGTTCTCAACACCAGCAAGAAAAACGGCGCTCCGCAAAACGCTGTGATCACACCAATAGGAACCTCAAACGGCGCTGTAATGGTTCGCCCGATCACATCTGCGGTCATCATGAACGCTGCCCCAACCAGCACAGACAGCGGCAACACCAACCGATTGGATGCACCAACTACCAGCCGCACCGTGTGCGGAACGATTATTCCCACAAATCCGATCAACCCACTCACCGCCACAGCTGCTGCTGTCGCTAGCGATGCCGCCACAACAATGACTCCTCGCACGAAACCCGGTCGCACACCAAGCGACTCCACCTCCGCATCACCCAAGCGCATTACGTCAAGCACTCGCCGATAAGCAATCATCACCGCACTCGCCACCAGTGCGTATGGGGCTAACAGCCAGACCTCATCCCAGGAGGCGGTATTAAGCCGACCCAAAATCCACGTATAAACCTGGCGAATGGTGTCACCGTTGCGTTGAAGCAAAAAAGTTTGCACCGCGGTAAGAAAGCTGGTGATGGCAACACCAGCTAGCAGTAGCGAGGCCGGTGAGCGGCTGCCCGTGCCAGTGCGCCCCAAGGCGTAGGTAGCTCCCACCGCGCTGAGCGCTCCCACAAAGGCCAGTATCACCACCAGGTCGATAGCGCCGACCCCGTCACCGGAACCAGTAACGATCGCAACCGTTGCTCCCAAACCTGCGCCCGCTGCGGCTCCTAGCAAATACGGGTCGGCTAGCGGATTGCGAAACACCGCCTGATAGCTCGCACCGCTGATCGACAAACAGGCTCCCACTAGCGCACCTAGAACTACCCGCGGTGCTCGCACCTCGGTCACAATGCTTGCGTGGATGTCGCTCAGCCCACTGTCGGTGGAAATGAACGGCAGTTGGTCGGCTAGCTCGAGGATTACCTCCCACAGACCTATATCGGCCGGACCAAAAGTCATCCCCGCTGCCGCTGCGGTGAGCGTGGCCAGGATCGCTAAGGCCCAAACACTGCTTCTTGCAGGCTTTGCCCAGGTACTCGACTGCATCGATCAGCCTTGAGCCTCGATTAGCGCATCGACGATGGCACGCAAAAAGTCCAGCGACCGCGGGCCCCAGCGACTAGCGATGTCAGCGTTCACTTCTATGACGTTGCCGTTGCGCACCGCAGAAAGCGAAGCCCAGCCCGGACGTTCAGAAATGGTCTCAGCGGTTTGCCCGCAACATTGACCATCGGCAAAGAAAATGAGGTCTGGGTCAGCGGCCAGAACATATTCCGTGCTGAGCTGCGGATATGCAACGGTGGGTCTGCTGTCGGGATTCTGCGGATCGCTACCGTCAGCGATGTTTGTGAGACCAACCAGCGAATACAAATAGCCGATGAAAGTGTCAGAGGTGACCGAATAAAGCGTGTCATCAAGCTCGTGAAAAAAGGTCTGCGATTCTGAGGCGGCACTGGCGCTGGCACTCACCAGGTCGGTGATTTGGCTGCGCATGCTGGCTACTAGTTCTTCGGCACCTTGCTCATTACCGGTGTGTTCGCCCATCTCGATGATCTGGGCGTAAACGCCCTCCATGTTTGTTACCGCTGGCTGCACCAAGACATCAAGGCCAAGCGCTCGCAGCTCCTCGACGACGCTGTTATCTGACATCACCACCAGATCTGGGTTGTAGTTAGCGATGGACTCAACGTTGGGCGCCCAACCAGATAGCCCTGGAACCATCGGCGCCTGCGGCGGATAGGTACTGAACTCATCCGCGGCGACTACTTGTGGTCCGGCACCGATGGCAAACAAGACCTCGGTAGCGGTCGGCGAGATAGAAACGATCCGACTCGACACTGTGCTGGTTGAGGCGGCTGTATCGCTGCCACAGCCAAACGTCAACAGCGCTAGCGCTGTCAGCAGCAACCCAGACTTAAACACCTTCTTTTTCAGTTTTTTCTGTCGTGGCTTCTGTCGCAGCCGTGACTGGGTTACCTCTGGTGATGGCACTAACAACGGCATTTGGAATCCTGTCGATCGTTTCGAACGGCAGGGATCTGCCGCCGCAGCCCTCCTCGGGAACTGTTGCGCTAAAGCGACGACAAACGGTCGGACTTATCTCCGATTGGGTAATCGGAGCTTCACCGTTGCGGGACAGTGCCGGATTCGAACCGGGCTTCGCTAAGTAGCCACTCGCTTGCCAACGAAACTACCACCGCAGCTAGCTGGCACAATCACTGCTGCGTTGCGCAACGCTCAGCACCCGCGTCGCACGCTGCGACCAGACTTTCTGGCTCTCCTACGAAAACGAAAGTGTTTTTATGACTCTGCGAGGGACATCCGTAACCCGCCGCGAAGACGACCACCTGCTACGAGGGCAAGGCGAGTTCGTATCCAACATGGCGTCAACTAACACGGCGTACGTGCACTACGTCACCTCAACGATGCCCCATGCAGTACTAACCCAAATCGATACAAGCGCCGCTCTCCAAGCGCCAGGCGTGCTTGATGTGGTTACCCATGCCGACCTTGACATCGGGCCGTACCCGTTATCTAGCCCGGCGTTCGACGCCGCAATGGTTCGTCCGCTGCTGGCTGACAGTCGCGTGCGATTTGTGGGTGAAGCGATCGCAGCCATTGTTGCAACCACCGCGACGGCTGCGGCCGACGCGGCCGAATTAGTTGAGATCGACTACGAGCCTCTGGAAGCGTTAACAGACGTTGAGGCCGCCCTGGCGCCAGACGCCATAAAGCTGTTTGATGACGCCGCCGAAGGAAATGTGGTGTGTCGCCTGACGTCTGAAGATTTGGCCGAAGACATAGAAGCCGATTTCGCTAACTGCGAGGTTGTTTGCGAGGTGCGATCGGTCAACAACCGGCTCGCACCCGCTCCGTTGGAGCCACGTGTGGCCTCCGCGTATTGGGGTGATGATGAGCGTCTGCATCATTTCAACGCAGGCCAGGGACCTCATCCTGTGCGAAGCGGATTGTGCGCAATCTTGGGGTTAGAAAAAGAGCAAGTGCACGTGGTGTCGCGTGATGTCGGTGGCAGCTTTGGCGCTAAGGCTCGACCCTCACCCGAAGAGGCTCTACTGGGCTGGCTATCTAAGCGTTGCGGAGTGCCCGTTACTTGGATTCCTCCGCGCAGCGCCGACATGGTGGGCTTAGTGCACGGCCGCGCGCAGGTGCAGTACATGAAAATCGGCGGCAATCGTGATGGGCGTATCACCGCTTATAGCCTGCGAGTAGTTCAAGAGTCAGGTGCTTACGCATCGATGGGCGCTGGCCTGCCAGGCAACTGCTTGGCGATGTTAAACGGTTGCTACGACATCGCTTCGCTGAGCTTCAGCTCAGCCTCGGTGGTTACCAACACCACCCCCACTGGTCCGTATCGCGGTGCTGGTCGTCCCGAAGCTGCCGCGGCCATCGAACGCGCAGTCGACGCATTCGCCCATGCCATAGAGATGGATCCAGCGCTGGTACGCCGCCAAAACTTCCTCGCGCCCGAAGCCTTTCCACTGGTAACGCAAACCGGCACGCCATATGACTCCGGTCGCTACGAAGCCGCACTAGACGCAGTGCTCACAGCAGCTGACTACAACGCCCTTCGAGCAGAGCAGGTCCGGCGGCTATCAACCGATGAAGATCGTTGGCTTGGGCTCGGGTTATCTACATACGTTGAACGAACCGCTGGCATCGGACGCAGTGAATATGGGTCGGTGGAGTTGGTGCAAGGTGGCCGCATCGTGGCTCGTACCGGTTCCTCGCCGTACGGCCAAGGCCATCACACCGCATGGGCAATGCTGATCGCAGACCGCACCGGAGTGGCTTACGACGACATTGAGGTAATTCACGGCGACACAGATCTAGTGCCGACCGGCGGCATCACTGGCGGATCTAGATCGGTGCAATTAGCTGGGGCAGCGATATGGGAGGCATCACAAACGCTTGTCGAGCAAGCAACCCGCGTAGCTGCAGGACTGCTGGAAGCATCCGAGGAAGATGTGCAGCTAGATGCAGCCGCAGGAACTTTTAGTGTGGCTGGAACTCCAGCGATCAGCGTTAGTTGGGCAGACGTAGCAGGAGAGCTGGCTAGCAAAGACCTGGCTAGCGAAGATAACGACAACGATGAGCCTCTCGGCCACGACTACGGACCGCGTCTGCTGCACGCAGAAGAATCGTTCGAATCTGAAGGACCGACGTTTCCCTTCGGAGCGCATCTGGCGGTAGTTGAAGTTGATCGGCACACCGGCGAAGTGGAGCTGAAGCGATTGATCGCTTGCGATGACGCTGGCACCATTCTCAACCCTGCTTTGGCAGCGGGACAGGTGCACGGCGGTCTGGGTCAGGGAGCAGCCCAGGCTTTGCTAGAGGAGTTTGTATACGACAAAGACGGCAACCCGCTAAGCAGCAACTTCGCCGACTACGCAGTGATTTCCGCACCGGAACTGCCTTTGTTTGAGCTGGTCAAGCTGGAGACTCCCACCCACATCAACCCTCTAGGCGCCAAAGGTGTCGGCGAGGCTGGCACAGTTGGGTCTACACCTGCGATTCAAAACGCAGTGATTGACGCCATATCGCATCTGGGTGTTAAGCACGTAGATATGCCTTTGCTGCCTGAGCGAGTCTGGCGAGCAATTAACACCGAGAGCTAGAAAACAACCGCCAAGAGCATCACGCTCAGGGCCCTTACCAACGAGCGTCTGGGTCCAACTCGTACACCTCGATCATCTCCTGATGCAAAGCGGCGAAGTGGCTGCTGCGTTCACCCAGACGTCCCGGCTCGATATTTGCGCCAGCGGCAGTGTTTGCTGCAACGGCTATATCTGCGGTTGCGGTAGTTAAGGCCTCAAAGAAATCATCCAAACCAAAAGGCCTGAGCGTCTCCGTAACCGCACTCAGCCACTGGTTTCTTTGCTCGGCCAGGCTGTGGCTGATTATTCCGGCCGTCTCTAAATCTGCCACTAGCTCAACAGACGACGCAGACGACTTGGCGTTTGATTCAGCCTCGCCTGACTCACCCTCACTATTCGTGCAAGCCCTATTCGTGCAAGCAAGGTCAAACAAACCAACCGACAGCGGCGCTAACTCGGTCAGAGCAGCAGATAGATGCTCTTGCCCCTTTTCGCTCCCCAGCAACCGAGTCATCAAGCTACGCGCGTGATGCTCGTGAACGTTCTCCTCCAAAATCACTCGACGCGCCAGCGCGCCTAGCGGCTCGAAGGCTGAGTTCTCTAACGCACGCCAGCGCACGGCTTCGGCGGTGTCGTACAGGTAGTGCCGCACCAGCGCGTAAGACCAGTCGTGGCAGGGCAATTCGGTCAGATGTGCGCTGCGATACTCGCCCGGTTCGCGGCGGAAAGCCACGGAGTCCACTTCCAGCAGATCATCGGTTAGCAGCGAATAGAGCGAACGCGCATGGCCAAGCTCATCTTGAGCGATGCACATAAATGCCAGATCTTCCTCTAAAAACGGGCCGACGGCTATCCACCAAGAGTGGTTCTGTCCCACGCACAACTCGTCGTCGGCCAGAGCCAGCACCAGATCGGCGACTGCTGGAACGCTGTTCAGGTTTTCAGTCATCGGCGGCAAGACCAGCAGCTTTACGGAGCTCAATCAACAGCTGACCGTCGCTGTGTCTGTGGGCGCGGTCGGAGATCTCCAGGTTCTGTCCGGGGACGGCAAGGACGTGGTCGCGCCTAATCACCCACATCTGGTCGCCTTCACCGCGGCGGTTGTAACAATCACGCGCAAACAGCAGCGCCATGTCGTCATCCAGCGCATTTAGTGACCCGGCATGCTCAAACGGCGCCTTGCCAGCCTTTTTGAGAAACACCTCGTATACGGCCACAACTAGTTACTCACGACCGCTGCGCCGCTCCACTGTTACTGCGTTGTTCAACCATTACTGCGCTGCTCCACCATTTCGATGGGATTGCGGCACGAGGGGCACCAGTAGACCTTTCGGCACGGTGTTGGGCCAAAATCGCTTCGAAATTCCAGCTTGGCGGCACCGCAGTGCGGACATGGTGGGGTTTGGCTTTTTGTTCTGACCGCAATGGTGTATTCACTACCGAGCAACCTTCGCGCCGCCTTGGAGATTCGCTTGGGCGTCCAGATGGGCTCAGTCAAAAACCGAACCTCAATTGCTGGGCTTGCGTCTGCGGCAGCCGGGTTTTCGCTTGCAGCAGCTGGGCTTGCCAAATCACTGGGATTCAGTGCAGCTTGAGCAGCGCTTCGCACGTCACGCTCAATCACACCCAGAGCCGGGCAGCCGAGAATAGTTGGGACTAGGTCAACCACTACACGACTGGTGCCGTTATCTCCGGCTTGGGCCGCCGGGTCCACTTCTCCTGTTTCTCCTGGCTGGCGAAGCCACACTTTCTCCAATATTCCTAGGTCGGCAATAGTCAGATCGGGATATTCCGGATCGCACACCTGCGACACCGCTGACTCAACAGCACGCACCACGCTGACACTTGCTACGTCATCAGCTGCGCGCTCACCAACTGCGCCATCAGCTGCGTGCCCATTAGGTACTTCCCCACCAACTGCGCGCCCATCAGTGCCCACGTCCAGACTCACATCAGAGCGCTTCTCGCTCACTAAGCGGCCACTCCCTGCGACGACAACTTGGCATCGGCCAAGGCTTCACGCACCCAGGCCGCATCGACCCACGCACTGTGAGCGTCCTTTAGCCGCCGAGCACTGTCGGGACCTTTGCCGCTGGCCGCCGAGCGCAGCTGTTCCCAATCAATTTCGGAAATCTGCCAACGACCAGTCTCGGGGTTTTGTCGCAAGTTCGGATCTGGAATGGTGAACCCAGCAGCCAAGATCTGAGGCACAAACTTTTGCACATACCTGTCTCGCAGGTTTTCGTTTTTTTCGGATTTGATGTGCCAACGCAGCAGCACATCACCTTCTTGGGAGAGTGGGCCAAACAGCTGTACCGCTGGCGACCACCAACGATCAATGGACTCTTGCATCATGTCGTGCTGCAGCTTTGAGCCCGTCGCCATCAGCAGCATCAGCTCCTCGCCGTTGCGCATATGAAAACCCTCTTCGGCGATGATGCGCTTCAACATTCGCTTGTAAGGCCCATAGCTGCAGTTCCTAAAAACAGCCTGCTGGCTAATAAGTGCAGCGGCGTCTACTAAGTAGGCGATAGCTATCTGATCGCCCCAGGTGTACGCCCGGTAATGAAAAACGTTGTGAAAATGAGTTTTACCGGTGATCAGATCGTTCATCATCTCGTCACGGGTCTTTAGCCCCATGTCTGCGGCAACCATGTAGAGCAGGTGAGCGTGGCCGATCTCATCTTGCGTTTTTGCCAACGCCGTCAGCTTGCGGTTAATACCCGGTGCGTAGCGAATCCAGTCCCGCTCGGTTAACCCGCCCATGTATTCGCTGTTGGCGTGTAGCTCGATGAACTGAAACACCGCCCGGCGGTATTCATCGGGCATGTCATCGCCCGGTTCCACCAAACCGCCTTCGTTCAAGAACGCTTCAAACTCTTCCATTGAGGCCCAACTGCGCATACGAACCTTTCCGTTAACCAAAGATTAGTGCTGGGTTGGCTGATTGCAGTGCTGGCTTCATGGGGTTAGTTCCATTCCGCTAGTAGCTCAATGGTGCGACTGGCGGCGGTGGCGCAGCAACAGCAGGCAACAGCGGGGCTACTTCCATTCCGCTAGCAGCTCAATGGTGCGACCCATCAGTGAAAACACTGGTTCTTTGGTGGCCTCAAGCTCTCCGCTGATCTCTTCGTGCGAAATGCCACCTGGCGCCATGCCCGCCGCCAGGTTTGCCACCACCGCTATGGCGCCATAGGGAATGTCAAGCTCGCGTGCCAGCGCCACTTCCGGATAACCGGTCATCCCCACCACACTGGCACCCATCTGCGCATACATGCGTATCTCCGCAGGAGTTTCAAAGCGCGGCCCGTTGACGCACACATAAGTACCCGTCGATTCAATATCAATGTCCTGGTCTGCAGCTGCGGCCAGCACCGCTGAACGCACCGCTGGGTGATAAGGCGCGGTCATATCTGTGTGGGTAACACCGGCTTCGTTAGGTTGATCGAAATATGAGCAACCCCGCCCGGATGTGAACTCCAGGTAGTCGTCCAGCAGCATCAGAGCGCCCGGCCCGCAATCGCGAACCATCGATCCCACCACATTCACCGCTAACACAGCCTCCACACCGCAGCCTTCAAGGGCTTTCATGTTTGCTCGATAGTTAATAGCGCTGGGCGGTATGGAATGACTGCCGCCATGACGCGGTAAGAACGCAATGGGTTGGCCGTGCCAAACGCCCGTCCTTATCGTGGCCATACCCCAGACGTTTTCGACCTGAGTTTCGCTCCCGCCTTGTAGCCCGGGCAATTCGTAGTAACCGGTTCCGGCAATGATGCCGAAGCGCGCGGTCGGATGCGAGGCTGCGGCTGCTGGTGGTGTCATGAGGCCTTCGCTTTCACTTCGTCCACGATGCGCTGGGCGCGACTCTGAACCTCTGCGCGCGCTTTTTCTTCGTCCACATTCACACAATCTCCGCTTGAGACCACCTGGTTGCCAGCCACCCACACGTCGCTGACGTGACTGCTGCCAGACCACGCAGTGTGTGCGATCAATTCATCAGGCGAGGTAACCGGCACAAACACCGAGCTGTCGGTGTCTATTCGTATGAAGTCAGCCCAACGGCTCGCTTCCAGCGTGCCCACGTCAAGACCGAGCGCTTTCGCTCCGCCGCTTGTAGCAAGCGAGAGGGAGGTAGCCGCAGGAATGGCTGTGGCGTCAAGCCCAGTTACTCGAGCAAGTAAAGGCGCCATCTTTACTTCTTCCCAGAGGTCAAGGTCGTCGTTAGAGGCCGGACCGTCGGTAGCGAGGCTTACCGTGATTCCAGCGTTGAGCATGTCCACCACGCGCGCAGTACCCGAGCCGAGCTTCATGTTGCTGATCGGGCAATGCGCCACCGCTACGTCGTGCTCGGCATAGGTAGCTAAGTCTGCGTCACTCAACCAAACGCTGTGCGCTGTCAAGGTGCGGCCGACAAACACGCCAGCATCGGCAAGGATTTGCACGGTGCTGGCTCCGCCATGAGCGGCTTCTACTTCAACACCCTCTTCGCGTGTTTCTGCTACATGAATGTGCAGCAAAGCGTCTAGTTCGGCCGCGGCGGCAGCCACCTCCGCGCAAGCCTCGGGCCCCAGGTTGTAGATGGAGTGCGGCCCGAACCCAATGGTGACGGTTTGGTTAGGATCGTTTTCGTTCTTGTGCACCTGCGCTATTGCGCTAATGCGTTTCTCCAACCAGCCGGGGGCGTCACGGCTTGGCAGCTTCAATAATGACGGACACATCAGCAGCCGAATACCGGCCTCTCGTCCGGCCTCGATGGCAGCGCCTTCCCACATGTACATCTCGCATGTGGTGGTGACTCCAGATCGCAGCATTTCGGTGACTCCCAGGGTCATCCCCCACTTGATGTCATCGTCGGTCATCTGGCCTTCACGCGGAAACATCGCTTCATGCAGCCAGCGCAGCAGCGGCAGTCCGTCACCAGCGCCTCGCACCAACGTCATCGGGGAATGAGCGTGCGTGTTGACAAGCCCTGGCATCAGCAGTCCGCCTAGCTCGCGAACCTCATTTGAGCTGGGGTTAGCCGGATCGTCTCCTAACTCGGGTGCGCTCGCGGCCGGGCCGAAGTAGGTGATGCGCCCGTCGCTACCCACGTCAAGCGCTGGCTTTTCAATTACGGGAAAACCCTCCGTACAGGGAAGAGCAACATCAGCTAAATAACGCACCTCTCCAAATCTACGGCGCGGAAGGCTTTTAAGCCGTGCCACAATCAGCGCTGATGGACCTGTTTTTACAGCGCGTCTTCGATTCGCTCTCCAACGGTTCGGCGTATGCGGCTTTAGCGGTGGCAATTGCGATGGTGTTTCGCACCGCTGGCGTGTTGAACCTGGCGCAAGGACAGATGGCGATGCTGTCTGCCTACATCGCATTCATCTTCGTGTCTGGCTCGTCGCCGTTTGCCGCCTCTAACACCTGGCTAGAAAAAATCGGCACTCCGTGGCCCGTCTGGGCTGGCATCGCCGGCGCTGTGGTGGTGTCGATGGTCTTGGCAGCTTTGCTGGAGCGTTTTCTGATCCGACCGATTGGCGGCACCAATCCGGCTGCCATCATCGGCGCGACTCTGGGCTTGTATTTACTGCTTGACGCCTTTGTGCTTGAGCATTGGGGTGGTCGGCGTTACACGCTTGGCTCACCTTTCCCAGATGAGATTGATGATCGGTTTGACATTGCTGGCGCACGACTGTGGTTTGACACCATCGGCATAACGCTCACGATGCTGGCGGCTCTGATTCTGCTGGCGATAGCTGCGCGCCAAACCCGGCTCGGGCTGGCATATCGAGCGCTGACGTCCAATCGACACAGCGCAAGATTGGTTGGCGTAAAGGTTGAGCGCGTGGTGATGTTGGGTTGGGCGGTATCAGCCGGGCTAGGAGCACTAGCCGGAGGACTGATTGCGGGCTACATCGGGGTGTATCCCGGAATGATGGGCCGCCTGCTTATTTTCGGGCTAGCGGCGGCCACTCTGGGCGGATTGCGTAGCCCATTGCTGGCGTTTGCTGGCGGTTATTTGTTTGCATTTGGCGAAACGATGATGGGTGGCTACGTTGATTTCATCGACAGCCAGGTGACGTTGGCGTGGGCGCTGGGTGTGTTGATAGTTGTGCTGGCGGTGCGACCAGCAGGCTTGTCTCGTCGCCCTTTGGAATCCAACCAGGGCAACATATGACAGATCCACAAGACCCGCGCACTTCGGCTGGTGTATTTCGGATTGAGCCTGAGCTAGTCGAAACAGAGCCTGCTGCGACTGACGACCCAGTCGAACCGAAACCTACTGCAACGAGCGAACCAGTCATGCCTGGCCCAACTGACTCCGGGCTAGCTGAAACTGGGCCTGACGTGCTACTCGCGCTGGAGTTCGCTGAGCCCGTGCCAGTCGTCCACCCTCTGGTACGCGACCCGCAAACGCCACGCACTCCCCAGAGATTGTTCGCGATTGTGCTGGCTGTCGGGATGGCTGCCGTAGCGATCATCTTGCCGTTCACCGCAACACCGACATTCGTTACCCACATGACGTTGGTCGCCGCCTACACACTCGCTTTTGCCGGTCTGTCGCTGCTAACCCAACGTCTGGGACTGTTTTCGCTCGGGCAAGGTGCGCTCATCGGAGTAGGCGCAGTGGCCGCCCAACACAGCGTTAACGATCTAGGTGTTCCGCTAATGCTCATGCCAGTGGTGGGGTTTCTTGCAGGGCTTGTGGTTGGTGCGCTGCTAGGGATCCCTTCGCTGCGTTTACCCAAGTCCTACCTGGCGTTGCTTACGTTTTCAGCCGCGGTGGTGTTTCCGATCGTGGTGCGCCAAATTGACGGCCCTCTACCGGTAACGCTCGACGGTGCATTCCTGCCTCCGTCATGGATTGGCATCGAGCAACGCGATGAACACATCTGGGAATACATCATCGTGGCGACCTGGGTCATAGTGATCTTGTTCTTACTGCATCGCTTATTGCATGGTCCGATCGGACGTGCATTAGAGGCCAGCAACAAATCGGATGCGGCCTCAACCTTCGGCATCGCCGTTTACCGACTGCGTCTAGGGGCTGTGGCATTGAGCGGTGGTCTGGCTGGAACCGCCGGAGCCTTACAACTAGTAGCAATCAATTTTACAGATCAAAACCAGTTCAAAGAAGGCCTATCAATCAAGATGTTCGCGCTAGTAATCGCCTTTGCTGGGGTTGCAAGCGCACGCTCAAGCTTGTTGCGTTCGCTGGCGTACATCACTTCGGCCACGGTGCTGGTGTTCTTGCCGGTGTGGTTGAACGATCGGCCCGGCTGGGCGCTACAGGGCGGATGGGGCGGACTGATCAGATCTGAAGGCTTCTATTACGCCGCCTTGTTGCTGGTGACTGCGGTGTGGATCGGGCGCTTTACTCGCCGCAAAGGCAGCCAGCTTGCTAACCAACTTGACGAGCTGGCAACCAGCTAGCCAGAGCTAGCCACAAACCAGCAACCAGCTAGCTCAAGAACCAATCGGCTGGAACAGCGTCTTGCTCGGCGTATAGCCGCGACTGAAAGCGCTGCATGCCCGATAACCAGCGATCAATGTCAGAAGTCTTGCGCTCGCGATAGGTCTGCACCTCAGAGTGCGGCAACACCAAGAAGCGCTCCTCACGCATTGTTTCGATCACCGTGTCGGCCAACTGTGACGGCTGTAGCACCCCATCACCGGAGGCCGCTCCCGGAGTTCCACGCGCAGATTCCTGATCTCCCAGGTTGTCGGGGCTGTTAGCCAGAATATTCGTCTCCACCGCTTGCGGACACAGCATGGACACGCGTATTCCTCGGTCCCCGTAGGTAATGGCCAAGAATTCACCTAACGACACCGCGGCGGCTTTGGTGATCGTGTATTGCAACGAACCCAACTGCGTCAGCAGACCAGCAGCGGAGGCGGTGTTAAGTAGGTAGCCGCCACCGTTAGCAACCATGTGCGGGATAGCAGCACGCGCTGCGTAGATATGCGCCATGACGTGCACATCAAACATACGGCGGATTTCATCGTTGGAAACCTCCAGCCCGCCCTGGGTGACGTAACCGGCGTTAGACACGAATACGTCAATACGGCCGTGCTCCGCGACGACTTTTTCGACTAGCTGATGGGTAGCGGCTTCGTCGCTGACGTCTAGCGCAGCAGCAGAGACCGAGACGTTGTTGCCTTGCGCACCTTGTGTATCTTGCTTTAGCGACTGCTTTATTGACTCGGCGACTTGCGTGGCTCCGTCTGCATCACGGTCGGCGACCACTACCGCTGTGGCGCCTTCGGCCACAAATCGTTCGCACAGTGCCTTGCCTATGCCGCTGGCTCCACCGGTGACGATGCTGACTGTTTCTTTTAGTTCCATCGTTGCAATGTTTAGCGCCTGGGTGTGTTTGATGCCCAGGTATGACTAGCGACTAGGCGCTATTTGGCCTAAGCGCTATTAGGCGAGCGACGCTGACCCAAATGAGTAGGCAAATCTCACGCACCAGATCACCACCGTGCTGTAGCGCGACAAGTTCGTTCCCGCTGGCACGCGATAGTTCTGCGAACCCTTGTTGCCTCTCAGATCACCTAGGTCGATGAAGTTTGAGCCGCGATCGCAGCTTGAGGAGGTCGACAAATAGACGTTGAGATCAGGCCCGTTTGAGGTTGAAAAGTCGCTCTCAAAGCGCAAGAAAGTCTCAATGCCGTCCGTTAGCACCACTGCAGCGCCGGAAGTGCTGTGGCCGCAGCTCACAAACTGGCCGCTGGCCGCTTCACGGACCACCGGTGTGTCATCAACGGTAGTTGGTGGAGCAGTAGTTGGTGGACTAGTGGTGGTTGGCGGATTTGTAGTAGTTGGTGGATTAGTAGTAGCAGGCGCAGCAGTGGTAGTAGCCGTTGGCGGATTTGTAGTAGTTGGTGGATTAGTAGTAGCAGGCGCAGCAGTGGTAGTAGCCGTTGATGGAGCAGTAGTAGTCGACGCTTCAGCAGCTGGCGGACTGGTAGCCGCGGTGGTTGTTGGTGGAGCAGTAATAGCCGGGGCAGCTGCCTGGTCTGTGTTACCGGCTCCGGCGCTAGCTCTGCCAGCAGGTGCGCTCGCTTCGACCTCGTCGGCTGGCGTTACATTTAACGCGGCGGTACCAAACGCAACGTTGAACCGCACGCACCAGATCACCACCGTGCTGTAGCGCGACAAGTCCGTTCCCGCCGGCACCAGATAGTTCTGCGAACCGATATTGCCCTTCATGTCGCCCAGATCTATGAAGTCCGCGCCATACGCCGATGCGGGAGCATCCGGAGGCGCGGTGGACAGGTACACGTTCAGGTCAGGCCCGTTATCGGTTCTGAAGTCGTCCTCAAAGCGCAAGAAAGTCTCGTTGCCGTCAGACAACACCACGGCGGTACCAGATGTGGGGTGCGAACGGTTCATAAACGAGCCGGTCGCCATGGTCTGCACTGCCGAGGAATCAGACCCGCTGCTATCGGTATCGCTGCCGTCTGCAGTATCTGAGTCGTCGTCTTGGTCACTGTCTGAGTCGCCAGCGGAATCATCGGTGGAATTGTCGCCATCATCTATCTGTGCGCCGGACGTAAACACCGGTCCGCCCTCGTCAACTACATCATCCACGAAGATGAGATGGAAGGCAAACACAAAGAAAAATAGATAGATCCCTACGGCCCCCAGCACACCAAGCATTGAGCCCACGATCCACCAGCGGCGCACCTTGCGCCTGCGCTTGTCGGGGTCAACCGGCGTTACCGCTTCTGGCATCACTGGTTCAGGAGTCCCTGTTGGATTGTCTGGTGTTGTATCGCTCATTGCCTCATCTTGCTTTGCCTTACCGAGTCTCAGTTTCAAACTGCAATTATTAACGCGCAGCAGATGCCGCTCAATTGGTAATTATGCAGCCGTTGACTGAGACTCTGTGTCTGCCGAAACCGCGTCTGGCGAAACGGTGTCTGCCGAAACGGGGCCCGTCGCGGCAGGGCCAGTCCACTCCGCCGTTGGGCACCGCCAGTTAATCAGCATCAACGTTGCGATCAACGCAAACGCACTGCCAGCCATATACGGAATGGAGATGAAGTGGAACTTCCAGGTCAGTGTCAGCGTGCAAGGGTTGAACACGTCGCAAGAGCTGCTGCCCTCAATGTCTGGAAACCGTTGTACCAGGTAATGCCAGGCCGAAAAGCCGAGACCGATAGTCGACATTGGCCATGCGTAGCGGCGCACACCGTTGTCTTTGGCAAACCAAGCAATCAGCAGCACCAGCGCTAGCGGATACATCGCAATGCGCTGCATCCAGCAATAGCGGCAAGGCATGAAGTGCGCAACCTCTGACAAATACAGCGAGCCAAGCATTGCTGCGGTGGCAATGACTGCGGACACCTTTATCGCATTGCGCTCTGCGAACGACCCAATGGCTCTAAATGAGAATGCCGGTATGGGATTAGTCGGCGTGGCGCGGCTTAACAGCCAACTAGCCAGCAACCAGAGCGTCGCCAGATTGCAGCAAATCGCCGCAACAGCAAACCACCACAACACGGTTTGCGCTTCCACGGCGCCAATGGTGCCAGATACTCGCCGCTATCAAGTGGCGGCGGCTTAAGGCAACTACTTGCGCAACCTCATGCGAATACGGGTCGGTATCCACAGCGACAAAAACGCTGTGGCGGCTGAGCACAAGAAGAAGATCAACACGTATTGGTAATAGACGACAGCCTCCGGGCCAGAGTCAACCGTTAGCAACGAAAACAGGCCCGCCGTACCAATCGCGGCAGCGGCGTAACGCGCCGTGTTGAACAGTCCGTTGATTTCACCGAAGTGGGCCTCTTTTACCCAACGCAATGCAAGGCTGTTGAGCAAGGGCGTACTCATTCCCCAACCGATCCCGTAAAGGGTGATCGCGGGCGCTAGCACTCCCCAATAGTTCGGTTCGGCTTCGATGCGCAGTAGCTGCCAAACAATGGAAGTTATTTGCAAGGCGCTTCCGATGCGGCATAGCCATGCCTGGCTGAGCCTGTCGCCTAGGCGGCTGAATATCACCGTCGACACTCCGGCCGCTACTGGTCCGAGGGTGATCGCGGCGCCAACCGTGCCCTTGCTGAAACCCCACACGTTGAGCATCAACAACGGCCAGACCAACCAAAGCGATTGCGAAGAGATGCTGATTAGGAAGTTCGCCAGGTTCGGCACCCACACGCCGCGATTTCTGAGCAGTTGAAGGTTTAGCAACGGCTCGGGGTGTCGAAACGAGGTGCGTATGAAAATGACTAAGGCCAGCAACCCGAACCCGACCAATCCAAGCGTGGTAGGCGAGGTGTATCCCCAGCTCCTGCCTTGGAACACGGCGGTAACCACCGCTGCCATGGTCAAGGTGCCCGTAATAGCGCCAACCACATCAAGGCGGTGCTTGGTAGTACCGGTGGGTTGTTCGACCAGCACGCGAAAGCTCACAAACAGCATCACCAGCGCCACCGGAGCGCTGACGAAATAGACCACCCGCCAGCTGCTAGCTGCCAGCAGAAGTGCTGATGCAGTCGGAGCGATGCCTGCTGCCAACGGACCAGCAGCCGACCACAACCCGACCGCAGTGGTGCGCCGCGACTTCGGAAACAACGGTAAGACAAGACTCAGCGACGCTGGCAACACGGCCGCTCCAGCAATGGCTTGCAGGGTGCGAGCAATGTTGAGCGTCCACACGGTTGGCGCCGCCGCTGACAGAACTGCAGAAAACCCAAACAGAGCGAGGCCAGCGAGGAAGATGCGCTTGCGTCCGAGCCGGTCCGCTAGCCGGCCGCCTAGCGGAAGGAACGCTGCTGTGCCAATGAAGTACAGCGCGATGCCCCAACCGACCTCGGTAGTGGTCGCTCCGGCAAACCCGTCACGGATGTCGTCAAAAGCAATGTTTGAAGCGGTGCTGTTAAAGCCAACCAGCACCGTGCCCAACGAGGCCACCATCAGAGCGCGCCACGCCCGGCCCGAGACGGGCTCGTGCCTGGGTGCTGAGCCAGTTGGCGGCCCCGGTGGAGTTTCGGGTGGAGTTCCAGCTGAAGTTCCGGCTGGAGCTTCGGGTGGAGTTCCGGGTGGAGCTTCGGGTGGTGTGGCTGCAGGAGGCGCGGCGGGTATAGGCGGGGCAATCAGCGCAGTAGGTGCGCCGGTTGCTGGTGGCACTAACGGCGGTATGCGTTGAACGCGCCGAGGCTCAATAGTTGCGACGCGCCTGAGATCAATCAGGAACGAACGACGCACACACCCAGCGTAAGAGTCGCCTTCGTATTACACAGCCCTAGTTCACCTGGCGGTCATAACCCTCCCAGTAGGCGGCTCGCAACTCGTGCTTGAGCACCTTGCCTGGGCCAGATTTGGGGAGCTCGCCTTTTATGAACTCCACTGAGCTTGGCAGCTTGTAGCCCGCCAGCGTCTTGCGGCAAAAAGCGATCAGCTCTTCAGCGGTCAACGACTCGTCCCTGGCCACCACCACCGCATGCACCGACTCACCCCAGCGCTCGTGAGGGATGCCGAACACCGTTGCCTCCAGCACCTTTTCGTGTTGGAAGAGCACATCTTCCACCTCGGTGCAATACACATTCTCGCCGCCGGAGATAATCATGTCTTTGGCTCGGTCAACGATGTATAAGTAGCCCTCTTCGTCAAGCAGCCCGACATCACCAGTGCGATACCAGCCGTCTGACGACAACGCTGCCGCGGTCTCATCCGGGCGTTCCCAATAGCCCGCCATGATGTTCGAGCCCGACGCCAGCACCTCCCCTGCTTCGCCTGCCTCGGCTTCACGCCCATCCTCGGTCTCTACTCGCAAAGAAACATCCAATACGGCTTGACCTACCGACTTACCCCGCGCGGCATCTACTAACCGCTCCTCATGGCGTAAACCTGTGAGCAGTGGTGAGGCCTCGGTGGCGCCATATAGATGGATCAGCTCGGCGTTGGTAAACAGCTCCGCCGACCGACGCACCACTTCCATAGCAACCGGTGAACCACCATGAGCGAGCAGCCGCATAGAGCTCACATCGCGCGCCTTTGAAGTTTGCGCCTCGTTCATTGCTAACACCATCGTTGGCACGGCCAAAGTCACCGTGCAACCTTCGGACTCAATCAGGTCAAGGCACTCGCCCGGGTCAAAAGCAGGCACGATTATCTGGGGAACGCCAAGCGAAATGCACTGCAACACGCTGTTTGACCCTGCCGCATGAAACAACGGTGCCACCACCAAATAAACATCATCGCCATCAAGCGGCACCGTGACCTGGCTGTTCATCGTGTTGGCCAGCAGATTGCGATGCGTCAGCATCACACCCTTTGACCTACCGGTAGTGCCGCCGGTGTAAAACAACCCGGCCAGGTCTTCTGGAGAGCCATTGTGAAAATCCACCGGCTCTGCCTCTGCTAGCAGCTGCTCATAAGACAGCTGACTAGCTTTAGTGGCCTCGTCGGAAATATCAACGTCAAGGCGCACCACCGTCTTTACAGCGTCAGCCAGCTCGCCAGGATCTCTGTCGCACAACAGCACGGATGCGCCAGCGTCTTTAAGGGTGTCGACTAGCTCGGCTTGCGCCCAGCGAGTATTCAGCGGCACGATCAGCCGACCAGCGGCTGGCACTCCTGAGTACAGCTCTATGTATTCGGCCGAGTTGGCCGACCACAGTGCCACTCTTTCGCCACTCTTGACATTTAGGTTGTCGAGCAGTCCGCCTACTCGTTTGGCACGCTCAACTAGCTCCGCAAAGCTGCGTTGAGTCGAGCCACATCGCAGCGCTAGCCGCTCACCGTGGTAAGCGGCGGCTCGTCTTAGGGGGTCCGCAAGGGTTCTCATATGCCCAATAGCTTAGGAAAGCTCCCTCCAACAAAACTGCCAACGGGCAGTGCTAATGACAACGCCAACCAACAGTGCCAATAACAACGCCAACCTATAGCGCCGACGCTCAGAGCCTGGCTAGCCGTGTTCGCAACCATTTGGAACTGCTGTACCCGCTGGGCGACATAGCTGTGCTCACCGCAGAAGTCCTAGACACAATGGGCTTGTCGCTGACTGCTAGCGCACCGCCGAGCAGCCCAGATGAGCCGCACTGGTCTCGCAACGACGTTGTTCTAATCACCTACGGGGACTTCATCACCGAACCCGGTGAGCCACCACTGCAGACGCTTCGCAAGATGGTTTCAGAGTTATTTAGCGATGCCGTGTCGATAGTTCATCTGTTGCCGTTTTACCCGGCTAGCTCCGATGGAGGCTTTGCGGTGATCGATCACCAAGCCGTCGCCGCAAAGCTAGGCACCTGGGACGATCTTGAGGCGCTGGCAAGTCAGTTCAAGCTGATGGTGGATCTGGTCTGCGGCCATGTAAGTAAAAGTCATCGCTGGGTTGACGATCTGCGCTCTGGGCGCTCCGATGGCGCTGAATGCTTGATGACGGCTACGCCTGATGATGACCTCAGCAGCGTGGTGCGCCCACGTACGCATCCGCTGCTGCAACCGATCGATACACCAACTGGCCAGCAACACCTTTGGTGCACCTTCAGCCTTGACCAAATCGATATCGACTACCACCAGCCCGAAGCACTTCTGGAGCTGCTGATAACGCTTAAGAAGCTGCTAGATCGCGGAGCAAAGTGGGTGCGGCTAGATGCGATTGCGTATCTGTGGAAAGAGCTAGGCACCAGTTGCATTCACCTGCCACAAACTCATGAGGTGGTGAAGCTGTTGCGACTGCTGATGAATGCGTATGACAGCCGAAGCGTTTTGGTTACCGAAACGAACGTGTCGCACGAGCAAAACATTTCCTATTTTGGTAACGGCGAAGCCGAATCGAGCGTCATCTACAACTTCACCCTGGCGCCGTTGTTGGTGCACACGTTTTTGTCGGGCTCGGCTAAGAAGTTGCATGAGTGGACAGTTGGCCTAAATGAGTGCTTGCCGTCCGCGACAAGCACTCCTGCTACAAGCTCCGCCGACAGTCAAGACAGGACCTACCTCAATTTCATAGCAAGCCATGACGGCATCGGCCTGCGGCCGGTGGAGGGGGTGTTGTCGGCTAAGGAGATTGACCAGATGATCGCGGCAGCCGACCAAGCCGGTGGCACGCACTCGCACTACGACACGTCCGACGGTAAGCGACCCTATGAACTGAACGTGCCACTTTTTGACTTGTTTTGCTCAATGAGCAAAATGCAGGGCAGACCCGAACTAGGCGCGGCGAGCTATTTAGCGGCACACGCAATCATGCTGAGCCTGCCTGGTGTGCCGGCTTTCTATTTGCACAGCCTGTTGTGCGCCCCTGGGGTTAAGGCTGGCGACCACAGAGGCACAAGAGCCTGGCAACCGCGTGACTTCAACCGACAAAAGCTGCTGACAAGCGAACTGGACGAAATGCTTGATGCCGACCAGGGGTTGCGGCGTTCGGTGCTGGAAGAGCTGCTGCAACTTATTCACATCAGGCAAAGCGAGCCAGCGTTTCATCCCGATGTTGCCTACTTGCCGCTGCCGGTTATGGATGGGGTGTTCGGGCTGATACGCGGTGGCAGCGGGAGCGATAGCTCAGCTAGCGATAGCCTTGCTAACGAAACCGTGCGAGTCGTTGCGTGCCTTACAAACGTCACCGCCTCAACCCAGCAACTTTCGCCCAGCAAGCTTGCCTGCGATAGCCCTGCCAGCAATAGCCCTGCCTGCGATAACAAGGTGTTTCAGGCACCCTGCATTGATCTGCTGACGCGACGCACCTGGTCGCCAAACAAGCAGCTTGTGCTAGCTCCAGGCCAAACCGTCTGGTTGGTCGAAAAATCTAGCGAGCCGTTTGATCGCCCTGAACCGCGTTATCAGCCTCAACCGCGTCGTATATCTGCGGCAGAACGTCTGGCAAGGCACTCTCTACGCGTGACCAATTCTGAATAAACGGCGTCTCGTGCGGGTTGTTTAGAAAATCTTCTCCCGCTTCCATCAATGTCGCGGCAAACAGATCCACCGCGCTCTCTTCCGCGTGCAGATCAAATTCAAAACCGTTGAACACAGTGTCGTTGCGATAGTGGCTGATGAGGTCCAACGCGTTGCGGTAATACGCCGCTTTGACCGTGCGAAACACCGACGTTGACAGCACAATGCCATCGATCGCCAGCTTGCGGTAGATGGCCTTGGAGATGTCGTGGCACATCTTGTGAAGCCCGGCCATGGGGTCTTCCGGTGACAAATCTTGGTGTTTGTGGTCGTAGCGGTCAGCGATCTCCACCTGGCACAACCGGCGACCGTGGTAAATCCGATACACCTCCGACAGCACACCGATCTCCAAGCCCCAATCGCTGGGAATACGAATGCTGCGAGCCATATCTAGTTTCATCGCAAACTCACCCGCCAGCGGATAGCGAAACGCTGACAGATAGCGCAAGTAGTCGTGATCGCCGATCGTGTAACGCAGCGCACGAAGCAACGACGGCACCAGCAGCCGCGCCACTCGGCCTTTTAGCTGCCCTTCAGACGCTCGAAAGTAATAGCCCTTCGAAAACGAGTAACCAAACGTTGGATGCATGATCGGATAGAGCAGCCTCGCCAGCATGCCGCGGTCGTAGGTGAGGATGTCAGCGTCATGCAACGCCACCGCCTGACAGCGGCCACTCGCCATGAAATAGCCCAGGCAATACCAAACGTTGCGGCCCTTGCCTGGCTGGTCCGGGGCAAGCGAGTGCGACTCCAGTTGCTGATCGATAGCTCGCAAGCGCGGACCGTCGTTCCACAGCAAACGAGTGCGTTGCGGCAACTGTGAGAAAACCTCTCGAGCATGGGCGAACTGCTGCTCGTCGGCTCGGTCTATTCCAACGATTACCTCATCGAGATAGTTCACCTTTGCGATCTCTTTTATGATCCCACCCAGTGCGTCGCCCTCTAGCTCGGAGAACAAGCACGGGATGATGAGCGCCACCGGCTGCTTCTGGGTGTATTCCTCCAGGTCGCTTTCGAAGCTCTCGGTGGTCCTGTCGCTGAGCCGGTGCAAGGTGCCGATCGACCCCCGCTGTTGAAAGTCAGACACGGTCAAACGCTAGGGCACGCCGCCGCGAAAGGTTGCGCCTGCAGTCGCAGCTAACCCCCGCGCCGATCACGGTGTGCTTGCGGCCTTGTCGCGCAGCGATTGCCGTCTTGATTGCGCGGGCTCCCGCGATAATCTGAAATATGGCTGCCGATCGGTTTCCCTCACAAGATCAAAAGTTTGCGATTGAGGGTCTCACGTTTGACGACGTTCTGCTGATCCCGGCCGCGTCGGAAGTTCTGCCAGACACTGTTGACACCACCACGCGCTTCACGCGCAACATCGCTCTAAGCATGCCGCTGGTCAGCGCGGCTATGGACACAGTTACCGGAGCACCGATGGCAATGGCGATGGCACGCCATGGCGGCATCGGAGTGCTGCACCGCAACCTGTCGGTCGAAGATCAAGCCGCTGAGGTAGACAAGGTGAAGCGTTCTGAGTCGGGCATGATCGCCGAACCGATCACACTGCCGCTCGAGGCAACGCTGGCCGATGCCGAACAGCTGATGTCAAACTTCAAGATCAGCGGCGTGCCGATTACGCAAAAAGGTCGCTTGGTAGGAATTCTCACCAATCGCGATCTGCGCTTTGAAACCGATCACAGCCAGCTTGTAGCCGACGTAATGACCTCCGAAGGACTCATCACCGCTAATGAGGGCATTTCCTTAACCGAAGCGCAAGCGGTATTAGGCAAACACAAGATTGAGAAGCTGCCAATTGTCGATGACGATTTCATGCTGGTGGGGCTTATCACCGTCAAAGACATCGAAAAGCGCATCCAATACCCGCACGCCAGCAAAGACGAACACGGCCGACTGCGCGTAGCAGCCGCGGTAGGGACTGGCCCAGATGCTTACGAACGCGCCGCAGCTCTGACCGAGCGCAGCGTGGACGTAATAGTGGTTGATACCGCACACGGCCACTCTCGGTCGGTAATTGAGGCGGTCGCAAAAATCAAATCCACCTACGAGGTAGATGTAGTGGCGGGAAATGTCGCCACTGCCGAAGCGACAAAGGCACTGATTGACGCAGGCGCCGACGCTGTAAAGGTTGGCATTGGGCCCGGCTCGATTTGCACCACACGGATCGTGGCAGGGGTTGGTGTGCCGCAGATCACCGCAGTGTTTGACTGTGCTCAGGCCGCTGCGGTCCATGACATTCCGGTCATCGCCGACGGCGGTATGCAGTATTCCGGTGATCTTGTCAAAGCGTTAGCGGCGGGTGCTCATTGCGCCATGTTTGGCAGCGTGTTCGCTGGCACCGACGAAAGCCCAGGCGATGTGGTGGTGCATCAAGGTGAGTACTTCAAGGAGTACCGCGGGATGGGTTCGATCGGAGCAATGCAGGGCCGCAGTTATTCCAAAGACCGCTACTTCCAGGACATGCAGACCGAAGACATGCTTGTGCCCGAAGGTATTGAAGGGCGAGTTTCCTACAAGGGTCCGCTCGCGGGAGTGCTGCATCAGTTGGTGGGTGGCTTGCGTCAAGCCATGGGTTATTGCGGAGCTGCTGACATTGATGCGGTGCGCTACGACACTCGCTTTGTGAAGATCACCACAGCGGGCATCCGTGAAAGTCATGTACACGACATCATCGCGACCAAGACCGCTCCGAACTACCGTCTGCCCAGCTAGTGAGATACCTATCAGCCCCGGTATCTGCTAACCCAGTGCCTGCAAGCCCAGCACCTAATTAGCCCGGTATATACAAGCCCGGTACTTGCAAACAATGCCTAACGAAAAACCGACAATCTGGTTTGATCGACCGGCAGGAGAAATGCAGCGCGAGCTAATCGGTGATCAGGCACAGATCGTTGCCAGCACCGAAGACAACCCGCTAGCAAACATAGAGCAGGGCGACGGCGCCATAGTCGGTGCAACTGTCAGCTATGACGCCTCGGTATATGAGCTTGCGCCAAGACTGCGAGTAGTCGTGCGAGCTGGAATTGGCTACGACAACCTCGACCTTGCCGCAGCCACCAGCTTCGGTATCGCCGCTTGCAACACACCTGATGGACCGACCGTTTCAACAGCCGAACACGCGGTCGCACTCATCTTTGCCATTACCAAGGGCTTACGCGAGAGCGCCAAGAGGCTGGAACGCTCCGAAGGCAACTATTGGGCGCGCCACGATCATCTGGAACTTGACGGCAGCACTCTGGGGTTGATTGGGCTCGGTCGCATTGGCAGTTCGGTCGGTCGCATAATGCGTGGTGTTGGGATGAACGTGGTGGCCTACGACCCTTACATAGACACCGATCGCGCTAAGGAGATGGACATCACCCTGGCCGCAACTCCCGTTGAGGTCGTGTCCGGTGCGCACGTGGTGTCCGTGCATGCCCCGCTTAGTGAAGCCACTCAACACCTAGTGGGCGAAGACCTGCTTGGCGCCATGAACGATGGGGTGTACTTGGTGAACACCTCGCGTGGCGGGTTAGTTGACCAAGACGCTCTGCTGGCTGCGGTGAAATCTGGCAAGGTGCGCGGTGCGGCACTTGACGTGACCGACCCTGAACCGCTGCCCGCCGATCATCCGCTGCTTGGGCACGACAACGTTCTAGTTACTCCGCATGTGGCGTCGGCCACCGGAGCTGGCAGGCGCAGGATTTTTTCGTTCGCAGTAGAGGAAGCCATGGCTGCTCTGAACGGTAAGCGACCTCGGAATTTGTTGAACCAGGACGTTTGGCCTGGCCGTAACGCCTGACCTGGCTCACCTTCTGCGAGCTATCAACCCGTAGGCAAACATCAGCAAAGCCGCTAGCACGATCGGCCAAGTGCTCAAGAAGGTTGCCGCGGTGCGCCCTTCTCGTAGCTCCACTAACGCAACCACAACTGCGACGTCGCTCAACTCGGTGCGCCCAATGACGTTGCCAGCCGGATCAATCACTGCCGAATAGCCGGTCGTGGACGCCTGTAACACCCAACGCCCGCTTTCGATGGCTCGCAACCTGGCCGACGCCAAGGACTGTGCAGGCACCCAATCGGTCCGATAACTAGAAGCCAACGTCGGATTCACCACTATGCGACCGCCCGCATTCACTCCGCTACGCACGCTGCCGGGGAAATAGATCTCAAAGGAGCTAACCACTGCCAGAGGGCCAACAGGCGACCGCAACACCCCGGGACCCGAACCGGCGATGGCGTCACGGCTCACGAGTGATAGGTCGGCAAAATTGTCTAGGAACTCGCGCCAAGGGATGTATTCGCCAAACGGCACGAGATGAACCTTGTCGTAACGCCCGAGGTAGCCGCTAGCCGAAGGATCCGATTCGGACGCAACCACAACGGAGGCGTTGCGGAAGCGAGGCGGATCCACTCCAACGCTGCGTTCATAGAAGTTGGCGATGATGGTTGTGTCAACCTCGTTCGCTAGCGCTTGCAGTCGTACAAGCTCTGGTGAATCTTCCAGCGGGCCGTCGCTAGCGACGCTGCTCTCACTCCACACCAACAGCTCAACATTGGCTAGCTCATTGGCGTACTGACGTGTGGCCTCAACGTGTTTGTCAAATATGTCGTCGGCTCGTCCCCGCTCGCCTAGCTCACCACCGGACTGAAGCACAGCTACTTGTAGCTCGCTTACCGACTCTGTTTTGAAAGCGAACACACCGACAACGCTGAACAGCGCTATTAGCGCTAGTGGAGTCGCCCAAGACCGAACCCGTGGTTGTTCTCTTTGCGATCCTTGGCCAGCTCGTTGCCAGCCAAGAAACCTGACGAGGAAAAAGTGCTCCAAGAACATCACCACCGCAACAAGAGCAAAGGCCAACAATCCCGTTGCTATAACTAACAACAACGGTCCACCCAACCGGGCAAGCGGAGCCCACGGTGCATCCACGGCGCCCAACGCAAGACTTGACATCGGAACCCCGCCGAAGGGAAACACCCAACGAACTGCTTCGCCAAGAGCTAAGGCGGATCCAAACGCGAGAGCGCCTCTTAACCGCAGGTAGCCAGCAGGTCCCGCAGTGTTGCAGACCCCTAAGGCAATCGCCGTCGGCACCGACATGATCAGAGCTTCGACCAGTGCGGCTATGACCCAGCCGGGAACGGTCAGATCGGTAATCCAAACCAATCCGAAGCCATACGCCCCCACCCAATAGGCGTAGACGATCGCAAAATGTCGACGCCAGCGTTTGGTCGGAGTAGCGAGGTTGTCTTTCGCCCAGCTTTGACCCCAACTTTGACTCTGCCAAGCGACAAAAACGCCCAAGCCAATAGGTGCGACTACCCAAGCAATCGAAAACCTCTCGACAATGTGCGGCAACGAAAACATGGTCGCCACACCCATCAGTGCTGCTAGCAGCAGCGACCACCATCTAACGGGTTTTTTAGACAAACTCAGCCGACTTGCCCGGCCATCGCAGGCACTAGGTCTGCAAGTACGGCGTTAGCAGCCTCTGTGCCCTGACGAATGCATGCCGGCACTCCCAGGCCTCGATACCCAGCCCCCGCCAACAGCACGCCTGGCAACTCTGTAGCCAGTTTGCTCTCAATGTGTTCGACCAGTGATTGATGCCCTTTCAAGTACTGAGGAAACGAATCGTCCCAGCGTGAAACACGTTGATGTAGCGCATCACCTGAAATTTTCAGCAGCGGCGAAAGCTCGCTGACCACCGCTTGCGCCAATCCTTCATCGCTCATCAGCCGAGCTCGGTCATCGCCGTGTCTGCCAACCGAAACTCGTAAAACCACGTGGTCCGGGTCGGCCCAGTGGGGCCACTTGCTGGAAGCAAAACTGCAGGCGGTAGTAAGCATTTTCTCACGAGCCGGTACGAGCAAACCGGCCGCATCTAGGCGATGTCGCAGCTGCGAGCGGTTAAACCCGAGCGTCACGATCGCGACGGAGGCATATTCGATCTTCGAAAGCAAAGCGGCGGTATTAGGGGCGGCCGACCCAAGAAGCTGCTTAGTCACGTATGTAGGAGAGGTAACAACAACGGCATCGGCGTTGATTTGCTCGCCTTGGTCAGTCGTTACTTCAAGGCGATGGTCCGCCCCGGCTGGCGCCGGAACAATTTTCTTGGCCGAAACGCCGGTGCGAATCATCTCGCCATCCGTTTGACGCAGCACCGCGGCGATCGCCTCTGGCAGCACTCCCAGCCCGCTTTCGAAGCTTGCGAAAATCGGTCCGGTGGCGCTCGGCGCACCACCTGCCGTCCGCTGGCGTCGAAGAGTCCGGATCAGGCTGCCGCCCTCGCGCGCAGCCTCACCCAGCACTGGCGCAACCGATAGCGCTTCTAGTTGATGGATGTTGCCTGCGTTGATGCTTCCCAGCAGCGGACCGACCACTGCGTCCGCTATTTCAGTGCCCAATCGCCGGCTTACTAGTTCGCCGATGGTTTCATCTGGTCCCGTCCAGTCATCTCGGCGAACCAAGTCAAGCGCCATTCGGGCTATGTCTTTATATCCAACGATCTGCGATTTCGCCAAGCTCAAAAGCGACGTTGGCACGCCCATCACTAGTCCTTCGGGCAACTCCTTGAGCGCCGTGCGATGACGAGTGCTGAGCATGTAAGCGTTGCTGGCCGCCGGGGAGATTGTCGGCGCCATGTCGCGCTCGTGTACTTGGTCGAGGTTGCTCACCAGATCAAGCGCCCACGGCACTCGCGTGAGGAAAGCGTCGGCTCCCTCATCAACTGGGCGCTCCATGAATGGTGTCGTGAGAATCTTCCCACCGAGACGATCGCTACTTTCCAGCAGCACCACTTCGACCGGCGGGCCTTGCTGTGTTTGCGCTGCGCGGCTGGCTTGAGTCAGAGAGAAGGCGGTTGCTAGACCAGTGATACCTCCACCGATAACAACAACACGACCAGCGCTCTGGGTTAGTGGTTTATTCACGCCGATCAAGCGGAGCCCGGTCTGGCGACCGATGACTCGGTCTGATCATGCACATGCCGTACAACCTGCTCAAGGATCGCCGGATCGGTTTGGGGCAAAACACCATGCCCCAGATTAAAAATGTGACCAGGCAGTGTGCTGGCGCTGGCTAGCACCTGATCGACTCGCTCTCGCACTACTGGCCAGGGTGCCAAACAAGCTGCCGGGTCGAGATTGCCTTGCAGCGTCTGGCACTGTACTGACTGGTACTGGGCTGGCTGAGATTGCGCTGGTTGAGACTGGGCTGGCTGGGTTCCCCGGGTAGCACCGCCTTTGTGCGCCATGATTTTCTGAGCGGCAACCTCTAACGGAACGCGCCAGTCAACACCTACAACCTCGCAATCAACCGAGGCCATCAAACCCAACAACTCCCCCGTGTTCACACCGAAATGTGCTCGTGGCACTCCCTCTGCGGCTAGGTCGGCTAATTCGGCGAACACTCGGCGCGAGTGTGGCAGCACGAACTCGGTGTAGTCGTTCGGAGTTAGCGCTCCCGCCCAAGTATCAAACAGCTGAACAGCGCTCGCTCCGGCCATCACCTGCGACCGCATTGACTGCACGGCTATATCGGTCAGGCGCGACATCAGGTCGTGCCATAACGCCGGGTCGTTCAGCATTAGCTGCTTGGTGCGAGCCTGGTCACGCGACGGTTTGCCCTCAACCAGATAACTAGCGACAGTGAATGGCGCACCCGCAAACCCGATGAGCGGCACATTTAGCCCCTCAGAAGCAAGCATCTGCGTTGCCAGCTTCACCGTTTCAGCCACGTATGGCACATGCTGATCAGGCACAAGCGGCTGCAAGCGCTCTAGGTCTGCGCGGCTCTCAAACGGCCGATCAGCTACCGGCCCCACACCTGGCTTTATCTCCATTCCGAAACCGACGCCAGCAACAGGAACGATGATGTCCGAAAACAAAACCGCGGCATCAACGCCATAGCGCCGCACCGGTTGCAGCGTGATCTCTGCGGCTAGCTCAGGGTTTTTTATGGCTTCGAGAATGCTGCCATCGCTTCGCAGGGAGCGGTACTCGGGTAAGGAACGGCCAGCTTGACGCTGAAACCAAACCGGAGTGCGCACTGGCGCTCTACTGGCTTTGTCACTGGCGTTATTACCAGAGCTGTTATCGGAGCTGCTGTTAGCTGCCAGCAGGTACGTCGAATCGGCTAACCCACTAAGCGGATGATCGGCTGCTAGCGCACTCACAGGGTTCGCACGGTAGCGAGGCATCGTGCGATACAGGGCGCGACTGGCTGTACCCTGCCCGCCGCCGCAAAGGGGCGAAATGCCAAAACCCAAAAGGCTAAGAATCGCCTTTTTGACTTACCGCGGAAACCCATTTACCGGCGGTCAAGGTGTCTACACAAGACACCTGGCTCGCCAGCTAACCGAACTAGGTCATTACATAGAGGTCTTCTCGGGTCAGCCGTATCCAATTCTTGACCCTGACATAACTCTCACCAAGCTGCCCAGCCTTGACGTTCACCGCTCAGACACTGCGCTTCGCACAATTAAGACTCACCGCAAAATCAAGAGCATGTATGACCTGTTGGAATACGGCATGTCCTGCACGGCAGCGTTTGCGGAGCCGCTCACCTTCAGCCTGCGAGCCAACAAGCATCTGCGCGCACGCTTGGATGAGTTCGATCTGATTCACGACAACCAATGCTTGGGATACGGCATTGACTTCTTGCGCCGCACAGGTAAACCAGTTCTCGCCACCATCCACCACCCCATCACCGTTGACAAGCGTGTGGAGATCAGCCATGCCACTCGGTTCGCTAGACGAGTGATTTTGCGGCGCTTTTATTCCTTTACCCGCATGCAGATACGGGTTGCTCGTCGACTAGAGCGCATCATCACGGTTTCCACCAGCAGCCAAGACGACATCATCACCGACTTCGGCGTCGAACCCGAAAACGTTCACGTCGTCAATGCGGGTGTTGACGTTGACATGTTCAAGCCGATGCCGAACGTGGCAAAAGTTCCCGGGCGTTTGATGACAACGGCAAGCGCGGACGTGGCAATCAAGGGTCTGGCATACCTGCTGGAAGCAATGGCAAAACTGCGAATCGATCATCCAGATCTTCATCTGGTGGTACTCGGCAGCGCAAAGAAGGACTCGGTCTCTCGTCGACGCATCGCCAGGCTCGGATTGACCGACTATGTGGAATTTAAGAGCAACCTGAGTGAGGACAAAATAGCCGAGCTCTACAACGAGGCGCAGTTAGCGGTGGTGCCATCTATTTACGAGGGCTTCTCTTTGCCGGCCGCTGAGGCAATGTCGTGCGGAACCCCGCTGGTAGCAACTACCGGCGGTGCCCTACCTGAGGTAACCGGCCCAGATGGAGTCGCCTGTTTGTCGGTGCCGCCCGGTGACGCGCAAGCACTGGAAGGCGCCATTCGTGAAATGTTGGACAGGCCAGAGCTGCGGGCAGAACTTGGCGCAGCAGCCCGTGAACGTGTGATTGAGCGATTTACCTGGCGCCTAGCTGCTGAGCGAACCGTTGAGCATTATCGAGCTCTCTTGGCCTCTTGAAATGTTGACCGTTGATTATCAGCGCTTGGGCGTGCGTTATGGCGAAACCGTGCTTGACCTGGGTTGCGGATCTGGCCGGCATACGTTTGAGAGTGCTCGTCAAGGCTGTCGTGTGATTGCGCTTGATCGTTCGCTGGACGATGTACGTCAGGTAAAGCAGGCCTTTGACGCGGATCAAAATGTAAACGTTGGCTGTGAGCCACCTACCGGCAGCGTCCTAACGGCGGATGCGACCGCCTTGCCGTTTCCCGACAATTGCTTTGACCGAATAGTCGCATCGGAAATTTTGGAGCACATTGATAACGACACCGCTGCGTTAGCTGAGCTGTCACGCGTGCTGCGCCCTGGCGGCACGATTGCGGTTTCAGTTCCAGCATGGCTATCGGAGCGGGTGTGCTGGGGACTCAGCAAGGAATACTCAGCACCCTTTGTGCCGGGAGGCCATGTACGCATCTATACCGCTCCCGAACTTTCGGCCAAGCTGACCGGGGCAGGGTTAACTCCTACGGGCAAGCATGGCGCACATTCGCTACACGCCCCCTATTGGTGGCTGCGTTGTGCTGTAGGTCCAACCAACGATCAACATTGGCTTGTATCGGCCTATCACCGCTTCCTGGTATGGGACATGATGAAAAAGCCGTGGCTGACTCAAAAACTTGACGACTTGCTCAATCGGGTTTTGCCAAAGTCGGTGGTGGTTTACGCCCAAAAATCCGTATGACGTGTCGATGACATACAGCACGGACACACAGCACGGATATGCAGCACGCCTACAAACCTGGCCAGACAGCCTGGCGACGAAGCCGCATGAATAGCCTCAGCGGCATCACTGATGCCGCTCCCGGAGCACTTGAACTAGCAAAGCCTGGCCAGACAGCGCCTGCGCGCATGACCCAAATAGCGCCTGCGCGCATAGCGCTGAGCTCAACGCAACTGAGTGAAACAGCCGATTTCATTGTCGATTGCCAACAATCCGACGGAATGATCCTGTGGTTCAACGGCGGTCACGCTGATGTTTGGAATCACACCGAAGCCGCAATGGCACTGGCTGTAGTTGGCACCGCCACCGGCAATGCCAACTACACCGCCGCCGCCAGCAAAGCGTTTGATTGGTTGACCAGCAAACAACTGGCCGACGGCAGTTGGCACAACTACTACGTGGTTGATGGCATTGAAGATCCAAAATTTGACACCAACTGTTGCGCCTACCCCGCGGTGGGTGTGTGGCATTACTACCTAGCTACGGGTGACCGCGGTTTCTTAGAAGCAATGTGGCCAGTGGTTGATGGGGCGCTCAGCTTTGTAGTGGGCCTTAGTCGCTCTGACCATCACATCCCCTGGGCTGTGCACACCGACGGCACGCGCTGGTCTTATTCGCTGCTGACCGGGACATGCTCAATCGTGATGTCTCTGCAAGCCGGCTTGGCAGTGGCCGATGAGCTAGGGCACAAACGACCGCAGTGGATGCTGGCGCTAAAGCGGTTGCGGCATCTTGTAAGGCACCAGCCTGAGTCGTTCGAACCCAAACATCGCTGGGCAATGGACTGGTACTACCCGGTGCTGTGTGGTGCTGTGCCATACAGGTCCGCTCTTAAGCATTTAGAAAAGCGAACAGATCAGTTTGTGCGAGACCTCAACGCTGACGGTGTGCTGAGCGGAGTGCGTTGCGTGTTCGACAAGCCGTGGGTAACCGCGGCGGAAACCTGCGAATGCGCCTTGGCTTATTTACGAGCAGGTGATCACGAAACCGCAGTGCGACTGTTTCGTGCTACTGATGATTTGCGAGATACCAACGGCGCTTATTTCACCGGACTAGTGCTGCCTAAGGGCAAGACCTTTCCGCATGCGGAGCAAACGAGTTACACCGCGGCGGCGGTGTTGTTAGCTGCTGACGCTCTGGCTGGACTTACTCCTGGCGCCGAACTGCTGACGGGTCGCCAGTCGGCGCTCTAGCGCTGCGGTGCCTTTAGCAACCGCAGGCTGCCCACCGCCGACAAGTCGCTGAATCCGTCCGCCAATGCTCGTTGATAAATCTCAAAGGGCGGTCGCCCGCCGTCGGTTTGATTTTCGAACACATCGTGAATAGCCAGCGTCCCACCGCTAGCCAGCTTTGACGTCCAGCATTCGTAATCGGTATGAGCAGGTTCAGTGCCGTGGCCACCATCGATAAAAACCATGCTGACCAATGTGTCAAGGTGCGCAGCCACGGTCGGAGAATCCCCCACCACAGCTATCACCGTTTCTTCTAGGTGAGCGGCTTCCAGCGTTTGGCGTAGATGCTGCAGCGAATCGAAGCGACCTGATTGGTTATCCACCATTTCTTCGTCGTGATGTTCCCAGCCGGCTTGCATTTCCTCTGAACCGCGGTGGTGATCCACCGTGATCACGACCGTTCCAGTCTCGGCGGCGGCCGCTCCAAGATAGATCGTTGATTTACCGCAGTAAGACCCGATCTCAATGATTGTTGCCAGCTTGTCTGAAGCCGCACGTTTGCCAGCTTCGATAGCGGCTCGATAGAGCGCCAACCCTTCATCGTCAGGCATAAACCCGCGAGTTGCGCGTGCCAGCGCTAACAGCTCAGAACGCACTGCAAACCCAACTCAACGAAGCCCGTTAGGCGCGGCGAACAACACCCGGTCAAGCAAGAAGAATTTGCCCAGCCACAAAACACCAAACGCAGCGAGGTTGGCCGCGTGTATCGCAACAGCGGTGCCATCCCAAGTGTGATCCACTAGCCCTACTAGCAGCGTCGACAACAGCAGCCCTACCAGGTTGTAAGACCAAAATGGCACGATCTCACGCGTCAGCGAATGCGTGGTCCGTTTTAGCCAGACCCACTTCCGGTTCAGCAGATACGCGGGCACCGCGGCCAGGCATACGGCTAAAATGTTGGAGACCATCGCGGGCCAACCAGCAACAGAAAAGCCGAGATAAAGCACAAGCTGTGTGACGCCCACCGACACAACAGACACGACGCTGTAACGCCAAACTCTGGCTGCTAATCGCAGCGACCGTGTGTCGTTTGTTGTTTTGAGAATGCGGCTCGTCAGGACTTCTCTGCGGCAGCCGCTGTCGGCCGGTAGAAGAAGAGCAACGTCAGCACAGACATCGCAACACCGCCGATTGTCGCGAAAGCAAATGAAGCCCAACGGCCACTCTCGCTTCCAATCCAGTCCAAATCGAACCATTCGTTGTTAATCCACTGATCTAACGACAGTTCGCCTGGGCCGATCAGCGCCACCACCGCAGCTGCTGTCGCCATTACAAACACATGCTCCCAACCATTCTTGGCGCTGGAAAATCCCGCCTTGCGATGCCCAACCCAAGCAGCGGTGGTCATCACACCGATGTAAGCCAGGCTTGACAACGGAGTAATCAAACCAAGCGCAAGGCCTAGCCCGGCAGCAACCTCCGTGCCGCCCGCTAGCCGGGCGTGAAACTTTCCCGGTCGCAGACCCACGGAATGAAACCATCCAGCCGGGCCAGAAATGTTTCGCAGCTTGTCTATGCCGTGCAGAGCCAGCGTGACTCCAAAAACGACTCGCAGGATTAGCAGTGCAACATTCGCAGTGTCTTCCATGGGTTACCTCTCTTAGTTGCCTTTTGGGCTAGTTGTCTTTTTGACGCAAGAATCGTTCTAACTCATTCATCAGATATTCCGGATTCTCGGCCATATCCATGATGTCATCAGCAGCCTCAGCCTCAGAGTCTTCCCAAAGCCTTTGAGCGTATTCAGAAAGGCGTGAGTCGCCGGCGACTACTTCATCAACGTGTTCCTCGTATACGGCGGCGGCGGTATGTAGCTCAGGGTCATCAATGGTCGTTCCTAAGAACGCCGCCACCCGTTGAACCAGTGCCAACGCAGCCTTTGGCGACGGGTAGGCGCTCGCATAAGTGGGCACGGCCGCCCAGAAAGAGACGCTTGCAAACCCGGCTCGGTGGCAGGCATCGTTCAGCACGCCGATGATTCCGGTTGGGCCTTCATAGGTAGATGGCCTGAGCCCTAGATCTAGGCTCAGTTCAGGGTTGGAAGAAGCACCCACTACATTTACCGGCGATTTGTGATGTGTGCCTGTTAGCAGGGCACCCAGCGTCACCACTTGGTTGACACCCATCTCGTTCGCCAAAATAATTATCGCTTCGCTGAATGTGCGCCAACGCAACCTCGGCTCAACTCCAATCAGCGTCACCAACGGCTTGCCGTCGTCCATCTCGCCGACCCTTATCTCGGGTCGCGGCCAGTCGATGCGCCGCTCCCCTTCATGCAGGTGAACGTTGGGGCGCACAGACGCAAAGTCGTAGAAGTATTCGGGGTCAATAGAGGCCACCGGGCGGCCGCGGAAGCGGTGACGCATGTATTTGGTGGCTTCGGTGGCAGCATCGCCAGCGTCGTTCCAACCGGAAAATGCGGCCAACATCGTGGCTCCCTGCAGCTTTGGCCTCTCAAGCCAATCAATGCAGTCGCCAGCGGTGAGATCCACGTTCGTCAGGCTAGTCGCCACCTTCTGGTGGCGGTTCTACTTGACAGTGCTGTTGTGCTCGGCTTGTCGGGCAAGGGCTGTGCAAAGACAAAGGGTCTTTTATGAGCCGGTCGAGCATTACGGTTTGGCTCGTGACGTCAAAATCTCAAGCGGCCGAATCTCAGCAAACAGGGCCTCAGGTAACGGTTTGCGACGGCACCGACGCCAGCGAGCTTGAGCAGGTAACGCGTGCGTTGCAAGTGCTGATCCCTCAGCTATCAAGCTCCGCGGCGGCGCTATCGCAAGAGCGGGTAACAGAGATCGCCCGGCACGATGCTTGCACATTGCTGGTTGCGAAGATGCTGGTTGCGAAGATGCCGGCAGGTGACGCCTTAGAAAACAATTCTGCGGCCGATCAAACGCAGATTGTGGGTGCGATGGTGCTGGTGGTTTTTCCTCTGCCAACCGGGCAAAGGGCCTGGATCGAAGACGTTGTGGTGGACGAATCTGCACGTGGCAAAGGTGTTGGCGAGGCGTTGAATCGTCGCGCGATTGAGTTAGCAACAGCAGCGGGAGCACGCACGATTGATCTCACCTCGCGACCGAGCCGTGAAGCTGCTAACCGCTTGTATCTGCGACTTGGCTTTGAACAGCGCGCTACCAACCTGTACCGCATGGAGCTCGGCTAGCTGCTGGGCCTGCACCGCAACAACAGAGGCTGTGCTGCTCACAGAATCTGACGCTCGCTTTGCGGTCTAGCGTGACAGAGTGGCTGAAACACAAATACTGCTGAGCGGACTGCAATTTGGCGAAGGCCCTCGTTGGCACGATGGACTGCTCTGGTTTTCCGACTTTTATCGCCACGGCATCTTCACGGTTGATGCCGATGGCAACGAACAACACATTCACGACGTGCCAACGCAGCCGTCAGGGCTGGGCTGGTTGCCTAATGGGGATTTGTTGTTTGTCTCGATGCTTGATCGCACTTTGCGGCGTCTCACCCCCGCAGGTGAGGAGTCAATGCACGCCGATCTGAACGAGGTAGCCACAGGACCTTGCAACGACATGGTGGTGGCAGCCGACGGGACCGCCTACGTAGGCAATTTCGGGTTTGATGACCGCAACGGAGAAACTTTTCAGCAGGCGACCTTGGCGATTGTTTCCCCGACTGGTGAGGTAACCGCAGGCCCGGTTGGACTGGATTTTCCAAACGGCACCGTCATCGACCCGACCGGAAAACATATGGTGATAGCTGAGACCTACGGCCATCGGCTCACCGCATTCGATGTGACCGCCGATGGTGGGCTGACCAATCGTCGCACGTTTGCTGATCTGGGAGAACGTATAGCTGACGGAATCTGCTTGGATGCACAGGGCGGAATCTGGGTGTCTGACCCGCTGAATGCCTGCTGCTTTCGAGTTGTCGAGGGTGGAGAGGTGACCAATGAGATAGAGCTAGAGCTCAACTGCTTCGCTTGCATGTTGGGCAGCGACGATCGTCGCACGCTTTATATGGTCAACGCGCCTGGCTCACGGCCGGAACAAGATGCTGCGCCGCAGGGTCGTATAGAAACAGCACGAGTGGAAATCCCGGGTGCTGGCCTGCCATAAGTCGCGCGCTGCGGCTTGCACCGCAGCTCACCGGGTTCAAAATCGCAGCGGGTTCTCAGCACTCCAATCCAGCTTCGTCTCGTCGACATCTAGATCAACTTTCTGCCAGGTCACTTCTATGTCTTTGTCAGAGTCACCAGCGCTGTCACCCGCATCAGGTGAATCAACCATCAGCTCAAACATGGCCCCATCGGTTTCATCGACTGGCCTTCCTAGGAGCGCCATGAACGCCTCGGCCATTTCGCAAGGTTCAAGCATGCGCTTTTGCCAGCGGCCGAACACTCGCTCGTTATCGGCGTATTCATTGGTCATGCCAGTGCGAATAAACGGAAGCAGCAACGAGAAGCAGCTAACAAACTCAGAGCTAGATCCGAGATTTACCTTCAGCACTTTTGGCAGCTGCAACACCGCCCAGTTGCTCAGCGCGTAGCCCGGCACGGCCGGACCTGGGTCGATGGCCTGACGCGAAGAGACATAAACAATCTGCATCGGTTCGGAGTGATAGACGGCCTCCCCCGCCCACAGGTGCGTCGTTGCCATGAAACCGTCCACTTTGGTGTCAAGCACCAGACGCGATTCATCCAAGTTGTCTAGGAAGTGCTGACGCACCCTCGCACGTCGCAACGATGTGGACTCCCCCTCCACCTGACGCAGGGCGCGCCCAAAGCTGTAACCCGATTCGGTCAAACCGGAGTTGCAGATAACAAGATTTGGCGGTTTGCCTCCCATCTGATTAATCACATGTGACCTAATGGCCCATAGGTCGCGCAGGTTTGTTACATCGGCTTGCACTGGAAACGCACCGGCTCCAAGCTCTCGCAGCTTGTCAATCAGGTCAAAGCCGTCTTCGTAGCTGCGATGAAAATGCACGCCAACTGATTCAGCACCGTTGAGCCCGGCGCACAGGGCGAATGCTTGACCTATGCCACCGTCCTTTCCAGCGCCGGTGATGAATACTCGTTTGCCCTCCATGGAGGCTCGCTGATCGTCAAACCTGAACGCGTCAGTCGGTGCCGTGTAAGCCATTTTTCTCCTGGATGAATTCTTGTTAACCGGTGCTTTACTGAGACTACGAACTTCAACACGCTCAGCCCTAATCCGCGCAAGACTGAGACTGTGTCTGCACCATGTGGGTCTGTACCACTTGAGCCCACACCATCTGGGCCTGTACCTGAATCGCAGGACGGCGGCCAAAGACAGGTTCATGATCTGGGCGGGGCGCTTGGTTACGGACCGGTTCCGCACGACCCTGACGAACCTCCGTTTCACCACGGTTGGGAAAAGCGTGTGTTTGGCTTGCTCAGTCCATCGTTGGCGATCTCGGGCAATCGCCCCGGAGAGTTTCGCCACGCGCTAGAGCGCCTTGCTCCATCGGACTATTTCCAGCACGGCTATTACGGCCGGTGGCTAGCCGCACTTGAGTTGTTGCTTTGTGAGTACGGCGTGCTGGAACCCGGTGAGGTTGATCAACGGCTTGAAGCGCCAGCCGGTACCGGCCCGGTGAGCCGAGCTCAACCGGTCTCAGATGTAGACGCCGATCTGTTACCGCCAGATACGCCAGCTACTACACCAGCTACTACACCACCCAAAGAAACCACGCCCAATACGGCTGGTGGCGCTACCAAGTCTGCCCGCAGCACCAGGGCTCCTAGCACCACCCAGAGAAAACTTGCGCGTGCTCCTCGTTTCAAAGTCGGCGATGTAGTGGTGGCTCTGCCTCGCAGCGGCACTGAGTCTCATAGCAGCACTGTGTCTCACAGCGGCACGGGACACACTCGCCTACCCGGCTACGCCGAAGCGAAGCGCGGCGTGGTAGCCGAACTTCACGGTGCCGAGGTGCTGCCGGACTCCACCGCTCACGATTTGGGCGAGCGGCCTCAGCACGTCTACGCAGTTGCGTTTGCTGCCAGTGAGCTTTGGGGAGAGGATACGGAACCAGGGATAACTGTTCACGTTGACATGTACGAGTGCTACCTGGCTCCCGCAAACCCAGTCTTAGTCAGCCCAAACTCGAGCCTCTCCAGCTAGACAGGCACCCGAAACAAACATGAGCCACGACCATTCGCACGATCCCAACTCGCCAGCCATCCGCACCGAGGCGTTAGAAGCACTCCTGGTCGAACGCGGCATCGTTGACCCCCAACGCATTGACGCCCTTATCGAGCGCTACGAAAATGACATCGGTCCACTAATTGGTGCGCGCGTAGTGGCACGCGCCTGGACCGACGCCAACTTTCGAGAGAAGCTGCTGACCGACGCGGATGCAGCCATCGCCGAAATGGGCATCTCTGGCCCGGAAATTGATCATCTAGAGGTAAAGGCCAACACCTCTGACACTCACAACGTTGTGGTCTGCACGCTTTGCTCGTGCTACCCGTGGGCGCTTCTGGGCCTGCCGCCTAATTGGTACAAGAGCCCGGAGTATCGCTCCCGAGTGGTGCGCGAGCCACGTCGCGTGCTGTCAGAAATGGGGCTTGATCTGGACTCAGACATGCATATCAACGTCTGGGATTCCAGCTCTGAAACTCGTTATCTGGTGCTGCCGGAGCGTCCGGCTGGCACAGATGAACTAGACGCAGAGCAACTAGCTCAGCTGGTTACACGCGACTCGATGATCGGGGTGGGTCATGCCGTTGCAACACAGGGGGCTCCACCAGACACAGTGTCAGGCACAGCGCCGGATCCCCGGTGAACGATCTGACTGCGTTTGCGGACGCAGAATCACAAGAGTCGCGCCAGCCGCCGAGGTCGAACGGTGAACTTGTTTTTGATGAGCCCTGGCAAAGCCGGGCGTTCGGCTTGGCAGCGGCAGCGGTCGAGGCGGGTCACTTCACTTGGAGCCAGTTTCAAAAGTATCTGATCCCCGAAATTGCCAACCACGACAAGACCGCTGGCAGCAGCCCCACACAACTCACCCTCACACGGGGCAGCACAGCCGAACCTGCCGGCTACTACGGGTGCTGGCTGGCAGCACTAGAACGCCTGTTAGCCGACTCTGGCAAAGCTCCCCAGGCCGAGGTCGATGCTCTCGCAACGCAATACGCGAGCAGAGAGCCCGGGCACGATCACTAATACAGTCATTGGCCCGGGCACAGGCACTGGCGCCAACACGAGTCAAAGCCCACTGCCACTAACTTGCGGCCGTGGATGAGTTCATTCTTGCTGTTGATCTTGACGGGGTCTGCGCCAAATACAACGAGGCGTTTCGCGAGGTTTTCAAACAAGAAAAAGGCGTAGCCGATGCCGACCTGCCAGTAGCTCACACCTGGGGTTTTGAGGAGTGGGGTTTAACTGAAGACGAATTCGCCAAGCTTCATAACGTCGCTGTGCGCGAGTACCACATCTACCAAAACCTTGATGTGTACGAATCGTGCGCCGACGTTCTATGGCGCTTGTCCGATGCTGGTGCTTGGATTCGTATCGTCACGCATCGCCTTTACACCCTGTGGGGTCACAACTCAGCAGTTTTAGACACCGCTCAGTGGCTGGACGAGTCAAAAATTCCTTACCGCGATCTGTGTTTCTTAGGAGCAAAGTCTGACGTTGATGCCGACGTTTACATTGAAGACGCGCCGCACAACATTGAACGGCTTAGAGCAGACGGCCGCGAGGTGATTGTGTTTGGCCAGGACTACAACAGCCACCTTGAACAGCCACGTGTTAGCAACTGGACAGAAATAGAGCAGTTGATAATGGGTTACCTAACCACGCACCAGGGCTCTGTTGAGATGACACTGCCAGGTGTCAGCGGGGCAGCCAACCGGATTAGCACACACAAGAGCGGACCGGTTTAGCGGATAGGCACCGGTGGACAGACAAAGCGAGCCGATATGAACAGTGAAACAAACCCGTCTAGTGAGCAAAGCGCCCCTGGTACGAAAACTGAGATCGTCAGCACCGACGAGGCGCCAACTCCGGTCGATGCCGCAACCGTCGTGCTTATCCGCAACACCCCTACCCCTACTAACAATTCCCCTACTAGTAGCGCAACGGCACAATCCGGCCTCGAAGTACTAATGCTGCGTCGCAATGCACGCGGAGCGTTTGGAGGGATGTGGGTGTTCCCTGGCGGGCAGGTAGATGAGGCCGACCGCGAAACCGCCCCGAGTGACGACCTGATCGGTGATTGCGAACCGCCGCACGGCCCCGTCGAACCTTCGGCGCCCACTCAACGCGGGTTTAGAACCGCAGCCAAACGCGAGGCCGCCGAAGAAGCCGGTATCGACTTGAGCGGTGCCGATCTGGTTCATCTTTCGCACTGGTTGCCGCCGCCAATTCGCCCAAAGCGCTTTGCGACCCATTTCTTTGTTTGCGAGGCGCCCGACCCATCGGGTGTGATCACCGTTGACCAGACAGAAATACTCGATCACGCCTGGGTTGCCCCGACCGAAGCCTTGAGAATGCGAACGGCTGGAGAAATTGAGTTCGTTACGCCAACCTTCGTGACGCTCAGCTCCCTGGCGAAGTTTGATTCAACGCAAGCTGCCCTAGAGCACACATCACAAACAAGCGCACGCTGCTTTCACACCGAGATGATCATGGCACCTCCAGAGAATCCTGGGATGGTGGCGGTTTATCCCGGAGACTCTGCCTACCCGGATGGAGATCTGAACGCGACCGGTCCCCGCAGACGCTGCTACATGCTGGAATCCGGTTGGGCTTGGGACGAAAGCAGCTAGCCAGGCCAACGAGCCCGGCAAGCAAGCTAGGTAAAGCGGCCGGCCAGCCGGGCGATTTGCTTTTCCTGCGCCGGACCGTCAGGGCCTCCCCCTGGTCGGGCCTGACGAAACTCAACTGACGCATCAGCCAATTCGGCTCCCAACGCCACCATCGTCAAGATGCACACCACTGCAGTACGCGCCATGCCTGCACCGCAGTGCACCACTACGTTGTGGCCGCCTTGTAGTCGTCCAACCACTTGGCTCACCACGTCAACCACGTCTTCATCGTCGGTTATCTCACCATCAGAGATCTGCAACCAAATGGCGTGAGGCTTTGTTTGCCCAGAGTTGCTTGGGACTTGGTTGCTGGTCTGCTTGCTTGGCCGGTGTTGGTTAAGCCACTGGATGTAGTCGGGATAACGCATCACTATTTCTTCCGCAGTCAGCAAGCAGACCATGGTCGTGCCCGCAACAGATCTCAACGCCTGAACAGGATCGGGCCCGACTGATGAAAACCCGCACGCAAAAAGTTGGCCTACGGATGTGTCGTTTTCTTGGGCGGCTGCTAGCGGCACGTGATCGATGCGGTTGTTCGAGCTCACTTACGTATTACCTACGTATTGGTCCGTTTGGGGCCAATACGGAATCGTCGCTTGGGCGGCTCTTCTTCATCAGGTAACGGTGGCCAATCCTGCTTCAACTGCTCTAAGCCTTCGGTGCGAACTTGCTCTAGCTCGGCTTTGGAGTATTGCTGTGAGCGTGGTACCAAGGCGCGATACCGCGCTTCAATGGATGCGAAATTCGAATCACTAATCAAGTTAGTAAGCAGCGACACGGGCTGCCAGTCGGCTCGTGCTGACAGATACAGATAACCGTCGGCTACGTCTCGTAGTCGCAGCGCTTTGGTTTTGCTGCTGATTGAGCCGGAGACCTTTGCCAAGCCGACGTTGCCAATTGTGGAGACGGCGAGGTCTAGGCCAAACGTAGCTTGGGCGCCCTGTCTCCCACTCTCCGGGGATGCTGACACAAGCTCTTCGACTCGTTTAGTAGTGGCCGGATCTCCTACGGCACCGTGAAACAGAACTCGTTTCACACCGTCTCCCATCCAGTGATGCAACAGATTTCCCATCGTGATTGTGGCGAGATCGTTGAGCCATTCAACTAGGCGCGTGGTGGTACGTCTGACATCGGAATACACCACGGCTCGCTCACCCTTGCGTAAGACGTGTTCGGTCAGCACATTGGTGGCGTGGATCGCAGCTATATCGCGGTAGTGACCGCCCATCCACCAGTTACGAAGCTCTAGTTCCGCGGCCGAACGGCCGTCCAGCAGATCAGGGTCTTCAACGTAGGTCGGCAACCCCAGCGCTATTACTCGGATTGGCACTCGGATTGGCCGTGCCTCGCCGGGGTCTCCGCCGGAATCTTCGGTGGAGTAATCGCTGTTATGCGCCCACACCGCATGCAGCACATCCGCGTACTCCCGATATGCGAAGCCGACGCCCAGCAAATCTGCAAAGAGGTCAGCACAGGCTTGCTCGTCCCATTCGCTAGCAGTGGTCAGCTCGTCTAGCTCGCCTTGACGGCGAGTGTTGGTGTAATCCCAGGCCAGGTTTTGTACGCCGGCCGCGGATAAGACAGGTATCGCTTCGCTCAGAAATTTTAAATGAGCGCTGATGCCTGGCTGATCGCCCAGCATGACAATCTGGGCAGTGCTGGCTGTGTTGGCTAGGTATTGCGCTGGCGTCGGAAGCGCTGTGCCAGTTTCATTCACAAAATTCGTTCACAAAATTTGAGTCCACGAAAGCTCCGCCGCAATTGCAGCGGTTCTAAACGCGTCATCAAAGTCTGCCGGGGTCACATCAGTTCTGCGCAGTTTGCCGTCCAGCGCTAGGCGGCGGGCGCGCGCCAGCACATAGTCGGGCACCGCTCCGTAGAGAGGTGTGGGCGCTACACGCTGCTGTTCTGGTTCGAGATACAGCCAGCCTTGCGCCAGGTCCACCAAAGGTCCATCGTCAAGAGCTGTCAGGCTGCGGAGTTTGCCGATATCTCCTACGTCTGTGTCGAAGCCCAGCGGCAATGGAGGCGCACCAATCATCGCAAAGACGGCATCCAGCACCCCGTCGGCCGGCAGCGCGTAGTCGCACAAGACTCCATCTGCTGGTAGCGGTTGATGAATCAGCACCGTTACCGCTCGATCGGCCACCGCTGCATAGACGTGGTTTGCGGCACCTACCACCCTGCCGGCTTCGACCTCGGTGTCGAAGGCGTCCCAGCGGCGATGGCGGCGACGGCGCAGGCGCGTCAGAGCGTGCGGCGTGCGGCACAACACCAGTGCCTTATGACCTTGATCTAGTACCTCAGACAAGAGCACGTCGCACATATGCCGTGCAGCAGTGCCGCGGTGTCGTAGATGTATCCACGGAGCGTCTGTTCTTAGTTCCGCCGTTTCTGTAACCGAGTCAAAATCAAGGTCATAATCGAGACCAAGCACCCGCATATTTTTCGATGAGGCGGAGCCATCTGGTGAGGCGGGGCTGTTTAGTTCCCACGCTGCCTTGAGCACGTCCAGATACTCCTTGAAGGCAAAGTCGTGACGCAATCCCCACCGCAGCATCGCCTCACGCGCTAACCCTTCAGCAAAGGAGTCGCCACCGGCTGTTATCAGCGCTCCACCCTTGACGGCGTTAACGCCGATTGCCGCGTCTAGCAGCTGTTGATCATCGCGACATAAGTACTCCATTCCCACGTGATGCACGCCGTGACTAGGCAGCGCTCGCACGAGCTCTTGCAAGAACAACCCCGTGCACAAGGTGGGAATGTGATGCCCAAGAAATACCACCTGATGCTTTTTGAACAGGTTGCATACGTAGCTCACCGGATCACGGCCGTAAATCGCTAGGTCTGCGGCAACGGCTTCCAGCTCTTCAACCCGTAGCGATTCCAGCCCGCGGCGCTGGCGATAAAGCCCTACTCGCTCAAGCACATCAACCGTGTGCTCTGACTTGGTGTTTCCAGACCGGCCAGGCACTGCGGCGTGTTTTGCTTGGCTGGAGTTGGATAGGTGTTCGGCAGATTCCACCTGGGGCGAGAGTACCTGTGCGATCTTGATATAGCCAGTGGCAATTTCTAGCCCGCCACAGGCAAGTACCAGCCGTGGCTAGCCGTATTCTTTGGCCGATGCCGATGCGCCTTTACGACACTGCGCAGCGCGAAGTAGTTCCGCTAGACCTGGCGCACACCGCCGGAATGTATGTCTGTGGCATCACTCCGTACGACACCACTCATCTCGGCCACGCTGCCACCTACTTGACTTACGATCTCATCATTCGCCGGCTTGAATCGCTAGGTACCCGCGTCACGCTGGTTCGCAACTACACCGATGTAGACGACAGCATCTTGCCGAAAGCCGCCGAGCTTGGCGAGCATTATCTGTCGCTAGCCGAGCGTGAGATGGCTCGCTTCAATAACGACATGGCCGCTTTGCAAACCATCGCACCAACACACGAGCCGCGCGCTACGCAGACAATTGATCGCATGATCGAGCTGATCGCACAGCTGGCCGAATCTGGCCATACCTATATCGCCGATGGGGTCACGTATTTCGACGTTTCAACCTTTCCTAATTTCGGCAAACTTTCCGGGCTCGATCAGGAAACCATGGTGGAACTTGCTCGCAAGCGTGGTGGCTCGCCCGATAATCCCAGCCTTCGCAACCCGCTCGATTTTGTGCTGTGGCAGCCCAGCGGTGAAGGCGAGCCCGCATGGGACTCGCCATTTGGTGCGGGTCGACCTGGCTGGCACATCGAGTGTTCTGCCATGAGCTCGGCTGCGTTGGGTCAAACCATTGACATACACGGTGGCGGCGGCGATCTCATATTTCCTCACCATGAATGTGAGATCGCCCAAAGCGAGTCTTTAACAGGTGAGCCTCTGGCTCGTTATTGGGTTCACGCCGGGCTGGTCGGCTATGAAGGTGAAACGATGTCGAAGTCGCTTGGCAATCTGGTGTCCGTTTCGGATTTACGGCACACGATCGACCCGCGGGCGATTCGTCTAGCAATCATGAAACATCACTACCGCACCGATTGGGAATGGTTTGACGAAGAGGCTCCTAACGCGATGGAAGACTTGAAGCTGCTTCTGGCCAGCGCCGAAGAGGCAACCGGCACTGACAGAGCGGTCGCACCTGATGGGACTGCAGCCATGGATGCCACGGCAAATAAACCAGCGGGTCTAATGGCCGAAGTCGGTGCAGCTCTTGACGAAGACTTAGACACACCAAGCGCTCACAAGCTGCTACTTGAGACCGCCACCGCTAAACCAAACACAAAACGCGCTGGGATTGGTGCTGAACTAACCGCCGCCGCCAGACTCTGTGGGATTGACTTAGCAGAGCCCCTCCAGACTGGACCACTCGCAACAAGCCAAACGGCCCCTAGCAACTAGGTAATCATCTGTCATGCCAACCATCGCTTTCGTAAATCAAAAAGGCGGAGTAGGGAAAACCACCGTCTTGCTCGGAGTAGCCGAAGCCGCTTCAGCGGCTGGCCGACAAGTGCTTGTGGTAGATCTCGATCCGCAGGCCAACGCTTCGGCCGGACTTGGCGTATGGGACGCCACTACGACGATTGACGACGTAATGTCCACAAACCAGACAGGCAGTGCCAAGGCCGCAATAACTCAGACGGCCTGGCCAACGGACAATTCACGCCCTGTCTTGATTCCGGGCGACCCGCGCCTGGCTAGTCGAGAGCCGCAACTAGCCGCCGACCCGCTGGGTGCTCAGGATCGGCTACGTATGGCAATGACTGGGATTGACCACGACCTTGTGTTGATTGACAGTCCGCCTTCCTTGGGTTTGTTGTGCATGAATGCCTTATTTGCCGCGGACTACGCCTTGATCGTGACCGAGGCATCTGCCTGGGCTGCCGATGGGGTTGATCTGATGAAGGGCACGATTAGCCAAATCGCTGCGCGGCGAGATGGCCCTGAATTGATCGGCATTGTGATCAACCGCTGTGGGCGCACCCGCGATCACAAATACTGGATTGACCAGTTGGTGCAACGCTTTGGCGACCTGCTGCTGCCAACGGTGAGCATGCGAGCAGCGGTGGCTGAGGCCGCCGGACAATCATTACCGCTGAAAGCGCTGGGCAGCCGGCAAGGCGCAGCCGCGGCGGTAACAGAATTTGCGACGATGTATGACGCACTTCAAGAGCGTCTGGAGCCAACTCAGAGCCCTCGGCACGGCTGGGCCCCGCAGCAGCAAGACCAGCAACAGGAATCGCCGGCCAGGTTGAAGCTTGGCGGAGTAGACAGCGGCTAGCGCCGCTCGGATTGTCGCCGCGGTGGTGGCCAGCAACAGGAATCGCCGGCCAGGTTGAAGCTTGGCGGAGTAGACGGTGGGATGAACGGTGCTGGTGAAAACAGTGCTGGCGAGGTGCCAACGGTTGAAAGCCCAACGGAGGGTTTTAAGAGCAGGGCCAGGTTTAACAAAGCCTGGCCCAAGTAGACCACCAGGTTCAACAAAGCCTGGCCTAGGTAGGCTCAGTAGCCGTAATGGCTGGTTATAACCCAAATAGGCCCCGCCGTAACACACCGAATCAAGTTCCTGGACCTAACGTGCTAGAAGCAGCTGAAACGTCACCTGAAACGCCAACTAGTCAGCCCCCGCAAGACCAACCTTCGCCAGCGCAGTCTTCGCCCGATCAACCTTCGCACGCGCAATCCCAGCCGGGACGAGCACCAATCGGCTACGACGATCCCCCGCCCGCACCGGGCACGCGAGTGCTGCCACGCCACGGCCTGCCCGACCGAATAATGCTGTTCGCCGGCTCTATCGCAGCAGCCGTGTTTCTGCTGGCGCTAATCGTGACATTCGCTTGGTGGCGACGGCACCGCATCACAATCAGTCGAGTTACCAACATTGCCAATGGTGCTTCCAGTGCCAATGGTGCTGGCGACGGAGATGGCGCCATGATCACCCAAGACATGGCAGCAGACGCCATTGCAGTTGTTGCCGCCACCTCGGCCCTGCCTGATTGAAACTGGCTAGCTGAAACCGCTAAGCAAGCGCCAACCAGTCCAATAAATGTCCTCGTCGTGGCGTGCTTTGGTGCGATACTCAGGCTGTGAGTACCACTCCGACCGTGGACAGCGCCCAAACCAGTGATGACCCCACTGAGCAAATAAGCACCTATAGGCCTCGCTCGCTTAGTCCGTCCTCGGCGGGCACATTTCGTAACTGCAATCGACGCTGGAAGTTTCATTACATCGACAACCTGCCCGATCCGCCTAGCGAACCGGCTCTGGTTGGGACGTTTGTCCACAAAGTGTTAGAGGATTTGCTGGAGCTGCCTGCTGCAGAACGCACGCTGACCCAAGCCCAAAAAATATGCGGAAACAACTGGGGTACCACCGAAGAAAGCGCCGACTTCAAGTCGTTGGAATACAACGAAGAGCAAGAAAAAGATTTCAAGTGGAAGGCCTGGAACTTCATTGAGGGCTACTTCAAGATGTTCGACCCAGGTCAGATCGAAGTAGTTCAGCGCGAGCAACAACTTGACAGCGCTGTCGGAGAAGTGCCCTTCAGAGGAATCGTTGATCTCTTAGAACGTGACGAAGCTGGCCTGCGCGTTACCGATTACAAAACGGGCAAGCCACCGCGCGCGCCATACGTCGATGATTCTCTAGCACAGATCTGGCTTTACGCCGCCGCTCTTGAGAACTCCGGAGAAACAATCGCCAGCGTGCAGTTGGCATATCTGGGCAACGGCAAAGACAGGCAAGGCAAAACGATCAGCCGCCCAATGGATAAAAGAGCAATGGGCAAGGCCGTAGATCAGCACAACAAAACCTGGAAAGACATCCACACCGCTATCGACTCCGGCGATTTTCCTCCCCTCACTGGCCCGCTTTGTGGTTGGTGCCCATATCGCGAGCATTGCCCCGAGGGCCAAGCCGAATATGAGCGCCGCTACGGACCTGAGGTTTAGCCTGCTAATTAGCTAAACCCAATCGGATAAACCTAGGCAAATCAGGAGCAGCCATGAACGCAGCTATTAGCAACGACACCCGCGAACAGATCACCGTCAAAGACCTGACGGCCAACCCGACAGTGCGCCTAATCACATTGTCGCGACCAGAACGTCTGAACGCCTGGACACCAAAGATGCAAGGCGAGCTAATAGCCGCTCTAGAGGAAGGCAACGCCGATCCGAAGGTGGGCGCTTTCATAATCACCGGCGAGGGTCGCGGTTTTTGCGCCGGTGCTGACATTGGCGAGGTCTTCGCACAGAACAGCGGTAACTCCAGCAATAACTCCAGCAATAACTCCACCAATAACTCCACCAATAACGACTCTGCTGATAGCGCCGCCAACTGGGTGAATCTGGTACGCCAGTCAAAGCCCATCGTTGCCGCAATCAACGGGGCGGCAATAGGTGTGGGCCTGACAATGGTGTTGTCAATGGACTATCTGGTGGCCGACAGCTCGGCCAAGCTGTCGTGTCGCTTCGTAAAAATGGGAGTCGTGCCAGAGCTGGCTTCTTCACATTTCTTGGTTCAGCGTTGCGGATGGGGTGCCGCTAGCGACTTGGCCTTGTCGGGTCGCACCATCACCGGCGCCGAAGCGAAAGCGGTAGGGCTGGTTGACGAAGCAACCGACAACGACGTTGTGGAAGTAGCGCTAGAGCGGGCTATTAGTTACGCTGAGAACGCCCCGGCCGCGGTGATGTTCACCAAAGAGCTATTGACGGCAAACGCAACCGAAACCGACCTGAACGCAGTTCAAAAACGCGAGCTGACCTCTCTCAATAAGGCATACCGCAGTGATGATCACGCGGAGGCGGTGGCCGCTTTTCTTGAGAAGCGAGAGCCGGTCTTCGGCACTCCTCGTAGTTAGTTCGGTAGCTAACTCGGTAACCATCTAAAGCGCTCTCAGTGCCAGAACTGCCCGAGGTTGAAGTAATTCGCCAGCAGCTAGCTAGCAAAATCTTGGGCCAGCGTGTTGAAGCGGCTGGTAGCCACTGGTCTAAGAAGTTCACACCTGCACGCAAGGTGGTGGGCGCTCGATTCACAAACGCACGCCGCCGCGGAAAATACCTACTGCTAGAACTGGACGACGAACGAGAGCTGATCATTCACCTGGGCATGAGCGGCTCTATAACTCTGGAGCCACTCACGTCAAGCGGCTCTATAACTCTGGAGCCACTCACGTCAAGCGGCTCTATAACTTCGCCGTTGCCTGCCGGGCCGGAGCCTGCCAGCGAGCCGTATTGCCGAGCCTGGTGGTCGCTAAGCGACGGCAACACGATGTGGCTGCGAGACATTCGCCGTTTCGGACGAGTGCTAGTAACACAACGTGGCAACTACACCGAGCTTGCGTCACTAGCCGCGATGGGCCCCGAACCGTTCGACCCAGATCTCAACGCAATCATGTTCTGGCGACGCAGCCGCAACAGCAGCCAACGAATCAAAACGCAACTGCTCGGGCAACGCCTAATAGCTGGTGTCGGCAATATCTACGCGGATGAGGCGTTGTTTAGCGCTGGCATAAGGCCAACCGTCAGACAGATCACCAAGTCTCAAGCCGAACAGCTGCTAGCAGCGATTCGAACTGTGTTGTGTGCGGGCATTGCTAACGGCGGAACGACCTTGCGCGACTACGCCAACCTGTCTGGCAGCGGCGACAACCAAAACCACCTGCGCTGCTACGGCCGTGCTGATCAGCCCTGCGTGGTCTGTGGAACAAAGCTGCGCCGAACGGTGATTGATGCACGTGGTACCACGTGGTGTCCCTCTTGTCAGGCCTAAGCTTGAGCCCAGATGGACAACGAGATTTGGCGATGGATCTGGACAATAGGCGCCGTCGTGTTTACGACTGGCGAGATGATCACGGCGGGCTTCTTCGTGCTTCCGTTCGCAGTCGGCGCGGTGCTGGCTGCGGTGGTGGCCTGGGTGGATGGACCCGGATACCTGCAGTGGATAGCATTCTTCGCCGGCAGTGCGGCGTCAATGGTGGTCGTGCGATTCGTGATTCGCGGTCAAGACAGCGAAGACAAGAACACCCTTCCAGTCGGTGTCAACCGTTACATCGGAATGGATGCGGTGGTGCTCGAAACCGTCGATGTGGTTTTAAACACTGGTCGCGTCCGTGTTCAAACCGAGGTGTGGCGTGCCACTGTGGACGGTGAAAGCATCGGTGAAGGAGAGCTTGTCACCGTGGTTGGTTTGCAGGGCACACGCTTGCTCGTCGAGCTCTCTCACGATGACACCACGCCGTAGTCCATTAGCCGCACCAGTTAATTCCCACCCAAAATTCAGCAATAAATCAGGAGACTTCTTATGGATCCAGCCGTAGTGCTGTTTGTAGTTATCGCGGCAGTAATCATTTTGATTGCCGTTGCAGGCTTTCGAATCGTTCGCCCATTTGAGCAGGGCCTCATTGAGTTGCTCGGCAAGTACCGTGCCACGGTCAACCCCGGGCTGCGATTCGTCATCCCGTTCTTGCAGCGCATTCTCAAGGTTGACATGCGTGAGCAGGTCATTGACGTGCCGCCGCAAGAGGTCATCACCAAAGACAACGTGGCCGTCACTGTCGATGCGGTTATTTACTTTGAGGCCACAGACCCGGTAAAGCTCAAGTACGCCGTGGGCAACTTCATGCTGGCTATCACCAAGCTGGCGCAAACCAACTTGCGAAACGTCATTGGTGACTTACAGCTTGATGAGGCACTCGTTTCGCGTGAGATCATCAACTCCAAGCTGCGAACCATCTTGGACGACGCCACCGACAAATGGGGAACCCGCGTGGTGCGAGTCGAAATCCAGCGCATTGAACCACCGCCAGACGTAACCAACGCCATGCACCGGCAGATGAAGGCCGAGCGTGATCGTCGCGCAGCCGTAACCGAGGCTGAAGGTGAACGCGCGGCAGCGATCCTGACCGCCGAAGGTGTGAAAGAAGCAGCGATCCTGACCGCAGCCGGTCGCGCCGAGGCGGTCAAGATAGAAGCCGAAGCCGAAAAATTTCGGCAGCTAACGGTGGCAGAGGGTGAAGGACAGGCCATCGAAACCGTCTTTGCGGCTATTCACGAAGGCAACCCCACTCAAGACCTGTTGGCGGTGCGTTACTTAGAGGCTCTGCAGGGCATAGCCGACGGTCAGGCCACGAAGATTTTCTTGCCGCTTGAAACCAGCGGAGTGCTGGGTTCGGTGGCGGCGTTGGGCGAGCTGTTCAAAGAGGGCAACACCCCCGCAGCCAGCTCTGATTCCGGTACCGCAATGGGCACTTCCACTGAGAGCGCTCCAGAGACCCAGCCACCACCAGCCTCTTACGAACCTGCGCCGGACGATCCCCAGTAGAGCTAGCAGGACTAGCAACCCCACCTGCTACCCGGTCGCAGTTAGCTGCAGTTCCCGGTCGCAGTTAGCTGCAGTTCCCGGCCGCAGTTAGCTGCAGTTATTGCACGGCGGTTCTAATAGCGGTCTCAATCGCTTCGGAGGCCAACAGCGCTACCAGTTCCTTGTTTGCAGGTACCTGGCCGGTGGCGAGCAAAAACAAAGCATCGCCATCGAAGTCGGTGTGCGGCGGCTCCACTGCCCTAGCTATTCCGGTGTGAGCTAGGTCGGCAGCACGACACGCATCCGGCTTAGTCAGAGCCCCGTTGGTAACAATGCAACCGATTGTCGTATTCATGCGTCCAGAGCCAGACATACCTACGTCGACATGACCAGGGCCAGCTTCACTTGGGTCATTATCTCTGGTTCCTTTGTACGCCTCTTCATAGAAACCCGGTATCAGCTCCGGATCTGTGTACGGATAGCGCTCGGAGCCCTCTGGCGCGATTGTTCCCGCAAGCACCGAGCCGTCACGGTTAATCACGTCACCCAGGGGATTCACCGCCACTATTACCGCCACCGATAGATCGCCACTAGTGCAAGCCGCCACACCCAGTCCACCAGGCGCCGAGTAAGCGCGACCCGCGCTCTTGCCCACTGTGCAGCCCCTGCCGACACCAACTCTCCCGGTTGCCGGCTCGTCAGACGAAGCGTTTTCGCAGGCAAGGTGGCCTGCCTCCGCAGTAACTCGCTGGCTGGTGGGTGACTGAATGTCATAGACGACAGCCGCCCCGACAACTGGCACGACGCTTCCCCGAATCAATAGGCCGCGCTCTTGCTCAACACACCATCTCACCACTCCGTCGGCCGCCGACAAACCAAACACACTGTTGCCGCAAAGCGCGACTCCATGACACTCAATCCCGCTGCCAATGTTTGACAGAGCAGCAGCTTCGCGAGTCCCAGGAGCACCGCCTCGCACCGCTAATGCTCCCAGCGTCCGTGCTGGAGGGATCACAACGGTTACTCCGGTTGCGGCTTCGTCGTCGGTCCAATGCCCGACTAGCACATCTTCAATACCCAGCGCCATAACTACACGCTACGCATAAATCACCAGGCCATTTGTGGCAGCTACACGCGTCAGGTGTAATAGCGGCATGCCTGAAGGCCATACAACTCATCGCCTTGCGCGTGACATCAGAAAAAACCTAAAAGGCCAGGCGATCGAAGCCAGCTCGCCACAAGGACGAGTAGCCGACCTTGCAGCGGCTGTGGACGGCTCTGTGCTCACAAAAACCGAGGCCTACGGGAAACATCTAGCGCTGCACTGCACCGAACAGAGCGGCCAACAGCCTGTTTCAATAATTCACGTGCATTTGGGTTTAATCGGAAAGTTCACGCAAGCCCCAGCCGATACACCAACACGCGACACGATTCGTCTGCGCTTGCGAGCTAGCAATTCACCGACAGGCTCTGTGTGGGATCTCACCGCGCCTAATACATGCGAGCTAATCAACGAAGGCGAGTGGGATCACGTCACCTCACGACTGGGACCTGACCCCTTACGCGCTGGGGCCGGACCGAATGGCAAAGCCTGCGCGCAATTTTGCGACATGCTGGCTAAACGCAAAGTGCCGCTGGCATCCGCCTTGTTAGATCAAGCAAACGTGGCTGGCATTGGCAATGTGTTTCGGTCTGAACTGTCCTTTTTGATTGGCGTTGATCCACGCAAGAAATCCAGCTCGCTCAGCGAAAGCCAGGCCAAAGAACTCTGGGCAACGATCGTGGACCAGTTGCGGCGTGGAGTCCGGCTAAATCGCATCGTCACAATCACCGAGCAAGACGCGCAAACCATCGCTGGCAGCACACCTGGTCGCCTTAGGCGCGACGAATCGCTTTATGTGTACAAGCGGCAGGGCGAACCTTGCCGTCGCTGCGGGACGGCCATCAAATTTGCTGAGTTGGCTGGCCGCCGTATCTGGTGGTGCCCCCGCTGCCAGTCCTGACTGCCTATTCCTAACTGCCTATTCCTAACTGCACAGCGCCAGCAGCCTTCTCCTCCTCTATTGTCGCGTCCATGGATTTTGACTGGCCGGGCAACGACGATCCTCGCAGGTTGAAAATTCGCGACTGGATCGCTGAGCACAAAGGTGCTCCATCACAAGAAGCGTTAGCCAGGGCGGGATATGTGGCACCGCACTGGCCGGCGCCCTACGGCCTGAATGCTGATCCCATCGAACAAATCATCATCGACGAAGAGCTATTGGCCGCCAAAATTCGCTGCGCTGCTGGTGGTATCGGTTTGGGTTGGGCAGGCCCAACCATTCTCTATGCAGGCACGGACGGGCAAAAAGAGCGCTACCTCTGGCCGATCCTCACCGGTGAGCACACCTGGTGCCAGTTGTTTAGCGAACCAGACGCCGGCTCTGACCTCGCCAGCCTCTCCACTCGGGCCGTGCGCGACGGCGACCGCTACATCATCAACGGTTCGAAGATTTGGTCCTCGGGCGCACATCACAGCCACATGGGCATCCTCATTGCGCGCACCGACCCCGACGTATCAAAGCATCGCGGCGTTTCGTATTTCATCTGCCCCATGGACACACCCGGCCTGGAGCTGCACCCGATCATTGACATGACCACGGCTTATTCGTTCAACGAGACGGTGTTTACCGACATGGAGCTGCCAGTTGAGAACAGAATCGGCGAAGAAAACGACGGTTGGCGCCTAGCCAAGGTGACGCTGGGTAATGAGCGCGTGTCGCTATCTGGTGAGGGTGCCTTGTGGGGAAGCGGTCCGAGCGCGACCGACTTGCTGGATCTGGTCCGTTCAGTAGGTGGCCTGTCTGATCCGGTGCTGCGCGATCGCGCAGCTCGTTTGCACACCGAATCTGAGTTGCTGCGTTTGATACGACTGCGAACGCTGAGTGCACGCATCGCCGGACGTCAGCCCGGTCCGGAGGCTTCGGTGCGAAAAGCGTTGGCCGACGATCATGGCAAACACATCATGGAACTTGCTAAGGACCTAGCCGGGCCGCACGGCATGTTGACCGACTCGGCTCCGCTGGGCACAAGCCCAGTTTTTCCGCGCGCACAAAGTGTTGTAGAGGGCTGGAATAGCTGGCACGGTGGTTTTCTGTTTTCGCCCGCTCTCACCATCGGGGGTGGCACCTCAGAAGTACAGCGCAACATCATCGCTGAGCGATCTTTGGGCTTGCCTCACGACGTAAGTGGTAACTGATCAAACCAGAGCGTTAGCGTGTATTTAGTGCCAAATGCACTAATGACAGACCTTTACGAGCTAACGATGCTTGACGCTGCGCTGCAGTCCGGCGTGGCCGATCGTCGCTCCTGCTTTGAGGTGTTCGCTCGGCGGCTGCCGCGCGGGCGCGGATATGGCGTGGTAGCTGGTCCGGGGCGCTTGGCAAAGCTGCTAGCCGACTTCTCATTCGAGCAGGAATCGCTTGAATACTTAGACAGTCTTGGGCGCTTTAGCGACGAGCTGTTGAATCACCTGAGCGAGTTTCGATTTGACGGCGATGTCTGGAGCTATCGCGAAGGTGACTTCTATCTGCCGGGCAGCCCCGTCTTAAGAGTCGACGCGGACTTCGGAGCAGCCTTGCTAGTTGAGACGCTGGTGCTGTCGGTGCTTAACCACGACTGCGCTGTTGCTTCGGCTGCTGCTCGCATGCACGACGCCGCAAACGGTCGCTACATAATTGAGATGGGTGGTCGCCGTACACACGAGGGTGCGGCGGTTGCGGCTGCACGCGCGGCTTGGCTGGTCGGCTTCGACGCAACCTCCAACCTGCTAGCGGGCTACCTGCATGACATTCCCGCCGCAGGCACCTCAGCTCACGCATTCACACTCGCCCATGACGACGAAGAAGAAGCGTTTGTGGAACAACTACGCGCGCATGGACTTGAGACCACCCTGCTAATCGATACCTACGAAATCGAGGCAGGGCTAAAAAACGCTCTGTCAGCTTCTAAGCGACTAGGCGGTATGCCCGGTGCGGTGCGCATCGACTCCGGCGATCTCGCCGTTGAGTCTCGCAAAGTACGTGCCTTGCTTGATGCCGAAGGCGGTCAGCACACACGCATCGTCGTGTCGGGTGATCTTGACGAATTTCGCATAAAGGAGTTGGCCGACTGCCCGATCGATGGTTACGGCGTGGGCACACAGCTAGTGGTGGGGTCTGGCTATGCCACCGCCGAAATGGTTTACAAAATGGTGGCCTGCGCGCGTCGCACCGGTACACATGAGCCGGTTGTGCCGGTGGCTAAACAGTCCGTCGGAAAAGCCACTCGCGGCGGCGTGGTACGGCCCTATCGCGTAGTGCATGACGGTGTGGCGTGTGCAGAGGTGTTGATAGAGCAAGACAAGCCAGGCCCGCCCGAGAGTCATCCGCTGCATGTTCACCTAGTGCGCAACGGCAAAGACGTTTACACGCATTCATTGGTGCAGGACCGCCAGTTTCATCAGGAAACACGAGCGCAGCTTCCCGAAAAAATGCGGCAACTCGACGCTAAGCCAGAGTTCACCGCTCAGGTCAAGTAGCTAAAGCGCTCTGGGCGAACCAGCTAGGGCACAGCTACTTATTTGGCTGGGCGGTGATGCGCAGATAAGGCTTGGGAGCACGCCAACCGTTTGGAAAGCGCTCTTTGGCTTCTTCGTCGCTCAACGCAGGAACGATGATCACATCTTCGCCGTTCTCCCAATCAACAGGCGTTGCCACCTTGTGTGACGCCGTCAACTGCAGTGAATCAATCACACGCAAAATCTCGTTGAAATTGCGGCCTGTGCTGGCCGGATAAGTCAAGGTCAGCTTTACGGTTTTGTCCGGTCCAATCACAAACACCGAACGCACCGTCATCGTGCCGCTGGCCTTCGGGTGAAGCATGCCGTAGGCGTCCGACACCTTGCGGTCAGGGTCAGCAATCAGTGGAAAATTGAGCGCGGTTCCCTGAGTTTCAGCAATGTCAGCCGACCAGGTTTCATGGTCACTCAAACCATCCACACTCAGTCCCAGCACCTTCACATCTCGCTTGTCAAACTCACTCTTCAGAGCGGCCACGCGACCAAGTTCGGTTGTGCATACGGGTGTGAAGTCGGCCGGATGGCTGAACAACACGCCCCATGAGTCACCGAGATAGTCGTGAAACGAGATGTCCCCAGCCGTTGATTCAGCCGTGAAGTCGGGGGCGGTATCGCCTAGCTGTGGTGACATAACTGCTCCTTGCTGTCGCTTGATGCTGATGCTCACTTAGCTAGGACTGGTCGTAGCTAAGAATCTGCCATAGCTAGGATAGCAACGGCAATGAATGAACGACCCGACGCTTCTGACGCATCAAACAACGCAAAATCTGCCGAACAACGTTGGAGCGAGAGCTACGAGAAAATCGCTCTGCGTGACTGCGATTTCGACACGATGAGTGGTGTAGAAGTCGATCCGCTTTACGGGCCAAAAGACAGCCCGAAAAACGGCAGAGCTGCGACAGACCCAGTTGCAGCAAGTATCGGCTGGCCGGGTCAGTATCCATACACACGCGGTGTTCACGCAGCGGGCTATCGCGGGCGGTTGTGGACCATGCGGATGTTTGCCGGGTTTGGAACCCCGGCGGACACAAACAAGCGTTTCAAGGCCATTCTTGAGGCAGGTGGTGACGGCTTGTCAACGGCGTTCGACATGCCAACCTTGATGGGGCTAGACAGCGACGACTCAATGTCGTTGGGTGAGGTGGGACGTTGCGGTGTAGCCGTCGACTCCGTTGACGACATAGCAACGCTTTACGACGGAATCGACCTTGGTACCACCACCACTTCGATGACCATCAACGCCCCTGCGGCGGTGATCTGGGCGATGTTCGTCGCCAACGCCGAACGCACGGGCATTGACCGAACGAAGCTGGGCGGCACCCTCCAAAACGACATCTTGAAGGAGTACCAGGCACAAAAGGAATGGGTCTTTCCCCCACGCCCGTCGATGCGTCTGGTGGCTGACACCATTGAATTCGCAACCAAAGAGATGCCTCGCTGGAACTCCATCTCAATCAGCGGCTATCACATTCGCGAAGCGGGCTCCACTGCAGCTCAAGAGCTAGCTTTCACCTTGGCCAATGGTTTCGCATACCTAGAAGCCGCCCTGGAGCGAGGCCTGAGTATCGAAGAGTTTGCGCCGCGGCTTAGCTTTTTCTTTAACGCTCACATTGACTTTTTTGAAGAGATCGCCAAGTACCGCGCAGCTCGTCGCATCTGGGCGCGCTGGCTAAAGGAGCGTTACGGCACTAACGATCCCAAATCACTAGGCATGCGGTTTCACACCCAAACAGCGGGAGTGTCGTTGACGGCTCAACAGCCCGAGATCAACATTGCCCGTACAGCAATTGAGGCACTAGCCGGAGTGTTGGGCGGTACACAAAGCCTGCACACCAACTCCATGGACGAGGCGCTGGCGTTGCCAACAGACAAGGCGGCCCGCATTGCGTTGCGTACGCAGCAGATAATCGCTCACGAAACCGGCGTCGCAAATGTGGCTGATCCACTAGGCGGCAGCTGGTTTGTAGAGGCCCTGACGGACAAGCTAGAGGAGCAAGCGGAAGAGCTGTTTAGCCATATTGACTCCGCGGGAGACGGCTCAATGCTCGAAGGTGCTTACCGTCTGATTGATGAGGGTTGGTACCAGGCAAGCATCGCAGACTCGGCTTATGACTTCGAAAAGAAAGTGAACTCTGGTCGTCGAGTGGTAGTTGGCGCCAGTGACTTCACCGAAGGCAACGAGGAAGACGAAGTCGAAACCCTAAAGATCACTAACGACGATGAAACCACCCAGGTGCGCAACTTAAAGCAGTTGCGGGCCGACCGAAATCAGGCCGCCGTCGATGAAGCTCTGGTTTCATTGGCACGTGCGGCTGAAACCGATGCCAACCTGATGCCTGAACTGATTGCCACTGTGCGCTCAAAGGCCACGCTGGGTGAGGTGGTCAATACGTTGGCTGGCGTGTTTGGCCGTTACACCGAACAACCCTTTATCTAGCTCGAGGTTGTTGTGAAAATGTTGCTAAGCGCATGAAGCTGAGATCGGTGCTGGCGCTGTTGACGGTTGCTTTGGTTTTTCTGGCTAGCTGTGGCGGCGACGACCAAACCGACATGGAACGCAACCTGGCCGCTGAGCTTGAGCGCCACGTCGCGCCTGCGGTCATCGCCAAAGTTGATTGCCCCGATGAAGCAGCGCTTACTTCGGGATCGAAGCTTCTCTGTGACGCCGAGGTGGAGGGCCAGTATTACGAGGCCCAGGTAACCATCATTGATGCGCAAGGTCGTTTTGAGGTGCAGCGTCGCCATGCTGTGCTAAACGTGATTAGAACCGAGGCCGCCCTGGGTGCCGATGCCAGCCTTGAGCTTGGCTTAGATGTGCGAGCCGACTGCGGCGACAGCGAGTATCTGGTGGTACTAGTTGGCCGCAAGGTGACCTGTATCTTGACCGACACCGCAAGCAAGCGCACTCAAGAAGTCAGCATGACTATCACCTCAGCCGACGCGGCCTTCGAATGGGCCCTGAGCTAGTACGTATTAGTGCCTGCAAAGAATGCCTCTGCAAAGAGTGACCCTGCAAGGAGTGTCTTAACGTGCCCCGAATAAGTTCATATGACCGAGAAGGCAACTTGCGCCCACTTCGCCAACGCAGCCCGATCGCCTTCTGGATGGCAATAATCATGGTCGCCGCACTGCTAGCTACGGGTTTCACCGCACTTGCTGCGGTGCTGTACAGCTAGCGATAAACTGCCCAACTAACCCGTAGGATCTAGCTATGGCCAGCACCAGCACCGTAGAAGCAGCAATGTCGGAGGTTGATGCCCGCGCGAGCATCGAAATCACCGAATCTGCCCGCAAGCAAATCTTGACTCTGCGCGACAACGAAGCCGACGCAGACAAGCTGGCCCTGCGCATAGAGATAACAGGCGTCAACGGTGTGGATTACACCTACGACCTGGCCTTCGAGCTAATGATCGAAGCCGATCCAAACGATGTGCCGTTTCAGGTCGGCGATGGGTTGACGGTGCTGGTACCCGACCGAGACATCAGCAAACTCAACGGAGCCACACTGGATGTGCCTTCAACCGAACATCAGGCTGGCTTGGTTCTGCGCAATCCCAACCGCCCCGATCTCGGGCCTGATGCCGTTCTCGAGCTGAACGGCACGGTGGAAGAAAACGTAACCGAAGTGCTGCTAAAGCGCATCAACCCGTCTATTGCTGCGCACGGCGGATTTGCCGAACTAATCCGAGTGGAAGGTGACACCGTGGTCGTGCGCTTAGGCGGCGGCTGCCAAGGCTGCGGTATGGCTAACGCGACCGTCACCGCGGGTATTGAGCGCACGCTGCGAGAGCTCATTCCCGAGGTTGAGAACGTGGTTGACGTCACCGACCACGAAAGCGGCGAAAACCCGTATTTCACCTAGCGCACGCCAAAATTCACTTAGCCGCTCACAATTCTCACTGGCAGTTCTCGCTAGGTATTTCTTAGGCGTTCCAACCTAGACTGCCGCGCCAGCAAGTTAAGGCCAAGGAGTTAGGAAAGCACGTGAGAGGCATTATCGGCTACGGGGCATATCTGCCGTACTACAGGCTTGATCGGTCAAAGATCACCGCGACGATGGGCGCCGGTGGTGGCCGCGGTCATCGTGCAGTAGCAAATTTTGACGAAGACACCACCACCATGGGTGTTGAGGCCGCACGCAACTGCTTGCGTGGGAGAGACCTGGCGATAAATGCGGTGCTGTTTAGCACCACAAACCCGGCCTACCTAGATAAGACCAACGCCACCGCTATTCACGCCGCACTTGACCTAGATCAAGACGCTTGGGCTGTTGATATGTGTGGCTCTGCTCGCTCGGCTGAGGGCGCCATCGGAGCCGGATTCGAAATGCCCGGCGTCAACCTGGTGGTTATGTCTGATTTGCGCACCGGTAACCCGACCAGTAACGACGAGGCTCAGGGAGGCGACGCCGCTTCGGCTCTGTTGTTTGGAGATGACACCGACGTTGACTTGATTGCGGAGTGGATTGGCGGAGCAAGCGCTACCGCTGAGTTCCTTGATCGCTATCGCCAGCCCGGCGATTCTGCTTCTCGCATCTGGGAGGAACGGTTCGGCGAACAGGCATATCTGCCGTTGGCTAACGATGCCATTGAGCGGTCACTTAAGTCGGCCAACATCGGTATGGACGACGTCGACAAGGTGATCATCACGGGTCTTCATGCACGAGCGGTGAGAGCACTAGGCCGAATAGCAGGTGACAAGCTGGTGGATGATCTGACGGATCGCATCGGCAACACCGGCGCGGCTCACATGGGTTTGATGCTGGCTTCGGTGTTTGACACCGCTGCGCCCGGTGAGACGATTCTCTTGGTGCACCTGGCTGACGGCTGCACGGCGGGCGTACTCCGCACCACCGACGCGATAGCCAAATACACGCCAAGCAAGACAGTTAGCTCTCAGGTTGAAAATGGCAACGACGAGCTGGACTACAACAAGTACCTAACTTGGCGAGGGTTTCTAGACCGGGAGCCGCCACGCCGACCTGACCCGGATCGCCCCGGAGCACCACCGATCTACCGCTCCGAAGACTGGAAATACGCCTTCGTCGGATCGAAGGATCGATCCTCCGGTGCCATTCACCTGCCGCCAATGCGTGTATCAATGGACGGCGGAGCAGTGGATGAGATGGAACGCATCCCCATGGCCGATGTGGCTGCCACCATTGCAACCTTCACGGTTGACCGACTGGCGTTTTCCTTGTCGCCACCAGTGGTTGCGATTGTGATCGACTTTGACGGTGGTGGTCGCTTCCAAGCTGAGATGACCGATGTAAACCCTGAGAAGGTAGCTATCGGCGATCGTGTGGAGATGACCTTCAGGCGTTTGTACACCGCCCAGGGAATCCACAACTACTTCTGGAAGGCACGCCCAGTTAGCTAGTGATATAGCCCAAAACCTTGCGAACGGTGGCGGCGATTCCGGTCGGGTCTAAACCAACCTCTGCGTGAAGCACCGCGGCGTCACCGTGCGGCAAGTAGTCATCTGGCGTACCTAGCTGCAAGATCCTCGGTATCACCGCTTCATTGCGGCGCTGCAAGCTGTCGTTGACCAAGCTGCCAAAGCCACCCACCGCAACGCCGTCTTCAATCGTCGCTACCAGACGGTGACGGCAAGCATCTCGCAACATGCGGCCGTCGAGCGGCTTCAAAATTCGCGGGTCCCAAAGCGTCGCGCTGATGCCTTCCTCAGCCAGTAGGTCTGCTGCTTGTTCGGCTTTACTCAGCATTTTCCCTGCGGCTAAGAGGCAAACGTCACCGTCTCCCTCCAAGAGTTGGCGGGCTTGTAAGCCAGCGCCAACGGAATCGCTGTAGTTGGCCGCTCCGCGTGGCCAACGGATCACGATCGGCCCGTCGGTTATCTGTAGCGCTTGGTTGAACATTGCGGCTAACTCTTGCGTTGAAGACGGAGCCATGATCGTCGTGTTCGGCACTCGCATATACATGGCAATGTCATAAAGACCGTGGTGTGAGGCGCCATCCGGACCGGTAACACCTGCGCGATCGGCGCACAAAATCACCGGCAGGCGGTGCAAGCCGATGTCGTACAAGGCTTGATCAAACGCACGCGCCAAAAATGTGGAATACACAGCCACTACCGGGCGCAGGCCCGTGCTGGCCATCCCGGCGGCAGAGGTAAGGGCGTGTTGCTCGGCTATTCCCACATCGAAATATCGCTCTTCAAAGCGTTCTTGAAACGGAAGTAGTCCGGTTGATCCACCCATTGCGGCAGTTATGGCCACAATGTTTGGATCACGCTCAGCGGCATCAAGCAAAGTCGCTGTAAACGCAGATGTGTAGTCAGGTACCACCGCCAGCGCTTTGCTTAACGCCGTGCTAGTCGCTCTGTCTTCGCTTGCAAAGGTGTCTGGGCTTGCAAAGGTGTCCGGGTTTGCAGCGCTATTCGGCTCTGCCGCTTCGTCCGGGACCGATGAAGTAGCGGGCGCCGTGCCGGTTGCCGGATCAAACAGACCTGTGTCGTGCAGGTGCTTTATCTCGTCACGCTCTGCTGGCTCATAGCCACGACCCTTTTGGGTCATCACATGCACCACGACCGGCCCATCTTTGTAGGCCGCCGCATCACGCAATGACGATTCCATCGCGGAAATGTCGTGACCATCCACTGGACCCAGATAACGCACGCCAAGGGTCTCAAAAAATGCGGGAGGTTCCCACAACTCCCGCAAGGCAGCTGCGGCACTATCCAAGCCACGCATCACGCCATCGCCCAACGGAACTCGCTCAAGCAAACTTTCCACCGTCCGGCGGCTGTGCACGTAGTGCGGTGATTGACGCAGGCGCGACATAGCGCTGGATAGGCGGCTCACGGTTGGCGCGTAAGACCGGCCGTTGTCGTTCAGCACGATCAACGCCTTTTGCCGGTAATGCCCCAGGTTGTTAAGCGCTTCAAACGCCATGCCTCCGGTCATTGATCCGTCTCCGACGACGGCGATTACTCGTCGGTGATCGTTGCCGCGCAAGTCAAAGCCGGTTGCAATGCCTGAAGCCCAACTAAGCGAGGTAGATGCGTGGCTGTTTTCAACTAGATCGTGCTCCGATTCAGCGGCGCTGGGATAACCCGACAGGCCGTGGCGTTGGCGAAGGTCTTCAAACTCCAGACGACGACCGGTTACCAGCTTGTGAACGTACGACTGGTGGCCTGTGTCCCAGATGATCACATCACGCGGTGATTCAAACACTCGATGCAAGGCAATCGTCAGCTCAACGGCACCCAGATTGGAGCCAAGATGACCACCGGTTTGTGAAACGGTGTCAACTATGAAGCTGCGAATCTCTTCACATAGCTCATCAAGCTGAGAGCTATCTAGCGCCCTTAGATCAGCTGGGCTGGTGAGCTTCTCTAAGTGCATACAAATAAGCTAGTTGCCGTTGGTTGACCAGTGCCACGGCTCGCTGGGCAAATTCTTAAACCCATACCTGGCCGCATTGTCTCTTAGCCAGCGGAATGCTGTCGTGTTGCGACTAGTGATTGCGCGACCATTCGCGGTGAAGTCGATCGCCAGGCCACGTTCGTGCATTGAGTAACCAGGGCGAGCGGTCGGTGGCCTACAGGTCCGTGCTGGCTTGGAATAAACCGCATATTGACTCGTCCCGCAGTGATAACGCCGCAACTGAACCTGTGAGCTGTAGCTGCGATAGCCACCGCCGCCCAGCGTTATCCCGTCGTCTGCGGCTGCGTTCAGCAAGTTCAAAACGTTGACATAAATCGACTCATGCACTTTGATGCCGCGCACCGTGCGCAACTCATCAGCGGAAACGTTGGTCGAGGTAGGGGCACGCGCGGTCCCTTCGCGGGCAAGGGTTTCGGCTATCAGTCGCTCACGTGCGCGACGCTCTTGCTCTAGTCGTATCTGCGTGCGGCGGTTTTCTTCGGCCGCCACGGCTCCCAACCTCTTAGCACTCTCAGCCACCTCAGCTGCAAGCTGATCGTCAATCGCTTGCAGAGCTTGTGCTTCGTACAGCGCTGACTCGTAGCGATCGTTTACCTGCCGATAAAAGTCGTACTGCAGTTCGACGCTTTCCACCAGTTCTGCTTGCTTGTATTTGGCATCTTGTTGCTTGATTTGGAGCCGTTCTACCGCAGCCTCAAACTCCCACACGGCCTGCTCAGCATCAATCTCCACTGCGTGCAGCTGATCCGAGGTGGTTCGCAGATCGCCGTACATAGCTCCAACCAGAGTTTGGATGCGCGCTGCCTCATAGATGTCGCCAGTCCGGGCGAGACCTAGTGAGCCTTCCAGACTGGCGTCGCGACCTATGTATGCCTGAATGATTAGCTCGTTTACACGGCGAGTTAGCTCGTGTTGCAGCTCTGAAAGATCTTTAACGCGTTGCTGAGCGACATCAACGTTGGCCTGAGCTACTTCAACTTCTAGCTCGGCCGTACGTACGAGCTTGCGCTGCTCAGCAAGCAGGCCTTGTACCTGACGCAGCGCTTCCTCAATCTCGGACACATCACCTTGCTGAGCGAGTACCACACGTGCCTGCTCCAACACTTCGATTTGGTGAGTTTCACGAACAGCCTTGTCCGCCGCTACTTCAGCTGCAAGTTCAGCTTTAAGTCGAGCTAGCTCTGCGTCGCTGACATCGGTGGATTGTGCTGACGCCGGCGCGAGAGGCAGAAACAGGACGGAAACGACCAGCGCTGCCAGCGCAGCGAACCAGCGACGTTTGCGGTTACGTGCACGACACTTACGTGTCTGGCGGCTACTCGTCGTGGGAGTAGTACACAAGAACCACCAAGGTACCTGGCTTCCTTGCTATTTCACTGTCGCGCCCAAAGTCCGCAGGAGTAGCTAAACCTGTTCGGAGACCACCGGATTCTCAAGGGCGACCACGTTGGTGGCCCGAATCAGGATGCGACGGTAGCTAAACCTGTTCGGAGACCACCGGATTCTCAAGCGGAAGCATTCCGGTTAGCTCACATACGACCGTGTCGCCAGGCTTTAGCCACAGAGGCGGGTCATTTGAGCCGCCTGTGCCCTCTGGTGAGCCTGTGGAAATAACATCACCCGGAGCCAGCGGCACGATTTTTGAGAGGTATGAGATCAGCTCAGCGACGCTGAAAATCATCTCGTCTACGCCTGCACTCTGGCGCTGTTCACCGTTCACATAAGAACCGATGCGCATCGAGTCTGGGTCTTCTATCTCGTCTGCAGTGACGATGTAGGGGCCTATTGAGCCCGCCATATGGAAGTTTTTGCCAGCCGCCACGCTGTGGCGCTGCCAGTCTCGCACCGATCCGTCGTTCAATATCGTGTAGCCAGCCACATGGTCACTGGCTTGCGACGGATCAATGTGACGACCCGGCTTACCGATTATCACCACCATTTCTGCCTCATAGTCAAGTTGCTCGGAGGCGGCTGGCACCACCAATGGCTCGTTATGTGCGGCTAAGACGCCGGGAGGCTTGTTGAAATAGACCGGCTGAGGCGGTGCCTGGACATCTCCGCCCAGCGGGTATTTCTTGTGAAAGTTAGCCCCGGCGCACAGCAGCTTGGAACCGACATCAATCGGTGCTGCGAAGCGGATTGCGTCGTTCAAATCCAGGTCGGCGTCCTGTTGCGCTAGGTCGCGCATCGCACCAGCTAGCTCAGGGTGCAAAGCCTGTGCGATGGTCTCCACCGGCTGTCCGTGCTGGTCGCTTAGTGCGTGCCGCTGAACGTCGATGATGCCTTCGTTGCTAGCGGCGACAACTCCCAACCGAGACAGTTCGTTCGGCAGGTGTGGGGGGTTTCCTAAGCCCAGAGCTGCCAGTGCTTCCTTTTCGAAAAACCGAAGCAATCTCACGAGCACCAAGCTAATTGCCTGGCAAACGGCGTGAGAGCACTCGGCCGTGAGCCAGCAGGACTGTTTAGCGCTTGATGCGTACAGGCTCTCCCCCGCCGCCGCGGATGACTTCTTCGGTCAGCTTCAGATCGATGCCGTCGAATGTGCCCTCCCATAGCAGCGCTCCAGGCTGGTCTGGGCTTGCCTGATCTGGGCCTGTCTGGTCTGAGCTTGTCTCGCTGAATATGGCCAGCTGAACTTGTGGTTCGTCTTGTAGCAAGGTCAGAGCAGCGCCCGCACCCAGTGGTATCTGCGCAATGGGCTCAACACGGGTTGCCCTGATCTCCACCACTAACAGCCCTTTCGTGGTGGCAAGCAAAATCCGCTTCGGTGAGAAAAAAATCCAATGCGCAACTGACGCAAGCGGCACCAGCGCCCAGCCGACACCAAGCGCTTGAATCATGACAAGCCCTAATGCGATTACGGCGCCGTGAGATGCAATGGACCAGCGGCGTTGCTTTAGCCACTCGCGATCGCGAACCGTAACCGCCTCGGCAATGACGTTGCCGTGAAACTTTTCTGCCTCAATAAACCAGCGGGGCTTATCGGCCTGCCCGGTCATATCGCCCAGCCATGCTGCTCAGCTAAATCCGGTAGGGCGATAAACCCGTCAGCGTCGCTTACTTGTTGAGCTATCTGTAGCAGCAGCGCCTCAGCGCCGGTCTCGGCAATTAGCTGCACACCGATCGGCATCTGGTCTTCGGACAAAGCAGTCGGCAAAGATATAGCGGGCTGTCCGGTGACGTTGGCCTGATCTACAAATCCAAGCAGGTCGCGCAGCCGTCGTGGTCCATCAGCCGGGTCGGAGAGATAACCCAACGGAGGCGTTACATCGCCCAGAACAGGTGTCAGCAGCAAATCGAATGATTTCCAAAACTCCGCTACTCGTCGGCGCCAGTTGGCAAGCCAGCCTTGTGCGGCGAGATACATCATGGCCGGCAAATCTTGTCCTAGCTCGGCCGCCCACCAGTTAGTGGGTTCTACGTCGTCGGCACCGATGGGTCGGCCAAGCAACCTCGCCCAGCTGTCTAATTCGGCTGCCATAGAAGTAGCGCGAACCACTAGCAGTTGATCTGCCATCTCCGGGTCAAACCAATCGCTGGGATAACTGTTGGGGATTACCTCATGGCCCAGCTGCGCTAGCAACACAGCGGTGGCATCTGTGGCGGCTTTAACGGGCGGCGAACAATTCTCGCTATAGATCGCTATTCGCAACCTCGCAGGCTCTGAGCCGGCAGCCATTGAATTGGCCAACACAGGTGCCGGGTAGGGATCGCCTACCGCTGGTTGGGCAATAACGCTCAAACACAGCGCCGCATCGCGCACCGTTCGCGTGAGCATTCCATCTACCGCTATGCCGCCGCGATGTTCACCGTTTTGTGGGCCAACCGAAACTCGCCCGCGTGAAGGCTTCAGGCCGACCAACCCGCAAGCGCTGGCCGGAACTCGAATGGAGCCTCCTCCATCGTTGCCGTGCGCCACCGGCACGATGCCCGCCGCAACCGCAGCGGCAGATCCACCGCTGGAACCGCCCGCGGAATATTCCAGGTTCCACGGGTTCGCGGTCGGGCCGTAAACGGCAGGCTCGGTGGTGATGGTGCTGCCAAACTCAGGAGTGTTGGTGCGACCGATTGATATAGCTCCACCAGCAGATAAGAGATTGAACAGATGGCTGTTCTGACGGCCTCGCCAGTCGGCCTGCGCCAAAAACTTGGCTCCGCGGTGGTGCGGCTCGTCAAGCTGCTCGCAACCCAAGTCCTTGATAGCGATAGGGACTCCAAACAAGCTGGCACCATCAGCATTGCTGTGCTCCAACCGACGATCCAGGTCAAGTGCCTGGTCACGCGCCTTATCTAGGCGCGGGTGAATGATCGCGTTTAGCGCTGGGTTAAGCGCCTCATAGCGGGCAGCCGCTGCCTCGAAGGCTTCAAGCACAGACAGCTCAGCCGCACCTATGGCAGCCGCTAACGCAGTGGCATCATCGGATCGCCGATCAATCACTTAGTCGGTACCTGATCGGCACTTATTCGGTATCGGTTTCCGTGTTGGGCGCGTTCGTGAAACAGCTCTTGGATAACCCAAACCAACTATTAGTCAGCCCAAACCGGCGGAAGACGGTGCGCCCAGGGGGCGGCCTGTTCTAGCTGGCCGGCAAGTTGAAATAACTCAAGCTCAGAGCAATGCGCACCCACAAACTGCACCCCTACCGGCAATCCGTCTGGCGTCCAGTGCAAAGGCACAGACATCCCCGGCTGGCCGGTGATATTGAACTGGGGTGTGTAATGAAGCAACTCTCCCATTCGCCCGCTGTTTGCCGGGTTCCGCAGATCACCCAGCCTGGGGGGCGGTTCGGTCATCATCGGACAAACCAAAATGTCATGGTCGCTCCACCAAGCCAGCATTGAACGTGTATAGGCGTGCACCCAGCTCAGCGCTGCCAGGTATTGAACCCCCGTGACATGTCGACCTCTTTCGGCTAACGCCCAGGTGTCGCCCTCTACATCAGCGCGTTCAAACGACCGACCTATCTCCTCGCCCAGCTTGTCAAGCATCCCGGCAGTCGCGGGCGCTACCACTGTGCCGAAGTTGGTTCTGAAGTCGTCATCGAAGAGCACGTCTGGCATTGAGTACTCGACCTTGTGGCCTAGAGATTCCAGCAACTTTCCGGCATCTTCCACCGCTTGCACGCATTGATCATCCACATCACCCCAGCCGGAATAAGGACACAGACCTATTCGTAACGATGCGGGGTCTGTGCCGACGACCGATTCAAACGGCACCTCCGGCAGCGGTGCCCAATAAGGATCTCCAGGCCAAGGTCGGCAAATGCCATCGAGAGCGGCCGCGCTGTCGCGCACGCTGCGGCTCATGACACCAGCGATTGAGGCACCAGCCCAGCCCTCACCAACCGTCGGCCCGTGCGTTACGCGGCCGCGGCTTGGCTTTAGACCAAATATTCCGCAGTTAGAAGCAGGGATGCGGATCGATCCACCACCATCACCACCTTGGCCTATCGGCACGATGCCAGCTGCCACCGCGGCAGCCGAACCACCGCTAGAACCGCCAGCGGAGTACTCAAGATTCCACGGATTAGCTGTAGGGCCATATGAAACAGGCTCGGTGGTAACAGTCAGCCCGAACTCAGGAGTGTTGGTGTAGCCCAGGCTGGTCATGCCTAACTCTCTGAGCATGGTTGTCAAATAGGCGGTTTTGTCAGCGCGATGATCGGCTTGTTTCAGCGCGGCGTTCCCCATGTAGTGAGGCTCACCAGCGGTAGTGCAATGAAAATCTTTAGTAACGAATGGCACACCAACCAGGCGTCCCAAACTTTCACGAGGCTCGCTGGCCTGGAGTGTGCCTGCTCGCTCAAGAGCCTTATCAAATGTGGTGCGGATGACGGCGTTTAGCTGCGGATTGACACTTTCGCAGCGCTTGATGGCTTGCTCGGTTAGCTCCAAAACGGTTATTTCACCGGCGACCACTTGCTCGGCCATAGCGATGCCGTCGGCCGGTGCGTTCTTATTTGCTGACATAACCGCAAGTTAGTGCGATTAGGCACCTGGAATAGCCGGAAGCCCTACCCACGCAAGACAGGGCTAGCAAAACAGGCATGACGAGCTAGACAAACACGCTTGTGCGGCGCAGCACCAAGAGGTGCTCTAAATTGTTGCTATATGTCCTCAGCAATGCCTTCGACACCGTCTTCGCCAAGAAAGCCCCGCACGCCTCGCCGTACGCATCGCTCATTTGTTAGCTACATAGACAAATCGCGCGAGTACTACGCCGCTCACGGCTATGAACTTCCCTATCAGTGGGCCTACAACCGCGAGGTCGGCTTTACGCCTCTGCCAAAGCTCCTGCAAGACAGCCGTATAGGCCTAGTGACGACATCGTTTTTTGAAGCGGGCCACGAGCCGGCCGGTGTGCCGACAGCCCGCCCCAAGCAGCCTTACGCCGCCCGCTGCGACGACGCGATTGAGGGCCTTTATAACGAAGACCTTTTTTGGGATAAGGACAACACTCACACCAAGGATCCTGACACCTACCTCCCAATCAACCCCTTGCGCAAGCTTGCTGCCGACGGGCGAATCGGATCGGTTTCGGATCGCTTCTACGGCGTGCCTACCGATTACAGCCAACGCCGCACAGAACGCAATGACGCTCCGCTAATCGAGCAATGGATGCGCGAAGACGAAGTAGACGTTGCCATGTTGGTGCCGCTCTGACCGGTTTGCCACCAAACCGTGAGTTTGGTCGCAAGACACCTAGAAGACGCTGGCATTCCGACCGTAATAATCGGTAGCGCTAAGGACATCGTGGAGGAGTGCGGAGTGGCGCGTTATGTGTTCACAGATTTTCCACTAGGCAACCCAGTCGGCAAACCCTTTGACGTTGAGATGCAAAGCGCCACCGTTGGTATTGCGCTGGACCTGTTCGAAAACGCATGGATGCCTCGCACCACCGTTCAAACACCTTTTGTTTGGGACTCCCAAACCAACGACGAGTGGCGCGATCACTTCATGCGCGTGGACGAAAGCAATCGTGCTGAATATGCGGCTGCGGGTGAGGCTCGCCGTAAGAAGCAAGCCAAAGCCAAAGCTGACGGCCGCGCACGCACGAGCTAGACGACCAGCTTGAACGAGTTCAGCCCGGCCAGGATGGCCCGCACCTGAAGGGGCAACCGCTACCGGGCACGCCCGACCCTGATCTGATGATTACCGCAAGCGGTGGGGTGTCCGTAGCAGCAGACCTGTATGGCGCCACCGGCCCGTTGGTGCTACTGCAGCATGGGGGTGGGCAAACCCGTCACGCTTGGAGAGGTGCGGGTGAGGTGCTAGCCAGGGCTGGTTATCGCGCGGTAAGCCTGGATGCTCGAGGCCATGGAGACAGCGACTGGGCGCCGGATGGCAACTACTCCACCGAAGCTTTGGTGGCCGATCTAGCCGCGGTGGTTGAGCATTTTGATGAGAAGCCGATCTTGGTCGGCGCATCAATGGGTGGAGGCACCTCGCTGGTGGCAATTGGCGAACACGCGGTAGAAGCGAACTCGCTGGTGCTGGTGGACACCGCACCGCGCATCGAGGCCGCAGGAGTACGCAAGATCCATGATTTCATGGCTCAGGCGCCCGAAGGGTTCGCCACCCTTACCGAGGTAGCGGACGCCATAGCGGCCTACCAGCCGCACCGCAAACGGCCACGGAAACTAGACGGCCTAGCCAAAAACGTGCGGCAATGGCCGGACGGTAAATATCGCTGGCACTGGGATCCGATGTTTATGAAGCGGCCGCGCATGCATCTAGAAGAAAGGATTGCCCGTCAGGAAAATGCAGCCGTTCAGCTGAATTACTTGCCGTGCCCGACACTGCTGGTGCGCGGCGGCTTGTCTGACGTCTTGTCGATAGAAGGTGCTCAGAAGTTTTTGGAGTTGGTACCCAAAGCTCAATACGTCAATGTCACCGATGCTGCTCACATGGTGGCCGGAGACCGCAACGACATTTTCGTATCGGCGTTGCTGGACTTCTTAAATCCTGTGTTTTCCGACCGCGAGGTGATTCAAGATGCCAACTGAACAGGGCTCCACTGACCTGGATTCAACAGATCTGGATCCAATCAACGACGCCAACATCACTGAGTGGATTTCGGAGCGAACCGAAATAGCCCCGCCGCTAAACTTTGAGTTGATCCCTGGTGGTCGCTCGAACATGACCTTCATCGTCGCCGATTCGAAGGACAAAGTGCTGGTGCTACGCAGACCTCCCTTGGGGCCGTTGCTGGCTTCGGCTCATGACATGGCGCGCGAGCATCGTTTGATGGATTCGCTGATTGACACGCCGGTGCCGGTGCCTCGCATGATCGGTTTATGCCAAGACCCTTCCGTCAACGGGCGTGACTTCTACGTAATGGAACATATGCCAGGCGTGGTGGTGCGCGACATTGAGATCGCCGAGACGCTCGAGCCCGCAGTACGACAGAAAATGTCCGAAGCCCTGATCGACACGCTGTGTGCGCTGCACCGAGTGGATATAGACGCTGTTGGGCTCGGAGACCTTGCCCGCCGTAGCGGATACATCGAGAGGCAGCTAAAGCGTTGGACGATGCAGTGGGAGCAGTCCAAAACGCGCGAGTTGCCCGTGATTGATGACGTCGCCAAGCAGTTGGCACAACGCATGCCCGAGCCAAATCCAACCACCATCGCCCACGGCGATTACCGCCTCTCAAACTGCATGATGAACCAAACGACGGGCGCAGTAGCCGCCGTGTTGGATTGGGAGCTGTGCACCTTGGGTGAGCCAATAGCCGATCTAGGCCAGCTGCTTGGTTATTGGTATGACCCGGCAAATGCCGATGATGATGGGCTCACCGGTGATCCCGAAACGACAAGCCTGGAGGGCTTTCCAAGCCAAGAAGAAATGGCACAGCGTTATGCCAACGAAATGAAAATTGATCTAAAACAGGTGATGTATTATCAAGCGTTTGCACAGTGGCGGTTGGCCTGCATAGGTGAGGGTGTCTATGCCCGCTATCTAGGAGGTCAGCAAGGCAGCCAAGACGAAGAGATCGACCTTGACAAGATGCGTGATGGGGTTGAGCGGCGCGCCGAAGTTGCGGCCGAATTGCTAGCGACTTACAGCAATCAAGCCGCTAACTAGAGCGGCTCACGTTGGGGCCGCCGGCTAGCGACCCGAAAAGACCGGTTCGCGCTTTTCAACGAAGGCCTTAGCGGCCTCTTTGTGGTCGTCCGTTTGCCCGCAGTGAATGTGGTGGGTGGCCTCCATGTCAAGGCATTCCCCCATCTCACCGTCGATCGCACGGTTTAGGTTCTCTTTCATATACCTGTACGCCACGGTCGGCCCGGCGGCTAGCTGTCGAGCAATAGCGTTTACCTCATCGCTTAGACCGTCGGCATCGAAGATGCCGTTTACCAAGCCCAGCCGCACCGCTTCATCCATGTCAACACGGCCAGATAGGTAATAAAGCTCACGTGCCTTTGCCGTGCCCACGAGCTTGCTCATAAACCAGGTGCCGCCATAGTCACCACTAAATCCGACACGCGCAAAGGCGGTTGTCATGATGGCATTGGGTGCGGCGTAGCGCAGGTCGCATGACAACGCCAGCGACAGTCCCGCACCTGCAGCCGCTCCGGGCAGCGAAGCGATCGTCGGCTTTGGCATTTCGTAGAGCTTGCCGGAGGTGTCGCGCTGATTGCGGCGTTGCAGGTGCACTCGTGCGTCATATTGCAATGGGCTACCGCCACCTTCACCGCCCGCTTCTGCCATGCCCTTCACATCTCCGCCGGCGCAAAAGGCTCCGCCAGCACCTGTAACCACTACTGCTCCTATATCAGAAGCCACCTCGGCATCGGCAATAGCTGCCACAAGCCCGTCCATCATCGGCGTTGAAAAAGCGTTGCGACGATCTGGTCGATTAAGCGTGATGGTCATCACACCCTCATCTACCTCAACAATGAGCTCGTCGGTTCCAGTTTCAAAAATGCGCATGGTTCAACAGTCTAATTTGTTGAACTTCTGATGTCTCCCAACTTGACGAACAACGTTCGATTGAGCAGGGCACCCGACTCTGACACTCGTACTACTTCTACCTCGGTGCTGGCACCTGGAAGCAACGCTCTGACTGCGTCCTGTAGTTCCTGACTCTCGCTGATTTTTATTCCATCAAACCTCACCACGATGTCTCCCGCCTTGATGCCGCCTTCATCAGCAGCAGAGCCTTCTTGCACAAAGACAATGATTGTCCCTTCAACATCATCGGCCACCGGCAGATCGGTGTACTCGTTGGCTTCATCTTGTTCTAAGGCGTTTACCCAGACCTCTCTATTGAAAACGCGCACACCTAGATACGCCGTTTCAATAACGACTCCCTCTCGCAGTGACTCGATGACTTGCATCGCCCTATCTACCGAAATAGCAAAGCCAAGTCCGTTGGTGTTAGAACCGGCAATGGCGGTGTTGATGCCGATCACCTCGCCGTTCTCGTTCAGCAGTGGACCGCCAGAGTTGCCTGGGTTGATGGCGGCATCGGTTTGAATAAGGCCAGTTAGCCGTGTGGCGTCGATATCAACCGCCCGATTTGTGGCCGACACGATGCCGGTTGTGACTGTCGGTGCATCGCCCAAGCTGAGAGCGTTACCCACCGCTACTACCTGATCGCCGACGGTCACTCCACCCGTCGTACCCAGCTTCGCCGGTATCAGATCGTTCGCTTCAATCTTCAGCACGGCCAGATCGCGCCCAACATCTAGGCCAATAACCGTGGCTTCCAATGAGGCGCCCTCATAAAGGTGCACGGTGATTTCAACTGCTTCCGGGTCAAATTCGTCCGGATTACCTGACGCTGTACGAGCCACTACATGGGCGTTGGTGGCTATGTAGCCGTCCGCAGAAAGCACGAATCCGGTGCCGCTGAAGTCTTGCTGTTGCTCTATCAACGTGAGAGTGACGCGAACCACGCTGGCCTTTATTTCGTCATAAATGCCCTTGACGTTTATGAAGCCTGGCTCAGTGATGTCAATTGATTGCACGGTGGAGTTCGTGGTGTTTGCGTCGGTGCTGCTAGCGGTGCCATTGCCGTTGCTGATTTGTCCTGCCGTATCGCCAGCAAACAGGGACGCTTGGTCTTCGTCTACCGCAAGCACGACAAGGCCGGCCACCAGAGCTCCTACGACTGCACCCACGATGGCCGCTAGCGCAACTGTGCGCCAGGCCGACAATCGCCGATCAAAGCCTGGCCCGCCAGATTTCCCAGCGGAAGACCCTGTGGCAGTCCTAGGGCCAGAAGGGCCAGGGCCTGTGGCAGCAACGCTCTGTGCAGCTTGCCTCGCCTCTATCTTGCGAATAAGTGGCTCGTATGGCGGCTCCTTGGGGGCGGCACTCTCTCCGCTATCTAGTCCACCAGCAAATCCACCGCCTAATCCGCTATCAGATTCGCCCACTAGTCGGTCCTAACACTCATGAAGCTCCAGTGAACTGGACTTCGTTGTAACAGCACGCTTTCTAGCAATGCAGTGTGAGAATTGCGTGAGAGCCAGTAGTACTAAGCCGCTGCGCGCGCAATCTCCAGCCAGTTATCTGCCAAATCACGGTTAGCGGCAAGCCATTCATTAGCCGAATTGGTAAAGTCTCCACCGTCGGCAGCCTCAACCCAAGCCAGCGAAACTTTCAGAGCCGGAATCTTGACGGCCGCCATCAAAGCCGCGGCCACTGGATTCTCACTCACAAAATCACGATTAGCCGTTACAAGAATGTCAACCACAGCAAAGCCTGTGGGACATAAACCGTCTTCTCTTGTCGCAGCAGACGGGCACTCAGAAGCTGGAATCGGTTGCGTGCCCGGGCGTTGATCAAGAATTTCGCCGTTTGGCTGTCCGGCTGGGTTTGAATCGTCAACGATGTCGTTGACGCCCAGCCAATAAACGTTGTCCCCCGCACGGAGCTGCGTTACATAAATCGAGGGGCCAGACAAGTACACGACGAACGGTTCCCCGTCGGCCATGTGGGCCAATGCGTATGCAGCCATAAATTCGTATGAACTACTGATCTTGAACTGGCGTATGTTCTCCCAGCCGGACATAGCTATTTGCTGATCTAAGACGTCGTCGCAAGTCCAATGGACAGGACAGCCGTAGATATCAGCCACACCATCACCCGGGCTGGTATCGACTGCATCGATCACGGCAATGGCTTCAGGATTTGCGTTTAAATCATCCAGCGTCAAAATGTTGAACCGTTCACCAAAGGCTTTGTCGATCACGTAACCCTGAACGCCTCCCCCAAGAATCTGCTCACCAATTACCTGAACCCTGTCCTGCACCAGACTGCCGTCCGCCAACTCAGCTCTAAGCCAGCGGTTATGCAGCGGATACCAGCCACTTGGCCAGGCATCAATCTCACGCTTAGCGATGGCAACGAATCCAGCTTCAGGTACAAACTCAAAATCCGAAGGGTTTGCAACCTCGTAACCAAGCTCTCGCAGCAGCGTCGCGTGGATCTCTGCCAAGAAATATGAGTTGCCATGGTTAGCACGGCCAATTTTTAATGCAACGCCAGTGCCTGGCCGCAAATCATCCGCTGCAGACTCGTCACCGTCATCGCTCGAACATGCCGCCGCAATCAGCACAACCGCCAGCAAAACTGCTAACAACCGTGTAACCAGCGAGCGTGAGAAAATTTTCAAATGCATAGTTGAGCTCCACTCAGATTTGCTAGGCCTGCCCTAGCTGTAAATGTAAAAACCTCGGCCAGTCTTACGGCCAAGTAAACCGGCATCGATATCTTCGGCGGTGGCAAACCCTGATTCAAGCATTAGGCAGCGGCGCGCGCAATCTCCAGCCAGTCATCAGCCAAATCACGGTTAGCGACAAGCCATTCATTAGCCGAATCGGTAGGGTCTCCACCGTCGTCAACGTCAATCAAGGCCAGCGAAACTTCCAGAGCTGGAATCTTGACGGCCGCCATCAAAGCCGCGGCAACTGGATTCTCACTCACAAAATCACGATTAGCCGTTACAAGAATGTCAACCAAAGCAAAGCCTGCGGGACATAAACCGTCTTCTCTTGTCGCAGCAGACGGGCATTCAGAAGCTGGAATCGGTTGCGTGCCCGGGCGTTGATCAAGAACTTCGCCGTTTGGCTCTCCGGCTGGATTTGAATCGTCAACGATGTCGTTGACGCCCACCCAATAGACGTTGTCTCCCGGCCGGAGCTGCGTTACATAAATCGAGGGGCCATACAAGTGCGCGACGAACGGTTCACCGTCGATCATGTGGGCTATTGCGGCCGCAATCAGAAAGTCGTATGAACTACCGCCCTTGAACTGGCGTATGTTCTCCCAACCGGACATAGCCATTTGCTGATCTATGACGTTGTCGCAAGTCCAATTGTCAGGGCAGCCATAGATATCAACCACGCCATCACCCGGGCTGGCATCGACTGCATCGATCACGGCAATGGCTTCAGGATTTGCGTTTAAATCATCCAGCGTCAAAATGTTGAACCGTTCACCAAAGGCTTTGTCGATCACGTAACCCTGAACGCCTCCCGCAAGAATCTGCTCACCAATTACCTGAACCCTGTCCTGCACCAGGCTGCCGTCCGTCAACTCAGATTGAAGCCAGTTGTCATGCAGCGGATACCAGCCACTTGGCCAGGCATCAATCTCACGCTCAGCGATGGCAACGAAACCAGCTTCGGGTGTCAGCTCAAACTCCGAAGGGTTTACAACCTCATAACCAAGCTCTCGCAGCAGCGCCGCGTGGATCTCTGCCAAGAAATATGAGCTACCCCAGTTAGCGCGGCCAATTTTTAATGCAACGCCCGCGCCTGGCCGCAAATCATCCGCTGCGGACTCTTCACCGTCACCGCTCGAACATGCCGCAGCGATCAGCACAACCGCCAGCAAAATTGCTAACAACCGTGCAACCAACGACCGTGAGAAAATTTTCAAATGCATAATTGAGCTCCACTCAGATTTACTAAATCTGCACTAGCTGTAAGTGTAAAAACCTCGGCCAGTCTTACGGCCAAGCAAACCGGCATCGCACAGACGATTAAGCATTGGTGGTGGTGCATACAGCTGCTCACGAAACTCTTCGTACAGCGAGTCGGCCACCGCCAGAGTTGTATCAAGCCCTATCAGGTCACACAGCGCCAACGGTCCCATTGGGTGGTTGCAACCAACCATCATTCCTGTGTCAATGTCTTCGGCGGTGGCAAATCCTGATTCAAGCATCCGGATAGCCGACAAGATGAAAGGAATAAGCAGAGCGTTCACCACGAAGCCAGCTCGATCCTGACTGTTAATCACGCGCTTGCCCATCTGCTCTGAGGTGAACTCGCGACACCTTGTCGCGGTTTCTTCGCTAGTAAGCAAAGACGAAATAATTTCAACCAAACCCATCACCGGCACGGGGTTGAAGAAATGCATCCCGACTACCTGTGAAGGCCGTTCGGTAGCCATCGCGAGCTTCATGATGGGAATGGCGGAGGTGTTGCTCGCCATCACCGCATTGGGATCTTCCAACACTTTTGCAAGCTGGTTAAACACGTCAACCTTGGTTTGTTCATCCTCGACAACGGCCTCAATCACGAACTCTCGGTCGGCTAGAGAGTTCAGGTCATCGGAAAAGGAGATCGCACTCATGGCGCGCTCGAATATTTCCTGGTCGATCTTTTCTGCTCCTAGCGCGCGCTCAAGGCTTTTTTGGACACGGTTCTGCCCCAGCTCAACGGCTGTCTCGTTTACCTCCACCACCGCCACATTGCATCCGCTGACCGCAGCAACCTCTGCTATGCCTGATCCCATCAGTCCGCATCCAACAACGCCTACTCGTTCTATTTTCATGGCGCTAAATCTAGCTAACTGCGGTTAGCCGCAATCGCTTTCGTTACCGCTGCGACCACTTCTTCACCCGTAGCACCCGGGGTCAACACGGCTGCTACACCGGCATCGTGCATGTCCGCCATGTCGCTCTCCGGCACTATGCCGCCCAAAATCACCGGAATATCTGCCCCCGCCTCGCGCAAGCCCGCGGTAACCAGCGGCACTAAGGCCTCATGGGCACCCGACAACATAGAAACTCCGATGGCATCGACGTCTTCGTCGATAGCCGCCGCGATGACGCTTTCGGGCGTCTGGAACAGACCCGTGTAAATCACCTCAAAGCCTGCGTCTCGCAGCATGCGAGCAACCACCTTGATACCGCGATCATGGCCATCAAGCCCGATTTTGGTTACTAAGACTCGCCCTAAACCGGTTTTGTTGCCGGTGTTTTCAGCGTTTGGCGAAGTCATATCGGCCGATTGTACCGATGCCCGCAAACCTGTCGTTCAAGCTGCGAAGCTATTCGCCCTGGTAAGGCGTGGCTTCGGGCAGAGGTCCGGCTATGGGCTGTGGCGGCTCCAGTCCCACTGCCAAGAAAAACGCTGTCTCCCAGCCGATGGGTCGTGCATCCAAAGTTCTCAGCACCGACTCAGCTTCTTCCTCCATCTCAACTGCTTGCAGCGACTCAATCGCCTTATGACCCACTGACATCGCCAGTCTCACTATTACCTGACTAAAGCGGCTGTCGGTTTCGTCGATCGCTGTCAGCGCCTTGCCAAAGGCCTCGTCCATTTGCTGTCGGTTGCCATCGCGCGCATGCGCCAGTGCCTGCGCCAATAACGCCGTACGCACATCTAAGTAAGTGCCGGCTCCGGTGTCAAGTACGGCTTTAGCACGCTCATGCGCCTCGGTGGTTTTCCCGGCCGCGCAATATGCCAACGCCAGACTCGAGTCCAGATACATCGAAGGCACCCGGTCGTCCCTGGTTTCGTCGACCTCTTCTAAGGCCTTTACGGCGGCAACTACCTGCCCTAGCTGCAGAAATGCCAGACCTTCGGAAACTCCCAGTTCTAAAGTGCCAATCACCAGCGGTCCATGGCGAGCGTCGGTGTCAGCCACGCTCCTGATGTCTTCTAGCGCGGCACGCGGGTTACCGATCTGAACGCTGCCGCCCGCGCTCACCGCGTGCGCAAACCTCTCAAGCGGCTGACCTGGCATCCCCATAGCGCGCTGCAAGCACTCCGCTAGTACCGCGCGACTTCTCTGTAGTTCACCCAAAGCGGCATAGGCACGACCTTGCAGGCCTAACGCTTGCACCACGCCATAAGCGCTGCCGATCTGGGTGAACACTTGCTCCGCAACCCGTGCTCGTTCAAGAGCATCGGCCGCATGCCCCAACCACATTCCCAAAGAACCCAGCAACAAGTCCATCATCGCCTCGGTAAATCGTTCGCCTTTTTCATGAACGATTTCACGCACCTCGTTAGCCATTTTTTCTGCTTCTGAGCGCTGCCCGGCATGGAACAGTAGGAACGCCTGCAGCCCGAGCGCGGTGGCTAGTCCACTCGAATTGCCCTCCTCGGTAAATGTCTCAATTGCGAGCTGTAGGCGCTCTTCGGCCTCTTTTATTAGGCCTTGCTCAAAGGAAAGCCACGCCAAGCTTTGCAAACACCAGGCGATACCTGTTTCGTCTTTCAGGTGCACAAACGTGGCGTGAGCTTCGTTGATGTAGCGGTCCGCGCGACTGTGATCGCCAGCCCGCAGCAACGCAAAGCCGCGCAGCCTCAGTGCTTCGGCCGCTTCACGCACTTCGCCTAGCGCTTGGAAATGACCCGACGCTTCGGCCAGCAGTGTCTCGGCCTGAGCGTGATCGTCGGTTGTGAGCGCAACCCTTCCCAACAACAACAGCCCCTGCGCGGCCGCTTCACGATCACCTTTAAGCAGAGCCAGCGTGCGCGCCGACTCGGCATCGGCTCTGGCACCCGATAGCTCGCCTAGACCCAACCTGGCAGTGGCGCGACCTAATGACATACCGATCAGTCGCTCATCGTCGTTGCCTAACAGCTCTATGGCACGGCGATACAGCTGGTCTGCAGCAAAATGGCTCTCACGCGCGGCGGCGTTCTCAGCCGCTCGCCCAAGCCATTCGACAGCAGCGTCAATGATGCTGACACCCAGCGTCGTAGACCAGGGCGCATCCCTGTTGGAGCTACCACCAAGCTCAATTGCTGTCGCTAGGTGATTAGCGATCATCGGCACGTACTCAGACGGCTTTTCGTCTATTCCTACGGCCATCCATTCAGCCAAGCGGATGTGTCGCTGAGAGCGCTCGTTCTTTGTGAGCCTGGCGTAAGCAACTTCACTTACAAGGTCTGAGCGGAAACGCCAGGATCGTTCTTCAACGCCAAAAATGTCTTTGTCGATGAGTTGGTGAAAAATAGTTTCCGCTTTCTCAACGCCAACCACCCCTGTTTGGTCTTGGCCTTCGGTAATACCAAGACCAAACACCGTCAGCAGATCATCGATGCTGCCACCACCGCCTAGCACCGCGGCATCGTCGACCATCTTGCGTTCATCGTCAGTGAGGCTGTCAAGTCGGGCAGCCACTAAACCTCGCAAAGTGCCAGGCAAATCGTCCAAAGGACGGGCGGCTCGTTCTGCATTGACTTCGGCACCGACAACACCTGCATCTCGCAAAAGCGTGCTGATCTCTTCCAGGAAGAACGGATTACCGCCGCTACGGGCGTGTAGCTGATCAATCAGTTCTTGCGGTGCTTCAAATCCCAGCAAAGAGTTGGTCAGCTCCGCTGTAGCTGAAACATCCAGAGGGTCGAGGTTTAGAACCACCGTGTTATGACGACCTGGTGGAACCGTCCAACGCTTTTCGTCCACGGTCCAGCGAGCAGTAGAAAGCACGACAAAGGGCTGCGAAGCCAAAGCCGATAACAGGCTTTCCAACAGAGAAAGCAACCGGTCGTCGGCCCAATGGATGTCTCCAACCACAAGCACGGTCGGCTGAGCTAGCAACAAGGCGCCGAATAGATCAGCCATAGCCGAGTGCACCTCACCTGAATGGCCGTCACGCTCAGTAGTCGAGCTAAGCGTGGTCGCCGGAGTGCTACTGGTGACACTGCGATCGTGAACTCGCCCGAGCATCGCAAGCACCATTTGAGCAATGTCGGCTATTTCTGATTCACGGTCGGGCTCACTGCCAGTCTCGTCGCCGTTGGACTCTCCCTGCAAAGCCTCGGCAATCAGTTTTGTAATCCGCTCACCGGCGACTTCGGTGGAGTCGTTGTGCATAACACCGGCCCTGTTGGCAATCGCATCGCCAATCGCTCTCAGCGGGTTGGCCTCGTCATAAGGCAGCACCATGCTGCTGAGCACCAGAGCGCCGTGCTCTTGTTCAATTTTTGCAGTCACCTCATCGGCTAGTCGGCTTTTGCCAAGTCCAGCCTCACCCACGATTTGCACTAACTGCGCGCGACTCCTGCTCAAAGCCGTGTTGATGGCCGAAGTCAGCTGCTGAAGCTCGAGGCTGCGCCCGACCAGTGGTGCGCGCACTGAGTTACGCCGGCGTCCTGGTGGTGCTAACTCCCCAGAGGCAACAAACACTCCTACTGGCTCACTGCGTCCGCGCAGCTCTAGCTCGCCACGCCCTTCAAACTGAACCACTGAGGCTGTAGCAGCTTGAGTGAGTGAGCCCACTAACACCTCACCTGGATTAGCCATGCCTTGCAGGCGATTTGCAATGTTGACGGTGTCACCCATAACGGTGTAATCACCGCCAGCATGAAGCGCCCCAACGAGCACCTCACCGGTGTTGATGCCGGCTCTCATCTGAAGTTTGATGCCGCGCTCGACGGAAAATTTAGCTAGCGAATCCTGCATGCGAAAAACAGCCCGAAGGGCACGCTCGGGATCATCTTCGTGCGCTACCGGGGCGCCAAACAAAGCCAAGATGGCATCACCAATGATCTTGTCAACGGTCCCGCCGAACTCTCCAACGTCAGCCACCAAACGCTGGAAACAGGTATCAATTAGGTGCTTTAGGTCTTCCGGATCAGCGTCCTCGCTTAGCTTCGTAAAACCAACCAGATCAACAAAAAGCACCGTAACGACGCGGCGTTCTTCGGTCTCAACCAGCAAATGCCCGCACGTTGGACAAAACCGCGCCCCACTAGGGGTATCTGAGCCACAAGAAGGGCACGGGAACGTTGGCACCCGTTCAGTGTAGGAAAGCCCCGCCGCTCTCTATAGGTCATGCACGTGCAAGGTGCGTTGGTGATCTTTTACTCGTTGGTGATCTTTTACTAAGGCCTCTCCGCACTACCCTGCCCCTTCGTGCAGAACGATTCAACGCAAACCACAACAACTGGCGCTCAATCGGCAGAGACTGCCGCAGGCGTGCCAGCCGCAAGAGCCGTTGATGCCTCAAAGGTCTACGGCTCAGGTGACACAGAGGTGCATGCCTTAAATGGCGTCACGGTCGAGTTTGAACGCGGCGAGTTCACCGCCGTTATGGGGCCATCAGGTTCCGGCAAATCCACGCTTATGCACTGCATGGCTGGACTTGACACCCTGACCGACGGCGAGGTCTTTATTGAAGATGTGTCGCTAGAAACCTTGTCGGAACGACAGCTAACACTGTTGCGCAGGGACAGGATCGGCTTTGTGTTTCAGGCATTCAATCTGGTACCGACTTTGACTGCAAGCGAAAACATAGAGCTTCCCTCAAAACTGGGTGGCACCGCAATGGATCGGGATTGGTTTGATGAAATCGTGTCTGCTGTAGGACTAGAAGATCGCCTGGATCACCGACCGACCGAGCTATCCGGTGGCCAGCAGCAACGTGTCGCGGTTGCAAGAGCGCTTGCCAGCCGACCCGCCATTGTTTTTGCCGATGAACCGACCGGCAACCTTGACTCCAAAACGGGTGGAGAGATATTGAGCTTCATTCGCCAAGCGGTTGACCGCCTAAACCAGACGATCGTCATGGTTACTCACGATCCCGCTGCGGCTTCTTATAGCGATCGCGTCGTGTTTTTGGTAGATGGCAAAATCGTGCAAGAGATGTCTTCGCCCACCGCTGACACCGTGCTTGACACCATCAAGCACCTAGGCGACTAGCGCCCAGCAGACAACCCCTTCCAGAGGCAACCCTTTAAAGGCAACACAGACGTGCTGAAGCTCACAATCAAGTCCTTATTCGCGCGCAAGCTGCGCTTTGCGCTCACCTCTTTCGCGGTGGTTCTAAGCGTGGCTTTCGTATCAGGTTCGTTCATCACCGCAGACAGCCTGCGAGCCACGTTTGACGACATTGCGCAAGAAGTTGTTTCAAACGTAAATGTTCAGGTTCGCGGAGTCGCTGCCTTTGCAGATGACAACAGCACGCGCCCGCTCGTGCCGGAAGAGCTAGCCGAGACCGTTTCTGCGGTTGATGGTGTTGCATATGCGCAAGGAAGCGTCGTCGGGTTTCCGCGAGTTAGTTATGAAGGCGAGCTGCTAACAACATCTGGTGGCCCCACGCTGGGCTACAACTATGACCCCAATGACCCCACCTCAGCAGTAACGCTGGTTCCAGGTAGCCGCGCTCCTGCTGGCGGTGAAGTAATGATCGACTCGATAACTGCCGATAGGTACGGAATTTCCATAGGCGACACCGTCAATATCCGGTCGCTTGCAGAGCCTGAAGACTTTGTTATCACGGGACTGTTCTTCTTTGGTGAGGAAGACTTCGGCGTCATCTTCATGATGTTCGAAACCAGTACAGCCCAAAGGCTTTTTGACGCGCTGGGATCTTTCCAAACCATTGAAGTAAGGGCGGTTTCGGGAGTAACAGAAGATGTGCTTGCCGACCGGGTCAATGAGGTTCTGCCAGCCAATTACGAGGCTGTCACCAGCGGAGTAGTCGAGGAAGAATTCACCGACCAGTTCTCACAGATCATCAGCATTTTCCAAACAGCGCTGTTGGCGTTTGCCGCGGTGGCACTGGTGGTGAGTGCGTTCATCATCAACAACACCTTCTCCATCGTGTTGGGCCAGCGCATAAAAGAGCTAGGGCTGCTGCGCTGCCTTGGTGCTACCGGTCGTCAGGTACGCGCATCGGTCATTGGTGAGGCACTGTTGATAGGTGTACTGGCCTCGCTGATAGGCGTGCTGGCTGGCATCGGTGTCGCAGCATTTATTAGCTTTGCGCTCGAACAGGCAGGCGACGGTGGCGGTCTTCCAGCCGGACCGATCATCATTGGCCTACGAACGTGGATTGTTTCCGTTGGCGTTGGCGTTGGCATGACGCTGTTGGCGTCCATAGCCCCAGCTAGGCGAGCCGCTTCGGTTCCGCCCATTGCTGCGATATCGGACCAGTTCATACTGGCGCCGGTTAGCTCACGGCGACGCTCGATCATTGGAGTGATCCTTGGTGTGGTCGGCGCGTTGCTATCGCTGCTGGGTGTCTTTGGCGGCGGTGGGGCCAGCGACAGGCTCTTCCCGTTGGCGTTTGGTGCGCTACTACTGTTCCTAGCGACCGCTTTGCTTAGCCCGTTGATGGCTCGACCCGTGGCTCTAGCGCTGGGAGCACCGATTGCTCGCATAGCCAAGACTCCTGGTCAATTGGCTCGAGAGAACGCAGCTCGCAACCCGCGCCGCACCTCCTCCACGGCTTCAGCGTTGATGGTGGGCCTAGCGCTAGTAGCAATGGTGCTGATAGTGGGTGAGAGCTTTAAGGCGACGTTTAGCTCCACATTGGATACTTCTCTGCGAGCCGATTACTTCGTACAGCTTGATACCAACGACCAATCTGGTTTCAGCCCGCAGTTGGTAGCAGACCTAAAAGAGGTAGAGGGTGTAGGCATAGCCGTTGGCTATCGCGGTGGGCCAGGCGTGGCCACGATGCGTATAGATGGCATCACCTACGACGTGCTCGGCACTCAACAGGAGGGCCTGGGCACCTTGGTTGATGCCGACCTCACACAGGGCTCATACCAGGGACTGGAAAATAACGGTTTGCTGGTGTACTCCGAAGCGGCTGAGGATCTGGCTTTGAGCTCGGGTGACACGCTCTCCGTTGAGTTCCCCGGCGGCACGCGAAATCTGACCGTCGTCGGTATCTATGACGACGCCACCATTCTCGGCAATTGGGTGATCAGCATTAACACTTATGAGGAGGTGTACACCTCTTCTAAGCAGTACAACGTGTTCGCGGCGGTCTCTGCCGCCGAAGGCGTCGACCCCACGGACCTGCGACCGGCGGTTGACGCTGTGGCGGCGAACTATCCAGAAACCAAGCTGGAAAATCGAGAAGAGTTTCAGAAATCGCTCGAAAGCCAGATTGATCAGCTTTTGCTAGTGGTCAACGCTTTGCTGATTTTTGCGATTGTTATTGCCTCTCTGGGAGTCGTTAACACGCTGATGTTGTCGGTGTTTGAACGTATTCGCGAGCTTGGTTTATTGCGCGCTGTCGGCATGACCAGGCGTCAAACTCGCCGCATGATCCGTTGGGAGGCCGTAATCGTCACCGTGTTCGGGGGGATTCTCGGTGTGCTGTTAGGGCTTGTGTTTGCCTTCATTGCCATTGCCGCGCTGCCCGAATCGTTCATTTCGTCTATCGGAGTGCCGGTTTTCTGGCTGATAGGCATCGTTGTGCTGTGCGTCGTGTTGGGCATGCTGGCGGCGATCCTGCCAGCCAGGCGTGCGGCTCGTCTAAACGTGCTCGACGCTATTTCGCATATCTAGCTCACATGTCTAGCTTCTAGCTAGACGCGCTGTTTTTAGCTTGACGCGCCGTCGGGCGCGCTGGCAGATGCATGAGTCGGCGTATCGACCGGCTGGGCTAAACCGTGCTGTAGCGCCAGCTCTATTTCTCTTTGATGCTCTTCGCTTAGCACCGGGCCGTTTGACCCAGTTACATAAAACGTGTCGACTACTTCGTTGGCGATCGTTTGAATCTTGGCCGAGACGATGTCAAGCCCCATGCGAGAGAGAATCTCGGTAAGGCGGTAGAGCACGCCAATGCGATCCTCGGTGCGAACCTGCACGATGGTGGCATCAGTGGCTGCGCTGGTGTTGAAGGTCACCACGGTTTGAGGAGTTGCAGCGGCCAGCGCCGTGCGTCTGCGATAGAGGCGCGCTCGTTCAGCGATGCGAGCGTCCAGCGCTAGGGAGCCCTCGATTGCTCGTTTGATATCGGCGGCTACTCGTTCCCAGTCAACGGGAGTGTCTGGCGGCGCAATCCGAAACACTGACACGGCTGTGGTGGTGCTTCCGGTCGAGCCCGTTGCCGGACTTGCGGTGTTGTCGGTCGAGCCTGTTACTGGGCTCGGTTGGGAAAACGCCTCGGCCTGCAGCACATCAAGGCCACGCAAAGCCAGCGCTCCTGCCACCTTGCTGAAGGTGCCCTTCTCGTCAGGCGCTACAACGGTCACGGTGTCCTCCGCACCAACCACCTGGGTTTGACCTTCCGCCATTATCCCCGCTATCGCCCTATCTCTTAGCTCTCTCCTTGTTGAAAGCAGATCTACCGAGCCACTGAGATGCTCGGTAACCAAGTCGATGAGCGTGCTCACCAGGCTGGCGATCCAGTCGGTCCAAGCGGTAGGTCCGGTGGCGCGACAATCGGCCTCGGTAAGCGCCGCCAACAATCTCAAAAACTCAGTGGTTTCAACGGCCTCGACCACATGTTCGGTGGTGCGAGGGTCGTCTAGGTCGCGTCGGGTGGCGGTGTCGGTTAGCAGCAGATGGTGCTGCACCAACCGCACCAGCGTGTTGACGTCTTGTTCATCCCAGCCAGCGCGCTTGGCAATAGTCGCCACCAGACCCATACCCACTTGGGTGTGGTCTCCGGGGTAGCCCTTTCCAATGTCATGCAGCAAGGCGGCTGCTAACAACAGGTCGGGGCGCGTAACCCGATCTGTCATCTCAGCAGCCAGTGAGACCGCTTCGAGCAGGTGGCGATCAACGGTGAAGCGGTGGTAGCGGGATCGCTGTGGGCGGTTGCGGTTGGGCGCCCACTCGGGCAGCACGCAAGTCCATACGCCTACAAAATCAAGCGCCTCGATCACGTCAATTGCGTTATCGCCGCACTCCAGCAGTTGCACAAATAGCTCGCGCGCATCGCTAGGCCAAGGGTCACTCAAGGTTTGCTGGCGCTGAGCTAGCTGATCGAGACTGGTACGAGCAATGCCAACTTGGTGACGAGCCGCGTGCACGGCAGCTCGTAGCAGAAGCAACTCGTCTTTTCCTGGGTCACCGGTAATCATGATCTCACCGTCGACCAGCTCCAGGCCGTCAGCGGCTAGTCGTTTTTTAAGAGCCTTGTTTCGACGTTTTTCCAGGAACGACTGCTTGGTTGTGCTGGCCTGACTTGTTGCCCCACCCGCTTCAGCCGCTTCCCAACTCGACGAGGTGCGCCAAGCGTGATCGCTGATGAACGCAATATCGCGTGCGGCCGCCGCAATGTCATACATCAACGCACTCGAATCGGCTGCGCCCAACATTTCGGCAATCGGCTGTTGCTCGTCTGTCTCAAGCACGTCTGTCGAACGCCCAGTCAAAATGTGCAAAGCCACCCGTACTCTCAGCAAGGTGAGATAGGACTGCTCCAAGCGCTGACGATCGTCAGCCGTTAGCGAAACACCTGCATGCTCAGCCCAGCCAACTGTTTGCACATCTCTTAGACCACCGCGACCGAGCTTGAGGTTTGGCTCAAGCAAAAACGCCACCTCACCGCTTAGCCGTTGTCGACGTTTTGCTGTTTGAGCAAGATCTTTGAGGCAGTCCTCAGAGTTTTCTTGCCAGTGCTGATTAATGCGCTGGATTAGCTCTGTGGTGAGCTGCTCGTCACCTGCAATGTGCCGTGCGTCAAGCAGGGCCGTGCAGGTGTCTATGTCGTGGGTGGCTAGCTCAATGCAGTCGTCGATTGTGCGAACTGCGTGCCCTAGTTTCAAGCGCTGGTCCCAAACGGGATACCAGATGCGGTCCGCAAGGTCGCCCGTGTTTACCTCCGGACTGTGAAGCAGCAACAGATCGATGTCGCTACGCGGACACAGTTCTGACCGTCCGTAACCACCAACAGCCAGCAGGGCTATTCCGGTTTGCACTGTGCTGGTTTGCTCAGCGCTGGTTTGCTCAGTGCCAGTCTTTGCAGGGCCAGTTTGCGCTGCTGTTGTTTCGTATGTAAATACCTCGCGCAACCAATTATCAGTGAGATCGGTCAGGGCTGTTGGAATAGCTTCGAGGGTCTCGGGTTTTAAATCGCTGTCCAGCGCTATCAGCTTGGAGCGGGCGTCGGCAAACTTGGAGTGCACGCGCTCAGGCACGTCGCCGCTACTCACTTTGCTTGCTCCGTTAGTGCTTGCCCCGTTATAGCTTGTTCAGTTATTGCTTGTCCGGTGTTTTCAAGCGCTTGGTTCAGGTTGCCCGACCTAAAGCCTTCCAGATCAAGCGTTACATACTGATAGCCAACCGCCTTCACCGCCGCGACGACTTGCGCCGCTTGGATCACTACTTGTTCAAAGTCGTCAGCGGGAACCTCAAGCCGGGCGGTGTTGCCATAATCACGCACCCGCAGCTGCGTCAAACCCAACCGACGTAAGGAAGCTTCGGCTCGCTCGATCCGACCAAGTAGCGGCACCGTTACTTCAGTGCCGTACGGGACACGTGACGCCAAGCATGCGGCGGCCGGTTTGTCCCAGGTACGCAGCCCTAACCGTTGGCTGTACTGGCGGATGTCGTCCTTGGTGAAGCCTGCCTCTACTAGCGGAAATCTGGCACCACGTGTTTGCGCGGCCTGCTGGCCGGGACGATGATCGCCTAGGTCATCAAGATTTACACCAAGCGTGACAATTGCGCCGTTGCCAGCTGCTTCACTCACCGCAACGATGGGCTCTAGCGCTTCCACCAACGCTGTTTTGCAGTGAGCGCAGCGGTCTGAGTCGTTTTGCACGTATGCCGGATTCGCTAACTCAGCAGTGGTTACTTTACTCCAGCTGAGACCCCACTCTTGCGCTAACGCCTCACAATCAGCCAACTCGTCTGCGGCCAAGCTGGCGGAGACAGCGGTGACACATTGCGAGCGCTGCGGACCAAGCACATCGTTTGCGACGTAGGCCAAAAAAGCCGAATCCACTCCACCACTAAAAGCCACCACCACATTGCCCATGTCACCCAACAGCTCACGTAGCTCGGTCAGCTTTTCAGGCGGTTTTTCAGGCGGCTTCTTAGGCATAGACAGATACCGCGTGGAGCTATAGCCGGTCGGTGGGAATGGCAAACATCGCGTCTGCTCCGCTTGTCACCGAAGGCACCAGTCCGGCTGCGGTCGGCATAATGTTTTGAAAATAAAACAGCGTCGTCGCAACCTTGTCGGCTAGCTCGCTGCTCGCAAGCCCCGCACCAGCGTTACCTGCTCCAGCAGCGCTCTCAGCGGTCAGAACCGCCGCCTTGGCGGCCTTTGCCAAGTAGTAGCCACCCACGACAACACCGCTCAGCCGTATAAACGGCGTTGCACCAGCCGCCACGTGATTGAAATCGCCGCCTACAAGTTGGCCTCCCAGCCAGGTAGCGGCCTGAGATAGATGCCCAATGCCTTCGTCTAACGACTTACCAATCTCACCGAGCGCAGAACCAGTACTGCCCTCTGGGCTATCGGGCCAACTCGACAACTCATCAGCTAGCTCCGACATCTCCGAAACAAGTCGCAGCATGGTTTCGCCGCCTTCTTGGGGCAGCTTGCGGAAAGCCAAATCGGCGGCCTGAATCCCGTTAGTGCCCTCATAAATCGGCGCAATTCGTGAGTCGCGCCAATGTTGCGCCGCTCCGGTTTCCTCCACATAGCCCACGCCGCCATGCACCTGCAGGCCTAGCGAGGTCATCTCGACACCAAGATCGCTTCCCCAGGCCTTGCTGATTGGTGTTAGCAACGCGGCAAATGCTTCGGCCTCAGTTGCGGTTTTGGAGTCGGAACCATCCTCGGCTTTAGCAAGCGAAACTCGATCAAGTGCGGCCGCGTTGGCATACATCAAGCAGCGCATGGCTTCGATGTTGGAGCGCATCGTCATCAGCATTCTCCGCACGTCAGCATGATCGACGATGGGTGACGACTCCCCCTGCTCAAGCTCTGCTCCGATTGCTTTGCCCTGCTTGCGATCAATGGCGAAGTCACGCGCTTGCTGATAAGCGCGCTCGGCTAGCGCCAGGCCTTCAAGCCCCACCGACAAGCGAGCGTTGTTCATCATCGTGAACATGGCTTTCATGCCTGCGTTTTCGGGGCCCACCAAATAGCCCAAAGCGCCCTCGTTGTCGCCGTAAGACATAACGCAGGTCGGGCTGGCGTGAATACCAATCTTGTGTTCGGTTGACACGGCCCGCAGATCGTTGCGTTCTCCTAACGAGCCATCAGGGTTGACAATGAACTTAGGCACCACAAACAAGCTGATGCCGCGTGTACCGGCGGGTGATCCGGGTATACGCGCCAGCACTAGATGGATGATGTTGCGGGCTAGTTCATGCTCGCCGTAGGTGATGAAGATCTTGGTGCCAAAGATTCGATAGCTGCCGTCGGATTGCGGCTCGGCCCTGGTGCTAAGCGCACCCACATCCGAACCGGCATGTGGCTCGGTCAAGTTCATTGTGCCCGACCATTCGCCGGAGATCATCTTCGGCAGGTAGGTCTGCTGCAGGGTCTCGTCGGCGTGATGAATAAGAGCGTCGATCGCACCCTGAGTCAGTAACGGGCACAGGCTAAACGACATGTTTGCGGAGGTGAGCATTTCTTGTACTGCTAGTCCTACGCACCAAGGCATGCCGCCACCTCCGTGCTCGGGTGCAAACGCCATCCCGTTCCAACCGCCGCTGACAAATTGCGTGTAAGCCTCTGCGAAGCCTGCCGGGTGCGTAATGACTCCGTCGTCAAATTGCAGCCCTTGCGTGTCGCCTACAGCGTTTAACGGTGCCAGCTGCTCGGACATGAAGCGGCCCGCTTCATCAAGCAAAGCGCCGACGGTCTCAACGTCGGCGTGGCTGTATAGCTCATGCTTCGCCAGCTCTCCTAGCTCGGCAATGTGCTCCAACACAAAAAGCATGTCTTTGGTTGGTGCTGTGTATTCGGCCATTTTCTTGCCTCTTTTCTGTGGTGTTACGTAGGTAGGAGTTGGTCTCCTCCGTGGTGCTACAAGCCGATCCGTTTGAGAACGGTCGAGAGATCGTCGGCAACTAATCCGGTGTAGAACCGGCCGAAGTCGCCGTAGACCGCTGATGCTTCGTCAAAGCGCATGGTGTAAACGGCCTCTTTGAGATCGTCTAGGTGCTCGCCAAACAAGGTCACTCCCCACTCGTGATCGTCTACCCCGGTAGAGCCTGTGATTAGCTGCACGATACGACCGCGAAAATTGCGGCCTGACTTGCCGTGTTCCATCATCATCTCACGGCGATTATCAAAGTCCAGCGTGTACCAGTTGCCGATGGTTTCGCGGCGGCGTGACATCGGGTAAAAGCAGTAAGCCCTCTTGCCGTCGGGAGGCAACTGCGGATAGAGCCTTTTGGTTTTCATTTCTTCGGGCAGGTCTGCTGAGTACTCCGAAAGCTCGGTCATCGACACATAGCTGTCGCAAATCTCAAGCCCTGCAGACTGCAATCCAGACTGCAGCGATCGCAACCGCCATAGGTCTGGACCTATCGCCATAAACCCGAGATCGGCCTTGTGGCCAAACATCGCCACGCCCACTACCTGATGGCTGTCATCAACGACCTTGGCCACCGCCGAAATGATCGATTCGGCGCTGGTTTTCCCCGGCTGAACCTTGCAGAACAGGTGCAGAACACCCCAGCCGATTGAGGTTGTTACCTCTGGGTCGCCGTGCGAATCTCCAGCCGATTGCTCCACGGGCACCATCCTAAGATGCCTCGCTTTGCTAGACGTCGCTAGACGTTGCGCTAGTACCTATAAGAACCAGCGCTAGAAGTCCATGTCGGGCATTGCGGGTGCGCCACCGCCCTCTGAGGGCATTTCGCAGATGACCGCTTCGGTAGTCAAGAAAAGGGCCGCAATTGAGGCCGCATTTTGCAAGGCCGAAAGCGTCACCTTGGCAGCATCGATCACTCCCGCCTCAACCAGGTTTTCGTATTCGCCGGTAGCCGCGTTAAGTCCAGAGTGGCCTTCTAGTTCGCGGACCTTGCTGGCGGCAACGCCACCGTCTATGCCTGCGTTTTCGGCGATTTGCTCTAGCGGCGCACGCAACGAACGCCCCACAATCTGCGCTCCGGTTACCTCATCGCCCTTGAGCTTGGCGGCGGCCTTTGCAACCGCTTGCTCGGCTCGCAACAGAGACACTCCACCGCCAGCTACAACGCCTGAGTCGATAGCGGCCTTGGTGGTATTGACGGCGTCTTCGATGCGGTGCTTCTTTTCCTTGAGCTCAACCTCGGTAGCTGCGCCAACCTTCAGCACTGCTACTCCTCCGGCTAACTTCGCTAGCCGCTCTTGCAGCTTCTCACGGTCGTAATCGGAGTCGGTGTTTTCGATCTCGCGCTTTATCTGCTCGATGCGTCCGGTTACGTCCTTTGCGTCGCCGGCGCCCTCAATGATTGTGGTCTCATCTTTGGTGACAATCACCCTGTGGGCCTGACCCAGTAGATCGATCGTCGTGTTTTCTAGCTTCAAGCCAACGTCTTCGCTGACCACCTGACCGCCGGTGATGATGGCCATATCTTCCAGCATTGCCTTGCGACGATCACCAAAGCCCGGTGCTTTCACCGCCACCGCTTTGAGCGTTCCGCGGATCTTGTTAACCACGATCGTGGCTAGTGCTTCGCCCTCCACGTCTTCGGCGATCAACACCAGCGGCTTACCAGCCTGGGTGACCTTCTCTAGCAGCGGCAAGATGTCGCGCACTGCGGTTATTTTGCCTTGCACAAACAGCACATAAGGCTCATCAAGCACCGACTCCTGCCGGTCGAGGTCTGTTGCAAAATATGGCGAGATGTAGCCCTTGTCGAAGCGCATGCCTTCCACCAGATCCATCTCCAGGCCGAAGGTCTGTGACTCTTCCACGGTGATCACACCGTCTTTGCCGACTTTCTCAATGGCTTCGCTGATGAGCTCACCAATCTCATTATCGGCCGCAGAAATCGCAGCCACCTGAGCGATCTGAGACTTGGATTCGGTAACGCTGATCGACATGGTTTCGATGGCCTTGACTGCCGCTGCGACAGCTGCCTCAATGCCACGCTTGAGCGACATTGGGTTAGCTCCGGCGGTCACATTGCGCAGGCCATCTTGGACCATCGCTTGTGCCAACACCGTGGCGGTAGTAGTGCCGTCACCGGCCACGTCATCGGTTTTCTTTGCAACCTCTTTGAGAAGTTCTGCGCCGATGCGCTCGACTGGGTCTTCCAGCTCGATCTCTTTGGCGATTGAAACACCGTCGTTAGTGATGGTGGGAGCGCCCCATTTCTTATCCAGCACTACGTTGCGGCCCTTTGGGCCCAGGGTGACGCGCACTGCGTCAGCCAGTTGATTCATGCCTGACTCGAGGGTGCGTCGGGCTTCATCTTCAAAGATGATCAGTTTGGCCATTTGTTCTTAACTCCTTGGACAGTCATTGGTCTGCGTCTATTTACGATCGTGTTTGCGCAAGTGGTGCTTGTGCAAACACCTATAAAACAGGCTTAAAAGCCGTTAGCACTCTAAGGGTGAGAGTGCTAATAGACAACTGAATTTAGCTACGGAGATAGTCGCTAACCACTTGCTGTATGCAGGCAAGTGTGTCGTCCAAAGCTCGCGTCTCTCCGAAGGTTTCCGTTAGTGACACTGCCGTGGTTTGGGGGTATCTACCAGCGGCCTGCAACCCGGCTTCGTCGCAGGCACCAGCGACGATCAGCAGAGGAACCTCGCTGGCTGCAGCCAGCTCAGCCACTGCACCAACCACCTTTCCGTCAAACGAACCTCCGTCCAGCAGGCCCTCGCCGGTCACCACCAGGCCGGCATCGCTAATGGCTTGCGGCAGGCCAACTTCTTGCGAAACCAACTCAAACCCACTTACTAGCTCCGCACCGCACACCGCTAGAGCGCCAGCTAAACCGCCTGCTGCTCCTGCTCTCGCCAGATTCGTAACATCCACCCCGTATTGCTGCTGGTAAGCGTCGGCCAAGCTAGTCAGGCGCTGACGCAACTGTTGAACCTGAGCGGGCGTGGCCCCCTTCTGCGGGCCGAACACTTCAGCCGCATCGGTGAACTTTGTTTGCACGTCGCAGGCCGCAATGAGCTGCACGTCTCGTAGCTGGTTGAGCGGCTGAAGAGCCTCAAGAGCACCAAGCCCTCCATCGGTGGTGGCCGAGCCACCTAACGAAACAATGATGCGCTTCGCACCTTCGGCGATGGCTTCAGCTATCAGCTGACCAGTTCCGTGGGTGGTAGCAGCTATGGGGTCGTTGTGGTCTACGCCATCGGCTAGCTGCAAACCGCTCGCACGCGCCATCTCTATTACTGCAGTACTGATTACTGCAGTGTTGGAGATAGCGGTGGCTGTGTCGCCGCCTTGTTCGAGACGCCATTCGGCATCAACCGACTGCCCTAAGGGGCCGGTGACTCTTGTTGTGCGGTTTGGTCCGCCTAATGCTTCAAGGGTGCCTTCGCCGCCGTCGGCCATCGGCAACTGCTGAGCTATAAAGCTCAGCTCTGGCGTGGATTCAGCTTTGCTGGCTGCGGTTATGGCGGCGGCTGCTTGAGTAGCCGTAGCGGTGCCGCGAAACTTGTCAGGACAAGCAACAACGGTAAGTGAAGCCATTCGAACCAGACCTGAGCGAACCCGCTAGGTCCACCCCGCTAGCGGGCTAAGTCTGCGCCAATGGCCACTAGCACGTCGGGCATTTCGTAATCACCGATCGCTGTCGTGTCTTCAAACATCTGAAACACATCGTTTTGACGATCCAGTTCAAGCACTTCAGCAATGTTCTGGGCTTCTAGCAAGGACCCAGGCATGTAGTGCACTTTCGACTGATCCAGCGGAGTTCCACGCAGGTTGGTTGGTGTCAGGGTCACGAAACCGAGCACTTTCAGGCGGTCGGTCACACGCGATGCCGCTCCTCGAACGTCGGTTGAGTTAGCAACTTGCACCAAGACCTCGGCTGGCGGACGTGGCTGAAAACCGTCGATTGAATTGTCGCTGGAATCGCCCAAAGTCGTAGAGGTGACATCATCGCCGGTTGAGTCGGTCGCATCGTCAGTGCTACTCGAGTCGTCGGCACCGTCCGTGTCATCACCAGCCACAGTGGTGTCCAGCGTAGCGATAGTGGTCTCGGTGGTTGTTTGGTCGTCCGTCGCTGAAGCGGTGTCATCGTCTCCGCCCGAACGAAGAAGTAACACGCCAATAGCGGCAGCCACCACTACCAGTAGTAGTCCGCGGATGGCCGCGGCGCTGTTGTTTTTACCAGACAAACTGCTCATCTACAGCCTCCGGCTACCTAGTGTGCGCCCTGAGGCGATGGATTTGGTGGATATTTTTTGGTGGATATTTTTTAACAAAAATTCCTTAGCTATTTTTAGTTCTTTGCTTGAAGCCTTGAGTGAGCCCGAGGAGGGAGTCGAACCCTCAACCCCCGCTTTACAAGAGCGGTGCTCTGGCCATTGAGCTACTCGGGCGTAGTGGTGACGACTCAACATTCATCCCCAGGGTAGAACGCTCAGGGGAGACTTGGTGTCGCGGGACGCGTGCGTGCGCGAACCATCTCATAGAGCGCTACCGCGGTAGCTGCCGAGACGTTTAGTGAATCAATCTTTCCATGCTTTGCGATAGACACGAGCAGGTCGCAGCGCTGTCGCACGAGCGATGACAAGCCCTTACCTTCGGATCCCACCACAAGTGCTGCAGCTTCTGTCCCCATGTCAACTGTGGAGATGTCTTGCGGTGCGTTGGTGTCCAGTCCTAATATCCACACACCTGCCATCGTTAGCTGGGCTAGGGCTGCTGGCAGACCGCCGACAAGAGCGATTCGGAGGTATTCCACTGCACCTGCGGATGCCTTGACCGCTGTCGGGGTGAGCCGTACCGCACGATGGCGAGTCAGAATCACGCCGGTTGCACCTGCGACTTCGGCCGTTCTAAGAATTGCACCCAGGTTGCCTGGGTCGGTCACACCATCAGCAATGACCAACAACGGTTGTTGACCATCTACTGGTTTGACTAATTCATCCAGAGCAGTGGGCACGATCGGGTCGGCCAGAGCAACAACGCCTTGCGGAGATTCGGTGCGCGCAATTGACTCCAAGCGCCCTCTACTGACTTTGTCGAAACGAATACGGCGTTCAGCGGCGAGGTCGGCTATTTCGGCCAGCGCATCGGAAACTGCGGCCTCGGTTGCACCTCCAGGAGAACCTGAGGAGCCTGAGCTGTCTGCCAGCGGTGCTAGGTAGATCTCTTTGATCGTGCGACGACCGGCTATGAGAGCCTCACGAACGGCTTGACGACCTTCGATTTGATCGCCACCTAAATCGTCAGGACCGCGTGGCGCAGCGCCTGGACTGGGGCCACGACGCTTTCGGGAGTGGTCAAAGCTGTCGTTGTCGTGATCTCGGCTTTCTCTGAAGCCGTCACGGCCGCCGCCATAGCCACCACGCCTGTCGCCACCATCACGGCCGCCGCCATAACCACCACCATCACGACCACCACCGTCTCTGCCGCCTCGGCGTTCACCACCATCACGACCACCACCGTCTCTGCCGCCTCGGCGTTCACCGCCATCACGACCACCACCGCCATAACCGCCGCGCCTATCGCCACCATCACGACCACCACCGCCATAACCACCACGGCGTTCACCACCGCCATAACCACCACGGCGTTCACCGCCGCCATAACCACCACGCCTATCGCCACCATAACCGCCGCGCCTATCGCCACCATCACGGCCGCCGCCATAACCACCACGCCTGTCGCCACCGCCACGTCGGTCATCTCCATCACGACCCCTGGCGCCCCCATAACCACCGCGACGCTCACCACCGTCTCTGCCGCCTCGGTAACCACCACCATCACGACCACCGCCATAGCTGCCGCGACGCTCACCACCACCATCACGACCACCACCGCCATAACCACCACGCCTATCGCCACCATCACGACCACCACGGCGTTCACCGCCATAGCTGCCGCGACGCTCACCACCATCACGACCACCGCCATCCCGGTAACCACCATCACGACCCCTGGCGTCATAGCTGCCGCGACGCTCACCACCATCACGGCCACCACGTCGGTCATCTCCGCGACGCTCACCGCCATAGCTGCCGCGACGCTCACCACCGTCTCTGCCGCCTCGGTAACCACCACCATCACGGCCACCGCCATAACCGCCGCGCCTATCGCCACCATCCCGGCCACCGCGACGCTCACCACCATCACGGCCACCACTACGTCGGTCATCTCCATCACGACCCTTGGCGCCCCCATAACCACCACGACGTTCACCGCCATCACGGCCGCCGCGACGCTCACCACCATCACGACCCTTGGCGCCCCCATAACCACCACGACGCTCACCGCCATCACGGCCGCCGCCATAGCTGCCACGGCGCTCTCGGTTATCACTGTCGCGCCTATCAGGCCTACCTTCAGATCGCCCGCCGGATTCGTCAGGTCGTCCGCCCTTATCCCCTGAGTCGCTTGGCCCTGAGCGATCCTCTGAGTCTTTCTCACCTGAATCTTGGTCACTCATCGTTACTGCCCTCTCGCTGCAGATTTGCGAACTAGTAGGGCGACGGCAAACGCCACCACCCCTTCACCTCTGCCAAACGCGCCCATTCCTTCGGTTCGCTTGCCGCTGACCGTCACTTGACCATCAGCAGCCTCACTTAGCAGTTTCTGCATCTGAGGCTTGTGTGGTGCAATCATCGGTCGGTCAGTCACCACCGTGCAGTCTGCGTTGACAAGGCTCCAGCCTTCCGCAGCAGCCGTCTCGACAGATCGTCTTAGTAAATCCAGCCCACTGGCACCAGCAAAAGCTGGGTCTGAGTCAGGGAACATCTCGCCGATATCTCCCAAGCCGGCCGCATTAAGCAGCGCATCAATAACGGCATGGCAAACAACGTCCGCATCGCTATGGCCAACTAGCGGCGCCTCATCTGCAAACTCGACCCCACCCAACACCAGGCAGCGGTTCGCATTACTGGCGGCGCCAGGATCCGTTTCGCAAAGCCGACGGTGCGCGTCATAACCGTGGCCGATGCGCAGGTCGCTCGCAACTATTTCAGCGACTTCAGGCATTTGGCACTGAACCTGCTAAGCCCATCAGCGCCGTTACCACGTCTAAGTCCACTGGCGTGGTGATCTTGTGCGCAGCAGGATCTCCCGCTACTACCAACACCTCGCCCCCTTGGGCTTCCACCAACGAGGCATCATCGGTAAAGGTGCATGCTTCGGGAGACTTAGCAACCGCTTCATACGCCTCTGCTAGTAACGCTCGCTTAAACGCCTGCGGTGTTTGCGCAAGTGCGAACTGATTTCGATCAACAGTCTCAAGCACGGCGCTTGATTCACTATCCGATCTAACGGGTTTGATGCGCTTCAGCGTGTCGAAGACGGGCAACATCGGTACGGCTGCATCTGCACCCGCAAGAACCGCCCCGATTACAGCTTCAAACATTGCCTTGGTTGCACCGGGTCTAACTGCATCATGCACCGCGACCACCTCAACCTCTTCACGCAACTCTGACAGGCCTGCCCTTACCGAATCGAGCCTTGTGGCGCCCCCCGCTACGACGGTTGCGCCAATCTCACTGAGTGTTCGCAGCGTGCCAGATGAGGGATCATCTGATGGTTCATCTGTGTTGTTCGCCTTGAGCGCAGCGGGTGGTAGCACCACAACAACCTGCTGGCAAGTGCTCGCCGCAGTTTTAGCGCTCCACTCAATTGCGGTCTGTCCGCCAATTTCGGCTAACTGCTTTAGGCCGCCGAAACGCTCACCGGTGCCTCCGGCTACCACGATTGCTCCTACGGCTGTGAGTGACATGCCGAGCGATTCGGTGATGGGCACGGCGGCAGACGTGGTGGAATACGTAGTGGTAGAAGACATGGTGGGAGACGTAGCGGTGGAGGGCATAGCGGGAGGCGCTGTAGAGGATGTGGTGGAGGACACAGCGCGCGACGTTGCACCGGTACTTCTGTCAGTACCTGCACTCACCTCTTCAGTCTGCCAGCAGCCCGCGCCACTACCTTGCGAACCCGCTATGTCCAAATCTTGTTGGGCAGCTCATCAGCGAGCTTACGGCGGCGGCGAACTGCCTGGACGTATAGATACACGCCTACAACAGCCGCTGAGATCAGCGCTAACCACACCAACACCGACAACACAGTTTGCTGCGTGACTTCACTGCGAGCCTGCTCGGCAGATTTGATCACCTCAGCCAGCACGGAATCTTCAAACTCACCGGTCAGCTGCAGTTGCCGGGTGCCACCCTCGTTCAGTGCAAACGCTCCAGTTTCAGGCAGCCGAATCGAACCTTGCGGAAAGCTCGCCCGCACCACCAAACCCACCGTCTCATTTAGATCCTTGCCCGCTCGCTTTTCAAGCTCTTCGGTCGGTACTCCAAACAGGTTGCCGCCAAACAAATCTGCAATACCTGGGTCGATCAGATCGGCTACGTCGTGCTCCAGGTTTATCAGCAACGAAAGCGAATAGCGGCTGACGGCTCCCTCGTATTCCACCAGCAATTCAGGATCGCCAAACAAGCCGACCGAACCGGTTGAACCGGCAGGCTCATCTGACTTACCTATGCCTTTATCTATGCCCTCACCTATGCCGCCCAGACCGTCGATATCAGAGAGCAAGGCCACCAACTGGTCAGGTGAGTCGAACGGTTTTTGAACGCTCAACATCTCACCGGCAGCCGAAATTTCTACTTCCCAGCCAGCCGCTACAAGATCAGATGTTTCGACTTGCTCCGCCCAATCGGGCGCCCAGTCCAACACCTCGTCGTCGACAACCACCGAGACGGTTACTAGTCCCCCTTCGGTCTGGTCGATATCGATATCAACCACGATTTCAGCGCGGCATGCAGCAACAAGAATTACTGACAGAAACAGAACTGCTGCCGTTCGCAATCGCACCGCTAAACGCTATGGACACGATCCGGGCCCACGTACATCAGCACGCGGGCTCCGCAGCGAAATAAACCTTGGCAGCTAGGACTCTATTCGGCGGAGATTTCCTCAAGCTCGGTGGACGCTTCGGCAGGGTCGAACCCATCAATTGAGCTGAACACGACCTCACCTTTACCGTCGTTGGCTTCGGGATCAACATCAACAATGACGATTTGGCCAGCCTTGAACTCCTTGTAGAGAATTTTCTCAGACAAGGTGTCTTCAACATGGTGCTGAATCGCGCGACGCAGCGGCCTGGCACCTAGCTCGGGTTGGTAGCCCTCATTGGCCAGCCAGTCCTTGGCCGCGTCGGTCAGTTCCAGGCCTAGCCCTTGGGCAAGCATCTGGTCGCTAGTGCGCTTAATCATCAAATCCACGATGCTGCAAACCTCTTCGCGACTCAACTCGTGGAACACGATCGTGTCGTCGATGCGATTCAAGAACTCCGGTCGGAAGTGGCGCTTAAGAGCGTCGTTGACCTTTTCTTTCATCCGCTCGTAGCTAGCTACATCGTCGGCGGCAGCGAAACCCACCTGCGCCTTACGCAGATCAGCGGTGCCAAGGTTTGAAGTCATAATCAATACGGTGTTTCGAAAATCGACCGTGCGGCCTTGCGCGTCCGTCAAGCGCCCTTCTTCAAGGATTTGCAGCAACGTGTTGAACACGTCAGGGTGCGCCTTTTCGACCTCATCAAACAGCACAACCGAAAACGGCTTGCGCCTGACTGCCTCGGTCAACTGGCCACCTTCGTCAAAGCCCACGTAGCCCGGCGGGGCTCCTATCAAGCGGCTAACGGTGTGCTTTTCTTGGTATTCAGACATGTCGAGGCTGATCAAGGCTTTCTCATCGCCAAACAAGAACTCAGCCAGCGTCTTGGCTAGCTCGGTCTTGCCAACACCAGAAGGACCTAAGAAGATGAACGAACCGCCTGGCCGACGCGGGTCTTTCAACCCGGCACGGGTGCGGCGAATGGCTTGGCTCACCGCGTGGATGGCGTCGGTCTGGCCAACGACGCGCTTTGTCAGCTCGTCCTCCATGTTGAGCAGCTTCTGAGTTTCTTCCTCGGTGAGCTTGTAAACGGGGATACCGGTCCAAATGGACAGCACCTCGGCTATGGCCTCTTCGTCTACCTCGTCAAACAGGTCTGTGCCCTCGGCTTTGGCCGTGGCCATCAACTCTGAGCGGTGATCAAGCAACTCCTTTTCTTCGTCGCGCAGAGCGCCGGCAAGTTCAAAGTCTTGATCTTCGATGGCTTTGGTTTTCTTTTCAACAACCTCTGAGATCTGCGCCTCAACTTCTTTGAAGTCGGGCGGAGTGCTCATGCGTTTGATTCGCAGACGCGAACCCGCCTCATCAATAAGGTCAATCGCCTTGTCGGGTAGGTGCCGATCGGCTATGTAACGGTCGGCCAGGTTGGCCGCAGCCACCACGGCCTGGTCGGTAATCGTCACTCTGTGGTGCTGCTCGTAGCGGTCTCGCAAGCCTCGCAGGATCTCAATGGTGTGAGCCAAGGTGGGCTCATCCACTGTCACAGGTTGAAAACGGCGCTCCAAAGCGGCATCTTTTTCTAAGTACTTGCGGTACTCCTCAAGAGTGGTCGCACCGATGGTCTGTAGCTCGCCGCGCGCCAGCATCGGCTTCAAGATTGAAGCTGCGTCGATGGCTCCCTCTGCTGCACCGGCACCAACAAGGGTGTGCAACTCGTCTATGAACAAGATGATGTCACCGCGGGTGCGGATCTCTTTAAGCACCTTCTTTAGGCGCTCTTCAAAGTCGCCGCGGTAGCGCGATCCAGCCACCAGTGCACCGAGATCAAGCGTGTAAAGCTGCTTGTCAGCCAATATCTCTGGAATATCGCCGGAAACGATTTTTTGCGCCAGTCCTTCAACGATGGCGGTCTTGCCGACTCCCGGTGCGCCCACTAACACCGGATTGTTCTTTGTGCGACGTGAGAGCACCTGCATGATGCGCTCGGTTTCACGATGGCGACCGATAACCGGATCAAGCTTCTTTTCGCGTGCGTCTTGGGTGAGGTTGCGGCCGTATTGGTTCAGCACCGCCGAACCGCTTTGAGAACTCTGCTCGCTGCCGCTACCGGAAGCAGCTCCTGCTGTCTCTCGCGAAGACGAAGTGCCAGAGGTGTAACCCGAGGAGTAGCCGGACAACAACTGGATTACCTGCTGGCGAACCTTGTGTAGGTCTGCTCCCAGTTTTACCAGCACCTGAGCGGCAACGCCCTCTCCCTCACGCAGCATGCCGAGCAAGACGTGCTCGGTGCCGATGTAGTTGTGCCCGAGCTGCAGCGCTTCACGTAGCGAAAGCTCCAGTACTTTTTTGGCGCGTGGGGTAAATGGAATGTGTCCGCTGGGCGACTGGTCGCCCTTGCCGATGATTTCTTGCACCTGTGAACGCACAGCTTCTAGGGAGATTTCCAACGATTCCAGAGCGTGTGACGCCACGCCCTCACCTTCGTGAATCAAGCCGAGCAGGATGTGCTCGGTGCCGATGTAGTTGTGGTTTAGCTGGCGCGCTTCTTCTTGCGCCAGCACTACTACTCGACGAGCCCTATCTGTGAACCTTTCAAACATGCTTTCTACCTTTTGAGCCGAGGCTCCTTTGGAACGCCGAGTGTATCGGCAGGCCCAACATGACTAATAAAGGCACAACCTAATTGGCGCTTTGCCCAGCGGAAGCCCAATACGAGGCTCAATGGAGCCAAGTTAGAGGTCTGATAAGAGGTATAGCAATAGCCGACTCGGCCAGGCAGGTTGCCAAAGCAGTCCGGCTGCCGCTTAGCTTGTAGCCCGTGCCATCGCTTAGCCCGCTGCAAGCGCGCCCCGCTGCAAGCGCAGATTTGGCTCGGGTGCAACAAAGCCTGAAGCAGGCAACCGTCACCAACGACCCGTTTTTGACTGAGATGACATCACATCTCATTCCAGCCGGCGGTAAGCGACTGCGGCCTGCTTTTTTGATTGCTGCGGCGTTGAGTGAACGCGCGGACGGGGCAAGCCCTGACGTTGTCAGCGAAGACATGATCTGCGGCGGTGTGGCCGTAGAGCTAGTCCATTTGGGGTCGCTTTATCACGATGACGTGATGGACGATGCCGACACCCGCCGAGGCATTGAAGCCGTGAACCACAGATGGGGCAACCTGAAAGCGATTTTGGCGGGAGACTTCTTGCTGGCCAAGGCATCCGAACTAGCAGCTTCGCTAGGAACCGATGTAGCAATCCTGTTGGCAGCCACCATCGGCAGGCTGTGCGAGGGCCAGGTGCGCGAGCTGCAACTGATCTACAACGTTGACCGAACCGAGGGTCAATATCTGGAAGCCATTAGCGGCAAGACCGCTGAGCTTTATGCCACGGCATGCCGCATTGGCGGGATGGTGGCTAATGCGGATGCGCAACAGTTGCAGCGGCTGAATAAGTTTGGCCACAACTATGGAATGGCGTTTCAGATCGTTGACGACGTGCTCGACCTTGCCTCTACCAGCGACAAACTTGGCAAGCCTGTTGGTAACGATTTACGCGAAGGCATTTACACGCTGCCGGTGATTCGAATGCTTGCCAAAGAAGGCCGTGGGGCGGGCGAACTGCGCAATATCTTGAGCGGCATCAGCGATGACTCCACCGATAGCCAACTCGACGAGGACAAGCGTGCTGAAGCGCACAAGCTGGTGCTGGCAAGCGACGAGATTGATTCCTCGATCAACACCGCCGAGACCTATATACACAAAGCCAACGAAGCGCTGGACGGGTTGGCGGACACTCCAACAAGTGAGGGCATGCGATCAGCCGCAACCAACCTTCTCAACACCTTGCCGGCGATTGTTCGGGCCTGAGCTAGGTCGGCTTAAATCTGAGCTAGCTAAATCTGGGTCAGCTAAACCTGGTCCGGCTTGAACCGAAGCAGAGGCGGGCCTCCCTCGGTTGGCACAAACACGGCGCTCACACGCATTCCAATTGCAACCTGAGTTGGATCGCACCCAACGATGTTGGTGAGCACCCGCGGTCCCTCTTCTAGCTCCACATAAGCCAAGACAAATGGAGCCGCAGCCTGCCAGCGGCCGGGTATGCGATGAGTAACTGTGTAGCTGTAAACGCTGCCGTTGCCGGTGGCGTCAAACCAGGTAACAGACCTTGAGCCACAGCCGTCACAGTGCTGGCGTGGATACCAAATCACTCGTCCACAGTCATCACAGCGAACCAAGCGCAGCACGCCCTCGGACGCTCCATCCCAGAATGGTTGCGTCTCTAAGTTGGTGTTAGGCACAAACGCTGGCAGATCACTATTTGCGTCACCCATCTCGATCCCTCTAGTCCCGGCTCAAGATTGTTGTGGCGCTGCCCATGCGCGTTGCCAGACTGCCACCAGTTCCGTGCGCCAGAGCCAGCTCGCAATCTGGCACCTGTACCGCAGGCGTTGCTTCGCCGCGTAGCTGACGTACGGCCTCGATCACCTTGGTCATGCCGCCCTTATTGGCTGGATGGTTGTTGCACAACCCTCCCCCGTCGGTGTTAAACGGCAGTGAGCCTGTTCCCGACACAAGGTTTCCGTCGCTGACAAAGCGGCCTCCCTCGCCTTTCTTGCAAAACCCCAGGTCTTCCAGCGTCATCAGCACCGTGATCGTGAAACTGTCGTAAATAGACACATAGTCGATGTCAGCCGGCGTCACACCCGCCTCAGCAAAAGCAAGCGGTCCTGACGCAATTGCGCCTGTGTGGGTCAAATCGATTCGGCCTTGTGTGTGCTTGACGGCGGTGCCAGTGCCTATCACCGACACGCAATGGCGATCGAGGCTGCGCGCCACATCCGGCGATACAAGCACCAGCGCTCCACCCCCGTCGGTTATAACGCAGCAGTCCAACCGGTGCAGCGGTTCCGACATCATCGGCGAATCGAGCACTTCATCGATGCTCACCTCGTCTTTGAGAAATGCGTGTGGATTGTGCGAAGCGTGAATGGAAGCCGCAACTTTGATCTCGGCGAGCTGGCGAGAGGTAGTGCCAAACTCGTGCATGTGTCGTTGTGCTGCAAGGGCGTAGCCGCCCGGCACCGACAAGCCGAACAGGTTTTCAAAATCCGCCTCTGGCGCAGAGCTAAACCTGGCGCTGCCACCTGGACCAGCGCCGCCCGTTCGAGGCTTGCCAGCCAGCGTGATTAGGGCAACGTTTAGATATCCAGCGGCAATGGCTGCTGCTGCGTGCTGAATATGAACGAGATACGACGAACCGCCGGTTTCGGTGTTGTCAACGTAGGTGCAGTCAAGGCCGAGATATTCGACCATCGAGAGTGCTCCAAAACCGGGCGCATCACCGGCGCTGAAGTAGGCATCAACATCAGAAAAGCCAAGCCCGGCATCGGCTAGGGCACCGGCAGCCACCTCGGCGTGAATCTGAGGCAGCGTGAGGTCGGGCAACTCTCGTCCAGGATGTTCAAACACGCCGGCCAGCAGAGCTTTGGCGCTATTGCTCACGATGCGGCGCACACGGCAGTGGTACTCATGGCTGGCGACATTAGCGGCGTGGGCGAATCGATTACGAAGTTTTGTTATGCAGCAACGTGCGCAGCGATGAACTTCAACAAAGCGTCGGCTAGCTGGTGTTCTTGCATCATGCGTCGGTCGTAATAAGCCTCGGCGTGATCAGCAGAGTCTGAGCCAGTGCCCGAACCAGAGTCGGCTGCTGGAAACTCCACTAGTTGAGTCTTGATTACAGCCCCGTCCGTGGCGATTGCCATCCAAGCTCGGTCGTCTCCTCGTCGCTGGCGTTGTGTTGCCAACGCAGCCGTGCAAGCCACGCCGAGCACCGGAAACTCTTCGTCGTATTCGGTCGCATAGGCGATTGCCCGGGCTAAGCAGGCCTGCGCCAAGGTGCTTACGCCTTCTTCGGAGACGCCAGGTATCGGGACTTCGGCCGTCGCCGTCTCCTCGGCTGCCTCGTTGTTTGCTGCTTTACTGCCTGCCTCGCTTGGTGCTGCCTCGCTTGGTGCATGGGTCAACGAACTCACCAGGGCTCGAATCGAGCCGCGTGTGTAGGGAGCTAACCCTTCCAGCAGTGTGCGCGAAGCACCAGGAGCGGTTTGTAGGTCTGACAAGGCTCGCGAGCCGCCCGCAACCGACAGCACCAGACGAGTGGGCGAATCATGTATTTGCTGCACCAGCCGTCGGCGCTCTTGCGCGGTTAGCTCGTCCGCACCTTTTCCTGTGTCGCTCACTTCAAACCCTCTTTACTTCCTGTGCCTTGTGTTTCCTCTTGCGCTCTGCGCTAACGCTATTAACGCGGCGGCGGGTATCAGGAACCTGCCAGCCTTATGGATACGCCACTTTAGGCAGCGAGCTGTTGCAGGCGTTAGAAGCCGCAGGAGCTATGGGGACACTCGCTGTATGCGGCAGCAGTAGCCGCCGCATCTTCGTCAGGAGCTGCTTGATCCCATTCGTCCAGCACTTCGTCAAAATGCTCTTCGGTAAGGTCGGCTTGTAAGGCCTCTTCGTTTTTGCCGTAATGAGCTACAAACCATTCTTCCCGAGCGTGCCACTCGTTACGCACTCTCCAAATGAAATGAAGCACCTCTGTGGGGATAGGTTCCTAGATTGCGACATCATGCCCGCAGGCGAACATCTCAGCGGCCTGCTATCGCTAACCCGCGGTAGCTTCTCCGCGTGAATCCAGACGACCGCACCGATGAGTGGCTCCCACTGGCCGAAGCTGCCGCAGCCGCAAGGCGAGTAAATAGTGCGTTATCTGGCCGTAAAGCCGATGATGAGTTGCTTGCTCGCAGCACGACGGCGCTAAATGCACTGGCAGACGAGCTTGAAAAAGGCGATCTGCGATCGAAGCTGGACGATTTTCTGACACGCCCTCATCTGGCGGAAATTTATGCAGGTCAGTTCGCCCCAATACCAGCGGAAGATGGCGAAGAAATCGAGTTCGACCCGTTCTCGATCGGTGGTGGATACCTGCATCCATCTTCTGTCGGCATCACCTTTGTGCGCGAGTCGGCCGACTGCGTCACTGCGACCTGCACCGTCGATCCGATGTTCGCGGGCCCACCCGAACGAACGCATGGCGGCATGCTCGCTCTGGTGATCGACGAAGTCATGGGGGCGCTAAACCGCATGCGAGGGAGTCAAGCGTTCACCGTCAACTTGTCGATTGACTACCGCGCTGGCACCCCGCTTGATGAACCGCTGCAGTTTCGGACATGGCTCCACAACATTGACGGTCGCAAGATCACCTTGCGGGCAACGGGACATAGTGGCGACGAGCTCTGCGTGGAAGCCGAGGGGCTGTTCATAGAGAGACAAGACCAACCGCCAGGGACTACGGCGACTCCTTAGTAGCCGCCGGTCAGGGCAGCGTTCGCTTGCGTTGAGTTCACCCGGTTAGCTAATTCTGTTCGGGACGCAAGGTGGGGAAGAGCACCACGTCACGGATGGAGTCCGCACCGCTCAACAACATCGCTAACCGGTCAATGCCCACACCGAGCCCGCCGGTAGGTGGCAAGCCGTAATCCAACGCACGCAAATAATCCTCATCAACGCTCATTGCCTCTTCATCTCCAGCGTCACGCTGCGCGGCCTGAGCTTCAAAGCGCTTCCGTTGCGTGGCCGAATCTGTTAGCTCGCTAAAGCCGTTGGCCAACTCATGGCCCACTACCACCGCTTCAAACCGCTCGGTCAACAACGGCTCATCGGGGTGCGGTGCCGCCAGAGGAGAAACCTCAGCCGGATACTCTGTTACAAACACCGGGCCAATCAGGTTCGGCTCGACCAGCTTCTCGTATAGCTCGGCCAGGATCTTCCCAGGCCCGTACGAGGCCTTTATTTCAATGTTGTGCGCGTTAGCCGCCACGGCCAGGTTTTCTCTATCGGTGCTAACGGACAGCTCCTTGCCCACGGCCTCGCTCACCAGCGAAGCCATTGTCTTGCGTGGCCAGGGCGTGGTCAGATCCACCGAGCGCTGACCAGCAACAACGGTGCAACTGCCGGTGATCGTTTGTGCCAGGTGTGCCACCAGCTGCTCGGTCAACTCCATGATGTCGCCGTAATCGGCGTAAGCCTGATATAGCTCGAGCATTGTGAATTCGGGGTTGTGGCGTATCGACAAGCCCTCGTTGCGAAACACCCGGCCCAGTTCGAACACGCGCGTAAAGCCACCTACTACCAGTCGCTTCAAATAAAGCTCCGGAGCTATTCGCAGGTACAGCTCCATGTCGAGCGCACGATGCTGCGTTATGAACGGATGCGCCAACGCCCCACCCGCAATCGGATGAAACATCGGGGTCTCTACTTCTATGAAGTCGCGCTCTTCCAGCCAACGCCGCGTGAGTGAAACGATCTTGCTGCGAGCCTCAAAGATCGCACGCGCTTGCGGGGTAACCCACAGGTCGACGTAACGCTGGCGAAAGCGAACATCCGGGTCGGTGATGCCGTGCCATTTGTCTGGGAACGAGCGATTGGTAGACGCCAGCACCTGCCAGCTATCCACCCGCACGCTTAGCTCACCTCGCTTGGTGGTCATAACCACGCCGGTCACTCCTAGCCAGTCGCCCAGCGAGCAATCGCAAAACCCAGCGTGATCAGGCGTGCTGGCCGCGGGAGCAAAAAGCTGAACGCGACCGGTGCCGTCATCGAGGGTTCCAAAGGCCAGCTTGCCTTGTACACGCCGCAGCATTAGCCGGCCAGCTATCGACACCGTTTCGCTTGTTTCTGTGCCGGGCTTTAGGTCGGGCCAGCGGGCGATCACCTCTGCTACCGAAGTGTCGGGGCGGAAGTTGCTGTACGTGCTCACGTTGATCTTGCCGCCACTGAAGCAGGCTGCCACGGAGCCTGAGCAATCTTGTAGCAATCCTGCTTGACACGCTCATTTTCGAGCGCTTCACGAGTTTGCGGATCGAACTCCGCCAACAGCACCCGCACCAACCCCGGAGCCAGTTCCGCTAGCGGCTCGATCACAAACTGTCGTTCGAACATACGCGGGTGCGGAATAATTAGATCCGCATCAGCCAGACGCAGATCGCCGTAGAGCAGTACATCAACGTCAAGCGTGCGTGGTCCCCAGTGTTCTGCTCGCACGCGCTCGGCTCGCTGCTCGGCTTGTTGGCAGATTGCCAACAGCTCGTGAGGGGTCATCTCCGTCTGTAGTTGTGCCACCAGGTTCAAAAAATCTGGTGAGTCGTCGGGCCCGCCGATCGCCTCACTGCGATAGATGCTGGACACGGCGGTTATATCGGCTGTGCTCGGTGAATGACTTACCAACGAATCCGATAAAAATTGCAACGCATCGGTCAACAGCTGCTGGCTGTCGCCCAGGTTTGACCCCAGTCCCAGAAACGCTTGCACTGGCGCGCTCGCTGATTCCCGGCCCTGGGTTGGGCTTGCTTCGCTAGAGCTCACGGGTAGCACTCACGGATATCGCCTGTTCACCTATTGCTGAGGCGCCGAAGACATCTCCGCGGCAAACCGTGTCACTCGAACTCCGGCCGATTCAAGCTGCAACGGAACCGGTGGGCGCAGCTTCCTCACTGTTGCGGTTACTGCGATCACACCGCTCCAAGCGCACAAATGCATTGCCACTTCCGTAGCCAGTGTTTCAAGCAGTTGAGGTTGCGTGGTTGCACAAAGGTGCGCCACCGCTTCGGCTGCGGCGCCGTAATCCGATGTGTCATCGAGAGCATCAGTGCGTGCAGAGCTAGCCAGGTCGGCATAGATATCTAGGTCGATCGAGAGCGGTTGGGGTGCGGTTCGCTCGTGTGCCAACACGCCCACCACTCCCATCACACGCAAGTCGCGCAGCTCGATCCGGTCGCCGTTCAACACGGCATCTTGAGACTGTGTCACTTACGCAGCCGGGCGAGAGCTGCTAGCGCTGCCGCCGGTTGCATCTTCGGGATTGCCGTCACCTTTCATCCGCAGCGCTAACTCAACAATGGTTCTGCCCGGCGGTCCTAACCGACGGTTGAAGATGCGCTCCACGATGGCGGTTACCTGTGGTCCGCCTTGCACCCTGCCGGTCAGCAGCAGGAAAGAAGCGATCAGCGCAACCACGTCATCACCTATACCGGACTTGTGAATCACCACTGGCTTATCGGTATCAATCGCCGCTGTGATTTCTTCGGTAACCGCAGACAGATACTTACTCAGATCGCCACGAGCTGGCCAGGGGTGATGCACGTATTCAAGACCTACTGCGTCGTAGTTGTGCAAGTTGTGAGGAGCCTCACTCAACGAGCAGATCAGGCCGATGTCGTTGCGACTTAACCAGATGATCTCTTCTTGGCGCCGCACACGACGATGACTGTCGCCGTACCCGCCGGGGCGCTCGCAAACCGCCAGCTTGCTGGTCATCACCCAGGTGAAGTGTCTCGGCTGAATGCCTTCAGCCCACTTACCTCTCATCAATACCTGAATTTATGTGCGAACAGGGTCAAATGACACAACCAGATGCTCTATTGCGGCGCAAATTCCTGAAAGTTAGTAATCACCAGCAACCTAGTGATCGGTTTCGAAGGCTCGAATGTCGGGCAAATTGCGAAAACGCTGGGCAAGATCGAGCCCGTAACCAATCACCCAAACGCGTGGCAAGACAAAACCGAGATAGTCAATATGAGGGGGATGGGCTTCACCCTTGCCAGCGGCGGCGTTTGGTTCGATTGTCTCACGCAACAGCAAACTGCATATCGCCAAGCTGGCCGGGCCACGCGCATTCAAGCTCTTACGCAGGTATTGCAGCGTTAGGCCGCTGTCGACGATGTCTTCCACCAAGATTACGTCGCGGTCGCTGATGTCGATGTCAAGGTCTTTCAGGATCCGAACCACACCACTGCTGCTTGTGCCGTTTCCATACGACGACACGGCCATGAAGTCCATCTCGACCGGCAGATCGATGGAGCGGCACAAATCAGAGGCAAACAGCACGGCCCCTTTCAAGATGACCACCAGCAGCGGAGCGCGACCCTGATAGTCCTGCGTTATCTGTCTGCCAATCTCGGCAACTCGTTTAGAGATCTGCTCTCCAGACACCAGCACCTCGCCGACGCCTTCTTCAGAAGCAAGCGCTTCTTGCAAGCCGCTATCTGGAGTCTTTGATGAGGTCTTAGTGCCTTTATTCACGTGCGCTCAACCTACTTGCTGACGCTTGGCTCTTATCGGCTTGGCTCTTATTGGTTAAGACAAGCCGACCTGCGTGCCGGCTTACCCGGCGACCGTCATTTATTTCGGTAGCTCGGCAGTGTCCTTGCGCCACTAGTAAAACACGCTGCACAGAAGCTGCGTCCGGTGGGTGCGGTGAACGCAACCATGTTCTGATGGCGCGCCTAGCCAAAGGCAGCGGCGCGGCTGTGAGCATGCGCGCGTCTGTGGGGTCAATCGCCGCGGCCAAGTCATCTAACAGGTCGGCTTCGTCGGAGGCCAACGCCGCGGCTCTTGCTAGCAGAGGGGTGACATCACGCTGGAATACTTCATTTAGCAGCGGCAGCACTTCGTGGCGCACGCGGTTTCGCACAAAGCGCGGATCGTGATTAGTCGAATCAACTACCGGGTCATAACCGACTGCCTCACAGATCGCTTCGGTATCACGACGACGCAGCGCTAACAAAGGGCGCGTTGCGGTCTGACGCATCGAACCGATGGCATCTAAGGCACCACCGCGCAGCAGCTGCAGCAGAACCGTCTCGGCTCGATCGTCAGCGGTGTGCCCAAGCAATGCGTTAGGACCTAAAGCGCCATGGCGAGCCAGGCGTGCTCGCTCCTCCAAATTTGAGCCAGGTTTGATCTCGACCTGTTTGATTATTAGAGCTACGTCCAGGCGGTCGGCCAGAGATTTGACTCGTACAGCGTCTTCGGCGCTATGCGGGCGCAACCCGTGGTCAACATGAACTGCCGATACCGCAGCCCCGGTGCTTTGCGCATGCTGGTGCGCCAGACAGAGCAGCGCCGCAGAGTCAGCACCGCCCGATACTGCACATAGCAGCGTGTCCGAATCGGGGAACGTGCACACGCTCAGATAGTCGTCTAGCAGCTGCTTTGCTTGCCCGGTAATTGCTAGTTCAGGCGTTGCTAGTTGAGACATTCCTTGTTGAGACATTGCCTGCTTTGCCCTTTTTTTGCAGCTTCAGGTGGCGGGCACTCGTGCCAACCAGGTGTTCGGTTCGCGAATCTCAGCAAGAGAAGGGAGAAACTCCTGGTCATCCCAGATCCGATCAACGGCTCGCTCGCCGCGTTCAGCCTCGATCGCTGCGATGAACTTCTCGCCTGCGTGATACTGCTCCAGTTTCGCCTCGATGCCCATCAAACGCTGCAACAGTCGAGTCGGACCACGGCCGGATTTGCGGCGATGGTGCATCACAAGATGAAAGCGCTCGGCACTGGGCACATGTCCAACCGCGGCGCGCGCCATGGTGGCGTCGCCATGACCTTCTATCAGACTCATCATTCCGCCAACCTGGTCGATCAGATCACGCTGATGTTTGGTCGCAAACAGCGCTGCCAAACCACCTTCTCTCAGCGGGTCTCGACCAGCCTTACGTTCGGCTATTAACGAACGAAGCCCTGAGCGCATGCGATCGACATCTGGCTCGGAGGTCTCGACAAGTTCGGTAACTAGCCCCAGGAAATGCGGTCGCAGCCACGGCACTCCCGTGAACTGGCTGCGGTGGGTCAACTCGTGCAGCGCAAGCCATTGACGAAACTCTCCCGGCGGGAAGGCAAACCGCTTTTCGGTCGCTAACACGTTTGGCCCTACGTAGTAAACGATGTCGTCGGTTTCACTGCTTGTAATTACTGGGTTTGTAATTGCGGGATTAGTAGTTGTGTCAGCGGACAGGCCGTTGGTTTGGGAATCGCTGTGGCCCTGCGTGGGCTCATCATCGGTAGCTAGGAGCATGTCGTACTGGCCCAGCACCCGACGCGACATCCAGCCGAGCACGGTTCCCAGCTCAACCGCGCCGATCTTTTGCGCAAATTTCACGAGGGCGGTCGACATGAGACCTGGCATGGCGCCAGATCCCGAGTCTGTGGATTCGGTCGGGCCTAGCACGGGCTTGAGCAGTCGTCGAAACGATCGAAGGTTGGCGTCTATCCACGTGGCACGATCAATCACCACCGCATACGCATCGCCCGCATTGCTTGTCAGCCTGGTTTCTTCTTGCACCAGTTTTTCGGCAATTTGTGTGGCCTTGGCAAAGTCTTCGTGCAGTCGATCAGCCAGGTATGAGCGATACAGCGGTTCGTCTCCCGCTATGCGGACCGCTACCCGGCGAGCCAGCGCCCAATCCATCTTGTCTCCGTCCTCAAAGGTCGGAGCGCCGGAAGGAAGACCGTCAGAAGCTGGGCGTCCGGAAGCTGGGTTGCGCGAGCCAGTGACACCTGTAGAGCTGTCGTCAGTGGCGACTGTGTTAGCCACGATTTCCTACGGCTCAGCGCTTTGGGTAGCGAGGAGAGATCACCTTGCTGACATATCCCACTACTAGCGCCACGATTGAAAACACAGCGCCTGCAGCAAGCGGGACGGCCAGCCAAAAGTGCCAAACCTGGCCACCTAGAGCGTTCACAGGGCTGATGTTAGCCGCAGCATGACGCTTATAAGCCGTCAAAAACAGGTTCTAAACAGAATCCAAGCAAATGTGCGCTTGTATCGTGACGAACCCGTGCCCGAGTAGCTCAGTGGTAGAGCGGCTCTCTCGTAAAGAGCAGGTCGAGAGTTCAATTCTCTCCTCGGGCTCACAGAGTTCGCTGGCCGCCCGTCAGGCGCTGATTTTCAGCATCAGATTTTGCAGCGCCAGCCGGTTGTTGACGTTGTAGATCATTAGGTCGGCCGTAGCGCGCACCGCTTGCAGGCGTGCCGCGGCCGCTTGCGCGGAATAGTCCTTTGCCAGTGTGCGTTGCCGAATTTCCTCAGCCAAGACCTCAAAGCCCATGTGCAGTTCGTCTGTGGTGAGGCGGCGCAGCTCACGCTTATGGCGATCTCTCACACTTACCGAAGCACCAGTCGTTGTTAACGAATATTCCTCCGCCCGAGATTGTTGCTCGGCCAGTTCTGATTGTTGCTTGTCCTTGAGCGGTTTGGTCGAGGCTTCAATGGCTGTTAACACTTCCTCGACTAGTACCGCCGCGCTAGCGCCGCTGCCGTCTAGCCGATCCAAAACGGAGCGCCACAAGTTAATTCGCTCCATTGCGGCATCGTCTGACCCAAGCAGGCGCGCTCTTTCGATCGAACCACCCGCGGAGCGAGCGGCCAGGGCTAATCGTTCTTCGGAGACGCCTTCGGTGCGCAACACTTCGGCGATGGCATCGTCATCTAGCGGAGCGAAGTCGATCCGTACCGAACGTGAACTCAGGGTCTGCAAGTGCGGCGGAATCTGCTCGGCCAGCAGTATGAAAATCGTGGAAGGCGTTGGCTCTTCCACTGCTTTCAACAAGATCGCAGCGGTTGTGAGAGCCAGGTGCAGATCGCACACCACCAGCACCTTGCGGTTACCTGTGGCTGGCGCTATGGAAGCTTGACGCACCGCATTGCGAGCCTGCTCTGCGGTGAGCGAAGGGCCGACTCGGTCAAAGACAACTAGGTCGGGATGTTGCTGAGCTAGGGCGAGGTGGCGTTGAGTAGCTGGAGTGTCGCTGGCTTGTGCCAGCAGCTCGCCCGCAAACCGGCACGCAACATCTCTGATGCCGGAGCCCGGCGGGCCGACAAATAGGTAGGAGGGCACAGGAGTGATGAGTGCTTCTCGCAGCATCTTGACTGCTTCTGGCTGGCCGACCACGCCTGCTAGTAGGTCGCCGGGGTCTTCTGGCTGATCGGCTTGTGGCTGGTCGGCTTGTGGCTGGTCGGCTTGTGGCTGGTCGGCTTGTGATTGGTCGGGTTGGTCTGCCTGCTGGGTGTCTGTGCCGGTGTCTGTACTGGTGTCTGGTTGGTGCTCCTGTGAGTCCGGTGTAAAAACTGATGGAGGACTCGGTGAGGTTTCCGGTGGAGGATCTTGCAGCGGAGAATCTTGCGGTGAGTCCGGTGTAAAAACTGATGGAGGACTCGGTGGAGGATCTTGCGGTGTGCTCGGCGGGGTTATCTCTGGGGTCTCAGCAGCTTGTGTGGCGCTAGAAGTCGGTGGCGCACTCCCGGCCGGTTCGCTCTCGACCCGTTCACTCTCGACCGGCTCACTCTCGGTCGGTTCGAGCTGGAGCTCAGGCGCGCCGCTGAACAAACCCAACTGTTGTTCCGCGTCTTGCTGGTCAGCGGCTTGTTGTTCTGCGTCTTGCTGCTCCCCTGGGTTTTGCTCTACGGCTAAGTGTTGTTCCGCGTCTGGTCTTACGTCCTTACCGCCCACTCTTTCGCCACTCTTGACACTTAGGTTGTCGAGGTGTTGTTCCGCGTCTGGTCTTACGTCCTTGCCACCTGCTTTCCGGTCGGCAGAGCTATCGCCAGCAGAGTCCTCGCCTGCAGAGTCCCCACTTGCTTCCTTGTTAATGGGTCCCTTACCGGCGGAGCCATCGTCTTGCCCCGTCATAACCGCACCGTCACGATTTGCTCATCACGACTGCCTAATCATGAATTGCTCATCACGACTGCCTGCCGGAACTGTCACGCATTGCGCCAACCCCCACGCTCACGATTACTTAATCATGATTACGCATCATGATGCGGTGCGAGTATTTGAAACAAGCATTTCAAATACTGGGTTCGCTTCCAGCGCTTTGAACACTCGTTGCTCCACCTCGGCGGGAGTTCCTAAAGCGTTCACGCTCACCCAACGACGATCATCCTGCGAGGCCAGCGCGCGGTATCCGTCAGACATTCGGCGCAAGAAGTCTCGTGGCTCACTCTCAAAGCGATCGGGCTCGCTAGGTGCACGCTCAGTTATTTCCGACAGTTCGGAAAATGAGACGTCCAACAAAATGACCACATCGGGCAGCAGAAACACTTCATCGGTTGCTGCGCTCGCATCATCGCTCGAGTCATCACTCGCGCCACCGCTCTCATCCAGCCTGGCCTGGCTGAACGGTGCAGGCACAAAGGCGGGCCAACCAAATCTTCCGTCAGCCCGTGCTGCTGCGGCCAGATCGCGGTTGTCTAGGCGCGACGCCCACAACACAAGCTCCCAGGTGCGATCAATAGCAACCTGTCTGCCGTAACCCTGATAAGCCAGAGTGGAGCCAAACGACCGATCGGTCACCACGTGTCGCCCTGCTAACAAAGCCGGCGCCACCACCGTGGCCAGATGCTGAGCGCGGTCGGCACCAAACAACAGCGCCTCAGCGCCCTCCGACAGTGCCTCAGTCGGGACCTTGGTGTCGTTTTGCAGCAGCAAAGGCCGAATGAGCTTTCCTAATTCCGTGGCGCCCGGCTCAAACGTATGCACGGCGTCCAGCCTTTTGGCCAGCAATTCGGCTTGGGTGGATTTCCCGGCCGTATCAATGCCTTCAAACGCAATGTAGGCACCAATTTTTCGGCTCACGATAAATCGCCGCCCTCACTCAAATCAGGCTCACCTACTCGGCTGCGCAGTGAGAACGCCGCCAACACCGCCGCCAACAGCACCAGCACGCCACCTAGCCACAGGGCCCCTCGCACGCCCGGCAAGCTCAGCACATAACCGCCGATATCAATGCTGGCTTCGGTTTCTCCTTCACCTTTGAAAATCTTCTCAAACAGCCAGTCAAAACCGTCCGCCAGCAGTCCGCCCAACGCAATCGCAACCAGCAAGCAAAACCGCACCAACGTGTACAAAGCGCTGAACACCCGACCGCGCAGCTGCTCATCAACATGCTCGTGCAGCAGCGTGAAACCCGATACATAGACCCCACCCGCGGCTATGCCGAGCATCGACACACCTGTCAAAACCAAAATCGTGTTCGAAAATGAAGCTGTCGCAAACAACGCTGCGCCAGCCACAAATGTGGAGAAAACAAAAATCTGGCTGCGGCTGACTCGCTTTTGAACAACGGAAACCAACCCCACGCCAGCGCCAGCGCCTAGTCCCATCGCTACTAGCAAGGAGCTAAACCCGGACGCACCTGCCTTGAGCACCTCATCGCTGAAGACCGCTCCCAACGGCACCACCATGCCGCCACCGACCATGCCGGCTCCCAGACCAACCAGCACGGCTCGCACCTGCGGGCTTAGGAAAATGAAGTTCCAACCTTCACGCAGCTCGTGAAAACCTTGCGCAAGGTTGAGTCGACGTTTCTTACCTTCTTTTTCGTCCTTGGCCTTGTCTTTGTCTTTGCGAAGATGACTGGGGATGTGATGCTCCAGCGGCAATAAACCAATCAACGCAGCGGCCACCATAAAGGTGGCTGCGTCGATCACTAGCGCCATGTTGACTTGACCGACTTCGCCCCAACCGAAGGCTCGGCCCAACGTGGCCAGCAGCGCGAACGCTCCCGCGCCCAGAGGGAATGTGCCGTAGGCGGCCACCAGACCCAGAGAGTTAGCCGTTGAGAGATGCCGCTTCGGCACGATGTTGGGCACGATCGCTTCTTTGGCCGGACTCCAAAGCGACGTTGCTAGTTCGAGCGCTAGCGAAGCCAGCGCCAAGCTCCACAAGGCGTTAATAAACGGAATTGTCAGCAGGATCAGAGCGCGGGCTATGTCGCACCAAACCAGCAGTTTTTTTCGATTGAAGCGGTCAACGATGATGCCGCCAATCGAGGCCAAGAAAAACCCGGGCAGCACACGTGCAGTCACCACCAGAGCAATGGCTGAGCCAGCGTTATTTCCGCCGATACGGCTGGCTACCGCTATGACGGCAAGAAATCCAATCCAGTCTCCGAATGAGCTGATTAGCTGCGTGCTCCACAAAGCGATGAAGCCAGGGGCTTTGAACAGCGAGGTTTCGTCTGACGACGGGCTATCCGCTTGCTTGTCCTGGCCCATATAGACCGCAGGCTAGATCGGTTTGCGCTGTCTGCTGGGTTTGCTAGCGGTTGCCAGCCTCGGCTACTGGTTCGGAGTCGGCAGACTCTTTCGCAGCAGGTTTTTTGGCAGGGGCTTTCTTTGCAGGGGCCTGCTTAGTCGCAGTTTTCTTAGCAGCGGGTTTCTTAGCCGTAGTTTTCTTAGCAGCGGGCTTCTTTTTTGCGGCCTTCTTACGTTTGGGCGGGCTGGCTGCGATCCTGCCTCGCCGCATCGCTAGCAACTCACTCGCTCTCTCAATCGTGATTGATTCGGCTTCGTCGTCCTGGCGCAGCGACGCATTCACCTCGCCATCGGTCACATACAGACCAAAACGCCCGTCCTTCAGCACCACCGGCAGATCAGAGGCCAGGTCGGTACCGATCTTTCGCAAAGGCTCATTGCTGCGTTGCGCTCGCCGCCGCGCTGGCTGGCTCAGCAATTCCAGTGCCTGCTCAAGCGTCAGAGTGAATAGCTGGTCTTCAGACTCCAGGCTTCGGCTGTCGCTACCCCTTCGCAGGTAAGGGCCGTAACGGCCATTTTGAACCGTGATCGGCTCTCCCTTGTCGTCTTCACCCACCGTGCGCGGCAGGCTCAGTAGCTTCAAAGCTTCTTCCAGCGTGAGCGTCTCTAACGACATCTCGCTCAACAAAGACGCCGTGTGGGGCTTGGACTCTTCGTCAGTACGGCGTCCTTCGGTCACATACGGCCCGAACCGACCCGCCAGGGCCAGAATGTCTTTGCCGCTCTCAGGATGCTGACCCAGCAATCGTTCAGAGGGTTCGGCAAGCAGACGCTGTGCATGCTCAATCGTGAGTTCGTCAGGCGGCAACTCATCGGGCAGCGACCGCGTTTCATCGCCTCGTAGCAGGTAAGGACCGAACCGACCCAGCCGCACCACGATTTCTTCGGCAGCCCCATCTTCGGCTAGGCCTGGCCTAGTGCCGTTCGCCTTGGCGGTTTCTCTTTTAGAGATTTTGATGCGGTTTAGAGCGGCTGGGTCGATGCCTTCTAAGAATTTGTCCGACACCATGTTTCGCAAGCCCTTGAGGGTTACTTGCTCGGCAGCTGTCGCAGCCGCCTCACCACCGGACTCGCCAGTTGTCTCACCATCCGGTTTGCCGGCGGACTCAGCAATCATGGCATCTTCACCGGACGACTGGCCATCGGGGCCAAAGTAAAAATCAGACAGCCACGGCACAAACTCTTTCTCACCAGCCGCAATGAGGTCTAGGTCATCTTCCATGCGAGCGGTTAGCTCGTAATCGACCAAGCTGCCGTAGTGCTTTTCCATTAGCGCCACGGTTACGAATGCCGTCCACGACGGCACCAAGGAAGACCCCTTCTTCCAGACATAACCGCGGTTTTTGATCGTCTCCATGATGCTGGCGTAGGTGCTTGGACGACCGACACCAAGCTCTTCCAAACGCCGAACCAACGATGCCTCGGTGAAGCGCGCGGGCGGGAGCGTCTCGTGTGATTTCGATTCGGCCGAACTCGCTTTCGCCTGATCACCCTTACCTAGATCGGGCAGCTGTTGTTCAGGTACGGCGGACTCAGCGTTCTCGGCATCTTCACCGGTTGCATCCGTTTTTGCGCGGGCCGTCTTGGAACTGCCCTTCGTTTCGCCGGACTGTGCGCCATCAGAGCCAAAACCGCTGCCGTAGACCTGTCGCCAGCCGGGTGCTGTGACGACTGTCCCCGAGGTCTGTAGCTCCAAATTGCTCTCGCCGCCCGCAGAATTTGACACCGAGCTGGTCAACTTGCCAGCCAATTTGCCAGTCAACTTAATAGTGACGGTTTCACCCACCGCATCGTTCATCTGAGACGCCACCGTGCGCTGCCAGATTAGGTCGTAGACACGCGCAGCATCCGCACCCAAATGCCCAACCGAGCCGGGATCTTTCCAAGCGTCGCCGGCTGGTCGAATCGCTTCGTGAGCTTCCTGAGCGTTTTTGGCTTTGCGCGTATAAGCACGCGGCTGGCTCGGCACCGAATCTTCACCAAATTGATTCGCAGCGGTTTTGCGGGAGGTGCTCAGCGCCTGGCCGGACAACGTGGTGCTGTCTGTACGCATATAAGTAATGAGACCTGCCTCGTACAGCCGTTGAGCAGCGGCCATGGTTCTAGCTGACGAAAATCCATAACGGCTGCCTGCGGCTTGCTGCAGCGTTGAGGTAATAAACGGTGCCGCCGGTCGCCGCCGGTAAGGCTTGGACTCACGCGAACTGACCGTGAAACCAACACCAATCACAGCACTTGACAGCTCGTCTGCTAGCGCCTGATTAAGCACCACCACCGGCGCCCTAGTTTCTTGGCCAACCAGATGACCAGAATCATCAAAGTCACGACTCAGAGCGACTCGTTGTCCGTCTATTGCTGTCAAACGCGTTTCAAACTGGCTGGCCGAGCCAACTGCATCCGTGCCAACTACGTCTAGGCCAACTACATCGGGTTCGAGCGTCACCGACAAGCTGCAATAGGGCGCATTCATAAACGCCATGCGTTCACGCTCGCGCTCCACAATCAATCGGTTAGCCACTGACTGCACTCGACCCGCCGACAATTTCGGCTGAACCTTGCGCCACAGCACGGGCGACATCTCATAGCCGTACAGCCGGTCGAAAATTCGGCGCGCCTCTTGCGCATCCACGAGACAGCGATCAATTTCGCGCGGCGATGCAATGGCTTCGGTTATGGCCTGCTTAGTGATCTCGTGAAACACCATGCGACGCACCGGCACCTTCGGGCTGAGCTCCTCCAGTAGATGCCACGCGATGGCCTCACCCTCACGGTCTTCATCGGTTGCTAGATAGAGGGTGTCTATGTCGCCGCTGTTAAGGATCGACTTCAGGTGCTTCACCTGAGGCTTCGCACGAGCTGGCACCACATAAAGCGGCTTAAAACCGTTGTCCACATCGACACCTAAGCGCGACCACTTCTCGGGCTTGTAGGCCTTGGGAATTTCAGATGCGTTGCTGGGCAGGTCTCGTACGTGGCCGATAGAAGACTCCACCACATAGTCGTCACCCAGGTAACCCGCGATGGTTCGGGCCTTGGCTGGTGATTCGACTATCACTAATGATCTTGACATAACTGCTTTATTTGCTTATTTGCTTGGCGAAGAAAAACTAATTCGTTGGCCTTGTTGGCACCATAGCGGCGCCTTGCGGCACGGTTGCTACATATTTTTGCTGGCTCTAGCTAAGCCGATTCTCAGACTTCTAGCGATCTGTTTACACGCACCAGCCAAAGCACCGCCCCAAAAGCAGCCACAGCAACCGCCGCAGCCAAGGGAGTCTGAGCAGCCACCGGTGCGCCCAATGCGGCGTTTTCGATGCCTCCTAGCTCTGTGTTGCCAACGAAGCTGGTCGTTGCAGGCCACGGCCACAGCAGTCTCAAAGAACCAACCAACAGTCCCAACAGTCCCGCCAGGGTGACGTTGTAATGCCGCCTAAACAGCACCGTCAACGCGTTTGAAAACAGAGCCAAACCGAGCACGGCTCCCGCACCAAAGATAACCAAGGTGGCGATATCTCGCTCGTTCAAGGCATCAATGACATCGTCGTACAGCCCGAACAGCAACAGCAACAGTGCGCCGGAGATGCCAGGCAAAATCATGGCGCAAACCGCAATGGCACCGGCTAAAAAAAACACCACCGCCGCGGGATCGTCGACACCATCGCTGTTAAATCCCAGCGCAATAAACGTCACGCCACCAGCAATAAAAAAAGCCAACAGCGATGATGGCGTTCGCCAGTTAGTCACTCGCTCGCGCACCACCACTACCGATGCCGCCACCATGCCAAAAAACGCAGCCGACACTGGCACCGGGTAATCATCTATTAAACGGCCCAGCAGTCCGGTCAGCAGCAGCACAGCAGCAGCGATACCCGTCAGCAGCCCTGACAAAAACACCGGCTCTAGGCGAACCAGATAGTTGCGTGCCTCGTTCCAGCGGCCCGTCAGCAGTTTGCCCGCGGCACGCGCCGCGAACTGAATCTGCGCTATCAAACGTTGGTAGATGCCCAGCAGCAAGGCCACCGTGCCACCGGACACGCCAGGGACTATGTCTGCGGTACCCATCGCAAACCCGCGGGCAAGGCTTGCTGCGAATTCTTTTGTGCGCTTCCTGCCCAGCATGCGCAAAAAGACCCGCATGCTTTAGAGGTTTAACTCAGTGGTACTGCCGGGCTTAGTCGCTCAGTTTTGGCTGCTTATGGTCTCTCCGAGGTTTATGCCGGGGCCACCGTGCTCTGACACGTCAAGGCCCGCCAACTCCTCTTCACGCGAAACTCGCAGTCCCAACGTGGCTCTTAGAGTCCCAAACACGATAAACGACGTGATAATCACCCAAGCCGCCACTATCACCACCAGCAGCGCCTGAACAATCAACTGTTCGATGCCACCGCCATAGAACAGTCCTGCGTCCGCACGCCCAAGAAAGGCGTCGTCATATTTGGCGAACAAGCCGATGGCCAGGGTTCCCCAGACACCTGCAGCTCCGTGCACTGCAAACGCACCCACCGGGTCGTCCACCTTCAGCACACGCTCCACAAAGCTCGTCGCAACCACGACCACCAGGCCCGCCACCAGGCCGGTGATGATCGCCCCTAACGGGTTCATCGTTCCAGCACCGGCAGTGATACCGACTAGACCGGCCAGCGTGCCGTTACCCGCAGTGGCAACGTCGGGAGTACCGGTGCGCATCCAGTAGATCGCTGTGGCGCTGATGGCTCCGGCACAGGCTGCCAAGACCGTGTTGAGCCCAACCACCATCACCGTGGCATCAGCGGCCAATTCCGATCCGCCGTTGAATCCGAACCAACCGAACCACAGCACGAACACGCCGAGAATTGCGAGTGCCATGTTGTGTCCCGGCATGCGGCGAGGAGTGCCGTCTGCTGCGAATTTGCCTAGGCGTGGGCCGAGCATCCATGCGCCGACCAGTGCCATCCATCCGCCAACCGAATGCACGATGGTGGATCCGGCGAAGTCGCTGTAAACGGCGTCACCGATTTGGATTTTGGAAATAAGTCCGCCGCCCCAAGTCCAGTGCACGACGATCGGATAGATAACCGCTGTAGTTACCAGCGAAAACACCAGGTAGGTCGAAAACTTGGTTCGCTCGGCCATGGCTCCCGATGCAATGGTTACCGCCGTGGCCGCAAACACTGCTTGGAAGAAGAAGTCGGTAGCCGTTGACAAGCCGTCGCTGATATCGAACAAGTCGGCACCGGATAAGGCAAAGCTGCCCCAACCGAATAGGAAGTTCCCATCAGCGCCATAGGCCAGCCCATAACCCACCAAGAAAAACGCCAAGATGCCGATGGAAGCGTCAGCCAGGTTCTTCGCCATGATGTTGCTGACGTTCTTGACGCGGGTGAGACCCGCCTCGAGCATGGCGAAACCCGCCTGCATAAACAGCACCAGCACGCCTGCTAGGAACACCCAAAGGTTGTCCAAGACGGCCTGCACAGCCTGTGCTGCTAGCTCTCCGTCGGTTTGCGCAGAAGCTGGCCCGACAAAGAGGAATAACCCTGCTGCGGAGCCAACGGCACCTATTAATAACTTGCGTTTCACAAATACTCCTGTGACTTTTATCTGATTGCTTATACGGATGATTTGTTTATATGAATGCCGGTACAAAGACCAAACTGACGATGGTCATCACCTTTATGAGAATGTTCATCGCCGGTCCGGATGTGTCTTTGAACGGATCGCCGATCGTGTCTCCTACCACTGCCGCTGAGTGAGCGTCGGTGCCCTTGCCGCCGTGTGCTCCGGCCTCGATGTATTTCTTGGCGTTGTCCCAGGCACCACCAGAGTTCGCCATATAGATCGCGATTAAAAATCCTGTCACCACAGCGCCCGCTAAGAATCCGCCTAAGGCTTTGACATCGATGAACCCGATCACCAGCGGGAGCAGTATCGCTAGCCCGCCCGGCAGCAACATCTCGCGCAGCGCGGCTTGCGTAGAAATATCCACGCAGCGTCGGCTGTCGGGCTTGACGCCCGGCTTGCCCTCACGCAATCCTGGAATCTCAGCAAACTGCCGTCGCACCTCAACGATCATGGCTTGAGCAGCTCGACCCACTGAAGACATCGTCAGCGCCGCAAACACAAACGGTGTCATGGCACCCAAGAACAGACCGATCGTTACGGCCGTGTCGTTGATGTCTAGAGACGAAATACCAGCGGTAAGGCTGAATGCCTTGAACAGCGCCAAGGCCGTAACTGCCGCGGAGCCAACTGCAAAGCCTTTAGCTACTGCGGCGGTGGTGTTGCCCAGAGAGTCCAATCTGTCGGTTACCTCCCGCACCTCGGGCGGCAGATCGCTCATTTCGGCGATGCCGCCTGCGTTGTCAGCGATTGGCCCGTAGGCATCTACCGCCACGATCACTCCGGTGATGGCCAGCATGCCGATGGCTGCTAGCGCCACTCCGTAAAGGCCTAATTCGCCGCCGGCATCGCCGAATGCGGCTCCGCCAAACCAGTACGACAGGCCGATCATCAATACCACCACCAACACCGACGGCAGGGTTGAAAGCTTGCCTTGCGCCACGCCTTCGATCACAACGGTGGCTGGACCGGTTTCGGCTTGTCGGGCGATGCCACGCACTGGGCGGTAGTGATCTGAGGTGAAATACTCCGATACGAAACCGATGGCCCACCCACCCAGCAGTCCCACGATGATCGTGAGCACTAGATAGATAGGTTCCGTTACATCAGCCGAGTCGTTGAACAAGATCGGCGTGAACACGAGCGCTAAGACCACCGTCAGGCCCATTGCCACGTATTGGCCGGTGTGTAGCTGCGCGGAGAGGCTGCGACCCTCCTTGCCACGCGTAAACAACGCTCCGATTATCGAAGCGATCATGCCTAGAGCTCCGATCAAAATCGGATAGACCAGCAGCGTCCCAGAGTTGCCGAAGCTTTCTAGTTGACCGCTGCCGTCAATAAAGGTTCCGCTGAACAGCAGCGAGATCAGCACCACCGGCGCCACGATCGAACCGGCGTAAGACTCAAACAGGTCCGCACCCATGCCTGCCACGTCACCCACGTTGTCGCCCACTGCGTCGGCGATGGTTGCTGGGTTGCGTGGGTCGTCTTCGGGAATTCCCGCTTCAACTTTGCCGACCAGGTCTCCGCCAATGTCGGCGGCCTTGGTATAGATACCGCCGCCGATACGTGCGAATAAAGCAATAGAGCTAGCGCCTAAGCCGAATGCGGCCATCACCTGGAAGGCGTCATCAATGCCGAGCCATACAACCCACAGCAGGTAGTTGAACGAAATGCCAAACAGCGCTAGTCCGGCGACGCTGAAGCCCATCACCGCCCCGCCCTTAAACGCCAGCGGCAGGGCCGTAGCAGCACCCTCGCGCGCCGCGTTGGCAGTGCGAGTGTTGGCTTCGGTGGCGATGTGCATGCCGATGAATCCGGCAATTGATGAGAGCACCGCTCCCATCAGGTAAGCGAAGCTGGCGGCAGGCCGTCCTTCTATAGGGACGATCAGCAGCAACAAGAACATTGCCGCAACGAACACCGACACCCACTTGTATTCACGACGCAGGAACGCCATTGCGCCTTCGCGGATGGCCTGGCCGATCTCACGCATTAGCTCTGTGCCCTGGTCGGCGGCTAGAACGACTCGCGTGTAGTAATAAGCCAGAATCAGCGCCAGCGCCGAAGCACCTAGCGCCATGTATGGAACAGCTGTCAAATTGTCCTCGCTGTAATTGGTGGAGTAATCGGTGGAGTGATAGTTGGAGTAATCGGTGGAGTGATAGTTGGAGTAATCGGTGGAGTGATAGTTGGAGTAATAGTTGGGGCGAAATTACCTGCGACTTGTAAAAGATACGCGCCCAGCAGCGGCGAAAGACGGAATTAGATCGCGGCGAGCTGCTTGGGCGCCTAAGTAATTCCGCTTGCCAGGCATCTTCGTTTGCCAAATAATCAGTGCTGTTGATCAGCACAGCAGCGATTATCCGAATGCAGGAGTGTTAGTAGAATGAAAACAGCAAGCCATAAACGCCAGAAAAGCGCTCCCATGACAAAACCTCTGTACGACATCAATGCGCCCTTCTACGGCATTGATTCTCGTTACGACGTGATCGCGTCCGACTCTCATCGCCGGTTTGCCCACCGCAGACTGGTTGAACTAGCCAAGCTGGTATTGGAGATCTAGGACGAAACTCACCGGGATCTCATTGACACTGACGACAACCCTGTTGATCTTCCCCTTGACGTGTACTGGCTCTTATTGCAGGCCTTTACTGACCTTTGGCTGTCTGAGGAGCAGGTAAACGAGATCTTGAAGTTTCCGCCGGAGTATCTCTGTGAGTGGCTTAATAATGGTGATGTTCCATTCGAGCTTGTGGACGGGCGACGGATGATAAGGCTCCCAGATCTTGCGGTACTCCATGCAAAACACTCCAACGACTTACGGACTGCTGTTCGTGAGATATTGCGTGCCGGAGAAGCGATCGAGCTTGAAGGGATCAAGCAGGACTAGACGGATCTTCCTGTTTCACCAGTTCACCCGCTAAGACAACTGATGCTCGCGGTGGGCGGCTTGGGGGGGAACTTAGGTTTTGCTGGTGCGGCGCTCTTGTAGCTGTGCCGTTACCGCCTTGCCATCGGCCTGACCCTTGGTGGCCTTCATCACAGCACCCACGAACACGCCCGCTACTTTGTCTTCGCCAGCGCAATATTTTCCCCACGAGGTCGGGTCGTCCGCTATTGCATCGTCAACCAGCTTGGTGAGGTCGTCTGTGGCGAGGGGTTCAAACCCGCGTTTAGCAACGATGTCTTCAGGTGCCTCACCGGTTTCGACCATCTCAACTAGCACTTGCTTGGTTTGCGTGGCGGTGAGAGCACCGTCGGTTTCCATTTGCACAAGGCGCGCAAATTCGTCAGCGAAGTTGCTGGCGGCTAGTTCGTCTCCGGTGAGATCGCCCAGGCTGTTCACCGCAAGCGCAGCCGCCCGAACCGCAGACGCACCCTTTTCTATGGCTGCCAAGACCAGGTCGGCTTGGCCGCGTTCGATCAGCGTCACGGTGTCAGTTTCTGCCACACCAGCATCGCCCAGCCGTGCTCGTTTGGCTGCGGGAAGCTCTGGCATCGCCACACGCAAACGCTCAATCCACTCATCATCGGGGTCAACCAAAACCAAATCCGGTTCAGTGAAATAGCGGTAGTCGTTTTCGTCTTCCTTGGTGCGAAGCACGTGCGTCTTGCCGTCTTCAGACCAGTGCCGCGTCTGCTGCTGCGGCAGTTCGCCAGCTTCGTACAGCCCGATATGGCGCTGCGCCTCGTACTTAATCGCACGTGTCAGCGACCGCAACGAGTTGAGATTTTTCACCTCGGTGCGGGTGCGCAACTCATCGCTGCCCACCGGTCGGACGCTGATGTTCGCGTCCATACGCATTGAGCCTTCTTCCAGCAACGCACCCGACGCGCCGATCGTACGCAAGATTGCCTGCAGTTCTTCTACGTACATCCGCGCCTGCGCCGCAGACGAAATTTCTGGCCGTGACACAATCTCCACCAACGGCCGTCCAGCTCGGTTGTAATCCAGCAGCGCGTGACTAGCGCCATGGATGCGATCATCACCATCACCGGTGTGGCCTGCGTGCATTGTCTTGCCGGCGTCCTCTTCCAGGTGTGCTCGCTCGATGCCGACTACCTCACCGCTCATCAGCTCAAGCCGACCGTTGCGGCAGATCGGCTCGTCGTATTGGCTGATTTGGTAGTCCTTGGGCATGTCGGGGTAGAAGTAGTTCTTGCGGTGAAACACCGACGGGCAGATCTCGCAGTTCAGGGCCAGCCCAATCTTGATGGCCTGCTCGACTGCGTGCTTGTTCAGCACCGGCAACGACCCGGGCAAGCCCAAGCAGACAGCCGTGATGTTGGTGTTTGGTTCGTCGCCGAAGCTGGCCGGAGCAGCGGAGAACAGCTTCGTGGTTGTGAGCAACTCGGCGTGCACCTCTAAGCCGATAACGGTTTCCCAGCCCGACGCAGCGGCTTCGGTTGCGGCTTTGGTTTCACGGCCACTGCCAGCGGTCGAACTGCTCATGACACGCCCTGTGTTTGTGAAAGCGCTTGGGCTTGGCGCTCAATCTCCGCTCCCACCTGAAACATCACCGGTTCACCCAGAGCGGGAGCTAACACCTGAACGCCCACCGGCATGCCACCCTCGCCGTTGCCAAAAGGAACCGACATAGCTGGGTCGCCGGTGAGGTTGGATGGAATGGTGCAGGTGTCGCAGCGGTACATCAGCATCGGGTCGGCGCGCTCACCAAATGGAAATGCCACGCAAGGAGATGTCGGCGACAACAGCACATCAAAATCGGCGTATGCGGCCGCAAAATCTCGCTGAGCCAGGGTGCGCAAGCGCTGCGCCTTGGCGTAATAAGCGTCGTAATAACCGGCGCTAAGAGCAAACGTTCCCAGCATCACCCGGGCGATCACTTCCGCTCCGAATCCTTGGCGGCGGGTGAGCAGGTTCATCTGCTCGACGTTGTCCGCACTGCCAGCACTGTCATAAGCACCGTCGCCGCTACCGCTGATCCCAGTACTGCCATAAGCTCTGTCGCCGTTAGCACCGCCGCCTCGTACACGCAGGCCGTAACGAGTGCCGTCAAAGCGCGCCAGGTTGCTTGAAGCCTCCGCTGGAGCAATCAGGTAGTAGGCGGTCAGGCCGTAGGTAACAGCTGGCACGGAAACGGAGCCGACCTTGGCGCCTGCGCTACGCAAAGCCTCCACTGCCTGATGCACACGCTCAGCCACGTCCGCGTCTATGCCCATCGACCCTTCAATGCCCATCGACCCTTCAATGCCCATCGACCCTTCAATGCCCATCGACCTTCCCGAGCCCTCCAAATCTTCCAAGAGCTCGGTCACCACACCCACCCGCAGGCCTTCAACTCCTCGTTCAAGCAGCGCGGTGCAGTCCGGCGCTGGTTCAGGAATAGAGGTGCTGTCAGCCGGGTCGTGCCCAGCCAGCACTTCAAAGACATTGGCGGCATCGGCAACGGTGGTGGTGAGCGGACCGATCTGGTCGAACGAAGAAGCAAACGCAACCAACCCGTAACGGCTAACCCGGCCATAAGTGGGCTTCACTCCGACCACCCCACACAGCGCCGCCGGTTGGCGAATAGAGCCGCCCGTGTCAGAGCCGAGTGCGACGGGCACAAACCCGGCGGCCACCGCCGCAGACGACCCACCGCTCGAACCGCCAGGCACACGCGACAGATCCAGCGGGTTGGCCGTGGGACCGAAGGCGGAGTTTTCGGTGGAGCTACCCATTGCGAACTCGTCGAGATTGGTTTTGCCCACCATCACTGCACCGGCCGCCTGCAGTCGGTCAACCACGGTGGCGTTGTAGGGCGGTTGCCAGCCTTCGAGAATGCGCGAGGAACAGGTGGTAGCGATGTTGCGCGTGCAGATGTTGTCTTTGTAGGCAACCGGCACCCCTGCCAACGGGCCGGGGTCTTTCCCGCTCGCAACCGTTTCGTCTATTGCAGCAGCGCTGGCTTCAGCGTGGTCCGTAGTAACAAGATTGAAAGCGTGGACGTCGTCTTCGGTGGCAGCGATGGCATCTAAGTGCTGTTGGAGCACGCTGGTGGCGGTGGCGGCTCCCGAACGCACCGCTTCGGAGATGTCAGCAGCGGTGGTGAGGGTCACGGCGAGTCGCCCAGCACGGAAGGCACCTTGAAAAACTTCGCTTCGTCTGCGCCAGCGGTCGAATCCGTCTCCGGGGCTTGGCTCAACACCTCAGCGCGGTCGAGTATCTGGCTCTCGTCTACCTCATCTTCACGCAGCACGTTTGACAGCCCATATGGATGACGCCACATCGGCACGTCGTCTAGGTCGAGTGCTTCAAGCTCGCGGGCCTGGTTCAGCACTTTGAGCAGGTGCGATGTGAAGTGCGTTACGTCTGCGTCGTCGAGAGCTATACGTGCCAGGCGTGCAACGTGTCGGACATCATCCTCGGTGATTGGGTCCTCTGAGATCGGGTCTTCGGTGATCGGTGCTGCGTCCGAGCCTTGCGTCGTAACTGGGTCTTGCGTGGCATCTGGGCTTGGCACGGCTCAAAAGCTACCGACGTAGTTTCGTGCCGATCGTTAACTGGCGACGGATTAGCTTGCGCTGGCTCGCTAGCCAACGGCTGACACGGTCAACGTCACGACCGTCCCCGGCTCATATTCCGCGGTTGGCTCCGTGCCAGATTCTGTGCTCGACTCTGTGCCAGATTCCGCGCCAGAGCCGTCCACCACAGCTTCATCATTGAGCGTTAGCTCAACCACCTGTTCTGCCGGAATGTTCTGTTCAAAACGCGGAACGATCAAACCCACCACAAACCCGTTGGCTTCCAGCAGTTCAACGGCATCGTTCACTGCCAATCCCACCACTTGCGGCAACTGCACCAGCAACGGACCCGAAGCCACATCAACGGTTAGCAGTTCACCCTCTTCCAGCAGCGTCCCCGGAGTGGGAGATTGGCTGATCACCGCACCCTGTTCGAAAGTGTTTGAGCGCACCTGGTCTTCGTCAAGCACCCAGGCGTTGGCTTCGGTGGCGGCTCGGACCTCATCTATTGGCTTTCCGCTGTATTGCCCGACGACATGGCTCAGCACGCCAGGCGGCGAAACGGTGCTGACTAACACGGCGGACACAACAACAATTACGAACAGCACAATTGCCGCGGTTATTCGCAGGCGCTGGCGAGTAGCCGGATCTGGCTCTTCGGCGCCGCTCAGCGTTGCGCCGTCTGAAGCTGCGCCGTCTGTAATAGAGCTATCTGGCGCGGTCATCCACACCAATTTTTCGTTCGACTGCGATTACCAACGCCGCACCGGGACGAGTCGGGCTGAAGAGCACCTCCGAAACGTTCAACTGCTCTGCAAATTTTTTTGTATGACGTGGAATTATCGCCACGGGTTCTTCTAGAGACGCCATCAGCGGAATACCCAGCGCATTGCCGCTGAGGTCAGCAAGGCCGTCAACTGTCAGATCTACGCTTGCTGGGGTCGGCGCAAGCAGTGCGACGTTTTTGCGCAACAGCAACACCGGCTCACGAGTTGCCAGCTGATCGACCAGCACCAGCCCGTTGGGCACAAACACAATCCAGCGCATTGCTAGTTGATGCAACGATCGCGTCGCCACAACCGCCACCGGCCAGCCCAACACTGCTAGCACGATCGCCAAAACCCACTGACGGTTTGCAAGCGCCAATGGCCCAGCAGCTATTCCCGCTATCGCGAACGCCCACGCCAGCGGTAGCGGTCCAACCAACACGCCGACCGGCGCTCGCAGCAGCAGCCGCGATTCGTTGCCGTAGCTGAGGCCATCAACAAAGGTGTTGCCAATCTCAGGCAGCAACGACACCGCCGCAATAACCACCACGTGCGCAACAGCCAGTGAAGCCGCCGCCGTTGACAGCACTGTGGTTGCGCTGGCCGTGCTTGTGCTGCCAGCGCCAACAATGCCAGTGCCATCGATGTCATCGCTGTTAGCCACCCAGATGACAGCGGCAAGCGTTACCGCTACCGCACCGGTGCTAGCTAGTCGCAACATAGTTAGAGCCCACGGCCGACGAATCAGAGACGCCAGCAGCGCTACACCCCAAGCCGCCCAGAGCCCAGTGCCGATCGTCACCGTGAACAGCCGATCAGAATCGGTGCTACCCGCAACGAAAACGTTGCCAACACTCCACGGCAGCAACAGCCACAGCACACTCAGCAACCAGGGCAATACCTTCACTAAAAATACCTTCCAAGAAAGCCCCACCATCGCAGTATTCTGCGACACAAATGCCTGCGTCAAACCCCAACAAAGCTTCTCAGGCAAAACGAACCGCTAGCGCAAAGCGGCCCGGCGCTAAGACGGCCAAAGCAGAGCAGGCTCGCTTGGTTAAGTTGCGGGCCACCATCAAACAACACAACATCGACTACTACAACGATTCTCCAACAATTCCCGATGCCGACTACGACGACTTGTTCCGTGAGCTGCTCGACTTAGAAAAGCTCCACCCGGTACTCGCTGTTGATGACTCCCCCACCGACACGGTTGGGGCTGAGCCGGCAGCAACGTTTAACGAGGTCACGCATTCCAGCCCGATGCTGTCGCTCGACAACGCCATGGATCTAGCCGAGCTAGACGCGTGGCACGAGCGCGTGCTCCGCGCGCTTGAAAGCACTACGACAAAAGACACCGCGACAAAAGACGGCAGCGCACCCGCCAACAAACCCAACAAACCCGCCAAGCCCAGCTTCGTCTGCGAGCTCAAGTTCGACGGACTAGCGATATCGGTCCGCTACGAAAACGGCCAATTCATTCAAGCCGCCACCCGTGGCAACGGTCGCGTCGGAGAAGACGTCACCGCCAACGTGACCACCATCGCAGACACACCTAAGAAACTGCCCGCCAATGCGCCATCGGTGCTGGAGGTACGCGGTGAGGTTTATATGTCGTTCGCCAAGTTCCAGGAGCTAAAGGAACGCACTGAAACCGAATACCTAAAGGCTCTAGAGGACTACGAAAACAACACACTGAAATACGAACTATGGGTAGCCGACGGAAAACCGAAACCGAACTTAAAACAGTGGATAGCCGACGGCAAGCCAAAGCCGAAACCGAAATCTCCCCGTAAGCCGCGCGTACCTCAACTGATCAATTACCTCAACCCTCGCAACACCGCTGTGGGCAGCCTGCGACTAAAAAGCTCCACCATCACCGCTAGTCGAGGTTTGTCATTATGGGTTCACGGCATTGGGCAGGTAACCACCGACAAGGGAGGTGACTCTCTCGGCGCAGACCTAGCCACAGACGAGCTCGCGCTCATGAAGAAGCTGGGATTTCCCGTCAACCCAGAGGCAAAGACCTTCAAATCTTTCGACAAGGTGCGCGACTTTTGCAAGCTTTGGATGGACAAACGCCACAGCCTCGACTACGAGATCGACGGGGTTGTGGTAAAGGTAAACGAGCTAGATCTGCGTGAGTCGTTGGGCTTTACCTCACGTGCCCCGCGCTGGGCGATTGCGTTCAAGTTTCCGCCCGAAGAGCGCTCCACCAAGCTGATCGACATAGAGGTGTCCATTGGTCGTACCGGCCGAGCCACTCCGTTCGCCGTGCTTGAGCCAGTGTTCGTCGGCGGTTCAACCGTGGCGCTTGCCACGCTGCACAACGAAGACCAGGTGGCCGAAAAAAACGTCCGCCCAGGCGACACGGTGATCGTGCGCAAGGCCGGCGAGGTGATTCCTGAGGTGTTGTCGCACGTGGCCTCGCAGCGACCAAAGAGCACGAAGGCTTGGAAGTTTCCCACCGAGTGTCCCTCCTGTGCCACCAAGCTCGTCCGAGAAGAAGGCGACGCGAATACCTATTGCGTCAATCGGGAGTGCGGGGCTCGCCTACGTGAGGGGCTGTCGTATTTTGCCGGGCGCAGCGCTATGGACATTGAGGGCCTGGGCGAACGGCGCGTCGAACAGCTTGTGGCGGCCGGGTTGGTTAGCGACATTGGTGACCTGTTTGCCTTGACGCTGGAGCCGTTAACAGCGTTGGACAAGGTCGCAGATCTATCTGCGCAAAACTTGCTTGATCAGCTTGCCGAAGCCAAAGAGCGGCCGCTGGCGAATCTGCTAATCGGGTTGGGGATAGAGCTGCTAGGTCCGACGAACGCAGAGCTGCTGGCGCAGCACTTCGGCTACCTGGATTCGATCACGGCAGCCACCGTTGAAGAGCTAGAGGCCATTGATGGAATCGGGCCAGGAATAGCGCAGAGCGTGGCGGAGTTTTTTGCCGACAAACAGCATCAAACACTCATCGAGAAGCTGCGCAAAGTCGGCGTGCGGTTTGACATCGTGCCCGGACGGCTTGCGCCTGGTGAGGTGCCTGCTGTGCCTCAGGTGTTGGAAGGTAAATCGGTGGTGGTTAGTGGAAACTTTGGCGGCTGGTTCATAGATCGCAACGCAGCCAAGGCAGCGATTGCGCAGCGCGGCGGCAAGGTCTCTGGCTCAATGTCAAAGGTCACGTTCGCTCTGGTGGCCGGTGAGAATGCTGGCATAACAAAAACCAACCACGCCAAGCGACACGGCATTCCAGTGTTGAACGAAGAAGGTTTGCGGCGGCTATTAGAAACAGGAAATATCGCTACGGGTGAGGCCAGCTAGCTGCATGTTCTAACCTCCCACATAGCAATCATCCGTTGCTCTGCCACTTTAAGAAGCTTTTAAATTGACTAACACGCTGCTTCTCGACGAAGAGAACGAGAGAGAGAGAGAGAGAGAGAGAGAGAGAGAAGGCTCTGCTGATGCAGCAGAGCCGATCGACAACATCACTGACTGGTGCCTAGAAACATTTCATCAGCACTACGGCGATACCTCTATCACCAAAGACGACATATGGCATTACCTCTACGGAGCCATGCACGCCCCTGACTGGCGCAAAGAATACAAACACGATCTACAACGCAGCTTGCCGAAGGTGCCGCTAGCTGCGGACTTTGAGGCTTTTCGCTCAGCGGGTGAAGAGCTGATGACTATTCACGCCGACTATGAGACGCAACCCGAACAGGCAGGCATTGTTTGCCTAGTCGATGGGAAGCCCAGCGAAGGAGATGCAGGGGCTTCCGCTTATCGCATTGAGAAGCGAATGCGGTTCGGCAAGATAGACGGCAAAGCACGCACCGAAGACAAGTCGGTGATTGAGATAAATCCTCGCTGCCAAGTTATTGGCATTCCGTTCGAGGCTCACGGCTATGAAGTTTCGGGGCGGTCGCCTTTGAAATGGTTTATGGACACAAACCGTTTGAAGGTAGATAAAGAGTCAGGCATTGAGAACGACCCGAACGGCTGGTGGGAATGGGAGGCCGATGAGGACGCCTTCAACTTGATTCGCCGCATAAGGCAGTTGGTTTGGATTTCTGTGCAGACCTCACAAATCGTGAATGGCTTACCGCCATCTTTGACAGGAGACCATTTCGTTGATGTCTCCACCGATGAGTTGATGGCAGCAGGACCGAAGGCTTGATTTGGCTTACCTAACAGAAGCTTTAGAAGCGCTAGACGGCGCAAGCGAAAGAGAACGCGGCACAAAGTTTGAGCAGCTAATGCGCAACGCATTAGAAGAGCATCCTGGTGAATACGGGAATTTGCGCTTCAAGCGGGTGCAGATGTGGGGAGACTGGGCTGCTGAGCAGGGCGCAACGAAGACAGACACAGGCATAGACCTAGTAGGTGAAGAGCATTCGGGGAGGCTGTGCGCAGTCCAATGTAAGTTCTACGCCACCAACCACAAGCTGACGCAGCCCGACATCGATCCGTTCATCGCAGCATCGGCGACCGACGAGTTCCAGTCGCGGATACTGATTTTTACAGGTGAAAGCCTCAACAAAAACGCTCAAGCGCGGATAGATAAGACAGCCGAACCGCAGATCGAACTTATTAGTCGAAACAATCTTGCTGTCTGGCCCATTGCCGACTGGCGCGTGCTTGTTGAAAATCCTGAGGCTTTGACATTCTTGTCATCTCCGCGAGCAAAGCAACGCCCTTACCAAGCGGACGCTGTTAAAGCGATCGTTGATGGATTCGACGAAGCTGACAAAGGGAAGCTGGTGCTGCCATGCGGCACAGGCAAAACGCTCGTCCACCTCTGGGCTGCAGAAGAACTGGCAGGTGAAGGAGCAAGCGTGCTCTATGTGATGCCGTCGCTTTCGCTGATGGCGCAAACGATGAGAGAGTGGGCGAACAATCGTTCAATAGGGCATTCCTATATTGCGGTTTGCTCAGACACAAGCGTTGGCAAAAGGGTAGACAAGAGCGGTTCGCTTGACGAACTGCCAGCCCCAGCGACCACGAAACCTGAGAAGGTCGGCGAGTTGATGGCGGCTATGCCTGCTGACCGAATGAATGTCGTGTTTTCGTCGTATCAGTCGTTGCAGGTAATAGCGGACGCGCAAGCTAATCATGGGTTAGGTAAGTTTGATTTCGTTGTGTGCGACGAAGCTCATCGCACAACAGGCTTGGAGGACTATGAGAAGGCCACAAGCGATAAGTCAGGACTATCAGGCTTCCGCCTAATCCACTCTCCGTTTGCGATTGAACGTGAACGGATTTTGTTCTCGACCGCTACGCCACGCGTCTACACCTCTGGCATGAAAGAGAAAGTCAGCGTCGCTAACGCCAAAGAAGGCGAAGGCCGCTACGGCATTTTCTCAATGGACAATGAAAACGTTTATGGCAAAGAGCTATATCGCATGAAATTCGCCGAAGCGATACGCGACCGGTGGCTAGCTGAATATCAAGTCATCGCTGTGGGTGTGCGAGAGGACGACCCGTACATCCGGCAAGCTTTGAAAGTAGTAGCGGAAGAAGCCGAAGGCGCAGTGGATGCGAGCGGCAAGAAATATAAGGCGAACACCTACTTTGGGTTGCAACCTGAGGCTGTCGTGAAGCTGCTTGGCTGCTGGGATGCGTTAGCTGACCCACGAACCAAAGGCATGGCTGGCAACGAGAACCGCGTTGTGGGGACGTTAGAAGGCACAGGTCTTCATGCCAGCAAAGCGATCGCTTTCTGCAACACCATCGCGACTTCGCAAGGCCTCAGCGAAGTGATGAAACGAGCAATCAGGGGAGTGAGAGAGCACTCTCAAGTAACGGACGCGCAGCGAGACAATCTGCTGGCGTTGGAAGTGAAACACATAGACGGCTCTATGTCTTCGCTGAATCGCGCCAACGAACTGGAGTGGCTTCGTGAACCCGATAAGGCACCTAATGAGGCACGACTGCTATCGAACGCTCGTTGCCTAACAGAGGGCGTGGATGTGCCCGACTTGGATGCTGTCCTGTTCCTGGAACCCAAGCAGTCTTACATTGACATCGTTCAAGCTGTAGGTCGTGTGATGCGGCAGCCACACGGAGCCGAACAAAAGACGGGTTACATCGTTTTACCAATACTCATCCCCGAGGGTAAAACGATGGAAGACACACTGGGCGACAAAAACGTGTGGGGAAAGGTCTGGACTGTCCTCAACGCTTTGAAGTCGCACGATGAACGCATAGAGGCGTGGGTGGATTCCGCAGACATAACTGAGCATGATGGCACCTCACAGAAAGCGCCCTTCGTTGCTATTGATCCTGGTGCGAATCCTGACGACTTAGTTCCTGGCACTCATTCCATACAAGGGCAGCTTGCTTTGTCCGCCGCCGATGCGATCGCTTCGCAGATAGTTCTCACTTGCGGGAGTAAGCAGTGGTGGCCAGAGTGGGGTGACGAGGCGAAAGAAATACTGGTGGGGGCAGAGAGGTTGCTGGCAACGCAAATTGGGGAGATACCTGCAAGCCAGGAAGCATTCGATTCTTACTACGAGGAAATGCGTAAGACCTTAAGTACAGACCTCACCAAGAAAGCGGCGCTGGAAATGTTGGCGCAGCACATCGTTACCTATCCGGTGTTTGAGGCCCTGACAGAAGAGAACGCCAGTAACCCGATAGCAGTCGCGTTGGAAGCGGCGATAGCGAAAATCTTGGAGCAACCCGAATGGCGCACACAAGGTGTTATGCCACATCTTCTGGCGCCACTGAACTTGTTTTATGCGGGTGTTAGGCAGCGCGCACAGATATCGAACACGCCTGATTCCAAATCGAAGTTGCTGCTTGACATTTACGACTCTTTCTTCGCTAGCGCTATGCCGAAGACACAAGCCCAGCTTGGCGTCGTTTATACCCCGGTTTGGATTGTGGATTTCATTCTGCGGTCCGCGGACGCAGCGTGCCGCCAAGAGTTCAGCCACGGGTTAACAAGCAAAAATGTTCGTGTCCTAGATCCTTTCACCGGCACAGGCACTTTCATTTCTCGCTTGCTGACAACAGAGGCCAGCAACGGACAACCTTTGATAAAAACAAAAGACGTGGAGCACAAGTATCACCACGACCTTCACGCTGTGGAGCTAGTCCCACTTGCCTACCACATCGCTTCGCTGAAAATCGCTGAGGCTTATGGGGAGCGCACAGGGCAACAACACGATGCCTTATTTCAAAACATCATTCTGGCGGACACCTTCAAGCTGTCGCGCACCCAGCAACAACTATTTGAGAATGACGGCTTAGAACAGAACGACGAACGGAAAGCGACACAACAGAGAGTGAACATCACGTTGGTCGCTTCTAATCCGCCTTGGTCGGCAGGGGAAAAATCAGCTACCGAAGATAGGGCGGACAAGACACAAGAGCAGATAGCGGAGCGAGTGCGTGAGACTTATGGTGCTCGCCACAAACAGGTCACGGGAAGAGGTGGCGGCAAAGCCTTAGGTAATCTTTACATCCAGTCGTTGCGTTGGGCTACGGACAGGCTTTCTAACGGCAAAGAGGCGCCTGACCTGCCAAGGGGCGAGGACCAGTTTGTTCCACAGCTAGGTAAAGGCATTGTGGCATTCGTTCATCCAAACTCGCTTGCCACTGCAACATCGCTAGCAGGAGCTAGGGCATGTATGCGAGACGAGTTCTCAAAGATTTATGTCATCAACTTGCGCGGCGATGCCTACAAGAGCGGCGAAGAGTGGCAAAGAGAGGGCGACAAGCTGTTTGAGGGAGGAAGCCGTAACGGAGTGCAGATCACTATTTGCGTTTCCAACCCTGACGCTCCTGTCGATGCTGCGACTGGCAACAAACTGCCTGCCGACCTTTTCTACGCTGAAGTGCCTGAGTCTTCCAGCGTGGATAAGAAGCAGGAATGGTTGGAGTGGATAAGAGACGTTTGCTCGCCAGAGATGAAACTAGTGCCCGTCAATGAGCGACACGACTGGGTTAATTTGACAGACGGCAGTTTTGACCGAATGTTAGAAATCTGCACCACCGACAAAAAACGCAGTCGTGTAGGCGTAGGTGTTGCTACCACTTCTCACACGTTAGGCGTGATTACGAGCTGCGACGTTTACGCCTACGCGTCCTCTTACACCGAGCTTGCCGACAAAATGCGCCGCCTCATAAACCATTACGAAGAAACACGAGACCACCTGCACCCTGACGGCACGACCATCTCCTACAGCAAGAACGACCAAGCAATAACAGAGGCAACCAAGCACACTCCCTACACGCTTGAAAACATTAAATGGACCGAACCTCTCAAAAAATCTTTGCGACACAATCTGCCACTTACCTTTGACGAATCAAAAATCCGTGAGGTGCTTTATCGTCCGTTCCAAAAAATGTGGCTCTATGAGGATGAACACATTTTGAGTGCAGTGAAGTCAGTGTCTCGCCTGTTCCCGCGTGAACCTGCTACTGGGATAACGAGAGAGAGAGAGAGAGAGAGAGAGAGCAATCCTCTTCGTCAAGCACCTACGACAGAACTTCTCAATCACAGCAACGAACACCATCCACGACCTCTGCTCCGGCGGGGAAGCCACCAGAGCAATACCAAGGAGAAGTCGCTCCTAGTGAACGCGGCGGGAGTGAGCCTTGGGGTGATGGCGACAAGGACAATGCCAGATTTGGGAACCGTAAAGGGCAGCCATGGTTCAACAAGGGCAATACCGAAGCAAGTCGTCTTGTAGATAACCAGAGAGAGAGAGAGGCCTGCCATTCTCTTCACCAAAGACGAGCCCCCCTTCGGTATTCTCAGCGGCCGAACAATCAGCGACCTTCATTGCGGAGGGCCGGGCCGGACAACGAGAACGACACCAAGATGGCAGCGATAGCAATAGCGGACACGAGCACGGACTTTCAAGCATTAGCGACCCGCAAACCCACCGACTTAGCAGCGATCAAAGGGAGCAAGCAGACACGACTGCTGCCGAGGCAAGTCGCCTTGTAAAAGGGGAGCCATTGTTGTCTGCGCTAGTTGTGTCTTCGTCTTCTACGCGGACACGATTCGGAGTGCTGGCAGTGAGCGGATTGGCTGACCTTCACTCACTTGACCCTGCCGGGCGAATGGTTACGCGGGCGAACGAGGTCGGCTAGCTCGCTCTGACTGCCAGCTCATTCGGAACGAAACTGCTATAATCATTCCGAACGCCGGTTCATTCGGCACGATCGTTCACACCAGCTCACCCATTCGGAACGAAACTGCTATAATCATTCCGAACGCCGGTTCATTCGGCACGATCTCGCTTCCCTGCACAACCAAATAGGCAGAGGAATTAGAAAAATGAGCCAAGACTTTGACCAGCCCCAGAAATTGGGGCATTTTGTGCCGGCCACGAGCAATGAGGGCGAAGTCATGGCATTTGTCCCCAGCCCTTTACCTGAACAGATTCAATTAAGTGCACTCACGATGAATCTGTTGGACAAAGCATCCTTAGCGCTTGGGCGACTAGATGGTGCCATCAGCAGCCTTCCGAACCCTGGGTTATTGCGGAACACTTACATGGGACGTGAAGCGCTTGACAGCAGCAGAATTGAAGGCACTGACACATCGTTGTCGAATGTCCTATCCGATCAAGCCCAGTCAACCGAGAGCAACACTGATCACGCCGTGGCGGAGGTTCGGAGCTACATCAAGGCGCTTAGCAAAGGACTGAAGCAGCTCGAAGACCTTCCAATCTCGCTTCGCTTCCTTCGCAATGTGCATCGTGTTCTGATGCAGAACCCTCGTGGACAAGGCAAGGCCCCCGGCGAGTTCAGGCGTGTTCAGAATCAAATTGCCTCTGTGGGGCCTAAGGGTGATTTAAAAACCGTCTTCGTGCCCCCGCCTGTGCCACAGATGGAAAAAGCGTTAGACGACCTTGAGCGCTACATCAACGCTGATATCGAGCTGCCCGACCTGATCGTCATCGGCCTAGTCCACTACCAGTTTGAAACCATCCACCCATTTATGGACGGCAATGGGCGAACCGGGCGTCTGTTGATCATTTTTCAAATGCTCACACGAGGCCTGTTGCAGTACCCACTGCTTTCGCTCAGCACTTCCGTAAAGAAGTACCAGAGTGATTACTACCTCCTACTCAGCTCAGTTCGTGAGCAGGACAGATACGACCTTTGGCTTAACTATTTCCTCAGCGCGGTGCAGGCACAGGCTGAAGCGACGCTTCAGCAGGCCAGGGACCTCATTGCTTTGCACGAAGATTACCGAACGAGATTGTCTGGCGACCGGTCGCGTGCTGTCGAGCTAATCGACCTCGTATTAGCTAATCCTGTCCTGACGACTTCACGAGTTGTCAACGAGTTGGGGGTAGTTGCAAGAACTGCCACCAATCTTCTAAACCGCCTGCGAGATCAAAAAGTGCTTTCCACTCTTCAGCGCAAAAGTCCGACAGGTGAAGTGTTCTGGGTGGCTCCGGAAGTATTCGAAATCCTTGTCCCTGACGAAATACTCAACCTGGTTGACCAGGTTGACTAGGAAACACCGCTAGACACGTGAGCCAGGGTTGGCCTTTTCATCGCTAGTGGCAGTTAGGTCAATGTCGCATCAACCGCCTAGCGTGGCGCCGCTATGAATTGGGGACTGGAGCTCGCGGAAGAGCTCAATGGCACTGAGCCGCGGCCGGAGTGGAAGGGAAGCGCGGAGCTGCCGAAAGGCATGAGCCCTCTTGCCATTTACTACCAAGAACGGGGCGGTGAGCTGGTTCCCAACGGCCTCGAGGTGTTGTGCATTGAGGCCTCCTCAAAGCCAAAGGTGACAGACGTACGCAAGGTGTGGAGCGATCGGTTGGGCAAAAGCGCAACACCCGTGCTGGTGATCGTTGGCTACCAAGCCGGTGGCGAAAAGAGAGCCGCAATATGCGGAGCAGCCGGTGGAAACCCACCCGTGCTGGACAGCGCTGAACTTGCCCAAGCGAAGCAAATAGCTATTGCAGCCATGGACAACCCTGATCAGCACTCCGCGACTGGAACGCTGCGAGACCTGTTGCCCCAGCTTGACCCGCCTTTTGAATGGATGAAGCGCGGCCCGCTCGGCCTCAACAACACCGGGCTCTTCGCCACCCAAGAGCTACTCGCCGGGGTTCCCAATCGTTCAGACTGGAATGAAGCGGTTAAAAGCTCAGGGCCGCTAAAGACACTGCGAGGGCACGAGCTAATTGAGCGGCTTGGCTTCCATATCGAATCTTCGCAAAACCATGTTTCAAGGCTCACCAGGGCTGGAGAAACGCTTGCCGTTGCATTGTTTTGCAACGAAGACGAGCCCTTTGACGCACCGTCCAGCCGCCTCAACGGCTTCTCACCAGTATCACGAGCCTTAGCGGAAGCAGGCCGCGACCCAGAAAACCGCATCGATTGGGTGATTCTTACGAGAAGATCTGAAATACGCCTTTATTCGGCACGCTCTGACATCGGCGTAGGCCAACGAGGCCGCGGCGAAACTTTCGTCGAGCTCAATCTCGTCGTTTTGCCCTTTGACAGCGCTGGTTACCTTCAGACGCTGTTTTCGGCCGAAGCGCTTGCTTCTGAAGGTTCAGTTGATGAGGCACTGGAAGCGTCCGAACGCTTCGCAGCCGATCTAGCCCATCGCCTGCGCGAGCGTGTTTATAACGAAACGGTTCCAGCGCTAGCGCAAGCGGTGGCAACAAGATTGCAAAAGCGCAGGCGCACTAATGACCTGTCAAGGACTGACTTGGCCAGCGCCTACGAGCAGGTGATGTTCATTTTGTTCAGATTGCTGTTTGTGGCATATGCCGAAGCAACAGGCCTGCTGCCATATAAAACCAACGAGTCCTACAAAGACGCGTCCCTAACCAAAGCCGTCAGAGGGATTTTTGAGCGGCTGCACGGCAGTGGCAATGACAGTGACAGAGAAGCTGAAGCCGGAGATGGCTGTTTCAGTAAAGATTCACAAAAGCTCTGGGACGGCATCTTGGTTTTGTGGGATGCGATCAATGAAGGCAACCCAGAACTAGGTGTGCCTGTCTATAACGGAGGGCTCTTTTCAAACAAAATAGACGACAGCGCTATAGGAGCAGAGGTAGGCAAACTCAGCAAACTAAGCGACGCTGAGATAGGCCCAGCACTGGCTGCAATGTTTATCGATGAGAGCCCAGAAGGCGTTGGCCCGGTGGACTTTCGAGCGCTATCGGTCCGTGAGTTTGGGACGATCTATGAAGGCCTCATTGAGTCTCGGCTAGCAACTAACGAAGCTGGTGAATTCGAACTCCTGAATCGCTCCGGTGAGAAAAAGGCCTCCGGCACATATTTTACCAAGCCGTTTGCTGTAGAGCACTTACTTAATGAATCGCTAGAACCAGCCCTTGACAGGCACATAGAAGAACTGGAATTACTTAAAGGCAACGATGCAGATCTTAAGGAAAAGTTCTTTGATTTCAAATGTGCAGACATTGCCATGGGCTCTGGGCACTTTCTAGTAGCTGCCCTTGACCGTATTGAGGCTCGCCTTTCAGGCTTCTTAGTTGACAACCCTATCCCGGAGATAATAAGTGAGCTAGAACGCTTACGCTCCGCATCAGAAAAGTCGCTTGGATATGCCGAAGACATAGAAACAAGCTCTTTACTACGGCGACAGGTTGCTCGGCATTGTGTCTACGGTGTGGACATAAATCAGATTGCAGTAGAGCTTGCACGCTTGTCTGTTTGGATCCACACCTTTGTCCCTGGCCTACCTTTGTCCTTTTTGGATCATAACTTCGCTTGTGGAGATAGCCTTACCGGCGTAGGAATGCTGAAAGAGGCTTCAGCTATTTACGGAGAAAGCGAAGACAACCTCTTTGCAGATGAGGTTCCAAAATTCCTTAAGCGCGCCGAAGATTCGCTTCAAACACTAGCGCACACAGCAGATGCAACAAAAACCGAGATTGAGACCGCACGCAAAGCAGACCTTCAAGCTCAAGAAGATGTCCGTTCGGCTAGGGCACTCTTTGATCTTGTAACCGCCAAGCACGATCCAAACTGCGACACAGCAAGGCTTGAAAACTTTTCAGAAAAAACTATCAACGCAGAGGCAGGTAAAAAATCTATAAAGGAAAGTATTGATAACCTACAGCCATTGCATTTTCCAACAACCTTTCCAGAAGTTTTTATCCGTGAGAATCCGGGCTTTGATATTGTTATTGGAAATCCCCCTTGGGAAAAAGTTAAGGTTGAAACAGATACATGGTGGTGCTTATATATACCGGGCCTAAAGTCACGTAATAGCGAGAGAGCCCAAAGAATCGCCAAACTAAAACGCACAAAACCATACCTTGAAGAACAATTTGAAGCTGACAAAAGCTCTGCAAAGCACTATAGAGGGTTTCTTAATTCTGCTTTTCCTCGGTCAGGAAGAGGTGACACTGATCTATATAAGGCGTTTTCGTGGCGAATGTTGGAGCTAACACGTGATTATGGCCATATCGGAGTGGTTTTACCTAGAACAATAATACAAGGTGCTGGCTCAGAAAACTGGAGAAGAGAAGTCTTAGATCAGGGATCATTTTCTTCTGTGGTAGTACTCCAAAATAAGGGTGAATGGGTATTTGGTGATGTAGATGAAAGATACTCCATTGCACTTATTGCTGTTACCAAAACCTTAGAACCTGATAGGCAAATTAGATTTTCAGCCACTTTGAAGTCACGTGATGAGTTAGAGGCCTGTCAGTTACATGAAGTCCCTGTAGAGGAATTCCTTACCTGGTCAGCTAACCTCATTTTCCCATCTATCCCACAACACCCTGCTGCACTGAAGCTTTTTCTAAAACTACGCAACCATCCAAGATTAGATGGACAAACTCCTGAGCCTACACTAGACGGCACGGCACGGCACGGCACGGCACGGCACGGCACCGGCCAAGGCTCTATGCCGAACTGCACGCAACGAGCGACGCTCACTTGTTCGACCCTATCGCGAACTAGATGCAACCAACGACGCGCACCTGTTTCTTCCAGCCCGTGGAGCTTTCGAAGTGACAAAAGGGACTTGGCCTGTTTACACTGGTAAATCGTTCAACCTGTGGGAACCAGACACAGGTGAATACTACAGACTAACTAAAATCCAAAAGGTCACCAAGCACTTACAAGATAAGAGAGTCAGAGCACATAAAAAGTCAAACTCAATCTTTTCGGAGTTTGACTCTAATCACCTAAACGATAGCTCCACGCTACATTGCTACAGGCCTAGAATTGCCGCTAGACAAGTCACGCGTGCAACCGACAGTCGAACAATAATTTCTGCACTACTGCCACCAGAAGTTGTAGCACAACATGGTGCACGAGTATTGCTATGGCCTGATGGGACCTCACCACATGAGCGCAAAGAAGCCTTCTTACTTGGCCTACTTAGCTCAATGATCGTGGACTGGTACGCACGAAGAGTCGTTGATCTAAATCTTGACTCCCATATTTTTGACAACTTCCCAATCCCCATTGCACATTTTGATGACTCTTACCTTGACCCAAAAGACGGGGATCCAGCTGCTTTACGCGTAGTTGAAATATCTGGTCGCTTAGCCGCCGTCGACAAGCGCTTTAAGCAATGGGCTGGTGCGGTCGGGGTAGAAGTGGGATCCGCGAATGATCCTGATGAAAAAGAAGCCCTAATTCATGAGCTTGATGCTTGCGTAGCACATCTCTACGGGCTAGATGAAGAAGATCTCGCATGCCTATATGAGACATTTCACACTAAACCTAGCGATCATGCCGACCGGCATGCTGTTGTTTTGAAATACTTCCGTAAACAACCCTGGCTCAAATCATCATGACAAGCCCTGCCATAAACAGTAAGCCAGAGATTGCTAATAATCAACCAGCTAGCACTGTTGCAGATGCTCTACAAGGGTTCATTGGTGGCGCAACCTCCAGCTTCAAGGATACGGTCTACCTAGATATTGCATCTGCCTATTTTAATCTTGGAGGCTACGCTGAGTTGAGTAGTGCGCTAGATGATGTTGGCAAAGTTCGTTTGCTACTTGGTGCAGAACCAGAAGATGTAAACAAGCCTCGCGTTATATCTGGCCCCGACGCAATATCCTTATCTTCAAAAACTGCTGAAAAGAAAAAAACTAGTTACGCCGTTGAAAGCCTTGTAGGAAACTTAAAAACTGATCGCGACCTACTGGGCTTTACATATGAAACAGACCAAATTGCTGACCACCTGATTTCTTGGCTGAAATCAGAAGAAAAGGTAGAAGTACGCCTGCTAAAGAAGCGATTTCTCCATGGTAAGGCATATCTCATCAGCACTACCACCCTTAAGCACGGCGTAATTGCAGGATCATCAAACTTCACAAGAGCCGGTCTTACAACAAATGCCGAGCTTAACCTCGGCAACTACAACCCCTCAATCGTTGAAAAAGCTCAGGCCTGGTTTGAAGAACACTGGGCAGACGCGGAGCCATACGACCTGGTAGATCTGTATAAAGAGCGTTATGAGCACCACTCTCCATACCTTATCTATCTGCGGATGCTGCAGAAATGGAATGAAGCTGAGCTTGACCTACTGGAAGATTATGGGACATTCCTACCACTAGCTCAATCTCAAAAAGATGGTCTGTGGAGAGCAAGGGGAATCCTTAAGGACTATAACGGTGTGTTGATTGCCGATGAGGTTGGCCTCGGTAAAACCTACCTTGCAGGTGAACTAATTCTTGATGCCACCAGAAACCGTAGGCAACGAGCCTTAGTGATAGCGCCTGCCACGCTCAGAGATGGAACATGGAAGGCATTCAAAGACAAGCACAACATAAACGTTGAGATTCGCTCGTTTGAAGATCTAACTAGTGATATTCGTCTCAACCCTAAGTACGGTAACGCAAGCAATAAGCTCAGTGCAGACCCTAATGAATACTCACTTGTCGTGATTGATGAGGCGCACAATGCCCGCAACCCATCTGCACAAAGAGCAGAAGCCCTGCGAAGGTTGTTATCTGGCACACCGCGCAAAAAGGTAGTGCTGCTCACTGCCACACCTGTCAACAACAGCTTGTGGGATCTCTACCACCTTCTGGGTTACTTCATATACAACGATGCAATATTCGCAGATACTGGCATTAAGTCTCTACGCGAACACTTCAATGTGGCCATGAAGAAAGACCCTGATGAACTCTCACCCAAACACTTGTTCGACGTTATAGATCCTGTAACTGTTCGACGTACCCGTAAGTTCATCAAAAAGCATTATTCCGGTGACGTGATTCCAGCTAGCGGTGCAGATAGTGAAGAGTTGGTAATCAAATTCCCGAAACCGCACGCAGAACGTATTGATTATGACTTTGACTCAGCCACAAAAGGCTTCTTCAAAAAATTCAAAACCGCTCTAGACCCTGGGAGTAAAGCACAACGGGGTAAAAACAAAGCAAGCAATAAGCTAACCCTTGCCCGCTATACGCCATCGGCTTACCTTCTTAACGGTAACGAGATCACCTACGAAGCACAACAGGCAGGGCTATTGCGGTCAATGCTGTTGAAGCGATTTGAGTCTTCTCCATATGCTTTTGCTAACACATGCGAAAGAATGGCAAAGTCCCACGAAAAGTTCTTAGGCCTACTTGAAGACGGCATAATCGCTACTAGCGAAATGCTCTCCGAATGGGCTTCAACAGATTCGGATGAGCTAAGCGAAGAAGATAGCGACGAAGATTCTGAAGACGGAGATTCCGGAAAGGTTGAGCGCTATACCGCTAGTGAGGCTGCTAATGGGTATGACGTAAAAACACTCAAAGCCGACGTCAGTAACGATCTAAAGATTCTCCAGGAATTTGCGAGCGAAGCAAGACTAATAACACGAGAAAAAGATCCAACGCTTAAAGTCGTCGTCGAAGAGCTAGCCGAAATTGCTGCCGAGGCAGAAAATACGGTGAAAAAAGAAGACGTTCACGATCGCCGAAAGGTATTGATATTCAGCTATTTCGCGGACACTGTTGATTGGATCTATAACCATCTCACAGAAGTAGTGCAAAGCGATAGTCGGCTATCCGTGTATGCCGATCGGGTGGCGTCAATCTCAGGCTCAGACGGCAAATCATCCGGTGGCAACGTCACAAAGCAAGCCGTGTTATGGGGTTTTGCCCCTCATTCGACGGAAGCACCAACAGGGTTCGACCAAGACAAATTCGACATCGTTGTAACCACCGACGTCTTAGCCGAAGGTGTCAACCTGCAGCAAGCACAACACATCATCAACTATGACCTGCCGTGGAACCCGATGCGCTTGGTGCAGCGCCATGGTCGTATTGACCGCATCGGCTCAAGCCACGATGAGGTATTCATCCGCAGCGTTTTCCCCGCTGCGGCTTTAAATGAGCTACTTGGGCTAGAAGAGCGAATCAGACTGAAAATACGCCAAGCTGCCGCTGCTGTAGGCGTTGATAGCGACATCATTCCGGGTGAAAGCGGACGTAACCAGGTATTCACAGAAACACGCGAGGAGATTGAGAAGCTCCGCCAAGGTGATGCGGGGATCTTTGAGCAGGGCGGTGTTGGGCTCGGCGCAACATCTGGTGAAGAGTTCCGTCATGAGCTGAAAAAGGCGTTAACGGACCGCCCCGGGCTCAAAACTCAGATTGAAGCTCTGCCGTGGGGGTCGGGCAGCGGGATGGTGGCTGATCATCTGTCTGGCACATCTACGACGGAGTTCATCTTTTGCGCACAAATCGCAGGCAGCGAAAAAGTCCAATTTCGAAGCGTCGTGGTTGACGACAATGGCCCAAGCAGCAACGGCACCACCACCGACATCACCTACGGCATCACCGACAACACGCTGGCGTGTCTTTTCAAAGCTCGTCCGGACAGCGGAGAGAGCACCGAACGAGTTCTTAGCGATGACACCTTCTCGTTGGCATACGGAGCCTGGGATGCGGCTGCGGAAGAAATAAAGACCTCTTGGAACCAACTTTCCGATCCCAAGGAACTCTCAGCGCCACTAGAAAAAGCTCAACGCGATGCCATTGATGCCCTACGGTCGCTCAAAGAGCTCCCTGCTAACCAAGATCAGGCTGGCATCAACACCGCTGTAGAGAAGCTTCAGAACCCGCTTAAGAGCAGACGCCCTATCCAAAAAATAAGACTGGCACTCAAAGAGCACCCAGATGATCCGACCGCTCAAGCAGCCGGGCTCCTGGAAGTGATTGAAGATCTAGGGCTTGAGCCGTATGTGCCGCCGACGCCAAACCCCGTGATCAACAAGGACGACGTTCATCTCGTCTGTTGGCTCGCTCTGACTGCGCCGCAGAAATCTTAGAAATCTTCTTAGCGCTAGGTGAAATCAACCGCTGCGAAAGTGCTCAGCTTGTCGATGTTGTGAGTGGCCTCGATGTGGCGAACGGTGCCGCTCTTTGATCGCATCACCAGCGAATTTGACACCGCCCGATCCTTCTCATAGCGAATACCTCTCAGCAGCTCACCATCGGTAATCCCCGTAGCTGCAAAAAACACGTCTTCGGATCGCACAAGATCATCAGTAGTCAGCACCTGCGACAAGTCAAGGCCAAACTTCTCCGCTGCCTGACGTTCACGATCGTTGCGCGGCCACAGGCGACCCTGAATCTCACCACCCACGCATTTAAGCGCGGCCGCAGAGATCACGCCCTCCGGCGTGCCGCCAATGCCGAACAGCACATCGGCCGTGCCGCTGGTGGCGGTCGAAATTGCTCCGGCTACATCGCCGTCAGGAATCAGCCGAATGCGCGCTCCGGTCTCACGAATCTCTGCAATCAATTCCGAATGGCGATCACGATCTAGCACCACCGCGGTCAGGTCTCGCAGGCTCTTGCCGGTCATCGCAGAAATCGACTTCAGATTGTCCGTCGCAGACATGTTCAGGTCTATGGCGCCTCGTGCGGCGGGCCCTACCGCTACTTTTTCCATGTACACGCACGGCCCTGGGTCGAACATCGTGCCCTTAGGTGAAACGGCTATCACCGAGATGGCGTTGCCTCGACCCAGCGAGGTCAGCGTGGTGCCATCGATCGGGTCTACGGCCACATCTGTCTCGGCGCCTGAGCCGTCGCCCACTGCTTCGCCACCGTAAAGCATGGGGGCTTCGTCTTTTTCGCCCTCGCCTATTACCACCATGCCATTCATCGGCACGGTGCTCAGCACCACTCGCATGGCTTCCACTGCGGCGCCGTCTGCGCCGTTTTTGTCTCCTCGGCCCATCCAACGTGAGGCCGCCAGCGCCGCCGCCTCGGTTGTCCGCACCAGCTCTAAGGCCAAGTTGCGGTCAGGCAGCTGCGCAGGTTTTGATTCGGGGCTTCGATCCACAGCGGCGCACATAGCAACAGTGAAGCTACTCAACAATGGCTAGGCGAACAGAGCTCATTACCGCAGGCCAGCGCTTCGCTTGCCAGGGCACTCGACAGGCACTCGCTTATTGCTAACCAACCTGCGGGGGTAGCTTTGTGGCCGTGATTCTCGCTGAGATGGATGTCTGGCATTCCCGTTCGGCCGTCCCAACCCGGCGAGTCGCCCTAGGCGAAGATCGTCTGCGGTTTGATCCGTCGCCTGGCCCCGGTGGCCTGCTGCTAGCAGCGATGGTTGCGTTTTACGGGGCAAACCTCACCGATGAGGCACGCCAGACACTGAGCGAGCTTGCCAAAAAACTCGAGCGCGGTGATCGTGTGGCACAGCCTCGCTTGCGTTATCGGCTACAGCAAGATCGCGTGGGGCTAACCAACACCAAACACCGCTTGGTAGCAACACCGGGCGGCGACATTTCCGTTGAGCTAGATCGCAACACCCGCTGTGAACCACAGCTGTTAGCGGCGATGTATCGGGCCAGTCACGTGCCTGAGCCTGCTAAGAGCAGCCTGTTTATCTTGCTGCGATCGGCGATGCGTTGGCGCACCGATGTGGAGCCTGACCAGGTCAACCTGGCCGACATGATGGCGTATCTCATCGGGCGTGAGACGCGAGACGTAACAGGTCGTGACCCTTCGGACATGGTCGCAAAATCGTGGGCGCTGCACGTGATGGGCATGGACACCTACGACGGCAACGCCCGCTCTTTGCAACGTCAGTTTCGCCGTCAGATGCGACAGGCTCATCCAGACCACGGCGGAGAGATTTCTGATGCCGGAAACCGCATCGCTGCGCTGACGGCCGCTCGCAAGATATTGCTCTCAAACCATGCCGCTTTCGTCGCTCCTGCCCACGGACCAGCAACAAGTGCTGATGACACAAAGCGGTAAGTGCGGTAAGTGCCGGAGCTAGCGGTAAATGAGCGCTGACGACCGCACTTCGGTGGCCGACCTTGTAGTCGTCGGCGCTGGCATCATCGGGCTGGCCACCGCTCACTGCTACCTGCAGCGCAACCCCGGCAAATCCGTGGTCGTGCTTGAAGCCGAATCGACTGGCACGCAGCATCAAACCGGGCGCAACTCAGGTGTGCTGCACTCCGGCGTCTATTACAAGCCGGGCTCGCTAAAGGCCAAGCTGGCTATCTCTGGGCGTGCGTCAATGGTGGAGTTTTGCCAGCGTCACGACATTGCTTACGATATCTGCGGCAAGGTGATCGTCGCCACGTCTCAGCGAGAATTGGAAAGGCTGCGGGCGCTGTCGCTGAACGCCACCAAAAACGGCGTCCCCGCTGCGTTGCTAAACGCGGACCAACTGGCCGAGCAAGAGCCGAATTGCGTTGGCATCGAAGCTCTGTGGGTGCCGTCCACTGGTATTACCGACTACGTGGCTGTAACCGAAGCGCTGTCCAAAGAGCTGGTCGCTGACGGAGCGGACCTGCGGTATGACACCGAGGTAGTTGCGCTGAACGGGCAAGACGGCCGAGACGGCTCTGGCGAGGCAGGCAGCGGCAGCACTCAGGCGAGCAACAACAGCCAGGTTCGTGTCGGCACTACCGGTGGCGATTTCGAAACGCAGCTGCTGGTCAATTGCGCCGGGCTGCGCAGCGATCAGGTGGCAGACATGGCCGACGCCACCGAAGGCAATCGCATCGTGCCGTTTCGCGGCGAGTACTACGAGCTAGCGCCGCACGCACGGCACCTTGTTAAGAACCTCATTTATCCGGTGCCCGACCCGAGCTTTCCGTTTCTTGGCGTGCACCTGACGCGCATGATCGACGGCTCTATTCATGCCGGACCGAACGCTGTGCTGGCTTTACATCGCGAGGGTTACCGCTGGGGCAAGATCAGCAAGCAGCAAGTGCGAGAGCATTTGACTAATCGTGGGTTGTGGAAACTGGCTGCGAAGTATTGGCGCACCGGCAGCGGTGAAATATGGCGCTCTCTAAATAAGAGCGCCTTCGCCAAGGCGCTAGCTCGGCTGGTGCCTGAGATCACCGTGGACGACTTAGTGCCTGCTCAAGCTGGCGTGCGTGCTCAAGCAATGGATGCAGAAGGTGAGCTGTTAGACGACTTCACCATTACGCGAGCCGGCAACACCTTTCATGTGCTCAACGCCCCCAGCCCTGCGGCCACCGCCAGCCTAGAAATCGCCAAATACATAAACGACCAGATCGCGGCTAGCTAGCGCGTCTCACTTAATAGCTACCGCCACCAACTACATAGCTGCCGCTACCAACTACAAATCAAGCTCGCTCAGCCAGCTTGTAACCGCGGTGGCTATCTGCTCTAGCTGAGCTGCACTTGCCGGATCGTGCCCGCCGCCTGGCACAAACAGTGAGGTAACCGGACAGGCGATCTTGCGCAGATGCCTATCAAACTCTTCGGCAAACTCTTTGGGAGTCCCAAACGGATCGTTGTCGCCCGACACAAACAAGCACGGCACATTGATGTCCGCAAAGTGTTCCGTGCGTAAGGCTTCGGGCTTCTTAGGTGGGTGCAAGGGGTAGCTGAGCAATATCAAGCCTGCTGCTGGCAAGCCCTGGGCCACCGCCATCGAACAGACCCGGCCGCCGAAGGATCGTCCTCCGAGCACCATTCGCTCGGGTGCAACTTTGCCCGCGCTTTGCTCCCCTTTCCTGAGCGAGTCAACGAGGTTTTTATAGTCGGCCTTCAGCTCTTCGACCACCTTGTCTACTCGTGGTGGTGGCGTGCGGCGGCCTGTTAGACGAGCTTTGCGTTGATAGGCGAACTCGTGTCGCAGCACACTGAAATTGGCTAGCTCTGCGGTGCCTGTAGGAACTGGATCCGTAGAGATCGGGCCTGTAGCCCTAGTGCCTGTGGCCTTAACGCCAGTGGGTTTAGTTACAGAACTGGGTGCAGCAGCTACGGAAGCGCCCGTGATAGCGGTTTCGATAGCCCGCAACGCAGCCTGATCGCGGTCACCCGCTGCTCCAGGTGTCAGCAGCAAGCCCGCTGGCAGCGTGAGTGATGGTGGGGTCATTGGTGGAATTATTGCTGGAATCATTGGTGGAGTTATTGGTGGAGTTATTGGTGGAGTTATTGACGCCGCCCCGCCGCGCTGGCACCCTTAGCTGCTAGCCCTATGGCGCTAACAGCAGCGCACTCAAAACATGACAGAAAACACCACAGAAAATATGACAGGCGAAACACCACCGAACACAGCCAATAATCCCGCCAGCGTTATTGAGGTCCAGCAGTCCGGTCCGCTCCACGGCGACATCCCGCTCTCCGGCGCCAAAAATAGCGTCCTAAAGCTGATGGCCGCCTGCCTCCTAGCTGAAGGCCACCATCACCTCGGCAACATCCCCAACATCGCCGACACCTCCATCATGTGCGAACTGCTGAGCGCAATGGGTGCCGAAATCACTCGCAACCCTGCCGCCAACGAGATCCAAATCGACATACCAGCGCAGCTACGCACCACCGAGGCCCCCTACGAACTAGTCGAACGAATGCGAGCATCGATCGCAGTGCTGGGGCCGTTGCTCGCACGCTTTGGTCGCGCCAGCGTGGCGTTGCCGGGTGGTGACGATTTCGGCCCTCGGCCTATTGATCTGCATTTGACAGCACTCGAAGCTCTCGGCGCGCACTTCAACACTGCTCACGGCAACGTCGAAGGTCGAGCAGACGTGCTGACCGGCGCTCAGGTGGTGTTGGAATATCCGTCGGTCGGTGCGACCGAAAACGTGATGATGGCTGCGGTGCTGGCGCGTGGACGCACCGTCATCGAAAACTCCGCCCGAGAACCAGAGATAGTCGACCTCTCTCAGTTTCTAGTCAACATGGGCGCACAAATAAGCGGAGTCGAGACAGGCACGATCACCATCGACGGCGTGGAAAAGCTGCATCCCGCTCCGCTCTACAAGGCAATCAACGATCGCATCGAAGCAGCCACCTACCTGGCCGCCCTGGGTGTTTGCGGTGGCGAAATCTTCCTGCAAGGCGCTCGTGCCGATCACATGAGCATGCTGTTGCGCAAGCTTGGCGACATGGGTATGAGTTTCAAACCCAGCGAAGACGGCCTGCTTGCCGCAGCCCCCGTCAGGCCGGACCGGCTTAGCTCCACCGACATCTCCACTCTCCCCTACCCCGGCCTAGCCACCGACTACAAGCCGGTGCTCGTGGCGTTGCTGGCAACCACCGAAGGCGCTGGCATCGTTACCGAGAATATTTTTACGGGTCGGTTTCGTTACATCGATGAGTTGCGCCGCATGAATGCCAACATTCGCACCGATGGTCATCACGCCGTGATTCAAGGCAGCAAACAGCTCAACGGAGCACCCGTGCGAGCGCATGACATTCGAGCTGGCGCTGCACTGGTGATTGCAGGACTGTCGGCCACTGGCACCACTCGCATCACCGGTGCGGAGCACATTGCACGCGGTTACGAAAACCTGCCGACCAAGCTGTCCGCTGTTGGGGCATCGGTCAGAGCCGTTTAAATGAACGCCGAAATGGCGGACAAACCGACAGGACCGACAGGTAAGCAAACCTCTGGAGCATCCGGCGCGGCTGCGGACTTGCTGGCTAAGGCTCGCAAGGGAGAGCGACTGGCGCTGGCTCGGCTGATGTCGATGGTGGAACGCGGCGTAGGCAGTTTCGGCACGGGCAACCTCGGCAACGTAACTGCAGATAGAGAAGCTGTGCGTGAGCTAGCGGCACTGGCCTTTTCGGGCAGTGCTAATTCAGATAGCGCCAATCCAAGCGGTGTCAGTTCGGCTTCGCACACGGTCGGTATCACCGGCGCGCCCGGGTCTGGCAAATCCAGCATCACCTCAGAACTGCTGGTGGTAGCGCGTGAGCGCGGCGAAAAAGTAGCCGTCATTGCGGTCGACCCCTCTTCGCCTTTCACCGGTGGTGCGATCTTGGGAGACCGTGTGCGGATGGGCAGCCACACTTCCGACGAAGGCGTTTACATCCGGTCGATGGCCTCACGTGGGCAGTTGGGTGGACTGAGCTTGGCGGTGCCGCTTGGCGCACGCGTACTCGCCGCCGCGGGTTGGCCGTGGGTATTGATCGAAACCGTCGGTGTGGGCCAAGTGGAAGTGGACATTGCCGCTGCCACGGACACCACCGTGGTGGTGCTTAACCCTGGTTGGGGTGACTCGGTGCAGGCCAACAAGGCCGGGTTAATGGAGATCGCCGACATTTTCGTCATCAACAAGAGTGATCGACCTGGAGTGTCTCAGACTCGCATGGACATTGTGCAGATGCTTGAACTATCGACAGGGCCGACTGGGCCTGGGGCGCACGGCGACAGCGGAAGTGCCGGAGAACACGTATGGGAGCCGCCCATAGTTGAAACCGTTGGCACAACCGGGCAAGGAGCCAGCGAGTTGTTCGAAGCAATAACGGCGCACCGCGACTATCTGGTTAGCAGTGGTTTGCTAGACGAACACCGTCAGGCACGCGCCGATAATGAATTCTCAGAAATCCTGCGCCAACACATGACCGCTCAAGTAGAAGCGCTAAGCGCCACGGCAGCGGGGGTCGATATCAAACGCAAGCTGATGGCTGGCCAGCTTGACCCTCACACAGCCGCTGACAAGCTGATCGAGCTAACAGACCTGGGTTAACAGATCTGGGTTAACAGACCTGAGCTAGCAGCGAATTAGCGGCACGAGCTATTCGCCGCCGTTGCTATTCCAGTTCGCCGCGCGCCAACGCAAACACCGACTCTCGCTCAGTCGTTAGCAAACTCGGATCGAGCAGGCGCAGCTCAGCCGCACTTCGCAAGTGCAGCATGATGTCGTTGGTTCCAAAAGACCTCAAAAAGGCCTGCGCAAGCTGGCGGCGAAAACCGGCAACCATCGTGCGCGCCATTGCTCCGGCCGCATATGGCGTGGTGCGCAGAGTCACATAGGTAAGCGCTGCGTCAAAGGCCGCATCGCCGCGAGACGCGTTTGACCAGTCGATCACAATCAGCCCATTGCGGGTCACTTTCACGTTGTCCGGGTGCATGTCGAGATGGCAAACACCCTCACCAGCGCTCACTTGCGTCCAAGATTTCGGTGCCTCGATCGCACCGAGTTGGTGGTGAAGCGCAGCCAGCGCCTTGGCGTAGCGCAGCAACAGCCAGGGCTTGGAGGTGATATTTTGCAACATCGTTGGACCGCTCAAACGCTCCATCACGATTGAAGATGGATCAGGCTGACTAATCAGCTTCGGAGCGGGGAAACCGTGCTCACCCACGTGCGCCATCGCTTGAGCTTCATGACTTAGATCGTCACCGCGCACGCTGATACGCACAGCATGTTCGCCATACCTGCGCACCTCGGTGTGTTGGCCGCGGCCGATCAGTGCACCCGGTTCATCTGGTGCAACGTCCTCGTTGATCTCCATGATTTTCACTCGCAGGCGACGCAACTTTTGTCGCAACACCTTCCGCAACAAGCGCGAAGTAATCGGCGAGGCAATCACTCCACCCATCCACCACGGCAGTCGCAGATTTTCAACGCTTTGCGCCAAAGTGCCGTCTTCGGATCTGGTCAAGGTCTGACGACCTTCACCCTTGATGACGCCCTCGTGCTTTACCCCTATGACTGCAACGGGAGCATTAGATGTATTGGCAGCATTGGGATCGGCCTCGTCGGCTGCGTCGGCTGTGCCTGCGCTATCGCCTGTTGGTGGCTGCCACTCGGTAACGGTTACGTGATCGGTGGTGTGTAGCGGACCTAGCTCAAATCTGGCAGCCAGCGTTGTGCCTACTCCATCGGTGATGTCAGACGTGAAGTGGGCCTCGGCTTTATCGCTTGTCCAAGCAATGCTGCGCGGCAAATCGGCCACGTACTGCCATACCTCTTCGGGCGTGGCTGGCAGGTTGATCGATACCTCAAGCCTCATCTTGTTTCCTGTATTTCTGTGATTGCTAACTATGTTTGTTTACGGTTCGTTCACGATTTGGCGCCGGTTGCCAGCTAGACCAGCGACAAACAAGGCCTGCCGCCACCCAGATCTGTAACCAGCCCGACCGCCCTTAGGAGCGCTCCGGTCAAGCAAGTCGATAAACCGAAACGTGTTGCGTTCCGGTGGCGTCAAACGGGTTGCGGTGCCAATCCGCCCAGCGGCTCTCCAGCTCAAGCCCAGCTTGGATGGCAAGTTCGTCAAGTTGGCTGGGGCTGAGGTAACGGATCTGCCACGAACGGATATTCACGATGTTAGCTAACCAGCGGTCGGGTTCACTGTCAGCCCTGGCACCATCGGCAGAAGCGCCATCGACAGGAACACCGTCGTTGTTTGCTTGAACTTCTATGTGTCGACCGCGCACCAGCTGCAGCTCCGCGTCTAACACGCTCACGTTCAACAGCAACGACTGCCCTTGACGGCGAACCTCAACTTGCGGCCAACCGGTTTCGGCGGATGCAGCCGCGCTTGCCACCGCTGCTTCTTCCACCGCTGCATCTTCCACCACTGGGGCCGCTTCTTCTACCGCTGCATCTTCCACCACTGCGGCCGGGCCTTCCACCGCTGCATCTTCCACCACTGCGGCCGGGCCTTCCACCGCTGCATCTTCCACCACTGCGGCCGGGCCTTCCACCGACGGACCTTGCGGTGCCGTACTCGTGTTGTCCGTGTTTGTGTTGTCCGTGTTTGTGTTGCCCGTGTTTGTGTTGCTCGTGTTGCCGGTAGCAGAACGCTGTGCTGGCAAGAACACCTCGATCAACAACTTCCCGTCTGCGGCCAGTCTCTGCGCTACCGATTTCAAACAGCAAAGCTGCGCTTGCTCGGACGTCAGATTGAAAAAGGTGTTGTAAGCCACAAACACAACTTGGTAGGGACCGGGTGCAACCACTAAGTCGGCAGAATTACCTGTCCCAAAATTATTAGCTCCGATGTCACCCAGCAGACGGCCGACGGTTTGCTGCGGATCTTTCTCAGCCAGGCGTTCCAAGATTGCGGCCGACGAGTCAATGCCGTCGATCGAGACACCCTTTGCTGCAATAGCCAGCGCCAGTCGTCCGGTTCCAACACCTAGCTCCAACACACGACCCACTGGGCTAGCCGCCGCACCGGCTACAGGGCTGACCACAAGGCCGGGCGCAACATCAGCCGCCGTACCAGCCACAGCGTCACCCGCCGCACCGGCTACAGGACCAGTCGCCGTGCCAGCTACAGCGCCGACCGCAACGTCACCTGTGTTGCCGGCTTCACGGGCTAGCTGCGTCACCAGTTCAGCCGTTGCCTGAACGTCTGACACACCTGAATACCAGTCGTCATAGACGTCGGCAAAATCGTCTCCATACGTTGACGGCCCATAAGACGGGGGCCCCGGCTCATCGCTAGCGGCTGTCATGTCTCACATAGTGCCAGCCTTGACGGCAAGCCAAACCGAATCAGCCAAACCGAATCAGCCACTCAAGCCAAGCCACACACACCAGCAATACCCTCACAGCCCGCTCACACCAGCAATACCCTCACAGCAATGACAGTGCCAGCTACGACAGTGCTAGCTACGACAGTGCCAGCGAGCGAACCGAACAACGAACAAGCGAACCGTTCTCGCCCCGCCTACCTTGACTGCGCCGCCTCAACTCCGATGCGGCCAGCTGCGGTAGAAGCAATGCTGCCCTGGCTGCAAACCAATTTCGCCAACCCCTCCGGCGCTCACAAAATGGCTCGAAACTCACGCCACGCCATAGACGACGCTCGTGAAATCGTCGCCAACGCACTGGGCTTTAGCCCGCACGACATCGTGTTTACGTCGGGCGGCACCGAATCCGACAACTTGGCCGTTCGCGGCATCACCGCAGCCACCGGCACCGTGGCGCTGTGTCCCGCTACCGAACACTACGCCGTGCTCGAACCGGTTCTTGCCTGCGGCGGTCGCACCGTAAACGTGCACCAAAACGGTCGGATTGATCTAGACCACCTAGCGCAGCAGTTGCAGCCCGAAGCTGGCCCTCCTGTAGGGCTTGTATCGGTGATGCTTTCCAACAACGAAACGGGTGTGATCGCCGACCTTGATGAGATAGCCGACGTGGTTGCTACTCACGCACCGCAGGCGAAGCTTCACACCGACGCCGTGCAGGCAGTGAACTGGACCAACATCAGCATCGCCGCAGCGCGTGCCGATTTGCTGAGCCTGAGCGGCCACAAATTTGGCGGGCCGAAGGGTGTGGGCGTGCTGGCCATACGAGACTCCGCAGGAGACTTATCGGCGCAACTGCTAGGTGGCGGCCAAGAGGCTGAGCGCCGCAGCGGCACGCACAACACCGCGGGGATTGTTGCGTTAGGGACAGCTTTAGCTGAGCTAGACGAAACTCGCGACGCAGATATCGAACGGCTTTGCGCTGAGCGTGACCGACTCGCCGCTGGGCTGGTGGCTGCGATCGACGGCTGCAAGCTGAGCGTTGGCTCCGCCCAGGCCGATTCAACCCAGACAGGCACCGCGCAAACCGGTACCGCCGAAGTTGCTACAGCCGAAGCTGCTGCTACAGCCGGTGTTGCTGACACCACCCAGGGCGGTACAACCGACGTTGCTGCAGGCATGTGCCAACTGCTAATCAACCAAATTCAAACCGAAGCGTTGCTGGTGCTACTTGACCGCGGCGAGGTGATGGCTTCGGCTGCGGCGTCGTGCTCATCGGGAGCAATGGAACCAAGCCACGTGCTAGCCGCTATGGGATACAGCCGGGCCGAAGCTGCGGGCTCGTTACGCCTGTCGCTGGGCTGGTGCAGCGAAAGCTGGGAGGTTGACCACGCCCTGGAAGTGATCCCGGACTGCGTGCGACAAATTCGTGAGTCGGGAATATGAACACCCGCGTGATGGTGGCAATGTCGGGCGGAGTGGACAGCTCGGTGGCTGCCGCCATGTGCTTAGAAGCGGGCCAAGAAGTAACCGGCGTGACTCTGAAGCTCTGGGGCGGCCCGCAAGACAAGGGCTGCTGCGCAGTGTCAGACGTAGACGATGCTCGCCGGGTCTGCCAGCAACTCGACATCGATCATTTTGTATTCAACTACGGCGACGAGTTCACATCTCAGGTAGTCGAGCCCTATGTAGCAGCGCACGCCGACGGGCTCACACCCAACCCGTGCATTTCTTGCAACCGCTATGTGAAATTTGACCTACTCGCTAGCCGCGCCCGCCAGCTGGGCTTTGACCGGCTAGTTACCGGCCATCACGTGCGTGTTGTGGACCAACGCCTGTTGCGTGGCATTGATGCCGACAAAGACCAGTCCTACGTGCTTTACATGCTCGGTGCCGATGATCTGGCCTGGTTTGAGTTTCCGGTCGGGTCGCTAACGAAATCACAGGTTCGCGAGCGCGCCAACAAGCTAGGGCTGCGCACCGCTAACAAGCCCGACAGCCAGGACGTTTGCTTCATCACAGAGGCTCAGGGCAGGGAGCACTTCTTGGCCGAGCGGATGGAGCTTCACGCCGGTGAACTTGTTAGCTCCTCCGGAGAGGCTGTAGGCACGGTGCCTGCGGTTGAGCTGGTGACAATCGGCCAGCGCAAGGGTCTCAATCTGGGTGGTGACGCACAGCGGCGCTACGCCATAAGCGTGGATGTGCCGCGCAGGCAGGTAGTGGTTGGCCACAAGGATGAGCTAGCTAGCGATTCCGTGGCGCTGACCGACCATCGCTGGGTCGCAGGTGAGCCGTTCGTTGGTGACGTGCTCGCGCAGACCAGCGCTCACGGTCCGACGTGGCACGCCAACCTGGACGGTGCTGGCCAACTGCGCTGGGATTCGCCGCAAGAGCGAGTAGCGCCGGGGCAAGCAGTGGTGTTTTACGAGGTAGCCAGCAGCGTGGCAGCAAGCGATTCTGTGGCAGCAAACAACGTGATGACAAGCAACGAGGTAGTGATCGGTGGAGCAACCGCAGCCGCCAGCTAGACCGCACTGGACGCTTCGGCGCGGTGTGTCGCTCGCCGTCACTACCGCAGCGCTGATCGGGATCGCTGTAGTCGTGCTGGTGGTTATCTTCTCGCGTGGCTCAACCTCTTCATCATCGCCGTATCCAAGTGCGGTGCTGGCAGTGGTTCCGACGCCGAATGCGCAAGCCCCTCGCCAAGGCCCTATCGGGGCTCAGGTAGCGCGGGGCTGGGTAGTAACCCTCACCATTGAGGGAGTGTCGATCCCTGACAGCCAGCTCACCTCGGGCACACGTGAGCTAAACGAATACTTCTTCATGCCTGGCATTGACAAGGTGATCGAGACAGTGCAGCCCGGACAAACGTGCGTGGAGTTGGTCGTAACTCCACTGGTTGACACCAACTCACCGTCCGCTCACTACAGCTGGTGTTTCACAGCGGTATAGCTGGCCGTTCGTACACTCGCCCCCATCATGACCCCCATGACCCCAGCCCCCGAATCAGACCTAGAAGAAGCTGATCTAGAAGAAGGCCTGCAAGCGCAGATCGACTTCACAAAGTTGGCGCAGATCGGAGCCGACGGTCACCAGGTGGTGCCGACGGTTTTGCAAGATGCTGACACCAGCGAAGTGCTGTTCATCGGTTACGTGAATGCCGAGGCGTTGGCATTGTCGCTTGAGCGTCGCAGCGCCGTGCTGTATTCCACCTCACGCAATGAGATCTGGCACAAGGGAGCTACTTCGGGCAACTCGCTGACGCTGGTTGATGTGAGGGTGAACTGCGAGCAGAACTCTTTGCTTTACCTAGTGAGGCGAGACGGGGGCGGTGCTTGCCACACCAACGATGCCGAGGGCAACGCCCGTAACAGTTGTTATTACCGCAGTCTTGACTCTGGCTGGGCTGACACGACTGGGCAAGGCTCGGTTGAGCAGAGCTCAGGCGGCCAACTCAGTTTCGTTTAGCCGTTCAGCGGCTACTAAGCAGATCGCTCGGCTACCGATAAGCGGATCTGCGCCCACTTGCGATCCGCAGTTAGCGCTTCTTCTTCATCTTCAGAAAGGTCGCTAGCGCTCAGCGCGGCTTCGGCCTTGGCTAAGTCTTCCTGAGCCTGAGCGGTATCAATTTCTTCGGCGCTAAACGCCTCGTCGCTCAAAATTGTCACGACGTTGTTGCTCACCTCGACAAAGCCACGGTTAACCGCCAGCGTTATGACGCCATCGGCAGCCCACAGCTGAGTCTCACCAATATCCAGCGCTCCAATAAACGCTGCGTGGTGATCCAAGAACGCAATGTCGCCGTCAACGGTGCGCGTCACCACCTGGCTGCATTCACCGCTGAACTGCACAGCTTCTGGCGACACCAACTCAACCTGCATTATGCGTAACCATGCTTTCTCAACGTTTTCTCAATGCCTTATCAACTGAGTCTTCTCGAATGCTCGCTGTCGCCTGACTACGACTGCGTTAGTTCTCGGGCCTTGACCTGAGCGGCCTCGGCACTACCGACATTCAAAAACGCCTGCTCTGGCAGATCATCAAGATCGCCGTTGCACAACATCTCAAACGATTCGATGGTTTCCGCTACCGGCACAAACACGCCCGGCAAACCAGTGAACACCTCGGCCACGAAGAACGGCTGGCTGAGGAACCGCTGAATCTTGCGAGCCCGGTTGACGGTGACACGGTCTTCCTCGGACAGTTCGTCTAGTCCCAAGATGGCAATGATGTCTTGCAGCTCCTTGTAGCGCTGCAAAATCTCCTGCACTCGTCTCGCCGCGTTGTAGTGACGATCGCCCACTACCTCTGGGCTGAGGATCGTCGACGTCGACGCCAGCGGATCCACCGCTGGGTAAATGCCCAGCGAAGCAATCTGACGACTCAACTCGGTCGTAGCGTCGAGGTGGGTAAACGTGGTGAATGGCGCCGGGTCGGTGTAGTCGTCCGCCGGCACATACACCGCTTGCAGCGAGGTAATGGAGTGACCCGCGGTCGAAGTGATGCGCTCTTGCAGCTCGCCCATCTCATCGGCCAGGTTCGGCTGATAACCCACCGCCGAAGGCATGCGCCCTAGCAGCGTCGACACCTCAGAACCGGCTTGCACAAAGCGGAAGATGTTGTCCACGAACAGCAGCACCTCTTGGCCTTGCACATCGCGGAAATACTCCGCCATGGTCAGCGCAGACAGTGCCACTCGTAGGCGAACACCTGGCGGCTCATCCATCTGACCAAACACCAGGGCGGTCTTCTCGAGCACGCCCGATTCGGCCATCTCCAGGTAGAGGTCGGTGCCTTCACGTGTCCGCTCGCCCACACCGGCAAACACCGAAACACCACCGTGCTGGCTGGCCACTCGGTTGATCATCTCGGTAATCAAAACCGTCTTGCCCACACCGGCACCACCAAACAACCCGATCTTGCCGCCCTCCACATAGGGCTCAAGCAGGTCGATCACCTTGATGCCGGACTCAAACATCACGGCCCTGGGCTCAAGCGTTTCGAATAGCGGCGCAGGACGGTGGATTTCCCAGCGGTCAGCGATGTTGTCGACCGAGTCTGTGTCGAGCGGTTCACCAAGCACGTTGAAGATGTGACCCAGCACTCCATCGCCAACCGGCACGGTTATGCCGCTGCCGGTGTTGACCACGGTCATTCCACGTGTAAGACCGTCTGTGGCTCTCATCGACACCACTCGCACGCGGCTGTCGCCGATCTGTTGCGCCACCTCGCCTGTGATCGAAATTGATTTGCCATCCAGCTCTACGGTCACCTCCACTGCGGTGTTGATCTCTGGGATGTGCCCGGGTGGAAACTCCACGTCAATGACCGGTCCGGCGATCGCTACGACACGGCCCGTCTTCAGCTCCGCCTGATCGATGGTGCCGGTGGTGGTATCGGTGGTGTCAGTAGTGGCTGTGGTACTGGGGGTCATATCTGTCCTAATTTCCTGTGTACGAGTTCTTTGGGTTCAGTGTTTGCGGGTTTGGTTAGTTAGTTGAGGTTGCTGGGTTAGTTGAGGTTGCTGAGTTAGTCGGGGTTGCTGAGTTAGCTGGCTTTGGTGGGTTTAGCCGAACAGGTTGATCGAGCGGGCTTCGATGGTGTCAGACAGCAGATCAACCACCCCGGAGTCTTTCGATAACGCTTCGGCGCCGCTGACTATCTCCATGATTTCGGTGGTGATGGCGTCTTGGCGAGCACGGTTCATGACGCGAGTGAGGTTTGTCTTTAGATCTTCTGCGTTGTCGGTGGCGGCCTTCATGGCTCGTTGGCGAGCAGCATGCTCAGAGGCAGCCGCTTCTAGCAGTGCGGAATACAGGCGGGCTTCGGCGTAACGCGGCAGCAGACGTTCGGCTATGACCGCTGGCTCTGGTTCAAACTCGTAGCCGCCCGCAGTAGCGCTCTCACCGCCGCCCGCTTCGTTCTCACCGGCCGCGCCTGTACTTGCAGTGCCTGTGCTTGTAGCGCTAGTGCTTGCAGTGGCTGGGCTATCACCGGAAAGACCGGCTTCGGAAAACTCAGTGGTGTCTAGCGGCATGAACTGCTTCAGGGCTACCTCTTGAGTTCCAATGCTGACGAACTGCGTGTATGCCAACATCACCTGCTGGCACTGGCCGCTTTCGAACAGCTCTCTGACATTGGCGGCAATCTGCTTGGCGTCTTCGTAAGAAGGCTGATCGCTGAATCCTTCAAAGGTGGCGTGTATCTCGTGCCCACGGAAGCGAAAATATCCTTGCGCCTTACGGCCGACTAGCACTAACTCATAGCCACGACCCACTTCGGTGTCTGCGGCCACGGCTCGCTCAACGGTTCGTAACACGTTGGTGTTGTAGCCGCCGCAAAGACCGCGATCGGCTGCGATCACCACATAGGCAGTGCTGTTTCTGGCAGTTGCGCTGGTGCTAGCTCCACCGGTGCCTGCTTCGCTGGCACCGCCTTCTTGGCTGGCCTGGCCAGGCTTACGCAGCAACGGATGATCCAACGCAGCACCGCTACCGGCCAGATTGGCAATCACCGAAGTCACCTTTTCGCTATAGGGCTTGGCTGCTTGCACGCGCGCCATTGATCGAACGATGCGCGACCCGGCTATTAGCTCCATAGCGCGGGTGATCTTCTTGGTGGCGTCAATCGACTTGATACGGCGCCGAAGAATCCGCTCCTGCCCACTAGCCATACGGCGTTAACTCTCCTGCGCTGTGCTAGCAGCGGTGCTTGGTTGCATCATTCGCTGCTGGGCACAAACTGCGCCCCGAAGGCTTTCACTGCCTCTCCAACGCCGGCTTCATCCATCTCACCGGAGCTGCGAATGCTTTCCAGCAAGCCAGCGTGATGTGAACGCATCCACTCCAACAACTCCGCCTCGTAGCGCTGCACGTCTTCAGCGGGCACCGCATCAACTAGCCCGTTAGTGCCTGCGTAGAGCACGATTACCTGCTCCTCCACCGGCATCGGTGTGTTGACGCCCTGCTTTAGCAACTCCACCAGGCGGTAGCCGCGGCCCAGCTGAGCAGCCGACACGGCATCTAGCTCGGAGCCGAACGTGGCGAATGCCTCCAGGTCGCGAAACTGTGCCAAGTCAATTTTCAATGTGCCCGCCACGCTTTTCATCGCCTTGGTTTGGGCAGCCGAACCAACACGCGACACCGATATGCCCACGTCCACGGCGGGCCGCACGCCCGATTTGAACAGGTCGTCTTGCAGATAGATCTGCCCGTCGGTGATCGAAATCACGTTGGTCGGGATATACGCGGACACGTCACCAGCTTTGGTTTCAATGATCGGAAGCGCAGTTAGCGAACCCGCTCCCAGTTTGTCGTTCAGCTTCGCCGCACGCTCTAGCAGACGGCTGTGCAGGTAGAACACGTCACCCGGATACGCCTCACGACCAGGCGGGCGACGCAACAGCAGCGACATCTGGCGATACGCCTCGGCTTGTTTAGAGAGATCGTCATAGACGATCAACGCGTGGTCGCCAGCTTCCATCCATTGCTGGCCGATCGCACAGCCGGCGTATGGGGCTAGATACTTAAACGGTGCCGGGTCTGACGCAGGAGCGGCTACTACCACCGTGTACTCCATGGCTCCGCGTTCGGTCAGCGTGTTAACCACCTGCGCCACCGTCGAGCCCTTTTGCCCGATCGCCACATAGATGCACTTCACGCCCAGACCGGCCTGGTTCAAGATCGTGTCCACCGCTACCGTGGTCTTGCCGGTTTTGCGGTCACCGATGATCAGCTCGCGCTGGCCTCGACCCACCGGCGTCATCGAATCGATGGCTTTGATGCCGGTTTGCAGCGGCTCGTGCACGGGCTGGCGACCCATCACACCCGGAGCTTGGATCTCCATGCGGCGTTGCGTGGTGCCCGTAAGGGAACCGCGACCGTCGATCGGCTCGCCTAGCGCGTTCAGCACTCGACCCAGCACGCCGTCACCCACCGGCATGGACAGAATTCGTCCAGTGGCCTTTACAGGCTGGCCTTCTTCGATGGCTTCAACGTTTCCGAGCACCACCACACCGATGGATTCTTCGTCCAGGTTTAGAGCCAGTCCGGTATCGCCGCTGACAAACTCCAGCACCTCGTTTACCGAAACGCTTGGCAGGCCCGAAACGCGAGCGATACCGTCACCCACCTCGAGGATGCGGCCAACTGTGGCCGACTCAATCGAGGGATCGAAACCCTTCAGGTTTTGCTCAATAGCCGCTGTGATGTCGGCTGTTTCAAATGTCAGCGTTGACGTTGTGTCGGTCATGCCAGACGCTCCTTTAAGTTTTCGAGTCGAGTTCGCACGGATCCGTCAAAAACCGTGTCGCCTATTTGAGCCGTAATACCGCCCAGCACTTCAGGGTCCACCACCACCTGAACACTTATCGTGCGTCCGCTTGCGCGGGTCAGCGCGGCGGCTAGGCGCTGAACTTGTTCGTCGTTCAGCGGCACCGCTGAACGCACCTGCGCCATGGCTTCACCGCGAGATGCGGCCGCTTGGGCCAGCGTTTCTTCAGCGATTTCATCTATTTCGCTGCCGCGGCCCGCACCCACTAGCAGCGACACCAAGTTCAGCGTTACCGGTGATGCCTTCCCGGCCAGCAGATCTTCCAAAATTGCGATGCGGCGAGAAGCGGGGATCGACCGGTCTGCCAACGTTTCACGCAGACTGTCATTACTAGCCGCGGCTTGGCCAACCGCAAACAGCTCCTTGCTTACGCGGTCAAGCTGGTCTTCGGCTGCGGCAGCCGCCACCAAAGCCGACGCGTAGCCCTCAACTCTGCTTGCCACTAGTTCAGCTACCAACCCGATTGATGTAGTCGTCTATGAGACGCTGATGCGCTTGTGCATCCAGGTTTGCCATCACCACTTGGCCCGCCGCACCCACTGCGAGAGCGGTGATCTCATCGCGAACCTCAGCCATGGCGCGTGTGCGAGCGGCCGCTATGTCGGCCTCGGCTTGTGAGAATCGCTCAGCGATCTCTGGCTCGATTGCTGCCAGACGCTCTTGGCGAACCCGCTCTGCGTCGGTGCGCGCCTCTTCGATAATCCTGCTGGCTTCCGCGCTGGCCTCAGCCAGACGGGAGTCGTATTGCGCTCGCAACTCTTCGGCTTCACGCTTAGCGGTTTCGGCCGAATCGATGTCGTTTTGGATTTTCTCGGTGCGCCCTTCCATTGCCTTGCGGATCGCCGGATAGGCAAACCGCCACATAACAATGAGCAGGATCACAAACGCAAGCGACCCCCAGATCACCTCATCCCAGGCTGGGATGATTGGATTGGGTGCCTCTGCTACTGCCTCGCTGTCTTCGGCTAAGCGCCAAAGAGCTGCCGGAATGGCGTTCACTAGTTGCTCCCTAAGCGAAGTTCAGAAGGATGAAGACCACAAACCCAATCAGCGCCAGCGCCTCGGTAAAGGCGATGCCTAAGAACATGGTGGTGCGGACCATGCCTGCTGATTCGGGCTGTCGAGCCATGGCCGTGATGGCGTTGCCGACCACTAAGCCGATACCAACACCAGGGCCGATCGCGGCTAAGCCGTAGCCCAGGCCAGCGCCGACGGCTTTGAGGCCATCGACCGCATTGTCAGCTTGTGCGAGCAAGTCAAGCAATTGTTTCTCCAATTTGTAGCGAAATAGTGAATGAGGTTGTTAGTGGATCTTTACGACTGAACATTGTTAGTTACCAGGGTTAATGATCAGGGTGAAGAGCACCACCGATGTAAACGGAGGTGAGGATTGTGAAAATGAACGCTTGCAGAAACGCCACCAAGATTTCAAAGGCTGTCAGTCCAATGAGCACCAAGAACGGAGCCCACACGATTGAAAAAAGCAAGCTTGTGTCCCACAACGCTGCTGTTAGCACTGCGAATGTAACCAGCAGCAAGTGGCCTGCCAACATGTTGGCGAAGAGTCGCACGGCTAGCGAAAAGGGTCGCACAAAGAAAGTGGAGATGAACTCGATCGGCACCACCAAGAACAGCAGCGGCAGCGGCACGCCTGGTGGAACGGTGACGTTTTTGAGGTAGCGGAAAAAACCGTGGTTCTTGATACCGACGGCGTTGAACACCACCCAAACCAGAATCGCTAAGAACGCTGGTGCGGCCATGCGCGCGTTAGCGGGAAGCTGGATAACGGGGATTACCTCGGTGATGTTGGCGAAAAACACGAAGAAAAACAGCGACAGCAAGAACGGCATGTAGCGCATCCCGTCGGGACCGATGGTCTGCATCACCACGTTGTCGCGGATGAATGTGACTGAAGTTTCCGCCACGGTCTGCATGCCGCGTGGTGCCACGGAGACTGAGGCTGACTTATAGCGCCGTGATGCCCACACAAAGATGACTACCGGTGCCACCAAGGCAAACAGGTAGATGAGCCCGACCTTGTTGAGTTCAAAAACGGTTCCGTTGAAGAGGATCGCCGGCCACTCAAGCAGTTCGGCTATCGGCGGAAAATGCAGGCCCGCGAGGTTCAACTTTTACTCCTGATTGTTTGCTTGTCGTTGTTGGGTGGCTTTCGCCGAGACCCTGTTTGGAGACCCTGTTTGCTGCACAGCGGTTTGCTTAGCAGCGGTATCGCCGCGTTGCACGAGACCTGGCTGCGCAAGCGCCAGAGAAACATAGCGCGCCTCAACTACCAGCAGTCCCAAATGCGACACCAAGATAGTAATCGCTAACGGCACGGGCTCAAAAAGACTGAGCCAGCTGACCGCGAACACCGCTCCCGCCAGCAAGGCGAGCCGCACGATGAACCCGCCCATCACTGCTCCCATCAGAGCTGTCGGTGAGATGCGAGCTGCGTGGGTGATGATCGCTGCGGCAGCCCAGATGTTTGCGAGCACGAGTGCCAGGCCGTAAGCCGACGATGCTGCCCCGCCGATGCCCCAGATCAAGCCGGTGATCAGCAGCCAGACCGGTGCGACGTATAGGCCGCGACGAACGATGTCGCGAGCTATGCCGCGTTCGGGTTCAAGCACAGTTGGTTCAGGCACTTGTTCTTTAGGCACTGCTTCTTCGGACACTTGTTCTTCAGGCGCTTTACTGCGACGGGATTGCTGGGTTAGACGAAGTTGCCGGACTTGTCGCGGCTGTCGGGGTTGCTGGACTAGTCGAGGCTGTCGAACTTGTCGCGGCTGACGAAGCTGCCTCAGGCGTTATATCGGTCTCAAGCGTTGCGCCGGTCGGGATGCCAGCTCCGGTTTCGCTGACAGCTGCTTTCCGGCGCAGATCGCGTGATTGTGTCGGACGATCAGCGGTGATCTCGGCTTGATGACTGTCCATGCGGCTGGAGTAGCGATACCACTCGCCTATTACCTTGCCCGTAAACGCCACTATTCCCAGAATCGCTGTGAACCAAGGTCGAGTGCCTAGCCAGCTGTCGATCCCAAACCCGGCGACAGCAAAGAGGAGCGGTGTCGCCACCAGCTCGATGGCGATTACTAAGCCATCATCGCTGGTTACTCGACGGCGCTGTTGCGATCTGCTCGAAACCATAGGCACAACGTGGCGCAGGCTAGGCGCTACGACAACGCTTTGCCTTGCTACTGGACCGAGCTCAGCGCCTTGCGTGGACACGTCGCAGGAGACCAGACATCTCCTTCTTCTGCTGCTGACTACTGGACCGAGTTCAGCACCTTGCGTGGACGCAGCAGCAAGCGCAGCAGCACCACCACTCCCACCAGCGCAAACGACACCACCGCTTCTCCGCGGCCGATCCAAATCGGCACCAGCGCTAACCCCGAAGCCAGCGCAGTCCACGCCCACAGCATCAGCACCGTGCGCCGATGCCCGTGACCCATCCTCATCAAACGATGGTGCACGTGGTCTTTGTCTGCGGTGGTGATGCCCGCGCCGCGCGCTAATCGCCGAACAATCGCCCAGGCGCTGTCGATCAGCGGCACACCCAAGATCAGCGCCGGAATCAGCGCCGGCGCAAAAAAGAAATACACCTGTCCGCTGATCGGCTCGGCCACTCGCCCACTAATCGTCATGGTTGAGGCCGCCATCAGCAGACCCAGCAGCAGCGATCCGCCGTCGCCCATGAATATTCGTGCCGGATGCATGTTGCGCGGCAAAAACCCGAGGCACACGCCTAGCGTGACCAACGACAAGAGCATGCCGATGTTGGTTTTGTCTAACACGCCTGCGTCTTGCAGTTCGTTGGCGTAGAGATACATAGCCAAGGAGCCGATCGCCACAACTCCGGTCGCCAGCCCGTCTAGCCCGTCGATCAAATTGACGGCGTTTGCCACTACCACCACCAGCAAAACCGTTATGAGCGTGGCCCAGTCGGCCGACAACACGATCAGCCCACCGAAGGGCAGCTGTACGAAAAACAGCGTCACTCCCAGCACCGCTAGGAGGCTTCCAGCCAGCACCTGGCCGGCCACCTTGGCTGGGGCCGACAGGTCGTATAGGTCGTCTAGCGCTCCGATGCCAAAAATGACACCGGCTGCGGCTACCACTGCTAGCGCTTCGGACGATCCGACAAACGTGTCAGAGAAAGACCCCAGGCGACTAGCAACCGCCAGCGCCACCGCCAGTCCGACGAACATGGCCGCTCCTCCACCGGTGGCGGTGGGTTGCGCGTGGACGTGCCGGTCGGTGGGCTGCGAAACAGCGCCACCCTTGGATGCCAAAGCCGTAACGACAAAGGTGCCGGCGTAAGTAGTGCCCGCGGCGATCACTAGCACCAGCAGATGCTGAAGCTCGAAGCTCACTTAGTGCTTGCCAGTCGGGCCAGTGCGAGTCAAGCTGGGACTTGCTGAGCCGTGTCTAGTACGGCGGGAACTGTGCGCACAGTTGCGCTATTTCGGTTCGGACCTTCGCCACCGCAGCAGGGTCTTCACGGTCTGTGAGTATCCGCGCAGTGAAGTCGGCGATTAGCGGCATCTCATCGACACCCATTCCTTGAGTCGTTACCGACGCCGTGCCCATTCGTAGGCCACTGGTAACGAACGGCGAGCGCGGGTCGTCCGGAATCGTGTTGCGGTTGAGTGTGACGCCGCCCTCATCGAGTACTTCTTGTGCCTTCTTGCCGGTGAGATCGGCATCAAAGCTGCGCAGATCCACCAGCAGCAGGTGGTTGTCTGTGCCGCCAGAAACGAGGCGAAACCCTCGTTCGCCTAAAGCGTCGGCTAACGCTTTGGCGTTGGCAACGATGCGGTGGGCGTAATCGGCGAAGCTCGGATCGGCGGCCTCTCGAAACGCCACCGCTTTGGCCGCCACTACGTGATCGAGCGGGCCACCCTGAGTGCCGGGAAACACGGCGCTGTCGATCTTTTTGGCGTATTCACTTTTACACAAGATCGCTCCCCCACGTGGGCCACGCAGAGTTTTATGGGTGGTGAGGGTGACGATGTCAGCTAGTGGTGTCGGGTTTTCGTGTGCGCCGCCGACTATTAGCCCTGCGATGTGCGCGGCGTCGAACATAAACAACGCTCCGATCTCGTCACAGACCTCTCGGAAAGGCTTCGGATCTATGGCACGGGAGTAAGCCGTGGCACCAGCCACGATTAGGCGAGGTTTGTGTTCACGGGCCAGCCGTGACATCTCGTCGTAGTCGATGCGCTCGTCGCTGGCGGTAAGGCCGTATGACACGAAGTTGTAGGTTTTGCCGCTGAAGTTGACCGGCGATCCGTGCGTTAGATGGCCTCCGTGGTCAAGGCTCATGCCCATCACGGTGTCGCCTTGACTGAGTAGGGCTTGGTAGACCGCAGCGTTGGCATTGGAGCCGGAGTGCGATTGGACGTTGGCGTGCTCTGCGCCAAACAGCTCTTTCGCTCGGTCGATCGCTAGCTGTTCGACGACGTCAACGTTGATGTTGCCGCCGTAGTAGCGGCGGCCTGCGTAGCCCTCGCTGTATTTGTTGGTGAAGACGCTGCCTGTTGCAGCCATCACCGCGGGTGAAGCAAAATTTTCTGAGGCGATCAGCTGAACGGTGGTGCATTGGCGCTCAAGCTCGTCTGCTATTGCCTGGTTGGTGACGGTGTCGGGCGCTGTATTCCAAAGCTTGGCCCACGGACTGCCCGGGCTTGCTTGGGTGCCTGTTTGTGCGCCTGACGGTGTTTTCTCAGTTTTCTCACCAGTCAATGTTTTCTCACCGATCAATGCGTCAAGCTGACCTACTCGTCGCTGGTGGCGTCCACCTTCAAACTCGTTTGCTAGGAAGGCATCCAGTATTTCGATCGCTGCTGGTTCGGATGTCAGCCTGGCGCCGAGGCACAGCACGTTGGCGTTGTTGTGTTGGCGCGAGAGGCGAGCCGTGGGCACATCGCTGGCCGCTACTGCGCGAATGCCGGGCACCTTGTTAGCGGCGATTGCCATGCCGACTCCGCTGCCGCACACCAACACGCCAACGGTGAAGGCACCGTCGTTGGGAGCATCGCTGTTAGGAGCGCCGCTGTTGGAGGCATCATCGTTAGGAGCATCGCCGTTGGAGGCATCATCGTTAGGAGCATCGCCGTTGGAGGCATCATCGTTAGGAGCATCGCCGTTGGAGGCACCGTTGTTAAGAGCACCGCCGTTAGGAGCATCGCCGTGCCCGGTAACTCGTTCAGCAACTTCGCGCGCGGCGTCTGCGCCAAACTCTGGATAATCCACCGAATCGGTGCTGTGAGTGCCGCGGTCGAGCACTTCACAACCAACCGATTGCAGATGCTTTGCGAGCACCTGCTTTAGCTCGAAGCCTGCGTGATCGGCCGCCAGCACCACCGTGCTAACCGCATACCTAGCCGCGCTAGCTGATTCCGAAGCGGCGGCATCGGAGGCACCGTCAGACGCGGTGCCATCGGAAGTATTAGCGGCGTCAGTTGCGGTGTCGGCCATTGGTTTTCAGTCTCCCAGCAGTTCAGTAGTTAAGTAGGTCAGCAGTTTTTAGTTCAGCGGTAACGAAGAGGAGTGCCTGCAGCATCTTCCAGCAGTTCAGTAGATCTTCCGGCGTTCAGTAGTTAAGTAGGTCAGCAGTTTTTAGTTCACCCTCACGCAAGACCACCGGCTCACGTTTGCAAACGTCGACAACCGTTGATGCCACGGCCAACGGCGCCGCCTCACCCTCAACCACATAGGCAGGGTTTTTAAGCAAGGCCGCGGCTGCGTCGACTGCTCGTCGAGGAGTGTCTCCACGATGACAGTTCGCGCTGGTACCTGTGAGCGGACCGACCTCGTTTGCTAGCCAGCGCAACCAACCAAGGTTTGCCGTTCGCACGCCCAGAGTGGTGTGACCTCCTACCGGGTCGACACCGCCGCGGCGTGGTGCCACCAGCGTTAGTGCGCCAGGCCAGTGTCGCTGCGCCATGCTCAGGGCACCTTCGTTCAATACCACCAGGCGATCGGCTTGATCTATACCGCTGACCAGTACCGGCAGCGGCATTGTTTCCGGCCGTCCCTTGGCGGCATAAACACTTCGTACCGCCACAGCGTTGGCGTAGTCGGCTAGCACTCCGCACACAGTGTCGGTGGGTGCCACCACAAACCCTCCGCTGCAAAGCGCTTCTGCGGCGCTTTGAAGTTGGCTAAACGATGGGTCGTCAAGCGGGCGGATGGCTTTAAGCCCGCGCTGTTTGCCGGCTAGATCTTTATAGATCTGCACTTGGTCATAGCCGTGAGCGTTCAGTGTTTTTGCCAGCGCTTTGACCTGTTCGGGAGCGCATTCAAGCGCCAGCATTCCGGCAGGCGACAGATAGAAGCGTGCGTCTGTTATGAGCCTGTTCAGATCTCCCAGGCCGTCATCGGTTGAGAACAACGCCGTCTCCGGTTCCCAGTCGACGACAGAGGCTGGCAGCTTCTCACCTTCGGGCACGTAGGGCGGATTTGAGACAACCGCGTCCAGCTGCTCAAGCAGCTCGCTGTCAAGCGCATCGCACCAGTCGCCGTGCGACAAGGTGACACGCGCACCGGCCGACCCAAGCCCGGTCAGATTTTCGCGGGCGAGGTCGAGAGCGCTTTGCGAATTGTCGGTTGCAATAACAACAGCCTCGGGAACTTCTTGCGCAATCGACAGAGCTATCGCACCTGTGCCGGTGCCCAGATCAGCTACCCGAACTGACACGGGCGTGCCGCCGGGTTGTTCGGTTGGTTGCTGGCCCTTCTCAGGGCGGTCAGCGCCCTGGTGGTCAGCACTGTGCTGATCAGCTGGCTGGTCGCCAGCATCGTGCTGGACGGCACCGTGCTGATCAGCTGGCTGGTCGCCAGCGCTGTGCTCAGCCCGTTGGCGGCTTACCGCATCTTTGAGATGGTGGATTACCTCTCCGGCCAAGGTTTCGGTTTCGGGGCGCGGAATAAACGCTCGCCTATCTACTGCTAGGTCCAGGCCGCGAAATCCCCAACGGCCAAGCACATATTGCAGTGGCTCACCTTTCACGCTGCGTTCCAGCATTTCGTCGGCTCGTGCAACGCTGCCTTGTTTGGCCGGCGAATCTGCTTCTAGTGCCAGGTCGGCAATGGTCAAGCCTGTCGCCTCGGCCACTATTCGCTTAGCGGTCATTTCGGATTCGGGTGTTCCGACGGCTGCGAGTTGTTCTTGCGCTTGCGTGGTCAGATCACGCAACGTCAGCGTGTCGCTTTGAGCCTCCATTGCGTTCGCTTGCTTTCTCTTACTTTGAGCCGTCGCCGCTGGCGGTCGTAAGAATTTCGTCGCCATCGGTTGCAGCTGGACTGCCAGCGGTTGGACTGGCTGCAGCTGGGCTGCCTGCGCTTGTGCCATCGACAGCGCCAGCAGCCAACAATTCGGTTCGCTCGTCTAGCACCAGCGCGTCAATGATCTCGTCTAACTCACCGTTGAGCACGCGATCCAACTTGTAAAGAGTCAGTGAAATTCGGTGGTCGGTTACGCGGCCCTCTTTGTAGTTGTAGGTGCGGATCTTTTCTGAGCGGCCGCCGCCTTTGACTTGATCGCGTTTAGCCGCGGCGGCCGACGTCGCTCGCTGCTCTTGTTGCGCTTTTAGCAAGCGCGAGCGCAACACAGCCAGAGCCTTGGCCTTGTTTTGCAGCTGGCTTTTCTCGTCCTGCATAGACACCACGAGTCCGGTGGGGTTGTGCGTTATTCGCACAGCCGAGTCGGTGGTGTTGACCGACTGCCCGCCCGGGCCTGACGACCGATATGTGTCGATCGTGAGATCGGCCGGATCGATTTCGATATCTACTTCATCGGCCTCTGGTAAAACGGCCACCGTTGCCGATGAGGTATGGATGCGTCCTTGCGATTCGGTTGCCGGCACTCGCTGCACGCGATGCGGACCGCCTTCAAACTTGAGCTGGCTCCAAACGTCGTCACCTCTAACGGCAAACGCCACATCGGTCACGCCGCCGTGGTCGCTTTCATGAAGCCCTAGCACCTCCACCTGCCAGCCTTTTGCGGCCGCGAGCGCTTTGTACATCTCAAAAAGGTTCCGCGCCCAGAGGTTGGCCTCGTCTCCACCTTCGGCCCCTTTGATTTCCATGATCACGTTGCGGTCGTCGTTTGGATCGCGCGGCAACAACAACAGGCGCATTTGTTCTTCCAGCTCTTGCGCGTTGGCGAGCGTCATGGCTTCTAGCTCGACGGCCTCGTCGTCTTCACCGTCGTCGGCTTGGCGCAGCTCGCGAGCGGCTTCGGCATCCTCAAGCGCTTGCCTTAGCTGTCGCCCTACCCCCACGATTTCCGATAGACGGGCATGACGGCGGCCAAGCTCGGCGAAACGTTCGCGGTTTTCTGCGGCGGTCGGGTCACCCAGCTGTTGCTCAACCGACGCCAACTCAACCTCGTATTCGGCCAAGCGGCTTAGCACTACTTCAGGCTAGCTATGTGGTTATGCGGTGCCGAGCGAGGTCTGCCAGTCGTTAGGCAAAGGCACGAGCGTTGCACTGGCCTGCACACTCGTCTGCTGGTCGGAGGTCTGATCGGTGGGTTGACCGGTTGGCTTCAACCAGGCGATTAGCTGGCCGAGCAGTGGATGATTGTCTCGCTGCGGCACGGCTATTACTAGCTGTGCGGAATCGTCCAAGAACGCTCTGGCGTCGGCGGCAAACGGAACTAGATCAAGATCTATCCCCACCGACGTCACCACCACCAACTGCCTGTCGGATTCGTCGACGCCGTAGCTGACCGCCGGCGCTTTGTCTGTCACGCCTGTACGAGCGACGGGAGGAACAGCAGCGGTGAGTCGTTTGGCGCCCACCAGCTCGGGGCGCTCCTGCAGAATTGCTCTCAACCACCGAGCCGCAGCCATTCGGTTAAACGGATGGGGTTCGGCTCCCGGTGAGCGGTGCCGTCGAATCAACTCCGCTATTCGGCGAACCGACTCGATGGTGGGTTCGTTGGCATGGAGCATTCCAAATGCCTCGCGGTCGTGAGCACCGACTCCGACCTCAATGCGATATTGCTGGTCAGACTGGTCGGATGGTGTTGCTAAGTCAGCCGGTGTAGCCGGGCCAGCCGGTGTAGCCAAATCAGCACCGCGCGGTACGGCCGGGTCGAGCGATGCAGCCAAATCAGCACCGCGCGGTACGGCCGGGTCGAGCGATGTAGCCGGGCCAGCCGGTGTAGCCAAATCAGCACCGCGCGGTACGGCCGGGTCGAGCGATGTAACTGGGGCGAGCGATGTAGCTGGGTCGGGTAACACAGTCGGACTTATTCGAGCGATCTCAAGCCCCTGCACCTCACCGGTGATTACGCCATGCTCGACCGACACATCTGCTCCGGCCTCACGCAACAAAGCCACCAGCTCGGGCACGCGCGGCGGTGGCGACTCGACAGCACGCCCTTGAGTGGTTTCGGCGAGCGTGGCCTTATTTCCTTCAACCGCCCACACGGTTATTGGAAAATCGAACAGAGCTGCGCGGCGAACCAGAGTGGCTGTCATGTCTGATGCGAACACGTGCAACTCGCTAGCACCTGCACGCGCAGCGGTAGCCAGAGCCGGGCCCAACGCGGTGGCTGGCTGTTGCTCGGCTAGATAGACCGCTGAGGCACCGTCGGCGGATTCGCTCGCCAAGTTGCTGTCGGAGTTGCCCAAATCTCGCACGGCAAACGCGCCAGAGTCGGTGCCCGTTATCTGGCCCAACGCCTGAGCGTGATCCTCGCCGAGCGTGCTGGCAACCAGGCTCTTCAGCTTGATGGCGTGTAGCTGACTAACTCGCTGAGGGTCAAGCGGCATTGCTATCTGCTAAGGGCTAGCTAGTAAAGGCCGTCTGGTAGGGGCTAGCTAGTAAGGCCCGGCAGCCCAACAAGGTCATCGCAACCAGCGCAAGCGGGCAGTGCAAGCCGTGCTGTTTGGAAAGAGCGGTTTTGAAAGATCAGCTGCGATCTTTGCGACGCTCGCCGTAACGACGTTGGAAGCGCTCCACTCGTCCCGCCGTGTCAACGATCTTCATCTGACCCGTAAAGAACGGATGGCTAGCGCTGGAAAGCTCAACGCTTGCCAGCGGATACTCGTTGCCGTCGTCCCAGACGATGGTCTCACTGGTCTCGATGGTGGATTGCGTCAAAAACGTAAAGTCTGCGCTTGAATCTCGAAACACCACGGGGCGATACGAAGGATGGATGTCGCTCTTCATAATTCCTCAAGTCTGGCGGGTAAAGCTGCTGGCGCAACCGGATTCGTCAAGTTCCAACTTCCCTGAGCTTTTTAGAGTCCAAGTCAGATTTGCGGCGTTGCAGAACTCGTCAAGGGATGCGACATCAAATTCGTTGCCGGTGTCTGCTCGCGTCGTAGCCAGCATCGTGATTGAGCCAGCCTGTTCAAGATTGCGAGCAGCACCAAACACGCTCTTAGCGGCTGCTACCGCAGCATGTTCACTCGTCACCTGAGACTGACGATGATTGACGATGCGGCGATGAGCACGCGCTAGGCGAGTCAAGCCGTCAAACACAACCACTACGTCCTGGCCCTGCTCGGCCTTGCGCTTGGCTCGCTCCAGCGTTAGCTCTGCAACGGCGACATGCTCGTCCGGAGGCCGGTCAAACGACGAAGCGATGACCTCGCCAGAGGTCTCCAAACGCCGGGTCAAATCTGTTATCAGCTCGGGGCGTTCGTCGATCAGCAGCACCATCAGGTGCACGTCTGGATGGTTGTCCGCAATGGCTGTGCCCACCATCTCAACCAGTGAGGTCAGATTGGCTTGCGAATCCCCTATCAACAGCCCACGTTGGCCGTAACCCAGCGGAGCGATCCTGTCTAGCTCGCTAAACAATTGCTTGGCGCTGTTATCTAGCTGGCCGTTCGCTAACGGCAAAGCGGTGGTGGGATTGATAGCCGCAAAGTCTTCAAACAGCGGCCGCGACTCTTCAACGTTGGGTACCTCTCCGTTGATGGTGTCAAGCCGCAGCAGTGCGGGATTTTTTTCGCTGCGGGTGGCTGGACGGCTAGCGCCGGTAACACGATCCCCGCGCCGCAGTCCGTACCGACGCACGTGGCGAACGGCTACATAAACGTCGTCTGGCGAGGGCAGCAAGCCGCTAATACGCAAAAAGCCGTAACCCTCTTCTCGTAGATCAAGCAAGCCGTCGCAGGAGGCGGCTTCGCCCTGGAACTGCTCGTCACGTTCGCGGCCACGACGACGAGAACGGCGATTGGCGTCCTCCGCTATCTCATTTCCGTTTTGGGCTTCTTCACCGGCACCACCGTTTGCGGCACCGCCGTTTGCCGCGCTGCCGCTGCTAGCGCTGGCACCGCTGCCGTTGGAATTTGCACTGCCTGAGCCATCGGTTTGCCTTGAACCGCCAGCTTGTCTCTGGTCATCTGTTTGCAAGGTAACGGTGCGCGTACGGCCAGCTTCAGGCCGACCCGCTTCGGTTGTTCGCGTTGGCGCAACTGAAGTCGCGCTGTCTTGGCTGCCTTGTGACCGGTCGGTTGATTGACCAGACGAACCGCTCGATATGTCACCAGCTCCAAGGATGGCGCTGATGATGCCGGGCTTGCGGGTGCGCGGCGGTATTGGAACCCCAGCAGCGCTGGCTATCTCCAATAGTTCTTCGCGTGACTTTGCTTCAAGCAGTTCAACGCTGGCTGTGTTTGTCATTGCTGCCCTTTCGATAGCGGGCGGTTGTCGGGGCCACTGTGGTGGTTGCTACTCCGATAATTGAACGACCAACTCCGCACATATCGCCTTAGCAATTTGCTCCAGCAATAAAACGTCACCAGTCGCTTGTTGGGTTCCCGCAGTTAGACGGTTGCCACTCGCTGACTCACTTGCCGACGACTGGCTGGAAACCAACGAACATGTTATTGAGGCATGTTGTCGAACATGTTATTGAGGCATGCTGTCGAACATGTTATTGAGGCATGCTGTTAAGGCGAGATTGTATTGGGGTTAGCGGCTCGATCAGCCACTATCTCTTTGACCTGCGCCAAATCGTTGCCCACAACCTCGTAGCGCTCGGGCAGCTCGACCAGCCTTGCTAGCTCAGCGGGCATGACCGGAGCTTGACCGGTGGCGGCTTGTACTGCGTCTGCAAACTTCGCCGGATGCGCCGTGGACATGATGGCCATGGGAGTGTCGCTGCCGGCATCACCGGCACTACTGGCAGCCGCGGCGGAACTCTTGAGTGCAACCTTGCGAGCGACACACACAGCAACGGCGGTGTGCGGGTCGATCAGTCGGCCGGATTGGTTAAAAACTTGGTCGATGGTCGCAGCTACTTCGGGCTCGGTTGCAGCCGCGGCAGCAAAACCAGCTCGCAGGCCCGCAACCACATCGCCCGCAAGAACCGCTCCGTCTTTGTTCGCACGAAACTCGGCCATGGTCGCTGCTATCTCGTGTCCGGTTCGGTTGTTTAGCTCAAATATCAACCGTTCAAAATTTGAAGACACCGCTATGTCCATCGCCGGGCTGGTCGAAGGCATCACCGGCTCTAATTTCATCGTGCCGGTTTCGTATGTGCGGGTGAGGATGTCGTTGTGGTTGCTAGCGATTATCAGCAGCTCGATCGGTACGCCCATGCGTCGAGCAATGTCGCCCGCCAAGATGTTGCCGAAGTTGCCGGTCGGCACGCAAAACGAAACCGCTCGCTTGGGTGCTCCCAGCTTCACCGCCGTGGTGACGTAATAGACGACCTGAGCAGCCACGCGTGCCCAGTTGATGCTGTTGACCGCGGCCAGACGAGTTTGGCTGCGAAACGGCGGATCCGAAAACATGGCTTTCACCAGGTCTTGGCAATCGTCAAAGGTGCCTTCAATAGCAACGTTGACAATGTTGTCTGCAGCCACGGTGGTCATTTGACGGCGCTGAATTTCGGTGATGCGGTCTGCTGGGTGCAGCATCACTAGTTGGATACCAGCCCGGTCGCGACACGCTTCGATCGCGGCACTGCCGGTGTCGCCTGAGGTTGCGCCAACGATGGTGATCGTCTGGTTGCGTCGGTTTAGCTCGTGCTCAAACAGGCGTCCCAGCAGCTGCAGGGCGACATCTTTGAACGAGAAGGTCGGACCCCAGTAGAGCTCGACCAGATGCTGCTCACCGCTCGCCGCACCACTTACGCCTTTTACGCTTTTTACGCCTTCTCCAACCGCGCTAACCGGCACTACCTCTTCGTGTCGGAAGGTGGCGTAGGCGTCCGTGGTGAGCCGCAGCAGGGTGTCAAAATCAAAAGAAGGCGCAAAAAACGGCTCCAGCACACGCGCTGCCACCTCGGCATAGGCCATGTCTGCAAAGTCGTTCAGGTCGGAGCTAGTAAGGCTCGGCCATTTCGTTGGCATATACAGGCCGCCGTCCGGAGCAAGCCCCGCCAACATGGCATCGGCAAAATCAAGCGGAGACGCATCGCCACGCGTGCTTACGTATTGCATCGCTCGCGTGCTTAGTCGCTTCTTAATCGCCAATGACGCGAATAGGCGTCCCTACCGAATGAACCTGAACTAAGTCAGCCAGGGAACGCAAGGTGTCTTGCACATCATCCTCGCGTGCACGATGAGTAATGAACTCCAAGTGCGCCAATCCCAACGGTTGCGCTGCTTGCTCTGCGGAGGATTCGAGCATTTCAACGGAGGCCGCTGTCTGTTGCATCGACCGGATAGAAACGTTGTGCTCACCAAAGACTCCCGCAACCACTGCCAGCACTCCGGGGGCATCTAGCGCCGACATGGGAACGTGATAAGCGCTGGACGATTCGCCGATGGGTTTCACCGGCACGTTGACCAGCTCAGGCAAGCGATCGCTCACCTTGTTGGTGAGGTTTGTGGCGACTCTTATCAGGTCGCCTAGCACTGCACTAGCAGTGGCGTAACCACCCGCACCGCGGCCATACAGCATCAGCTCGCCCACCGCTTCACCCTCTAAGAACACTGCGTTAAACGAATCACGCACCGAAGCCAGCGGATGATCCAAAGGCACCATCGTGGGGTGCACCCGAACCTCGACGCCGAAGCTGTCCGAATCCGACTCGACTCGCTCTACTACCGCTAGCAACTTGATCACATGACCCATCCCGCGTGCCGCGGCTATGTCGGCCAAGCTCAGTTTGTTTATGCCTTCGACATAAACGTCGTCGGCCGTCACATTCGCTCCAAAGGCCACCATTGCCAAGATGGCTGCTTTGGCGCCTGCATCGAAACCTTCTACGTCTGCGGCAGGGTCGGCTTCGGCGTAACCGAGCCGCTGCGCTTCGGCCAGCACGTCGGCATAGTCGGCGTCTTCTTCGGTCATCTTGGTGAGGATGAAGTTGGTCGTGCCGTTGACTATTCCCATCAGCCGGGTGATCCGTTCGCCGCTCAGCGTTTGACGCAAGGCACTGATCAACGGAATGCCTGCGGCTACTGCGGCCTCAAACGCCAGATCGACGCCGGCATCTCGGGCGGTTTCAAACAGTTCCTTGCCGGAGGCGGCTAACAGCTCCTTGTTAGCGGTTACTACTGGCTTTCCGGCGCGCAAGGCGGAACGCATTAGATCGCTGGTCGGGTCTACACCACCCATGACCTCCACCAGCACGTCCACATCTTCGGCGACGGCCAGGGCAGCAGTGTCGGAGGTGAACACGCCATCAGGCAGATCCACCGAACGCTTGGCTTTGGTGTCACGCACGCCGACACGCGTGATCTCAAAATTAAGTCCTGTGCGTGCGGCGATGTGTGCTGCATCGCGTTGCAGCAAATCGATCAGGCTTCCGCCGACGCTGCCGCAACCCAGCACACCGACACGGATGGTTTTGGCGGGGCGAACTTCGGTCAATCGAACTTTACCGACACCTTCAGGGCGCCCACATCGTGAGGCTCGTGCGCTAGCCGCATGGCATCGCCGATCTTCTCGATGTCAAACACATGGCTTAGCAATGGCGCTACATCTATGTGGCCGTGATGAATTAGCGACAGCGCCTGGCGAAAAGATGTCGCACCTGGTTCGTCTTGGGCTCCGTAGACGCTGGCGGCATTGAGGCGTTTGCGGAAGAACTTCTGGTACTGCATGGCGATGTTGTCATCGGTTGAGGGTAAGCCGAACCAGAGCAGCTGGCCATCCATTTTCACCAGGTCGACCGACTGCAAGAAAGCGTCTGAGCTTCCCACTGCCTCCACCACGTAGTCCGCGCCCTTACCGCCGGTGAGGTCGGCTACCGCTTCGGTCAGAGCCTTGCTGCCAGCACCGTTGCCGCCGCCAGCGATACCACCGCCAGCATCGCTAGAGACATCGATGCAAACGTCGGCGCCATAGGCCAAGGACTGGTTCAAGCGCTTCTGCGACATGTCAGCGACGATCACCTTTTCGGCACCGGCACGCTTTAGCAAATACGTAAAGAACAGCCCGGCGGAACCCTGCCCCATCACCACCACTGTTTCTCCGACCACGTTGCGAGGGTGCTGACGCATGGCAAAGATCACCGTGCCAAGTTGTTGCGCCATCAGCATCTGCTGACGAGGAATGTCGCTGGTTGGTAGCGGAACGCAATAGCTGGCTCCGAGACGCTGGTACTCGTTAAAGCATTCGGCTACGGGCACATTAGGAAACGCCAGCACGTGAGTGCCCTCCGGCAGGTGCGGGGCGCTGCTTTCGACCACCTCACCGATGCCTTCGTGGCCGGGAAACCCGTGCGGGCACGGAACCGAATGCACCAAACCGGCGCCCATCATCACCATGTGTAGGTCGCTGCCGCAGATCGACGCCATCTCCGAGCGCAGCAGCACCTGATGGTTGGCATCGCTGGGATCAAGCGCGGGTGTAGGAATCTCCTCGCACTCCATCTGGCCGACAGCCACCATTCGCGCAGCACGCATAGCCAAAGAAGCTAGTTGCTATCCGGTGAATTGCTAGCTACGAGAGTTCAGCGTGAACTGGCTCAAAAACGCCCAGCCGTCGACCGTGGCGTCAAAGTCTTCGGTGGTTTGCCCTTCCGTGCCGAAACCACCGGGCCACACATGCTGACCGTCTTGCACCGTGTAAAAGACAACCTCCACGTTCGAGTCGTCGCAGCCAGCGAAGCGGCGCAGCTGTGTGTCGTCGCTGTGGTCGGTGTCGGTTATCTCATCACAGCCCATGTCGGCAGCGAACTCTGCTATCTCGACAGGCATTGACTGCTCAAAGAAAACTTTGAATGTCGCGATTTCTTCTTGCGTGAAGCTTCCGCTAAGAGTGAGAGCTGCCAGCAAGACCGATCCCGCGCCGGAGTACGACACAACGGAGTCAGCGGTGCCGTGAATGAATCCCATGGCGATTGGGTTCGACGGCTGACAGCCTTCTGGGTGAGTCATGCCAGCCACTGAGAAGGTCGCCGCAAAAACGTCAGACAGTTCGCACGCAATGACTGCGCTGAAAAACCCGCCGTTTGACATGCCGGTGGAGTAGATCCGGTTTTCATCAACGCAAACCAATTGTTTGACATCTTCGAGCATGGCGCGCGTGAACTCAACATCGTCGCGGCCCTCTTCGTCGAGCTGCAGTAGCTCCCAATTTGCTCCGACGCCGCGCGTGTCCAGACCGTCCGGATACACGAGCACGAAATTCTCTTGCTCAGCTAGGTCCGCGTAGCCGGATCCAAAGGCAGCTTGCTCGCCATTTCCGCCAAGACCGTGAAACAAGACCACAATCGGAGTGGGGTTATCGGCGGAGTAGCCGCTCGGAATCGCCGTCGAATAGGTGTAGGTGTGGCCACCAGAAGCCAGTGAGTAGGTGGCTGAGACGGGAGCTACAGCTTCGGCTGAGCACGAGTCGACGCCGCGCGCGGCATTGCTAGTAGCGGCGTCACTGGTCGCAGCGCTGCTGGCGGAGGCAGTGGTCGTAGTGGTGGTATTGGTGGAGTCGTCGCTGGTAGTGGTACTGGTAGTAGTGGTACTGGTAGTAGTGGTGCTGGTAGTAGCAGCGGTGGTATCACCGTTCTCGCCGCTGCTTGCATCGTCGTCGGTGTCGCTTGAGCACGCCGCAGCTAGCAAAACCACTGCCGCTATCACCGTAAGCGCGGTCAGCCAGGAGCCGTCCGGGGATTTCTTCATATGACTAGTTCCTTCCAGCCACCTTCTCACACCTTCTCAGCTGCAGAGTACTGGTCGCTAGCTGAGACATTTGTCGACCTCCCCCGGCTCATCGCCCAACGCAACAATCCAACTGGGCGACCTAACACGAGACGGTTAGCACGACGACTGACACGACGACCTAACTAAACAACCCCAACTAAACGACCTAGTGCACCTTTAGCTGTGCTGCTGGCAGGATGGGCTTAATGACGGATGCCGTAACCATCGAAGACACCGTCACAACACAAACCCAGGGGCCCATCACAGAACCTGGCGTTGATATTGGCACTGGCACTGAGCCCGTCAGGCAGCGCTTCGTGCGCGGCTGGGTCGTGTTGATCGGGCTTTTCTTTTTGATGTCGCTCACTTCGGGCTTCGCCTTCTACGCCCAGGGCGTCTTCTTGTCTGCACTGATTGACGAGCAAGCCTTCAGCACTGGCATAGCAAGCGCTGGCACCAGCGTGTTCTTTTTCACCTCAGGCATCTTCGGTTACTGGTCAGGCAAGCTGATTGGGCGCGTTGACGTGCGCTGGGTGATGGCAGTCGGCACCGCCATTAGCGCCATTGCCATCGCTCTAATCGGTGAGGTGCGCCAAGAGTGGCAGCTGTTTGCGGTGATGACGGTGTTTGGCATCGGCTTCGCGCTGGTGGGTTTGGTACCCGCTACCACCGTGGTGACTCGCTGGTTCCAACGGCGACGTTCGGTCGCGTTGTCCATCGCATCTACCGGTCTGTCGGTGGGCGGCATCGCTATTGCACCGGTACTCGCGGCGGTGATCGACCGCAACACGCTGGCGGATTCGGCGTCGACCTTCGCGGTGATCCTGTTCGTCTCGCTAATGGTGGTGCTGTTGGTGATGGTGCGATCGACACCAGAAAAATACGGTCTTCGGCCGGACGGCGACCCTGTTCCGCACGGCGTCAAAGCCAGCGACCCCATCCCCCTACCGCCCGGTGTTGAGTTCTCTCAAGCGGTCAGGTCTCGCTATTTCGCCTTTATGTCAGCTGGCTTTCTTTTGATCATGGGTGCGCAGGTGGGTGTGATCCAACACATCTTCAACCTGACTAAAGAACGCGTCGGGCTAGAGGATGCGCAGCTAGCGCTCATCACGCTTAGCGCTACCAGCGTGGTGGCGCGCATCATCGGCGGACGGACGGCTTTGAGTGTGCCGCTCGGCCGGTTGACGACATTTTTGGTATTGGTGCAGTGCGGCGGTATCACCATTTTGGCGCTGGCCGATTCACGTCTGTGGGTGCTGGTCGGGGCGTTTGTGCTGGGCAGTTCGGTGGGCAACCTGTTGATGCTGCATCCGCTGCTGCTGGCTGATGCTTTTGGGGTTCGCAACTATTCGAGCATCTACGGCATGGGTCAGTTGCTGATGGTGTTTGGTGTGGGGTGTGGACCGCTGACGGTGGGGCTAATTCGCGATGCGGTGACCTATCGGTTGTCGTTCTTCGTGCTGGTGCTGGTGTGCATTGTGGGGTTGGTGCTATTTCGTTTAGCTGGCCAGCCCGAGCGTGATCACATGAAAGAACTGGCACCTGCCAACGCGCAGGTGCCATTGAACGGCGAAGCGGGCAACGGAATTGAAGTCGAATCAAACGGCGAACTTGCCGACGGACTGAATGAGGAAATCATCAGCGTGGTTGCAGGCCACGGCCGATCGCCCAAGGTGTTTGAGGTGCAAGCGAGCTAACCGCCGCAGATCTAAGAGAGCCTGGCTTCTAGGGGCAGCAAGTGCCTGCGCCGCAGCCGCAACCACCCGCATCGGCGAGGTCGTCAGACTGCACCTTGTTCATGGATTTCATCGCGCTGTCAAAAGCGCCAGACGCAGTTGCGTTGTGTATGTCATCTGAGTCAGCAGCAGACCGTGTTTGTGCTGCAAGTTTCATCGCGCTAGCCATCGACTCGGTTGCTGCGGCCACACCAGACGCACCGATCGGCGCACCGGACGCAATCAGCGTGGCTTCCAGCGCTCCCAGGGCCCCCAGCAACATTGTCGGATTCATATAACCCATGTGAGCTATGCGGAACTGATGGGCACGGTCGCCGTGAATACCCAGTCCCAGCGTCAAACCGGTCTGTAACTCAGCGGATCTGCGCAGATCATTGGCGTCTAACTCGCCGGTCTCCACCATCGTTACCGACGCCGCACGGTCGGCCGGTTTGGGAACGTGCAACTGCAAACCGTCGGGCTTGTGCCAGGCATCGACCGCAGCGTGAACCGCTTGGGATAACACCCGATGACGCTCCCACACCGCTTCAAGCCCTTCCTCATTGAGCAGTCGCAAGGCCACCTCTAGCCCGTACAGCTGGTGCACGGGCGGCGTGCCAGCAAAAATCCAATAGTGCTCATCCGGATCGGTTCGGCGTGTCCAGTCCCAATAGCCGGTACGCAGGTCGGCTGTTTTGTGAGCTTCTTTCGCACGCGGTCCGGCCCACACCAAACCCAACCCCGGCGGCATCATCAAGCCCTTCTGAACTGCGGCCACGGTCACGTCTACGTCCCAGGCGTCCATCTCAAATGGCTCGCAGCCAAGCGAAGCCACGCAGTCAACCATCAACAGGGCTGGGTGATCGGCGGCGTTCATTGCGTCTCGAATTGCTTTGATGTCGTTGTGTACCGAGCTTGCGGTGTCGACCTGAGCGACCAGCACGGCTTTGATGGTGCGATCTTTGTCGGCTGCCAGGCGTTCACGGACCTCGTCGGGGTCGATGGCCGCACCGGTTTGTGCGGTTATCACCTCAAACGTGATGCCGGAGGTAGACGCATAGTCGGCCCAGCCAGAAGCAAACCGACCGACCTCTAGCACCAGCACATGATCGCCACGAGACAGAGTGTTCGTGATCGCCATCTCCCATGCGCCATGGCCGTTGGACAGAGCTACATAGGCGCGGTGCTGCGTGCGAGCAATAGCTGGCAGCTGGTCAAGCACCCGATAAATGAGGTCAACGATTTCGCCCTCGTAGATGTTGGGCATGGGGCGGCGCATGGCCTCCAGCACCTCGTCGGGCACAACCGAGGGGCCAGGGGTCATAACGAGCGGTCGCCCGCGAGCAAAAGACATCAAGCACCTCGCTGCTTTGTAAGGGTTTTGTAAGGGTGTGGAGAGGTTTGGAAGGGTCGGGTATCCCCTGCGAGCTTACGCCTGGTTTAGATCTGACCGGATGCCGGATACGGCCAGATCTAAACAAGTGGTTTGGTGCAAGTGGACTGCTGCCGGGGGCGTGCGGGTTGCGGCTGCGGGTTATTGAGCCGTTCGCTAGCGCCAGCGCAATAATCGCAATAACGTAGACATGTGCGCTTAATGGCAGACGTTACTGGCGAAGACTGCGTCGGTTACATAGTCGGTTAGCGCACACTTGATTAACGGAGGTTCGTTATGACAATCAACAAGGTTTTGCAGCCGTTTACGGTGCCATCAACACCGGTCGAGGAGATGGTCGAGATTGCAAGCGCTAAGGGCTGCACGCTGGTCGACTCAGCTGGCAACGAATACCTGGACGCACTGGCGAGCCTGTGGTTGTGCCAGATCGGGCACGGCAACCAAAGGGTGATCAACGCCATCGGCGATCAACTGCAAAAGCTGCAGACCTACAACCTGTTCGGGCCGTTTACGAACGCGCCAGCCCAGGAGCTAGCCGCGAAAATACTGGAGCTGTCGCCGCATCCCGACGGACGGGTGGCTTTGTCTTCATCTGGTTCCGAAGCCGTCGATTCCTCTTTGAAGCTGGCACGGCGCTATCACCACCTGCGTGGCGACGACGACCGCCAGATAATGGTCCGGCGAGACATGGGTTTTCACGGCACCAACATTGGTGGAACGAGCATGCAGGGCATTGCGCCAAACCGAGAGGGTTGGGGCAATTTGTTGCCGGACGTCATGGAGATTCCCAAGGATGACATTGAGCCAGCGGCCCAGATGTTTGCCGAGCACGGCGAGCGGATAGCCGCGGTGATTTGCGAACCGGTCCAAGGAGGCGGTGGCGTAATCATGCCGCCCGACGGCTACCTGGAGGGGTTACGGCGGTTGTGCGACCAGCACGGTGCGCTGTTGATTTTTGATGAGGTGATTTGCGGATTCGGACGCACCGGCAGTTGGTTTGGCGCACAGACCTTCGGCGTTACACCGGATTTGATGACATTTGCCAAGGGCGTGACCTCGGGCTACCTGCCGCTGTCGGGTGTGATCGTGTCGCGCCGTGTGTGTGATGAGTTTGAGAAAATGACTGAGCGTCTATTGCACGGCTACACATATTCTGGGCACCCGGTGTCGTGTGCGGCAGGCCTCGCCAACATCGGTGTGATTGAGGACGAGGGTCTGGTGGAGCGGGCTAACCACATCGGCGAAAAGATGGCAGAGGGCTTTGAGGCGCTGAAGAAAGACGGAGTGATCCCCGGCTATCGCGGCATCGGTGGTATCTGGGCGGCCGACGTGGATAAAGATGCAAACGAAGTTTGCGTTGCGCTGATGAAGCGAGGTGTGGTGGTCAGACCGCTGATCGAAGCAATTGCGTTTTGCCCGCCACTGATCATGACCGACGCAGAGATCGGCTCAATGTTCGACAGGTTTGACGAGGCGGTCAGGTCGGTTTAGCCCCGGGCTGATTATCGGCTGATTTAACAGCCCGCAAAATCGGACAGACCAGACAGCTAAGACGGTGGCCTCCAGAGCGCCTGGGCGACCACCGTGCCAAATGTCGCGGCCACGTGATATCCACTTCCGCTACTTCCACTAGGCTTCTCTGCATTCGCACGTGGATGGCAAGTAAGGAAACAGCATGCTGAAAGTATCGACTGACACAGTCCCGAACCGAGAGATCGTTCAGGTGCACGGGCTGGTGTCTGGATCAATCGTTCAATCGAAGAACGCCTTCAAGGACATTGGCGCTGGGCTCAAGTCGCTGGTGGGCGGTGAGCTGAAGTCGTACTCCAAGCTGCTCGACAAAGCACGAGACGAGGCACTCGCCGACATGGAAGAGAAGGCCAAGGAGCTGGGCGCCAACGCCATCACCGCTGTGCGGATTTCGTCAGGACAAATTGCGGGCGGCGCGGCTGAGATCTACGCCTACGGCACCGCTGTAACTATCGCCAGCCCGTAGCACGGCACCCCAAGAGCGAGGTAGACCGGTTTTGCGTGAGGCAGTGCAACTGAAGCTCTGCTAGACGCAGCGAGCTAGCCGATGCGCAAGTACAAATGCCGCGGGCCACGCACCTGCATGCCGCGCCAAATCACTCCGTCACCCTCGTAATCGGTAGCTCGTTCAAAGTCGGGGAACCGCTTCAGCCATTCCTCCAGCGCAATCTTCAATTCCAGCCGCGCCAGGTTTGACCCCAGGCAGCGGTGAATCCCCAGCCCGAACGCAAAGTGCCGGTTTTCGGCACGATCTATCAGCACTTCATCTGCACGATCAAACTTCTCAGGGTCACGGTTACCTGCGCCAAACGGCAGATACACCTTCTCCCCCTCATGCACCGGGCAGCCCTCAATCTCAGTGTCTTTGGTGGCCACCCGCGCCATCGTCACAGGTGAGAACGCGCGCAAGATCTCTTCGATCGCAGTCGGAATCAGCTCTGGCTCATCCACCAAGCGTTGCCGATCCTCTGGATGCGTCGCCAGATAGTTCAAAGACGCCCCGATGGTGCTTTGCGTCGTGTCAATACCAGCTATCAGCAGCAAGAAACACGTACCCACGATGTGGTAATCGGTCAGCGGATCACCATTGGGCAGCTTCATATCGAGCAACTTGCTCGGCAGGTCATCCCCACGCTCGTCGCGGCGCAGCTGCACTAGCTCAGCGAAATATTTGAGCAAGCTCTTGGTGGCCCCTATGCGTCGCTCCATTTCGTCCACGTCGCTCTGCAAGATGTCAATCGCCCAGCGGGAAAACTGCATCTCGTCAGACTTAGGCAGACCCAGCATGTGGGCAATCACTCGTACCGGAACGTGCTTGGCGTAAGACTCAACCACGTCACTCACATTGTCCGCACCGCTCTCAGCGGCGGCCTTCAACTCAGCTTCGACGGCATCCAAGCGATCGAGACAGATGTCTTTAGTGATTGCGGCCATCGGCTCAATGGCCTTGGCGGAAAAGAATGGCAGCAGCATCCGGCGTGCATCGGTGTGCAACGGCGGGTCGGTGGTGATGGGGGGAGCCACCAGCAAGTTGGCATCTTCCGGTGCGGGAGCAACCGCTATGTCACGTGAGCTGAACGAATCGGTGTCGTATGCCACGGCCGCGATGGCATCCCAACTGAGCGGCACCCAGCCGACTCCGTAATCAGTGGTGTGCGCCACCGGGCACTGCGCACGCGCCTCTTCCCACCCCTCGACGTTATTTTGCACGAACTGATCGTGAAAAATATTCAGGTTGTGCCCATCAACAAACCGGTCGGAAACACCTTCTTCTGTGGCTGGCTCGCTCATACGGCAGATTTTAGACGATTTGATCGCCGAAGCGCAGAACGTGTTGGCAAAGTGGCGTGTGTAGCAAGATTTCAGCGCAGTTGGAGGTGTATTTACGCCACGGCGATTTCACCCATGGTCTGCGCCTGATTTACGCTCGCGGTATGCAAGAAGGCACAGATCAGACCCCGCAGCTAGAAGAAGTTGCGGCGGGCGTTTACAGCTACGTGCAACCTGACGGCACGTGGTTTATCAACAACATGGGATTCATCGTCGGCGACGATTCGGTCATCTCGATTGATGCCACTTCAACACAGCGTCGCACTCAGGCCTACCTGGATGCGATCGCTTCGGTAACGGATCTGCCGGTAAGCGTGCTGGTCAACACTCACCATCACGCCGACCACACCCACGGCAATTGCTTATTCACTGACGCCACCATCGTGTCGCACCGCACATGTCGTGAAGTAATGCTGGCGACCGGCATCCCTGATTACAGCGCTGTGTTTCCGGGAGTTGATTGGGGCGACCTGAGCTTTCGTGCGCCGGACGTGACCTTTGAAAACACTCTGACCCTGCACACTGACATTGGGCACACAGGCACTGGGCGCACTGACATTGGGCATACCGGTACTGGGCACACCGGCAATGCGCTGGCAGGCGCTACAAGCAAAGTCGGGCACGTTGAGCTTTCCCACGTCGGGCATGTAGCGCACACCGAGGGGGACGTAATCGCCTGGCTGCCACAGAGCAGGGTGTTGTTTAGCGGCGACTTGATCTTTCATGGCGGCACTCCGTTCGCTTTGTTTGGATCTATTCAAGGAACGCTCGAAGCGTTGGATCTTGTGCAGAGCTACGAGGCTGAGGTAGTCGTTCCCGGGCATGGACCGGCGTTTAGCGGCGCAAGAATCAACGAGGTGCTAGATGAGCAGCGGGATTATCTGAGATTTGTTCAAGCCACTGCAGCCGAAGGCCTAGCCGCCGGGCGTAGTCCGCTAGCGCAGTCGCAGGCCACCGATCTAGGCGAGTTTGAGCGGCTCACGGATTCCGAACGGTTAGCGGGAAACATGCATGTGGCCTATCGCGAGGCCGCAGACACACGTGCCGGTAGCCCAGACACCGGCGCTAGCTCAGACGCAAGCACCGGTGGCCCAAACACAAACGCAGGCTCAGGCACAAGTGCTAGCAATCCAGACACAAGCACAGGCACAGCCGCCGCCGAGGCCAGCTTCGTAGCCCAGGGAATTGCCGACATGGTTGCCTACAACAATGGCGAGCTACCGCGCTGCGTGGCCTAACCCCCTAGCTCGCCTCGCTAAACGACACCGCTAGACCCACCCGCTAAAGCACCACCCGCTAAAACAAAGTGCAAACCCGCTTAGAGCCAGGATTTACGGCTTCTTTGAAGCTCTTAAGTGAGCTACCGCAGCAGGCCACAGACCACATCAAGCGCACATGCCTTACACGAGTCGCTACACAGGCCTCAACAAGGTGCGTGGTACCCTCAAAATGCTGTTGAGAAGGTTGTTTGTGTGAGGCGTTTGTACAGATTTTTTGCAGTGCTAATGGTGGGATTTTTAGCGGCAGGCGTGCTGGTGGTGGCTGGCTCGCCCGCGGGTGCTGCCAACAATGCCATTGAGGTCTTAGACGAGGACGACAATCGTCCTTTGGCTGGTAGCACGCGCTATCAAACGGCTGAGCGCATCGCGCAGAAGTTCGTTGATGAAGCCTTTGAGACCGAGAGTTACATCGTCAGAGAAGCGGTCATCGTTTCTGGCGAAGGCTTCGCTGATGCACTATCAGCAGCGGCTCTGGCAGGCAATTTCAGGGCACCGATTTTGCTCACCCCACCGAACGCTCTTGCTTCGGTGGTTCGCTTCTTTATTACACGCAACAACATTGATGACGTGTACATCGTGGGCGGCACCGCAGCAGTATCGCAGTCTGTGGCGGATTCGCTGGACGCTCTAGCGGGAGTGTCGGTAACGCGTCTGTCGGGCAGCAATCGTTACCTCACTGCGCTGGCTGTCGCCGAAGAAGTTGGCGGCACCACCGGCTCAAATCTTGGGTCGTATTGCAACACGCGCGACCAAACGGTGCTACTTGCTAACGGTGAAGGCTTTGCGGACGCGCTAGCAGGCGGCCCTCTCGCATACAGCGGCCCCCATCCGATCCTGCTAACGCCACGATCCGGGCTGCCAGACTCCGTGCTCGACTACCTAGACGAAGCGCGCGTTGACCGCGTCATCATCTTGGGCGGCACCGCTGTCATACCTACCGCAATAGAAAACACCATCCGCAACGACAACATCGAAGTCAAGCGTTTGGCAGGCAACGACCGCTTCGCAACGGCGGTAGCGGTAACCAAAGCGTTAACCATCGGCTCCGAAGATTGTGGTTGGATAGCTGACGACTTCGGGCTAGCAAACGCGCGCAGTCCGTACGACGCATTTGCGGGCAGCGCTCTGTTAGGCCAGCGCCAAAGTCCACTGCTGCTAACCGAGCGCGACGAACTGCCGACTGCCACCGCCAACTACCTAGCCAGCACGCCGCTAACTCGCGGCGGCGATGCGACCACCGTCCGGTTTTCTGTGCTTGGCGGCATAAACACAGTCACGCGAGCAGTCGTGACCCAGGCCATCAACACCACCACCACCTCTAGCCCTATTACGGCTGAGATAGTGGCTAACCCTGGTGTGCAAAAGATCATCATCAACTTTTCTGAGGATGTAGACGAAGTAACAGCCGAACTTGCTAGCTCCTACTCCATTGACAATGACCCGCTTATCAACGCTGACGAAATTCAGTACTACGTGGCCGATGAGACAGCAGACAACACTCCCGCACACGTAGTAATTACGTTGGACAACTTCCGTTTGAGGGCTGGTGAGATCATCAGAGTGGCACCAAACGCCATCAAGACCACCGACTACCGGCAAGGAGACAATCGATTCGTACAGGGCGTCAGCTACAAGATTCCTGAAGACAGGCTTCGCCCACGCGTAACCATCTTCGCCGTAAATGGTGCGGACGAGATATGGATCCGCCTTAGCGAGCTGCCATACGACAGGGATGGAAACACGCTGTCCTCCTTCGAGGTAACGGTGGATCCCCGCGGGTCCGGTTCGAACCAAATCGCGACCGCGACCGCGACCAGCCATGACGAACTTTTGTGGCGTACCAATTCTCGGAGTACTGACCTATCAACGGATGACAGAGTGTTCGTGGCAGCAAGAGAAATTTACGACCTAGCTGAAAACTCCAACTCACTCACTCGCGTAACCGTTGCCAGGAATGCAGAACCACGTTTGCAGGAGCTAACAGTTAGTCGTTTCCGATACCCAGAACAAGCCGATACCGGCGACCTTTCCGGGCTTAGCGGATTATCGATTGCCACACGCAGCGTCGGGAAATATGCGGGAGCTAAGGGCAACGCTTGGAGCGTTGAATTTCTAGATGCCAGCACAAACAGGGTGTTCATCACGGAGAGTCGCAAGCGAGTGCTTTTTGAAGTACGAGATCGCCGAGATCGCGATGATGGAACGACTCTAGAAGAACTGCTTGCCGTGGCTGACGCCTCTAGCGCGTTCAGTAACAACTTCCAGTTTGTGGGACGCGCTAATTTGACTTCGGACGATCTCACAGACGAAATAAATCCGATATTCGGTATTTCAAACCCGCTGGATAACGGCAGCACTACCGCGGTGGTGCTGGCTCGCTGGTCACTGCCGGTAGAGGTCACCGAGTCAGACATTGAAGTGTGTTCTGCCAGCTGCTCGCGAACTGCCGGTGCGATCCCTAGCCCGTGGGATCTAACGGATCGCAGTGCAAGCAGTTCAGGATTTAGCGAATTCCTTGAGTGGGAAGTGACCGAAACCGCTGACGAAACTGACCTACCCACTTCTGCTTGGTCAATGAGGTTTGAAGAAGACGCCGTAGAGGGGCCAAGCGATCGCAGCGATACCGGCAACCGTCTGACCATTCGCCGAATAAGGGTCGGTAACTAAGCAACCTCTTGTCCAACCGGTGAGCCAAGTTGGCACCACCTGTGCCGTACATTTGGGCACCGCGATGATTACCTGGAGGTTTGAGTGAGGCACCTGTCCGGGTTGATGTCGGTGGGGCGGTCGGTGGGGCAATCGATGCGTGCCCTAACGCTGGGAGCGCTACTGGCAGGAGTGCTGTCACTGGGAGCGCTAACGGTGACTGGCTCGGCAGCAGGCGCTGCAAACAGGGCTTTTGAGGTGTTAGACGCTGACAACCAGCGTCCCCTGGCTGGCGCTACGCGCTATGAAACTGCCGCACTTATTGCTCAAGAGTTCGTAGATGAGGCCTTTGAGTCTGAGAGCTACATCGTTGTCGATGCGATCGTGGTTTCGGGTGAGGGTTTCGCTGACGCTCTGTCGGCCGCGGCTCTAGCGGGCAGACACCGAGCGCCAATATTGCTCACGCCTCCAAATGCTTTGGCCTCGGTGGTGAAATCATTTGTTTCCACCAACCAGATCAGCACCATTTACCTCATTGGTGGCACCGCAGCGGTGTCGCAGTCTGTGGCGGATTCGCTGGACGCTCTAGCGGGAGTGTCGGTAACGCGATTGTCTGGCAACGATCGATACCTCACAGCGCTGTCGGTAGCTGAAGAGGTAGGTGGATCTTCCGGCGCAGGCTTGGGTTCGTATTGCAACACGCGCGACCAGACAGTGCTACTAGCTAACGGTGAGGGCTTTGCGGACGCACTAGCAGGCGGGCCTCTCGCATTCAGCGGCCCTCATCCGATCCTGCTTACTCCACCATCCGGGCTGCCAGGCGCAGTGCTTAGCTACCTAGACGCCGCGCGTGTTGACCGCGTCATCATCTTGGGCGGCACAGCTGTCATCTCCACGGCCATCGAAACCGCTATCACCGACCTCGGTATCGAAACCACCCGCTTGGCTGGCGACGATCGTTTCGCAACGGCGGTAGCGGTAACCAAAGCACTGACGGTCGGCCCGGACGACTGCGGCTGGATTGCGGACGACTTCGGGTTTGCCAACGGTCGCAGCCCTTACGACGCTCTTGCGGGCAGCGCTCTGCTAGGCCAGCGACAAAGCCCGATACTGCTCACCGAGCCTGACCAGCTGGCAACAGCCACCAATGGTTATCTAGCCAGAACACCACAGACACGCAACGGCAACGCCACCACCGTCCGGTTCTCAGTGCTGGGCGGCGTAAACACGGTCACGCCAGCCGTCGTTGCCCTAGCCATCGGCGCTGCCACCAACGCAGCTCCCGCTGGCACGCCCATCGCTGCTGAGATAGTTGGCTATCCCAATGAGTTTCGCTTCATCGTGAACTTTGCTGAGGAAATGGATGCCGCATCGGCCGAACGGCGAAGCGCCTACGCCTTAGACGGTGCCGCTTTGGATGCCAAATATTCGCTCATTTACTATCCGGCAGATCCAGACGCTGACAATCCCAAAGCCCACGTGTTGATCGACCTGTGTTGCGATCGCCTGACCGCTGGCTCAATCATCACAGTGCAGGCCAACACCATTGAGGCTGAAGACTTCAGCCAGGGCGACAATCGCTATGCCGCTGGTACCAGATACACGGTGCCCACCTCTAGGCCTCGGCCCTAGCTAGCAGCCAGGCCCAAGCCCAAACTCAGCTGGCAGCCCAAACGGTGCCGCCGTCAATCTTCAGTATCGACCCGGTCGTATAGCTAGAAGCATCGCTAGCGAAATACAGCGCCGCTCCTACTACCTCATCCGCCTCACCACCGCGCCGCAGAGCAATCTCAGACTCGGCTCGCTTGTTGAACGCATCCATGTCCCAGGCCTTAGAGATGTCCGTAAGGAACGGACCCGGCATGATGCAGTTCACCCGCACTGCTGGCCCGTATTCACGCGCAAACGACTTGGTCAGGGCGTGCACACCCGCCTTGGCTGCCCCGTAGACGGTCTCGTTGGGAGTGGGCGCAGTGGCAGACGTGGAACTGACGTTGATGATCGAACCGCTGCCTGCTTCAAACATTCGGCTACCAAACGCAGCCGACAACCGAAACGGTCCCTTCAGGTTGACATCGATCACCTTGTTGAAAAGCTCTTCGGACACCTCAGCTAACGACGAATACAGCGGCGACATGCCTGCGTTGTTGATCAGCACGTCGCAGCGACCGAACTCTTCATAGGTTGCTTCGCACAGGGCATCGCACTGATCCCAGTAGCCGACATGGCAAGCCACCGGTAGCGCTTTGGCTGAGGTGCTAGATCGCACCTGCTCTGCCAACTCTTCGCAGGAGTCAATCTTGCGCGAAGCGATCACCACGTCGGCTCCTCGCTGAGCAAAGGCCAACACCATTGCGCGCCCCATGCCCCTGCTGCCGCCCGTGACGACAACGGTTTTTCCCTTTACATCAAACATGTCAGTCATGGCTGTACCGGTTTATGCGTGCTGCGTGGTGGGTTAGCTACCGGCTCCAACTGTTCCAGCTCATCACTGCGTCGAGATTGACACGTGTGGCTGGCTTAAATTCGGTGCCCTGGGTGTAGGCCACCGGGCTCAGGGCGTACTGACGAATCTTGTCGAAAGGTATGCCCAGTATCTCCGCTACTTCTTTTTCGTAGCCGAGATGCAGGGTTGTCCAGCAGGTGCCCAGACCTCGCTCGCGCGCAGCCAACATAAAGCTCCAGGCAGCAGGAATGATTGACGCCGCTTGGCTAACCAGGGTGCGGGGGTCGTCCGTGCGCGGGGTGATGCAAGGAATAAACAGCACCTGGCTGCGGTGCATATTGTCGGCGAGGTATTCCGCCGAACTTGTAACACGCGCCTGCTGCGCAACACGCTGATCGCCGCCGTCAGGCTCTACTCGGCCGGCATACATCGGGCTTTCGCGGTAGGCGTTGAAGCCCTTTTGGTAGAGATCCGCAATCGCTTGGATCTTTTCCTTTTCTGTTACAAACACAAAGTGCCAGCCCTGCATGTTGGAACCCGACGGAGCTTGCACGGCTAGCTCAACGCATTCGCGCAGCAGCTCTTCTGGCACGGGGCGATCAAAATCGAGTCGCTTACGGACCGAACGGGTGGTACGCAGCAGTTCGTCTGCATTTAGGCCAAGGTGTGAATTAGTCATTGGGGCGCAGCGTAATCAAGTGGCTGGGCGAGCGACAGGGTGAGTGTCAAGGTGAGCGACAGGTGGACGACAGGGTGAGTACGGTCAGCACGGGTGAAGCCGATATGACAGCAACCGACAAAGCGCCCGAGTTTGGAAGCGCCGAGTGGTTTGCCGCAGCGCAAGCTGCGCTTGATGGTTTGGATACCGGCGATGCGGTGTTGGTTCTGGAGCACCAAATCCTGGCCAACGAAGCCAGCTCAAATACAGGCTCAGAGGCTGGCACAAGCACTGATTCAAGTACTGGCACAAGTGCTGACTCAGATAACGCTTCGGAAGTCCGCGGCGATCTGCGATACCGGCTGATAATTGCGGCAGGCAAGGCAACTATTCAACCGGAAGCCACAGAGCCAGCAGGCCTTTCTGACTCATCTGACTCAACTCCACCTAGCCCAACACCCGCGGCCGATGTTGTTCTGATTCAGCCCGCTTCGGTGGCCGCCAAAATCCGGTCGGGCCAGCTCGGGGCTCTAACCGCAATCCAGTCTGGGCAGATTGAGATAAAGGGTGACGTAACCAAGCTGTTGGCCGCTACAGACGCGGTGGCGGCCGTCGACGAAGCACTTTCAAATCTGTCACACTGACCAGTCTCACCAGCCACACACGCCCCCACGCAAACCCACCACCAACTTTGCGCACTCGCCGCAAGCCGCTCCACCAGTCTCGCCAACCACCCTGGTGTGTCGCCAACCACACACGCCCCACGCAAACCCACCACCAACTTTGCGCACTCACCGCAAGCCGCTCCACCAGTCTCGCCAACCACCCTGGTGTGTCGCCAACCACACACGCCCCACGCAAACCCACCACCAACTTTGCGCACTCACCGCAAGCCGCTTAGACATCTGCCAACCAGCTCTAGTGCGCCGTTGTACGGTTACTGAGGGCGGCCGCTTAGACATCTGCCAACCAGCTCTAGTGCGCCGTTGTACGGTTACTGAGGGCGGCCGCTTAGACATCTGCCAACCACCCCTAACCCAGCCAGCCCCAGTGCGCCCTAACCTTTGCCGAATGAGCGATGCCGTATGAGCGACTCTCAGGGCTCAGATAAAACAGCCGCAACAACGCCAAACGCAACGTCTGCAGCGCAATTCCCCGCTCGCCGTATGCGGCGGTTGCGCCGTACCAACGCTCTGCGCCAGCTAGTAGCTCAAACACGCGTCAACATCAACGACCTGGTCATGCCTCTGTTCGTGCGAGAGGACATCACCGAACCACAACCCATTACGGCTTTGCCGGGCATGATGCAGCACACCCAAGAGTCGCTGCGTGCAGAGGTGAAAGAGCTCGGTTCGCTCGGGATTCAAGCCGTGATGCTGTTTGGCTTGCCGACACACAAAGACGAAATCGGCAGCCAGGCCTGGGCCTCCGACGGAGTGGTGCAGGTGGCGCTTGAAAACCTGCGCGAAGACAACGGTGACGACCTAACCCTGATCGCCGATCTGTGCATGGACGAATACACCAGCCACGGGCACTGCGGAGTGCTGCGCCAAACCGGTTCGGCTCACAACGCTGTTGACATAGACAACGACGCCACTCTCGACCTGTACCAGCAGATAGCGACCGCCCAGGTGCGGGCGGGCGCGCACATGGTGGCACCATCCGGAATGATGGACGGACAAGTCGCCGCCATTCGTAAGGCGCTGGACGAAGACGGCTACACCGACACGCCAATCATGGCTTACTCAGCCAAGTACGCCTCTGCTGAATACGGACCGTTTCGTGAGGCGGTAAATGTCACGATCACCGGTGGCGGCGACCGCAAGAGCTACCAGCAAGACCCGGCCAACTCTCGTGAGGCGCTAGCCGAAATCGAACTCGATGTCGCCGAGGGCGCAGACATCATCATGGTGAAACCGGCGCTCGCTTACCTCGATGTGATCTCCCAGGCGCGTGCGCGCTTTGATCTGCCGCTAGCGGCGTATCACGTCTCTGGCGAATACGCCATGCTGAAAGCTGCCGCGGCCAACGGCTGGATCGACGGTGCGGCTACTGCGCTGGAACATCTGACGGCGATAAAGCGAGCCGGTGCGGACATCGTTATGACCTACCTGGCACGCGAGTTCGCCGAACAGCTGCAATAACCCCGTTGCGGATCACTAAATCAAGTCCGCAATAGCACAGTCGCCGCTAGCCCTGGCTGGCGGCCTTTTCCTATTCCCCAGCTTCGCCCAGCCAGAGTGCGGCTGCATCCGAGGCGGCCGCTTTGGCGCGCTCCTCTAAGCCCGCTTCATCCGCGCTGGCTATGGGGTGCTCGATCACGACAAACCGATAATCGGGTGCGCCCTGGGTGCGCGCCATGAGCTGCGCCGCATCAACAAACGCAGACGTCATCACGCCGGCTGCTGGCACTCCAGCCTTTTCGGCGGTGACGGCGTCGTGCGAACTGCACGACGAGCAGCTACCTCAGTCCCCCACCCCTGCCAGCACTGCATCCCAGCCCATGGCTTCGGCTATCAGCTCGGCTTGCGCTGGCGCGCTGTAATTGCGCTTGACACGACGTATCACTTCGGCTACCCCGAAACGGCTGCGCAAGTGCTCGCTCATTAGATCAAAAAACGGCACGGTCTTTTCTTTGCCGTTTGAGATGATCCCTACCGTGGCGCCACTCAACGTCTTCAACCTGGGTGGAGGTTCGAAGCCTGCTGGATTGGCTTCGTGAGTCGGGTTAAGTAGTTGCATTGCGGGTCGAAATTGCCTGTCGAGATTGCCGTTCGAGATTATCGGGCGAGTAGTTAGTTAAGCCTGGCTAATTCAGGCTGACTGATTCAGTTTGTCGTAGCCGGTTCGCAGAAACTCCCGCACCATCGCAGTTGGATCGATGACGCCTGCAAGCGCTTGGTAAGGCAGCGATGCTCCCGTGAAGTGCTCATCGTTCCAATAGTCGTCGTTGATGTCCACCTCAGCCCAGGGACCTACATACACGTAGGGCTCCGGGTGGGAATGATCACCGGGCGATAGGCCGTAGGAGGCGCGTCCAGCCGAAGCGCCTATGGCCGTGGCGATATCAAAATGCCCGGGCCAAAGGACGACCTCATCCGGATCGATCGCACCTGGCGTGGACACCAGCTCGTTCAGCACCTCAGCGCCCAGCGCATACCACCAGCCCAACGTTTCGCCTACCTGTTGGCTGACATTCAGCTTGCGGTCTATGTCTCCCAACTCGGGGCTGTCGTGCTCGGCGGCATCGGTGCCCGGCTGGTCAAGACCAGCAAAAACCGCGGCGCCTCGCAGAGTGGTGATTTGCTCGCAACCTGCGTTGCCTGCGGCGCAGCAATCTGTTCCGGCGCCCGTGTCGGTAGCTACGCAAAGCTGATCGCCCACCACGCACACGCAACGTTCGCTCCCGGCGCCACCTGCCTTGCCTGCGGCACCAGCGTCATCGCTGGGTGCAAACAACGGCGTTCCAAAACCGCCGTTTGTGCTGGTTAGAGCAAACCGCTCCACCGCCGAATAGCGCGCTTGGCCGACAATGGCATACGCCACGCGGTGATAATCCTTCACGCTGTCTATCCAGCCGTCGGTCAGAGCCGGAGCTGAGCTTGCTGGTTTGTTCATGGAACCTCGCAATCCACACACGCGCCGATCGGCATTGTCACCGCTCGACTTCGCTTACCCAACCAGGGCGGAATAATCGCGGCAAATCCGCCAGCCGAACCGCCTGCCGCGATCACCAGCAAATCATCTGGTGATTCCATCGCTGCATACTCGCGCTCAGCCTGACCTTTCACCACCGCAGCCTTACCGACCTTGGCCCAATCTCCTCGACTCACACGCGCGCGCTGAAAGATCTGTTCACACACATCAGCCTTGGTCCAGCTGGCCGCTTCGAAATGCGAGCGCAGCTGCGGCGGCAGAACCACTGCGTAGTTACCCGCCCAGATGGAGTAGTTGAGCTGGTTGGCCCGCATTTCGGCTGCGATCGTGTCGCAGATTTCATCAGGGTCGGTTGTCCATTCGTTCATTACCTGACGCGGCGCCATGGCAGCCATCACCGTTACCGCCGAAACCTCCGAGTCGCCAAGCCGTTCTTCGGCCAGTGACGACCACTGCGAATTCTGCTCGTCCTCGGCTATGCAGTAACTCAGCTTGCCGGGATGCCCCAACGTTGAGCGATCGACCTCACCGGGTCGAACGTCCGCCAAGTTGATCAACCCCAGCCGCACGGCACGCCCGATCGCGCCGGACGCACGACAAGAGCTACCCAGCACGCTGAATGTCGCGTTCATTCCTAGCTGCTGCGTGATCGGCCCGTTGACTATCACCAGCACCGCCGCGCCACCAGTAGAAGAGGTCGGCCCGTGAAGCTGAAACTCTGGCGCCAGCAGAGCCGTCCAGGCCGTTACCACTACCGGAAAGTGCATCGGCAAGCAGCCGGCCATCACGGCGTTTATCGCCAGCTTCTCTGCGGTGATGACGCGTTCGCGCACCGGCTCTATGCCAACCAGATGGTCCGGCGAAAGCATCGCCCAGTCGAGGCACGCTTGCACCGCTTCTGTTGTGGGCGGAACTATCGGCAGTCCGTCTGTCCAGCCGCGCGCGTGATACAGCTCTTGCGCTTCAGCGAAGTCGTCTGTTTCTATTAGTTCTGAGCTCAGCATCGGTTGCCAGGCTGCCTACTTGATCAGTAGAGAGCCGAGTCCCTCTCACCGGAGCCGCTGCCATCGCCGAGGCCGCTGGTGCGAGACGCTTTGAGGTCTTGCCCTAAGCCGCGCCCCACTGCTAAGGCATCCGACCCAACGGTTTGCATGCGAAAGCCCTTGGCGCGACGATTAGCGCTCAACGCAGCGGTGCAATGAATACCCGCCACCACGCCCATGGCATTGCAGGTCTTGGCGATGTGCTCCAACGCCTCGCGATAGTCGTCATGCTCATCGCTGTAACCGGGTCCGTAGCCGTAGCTGATCGACAGATCGGCCGGGCCGACGTAGATCGCATCAACGCCCGGGGTCGACAAAATGTCTTCCAGCGCCTCAACCGCTGCCCGTGTCTCGATCATCGGGATGCAAGCGTTGGTGTCGTTCGCTATATCAAAATAGTTGCTGCCCGGTTCGCTGGCGCGTGTTCCAGCCAGAACGGGACCGAAGCTGCGTGCTCCCACCGGCGGATACTTGCACGCTCGCACCGCCACCTCGGCTTCGGCGCGTGAGTTCACCATCGGAATCACCACACCGCGCGCACCGGCATCGAGCATGCGGCCGATGATGCCGGGCTCGTTCCAAGGCACACGCACAATTGGAGTGCTGCTGCCAGCGCCACGTGCGATAGCGCCGATCATGTCGACGGCTACTTGGTAGTCGGCTAGCCCGTGCTGCATATCAACGCAGACATAGTCGAAGTCGGTGTTACTAGCGATTTCGGCAGCGTGCGTGGAGGGCATGCTCAGCCAGCAGCCCAGCGTCTCACCACCCGATTCCCAGGTTTGCATCATTGAGTTAGACATGGTCGCGATCCCCTGTTCCCTGTTCTCTTAGCCCAGTGCTTTCTTGGCTCAGTGTTCTCTCGGCTCAGTCCAGCACTTCGGACAGGATGGCCGTCTCTTGCGTTTCGATCAGCGGAGCTGCCTGGCTGATGAACTTTCCCCACTCGGGGTCAGCAATCAAGGCAGCGCGTTTGGTAGCGCGATCTTCAAGGCTGTCGTAGCGCCACATGTGGATTACCTCGTTGATGCCGCCGAATTCGGTGAGGAAGTAGCCGACCGGCTCTCCCAGATATTTGCGCTGCGGCTCATAGCCAAACTCGTTGTAGAGCTTCTTCCACTTGAGGGGACCACCAACCGCCAGCCGATATTTACGCATTTCAACAAAGCTCATAGGAGAAAACTAGCGGCGTGAGAACTTTTGAAGTTGTGTAACCGCCGCGTCAAGCACTTCGAAGCGCTTACAGAAAGCAAACCGCACCAACGACCTGCCTTCGTGTTTGTTGTCATACAGCACCACGTTGGGTACAGCGGCCACGCCGCAGAGCTCTGGCAAACGGCGACAAAAGTCAATGCCGTCCTCGTAACCCACAGATCTGATGTCGGTGGTGACGAAGTAGGTGCCTGCGGGTGAGAATGTTTCAAAACCGGCGGCAACGAGGCCCGCACACAGGTGATCGCGTTTTTGTTGCAGATCTTTGGCTTGGTTGACGAAAAAATCGTCGTCCAGCGCAAGCCCGGCCGCGATGGCGTATTGCAGCGGACCACCGCTGACATAAGTGAGAAACTGCTTGACCGTTTTCACCGCCGTCACCAGCTCCGGCTTGGCACACACCCAGCCAATCTTCCAACCGGTCACCGCAAAGGTTTTGCCACCTGACGAAATCAGGATCGTGCGTTCGTCCATGCCGGGCAGGGTCGCAATCGGAATGTGCTCGCCGTCGAAAACGAAATGCTCGTACACCTCATCGGTAACCACTATCAAGTCGCGTTCAATCGCTAGGCGAGCAATGCACTCCAGCTCTTCTCGGCTGAACACCTTGCCGGTGGGATTGTGAGGCGAGTTGAGCAGTATTAGTCGAGTGCGCGGCGTGATCGCTGCTGTTAGCTCGGCCGGGTCAAAGCTGTAGTCCGGCGGACGCAGCGTTACCACCTTCTTCTTGGCGCCTGCCAAGGCGATCGCTGCGCTGTATAGGTCGTACCAGGGCTCAAAGGTGACCACCTCGTCGCCTGTCTCACACAACGCCAAGATGGTGGCGGCAAGTGCTTCGCTGGCTCCGGCTGTTACCAGCACCTCGGTGTCGGGATCGAAGCTGAGGCCCCAAAATCGCTGCTGATGTTCGGCAATGGCGTGCCGCAATTCGGGCACGCCGATCCCTGGCGGGTACTGGTTGGCTGTGCCGCTATGGATAGCGTCGACGGCGGCGTTCAACACTTCGACTGGCCCGTCGATGTCGGGAAACCCTTGTCCGAGGTTGATGGCGCCGGTGCGAACAGCCAGGGCGGACATCTCCGCAAAGATTGTCTCTTCAAAGCCTTGCATCCGTTCAACCAGATGCGGCAGCTGTTGCGTGTTGGGTGTTTGGCGGTCTAACGGTTTTCCGTCTTGGGTTGGGCCGCTCACTCGGGCAAATCTACGCAACCGCTGCTTTTTGCGCGACCGCAGAACAAGCACAGTGCACCTGTGCTGTCGCAGCCGTGCCCTAGGGGCACTCTGAAAGCGCAGGCCAATCTAAAAACACAGTTCTCCCTTGTAATCCCAGAGCATCGTTGTGGTTGTTGGCACTCAGAAAACCGGGCCAACCTGAAAACACAGCGCTAGCCAGGAAGCCGGGCCAGCCAGAAAGCCGGGCCAATCAGAAACCGCAACAGCAATAAGGCCAGTAAGGCAACAAGGAAGGTCAATAAGGCAGACTGCAGGCATGAGTCAGCCGCAGCTAAACCCACACGTGCCAGCCCGCTACGACGTCACCAACGTTGACCTCACCTCGGTTGACGGAGTGCTCAGCACCACTCGTTCGGTGCGATTGCGATTGGATTGTGATCGCCCGCTGCCAAACGACTTAATCACCGATTGCATTGACATCGCCGAGCAAGGTCCGGGCGGCGGCAATCAATCCAGCCGGCGCTGGCTGGTGATACGCGACCCTGAGCAACGCAAGGCGCTGGGCGACATGTACTACTCCATCGTCGGTGAGTTCATGGGTAAAGGTCGTGATGCCACCGCAGGTACCGATCATCCGATGGAGAGCGTCATGAAATCGGCTGCGCATCTGGCCGAAAACCTGGCAGACGTTCCGGCCATTGTTATTCCGTGCGTCTGGGGCTTGCATGACAACAGCGGCAAGCCAGGCTTGTTTGATTCGGTTCTGCAGTGTGCTTGGAGCTTTTGCCTGGCAGCTCGTGCCAGAGGGCTGGCGACCGCCTGGACCACCGCAATCCTTAATAAGGAGCCGGAGTTACGAGAGCTGCTCGGCATCCCGGATGGGGTTACTCCGGTGGCTCTGCTGCCGGTTGCCTACTCCAAGGGCACCGAGTTTGGTGCGGTGCCGCGGCGGCGCTCCCCCGAGATCACCTACTTCGATCACTGGGGACACACCTATGAGACACGCGACGAAACAGTTTCACGCTCAATAAGTGAAGGTCCTGGCAGCACGGTTGAGGTTGACATTGACGCCTCACCTGAGCGCGTGTGGGAACTAGTAAGCGACATCAACGTCGGTGCGAAGTTTTCCGAAGAGTTTGTTGGAGCCGAGTGGGATGACCCGGCTAGCGAACCAAGCGTGGGAGCCAAGTTCACCGGGCATAACCAACATCTCGCCATCGGCGAATGGGACGTGAATCTGACGGTGACGCAGTGGGAGCCGAACGTTGCGTTTGGCTGGGCTAGCGGAGACAGCGAACAGACCGCTGGTGCGCGCTGGCGTTGGGAGATCGACTGGCTGCACGGCCAGCGAACCAGGCTGCGTCACACGGTTCGTATTGGTCCAGGAGAGTCAGGTCTGTCGGCCGCCATCGAAGCGATGCCCGACAAGGAAGCGCGGATAATTTTCCGTCGTCAACAAGAACACCTTGGCAACATGAAGCGCTGCGTTGAGGGGATAAAAGAGCTAGCCGAAAACGGTTAGTTGCTAACCGGCGTACTCCGCGTTGCTAGCTGGCGTATTCCGCGTTGCTAACCGGCGTACTCCGCCAATAGCGCTGAGTAGCGCTCCTCTAGTTGCTCCGCCGGTCGCGCCGGCAGCATTGCTTGGGTAACGCCTATCTCAGCTAGCTGATCCAGGTGCGAGCGATCGCCATTGCTTGAGGTCCAAAGCCGCAAATCGTTCGGGTCACGCCCCGCCGACTCCGCATGACGGCGAGCCGAAGCAAACAGCTCCGCTAACTCTTCGGGCGGTCGTTCGGCTGGAAAGAACACATCGCCCAGTTCGCCTGCACGTCGTGCCGCCCTCTCGCTGTGCCCGCCGATGAGGATGGGCACGGGCTGTTGCACCGGTTTGGGCTGGCAGTAAACAGGCTCAAAATCAACGAACTCGCCGTGAAACTCGGCCTCCTCTTGCGTCCACAACACTCGCAGTGCGTTCACATACTCATCTGTGCGAGCGCCTCGCCGCTCAAATGGAACACCGAGCGCTTCGAACTCTTCACGCAACCAACCCACACCAATGCCGAAGTCAAACCGTCCGCCCGACAGCCGATCCAACGACGCAACGGCCTTGGCAAGCACCAACGGATTGCGCTGCGGCAATATCAAGATGCCGGTCGCTAAGCGAATGCGAGTAGTAGCTGCCGCAGCAAAGGCAAGCCAAATGAGCGGGTCGGCGTGGTCAAGCTGGCTCGACCCTTTGAAGAGCCGTCCGCCCTCGTCGTAGGGATAAGTCGAGGCGTACGACTTCGGCACTACGGCGTGCTCGATCGCCCAGATCGAGTTGAAGCCGATCTCCTCAGCACGCCGAGCGATGCCCGCCGCGGCGACACCGTCCACGTTGCCCATCAAGTTTGCTGACATCAATCCAAACTGCATAAGTGCTCCCCTTGCTAGTTACTAGTCGGTCTCTACTAATCGGTCTTTCGCAAGCGCTGATCCTTTTCTAGGCTGCTGGCGACACAGTCAAAGTTCACACCTAACCCTGGGGGTAGCACCATCGTGTTGGCAGACGTAGGCAGTTCGTCTGTGCTGGAGGTCAGAGTGATAACGGCCGTCCTACTGGGAGGGTCATAGCGGATACTCCAAACTATTGAATCATCCGATATCCCGGTGAAGGCCGGGTTTGTTTGGGCGGCCTTCAAATCGCCACCCGCGCGCGGATCGCCCTCAAATTGCACCGAAGCGGCGAACGCGGCACAGCCAACTAACGCTTCCGGAGTAGCGGAAAAGTTGGCGTTGTTTATGGCTGGCTCGGCCTCGGTGCTGGCAGTGTTTATTGCGTTGAACTGGGCAAGCACTTCGTTGTAGGTCAGCACTATCTCAGCACGGCTAGCTCCACCGCCAAATCTGAATGCCACCAGGCTCGCCGCTCCCTCAACGCGCAGCAGAGGGTCGGTGGCTTCGTTTGCATCCAGGATCTCAAATCTTGACACCGCAACATTGTTTGAACGCAACGCCTCTATGACGTCAGAGACCTTGGCTTCATCCCCGTAGATAACCGAAATAACTGCCCGTGTCGTAGACACTTCGACTGTTACCTCGTCGACGCCATTTGTGCCAGCTACGGCGTCATAGATGAGCTGCAAGCTCCAGCGATTACCGAGCACTCCGCTTTCACGACCGATCGTGCGCGCTCGCAGCTCAAACTCGGGCTCGCAATTTTCATCAGCTCCCGCGGTGCTACCAGAAGTAGCGCCAGCAGAAATGGAGTCAGCAGAAATGGAGTCAGCAAGGTCAATTGCGCACGCAACCCAGGCAGCGGCTGGTTCACCTGCGGGCGGTTCGCTAGGCATCACCTGTGCTACTTGCAGTCTTGCGTTTCGCAAAACATCATCTAGAGAACCCAGCACGCCATCTGGCCCTGGATCCGTCAGAGTCTCCGGCCCGGCAATAGTTGCGGTAATCACTCTTGGCAAACTGCTGTTAGCGCCAACGGTTGCCCGAAGTGATCGGTTACCGCGCCCGCCTGCATCCTTCACAGCGTCGGCCGCAACCCTCACCTCGTCACCGGCTTGCAGGCGCAGATCGCCTTGTAAATCAACCCGGTACCTAAGCCCGTCGATCGACTCCACGATGCCGTCAACGGCAAGCGGCACATTTTCGCCACCGACTCGCGTCACGGTGATATCGACGACCTCTAATGCCTTGCTACTAGCGCCGAAGGGGTTTGCTTCGATCACCAACACCACCATGGATGGGGCATTTTCGGCCAGTTCTAGTCGCAGCAGCGGCCGCATCGAGTCCGGTGACTGCTTGATGGCGACTGCGCGCGCCCCCTGCACCGTGCGGTTGTCGTTAGCGGCACCCTTGATGACGTCACCGACTACCTCAATCGTGTTGCCGGCTTGGATCATGTAATCGCTCAGCTCGATCGTGAGAACGCGACCGTTGGTCGTAAAGCGATCGGTCGACAGCAGCGATTCACCTGCCACCAGGTAATTATTTTTGTTCTTTACGTCATGCTCGGCCAGGCCTGCACTTGGCACCGGATCCTCATCCGTTACGTCGTCCGAAAACAAAATCAGCACCGTGCTGGTGCCAACGGTTGCGCTGATGCGAGCCGTCAGAGCAGGAGCGGTTGCTGCCGCATCCAGAGCGGCTTCCATCACCTCTGGCGCTAGGCGTGCGGTTCCTCCTATGGCGATCAGCTGTGCGGTGACAAAATTTTCTGCGCTGTCTTGGCGAGGAGTTTCTTCTAACAACAAACTGACTGTGCTAGGTAGCGTGTCATCAACCAGCAAGATCGGCACCAGCGAAAATGAGGGCCCGGACGTGCTGGCCGCTGTATTGCCAAGGCCGACACCCAGCGGTGGACCAGCAGCGGCGGCGTCTACCGGATTGCGGCTGTCAACCAGGGCAAACGTCCTGTCGGACACCGCCAACGTTATGCACTGCTGCAGCGCTCGCGCCAGTGCCACCGAACGTGCACCGGCATCGTCTCCTTCAATGCGCACAGCGGTTGAGATCGCCGCGGCTTGCGCAGCCGCAACAACTTTTTCGGATAGCTCGGTCGTGCTGCCCATTACGACAAGGTGCTCTATCTCGGCTGTTGCCAAATACTGCCCCACCTCGGGCATCAACGAATCTCGGTGGGCAAACAGGATCGGCAGGTTTGATCTATATGCCAGGGGCGCGATCGCAGCTGCATCAGCCAACGATTCAGCGCCGACCAGGATGGCCGATACCTGGCCAGAGTCGCAGTATTCACCCGGCTCGCCCATAAAACTAGCTACCGCCGTCGCAGTCGTAATGCGAGTGCTGCCAGCTATGCGTGTGATGTTTTGCTCGCGCAGATGACTGATTTCAGCCAGTTCGGAGATAACGGATTCCGACACGGCTTGCGTCCCGCCCAACACGATTACGTAGTCGATCAGGTTGCGCTCAATGAAACGCCTAACTAGCGGGTGGAGCCGATCTGGCTCGGTTAGCAATACCGCAGCATTGCGTGCGCCTGCCAGGCCGCTGGCCACCATTGCATCGGGTGCTCCTCTGCTGCCACCGGCGATAATGACCGTGTCGACGAAGTTCGGTGAGCCGCTTTGGCTAGCAATTAGTTGGTCGGCTAGCGCTGCCGCTGTGTGATACCGGTCGATGCCGCCAAACGGACGAACTCCGCGAGCGTTGACTAATTCGTCTGCGCTGTTTGCTGCCACGGCCGGTTCGGCTGTGCCAAACAACACGCCTAGCGAAATAGCGCTAGCCAACAAAGCGCTAATCAGCAGCGTGCCAACCAATAGCGCAGTCGTCGGCCACCTTGTGAGCCTTTTCATGCCCTGCCAGCGCGGCTTAGCGATCTGGGGCAGTCCGAGCTCAAGCTCGACTCAGGCCGAGCGCGGAAAGCCGAGGTCAACGCGACTGGTAGCAGGGTCTGGCCAGCGAGTAGTAACGGCTTTGGCACGCGTATAAAACCTCACACCCTCAGGGCCATACATGTGCACGTCTCCAAACAGCGACGATTTCCAGCCGCCGAAAGAGTGGTATGCCATCGGCACCGGAATCGGCACATTCACGCCGATCATCCCCGCCTGGGCTTCGTTTGCAAACTGCCTAGCCGCACCGCCATCGCTGGTGAACACAGCCGCGCCATTACCGAACGGGTTTTCATTTACCAGCCGTAACGCCTCTGCGTAGGTGTCGACTCTCATCACGGCCAGCACCGGTCCGAAGATTTCATCGCGGTAGCACTCCATGTCTGGCGACACGTTGTCTAGCAACGCTGGCCCTAGGAAAAAGCCGCTGTCTGGGATCGTTGCTTGACTGGGGTCGACCACCACCGTTGCGCCGTAAGTGCTTGCTCGCTCGACATAGCCAGCCACGCGATCGCGATGCTCACCTGTGATCAACGGTCCCATATCGGTGCCGGGCTCGTCGGGTAGACCCACGTTCAGCTTGGAAATGCGCACGGCAATGGCATCAACCAGTTGGTCGGCCACATCGCCTACAGCCACCAGCGCGCTCACCGCCATGCAGCGCTCACCGGCCGAACCGTAAGCGGCACTGACTGCGGCGTCGGCGGCTACCTCAACGTCTGCGTCGGGCAGCACGACCATGTGATTCTTGGCGCCGCCCAGAGCCTGCACCCGTTTGCCTGCGGCTACCGCCGATTCGTAAACGTGGCGGGCTACCGGAGTAGAGCCAACAAAGCTGACCGCCGCGACGTCCGGATGATTGATCAACGCATTGACCGCCACCGAATCGCCGTGCAAGACGTTGAACACGCCGTCAGGCAGTCCCGCCTCGGTCAACCACTGCGCCATTAGCACCGCAGCTGACGGGTCGCGCTCGGACGGTTTGCAAATAAACGTGTTGCCGCACGCAATCGCGGTCGTAAACATCCACGCCGGAACCATCGCCGGGAAGTTGAACGGAGTAATGCCGCAAACAACCCCTAGCGGCTGACGAACGGTGTGCACGTCAACGCCATCAGACACCTGCTGATTGATCGATCCTTGGAGATGCTGCGCAATGCCACAGGCAAACTCCACGTTGTCCTGGCCGCGGGCCACCTCACCCGCGGCGTCGCTCACTACCTTGCCGTGCTCGGAGCTGACCAGCTCAGCTAGCTGCAGCGAACGTTGCGCCAAGATTTCGCGGAAGGCAAACATCACAGCGGTGCGAGCAGCCAGCGAACTGTTGCGCCAGCTCTCAAACGCTTCGGCCGCACTCTGAACGGCTTTGTCCACCTCGTTTTGTGAAGCTAGGGCAACCTTGGCTTGCACCTCACCGGTAGCGGGGTTGAAAACGTCTCCGGTCTGCCCGCTTTCGCCGGCGAAAGATTGCCCGGAGATGTAGTGAGTGATTTGTCTGGTCATGGCTGCCTAGTCATGGCTTTCTGGTCATGTCGGTCTGGCCCTGCTCAATCATCGTAAAGCCCCATGCGCCCCATACGCAGTAGACACTCTTCCACGCTCCAAGGCAGCATCGTGGCGCCGCAGCGGGCATCGCGAAAGTGCTGCTCTAAGCGGTTTGGGCGCAGCATCGAGCGACCGCCACACACGCGAATAGCCAGCGAAGCTAACTCAGACACCTCTTCCATAATATTGACCGTTGCCGACATGGCGCGGCGCAACTGCTCGGTATTCGGGCTAGGTCGCGCTTCGGCTATTACGCGATACATGGCCGACTGCGCGCGGTCATAGATCAGCTGCATCTGCGCCCAACCGGCTTGTTTGATCGGATGGTCGCGGCCCGCAGCTACCCCGGCTTCGCCACGTAGGTACCTATGAGTGAAATCCAAGATCGATCGCATCAAGCCGAGATAGGTAAAGGTCAGGCTCATATAGAAGTACGGGAAGCGCATGATCATCCGGTCGAACATTCCCGGCGGGAGAATCTCATGATCGGCTGGCACGAAAGCCTCGTTCATCTCCAGCGTGCGTGAATCGGTGCCGCGCATCCCCAACGGATCCCAGTCGCCGACTATCTCTATCCCAGCGCTGTCGGCTGGGATGCCTAGCAGTCGCAGGCGCGGGTCGCCTTCCACCAAAGCGAGCACGTTGTGGACGTCGGCCGCACCGCTAAGCGATGCGAAAATCTTACGACCGGTCACCAGGTAGCCACCCTCGGTCGGTTCTGCGCGCGTGTTGAACACACCGCGTTGTCCTGGAGGGCTGCCCTCCGAAAACGGTTGGGAATGGATGAGCTTCTTTTTCGTCATGCCCTCCCAGAGCACCGGGCGGATGCGGTCTAGGTGGGCCTGCATTTCGGCATCTGGTTCCAAAATGTCGGAGATGTAGCCCGCCAGCAGCGCCGTGGCGGTGTGCATGTTGAACGTGAGCGCAGTGGTGGCGCAGTGCCGACCTAACTCTTCTGACACCAAGGCATAGCCAGCAAAATCTGCGCCCAGGCCGCCCGCCTCGACCGGAACGCACAAGCCAAGAAAGCCTGCGTCGGCCAGGTCGTCCCAATTTTCTTGAGGAAACGAAGCCTCTGTGTCGTAGCGAGCAGAGCGCTCGATAAACGCGGGTCCAATCTCGGCGATGCGCTCAACCAACTCCGCTCGCTCAGGTGTTAGCAGGTCGGTTTGTAGTTTTGAACTAGACAAATTCTTACTCGTGCGCTTCTACTCGTGTGCGCTTTACTTTGAGCAACACAATTTTGAGCAACACATTACGCAGTGCTGTTAGTGCCACATACAAAAGCGGCATTGGGGCACAGGCGCTGCGCCTTTTGAGCAACACATTACGCAGTGCTGTTTGCGCCACCGCTATTAGCAGCAGTGCCAGCCTGCTCGCAATCGGCGCAACGGCCGTATAGGTCGAGGCTGTGATGCAGCGGCGTGAAATTTGCTTGATCGGCCGCCTCGGCCAGATTCTGCTCTACCAGTTTCTCTAGGTTTTTTGTTAGGTGAATGTCCCTTATCTCGCCGCAGCCGACACAAATCAGATGATGGTGGTGCTCTAGCAGAGGTTCGGCCAGTTCGAAGTGTGTGTGATCTCCGGTGGACCGGATGCGATGGACAACACCGCAACGTTCGAGCACGTCAAGGTTGCGATAGGCGGAGCTGGCAGACAGAGCAGGTGCGGTGGCAGAAATGTCTGGCACTGTCATTGGTGCGGCGGCTGTGAGCAGAACTTCTACTAGCTCGCGGCGACGGCGCGTATAGACGTAGCGATGCGAAGTCAACTGGCGAGCGATGGTGGCGTGCAGATTTGTCACCTTGGCGCCAGTCTTGCTAGTAGCCGCTCCCATCAGCGGCCATCGTAATGCTGCGGGTGTAACTCGCTGGGCGAGCTACTCGCCGGTCAGGTGCGCTACTCGCTCCATCACTTCGCCGCCCAGCAGCTCCATCGACCGACGCCATTCATTGGGGTGATCGATGTAGTCGAAGCAGAACAGCAACAGGTGGCCAAAGCCACCCACGTCTGCGTAGACCTTTTCGATTTTTTCTGCGACGGTTTCCGGCGAGCCAACAAACCAGTTCTTCTTGGCGCAGTACTCAACGTCAACGACCACATCGGGCGGGTCGTTTTCGTCACGCAAGAATTCGTGGAAACCGAAAGCATCCAGCAGCGGCAAGAAGTACTCACCCATCATCCGACCCATTGGGCCGTTGGCTGACAACTCCCACGCCTCTTCGTCGGTCGGTGCGACGAACACCTCGCGCACCATCCGCCAATCTTTGCGCGACACCTCACGGCCTGCTCGCTTTGCACCGGTCTCATATGAGTCCCAGTGTCCGGCGACGTAGCCCGGGTTTAGGTTCAGGCTGAGTGGCATCCAACCGTGTTCGCCGGCCAGCTCCAGCGTTGGCGATGGTGAGTTCAGCCCGGCCACGCCGATCGGTGGGTGAGGCTGTTGCAACGGGCGAAGATGGTGGGTCAGGTCTAGATCGGGAATGCCGTTTGGTACGCCGCCCTTCCAGTGCTTGCCCTCGTGTTGCCAACCTGGCTCCTGGCTCCACATGTTCAAGATGAACTCGATCGATTCTTGCGTCATCTCACGGTTTTCGCCAGCCATGCCGTCAACGCCGAACATCTCCCAGTCGCTAGGCAGACCGCTTGCGGCCACGCCAAAGTTGAGCCTGCCCTCGCTTAGGTGGTCTAGCAATGAGATGCGGTTAGCCAGCTCGGCCGGGTGGTAGTAGGGCATCAGGAACCCGCCCGGACCTATGCGGATGTTCTTGGTCTGGCGTAACGCCTCAATGGTGAGCAGGTCGGGTGCGGGGTGTGGCTCCCACTTGGCGGCATGGTGCTCGCCAATCCAGGCCTCTGAATAGCCGTATTCGTCGGCCCACTTGATCGTTTGCAGATCCCATTCCCAACCTTCACGCAGGTCACGCTCGGGCGGGTGACTAGGCATCGTGAACATTCCAAGTTCCATAGTGGCTCCTTGTGATGGCCTCTTTGATGGTTTGCTGGCGTTGAGAACGCCAGATGCACATTGTCGCGCAACCACCGCGGTTTTGCCTAAGAGCTCGGGTTTAAACGGCTGGGCTTATGTACCGAGCTCAGGCGCTTAGCAGGCTCCTAACCGCACCATTGGTCGAGCGCTTGGTCGCGCCGCTAAACACGCTAAGCAGTGACTGTTTCGTGTTCGATCGCTTGCTCGTGTTCGAGTGCAAGTTCGGGTTCGTGGTTGTGGCCGTGCCCGTCCAACAGGGCTAGGGCTGGTGCAGGCGCCTGTTCTGGCTTGTGTTGTGCCGTTTCATGCGGTGTGGCTTCCGGCGGCACCAGCGACACCAACCTCTCTCCAAATGCCGCTCGCAGGTTCGCCTCGGTTAGCACCTCAGCAGGTGTGCCATCTGCGATGACGACCGTGTTCAACAGCACCACGCGATCACAGCGGCGAGCTTCGTCGATGTTGTGAGTTGACATCACCACCAGCCGAGACTTGCTGCGCTCGCTGGCGATCACTTCGAAAATGATCTCTTGGCTGGGCAGATCAAGGCCGGTGATCGGCTCGTCAAGCAACAAGCATTCAGCGTCGTTGGCGAGCGCCGCAGCCACACGCACCCGCTGGCGCTGCCCGCTAGAGAGAATGCCGAACTGTTTGGCTAGCAAGTCGGTCACCCGCAGCCTGCGAGCGATCGTCGTCAGCATTTCTCGGTCAGATTTGCGCAACCGTCCTAGCAGCCCTCGCTCTCGGTAGCGACCCATCGTGATGATCTCGCCCGCCGTCAGCGAAACCAGCTGTCGTGCTTCTTGCGCGACATAGCCGACAGACACGGATTTGCTAGCTGGCATGGCACCAGCTGACACGGTGTCGGCTGACAAGGCACCAGTTGACGTAGTGCCAGTTGACATAGTGCTGGCTGACAAGGCACCAGTTGACGTAGTGCTAGCTGACACGGTGTCGGCTGACAAGGCACCAGTTGACGTAGTGCCAGTTGGCGCAGTGCCAGCTAACACGGTGCTGGCTAACACAGTGCCGGTTGACACAGCGCCGGTCGATGTGGCAGTGACTCGTCCGCTGCTCGGAGCTTGCAACCCGGCCAATACACGCAACAGAGTCGTCTTGCCTGCGCCATTCGGACCCATCAACGCCACCGCTGACCCAGCATCGAACTCAATGCGACCAGTGCTAAGTGCCAGCTTTCGCCTATAGCTCACGCGCACATCGCTGAGCTGGAACACATGACTGGACGCAACCTGATTAGTCGCAACCTGATTGGACACAGTAAGAAAGATAATAGATTGGTTACCATTCTCAAACTCAGCCGCAAGCCCAGAAGGTATGGGAATTGAATTTTGCCAAACGCCGGTTTAGGGCAAGTGTCGTGCTTAGGCGAACGTGTCTAGCTGCAGTTGTTTTGCTCGCTGCCTGCTCAGGCGCAGACGACAGCACAGCTAGCACCGCTGATAACAGCTCAGGTGTTGACAGCGAACCGCCACTAGTAGTTGCGACCACCGGGATCTGGGCAGACGTAGTGAGGAACATGACGTGCTCAGTCGTTAGCGGTGCTGGGCAAGACCATTCCCTGGTCGTTCGAGTCGTCACGCTGATACCCGAAGGCGGCGACCCGCACGTCTTTGAACCTTCGCTAGCCGATCGCGCTTTGCTTGATAGTGCCAACCTGATTGTTGCCAACGGCCTCAATTTGGAAGCCGGGCTAGCAGACACTTTGGAAGCTGCTGAGCAGGCCGGCACGGCGGTATTCCGTATCGGCAACCACATCGACACCATCTCGGCTGCGGTGCCGAGCGATCACGCAGGGCTCGCCGAGCCTGCAAATTCGGACGACCAGGCAGATCCCGGCGGAAATACAGGCTCTGACGGGCACAGCCACGAGCGCAATGACTCACGCGAGCGCGATGACTCACGCGAGACCGATCCGCACATCTGGTTTGACCCGAGTCGAGTGTCCGCTGCGCTGTCCGCCTTGGCGCAAAGTCTTATTGATCACACCGGACTGGAAGCAGAACTCATCGACCCCTGCCAACAGCAATATCAAAGCGAGCTCCTAGCGCTCGACACGCGCCTGGCAGACCAGTTCAGCCAAATCCCTACCAACCGTCGCAAGCTGATTACCAACCATGACTCGCTCGGCTATCTGGCCAACCGCTACGGCCTTCAGATAGTCGGCACGATCAGTCCTGCGGCATCAACCATCGCAGCAACCAACCCGGCGCAACTAGCAGAGCTGGCCAAGCTGATCGTCGAAGACGGTGTGGCGGCCATCTTCACCGAAACCCAACGCTCCACCGATGATGCTGAGGCGTTGGTCAGTCGTGCTGGCGATGTGTTGTTAGTGCCTCTCTACACCGAGACCTTGGGGGCGCCTGGCAGCGGCGCTGACTCTTACATCGGGATGCTGAGCACCGATGCTGACCGCATCGTTGACGCACTGAGATAGCTGGACAGCGATAGCGGGACTGGGATAGCGAGACAGCGGCATGGAGTTCATTACCGATCCTTGGAGCTGGTGGGTCGAACCATTCAGCGAAAACCCGTTCATGCGAGACGCGCTGTATGCGGGCCTGCTGGCGGTGCTTGCCACGTCTGTGGTTGGCACGTGGGTGGTGTTGCGAGGCATGAGTTTTTTGGGAGACGCCTTAGCGCACGGGGTGCTGCCGGGCATCGCCATTGCATATGTCATCGGTGTCAACACGACTCTGGGAGCGCTGGTAGCCGCCTTGGTGATGGTGGGTGGCATCAATGCCATCAGACACAGCCTCAACAAGAACCATTCGTCGCTGTCAGATGACACTTCGATCGGAATCTTGTTTGTCGGGTTCTTGGCGCTGGCGGTGGTGATCATGTCAAGTCAGTCGGGATTCTTCACCGGCGACCTGAACCGGTTTTTGTTTGGCTCGATCACTGGCATCACCACGGCCGACCTGCGCAACCAAGCCATTGCCGCTGCAATCTCGGTGCTGGGGGTGGTGATATTTCATCGGGCGTTTATGGCACTGACATTTGACGAAACTCAAGCCAGCGTGTTGGGTCTGCGGCCTCGCCTGGCGCACGGTGTTCTGTTGGTGCTGCTGGCGATGTCGATCGTGGCTTCGTTTGAGGTGGTCGGAAACTTATTGGTGTTTGCCTTTTTGATTGCGCCACCAGCCACCGCCACCTTGTTGGTGAGACGTGTGTCTCGCATCATGTTGACGGCGATTTTGTTAGGAGCGCTCGCTGTGTTTGTGGGGCTGCTAATCAGCTTCCACCACGACACCGCCGCCGGCGCAACGTTGGCGCTGGTAGCGGTAACGATTTTCTTGGTGGTGCTGTTTGTGCGTTCTTTGGAGCACTTAGTCGCACGTCAGTCTTCGCGCGCAACAGCGCGCTAGCCAGTTGGTGGCTTCACTCCGCTCGTTCAAAAACGAAAATAATCTCTGCGTTCCCGGCACGGGCCGTGCTGTTGGCACCCTGGCGAAGGCTTGGCGCCGCGACACCGATGACATTGAGCAGCTCGAAGTCCGTTTCTTGGATTAGGTGCGAAACGTGCCAGCCAGTAACAGGCGCCAGCTGCTTCTTACGCACGTGGTCTTTGAGATTCAAAACGAAACGACCGCCTGGCCTGACAACTCGGTTGACCTCCGCCCACGTCGCCTTGTGGAAGTCCCGGTATTCGGGTCCCCACTGCAACTGCCCGCTGTTCGTTGGCGCAAGCGGCCTACCTAATGTGTGGCGGTACGAATGCCTGATGCTGCCGTCCTTAGCTTCATGGTGATCGGCAAGTCTGTTGCCATACGTTGGTGAGGTACAGGCAGCGTCAAACTCTGCGTCACCAAAAGGCAGATCAAGCGCATCTCCAACAAGGGTGCGCTCATGCATGTCCGCCCACTCTGGCTCGATTTCTATTCCAACCGTGTCAAAGGATCCGTAGTCGTCCATCTGATGTACACGTCCAGTACCTGCGAACGGATCAAGTACTCGTTCATAGCCCTCCAGCAGATCCGCAAATACAGGAATCAGCCCTAACGAAAACTTTGCCGGATGGGCCACGTCTTGCTTATTGAAATGCTCAGTAACTAAAGCCATATCAACTGCCTTTCACCTCTCGGGGCACAACACAAAAGTAGCCAAGCGGTGTGACATAGCCCTCCACTCGAACGCAGAGCAGGCTCGGTTCGCACGCCCGGAGGGAGTCGAACCCCCAACCTTCTGATCCGTAGTCAGACGCTCTGTCCAATTGAGCTACGGGCGCATCTGGCGCCAGCTTACGACTGGACAGTCTTGTTACCCGCCGAACCAACTGGCTAACAGGCAGTTATCTAACAGGCTCGCTGGAGGGCTCGGCAGCCGCCTCACCAACCATCTCGCTAGCGATCTGCTCGGCGCGCGCTGCGACCTCCATAGGAGCAACACCCAGCACTCTTGCGGCTCGTTCCGCATCATCCCATTCGGCCTTGGCGCGTTGTGGGCCGAGCTTGACCGCCACCGCCTGGCCGTCAACCTCCACCAACACCTGTTTGCGTGGCGCGGTCGTGCGATAAACGGTCACCGCACGAACACCCAGCGTGGCGGTGAGCGCCATCACAAGTTCCGTTAGGGCCGCGGCCAACGACGGCTGGCACAGCACATGCAAGCAGTGAGCGGGCCGGCCCTTTTTCATGACAATCGGCACCACCCAAGCGTCAAGCGCACCTGTGTCCATCAGCGCGGAGATGGCGTGAGCCAAGACCTCGCCGGTTGCGTCGTCAAGATTGGTGGATAGCTCTACCAACTCGACCACGTTTGTGCCAGCCCCGGAACTGCCAAGCATGGAACTGCTAGCGGCAGCGCTGCCAGGCATGCCAGCGCCAGAACCCAGTCCCGGTTGCAGTGCCAGCTCACCGATTACCACTTGCGTCACGTTCGGGCGTTCGGCGGGGTCGGCCGTGCCCGCTCCGTAGCCCGAGGCGGTGATCGTCAGTGCTGGCAGCGGAGCCGACTCCCCTGCCAGGGCTGCCACTATCGCTGCCCCTGTAGGCGTTGTCAGCTCAACGTCTGTGTCAATCCCCTTTACTTTGAACCCGTCCAGCAGTCGCACCACGGCCGGCGCTGGGTTTGGCAGCACTCCGTGAGCGGTTGCGACCTGACCCATTCCGACAGCCACCGGCCCGCAGCCGACCTCGTCGACACCGAGGCTCTCTAGCGCCGCGGCCACACCGACGATGTCAACGATCGCATCAAGAGCGCCCACCTCGTGGAAATGAACTTCGGCAGGATCGATGCCGTGGATCTGTGCTTCGGCGATCGCTAGTCGTTCGAAGATCTGTTGTGAACGCTCACGCACACGTTCGGCTGGCAGCTCGGCAGTAGCTATGAGCTTGGCGATGTCGCTCCAGCGCCGTTGGGTGGTGTCCGGATGGGAATGGCCGTGGGTGTGATTGGGGGTGTGGTGCTCGGCACCGCCGTCATGAGAATTGTCGTAGGAATGCTGGTGGGTGTCGTCGTGACCGTGCTCGTGATCGTGAGCATCTTGCTGGTCGGTGGTCACAACCGCTTTAGTGGCAGTTATGCCGCCACGCTTGACCACTTCGCTGGTCAGCTCCCAGCCCGGCACGTCAAGCCCGGCCACTGCGTTGCGAACGTATTTCAGGCTCGCACCTGCATCAATCAGAGCCCCCAACGCCATATCACCTGCGATGCCAGACACTGGGTGAAACCAGGCCACTGTGCGACTGGCGCGGCTGGTGCGACCAGTGCTAGTGGCGTTACCGGTTTCGATCACAGCTGGCCGTTTGAGATGCTCGTGGACTTGGCTGCACTCTCACCAGCGCGCTCGCGCGTTACGACTGCGCTTTTAGTCGTTTCACCGACCGCTGCGCCCGCGTGTGCGGCAGCTCGCTCACCAGCGTGCTCACCGGTGCGCTCGTTCAAGTCCAAAATCCGTAACACCGCCATCGCCGCTCCGAACCCGTTGTCGATGCCAACCACGGTTATCCCCGCTGCGCACGAGCTAAGCATCGCCAGCATCGCGGTCACACCTTCCAGCGCAGCCCCATAGCCGGAGCTAGTCGGCACCGCAATCACCGGCGCAGCAGTGATGCCGCCGACCGCCGTCGCCAGAGCGCCCTCCATACCGGCCACCACGATCACCACATCGGCCGCGGCCAGCGTGTCCACCTCGGCCAGCAACCGATGCAACCCTGCAACACCTATGTCGGGCACGCTCACCGCAGTCACGCCGTGAGCAGCCAACACGGCGGCGGCTTCTTCGGCAAACGGCCCGTCAGCCGTCCCGGCCGTTGCTATCACCACATTCACCGGCAGAGCCTCGGCGCTGCGCCACACCACTACCCCACCACGGCACAGTCCGCCTTCGTGGGCCGCCAGCACTGCGGCGGTCTGCTCTTGGTTCACTCGAGTCAACACAACCGGGCCGTCGCCTGCGGTCAGCAACTCCTCCACGATGTCCACGCATTGCGCGGGAGTTTTGTTCGGGCCATACACCGCCTCGGCCTTGCCGGTGCGAAGCTGGCGGTGATGATCCACTCGGGTATGAGACAAATCGGCAAACGGCAAGCGCCGCAAAGTCGCCATGGCATCGTCAGGCGCCACCGAACCATCAGCCACTCCGGCCAGCAGTTCAGCCAGTCGTGCTTGTTCCATGGTCCTATCCTGCCGCCTGTTGGCTCGCGCCGAAGCATGAACGATTCACGAACGATGTATCTGTCTCGCAGATGCCTATGCCAAGCTCGAAACCACGCCTATCAACAAGTACACAACAACCCCGCAACCAAGCCCGCAGCACCGCCCGCCAAGAAAAAAGAGGTAAACACGAATGAGCCCCGTTGAACCTCGCACACGCATCGGCTATCTCGGCCCGCTTGGCACCTACACCGAACAAGCCCTGCTAACCCAGCCCGACCTGGCCGCCGCTGACGGGCACCCTTACTCGTCTATCCCCGACGTGCTCACTGCGCTGGCCGAAGAGTCGGTCGATGTCGGATTTGTGCCGATCGAAAACGCAATCGAGGGAGCGGTCAACGTCACCCAAGACACCCTGGCGTTTGACCTGTCGCTGCTGGTGCAGCGAGAAGTGGTGCTAAACGTTCGGCTGGATCTGTTGGCGCTGCCCAAAAGCAAGCTCACCAATATCCACACGGTGACAACGTTTCCGGTAGCGCTGGCGCAGTGCCGCACCTTTTTGCACGAAAACCTGCCAGACGCTCAGCTGCAGGCATCCACCTCCACCGCCGAAGCCGCACGCCAACTGAGCGAAAAACACGACAGCGGCGTGGCGGTGATCGCCAGCCCGCGAGCCGGTGATGTGTACGGGCTTGACGCCATAGCAACCGCCATCGAAGACCATCCCGGCAACAAGACAAGATTCTTGCTGCTGTCGAAAGAAGGCATTCCTGCTCCGACGGGACGAGACAAAACCAGCGTGGTGGTGTTTCAGCGAAAGAACGTTCCGGGCAGCCTGTTGCAGATCTTGCAGGAGTTCGCAGCCCGCGGCATTGACCTGACTCGGCTGGAATCGCGACCCGCTCGCACGAACCTTGGTGAGTATTGCTTTCTGCTCGACTTCGACGGACACATCGCCGATGAAGTGGTCACCGACTGCTTGCGCAATCTCAAGATGAAACAACACGAGGTGAAGTTTTTGGGTTCGTACCCGATCGCTAGCAGTGTCGGCGCATTGGGCAGCAGCGGCGGCGGCGATAACTCGTCGGGTAGTGCCGGTGGTGGTGCTAACGGCGGTGGCGGTGTGGTTGACAGCGCTATCGAACGAGAACGTCAGGCCGCAGCCGCGGCTCGCAGTGAAGCCGACGACTGGCTAGACAGATTGCGTCGCGGCATCCAGCAATAATCCTGCAGTACCGCCGTGGCATCCAGAGCCGAAGCACCGCCCCGGTTGGCACGCCAGGCCAGCCAGCACAGCCAAATGCGGAGGGAGGGGGATTCGAACCCCCGGAGGCTTGCACCTCAACGGTTTTCAAGACCGTCGCATTCGTCCGCTCTGCCACCCCTCCGCTCCCCACGCTACCGATGGCCCGCCAGCCAGAGCCGAAGCTCAGCCCGACCGATCGCTAGCATCACTGCCACAATCGGCCCGGCTATTACCGACGCCAGATGTTGCCAACTCAACTTGGAGTCTGACGGTCGCAAAGACTTGGTCGTGGAGAGGTGCCGGAGTCTGGTTGAACGGGCTTCCCTGCTAAGGAAGTGATGGGTTACCCCATCCGTGGGTTCGAATCCCACCCTCTCCGCGCGTGAAGAATCGACTACTTCGGCTAGGCACCTACGTCGCCGTGGGCGTAGCTACAGGACTTCTTGTAGCCGCGGTCGCCCTAATTAGCGAAGAAGTGTTGCTGCGCCGAGTGCTCGAGCTGGACCTCTGGCAACAAGCGTTAGCACCAGCGGTCGGACTGTTTGCAGCGGTGCTGATACTGCGTTGGGCCAACATCGGCCGGGTGCTGTCTAGCTCCACCGCTGAGGAATACATCCGCGCCTATCACAACCGCAACCACCCGATGCTGCTGCGTTACCTGCCGTTTCGACTTGCCGCCGGGATTACCACGATCGGGCTGGGCGGCGCCGCCGGATTGGAAGGTCCTTCCATCTACGCAGGTGCGACCACCGGCTCATTCACCCAGAAACATCTCAAGAAGCTGTTCCGCGGCCAAGACGGATACGGGCTGCTGGTGGCCGGAGCAGCCGCCGGAGTCAGCGCCATATTCCAAGCACCAGCAACCGGAGTGTTGTTCGCACTTGAAGCTCCTTACAAGAGCGACCTCGGCCGCCGTGCTCTGCTGCCCGCCCTGCTATCCAGCGCCAGCAGCTACGTCACCTACGTGCTCGTTACCGACTTCAACACCCTGCCCTTCAATGCTGACACCGCCAGGGTGTCGGTTGGGTTCGGCAGGCGCGAGCTGCTCGGAGCCGCCGTGGTAGGGGCGTTGTGTGGGCTCGGCGCGACGATCTTCTCGCGCATCGTGGCTCGCGCTAAGCGCATCAGTCTGTCAAATCGGCCGTGGTGGCTGACCGCGTTGATTGGCGCGGCGATCTTGTCGGGGCTAACGGTGGCGTCGCATTATCTCTTCGACGCTCCGCTCACGCTGGGTCCCACCGCCGAAGGCCAGCTAACGCAATGGGTGCTCGATCCGCGGGCGTCGTTGTGGCTGTTGGGGGCGTTGTTAATAGCGCGAGTGGTTGCCACCTCCACTGTGCTGGCTGGTGGCGGCGTTGGCGGCGTGTTTATTCCGCTAGCGGTTTTCGGTCTGATCGTTGGGCGACTAGTGGGTGGCTGGATAGATCTGGGCGCCGATTCGCTTGCGTTTTTTCCGTTCATCGGCGTGGCGGCTTTCTTGGCGGCTGGCTATCGAACGCCGCTAGCTGCGGTGATGTTCGTGGCCGAGTCAACAGGCGCGCCCGACTTTGTGGTGCCTGGATTGATCGCTGTGGCAGTCACACAGGTAGTGGTGGGCTCTTCGTCGGTTTCTCTTTATCAGCGCCAAGCGCGCACCGGCTACCTAGAGCGACGCATGCAAATGCCTGTCACCCAAGCGTTGATTCGCGACGTCACTCTGGTGAGCCCAGATGACACCTTGACCGATTTTGTGTGGAAGACAGCAATACCCAAAAGCTTGGTAGCTGCGGTAGTGGCCGATCAGGAGAACAAGCGCTTTTTAGGTGTGATTCGCCTAGCCGACGTGCAGCAAATCGCCCAATCAGAGTGGGGCAACATAACGGTGGGTGATGCAATGGTGACCGATCTGACCCCTGCGCGCCCTTCGTGGACCTTGCGCGAAGCCACCGAAGCTTTGACCGATGCCGAGGTGGAGCTGTATCCGGTGGTGGACAGCGGCAACCGCGTGGTTGGCGTGATCACCGAGAACGAAATCGTGAAGCTGGTCGACCTGCTATCAACTTCTTCTTAGTGTTCTTAGTGCGATTTCCCAGTGCGATTTCTTAGTGCTTCTTAGTGCTTCTTAGTGCAATTTTTGTAACGACTGATTCTTAGCTATGGCTGATTCAAACGATCGCACAGCTAGCTCAAGCGACAGTGCAGCAGGCAAGCACAGCGAACACGCCACGCACGACCCCTCCGAGCGTGACAAGGCCGCTCGCAGCGAGGTCGAGCCGGTCGGGTTGCTTGAGGGTCTTGCCACCACACGCGCTATTCGCCGCTACAAACCAGACCCGATTTCCGACGAAGACCTAAGCACGATTCTGTGGCACGCCGGACGGGCGCCGAGCGGATCAAACCGGCAGAAGTTCAGGTTTTTGGTGTTACGTGATGGGCCGCTCGCCAAACAGGCCAAGGCCTTGCTGGGTGAAGCGTTTCGGGCTGGCTGGAAAGAAAAGTCCAGCACCGACGGGTACATAAAAGACGGGTACGTGGAAAACGTCCCCGACTCACCCAAGGAACGCATGGCTCGCACCATGCAGCACTTCGTCGACAATTTTGAACAAGCACCGGTCGTAGTGCTGGCGTGTCTGGTGCGCTACCGCGCCGCTACGCACACCGAAGGAGCGTCGGTGTATCCCGCCGTGCAAAACCTGCTGCTAGCTGCGCGCGCACTTGGCTATGGCGGTGTAATCACCGGCTGGCACTCACCGGTCGAACCCGAGCTACGAGAGCTGCTGAGCATCCCCACCGAAGTCGCCATCCACGCGGTGGTTCCGCTGGGGAGACCCGTAGGAAAGCACGGACCGGTGCGGCGCCTACCACTGAGTGAAATCGTTTATGACGACCGTTGGGGCAACCCAGCAAGCTGGGCGGTAGAACCGGATACTGCGCCGGACACTGAGCCGGATACTGCGGCGCCCACTGCGGCGAATTAATTCCGCTTGACAAACCCCAGGCCATCCACTACGCCACAGCGCCCTCCACCACAGCGCCCCACACCACAACGCACTACGTCTCGCCACCCCACTCTCAAACACCCCGCGCCCCTACCCTGCGGAGGTGCGAGATATTTCAGGCCAAGTAGCAATGATCAGCGGAGCCAATCGCGGCGTAGGTGCCGCACTAGCAAAGGCGCTGCATGCCGACGGTTGGGCAGTAGCGCTGGGCGCACGCAATGTTGCGGGTCTGAAAGAAACCCTAGAAAGCTGTGGCGCCATCGGGCAAGTCTCAAGGCAAGCCGCCGATAAAGCGCCTGCGGCCATCACCACACATCAATACGACGCCAAAGACCCAGACGCACCAACCCGCTGGGTAGCCGAAGTGGTCGAAGCCCATGGTCGGCTGGACTGCTTGGTCAACAACGCTGGCGTTATCCATACCGACTCGCTAGACGAGCTAACCGAAGAGCACCTGGAAGAAATGTGGGCGGTAAACGCCAAGGCGCCGCTCTTCATGACAAGAGCAGCGTTGGATCATCTGCGCCAAAGCGGTGAGGGGCGCATAGTGAACGTGATCTCGATGTCCGGTAAACGCGTGAAGGGCACATTTGCGCCGGGCTACGCCATGAGCAAGCACGCCGCCATGGCGCTGCATCACTCCGTTCGCCACGGTGAGTTTGAAAACGGCATTCGCTGCACTGCGGTGTGCCCTGGGTACGTCAAAACCGACATGACCGCAGACTTTGGAGTAGACGAATCAATCATGATCGACGCCAACGATCTGGCCGACACGGTGGCACACATCTTGCGACTGGAAAACACAGCTTCGGTGGCGGAACTGCTGGTCAGCAACGTGCCAGAGACGATTGCCTGACCGAGCTTGCCCAGTCAAAGCTTGCCCAGCCAAACTCCTACCGACCAGCCAAGCCCCGCCGACTCAAAGTCTGCTTGGCGAGCCTGGACTAGGCAAGCACAGGGCCAGCAAGCACAGAGTCGGCAAGCACAGGGCCAGCAAGCACAGAGTCGGCAAGCACAGGGCCAGCAAGCATGGAGCAACTCGCGCCAGATAACAGCTAGCGAACCGCTTAGCGCTCAGCTTGTAAACGCTCTCGCCGATTTTCTAACGCCGATTCTCGCCAAGCCAGAAGCGCTGGTTTTGTTTTACCGGGCTATATCTCCACCACAACCTCCACCACAACCTCCGCAACCTCCACAGGTTTCAAAATCCGCAGAGCCAGCGCTAGAGCCTTTGGCTGATCGGCTCGGCTGGGATCGCTTCGCCCTTACCCGCACACCTGAAAGCGGCCCGCTCACCATCCACCCGGCGTCAGCTGCGGCATCCCACCCGGCGAAGTCAGCAATGAAGTCATCGATGGAAATGGAACGGCATCGGTTCGGCTTTTTGCAACCTACGCAAGACGCGCCAGAGCTGGTGACAGACCGCATCGCTGTCGCGCTAGTGCCGGGGCTGCTGTTTGATCGGCACGGAAATCGATTAGGCCACGGAGCGGGCTATTACGACGAGTTGCTAAACCGCATGCCTGACAACTGCGCACGAGTGGGTGTCTGCTGGTCGGACAACATCGTGGACCTGTTGCCGACCGACTCGCACGATGTGCCGATGACTCATCTGGCAACCGAACACGGCGTGAGACTGCCGGAACCGGCCAGCGGCGCGATCTAGCTCGCTAACTAGCTAGCTGCCGAACTAGGTAGCGGCTTACTCCCCAGCCGCGCAATCTTTTCTCAACCGTTCAAACTCACGCAGCAGCGCAATCTTTTCTCAACCGTTCAATTTCGGGTCGGCGAAAGCACCCTTGTAGATGATCGTTGACGATTCCAACTGCCTGCATCAACGCATAACAAGTAGTCGGCCCCACAAAGCGCCAGCCAGCCGCCTTTAGCGCCTTGCTCATTGCCTTGGACTCCGGCGTTTGCGGCATGGCCGACAAAGTGGCGTGGTCAATTATCTTTGGCCGAGACTGCGGCGACGGCTCAAACCCCCAAAACACCGAAGCAAGATTGCCGTGCTCTTTCACCATCGCAAGAGCCGATTGAGCATTGGCGATGGTGGCGTTGATCTTGCCGCGATGGCGAATGATCCCTGCGTCGGCCAGCAAGCGCTCCACGTCTGCCTCGCCGTACTTCGCCACCTTCTCTAGATCGAACTGCTTAAAAGCCGAACGAAAGTTTTCTCGCTTGCGCAACACAGTGAGCCACGACAGACCCGACTGAAATCCTTCCAAACACATCCGCTCGTATAGGCCCGCATCGCTGGTGATCGGGACGCCCCACTCCGTGTCGTGGTAGTGCGCATAGTCGTCGTGACCCTCGCCCCACCAACACACCAGGGTGCCGTCCGGCCGTTTTGTCAGGCCTTCAGGAAGACTCAGCTGCGCCCTGCGCCATCTGTTCCATCATCTCAGCCGAACGCCGGGCAAGTTCTTCTGGGTCAACGTCTTCGGTGTGTGTCGCAATGTTCCAGCGATGCCCCCACGGATCGATGAACATGCCCGTGCGATCGCCGTAAAACTGTTGCTCCACCGGATTCTCTTCGGTCGCACCTGCCGCTACTGCAGCCGCTTGAGTGGCATCAACATCTTCCATATAGATCATCCCGATTACCGGAGTGCCGCCGATGGTCTTTGGTGTGAACGAATTCATCTCAGGAAACTCATCAACCACCATCAGCATTGACTCGCCCAAGTCCAACTCGCTGTGAACGATCCTGTCGTCGGGCGCAGCAACACGCATGCGTTCTGTGGCACCAAACACGGATTTGTAAAACTCAATGGCATCAGCCGCGCCATCAACGCTCAAAACAAACGTGACCCTGGGATAGTTATCTGGGATTGCTTTAACCATTGTTTTGCCTAAGCGCCTTCGCCCATTGCCTCAGCCGAACGGCGAGCTAACTCCTCTGGGTCAACGTCTTCAATGTGAGTCGAGACGTTCCAGCGATGCCCCCACGGATCGATAAACATGCCAGAGCGGTCGCCGTAGAACTGATCCATTACTGGTCGCTCCTCGGTTGCTCCCGCAGCCAAAGCCGCCGCAAAGATGGCATCAACATCTTGCACATAAACGTTGCAGCCAGTTGAAGATCCGCCAATGGATTTCGGGCTGCGGAAATTCATTTCGGGAAACTCATCGGCCACCATCAGCAGCGAGTCGCCAATTTGAAGCTCGCTGTGCCCGATCTTGCCGTCTGGTGCTTCGAAACGCATGCGCTCTGTAGCACCAAACACAGATTTGTAAAACTCAATGGCGTCTGCGGCTTTGTCAACGCAAAGCGAATAGGACACCGTTGGATAATCGTCAGGGATTGCTTTAACCATGGGCAAACGCTATTGCAGGTTGCCTGATCAAAACAAATTAGCTTGGCGAGCAAACCCGCAAACAAAACCTCAAGCAAACTCTTAGACAAGCAACTCCCAAGCAAGCAAGCAAGGAGCCTGGAAATGGAAACAACTCAAATCGCACGCAGCATGCGTGGCTCGGTCGGAATGTTGGCAATGGATTGGCTGATGTCACCGAGCACGATGGAAAAAGCCGTAGCGGCTGGCATGGTGGAAGGCACCGGTGCCTATGCGGTGGGTCGGCTAGGTGTGCTGGGCGATTGCACACCCGAAGAAGTAGTTGATGCAGCGTTTTTCTGGGATCCGGACACGATGCTGGCAATGGTGGAGTCGGGCCGGTCTGTCAGCAAGCCAGACGAGGGTGCGGCGATCTGGGCGCGCATTTGCCAGGAGTGGGGCGAGAACAAGCTCGCAGGCATGGAAGGCGTTGAGCGGTTGGGCGAGTTGCTAACCAAGGTGGTTCAGGCGGCTGATCCAGCTGGTGCACCAACCTTTGAAGGCTGGCGCAAGCAACCGATCCCAGACGAGCCAGGACCAGCGCGCACCTTCCAGCTAGCGCAGATAATGCGTGAGCTGCGATTTGGCCGGCACTGCGTGGCGGTGAAACAAGCTGGCATGGGTCCGCTGGAGGCGATCTTGTCCGGGCCGGCCGGTGAGTGGAATGCGGAGTTCTTCGGCTGGAAAAGGCCCTACCCCGATGTGGGCGATTTGGCAGATAAACGCGAAGAGATTGAGGCGGTTACCGATCAGCTGCACGCGCCAGACTTTGAGGCGTTAACGCCAGACGAGCGAGCCGAATTGCGTGAGCTAGCCAAGGCAGCCCGGGCGCACGCAAGTGAGAAAAGCTAAGCAAGAGCTAGCGAACGTAAGAAGGCCAAAAACGAATAAGCGCACCGGTGGTTTAGCAGCGCCAGGCATGTTGCTGGCGCTGCTGCTTGCCCTGTTCGCTGCCCTTCTCGTTGGCGGTTGCGGTGGCGGCGGGGATGTTGGTGGTGGTGGTAATAGCGAGCCGGGCGTTGCGCCCGTGCAACTCAGCTACGAGATAGTTGCCACATACCCACACGACCCCACCTGGTTCACGCAGGGGCTGGAGTATTTCGAGGGCACGGTGTATGAGAGCACCGGACTGGTGGGTGAGTCGTTTCTGTGGGCGCTTGATCTGGCAGAGCTCGAGCGGCTAGCTAGCACTGGTGCTTCTGGCGCTAGTGATAACGCTGGCACAAGCACCGCTGTGGCAGGCGCAACCTCATCAGCGATCAAGGCCGAGGCAAGGTTTGCTGATGAGTTCGGCGAAGGAATCGCCCGAGTTGACGATCTCCTGTACTGGCTCACCTGGAAGACGGGCGAGGTAGCCACTTTTCAAATCACCGGTCAAACCCCTGGGCAAATCACCAGCTTTGAGCCGGGCGCTCGCTTCTCCTATGAGGGAGAGGGCTGGGGGCTCTGCTACAACGGCGACCAGCTAGTGAAAAGCAACGGCACCGAGAAACTCACGCTTCACACGACAGACGATTTTGCTGTGGCTGGCGAGATAGTGGTGAGTGAGATAGTGGTGGACAAGATTGCGGTGGCCGACTCCCACGCCTCAGACCTAGAGGTCTTCCCAGTCGGCCAGCTGAACGAGCTCGAGTGCGTCGACGGACTGGTGTGGGCCAACGTCTGGCAGACCGATCGCATTGTCGTGATCGATCCAGGCCGCGGCGGAGATGACGCCGATGGTCAGGCTCGCGGCGAGATCAATGCAGTGGGCGAGATGGATGCTGTGGGCAAGGTGATCGCAGTGGCAGATATGAGCGATCTCATCCGCCCGCACCCCGCCGACTCAGACCCAGAGGCAGTGTTGAACGGCATCGCCTACCGGCCAGATTCGGACACGTTCTTACTGACGGGAAAGCGCTGGCCGCAGATGTTCGAGGTGCGGTTCAACACCAGCGCCATTCCGAGGGGCAACGGCTAGCCAATTTAGGGATTGTCACGAGCCAATGCCATACTCTCTAGCGGTCGCTGGCCTTATTAGCAGGCGACCGCACCAAAGGAGACAGCCGCAGCACCGGGATGGTGGAACCGGGGAGGGGTGCACCGACGGCGCTCCGCTCACGGGGGCTCAATACGCATGGCCAGCAAGCAGAAAAATCTCAGCTACAACGCTAAAGAAATCGCTGAATTTCTAAATGAGCTCAAGTCGGGTGCCGAGGCGAGTGTGGCCAAAGGCAAACGATTCGAGCGATTTATTCAGAGGCTCTTCAAAGAGCACCCTGGCGAATATGGCACGCAGATGTTTGAGGATGTCTGGGGTTGGTATGAGGACTGGCCCGGCAAAGACAAAGACATCCACAAGCAAGACATAGGGGTGGACTTGGTGGCTCAGCTTCGCGGCAGTGGCGACCTATGTGCCATCCAATGCAAGCTCTATAGCAAAGGAAGCCATCTCGATAAGAACGATGTAGCTGGGTTCATTGCCGCTGCGCCACCTGATGTCTTTGCGAAACGAATATTAGTTACAACGGTGGAGCCTGGGCCGATCGGACAGAGCATCCTGGAGCAAAACAAAGTACATGTAATCACCCATTTCGACATTGCAGGCTGGGGTGTCAACTTTGCTGATTATGAAAAAGACCCTAAAGCACATCTCTACGATCACACCAAGTATGAGCCACGCGATTACCAAGAAAAAGCCATAAGCGATGTAGTAGAAGGTTTCAAAACCCAGGCGGGCGATAACCGCCGGGGTCAGTTAATCATGCCTTGCGGTGTAGGTAAGTCGGTAGTAGCGCTTTGGATTGCTGAGCATAAAGATGTAGTCCCGCAAAACGGCCATGTGCTTTATCTAGTGCCATCTATCGCACTGATGGGCCAAACTATGAGTGAGTGGTCACGCCAACGCAGTCGTAACCATCAATTCTTGGGAGTTTGTTCAGACTCTAAAATCGCAAGAGTAAACGAAGACGCAAATCTGTCGGAGTTGGCTATGCCGGTAACGACTGACCCAAAAGCAATCGGCGAGTTTTTCACAACAGCGAAAGAAAGCTCTGACTTAACTGTTGTATTCAGCACATACCAATCACTTGAGGCAGTTATTAAAGCTCAGAAAAAGGGCGCCCCAGACTTTGACCTAATCATCTGTGATGAAGCTCACCGCACCACTGGCGTAGAGGGAGCAGCGTTCACGCTGGTACACGACAGTGAAAAGCTAAAGGCTGATCGCCGTCTCTACATGACGGCAACCTCTCGCATCTATACCGATGCCGCAAAAGGCAAAGCAAAGGTCGGGCAACCCCACTGGGGTTGTTCTCAATGGATGAGGAAGAAACTTACGGACCTAAGTTCCATCAACTGAGCTTCAAGGATGCGATTGACAGCGGCTACCTAGCGCCCTATGAGGTGATCGTGCTATTGCACGGTGGCCATGAAAACGCTGTAAACAGTTACAAATCAACAATCGACGGCGAAGAAGCCAAAACGATCGACCCTAGGGATTGTGCAAAAATCCTGGGCTGTTGGGATGCACTTGCAGATCCCACTACAGACGGTCTTGACAGAGATCGAAATACGGGCCAGATAAACCCAGACACCAAGTTCAGCTTGCTTCGCAGTATTGCGTTCTGCAACAAAATAAAGACCTCTCAACTTGCCACAAAATATATGAATGGGCTTGTTCAGAACCGCATAACTGACTCTAACCACCCTGATCAATTGCTTGATTGTGAAGCCGATCACATAGACGGCAAGATGAACGCTTTTGCGAGATCTAAAAAGCTTGAGTGGTTGAGAAACCCAGATAACAACACTGCACGCATGCTCTCCAATGCTCGATGCCTTACCGAAGGTGTGGACGTACCCGCTCTTGATGCCGTGTTGTTTCTTGATCCTAAACAGTCAGAGATTGATGTTGTCCAGGCAGTGGGCAGGGTTATGCGTACTTCTCCTGGCAAGAAAAAGGGCTATATCGTCCTACCTGTTCTTGTAAAGCCTGGGGAAGATGAAGTAGAAAGCATTAAGTCTTCTGAGTTTAATAAAGTTTGGTCTGTACTCCGAGCATTAAGAGCCCATGATGAAAGCTTTGATGCTCTAATCAATACACCTAACCTGCTATTTGAAAAACTTCCCATCAAAATCTTCACATCAAGAAGCACAGACGGAGAGGGAGATGGATCCGACGGCATTGGCGAGCCACAAGGCGCCACATCAGACGCTGAAGATATATTCCAGGCGCACTTACCATTCCAAGTTCAGTCAAAACTGATTGAGGGAATTTTTGGCAAGGTTGCCGATCAACAGTATTGGCCTCGTTGGGCAGCTGAAATGGCTGACCATATTGACGTAATCCAAGCCCAAGTTACGGAAGAGATTGCAGAATACCCAGAAGTAAGCAAAAGGTATGAAGAGTTTCTCGCATCCATGAAAAAAACCATCAACGGAGAGATGTCAGAAGAAGACCTGACTGAAATGCTAGCCCAGCACGTTGTGACGCTTCCAATATTTGAAACGTTATTTAGAGGCAATAGTTTCGCTTTAGAAAACCCGCTTTCACGAGCTATGAGCAAAATGCTAGATGATCTTGACTCATTAGGAGCAACAGACCTACGAGGTGAACAAGAACAGCGACTAAAGCCATTCTACAAGAGTGTTGAAAACACGCTAGCTGGCATAGACGATACGGACAGCGAAAGCCGCTTGGCCATTTTGCTGGAGCTTTACGAAAACTTCTTCAAGATTGCAATGCCTAAGCAGTTTAAGCAGCTTGGGGTTGCGTACACCCCCCTCCTGCTCGTTGATTTTGTGCTTCGGTCAGTGAACCAAATATGCCGTTTAGAGTTTGAGAAGGGATTAACAAACAAAGACGTAAACGTCATTGAACCATTTGCTGGTACGGGTACCTTCCTGCACCGTTTACTCACAATCCGCACAGACCCAAATGACGATAGCAGCCCGTATTTAGTCAAAGATAAAGACCTTGAAAGAAAATACACCCGCGAGCTTTATGCCAATGAAATTTTATTGCTGGCATATTTTATGTCTTCTGTAAAAATTGAGGAAGCCTATAAGCAGAGGAATTCTGGCTCTAGCTATACTCCTTTCGAAGGTATAGTACTTACAGACACATTTAACCTTACTAGCCATTTACAACACGACAACACTCAGCTTCCTTTGGAATCTGGTCTAAATGAAAACTCTGAACGCACGTTGCGCCAATCAGACAAAAAGATGCGCATTATCGTCAGTAACCCTCCCTGGTCAGCCGGTCAAAAGAGTGAGGATGACGAAAACAGGAACACTTCACACCCAGAACTAGAAGGTCGAATTAAGGAGACTTACGTATCCAATGCTACTGCCACCAATAAAAACTCACTATATGATAGCTACGTGAAAGCGCTCCGCTGGGCAACAGACAGAATAAGCCCAGAGGTTGGTGGAGTAATCGGATATATCATCCCTAACTCAATAATCGACGGTAATACTGCAGCTGGCGTGCGAGCAACTTTTGCTGAAGAGTTTTCGGCTGCATGGATTTATAATCTTCGCGGGAATGCCACTACTAGCGGTGAGTTACGGAAAAAGGAGGGCGACAACCCTTTCGGCTCTGCAACTAAGCAAGGTGTTTCTTTGATAATTCTTGTAAAGAAACCAGACTCTTCTGAACCATTCAAAGTTCATTATCGTGAAGTAGCTGACTACTTGAAGCTAGGTCAAAAATTTTCGTCGCTTAAGGAAACCCAAGCGGCTGGGTTAAACCCGAAGGATTGGAGAGTAATTTTTCCTGATAAGAACCATGACTGGATTAACCAGGACCAAGAGAGTTTTGAAAGATTACCTGAGCTTGCAAACAAACAAGGGAAGTCGAACAAGCTCGATATCATCAAAGGGAAGGAGAAGAGAAAAGACCTACAACAAGTACTGGCCGGGCTCTACTCCCAGGGTATCAAAACCAATAAAGACGACTGGCTTTACGGGTTTGATGAAACTTCTTTAAAAGGGCGCCTAAAAAGAATGCTGAAGTACCGTGAGAACGTTAGACAAGAGCTAATACGAGCAAACAGTACTGGCAAAGATAGCATTTTCAAAAAACTCACCACTAATACTGATCTATCAAAATTCAAATGGGTGAAGAAGGACAGAGACAAACTTAAGCATGATGTTAAGCAAAAGCACAAAGGCCCCGGAGAAATTATGTTTAGCTCAAAGATAGTTAGGGAAGTTCATTACCGACCATTTGTTAAAACTTATCTTTACTACGATTACAACCTAATTACTCTTACATATAGAATCCCTTTGATTTTTCCAACGGGGGTATCAAATAATACAGCAATCAGCCATACAGGGAAGGGTGCAACAATTTCTTTCTCTACGCTGGCGACAGACACAACCCCTGACCTGGAACTAACTTCCAAAGGGCAGATACATCCACGACAAGCCTGTGTAGAAGTAGTAGACTTAGTACAAATCGACCAAGGTCACAGGTCACAGGTCACAGGTCACAGGTCACAGGTCACAGGTCACAGGTCACAGGTCACAGGTCAACGTGGCAATCTGCCTCACGGGGAAGGGAGCATCAGCTCCATTCTCAGTGCTGGCGACGAGCGCAACCCCGGATCTGCACCTCATGGACACGAGTCAAGCAATCCCGCGTTACGTACACCTGGCGAAACAATGACTTCGGACAACGACACTGCTACATCCCCATTGCCAGGGATAGATGTTTCGGATTTAGCTGCTGGAAATCAGCCAGACGCGGACGGCAAGATAGACAACATTTCCGATTGGGCGCTAAGTCATTTTCAAGAGAACTACAAAGATAACGCAATAACAAAGGACGACATTTGGCATTACATCTACGGTGCACTTCACGCGCAAGACTGGCGAGATAAGTATGCGACCGAGCTAGCTAAGCATCTGCCTCGCATTCCACTCGTAAAAAATGTAGTGGACTTCAGCAAGTTTTGCACCTCCGGCGAGACATTGATGGCGCTTCATATCAACTATGAATCAATTGAGCCGTGGCCGCTAAGAGTTGAAATCGACAAGAACTCTTACAAAGGTAAGTCGCTAACTGCTAACTCGTTTAACGATCCAAGCGCTTATCGGATCAATCCAAGAATGCGGTGGGGCCGCCTACCAGGGGCATCTGGCTCTGGGCATAAAACTCAAGACCGTTCAGTGCTGGCTGTCAACGGTCGTTGCCAGATCGTTGGTATTCCTGCGGTAGCTGGGCGACCGTATAGGGGCGATGATGCCTTAGACACTCCACTGACTGCCTCAAAAGACAACACCGCCCAGTTAAACCCCTACGTAGTCAACGGCAAGACACCACTCGAATGGGCCATCGCACAGCTGCAGGTAACCATCGCCAAAAAATCAGGCATCGTTGATGACGCCAACAAATGGCACGTCTGGGAGGCAGACGAAGACGCGCACGAGCTGGTGCTGCATTTGTTGCGACTGGTGAGAGTGTCGGTAGAGACCGCCCGGATAGTTGACAACCTGCCGTCCATGCCCCTGGCAGACGATTAGCCCCATCAGCTAGGCAGCCCAACAGCGATCTGCTACCGCTCCGCTAGCTCTTTCGCCAAGCGCTGGCACTCCTGCAGATTTGCCTTTAGCTGTCTGGTCCAAGCTCGCATGTCTTCTCGGGTGGCTGGCCCGCCATCGGCGGCGGTGGGCATGTCCATTGCTTCACCTACCACTAACGCCACTTGCGTGCGCTTGGGAATCTTCACGCCCGGAGCCATCGCCTCACCTGTGCCGGTGATACCCACTGGCACCACGGGCACTTTGGTTTTTGCGGATAGCCAGGCCGCTCCGTCAAACATCTCGTCAATGTCGCCCACCGGTTGGCGACCGCCCTCGGGAAACACCAGCATCACATCGCCGTTGTCCAACAGTCGTTTGCCTACCTTCATTGCTCCTAAGTCTGCAGTGCCGCGTTTTACAGGAAACGATCCGAACGACTTCATAAACCAGCCAAGAATTGGGGGGCGAAACAGCGACTCCTTACCTAGATAGCGCACCTTGCGATGCGTCAAGCTGCCAACCAACGGTCCGTCAAGGTGAGAGCGATGCACCGGTGCGATGATGAACGCACCCGGTCGCCTAAGCCTTTCTTCACCGACGTATCGCACTCGAAACCAGGGGAACAGCGAAGTGCGCAGAAGCATCCGGCAAAATCTGAACGCCAGCTCACCGATTGGGCCATCGCTACCGAGCAACGGCGGATCGCTCCGCAGTCTGTTCACTCCCCATGCGTGGCCGTACTCGCTACCAGTGCTAGCGCTATTCACGGGTGTGAAGCTAGCCCCGTAAGAAGTTCTCACGAGAAGTTTCTGGCTCCGCTGGAAGTTTTGAGCGGATCCAGGCAAAATAGCTCGCACGTAAGGAGATTTAGATGCCAGTTCCTACCGACATGGTTGGCGACACGATCGATCCGATCACGCACGAGGTGGACGCCCGCTGGACAATGTCTTACAGCGCCTCGTTGGGTGACACCGATCCCTGTTATCTAGACACTCGTCGCACCGAAGGTGTGATGGCGCATCCGGTGTTTCCGGTGTGCGTTGAATGGCCCGTGATCGTGTCGGGGCGAGAGCGCTCAGCGGATTGGGGCATTACTCCAGATGAGACACGGCGATCGGTGCATTCCACCCATGACATGATCGTGCATCGGCTGGTGCGTCCAGGCGACACGCTCACCACTTCACTCACCTACGCCGGTGTGGAGCAGCGCAAACCTGGCGCGTATTCCACCCTGCGCTTAGAGACGACCGACGCTGACGGGCAACCGATCTGCACCACCTACCAGGGCGGCATTCATCTGGGCGTGGAGACATCTGGCGAGAATCGACCCGACCTTGACGCACCTGCGCCGCTATGGGAAGAACTTGGTTCGCTGAACGAGAAGGGCTCGGAGGGTGCACTGCCTGAAACTCCGCTGGCAGACATTGCGGTGCCCGTGCCTGCTAACGCTGCGCACAACTACACCGAGGGTGCGCGCATTTGGAATCCGATTCACACAGACGCTGCGGTAGCTGAGAAGGCCGGGCTGCCAGCGATCATCTTGCATGGCACCGCGACTCTGGCGTTGGGTGTGTCAGCGGTGCTGCGTGAGTTGGCTCCCGGTCAACCCGAGCTAGTGAGACGCATCTGCGGACGATTTGCGGCGATGGTGTTGATGCCTTCAACGCTGACCGTGCGAATACACGATGAGGTGGAGTGGGTGCTGGGGCAGGACCTGCAGCGAGCGGTGCGCTTCCAGGTGCTAACCGAAGACGGCAGCCCCGCGGTTGATCAGGGCGTGGTGTTGCTCGACGGCTAGCTGCTTTTACTAACTGGCCTTGCTAGCTAGCAGCTAGCGCAGAGACGTGGCTAGCGAAGAGACGTAGTTAGCGTAAAAACTCTGCGAAAAGGCTCAAGGTGCGTTCCTTGGCTAATGCCGAAGCTTCGGGATGAAAGCTGGCACGCGCATCACAGTTGAAGCCATGGTCGGCGCCTTCGTAAATGTGCACATCTACGTGTGGCCAATGATCAGCAATGGCTTTCACATCGTCCAATGGAATGCCCGCATCCTCGCTGCCGAAATGCAGCATCAAAGGCACAGCTGGCTGCTCGTCAATGTGCGGCATGATCTGTCCGCCGTAATAGCCCGAAGCCGCTGAAATCTGGTCGGCTAAGCGAGCCGCAGCCGCGTAGCAAATCGATCCGCCCCAGCAATAACCGACTATGCCAACCGACCCTGCTTCGGCTGCGACCTGAGCGGCTGCTGACACATCGGCCATTACGCCGTCCATCGTCAAGCCCTTAAAGGCGATTTCCACGCCCTTGTCTCGGCCGTCAACGTCGTAGCCCAACTCCACTCCTGGCTCCACGCGGTCAAACAAAGCCGGAGCGATCGCCAGATAGCCCTCGGCGGCGTAACCGTCGGCTACAGACCGGATGTGGTCGTTTACGCCGAATATCTCCTGCACCACGACTATCCCTCCACCGACTGCGCCTCCACCGACTGCGCCACCCTCTACCTGGTCGCCTTCGGCTGCACCCGCACCTTGCTGTTGCGCTGGCTCAGCCTTGTATGCGCTGAACTCGGTGCCGTCAGCCGCTGTCAGTGTGATTGTTTCGCTCTGTATCTCAGGCATTAGCTCAAGCCCATGAATCGTCGCGCATTGGTGTACACCACCTCGTTGCGCTGCGCACGCAGCTTCTCATCTTCGAAGCTGTCAAACGTTTCGTCAAGCTCGGCTAGCGCACCCGGGTATGTGCAGTCGTAATGCGGATAGTCCGAACCCCATACCACGGTGTGCGCCAAACCCATCTGCGCCACCTGCTCAAACGCCTCGCCCTCAACCGCTTCCATCGTCACAAAACACTGTGATGAGAAAATCTCCGTCGGTTCGCGTTTCAGGCGTGGCACCAGGTGCGGCATGGCTTCTTTGTGCTCGTCCAACCGGTCCAACCAATACGGCAGCCAACCCAGTCCCGATTCGAAAAACCCCACCCGTAGCTTGGGATGGTCGTCCAAAATGCCACTGGCTACCACTTCCATCACCGAAGCCATCTGCTCAAACGGATGGCACACCATGTGAACGAAGAACTGGTTGTCGTATCGGGTCTTTGCGAAGCTCGGCATGGATGATCCGAAGCTGCCGTGAACGCCAACGGTTAGGTCGCAGTCTTCGGCTGCCGCCCACACCTTGTCCATCTCCGGTGCGAATAGTTCCATGCCGCCGTAGCGCTCGGGGCGAAAAGTTATGCCCGTCATTCCACCCTCCGCACATTCGGTGATGATCGTCACCGCTTCGTCTGGCGATTGCAGCGGACACACACCCATGCCAAACAACCGCTCAGGATTTTCAGACACAAAATCGGCCATCCAGCGGTTGTATGCGCGCGCGTTGGCGACGGCTACGTCACCGTCAACGATGTCACCCGACAGCAGGTGCAGCGACGGAAACATCAGGGCGGCAGACAACCCCTCGGCGTCCATTACCTTGAGCCGCTCAGCGGGGTCGTAGCTGCCGGGCACGATGTCGTCCCAGGTGACGTCGGTGCCGTAAGCGTGCGGGATGCAGGCGGGAGCGATGCCGTTGCGGAGCTTCTTGCCTTCGGCAAACGCTGCGTCAACCTTGGTGCCGTTAGAGGAACTAATGCGGCATTGCATCACCAGATCACGGAACTTTGGATCGGCGTATTCCTGCCACACCGACGGTGGTTCGGCGATGTGGGCGTCAGAGTCATAGACCGGCACGGTGCCGTTGCTGGCGAGCGGGCCGCTTAGTGAGCGGGTGCTATCGGTGGTGGCGGTGGTGTTGCTGTCAGTGCTGGTGGTGCTGTTGTCGGTTGCGGTGTTTGGAGACATACACGCATTTTGCCGCAAATGTGCATTGGCGTGCCAAGAAAGTGCCTGCAGAGCCCCCGCCTGCGGTAAGTCACAGTGTGATGAATGCTTGCTAAATACTGTCTAGAGGCTGGGAGGCTGGAGGTTTGGGTCGGCCAGCAAGAATCGCAGCCCACGACTAATTGCCGCATTTACGACCGAAGAGTGGTTCTCTTTCTCAAAGCAGTCCCACTCCAACTCAAGCCCGTCATAGTTCCGGCCCGCAAGCTGCCGATGAAACTCCGGCTGAGCCGACAACTCGTCGGTCTCTTGCGCCCCCATCGACATATAGACCTTCACCGGCAAGCCAGCACCAGTGGCTGCAAACTGCGCCTCACGCTCTAGCAGCACCTTGTCGTCCCACCACACAGACGTGCTAGCCAGCAGATACCCATCAAACATCTCGCAAGCTGTCAACAACACATGCGCTCCAAACAGCGCGCTAAGCGAATGCCCCACAAACGTGACGGTGCTAACGGAATACTCCGACCGCAGCTGAGGCAGCACCACCTCGGCCAGCCAGACACGAAAAGCCTCCGCACCTCCTAGCTGTTCGGCAGGTGTTTTCACTCCGGTCACAGGGTGTGGCGTGGCCGGAGTGATCGAGAAATCAATCACCCTTTGCTCCAACACGTCACGACCATCGGTGTCGTGAGCGACGCCGACGACTATGGCTCGTGGGATTTGCTTGCCCAGCCCAAGCAACCTCGCCACATCGGTAGCGGTGCCGAAAGTCCACGGAGCATCCAGGCAGAAGATCAGCGGATAGCTGCGTGAAGGGTCGTAGCCCGGCGGCGGGCTAACCCAAAGCTGATAACGCCGGTCAACGTCGGAGCGCTCAAGCGGTTTGACAATGCGAGCCCACGAGTTTGATGGCTCCGCCGGGGTTGCTGGCGGGACGGGTTTGGAACTCACAGCGCCGCTGCGGGAAGAGCTTGACCCTCAGAGGCTGCAGCTGTGTCGTCCATCAAAGTGTCCCCCACCAAAGTGATCATCGTCAGGCCATCGCCGATAGGCAACATCACCGCATGCACTCTTGAGTCGGATTTCACATACTCGTTGAAGCTTCGCAAAGCCGCAGTGTCGGTGCTGGCCCCGGTGCTCGTGTCGGTGCTCGTTTCGCCGTTGTCCAGTACCTGCCCGCTCCAAAGCACGTTGTCCACCAAGATCACGCCACGTGGCGAAAGCCGCGGTATTAGCGCCTCGTAGTAGTTGGTGTAGTTGGTCTTGTCTGCGTCGATAAACGCCAAATCAACGAGCGGATAGTCGGCCAACCCAGGTCCCGTTCGCCCGGCCAGGGTGTCCAATGCGGGTGCAAGCCGTAGCTCGATCTTGTCGTCTACTCCGGCTTGAGCCCAGTAACGCTTGGCTATCGCTGTCCACTCCTGCGAAATATCGCAGCACAACATTCGGCCGTTTGGCGGTAGGTAGCGCGCCACCGCTAGCGACGAGTAACCGGTGAATGTGCCAATCTCCACCGCAAACTGCGGAGAAAGTGCGGCGGTCAGCACGCTCATAAATGCGCCTTGCAGCGCACCGATCTGCATGCGGGAGATGCCACCTAGCTGTTTGGTTTCAGCGATTAGCGCTAGTTGTAGCTCGTCGGGAGTTAACGAATTCTGGGCGGCGTAGGCCGCAATATCTGCCAAAACGAAGGCGTCTGTGTCGCTCACGCTGTCGCAGGGTATTGAGCGTTGGGCTGGCTGTAATCGCTCCAGGTCGGTGCTCAGGGTGCGATACGGGCTGCGATGTAGCAAAATGCCAGCCGCGACATTCGCTGATTAGCGAATAATCGCAAACAGTCGCAAACCTCACGGAGTAGTTCATTTGCCGGTCCTGCGCTCTTTCATCGACACCACCGCCGATTGGTTCACCAAGAACTGCGACGACATGGTCGAGCAGCTAGACGAAATCGACGAGCTGCAACAAACCGCTGCCGAGGGTGGCGGACAAGCGGCCATGGATCGCATGCGCTCACGTGAAAAGAAGCCCGTGCGAGAGCGCATCTCGCTGCTGGTAGACCGCGACTCGCCGTTTTTTGAGATCTCCTCGCTAGCTGGCTACTGCTCCAAATACACCATCGGCGGGGGTTTGGTGATGGGCATCGGTGTGATTAACGGCACCGAATGCATGATCGAAGGCAACGATCCCACCGTGCTTGGCGGCGCCATGACTTCCTTTGCTGGCCGCAAATTAATGCGTGCCATCCAGATCGCTCGTGAAAACCGGATGCCGTATGTGCAGCTAGTCGAGTCGGCCGGTGGCGACCTGCGCGGCGACGAAGATCCGCAACGGCAAATGTTGGAGCAAACCGACCACTTCTCCGAATCCGGTCGGCTGTTTTATGACGTAACCGAACTTTCAAAGATGGGCATTCCCTCTGTTGCGGTCGTGTTCGGTAGCTCGACCGCCGGCGGCGCTTACCAGCCAGGCATGAGCGACTACAACATCTTCATCAAGAACCAGTCCAAGGTGTTTTTGGGTGGGCCGCCGCTAGTGAAAATGGCGACCGGTGAAGAATCTGATGACGAAACCTTGGGTGGCGCGCAGATGCACGCCGAGGTGTCTGGCCTGGCCGACTACTTCGCCGAAGACGAATCCGACGCCATTCGCATGTGCCGTGAGGTGGTGTCTCATCTGAATTGGCGCAAGCTGGGCCCGGGTCCGTCGATGCCTGCTGACGACCCGGTGTACGACCCGGAGCAGCTGCTCGGTCTGATGCCGCGTGATCTGCAAGCGATGATTGATTGTCGTGAAGTGATCGCTCGCATCACCGACGGCTCACGCTTTGAAGAGTTCAAGGCGCGTTACGGCACGACTTTGATCTGCGGCTGGGCGTCTATTCACGGATTTCCGGTGGGCCTTCTCGGCAACAACGGTCCGCTGTTTTCTGACAGCTCCGAGAAGGCCACTCAGTTCATTCAGCTCTGCAACCAGCAAGACATCCCGCTGGTGTTTTTGCAGAACATCACCGGCTACATGGTGGGTAAAGATTTTGAGCAGGGCGGCATCGTCAAAAACGGCTCGAAGATGATCAATGCTGTTTCAAATTCGATGGTGCCGCACATCACCGTCATCTTGGGCAACAGCTACGGCGCTGGCAACTACGGCATGTCCGGGCGTGGGTTTAACACTCGGTTTACCTATCTGTGGCCGACCGCCAAGATCGCCATCATGGGGCCCAAGCAGATCGCTGGAGTGATGTCGCTGGTGCGGCGAGGCCAGGCGTTGCGCAAGGGCATTGAGTTTGACGAGGAAGCCGACCGCAAGACCACCGAGCAGGTTGAACACTTTCACGAGCTGAAGTCGTTGGCGCTGTATTCATCTGGGCGCGTGACCGACGACGGAATTATCGACCCGCGCGACACCCGTGATGTGATTGCGATGTCGCTGTCGGTGTGCCATAACAACCACGTGAAAGGCGCCGACGGGTTCGGCGTCTTTCGGATGTAAGGGGTTGGTGGATATGGCTGGAACCATGGCTGAAACAAAAGCAAGCCGACCGATCAGGCGCATTCTTGTTGCTAATCGCGGCGAAATCACACGACGAGTTTTTCGCTCTGCGCACGCCATGGGCTGCACCACTGTTGCCGTCTACGCCGACGGCGACCGACACGCTCCGTTTGTTCACGAAGCCGACTTGGCGGTGCCGCTGCACGGAAACACCGCAGCCGAGACCTATCTGGACATCGCCAAGCTGCTCGCGGCAGCCGCTGTGAGCGGAGCCGATGCGGTTCATCCGGGTTATGGGTTTTTGTCTGAAAACGCTCAGTTCGCTCAAGCGGTGATCGACGCCGGGCTGGTTTGGATCGGACCGCCGCCCGAAGCCATCGCTGCGATGGGCGACAAGCTGGCGGCCAAAGAAACAATGATCGCCGCTGGCGTGCCGACCCTGCCCTCGCTGAGAATTGGCAGCTCAGGCAGCTCTAGCGGCACAGGTAGCAAAGGTGGTAGTGGCAACGGCGGCCCGGGCGGTAAAGCCAGCAACGGCGGCACCAGCAACGACGTGCCAAGCGAGGAAGAACTCGCCGCGGCGGGGCTGGGTAGTGGAGACGGCAGCAGTGCTGGCAGCGACAGTGACAACACCGGCTCTGGCAGCGCTTATCCGCTGATGGTCAAGGCCAGCGCTGGCGGTGGTGGTAAAGGCATGCGCATCGTTACCGACCCGGCCGATCTCGCCGACTCCATAGCAGCCGCTCGTCGCGAAGCCGCTGGCGCTTTCGGCGACGACACTGTCTTCGTCGAACGTTGCCTGCTAGCGCCGCGCCATGTCGAGGTGCAGGTGTTGGGCGACACACACGGCAACTTGGTGCACTTTTTTGAACGAGAGTGCTCGGTGCAACGACGCCATCAGAAGGTCATCGAAGAGGCTCCTTCGCCTGCGGTGACACCGGCATTGCGAGAGCGCCTGAGTCAAGCCGCGCTCGCCGCCGTTGGCACGCTGGGATATTCCTCAACCGGAACCGTGGAGTTTTTACTGACCGGCGAGGGCGACGATGCGGAGTTCTTTTTCTTAGAGATCAACACTCGACTACAGGTGGAGCATCCCGTCACCGAGGCGATTACTGGATTTGATCTGGTGCGCGAGCAGATTCGCATTGCTGCGGGCGAGCCACTCGGGTACAGCCAGGATGATTTGAGCTTTTCGGGCTGGGCGGTCGAGGCAAGGCTTTACGCAGAAGACCCTCGCACTGGATTTTTGCCCAGTACTGGGACGTTGGATGTGTGGGTTCCAGCTGAGATTGGCCGGTTCGATTCTGGCGTAGAGCAGGGCAGCGTTATCGGCACGGAGTTTGACCCGATGCTTGCCAAGGTCATCAAGCATGCGCCCACTCGTAACGAAGCGGCGCTTGGGCTGGCGTTGGCGTTGGAACGCACACGCATCGGCGGTGTGGTGACGAATCGAGACTTCTTGGTGGAGTCGTTGCGTCATGAGGAGTTTTTGTCGGGACGCACTGACACCGACTTCATCGAACGCACGGGCCTGGCGGGCAATGCGGGAGCGGTTGCTGGAACGGGAGCGACCATAGGTGCTGGTGCGAGCAGTGACACGAGTGCGGCTGGGCAAGACCAGGCAAGCCAAGACAGAGCGAGCAAAGCACTGCATGCAGCCGCAGCTGCTGTGGTGTTGGTGTCGGCCGCACGCAATCGCCGCGACGCCACCGCTCTTGTGTTCATGCCGACCGGTTATCGCAACAGCGCCATGCCAGCCCAGGAGCTGCCGCTAGCGCACGGCGACCAAGAGTTTTCGGTGAGCTACAAATACAACCGAGACAAAAGCTGGCAACTAAGCATCGGCACAGGCAACAACGACACTGCCAGCAACGCCACAAGCGACGGCGACCCGGGCGACAGCAACGCTGACGGTGGTGGTACCGGCCGCGACGACGGCGCTAACAACACTGCCAGCACAGGCAACGGCGACCCAGGCAGCGCCAGCCCAGGCGAAACAGGCGCAGGCTTCACGGCGCGCATCATCAAACTGAACATGACCTCACGCAACAACCAAATAGGGCACAACGCCCAGACAAGACGCGCTGGCCAAGCAGGGCGCAACTATCTGGCTGATCTGACTCACTCCAACCAGCCAGCACACACCGGCCAGATCGACAGTGGTCATATTGATGGTGGCCGGATGCGAGCAGATATCGACGTCGAGCTAGATGCCGAGATCGCAGGTTTGCGAGGCAGTTGGCGCATCAGCGCTGTTGGTGACAACTGGTATGTGGACGGGCCAGCTGGCTCTGTATCTCTTGTTCAGCGCAGCCGATTCCCCGCGCTTGACTCCAATGCGGTTGAGGGCGGGCTAACCGCGCCAATGCCGGGCAAGATCATCTTGGTTGATGTTGCCGAGGGCGACTCGGTGACGGCTGGGCAGGTGTTGCTGGTGATGGAGGCAATGAAGATGGAGCATCAGATCGCCGCGACAGGCAATGGGACAGTGACCGAAGTGCGTGCGACGGTTGGCGGTCAGGTCGACAACGGCGAACTGTTGGTGGTGATTTCGGCTGGCGATAGTGCTGACGAAGCACCCGCCAAGTAGCAACTACAGGCCTGCTGCAGCTCGTTCGGCGGCGATTGAGTCGTCCATCTTTTTGAGCACGTCGCCGCGCAACGATCTCACCGTTCCCGCGTAGGCCTTGGCGTCAAGCGTCTCCGCCAGCTGTTCGGCTATTTCTACGGCACGGTTCACAACCGTCGTCACCCGATCGTCACTGTCGGCTACCACCTCGTCCAAAAATCCTGCATCCACAGCACCCTGGCCGTCAACTAGCTGCGCATTAGTCACACAGCGCTGCAAGTGCCGTCGAGACAGGCGCTCGGCTGAGATTGTGAGCGCCCACACCGGCAGCTGTAGAGCAATAGCGACCTCGTTTAACCCGATCTTGACCGGACCATCCACGCCCACTCGCTGGTCGCAGGCCAGTAACAGCAACGCTCCTGCGGCCACGGCGTGTCCGGTCGAAGCGCCCACCACGGGCACTCCCGCCCCATAGACGCAGCGCACAAACTCTCCGCCCGCTGTTGTCAGTTCGGTGATCTTGGCAGGGTCGCCGCTTTGGATCACGCCCAAGTCAAACCCGGCAAAGAACGCCTTTTGGTTGCCCGCTATCACCACGGCACCGACGTTTTGGTCTGTTTCGGCGCCCTTTATTTCGCTGATGAGTGTTTCGAGCATTGGCACAGAGAAGGCGTTTGCCTTGCCGTCATCAACGGTGATTACTCGCACAGCGCCTTTGTCTTGCGTGGAAACTGCGGCGTCTTTGTCTGCCATTACGTCAGCCATTGTGACTCCTTGTGTGAGTTATCGGGATTGTGTCTTGAGTACTTGCGAAGCGTAGAGCCTGGGCGGCGATGCCTGCCCAGCAGTCTTGTCCAGCAGCAAGAACTCCACCGATTATCCCGCTTATCTGGTTCCATTAGCGTTGGAATATGGCAACCCTGGTTTCGGAACTAAATCTGGCGGAGATTTCCCCAGAAATTGAAATTGACACCGCTGCTGATAGCGACACCACCGCTAACGACGGGTCAGACAACGGCAGCAAATCAAACCGCAGCGATCCAACCCGCAATGATCCAACCCGCAATGATCCAAACGACGCGCGCCGCGCCGCTCTCAACGCGCAAATAAGGCTGGTAGCCGATGGCGAGTGGCTGGCACGTGTGCCCTTCGGCTATCAGATACTGCGTCACGCCGACGTAGCCAAAATGCTGCGCGACCAGCGTTGGCACAGCGCCGTCGGAATGGCGTCTCAACTCCAAGGCGTCGATAATCCGGAGTGGACAGAGTGGACGCAGACTCGCCGCGTCAGCATCCTCACCGCAGAGGGTGAAGACCACATGCGGCTGCGACGTTTAGTCAGCCCGGCCTTCACGCCAAAGTCGGCGGATCGGTTGCGGCCTTTTATTCGCTCCGTCATAAACGAGCTGCTTGACCCGATCTGCGAGCGCGGCAGCGCTGAATTTGTACACGAGGTGTGTGAGCCCTACCCCATCCCCATCATCTGCGAAATGCTGGGTGCGCCACGTGAAGATTGGGAGCTGTTCAGTCGACTGGCAGTGGACATCTTTCGAATTTTCAACGGTCAAATAAACGAAGACGCTCCGCTGATCATCGCCGCCTCCAAGGAGATGGACGCCTACATGCGGAATCTGGTGGACGAACACCGTGCGAACCCGCAGGACGATCTGCTGAACGACATGATCGCCGCGGAAGACGAGGGCGACCGGCTGAGCACCGAAGAATTGCTGATGATGGCAAACGCTTTGCTGCTGGCAGGCACCGACACCACCCGTAACCAGCTTGCTTGTGCGGTGGCACTATTTGCGCAGCATCCCGACCAGTTTGAGCTGCTCTCTAAAAACCCTGAGCTGGCTAAGGGCGCCACCGAAGAGGTAATGCGTCATTTGGGTGCGATACGCGGCACGGCGAGGTTTGCGTACGAAGACATTGAATATCGCGATGTGATGTTCCCGAAGGGGACGCTGATTTTCCCGAGCTTCGCTTCCGCCAACCATGACAGCAACGAATATTCCGAGCCGCTGAGCTTTGACATCACGCGTCAATCAACTGTGCCGCACATGACTTTCAGCTCGGGTGTTCACTATTGCATCGGAGCTTTCCTGGCGCGGGCCGAGCTAACCGAGGCGCTGACGGTGATCTCCCAGCGCATGCCGGATCTGCGGCTAGGCGGAGAGATCGTGTGGAAGCCTTTGAACGTGGGCATCTGGGGGCCCGAAGAACTGCCGGTGGAGTTTGCCCCCGGCCATTGAACCACTGGTCTTCGGCGTTACTGCAACAGATGCTGTTGCAACGAGCACTGCGACAGGTCAAGCCGCAGGCCACATCCGCTGGGGGCGTGTCGTGTTGGTGTCGATGTCGGGCATCGTGTCGCACACCTTTGGGCGCTCAACGGTGGCGGTTTTGCTGCCCGCCATGTCGAACGACCTCGGCATTTCCAGCACAGTGGCTGGCGCGCTTGGGTCGGTAAATCTTGGCGCTTATTTCTGTGGGGTGGTGCTTGTAACTCTGCTGGCTGGTCGCGTTGAGCCCTTCACGCTGCTTCGCATCGGCATCGGAATCGTTGCTACGGGCCTGTTAGTGCTAGCTGTCGCTGGCGACACAACCACAGTGCTGATCGGCACCGGACTGGGCGGCCTAGGTGGCGCTGGCATTTGGCTGACCGTGCCAATCATCGTTACCGAAGGCGTGCCAGCCATGCGTCGTGGTGCAGTGATGGGAACGCTTACCGCCACGATGGGAGCGGGTTTCATCGCTATTCCCATCGCTATCACCCTGATGCGCAACGCCAACAATGACGATGGCATCTGGCGCCCGGTGTGGTTGTGGGAAATGTCTGGTGCAGCGCTATTGCTGGTGTTGTTATGGATGTTGGTTCGCACCAAACCCACCAGTCGCCTCAGATCCGCTGGTGGGTTGGCGATGCTGCGCAGCTTTGCCGGCTGGAAACGTGCCGTAGTTGCATACATGGCGTTTGCCTGGATTGCCGCATCGTTCGGGCAGTTTCTCGGGCTTGCGCTGGAAAAAGAACACGGCCTTAGCCGCGAATTTGCAACCTTGCTCTACTCGGGTATGGGCTTGGGTTCGCTGGTAGGAGCGATTGCTTTCGGGCGGCTCAGCGACAGCTTGGGTCGCGCTCGCACGATGTCGCTGGTGATGGTCCTCTCTGCAACTACCGCTTTAGCGGTGCCGTACGGCAGCACAACGTTGATTGCGGTGTCGGTGGTGCTATTTGGCGCAGCCGCTTACGCCTACCCCGCTTTGACGGCCGCCTTTGTGAATGACCGAGTTTCGGATCGATCGTTTTCCGCGGTCTTTGGAACGATGACGATGTTTTACGGACCGGCCTCCATCGCCGGGCCAGCCATCAGCGGCGTGCTGATTGATTGGACCGACAGCTACGCCAGCACGTATTGGATTATTTCCGGGCTCGCGCTGCTAGCGGCGCTGTGCATGGTGGGCCTGAAACGCCACCAGCCAGACACCAGCCAGCAATGACAGCAACGGGCTAGCTGCGAGCATCAGCTAGCCATGCGCTTGCACTGGCTGGTTATGAGTTAGAACGCCGGTCGGCTCTCACCGACCAGGCGACTACATCATCATTCCGGCTGAAAGGTCCTTCTTGAGGTTGCTGGAGACAGAAAACTTGACCGAACGACTGGCTTTGATCTGAAGTGCCTCACCTGTTCGCGGGTTGCGGCCCATGCGAGCGGCTCTTTCGCTACGAGAGAAGGTGCCAAAACTAGGTATCGAAACTTTTCTGTCAGCCTTGACTTCGGTCGTAATGCAATCGAACACAGCATTTATCGCTCGTTCGGCCTCGGCCTTACCAATGCCCACGCTGTTGGCGACATGTGCCACCAGTTCAGCTTTGCTTGCCATGCTTGGCTCCTTTTTTTCGTAGAAACCAGCTTGGTTCCTGCCTTCGCTGGCTAGTTCTTACCAGGGTTTAGCGGCCATTTGTTGGATTGTCCGTGGATTTATGTCGGATTTGCTTGATTCTTGCCCCAATATTTACCAAATAATTGCGGATTTGCGACAGTTTGCAACGGTTCGCGCAGGTTTGCCAGACGCAAGGTGTCGATCTGCGTGCCGGGGCTTGGCACTACAGGTCGCTGTCTGGCAGGCTTACACGCTTAGGAGAAAACTAGATGCTTGATTCGATCCGTGTTCTTGACTTGACCGACGACCGCGGTCACCTTGCTGGGCTGATGCTGGCTCAACTGGGCGCTCAGGTAACCCTGTTGGAGCCACCAGACGGCCATCGCACCCGGCATCGCGGCCCATACATTGATGACCAGCCCGGGCCAGACCGATCGCTGGAGTTTCTGGCATACAACCGCGGCAAAAACTCAATAGCGCTGCCAGACCTAGATCAGCTAGGCGACCAGCTAAGCCAGCTATGTGAAAACGCCGACGTGCTGATTGAGTGCGGCGCCTTTGATTTGAGCCCGGCAGACCTTGACAAACTGCGCAGCCAACATCCACACCTAGTTACCGCTTCTATCAGCGCCTTTGGTCAAACCGGTCCCAAAGCCGACTGGGCGGCAACCGATCTCACCATCGCAGCCGCTAGCGGCACCATGTGGCTGACTGGCGACCGCGACCGCGCGCCGGTGCGGATTGGCCAACCACAAACCTGGCTCAATGCTTCGGCAGACGCAGCCGGAGCAGTGCTGATCGCGTTACACGAAAAACAACGCTCGGGGATGGGTCAGCACATAGACGTGTCGGCCAACGAATCGTTTGCGGATTGCACGCAGTTTCAGATGATGGCTGCGCTAGTGGGGGCAGACACTCCGATGCGACTGCCCGGTGCGGTGGAGTTGGGCCAATTCAAAATTCCCTGGGTATATGAGTGCGCTGATGGCCATGTGACGGTGGCCTTCTTGTTTGGCTCGATGATCGCCCCCTATACGACGCGATTGCTGAAATGGCTGGCCGAGGACGAGTTTGTCACCGAGGAACTACGAGACCGAGACTGGGTTGACTACGGCATGGCGGTGTTTGAGGGGCGCGAATCAATAGACATCTTTGACGGTGCCATCAAATCCCTCCAGAGCTTTGTTCTCACCAAGACCAAGGCCGAGTTGTTGCAAAGAGCGCTGGACGACCAGCTGCTGATCGCACCGATTACCACCACCGCTGACGTGCTGGCGCTTGACCATCTGACCGAGCGCGACTACTGGCAGCAGGTGCAGGTGCCCGGCCGTGGCAAAGACACTGTGCGGTTTTGCGGCGCGTTGGCCAAAGTCATTGACGCTCAGGGCAACGCAACGACTCTGGCCGATCTGGCTCCCGCGCCGGAATTGGGTGCCGGAGGCAGTGCTGCTGTGGCTTCTGGAAGCGGTGGCGCTAACAATGCCGGAGCTGCGAGTAGCAGCAACAGTGCAAGCGGGGCCAGTGCAAGCGGGGCCAGTGCAAACGGCTCATCAGAACTACCGCTGGCCGACATAAAGATCGTTGACTTCATGTGGGCCGTGGCCGGACCAGCTACCACCCGCACTCTGGCTGACTATGGCGCTCAGGTAGTCAAGGTCGAAAGCGAAACTCGCATCGAGGTGCTACGTGGCGTCAACCCGTTTATCGGCGAAGACGGCGACCAAGAGGGCGCTCTGCAATATCACTCTCTCAATGCCAGCAAGCTGGGACTCACCCTGGACCTGAGCGTGGCCGAAGCTCGTGAGGTGGTGCTTGATTTGGTGCGCTGGGCTGACGTGCTTACTGAGTCATTTTCGCCCAAGGCCATGGTTGCGTGGGGGCTCAGCTACAAGGATTTGGTGAAAGAGAACCCGTCGCTGGTGATGTTCTCAAGTTGCTTGATGGGCCAGAGCGGTCCGATGCGTCTGTATGCCGGCTTCGGCACGATGGCAGCGGCCATAGCGGGCTTTTATCCCGTAACTGGCTGGCCCGACCGCATTCCGGCAGGCCCATTCACCGCCTACACCGACTACACCTCGCCTCGCATGAGCGTGCCAATCATCTTGGCTGCTTTGGAGCAACGAGACAAAACGGGCAAGGGCTGCCACATCGATTTCGCACAACTCGAAGGCGCTCTACACATGTTGTCACCCTGCATGTTGGACGAGGAGATAAACGGTCGCACGGCCGGGCGATACGGCAACGCAGACCCAGTCATGTGTCCGCATGCGGTCTATCCCGCAACCGGCGAAGAACGCTGGATAGCGGTGGCTTGTGAAACCCAAGCCCAGTGGGAAGCGCTGGCGTCTGTTGTGGGAATGGATGATCTCAGCGGCTTGACCGTTGAGCAGCGGCATGAGCGGGCTGCCGAAATCGACCAGCGCATTTCAGAATGGACTCAAGCACGTACGCATTTTGAAGCCCAAGACGATCTGCAGGCGGTGGGCGTGCCCGCGCATGTTGTCAATGACGCTGACTCGCTAGTGAAAGACCCGCAGATGGTGGCGCGGGAGCGCTTCGTGCAGGTGCCTCATCCCAAGCACGAAATGACGTGGGTGGAAAACAGCAACTACAAGCTCTCACGCACGCAGGGCCCGCCTAAGTGGGGTGGACCGATGTTCGGACAACACAACACCGAGGTGCTGGAGGGCATTCTGGGCTACGACGGCGACAAGGTGGCCGAGCTAGTGATCGCCGGAGCTATTGCTTAGCTGGCTAACTAAACAAGCCTTCGCCGATTAGTTCGGCGACCTCTTCAAATTCGTAGCCAGCTATCTCCGTCCAAACGTCGAAGTTGTGCTCGCCCAAATATGCCGGCGACAAATGGCGCGGCCACCAACGTTGTCCGTTCCACAGTGCTGCGAAGGCGTCAACCGTGCGCGGGCCAAATACATCGTGGTCGACCGGCTGCCAGTAGTTACGAAAGGCATGTTGCGGATCATCGTTGACCAAATCAATGCTGGCCTGTATCGGTCCGGCAGGAACGCCAACGGCCTGTAACTGTTCGGCTGCTTGCAGCGCGGTGCGACCGGCTGTCCAGCTCGCCAGCACCTTGTCTATTTGGGTCTTGTTTTCGGCACGACTTGCCGGGTTGTCTAGCTCGGCGCTTCGTAGCACGGCGGGGTCAGCTTCGTTGCTAGCAGTTTCGCTATCACAGCAAACCTTCTCCACTAGGGCCGACCATTGCTGGTCGCAGGTAACGGTGATAGCCACAAAATTGTCATCCGCGCAGCGGTAGACCTCGTTGGGAGCGTGACCCGCCATACCGTCGACATTGCCCGCTGGCACCGGTTTGTTGACGCCTGCTAACTGCTGGATCATGGCCGGAGCGATGTTGTAAGCGCCGACCTCGAGTTGAGCCATATCGACGAGTTGCCCTTGTCCGGTGCGGTCACGCCCCACCAAGGCCGCAATGGTGCTCACCGCCCCGGCAAACCCTGCCAGGTGATCGTTCAACGAAAAGCCGGGACCAACGTCTGATCTGTCTGAGAAGTTCGTGAGATAAGTAGTACCGCTCACGGCGTGCACCGTCGGGGCGTAAGAGATGACGTGGTTCCAGGGGCCGTCGTGACCGCAGCCCGACATGGTCACGTAGACCAAACGTGGGTTCCAACTATGAACTGTCTCCCAGTCCAGCCCCCAAGATTGGAGCACGCCCGCGCTGAAGTTTTCGATTAGCACGTCGCATTGCTCCACCAGGCGGCGGGCCGCTTCCAGTGCACGCGGATGCTTCATGTCGAGCGTGGCGCTGCGTTTTGAGCGGTTCCAGGTGAAGTAATAGGGGTGATCGGGCGAGTTGACGACGGTGGAGCGCTCTTCGTTTTGAATGCGGATCACGTCTGCACCCAGATCGCCCAGCATTTTGGTGGCAGACGGGCCGGCTAGAACCCAGGTGAAGTCGGCTATGCGCACGCCGTCAAGCGGACGCCTGTCGGCGGGGTCATCGGTGGAATCGCCGGTTGAGTCGGCATTGGTGGAATCGTCGCCGGGGTCGGCATTGGTGGAATCGTCGCCGGGGTCGGCAGCGCTGGCGGTGTTTGGTGGGGTAGCGCTGCTACCTGCACTGCTTGCGCTTCTTGCGTTGTTGGCGCTGCTACCTGCATCGCCGATTGCTCGCCAGTGCGCCAAGACCTCCTCAAGCTCTTCATCGCCAGTCGCAGGCGGGCGCGGAGGTAGCACCCCAGCGTTGCCCTGATCGCCCCAGCGCACGAGTCGCCAGGGGATCTTCAGGCCAGACGAAGCACCGTCGGTTTCGCTGCCCGCCACATCAATCTCCGCCATGAACCCGCGATAGGCAAACTGCGGGTTCTCACAAACATCGGCAATATCCAGCACTGCCCCAAATGCAACGTGCCTGCTCTGGGCATCCCACCAGTGCTTGCGGTGATCAAATGGCTTTATCCACCGGCGGATGGCATCCATCACATCGTCAATCTCGTCCAGCAAGTCGACCGTGTCCACCCCTACCCACTTACGAACCTCTTCACACCCGGTCTCGATCATCCACTCGAACAATCGCTGCGGATCGGGCGTGGGCGTGATCATGACGGTGCCTTCTCCGCACGCCGTTAGGTCGTATGCCCTCAGCCAATGAAGGGAGCCTTGCCGCGGTGCAACCTTCGGAATGTCTAGGTGGTCGTCAAAGAAGTACTGCATCATCATGTTTTCGATCGAGCCGCAAATGACCTCATGAATCGACATATCCACATGAGCGCCCTTGCCGGTTCGGCGAGCAGCCAGCAGCCCGGATAAGGCACTGGTCGCAGCCACGTAGCCGGCGTAGTTGTAGGTCTGCCAGCCCCACACGTTGAGCGGACGATTGGGTGTGCCGGTTAGCGACAGAAATCCGCCCATCGCCGCTGACACAAGATCGGAACTAACCCAGTCGCTGCGCGGACCAGTGCGACCAAACGGCGTGATCGAAATCTGCACTAGCCGCGGATTAGCGGCAACCAGATCTGCAAAGTCAATGCCCAGTTCTGCCAAGCGGCCTGGTCGTTGCGTTTCGATTATCACGTCCGCACTTTGCGCTAGCTGGCGGTATGCGTATACGTCGCGCTCTGTACTTTCGTCAGCGCCAGAATTCGCCGCGGCAGAATTAGTCGCGCCAACGCCAGCCTCGTCAGAATTCACTGCGGCAGGGCCAGCAACGCCAGAGCCAGCCTCGTTGGAGCCGGCCGCTTCAGGGCGGCCGAAATCAATCACGTATCGGCGCTTGCCGCCGTCATACCACCAGTCGAGCACTCCGCCTGCCGCGTTCGCTAGCGGATCGCGCAACGGTTGGCCGGGTGAACCTTCTCCGCTAACGCGCAAAACGTCAGCGCCCATTTCTGTTAGCAGTTTTGTAGCGAAGCGCCCCGAGTCGTCTGTGAAGTCAATGACTCTGACACCAGCTAAACAGCCCTTCACGGTTGCGTGCAGACTCCAGCCAGACTGGCGATGGCAGTGTCTCGGCGTGGTTGGCGCACACCGTGCACGTCGTAGCCGTTGGTGGTGTAGCCCAGCGAAAGACCGGTAGCTGGATCGGCCCAAGCCAACTGCCCGCCAGCGCCGTTGTGCCCAAACGCACCTGGTGAAACCGTGCGGCCCAGCCCGCGCATGTTGGAGTAGCCGTCATCGCCCGCCAAGATCAGCCCGAGCGACCGGTTTGCCGGAACACCGAGCGGGTCTGGCAGATTGTTACGCACGTTGCTGGTCACATCGGCCAGCATCTCGGCATCCCACAGCTGCTCGGTGTTGTGAAGCATGGCTTGGTACAGCATTGCGAGATCTTTGGCGGTGCCGAATCCGCCGCCACCTGGCACGCCTACTTCACGATGGCCTGGCTGGTTGAAGTTGACGAGCACCTCGTCGGTTACCTCAGTATCGGGTAGCTCTGCCACCCCGAACGCCTCGCTGAGCTCTTCGGCCGTGGCAGGCTCACCAACTACCTGCAAATCAGCAATGCCTTCTTGCTGGTCAAGCGGCAGACCCAGAATGCGACCCAACCCCAACGGCCCGGTGATCCGGTTTTCTACCTCGTCTCGGTAGTCGTTGCCAGTAACAGCGATGATGATCTCGCCCAGCACCCAGTGCGCCGAGGTGGGGTGATATTCGAATCGTGTGCCCGGCTCCCAGTTGAGACGCCACTTTGAGAATGTCTCACGCCGCTGTTCAGAGGTGTCCCACTGGCGTGGTCCCATCGGTGCGTGCGGGAAGCCGCTGGTGTGCAGCATGATCTGCTCAAGAGTTATCTGATCTTTGTTGTTGTCGCCGAACTCAGGAACGTATTGCGCAGCGGGCGTATCGAGCGACACCTGACCTTCGGTTAGCAGCTGCCACATCACGCCGGCAACCATTGGTTTGGTGGCAGAGAAAATGCAATAGCGGGTGTCTTCGGTGGTGTCGCCAAAGGTTTCGAATGCCACGATCTCACCTTCAAAGCCCAACGCCACCTGGCAACTAGGCAACAGACCTTCGTCTATTTCACGACGGCAACGGTCCATTAGCGCTTGAATTCGCTCAGGCCTTGGCAGATTATGCTTAGTCATAATTTAGTCCTTAATACCGTGGTATTTACAGTAACGAGCTCGGAGGTCTAGAAGTCCCTCATCGCCATAGTCTTTGTCTTCGGTTTCTACGATCCATCTCGACCATGGATAGCCGGAATTAGTTGGGGTTCTTCCAAACACAAACTCTTGGTATGCCATAAATGCCTTACCTGGAGTATCAAATGTTTTTCCGGGCACGCCCTTAACTCTTAGCTCACCTTTAGCAGTAACTGTAATCTCTGGCTGATAACTCTTACTTTTGAATTTCAATTTATCGCCAGCCAGTAAGAATACTTCCTCTGCTTCAGCATCAGAAAATAAGTCAGACAACTTAACTGCGCGCCTAGTTAACTGCTTAGTATTAGGAGCATCAGATAGGGTTACTTCTTCAGGTTCCGCTTTATCCTCAAGTTCCATTTTATACCCAAACGTCTGTAACGTAGCGATAATGGTGCCCTTTATGTGAGTGGCTTCCGGTATCTCCCGCTTTAATAACTTAGCTTTATTGGCAGAGTTCCCATTAAATACACGCGCATGCCTGGATAATCTAAGCTCCTGGATAAGATCATATTCTAATTTTTTGATAACTGCGTCGGGCAAACGTCCTATGCCAGAAACTAGAATAGCTCTCCTCCACCAATCTTTATCTCCGTCCTTATCGTGCAGCTTTATTCTTCCATAAACGCCAGTACTTTCTGCCATGGATCTACCAACATAGGCCTTGTAGGACTTTGCTTTTTGGTCGATATAGCTTAACAAGACGTAAACACCCGGGGTTTTATACTTCTTATCGACTCTATTAAACGACTCGCAGTCAACTATGACAAGGGTGTATTTCGCATCTCCCCAGGATGATGCTGTAATTACGGCAGGACGTCCCGAATCCTCAGGCATACAAATCTCAGTAGAGACGAGGTCAGTTCTTGGCATTTCTTGTACCTAACCTCACGAGATTTCACATTAGGGGAATTGCGCTTTCACAAACTAGCATCGGCATCGCTCACAGGCTTGAGGGCTGGGAACTTGATGAGCGAACAGCGACAATCAAGCAACGGCGATCAAGCTACAAAGACAAGGGGGCACCATCGGACGCTTCTTCGAAACCATCCTTACAACTGACCGGATTGAGGCTCACACCAGCGCTGGTGAATGGCTCGACCAAAACCTGAGCGACCGAATAGCACGTTGGGTTGAACAGCGGCCCGACGATGTGGTGCTGGTAGATCGCTTCAGCCAGATCACTTGGTCTGAGCTTGCCGCCGACGTTGACGCCGTGAGCTACGGCCTGCTGGAGCTGGGCGTGCGCCCGGGTGAAGTGGTGCAGGTGCAGCTGCCTAACTGGAACCAGTTTGTGGTGTCCGCAGTGGCGATCGAACGCATCGGCGCCGTCATCAATCCGGTTGCACCCATTTTTAGGCACAAGGAGGTAACCGTCATGAGCGAGCTGGCTCGCCCGACGGTAGTGATCACCGCCTCAGAGTTTCGTGGTTTTGAGCTGGCCGCGATGCACGCCGAACTGAGAGAAAGCTGCGACTGGGTAAACGAGCTAGTGGTGGTAGGCAACTCAGCGGACAGCGCGGCGGGCGACACGGTGGACAATACGGCGACTCCGGCCGACGCTATGACATGGGGTGAATTGCTCGAACAAGGTCGCTTCAGCTCATACGACAAAGCAACCCTGGACTTGCTGCGCCCCGCCCCCAACAGTGTTTGCGAAGTGATCTTCACTTCCGGCACAACCGGTGTACCCAAAGGCGTCATGCACAGCCCGAACACTTTGAACGCGGGTTCCGATCTGATGGTGGATGTCGTGTGCGCAGAGGTCGAATCGCCGTGGGGGGATCAAGCACCCGACGCGCTGGTAATGCATATGGCTTCAACGTTGGCACACCAGACCGGATTTGTCTACGGCGCGCGGCTGCCGCTGCTGTCGGGTGGACGACTGGTGCTGCAAGACGTCTGGGATCCGATTGAGTTCATGCGACTGGTAGACGAGCACAACATCAATATGTCGATGGGAGCGACTCCTTTCTTGGCCGACGTCATCAATTCGCCCGATATAGAGAACTACTCCCTTGCGTCTTGGAAGCGATTTATCTGCGGTGGAGCGTCCATCCCCAAACCGCTGTTGGAGCAAGCCGACAAGATGCTGCCGGAATGCACCGTGGCCACGGTGTGGGGCATGACCGAATGTTCGGCGCTAACGGTGGGACGACCTGGCGACCCCTTCGAAAAGCGTTTGACCGACGGTCTAGCTCTACCGGCCAACGAAGTACGTGTGGTGAATGAAGCGGGCGAATCGGTCGTAGACGAAATTGGTGATTTGCAATGCCGCGGCTCGCTGCTTTTCTTGGGATACGTGCAAGGTAGAGAAACCACCAGTGAGCATCTCACCGCGGCCGATGACGGCACCGACGAGCGGCCGGCACTGCCCTGGTTTCACACCGGCGACCGCTCCTTCATCGACAAACAGGGATACATCACCATCTCCGGCCGAACGAAGGACATCATCATTCGCGGCGGGGAGAACATCCCGGTAAAAGAAGTTGAAGATGTCTTGATCCAACACCCTGCGGTAACCAACGTGGCAATAGTGGGCAAGCCTGATGACCGGCTTGGTGAAGTTGGCTGCGCATTCGTGATCGCCGCCGACACGGATCCAACCTTGAGCGATCTCATTGACTGGTTGAAAGAAAACCAGGTAACTCAGCAGTTTTGGCCGGAAGATCTTGTGCTGATGGATGAGTTTCCGATGACACCTAGCGGCAAGGTGCAGAAGTATCGCCTGCGCGAACAGCTGGGCTAACTCGTTAGCTGGGCTAACTCACTAATTGGGTTAACTCGCTAGCTCGCCTTTCGCTAGTTAGTCGGTATTGCGCCCTCGGTGTATGTAACTGTCGGATCCCACAACAGCCAGTTAGAGATACCAACGTCTGAAGCAGCATTGATCTGCGCGCGAACTTCGTCCGCGCCGTAAGAAACTCTCATTGTGAAATCCTGCAGCCAAGGAACGATTTCGGTGTTGGTTCCAGCTAGCACCTGTTGGAAATCACGCAGCGAAGCCACGGTGATGTCGTAGGGCTGCGCCTCGGGATGCGCCACGCCGTATTCGCCGCGACCCCAGTGCGACGGATAAACCATCGGCGACACATAATCAACGTAATCAGAAATAGCCAGCACGTCTTGCGCTATCAGGTCGCCGCGGCGGGCCGAAATACCAAACACGGAAACGCCGTGATACACCCGGTGATTGCGCAACATTTCTCCAGCCTCAGCCAAGAAGCTCACGATCAGCGGTGAAGCGTCGGTACCGTCAAAGCCGGGCACCACCATCGCTGAGAAGTCACCTTCCGGGCGGCGCATGTAATCCCACAGCACGTCGTCGATCCCGGCTTCGGCGGCTTCAACCGCTATGTCAAGGTTGTACTGACGAACATCGGGGTTGCTGAAGTTTGTGAACGCTCCCCTTCCGTAGTTGGTCGGCAAGGGGTTACCTGCCTGGTTTTGCAGCACCCAGTCGGTGTTACCGGTGCGGATCGCGTATCTGCCAAGAACGGGGTCTAAGAAGGCGACTATGCGGCCGATCACTCTCACGCCGAGTGCGTGCAACTCGTCGATGGCATCCTTTAGTTCAAACAGCCCCTGCGTGGATTCGCTATCAATAGCTAGCGGGATGTCCGACGCATAGCCGATGAAACCTCGCTCATCTTTTAGGTCAAGCTGAACTGCGCTGATCTGGTTTGCCTGTATCAGGTCGATGATCCCCGAGCGCAGGCCATCGTGATCCCAGGCGGCCGCTGTTACATGCACCCCTGTTGTGGCCGGATAGGCGATTGGAACCACCATGTCGAGCGAGGTGGTGTTGCCGGCCTCGTCCACGGCCAGGAAAGAGATCGGCCTAGACGGTGGCAGGTCTCGCTCGATAGTAAATGTGCCACCGGAGGTGTCAACCGGCACACCGTCAATCAGCAGATCTATGTCGGGATCGACCTGGCCGGTTAGCACGAAAGGCTCGGACAAAGGAACTGGCTCGTGAACGGTGGGTAGCCCTAAATCTGGCGGGACGCTGTCAACGGTGAACGAAACCGAAGCCGTTGCGGTGCCAAACAGTCGACGTGGCAGCTCCAGGCTCACCGTGTGAAAACCGTCGGTAAGAGGCGGCACTATCCAACTGAGATTGCTTGCTGAGCGCTGCAAACCGCTGACCGGCAAGCCATCTAGATGCAGCTGAGCGTTATCGATGTTGCCGCCTTCTACTGCAAAGTTGAGGCGGTTGTCGACCAGGTTGGATGGGTGCAAAACGGCGTTGTGTTCAATGCCGGTGATGGTGAAGTTGACCGCACGCACGCCAGCTAGGGCGAAGAGTCCGGTCACCACGACAGATAGAACCAGCAAGGTGACCACCACCCGGCGTCTGTTACCGAAGAAGGTGCTTATACGGGCGACTAACCACCCAGTAGTTGATCGTCCGGCAGAGCGCTTGAAGCTGCTAGCCCGGGTGTTGGTGGGTTTAGGCATCGCGCCGCGGCTGAGCATCGCGCCGCGGCTGAGCATCGCGCCGCGGCTGAGCATCGCGCCGCGGCTAGGCATCGCGCCACGACTGGGCTTCAGGGCGCGGTTGCGTCTCGGGGAGCGGTCGGCGGCGGTGAACCTATTTGCGGGAACGGTGATGCCTTGCGATCTTTTTTGCTGGGCCTTGCGAGCACGCCGGCTTCGCGTAGGAGTGAGCTTGGTGTAAAGCATCGGGCCCATGTCGCTCACTGGAGCGCCAGCTGGATCAGCCAGAGTCACCACCTCGGTATCTGTGGAGGAAGCGTTAACAAACGTTTCCGGGAGCTGCTCCGTCGGAACTTGCACAACCGGGGTGGCTTGCTCGCCAGTAAGGCGCTGAACCGGGGGTTGCGGATCTGGCGCATGTGCATCTGGGCTGTGCCCATGCAGTGCCGCTACAAATCGTCCAGCGTCAAACTGCTGCGTTTGTTCGATCTGCTTGGTGGCTTCCATCTCGATGGCGTAGGCAAGCTCCACACCTGACTCGGTTATCTGCCAGAGCGGACGCTGCAAACCTGGCACTCCGGCCTGTGCTTGGACCGCGCTTATTTGCTGCAAAGAGCGCAGCACACTGTTGGCGGCACTGACGTCTAGTCCGTTGCGCTGCGCCAGTTGGCTGAAATCAAGGGGCTGGCTTGTGGTCGCCAAATCAAGCAAAACGCGCACGGCCGCTGGGGCCAGTTGCGGAATAGTTACGGGCACAGAGAGTTTGAAAATCTAGGTCGGCTGATCGGTTGGATGTTCAGCGGCGATTGTGGTTGTGATGCCGCCACGCACGTTCCAGCGAGTTTCCACGCGCATATTATGCGGCGAAATCGTGGCGACTAGGTCGTCCAAAATGCGGTTGGTGATCTCCTCGTGCGCGATAGCGACGTCTCTGTATCCCCACAGATACATCTTCAACGATTTCAGCTCGACCAGATGTTGGTCGGGTGTGTAGGAGATGGTGATGGTCGCAATATCTGGCTGGCCGGTGAACGGACAGTTGCAACTGAGTTCGGGCGTTTCACAACGCACCTCATAGGGGCGCTGCGGGTTTGGGTTTGGAAACGCTTCTAACCGCTCGATGAGGTTCGAAGGGTCGGGATGGGTTACTGGCTCAGAGCGATCTGCGTGGTCGGGCATAACTCTGTCTATTTCTACTACTGCCGCTGCTTGCGCTACTGCTCGCCCGGAGATCGGGCCGTCGAAGACTGAGCTCCCTGAGACTGTCCACCTTGCGGCTGGGCCTCAGGGCGCGGCTGGGTTAAAGACGCAGGCAGTGTTAAAGACGCAGCCATGTTGGAGCCAGCGCCATGCGCTGTGTTCTCGGCATAGCCCAAAGCGGTGATCCTTACAAACTCGACCTGGTTTCTGAACTCCTCCAGATCACGAGCGTTTGAATAGCTCATGGCGCTGCGAACGCCAGCCATCAGTTGGCGCACCAAGATCGCCACCTCACCTCTATATGGCACCGCACCCTCAACGCCTTCGGGTGCTCGGTGCTCCAGGTATTCCTCATCAAAGTCTTCGCCCTGCCGATTTGCACGAACCCTTATCGCTTCGAAGCTAGCCATCCCCCGGAAGCGTTTTTGCAGACCGTGCGGGCCCTGCTCTATCTCACCGGGAGTTTCCTTGGTGCCGGCAAGTATTCCGGCCACCATCACGGTGTTGCCGCCCGCAGCGAGTGCCTTAGCGATGTCGCCCGACGAACGCACGCCGCCGTCGGCGATGACCGGCACGTCTACTGCATCGGCAACCTCAGCGATAGCACTCAGTTGCGGCATGCCTACTCCGGCCACCGTGCGCGTGATGCACATGCTGCCCGGCCCGACGCCTACCTTGATGGCATCCGCGCCAGCATTGGCAAGGTCAGTGGCGCCGTCGGTGGTGGCAACGTTGCCGGCCACGATGTCAATTTCGCTGTGCTGAGATTTCAGCTCTTTCACGGCTTTGATCGCATGGTCTGAGTGACCGTGAGCAATGTCAAGCACGAGAGCATCCGCTCCAGCATCAACCAACAGGTGCGAGCGCTTAATCATGTCGTCGATGCCTACCGCAGCGGCCACTTGCAGAGGGCCTACCGATTTCACTAGAGCGACCTGTTCGGCCTGAGATTGTGAATCCATAAACCGATGGATCACGCCCAAGCCACCCAGCTGAGCCATAGCGGTGGCCATCTTGTGCTCGCAGATGGTGTCCATGTTGGCTGCCACCAACGGGATCTCTAGCTGAAGGCGTCGAGAGAATTGTGTGCGTAGTGAAACGTCCTGGCGCGACCGAATTGATGACCTTTGCGGGACGATCAAGACATCGTCAAATGTCAGTCCCAGACGCGGTTCTTCACCAGGCTCTCTTAGTCGCACAGCAAGGTTGACGCTACCTGCGGGGGTACTAAGCGCCAGTTGGTTTCAGCACTAGTTTTGGCCTGTGTCAATTGACGGCGATGGTGCCAGCACAGATAATGCTCCAGATAGTGGAGCCGCAGCCGACGACGGTGCTGGCAGCGACGGTGCGGACAGCAGTGAGGCTGGCGGCTCTGTACCGGTAGGTAGCCAGCCAGACGGCCTGCTTGAGAGGCAGCCGGGCGATGCATACGGCACAAAGCGAGGGCTGAAACGACTTAGGCGTCGCACGGTTTTGGTCGCCGCTGTATTGATTTTGATTGTGGCGGCGGGCACCACCCTTGGCATCTGGCGCCTAATTCAGTTCACGCCCGAACCTGTGAATTTGGACGACGCCAAAGCCAGCGTGCAAGCGAATATCGCTAACGATCCTGAGCAAACAGATGACGTCAGCGACAACTCAGACAGTGCCGACTCAGATAACGCAGGCTCAGCCGGTGCTAGTGAGAATGACGCCGATGAAGTCGGTGGGGGTGGCGCTGCTGAAGCTGATGCGCCCGACGTAGCGATCGCATCCGTACAGGGCGAATGGGTGGTCGATACACAGCTGGGCACCTTTGACTACGAGAGCGCTACTGGCTCGTTCGCAGGCTTTCGCGTAGAAGAAGAGCTAGTGCGAATCGGTCGTACGACTGCGGTGGGACGCACGGGTGAAGTCAGCGGCAGCCTGGAAATAGAAGACACAACGCTCGTTTCAGCGGTGATCACCGTCGACTTGTCAACCATCACCACCAACGATTCTCGCCGCGACGCCGCCGTGCATAGAGCACTCAACTCGTCCGATTATCCGCTTGCCACCTTTGAGCTAACTCAGCCCGTCGTGTTGGGGGACGCAGCCATTTCGGGTGAACACGCCTTCGTAGCCATAGCAAGCGGGCTGCTCACGCTTAACGGCGTGTCTGTGCCAACCGATTTTGAGGTGGAGGGGGAAGTCCTAGAGACGTGGATCTTGGTGATTGGTTCGGCCAACGTCACGTTTTCCGACTTTGGCGTAACCACGCCCAGCGCCGGCATCGTTGCTCAAGCCGACGACTTTGGTGTGGTTGAATTTCAGCTGCTGTTTCGCCGCCCCTGACTCGCCAGCGGATACGCGACATGCGTCCTTGTCTCTTTCAGAGTCTTAGCCAGAGTTGTGGCAGGCTGTGCGACCGCAGACTCTGTGAACGCAGACTGGGCGACATAAACCGTGAGTTCACAAGTAGGGAGAACTAACTATGCCGATTAGCGCAGAACCACTTAGTAAGAATTACCTCACCTTCAATGGCAAGCAGATGGCTTACCACGAGAGCGGCAACGGAGACCCGGTGGTGTTCTTGCACGGCAATCCCACTTCGTCGTATCTGTGGCGCAACATCATTCCTCACGTGTCGCCGCACGCTCGTTGCATAGCGCCCGACCTGATCGGACAAGGCGACTCGGACAAGCTGGACGACACCGGCCCGGACTCATACACGTTCGTGCAACACAGGGAGTATCTCGACGGATTGCTTGACCAGCTTGACCTAGGCGACAATGTCACCTTCGTAATCCATGACTGGGGTTCGGCGCTCGGCTTTGACTGGGCAAACCGTCACCGTGATCGGGTGGCAGGCATTGCCTATATGGAGGCGATCGTTCGCCCGGTTACTTGGGATGAATGGCCTGAGGCGGCCACTCGCATTTTCCAAGGGCTAAGGAGCCCGGCGGGTGAAGAGATGATCATCGAGAAGAACTTGTTCGTGGAGGCGGTGTTGCCTGCCTCGATTATTCGCGACCTCAGCGAAGAAGAGCTCAACGAATATCGCCGCCCCTTTGTGGAGCCTCAGCATCGCCGACCGACGCTGACCTGGCCTCGTCAGATTCCGATCAGTGGCGAACCGGCTGACGTGGTGGAAATAGTTAGCAACTACGCCGAGTGGATGTCGACCAATGACATACCCAAGCTGCTAATCAACTGCGATCCGGGTGCGATCTTGAACGGCTCGCCGCTTGAGTTTTGCCGTGGCTGGGCCAATCAGACCGAGGTGACTGTGAAGGGCGACCATTTTGCGCAGGAAGACAGCCCCGACGAGATCGGCCAAGCAATAGCCGACTGGTTGGCTCAACACTAAAACTGCCGCGACGCTGGAACTGCCGCGACGCGACAGCCGCTGCTAGCTCAAGCCGACGGCCTGCTTGGCGCGGGCCTCGCGCTTCTTCGCTTCGATCACCTTGGCCCGTTCCTTCGTCGTCTGGTTGGTGATCATTTGGTAGACATCGGTGTCGATTTCTTCGAGCTCGATGTCGCCTGCTAGCACCGATTGTTTCCAGTCCTGGTGCTCTTCGTCGCGCGCGTGGAACTGCGGCATGACGTCTTTCGCAAACAGCTCCAGGCTGGAACAGATGTCTTCGTGAGTGTTCTTGCCAGCTTGATTTAGTAAAATCACCTGGTCAACGTGAGATTTTTCATACATCTCAAGCCTGCGAACGATCGTCTCCGGCGAACCAACTAGCCCAACGGTTCGGTCAGCCTTTTGGCCCTTTTCTGTCTTTTTCCACTGCTGATATTCGTCCCACAGATTGACTGAGCCTGGCGCAACAGGACCATGAGAGTTGTAAAACACCAGGGCGAACTGGAAAAACGTCCAGCCCTCCGCCTTGGCTTGGGCCTCTTCGTCGGTTGGTGCGCACATAAACGGGCTGACCACCGCTACGCCCGGATTGGTCTGATAATCGCACAGCGGCTCTAAATGCTTCGTGTACGTGTTGTAGTAAGCGTTAACCCACGCCGTTGCCGCATCGGCGGACACGAACGAAAATCCCAGCGCGGCCATGCCACGTTGAGCGGCCATCACGATGGTGTCAAGCTGGCTGCAAGCCACCCACAGCGGAGGATGCGGCTTTTGCAACGGCTTGGGCACCACGTTGCGCGACGGCATGTTGAAAATCTCGCCCTCGTAGGCGGCATCGGTGGCGGTAAACATCGGCATCATGCAGCGAACGGCGTCCTCCCAGACCTCGCGCTTGTCACGAAAACGTCTGTCGAACGGATGCAACTCGGTTACCGATGACCCCTCGCCCAGTCCTAGCTCTACTCGCCCGCCGCTAACTAGGTCGAGCGTGGCGACACGTTCGGCCACTCGAGCCGGATGGTTAGTCGGCATCTGCACGATTCCGTGCCCTAGCCGGATGTTGGAAGTGCGCTGGCTGGCCGCTCCCAGAAAAACCTCTGGCGCAGACGAGTGGCTGTACTCCTCCAAGAAATGGTGCTCGACCTGCCACGCATAGTCGTAACCCAGCTTGTCGGCTAGCTCGATTTGGTCGAGCGCCTGCTGAAACAGGTTGTATTCGGAATGCTCAGTCCACGGACGAGGCAACTGAAGCTCATAAAAAATACCGAATTTCATACAGCAGTCTTTCCCTTAGCTGATTGGTCGTGCCGTCTTACCTAGACCCGATGCCAGCACCGCTGTTATCGCTAGCACCGCTACCAGTGCTGAGAAAGTGTAGGCGGTGCCAGGACTAACGGTAAAAACAGGCACCCAGATGAGGGTGCCCAGGCTGTGCCCAAAAAAACGGAACGACAAGGTAAAGCTGATGACGCCGCCGCGGTTGGCGCTGTCAGCGGTGGCAGCCAGCAGCTGGAACCCGACCACCACAAACTGAATACAAGCACCGGTGAGAACCCATACCAGCGCTAACGCAAGCACCGAATCAACCGTGCCGAGTATCGCTACAAAAAGCCCAGACAGAACTAGAGCCGCGACGATGGCTCGCCGCGCACCCCAGGCGTCGCTCAGTTTTCCCCAGGGTTGCACCAGCAGCATCGCCGACCCGGTGCCAGCCAACAGCAGTACGCCAGTGGCTCCGCCCGACAGGCCAAGCTCGTCACGCGCTGTTAGCGACACCAGCGGTACGACATTGAGAGGTCCCATCGCAGCAGCAAACGCGGTAGCGCCCAGCAGCAAGGTTGGTCGCCGCAAGAGCAAGCGGAAATTCGGTCCGGCGCTGGTTCGCCCTCCGGCACTGGCTTTGGCGGCGTGGTCTTGCTCTGCTCCCCGGATGGCCGCAGGTTTGCTGGCTGGAGATTCGCTGGCTGCAGGCTTGCTGGCTGGAGATTCGCTGGCAGCAGGCTTGCTGCCAGGTGGCAGTTTGATTGCCACCAGCGCAGACACCAGCGCGACGAGCACAAATGCCAGCCGCCAATCAATGTCGGCGCTGATCCCTCCCAACAGAGGCGCCATGATTTGGCCCAAGGATTGGAACGCCGCGTATGACCCGACCAGGCGGCCCAAACGAGACGGCGCAATGTTCTCTGTCAAAGACGTGATCAGCAGCGGTGTCATGAACGCATTAAGCGAGCCTTGAACTACCCGCCCCACCATGAACCAAGCAAAGTTCGGCGCAATAACGCAAAACAAGGTGGCAGGCACATACAAGGCGAATGCGAGCCGTAGCGATCGCGCCACCCCCCAACGGGTGCCAAGCGTGCCCGATATCAGTAACAGCACCGCAAACGGCAGCAGATATCCGGTGAAACCCCAGGCAACGGTGCTGGTAGAAACGCCGAACGTTTCTCGCAGTTCCGGGATCATCGGGTTTAGCACGCCACCGCCAAACGGCCCCAAAACTCCGCCTACATAAAGCCAAGCTCGACGCGGCTGATCCGCGCTCAACTGCTTAGGCAGTGCAAACGCCGGTATCAAACAATTGCAAGCAGGCCCGGGTTAGGCAAGAGGTTTAGCAACTATCCGTTCTTCAATTTTTGGGTGCTTGTCAACGTGGCTGATGTTGCTTAGGCGCTCGATGGCCTCGGCATGACGCTCACGCTTAGCCGCCTCAACGCCATCGGCACGTTCGACAAATTCCGGCATCACCTCTTTAGCGAACAACTCCATTGATTCACAGATGTCTTCGTGACGGTTTTTACCGGCTTGGCTGACGAAGATGATTTCGTCCACGCCCGCTTGCTCATAGCCCCGGACAAACTCACGGATTTGGTCGGGTGTGCCGATGCAACCTCGCAGCGAATTCAGGCCACCGTCGGCTAGCTCCCCTTGTTCAGCGCGAGCTATTTCGGCCAGGGCACTGATTCGCTCAAAGCCCATCTCCTCGCGGTTTTTCTCAAACTCATCCCAGATGTTCGTGGTGCCAGGCAGATGCGTGCCGTGAATGTAATAGTGCGACAGCGAGTAAGCGAAAAAGTGGAAACCGTCTAGCCCGCGGTCCAGCGCGGTCTGCTCGTCTTGATGGCACATAAACCCGGAAACGACAGCCAGGTTTGGATTCGGTGCGAGCCCTATCGGGTCTTCACATTTGTCAAACTCCGCGTAGTAGTCGTGCACCCAGGTGGCGGCTTCGTCCGGGTTGATAAACGAGAAGCTCAGCGCACCGATACCGCGGCGCCCTGCCATCAGGATCGTTTCTCGCTGACTGCACGCAACCCAGATGGGCGGATGCGGCTTTTGCAACGGCTTGGGTACCACGTTGCGCGCTGGCATCGAGAACCATTTGCCTTCATAACCCTCGTAAGGCTCTTGGTACATCATGCGGGCGATCTGCGGAACCGATTCTTCCCACATCGCACGCTTGTGTTCGCGCTCTACACGAAATCCAACCAGCTCGGCGTCGCTAGAGGTTTCACCGGTGCCGAACTGCACTCGCCCGTCGGAGACGATGTCTAGCGTTGCTATGCGTTCGGCCACTCGGGCCGGATGGTTATAACCCGGCAAAACCGGCACGATGCCGTGTCCGATATTGATGTTTTTGGTAGTGGCTGCGCAGGCGGCTAGAAACACTTCCGGTGCAGACGAGTGGCTGTACTCCTCCAAGAAATGGTGCTCAACCTCCCACACCGTTGAGAAACCAAGCTTGTCAGCAAGCTGAACCTGCTCCAGGGCTTCTTTCATAATGCGGTGCTCATCGCCCTCAGACCAAGGCCTGGGCAACTGGTGCTCGTAGAAAATGCTGAACCTCACAGCTGCTGACCCTAGACCAGGGCGCTCTATATGGCCTAAGCAGTAGCCTGGCTTTATGGCCTATGAGCCATCTGAACACCACCCCGCTTTCGAGGAGTACACCGAAACCATCTACGAGCTGGCCGAAGATGGGTTTGAAGTGATTCAAGCGCGCATAGCCGAACGCATGGACGTGTCTCGCCCGGCTGTGTCAGAGATGATGCGGCGCATGGAAGGCGAGGGCCTGGTCACTGTTGATGACACGCACATTCATCTAACGACCGAGGGCAAAAATATCGCCACCACCGTGGTGCGCCGGCATCGTTTGGCTGAGCGGTTTTTGACGGACATCTTGAAGCTGAGTTGGGCCGAAGCCCATCATGAGGCCGGCCGTTGGGAGCATGTCATCTCACCCAGCGTTGAGGAAGCGTTGGTGAAGGTGCTGAAAGACCCCAGCACATGCCCGCACGGAAACCCGATCCCCGGCACCGACTATCACCCACCCACCGACGCCGTTGCACTGATGAAGATTGACCCGCTGACACGTTTCACCGTGGAGCGCATTCCGGAGGAGTTGGAATTTGCCGCGGGGCAGCTTGATTTCTTGGAAGAGTCCGGTTTGATGCCGGGTCGTATTGGCAAAGTGCTCGCGGTTTCGCCTGATGGCGTAACCACGGTTGAGATGAACGAGGGCACCGTTGGTGTGAGCTCTTTCGCAGCCGAGCGAATACTGGTAACCCTTTCTTAAGAAGATCCGCAAATTTGATTAATCGCTCCGGAGGCAAGCGACGATGATCGTGTGCCAGTGCTTTGGAATGAGCGAGAGCGACGTGAAACGCGTGCTCAGGCAGCTTCCCGATCCGGCTAACGCCACCGTCGAGGTGGTGATCCGGACTAGTGGAGCCGGTAGCGACTGCACGAAATGCGTGCCACAAATCCAGGCGCTGATCGAGGAGTTTGCGGCGGGTGAGGCGAGTTCTAAAACAAATGGTGATTGGGCGTAGGCTGCGGGCATGCAAGGCAATCCCGCGATTATTGAGTTTCTAAATGAGGCCTTGACGGCCGAATTGACCGCCATCAATCAGTATTTCATGGCATCAAAAATGACTGACAACTGGGGTTGGAAGTTGTTGTCCGAGAAGTACCGCACCGAATCCATGAGCGAAATGCGTGATGCCGAAGATCTGATTGAGCGCATCTTGTTGCTTGACGGCCTGCCAAACGTTCAGCGCTTGGGAACGGTGATGATTGGTGAGACGGTGCCCGAGCAGCTTGAGGCTGACAGGCAGTCGGAGGAAACCGCCATTGAGCAGTATCGCAGTGGTATTGCGCTATGCCTTGAGCACGGCGATACGGGAACTCGCGAGTTGCTGGAGCGACTTTTGGTGGGCGAAGAAGAGGATCTCGACTGGATCGAAACCCAGCAGAGAATGATCTCAGACATTGGATTGGAGCTTTACCTGCAGTCGCAGGTGGGGGCGGCAGCGAGCTAGCGCTACAAAGCAATAGCGCTGTTGGCGCAGTTGCGCCCTTTGACCTGGGGCGCTAGTCAAGCCGGGCGCGCAAAACGGCCGGGTCACACTCATTTCGAGTGATCCCCGGCCGCTTGCTGGTTTGCCCTAGAAGGCAGGCTTGCTGCAGAAGACGGCTTACGCCCGACTGCTAAAGGGGACTAAGCAGCCTGCGTTTGACTAGCAGCGGAGGCAGCTTCGCTGCTAGCTGAGTCGTTGTCACCAAACCTGTGATGACCACGTCGCTCGCCAAACCCGGATGTGTCAACCACTGTGTTTACCCGTTCGAGAATCTTCGCACGCACCTCAGCTAACTGATCCTCAGTCACCTCTTTGCCATGCTCTTGAGCATTAGCAACAAGTCGCTGCACCAAAACATCAACCAACTCCTGCTCGGACACACCATTAGCCGCAGCAACCTCAACCAAAGTCGAACCCTCAGTCAAAGCCGCACGAATCTCATCGCCCGAAACACCAAACAAACCTGTCAGCGCATCTGATTTAGCAAATCCACCTTGCCGGCCAACTCCGTCTTTATGACCGTGTCTCTTAACGCCTTCGGATGTGTCAACCACTGTGTTTACCCGTTCGAGAATCTTCGCACGCACCTCAGCTAACCGATCCTCAGTCACCTCTTCGCCATGTTCTTGAGCATTGGCAACAAGTCGCTGCACCAAAACATCAACCAACTCCTGCTCGGACACACCATTAGCCGCAGCAACCTCAACCAAAGTCGAACCCTCAGTCAAAGCCGCACGAATCTCATCGCCCGAAACACCAAGCAGATCTGTCAACGCATCGCTGCGAGATTCACGAGCGTGCTCGTTGCCCTCGTCGTGATTAACGCCTTCTGCGTGACTAGCGACTTCTGCGTGACCGCTGTCGCTATCTGAATCAGTGCCCTCAACGTGACCGCTGTCGTCATCGCCTGAGCCGTCGCTGTCTGAATCGTCGCTTTGCGCTAACGCAACGCCCGCCAGACCTCCGACTGCCAGCAGAGGCAGTAGAACAAACAACAGCCCTCGCCGCAAATATTTGCGACCCCCGCTGGTGCCTTCAGTTTTACTCTCCGCCAGCGTAGAAACCTCTGCGCCTTCAGATGAGTGTTTGCCATAAATAGTCATTGCCCGTTCCTTTCAATAGATGGGTGTCTGTGACGGAAACCACAATGCCGAGCGAAGCTGAAAGGAACCTAAGAGACACATAAGCGATTCCTAAGAAATATTTTGGGTCGTTTAGCGGTCGCCGTATATCTCAACATCGGGGCTATAGGCAGAGATGGCAAACCAAAAAGTGTCGAGGTGCTCGACCGGGGTGAGCCTTGCGCCCTGTAAAGGTCCGTCAATCGCTCGGCCAAGCAGCGACCAGCTCGACCCGGTTTCGGCATCCATAAACACATAGCCGAGTTCGCTGTGGATGACTCGCTCAAACGTCAGACTCTGTCCGTCGACTTCAGATAGATAAACCGCAGTAGCACCCACATCTCTACCCAAGGCAACGCTTGGCTGCTCCAGCGGCGTGGCCGTGCCGGGCTGGTGAAACGCCACGATCTCCACGGTGTTCTCGTCTTGGTTATCACCTGCGCTACCGCTACCGGCATCCGCTGATGTGGCTTCGAATTTCAAAGCGAGCGTGCCTTGCTCGGCCAAGGTGTCCAGCACCACGGCGACCTCTTGGCCTGCGTAGCGAATGGCTAGCACGCGCTCCTTTGCTGCTAGTCGTTCGTCGGGCGTTCCCAGAAACAAAAACGGAAAGGTGTCGGGATCGTCGTAGCCGGCATAAGGGTTGGAGCCGTAGCTGTAACCGAAGCCGGTTTCGCGCGACAACACCAGGCCGTAGGGGTGCTCGGCTGCAAACGTGCTCCAGCTCACGGTGGCCGCGGGTATCAGCTTGAGCTGTGTGCCCACTAGCTCACCGACGATGGCTTGCCCGGTGTAGTGCGCCCACAGGCTTTCGGTCTGGCGGTCGTACATGACTAGAGCTGAGTTGTAGAGCGATCCTGACGTGCCGAAGTCGAAGGTTCGTCCGTCGGCTTGACGCTCAAAAGCGACCGCTGAATTGCACAACGGGCAGTAGGTGACGGTGACAGGGAGCGTGCCGATGGTGTCGTTGACGATCTCGTGGGAGATGAGGATTCGCACCGGGTAGGCGCGTGGTTCGCCGTCGATCTCAACAGCGATAACTGCTTCTTGTGGCTCAAGCCAATCGACAGTGGAGGCCTTTTCGAAGTTCGGCCAGTCGATCGATGCGATCCCGTCCGGTGGTGGACCGCCGCTGATGATGAGGCCAAGATCAACCAGTGGTTCGCCGAACAGCGGGTTGTCGCGGCTACCGCGCAGTGCGGACGCCACGACGTTTGGTTCGTCGCCGGGGATTTGAGGTGACGCAATGATGCCGGTGGCTTCGCCGAAGCTGCTAGGTGATTCGACTAGATCGCCTTCGTTGCGGTCGATGTTCGTTATGTCGCCGCTGACATCGCCTTCGTTGGAATTGCCTGTGTTTGTCTTGGGGCTTGTCTCGGTGTTTGACTCGTCGCTTGACTGATCGGCGGCCATCTCATCGTCGGGCGAAGATGATCCGCAGGCTGCGGCAAGTACGACTAGTGCAACTAGCAGCGCAGCGAAGCCAGCAGGTTTGGGGGTTGCCTTGTAGATAACTGCCATGTGTCTCTCGCTGAGCCTCTAGTGGTTGTGCGCATTTTGGTTTAGCCCCACGCGTGCGAAAGCTGAGTCGGGTGACACGCGGTTAACGGTAGTTGGCGACGCTTCTTCACTAGCGGGCACACTTGCGCCGTGGCACAGATAGCAACCGATACCTACGTAGAACGTGAAGAGCTAGAAAACTTCGTGCGTGACAAGCACCGAGGCGTGCTGCTGACTTACCGGCGAGATGGCTCACCGCAGCTCTCGTTGGTAACCATGGGGCTTGATGACCAGGGCTATGACGGGCAAGGCTCTAGCGGTCAGGGTGTAGTGCTGGTCAGCAGTTATCCCAGCCGTGCGAAGGTGCACAACCTGCGGCGAGATCCGCGTGCATCGATGCTGGTGATGGGCAATGAGTTCAACTCGGAGTGGGTTCAGGTGGATGGTGAGGCCGAAGTGGTTGATCTGCCCGAAGCGCTGGAGGGTTTGGTGAACTATTTCCGAGTGATCAGTGGTGAGCACTCCGACTGGGACGAATACCGCGCCGCTATGCAAAAGCAGGGCAAGGTGCTGATTCGGATTAAGCCCACTCGCTGGGGGCCGATCTCACGTGGTGGTTTTCCGGCTCACTTAGTAGAGGCGGATAGCTAGATCCATTGGCCCAAGACGTGCCCGCGTAAGCGATGCGATCGGGTCGGTGTCTAGTTCAGGAAGCATCGTCACCCTTCAAGAACCGCGGTGTTGATGGTGGTGAGTGCTCGTAGAAGCGTTCCCCGCGTTTTACGGGTGCCTGCAGTAGCGCGTCGTCATCACCAAACAAGGACGTAACTCCGCTGTCCCGCTCAGCGATTTCTTGGCGGATTCGGCGCGTTTCCTCGCGCATGGCCGGAAATTCTGCAGCGGCATTGGCATACAGGTGACTCATAATCTTCGTCCCCACCTCATGATCAGTAGCGAAGATCATGTAGTAGATTGGAATCCCTCTCTCGTTTCGGACTTCGAGTGGGTGCGTCCACTTGTAGCAAAGCACCTTCTCGAGACGCCAACGCATTAAGTCGACGTATTCATACCGGGCCTCGGACGGCTCAATTTCTCCATCGACCCGTGCCTTATAGGTATGTCTCCAATCCTCACTTCCGAACATCGCATTGATCGCCTTTTCGTCCTTGGGTCTGACGGCTGCCCCATCGATCCGAAGAACCCTTACGAACATGGGTGCCGCGAAGAGTAGAAACAGCTCAACTTTGGTCTTTTGCCCCTTTTTGAAAGTCGCTAGTGCTTCAAGGGTCCGCCACTCAGCTTCCATGCCGTTCGGATCCACAAAGGCAAACGTGGGTGCCCAGGACAAGTACTCCAACCGGGCGAGGGCCTCGGGGATCCGGACATTGCAATCGCCTCCCAGGACCTTGAAGTCGCGATCGGGGAAGTCAGAGCGAAGTGCGGCGTCAAGCTTGCTTGCGTTCTTTTCCGTCTCGAAAAACCGAAGTCGCGTGAAGGGAGGTGAGTCGATGGACAGAGCTATCCGAGCTGATCCGTCGATCTTCTCATCAGTCAGCCGGTCGTAGTTCTCGACCTCGCCCGCAAATGCGTCGAGGTAGATCCTTTCGCTGACGCTGCCCGATGCTGTCGTGAACGCGTCGAGGTAGTCACGAAGGACATCGAGCTTGCCTCGAGTCCAGTACCCCCACGCGCGAGCCACGTCTCTATCCGACCGCTAGGAGCGCTGGCATTTCGTCGTACAGATTGCCGTCGAGTTCGCGCCCTCCCGCCTTCGGGGTCCTTCCACCCCATTGCTTGAAGAAGAACGCGACGCCGCAGCGATTGCACTGATCGCGGATGTCGCGAACCCAGTCCTCATCCATCCGACGTGCATGTGGACCGCTCTCGCCTCCAGCAATAAGCCAGTGGATGCCTTGGAGGTCAAGTCTGGGCAAGGGACCTAGGAGCGGTTCGGCGCTGACGAATCGCACCGCAGCATCCACCTTCCGCAGGTGGTCGAGCCTGAACATGTAGCGCTCGGACTCGATGCTCACTCCCATCCACACGTTTAAGGGCCAATCGATCTTGGAGGCCAACTGCAATAGTCGCTTTGACCGCTTCGTGAGCACTTGGTAGGTGTGCCGGGGGGTCTCCCTCATGACCTCAAACACTTGCTGGATGAACTCCAAGGGCACGTCGGGGTGGAAGAGGTCGCTCATCGAGTTCACGAATATGAGGCGGGGAGATTTCCACGAGTAAGGCGCACTCAGCGTGTCGGGGTGGATCGTAAGCTGGAAGCCAGGGCCGCTGGTGCGGGGGTCTCCGTCGTTCTGATACTTCGGCTGCTTCATCGCCCGGAGTCGCTTGGCGAGCACCAACGCATAGCAGTTGTCGCAGCCTGGGGAGGTCTTGTCACAGCCGGTCGTCGGGTTCCAGGTCGTCTCGGTCCATTCGATTGCCGACCGTTCAGCCATGACCGCCTCCTTTCAGCTGCTTCGCCATACGTCGTAATCGTAGCCAGGAGGTGTGACAGGCTTCCCGCTCGCTCAGGTGAAAGCTGGCATTCTGCGTCAGCGAGATACTCGACGTGCCAATCTCAGCTGTTGTCGATCTCGTAAACCAACCGGACTACGCCGTCTTCGAATGGCGTTGCTTCGGTCAGTCGCATAGGTCGCTTGATCGGCTCGGTAAAAAGAGGTATCCCGCTGCCCAGTGCCTCTGGCATCACGACTATGTCGAGCACATCAATCGCTCCGCCAAGCATCGCAGTGGTCACGACGTCGCCCCCGCCAAACACCCACAAGCGTTTTGGTGTCACGGCCGAGAACTCACGAACGGCTTCAGCGGTCGGCGCAGAGCTGAAGACAACGTTGGCGCCAGCTGGTATGGGCAGGCTGAGCTTGCTGGTCAGCACCATGGTGGGTCGGTCTCCCCACGCCCAATCGTCGTTTAGTAGTACCTCGTAGGTCTTGCGTCCCATGATGAGAGCCCCGCACTGGTCCGTCCATGCGTCGAAGTCAAACCCTGGCATCGGATAGGCGGCCAGATAGTCAAACGATCCATCTGTGCGAGCGATGTACATGTCCATCGTGACAGCCAGGCAAGCAACCACGTCGGAATTGTTCATTACTCAGTTTGTGGTCAGGCTGGCATGTCGCCAGGTTTGCCCAGCAGGCTGTGCCTAGCGTAGTTATTGCAATTTATGCAAGGTGGTTTCAGCCCATGCAAGGTGGATGGTGGCTGCGCAGGATTTGAACCTGAGACCTTCGGGTTATGAGTTCGTGGAAGCCCATATCGACTGATATCGATCAGTGGCGAGCACTCCGACTGGGACGAGTATCGCGCCGCTATGCAAAAGCAGGGCAAGGTGCTGATTCGGATTAAGCCCACTCGCTGGGGGCCGATCTCACGTGGTGGTTTTCCGGCTCACTTAGTTGAGGCGGATAGCTAGATCCATTGCGTTAGTTCGGTCAGAGTGCCCATTGAGGCTTGCGCGCCGGTGCTAGTCACCGCATACGCCCCTGCGATCGACCCGAGCGCCAGGCTGTCGGCCAAATCAAGACCGATGGCTATTCCCACGCCAAAGGCTCCGCAAAACGCATCGCCTGCGCCGGTGGGGTCGATCACGTGGGCGCCTGAGATCTGATCGAGCGGCACTGCTTCTACAAACACCGGATCAGGCTGGTTGCGGCTAATTGCCATCGCCCCTTGCTCGCCAAGCGTGACAATGACGTTTGTGGCGCCGGAGTCATCTAGACCAGCGCCGGTCAGCTTGCGCGCCGCAGCGATCGTCGCTGAACGGTCGGTCACCGGCATCTCGCTCAAGGTGGCGGTTTCGGTTTCATTCGGGATGAGATAGTCCACCCGGGTCAGCATCTCTGCGGACAGTGGCCGAGCAGGGGCGGGGTTCAAAATGATCTTGCAGTCGGCTTCACTAGCGATCTGAACCGCGGCGGTGATCGCATCGTCGGGGACCTCTAGCTGTAGCAGCAATACGTCGGCCGCGGCGATGGTTTCGCTAGCGGCTTGCACATGCTGGGCGGTGAGAGCTCCGTTGGCACGGGGCACGACGACTATGCGATTGTCTCCGGTGTCTTCTACAAATACAAAAGCCAGCCCGGTCTCGAGCTCGGTGTCACGGCTCACATGCGTTAGATCAACTCCGGCATGCTCGAGACCCGCTAACGCCATCTGCGCTAGCACCGTCGAACCAACTCGCCCGACCATTGACACCTCAGCTCCCAGCAGCGCAGCTTGCGTGGCTTGGTTCGCACCCTTACCACCCGGGAGCACCCGCAAGCTGTCGCTGGTAACGGTTTCGCCTCGTTCGGGCATTTGAGTTATGCCCGCTATGAAGTCCAGATTGACGCTGCCGACTACTGCAATGCGTGGTGGTCGGCGGGTTCTGTGGGTAGTAATAGCCTCGATGGCTCGCTCTAAGACGGCTTGCATTTTAGAGGCTTTACGCATAAGGAGTGCTTTGAGGCATGGGGTACTTGGGGTGTTGGCATCTGTCCGCTGGGACTAGGTAGCCACAGGATGGGTAACCAATAGTCAAACACCATTGCGCTGACAGCAGTCGTGCAAACGCTTCGACAGCCACTGCTGCGAGAACACTGAATGAGGCTGGCATTCTGCGCTAGCGAGATACTCGACGTGCCAATCTCAGCTGTTGTCGATCTCGTAAACCAACCGGATTACGCCGTCTTCGAATGGTGTTGCTTCGGTCAGTCGCATAGGTCGCTTGATCGGTTCGGTAAAAAGAGGTATCCCGCTGCCCAGTGCCTCTGGCATCACGACTATGTCGAGCACATCAATCGCTCCGCCAAGCATCGCAGTGGTCACGACGTCGCCCCCGCCAAACACCCACAAGCGTTTTAGTGCCACAGTCGAGAACTCACGAACGGCTTCAGCGGTCGGCGCAGAGCTGAAGACAACGTTGGCGCCAGCTGGTATGGGCAGGCTGAGCTTGCTGGTCAGCACCATGGTGGGTCGGTCTCCCCACGCCCAATCGTCGTTTAGTAGTACCTCGTAGGTCTTGCGTCCCATGATGAGAGCCCCGCACTGGTCCGTCCATGCGTCGAAGTCAAACCCTGGCATCGGATAGGCGGCCAGATAGTCAAACGATCCATCTGTGCGAGCGATGTACATGTCCATCGTGACAGCCAGGCAAGCAACCACGTCAGAATTGTTCATTACTCAGTTTGTGGTCAGGCTGGCATGTCGCCAGGTTTGCCCAGCAGGCTGTGCCTAGCGTAGTTATTGCAGTTCATGCAAGGTGGTTTCAGCTATGGCGACAGACACCGGCAACATCTCACTATTACTATTCGAAGCTCCATCGCTCTACATCCGCCTTGACGACTCTGAGCCCGCCGTGCTAGTTGGTGAACCTGGCGCCCAGTCCGCGCATCATCTCGAAGGTGTTCTCCCACTGCACCCCAAGGTGGTCGCAGGCGTCCGGGATCTTCACCTTTTTCCGTTTCGATCCAGCAGGAATCTCCAGCATCACAACGACATGACCGAATTCGGCTCCAACCCCCACCAAGAACGGGTCAGCGCGGGGCAAGTCCATGAATTCCTCCACAGCGTGGGGTTTGTATCCCTCTGCTTTAGCCCATTTTCCCAGCGATGCCACGTGCGCTGCAACAGCCTTAGACGACGACTCGAAACGGAAGAGGCTGTCACGGTGGTCCTTGACCCACTCAGCCAGATCGTCGTCCCCGGCCTTTAGCTCGTCGTACACGAGGTCCGTAGAGGCGACAGTGCCGCGGCGAGCCTGGTCTTCGAGCCAGCTCCAGAAGGCTGGCACCAGAGCGGGGTCGTAGTAGGTGTTCTTCGCAGTGATGAAGACGTTGGCGTCGAGGAGGTGCAGCACTATGCGACACTCATATGCTCTTGCAGCTTGGGCAGCCTGGCGGGCTTCACACCTAGCAAGCGTGACGCGTCACGGATGGAGGTCTCCGATGCTCCAACGCTTTGGAAGATCGCCTCCGTGAGAAGACGGCCGTTTCTGATCCGGACGTTCGAGTAGTAGTCGCCGCCCGAAGCGCCCTCAGCCTTCGTAATCCACTTGGCGCTTTCGGTCTCGTAGAGATCGAAGAACTGCTTGCGCTCGATGGCGCCGTGCACCCACAGTTGGCGAGCCACCATCACTGTGGAGACGTGGTACCGGCGGGCGGTGGTTTCGACGAACTCCTCCAGGGGTGCCGTGCGCTCCATCCACTGCTCATTGAGTGGCTTCCACGGAAGGAGAAGTTCGCCAGCTACCTCATTACAGAAACTCTCGATGCCGGCGGAAGGGTCATCCACGATCGTGAAGTCAGCATCAGAAATCCCGCCCTTTCCGATCCAGACGTGAGCAAGCTCATGCGCAAGAGTGAATACCTGTGCCGCTTTACTGTCGACACTGTTGATGAAGATAACCGGTGCGATCGGATCAGCAATCGAGAACCCGCGGAACTCGTCAACCTTCAGCGGGCGCTTCGTGGCCTGGCGCACGATGCCGCTGCGCATCACGAGAATCCCTAGCGCTTCCACTTGGCTTACAAACGCGCGTAAGAAGCTCGCTCGCGGTGGCCCAAACCGGACCATGTCATCAAACTCAAGACGGTTACCGATGTCCAGGGCAAGGTCGCGAGGTAGATTCGTCAGTTCAAAGCTCCCGACGAACTCGAGCGGTTCCTCGTCGTTGTCAAGACGGTGATCCCGATACCAATCCTGTCTTCGGAGCACGTCGGCAATCACATCTCGAAGATCGATAGATATTTGAGATCGGTGCTCGCCGTAGAGACGGCGGAAGTCCGGTATTGGCAGTTCTTCGTCCGGAGGTGTCTCCAGGAAGAGGTACCCGAACGGGATGTGCAGTTTCTTCGCTAGCTGCTGAGCCTGTTTGAACGTCGGAGCATCTGATCCGTAGATCCAGGCCTCAACGGTCTCAGGGGATTTCTTGAAGGCAGCCCCGAGTTCAGCGACCCCCAAGCTGGCGCGCTCCACCGCCCATCTCAGCATTAGTGGGTTGAGGTGAGCTTTTGCCATTGGCCCCCAGAGTACCGAGACACAATGACTGCGGCCAAGCTTCCCCAACGCTGGCGACCGGCAGCACTCTGCCCGGAAACCTAATGTTTCCAGGCCTTCCTTATGGTGGCGGGGGCAGGATTTGAACCTGCGACCTTCGGGTTATAAGTTCGTGGAAGCCCATTCCGGCCAGTATCCGCTGGTCCCAGAGTGTCGTTTCGGCCTGTGTTTTCACACGGTTTCAGCGATTCTGTCTGATGACTCGTATCTGCGGATAACAGACCGTGTCAGACCGTCCGTGAGAAGATCCATGAGAAATGTCTCACAATTAGTCCTGTCTCACCGATCCTGAGACAGTAGGCTTATTGGGACATACGATTTGTCTAGAGGAAGGATTTGCTGTGGCAAAGGAAAGACCCCCAAATGAGACACGCATCGTCCACGACGTCGAAAACATTCTGGCCCAGAGCATCCCTCCGGCCTGGTCGCTCGAGACAGAGTTCGAGACTCCGGTGAACAACGGCAGCTTCCTCGATCTACTCGTCAAGGTGACGTCTCCTGACGGCAAGACTGCTCGTTTCGCGATCGAGGCGAAACGGGCAATCGAACCGCGATCAGTCCCGATAGTCGTCGAACTGATCTCGAGGCTTGCTGCGTCCGCTATGCCCGACGCCTCCCCGGTCGTCGCGGCCGGCTACCTATCAGCCCGCTCCCGTCAGCTGCTCATCGACTCCGGGGTCGGCTACATCGACACCACGGGCAACATCCGCGTCGAAGCCGGGAACCTGTTCATCCATACCCAAGGGACCGACAAGAACCCCTGGCCCGAGGACGGCGAACTCCAGACACTCCGTGGGCGAGGCACAGCCCGCGCTCTCCGGGCGATCATCGACACCGACCCCCCATTCGGAGTGCGCGAACTGGCCACCAAAACCGGATCATCACGAGCAACCGTGTCACGGGTCCTTGAGATGCTCGAAACCGAAGGACTCATCACCCGCGAGGCTCGCGGACCCGTCCAAACAATCGACTGGCCAGAGGCCATCCGACGATGGGCCCAGGACTACGACCAAACCACCAGCAACACCGCTACGGCATTCCTCGCTCCCCGCGGAATCCCGTTTATCGAGAAGAAGCTGCAAGGTTCCAAACTCACCTACGCCGCCACAGGAGCGTTCGCTGCCCAACGCTTCAACCCAATCGCACCCGCCAGGACCGCCACCCTCTACGTCGACGACGTGACCAGGACCGTCGATCTCCTCGGGCTTCGTGAGACCGAGGCGGGCGCCAACGTCGTGCTCCTCGAACCTTTCGACCCGGTTGTCTTTGAACGAGCGAGCATCCGTGACGGACTCCGGTGTGTTGCTCCAAGCCAACTCGCCGTCGACTTGCTGACCGGGCCCGGCCGGGAGCCATCGCAAGGTGAAGAGATACTGGAATGGATGCAGGAGAACGAAAATGCCTGGCGCACCTGACCCGCTCTATGTCCGCGCCCGCCGAGTGCTCCTTGACGCGACCGATGCGCTTTCCGAACAACTCGACGCAGTCGTTCTAGTCGGCGCTCAAGCCATCTACCTTCACACTGGCGAAGGCGATCTCGCTGTCGCCCCGTACACAACCGATGCCGACTTGTCGATAGGTCCATCCGACCTCACCGACGCACCACTTCTAGCCGAACTAATGACTGCAGGAGGCTTTGTAGCCAAGCCAGAGCCCGGCGCATGGCTCAGTCACGACGGGATCAACGTCGACCTCATGGTTCCCGAGGCCCTTGCTGGCCCCGGCACGCGAGGTGCCCGGCTCGGACCGCACGGTAAACGTGTCGCCCGAAGAGCTAAAGGCCTCGAAGGAGCCCTTGTCGATCGCGACCGGAGGGTCATCTCTGCACTCGACCCTGACGACCATCGTTCGGTCTCCATGCTCGTCGCAGGACCCGGCGCTCTCCTCGTAGCCAAAACACACAAGATCGCAGAACGCGCCAGCGACACGAGCCGAATACGCGACAAAGACGCCCTCGATGTCCTCCGACTGCTCCAATCGACCGAGCCCGACGACCTCGTCCGGCGATTTGGCATATTGAGGCACAATTCTGTCAGCACCGATGTCACCGAGGAAGCGATAACCCAGCTCCGTCCGCTATTCGGATCTCCGAACGCTATGGGTGTGGGAATGGCCGTGCGGGCAGCTGGACTTGGTGCCGATCCTCAGACAGTCGCAGCGTCCATGGTGCTACTCACCAACGACCTGTTGAGTGCAGACATATAAACACCCGTCATATGGCGGGGTGGGCTAAGAGCAAAGCTCACCCAGATATTCCTCAGGCTCACGAACCTTGTGACCCTCGATGACAAGCAGCTGCATGCTGTGGGACTGCGCGAGATCGTAGGCACATTTAACCGTTTCGAAGTCGACGGGGTAGGAGCTCACGAGCAAGTGCGACTGGGCCCCAAGCCGATGCGACAGCTCGACGTCGCGGCACAATTGCTTAGAAGAGAATTCTGCCGGTGAGGTCTTGGCTTCGCCAGCCACAACTCGGCCACCGTGCAGACCGAACAGATCAACCTCGGTCTCGCGTCCATCACTGAATTTGACCTTCACGCCCAGCAAAAGTCGCGTTCGAGCATCACGCTCCAACAGTGCTGCTTGAGCAGCCAGATGCGGCAGAACTCCTTGATCCGATGCGCGGTCTATGAGGCTGTTGAGCCTGTAATAGATGGAGAGACTCGGCGAACGCACGAATTCCTGAACCGCGGAGCATGCTGGACAGGTCGGTGGGCCTGCAGCTTCCTGGATGGGCACGAAGCTCCGGATTGTGCACTGGTCGCAACGAATCTCGACGCCGCGTTCAGCCCAGCCCTCTGTAGTAAGCAATTCTGCGGACCTGTAGGCCTCTTTCCCCACATCACCTCGGAGGTTGCTAGACGATCGGTAGCCGCGCTGTGTTCGGCCACCCCAGGACGACGCCAGCTCGGCAAGGTAAGCACCGTCGTGGCCATCACGCCGTAGCCATCACGCCGTAGTTGGGTGAGTTCCTTCATAAGTTCTTTGGAACGCGGTGTCGTTAGTTCTTTAACGAGTTTGAACATGTTCGGGTCCAAAACCGCTGCTGGCCCCGAAATTGCCTCAACGCTGTGAGCGAGCTGGCCCTTGTCGGACAACTCCGCTTTTGTCGTGGATGCCCGCAAGACCTTCCAGGCGACCTGTTCCATCTCAGGTATGCAAAGTTCTAAGTGATACCGCGAGTCCGCTCTGGTCCGGAGCTGCAAATCCTCGCCAGCCCAGTCAGCGTTCTCCAGGACCATCGAAGCGGTTGTTGGAATCCTTGGAAGATGATCAAATGCTGGTGAGGCAACCCGAAGGAGCACACGCCCACTCCCAGAGAACTGGACTGGTGATTCGCAGCGCAAAAGGGTCTTTGACGTACCGACCTGGATAACGGTGTCAGCCGTGCGGCCGTATCGCCGTTTGAAGAGCACGAAATCACGGGGGTCAATTCCGAGCTTGTACGTGAAGGGTTCCGTCCGAAGCGGCGGGGGCGGGAACGTCTGAGCAAAGCGCCGCTTCTAAACCGAACGATGCCGCAAGCACTTTGAGCTCCGCCTCTTGAACACTCAGACTACACAACGCAACATCTGGCTCAATGTCCTCAGATCGGGCGAGCGCAGACCCGAGCTGGCCAGCAAAGTCAACCCAATGCTCCGTACCACGATGTGGCAGAAGATAAATCGGTAGCGGATTGAACGTAAGCGGGCGAAGCGCTCGACAGTTCCAAAACCACAGACAATCGGTGAGACTGTTTGGCTTCGTGATCCACAAAACCGTCGGGACTGAAAAACCCCCTCCCGAGGCGTGGTGTTCTCCGAACTGCTCAAGCCCACGATCGAACAGGGTCTCACCCGCAATCTGAGCTCGCCCAATTTCGTCGGCACACCTAGGCCGTCGGGCGAAGCCTTGTTCCCAAGGGTCTGCAAGGTGCTCGTCGGTCAGGTCTCCAGCCGAGGCCACTTCCCAGAGCGGGGCGTCGGCACTGGTCGCCATCAACGGGGCGTTTGGCCGCGGTGCAAGCTCAAGTACGTTCGACGGATGGACCGAATACTGCGAGGGGCCTGCCCGGTCAATGTTTCGAAGCTGAACTAGCGGTAGTTGAAGCTGCCGTTTCGCTCGCTCTGCGGCATCAGATGACGCGTCGACATTCACGAGGCAGTCGTACTCTCCATGTTCAACCATTTCCACCCACACGGCAGCAATACCTCCGCGCTGGCGAAGCGGAACGATGAGCTCGGTCATTCCTGCCCAACGACAGGAAGCCTCCTGGCCTACCCTTCGGAAACCCGACCTACTCCCTGCCGCAATCAGATAGACCACGCGCGCTGGCAATACGGCCAGCGTGGCTGTCGTCTGACCAAATGCACACTCAACCATCAGAGCAACATCCGCGAATCACTCCACGCCCTCGGACCCCGCTTCGATACCTTTGAGGTTTTGGCGAGGATATTACCGAAGCAGTAGAGCAGGCAGTCAGCGATCATGCTTGAGAGACGTTGAAATGTCTCTAGAGACAAGATATGACGAAGGCCTATCCTCAGTAAGGATAAGAAATAAACTAATTCTTTTAAAGGTTTGTTCATTTATATTATTTGAGCGTTATATTTGAGGGGGTTATTCTGTTCACATTTGATGTGGGCAGAATAGCAAATCTTAAAAGATGCTGTTCCTCTGTGAAGATTATTAACGCTATATACCTACTTAAGAGCCCAATTGCCACAATCACGGGTTTCAAATAACTCTCCCTCTCTCAGTCTAACTCTCTGTCCAAAAGCTGCCCCAAAGTGTCTATCGTCATCGAAAGATGAGCCTTGTTCGGGACTTTTTGTAATACTCCAAACACAGAGTGCATCTTCTCCATCCGCAGCCCACTCGCCAGCAACAATATCTGTACCTACCAGATAAGAACCATTACGAGTAATAGATTTTGCTCTTACTCCTCTGGCTGTAGGATCCTCTAACGCCCAATTACCGCAATCTTCTGTCTCAAAATACTGACCATTCTTTAACCATGCGCGCTCTCCATAAGCCACTGTCCATAGAAGTGGCCCACCGACTTGCTCTCCTTGTAGTTCGTTTTTAACGCTCCAACTACATAGGTTCAAGAAACCATCATCATTTGACCCCATTGCCCGATATCTTCCTGGAGCTAAGTTTTCTCCCACAATATAGAGGCCGTCACGATTGACCTTAGTTGGAAGACTGGTCTGAGTAGATTCTTCTCAACTTGCTTCAGCAGGCGTATATACCCAGTCGCCACAGTTATGGGTAATTAGAAAACTTCCCTCTTTCAAAAATAGATCATATCGTGTAAGTCCACTTCCCCCATTTGTTAATAGCTCATGAGGTCTTCCAGGAATGTCAGTAAAAACTTCATACATACAGGAAGGCGGAGTGGGAACCTTAGTAACATACTTACCGGGAGGGTAGTCTTCACCAACAACATAAGCACCGTTCGCCCTTATCTCGTTAGAAGTATTGCCGTCGTAGTATGTTGGTTGAGTTGACTGCCACCTACCACAATCCTCTGTCCTAAATATATCTCCTGAATTTAATTCAATACGATACCTAGAAGGCACTGCCCCAGTGTGAGTATCTTCTGAGGAATCTGCTTTGCCGTTTGTTTCTATTATGAATCGACAGTCGCTACTCGATCCGCCCGACGCGTAATACAGCACGTCTTTGACACTATTTCCTACCTGATAAATTCCGTCCTCTAAGATAGAATCAGTGGCTGTTAGAGTTACGAGCTCTTCTGGTTTTCCTTCAAGGATTTTTACCCTAGAGCCATCTCGAACAAGAAATACATCTTCTGTACTTGAAAGGAAATTCGGTACGTCAAAACATAAGGTGTATCTCGCACTTTCTCCTTCCTCTATCTCGTTTGGTTCGGGACCATCTAGCGTGCCTTTATATATTTCTCCACTTCGCAACAGATTGACCCCTGTAGGAAAAGAATTAACTGTTCCCCTTACATGTAGTTCAAGAGCAACACGAACTCCATTATTACTAATTTCGCTTTCACATGCCTCAGAGATGGAAGCGGCGATAAATTCAACCACCCAATCATCATCTAAGAGCGCTGTTCTAGATGTAAGAGCTTTACCTGGAAGGGTGGGTATGGTGGTAGGCACTGGGGCCGTGTCCTCTTTACCTTCCTTCGATACTGTTGACTCTGTCTCCGGAGGGGATAAAATCATAACAGGGATACTGAGGATAACCATGGAAATGAAAACCACACCGATAATAAAAAGGGTTTTCCTAACTCCTCCCAGCGTACTCCACCAGGCCCCAAATCTTCCTGACTCTGTTTTACTCATACGCCAACCTTAGTGGTAGATATGGATTAAAATTGTTAACAGAAAAGGATTTACTCATATTTTATAGGATGAAGTTTTCATTTGCTCTCCTTAAGTCTAATGCTCATTATGGGCTCTGCCTCTGAATAAAATTTGACATTGTAAATGCTCAACAGGGCCAGCTGCTGGCCGTTAGCAACCCAATCCCTGTCGTAGTCGAATGCATAGAAGTCAGTCGCGGGACCGAGTTCAGGAATCACCGGCAACGCCTTCAGACTGGGCAGTCTGAATGTCCTTGAGGGTGCAGCCGGTGGCTGTCTTCCACTCGATGCGGCCGTTGGCTTGGCGGCCGAGGAAGATCATTGCCGCCATCGAGGGGGAGTTGAAGAAGTGGTCTTGGGTGAGGCGCAGACTATGTCCCTCTGCCGCCAGCAGTTCCTGGCGAACCATCTCCTCTCGAATCTGGGTGCCGTAATAACCGAGCGAGGGGACGGCTTCAGCTCGTGCCAGTGCTCCGGCATAGACCACGAAGCCTTCTGACGTCTCAGCCCCTTCTGCTTTTGCTTGGGCGCCGGCGAGGTGGAGCCGGACCGACGTCGACGGCTGTTCCTCGGCCTTCTGGAATACCTGAACACCGAGGACCGGATAGATCAACAACATCTCGGCCAGGAATGCTTCTGCTTCAGCCGTGTCTGCTTCAGACATCGGAGGGAATGATGGATCATTGCCGTTGTCGATCTCCGCCCGATTCGCCGCCTTCGCGAGTCCGATCAGTCGAGCTTCCACGTATCGGATGTGCGCCTTGTTGAGATTGGAGTCCTTGCTGGTGAAGACAATGGCCCGGCTCCAGAAGTCTTTGTTCTTGTTGTGGATGTCGAGGCGACCGGGGAGATTCTCGGTTTCACCGATGTAGATCCGCGTCGCGAGTAGTCCAGACTCCGCAGGCCCCACCAGGAGGTAGATGCCGGGTCTATCGAGATCTGGCCTTGAGCGGAGGTCGCCGTATCGAGTGCGAGGCGCCATCAGAGCCTTGCCCGTCCAGTTGCTCTTCTCCACAACCCATACTCCGTCGGCTTGCCCGTCGACCAGGAAGATCCGGATCGAAGTTCCGAGCGGTGTCGGGGGATTGGTCATAGCGTGCCTCCGTTCGAGACCATCCTCAAGGGCTGCGACGGTGTCAGCAACTGAGACAAGATCTGACGAAGACCTAGCCTCAGCAACGCTGTGACCAGGCCTTCCTGATGGTGGCGGGGGCAGGATTTGAACCTGCGACCTTCGGGTTATGAGCCCGACGAGCTTCCAGACTGCTCCACCCCGCTGAGCCTGACGCTAGCGGGAAGCTGAGAAGGCGCCACGTTGCCCAACCACTGTCTGGCGCCAGCGTCAGCCAGCTTGAACTACCCGGAATCCCTCTGCTAATCGCCCCTCGGCCATGCCTGCAGCTTTGGCGGTTTCCGTACTCCACTCACGCAGTCGCCCCGGCAGATCCTCCATCTCCCCCACCTGGCTGTGATGCTGCTCAAGCGCCTTGATCTTCAGATGAAACATTTCAGTGATGTCGATGTACCTATTCGACTCGGCCGCAAACATCCACACCTCGGTCACCGTGTGCGGCTCATGTCCCTGTGCCAACAGCTCCGGAAAGGCTCGCGGATTTCTCGAATCTGGATAGATCGCTGCCATCGTCGCAGTAGCAACCGCCAGATGATCCGGATGAGAGATGTGCATGCTGTCCCAATTCGGCGTGGGGTTTTGAGTGAGCACCACGCTGGGTCGCACCTGGCGAATAACACGCGCAATGTCTCGTCGCAGCGACAGACCGGTCTCCACCATCCCGTCGGGATGGCCCAGCCAATGCAACTCGTCCACACCCACCACCGCAGCCGCAGCGGTCTGTTCGCCCTGACGCATAGCCGCCAGGTCTTCAGACTTATGGCTGAGATCATCGCTGCCCGCATCACCGCTGGTAGCGAGGCAATAGGCCACATACGTTCCGGCTTGCACCAGAGTCGCCACAGTGCCTGCCATCCCGAAGTCGATGTCATCGGGATGCGCAACCACCACCAAAGCGCTATCGGGCGCAGGAAGGTCGCCTTCCGAAGTTGTGATCACTTGAGTTGCCAACCTGGCTCCTGCTCCTTATGCCTCCTTATGGCGAGTGAAGCTAACTAGCTCGAATTTGACGGGAACAGTAACTCGGCCATAGTGATTAACCGCTGAGCCTCTTCAATCTCACGTTGGTAGCCAGCGAGATCCCCGTTGGCTAGGGCTGCATCGGCTCGATCAAAGGCCGCTTGAGCAGCAGTAATGAGACCCACGAGGGTTTCGGTGGTTGTGCCGTCGCCTGCGTCTGAGTCAGTCCCGTCGTCGCCGGTTGAACCAGAATCACTCGTGTCAGCATCGCCGTCAGAAGTGCCGCCTTGACCTGGCTGCGTGCTCACGCTGCGCGTCTGTAGATCGATATCCAGGTTCGGCACAGCTCCTTCTAGCGCCTCTTCAAACGTCTCAGCAATGACGATCTTCGATCCCACGCCCACGATCACCAGCTGTAATTCCGGCACCGCAGTGGTGCCCGTTGCCTCAATAAACAACGGCCGCACATACAGCAGCGAGTTCCCCACGGGAATCAACAGCAAGTTGCCCGGCGTTACCACCGACCCGTTTTGGTTCAACAGCGTGACTCGCTCGGAGATTTCCTCTTCGGTTTGGATGTTTGAGTTGAACAAAGCGGGCCCGTCAACGGGAGAATCCGATCTGATCTCATACACCTCCATCTGTCCATAGCGACCGGGGTCGTTATGAACCACCATGAATCCTTCAAGGTTCTTGCGTGAATCGTCATCTGAAAACGGCACAAACGGTCGGAAAATCACAAACGATTCCGAATCCTCACCCGGCAAACGCAGCAACAAATACTGCGGCGCTATACGCACCTCAGATCGGCTGATGATTGCACCGGTGGCATCGACCACCGTCTCCAGAGTGGCCTGGCCAATGGAGTTGCCCGGATCTTGCGCAACGCTCCAGGCACCAGCGGCATCGTAAAACTCATCCGCCTCGCTGATGCGGTAGCGACCCCATACATCGGTCTGCACCCGGAACAAATCCTCGGGATAGCGGAAGTGCTTCTGCAGTTCCAGTGGAGGATCTTCGTCTGAGAACAGATCACCAAACTGTTTGCGGTAGCTCTGCGCCAGCGGATCGGTTTTGTCGATCACGTAAAACGTGACGGTGCCGTCGTAGGCATTCACGGTGACCTTGATGGAGTTGCGAACGTAGTTAAAGGTCGTCGCTAGGTCTCCGCTGCGCACCGCACGTGGACTGACCTGTTGGGAGTACGGGAAGTTGTCGCTCATGGTGTAGGCGTCAATGATCCAGATCACTTCGCCGTTGATCACCACGGGATACGGGTCTTCGTCGTAAGACAGGAACGGCGCCAACGTGCGAACTCGTTCGTTGATATCGCGGTTGAACAAGATCCGACTATCGCTGCTGATCTCATTTGAAATCAGCAAGTTTGGCTCGGCAAAGCGCAGCGCAAATGCAGCACGTTGCAAAATCGAGCTCAACTCGACTCCGTCCTCACCGTCATAACGGGTGGACTCGGTGCGGTCATCGTCGTCTTGGAAGTCCACCTCGTCACGGTCGGCACCGACCACGGCGTAACCGGTCAGCCCTTCGCCCACGTACAAGCCGGGTTTGGACAAGCTCAACGCCTCAGCGCCTGGCTCTACCACCGCTGGAATATCTCCCAGCACATACGCAGGTCGTCCGTTGGAGTCAACCGCGTTGGCTGGCGCAGCCGCCAAGCCGTATCCGTGCGTGAAACCGACGCTGCGCGTTTCCCAAGAGTCATTGGGCAAGTCGCCTGAGTTCAACTCACGTGCAGAAAGCACGATCTGTGTAACAAAGCCGTCTATGTCGTAACGGTCGACGTCAATATCTAAAAAGTCGTAAAAGCTCTTGATGCCCTGGGTTTGCTGAAACGTGTCCTGCATCACCGCCGGGTCAAGCAAACGGACATTGCGCACCGTTTCTAAGTTTTCTGAGATATCGCTTGCAGTTATCGTCGGTATGTAATTAAACTCACTTTGGGTCACCTGATCTAGCCCCAGCGCCACACGGGTCATCTCAATGTTGCGCTCGATGTAGATCGCCTCACGCGTTGACTCCGAAGGCTCCACCTGAAAACGCTGGACCAGCGCCGGATAAACCGCTCCTGCCAACACCGCAACGATCGCCCAGAGGCCCACCGCAATAACTGGATAGGTAAAGCCTCGTCGCCAGATGTTCACCACCAGCAACACGAAACAAAACAGGCTGATTACCAGTAGTAGTCGCAGCACCGGCAGTTGCGCGTTGACATCGGTGTAGGTAGCGCCGTCGACAAAGCCGCGCGTAGACAGCGTCAGGGAGAACTGGTCGAAGTAATAGCCAACCGCTTTTGTCAGTGCCAAAATGCCCAGAAGCAGAGACAGATGCGCCTTTACCTGCGGCTGAACTCGTGAAGACGAACGGACTTGTAAGCGAATACCGCCGTGTAGGTAGTACCAGACAGCGGTGAATAAGAACACCACCAGCACTGCGGCAAATACCCAGCCCACCAAAAACTTAAGGAACGGAAGCTGGAATACGTAGAAGCCAACGTCACGGCCGAACTGTTGATCTTCGATGCCGAAATCAACGGGGTTAATGAAAAACAGCCACTCTTGCCAACGACCGGAAACTCCCGCACCAACCAGCAAAGCCAGCAAAAACGAGACCACCAACCGGACCAGCCAGCGGCGCTTGCCAACCGCTTGGTGCCACTTGACGACTACGTCTTCCTCTGGACCAGCCGGGCGCATCTTGGGTGCCATGCGCTCGGCTAAAAACAGGTTGATCCACATCATCACCAAGAAAATGGACGTAAACAGCAGACCCAGTCCGATCTTGGCCCACAGCACTTGCCACCAAACCGATGAAAAATCCAGCGAAGAGAACCACAGGTAATCGGTGTAGAACCCTGCCAGGCCGCGCAGCGATGCGATCAGCAGCAGTACTACAAGAAACGCAACAACAAGGAAAATCCTTAGCCGTCGCACGTTGCGTCGTTTGCGAGCCCTTGGAGCTCCATTTGCGCTGCTTCCAGCTGGACCGGTGGGCTGGCCGCCAGGCGGGCCTCCGGATTGGCCGCCGGGTGGACTCTGGTTCTCAGGACTCATATGCGTCAGAGGCTAGCGGTGCGGATGTTTAGGGCTGGTCTGCGAGCCCTTTTACCAGCACTCTTTCGGTCAGCACCCGCAGGGCGTCTTGTAGTGACTCCACTCCCACTACCTCGATGTAGTCGCCAAGCACAGACCTGGCGTCTTCAATCTGCGCTGCGGGAACCAGCATCAAATCCGCACCAGCCGCTAAGACAGCATGTGCCTTGATATTCACACTTCCCACCGGGCCAACCGAACCGTCTAGTTGGATTGTGCCCGTTGCGGCCACGTCCAGGCCTGCCGTTAGCTCGTTTTCGGTGAGGGAGTCGATCACTGACAGACATATCGCCAGACCAGCTGAGGGGCCGCCAATGCTGCCAAGGTTCACACCTACTTCAAATGGCAGCACGGGCAAATCAACAACCGTTGAGACCTGTACTCCAAGAAACGGCTGACCTTCTCTATCGCCAAGCGTGACCGACTCGGTTCGCAGCTCGGATACGGGTGCGCCGGTACCGGGCTCGGCGGTACTGGGCTCGTCAGTGCCTGTCTCGTCAGAGCCAGCCTCACCAGAGTCTGGTGCCTGGAAACTCTCAACGGTGAGCTGAATCTCGGTTCCTGGCTCAAACTGACGGAGGGCCGCTATCAATTCAGCAGTGGTCGGTGTGGGCGTTTCGTTTATTGCCTGCACAACGTCTCCGGCCGTCAGCGCACCAGTGGCTGGAGCATCGGCCTGCACGAACTCGATCCGAACGCCACCCGGAGCTATCACGTCGTAGCCAAGGTGTTCCAAAGCCACTCGTATGGCCACCTCTCCCGAGTTGGCCATGCTGGTCAGGTTTTGCTCCCTGTTTTGTTCTGGGGTTTGGTTACCCAGCACATCACTGCGGTCCCGAACGCTGGTAGAGCTATCCAGCCAACCCAGCAGCAAGTCCAAAACGGTCGCTTGAAAATCTGTCCTGACCGAAACGAGGCGTATCTCACCCGGTGTCGGGTAAAACTGCGCGCCTTCTACCTCAATGTGACCTTCGATGTCAGAGGTGATACCTGGGTACATGATCACCTTTTCGCCGATAACCACTCGACTTCCAAGCTCCAGAAGCAACCCAAGTGCAATGAGTACAAGCACTGCTCCAACAAACCAGCGATAAAACATTTTCACGAACTGGCCGCGCGTCTGGTTGGACTGGTCGTTCACGAGGTCTTAGCGTTTCATGGTGTGAACACCGATGTGCAGTCACCCCGACCTCTAGGACCGGACAACCAGGGTGACAGCACAATTTTCAAATTGCTGAACCCGTCAAGAGCGTTGAGAGACGAAGTGCCGAAGTTTTCGTCGAAACGGCGCTTCAGGGCGGTCATCGGGTTGGTGTTGTTTACGTTGTTGTTAGCAGCGTCAATTGTCACCGTGTTTGCCACGCTCACGTTTGTCGGGGTGTTGCTGATTGACTCAGTTGCTGGCTAAGCATCCTGGGCCGGTAAGCAACGCAGACTGACCCTGACGGGTTACAGCTCGTTCCAAGATTCCAGCGCTCTGCCAGCACCTAGCACCACGGTCTCCAGCGGGGCTTCCGTGCGATACACCGGTATTGACAACTTGTGAGCAATCAGCGAATCAAACCCTTGCAATAGAGAACCGCCGCCAAGCAGGTGCGCACCGAGACGCAGCAGGTCCTGTGCTAGCTCCGGAGGCGTTGCGCTCAAACAGTCAATGATCGATTGAGTGATCGCATCAATCACTCCCTTTAAGGCGGCACGAGCCTCTTCGTGAGTAACGGTGAACTTGCGTGGCAGACCTGTCGTAATGTCACGACCCTTCACCTCGGCATCAGACTCGACATATCCGGGCCAAGCGGATCCGATCAGGATTTTGAGTTGCTCCGAAGTTCGATCACCAATCACCATGCCGTGGTGATTGCGTATGAAATCTCGCAGCGCTTGATCCATGTCGAAGGATCCAAAGCGCACAGACTTCGAGCTCACTATTCCGCCCAGCGACACCACGGCCGACTGCGACGTGCCGCCGCCAATGTCGATCACCATTGTTCCGCGCGGTTCGCTGATGGGCTGTCCGGAACCAATAGCCGCCGCCATCGTTTGCTCAATCAACCGTACATCGCTCACTCCTACCTGGCGTATGGCCTCAGTCAAAGCTCGCCGCTCTACGGGCGTAATCACCGGAGGAACGCATGCCGCTACTCGCGTCTTAACAAATCGCCCGACACCAACTTGTTGCAGGATGAGACGAATCATGTGTTGGGTGTTCTCAAAGTCGGTGATGGCGCCGCCGCTCAACGGTCGCATAGCCACGATGTGAGCAGGCGTGCGGCCGATCATCTGCCAAGCCGTATTGCCAACGGCCAGTACGGTGCCAGCCCTCTCGTCCAGCGCTATGACGGAAGGCTCGTTTAGCACTATGCCTACGCCGCGCTCATAGACGAGCGTGTTAGCGGTACCCAGATCGATGGCTAGGTCACGAGGCAGGAGGTGTCTCCCGTTCGAAGCGGACGTTGCTAGTGCTGTGGACACTGCTTGCGTCTGCCAACGCACGCCGCCGCTGTTCGAATGCCTTCATTCCGTCTTCCCAGCGGTCTCTGCGCAGCCAGTTGACAAAGAAAACCACTGCTATACCAACCAGCGGTATCGCGACCGCTAAACCAAGAAAAACCAGCGGGATCATTACTTTGCTGAGCTGGCTTTGGGCTTTGTTGCCTCAGCCTTGGGCTTTGCCACACTGGCCTTTGCTGAGTCTTGCATTTCACGGACGCTGACTATCTCCGTCGAAGCCAGGCCCCAGTCGCTGCCCGCGTCGTGAACCTCTTGTTTCCAGATGGGCACCGTGGCCTTGAGCGCGTCGATGCCAAACCGGGCGGCCTCAAAGGCTTCAGCGCGGTGAGGTGCCGACACCGCCACTACTACCGAACTTTCGCTAAGAAACAAAGTGCCCATCCGATGAATCATCGCTAGTGCACCCAGATCGTGCCAACGGCCACGCATCTCAGCAGCAATATCAGCCAAACGTGGCTCAACCTGGCTCTCGTAAGCCTCGTAGGTGATTTCGGTTACTCCGGTGCGGTGACCGGCGTGGTCTCGAACCGTGCCAGAAAAAAGCGCAACCGCCCCGCAACTGGGCCTTAAGCACCAGTCATATACCTCGTTGATGGGGATCGGTTCGCTTGTCAATGCCAGCCAGTCAGACTGTTCAGACCCCTGTGCTGTCAACATGTCATCAAGATTATGGCGGAAGCGGTTGCGGTTCAGGTCGCTTGACGGCGTTTCAAGGCGCGTCTTACCCAAAATACGACACCAACCGCTATACCCAGCGCTATAAGTCCGCTCACCGTTAACGACACGTACTGCCGCTGGCGAGCGTTCAGATCGTCCCATGGCATACCCACATCGGCATGCACAAACGCTTCGTCATTGCCGTAACGCGCGGCCCAGCCGGCCGCCTGCAGTCGATCACTGGAGATCACCCAGGGATAGCGCGTGTAAGGCAATATGCCGACCGGAGCCTCGTGGCCTACCCGACGAGCCACGTAACGATCCAGTCTCTGCGACCGCACCCAGGGCAGGCGTCTCTTGGGGCGAGTGCCCAACAGCTCTAGCAGTTCGGCCGGGCTCAGCCAACCGTTTGGTGAAACGTTAAACACGCCCGACAGTTGTTTTTGAACCGAAACCACTACCGCACGTGCCAGGTCATCAAGATGCAAAAACTGACTGGGTGGGTGATCGTCTCTAACTCTGGCTGGAGCGGTTGCCAGCATCGCCTCGCCAATCGGGCCGCCCATGGGAGATGACACCACCGGTGCGGGTCGCAGAATTGCGGTGGTGCCGCCGGTCCAGTTCTGCACCATGCGCTCAGCCTCAGCGTGTCTGAGCGCAAAGGGTGTTTCCGGATTGGGCCGCACAGGAGAGTCCTCGCTCAGTGGTATCGAATTGTCAGGCCAGGCTCCGTACACGCTTGCGCTAGACACCAGGGTCACATGCTTCACGCCGGCTGTTTGAGACGCTGCTAGCAGCCTCTTTAGTCTCGGTTGATCTTGCTCGGGACCTAGCCGTAGATGAACGGCTGCGATTGTGCCTGGCGGAACAGTTGTAAGGCTTTCGACAGCGGTTACGTCAAAGCCGGCCGACGCCAAGAAAAGTGTTATCCGAGTGCCGATTACACCCGTCGCACCAGTTACCAGCACAGGCGTCTGCATCGCCGATTGCGCGAGGGGCCCGGCGAGCGCTTGCGAGGGTGATTCAGTGCATGGTGGGGCCGCAACAGTGTCGGGGCGCAAGGACGCATCGTCTGCCATAGCCATACGATGCCCTTGTGGGAGAAGATCAACCACCTACTGATCCGGATAACCCATTTGACGGAATTCCATTTTGGGGTGATTTAGGTTCCCTATTTCCTGCCCAAATCGACATCTGGGCAAGCGCTAGGCAAATAGCCGCGCAGATAGCCACGGACGGTTCGGCTGAAAAAAACGTCGATCCAGCCGAACGGGTAACGCTGGAACACCTGACGCGTGCAGCGGAGTTGCATGTCGCAAAGGTGACCGGGCTTGAGCCAACGGCTAAAGGGGTTGCTCCAAAGCTTGAGCTGGTTATTCGTTCTCAGTGGGCAAATGACGCTCTGAAGCGTTGTCAGCCACTGTTGGAGCACGCCGCGAAACGGCTCGACCCAAACGCTGGCACCGCGTCCGGAGATAGCAACGCCGGAGGAGACGCAGTCGAAGATAACGAAATCGAAACGGACACCCCTGAGATCAATATGTTCGCAGCCCAGGGCAACAAAATTTTTGAGCAGCTCATGAAGCACATGAGCCCGGTGTTGATAGGTATCTGCGCTGGAACGATGACTGGAAATCTGGCTAAGAGTGCCTTCGGCGATTACGGCCTGTTACTGCCCTCAGATTCCGACACCATCAACCTGATCGGTCCAAACATCGCAGACTTCGCCAAGGAATGGAATCTTGATATCAGTGGCGTGCTGCTATGGGTGAGCATTCGCCAAATGGCTTTACACGCCGTGTTCTCGGTGCCACATGTGCGCGCTGACATAAACCAACTGCTTGAGCGTTACGCCGACGGGTTCCTTTATGACCCTGCTGCGCTGCAGCGGCAACTGGAAGAACAGATTGAGCAAAATCCAGACCTCTCTGACGGGGCACCAGATCAGGCTCTTATTCAATTTGAAATGCAAAAGGCGCTCGGCAAACCTGAACTGCTCCTAGGTGCCGGACGGAGCGAAGACCAAGCCGCAATTGCTGAGGAGCTGGGGATTCGCCTGGCACTCATCGACGCCTACGTAAACCATGTGCTCGAAGCCGCGGGGCGCAGATTGATCACCAGTTACGACGCATTGACCGAAGCGCTGCGCCGCAGGCAGCCGATGAACTCAACAGCCGAAAAATTTGTTTCGCTGCTGCTCGGTGCCAGTATCGACAACAAGCAGGCCAAACAGGCTGGCGAATTTGTGAATGGTGTAGATGAGCGTGCAGGCGATGAGGGTTTGGCGCTGCTGTGGAGCGACCCATCTCATTGGCCCACCCCTAACGAAATCGTCGCTCCGGGGCTGTGGCTTGCTCGCATCGAACTGCTGGGTAACGAGGCTGACGGCGGTGAGGCTGATAGCGCCGGCGAAGCGAGCTAACGACTGCGCCGCTGATGGGCTAATTAGTAGTCATAGGACCGTTTCATGAGCGGTCATTAGGAGGCGTTCTGCGGAATTTGTTTCTGAGCTGCTCCGATCGCGCCCAGCTAACAAACTGCTGACCCGGCGTGCGCTTGCCGCGCGCCACGGCTATCCGGCCGAGCAGGTACATCACCGTCCCCACTGCGGTAACTATGACCACCGTTAATAATCCTGCTCGCAGCGGCAAAAACGAAGACGAAATCACAACCGGCAAAATCGCGCCAACTACCCAACTCAGTTGAAACCTGGTCTCAAACTTGGCAAACATTCGGCCCTGGTTTGCCTGAGGAACACCATGCTGCGCGATGGCGTCAAAGCTCAGCTTCCCCATTGATGAGGCCAAGCCGATGACGCCAAGCACGCCTGCCGCTGCTAGGCGCTGACCCCAGTCCGAATCAGCCACAAACAAAGCAGCCGCAGCCGCAGCGCTCGTCATCGCTAGTGAGGCAGCCACCAACAGATCTTCGCTAACCCGATGTCGGAGCCTCGGTGCTAGCAACGCTCCTAAGACAGCACCGATGCCGCTGAGCCCCACCATCACACCAAACCAGACGGTGGGTGCATCGTTGTAGCGCAACCAGAACGCCACCAAGAACAGGGCGAACCCGTTCATTGAACGCAGCACGGTCGTGGCCGATGCCGCTAATAAGACACGCGGTGCATGTTCCCTGGAGGGCTCACTCCCAAACAGGGGTGCACGGCCAAGGTTGCCGGGGGTGTAACGGACGCGCGCGGCTGGCCACACCATGGCCACATACACGACGGCCGCCAAACCAAGCACCCAGCGAGAGCCAGCCAAACTCAGCAGCAGGCCTGGCACCACCACCAGAAACCCTCCAATGCCGGACACCAGCACCAACTTTGCATTGGCCTCCACCAGTTCCGACTCGTGTCGCACCAGGCCTGGCACTGCAGCAGTTTTGGAGACGTGATAGGTCTTGCCCAGCACCAGTGCCGCAAACGCTTCGGGAAAAAGAAACAGCGAGTCAAGGTCGCGGATCATCAACAGAGCCATCACCGCCCGGCCAGCGGCGGTAGTGATGATCAGCGCTCGTCGTCCCGCTGCGTGCCGGTCGATGATCGGTCCGATCAGCGGGGCTATTACCGCAAAAGGCGCCATGGTGAACACCAAATACAGCGCTACACGCGAACGCGCGGCACTCGGGTCAAGCGTAAAGAACAGGCTCCCGGCTAAGGCGATCGCTACTAGAGCATCGCCGCCGGCCGACAGGAGTTGCGCTCGCACCAACCAACGAAACGGTTGCAAGACATATCCACCAACGCGACTATGAGATGCGTGCCCGGTTGGTACAGGCTCAGCTGGTTCAGGCCTAGTTGACGCTTCGTCAAAACCTTCTACGGGCTCTTCACCGTTGATCAGGGGGCTGGCCTTGCTGCTGCGCGCCACCTTGTTGCTGTTGGTCACGAAGGGCGCGCGCTCGTTCGGCTCCTGAATGCTCTGGCAACGAGCCAGTAACCAGGAACAAAACCCGCTCGGCGATATTTACCGCATGGTCACCAATGCGCTCATAAAACCGGCCGACCACTGCAAGCTGCACGGCCTGCTGGATTGTTATCTCACCATGCTTGCTGTTACTAAACACCTGCTCCAGGTACTTGCGCTGCAGCTCATCAAGCACATCGTCGAGGTCGCCGACCGTTGCCGCCATGTCTGCGTCGCTGTTGTCGTAAGACGTAATCGCTATGGTCGTGAGGTGAGCCGCTTGCTCGCCCATTTGCTTAATCAGATCGATGATCTCCTGCGATAGCGAAACACCAGCGACACGACCAATGGCCTTTGCGATGTTGGTCACCAGATCGCCGCTGCGCTCAAGATCGCCGACCATGTGCAGATCGGTCAGAACGGTGCGTAGATCGATCGCGACCGGTTGCTGCAGCGCCAGAATTTGAAAGCACTTTTCTTCGGCGTCCATATTGAGCAGATCCAATGCGTCGTCCGCAGCAATAACAGCTTCGGCAGTCTCCATGTCGTTGCTTACCAACGCTTGGGTTACCACACCAACCCCTTCCGTAACCAACGAGGCCATTTGCACCAGATCTGAGCGAACCTCATCTAGCAAGACCTGAAGATCGGTTCGCAGGTCGTCGGCACTCATAGATCAAGTTTCATTGGTTAGGGCTCATCAAGAGCCGCTAATTCAAGTTACAACGAAAGCCCGGCTGTGCTTGCTCAACTTAACGCTGGCTCAACCCATGCGGCCGGTGATGTACGCCTCGGTGCTGGGGTGCTCAGGGTTGGTGAAAATTGCGCTGGTCTGGCCGAACTCCACCAGTCGGCCTGTGCGAGTGTGATCGCTGTCAGGATTTACCGTGAAAAACGCTGTTTGATCTGAGATGCGAGCGGCCTGCTGCATGTTGTGGGTGACAATCAAAATGGTGTAGTCGCTCTTGAGTTCGGTAATCAGCTCTTCGATGCGTGAGGTAGCGATCGGGTCTAGCGCCGAGCACGGCTCATCCATCAGCAACACGTCGGGTTCCACGGCAATCGCACGGGCTATGCACAACCGCTGCTGCTGTCCGCCGGACAACCCGTAAGCAGATGCCTTAAGGCGATCCTTCACTTCATCCCAGAGAGCAGCACGTTGCAGAGAGCTCTCCACCACATCGTTGATCTCGCTCTTAGATAAACCGCTGAGGCGTGCCCCGTAGGCCACATTGTCAAAGACGGACTTAGGGAAGGGATTGGGTTTTTGAAAAACCATTCCGATGCGGCGGCGAACCTCAACCGGATCAACGGCTTCGTCATACAGATCTACGTCGTAATACCGGAGATCGCCCTCTATGCGAGCACCTTCGACCAAGTCATTCATGCGGTTGAAACAGCGCAAGTAGGTCGACTTGCCGCAACCTGATGGACCGATGAAAGCGGTTACCTGATGGTGAGCGATATCCATGTCGACGTTGCTGAGCGCCTGAAAGGTGCCGTAGTAGGCGTTCAGGTTGCTTACCTGGAACACCAAATCTGGTTGTGTCGCAGCTTCGGACAAAACTTCAGTCCCGCTTCCGGTCTCAGTGGCAGTGTCTAGTGTCTCTGGGCCTGGTGCCTGCAAGGCTGTAGCCGCGCGCAAATTACCACTTCTTTTCAAATCGATTGCGTAGGTAAATAGCAACGCCATTTACCAGCAGAACCAACACAAGAATCAAAACGCTGGCGGCCGCAGCGACGGCACGCCAATCAGCTCCGGGCTGTCGGGCGAAGTTGAATATCAAAACCGGCAACGCAGTGAACGGCCCAAAGAAAGTCTCAGCGGCGTTGGCATCGCCAAACTGCATAAAGCCTGTGGCCGCACCCACGATGATCAGCGGCGCGGCCTCGCCCAAGGCACGCGCCAGCGCTAGCACTGTGCCGGTGAAGATGGTTGACAAAGCCGCCGGCAGTACTTGACGCGACACCACCTCCCACTTGGTTGCACCCACTGCGTAGGCGGCCTCGCGGATTCCCGAGGGCACCGCCTTTAACCCCTCCACCGTGGTAACCACGATGATCGGTAACACCATCGCAGACATTGTCAAACTTGCCGCGACAACGGTTTTGCCATTTGTAAAACCCGACAGGGCGCTTACAAACACCGCCAAGCCGAGCATGCCGTAAACGATTGCGGGGACACCCGCCAGGTTGCGGATGTTTAGCTCTACTAGGCGAGCAAAGCGTGAGCCTTCGGCGTATTCCACTAAGTACACCGCTGTAGCTACTCCAACCGGCACCGAAAACACGGCTGTTATGAACGCCAGCTGTAGCGAGCCGATGACACCATGCCAGATGCCAGTTACTTCTGGTGAGGTCTGGGAAAAGCCCGATGTAACAAAATCCCACGGACGACTAACCAGCACATCCCAACCGCCGACGAGCATGACAACCAGCAGCAGAGCCAAGAACCCGGTTGCAAAAAGCGTGGCTGCGATCAACATCCATCGGAACAGTCCCCCGGCCACGTCGGCGTGCGGGCGAGCCTTTAGCCGCTCAGCCGTCTGCTGCGCAATAGTTGCGGGAGTAGCTAGAGCAACCATCAGTAACGCTCACGCAATCTGTTCACCACCATGTTGCCGAACATGTTGAGCACCAGAGTGATCACGAACAACATCGCCCCCAAGAAGAACAGGCTTTGAAAGGCCAGGTTGTTACCAGCCACTTGGTCGGTGCCCAAACCGAGCGAAGCCATGGCCGATGTAATAGTTCCGCCCGGTGCTAACGGATTGGCGTTGAACAGCGAGGTGTCGCCGCCACCTGAAGCGATGGTCACCACCATCGTTTCGCCGATGGCGCGGCTAAACCCAACCACGATGGCCGCCATCAGCCCGGATATCGCCGCTGGTAGCACCACCCGGATCGACGTTGTTACCTTGCGCGCACCTAGACCTGACGACGCTTCACGCAGGGCTAATGGCACCGCTCGTAAAGCATCCTCAGAAATTGATGCAATCAGAGGAATCACCAATAAACCGACGGCAATGCCCGAAGCCAGTTTGTTAAAAAAGTTAAGTTCGGAGATCAACGGAGAAAGCAAGTGCGGCGTGATGAAGCTGATCGCAAACAGGCCCAGCACCACGCTTGGCACACTGGCCAGCATCTCCAGAGTGGGCTTCATTACACGGCGTACACGCGGTTTGGCGTACTCGGACAGATAGATCGCAGCACCTAGCCCTGAGGGCACCGCCACCAGCATGGCGATGGCCGAAATCTGTATCGAGTTCAACAGCAGAGTGCCGATATCAAACAAACCGCGGCGGGGGAACCAGCCGATGGTGTTTAGTTGGCCAAACGCCACCCCACTGACGAAGGTCCAGGCTTCGCTTGTGAGCGTCCAAATAATCGCAACGCTGATGAGCACAGTGACCCCGGCGCTGGCAAAGAAAAACCACTTCGCCAGCGCCGAACGGGTACGACGTTTTCGAGCGGTCTGCAGGTCTGCAGCCACCAATACCTGACTCATAGAACAGACACTTTTTGATCTTGCGCTAGAAATTGCTGCCGGTTGTGCGGTTGTTCCAGTTGCTGCGTGATTTTTCAAGATCCTCCGCAGCGACCCTTACGTAGCCAGCCTCAACAACATATTGCTGCCCTTCATCGGAGAGCATGAAGTCGACGAAGGCAGCTATTGCTGGCTGATCGGCTTGTGCGACATCGATGTAGGTGTACAAAAAACGACTGATTGGGAACTGCGCTGATGCAATGGTCTCAGGCGTGGGCGCCACGCAGCCATCGCCGCCGTCGACCTCAAGCAGCTTGACGCTGTTGCGGTTTTCATCCGCGAAGGCAAACCCAACCCAGCCGAGGCTGTATTGGTTGCCCGCGATGCCGTCAATAATCACGTTGTCGTTGGCCGCAGCCTGGTAGTCGGGACGTACCGCATAATCGGCGGAGGCGCTGCCTTGCTCGACGCGTGATTCCCAGACGTCTTCTAGAACTATCTCACTAAAGCTGTCAAACGTTCCGGACTCTTCACCTGGCGCAAAAATGTCCAAGGTGCCGCCGGTGAACGGGCCGTTACCGCCCACCTCGGAGTTGAGCTGGTTGGCATCGGTCCAGTCGGCAAAGCCCGTTGACTCAATTCCTACGAGGCTGTAGAGGTCGGCGAAGCTCACGCAGCCCAGCGTGTCATTCTCAACTGAGGTAATCACGGAGATGCCGTCTATCCCAACACGCAACTCAATGAATTCAATACCGGCCTCGGTCAAGCATTCGATCTCGAGTTCTCTGATCTGACGCGAACTGCTCCAGATGGGTGCCTCACCCGCACAAGCCGAACGGTGCCCGTCGCCCGAACCCGGTCCTGCGACTGCGATAGCAACGCCGGAATGTTGCGCACCAAACGCCTCAGCCAGCAGATTTATGATCGGCTCAACCGTGGACGAACCGGTCACAAAAAGCGATCCTGAGATTGCGCCACCGTTGTTGTCCGAAGACGCGTTGGTGTTGGCGTTTCCATCACCGCCGCCGCAAGACGCAGCGAGCAGAACGAACGCTGCAAGCAAAGCAAACGCAAAGGTCGGCGGGCGCCAACGAATGCGTTCGTTAGTGGCATTGGAGGGCACTTACTCCCTTTGGTCGCTCTCGGAAACTTCGAGATTCCAACGCAACTCAAAGTTGTCTCTCTCCGCGTCGCGTTCTACGCGTGCCTGGTTACGACCGAACTGTGGGTCGTGGGGTGGCAACAGCTGCAGCCTCGCCAAGGTGCGGCGGCGGAAGTCGTCAATTTCGGCCTGGTCTCCGTAAAGACCTTCGACCTCCCAGTGAGGAGCGACTGGCCCTAGATACACGACACACACTCCGACTTCGGGTGGAAGGCGCTCTTCGGATTCCGGCTCGTTATACGACATAAAAAATCTCTCTTGATTTGTGACGGGTATTTAGGTGGGTTTGGGGATGAGGGACGGGCTAGCCGAGACCGGGCTGATCGGACTCGCGCAGAGCTAACTCATGCGGGCTGTGTCTGTGCAGAACGGTGTCATCAGGCGCAGGGTGAGCCAGGGTTTTCAGTTCGATTTCGAGGCTTGGGTTGCGGAGATTTATCTATATGCCAGCTGCTAGTGGGACCAGTGCGCAACGCGTCCAGTGTGACAAAACGAGCAGTACAACCAACTTCACGTGGCGAAATCCTAGCAAAGCGGAGCGTTGATAAAGGCATTTCGCAGCGACTTGACCGCGTGACCTTTTTCTGCGCTTTCTTGTCATGCGCAAATACCAAACAAATACCAAAATTGTCCCTGAGGCCGATTATGAGATTGTGATGAGAGTCCGTGAAATTGGGAACCAAGTGGCCTCGCGGGGAGTTATGACTGATGACAAGAAAGCGCATCATCATGAGCCACGAAACCGAAACCATCACTCTTCAACGCCCTACCCACGGAACTGCTGAGTGCGCTAGCAACAAGTCGCTGCATGGCTTGTTCGACACCGAGCTGCTTCCCACAAAATGGATGTCTCACGGTAATTGCGCCGACGCACATCCCTCCGTGTTCTTTCCGCGTGACGGGCTCGGCGTGATAGCTGCGCAGCAAATCTGCAAGGGTTGCCCTGTCGTCGACGAGTGCTTGGAATACGCCCTTAGCAATCACATCAGCCACGGTGTGTGGGGTGGTGCTTCTGAGCGTCAACGGCGTCGGATTCTCAGCGAGAAGCGTCGCTCACGCTTGGCGCTGGCTAAGGCACAAACGGCGGCCTAAACCACTAGCTAGCGAGCTGGCGATTTGCTCGCCGGTCTAGCCCGGCTAGGCCTTGTTCGACTAAGCCTTGTTCGACTGGGTCTCGTCTTTTGATGCAGGGTCGCTGGGGTCGTCTTGCGGGTCGCTGACACCCTCACGAAATTCACGCTGCGCCTTACCTAGAGACCTTGCCAGCGCAGGCAACTTGGCTCCGCCAAATAAGAGCAAAACGATCCCCAAGATGATCAACAGCTCTGGTGCTCCGAGACTCACTGCTTGCATGCCAACAACGCTACAAGAGGTAGTCAGGCTTTAGGAAATGTTCAGGCCTAGACCGCTGCCGCGCGCTTGGCAATCTGTCGCTGGCGACGAACACGGCGGCGTTCACGCTCGCTCAGCCCACCCCAGATACCGAACTTCTCGCCGTTGTTGATTGCGTACTCCAGGCATTCATCACGCACTGCACAACCACGGCAGACCTCTTTGGCTTCGCGGGTGCTTGCGCCACGTTCTGGGTAAAACAGGTTTGGTTCAACGCCCAGGCAGTTGGCGAATTTCCACCACTGCTCTTGCTCTTCTTCAGGAGCGCCCAGTTCTTGGATAAATGCCATGTCATCCTCTATCTTTCTTTACTTAATTTTTATTACTTATTACGTTCATTCAGGAATCACATTTGTGTAACTACAAGAATGTAATTTGTATTTGTACTGCATGATTGAGACAAAAAGCAAATCCAATTTCATGCGGGCCGCTTAGAGGGCTCTAATTCGGGCGTTCATCCCACATGGCAACCGATTCGCTCAGTTCCACATCGCCGATAAATGAGCCCGCCAGTGGAACTTCGGTGGCACTGCGATAGCGCACCGTGACACGCACGAGACCGCCCTCTCTCGACTGCGACACCTCCAACCGCTCCGGCTGCAGCGACACGGCCGCTTGCACCGCCGCCACAACCTCTTGCTCGCTCTGGGCTACCGCTGCGGCACGCGCACCAACGCGCGCTGCGTGCGTTACCAGCACTGCGTCTCTAGCCACCAACGCCACTTGCACGATGCACAGCATCAATGCGACCAAGAAAGGCAAGACCAGAGCGAACTCGGCGGTGGCCTGACCGTTCTCGTCCCGCTTCAAGCGGGAACGCTCATGAGACTGCGTTGACCAGATAGTTGAATACCACGTCAAGCAATCGACTGATCTTGCCTGTGCTGGCTGCCCAAGCCGCTACCGCAGCGATCACCAACGCAATAGCCCCTGTCAGCAAGGCGTACTCAGCGGTGGTCTGACCGGTTTGGTCATGGTTGAAAGGGTGGGTGTTGTCGTTCATGGCAATTTCTCTGTTTTCTTGTGCATGGTTTTTGTGCATGGTTTTGATATGCCTGGTGCACGAATGCCAGACAGTGGGAAGCGAGACAGCGGAAGTGAAACGGAAAAGAGAACTAAAGCAACAACAAAGCAACCTGGCCTTCACAGCTGGAAGGCAGCAACCAACACCGGCACCACACCAACCAAGCCCAGTGCTGGCAGCACACAAAAGATCAGTGGAAACAACATCAGCACTGGCAGTTGACGAACACGCTTGTCGATACGACGACGGGTTTCCTCTCGCAGTTCGTGTTGGATGCGCTCCAACGCGGGCACCAGAGGGATGCCATAGCGGATTGAAGAGGCAAGCACCTCCACGAACGGCTTGGCGCGCGGACCGCAGTAACGGCCGAACTCGCCCAATGCGTCAGCCAATGGCAGATCGTCTTGCTCAAGCAACGCACCGAGGCGTTGTCCAAGGCGAGCTGGACCGTCACGCGCAGCTAGCTGCAAAGCAGCTAAGACCGACAGACCCGACGACACTCCCACCATGACAATGTCGACTATTACGCTCAGCTCAACCGCTAGCCGGTAGGCCGTCTTGGCTGAGATGGTTTCACTGGCTAGCGGGCTCTTGGAAGATCGGCTGCCTAAAGAAGTAGCAGCAAGCCTGGGAGCGGTCGTTGCATGTGCGAACAGATTCTCGGTGGCACGACGGCGAGCGAGATTGGGTCGCGTAAACCAGCCGACACAGCCAACCCCGGCGGTAACCAACATTGGTGGCAAAAAAGAAAGGCTCATGGCACGGCTCGGCTAATCAGCCAGCGCATCCAACCGACACCGGTTAGCTCCATTACTGCCGCAGCAAAAATGCAAAGACGGCCCAACGCCGTGCCAAGCAGCACCTGAGCGGCCGCACCGCCTTCGGCCACCAGCACCACGGCTATGGCCCACGGCAAAGCAGCCACAACCCAGATGGACGCACGTGCTTGCGCTACCTGCACGTGTGCATCGGCTACTAGTTCTTCACGTGAGCTGATTGTGCGCGCGACATGATCAAACAGCGCTGGGTCGGCGCCCACCTGCTGGGTGGCTAACACCACAGCGGTACGGAGCAAAGCGGTCTCTTCGGTACCGTCACGTTCGGCCCAACGCGCAGTTGCACGAGCAAGAGTGACGCCTCGATTGTGTTCGTCAAACAGCTGACCGATCGGCTCGCTTAATGCACTGCTCTGACTGGCATTGCTCTGGCTAACACTGTTGTGATTAGCACTGTTGTGGCTGGTGTCATCCCGATTGGCAGTCATGGCCTGTAGCAGGGTCTCACCGGCGTGAAGTCGGCGAGCAATGTCAGCGCAGTACTCACCAATGTGGCCGGCTCTCTTGTGGGCCTGTCGCCGAAGTCGTCGCCTTCTCAGCCAGATCGCGATAAGGCGCCGGCGCTTAGGTGAAGTGAGTGCACCGCAACCCAAGATCGCTAGCAAGGCCATCAGCACTAGGCAGGCACCGCTGCTATTTCTCGCACGTCCACCACACGACGAGACCCATCCGCGGACCTGGCCATATGCACAAAGACATCAATCACCGAGCGAATGTGTTCGCCCACATCACCCGTGGCTCCCCCTTGACGAGCTAGCTGTTCCAGTCGCCAGAGAGCATGTTCGGCGCTGTTGGCGTGAATCGTGCTTAACGAACCACGGTGCCCTGTGGTTAGAGCCTGCAACAAGTCGGCCGCTTCGGCGCCTCTTACCTCGCCGAGAATGATGCGATCTGGCCGCATTCGCAGCGCACTTTTCACCAGCTGCGACATCGACACCCCTCCCTTGCCATCGATGTTTGGTGGCTGACCCTCTAGGCGAATCACGTTGGAGTGCAGTCGCGGCAGTTCTGCGGCTTCTTCGACAACCACGATGCGTTCGCTAGCGGGTACTGCCGCCAGCAAGCTCGCTAGCAACGAGGTCTTCCCTGTGCTGGTGGGTCCGAAGACCAGCAGATTTGCGCCGGTACTTAGCAACGACTGCAGTTGGCTTTGAGTTTCGTTGTCGGCTAGCTCGCCCAGCTGTCGCGCAGTTGACGGAAAGCGTCGCAAGGTGATGTACGGACCATCCACCGCAACGGGCGGGACGGAAATGTTGCAACGCGTGCGATCGTCTAGGCGCACATCAACGATCGGGCTAAGCCGGTCTGCTCGTCTACCGGTTGGACCTAGGAGATACTCCACGAGGCGCTCAACTTCGACTTGGCTTACACGACCGATCTCACTCAGCTCGCCGCGCCGCTCGATGCTCACCGGCCCGGAACCGTTGATCATTACCTCGGTGATTTCTTCGTCGTCCCATAGCTGCGCCAGAGGTCCGGTGCCAGCCAACCGAGCCAACACTTCGGACACCATCTCGGCCGCATTGGCCCGACCCAGCAGCGGAGCTGCAACATCCACGACCGCAGCCACCGTGCGTGGCTTTGGATCTGCGCCGGGCAAGAAGCTCTCGTGAATTGATTCCAGCAAGGAGCTCTCAGCAGCAGTCACAGCAACTCGTCGAGTGGTTTCGACAGCCTGTACGACCTGTCAAGCAGTAGCCCGGCGTCGCCCCAGCGAGCGATAGCAGGATCAAGCGCGAAGGCAACCGCTGCGTTTTTGCCAACGCCGCCCTCCACGTCTTCCACGGTTAGAGAGCGCGTCGGGTCGGCCATCACCACCATGTCGTCGATTTGGCTTGCCATCCGGGCGGCTCGGTACACGGCGCAATAGCAAGTAGTAACCACCATTACTCGCCGAACGCTGTCATCACCCACCAACTCGACCGCCGCGGCTCCACTTCCCGCATCGATAATGACCACCTGTGGTTTACCGCATAGCAAGGACCACAGGGTTGCTAAGCGAGCTTGATCAAACTCACCCTTGCCGCGTGGTAATAGAGCCACCTGATCGTTTAGCTCAACCTGCAGGGCATCTGCGGCGCCTAGAGATAGATCATCCGCCCTCGCCCAGTCAGCTATGCCGTCTAGGCCCGTGCTAACGCCCACCGTGACGGCGATGTCTCCGGTCAAATCGACCAGCACCACCTCACGCCCTTTCCGAGCCGCCCCGGACGCTGCCATCACCGCAGCGGTGGTGGTGCCAACCCCGCCTTTGGCTCCTACATACGCAAACAACATGAATACCTCACTACTGAACTACTGACCAAAAGGCCAGGTCTCTAAAAATTGGCCCAGTTACGGCTTGCCCAGTTAGGGCAAGCCCGATTCGGGCAATGCAGGGAGGTGATTCACCAGAGTTATTACCACGGCGTCAGCTGCGGGTCGTCAGGTATTTTTTGTTGGCGAGGCAGCTATGTCATGGCAAGCTTGCGGCGGAGGTGTCTGAGCGCCTGGTGGGCTCCGCCGCCTTCAAAGCGGTTGGGACGGGAGACCCCCGTTCGGCGGGTTCGATTCCCGTCCACCTCCGCCACTTTGCTGGTCGATCCAGGGCTAGCGGCAGCCTCAGCTGCTGGCTTGGCGACACAACCGCAAGCGATGTCACAACCGGCACCGGATCCAGGGCTAGCGCCAGCCTCAGCTGCTGGCTTGTCCCGCAGGGCTCGCCTAGTTAACGGGCCAGGCGTTGCGGCGGCGGTTGGTAGCTAGCATGCTGAGTTAGAGGGCTGCATTCGTGGCCGCCTAGACCACGAAAAAATCGAAGGAACGAATATGAAGAAAAAGCTGCTTCTTGCCGTGATTATCGGCGCACTAATCGTCATCATCGCTCGTCGCCTTTCAGACGCTTAGCCACACGCCCTGGCAATAAGAGCCAGGCAAAGCTCCCTAATGGCACTCGACCAACCACCCAATCAGGCCCCTCTTGAGTAGATGAAACCTGACGGAGGGCAACCCAAATACAAAACCGGGATTGCTGGCGACTGCGTCATCCGAGCGCTCGCACATTTCACCCGCAAAGACCACGACGAGATGGAGGCGATGGTTCTCCCCTTAATGAACGCCTGGCTCGATCGTAATAATTTTCAGACAATGGTGGACTGAGAGGAGGACTGCAATCTGGTAGTGCCATCAGTAGCGGTGGCGGGAGCGATCGAGGAACTCGGACTGCAACAGGTCTCGTTCTGGTCTCCGAAAGCGGTGAGCGTTAACGGGCACCGAAAAGTCGCATGGGATGGACGCTAGGAACCAGACGTCGAGTATCTAAGCGAGATTTTACCGAAAGTGCCGCTCTTGATCTGCCAGCACAAGTACCAGTCTCGCGACTCCCACATGACTTGTTGGACTGGGGACCAGTATCTAGACACCATCGATATGGCCTGCTTCGACCAGCTCCTCGAGGTCTACTACTGGCCGGCAGATGAGGTGGAGGTCGAAACATGGTGCCGAGAACTGGAACGTCGGTGGGTGCCGGGTTTGCCAAGCGAACCGGACGAAGAGCAGCTGCGACCAGCTGCGGTAAAGCTACTCGACTTACCGATCGAGGGTAAATTGCGGGCCGAGATGGTGAACAAGATCCGCAAAATCGACTCCCTTACAAGGGAAGCAAGGGCGAATGAGTATCTCTATTTCAGCGCTTTCACTAGGGCACTGACTCGAGCCTTCGTTGGTGGCGACAGGTATAGCGGTTGGGGTAGATTTATAGCTTGGCAAGCGGCGGCGATGTACGCAATGAAGGACGGCGAAAGTAAGCGATTTGCGGAGAAATATGAACCACGGCTCCCGCTGCCGAGCGCAGCACCCGTGACACGCGAGCTACGAGGGCAAGATGCCGAAACGTAGCCAAAAACTGTCCTCGTTGGTCACTGGCAAAACCTTAAGGCCATGACGCTCTCAAAAAGAGCCCGACTAAGCCACTAAACCGCTACAGCAACCTCGACTGGTTGGGTCACGCTCAGCGTCGCTAAATCAAGGACCGCAAATGCGTCTGGGCGCAGATCAGAGCCCAGTCCCTCAACCCGACATTCGCCCCAGGGAGCGTGCCAAGTAGTTGAGTGTCGCACGTGCCAATGCCCGTGAACAAACAGCTGCGGCCTGGTGCGCTGAGCAGCCGTTTGAATGCGTCGCTGGTTTCCCTCACCGATCTGCCCGTCAAATGGCCGCAGGGCGCGTGATCTTTTCATCTCAACTGCGGGCGCAACGTCTCCGGGCCCGTCGTGGCACACCAGCACGTCCAGCGGTTCACTGCCCAACGCCTCAAGGTCGCGCCGTGTGATGAGCTCGCGCGGGAACCACTCAACACCTCGTTTGCGAAACCACCAGCCAGGCGACCAAGCGCCGCCTAACGCCCCAAACGCAACTCCGTTCCAGTTCCAACGGCTACCGCGCGCAGCCCAGAAAATGTTGTCGCTCAGCTCGATTGGTTGCGTCGGTCCCCAGAGTCCGTTCGGGTCTTGATCGCTGCCGCCCACCAACGGTCGATACGGAGCTGCGGCCTTAGCAAGATCGGTCAAATTATCGTGGTTGCCGTCCACCAGCAACCACATGGGCGCACTGTTGGCCACTTTTTCTATTAGCTCTTGGCCTTGTGCCCGTTCGGGTCGCCAGTTGAGGTCACCAACCTGCAACACCACTCCGCAGCCCGATTGCTCAGCCGCATAGATAGCAGCGTCTATCCAATCAAGGTCTCCGTGAAGGTCTCCGCACAGCAGCACCCTTTCGGGTGCGGGGTATCGCTCAAAAGCAGCCAATCTCGCTTCCTTTATTGCTTCGTCGACAGAAGGATCTGGCTCAGCGACTTGATCGGCTATCCAAGCCAGCTACATCGACAAGAGGTCGCGCGCGCCAGTGTCAGAACTGGGGTGGCGCAGCTTTGACATCGCTCGTGCCTCAATTTGACGAACACGCTCACGTGTTAGATCAAAGGTCAGTCCTACCTCTTCCAAGGTGCGCGCCTCACCTCGGTCTAGACCAAACCGGAGCCTCAAGATGTCTCGCTCACGCTCATCTAGCGGCAGCAGCATCCGTTCAATCTCCACCGGCAGCAGCGTTGTCGCGGCCACCTCAAAGGGCGACTCGGCTGACCTGTCTTCCACCACATCGCCTAGCTCAGCATCGCCGTCTTCACGCAGCGGCTCAGACAAAGACAGTGGTTCAGCCGCAAATCTCAGCGCCTCGGTGACCTTGTCTTCCGGCATGCCGACTTCAATGGCCAGCTCTGCCAATGTGGGCACCCGGCCGTATTTTAGCTCCAAGCGAGACTGGGCTTTTTGCAGGCGTGCGAGCGTGTCTCCAGCATGAACAGGCAGCCGAATCGTGCGCCCGGTGTTAGCAATGCCGCGTGTGATGGCCTGGCGGATCCACCAAGTGGCGTAGGTGGAAAACTTGAATCCCTTGCGCCAGTCAAACTTCTCTACTGCGTGCATCAATCCCAGGTTTCCCTCTTGGATTAGGTCAAGCAGCGGCAAGCCGGAAGCCTGGTACTTCTTAGCGATCGACACCACCAGCCGCAGATTTGACTCCACAAACTGACGTTCCGCTCTGGTGCCCTTGTTTCGCTGGCGAGTCAGTCGCGTGCGAATGGCAGTGTTTGTGATCTTTTTTCTACTGAGCCGTTTTCCGGCGGCCAGACCGTCTTCGATCTGTTGAGCCAACCTGACTTCGTCTTCTTTGGTTAGAAGCTCGTACTGACCAATGTCAGTGAGATACATGCGAACGAGATCTTCCTCGTCTCGCTCAACTCGCTCTTTTGCCACGGCACTCCTCGTGGGTACAAGCACTTTGCTTCGCTGACCCTACTGACCTACAACAACAACTTGTCGAAATCCGCGCGATCTGCAAGGCAGCCTCTCAGCCATGCTTATGGGTGCGGGATGGTAACGATGCCAACCGCAAATGCAACCGCTTGTCGGCGCCCTGCTCATCAGTAGCGTCTAAGCGTGACAAAACAGGCCGTTGTCTGCGGTGCGGGCGGGTTTATTGGCACCCACTTGGTTCGACGACTAGTCGCTGACGGCTACTGGGTGCGTGGAGTTGATATCTCCCGGCCGCAGTGGAGCACAACCGCAGCACAACAGTTTTTGCAGATTGATCTGCGAAATCCTGTCGCTGCTCGCGCTGCGTTTTCTGCTCTTGACAAAGACAGGCCGATCGAGGTGTACCAGCTAGCTGCAGACATGGGAGGCATGGGTTTCATCGGCAGCGCTGAAGCCGAAATCGTGCACAACAACGTGCTGATCAATCTCAACGTCGCTAAAGCCGCAGCGGCTGCCGGGGTTGATCGCTACTTCCTGGCGTCATCGGTGTGCGTGTATCGCGACATGGTTCCCGGCGAACCCGCGCTCAGCGAGGCTGACGCCTACCCGGCCGCGCCCGACAATGAGTACGGCTGGGAGAAGCTGTACGCAGAGCGTGCGGTGGCAACGTTCAGCCGTGAATACGGCTTTGAGGCACGCATCGCTCGTTTTCAAAACTGCTACGGGCCGGAGGGCACTTGGCGCGGTGGGCGTGAGAAAGCACCAGCGGCGCTGTGCCGGAAGGTGGCAGAGGCGGTGGTGGCCGGTAACGACACGGTGGAGGTGTGGGGTGACGGTACCGCAGTGCGCAGCTTTATTTACGTAGAAGACCTAGTAACCGCCATACGGCTGCTGACCGACAGCGACCAGAGCGAACCCACCAATCTCGGTACGCGTGAATACGTGACCGTGGAGGAGCTCTTAGCGCAGGTGGCTGCGGTAGCTGGCAAGAAAATCATTCCTAAGTGGGTGCCTGGCCCGGTGGGGGTTCAGAGCCGCAACTTCTCCAACGACAGCATCGAGCGGTTGGGCTTTGAGCCACAGCACTCTTTGGCACAGGGGTTAAAGCAGACCTATCCGTGGATAACCGAACAGGTGTGCACGCAAGCGGTGCTGGCTAGCGAAAGCGGTTAGTTACAGGCATTCGGCGATCTTTGCCGAAGCTCTTGGCTGAGATGCGTGGCCCAAGCGGTGATTGGCGGCGCTTGTACTCCGCTAGATCAACAAGTCGAGTTACTCGCCGCACTTCCTCAGCGTCTAGGCCTTGCCTACCGGCGGGTGGGCCTTGCCTACCGGCGCCTGGGCCTTGCACAGCGCGTTCGGCAAGTTCGATTAACTCGTCGGTAGTTAGATCGCCATCCACGTAGCCCTCCACCAACGGATCTAACAGCTGATAGGGCGGCAGATGATCTTCGTCAAGCTGTCCAGGGCTTAGCTCGGCCGAAGGTGGCTTATCGATTACAGATTGCGGGATCCACGACCCTTCGGCTTGAGTGTTTCGCCAGCGACACAGCTCATAAACCAGCAGCTTGGGGCAATCCTTTATTACGGCATAGCCACCTGCGGTGTCGCCGTAAAGAGTTGAGTAGCCCACCGACAGCTCCGTCTTATTACCGGTTGTCAACACCAGCCAGCCGTGCCTGTTTGACAACGCCATCAAGATGACTCCACGAATGCGGCTCTGCAGGTTTTGCTCGGTCAGAGCTACCGCCTGAGCTTCGCTGGGCGGGCTTGTGTCCGGGCTCATCTCCAGCATGTCGGCTAGTGCTTGATGTGCTGGTTCGATCGAGACGGAGCGGTAATCGGCTCCCAAATTTTTCGCCAGGCGGGCGGCGTCGCTGCTGGAGTGATCGCTGGAATAGCGCGACGGCATTGACACTGCGTGTACGTGCTCGGCTCCCAGAGCGTCAACGGCGACGGCCGTAACCATGCTGGAGTCGATGCCGCCCGAGGTGCCAATCACCACGTCGCTGAATCCGTTTTTGGTGACGTAGTCATGCGTCGCCAGCACCAGCGCCTTCCAAACCTCGGCCAACGGCTCGGGCCAGGGAGTGATCTGCCCTGTATTTGCAGGCGCCGGATTTGCAGGCCCTGTAGTTGTAGGCACAGGTCCAATCGGCACCTGAACAACCTCCACGGCGGGCTCAAAGGCCGGTAGTCGTGCTATCAGGTTCCCGTTGGCGTCGGCCACGCACGATCCGCCGTCAAAGATCAGCTCGTCTTGTGCGCCTACCTGGTTCACATAGACCAAAGCGGTACCAGCGGCCTGGGCTTGAGCAGCAATGTGATTTTCTCGTTCGGCCTGCCTTGAGCGCTGATAGGGAGAGCCGTTCACGCTTACCAGCAGCTGCGCGCCAGTAGCTACTTGCTCGGCAAGGATCGACGCCAACGGGGTTGGTGGCTTTGCGGCGTGCTCACCTGGAACCGCGTCACCCGGTACCACACCACCTGGAACCGCGTCACCCGGTACCACACCACCTGGAACCGTGTCACCCGGTTCCCAGATATCCTCACAAACGGACACACCCACTGAGACCCCTGACACCTCAAACAACGGTCCCGTCTGGGTGCCTGCGGTGAAATAACGCTGCTCGTCAAACACCGAGTAGTTCGGTAGTCGCTGTTTGCGCACGATGGCCTGCACACGACCGTCGGCGCATATCGCGGCAGAGTTATAGACGGTAGAGTTATCGGTGGAGTTATCGCGGGTTCCGGCCAACTCTGGAAACCCAACAATCGCAGGGACAGTCCCAATACTGGCTGCGATTTGCTCAAGAGCATCGGCGCTAGCCCGCAAGAATGCAGGCTTTAGCAGCAAGTCTTCGGGCGGATAGCCGGTTACGGCTAGCTCGCTAAACACCACCAGCTGCGCTCCGTGCGCCGTGGCAGAACGGTAAGCAGCGATTATGTCTGCGGTGTTGGTTGGTAAGTCGCCAACCGTCAGATTTAGTTGAGCCAGACCGACGAGCAACTGCGGCACGAACGGCAGGCTAAAGCAAGTCTCGCGTTAGTCAGCCAGCGCTTCGCAGATGGTGTTAGTAAGCAGCGTTGAGAGAACGTAAGGGTCGGCGTTGGCGTTTGGCCGCCTGTCCTCGATGTAACCGCCGCCGTCCTTCTCTACCTGCCAAGGAATTCGCACCGACGCACCACGGTCCGACACGCCATAGCTGTACTCGTCATAACGCTCTGTTTCGTGCGCACCGGTGAGCCTCGTCTCGATGCCGTGGCCATACCCAGCCATGTGCTCCACACGCTTTTCAGGGTTACCAAGTGACTCCGCCGCGGCGATAATCGCGTCATAGCTCTCACGCATTCTCTTGGTCGAAAAATTGGCGTGCATACCAGCACCGTTCCAGTCGCCAGGCATTGGCTTTGCGTCATAAGAGATAGCAACGCCATGATCTTCACCAGCGCGATTAAGCAGGTAGCGCGCTACCCACAGCTGATCGCCGATCGCCACCGTGTCGATCGGGCCGACCTGAAACTCCCACTGGCCGGGCATCACCTCGGCGTTGGTTCCTGAAATGGCTATACCCGCCTCGATGCACCAGGTTGTGTGCTGTTCAACGACATCACGACCAAAAATAACTTTCGCACCGACACCGCAGTAGTAAGGCCCTTGCGGAGGGGGAAATCCGTTAGGTGGGAAACCCGCTGGCCAACCATTGCTGGGATCAAGCATGGTGTATTCCTGTTCAAGCCCAAAAAGCGGCTCCTGCGAGCCCCAACGATCTAACGAAGCACGCGCTGCTGCCCTGGTATTGGTGGGATGCGGTGACATGTCCTTAGCAAGCAGTGATTCACACATCACCAAGATGTTGTTGCCTCCACGAATCGGGTCAGGGCAAATGAAACCGGGTTGCAGCACAACGTCTGACTTGTTTCCGGTGGCTTGGTTGGTGCTGGAACCGTCGTAGCCCCAAATCCCAGGTTCAACGTCGTCCGCTAGAACCTTGGTCTTAGAGCGCACCTGCGGAGTGGGTTCAGCCCCGTCAATCCAGATGTATTCAGCCCTGTAGGTCATGTAGTTCCCTCCGCAAGCGCGGAATACTAGCGGGGCAAATGTGCTTGGCAGAACCACAGAACGTTGCTTGTTGGGATGGTGGGGTGACATCAGCAGCAGGCCAGCTAGCTGTAATCGCCTAGCTGGAATGGGCTTACGTGCTCAGATGTTCGTGTCGAGCAGGCTGCTGCCGTCGTGCCGGGCTTTGGCGTCGGAGTTAAGCGTCGAACCAAACAGCGCTGCTACCGCCACTAAGGACAAAGTGATCAGCAAAGGGCTCAGCAGCAGCAACACAACCAACAAAATCGCACCTGCCATGACTGCGACGCTAGTCGGCCTGGCTAGCGAGACTCACGGTAGGTAAGCAAACCCTTCAATCTCCACCAACGCTCCCAACGGCAATCCCCTGACGGCTACGGCTGAGCGAGCGGGGAGGTGCTCACCAAATACCTCGGCATAGATGGAGTTGATTTTGGCGAAGTTAGCGATGTCGGTCATGAACACGGTGCACTTGGCAATGTCGGTCAGCGACGCACCTTCGTCAGCTGCTACGGAGGTCAGGTTTGCCAGGCATTGTCGGGCTTGCTCCTCAACTCCGCCAGGCACCAGAGCGCCATCACGAATACCGATCTGGCCAGAGATGAACAAGAAATCACCAGCTCGATAAGAAGCCGAATAGTGAGCTACCGGTGTTGACATGGCTTAAGACCTCGTATTGGTGGATTTATAGGTGGATTTATAGGTGGATTTATAGGTGGATTTATAGGTGGATTTATAGGTGGATTTATAGGTGGATTTATTGGTTATTGAAATAGCGCCAAATGGCTTTCGCAGAAATTACTGCAGGCACCTGGCAGAGTATTGGCTCAAAGTAGTAGCCCCGCCGGGAGGTGTAATGACGCGACTAACCCAACTAAGCCGCTCAGTAAAAGATCGAGTTGTCCTTATCACGGGGGCTGGAGTGGGGCAAGGCCGCTCAACCGCTCATCTGTTTGCCGATGAAGGCGCACGAGTGGCAGTAACCGACCTAGGAGCGGCCGAGGTTGACACCGTGGTAGCGGAAATAGTCAACGCCGGCGGAACTGCTGCGGGTTGGGCTATGGATGTCTCAAATCAAGCGCGTGTGCAAGCGGTTGTCGATGAGGTGGGCGAGCACTTCGACGGCATCGACTACCTCATCAACAACGCAGGCATCTCTCGGTTTGCCCCGATTGACGGAGCCGACTATCACGACCACTGGACGGCATCGCTAGACGTGCTGTTAACCGCTCACACCTACACCATCAGGGCTGCGCTGCCATATTTGCGAAAAAGTGACGCCGCGCGCATTGTCAACATCGCTTCCACCGAGGGTTGGGGTGCCACGAAATTTGGATCTCCCTACACCGCTGCCAAACACGGCGTTATTGGTTTGACGAAATCGTTGGCGGTGGAGCTAGGGCGCGAAGAGATAACCGTCAACTGCATCTGTCCGGGCCCAATCCGCACTGCCATGACCGAGGAAATTTCCGAAGAGCACAAAACGATCTTCGCCAAGCGTCGCACAGCGCTTGGCCGTTACGCCGAACCAGAAGAAGTAGCTCACGGCACGCTGAACTTTTGCTTACCTGCAAGCCAGTACATGACCGGAGCGATTTTGCCGGTCGACGGTGGGCTGTTGATTAAAAACGCTTAGCGCGCGTTCACTGCGCTCTCGGAACAGCCTCCAACAGACAAGCTGATGTCTCGTGCAACCGCCACAACCCCCACGCACCAAACCTTTCTCTAGCCAACTGCTCAGCGCCGGGGCACCGCTGCTGGATACTGGCGCGCGCTATGACAAGCGGCCCGCATGCGGTTTGGCCAGACATAAAACTGACCGATTCGTGGCTCAGTTGCGGTGCTTGCAACTGATATAGCCAGCGGGCATAGCTAGGCACCGTGTCGGCTTCGTGTGCCAGACATTTGATGCCATCCAACGCAGCCAATTCCACAGCCAGCTCTGCGGTTTCGGTCTGACCTGCGGAGATTTTTCCGACATCTGCCAGGTGCCTGTGGTTAGAAACGGTTGCAAAACTGAATAACGCCAGGGCCAGCACTGCTAGACCAGCTTGCGCTACTCGACACTGAAATAGGCGCCAACGTGGTGGACGACAGTGCGATAGGCGGCAATGAAATAAGCAACGCTGCGAAAAAACAAAAAGAGTTACGCCAGCTAAGGCCAATATCGACGCTAACGGCGCAGCATTTCGTACCGATGCTGTTCCGGTTAGCGACCAGATGGGGCTGAGCGACAAGGTCATTATTCGACGTCCAGAAGCAATGACGCCCGTTTGTGTTGCGGCCAAAACCGCAATAACCGCAATCGTCATTGCAAAAACCGAAATGCCCCATAGCCCCCATAGCAAGGAGGGCGGGGAAGACGCAGCGTTATTTTGCGGCTGGCTTCGGGCGGTGTCCACGGCTGGCCCAGCGCCAATAAGCATTGGGCTTTCCAACACAGTGCTAGCCAGCACAGGGCTGGTCTTGCTAATGCTCTGATCGTTGTTGCGCGAACTGCGCAGAGAACAAATCGCAACGATGGCCAGCGGGATCGCCCACGGGTCTACGTAACGCCCATACAAGAAAGTGTCAGCGCGTGTGCTGCCTGCCAACACCCAGCCGCCGAGAACGATCACGGCAATTGCACCTGTTGCAAAGAAGACAGCGACGGCAGCTGTGCCGTCGCCATAAGAATCGTTGGCAGCTGTGCCGTCGCCATAAGAATCGTTGGCAGCTGTGTTGTCGCCATAAGAATCGTTGGCAGCTGTGCCGTCGCTGTTGGCGCAGTGGCGCGGCTTTAGAGCAAACCGACCGGTTGCACGAAGAGCCGTCACCGTCAGCCAGACACCTATGACCAATCCCACCAACGCCAAACCAGCAGTACCCGCCGCCAAGGTGATTAGTTGACCCGCAGCAGTGGCAATTGGTTCCAATCCATTTCCACCGCTAGCGGCCGCACCGACTCTCTCCGATGGCCATGTGCTGGTCACAGTCAAGGCCGTGATCGAAAGCAGCCAGCCAAGGCTCAACCCAACAGCGACGCTTAGCCAGGACTTGCGCACCCAACGTTGCGTTGCAACCACTGCGCACAACGCCAATGTCAGAACTAGCGCACGAGGATGTAGCGAAAAAGCCAGCCCGGTTAACAAGCCAACCGCGCCTAATCGCATTCGCACCGGTCGGTTTGGTTGAGTTTGGGCTTGATCGCTATGCAAACTCCAGGTCGCTGCCAGACACAGCCCGATGCTCAGCGTCAGCAACACCAGCAGCGTTTCAGGCCAGGCAATGCGAGACGCTGCGGTCACTGATGGGTGCAGCGCAGCAAGCAGCGCCACCGCTATCAGAGCTGTTTGCTTCGACAAGAGCCGCCGAGCCAACCGCACCGCAACCACCACCACGGCTCCCGCGGCGATGGCGTTCAGCACCAACGCCAATGTGTGAAGTGCCTGACCGTCGGTTTGGACTACAACCGCAGCCGGAATAAGCAGCAAGCCATAACCCGGATGAAACTGCAAACCGGTCGTTGACTGCCCCACCCCCACCACCCACTGCGGAACGCTCAAGTAGGCCGGAACATCGGGCACGGCGACCGGCCCGCCGTGGGTCAAAGCAATCGCAAGATGAACTCCTACCACCAGTGCGCTAGCCAGCCACAGCCAACGCGTGGACGTGGGTTTAATCAGTTCGGTAGCAGAGAGGTCGGAACAGTGAGCCTGGTGCTCAGCCGATCGAACCTGGATTTGAGGTCACCTTGTCGGTCGACACAAACACCGCTGCGCGCCGACCAGTCGCCATCGCCTGGTCATATTCATCCCAGTTGTCGTGCGTTCCGCCGGCTGCTTGAAACACTTCTCGCAGCAAAGCCGGGAGCTGAGCCACGTCAAACCCATCGGCAGGGTCGTCCAGACCGATTACCTGAGCTAGGCCGCGCACGCCGACCCAATCCCAGTCGTGTCGAAACGTCACCGCCACACGCGGGTCTGCACGCAACATGACGACCTTGCGGGCGGACCCCATCACCACCGCGGCCACGACCGTCTCGCCGGTTAGCGGATGGGTCATGACTCCAGCGTTGATGACAGACGCATGCGGTGACCCGGATTCATCCAGGCACACGAATGTGCAAAGACCACTGTTGGCCGCAGAAATCCGACGGAGTTTTTCGAGTTTCGGTTCGCTCACGTGGCGATAATTCGCTAGCGGATTACCGAGCTTGAGAGATGAGGGGCGATTTGTATGTCGGGCGATTTAGCGGTGACTAGCTAAAGGAGTTACCGCAACCGCAGGTTCGCTGCGCGTTGGGGTTGTCAATCGCAAACCCTGACCCCATAAGTCCATCGGTGAAGTCGAGCGTCGCACCTTCAAGCAGCTGAGCGCTCATGGTGTCGGACACCACCGAGATCACGCCGTAGTGCGTTGATTTGTCGTCGGGATTGACCTCGCTGTCAAAAAACATCTCATAGCTGAATCCTGAGCAGCCACCAGGACGCACGGCTACTCGCAGCGCCAAACCGGGTTCGCCTTCAGCCTCAATCAGCTCGTGGACCTTTTCAGATGCGGCATCGGTAAGAGTAATCACGTGTTCGCCTCAACTTCCCTGTTCATTTTGGTTACGGCAAGCTCAATGCTACTGCGTGGTTAATGCAGCCGCTAGCGGGGGAGGGAAATCAACATCTAGGGCTATACAAGTACCCTGCCAAACGTGACCGCTTCACAAGATGGCGTTTCACCTGGCGGCGTTTCACCGGACCAGGCTTCAGGCTCAGACGTAGCTGATGGCACTGACGACTTGGCCGTACTGGGTGTGCTGCGCGGCGTCATAGACCCTGAACTACACGACAACATCGTCGACCTTGGGATGGTTCGCAACGCCTATCGTGAGGGCAATACCGCTCACATCACCATCGCTCTGACCACCGCTGGCTGCCCTCTGCGCGCCACGATCAAACGAGACTGCGAATCACGCGTGATGTCGCTGCCGGGTATTGACGCTGTGAAGCTCCACTGGGATGAGCTGAATCAAGAAGAAAAAGCCCGGGTAATGGAGCGTGCGCGCAAGCACGCCCGCGAACACGCAACCCCCACACAGGTGTCTCCCGGCACACGCACTTTGGCGATTGCCTCAGGCAAGGGTGGCGTCGGCAAGTCTTCGATCACCGTGAACCTGGCAAGTGGTTTAGCCAAAAGAGGCTTCACGGTGGGTGTCTTAGACGCCGACATTTGGGGTTTCAGCGTGCCGCGCATGCTGGGTGTAGAGGGTCGTCTTTCTGCCCGACCTTCGGTTGCAGACGAGGTCGGTTCCAAGATCGTTCCTATCGAGATGACGGTCGGCGAGGGTCAACTCAAGGTGGTCTCAACCGGACTGCTGCTTGACACCGAAGAAAAGGCTCTGATGTGGCGCGGCTTGATGCTGGCCAAAGCGGTGGAGCAGTTTTTGCACGACGTGGCGTGGGGTGAGCTGGACTATCTGCTGATCGACATGCCGCCGGGCACGGGCGACGTTCAAATGGCGTTATCGCGCCTTTTGCCGCAGGCGGAAATGATTGTTGTAACGACTCCCGCTCTTAGTGCGCAGAAGGTCGCCGTGCGTGTAGCCGACATGGCTCGACGCAGCCACATGCCCATCGTTGGAGTGATAGAAAATATGTCGGCATTTAAAACACCCGACGGCCAGAGCTTCGCAATATTTGGCGAAGGCGGGGGCGAGCGTCTCGCCAACGACCTAGAGGTGCCGCTGCTTGGATCGATTCCGCTTGAAGCTGCGGTAACCAAGGCCGGTGACGAGGGTGCTCCGCTGACAGCGGGCAACACAAGAGGTAACGACACAGGAAGTAATAGCCCAGCGGCGACGGAGTTCGACAAAATAATTGAGCTTCTGATCACTGAGATAGCTCCACCGATTGATCTGACGGCTTGCACTGCCTACCCGGAATTGCACATGCCAAGCGAGGTGGTGCTTACTCTGCCAGCCAGCAGTTCATCCAGTTCGCCGAGTACTTCGTCGACCAGTGCCTGAGGGCGCTCGGCCTCCTTCGGTGGACAGGCTCGCTCTTTCGATTGCCGACGTTGGTTTGCCACAACCGCTGCTGGTAGTAGCAGCCCGTGATGCCATCGCTAGCGACAACCCTGACGCTGCTCGCGACATAGCGATTGGGATTCGCAAGTCGCTGCTGGGACCAGTCGTCAACGCCACCGGAGTGTTGTTGCACACGAACCTGGGACGAGCACCGCTGGCGAAAGTGCAGCTAGAGCCGGAGCTTGAACCCGAACTCGCTCGCAACGAACCTGGCACCGTGATGCGCGCCAGCAATCTGGAGTTTGACATGCTCACCGGCAAGCGTGGATCTCGCCACCTACACGCTTCTCACCTACTGGCTCAATTGACCGGCGCACAAGCCGCTTTGGTGGTGAACAACTGCGCGGCTGCTGTGATGCTGGTGCTAGCTGCGCTGGCAAACGGACGTGGGGTGGCTGTTTCACGCGGTGAGATGGTGGAAATAGGTGGCGGTTTTCGGGTGCCGGACATAATGGCTCAGTCGGGTGCACGATTAGTTGAGGTCGGTACTACCAACCGAACTCGCATCGCCGACTATGCCGCCGTGCAAGACGACGACCTGGCGCTGCTGCTAAAGGTTCACCCCTCCAACTACAAGATCAGCGGCTTCACCGAAACCACGGAAGTATCTGAGCTGGCTCAGCTCGGTCTCCCGGTCGTGGTCGATCTGGGGTCTGGCCTAATAGACGAACGCTGCAACTGGATAGGAACGCGACCGGACTGGCTGCGTGACGAAACAGGCGCATATCAAACACTCGCGGCGGGTGCGGCCATTGTGACCTTCTCGGGCGACAAGCTGTTCGGCGGTCCCCAGGCAGGCATCATCTGCGGACAAAAAGAACTGATCGATAAGTGTGCAGCCCACCCCCTAATGCGGGCACTGCGACCCGGCGGTTTAGTACTGGCAGCACTACAACAGACCGCTCTGGCGTACCTGCGCCGTGACGGTGCGGCTATTCCGTTTTGGGCCATGGCTTCGGTGCCCGTTGCCGAGCTTGAGCAACGCGCGCAAGCGCTGGCCAAAGCGGTTGGCGCTGGACGGGTTGTGCTCACCGAGGCACTTGCAGGAGCCGGCTCATTACCCGACCAAACAATCCCTTCGGCGGGGTTGGAACTGCCAGGCGACATTACCGCTGCTCTGCGCGCGCAGTGCACACCGGTGATCGCACGCGTGCGAGACCAGTTCACCGTGATCGACCTGCGAACGGTAAACCAAGCCGACGACGAGGTGGTGGCCGCCGCCATCAAAGACGCCCTCTAAACCGCTCCAACCGCGTGCATATCATCGCAACGGCCGGCCACGTTGACCACGGTAAATCGACGCTGGTTCGAGCGCTGACCGGAGTCGACCCAGATCGGCTAAAAGAAGAAAAACTCCGCGGCCTAACTATTGAGCTGGGCTTTGCCTTCACGACCCTGCCCACGGGACGACGGATCAGCTTTATAGACGCGCCCGGACACATCCGGTTTATTCGAAACATGCTGGCGGGCGTTGGTGCCATAGACGCCGTGATGTTTGTGGTGTCCGCTAGCGAGGGATGGAAACCGCAGTCCGCCGAGCACCTCGCCATTCTCCAGTTGCTAGGAGTGTCCGCTGGTGTCGTGGCATTAACTCACGCTGACGCATTCACAGGTGAACATGGCCCAGAGCAGCTAGAGCTGGCGCAGCTTGAGATCGCCGAACACACGGCCGGAACCTTCTTAGAGCACGCCCCGGTTATTCCTACCAACGCCACGGCCGGAACGGGAATCGACGAGCTGCGAACTGCGCTCGACCAGCTAGCAGCCACGTTGCCAACCGCTATCGACAAGCAGCGTCCACGCCTGTGGATCGATCGTTCTTTTGTTGTGGCGGGCGCGGGACGAGTCGTAACTGGCACCTTGACTGCAGGGTCGGTCGCGGTTGGTGATGCGCTGATGCTCGAGCCAGGAGGCACACGGGTAAGCGTGCGCGCAATACAGAGTCAAGGTGAAGATCACACCCAGATAGGTCCGGGGCACCGCGTGGCGCTGAATCTGACTGGCGCCGACGTCGAGCAGCTACAGCGTTGCGTGGCGGTGGTCCGCCCTGGTCAGTGGCACCTCACCCGCAAACTGGATGCCCAGCTGACCGTTCTGGACACCCTTACTCATGAGGTAACCAGGCGTGGCGCGTACGAGATGTATGTGGGGTCGGCCAAGATGCCGGTGCGCTTACGAGTGCTGGGAAAAGATCACTTGGCGTCAGGAGAAATCGGCAATGTTCGACTATTCCTCGCGGACGATCTGCCACTGGTGACCGGCGATCGGTTTGTGTTGCGAGAGCTCGGACGAATCGAAACCGTCGGCGGCGCGGTGGTGCTGGATGTTGATCCACAGCTCTCCGCAGCCACGGCCTCACCAGACTTGGATCTGAATCGCGTGATCGCCGAACGGGGCTGGACCGATGTGGATGAGTTGGAGCGACTGACCGGGCAGCAAATAAAGCCGGTGCTGGGCCGTTGGGTTGGTACCGAAACGGCCGTAGCTGAGCTGGTGGCTGATGTTTCGGAAATGGTTAGCGCGGCTGGATCACTTGGTTTAGACACGGCTCGGCTTGACGAACGGCAACGTTTGGCGCTTGATCGACTCGACAACGTGGTGGTAGTAGACGGCAAGGCTCGTTACGCAGATCAAGCCGATGTGCTGACAGATCATCCGTTAATCGCTCAGTTAGGCGCCGCTCCGTTTTCTCCCGATCAAAACTTTGACGTACCTGCCGCTGAGTTGGCGGAACTAGCCAGGCGTGGGCTGATCACAAAAGCGGACGGTGTTTGGTTTGCCGCCGAAGCGGTTGACCTTGCGGCACAACATGTTGCGCGGTTGCTTGCGGCTAAGCCCGAGGGAATAACGGTGGCGGAGATTAGGGATGCGCTGGGTACCACCAGAAAGTTTGCGCTACCGCTTGTGGGTTGTTTGGATCGCTCCGGTGTTACACGCCGGCGAGATGACCTGCGTATTGCTGGGCCACGTTTGCCAAAGAGCTAGATATCGCTTAGCTGCTGCTTCAAAAGCATGTGTCGGCGTTCAATCTCGTTCGTGCCGCCCCACACGCCGTGATGTTCGCCCACCTCAAGCGCGTGACCCAGACACTCAGCGGTAACCACACACTGCGCGCAGATCGCTTTGGCCTTGCCTTCGCGCTCACGCTTTTCCTCACGTCGTTCGGTGATGATCGGTGGAAAGAAGACGTCACCATGCGGTCCGCGACAGGCAGCATTGTCTTGCCAATCCTCGTTGAGCAGTGCGCTCACAATTCCCCCTATGTCCCCTTACACCCGCACTCTATGCGCGCGGCGTGACAATTTGAAATAACACTACCTAGCTCGGTTTCTGAGGCTCAACCTCTAGCACCACACCTGAAAGCCCGGTGACCAACGCCTGCTCGCCTGCTCGTAATGCGGCTGCTTGTCCTGAGCTTCGGCTAGCACGTGCACCCCAACGCGCCGAGTTCACCTCCAATACGCCTTCGGGATCAATATCGGTTACGGCAATGCCAACCTGACCAATCAGCCACTCACGACTAACCGCGGCGGTGCCATACCGAGTGCGGATCAATGCCGGCATACCGAAGAGCATGAACACGGCCATCAGCCCCACGCCGGTAATGAGCGGGAGCCAGCTAAGCGCGTGCCGCCCAAACAAAAACACCGTGCCCACTACTAACAACACACTGCCGACCGCAGTCCAAAACCGTGGGATACCTGCCTGCAAGTCAATGGCGTAGGCACCAACCGATGCCACCAAGACAACCAAGGCCCAGACACGGATATCAAGCTCACCTAGTCCGTAGGCACTAAGCGCCATAGAGCCCACCCCTACTGCGGCGGCAACCCCAACACCGCCCGTAAAGAAGTCCAGCAGCACCATTGAAAGACCCACTAGCAACAGCAGGTAAGCAATGGCGGGACTGGCTGCGGTATGGAAAAGGCTGTCAAGTAGGGACAGTTGCACGAAGGCCACCGAAACATCCTCTGACAGCGTGCGCTGTACCCGGCCGTCGTCGGTTGTGACCTCAACTGCGATTGGCGGAATGATTTCGGCGTCGCCTAGTGCTAGCAAAAAATCGCCGATGCTGGGCGACACCGCCGATGCAACTAGCGAATCAACCGCTTCGTCAGCACCGAGCAATGTGTTGGTGGGGTCGTCCACTAAGGCGTCACCCAGAAAAGCAACATTCGTCTGGCGGCTTGCCTGCGATAGGTCGCGCCACTCTCCAACGGTGCTGCCGGGCGCCAGCGCAGAAAAATCTGCAACGGCGAGCAGGTGCGCTGCCCCACCGCGTGCGGTTGCACCGCTTGGCCCTACCCACACACCTACCGGCACTGCGGCCTGCTCTAGATCGATGAGTAAATCCGTTAGCTCTGCAGGACTGAGAGTGGTCCCTGAACTATCAAGTTGCAGCACCAATGCCAGTGCGCGCTCGTTAGTCGCCGCAACTATCTGCTCACGCAGATATGACGCTGCAACGCCGTCAATCAACCCGTTGACTTCCGCTACCACCAGAAGCAGCGGCTGGTCTTGTTCTGTCCGCGTTTGGCCTGACTGATTTTCGTCGGTCGATGCCTGAGCGCTGAGAGAGGAGTCTGCTGAAGCGTTGGCTTGATTTTCAGCGGCCATATCTTCAACGGCCATCGCGGAATGAGGAAAGAGGGTGACTGCCAGGCCGAGAGCTAAAGCGGTAGCGCAAATAATCCAGCCGGCCCTGCCAGCCCAAGCAAAGCCGACTCGCGAAGAGCTGTGCCGCGCGGTGTGCTGGCCGTGATTCACCGGAGCATTCTGCCGTCTACAGCGATCAGTCATTCATAGCAGCCAGATAGGTGACTTCTCGCTTCACAATGCAAATCACAACTCAAGTCGCAACGCAAGAAAGTCCGGACAGCGAACTAGCAAACATGGCAACTAGCGTGACCTGGCGTGATTGAAGTACTGCTGGCTACCGAAGCCGACTGGATTGTGGAGACGATCACCGAAGCGCTTGAAGACTCTGACGTGAGAGTTAGCTCTGTCAGCGATGGCCGCGCCGTGCTGGCACGCGTAGTAAAGGACAAACCCAACCTGGTGATCGTGGATCTGCAGATCGGCTCAATGGGCGGAATGGCCGTTTGTAAGGATTTACGATTGGAATCCGGTGCGAATCGTCTGGAACGAGTACCGATCCTGCTGCTGTTAGATCGCCGCGCTGACGTGTTCCTGGCTAAGCACTCCGAGGCAGACATATGGCTTGTAAAACCTCTGAATGCGCTGAGCGTTAGACGAGCTGTAGAGCAGCTACTAGCGGGGCAAACGGCTTCAGGGCAGGTAGCTTCAGGGCGCTAGCGGGCAGTGGCGCAGGTTGGTAGCGCGCTTCGTTCGGGACGAAGAGGTCGTGGGTTCAAATCCCGCCTGCCCGACCAATACGCGACAAGCGATACAAACGCACTGGCTGGCAGTTGCTGGTGCCTAGCCGGCGGCTAGTGGTGCTTTAGAACTTCCTCGGCTATTTGCACCGCGTTCAGGGCTGCCCCCTTGCGCAGGTTGTCTCCCACGACAAACATCGCCAAACCGTTTTCTGCGGTCGGATCTTTGCGTATGCGGCCCACAAGTGACACGTCTTTCCCGGTCACTGCCAGCGGTGTTGGCACGTCCATTAGCTCAACGCCCGGTGCTGCACTTAACAACTCGGTAGCGCGCTCCGGCGACATAGCGGTTTCAAATCGAAGACTCAGCGACAGCGAATGGCCCGTAAACACCGGCACCCGCACGCAGGTTCCCATCACGGCCAGATCAGGTATTGCGAGAATCTTGCGACTCTCGTTTCGCAGTTTTTGCTCTTCATCGGTCTCGGCGCTGCCGTCGTCAACGTAACTCCCGCAATACGCCAAAACGTTGTGCGCGATCTGCTGTGCAAATACTTCCGGCTCACCGCCTGTTACTGCGTCACCGTCAAAGGTCAACGCTGCCACGTCTCCTTCGGCACTAACGGCTAGCTGCTTGACAAGTTCATCCACACCGCTCAAACCTGCTCCGGAGACAGCCTGATAGGTAGTGACCACCATCGACACCAAACCTGCCTCGGCGTGCAACGGTGCCAACACCGGCATAGCGGTCATGGTTGTGCAGTTGGGATTGGCGATGATGCCCTTGGTTGCGTTGGCTACTTCAGCTGCGTTTACCTCAGGCACCACTAGCGGAACCTGTGAGTCCATGCGCCAAGCCGAAGAGTTATCAACCACCACCGCACCAGAGTCGGCCACTTGTTCGGCCAGTTTCAGCGAAGCGGTTTTGCCAGCCGAGAAAAGCGCCAGATTAAGCCGGTCGTAGTCGGCCGTGGCGGCGTCTTCGACAACAACCTCGGTTGCCTTGCCCGTTGTCGGGTCAACCCACGGCAGCGTCTTACCAGCCGAACGAGCCGACGCAAACAGACGCAACTCATCCACCGGAAATTGCCGTTCGGCCAAGATGGTGCGCATCACGCCGCCCACCTGGCCAGTCGCGCCGACTATTCCTACTCGCATGTTCTTGCTCGCCTCGTGGCCTTCACTTACACCAGCAATGCTGGCAGCCGCACGCCCAGGTTACAAGCCCTATTGATCCAGGCCGTAGGCGGTATGCAGAGCGATGGTTGCCTTGTCCACCGCCTCTTCGGCGATGATGCAGCTGATGCGAATAGGCGACGTGGCGATCATCTCGATGTTTATTTTCTGAGCTGCCAAAGTTTCAAACATGGTGGCCGCCACCCCTGGATGCGTCGCCATTCCCGCTCCCACTACGGACACTCGCCCGATAGCCGTATCCGACGTAACTGACTTGAAACTCAGCTGATCAGACATTGCCTCGCACGCTTGGCGGGCCTTTTCGGCCGACTCTTCGGGCACAGTGAATGAGATGTCAGCCTCGCCGTTCGCACTGGCGCTTTGCACGATCATGTCAACGACTACCTGTGCCTGCGCCAACGAACGGAACACCGTTGCGGCAACACCGGGTTTATCTTTCACACCGGCGATGGTGATCTTGGCCTGACTGGTGTCGGGCACGACACCCTTAATGATCGCTTGCTCCATATCGGCTTCCCGCTCGTTGTCGGACAATAAGTGTTGGATGTTGTCGTCGGGCCTAATCACCCACGTACCAGGTTCCCAAGTAAACGCCGAGCGCACATGCAAACGCATGTCGTAGGCCCTTGCTACCTCAACCGATCGAGCGGTCGGTTTCGGACAACCCATTGCGGTCATCTCCAGCAGCTCATCAAAGGTGAGCGTCGCTATGCGACGAGCCTTCGAACAGATCCTCGGGTCGGTGGTGAACACACCGGAAACATCTGTAAACAGCTCACACACCTCGGCACCAAGCTCGTGAGCCAGCGCCACGGCGGTGGTGTCAGAACCGCCCCGTCCTAGGAATGTCACATCGTTAGCGGTTGATACGCCTTGTGCCCCAGCCACCACTGGCACTTTGCCGTCGGCCAGGGACTCCGAAATCCGCTTGGGTGTAATCGACAAGATCTTGGCGTTGCGATGATTTGTGTCGGTTAATAGCCCGGCCTGGCTACCGGTAAACGATTCCGCTTCAACACCAACCACATGCAGCGCCATACACATCAGCGCAGTGGCCTTGCGTTCGCCCGCCGTGATGAGCATGTCCATCTCACGACCTGGCGGGTCCTCGGTGATATCGGATGCCAGCCGCAGCAGATCATCGGTTTCGTTGCCCATAGCGCTAACCACCAAAACGATGTCGTCACCGCGCGAACGACAGTGCTTTACGTAGTCGGCAACTTCGGCCATGCGCGTTGGACTCGCAACCGATGTACCGCCAAATTTCTGCACTAGCAGAGCCACGTGGTTAGACGCTACCGACGCACTGGGTAGCCTCACGAACTGGTCGTCGTTGAACCAGATTTATTGAAACCAAAGCCTTAGCCAAGGACTCTGTCCGAAAGTCTTAGCCAAGGTATTAGCTAGGAAGGTCTTGTACAGCCCAGTGCCAAGCGAAAAACGTAAACGGCAGCGTGAGAACCAGATGCTGCGTGCCACCGATCAGGAAAAAACAGAACAACGAGGCCGTCGAGTCAAACTGACGATGCGAGTTGTAATTATCGCGGCGTTGCTGGTCGCGGCTGCTTTCCTCTACAGCACTTTCGCTAGCAACACCGACCCGACAGAAATCGACACGGCTGCCGAAGACAGCAACGGCGCAGGTGGTGGCGACACTGCCGATGCTGTTACCAACGGTGCTGACGGTTCTTCTACAAGTGACGCTGGCTCTACGAGCGATAGCTCTACTAGCGCGGCCGCTGGTGAGGATGACGCCGCTACAAACGATGCAAGCACCAGCGATGACGCCACCACTACTGCCGATGCTGCTACCAACGGTGCGGCCTGCCCTGCCGAAGATGGAACAAGCCCGCAAACCAGGCAATTCATCGCACCACCACCGCTCTGCATCAACCCTGACCAGCTTTATGCAGCTGATTTTGAAACCACTTTGGGAAGCTTCACGCTGGTGCTGGACCCATCCTTGGACCTAGCCAGCGTCAACAACTTTGTGGTGCTTGCTCGCTATGGCGCATATGACAGCACCATCTTCCACCGTGTAATCAGCGACTTTGTTGTGCAAGGCGGCGACGTGGAGCTAGCGCTTGGCACCGGCTCACCGGGCTACCGCTTCGACGGTGGACTACCGCTCCAAGGTTGGTACCGCGTGGGGTCTGTAGCTATGGCTAACTCGGGCGATCCCTCTAGCAATGGCTCGCAGTTCTTCATCATCACTGGCCCAGACGGGGCGAGCTTGCCGCCTCTGTATTCACCGCTGGGAGTCGTGACGCAAGGCATAGACGTGGTGATATCTATAGACGCTTTGCCGACGGAATCTCGCGCTCGTGTCAACGGAACTCAGGCTGGCGACGTACCCATAGAAGATGTGGTGGCTACATCGGTGACTATTCGCGAGGCAAACCAAGCCGACCGCACCGCTTACGAATCAACCAGCAACTAGGGATCGGCAGATAAATAGTGCCCTTAGATAAGTCATTCCCAGCCCACTACTCTCGGCTCGCGTAATGCGGACTGTGACCGAGGGCGGACCGCTTGAGCCTCCCGCCAGCACATGGTCGTTTCCGTTAGCCAACACCGCTGACGAGCACGGCCTAGTCGGAGCCGGTGCGGACCTCTTACCGGGCACGTTGTTAAGCGCCTATCGCGCGGGACTGTTTCCGATGCCTCTGGGTGACACCGTCGGCTGGTGGTCGCCCGACCCTCGCGGCATTTTGCCGCTTAGCTACATGCGCGTCAGCCGATCGTTACGTCGGGCTTGCAGCGACTTTGAAATCAAGATTGACACCAGTTTCAACGAGGTCGTTGAATCGTGCGCAAGTCCGGCACGTCCTCACGGTTGGATCAGCGACGACATCAAAACCGCCTATGAACAATTACACAGCCTGGGCTGGGCGCACAGCGTTGAGGCTTGGAAAGACGGAGAGTTATCTGGCGGCCTTTACGGAGTCGCTATCGGCGCATTCTTTGCTGGCGAGTCAATGTTTCACACCACTACAGATGCTTCCAAAGTGGCGCTAGTTGCATTGGTGGACGCTCTAAAAGTGACCGGCGGGGCGCTAATAGACATTCAGTGGAGTACTCCGCACCTAACCGGCCTTGGCGCGGTGGAAGTTGAGCGCGAGAGTTATCTGGAACTTCTAGCCGAGGCGATTTCTCGTCCGCTTGCCGAAATCTGGAATCAACCCATGGTTTTTCGGATGCTTGAGAGCTAGCTACTACCCAAGCTATTACCACGCCAAAACCCCCAGCTATTACCCCAACAACAACTCCACCAATAACTCAGCCCCTCTAAAACTCCACCACGACCAGCATGACCGATCAGCCGTCGCACGATCAACCGCAATACGACCGGCCCTGGCTCATGCGCACCTACTCCGGCCATTCAAGTGCCGCCGCATCTAACGCTCTTTATCGCACCAATTTGACGAAAGGCCAGACGGGCCTCTCAATTGCGTTCGATCTGCCGACACAGACCGGCTACGACCCTGACGATTCCTTCGCGCAAAGCGAAGTTGGCAAAGTGGGTGTGCCGGTAACACACCTTGGTCACATGGCGGAGCTACTGGAAGGCATTCCGCAAGACCAGATGAACACCTCGATGACCATCAACGCCACCGCCGCATGGCTGTTGGGGTTGTATGTGGCTCACGCCCAAAACAAGAGGATCGATCTGCAAGCGTTGAGGGGCACCACCCAAAACGACATCGTCAAGGAATATCTCAGCCGCGGCACCTACATCTTTGCTCCTGAGCCGAGCCGGCGACTGACCGTGGATGTCATTAGTTACTGCGCCAAGCACATGCCTCGCTGGAATCCGATCAACGTCTGCAGCTACCACCTGCAAGAGGCTGGCGCCACCACCACCCAAGAGATCGCCTACGCGTTGGCCACGGCCATTGACGTGCTTGATGCCGTGCGAAACAGCGGGCAGGTGCCGCCTGACCGTTTTGACAATGTGGTTGGGTCGATTTCGTTCTTTGTGAACAGCGGCATTCGCTTTGTGGAGGAGGTCTGCAAAGTGCGGGCCTTTACACAGATGTGGGATTCCATCTGCGCCCAGCGTTACGGCGTGATCGATCCGCAGCTGCGGCGCTTTCGCTACGGCGTGCAGGTCAACTCACTGGGGCTGACCGAAGCGCAGCCCGAAAACAACGTGACTCGCATCGCACTGGAGATGCTCGGCGTGACCCTGTCAAAAGGTGCTCGCACACGCTCGCTGCAGTTGCCGGCGTGGAACGAAGCGCTCGGTTTGCCGCGGCCGTGGGATCAGCAATGGTCGCTACGCATGCAGCAGATTTTGGCCGAGGAATCTGATTTACTCGAATACGAAGACATTTTCGACGGCAGCAAGGTGATTGAAGCGCGCACCGACGAACTGATTAGCTCAGCGCAAACCGAGCTAGACGAGGTGTTGGCGCTAGGCGGTGCTTTCGCGGCGATCAAAGAGCTGAAGACTCGCTTGGTGGCTAGTCACACAGCGCGCGTGCGCCGAATTGAACAAGGTCAACAGACGGTGGTTGGCGTCAACAAGTACACCGAGACAGCCGATTCGCCATTGGTGAACACGGCGGCAGGCCCTAACACTGCAAGCACCGACGCCATCATGCGAGTCGATCCGTCAGTAGTCGCCGCAGCGCTGGAAGACCTTGAGCGCTGGCGCGCGCAACGAGACTCCAACGCAGTGGTCGCCGCGCTCGACGATCTTCGAATCGCCGCCAAAGGCGATGTAAATATCATGGGCCCAACCATCGCGGCCGCCCACGCGGGGGTCACAACAGGGGAATGGGCCAACGCTCTTCGTGAGGAGTTCGGTGATTACCGCGCTCCTACCGGAATCGGGGGCGCTGCAAAGGCAACTGGCAACACCAGCGCGCTTGATGGATTGACCGAAGTTGCTGAACGCTGCTCCAAGCTGCCGGGAGGCCCGCCGCGACTGCTGATAGCTAAACCAGGACTCGACGGTCATTCCAACGGTGCCGAACAAATCGCAGTTGCAGCCCGTGATGCTGGCATGGAGGTGATCTACGACGGAATCCGTGTAACTCCACAGCACATCGCCGCAGTTGCACGTGATGAAGATGTGGACATAGTGGCACTGTCGATCTTGTCCGGCGGCCACATGGAACTAGTGCCCGAAGTGCAGGCAGAGTTGGCCGCGCAAGGTATTAAGGCGGCGGTAGTGGTGGGAGGAATTATTCCCGCCAACGACCAAGCAAGCCTGTTGAAATCCGGAGTTGTAGCGATCTACACCCCAAAAGATTTTGATCTATCCGTCATCATGTCCGAGCTAGCCGAATTAACTGCGAAGCTTCGGTCTACGAACTAGAGCAAGGCCAGCCAGACTCCCCCGGTCTACCTGCGCCATCTTTGTCCGGGTCAAGGTCGGCATTGTCAGCGCCAAGAGGACGACCAGCCCAGCGAACCTGGCCTGGTGTGCGCGACAACCGCGCCGCCACGTTTTGCATCAGCAGTCCGTCTACTTCTATTAGAGAATTACGCGCGATCACGTGCTCGTCGGCCACTAGCTCAGACACCGTCAGCACTGCCGCCGCAGCGGCCTCAGCTTGTTCAAACTCTGACAGAGCCTCGGCCAAGGTGTATTCCTTCGTCCATTGCGACAGTAAGGCATCCAGTTCTTTGCGATTCGTTGTGCGTGCCTCGAAAGTCGCAAAGCGTTCGCCATCAGCGCCTATGAGATTTATCACTCGTTGTGCCACCGCATCGCTTGAGGTGCTGACCGTCAGCCATTTGTTGTCGGCCGTGCGGTAGTTGCCGCGCGGCACGGTGTAGGGGATGCCTGAACCAAGTCGCGGCTGCTCGTACCCCTCGCTGTGCCAGGCAGCAAAAAGAGGGCCCATCACCTGCATCATGGACTCCAGCAGGCTCACGTCCACTACCTGCCCACGGCCGCTGTGAATAGCAACCATCGTGGCAAAAGCGGCTACTAACCCGGCTATCTCGTCAGTGAGCGCAATCGGTGGCAACAACGGTGCGCCGTCGGGATCGCCGTTTAGAGACGCAAACCCTGACATTGCCTCTGCCAGCGAAGCAAACCCGGGTCGATCTTTGTAAGGCCCATCTTGACCGAAGCCGGTCAAGCGGGTGATCACGAGCTTGTCGTTCGTCGAGATCAGATCCGTCGGAATCAGACCGAGCGTTTCAAGCTTGCCAGGGCGGAGGTTTTCCACCAGCACATCCGCTACAGCAAGTAGACAACGGAGCTTGGCGAGGTCGTCTGGTTGTTTGAGGTCGAGCGTGACGCTGCGTTTGTTGCGGTTAACCAGCCTCCACCAAAGCGTTTCACCCGCAGCATCGCGCCAGCCGATGTTGCGGACGGTGTCACCGGTTGATCGCTCTACTTTGATTACGTCAGCACCAAAATCAGCGAGATAGCGCGCACAATGCGGGCCCGCAAAAACGGTTGAGATATCAACAACCTTCAGATCGCTAAGCGGCAGGTCGCCCAGTGGCAGATGGCTCATTGATTGGTTGCTGGAAGACTGCTCAGGTTCATTCTGAGCTGGATTGCTCTGGGTTGGCTGGCTCAAGAGTGGTGCCAGCCCGACCAGCGATCTTGGGTCACCCAAGTTCGGGTGCTGAACCGCCAGCGGGTCTTGTCTTGCTCACTTCGCAGGGTTGAACCAGGCACCGGCTGTGGCCACAACATTTCAAGTGCCAGCGCTATCGCGGCGGCTTCATCCGGTGTCGGTGTGGGTCTAATCGCTAACGAATTCAAAGTGGAACGTTGCCATGCTTTCGTTGTGGCAGCTTCTCACGCTTGGTACTAGTCAGCGCAAAAGCGGCAGCCACCTTGCGTCTTGTGTCGACCGGGTCAATCACCGCGTCAACGATGCCACGCTCCGCAGCCACGTACGGATTGGCATATTTCTCGGTGTATTCGTCCACCAGCTCGGCCTTGCGAGTGTCTGGATCGGCGGCTTGTTGCAACTCTCGCCGATACAACACCTCTACCGCGCCTTGCGGCCCCATTACCGCCAGCTCGGCGGTGGGCCATGCAAACGAGAGGTCACAGCCGACGCTCTTTGAGTCCATCACCACGTAAGCGCCGCCATAAGCCTTGCGGGTAATCACCTGTACACGCGGCACGGTTGCCTCGCAATAGGCGTAAAGCAGTTTCGCGCCGTGGCGAATGATGCCACTGTGCTCTTGATCGACTCCTGGCATAAAGCCCGGCACATCTACGAACGTCAGCAGTGGAATATTGAACGCATCACAGAAACGGACAAAGCGAGCGGCCTTCTCAGACGACTCGATATCAAGCACCCCGGCCATCATCATCGGCTGGTTGCCGACTATGCCTATACAACGGCCCTCGATGCGGGCAAATCCGCACACGATCGATAACGCCCAATGAGCGTGATATTCCATGAAATAGCCGTCATCGACCGTCGCCGTGATCACTTGCTTCATGTCGTAAGGGATGTTTGAGCTGTCTGGCAGCAGTTCTGCAAGCTCCGGGCAGTCGCGGTCGACCGGATCATCGCTCTCAACCACCGGCGGCGTGTCCAGATTGTTAGATGGCAAAAACGTCAGCAGCGCTCGCACGTCGTCAAGCACTGCGTGTTCATCTGGGGCGACAAAAGAAGCCACGCCTGACTTAGTGCTGTGCGAGCCAGCGCCTCCTAGCTCCTCCAGCGACACCTCTTCACCGGTGACGGTTTTTACGACGTCAGGTCCGGTGATGAACATGTGGCTGGTGTCGCGCACCATGAATATGAAGTCGGTCATGGCAGGCGAATAGACCGCACCACCAGCACACGGCCCCATGATCACGCTGATCTGTGGGATCACACCCGAGGCGCGCACGTTGCGGCGGAAGATGCCGCCGTAACCGGCTAGCGACGCCACGCCTTCTTGTATGCGCGCACCGGCGCCGTCGTTTAGGCCGATGATGGGAGCGCCGACCGATTCGGCCAGGTCCATGATTTTGTGTGTCTTTTCGGCGAACACCTCGCCCAGCGCACCGCCAAACACGGTGAAGTCTTGGCTGGCGACGAACACCTTGCGCCCGTCGATGGCTCCCCAGCCGGTGACGATTCCGTCGGTGTAGGGGCGTTCGGTTAGACCGACGTCGTGTGCTCGATGCCGGGCGAGCTGATCGATTTCGTGGAACGAACCTTCGTCGAATAGATAGTCAATGCGCTCGCGCGCCAGCATCTTGCCTTTGTCGTGCTGACGCTGAATAGAGCGCTCCGGACCTGCTTGTAGCGCTTCGTTGCGGCGCTTCTCTAGCTCGGCTAGCCGTTCAGACATTGTGTGCTTTGACACGTGCCTGAGCGTAGTGCGGGTTTACGGCAGCTCTCTTTGCTTGGCAGCGATGTTTTCCAGCAGTATTTTCCACCAATGTTTTCCACCAATGTTTTCCACCAATGTTTTCCACCAATGTTTTCCACCGGGAAGCCCGCCTAGCCTTGTCTTATGGAGCTGGGCAGCGTTCACCATGTTTCGATCAATGTCGCCGACGTGGAAGCGGTAGCGCCGTTTTATGTAGACGTCCTCAATATGGAGGAGCTAGAGCGACCCGACTTCAAGTTCAACGGACGCTGGCTGCGCAACGGCGCAGGCGCGGAGGTGCATCTAATTGAAGTGCCCGACTGGGAACCACCGAAGGGCCAGCACTGGGCGTTCAAGGTCAGCGACATTGCGAGCACGGTGACCGAACTGCGCGAACGCGGAGTTGAGGTACGAGATCCAGCTGCTATTCCGGGGACAGGCGCGCTGCAAACGTTCTTCTTTGATCCGGCGGGCAACATGATCGAGTTGAATCAACCCACTGCACCAGTTGGTAGCCCGACTAATAATTAGCCAGCTACCCGGCAGCAGACTTTGCTCCCAAACCTGCCAAGCCAGGTTTGGCAACCGGCCTGAGTAGCCGGGCTGGGTTAGTGGAGTTACTCGGGCTTTAGTGCCGCGGCGCTATCCAGCGCGTCCCGTTGCGCACTCCACCGCTCGTTCCACCAGTGCGTCCGCCCCCATCTGTTCGCAAATTGCGGCAAAGTTTTTTTGCGGTCCCTGCCAACGCAACTCATCGACCGATTTGCTCACCGGCGCGTCCGTTCGTACCGTGGCGATTTTGCGGAACCGCAAAGCCAACTCGCGGTTTTGCGACAGGGTGTTCGCGAGCTTCTCGCGGCCGCGTATCTCTATCTCCCAGTCGGACGCATCGTCGGGGATTTTGTCCAGCTTGGTGTACTGACTCAACACTGTGGCAGCAGACTTTGCTCCCCAACCTGCCAAGCCAGGAAACCCGTCCGCGTTATCGCCCACCAACGCCAGATAGTCCGGGATCGATTCGGGCATCACGCCGAATTTTTCTTGCACCGCATTGGCATCAAACAGCACGTCTTTGCGACGATCCCACTGAAAAACCTTCTCACCACCAGCGGTAATTGTCCCGCTTGCTCCGACACATTGCGCTAAGTCTTTGTCGGGTGTGCAGATGAGCACTCGTTTCACTCGCTTGTCGGCTGCGGCTAACACAGCTCCTGCCGCTAACCCGTCATCGGCCTCAAATTCGATCATCGGCCAGACACACAGCCCCAAGGCACTAAGCGCTTCTTCCAGTGGTTCGAACTGCTCGGTGATAGCGGAATCAATACCGGAGCCATCTTTGTAGCCGTCCCACATGTCGTTGCGGAAAGACCTGATCACATGGTCGGTAGCGACTGCGACGTGAGTGGCGCCGCTCTCGAGCAGAAGCAGCATGCTGGTTAGAACTCCCCGGATGGCTCCAACCTCACGGCCGTCTGCCGTCTGCCTTGACGGCACGGCGAAGAAGTGACGGAATAGCTCGTAAGTGCCGTCCACCAGGTGCACTTCCATGTCACACAAGTTACCTACCATCACAATTCGCTAGTTAGCTGACTAAAGGAAATCATTTGCTTAAGCCAAAACAAGAAGACGAAGAGTTCATCGCAGTCATTGATTGCGAAACGACGGGGTTGGGGAAGACCGACCGCATCGTTGAAATAGCTGTGCTGTTCTTTGACATAACGAGCGGGCAACTGGGATCTATGGAGAGTTTTACAACGCTCATCAATCCTGAGTGCGACGTTGGCCCAACTCACATTCACAAAATCACAAACGAGATGGCTGCTTGTGCACCAACTTTCGACCAAATTGCTGGCTCGCTAGCTGCTGCACTGGACGGCACCATTCTGGCGGCACACAACTTGCCGTTTGACGGACGGATGCTGAAGCAAGATTTTGAGCGAGTTGGAGTGAATTTCTCGAAAGGTTGGGGAATTTGCACCTATCAGCTAACAAAGATGAAACTCAGCGAGGCGTGCAGAGAATTTGGAATAGCGCATACAAGTGCCCACAGCGCTTTGGGGGACGCAATAGCAACTGCCGAGCTAATGGCGCATTTGGTTGTTGGGAAGGAAATTGAAGGTGACTATGCGAGCGCCACGAACTACGAGCACCTGTTGCCTTCTAACTACAAGCCGATGGACCGTCGACAAGCCCTGCGAGAAGCTCGTAGTCGAGGGCGAAAAAATCGGTGGTGGCGGACAAATCGGCGGTAGCTCTGGAATCTTGTTGGCGCATGTGCACGCTGTTTAGCTAGCTTCGTTTGCGTGTTTGAGCTGGTGGCGTTGTCGCTCAGTAGCGGCGAGCGCTTTGTGGACGAACTGCGACACGCTTGGGATAACGGCGATGCGGTCTTACCTGTTGATCCACGTCTACCGCTGAAAATACAACGCCAGCTAGTCGTCAGGATGGGCGCCTCAGCAGTAGTGGAAGAAACAGGCCGACAGCGTTGCGAAGGTGGGCGCCCGGTCGAAACTGGCGACGCATTGGTAATGGCTACCAGCGGTAGCACGGGTGAACCAAAAGGAACGGTGCTAACGCACACGGCACTGGCTGCTAGCGCCCAGGCCACCAACTCATTCCTGGCGGAATCGTTTTTGACAGGTGCGGCATCGGACTGTTGGCTGGCCTGCCTGCCGCTCTCACATGTTGGCGGGCTGTCGGTGGTGGTGCGAGCTTGGCAGGCAAACATGCGCCTTGTTGTGCACGACGGGTTTGACGCCGACTCAGTAACAGCAGCAGCCACCAACGGCGAAGCCACTCTCACTGCTTTGGTACCGACCGCTCTGGGCCGCATCAATCCAGCACTGTTTCGAGCGATTTTGGTGGGCGGTTCGGCGGTGCCTGCCGAAAGACCGGCCAACGTGATTGCCACTTACGGAATGACCGAGACCTTCAGCGGTGTGGTCTACGACGGTTGGCCGTTGCAGGGAGTGCAAATGCGAGTGCAGGACGGAGAGATTCAGCTTCGTTGCGAGATGCTGTTGCGCTGCTATCGCGACGGCACGAACCCACTGACGGCCGACGGATGGTTTGCAACCGGTGATAGCGGTGAGATATCACCCGAAGGCAAGCTCAACGTGTTCGGCAGACGTGGCGAGATGATCATCACTGGTGGTGAGAACGTCTGGCCAACTGCGGTGGAGAAGTCGCTAGCGACTGCGCCGGGGGTTGGCGAATGTGCGGTGATTGGACGGCCGCATCCCCACTGGGGAGAGGCAGTAGTGGCGGTGGTGTTGCCAACCGATGGAGAAAACCCTCCGCAGTTAGAAGCCTTGCGCGATCACGTTAAGGAAGACCTGTCGGCCTACTGCGCACCGCACGAGCTTGAAATCGTGCGGGACTTCCCTCGCACCGCACTGGGCAAAATCCAGCGGCATCTGCTTTAGTTTTCTAGTTTAGTTTTCTAGCTCCGGCTCACCCTTCAGCTCCGGCTTGGTTATCGAGCGGACAGAAGTCTCCACGTATTCAACTTCGTCGATCTTCTCTTGGCCGGATGCCGGGCCAAGATCTTCTAGCTTGCGTGCGGGCGGTAAAACACGAGTTTCGAGCGAGCCGATTGCGTCGTTGTGCGCCTTGACCGCGCGCTCAAGCCCCTTGCCAACATTGGCTATGTGCCCGGTGTAGCTGCGCAGAGCGTTGTAGAGCTTTACGGCCTCGTTGGTGATTTCTTGCGCATTGGCTTGCAAGTCTTGCTGTTGCCAAGCCGCAGCGACCGTACGCAAGAACGCCATAAGTAGTCCCGGAGTGGCTATCAGCACGCGGTGCTTAGTCCATGCTGTTTCCCACAACGTTGGCTCTACGTCTATGGCGGCGTCCAACATCGGGTCGGTCGGTACAAACATCACAACAAAATCTGGCGAACCCTCAACCAGGTTTGAGTAGTCGCGATCGCCTAGCTCCTTAGCGCGCGCCAACACTGCTTTGGCGTGGTCTTTTAGAAGTGTCTCTTGCTTGCCAGCGTCTTCGGTGTTATGCGACTCGTAGTAAGAGTCGAAAGGTGTTTTGGCGTCAATGACTACCTCTAAGCCGCCCGGAATATGCACCACAGCGTCCGGTCGTGAAGCGCCTCCGTCGGGCCCTATGCCAGGCGTGCTTACCTGTTCGTCGAAGTCAATGTGCTCACGCATACCCGCCATTTCGATGATGTTGCGTAGGGTCTGCTCCCCCCATTTGCCGCGCGCAGCCGAAGAACTCAATATCGAGCGCAAACCGACCGTGTCGTCGTGCAACTGCGAAACCTGGGTGAGCAGTCGTTCGTAGGCACCTGCGCGTTTTTCTTCCATCTCGCTGACCTGTCGCTCAAACTTTTTGAGCGAATCGCCGATTGGCTTGAGTATTCCTTGAATCTTTTCTTGCCGTAGCTCTAGATCCTTGTTGCCTATTTCACGTTGGTTGTCAAACTGCTCTTTGGCTTGTTTTAAGAATGTCGTTTGAGTTGTTTCGAAGACTTCTGCCGCAACACCTTTGAACTGGGTTTCTAAGTTTTCGCGAGCCTTGTTGATCTCTTCGACACGAGCCTCATTTGCTGCGGTACTAGAAGCCAGTTCCACTGCTAGCTGAGCGGCTCGCTCATTCGCTTGGTCACGCTGACCGCTCACTTGCTCACGCTGGCTTACGGCGCGCGCTAGCAAGACGCCGAGCGCTATGGCTGCGCCCGAGCTAATACAGATAACGACAATCAGTGCTGGAGTCACGGCGACACATTAGAGAATAGGTGCGACATTGGTCAGGCTGCCTTGTTGGTCCAGCACAGGTAGCCACTTTGAGGCGTGACATCGTCCGCCAACGGCTCAGCAAACATTGCTCCGGTACCCACTCCGTGGACGAGATTGGGTGCGACCGCCAATGCCACGTCGCGCGCTATGCGTAACCCGTCCGTAGCGCACATAAACGACGACACGATCGAACTGACCCCGCTGACCGAAGCGCGACAAGCCAGGTCATAGGCGACCTGCGAGCCCCCAACCGTGGCTGGCTTTAGCACCGCTACCTCTATCGCACCGGCTGCTATCAGCTGGTCCAAGACTTCGGATGCGTCGGGCCCGCTTAGATGTTCATCAGCAGCGATGCGAGCACCGGTGCGCTGACTTAACTGTGCCCAATCGGCGGGTTGTTGGGTTGGCGTTTCTACGAAGTCGATGTCAAGGCTCGAGACTGCCCGCAGCACTCGTCCGGCGGTTGACCGATCCCAACCGCCGTTGGCATCTAGCCGCAGAGCTACCGCCGCTGGTAATGCACGACGCACCTCCACTATGCGGGCAATATCGGTGCTTGCAATATCAGGGCTAGCCGTGCCAGTGCTAACCCTGTCAGTGCTTGCAATATCGGTGCTAGCTGGGGCGCCGACTTTTAGCTTCACCGCCAGGTAACCAGCCCGCGCTGCGTCGGCGGCCTGTTGTGCGGCTGCGGCTGGATCAATAGCGCTTATCAGAGCCTGAACGGCGAGACGTTGCAGACCGACCGCAGAATCTGCTGAACCGTCGGAACCCTCAGAAACAAAGCCTTGGGAGTCGCGACCGTTGCTTTTTCCGGTTAGCAGTTCGGTCAATGTGATCGCTTCTAGGGCGGCATCAAGGTTGGCTAACGCTCCTGCTGCCGCAGCACGAGCCGCCGGTGTTGCTGGCAGCTCCACGTGCGTGCCAGAGTCGTCCGCCGCACCCACCAGTTCAGCCCATCGCTCTAGCTGAGTCAGAGCTTCTTCATAGGTCTCTAAGCCAAACCCCGGCAAAGGTGCGGCTTCGCCATGCACCTTTCGACCAAATTGTTCGGCCGTTACCTGGATGATGCGACGTACCGACAACGTCCCATGAGCTGTTACCAGCGGTGCTCGCAGCGCCAACTCAAGCTCGGTCAGTGTGATCTTCACGAAACGCTGTGTCGGTTGATGTGAGCGCTGACCAGGGCACCCACGACGTCGGGTTGTTCCAAGTGTGCGGCGTGACCGGCATCTGGCACGGCAACAAACTCACAATCGGGCATCTGTTGGGCAAGTTCTGCACCAATGCCGCAAAACTTGGTGTCCTCTTCTCCGGCTAATGCCAGTGTTGGAACGGCAATGCCACCAAGTTTTCCCCACAGCGGCGTCATGGCGCCGGTGCCGGCGGCTCGCAAGCTGTGCGCCAGGCCAAGTGGATGGCTGCTCGCACGCTGAACCAACGATGCTTGCCAGGCAGCGGGGCCGATGCGTTTGCGCAGGCTGTCCCACATTGGCAACGAGATCCACTCCCGCACGAAGTTGGCGACGCCGTGCCGGGCAATGCGACCGGCTAGGGCGTAGTCGTTGCGGCGGCGATCTAGCCGTTCGCTGGTATCAGCGATGCCGGGAGTGGCTCCGATAAGCGTCAGCGATGCGCACCTTTGCGGACGCTCGCTAGCAAACGTGAGCGCCGCACGTCCACCAAGCGAGTAACCCACCACGTGAGCTTTGGGAAAGGTGGTCGCAGCCAACACCGCATCTAGCGACCCAACAAACGCGGTCAACGAGTAGCGGCCGATGTCGGGTGGCGACTGGGTTGCGCCGTGCCCAATCAGGTCGACGGCTATTACTTGGCGTAACTCGTCTTGGCGTAACTCGTTGATTTCGGTAGCGGCATCGGCTGGCTTCTCCAAGCGTTCGGCAAGAGGAGCCATTGACTTGGCGTTGCCGGTGAAGCCGTGCAGTAGCAACACCGGTAAACCATCAGGGCTACGGCTCGCCCCAGAGACGCTCACAGCGGGCGTGATCACTGGCAATTTGGCGGCACGCGCAATCCAACCACCGGTGTTCATTGGCTTAGTTCTCACGATGCAACCAGGGTCTCAGCCAGGGCGGCTGCTATCTCGGCTTGCAAGGCGCGATCAACCTCGGGGTCAATTGGCACGGTTATCACCCTGACACCATCGGTTGGGTTTGCCAACAGCTCGCCTAGCTGGTCGTCGTCATTGACGTGGTAGTGCTCAAATCCGAATGCGCTCGCCAAATCGGCTGCAATGCGGTTCGTGTCGGGCGTGGTGGGTGTGGTGAACAGGCGTTGGAATTGATCGGGGCTGATGGCCGATGCAACTGGCAAGCTCTCAAAAATCCTGCCTCCGCCGTTATCAATCACCAGCACGGTTAGCGAGCCAGCCTGTGAGTTGGCTTGCAAAGATCCCGTTTCATTTAGCGCAGCTAGTCCGCCCAGGTCGTGGCGAAATGCCAGGTCGCCCAACAAAACGGTCGTGGGGTGCCCAGTTGCGGCAAACCCTGCCGCGGTTGAGATCACTCCGTCGATTCCGCTGGCGCCGCGGTTGGCGTGCACAGCGAGCGGTTCGGCGCGCGCTCGTAGATAGGTGTTGACAGAGCGAACCGGCATGGAGTTTGAGGCAAACAATGTGTGATCGGACGGAAGATGGCGCTTCAGCGTCTTGACCACAACGGCTTGCGACAGTGCATCTGCAGCAAGGTGATCGATGATTTCTCCGGCTTTGGCGTCGGCCATAGCCCAACGAGACGCCCAAGCCTGAGCCTGCCTACCTGGTTTGTGGCCCTGTTCGGTTAGCTCATCAGCCACCGTTGACAACACCGCCGCAGGGTCTGCGCTAATCGTCGTGCCTGCGGTAAAGCTTGCGTCCGACCAATTACCAGCAGGATTAATCAGCAAGTGCTTTGGCTGATGCTTCTCAAGCCAGAGTCGTAGTGGCTTAGAGACTGGGGCGCCGCCGATGCGCACTACGGCAGTGGCTGGCTGATCATCAGCCCAGGGCGTTGTAAGTAATAGGTCAAAATGGTTGATCGGCTCATGCGGTGCAGCCTGTCGTAGCTGAGAGGTCGGCTCGGCCAGCAGAGGCCAACCCGTTTTGTAGCAAAATCTCGCGACCGCTTCGCTCAGTTGGGCTATTACTCCACCAATTACTCCACCAGTTACTTCACCGGTGACAACACCGGTGAATCCGTCGGTTTGTCCACCGACGAGCTGCATAGGCCCGGCAACAACCACTCCTCTTAGATGCTCGCTTACCAAGCTCGCTAGCGCAGCGATGTTTGTCGGGCTGATAGGGCTGACTGGGTTTGAAAGATTGACAGGGTTTGAAGGGCTGACAGGGCTTGCCAGGCCAGCGGGATCTGTCGGATCTGCCGGGCTAGAAGACGTGCGCTTAGCGGACAACTCCGTCAACTCTTGCCAGCCAGGCGGAGGCTCCAACGGCTCTCGGAACGGCCAGTTGATATGCACCGGGCCTGGAGCGTTGCCAAGACAAAGCGAAACAGCGCGAGCAGCAAGGCTGACCCACCAACGAGCTGCGTGGTCGGCGCTGGCAAGTTCACTCGCAATGGGCGCCTCAAAAAACCAACGGACATGACTGCCGTAAAGATGCCGCTGGTCAATGGTCTGTCCTGCACCCCAGTCGCGCAGCTCTGGAGGGCGATCGGCCGTGAGCACCAGCAGCGGCACATTCGAATAATGAGCTTCAACGACTGCCGGCAAATAGTTAGTCGCCGCAGTGCCCGAAGTGCAAACCAGCACGGTCGGTGTCCCGGTGGCCTTGGCTAGCCCGAGAGCGAAGAAGGCGGCCGAACGTTCGTCTATGCGAACCCAAGTCTTGAGCCCCTTGGTTACATCTGCGGTAAGTGTCAAAGCGGTTGATCGTGAACCCGGCGAAATAACCGCGTGACGCACGCCTTGTTTCACCGCTTCGTCAAAGAAACTGGCGCAGGCGTCATAGGTGGCAGCGCTGCTGTTTGTGTTCATGTCGATTGCTCCGACCGAGGTTGCTGCGGCTGGGATTGCTGCGGTACCGACGGCGGACTGTCCAGCTTGGCCGCCGACAACAGTGCCTCAAACTTGATGGCGGTCTCGCCAAGCTCGGCCTGTGGATTAGTACCAGCCACTATTCCCCCACCAGCAAACAGCGTCATTGTTGTTTGCGACAACAAGGCACAGCGCAGCGCCACCCTGAACTCACCGCTACCGGCTGGTGTCGCCCAGCCGACCGGACCGGCATACCAACCACGATCAAAAGTCTCATGTCGAGCGATCCAGTTCAACGCAGCAGCACGCGGTGTGCCCGCCACTGCAGGGGTCGGGTGCAAGGCTGCGACCAGATCGAGCGTTCGCGTGTTGGCTTGTGCCCCGCCGGCGATGGGAGTGTGAAGATGCTGGATAGCGGGCAGCGTCATCACGGACGGTTCTGTTGGCTCGGCCAGCTTTACTCCTGCGTTGATAAGTGCCTCACGAATGGCTTGCGCCACGATTCGATGCTCGGCGCGTTCTTTGGCACTGGTTAGCAATTCCGCGCTAAGAGCCGCGTCTCGCATGGGTTCGTCTCCGCGCGAACGTGAACCTGCCAGAGCTTCGGTTTGGACGTGAGTGCCCTCCAACCGCAGAAGCAGCTCAGGACTGGCTCCTAGAAAGGTTTGGCCGCCGCGGGCGAAAGCAAAAATCGCACATGAGTTGTAACGCTGGCGCAACCGATCAAGCAAATCTGCGGGACTGATCGAGCGGGACTGCTCAAGCATGCGAGCCGTTACGACCTTAGTGAACAAACGATTATCAATATCAACAAGTGCTCGGGCTACAAGGCTTATGTACGTGGGGTCGTTGGCAGGGTCTGTGTTGGCAGCAATAGGGCTGGCAGCAACTGGGTCAGTAGCAATATCAGTAGCGCTATCCGCAGGGGTGTTGCCAAGCCCATACCTGACTTCGTCAACAAGCTCGCGTGCCCGATCAACCGCCGACCGCTCAGCGGTTACGTACGTCTTTCCGTTGGTTCGCACCACGAGTATTTCCGGCAACGTCAGTCCGCCAGCGCCGAAAGCAGACCAGTCAGGTTTGGGCTTGGTGTTGCCTGACTCGTCTTCGGAATCGTCGGGCAGCTCTACAAAAGCAAATCCGCCCAGCAACAACGGCCCGGTAATGGGCGGTCCGGATTCACCTTTGACGATGATGTTTAGGTCGCGCAGCTTGGCATCAACATCGACGAAGCGGCCTTCATGCTGTGTAGCAGCCAGAGTTACGGCCGAGCCGATGGCGGCTATCTCCAAATCGTCATCGGGCACCGCCCAATATGCGCGTTGTGTGTCTTTTGCAGTGACGAAGACATGCAAGGGGTCAAGCCCAGGTGGTACTTCAAAACGCTGAAGGACGATTGCCTCGGAGTCCTTTGTCTGGATCCGTTGCGTGGCCTTATCAACCAGTGTTCGCTGAAAGTGTTGTGCCACCAGATTGGTAACGAGGGGCACCAGCCGATGAACAAGTTCGCCTAAGTCGGTCGTCTGCGATACGGGGCTTTCAGAACTGTTTGGGCTTTCAGGATCGTCTGGGCCATCCGGGCTACCAGAATCGTCTGGCAGGAGATATTCGGCAAAAAGGTTCACCGCCGATTCCGCAACCTTCTCGATGCTGCTGGCGTGGAACGACGCAATGGCCATCAAATCTTCCAGCGGGATGCCAGCCTCAAGCAGCTGCAGTCCAACCTTCAGCATCTCGACCGAACTCGGGCTGAAACGCTGCTCAGAGCCTTCACCGGAACTTGCCCCGTAACTATCGGCAGAGCTTGGTTCACCAGTTACAGGGCCACTTTGTGCCGGGCTGCTAATCGGAGCGATAAGACCCGCAAACACCGCTAGCTCGCACACGTCTTGGTCTAAGCCAGAAGCCTCTGCCAGCTCGGCAAGGCTCAGGTTGGTCTGGGTAACGGCGCTACTTACCCCACTAGCTGCAAGGTCAGTTACCCCGCCTGCCGCAAGGCCGGGGCCGGTGCTTGCACTTAGCGCCTGCAGCAGTGGCTCGGAATAGGTGTCGCTCAGCCGCCCGATCTGCGCCAGCGTGAAACCAGCCGCAGACAGCTGACGAATTTCGGCTAACCGCGCAATATGACTCTCGTCATATTCGGCAACACGTCCGTTTCGCTGCGGCGAGTGAAGCAGCCCGAGCTTTTGGTAATAGCGAATGGTGTCAACGCTGAGACCGCTCTGAGCCGCTAGCTGGTCAACCTGCACTTAGGCCTCGTTTACCCGCACAGGCATAGGCTACCGCCCGAGTTAAAGCATGGGAGCAGTTACTCCAAGAGTGTTAGGTCTTACAGTGCCACAGCCCACGGGCCAGACCGCGGCTCAACCAACGCGCTAGTTGATCTGCTTTTCCATACCCGCCCAGTAAGGCTCACGCAGCTTGAACTTCTGCAGCTTGCCGGTGGCAGTGCGAGCGAGCTCTTCCCGCATTTCCACGCTGGTGGGGCACTTGTAGTGCGCCATCCGTTCGCGACAGAAATCAATCAGTTCTTGTTCCGAAACGCTCTCACCCTCGACTGGCACCACCAACGCCTTCACGGTCTCGCCCCATTTTTCGTGAGGCACTCCAATCACCGCTACCTCCGCTATCGCAGTGTGGCTAAAAATGACGTCTTCTACTTCAATCGAAGACACGTTTTCTCCGCCGGAGATAATCACGTCCTTTTTCCGGTCGGAAATGGTGAGGTGATGCTCTTCATCAAGGAAGCCGCCGTCGCCGGTGTAAAACCAATCGTCAACGATCGCTGCCGCGGTCTCCTTGGGTTGCTCCCAGTAGCCCTCCAAAACAACATTCGAGCGCGCTAACACCTCGCCTTGATTGTCGATGCTGATCTTCACTCCGATAGTTGGAGCACCTGCCCTTGACAGCTTGCGCGCCTTTTCCTCAGAGCCAAGGTCATCCCATTCGGGGCGACAGCGGTTCATGGTTATCAGTGGAGAAGTTTCGGTCAGGCCGTAAATCTGGATGAACTCCCAACCGAGCTCGGTCTCCATGCGCTCAATAGTGCGGGTTGGCGGTGGCGCTCCGGCTACAACCATTCGTACTGTGCCCGCACCGGGGATCTCGCCTTTCCAGTCAGCGGCGGCATCTAGCACCGCAGACACCACAGCGGGTGCGCCGCACAGCAAGGTCACACCGTGTTCTTGGATGCGGCTCAAAATCTGATCGCCGCGCACCTCTCGTAGCACGATGTGCTTGCCTCCCATTCCGGTAACGGCGAAAGGCATGCCCCAGCCGTTGCAGTGGAACATCGGCAGCGTGTGCAGGTAGGTGTCTCGATCGCTGACACCGGCATGCCAACCGAACGTGGTGGCGTTTACCCACAACGCGCGATGAGTTTGCTGCACGCCCTTAGGGCGGGCGGTGGTGCCGGAGGTGTAGTTGATGGTGGCGGTTACGTCCTCGTTCGGCTCCCATGCGGCCGGCTCGGTGTCTCGCAGATACATCTGATCGTCCGCGTCGTTGCCCATCACCACAAAGCGTTCGACTTCCAGATCTTTGAGGGAGTCCTCCAATGACGGATCCACTAGCAGCATCGATGCGCCACTGTGCTCAACTATGTATGCGATTTCGTCACGGGTAAGACGGAAGTTGATCGGCACGAACACGCGGCCGTAGCCAGACACCCCATAGAACGAGGTCATAAGTCGACCTGCGTTTTGAGACACCATCGCCACTCGCTCATCCACACCGATGCCGAGCTCATCGAGCTTTGCGGCTTGCGCACGCGCTAACGAGCCGAACTCGCTCCAGGTGACCTCGCCCAACCCGCCGCCGGGTACGTCGGGTTCGTCCACCAGCGCTACGCGATCTGGGTAAACGTTTTCGGCTCGATATAAGAAATCAGAAACTGTGAACGGAACTTTCACGGATTTTCTCTCCTGTGCTGGTTGTGCTTTGTGCCCCTCCCAGTTCGTCGTACCTACTGGTGTAACGGAGAACGGGCAGTGTGCCAGTCGCAACGCTATTACCTGCAGCGGGCACAGTCTTTGTCGCACGCGGCGGGCATGCTGTAGCAGTGAAGTTGAAGTCCCCCACGAAACCATTTCGTTGGACAGGAAGCTCCATCGAAATTATCGATCAGACACGCCTGCCTTCAGAACTCGTGATGCTCAACATCCACAGCACCGACGAAGCGGTTGACGCCATCAAGCGTCTAGCAATTAGAGGAGCGCCAGCCTTAGGAGCGTTCGGAGCGCTAACGGTGGTGATTGGCTTAGACGAGGCAACGCCGGGGTTGCAGTCAAGTGGTTTGGACGAAACTCGCTCCGTGCTGGAGGCGCTACGAGAGCGCATTGGTACCGCACGACCGACAGCGGTAAACCTGGCTTGGGCAGTGAACCGCACCGTTGGTAAGGGCCTTGCGATGTGTAATGCAGCCAGCGGTGGTGCTAGCAACGGCAGCGCGACTGCCGATGACGCAAGCCACAGCGCCGGGAGTTTTACTAGCGTCCTTGCGGACATCAGAGCAATAATGCTGGCCGAAGCCCAGAGCATTGCTGATGAAGACGCTCAGGCTTGCGTGCAGATCGGGAAGCTAGGTCGTGATCTGCTGGGCGACGCCACGGTCGTCGGCACTCATTGCAACGCTGGACGTCTAGCCACCGCCGGCATCGGCACCGCTCTAGCTCCGGTTTATACCAAGGCCAACAACGGCGAACCGATCGCTGTGCTGGCTAGCGAGACCCGGCCGCTCCTGCAAGGTGCCAGGCTCACCGCCTGGGAGCTAGCAGACGCTGGCATCGACGTAACGGTCGTGCCTGACGGTGCAATGGCTTCATTGATTTTGGCAGGCAAGGTTCAGGCGTTTTTGGTAGGGGCGGATCGCATAGCTCGCAATGGCGACACCGCCAACAAGATCGGCACGCTCCCCCACGCCCTGGCGGCGCAAGCGGCGGACATCCCTTTTTATGTGGCCGCGCCCACCAGCACGTTGGACCCCTCAATTGCCAGCGGCGAAGAAATTGAAATCGAGCAAAGAAACGTCGCCGAGGTTCATCACGTCCTCGGAGCAGAACGACTAACCCCAGCCAACGTCGACGCCACCAATCCAGCCTTTGATGTAACCCCGGCACATTTGATCACTGCGATAATCACCGAAATGGGCGTGCTGACTCCGCCTTATGAACAAGCGATTCTCACAGCCGTGTCGGAGAGCGCCAGCCGTTATCGGCCAACGCCAATCACCTCGCAGGCCTCGCAAGACTGATGCAAAACCACTGGAATGACACCGAAGCGGCAAAGCACCCCGGCGATTTGGGTGAGATCACCTATGGCTCAAGACTGGTTGGTTCAGACCCAGCTTTGGTGCTGCACGGCGGCGGCAACACTTCCATCAAGAGCCTCAGCAAAGACGTGCATGGAGAAGCCGTCGAGGTGCTCTATGTGAAGGGCAGCGGCTGGGACCTTGCCATCATCGAGCCGCCGGGATTTGCCCCTTTGCGTTTGAAGCCCGTGCGCCGCTTGGCCGAACTACCCGCACTCAGTGATACCGAAATGGTTAACCAGCTTCGCATCAACCTGCTGGATGCATCAGCGCCTAACCCTTCGGTGGAAGCCATCTTGCATGCCTGCCTGCCATACAAATCTGTGCTGCACACCCATGCCGATGCCGTGTTAGCGCTAACAAACACCACCGACGGACGTAAACAAGTTGCCGAAGTGTGGGGAGATCGCGTGGTGGTAATCCCCTACGTGATGCCCGGGTTTGATCTGGCGCGCGTTTGCGCAGAACAATTTCGTGAGCAGTCGCACAGCGGCACCGAAGCGATGGTGCTGCTGAATCACGGCATATTCACGTTCGACGAAACCACTCGCAATGCCTACGACTCGATGATTCGTCTGATTACCGAAGCTGAGGATTATTTGGCTGGCCAGCACAGCGCGAACAAGAGCAAGGCAAGCACGAACGAAGCAAACAAAGCCGGAGCCAACAAAACCTCGGCGGCAGCGTTGCCCGAGCTAACAAGCGAACAGGCACTCGCCATGGCCAAGTTACGTTCGCAAGTCTCTAGTGCAGCAAGGCGCCCTCTACTGCTGTCGCGCACCACCGGTGCTGACGGCGCGACGGCGCTGGAATTTTGCCAGCGAGACAATGTGATGTCGCTTGCTCAGCGCGGACCCGCGACGCCCGACCACATCATCCGCACAAAGCAGTTTCCGCTAGTGCGCAGCGGAAAAAGTAGCGAGGGAAGTAATGGCGAATCGGTGTCAGATTTCGTTTCCGATTACGAGGCCTACTTCGTTCGCAACCAGAAGCGACTAGCCAACCAAGTCGAAAATCTCACGATGCTTGATCCAGCCCCGCGAGTGATACTCGATCCTGAGCTAGGGCTGCTCACTGCTGGCAAATCAACTACCGATTGCAAAATTGCGTCCGACATTTATCTGCACACAATCAGCGTCATCGAAGCCGCCGAGCAACTCGACAAATACGTGGCGCTAGATGAAAGCCACCTATTTGATGTCGAATATTGGGAGCTAGAACAAGCCAAGCTGCGCCTAGGCGCGAGCGGTTCAAGCACTGCGCTCAGCGGGCAGGTGGCAGTAGTAACCGGGGCTGCTTCAGGTATCGGCAAGGCCACGGCGCAAGCGTTAGTCAGTCAAGGTGCCACCGTTGCCGGATTAGACATCAACCAGGCCATCACAACCACGTTTGACCACGCCCAGTGGTTGGGATTACAGACCGATGTAACCGACGCAACGGCCGTCGAAGCTGGATTTGCGGCAGTCGTAGAAAACTTCGGCGGTATCGATATTGTCGTCGCAGCCGCTGGTATATTCGGCCCCTCCGCACCGGTCGCCAAACTTGACTTCGCACAGTGGCAACGCACGCTTGACATCAACCTCACCTCCGTCGCAAACACGCTGCAATGTGCGCACCGCTACTTGCAGCTATCTCCGCCAGGAGGTCGTGTCGTGCTGGTGGGCTCAAAAAATGTGCCTGCTCCGGGCACTCAAGCCGCGGCCTATTCCGCCTCAAAGGCGGGCGTTACGCAGCTTGGACGAGTAGCAGCGCTGGAATGGGCGCCCGACAACATCACAGTCAACACGGTTCACCCGGACGCAATTTTTGACACAGGTCTTTGGAACGATGAGCTAGTTGAGCAACGCGCTAGCAGTTACGGCATGACGTCGGAGCAATATCGCAAGCGCAACCTTTTGGGTCGTGAGATAGCCGCAGCCGATGTGGGTCTGCTCATCACCACGCTGTGCAGTCCTGCGTTTGGGGCTACTACCGGTGTGCAAATTCCGATTGATGGCGGCAGCAACCGGGTTATCTAGTTGCGCTAGCTAGCAGGGCTACTTGCTGAGCTAGCTGTTTGCTGAGTTAACTGCTGACGCTCGCGCCTGCCATCAGCAAACCGATCTCATCGCGATCCGCCGTCTTAGCATCAAGCTCTGCTACCACCGAGCCCTCGTAGAGCACGATGATGCGGTCGGATAATCCCATCACCTCATCAAGCTCAGCCGATACCAGCAGCACCGCTGCACCCGCATCTCGTTGCTCGGTAATGCGGCGATGAATGAACTCAATCGCACCAATGTCAACGCCACGCGTCGGTTGGGCCACCACCAGCAGTTTCACGCCATGACTGAACTCTCGCCCCACCACCAGCTTCTGTTGGTTACCACCCGAAAGCTGATCGGCAGGCGCAAATAGTGACGGTGTGCGCACATCAAAGTCATCCACCAGCTGTCTTGCGTGTGCACTTATCTGATCTTGGCGAAGCACACGCTTCCACGAATACGGTGCTCGGTGATAGCAGTTGAGTACTGAGTTTTCAGCCACGCTGGAAGTGCCAATCAACCCGTGCTTGCGCCGATCCTCAGGCACATGCCCAATACCAGCGTTAAACGCTTGACGCGGTGTTGCCCCAGTAAGAGACACGCCGTCCATTTGCACCTCACCCGAATTGATCCGCCGCAGACCGGTCACGGCTTCCACTAACTCGCGCTGTCCATTGCCTTCCACACCAGCGATGCCAACTATTTCACCGGCCCGCACCGACAGGCTCACATCGTTGACTGCTTGATGGCGCAGATCGTTGTCCACACTCAGGTTCTTGACGCGCAGAACCTCACCAGCAGGCTTCGCTTCGCCAGAAGGCACCCGCAACAACACGCTGCGTCCGACCATCATTTTCGCTAGATCGGCCTCATTCGTTTGGGCCGGAGTGGTGACACCCACCACGTGACCGTTACGCATCACCATGATGTCGTCGGCCACGGATAGCGCTTCTCGCAACTTGTGAGTGATGAACACGGCGCTTAAGCCATCCTTGATAAGCCCTGATAGCACTTTCAGCAGATGTTCGGTTTCAGGCGGTGTTAGCACCGCCGTTGGCTCATCGAGAATGAGCACGCGTGCGTTGCGGTAAAGCGCTTTCAATATCTCCACGCGCTGTTGGGCACCCACTGGTAGCTCCTCAACGTTGGCGTCGGGATCGACCTCAAGACCAAACTTGGCTTGCAGTGCCAATACCTGCTCGCGGGCTTTAGCAATGTCAATCATTCCAAATCGACGTGGCTCGGCTCCCAAGACGATGTTGCGTACCACGCTCATGGGTGGCACCAACTGAAAGTGCTGATGCACCATGCCTACGCCGCGCGCAATGGCATCGCTTGGGCTAGCTAGACGCACCGTCTCATCAGCGATAATCACTTCGCCCTCATCAGGTCGGTACAGCCCGAACAAAATGTTGACCAACGTGGACTTGCCAGCGCCGTTTTCGCCCAGTAGCGCCAGTACCTTGCCGGGAGCCAGCTCAAGCGACACGTCGCTGTTGGCCACCACGCTTGCGAAGCGTTTGGTGATTCCGCGTGCACCTAACGCAATCTTGGGAGCGCCGTCAGGTTGGTCTGAAGCTGCTGGCGGCTGACTCGAGTCAACCATCTAGCCCTCCTCATAAGGTTGGGCGAGGGCCGCCGGATCTCGCATATGACCGAACAAACCGCTTAGGGCCACCACCAAAATCGTTACGACAAACGGCATCATCCCCACAAATTGCGGCGGAATATCCAACGTGTCGTTCAGTTGGAATTGATTTTGCAACGCCGTGGTAAAGCCGAACACCAGCGCCGCCGCGTAAGCGCCGAACGGTGTGCGCCGCCCAAAGATCATCACGGCTAGCGCCAAGAAGCCGCGGCCGCCCGACATGGCCCGGCTAAATGTGCCGACCGCTTCTAGCGCCAAATATGCGCCGCCAAACCCGGCCAACCCTCCCGCCAAAGTCATGTTCAAATAGCGCAGGCGATGCACGCTCACACCAACGGTGGCTGCAGCTCCCGGGTGCTCACCGATGGCGGTCGTCCGCATCCCCCACGCGGTTTTGAATATCGCCACATGCACGATTACCACCAGCGCGAGCGCGACGTAGGTAAGCGGTGGTCGATTGAACAAGGCCGTGCCGACCAGAGGTAAATCGCTCAGGCCGCCAAGATCTATAGGTGCATATTTTGCAATACCCAATGAGCGGCTGCGGTCGTAGAAAAAGGACGTAAGCCCGAGAGCCGCGATGTTTATGACAGTGCCAGCGATGATCTGGTCGACCCGCAAACCCACCGCCATCGCTGCCATCGTCCAGCCCATTGCCATGCCAGTTCCAACGCCGGCGATCACTCCTAGCTCTAACGACCCAGTGATGGACGCGACCGTAAATGATGTGAAGGCGGCACCCAGGAACTGGCCTTCGATACCTATGTTCACTATGCCGGATCGCTCGCCAATCATGCCGCACATGGCTCCGAGCACCAGCAAGGTTGCCGAACGGATGGTGCCCGATACCACCGCCGTGGTTTGAGCACCCTCGTAGATATAGAAGCCCCAGACGACCACCACTAGCGCTACGCCCGAAAAGATCAGCCAGCGAGTTCGCATGCTTAACGACGTCACGAGCGCTCCGTCGCTTTGCGGTCGTCGTTGTGAGTTCGCAGCCCCATACACGTAAATACCAAGCCCACCAAGACGCCACTAACGGCCATCAGTTGGCGCCCCAACCTGTGCCAAGTTGTAGTCGTTGCTCTGGCTCACGCAACCGCAATAACCAACGGATGATGATGGGCGCCGCTACGAAGAACAAGATCAGCGCCTGCATGACGTCAATCAGCTCGGGTGGTACTCCGGATTCAAACTGCATCTTGGCTGCGCCTGCTTCCATGACCCCGACGAGCAATCCGGCTGGAATGACGCCAATCGGATGTGCACGCGCCAGCAAGGCAATAGTTATGCCTTCGAATCCCAGCCCCACGTTGAATCCGACCGAAAATCGCCCATCCACTCCCAGCGTTTCCATGGCTCCGCCCATGCCTGCTAGCAGCCCCGCCACCATCATCGTTGTAGCCATAATCCAGCCAACGGAGATGCCGGCGTAGCGCGCGGCCTGACGATTAGCGCCGACGCTGCGTACTTCAAAGCCGTAGGTGGTTCGTTCAAGCACCCACCAGCACGCAGCTGCTGCCACCAAGGCCAACAAGAATCCGGTGGGAATCACACCCCAAGTCGGCATTATCGCGGTGTCGGCCACGAGTGGCGTACGCGCGGCGATATTCCCCGCGGTGGTGTCTTGCCAGGGGCTCGATGCCAGCCAGTCCGTGAGATTGCCTGCCACGAAGTTCAGCATGATCGTGACGATCACCTCATGCGCACTGGTAGTGGCTTTTAACATGCCAGCAATACCTCCCCATGCAGCACCGGCCAGCGAACCTACGATTATCGCTAGCGGTAGGTGAATGAGAATCGGTAGGCCGGTGACGGCAAACCCAATCCAACCTGCGAAGGCGGCGCCAACCAAGAGCTGGCCTTGACCGCCGATGTTGAACATGCCTGCCTTAAACGCAAAGGCCACCGCCAACCCACCAAAGATGAGTGGCGTGGACTTTTGGAGCGTTCGCAAGATGGCGTCGGCGTTGCCTAAGCCGCCATCGAGCAGCGCCTTGTAAGCGGTAAGAAAGGAGTTGCCCTGAAACGTGATCAGAACAGCGGAGATCACCAGTCCCAACAGCACGGCCACCACTGGAACCACTGCTGGCCGCAGCACTGCAGCCAGTAAACCGGTGTTGGGACGACCGCCACCGGCAGCGGTATCGCTGCTGGCGTCGGTGTTATTTTCTTGCATTAGCGCGCAGTGCCCTGCCGCTAGCGGCTGCTAGCTCAGTTATTCGACCGGATAGCCAGTGCTAATGAGGCCAGCCGCTAAGGCATCCTCAATTGCGGCTAACGAGGCACGGATATCAGGGGTAACGAGTTCGTCAAAGTCGTAAAACGGTGACAGCCCAACTTCACCCACGTAGTTACCCGCCGGGAAAACACCGTCATAAGCGCTCCAGATGAGTTCAGCCACGCTTGGAGTAATCAACTTTTGAGCGCTCGTCACTAGGCACGGTCGTGCCTCTGGCACGGTTAGCCACTGATCGGTATCAACGCCCACGCAAAGTGCGCCAGGCTGGCTGGCGACCTCAATAAGAGCTCCGTTACCTGTGCTTCCACCTGCACCGAAAATGATGTCAGCGCCCTGATCAAGCGCTTGGCGAGCGGTTGTTGCACCCCACTCTGGATCGTTGAAAGCGGTGTCAAGTCCACCCGGGTGATACGTAGAGATCACCTCCACCGCCGGGTTGGTGTAGCGGGCACCATTTTCCCAACCCACCTTGAAGGCCACGACCGGTGGCACTAGGTCGGTGCCTAGCACGGCTCCGACCTTGTTGGTCGTGGTCAGTAATCCGGCCAGAGCTCCAGCTAAGAAGCCCGACTTGGCCTCCTCAAAGATCAAGCCAGTCAAATTGGGAAGAGAGTCGTCACCGAGAAACTGGTCAACGCCGATGAACATGACGTCAGGGTTTTCTTGCGCAGCAGTAAAGGTCGCTTCGCCCAACCCGAAACCAACGGTCACAAGAACGTCGACCTCGTTATCCAAAAACAGGCCAATGTTGCTTGCGTAGTCCTTAGCGGCCACTGTCTCTATGTATGAAAATTCGACGTCTACACCTTCGTCGGACAAGCCATCAGCCCCCTCTTGCACACCTTCCCAAGCAGACTGGTTGAAACTCTTGTCGTCAACTCTGCCTGTGTCGGTAACCAGGCCTATTACAAACCTGGGTCCTTGCTCGCCGGAAGCTGTTGGCTCGTCAGTCTCAGTACTACCTTCAGCGGGTTCAACCGTCTCATCCGCGTCATCGCTTCCGCAGGCCGCTCCAAGCAGCGCAACTGTCAGCAAAACAGCAAACAGCGCGAAGAGTGGTGACCGGCGACGATACGTCTGATCCTTACCAACAAGCTTTTTCATTTATGAACCTTTCAATGGGTTTTGTTAATTGGTTTGAGTGGTTTGGGTTTGCGCGACTATCGCAGCAATTAGCAAGTAGCCAAGCGATCAGGCTAAGCGACTAGCTAAGCCTGGACTAACTCAATGAGCGTGCCGAGGTTACCTTTGGGGTGCACGAACGCTACGGTCGTATTGCGCGAGCCAGGTCGTGGCACGGTGTCGATAGGAGTTGCTCCCGCAGCGACCATTGCGGCTAGCGCATCTGCGCAATCATCCACTCGGTAGCCGACGTGATGAAGTCCCTCACCATTTTTGTCAAGGTACTTGGCAATCGGTGAATCGTCACGCGTTGGGGTAATGAGCTGAATGAAGCTTTCGGCCACTGTCAGCAGCGCTTCTTCTATTCCGTCGCTTTCAACGGTTTCACGATGAGCGACCTCTGCGCTGAACGCCTTTTCGTAGTAAGCCACAGCTTCGTCAAGGTCATGAACTGCGATCGCCACGTGGTCAATCTCGGTCAACAACATCAGTTAGACCCTATTTGCCTTGCTTGGTATTCGCTGCCGCCTGATCTAGTGCTGCCGCGTGCCGCGCGAAGCGCGTTATTTGGTCAGGCCCAATTCGTTCACGCTTTTCCGGGTCGGTAATACCTTGTCCTTCACCGTCCGCGGCACGCGGCACTTCCCACACATTTTGTGAACCCGCTACAGAACTAGCGCAAGACCACCGCACACACTGCCTGCCCAGCGGCGGCGGCAGGCAATCTGTTGGCTGTCTCTAGTCTGCTTCACGCTGCCGTACCGCTGTTGGTTTGATGCTTCCCATAGCGAAGGCGGCGCCAACTAAGAGCTGGCCTTGACCGCCGATGTTGAACATGCCTGCCTTAAACGCAAAGGCCACCGCCAACCCACCAAAGATGAGTGGCGTGGACTTTTGGAGCGTTCGCAAGATGGCGTCGGCGTTGCCTAAGCCGCCATCGAGCAGCGCCTTGTAAGCGGTAAGAAAGGAGTTGCCCTGAAACGTGATCAGAACAGCGGAGATCACCAGTCCCAACAGCACGGCCACCACTGGAACCACTGCTGGTCGCAGCACTGCAGCCAGTAAACCGGTGTTGGGACGACCGCCACCGGCAGCGGTATCGCTGCTGGCGTCGGTGTTATTTTCTTGCATTAGCGCGCAGTGCCCTGCCGCTAGCGGCTGCTAGCTCAGTTATTCGACCGGATAGCCAGTGCTAATGAGGCCAGCCGCTAAGGCATCCTCAATTGCGGCTAACGAGGCACGGATATCAGGGGTAACGAGTTCGTCAAAGTCGTAAAACGGTGACAGCCCAACTTCACCCACGTAGTTACCCGCCGGGAAAACACCGTCATAAGCGCTCCAGATGAGTTCAGCCACGCTTGGAGTAATCAACTTTTGAGCGCTCGTCACTAGGCACGGTCGTGCCTCTGGCACGGTTAGCCACTGATCGGTATCAACGCCCACGCAAAGTGCGCCAGGCTGGCTGGCGACCTCAATAAGAGCTCCGTTACCTGTGCTTCCACCTGCACCGAAAATGATGTCAGCGCCCTGATCAAGCGCTTGGCGAGCGGTTGTTGCACCCCACTCTGGATCGTTGAAAGCGGTGTCAAGTCCACCCGGGTGATACGTAGAGATCACCTCCACCGCCGGGTTGGTGTAGCGGGCACCATTTTCCCAACCCACCTTGAAGGCCACGACCGGTGGCACTAGGTCGGTGCCTAGCACGGCTCCGACCTTGTTGGTCGTGGTCAGTAATCCGGCCAGAGCTCCAGCTAAGAAGCCCGACTTGGCCTCCTCAAAGATCAAGCCAGTCAAATTGGGAAGAGAGTCGTCACCGAGAAACTGGTCAACGCCGATGAACATGACGTCAGGGTTTTCTTGCGCAGCAGTAAAGGTCGCTTCGCCCAACCCGAAACCAACGGTCACAAGAACGTCGACCTCGTTATCCAAAAACAGGCCAATGTTGCTTGCGTAGTCCTTAGCGGCCACTGTCTCTATGTATGAAAATTCGACGTCTACACCTTCGTCGGACAAGCCATCAGCCCCCTCTTGCACACCTTCCCAAGCAGACTGGTTGAAACTCTTGTCGTCAACTCTGCCTGTGTCGGTAACCAGGCCTATTACAAACCTGGGTCCTTGCTCGCCGGAAGCTGTTGGCTCGTCAGTCTCAGTACTACCTTCAGCGGGTTCAACCGTCTCATCCGCGTCATCGCTTCCGCAGGCCGCTCCAAGCAGCGCAACTGTCAGCAAAACAGCAAACAGCGCGAAGAGTGGTGACCGGCGACGATACGTCTGATCCTTACCAACAAGCTTTTTCATTTATGTCAATGGGTTGGTTTTGTTAATTGGTTTGAGTGGTTTGGGTTTACGCGACTGCGCAGTCATCCACTCGGTAGCCGACGTGATGAAGTCCCTCACCATTTTTGTCAAGGTACTTGGCAATCGGTGAATCGTCACGCGTTGGGGTAATGAGCTGAATGAAGCTTTCGGCCACTGTCAGCAGCGCTTCTTCTATTCCGTCGCTTTCAACGGTTTCACGATGAGCGACCTCTGCGCTGAACGCCTTTTCGTAGTAAGCCACAGCTTCGTCAAGGTCATGAACTGCGATCGCCACGTGGTCAACAACAACATCAGTTAGACCCTATTTGCCTTGCTTGGTATTCGCTGCCGCCTGATCTAGTGCTGCCGCGTGCCGCGCGAAGCGCGTTATTTGGTCAGGCCCAATTCGTTCACGCTTTTCCGGGTCGGTAATACCTTGTCCTTCACCATCCGCCAGGCACAGCACGCCTAGTTTTCCTTCGTGCTGGTTTTTGTGCACCGACAGCGACGCCTCGCCCGTGTCATCCAGATCGTAAACCTTCGACAGGATTGGGTGAATGCGTCCCTGCTCGATTAGTTGATTCATCCCCCACGCCTCGGCGTAGTTCGCGAAGTGGCTTGACACGATTTGCTTGAGCTTCATCCACAGGTGGCGATTGTCGTACTCGATCATGTAGCCCGAGGTTGCTGCGCAGGTAACAATCTTGCCGCCGCGTTTGGTTACAAACACTGAGGCACCCATCGTGGAGCGGCCTGGGTGTTCAAACACGATGTCCGGGTCTTCACCGATTTGAGACCGAACCTTTTTGCCGAAGCGTCGCCATTCGCTTTCGTCTTGACTTGTCGGGTCTTTCCAAAACTGGTAGTTCTCGGACTCGCGGTTGATCACATGCTCGACGCCCATCTCGTGTAACAACTCGACCTTGTCTTGGGAACTGACGATGCCGATGGGTGTCCCGCCGCCGTTCAACACCAACTGGCAGGCATAGCCACCTAACCCGCCCGTGGCTCCCCAAATAAGCACCGCGTCACCTTGTTTCATGCGAGCAGCGTTGTCACCAACCAACATGCGATACGAAGTGGAGGCGCACAATGCGTTGACCGAAGATTCCTCCCAGCTGAGGTGTGAAGGTTTGGGCATCAACTGGTTGGCCTTCACTATTGACAGTTCAGCTAGTCCACCGAAGTTGCTTTCGAATCCCCAGATTCGCTGGTTTGAAGCCATCATCGAGTCTTCATGTGCGGCTGGGTCTTGGTCGTCTACATAGTTGCAGTGCACGACAACACGATCACCCGGCCGCCAGTTGCGCACCGCTGTGCCGCATTGCAGAACTACACCAGAAGCATCCGAACCCAGCACGTGATGGTCGAGCGCGTGGCGTGCTCCCCAGCGGCTCTCTCGTCCGAGCCGGTCAAGAAATCCGAATGTCGGCAGCGGCTCAAAAATCGACGACCAGACCGTGTTGAAGTTGATGGCGCTGGCCATCACCGCCAGGTAAACCTCATCTGGCGCAATCTCCGGAGTGGGAACCTCTGCGATGTGGATTGCCTTGCGCGGATCCTTGTCGGTGGACGGGATGCCTTCGAACATCGTTTGCTCATTGCGCAGCACATAAGCCGCCCGGTAGTGATCCGGGATCGGTAGCGCCGCGATCTCCGTACCGTCGGCGCCAGCGTTTATTGCCTCAAGAATGTGCTCCATCGCTAACGCAAGCTAACGGGCTGGAGATGTCACTCACATCTAGCGATATCACGCCGCTGCGTTCAGCTAACGACTCTCGTATCGAGCGACGGATGGCATCGCAAGCAGCGTCAGGTGCAAATACCCACACTGCCTTGGACTCCAAGAGGTCGATCAAGCACACAAACGGGTAGGCATCTTCGATCATGGCTTGCACTAGCTCAGAGCAACCGGTTGCGAATGCTCTCAACTCATACTCATCACCTGCCAGCACGGCTATTACTTCTGCTGCCGGTGCATTGACCGATTGTGTTAGCCGCCAGGCATCAGCGCGAGTGTGGACGTGAATAGGGGTGTCGGCCTCGGGCAAATGGATGGTGATCGGTCTCTTCGGACCGCTCTTGGGCTTTGGTTTGATGTTGGTGGACACGGCTCCCCCTTTGCTAAGGCAGGTTCTCTAAGGCGGCTCTGTCGAGCGCGGAATCATTTCACTACCGATGAGGAGCGCTGTCGTTAGGAATTCTCTGTTTAGGAATCCGCCGTCAGCGGCTTCCTAGCCGAGGGCTAACGAAAGGCCTAGGCCGGGCTACAGCACTTGGCGATGCTTTAGGGCGCTTTCTAGTGTTTGCTCGTCTGCGTGTTCTAAATCGCTGCCGACCGGCAGGCCGCTTGCAAGGCGAGTCACCTTCAGCCCAAGCGGCTCCATTTGGCGCGCTAAGAACAAGGCGGTTATGTCTCCCTCAATGTTCGGGTTAGTGCACACGATCAACTCTTCGATCTGCTCTTGGTCTATACGGGCTAGCAGTTCTCTAAATCGCAGCTGCTCAGCGCCAATCCCGGCAGTCGGGCTCAAAGCACCACCCAACACGTGATAGCGGCCGGAGAACCCGGCCTTGTTAAGCGCCACGACATCTTTAGGTTCTTCAACCACGCAAAGCACGCCCGTTTGCCGGCTGGTATCGCTGCACAGGCGACATGGATCTGATTCGGAAATATTCCAACAGATCCGGCAACGTCCGATCCGCTCCTTTGCGTTTGTGACGGCATCGGTCAGGCGGTCGGCTTCTGAGCGCGGGGCATTTAGCAAGTGAAAGGCAATGCGCTGAGCACTCGTTGGTCCAATCCCAGGTAGACGGCCTAACTCGTCGATTAGGTCCTGAATCGGTCCGTCGTACATGCCGTCTTGACTTTATGGTGGAGTAATAGTTGGAGTTATAGCTGGAGTAACTGGTGGGATAACAGCTGGAGTTATAGCTGGAGTTACTGGACGACGCGTGACCCTGGAAAAGTGTCAAGAACCATGCGGATGGCTTGTTGCTCAACAGCGCTAGTGCCCTTTGCCAGGCTTTGACCAAGCGACTGCGGCGCGACGGCAGCCGTGCTGGAGCTTGTTGAAGCGGCGCTGCTACCGGACGTGGAAGCAGGGGCAGCTTTGATTGTTGCGCTGGCGGTGACCTCGTTATCAACCTCGTTATTAAGGGTGATCTCGCTATCAGAGTCGGCTTCGGCTAGCGGAGTAACAGGCTGTGTTGCTTGTTCTTGTGCTGCTGGTTGCGGCGCCGCCTGTGGCTGGGCGGGCTGGTGCTGGGCGCCCATTTGATCTTCACTTAGGCCGTTTAGTTGAACGGTCAGCTGGCGGCCGAAAACACCGGCCAGAGCTTGGGGCACGCTTTCCAAGCGCTCTTGAGCCTGATCAACCGGCACGCCGGTTGCCAACTGCAACGACAAGGTGTCGCCTTCAATCTTGCTGACGGTTGCTTCTGCGAAAAACCCACGCGTGCCGGGCGGCTGTATGGCCTCGGTCACTTCGGTCCAGCGTTCGTTGATTTGCGTGGCGGTCAAAGCGCCAGCCTCGTCAGCGGACGCAGACGCAGTACTGGTGTTTGGCTGTGCAGCAGCGCCGTCGTCGTCGGTGCCACTAGTCGACGTTTCGGCCGGCGCATCGTCTTGTGCGTTCTGCTGAGTGGCAGACACCCTCGCTGCTGCGGCCCCGGTTGCCTGCTCTGGCGCAGGCTCGGCTACGGGCGCTGTTGCTGAACCAGCAGCGGACGCATCAGACGACTTATTCAGAGCCTCGCGCGCACTCGCCAAACCTTGCTTGGCCGCTTTTATTTCGGTGTCGGATCGTGTTGGGTTTGAGGTCTTCGGTCGTGAACCCGCAGCTCGAACGGGGCCAACGCTCGAAGAACTGCCTGATGCATCGGTATCGGTGCCTGACGTCCCAGCAGCAGTGTTGGTAGACGCATCGTCACTTGTGCTGGTTGCGCCAGCATCCGCACTGCTTACTGAACTGTCAGGTGAATCTGAAGATGCCGGTGCTTGTTGGGTCGGTGCTTGCTGGGCCAGAGCTTCCTTGCCAACATCGGCCAACAGCTGCACTATTGCCGCTTCCAAGGTCAGTCTGCGATCGGTTGATTGCGGCATTTGCGCAAGCGCCACGCCAAGAAGCTCCAGTGCTCGCACGATGGATCTAACACCCATCTGATCGGCCAGCTCGCTACTAGCGGCCACCTGCTCGTCAGATGTTTGAACTAGCTCAACCTGGTTCGCGATCAAGAACATGTCTCGCAGCCGGCGCGCCGTTTGCTCGGTCAGGTCGCGCGGGTCGGCGCCCGCAGCTACGGCATTCGCAATTGCACCTAGCGAGGCACCCAGATCTCCAATAGCCAGTGCGCCCACCAGCTGTGCTGCGTCTGTGCGGTCGCTGGGTATCCCACCGGCAGTAACTATCTGATCTAACGCCGATAGTGCATCTCGCACAGATCCTGCCCCGCGCTCAACTAGGTAGTCAACGGTGTCGTCGGTTAGCTCGATATCTGCCAGCTTGGCCACATGTCGCAGATGCTCGGCCAGCTCGCTGGCGCCTACCAGCGACAGCTCAATGTGCTGTGTTCGACTGCGAATAGTGGGAAGCACCTTTTGCGGCTCAGTAGTAGCCAGGATGAAAACCACGTGTGCAGGGGGTTCTTCCAAGGTTTTGAGCAGGGCGTTGGCAGCCGCGGTGCTCAACATGTGAACCTCGTCGAGCAGATACACCTTGCGACGCCCCGCACCTCCCAATGCGGCGGTAGCGGTCAACTCCCGAATGTCGCTGACCGAGCTGTGCGAGGCTGCGTCCATCTCGATGAGCTCCAGCGAGGAACCGCCAGTGATTGAGACACAGCGGTCACATTCCCCACAAGGTTCGCCGTCTTCGCTCAACTGATCACAATTAAGCGCCTTTGCCAGAATCCGAGCGGTAGATGTTTTTCCCGTGCCACGCGGACCGCTGAGCAAATAGGCGTGCCCTACGCGATCTTCGACGATGGCGTTGCGCAACGCCCGCACCAAGTGCTCCTGACCGATGATCTCGTCGAATCGTTGCGGCCTAAAGCGGCGGTAGAGCGATTGATAGGCCATTCGCTCGTGAGCTTAGTAATCAGCCGGACATTGGGGTAGGCGTGACAGCCGACATTTGACAGGTGCGCTCGGTGGCGAGCTGTGCGTAACCCTTAGGCCGCAGTCGTTACGCTGCGATTGTGGTCGCTCTTCGTGGCGGTCGGGTCCTGTGCAACGGCGACCTGTGAATCGAGTCAGGGCCGGAAGGCAGCAGCTCTCAGTAGAACTCGTCGTGTGCCGCAGATCGCCTGGCCGCCTCGTGGGGCGATGGACCGTGCTTGCGGCGGTTGGTGGACAAGAAGGTGGACAGAGTGGTGGACGAAAAGGTGGGCAATAGTGGTAGGCGTAATGGTGGTAGGCGTAACGGTGGTAGACGCAGTGGTGGAAGGCGTAATGGTGGAAAGCAGGGAGAGTTGCCAGAGTGGACGAATGGGCTCGCTTGGAAAGCGTGTGAGGTTGTCAAAGACCTCCGTGGGTTCGAATCCCACACTCTCCGCGTGAAAAAACTGGATCCCAGCGAAGACCTGGGCAGCGTCAGCAGCAGCACTGGCTCCATCAGCGACGAAGAAGCTATGGATCTTGCGTTGGCGCAGGCTCGCTTGGCTACGGAAATCGACAATGTGCCGGTGGGCTCGGTGGTGCTGTTGGGCGATCGCGTGCTGTCCGCACGCCACAACGAGCGGCGTCAAACCGGCGACCCCACCGCTCACGCGGAAGTCTTGGCCTTGCGCGATGCTGCCAACATTCTCGACACTTGGCACCTTGACGACACAACCTTGGTAACCACGCTTGAGCCTTGTCTGATGTGCGCTGGAGCAGCGGTGTTTTCAAGAGTGAAGCGGGTGGTGTTCGGCGCTTTCGACCCGAAGGCAGGCGCGGCCGGGACGCTTTACAACGTACTGGTCGACCCACGGCTAAATCACCAATGCGAGGTAACGAGCGGAATCAAGCAGGACGAATGCGGCGAACTGCTGCGAATGTTCTTTGCGGACCGCAGGTAACTAGCAACCAGACGACTTCTTTCCTGCACGCGAGCCACCGGCTGAACCGGCAAACAAATCGTGCGGAAGGTGTGGGATTCGAACCCACGGTGACCCGAAAGCCACAACGGTTTTCGAGACCGTCCCATTCGTCCGCTCTGGCAACCTTCCGTCGGCGAGGGTAGCCAGGCACCGCGGCAGAAAATGTCGCACCTGTGCCGTAGCTTGCCCTAATGGCTTTACAAGACAACACCTGGAGTGTCAAGGATCTGAGCGCGGCCATTGAAGAGGCCTTGAGCAGCCACTTCCCAAGCGTCGTCTGGGTACGAGGCGAAATAACCGGTTACCACTTTCACGCTTCCAGCGGTCACACATATTTCACGCTCGTGGAGCAGGGCGCTTCGGCGGATCGCAACACCGCCAAGATCCCCGTTGCGCTATTTGCCGGTTCGCGCAACAGCATCACAGACGACCTAACCGATGCAAATCTCAGCCTTCAAGATGGCATCGAAGTCCGTGTCGGTGGCAGGGTTGGCTACTACCCGGCGCAGTCGAAAACGCAGCTCTACATGAGCGCTATCGACCCGAATTTCACGCTTGGCCAACTTGAAAAAGATCGGACAGCACTGCTGAAATCACTGCAAGCCGAGGGCCTCCTAGAAAAGAACGGCTCGCTTGCACTGTCACCCGTGCCACTGCGGATCGGATTGATTACCTCAGCGACCAGCGCGGCCTGCGCAGATTTCACAGACGAGATCACGAGCAGCGGCTACGCCTTTGAGGTCACGCTGTGCGATACGAGGGTGCAAGGTGAGCAGGCACCGCAGAGCTTGGTTTCGGCTTTGGCAACCTTGGAGAGATACGCACAAGCGGAGGGCGGCCTGGACGTGATCGCAATGGTGCGAGGCGGCGGCGACCGCAACGACCTATTGACATTCGACACCGAGCTGGTGGCAAGGGCGGTAGCGGGCTGTTCGTTACCAGTAGTAGTCGGCATCGGACACGAGATCGACGAGTCCGTAGTCGACAAAGTGGCTCATACCTCTTTCAAGACACCCACCGCCTGCGCAGCTGGGCTCGTTGAGATGGTGGATAATTTCGAAGTTGCCCTGGACACGTCAGCTCAGACGCTCGCGCGGCGCAGCACCGCTGCAACCCACAGTGCGAGGGTTTCCCTAAGTAGCTACTCGCGCTCGTTAGGCATCATGGCCTCCAAACCTCTGGAGCGTGCCAATAGCCAGTTAGGCCAGGCCGTGTCTCAACTGAGGGACAGGACTCACAGTCGCTGCAATGCAGCCTCAAGATCATTATCCGGCACGGCACAAAGACTGAGCCGTGCCGCTAAGCAACAGATCAAAACAGCACGCGCAGCTTTAGACAGCCACAATGCACTTGTTAATTCGCACGACCCGCGACATGTGCTCGAGCGAGGCTTCTCTATTACTCGCAACACTGGTACTCGTAACACTGGCACGCGTAACACCGGCGCTGGCACCGTCGTGCGCACGCTGCCGGAGACCGGTGACGAGCTGGAGACCACAACTCATGCGGGCGTCTTTCGCAGCACCGTTAGCAACAGTTAGCAGCACCGTTAGCAGCAACACCATTAACAGCAACACTGCCTAGCTCACAAGACCAACCAAGACAGCTACACAGGTAACTACACAAAGGAAACAAACCCATGTCTGAAACGAACCAGGCTGGCGCAGAGTCGGCCAGCGAAGCCCCGGGGCCGGGGTACGCAGAATCGATGAATGAAATCTCAACGATCCTTGCTCAGCTAGAAGGCGGCAACGTGGACATTGACGCACTCGCCGAAATGGTTAAGCGCGCCGCACACCTCATTGATGGCTGCCGCTCAAAGCTCACAGCAGCCGAGGCTTCGGTCACGCTCATCGTCAATCAGCTGGAAGCGCCCGTATCGCCAGCGCAAGCAGTACCAACTCAAGCCGGCGACGGAACGGTTCGGTTTTAGTTCACCGGTTTACCCCACCTCTGCCGATGCGTAAAGAAGGCCGCAGCGTGAGTAGTACAAGACCGTCGCTACAGCAAAAAAATGAACCGAGGGAGGTGGTGGGCCCTCCCTCAGTTCACACACAACGCTAGCCCCAAAGACAGCAAATCACATATCAAGCAATCCAAGAAAAGACCTTAGAAAGAGCAGAAATATGGCTCCAGATACCGAAAATCACAGCAAAAGCAACAACAAAAGCAGCAGCAAAGGCATGGAGAATTCCCTTATAACCGCTCCCTTTGGCAGCTGGGTTTCACCTTTGGAAGCCGCGCAAGTAGCGGAGGCGTCGGTCAGCCGCCGAGAGCCACGTGTGGCTGACAACTGGGTGCTGTGGGCCGAACGCCGGCCGCGCGACCAGGGAAAAACCACGATCGTCGGTGTAGAGCTAACAGATCCAGGCTCGACTAGCCCACCGCTACAACCGCGCGACCTGACCTACCACGGCGACATCTCCACGCGGGTACATGAATACGGCGGTGGTGCCTGGCTGCCTGCGCCCGACACATACCTTGAGCAAGCCGGGCAAGATTTGGGTGTTCAAAACCTAGAAGTCACTGGCGGTACGGGACCGCCAGTGGTAGTGGGTGTTGATGCCACCGCAGGTCAGCGCATTTTGGCTGTTTACGGTGATGTCAGAATCCCCATCACGGGAAGGCCCATTACGGGTGGGACTGACGCCGAGACACAACACGGGGCTATTGAGCACCGCTACGCCGACCCTGCCCTGGTCTCATTCACCGACACGACCGTGTGGGTAAGGGAAACACACAACAACGTCACAGATACAGGTGGTACAGGTGCAACCGACTCAGGCAAAGCGGTCGAGCCAATCAACGAAATCGTGGCTATCGGACCTGGCGGCACGATTGGCGTGCTTGCTGCTGGAGCGGATTTTTATGCCTCTCCACAGCCCAGCCCTGACGGCAATTGGTTGGCTTTCATCAGTTGGAACCATCCGAACATGCCGTGGGATCACACTCGGCTGCACGTCATCGACTTACGGCACGCCATTACCGACCCTTGCGCGGATATTGGCATAGTCCTTGACGGTCCAGCGCTACAGCAACCGCGGTGGAGCCCCGACGGCCAACTGCATGTGATCTCCGATGCCAACGGCTACTGGGATATTGTCAAGGTCGACATTGAATCCAAGACCAGCCAGCCGCTGATCGACCGGCCGCAATGGGCAGCCGAAGTTGAGTTCGGTGTCCCCACCTGGGCGTTCGCTGAGCAAACCTACGCTTGGGTACGCAAATCCTCAGACACGTTGTGGTGCACCTGGGTGGATCGCGGCGTTGGGCACATAGGGCTCATCGTCGATGGCCAACTCCAAGAGGTGGACACTGGCTTCACCGAATTTGGGCGTTTAGAAGTAACGCCTGCGGGCAGCGCGGTGACCGTCGCTAGCAGTTGGACCAAGCAGGCCGAGGTAGTGGAGATTGCACCGGACGGCACCTATCGAAGCTTGAGCGAAGACCCAAACACAGACGTTCCTCCTCTGGTCTTGGATGAACGCTCAATCTCAGTGCCTCAAGCCTTCGAGTTCTCTACGAAACTGCATCAAAACCAAAAGCATGAAAGCCAGCCAGCCGAAACCGAAAGCGCAGCCATGGCTTACGGGTTCTACTTCCCGCCTGCCAGTGCTACCCATCAGGGTCCGGCCGATGAGTTGCCGCCGCTAATAGTGCTAAGTCACGGCGGGCCAACGGGTCGCGCCCGCAGTTCGTTAGACCTAGGCATCCAGTATTGGACTAACCGCGGCATCGGCGTGGTTGATGTCAACTACCGCGGCAGCACTGGCTATGGCACCGCATACCGCAACGACCTAAGAGAGCTCTGGGGCGTTGCTGACGTGGACGACTGCGTTAATGCCGCGCTCTACCTAAGCGGGCAAGCCCGGCTGGCCGACCCGAAACGACTGGTCATAAAAGGCGGCTCTGCCGGTGGCTACACCACTCTGTGCGCCCTAACAAGCACGGACACATTCGCGGCAGGCCTTACTCGTTATGGAGTCGCCGACCTGGAATCGTTGGTACGCGAAACACACAAATTCGAGGCTCACTACTTAGACACTCTCATCGGACCATGGCCGCAGGCCGCCGAGATATACCAACAGCGTTCGCCGCTTTATCGCAGCGAGTTGTTACGCACTCCGATGCTGGTGTTGCAAGGAGATCAAGACAAGGTCGTGCCGCCATCGCAATCCGAGCAGCTGGTCGAGGCCCTTGCCGCCGCAGGAGTGCCGCACTGCTACCTGCTGTTTGAAGGCGAAGCGCATGGCTTTCGTCAAGCGATAAACATCACAAACGCACTTCAGGCAGAGCTTTCGTTTCTCAGCCAGGTGTTGGGCTTTTCAATAACGGATCAGCTAGATCCGGTTTCAATCACGGGTCATCCTCAGGCTCAACCACAAAGCGCTAAGTAGCTTTATCACGATGTACGGCTTCGTGCGCAAGCCGATCTGGATATTCGGGCATCTGCTTACGCTCGCTTTGCTAGCGGCATTCATAACTGCTGGTTTATGGCAGCTGAGCCGACACTACGAACAGCGCGACCTAAACGAAGCCGTGCGATCCCGTGCAAGCGCCCCTGCCTTAACCGCAGTTGAACTATTAGCCGGGAACACGAATAACCCAGCGGGCTCAGGACCAGACAACACAAGCGCAAGTCCAAATGACACGGATACAGGCAGCACTGGCCAAGGTGCGCAAGCGCTTGCCGAGCTGGAATGGCACACGGTAGAGGTCTCCGGCACCTGGTCGCACGACGACGCAGTCTTGATTCGCAACCGTAGCCAGGCAGGATTTAGCGGCTGCTATCTCGCAGCCCCATTTGAGCTAGAGGAACCCAACGATCGCTCGACCGGATACGCGGTGGTGGTCGTCGCAGGTTGGCTCCCAAGCGCAACTTGTATTGACGTAACGAACGCATCCAGCAGCAGTTCCGCCGCTCGTAGCGACTCGCCCGACAGCAACGCATCCAGCCAGACAGCCGAGCTAACCGCACTGACTGAGCTAGCCAGCGAACTACTTACCGGCGGATTGCAGCCCGGCGCACCCGCCCACCTGCTTGGTCGCGTTCGTTTGACACAAACCCGCGGTCTGCTCGGCCCTACCGACCCACCAACCGGTCGCCTGGTCTCGCTTGCACGCGTCGACGTTGCCCGCATAGACGCTCAAACACCGCAACCGCTCGCTTCCACCTACCTCGAACTGGTCGCCGCCACACCGCCGCTTACTAACTTGGAGCCGGTTGACCCACCCGAAACCGACCCTGGCCCACATTTGGGGTACACCTTTCAGTACTTTGCGTTTGCAGCCATAGCGGTCGTGGGATACCCGCTCGTAATCGTCAGGTATGCACGCAGACAAGACAGGTTCACAAATGATTTTTGAACTCGATCAGCAAAAAATAGTGAACCGTCCTGGCATCAAATGGGGCCGCCACGGCACAGATGTTCTGGCGGCCTGGGTCGCAGACATGGATCTCGAGCCAGTCCCTTGCATAGCCAAAGCGCTGCAAGATCGCATAGCCGCCGGCGGGCTCGGCTACGACTTCTACGACCAGCCGATCCCTGTGCTCGAAACATTCGTTAGGCGCATGCAAAGCGCCTTTGGCTGGGAAACCAGCACCGATGAGGTCATCCGCGTGCATGACGTGATGCAAGGTCTAGAAATGGCTATTGACACGCTCACGGAACCCGGCGACGGCATCGTGTTGCAGACACCCCTATACCCACCGATTTATTCGTCTATCAAAAACAACGATCGCCGCGTCGTTGCGAACCCGCTAAAAGAAACCAGCGACGGCTGGCAACTTGACCTCGACCATCTCGAAACGGTCGCGGCGCAGGACGGAGTTACGGCGTTGTTCTTATGCCAGCCTCACAACCCCAGCGGCATAGTCATGACCGATACCGAGATCGCAGCCATCACCGACATCGCCGAACGCAATGATCTCGTGATGATTTCCGATGAAATCCACTGCGATCTCGTGTACTCACCCAACAAGCATCTACCGGTGGCCGCCAGCAGCGAAACAGCCTCACAACGCACAGTCACGCTTACGGCTGCCACCAAGTCCTTCAACATGGCAGCCGCACGAATTGCGTTTGTCCATAGTGCCTCACAGCGCTACGGCCCACCCGTGTTAAAAACGCCAGCGCGCAAAATCGGTGGCCTCAGTGAGTTAGGACAGATAGCCACGGTGGCTGGCTGGGAGCAAGGTCAGCCCTGGCTTGATGAGCTGTTAGTCGGACTTGACAGCAACCGTCACCTCGTGGCCGAACTGTTGGAAGAACATCTGCCCGGGGTTCGCTATCACAAGCCTCAGTCCACTTATTTTGCATGGATTGATTGCGCAGCATTGGAGTTGGGTGACAACCCAAGCGAAGTGTTCCTCGACAAAGGCAAGGTCTTCCTCAACTCCGGTCTCGACTTCGGGCCAGAAGGAAAAGGCTTCGTGCGGCTCAACTTCGCTACCTCACCAGACATGCTCAACCAGATTGTTGTTGCGATGTCTAAAGCGCTATAGCGGACTCTCTAGCGCAGCCCTAATACAGCCCGATCATTCGCCCGGCTAGGGCGACAACTGCCACCAGCATCACTGGCCTAATCAATCGTTCACCGCCACGCACCGCTAGACGCGCGCCGATCCAACCGCCAACTGCAAACCCACCGCTGACCACCACGGCATAACCCCAATGAACCTGATCAGCAAATATGAACACTGGCACGGCCGCCACGGTCAGCATGGCGATCACGACCACCTTCACGGCGTTTGCGTTCACCAGATCTAAACCCGCACGAGATAGCGCCAGCACAATTATCAGACCAACACCGGCTTGAAAAGCTCCGCCATATATGCCGATGCCAAGAAACACCAGCATCGTTGCGTAGCGCGGCCAAGCGATCACCGCATCTGGCTGTCGAGCTGTCTTCGGACGCCAAAAACTGAACACCAGCAGCGGCACCATTAGCGAACCGAAGATGACCTCGTAAGTGGATTCGCTAAGACGCGATGCCAAGAAAGCACCGATCAGCGAGCCAGCAAACACCGGAATTAGGACCGGCACGGCTCTGCGAATACCGGGCACGCCAGCTTTGGAATAGCTAAACGTTGAAGAAAGATTTTGTGTTAGCACCCCGATTCGATTGGTGCCGTTGGCCACCAACCCGCCAAGATCGGCAAACACTGTCAACAAGGGCACCGTTATCAGGGACCCTCCCCCGGCCATGGCGTTGATAATGCCCGCCACAACGCACGCTGCCGCTAGCAGCAGATCCTGCGTCAGATTCAACGAGCTAAGTCTCTGAGCTCAGTTGGGTCTCTGAGTTCGGCGAGTCAGCCAGAGTTTGAGGGTTTGCCAGGCGCGTTGTTTGCTGGCGCAAGAGATGGTCGGCTAGCACCAGACAAACCATCGCCTCAATCATTGGCACCGCACGCGGCAACACGCAAGGATCGTGACGGCCGCTAGCGGCCAACTCAACAGGTTCGTTGTTTGCGTTCACCGTTTTTTGTGGCGATGCAATGGTGGAGGTCGGCTTGAATGCGGTTCGCAGCACTATGTCAGCGCCGTTGCTGATGCCGCCTTGAATACCACCGCTGTTATTACTGGTCACTTGCGGACGACCATCGTCACCGGGCACAAATTCATCGTTGTGCTCACTGCCTGACAGCCTGGTGCCTGAAAAACCGCTGCCAATCTCTACCCCTTTGGCAGCTGGCAAAGAGATGACAGCCTTGGCAAGTTCGGCGTCAAGCTTGTCGAACACGGGTTCACCAAGACCAACAGGAACTCTCCGAGCCACGCAGGTAACCACTCCGCCCAACGAGTCGCCTGCCTTGCGTGCGGCTTCTATTGCCTTTGTCATTGCCTTAGCCGACGCCGGGTCGGGGCAGCGTGTGGGGTCCGCCTCCACGTCGGCTAGCTGCACGGATTCAACATCGACCGTTGCGTCAATTTCGCCGATTGAGCTAACCCAGGCCAGCACCGTGACACCGGCTTGCTCCAGAACTTTGCGAGCTACCGCGCCAGCGGCTACACGACCGACGGTTTCTCGCGCCGAAGCGCGCCCGCCGCCTTGCCAATTGCGTATTCCATATTTCGCTTGCGTGGTGTAGTCGGCGTGACTTGGTCGATAAAGATCACGCATGTCTTCATATGCGGCCGGCAGCGCATCGATGTTTCGTACAACTAGCGAGATTGGTGTTCCCAGCGTCTCGCCTTCAAACAGGCCGGACTGTATTTCAACCTCGTCGGCTTCTTTGCGCTGAGATACCAAACGGCTTTGTCCCGGCCGGCGCCGGTCGAGATCGGCCTGAATGTGGGCGGCTTCCAGCTTGATACCAGCCGGGCAGCCATCAATAGTCACCCCGACCGCTCCGCCGTGTGATTCACCAAATGTGGTTATCGAAAACCGCTCTCCAAACGTGTTGCCGCCCATCGGTATTACCTAAATCGCTTTCCCGGATCGCCTAGAGATCATCTTCGTCGGGGTTGCGCTCCATCAGAAACTGTTCAATCTGAGCAGCCAAATCTTCACCGCTAGGCAGATTTTCCTCCGCCACTCGGTCAGATTCGGCTTCCAGCTGTGAGATGTAGCTCTTAATCTCGGGATCGTCTTCGGTCGCTTCGTTTACATTCGACTCCCAATGCTGGACGTCTTCGTCAAGCAAGCCGTAATGCGTCGGCACTCCGGTTACGTGCTGAAACTCAGCCAGCAGCGACCGTGTGCCCTTCGGGTTATGAGGCCCAGCGATGTAGTGCGGCACACCGACTCGCATAGAGATAACAGGAAAGTTTGCTTTATCTGCCATGTCGTGGAGCGTCCCTATGACCCCCGTCGGGCCCTGATACGTCGGCGTTGCCAAGCCCATCCGCTTGGCAAGTTCACTGTTGCCGGCGCTGCTGTTCACGGTGGGCATACGTGAGTGAGGCACACCCGAGGCGGTAGAACCCATCGTCACGATCATCTGACATTTCATAGCGGTCGCTATCTGTAGCACTGCTTCGTTAAACGTTCGCCAACGCATGCGCGGCTCCACGCCTTGAAGCAACACAAGATCGTGGCGCTCGGTGTCCTTAACGGCGTAGCAGTTCACGGTCGGCCACTCGATGACGCGCTCACCGCTGAGAGTTTGCTTCACGGTCGGTCGCGTCTCTTGGAAGTCCAGGAACTCTTCAAGATTGATTTCCCCCAGTTTTTCAAGGTTCGGTGCGGTCTCACGCAACCAGTCCAAAGCACCGGTTGCGCTGCTCCCAGCGTCAAACCAGCCCTCGAAAGCAACCAACAGCAGCGGTCGCGAAAGCTTTGGCGTTGCTTTGACCTCCCAGTTGATCAAATCCATCTCCCCACTATGCCCCAATGTGGTTATTACACCGTGTGCACAACCAAATGTTCGCCCTGTAGAACACTGTCTCGATGAAGCCCAGTCCGTTGCTGCGAAAAAGCGAAATTGCCGCAATAGCAGCGACCTTTTTCACGCTGGCTATCCCGGTATCGGTCCTTCACATTGATGCGGGGACAGAGCCGTGGCTCGTGGTGGCAGCATCGGTAATTATTATTTCGGCGACTGCAACGTTGGCATTCGCGGCTGTTACTGCAGCGGGAGGCAGTGTGCTCTCGGGTGTCTTAGGAGGCTGGCTGGTCTCAACACGCTTCGGATTGCTGGCCGCTGCGGTCTCACCGCGCCTTTGGCCTCAGCGCAGCGCTAAAGCCGCAGCCGCACTCGTGACGCTTGATCCGAACGCGACTCTTACGCTGAATGAGCCGGTTGATAGAGGCACATCGCGCCGTGTCTTTGTAATTATGAGTTTGGCACTGGTTTTGCCATGGTGTATTGGTTCGGCTATTGGCGTCTTAATCGGTGAACAAATCGGCGATATTTCTGTGTGGGGGCTTGACGCCATGTTCCCCGCAATGTTCATCGCAATCATCTGGCCGAGGCTGCGGGAGCGTCGATCGCCCCTTGTTGGCTTGAGCGCCGCGGTGGTGGCAGTGGCGCTAATCGAGCCGTTACCCGCAGGCCTATCGATCTTGATCGCTGCGCTTATGTCGTTTTGGGTACTGCTGCCAAGCCGTCAGCGCCCAGACCAGCAGACCCCTGATCAAGAGGCAACATCACACGAGCAGGCACCTGAATGCTGACCTGGGCAGTCATCGGAGCACTAGCGGTTGGTGTCCAAGGGCAGAGACTCATTGGCATGTTTCTGTTCGACTTCAATCGGATTGATCCCCGAACCACGGCATTACTAAACGCTTTGCCGGTGGCAATCGTGTGTGCCGTTGCTGCGGAGCAGGCGCTTACAGCCAACGGCGAAGTGGTGGTTGATGCACGGCTCTTGGGAGTCGGAGCGGCCGTTATCTGTGCCTGGCGACGGCTACCGATATATGTAACAATCAGCAGCGCCGCAATAGTTACCGCTTTGTTTCGATTGATCACCTAGTAGTTGATCACCTAGGTATTTACAGGGCTCTTTCGCCTAGGTGCTTGGGTCACCTTGTTCAGCCGGGCGATCGGGCTGGGCGCTCCACTGAGACCAAGACCCTGGGTACAACCTGGCGCCCACATTCAATCCCGCGTGCTCGAGTGCTAGCAGGTTGTGACAGGCGCTTACCCCCGAGCCGCAATACATAATCGGAGCGTCTTCGGTGGAGCTGGTAGCAGAGCTGATGCCCACACTCTCAAAGCGTTGCCGTAACTCCTCAGAACTTAGGAAACGCCCTTCACTGTCAAGATTTCCGTCCCACGCCAGATTCACTGCGCCGGGAATGTGCCCGGGCCGAGCGTCCATCGGCTCAACCTCTCCACGAAAACGCTCAAGCGGACGAGCGTCAGCAAGCACCACCGAATGCGCTTGAGCGGCGGTGTAATCCGCATCGGCCAGCAGGTCTGAAGGCCACTCGCGCACTGGCACCTCGGTTGGTGGGCGCTTGGTTGGCGAACTCGACAGCTCACCGGGCCAGGCCTGTAAGCCCCCGTCAAGCAATGCGGCCTGGTAACCCAGCGTTCGCAGCATCCACACACACCGTCCTGCCGACACGCCGCTTGCATCGTCATAAGCAACGATCAAATCGTGCTCGGAGATACCTAGCTCCCCCAGTGTCTGCGCGAATTTTTTCGCAGTCGGCAGCGGGTGTCTGCCCTGCTGCTTGCTGGGCGGGTCGGCTAGATGCTCATCTAGATCGACGAAGATGGCTCCATCTATGTGCTCCGTCAGATAGGCGTCGTAGCCGCTGCGTCCGTCCAGATACCAGCGCACATCACACCAGACGTAATCGTTGCCAGCATCGCTACCGGCCGCGGCTTGCTCGGGTGAAATAATCGGTGGCAGCGAATTTTTCGAAATCGTATTTGCCGGTGCCTGGGTTTGGTTCATTGGGATTTCCTGTCGTGTTACTGCTCGTGTTATTGCTTGTGCTGCTTGTGTTATTGCGCGAACATCATCAACCACTGAGCCTCAGATTCAGGCTTGAAGACAAAGTTGTTTGCTCGCGTTATCTCCAGCGTGGAAGAAGAATGAAACGAATACCGATGCCCGGGGAACAGCATCGTTTTGTCTGGCAGCCGAGCCAGCGTGTGATGCAAGGTGCGATACATGTCGGCCGGATTGCTACCAGGCAGATCTGTGCGGCCGCAGCCCTCCAAGAACAAGGTGTCACCAGCTACCAAAACGGCGTCGTTCACCAAGAAGCATTGACTACCCGGTGTATGCCCAGGCGTGTGAATTAGCTCAATCGGAATTTCTCCCACCATCAACGTGTCGCCTGGGTCGTGTAGCGCTAGGTCGCTAGCCGAAACCGTTGTGGTCTTAAGCACGAACTCGGCCTCAGGTTTTTGCAGGTGAATCTTCAATCCGGCGAACTCCAACAGCTCTGCGATGCCCTCAATCTGGTGACCCATCATGTCTCCACCCACGTGATCGGCGTGATAGTGCGTCGCTAGCACTCCCGTCAGCTTCATGCCGTCAACTGCTGCAATCTCAACTAGTTCGGCTACGTCATAGGCCGGGTCGACCACCACCGCTTCACCGGTCGCACGATCACCAATGAGATAGCTGAAGTTGACCATCTGCGTTGCCATCTGATCATGCACAGCAAAATCTCGGCCCGATAGGAGCTGACGGAAATACAGCCGTGCGGAAGCGGTTTGGCCTGACATTCTTCGCAGGTTACGCCCTATCAAAAACTGCGTATAAGAACTGATTGCGTTCCGGTCATACTTGAAACCATGAGCAAGCCATCTGACCTGACAGATTTCTACAACCTTGACGAACAGCTGGGTGAAGAAGAGTTAATGATCCGCGACACGGTCGGTAAATTTGTCGCAAACGATTTCGCACCCGTTGTGGCCGAACACTTCGAAGCCGGCACCTTCCCTATGGATCTCATTCCACCAATCGCCTCCATGGGTCTGCTCGGCATGCACCTTGACGGCTATGGCTGCGCTGGTGCGTCTGCCACGGCTTACGGCATTGCATGTCGCGAGCTGGAAGCTGGCGACAGTGGGCTGCGCAGCTTCGTCTCAGTGCAGGGGTCGCTTTGCATGTTTCCCATCTGGAAATACGGCTCCGAAGAGCAAAAGGAACAGTGGCTGCCACAAATGGCCGCTGGTGAGGTGATCGGCTGTTTCGGTCTGACCGAACCCGATCATGGATCTGACCCGTCTGCCATGGCTACTCGCGCCATCCAAAAAGGCGACTCCTGGGTGCTTAACGGATCCAAGCGCTGGATCACCAATGCCGGCATCGCTCATCTTGCGATCGTGTGGGCCAACACAGACGAGGGCTTCCGCGGTTTCTTGGTGCCAACCGATTCTCCAGGCATGGAGGTTCGCAAGATTCAAAACAAGCTGTCGCTGCGTGCCTCTGTAACTGGTGAGTTCTATATGGACGATGTTGAAGTGCCCGAAGCCATGCGGCTGCCTAAGGCTCACAGCATCGGCGCGCCGCTGAGCTGTCTCAGCGAAGCGCGCTTTGGTATTGCCTTCGGAGCGGTCGGCGTGGCTCGCTCGTGCTACTCCGAAGCACTCGACTATCAACTTGATCGCCCGCAGTTCGGCAAAGCTCTAGCCGGTTTTCAACTGAATCAGATCAAATTTGCAGACATGCTGACCTCTATGACCAATGCCAACCTGCAAGCGGTGCGGCTAGGTCAGCTAAAGGAGGCACACGAGTTGCAACCACATCAAATCTCGATGGCCAAGCGACACAACTGCCGGGTTGCGATAGACGTTGCTCGTCAGGCTCGCTCGATGATGGGAGCCAACGGAGTGAGCACGGAGTATTCACCAATGCGTCATGCCGTCAACATGGAATCGGTGATGACCTATGAGGGCACTGAGGAAATTCATGGACTTATCTTGGGGCAAGAAATCACAGGAATTCCTGCCTTTCGCTAACCACTACCCCCCAGCCCCCCACCCGAGTTTTAGCATGAAATTATTGTGTCCGAATCTGTCTTAGGAATGTCCGAATACGGCTGAGGTTTGAGCAAATGACCTGCCATACTTCTCTGTATGGCATCGACCGTTCAAGCCCCAAGCGTGAACGCCGTACGCACAACCGGCATCTATTGCCAGGCGAGTTGCCCGGCTAAGCCCAACCCCGAAAACACTTCTCGCTACAGCTCCGCCGTTGCCGCGGAGGCCGCCGGTTATCGAGCCTGCTTGCGATGCCGGCCTTATCGCCGAGCTGGGACGTGGGTAGACCCAGCCGGCTCTCAGCCGGTAGAGGCTGCGTTGGCACTAATCACCGATGGCTATCTCGACTACCGCACCGAGGCTGAGCTTGCCGCGGAGGTTGGCTACAGCGCTCGTCAGTTGCGCCGCCTGTTTGATCTTCACATCGGTGCGACACCGGATTACTTGGCTCGTTCACGTCGTGCGCGGTTTGCTCGTCAACTCATTGACGACACTGATTTGAATTTCATCAACATTGCGACTGCGGCCGGTTTCGGCAGTCAGCGGCAGTTTTATCGAGTCATTACCGACGTGTTCGGCTTCACCCCTACCCAGTTACGTGCCAAGCGACGCAAAGGTGAACAACTTCCTGCAGAGCCTAGCGAAGGGCTACGACTGTTGGTGCCCTATGTGTCGCCATACAACTTCGCTCAGGTGCTGGGTCACTTACGCCCTCGTGCAACGGCTGGAGTCGAGGTCGTCACCGCTGACACCTATCGCCGCTCGATCAACGTGTGCGGTGAGCCTGGCGTGATTGAGGTGACCGACGCCAAAGACGGTCAACATCTCGCACTCACACTGCATCTTTCTTCGTACAACTGTGTGATTGATGATGTCCAACGCTGCCGAACGCTGTTCGCCACCGACGAAGACCCCCGCCAAGCAGCTCGCCTGCTCAAATCTGCCCAGCACTTGGCACCGCTGGTTCGCAAACAACCTGGCTTGCGTGTGCCGCGCAATTGGGATCGATTTGAAACGGTTGTCCGCATCATCGTGGGTCAACAAATCTCAGTTGCAGGCGCCTCCACGATTACCGGACGCATTGCAGCAGCGGTGGGTGATTCGTTTGACAGCGGCTTCGAAGGCATTACACACGTTTTCCCAGATGCGGCCGAAGTTGCGCGCTCGTCGCTCACAGGGTTAGGTCTGACAAAACGTCGTATCTCCACGTTGCTGGCAGTGGCCGACGCCATCGCAACCGGCGAACTTGATCTGCTAAGCGTCGCGAGCCTGGAAGAAGTGACCGAGCAATGGTGCGCCATGCCGGGCATCGGACCGTGGACGGCGCAACTGATTTCTATGCGCGCTCTGCGACGAGATGACGCTTGGCCGCCAGGAGATCTAGGACTTTTGAAAGGACTAGAAGAGCTCGGCCTGGTTAGCGGCGCAACTGGCTCTGTTAAGGCCAGAACAAACAACGAGGCCAGCGTCACAGCGGCCTGGCGGCCATATCGATCATGGGCTGCTCAATACATCTGGAGCGCGGCTAGCAGGCCTAAGCCGAAAATCGCTAAGAACCAATCACCTCGAACAAGTAATCAAACAATTCAAACAACAAGGAGCAAATCATGACTACTTCTACCGCTACAAATTCTGCAGCTAGCAACTTTGCAGCTAGCACCTTTGCAGCTAGCACCGACAAGCATTACCGCGCAACCTGTCCCAGTCCGCTGGGTGAGCTGACTCTCGTGTCCACCGACACCGGACTGCGCGTGGTCTCTTGGGAAGGAGAAGAACCAAACGTGGCGGGATTGCCGCTTGTCAAAGACATAGAAAGTTCGCCTAGTCACCCGATAATCGCCGCAACCATTCAACAGTTTGCAGAATATTTCGGCTCTCGTCGTTGCGACTTTGACTTGCCGCTAGACCTACGAGGCACAGAATTTCAGCAGCAAGCATGGCGAGCACTGGCAACCATTCCCGGCGGAAAGACAGCCAGCTACGGCGAACAAGCTCGCCGCATTGGTCGCCCTAAGGCCGTGCGAGCGATCGGAAACGCCAATGGCCGCAACCCAGTTCCGATCGTGTTGCCTTGTCACCGAGTGATCGGTAGTAATGCCGCACTCACCGGCTACAGCGGAGCCGGAGGACTCAAGACCAAGCAGTTCTTGCTTGACCTTGAGCAGAACTGCAACAGCACCGACTGCTGCTAACTGCTCTGGCGCGGTGCCCGCGCAACAAAGCGTGCTTTCCAGCACGAAAGTGTGCGCGAGGAGGGATTTGAACCCTCACACCCTTACGGGCACAGGCACCTGAAGCCTGCGCGTCTGCCAATTCCGCCACTCGCGCGCGTTGGAGAGGCTACCGATGCTGCGACAGGCCCAGCTAGCCTGCGCTCTTTACAATCAGCGTCTAGGACTGGCCAAACCCAAAGAATAAGCTGGGCAAAGGCCAATTACTGTTTGAATGACTGCGCTACGAACACGCCTAGGGAGCTGGCTAGACAACCTGAGAAAAGCCCGCAAAGCTCCCGCTTCGCCTGCGGTTCCTAAATCAATCGTGGTCTGCACCCCACAGGCCGATCAGGGACGTAGTCATACTCTGGCCGAGCAGCTAGTTATCGGTCGTAGTTTTGAATGCGATGTGGTGCTGGACGACGGCTACTGCTCTCAGCAGCATGCACGCCTATTTGTTCGTGGTGATCAACACCTGCTGGAAGACTTAGGTTCAAGCAACGGCACTTACGTAAATCGCCAGCTGATTCGGACCGCCATCGTCGTGCACACCGGTGATCAAATTCAGGTCGGCACCACCGTGTTTGAAGTGAAACCGTGAATGAACCCGAGCGCTCAACAAAGCGCGAGATTCGCCTCTCCTGGGCGGGTGCAACCGATGTGGGTCTTGTTAGATCGCAAAACCAAGACTCCATGTATGCCGACATGGCCTTGTTTGTGGTGGCCGATGGACTAGGAGGCGCGACGGGTGGTGAGGTGGCATCAAATCTGGCGGTACGCGCCATGGTGTCTCGCAAACCCAGCACAAAGGACGACTTGGTGGAGGCGGTAGTGCACGCCAATGAGATCGTGCACACTCGATCAATTGAGCAAACCGAACTGCAAGGCATGGGCACAACGTTGTGCGCGATAGCAGTGATCAAAACCGAAGTCGGTCACCAGATCGGGCTTGTCAACGTCGGCGACTCGAGGGCTTATCGCCAGCAAAACGGAACGCTTGAGCAACTCACGTTTGATCACAATCGGGTAGCGGAACTGCTGCGGTATGGGATTATTAGCGAAGCCGAGGCTGCCGTTCACGAACAACGACACACGCTGACCCGAGCCATCGGTGTAGGACCAACGGTGTCGGTGGATAACTGGCTGTTCAACATGAACGCTGGCGACCGTTATTTGTTGTGCAGTGATGGAATCACCAATGAGCTGCCCAAAGACGAAATCTCTACCATTTTGTCTTCGCACCCTTCCGTAACTGGCGCCGCAGGTGCCTTAGTGCAAGCCGCTAACGACTATGGCGGAAACGACAACTCCACTGCGTTGGTGGTGGATATCTCGTTTGAGAAATTCCCAGACACCGATTCAACCAGTAACTCTGTGAGCAGCGATACCACCGAGCAGATACCGGACGAACCCGAGAAAAGACGTCGCTGGTTTCAATCGCGAGAGCCGTAAGCCCGCCACCAATGCAAGCTCATAAATCGGTACCTTTTGCGCTGTATGGCCTTGCTGGTTGTGAGTCTCGCCGCACAGAATTTATGCCAGTGATAATGACACCTCGTCAAGCCATAAAAGCCCAGCCATGACCGACTCCGATCGACCAATATTTGGAGGTCGTTACGAACTGCACAACCGGTTGGCACGTGGAGGTATGTCCGAAGTTTTTCTGGGACGAGACCGGGTATTAGACCGACCAATAGCCGTGAAAGTGCTCTTTCGAGAGTTCGCCACCGACGATTCTTTTCTTGAGCGCTTCCGGCGAGAAGCACGCGCCGCGGCGGCCCTCAGCCATACAAACGTGGTCAGTGTTTACGACTGGGGAGAGCAAGACGGCACGCAGTACATCGTTATGGAATATGCCAACGGTCAGAATCTGGCCGAAGTCATTCGCAGCGAAGGGCCGTTAGACCCAAATCGAGCCGCCGATATCGCTATGGACATCGCGGCATCACTGGCGTTTGCTCACTCCAACGAGATGATCCACCGAGACGTCAAGCCTGGCAATGTCTTAATCACCACCGAAGGCCGCGTGAAGGTGGCCGACTTCGGCATTGCCCGCGCACTGACCGGTCGCAACCCTGATCTCACTCAGACTGGGTCGGTGATGGGCACGGCTACCTATTTGTCACCCGAACAATCCCGGGGTTACGAAGCCGACCAACGAAGCGACATCTACTCACTAGCGGTGGTGTTGTACGAAATGCTCACCGCGGGCCCGCCGTTTACAGGTGACAATGCGGTCGCCATCGCATACAAGCACGTCACCGAAGAACCGCTGCCGCCGCGTCATTTCAACAACGACATTCCTGCCGCGCTAGAAGCCATTTGTTTGCATGGCTTGCAAAAGGACCCGGCAAATCGTTACGCCACCGCCGAAGACATACTCAGCGATCTGCAGGCGTTTCGCTCTGGCCTTGGAGCTCCTATCGCGCAAGCGGCGCGCGGAGTTGGCTCAGATGCCGCCAGCATTTCCGCAATGTCACCACCGGTGACATCCGCCGCACAAGGTTCATCACAAACGCCAGGAGCGCAAACAGGGTCGCGCAGCGCAGTTGAAACGGCTAACAACAGCCACGAACAACAGGCCCCGGCTAACGCTCAACGTGGCTTTGCAGGTTCAGGTGCTGGCTCCGGTGCTGGGGCAAGCTCAGGTGCCAGTTCTAACCCAACTGCGGTTGGCGGCTCGGTTGCACCCGGCGGAGCAACAACCGTGCACGACCCCGGCGCAGTGGCTGGCCATACCGGAGACACCCTTAGCGGTGGCGCCACGACTGGCGGTGACAGCGACTTCTCCAACGGCAACAACATTGGAGACATTCCGGAACTACAGACGATTCAGGCGCCCGATCGCACACCGATCTGGATCGCCGTCCTGGTGGTGATGCTGATCGTTATTGCCGGGCTGGTGTTTTTACTAGTCAACTCAATCACCTCGGGCGATGACCCAGCCGTAGAAGTCACCACAGTTGAGCAGTTACGAGTGCCGGGGCTGGTTGGGATGAATTGGGAAGAGGCTGAAGCCTTACTACGCGAGCAGGGCTTTGAATACATAGTTATCAACTTCGAAGATCGCGACGACACCGAAAGAAACCTTGTATTTCAGCAAGACCCGCGATCTGGCGTGCTGATTAGCCCGACCGAAACTGCGGCCAACCCAATTGCGTTGTATGTGTCTGAGGGGCTTAACACCGTGCGGGTGCCAGAGGTTGCGAACCGGGTTTTTATAGAGGCAGAGCAGATACTTGTAGCAGCCGGATTCACCGTTGACCGTATTGACATTCGCAACGACGCAACTGCCGCCGGGGTCGTGATCGAACAAAGCGTTCCAAGCACCCAAGAACGTCCACAGGGCACCATCATCACGTTGACCGTTTCAACAGGGCGCGGCGAAGTAGCGGTACCACCCGTTGAAGGGCAAACCTTTGACGACGCACGTGTAACGCTAGCCAGGGCCGGTTTGGTGGAACGAGTTGAGCGTGCCCCTTCAACGCTGGTGCCAGTGGATTCGGTAATCAGCACTGACCCTGTCGCGGGCACAGGTTTGTCGCGCGGCAGCGTGGTAACGCTTCTGCTGTCGGACGGGCCAGAAGAACTGGTCGTGCCGACCATCGAAGCACTCGGTGGTGCTGAGGACCCGCAACAGGTTGTGGCTGCGTTGCAAGCGCTTGGCTTTGTTGCGCGCATACACACCGCCAGCGACGGACAAGCAGCCGGACAACCGCATCGGGTGATCGGTTTAAATCCCGTACCCGGGTCGATCTTGCTAACCGGCTCAGAGGTGTTGGTGCTGATCGGCTTTGAATCAAGCAACGCAGTAGTCCCCAGCCTTAGTTCGCTGGGCACTACCAATCCTTCCGAAGTTGTAGCCAAGCTGAGAGATCTTGGCTTTAGGACTGTGTTAGCGGAGCGGGGGGTGCCTGCCACCAGCTTCAACATTGGACGGGTGGTAGAGCTCGACCCCGTTGCTGGCACACCAGTTTATGCAGATTCTCAGGTGATTTCGGTGATCGTTGGCGTAGTTACAACTAGCGAAAACTAGACCCCAAAAATTAGGCCCTAGAAATTAGATAGCGCCAGTACCAAAAATGACTAGCCCAAAATTGGTACTAATACCGGCTTGTTGGCTCTAAGGTTGCAGTATGGCTAGGCCCCGCGGAACCAGTCGCATCACCGCAAAAGGCACCAGGCCGAGCCACGCTCCGCAGCATGCGCATGGCGACGAAGAACAAAGTGATCACAAGCCGAGCGGTCCACTGTTGGGTTGGTCGATTGCGGCTCTGTTGGTCGTGGGAGCGCTCATCATTGTCGGCAACTATTTGAGTTGGCTGCCAAGCAGCCCTAATAGCGCTTGGATCTTTGGTGGTCTGCTGGTGATTTTGGCAGGAATACTGTTGGCGACCCGCTGGCGTTAGCTGACGGGGTTATACGTCCTCAGCGGTGCGCACTAAGTCCATTTCATCCATGCAGCAGCGAGGCGATTCCGGCGATTCGCTTGGCGCACGTGTCATACGAACCTCGGTGCCGCAGCTGCTGCACCGGTACTCCAGTCGAACCTTGCGCAACTCACCTGGCGGCGGCGGCTCAGGCACTGGCTGAGAAAACGACGCCATCAGCCTTAGCCCCAAGCGGTAAACCACATAGATGAACAACAGCGACAAGGGCAATGCCAGCCACAAGCTCACGCTGTCAAGGTAGCGCTAGATGAGTTCAACCGAACCAGGCGACTTCGTTGAATTTGATATGGACTTGCTGGAGGCCGAGCGGCGGACGATAATTCGAGCAGAGCTTGACGCCATCAAACCAGTGCTCGAAGCCGATCTAGGTACAGATCTCCACATAACCAATGACGGCAACAACCTGGTGTTGGCCGATGCCGACGGAGTGCGGTTTCGGGCATCGCTGTCGGCCGACGGACGACTAACGCTTACTGACGAAAGGTTGGGCGAACTGCTCTAAGAATGGCTGCTCAGTTGCGGATCGCGCTGAGTCGGATCGCTGAGTCGGTCTGTGATTGCTCGGCGGTGTTGCTAAGCGGCCTAGCTGCTTATCGGGGAATATCGAGCCGGGACTGCTCGAAAGGCCCGCTCAAGCAGCGGCGTTTCGCTAGTGGCTTCTGGGTCTTGCTCGTTTTCGTCGAGCTGAGCTTCCTCGAGCTGATTGAAATCAGCAACGTCTTGTTCAAGCGGAACTGTTTCAGACTGAACCGCTGTGGTTTGCAAGTTGCGCGAACCAACAGATTCGGCTGGTTCGGTCGAGCCAGGCGTGATTCGTCGGGTTGGTTCAGCTTGGGCGGACCTGGTTTGGGTTGGTTCAGCTTGTGTTGGTGCCGCTTTCCAAGGCGCAGCATCAGGCTTGATGATCGGCAGCGCATCTGTCGCTAGCGCTGCGGCTATATCAGCGACTTCCTCGGCAACTTCTGCTGCGGCAGGCTCAGGCTCCCTAATTGCCCGCACTGCACTTTCCACGCGACGGAGCCCGCCACTAAGCCCACCACCAAGCGCGCCGCGGGCTCTGGCACCAGAAGTTCGTTTGTCCTCCAGCTTCCAGTCCTGTGGAACGTTCGTCGATTCGGCGTGTTTAGTGCACAACGCCATCGCACCATCAGGCGCAACCGACCCGCCGTCGGCTACCTCCGGCTCCAAGTCGTAGATCCAGGCACGTTGAGATCGTATGTCATAGCCCAGACCGGCAACCACTTCTCCGGTACAACCACCGCGCACGCATATCAACATCGCTAAAGAAGGTACTCAATGCAATGAGCCCAACGATGGAATCCATCACCGGTTAGCGGTAGCGTGGCGCACGATCCAGCAACTTTGTAACTGAGGGGAGCCTGAAATGGTCGGTGGCGCATTGAAGTCAGCTAGCCAAGACGATTTTGACCTACGAATGTCGCAGGAGGTTGAGCCGCTATATCAGGCGGTTAAAAATTTCATCCAGACCGAGGTAGACCCAATAACCGAAGAGTTCTACCAAATAGGTGAAACCCGCTCGGAGCGGTGGAGTTGGGCACCAGGTCAACTGGAGTTGCTTGAGGTGGCTAAGACAAAGGCCCGCGAGCAAAACCTGTGGAACTTTTTCTTGCCCAACGCCGAGACAGGTCAAGGCCTCAGCAACCTTGACTACGCCTACATCGCTAACGAGCTAGGCAAAAACCGTCTGGCTTCCGAATGCCTGAACTGCTCTGCACCGGACACGGGCAACATGGAGGTGCTTGAACGAGTAGGCACACCCGAACAAAAAAAACAGTGGCTAGAGCCGCTCCTGGAAGGGAAGATCCGCTCGGCATACGCCATGACCGAACCGGGTGTAATGAGCTCTGACGCCAAACAAATTCAGACAAGCGCCTTGTTAGACGGCGACGAATGGATCATCAACGGAGAAAAGTTTTACATCTCCGGCGCTGGTGATCCACGCTGCAAGATCATGATCACGATGGTGCGTACCAGCCCAGACGCCGATACCTACCGGCAACAGAGCCAGATACTGGTGCCAATCGACACACCAGGCGTGGAGATTTTGGGCCCGATGCATGTGTTTGGCGGCGACGATGCTCCTCACGGTCACATGCACATTCGCTTCAGCGATGTGCGAGTGCCAAAGGACAACATCCTGCTAGGCGAGGGCAGAGGCTTTGAGATTTCGCAATTGCGGCTAGGCCCGGGGCGAATTCACCACTGCATGCGGTCAATCGGCTCGGCCGAGAGGGCTATTGAGATGATGGTCGACCGTGGTCTTAGCCGAGAAGGCTTCGGCAAGAAGCTCATCAACCTCGGCAAAAACATGGAAGTGGTATCACGGGCACGTATCGAGGTGGAATCGATGCGGCTGATGGTGCTACGTGCGGCCAAAGCCATGGACACCTTGGGTAATGCCGAGGCACGCGTCTGGGTTAGTGCGGTCAAGGCCATGGTGCCCGAGCGCTGCTGCGACATCATCAACGAGGCCATTCAGATGCACGGCGCAGCCGGTGTGTCGCAGTGGTTCCCGCTGGCCGATATGTGGCACGCCCAACGCACTCTGCGCCTGGCCGACGGTCCTGATGAGGTGCATCACCACGTGGTGGCTCGCGCCGAAGTAAAGACCCGCGAGAGCGAGCGCTCAAATGGGGTGTCTGGTAACTACGCCGCAGCGGGCGCAACATTTTCTGGTCCCGCATAATTCTGGGCAAGGCAATATCGCCTGACCGCACGAGCTCTGACCGCATGAATTCTGGATGCACGAGCAAGGAGCGCCATGGAATTTGACCTGATGACAGGATCAATGACTTGGGCTGGCAGCGCCGAGCTTGCGCGTGGCCTGGAAAAAGCTGGCTTCTCCGGGATCCTTTACACCGAGACCGGTCAGGTGCCATGGATGCAGTTGGCAGCAGCGGCCACCGCAGCACCTTCGCTCACCTACACCACTGGCATTGCTGTGGCTTTCCCGCGCAGCCCAATGGTGTCAGCGCAAATCGCTTGGGAGATCGCTGGCGAAACAAAGGGTCACTTTCGCCTCGGGCTAGGCAGCCAGGTAAAGGGACACATCGTGCGCCGTTTCAGCGCCGAATTTGATCGCCCGGCTGCTCGTATGCGCGATTACGTGTTGGCGGTAAAGGCCTGTCTGCGAGCGTTTCGTGGTGAGGAAAAGCTGAGCTATGAAGGTGAGTTTTTCAACTTGAGTTTGCTGCCATCTCAGTGGACGCCTCGCAAGCACGACTACGGCGACATCAAGGTGGATATTTCCTCGGTCGGGCCGTTGATGAATCGGGTGGCTGGTGAGGTGTCCGACGGAGTGCACGTTCATCCGCTGCACTCACTGCACTACATAGAGAACCGGCTGCTACCGGAGGTGGAGCAGGGCGCTAAGTCCGCCGGTCGAAGCCTTGACGATCTTGACTTGATAGTTCCTGTGTTTGCGGCACCTGGCGATTCACCTGAAGAGTTGGCTCCGCTGATTCAGCGCGCCAAGACGCAGGTTGCGTTTTACGGCACCACACCCAACTACTCGTTTCAGTTCACAGATCTGGGTTATGAGGGTGTGACCGAAGCCTTGGGCGCGAAGTTTCGCAAGCGTGATGTGGCAGGCATGACGGATTTGATTACCGATGAGATGTTGGAACATTTCGCCGTGGTGGCGCCGTGGGATGAGATGGCCGACCGACTGCGCGACCGGTACTCCGGCACTGCTGCTCGCGTGGTGATGTATTTAGCGGAAGAACAAATAGCCAAAGACCCAGAAATGCTTGACAAGTGGGGCGCGGTCGCACGCGCCACCCGCGATTAGGTGCTGGCTCAAAACACGACCTCCCTGGAGTACCTGCTATGTCCCAAACAACCCAAGCCCAACCAGTTGCGAACCGCGTTGCGCTAGTAACCGGCGGAGCTCGTGGCATAGGCGAAGCGATCTGTAAATCTCTTGCGCAAGACGGTCGGCGGGTTGCGATAGCCGACATCCTCGATAAAGAAGCAAGCCAGACCGCAGACGAGATAAATAACTCTGGCGGCCAAGCCATAACGGTTCACATGGACGTAACCGATTCGGATTCTGTGATGCAGGGCCTGTTGGCTGCCAGTGATGAACTGGGGCCAGTGGAAGTACTGGTGAACTGCGCCGGTTGGGATGATCTAATGCCGTTTCTCAAAACTGACGAGGAGTTTTGGGATCGCGTGATTGAGCTCAACTACAAGGGCACCTTGAGAACCGTGCACGCTTGCCTGCCGTCAATGCTTGAAGCAGGGTTCGGACGCATTGTCAACATCGGCTCCGATGCAGGTCGAGTGGGATCGTCACTGGAGGCGGTTTATTCGGGCGCGAAGGGTGCAGTAATTGCGTTTTCGAAGACGATTGCGCGTGAGGTGGCCCGTAAGGGTGTGACTTCCAACGCTGTTTGCCCAGGACCTACCGATACACCGCTGCTGGCTCAGATAACAGCCGCAGCTGATGACGCGGACAAGGTAATCGGCTCGATGGCACGAGCTGTGCCTATGAAAAGGATTGGTCAACCTCACGAGGTTGCTAGCGCCGTTGCTTACCTTTGCGGCGAGGAAGCAGGTTTCATAACCGGTCAGACCCTTTCAGTCTCCGGCGGATTGGTGATGAGCTAGGAGGCGTTGCCAGCTGGCCATATCGCAGCTGCGCGCTATTGTGCAATGTGATGAAGGCGGCAGAAAGCGGAGGCAAGTGATGCCGAACGCTGACGTCGCGTCTCCCATTGTCATAAAGGGGGGGGGGAGCGAAGTAGTTCCGCTTCGCTTTATGTAGGGGATTGCGTTGATGTTTTGGCTGCGTTGCCTGAGGGCAGCGCTGACATGGTGTTCGCTGATCCTCCCTACAACCTTTCTAACGGCGGCACCTCCGTTCATGCTGGGAAGCGAGTCAGCGTTAACAAGGGCTCGTGGGACAAGAGTCGTGGAGTCGTCGAGGACTTCGAGTTTCACTATTCCTGGATCGAGGCATGTCGAAGGGTTCTGAAACCTGATGGCACGATCTGGATTTCCGGTACCTATCACAGCGCCTACGCATGCGGGCACGCTTTACAACTGCAGGGATGGCGACTGCTAAACGACATTGCCTGGTACAAGCCGAACGCTGCACCGAACCTCGGGTGCCGCATGTTTACAGCCAGTCATGAGACTTTGCTGTGGTCGTCCAAATCAGCCAAATCAAAGCACACGTTCAACTACGAGCAGATGCGCGACGGGGACTTCCCAAAGGACTTCATCAAGAACCCTGGCAAACAGATGCGCAGCGTCTGGGCGATCAGTACCCCAACTAAGCGTGAAAAACGCTACGGCAAACATCCCGCTCAGAAACCCGAGGCATTACTCGACCGCGTCATACGCGCCAGCACCAACGCTGGCGATGTCGTCTTAGATCCGTTCACTGGATCAGGCACAACCGGCGTCGCTGCGTTACGACATGGCCGTCAGTTCATCGGCATAGAAACTGACGCAGCATTCCTTAGCTCCCTCGCTGTACCGCGATTACAGGACGAGCTGAACCTCCAAGAGGAATAGCTGCTCTATGGAACGCGCGGAAGCTATAGCGCGCTTGCAGCTGATAGATGGTCAAGACCTTCACGAAATCGCTGAAGAATACGAAGTACCGATAGCCAAACCTGACGGAAAAGTCAATAAGGGTTGGGCTGGACACGCCATCGAGCGCTATCTCGGGCTGCCTTTGAACTCATCCCAGGCTCCCAACTTCGGATCATGGGAACTAAAGGTGGTGCCCATCAAGAGCCTCAAAAACGGTGTGCTGACATTCAAGGAGACCATGGCCATCACAATGATCGACCCTCGATACGTGGGGCAAACCCCTTTTAAGGAAAGCCACCTGCTCGCCAAGCTACGCAAAATTCTTGTCCTAACACGAACCGTCGGTGAACGCCATTCCGATCCGTCATTCGTGTTCTCTACAACGGCAATCAATCTCGAAGGCACCGTTTATGCCCAAGTGGAAGTCGACTACGAGCTGGTGCGGTCATGCATCAACGACCCCCAACGTGGATTCAATGAGCTCACAGGGAAAATGGGAACCCTTATACAACCAAGAACCAAAGGCGCAGGTAACGGAAGTACCAGCAGAGCGTTCTACGCGCGCAAGGATTTCCTTCGTTGCTTCATCGATCTAAACAGTCCACCGCCTTCGGTCGTATTGAAATAAGCGGGTGCGACTTCGGTGAGGAGAACGTTGACGATTCGCATGCTCCTATCAAACCGCACACACGTTGTCTAACTTGAAGAACAACTGAAAGCCAATCAGTCCGCTCGCTATCGGGTGTGGCTGATTGCGAGCGACCGCATCCACGCAATCAGCTACCCGCAAAGGAAACAGTAAATGACACGCACCACTAACACGTCCGGATTGCTTGATGAGAAGGCAGCCAACCAAGCCATCAGTCGCGCTTTAAATAGTCGCGTCATCATAAGAGAGAGGGCTTTGGGTAAGCGCTGAGCTTTCCCACAAGCTGGCTTCTTCTGAAGGCAAGAAGCCTGACCTGATCGTCTCCTATCCGCGACATGAGCGGCTACTGGTGGAAAACAAGTATGAACGCACAAACGAAGACACCCACGAACGTCAATGCGTTGAATGCCTTGATGAGGAATGGGCAGCCGACCAGCAGCGCGGCCTACCGCAGGCACCCGTGCGTCTGGTGGTCGGTTTGCGAACACCAGACGAAGTGGGTAGCGAAGGTGACACGAACGCTGCGATAGAAGCGACCAGCAAGTTCGGGTACGCCTTATTTCAACGCAACAGCGATGGTGGCGTAGAGCGGTTCCCTACCACTGCTGGGTTAAGGGCGGCATCAAAGATTTTGCTGCGTTCCTGTTTCGTGCGGGCAGCCTTGCTTTAGATAACGAGGAGCAAACGCAGCGAGTGTGGGCTGCCATCTCAAAGGCAGGTTCTTACATCAGCGACCAAGACAGCACTCGATTCGAGATGGAGCTGCAGCAAGAATCTGGTGAAGACACAAGCAAGATGGCGATGGCGATCATCTTCAAAGCGCTGCTGCTTCAGGAGATGGTCGCGCAACACCATGAGAACGTGCCAGCAGTGTCACAAATGCTGGATGACCCCAGCGGAGGTGTAACGAAAGGGAACGTCCTTAAAGCTTGGCAGGAAGTGCTGAAAATTAATTACGAGCCCATTTTCACTATCGCCGAGTAGTTGGTGAGGCCGACGAAAAACGTTAAGGGAATGAAAGAATCGTTGAACGCTCTAGCTGAAGCGGTCGTGCATCTGAGTGAGAACGAGGGGGGAGAGGACAGGGCATTGTCGGCAAAGTGTTCGGAAAACTAGTTAGCGATCGTAAGTTCCTAGCGACCTTCTACACGCAGCCAGCTAGCGCGGCGCTGGGGTGAGGCGCCGTCAAGCTCCTCGCGCAGAGGGTGTCTCAAGCGCTTTAGCCCAGGGGGGCACCGCATAGAGCCTTTTGCTAGTACCAAATAATGGTCTTACCGCCAGTAGCCGTCTGCTGTGTTCTGCTGACCGAAACGCTATGCTAAGCCTGGCAAACGGTACCGCCTTAGCCCCATCGGTGTTTGTGTCGCGCGCAGGCTGCGTACCACGCGAGCTGTGCAACCTTGTCTCCAAAGGTGCGCATCTGGTTGGTTGGAGAATCAGGGCATCAACCGCCGCCGCTGTCCCAGGGAGGGCGTAAAGCCCATTCACGAAACGCTAGTCTAAGAGCTCACGAAATGCTAGTCTAAAGTGCTTTATCCCAGTAGCAGTGCTGGACGCTACTAGCACGGACGCTCACAGCGCTGAATAATGGCCTACCAGCTGATACCCGGTGGCCTAAGGGGGCGCGTTTGGGTAGTCTAAAGTGCCGCGTTTGGATAGTCTAAAGGCTCACGAAATACTAGTCTAAAGGCTCACGAAATACTAGTCTAGGATTTTAAGCAGAGACGCACGATGACACAAAACGTGTATGCGCCACGCATCATAGAAGCAGAGCTAAAGAATCTCTTAGAAGGGCATCCTGCCATCAATATCCAGGGGGCAAGAGGCATTGGCAAAACAACAACCGCAGCGCAAATGGCGGGGACGATTTTCGACTTAGAAGATCCGGCGACCATAGAGTCTGTCAAAACAAACCCTTACCAGATGGTGAATGCCTCAGAACCCATCTTGATTGATGAATGGCAGGTTTATCCACAATCTTGGACGATGGTACGGCGGGCGGTCGACGCAGATTCACGTCCAGGCAGATTCATTCTCACAGGTTCAGTTGGCCCGAAGACACCACCCACTCATTCTGGCGCTGGAAGAATTACAACGATCAGGATGCGTCCGATGAGCTTGGCTGAACGATGGGGGAACGATCTTCCTCCGACGGTCAGCTTGAAGTCTTTACTGGATGGTGATGACAGCCCCTTCACAGCGGACACCGAAGTGTCGGTGGATGATTATCTAAAGGAAATAGTTGTTGGAGGGCTCCCTGGAGTGAGAGGCCAATCATCCCCTTCCACACTCACTGCTAAAAAGGTAGAGATTGCGCAAAGACGAATGGAGAGCTATTGCCAACAGGTGGTCGATATCGAATTCTCGCAAGCGGGCCATACTCTGCGTAATCCAGCGGGTCTCTATAGATGGCTGTGCGCTTACGCCGCGGCGACAGCTAGTGCCACGAGTTTTGAGAAAATACGCCGCGCTGCTGTGAGTGATGAAGGGCAGATGGTGGCACAAACGACAACTTTTCCTTACCGCGACACGCTCGCAAAGATGTGGGCAACCGACCCTGTGGGCGCGTGGTGGCATACTTCAAACGCTTTAAGTCGGTTGACACTAAGGCCAAAACATCATCTAGCGGATCCAGCGATGGCAGCCTGTCTCTTGCGAGCAGATGTGGAATCCCTGCACGCTGGAAAATTGCCTGATGCGCCTGTACACGTAGATGTAGGTATGCCTGGTCGCCTCTTCGAGTCTTTGATGGCACTCAACTTACGTGTTTACGCGCAAGCGGCGGACGCTGAGGTTTTTCATTTCCGGTCACACAGAGGAGAGCGTGAAATCGATTTCATGATTAAAAAGCGACATGGCGGGGTGCTTGCGGTAGAAGTGAAGTTCACAAACGTCCCACAAGAAAAAGATTTTCGGCACCTCCAATGGATAAAAGAACAGCTAGGCGACCAAATGGTTGGTGCGGTCTTGATCACTGCTGGTCGATATGCGGGTCGCCGCGAAGACGGTATAGCGGTCATACCCGCAGCTCTATTGGGGCCTTAACCCACATCACACACTGGCTACGCAACTGCCAGCGGCCACCGCTAGCATGCCGCTCTCACTAAGTGTTTATGACATGCCTGTGCGAGTGGATTCACCGCAAACTAAACGGTTCTGGGTGCCACGCACGATTGGCGGTCGGCGGCAAAGCCTGTAAGTAACGTTGTCTGCGAACTGGTTGGCTGCGAAGTAGATGGGCATGATTGTGCAGTAGTCGCTTATCTGGTTTTGTCTTATTTGTGCTGGTGGCGTGTCCGCGTTTTCGCTGCGTCCCCAACCGATGAAACCAGTCGGGTAGCCTGCTGCTTCCCAAGCGTCGTAACGGATATCGCAAATCATCCAGTTCGTTTGAAATACGGCACCCCTGTTTTCACCTTGTGGCGCTATGAAATGGATTGAAGCATCCATCCCCTCGGGTATGCCTCCCGAACCTAACTGCACGGCAGGGCGTTCATTGAAGCGAGCTAGGACTGAGTCGTCTGGGTTGTAAGTGTCAGTGTTGTAATCCCAACGCCAGGCACGACGCCACCATCTGGTTAGCGGGATGTCAGTATCCGGGTCGCTGCCGCCGCGTCCCGCGGCAGTGTCTGGGTCACAGAATGGGTTACCAGGTGGATTGTTTGCGATAATCGCTCTACCCAGCCATTGCCCGTGCCACTGCGGTGGAAATGCGTCTTGTCTCGCGTCGTCGTATACCCGTTGCCGCCACGACCCCAACACTCCCCTTCATCGACCACTGACGAGGAGATCAACCGCCGCTCGCTGAACAGTTGAGCATTGAACAGTTGAGCACCGAGAAGTTCCGCAGAGATCACGCTGTCTCTATAAACAAAGTCACACCCTGCGATTAGTTTGCGGCCATGACCACGTTCGCTGCCATCGATTTTGAAACCGCCACAGCCTCACACGACTCGGCGTGCGCAATTGGTGTGGTCGTCGTTGAAGAAGGCGTTGTGGTCGCGCAAGACGCCCGTCTGATCAAACCGCCCGAAAACCAATACAACTATTTCAACATTTCAATCCACGGAATTACTCCCGACCAAACCAAGACCGCTGGCACCTTCGAAGAGGTGTGGCCAGAGATAGCCGACCTGATTGGTAGTCGGCTGGTAATTGCTCACAACGCCGCCTTTGATATTTCGGTTTTGCGTCATTCAGCCGCTAGCCGAAAATACTCACCACCGAACTGCAGGTTTGTTTGTAGCTATCGAATAGCGAAGAGCACTTGGCCAGACCGTTGGTCATATCGGCTGAATGCTCTCGCTGAGGATTTCGGAATCGAGCTCAACCATCATGATGCGCTGTCCGATGCAAACGCCGCGGCAGAAATCATCCTTGCGGCACTCACTAGTCACTCTTCCGAAACCATCGAAGACATGACTCAAAAGCTGGGTTACCGGATTGGTGAGATGAAAAGCGACGACTACAAGCCGTTTTCCAATGCCAAAAAACAGGAATGGAAACCTGGGGAAAAGCTCAGCGACATCACCTCAGACACCGACGAATACAACGAGAGCCACCCATTGTTTGGCAGGTCAATTGTTTTTACAGGAACATTGGACTCAATGACAAGGAGAGAGGCACAGCAACATGCGGCAAATGCGGGCGCGCGGCTCATGCGCGGAACCGGAAAATCAACGGATTACCTAGTGGTGGGAGAAACCGATCTAAGGAAAGTCGGCTCTGATGGGATGTCAGCCAAGCTGCGCAAAGCGATTGAGCTCTCCAAATCGGGAGCGCCCCTCGAGATAATCGGTGAAGTGGAGTTCCTTGAGATGCTTGTCGAACCGTGACCTCGTGGAGCTGATCGGAATCGAACCGACGACCTCCTGCTTGCAAAGCAGGCGCTCTACCAATTGAGCTACAGCCCCCTGGCGAAGTATGGCAACAAATAGGCAACGCCTGACGCGGCAACGCTGGGTAGTACCCATGTCCGCAGCGACCGCCAACTTCTTCACGTTCGGCGCCATGTATTCGTTCGGTGTTTTCTTGACCCCGCTTGTCAATGAGTTCAACTCAAGCACCGGCCCGGTCTCCACCCTGTTTTCGGTGACCGTCTGCTTCTATTACATCGGGGGTGCGATAGGCGGGCGGCTTAGTGATCGTCACGGCTCCAGGCCGATCATTGCAACCAGCGCCGTTCTTCTGACTGGCGGACTGCTCCTTACCGCTACCACCACGCAGCTGTGGCAGGCCTTTTTTAGCTTCGGTTTGCTGGTGGGTTTGTCGGTCGGTTTTTGTTATACCTCGTCGATCGGCTTGGTCAGCCGCACCTTCAGCCGCAATCGCGCATTTGCCCTCGGAGTGCTCCTGGCCGGAGTCGGTACAGGTGTGCTGGTAACCCCGATTATTTCCGAGGCGATCATCAACGCTTACAGCTGGCAAGCCGCCTACGCCTGTCTGGCAGTGCTAGCCCTACCCACGACCGTCTGGGCGACGTTCAATAGCGACCGCATTCGGGCTGGCCGCCGCCACAGCAATAAGACAGCCAGCAATAGGGCATCCAGTAACAGCGCCAGCGCAACAGACAACTCAGCTGATAACCCGACCGGTAAATCCCGTTTGCTCCCGTTGTCAGCGCTTACGCGTAATCGGCAGTTTCGTCGCTACTACCTAGCGGTGATACTGCTTGGCCCAGGCTTCTACGTGCCGATCTTGTTCTATAACGACTACGCCGTAGATCAAGGAATTGGTTCAAGTCCGGCTGCTTTGCTGGTCGGCATCTCCGGCGCTAGCAGTGTGTTTGGCCGGCTCGCATACGGGCTACTTGACTCACGCATGGGCGCAATGAATCTTTGCCGGCTCAGCTATGCGCTGTTACTGGCAGCGCTAGTGGTGTGGCTAGGAGCGGGATCGGTTTACACGCTGCTGGTGGTGAGTGCCGTGACGCACGGACTGGGCTGGGCGATTCTGGCTACCTCCACTCCATCCGTACTGACCAATTGGTTGGGAGCAAACAACCTGGGTGGAACGATCGGCGTCTATTACACCGGTTTAGGTGTGGGTGCCTTGGCGGGACCGGCGGCGGGCGGCTTCATCATCGACCGTGCCGGGTTTGCGCCGGCAATTGCGCTATCGATCGCCACCACGCTGGGGGCGCTGCTAATGCTCTTTGCTATCAAAGATACGGCTAGCAACGCCACGGCTAGCCATGACACAGCTAGCAACGCCACGTCTGGCCAGGGCCCACCAAGCGTTCGCCAAGCACCTACCTAAGCTCCCTTCTAGCTAGGTTCCTTGCCAGAATCTGCTGCGAATATCACTAGCTTGCTGCGAAAATCTCTATAACCGCAGAACCTCCTGCACCCCCCGCACCCCCCCAAAAAAAGAATTAGCGAACGGATTTTCCAAATGCCCAACAACCCAGACCGTATGCCTGCCATTTCACTCGCGGCGGTAAAAGGCCGACGCAAGCAAACGATCGAACTCTCCACCGAAATTGAGCGGCGCGGCTTCAGCGGCATCTACTGCCCCTCACTGGGCGACCCGGTGGCGCTTTGCCAGTCCATCGCCGCCGCCACCAACGAGATCCACTTCGGCACATCCGTGCAGCCGATCTATTTTCGCAATCCGGTTGATATTGCATCCACCGCGGCATACATCCATGAAATCTCTGACGGTCGCTTCTACATGGGGCTGGGAGTAACTCACGGACCTGTTCATCAACGCCTCGGCATCACGCCGGGCAAACCCCTGAGCGATATTCGTGAGTACGTGGCTGCCATGCGCTCAACCGAAACCGGCCATGGCGAAATGCCTCCGATTGTCTTGGCGGCGCTGCGAAACAAAATGACCCAGCTAGCGGTCGAGGTTGCCGACGGAGCGGTGTGGGCTAATGCGGCCCGGAACGACTTTGCGAATTCAGCCGATGTAATAAAGCAGGCCGGCGGCGATACCAGCTTCTACATCGGCAACATGATCCCCACCGTCATCGACGATGACCTCGCCGCTGGCGCTGCTCGCAATCGCAAAACCTTGCAGGGCTACGTTGCCTTGCCGAACTATCGCAACTACTGGCACCAGGCTGGCTACGAAGAAGAAATGATCGCCATCGAAGCCGCCCTTGCAAACAACGACGCTGACGCGGTCACCGCCGCAATGTCTGATCGTTGGCTGTCAAACGTCACTCTTTACGGCTCTGCCACCCAGGTGCGCGACGGCATCGAGGACTGGTTCGACCAAGGCTGCGCTACACCAATCGTCGTGCCCTCCAGCACCAGCGGCGGGCAACTAAAGGCTCTGGAAGAGGTTTTTGCGACCTTTAGTTAGCAGTTTTGGCCAGCGGTCAGCGCAGGCGCTATTTCTGTAAACGAATTCTGCTAGCGAACCGGGCAAAATGCCAATAGCGTTCAATGCCCATGGAAATCACAATATTTGGATTTAGTGAAGATGTTGACCGGCTAACCGCCAGCCTCAAGACCGCGGCAGAGCAGGGGTTTACCCGCTATTGGACGCCGCAAATTTTTGGCATGGACGCCCTCACCGCTTACGCCGTAGCGGCACGAGACGTGCCGGGGATTCGGGTTGGCACCGCTGTCATACCCACGTTCCCGCGCCATCCGATGATGCTCGCGCAACAGGCACTCACCGTTCAGTCCGTTATAGGTGATCGCCTCGACCTGGGCATTGGGTTAGCGCATAAGCCCGTTGTTGAAGGTATGTGGGGAATTCCATTTGAGCGACCGGTGGCGCACATGCGTGATTACCTCAGCGTGCTGATGCCGCTACTGACCAATCACAGGGTGAGCCACTCCGGTGACGTGATTACCGGCCGAGGTGAGATCAATCCCCCGCCAGCCGAAGCACCGGCTGTTTTTGTGGCTGCACTTGGTCCACAAATGCTGCGACTCACGGGTCGCCTAGCCGATGGCACCATCACCTGGATGACCGGTCCTAAAACGCTGGCCGAGCTAACCGTTCCCACCATCAACGAAGCCGCACAATCCGCCGGTCGAGATGCACCGCAAATTGTGTCCGCGTTGCCGATTTGTGTTACCGATGATGTTGACGGCGCACGCAAACGTGCCGCTGAAGAGTTCGCTATCTACGGAACCCTTCCGTCGTATCGAGCGATGATTGACAACGAAGGTCTTGAAGGACCGGAAGATCTAGCGATCATCGGGTCTGCGGACGAAGTGAGTGATCGCATCAATGCGTTAGCGGGCTGCGGAGTGACGTGCTTTGGAGCTAGTGCATTTGGCAGCTCCGACGAGCGCGACGCGACGCGCGAGATGCTGATCAAACTGCTCGCCAGCTAACAAGACGGAATAGCTAACAAAGCCCAAAATAAGGTTCAAAGCAAAGCTGGGAATATTGCCAGAACTAGATCGTTCCGAAGGCCTGCAACGGCACCCGGAAATAGAGAGTGAACAGTCCTACATAACACGCTCTCACCGGCTGCTTAAAAAGTCTCGCGAGCGCGCAACCCGGCTGCGGACGATGGTTGAAGTCGGTCGCGGTGGAACTCGCCAGGCACTTTTTGAACGAGACGTAATAGAAGGACAGGTCGCAAACCGTCTGTCTCATTTAGAGCTGGGCCCGTCGTCTTTGGTATTTGGTCGTATTGACTACACGGCGGAGCAACCCGCCAGAGTTGCCGGAGCTACTGAGCAATCCGAACCAACCGCTCCAACTGAACAACCAGTCGAAACTGCCACTCCAACCGAGCAACCTGCCGAAGTTGTCAGAGCTGCCGAGCCAGAAAACACCTACTACATAGGTCGCATAGCGGTCTCAGACGAACACCAAGAGCCGGTGGTGGTTGATTGGCGTGCGCGAATTGCCGAACCGTTTTTTCGAGCAACCACTCAAGAGTCGTTGGGTTTGCTGAGGCGACGCCACTTCACCACAAAGGGCTCGAAACTGCTCGACATCGAAGACGAAATCTTCGAGTTTGATCTGTTCTTCACAGGCAACGAAGATCCAAGCAACGAAAATTCAACGGTCGAAACACCCACCGAAGCCACCACAGACAACCAAAACCCACACAATCTGCGCGCACACGGCGCTCTTTACGCCGCACTCCAAGAGCGACGCGGCTCACAGATGCGAGACGTTGTTGCCACCATTCAGGCCGACCAAGACGAAATCGTGCGGGAACCTATGCCAGGCGTCTTGATTATCCAGGGTGGTCCTGGAACCGGCAAAACCGTCGTGGCTCTTCATCGCGCGGCTTACCTGCTCTATACCAACCGCTTTCCACTGGCAAACCAAGGCGTGTTAGTGATTGGCCCAAACCGCCTGTTCCTGCGCTACATCGAGCGCGTGCTGCCCAGCCTTGGTGAGGTTGGCGCGCACCTCTATGTGCTTGCTGACCTATTCAACGACCTGTTTCCAAACGTTCGAGTAACACAGCGCGACACACCCGCCACGGCTGAAGTCAAGGGTTCACCGAAGATGGTGGAAGTGCTCGCCAACGCCGTGGCGTTGCGCCAACGCCAGCTAAAAACACGACTTCGCCTACCGTTTCGAGCGTCTTACCTGACGCTCACTCCGCAGCAATCACGCGAGATCATTGCGCATGCCCGTAAGCGATTCAAGCGCCACAACGCAGCCGCGCGGTTTGTAGAAAACTCGGTGTTCGCAACGCTTACCGCATCGCAACCTCAAAAAGACGATCCGGTCGCCGCTCGGCGAATAGCGAAACTGCCGGAGCATCTGAGAGATGCCGCTCCTGTTGAGCTGATTCGTGAACGTCTCGGTGAGGCCCCAGCCCTGGTTGAAGCGCTTGAGGGAATGTGGCCTTCACTAACGCCCGCACAACTACTACGAGATCTGTTCGGCTCACCAGCGCTTATGGCAGCGAGCGCAAAAGACCTTCTAACAGAGCAAGAGCAGTCCGTCTTGTACCGCCCCCGCGGTGAATCTGAGGCCTCTTATAACTGGAGCGACGCCGACGTGCCGTTGTTGGACGAGGCTTATGAACTGCTCGGGCCTCGCCGTAGCCGCCAACGGCGAGCATTGCTTGACCCTGAGGTTCGTACCTTTGGTCACATCGTGATCGACGAAGCTCAAGATCATTCCCCGATGGCGTTGCGGATGATTGCTCGACGCTCACTAAATGGATCTATGACCATTGTTGGCGACGTCGCACAAACCACTTCACCTAGCGCTGTCGCTGACTGGCAGCAAATCATCAAATATCTCAATGAGCCTCGCGACACCAATAGCGCCAGATCTTCGCACCCGCTGCTTAGATCAGTGCGTCAGCGTGAACTGAACCTCAGTTACCGCATCGCAGGGCCAAGTTTGGAACCCGCTAACCGGGTGCTAGCGGTAAGCCAGCCAGATGTGCGTCCAGCCGTGCCTGTTCGCGCTAATGGGCCAGCGCCGATGTTCATAACCGCAGACGCTGACGGCTGTGTGTCGGCTGTAGTGCAAACCGTGCAAAACCTTGTTAATGAAGGCCACTCGGTGCTTACGGTTGCGCCGGCGTCATTAATCGATGAGGTTGGATTGGCTATGTCGAAAGCCAGAGTGGAGTTTGGTCGTGCCACCGTTGCTAGCCGCAACGCCACGGGAGCCCTTCATCAAAATGTGACTCTGGCTCCAGTTGAGCTAGTGAAAGGGCTTGAAACCGACGCCGTATTGGTGGTGGAACCGGCAGCCATCGTGAATGAAGAGCCGCGTGGTCTGGGAGCCTTGTATGTGGCTCTTACTCGCGCTACTCGTCAGGTAGCCGTGGTTCATTCTTTGGCTTTGCCTGCCGCGCTTAGGCCAGAAACGTCTGGGCCAGAAGCACCGGCGCCAGAAGTGCCTAAGCCAGAAACGTCTGGGGCGGTATCACTTGCGCCGTCGACTCAGTCGTAACTAGGCAGTAACCCGCGTGCCGCACCAATCGCTAGCGGCGTTTACGACCCCGGTCGCTGAGTGGTTCGAAAGTGCGTTTGCAGCCCCTACGCCAGCGCAAATTGAGGGCTGGAAGTCAATAGCGGAGGGCAATCACACGCTCATCGCCGCACCAACAGGATCCGGTAAGACTCTGGCTGCGTTTTTGTGGGGCATTGACCGTGTCATGACCGAACCGGTCCCGGAAAAAGATCAGCGCACAAGAGTTCTGTATCTGTCACCGCTACGCGCGCTTGCCAACGATGTTGACAAAAACTTGCGCTCACCGCTTGAGGGCATTGCCGAGGTCGCAGAACGGCACTCGCTTGAAGCTCACATGCCAACCGTTGGTGTGCGAACCGGCGACACGTCACCAGCTGAACGAAGACGTTTAGTAACTCGTCCGCCCGACATTTTGATCACGACACCTGAGTCGCTCTACCTGATGCTCACCTCGCGTGCGCGCGAAGCGCTGCGGGCAGTGCGTTGGGTGATCGTTGACGAAATCCACTCAGTAGCTGCCACCAAAAGAGGCAGCCATCTGGCTGTGTCTTTGGAACGCTTATGCCTGCTGACAGACAAAGAGCCTCAGCGCATTGCCTTGTCCGCCACTCAACGTCCGTTGTCCGAGGTGGCTGAGTTTCTCGGTGGTTGGCAGCCCACTAGCGACATCGGAGTAGTTGAAGCCGACAGCAAACCCGGCATCGACACCGATGAAGCTGGCACTGACACAGAGCCAAGTACCCCAGAACCCGACAATGCGCGGCGTCAAGTAGAGATCATCGACGTCGGCGACACCAAGCATCTAGACATCGAAGTGATCGTCCCAGATCGAGACATGGGCAATCTCGCCGACACAGGTGAAGCCGACACTGCCAAAGAGTCAGAGAACGCCTCAAATGCCAACAGCATCTGGCCGTCTATTCACCCTCGCTTACTTGATCTGATCCTGTCGCATCACAGCACCATCATTTTCGTAAACGCCAGACGCTTGGCCGAACGGCTCGCCAGCCGCCTTAATGAGCTTTATGAACACGGCATTAACCGGGCAGCGGAAAGTGACGGCATTGACTCGTCGGACACTGACCTAGTGCGAGCACACCACGGTTCGCTTAGCCGCGAGCAGCGTCTGGAAATTGAGGACGCTCTTAAATCGGGCGAATTACGAGCCATCGTGTCAACTTCCTCTCTCGAGCTTGGCATTGATATGGGAGCGGTGGATCTTGTTATTCAGGTCGAGTCACCTGGTTCTGTTTCGTCAGGCATGCAACGCATCGGGCGGGCGGGACATCAGGTGGGCCAACTCAGCGTCGGAAAGATTTTCCCCAGCCATCGAAACGACTTGATTGAGACAGCCGTGGTGGTGCAACGTATGCGCGCTGGCCTGATTGAACACATCCAGTACCCACGACTAGCACTGGATGTGTTGGCGCAGCACATCGTGGCGATGTCCGCTGTAGATGATTGGAACACCGACGAGCTGTTGTCCGTGCTGCGCAGGGCAGCCCCTTATCACCGGCTTAGTCAGTCTGTTTTTGAATCGGTGCTTGATCTTTTGTCGGGGCGTTATCCATCGCAAGAATTCTCAGAGCTGCGGCCTCGCATCGTGTGGGATCGCATAGCTGGCACCATCCGACCACGCCAGGGAGCCGGGCGACTGGCGGTGACCAACGGTGGAACCATTGCTGATCGCGGTTTGTATCCGGTATTCACGCTTGATGGCTCGCGGGTGGGTGAGCTTGATGAAGAGATGGTCTACGAGGCGCGAGCTGGTGAGTCCTTTCTTCTTGGTGCCTCTAGCTGGCGTATTGAGGAGATAACACACGACCGAGTGCTGGTTTCTCCCGCTCCTGGGGTGCCAGCCAAAATGCCGTTCTGGCATGGTGGTGGGCCTGGGCGGCCGCTGGAGCTGGGGCGAGCGGTCGGAGCGTTCATGCGCGAAACGGTGGATGCGCTACCGCCGGTGTTGTCACCCGAGCTGAAGCTTGCGCTGCGTGACGAGCTGTACTCCCCGACCGATGTTGCTCCAGGTACCGAGGTGAACGTTCCTGCTATAGGGGCAGGCGCTGCGCAACTCGAGCCGTTGCTAACTCGTCTTCAAGACAACCACGGGCTGAATCGGGCCGCCGCGGTCAACGTGTTGCTATATCTAGACGAGCAACGTTCCTCGACTGGAGCAATCCCAGATGACCGCACCGTCGTCGTAGAGCGTTTCCGTGATGAGCTCGGCGACTGGCGTATCTGCATTCTCACACCATTCGGTTCACAGGTTCATGCCCCTTGGGCTATTGCGATGCAGTCTTTGCTGGAACGTGACGGGGCCGATGGTTTGGGTGGTTTGGGCCCTGTCTCCAAAAGTGTCGACATCTTGTGGAATGACGATGGCATCGTGTTACGACTACCCGACACCGAGCCAGAAGAGCCAGGGCAGAGCGATCTTGACCCAGTGGCGCTGGTGTCGCTTGACCCGGACACGATCACCGACACGATTATCGACTATCTACCTAGCACCGCTTTGTTTGCGTCACGCTTTCGTGAGGTCGCAGGTCGGGCATTGCTGCTGCCTCGTCGCAAACCAGGCCAGCGCACTCCCCTTTGGCAGCAACGACAGCGAGCAGGCAGCCTGCTAGAAGTTGCCGCTAAGTACCCAAGTTTTCCAATGTTGTTGGAGACCACGCGCGAGTGCCTGCAAGACGTGTTCAACGTGCCGGCACTAGTCGAGGTGCTGCGCGACATCTCCACGCGCAAGATACGTGTCGCAGCCGTTGATTCTCACGGAGCCTCGCCAATGGCGCAAGGTCTGATGTTTGATTGGACGAGCGTCTACATGTACAGCGGCGACATGCCGTTGGCCGAGCGACGAGCCGCCGCGCTGTCGTTAAACCAAGAGCTGCTAACCGATCTGCTCGGTCCTGAAGAATTACGAGAACTGCTTGACCCGGAGGTGCTTGACAGCCTCGCGGTTGAGCTGGAACGAATTCGTGCCCATGATGCTGACCAGCTGCACGATGAGTTGAGACGGTTGGGTGATCTAAGTGCGGCAGAGATCGCTACTCGCTGGACGGCTGTTGCAGGCAAAGATGCAGCTGGCTCTGTCGCCACTGGCGCAGCCACCAATAGTGCAACTATCAACAGTGCCACCTCCAACAGTGCAGCCACCAAGAGTGCAGCCGTTACCGACTGGTTGTCCGAGCTGGTCGACAGTCGGCGGGCTTGTGAGGTGCGGGTAGCTGGCGAAAACCGTTTCATCGCCACCGAAGACGCAGCTAGCTACCACGCCGCATTGGATTGCCTATTACCTGCTGGCTTGCCAGCGTCGTTAATTGCTCCCGACCCGACTGCTGACGGCATAGGAGTGGCAGACGCAGAGCTGGCAGATATAGGAACGGCTAGTACAGAGCTGGCAGATATAGGAACGGCTAGTACAGAGCTGGCAGGCATAAGAGTGGCAGGCACAGCCACTGCCAGCCCTGACGTTTCAAAGAACCGTCATCTTGCTGAGCTAGTGGCGCGCTTCGCAAGCACGCACGGACCGTTTAGTTCCGACGAGCCAGCCTTGCGATTAGGAGTGCCAACCAGCCGAATAAGCGAAGCGCTGACTTTGCTTGAGGATGAAAAGCGTGTAGTTGCTGGATCATTCCGTCCAGGCGGCACTCAAAGTGAATGGTGCGACGCCGAGGTGCTACGAACCCTGCGGCGTCGTTCACTAGCTCGACTTCGCCGCGCAATAAGACCTGTGACTCCGTCGATTTACGGCAGGTTTTTGCCGGTCTGGCATGGGTTAGACCGGCCGAGATCTGGTGAGGGCGCTCTGGTAGACGCCATCAACATGCTGTCCGGCACCCCTCTTGTGGCTTCAACGCTTGAAAGCGATGTGTTGCCTGCACGAGTGCGCGATTACAAACCGGCAGACATTGATGCTTTGCTGTCAAGCGGCGAACTGATCTGGATAGGAGCTGGGCCCTTAGGCAGTCGTAACGGGCGGGTTCGTCTTTATTGGCGTTCCGATTTTGCGCTGCTAGCTCCCGACCTGGTCGAGCTGCCCAGTGAAGACAGCGCTAGCAAAGACAGCACAAGCGAAAACATCACTAGCAAAGAAAGCCCTGGTGAAACCAATAGCGCGGTCAAAACCGATTTGGCACCTGCGTCGGTCGACATTCACGATGCCTTGCGTCAGGTGCTGCTCACACGAGGTTCGGCATTTTGGCCTGAGCTACTTGAAGCGGTAACAAATCAAGCCGGGTTGCCAGCTGATGTATCGCGATCTCAGGTAGCCGATCTAGTGCTCTCAGCGTTGTGGGATTTGGTGTGGGCCGGTGAGGTAACAAACGACACGCTCATGGCATTGCGAGCCGTGCTGGCAGGTCAGGGTCAAGTTCAGGCTGGCAGACGGGGTTCGGTCGCTCGGAGTCATGCCAGGGCGAACTCCAGGCATGCCCGTCGTGGACCGAGCTTTGTAGGCCCAAGCGTTCCTCGACAGCGGATGCGCCTTTCCAACCGTGACCTTGGAACTGCCGCGGTTAGTTCGGTGAGTTCAACAAGTCCTCCAGCGGCCAGCGGTCGCTGGTCTGGCACCGCGGCGCTTTATTTGCCACGCCCAGCGGCCACAGAACGAGCGCACTACAACTCGCTAGCTCTGCTCGATCGCCACGGCATTGTTACTCGATCGGGCGTGTTGGCCGAGCAACAGCCGGGAGGCTTTGCCAGCGTTTACGCAGTGTTACGCGCCTTAGAAGAACGCGGAGGAGTGCGGCGGGGTTATTTCATTGACGGTCTGGGTGGCGCGCAGTTCGCTTCGCCAGAGGCTGTTGAACTGTTACGCAGTCTTCCCACTACACCTTCCGCTATGTCTTCCACCACACCGTCCACCGGATCTTCCGCCGTGCCTCCCGCTATGTCTTCCACCACATCGGCCACCACGGGTGCAGCCTCCTCAGCTAGCGGCGCAGCACTAGTGTTGGCCTCCACCGATCCAGCCCAGCCGTATGGGGCGGCGTTGCCTTGGCCGGCTAGCGATGGACGCCCAACCCGGCGCGCTGGTTCACTTGTCGTGCTGGCCGCTGGAGTTCCGTTGGTGCAACTAGACCGCGGCGGACACGGCCTTCAAACCTTTGAGAGCAGTCGCGATGTCCGTTGGGTTGAGGCTCTGCGCCAAAGAATTCGAGCCGGCGCAACACGATCCGTCGAACTAGCAAAAATCGACGGCCAACGAGCCGCCTCGCACCCTCTGCACGACTGGCTGATCGACAACGGTTTTAAGTCTTCTTACCGCGGCCCCACCTTGCGGAGCTAACCGAAGCCAGAGACCAAATCAGACCAGCTCTGTCTCCTTCTGGCGACGATAGGCAACCAGCAAGATCACTATTCCAGCCAGTCCGACCACCATGGATGTCCACACGTTTACGCGCAGGCCAGCAATTTCATTGGCCGTATCAACTCGCAACAGCTCAATCCAGACACGACCAGCCGTGTATCCCACCATGTAGACACCAACCAAAGCGGCGCTATGCGGTTGCAACCAACGCATAACTCGCGGCACCAACCAGACCAAGGCTGCTGCCAACGCAAGATTCCACAGCGCCTCATACAGGAACGTTGGATGAAACGTTTCGTACGCCACGTAGTCCACTGGGCGATGGTTGGGATCAATTTCCAACGCCCACGGCAAGTCGGAGGGACGCCCGAATAGTTCTTGGTTAAACCAGTTACCCAGCCGTCCGATGGCCTGCCCTACAGGCACCGCTGGTACGGCCGCCCACATCATCGCGCCCCAGTTTTCGCCGTGATGGCGTAGCACCAGATACATGGCAATAGCACCGCCAGCCACGCCACCCCAGATACCGAGACCACCTTCCCAAACCTTGGGAATGTCCGACAAGTTGTCGCTGTATTTGTTGAAGTCGGTGATGACGTGATAAATCCGCGCACCCACAATGCCAGCCGGAATCACCCAATACGCCATCCGCCCAACCGATTCTCGATTGCCGCCGCTTAGCTCCTGCGGAACTGTCAGCCAGCGGCGGTGAGTAATCCAAAGCGCCACCAGCACGCCGAGCGCTAGTGAGACGCCGTATGCGCGTAGTTCGAACGGGCCTAGGTCGATCGAATTTGAAGACGGGCTAGGGAATGAAGCTGGGAAAAAAGCAATGCCGAACAAGGCAACCGGGTCAATGAAAGGCATTTAGCCGAAGGGTATGCGCTAGCAGTGCTTTCGTTCAGTTAGCTCCCGTTAGGTTGCTTGTGTGAAACCTGAAAACCACCTGCAGTCGCTGACATCTGACACTTCACTCATAAGTGAAGCTGCTGAGAAGACATCCGGCGACACCAGCGTTCCCGCCTGCCCGCCGTGGACGGTTGATGATCTGCTCGTTCACCTCAGCCAGATATGGACGTTTGTGGCTAGATCAACAAAAGCTGACCAGGCAGTAGATCGTGCATCGATTGAGAGGCCTGAAGGGTCGGCAAACGACTGGCATCGAGCCAGCTCGCAGGAGCTGCTTGAGGCGCTGGGATTGAGAAACCCCACCGACAAGACTTGGGCGTTCGATTTACCTGACGCAACGGTGGCGTTTTGGATTCGCAGGATGTGCCATGAGGCATCTATTCATCGGCACGACATTCAAATTGCCGCTAACAATGTTCAGCCTGTCGAACACGCAGTAGCCGTTGACGGCATCAACGAGATATTCGACTACATGGTGCCGCGGCGTAAGCCGACCGACTTTGCCGGTAATGGCCAAACGCTGCACCTTCACGTAACCGAGCCTGGCAGCAACTCCGGTGAGGCCGCTAACGCGGCCGCTAACGCGGCCGACAATGAGGCCGACAACGCGGCTGGTGAATGGTTCATCACACGCACACCAGACGGCATTGCTGTTGAGAACAAACACGCAAAAGCAGACGTGGCCGCTCGTGGAACGGCATCGGACTTGCTGCTGATGTTGTGGGGTCGTGTCGCACCATCCGAACTTGAGGTGTTCGGTGACATGTCATTGCTGACTGAGTGGCAACAGAAAATGGCTATTTAGATCAGTACGTCCTCATAGGTCGCCGCTCGTACTCCTCGCTCGCCTAGCTCTATTAGCCAGCGCAGCGGATCGTCCAACATTCCCAAGCCAAAGGCTCCAACCGGCAGACCCCCCGCCAGTGCCCATTGCGTTGCCACCGCCGCTGTGGTCGCTGCCGCTAGGCCAGGATTGTCAATAGCACCCAAGATTTCACAGTGATATTGCCCAGCGACAAAACCACGTAACTCAACTCGTATAGCTCCTGGTCCGCCGTCTGCGTGAGGTCGCCGCAACATTGGGAGCATGGCAGTTAGCCGGTCACGACGGGTTGCAGCTACTCGCGCCGTTACCCGCTCGACGCCGTCAAATGCTGGAGCCAGCAGTAAAGCGTCTGGCACTGCCGCGCGATAACAGTCACGCGCACCCAACGGATCGGGAAACCAAACCAACTCGCGTCCAGAACCGCCAGGGCGGCGCACCCATTCGCCGTTGCGCCAATCAACCGCTGAGCCAGTCCGGGCTCGATGCAACTGTCGTTGGCAGGACGGTCCGGCTGTGCCCATCCGAGAAACGTGAATCTCAACCACCTGATCGAATTTCCTGGCTGCGTGGCTTGTCAGCAGGCAACTCAGCCCGGGTGAAAATCCGGCACCAACAACAAGCGACCGTTCTGCGTTTGTCGCTGTTTTGGCTAGGGCTAGTAGCTCCTCGGTGTCGTTTATGGAATCTGACAATGAAATCACATGCGCTCCGCGCGCTAGTGCCTTGGCAGCTAGCGCCGCATGCCCACCCGCCGGCAGACTCAAAACCACTGCATCAGCATCAGGCAAGCGCCCGGGTGAAACGGCTTCTACGTCGGTGTCCAGCAACTGTTTGGCAAACCCTCGCAGACGAGCAGGATGACGAGAACCCAAGATGAGTCGATCTACTTCATCGACCGCTGCTAGCTGACGAGCGATTCGCTGTCCAACCACCCCCGCGCCAAGAATCGCAACGGTGCTCACGACGACACTTTCAGATGCATTTTTATAAGTTTCACGAAGGCGCTGACTTCGCAAGTGGTGGCATGGTGCTCACGACGACACTTTCAGATGCATTTTTATAAGGCCTAGCTGCATTAGTGCAAGTCTGGGCCGTTTAGCTCGCGCCACTTGCCCTCGCTGTGTGGCACCTCGCCCGGATTTCGCAGACGCAAGACAGCCGCTACGAGCGAGCTAACACCCATTGCTAGCAGCACTCTTCTCACCAGTCGCAACATTGGTTACCCCCAAACTCCAGAGCATTCTTGTGGGGCTAGATGGAATCGAACCAACGACCTCACCCTTATCAGGGGTGCGCTCTAACCGACTGAGCTATAGCCCCGGAGCCATTGATGCTAGCGATCCTGTTAAGTGAACTGGCTCGGGCGAACTGGGCAGGCGAGCTAAAACCGGTGGGCCAGCACTGGTGGGCCAGCACTGATTATTTGCTGTCGGGCGAATGCTTGTCTTCTTCAAGGATGGTCAATCTCACTCCACCGACTAAGTCACTAATGAGATTGAAAACAATCGCTAGCAGCACATTCATCGCAACACCGGCAGCCGCTAGCACCAGACCAATAATGCGAGCTCGCTCATAAATAACGCTGCCGTTTACCTCCCACACCGAATACGAGCCAACCTCGGCTATGAAATCCTCCAGCTTTTCCACTAGGCCTGTGCGTTGAAGCGCGGACCACAGCAAGACGCCGGCAACCATCACTGCTACATAAAGACAGATGTACAGCAGGACTGAGATTTTGAACACCGACCAGGGATCAACATGGCGAATCGTGCGCCGTGCGCGACGAACGCGACGCAGATTTTCTCGCCGCCGCTTTAGAAACGATGCCTTCTCTGGGACTTCTTCAGGGCCGCTAATCGCAGCGGTGGTTTTTCCGTCCGGAGTAACGGGATCAGATCCTGATTTAGCCGGTTTCTGCGTGATGCGTGGTGGAACGCTTAGTGGGGAAGCCGGTGGAGAGCCCGCCGGGGGATCCTGTGGAGCTCTAGCTGGATCGAAGACCGGAGTGCTCGTACTACTCGTTGCCGAGCTTGAGGGTGAATTAGCGCTTTGTATCGTTGCGGGACTAGCCGATTCCGGCAAACCAAGTGCACGGTTAAGGCGATTGGCCGCCGTCAGCGATTCGGCGGCAGGGTCAAACGGTGACTGACTCTCAGCTTGCTCGGGCGTGGAGTTGGTTTGCTCCTTCTCCGAATCTTCAGAGCTAGTCGTCACCACTTATCCAGCTTACGCTCTGGGTTTTGCTGCTCTAGTGCGCCGTTGCAGCGGCGTGAGCGCTCTGATTTGCCAGCTGCACTGTCACCAAAACGCTGTCTGAGCTGAGTTCTGGGCTGAAATTGGTACCTGGCGCAGAGTTTGACTGGGTATGAATCACTAGCTGTTCACGGATGTTTGCTGGTTGTGCTTGCACCACGGCTGAGACTGCCACTTCATCGCCGCTGACCGCAGCCAATGCCACCGCATCAGCAATGTTCTGTGCGCGTGCCTGGGTAATAGCGGCCACAGCCCAGTGCGACACAAACGCCAACCCAACCAGCAAGGTAAAAGCAACCATCACCACCATGAACACAACTTGACCGGACTGGTCGGACTTATTAGTCCACAGGGTTTGCTGAGATTTAGGCAACAACTGGTGCTTCGGCTGATACGTCAGCTGTATCGCCGGTATCGGCAGCGACAGTGGCAGTATCGACATCGGCGGCCTCTGCTATCTCGTCCAGTTCGTCGTCAACATCAACCGGAGCGATGGCGGCAACCGATTCACCATCTCCTAACGACATGATCTTCACGCCGCTAGCAGCTCTGCCTTGTTGTGAAATTCCGGAGGCACTTACCCGAATTAAAATTCCGTCCGTCGACAACAACAGCAACTCGTCCTCGTCGTCAACCAAGCGGGCTCCAGCCACCTTTGTGCCACGATCCTCTCGCAGCTTGATGCCGGTCATTCCTTTAATGCCGCGATGCTTGCGTGTAAACAGGCTCACTTTGGTGCGCTTCCCAAAGCCAGCATTCGTGATCAGAAACAGGTCACGTTCATCATCAGTGCTAGCAACATCAGCCGCTACCACCGAGTCGCCCGGGCGCAGCTTGACGCCACGTACGCCTGAGGCATTTCGTCCTGACGGGCGCACTTCTTCAGCCAACGAGAATCTCACGACCATCCCATTGCTGGTGGTGATGAACAGATCTTCGTCTGGCTGAGTTTCTAATACTCGTACCAGCTCGTCTTGGTCGCGCAGCCCTAAGGCAATCAGTCCGTTTGACCGGATGTTGGCATAGGCGCTGAAAGCGGTTCGTTTCACTTGCCCATTGCGAGTCACAAACGTCAGATGGTTCTCAGGATTGAAATGATCTGCGTCGATCATCGCCTGCACGGTTTCGCCTTGGTCCAGGTTCAACAAATTGACCACCGCCATGCCGCGAGATGTGCGGCTCGATTTGGGAATTTGATAAGCCTTTACCCGATACACCTTTGCCCGATTGGTGAACAGCAGCAAGTAAGAGTGCGCCGTGGTAGTCAGCACTCTCACCGGCACATCATCCGCAGCCATCTTGGCGCCGATCACTCCCCGTCCACCTCTGCCCTGCGTGCGGAACTCATCGATCGGCATTGCCTTCACGTAGCCGCCAGTTGAAAGCGTCACCACCAGCGGCTCATTATCGATGAGGTCCTCCACCGCCATGATTCCCTCGTCGGGCAAGATCACGCTGCGGCGAGGAGTGGGATGGTCTTTACGTATCTGCGACAGCTCTTCGACGATCACGTCTCGCAAACGTCCGTCGTCAGACAGGATTTGCTCAAGCTCCGTAATAGCTGCACGCAACTTGGTAATTTCGTCTTCCAGGTTTGACCGGCCAAGCCGCGTCAAGCGCACCAGCTGCATATCCAAGATGTGATTGGCCTGGCGTTCCGAGAAACCCACCGTGTCTCCGCACAGGGATTGGAGTGCCGCAGCGCGATCTTGGCTGCTGCGGATCACCTTGATGATCTCGTCGATCAAGTCCAGTGCTCGCAGCAATCCCTCCACCACATGGGCTCGATCCTTTGCTACCCGGAGCCGGTATTCGCTGCGGCGTGTTACTACCTCTACCTGATGGTCGATGTAGGCCACTAGGGCATCTCGAAGAGTCAAGGTGCGCGGCACGCCTTCACGTAGCGCCAACATGTTCACTGGAAAGTTGGACTGCAGTGGTGTCTGTTTGTATAGCTGGTTCAGAACGACCGAGGCGTTGGCGTCGGTCTTGAGTTCGATCACCATGCGGGTTTTGCCCTTGGAAGACTCGTTGCGTACCGCTCGGATGCCTTCCAGTGCCTTGCGGCGCACCAGGTCAGCAATCTTTTCCTCAATACCTTCCACGGAGGTCTGGTAGGGAATTTCGGTAACGATTAGTCGCGCACCCTTGCGCTTTTCTTCTACCTCAACCATGGCTCGTAAGCAGATAGAGCCACGGCCAGTCTGATAGGCCTCCAACGCACCTGCCTGGCCCATGATGCAGCCGCCGGTCGGGAAATCCGGAGCGGGAATGAACCTCATCAGGTCGGTCGTGGTTGCTTCAGGATTGTGGATGAGGTGGATGGTGGCGTCAATCACCTCCTCAAGGTTGTGCGTGGGAATGCTGGTGGCCATGCCCACCGCAATTCCTTGCGAACCGTTTACAAGCAAGTTGGGGAAACGCGCCGGCATCACCATCGGTTCGTTGCGAGAACCGTCAAAGTTGGGGGTGAAATCGGTTGTTTCTTCGTCGATGCCTTCTAGCAACGACATCGCCAGTGGAGTGAGCCGACACTCGGTGTATCGGTAGGCCGCAGGCGGATCTTTGGGCGAGCCGAAGTTGCCGTGAGAATCCACAAGCGGGTTTGCCAGGCTGAAGGTTTGACCCATTCGCACGAGAGCCTCATAAATAGACATGTCGCCGTGCGGGTGGTAATTGGCGATCACGTCTCCCACGACGGTCGCGCATTTTTTGTGAGGACGGTTTGGAAGCAGGCCTGTGTCAAACATCGACCAGAGAATTCGGCGGTGAACCGGCTTGAGGCCGTCACGCACATCTGGCAGTGCACGCGCAGTGATTACAGACATGGCGTAATCCAAAAACGACTGACGCATCTCATCGGCGACCTCGATGTCGAGGATCTCAGCGCGGCCGTTTGCGTCAGGGCTGGTTGTTGCTACAACCGCCTCCTCTGAATCAGCTGCTGAATTATCTGATGGGTCGCCTGGTGGATCGTCTGCTGGATTATCCGGTGGAGTTGTATCGCTCACGTCTCCAAAAACTCACTAAACATCGAGCAGTTGCACATCACGGGCGTGCTCGTAGATGTAACGCTTGCGCTGCTCAACATCTTCACCCATCAAGGTTTCGAAGGTCAGCTGCGCTGTTTCGGCTTCTTCAACTGTTACTCGCAGCAACGTGCGGGTCTCCGGATTCATCGTGGTATCCCATAATTCACCAAAGTCCATTTCGCCCAGCCCTTTCAAACGAGTGAATTCGTTGCGATGCTTCGGGTGCTCGGCCAAAAACTGGTCCTTAGCCGAGTCGTCTTTTAGGTACCTCGTGGAAGAGCCGACCTTGGTGGAATAAAGCGGTGGCTGTGCAATAAAGACCTTTTGGTGCTTAACCAGATCAGACATTTCACGGTAAAAGAACGTGAGCAGCAGCGTCCTAATGTGGCTGCCGTCAACGTCGGCATCGCATAAGAGAATTACCTTGCCGTAACGGATCTTAGAGACATCAAAGTCTTCACCGGTGCTCGCACCGATAGCTGAAACCAGTGCCTGCACCTCTCTGTTTGCGTAAATGCGCTCGCGGCTTGACCGTTCCGCGTTGAGGATTTTCCCGCGGATGGGCAAGATGGCCATCGTCGCCGGGTCACGCGCGTCTTTGGCGGAGCCACCTGCCGAATCGCCCTCCACGATGTAAAGCTCGGTTTCGTCTGCGTTCTTTGACGAGCAATCAGTGAGCTTTCCGGGCAAGCCGGCCCCCTCTAGAGCTGACTTACGAATAGTGTTCTTTGCCTGTTGTGCGGCCACACGTGCCTTGCGTGCGTTAAGAGCTTTGGTGACGATGGCTTTGCCTTCGTTGGGGTGCTCCTCTAGCCAGGTGCTCAGTTGTTTATAGGTAACCGTCTGCACCAGCGACTTCATGGCGGTGTTGCCAAGTTTGGCCTTCGTTTGGCCCTCGAATTGTGGTGAGCTGAGCAGCACGCTGATTACCGCTGTCAGCCCTTCACGGATGTCTTCGCCTTGCAGATTGTCGTGACTGTCTTTTAGCGTTCCTCGTTCACGGGCGTAGCGATTGACAGCCAACGTGAGACCAGAACGGAAGCCCTGCTCGTGCATCCCTCCTTCGATCGTGGCAATGCCGTTGGCAAAGCTTGATATGCCGTCCGAACTAAACCCGCTATTCCATTGAAAAGCAACAGCAACATCGCTGTTGGCTTCGCTGTCTGAATCGTCGCTCGTGCCGCGATGCTCAATAAATCCAACTTCTTCGTAAAGTGGATGGCGGCCTTTGTTGAGGTGGCGCACAAAATCGCGGATTCCATCCTCGTAGCAAAACACCACTTCTTCGCCAATTGGTTGCCCCGCAGCAGCCGCTCGCTCGTCCTGAAAAGAAATACTCAAGCCAGCATTTAGGAACGCCATACGCTGCAAGCGATTTACCAGTGTGGTTGCCTCAAATTCCACCGTGGTTGTGAAAATTTTGGGGTCTGGATAAAACGTGATAGTTGTACCAGTGAGGCCTTCGGGAGATAGGCCAACTTCAGCCAAAGCAGCTACCGGTTCGCCTCCATTGTGAAACTCTTGACTCCAGTGCTTACCGTCGCGGTCAACTTCACATAACAACGACTTCGACAGGGCATTAACTACGGATACACCAACGCCATGTAAGCCACCAGAAACCTTGTAACCCGAACCACTGAATTTACCTCCAGCATGCAAAACGGTTAGTACCACTTCGACAGCAGGCCGATTGTTGTATTCCTTGACAGGGCCAACGGGAATACCACGCCCATTGTCGGATACACGGCAGCCACCATCGTCTAGCAGCACGACTTTGATCTCCGTGCAGTGGCCAGCCATTGCCTCGTCTACGGCATTATCCACAACCTCATAAACAAGGTGGTGAAGCCCATCTGGGCCAGTTGAACCGATGAACATGCTGGGTCTCTCACGGACAGGTTCAAGGCCTTCTAAAACCGCAATATCGTCGGATGTGTAGGCACCACTTACCTTTGCTCGATCCGCCATTGCGGCAACGTCCGAAGCCTCTATCTCAATGGTTTCTGTAGCTTCTGAACTAGCTGGTTCTGTGGTAGGTGTTATGGTCGTTTCAGGCACAAATCTTGGCTTAGTTACTGGTATTTTTAGCTGCAACTTCTGATAGAAATCGCAACGCGTATTCTAGCCATTCTCCGGCGAAAATGCGTGCCTATTTACGGACCGTAATATCCAATCGCGTCACGGCATCAGGACCCAGTAGCTCGTTCAGTTTTTGCACGATATAGCCGCCGTGATAGCGCAGCTCGGTGGCCCAATTTGAGTCGTCAGCGCTCACTAAGAGATGCCCGGATTGCAGATGCTCGGGCTGGCAGTGCTCAGCGAAATCTTCATCGACTATCTCAGGCCAGTGCTTGATGACCTTGGTGATAGCGGCTCCAGGGCCGAGCAGCCTGACGGCTCTATCGAGAGAGCTGCGCAAAGAGTGCAGCCCGGGCACCTCTGGCGGAGTCGAATCTGGCGACTTACTCAACGACTGCGCCATGTTGCAACTCGATCCGCTTGTTCACGGTGATATTTGGCGGCACCGCGCCTGTAGCGCTGGTAATCACGATTTGACACTCTGGCAGGCTGTCGATCAGGTTCTGTGCACGCTGGTTATCCAGCTCTGAGAAGACATCATCAAGCAAGATCACGGGTGGGTCGTTAAGGGCTTCCGTCAGCATGCGGTGTTGAGCTAGTCGTAACGCCAACACTGCGCTGCGCTGCTCGCCTTGAGAACTATGCGTAGCAGCTGGCAGCGAGTCCAGTGTGATGGCGACGTCGTCTCGTTGCGGTCCCACGGTGGTGGTGCCCCGACGCAAGTCTTCTCGACGGCTTTGCTTCAAAGCTTCGCCCAGGCCGTTCGCACGCCACGGAGCGAGGTAGTCCAGTGCCAGCGTTTTGTTTCCAGCTAAAAATCTGGTGCCGTGAGCGTCTGTCTCACTGCCTGGTGGTGAGACAGCGGTGGCAGCTAGTTGCAGGTAAACCTCACGTGGGTCTAGCTGCGCTACCACCTTTGCCCGTTGCTCCCCCACTACTTCAGCGCATTCGATCAGCTGGCTGTCCCAGATTTCAAGTGTTCTCTCAGCATCCGCGTCGAGCCTGGAACGAGACTGCTTTAATAAGGCATTGCGGTGCCGTAATACCTTGTCAAAATCTCGCTTTCGCTGGCGGTACTCGCGGCTGAGTGCCTCAGCGATGTTGTCCAGCAGTTGCCGCCGGCCCGATGGTGAGCCTTGCACTAGTGCAAGATCGGCGGGAGTAAACACAACCGTTTGCAGCGCTTCGGCTAGATCGCTGAGCCGCTTCACGGGATTACGGTTGAGCATTGCAGTGCTTTTTTGCTTTGGGCTGGTCTGCCTTGGGTTCATCTGTCCGGGGCTGGCCGTAAACAGCAGCTCCACCTCAAGCTTGCGGCCTTGGCGCTCGACCTCGGCTAGCACCTGAGCTTTTTGCGCTGTGCTTGGCTCGGCCTCAGGCTGGTGCACACAAATCAAATCACTAATCTGCGCCCCGCGAAACGAGCGATGACCGCTCAGCAGATCAATGGCCTCAAGCAAGTTGGTCTTGCCGTGTCCGTTCGCCCCGTAGATCAATGTCAGCTTTGGATCGAGTTTGACATCAGTGTCGTGGTGGTTGCGAAAACCCCGTAACCACACTCGCTCAATATGCATGGCGCAACCGCTAACAGGTAAGCCGGCCGATACTGGCCTTTTCTGTATAATAGTGAATTATGACACTCTGCTCTAAACGTGGTTTAAAAACCTTTGCGTCCTTGTCGGTAGCGGCTCTTATTCTAGCGTCGTGTTCCTCCAGTTCCTCTATCACTACGGACTCCTCTTCACAGGCTGAGGAATCAGCGCCAACTCAAACAACTCTTCCCGCTAGCAATGAGGTTACTGATATCAGTTTTCTTTCAGAGGAGGAAAGAATTGAATATATAAATTCAAATTGTGATCAAATTCCCAATTCATACACTGCAGCTTCAGCAAGATATGATGAAGCAATGAAAACAGCTCTAGGTAAAGGATTCGTACTCGTAGAAGAGGGTCTAGATGCCGCTTTTGAACCAACGTATCAAAATTTTTACTCAGTTATTCTCGAGGCTGAGGCTTATGAAAATGTTGATTTTGAACTCGCACTTGGAACGCTTTTCGCAGATCTAAGTGTGCCTGTGGGAATTGTAAACACCCCAACCTTCTTAAATGTTGTGGTAGATGATCTGGCCAACGAATATGGGCCCATTGAATATAACAGTACGTTTGGAAACGAAACTCAGGAAGTCAACAATCCAGAAGTGTTAGAGGAAGAAGTATATAAAGTTCTAGCTGTTCTTTCTAATTTCTCAACTATTGCCACTAACGAAGCTTCAACTACTGCGGAAATAGAAGCGGCAAGCGTGGTAAACAAAGAGGCCATACTCACATATATAGACCTGTTGGTAGAAACTCTGCTTTCTGAATCCTATGATAAACGTCACATGATACTAAGCGAGTTTACTTTTCTAGACTTGGGAGATAACCCGCTAAATCTAGCAGCAAGCCTGGCTGCAGAATCTTGTGAGTAAAACAAAAGCCTTGTAGAAGACAACCTAAAATTTTACAAAATGTGCTCAGCCACCTTCTCTTCGCTGGGTTTCATTCCCAACGCTGCAGAAACTTTGTCATACACGTTCTTACGATGATCACTCCAATCCCGCCATAACTTAAAGAAGTCGTCATACGGCATAGAAGCTTTTAGATCGTCTAAACATTTCCCATGTTTGGCTAGGAACCGCTCCTGCTTAGCGTGCCACTGGTTACGTGCTTCCCAAATCCCTGGCAAGTGCCTACGGATAACGGGTGTCTCCCCATCTCGCCAAGATTCCCAATTGCGTTTATGCTCTTCACTCATCCCCATCGACCCGACGGTGTATGCCAAAAGTATCGGCACGAGCGCATTGCCAAACCCTGGGTCGTTCTCAATCCATTTATCAGTCGTGAACACATCCTCATTGTCAGCGAACGGATATGGCTTTGAAGATTCACCTGTATCCACGTAGCCGTATGCCGTTACCCGCATACCCCAGCCTGGGACATAAAAACGATCAGACATAATGAGGTACTAATGATATTAGTGCGTCCCGCTCATGTGTACAGCACGTTTTTATTGATAGCATGGATAACGGGTTTCGGGGCAGGTGGTGCTTGTAAGAAATACTCACGACGTCGTCTGCTTTAACGTCATAAACCGAATCCTGCCAGACACTTTCACCGAAGGCAACAGCATCAGCTTCTTTGCGAAATACCAAAGAGATGTTGATTTCTAGTTGATCAACATAGTCGCTCACATCGGGATTCCGATATCCACCAATCCAAACTTGTGGGTTACCTAAGATGCCTTCTACGCTGTCCCACCACTCCTGCATCTGCTCCACGCCTTCGTCTGTCACCTGCCCGGCCTCATTAAGGGGTATATAGAATTCTCCCCCGCCCCCGATAGAGCACGCATAACCACCATCTTCTTTGTTCGTTTTCCAGTAGCCATCGGGTTGCCCTTCTTCCCCTTTCACCCACTGCGGTGAAAAAGTAAACCCCCCGTAAGCGCTCAAATCTGAGACCTGAGAGAGAAGATCGTTGAACATCAACGTGCCCCCGCGGTTTGCTTCGTCCTCATCCTTAGCGGACGACATAGTGCTACCCCTGTTTGCTGTAATCCTCGCCGACAAGTGCGCGTTTATGTCTTCATTGTCGGTTGACCTCAGCCTTGCACGCTCTGTAGTTTTAAGCGCTGCAAGAAAAGTTTTGTCCTCTTCAGCCACATCCACGGGCGCTCTAGAGACAGCCGCGTCAATAGCAACTTCACTACCACCACACGCTGCTGTTAACAGCAGCACACCCGCAGTAGCAGCGACTAAACGTGCTCGCCAGCGTAGGAGTCTGCGCGATCGTGCTGGGCTGCCCATCTTGTCGGGTTCTTGATTATTCAAACTAGTTAGTTCTTGTGTTTTCATCATTTTCTGTTACTCAAATTGGTCAATCTCTGTTAAGAATCCATACCGTTATCTGTTGGTGGTGAGACCGCAATAAGGCGCATTCGATGTTAGAGTGGTTACCTCTAAAGCCATGATGTACAAAGACATGACACTATTTTGACTTAAGTTCCTATACAATAGTGAGTTATGAAACCCTGTTCCTATAAGCGTGGTTTAAGGGCCTTTTCAATCTTGGCGGTGGCGACTCTTATTCTAGCGTCGTGTTCCTCTAGCACTACGGACTCCTCTTCCCAGACTGAAGAGTCAGAACCATCTCAAACTATTAGTCCTGCCAGCACTGAGACAACGCTGCAGGACGCTGGTGAGAGTGCTAATTCAGGTTTTATTTATGAGGAGGAGAGAATTGAGTACATAAATTTAAATTGTGATCAAATTCCTGAGTTATATACCGCAGCTTCAACAAGATACGATGAAACAATGAGAAAGGCTATAGATAAAGGTTTTGAGATAATAGAAGCGGCTATACATGGTGGCCTTGATTCAGCTTATCAAAAACTCTATCTAGCTATTACTTCTGCGGACACTTATGAAGATATTGATCATGAGCTCGCATTGTCCGTGTTCTTTAGAGATTTAGTTAGAGGCCCTTTGGAACTTGAAGGATCGCCAGCGTTCTATACCACTATGATGGATGAGTTGAAAAAAGAATACGGACCAGTGGCTCATGATTTAGAAAAATCAACAAGAAGCGGACGAGAACTTAATGAAAACAGGGAATCGCAAGCAATAGAATCAGAAGTAATTAGCCTTATAGCTATTCTTTCTAATTTTGCATCTATTGCCACTAACGAAGCTTCAACTGCTGCGGAAATAGAAGCAGCAAGCATGAGAAACCAGGAAACTATTCTTAGCTACATCTCTCTGCTGGTAGATGACCTAGTTACCCAGTCTTATCATGTACGTCACATGCTAATAAATGAGTTTACTTTCCCAGACTTGGGGGATAACCCACTAAATCTAGCAGCAAGCCTGGCTGCAGAATCTTGTAATAAATAAAATCTTGTAGCAGGAAAATTTTCAAATTATAAAAATAACCAGCAGCAGCGCTCTACTGGCTGAGCTAGGTAATGCGTACCGGCATCATCAGATAAAGTACGTCGTCTCGGCCAGCGGGTCTTAGCACCGCCGGTTTCAGCTCGTCGGTAGAAGCAAGGATGACCGATTGAGCGTTGACCGCTTCTAAGCCGGCTAGCAAATACTGCGGATTGAAGGCGATCATCAACTTCTCACCCTCATAATCGCCATTGACAGATTCTTCGGCATTGCCCTCTACGTCTTGCGCTTTCACCTCAAGATCGACGCCGCCGCTGCGCTGCGAAAGTCGCACAGGAGTAGTCGCCTCAGGTGCTATCTGCGTTATACGTCGAACGGCCTCGATTAGATCACCGGTGGCAACCTCGAGGGTGCACGGCGAAGATTCCGGAATCAACGATTCATACTTAGGAAAGTCGCCTTCAATTAGGCGAGTAACAATCTGAAGCGTGCCGCTGCCATCTGGCACTTCGAAGCTGACGTCCCGCTCAGCCAGACAAACCGCAACCTTTTCGTCTTCGCCATCGTGATCCATGAGCCGCGCGAGCACGTCTAACGCATCGGCGGGGACAATCACCTTCTGCCCAGAGGCAAGCACGCCAACACCAGAAAGATCACACAGCGCCAAGCGATACGAATCGGTCGCCACCATCCGCAGAGAACCTTCGTGCTCTTCAAAAAGCACACCTGTCAATATTGGCCGAGCGTTGTCGTCGCTGGCGGCACCAGCAACTTGCCGTATTCCCCGCGCTAGGTCTTCAGCGCTGACTAGTACCCGTTCGCCCTCGGGATCGCTTACACGGGGAAACTCCGATACCGGATACGTGCTCATCACGAACTTAGCGGCGCCACCGGAAATCGTGGCTTTGTCACCCTCCAGGGCAATGGTGACTTCACCACCCGCTAGTGCCCGCACGATGTTGGTGAGCAGACGTGCGGGCAAGACCACTTCCCCATCTTCTTGAACGCTCACTTCAAAATGTGCCCGGATAGTCATATCAAGGTTGCTGCCGGTGATCGTCATCACTCCGTCTTTGGTAGAAAGCTTCAGCCCATTGAGCACATCCAGGTTTGGTCGCGCAGTCACAGCCCGTGAGGCGGCCACTAACCGTTTCAGGAATACTTCCTTATCACAGCTGATTTTCATTGTTTGCGGTTCCTTTTATTTGTCGTGCCGATACGTGCCGACAGGGACAAGCCAGCATCGACGCTGCCTGGTCGTACTTGTCCACCGCTTTGTCTCTTACTGCTATCAAACATTTGGCTAACTATTTAATAGCTGTAGTAGTAGGGCCTGTGGAAAGTGGATATGTGCGTCAATGGTGCTTGCCGCCTGGCTTTGCGCATGCGTAAGGTATCCACAGTATCCACAGGGTTCGTCATAACACGCTGACATTAGTGGCTTTCATGTGAATAACGGTGGTGTTTTTAGCAAGGGCGCGCTTGGTTTCGCACAAGGGGTTCACGCCGCCTTGATCGTGTTGATCAACGAGGCAACCTGATTGAACAGCTGCTTGTCTTCGTGCATCTCTTCACCAATTTTTTTGACACCGTGCATCACGCTGCTGTGGTCGCGGCTTCCAAAATGTTCAGCGATGGCTGGGTAGCTCAGATCTGTGAGTTCTCGCATCACATACATACACGTGTGGCGGGCACGCACCAGCGGTTTTTGTCGTCCGGGGCTGCTGAGGTCTCTTTCCGAATAGCCCAACTGCGTAACCGTGGTTTCAATTATTAGCTCGGGTGTGATTCTTTTTGCTTCGTCCGCCAGTATCTCTCCGAGGATCTCGCGCGCTTGTTCGACCGTTAGGACAGTGTTGGTGAGCCTGCTGTAGGCGGTGATCCGTGTTAGTGCACCCTCCAACTCCCGAATGTTGTTGGTGATTTTTTCTGCGATAAGCACCAGCACGCTGTCTAAGACGGTTTTATCTGTGCTTCCATTTTGTGTGTTTGCCAGCTTTTGCTGCAAGATCGCTAAGCGTGTTTCAAAATCCGGTGGCTGAATATCGACAGCGAGGCCGCCCGCAAAACGGCTAATCATCCGGTCTGAGAGGGTGGACAGATTGTGGGGTGGGCGATCCGATGAAAAGACGACTTGATGGTTGTTTGCATGCAGGTCGTTGAAGGTGTGGAAGAGCTCGTCCTGGAATGCTTCTTTGCCTTCAACAATCTGAACATCGTCCAGCAGCAATACGTCCACACCGCGATAACGCTTTTTGAAATCTTGGTGACGGTTAGTCATGCCGTCGACAAATTCGTTTAGAAATGTCTCGGTTGTGACGTAGCGGACCTTGGTGTTTTTGTTATGCGTACGAATGAACAGCGATATGGCACGCAGCAAGTGAGTCTTGCCGAGGCCAGGATTTGAGTAGATGAACAGTGGGTTGTAGTTGCTTACCGGGTCCTCGGCCACCGACATCGCCGCGGCGTATGCGAACCTGTTGCTGCTGCCGACTACGAAATTTTCGAAGGCATAAGGGTCAGCAGAAGATGAGCTATTGGTTTGGCCGTTGCTGGTGTTGGTGGCGGTGTTCCTGGTGCCTGAGTCAGTTTCGGGATTGGCGCCTGCTTCGGCTGGCACCTCATCAGGCATGGTCCGGCGGGCCTGGTCAGCCGCTGCGTCAAAAGCCTCGTTTAGATCGGTCTGTGACGCAATGTTGTTGTCCGCTAGCGGCGGCAGATCTTCTCGCACCGTAATTTCAATCTCAGCGTTTTCGATTCCCGCCTCGGCTAGTGCCGCCAGCAGTAGCTGATAAAAGCGGTCGTAAACGCGGGTTCGCATGGTTTCGGTTGGCACCACCAACTGGACGCGGCTTTCGTTGATTTCCAACGCCTGCAGGTACCGCAGGCATGTCATCCAGCCAGGTTCGGGAACCCTCTGCCTTAGTGTCTCGTAGCAGTGCTCCCAAAGTGCTGCAGCCTTGGAATCTGGCGCAGGTCCGATGGTCATGAACTCACCTTCTGACATTTGTTCGATTCCTAGCTGCTCGTTTCATAGGTAGGCAATGCCCTTGATCGTTGTGGGGTTAGTAGAGAACCGAACGTTTGTCCACCTTGGCCAACAGGCCCTGGAATTTGTGACAGGAAAAATCCGAGAGCTTCGGTTCAATCTGCTGGCGATCGGGAGTCGCAACTTATGATGTTTTGAGCTTGCGCGCAAACGCTGTTGGGATCCGCGCTGATTGGTCGTGCCGCCTGGCCAGGAGTTGTTTCTGGCACCTGCCTCTAGCCTTAGGCAAACCCAAGGTAAAGACCTTTAGCAAGACGTAGATGAGACGAGCTAGACCCCCAAGGTGGGCTTGGTCTAGGCCTGTACAGGAGACCACAGAGTGAAACGTACCTATCAGCCAAACACACGCCGACGAGCGCGCAAACACGGTTTTCGCCACCGCATGGCGACCAAGGCTGGCCGATCGGTACTCCAGGCGCGCCGCCATAAGGGACGGAGCAAGCTCAGCGCGTGAGCTGTGCGGGCCTTGCCTTAAGAGCACAATGAAGGCGTTTGACAGCTGCGCTGGTCGCGCCGATTTTGAACTGCTACGGCATAGCCGCCGAATCAACGGTGAGACGCTGTGGTTGCGCATGGCTAAGGACGCGACGCTTGAACGCCCGCGTGTGGCGTTCGCTGTGAACTCTCACTACGGCAAGGCCACACAAAGGAATCGTCTGCGGCGCCGTCTTCGTGCTGTGCTAACTGATCTGCGGCCAGGGTTGGCGCTTGGCCGGTATCTGATTGGGGCGCGCGGCGCGATCGCCACCACAGGCGTTGTTTCTTATCGCAGGGTTTGCAGAGACCTTGAAACAATGCTGGCAAAGGCAGAGCGAGTAAAAACTGAGCGAGTAAAAGCGGGGCAAGGTGAGTAAACCGCGCCGCCCTGCCGTTACAGCGCTACGGACGCTGGTGAAGGGATATCGAGCGCTACCGCGATTTCGTCCGCCAGTGTGTCGTTATGATCCAACGTGTTCGGAGTACGCACTCGAAGCCATTGAAACGTACGGGGCGATCAGGGGAACTTGGTACTCCATTCGACGGATTGCTCGCTGCCATCCGTGGGGAGGGTTTGGATTTGATCCTGTGCCACCCCGCGTAGCCGTGCCGTTTGCGCCGTGTTGCAGCGCATCACAAAAGAGGTCTGATGTTTGATCCATTTTTCAGCGGGTTGGCGTGGCTGCTTGCTTTTTTCTATGACCTGTTTGACGAGCTCGTTGGCACCAACGCCTACGCCCTAGCCATTATTGCGCTGACATTGGCAATCATGATTGTGTTTACGCCGCTCACCATCAAGGGCACGCGGTCGATGATGCAGATGTCGACAATTCAGCCTGAAATCAAGCGGCTGCAGGCTTTGCACCGAGGCGATCGGCAGAAGCTCAACGAAGAGATGATGAAGCTGTATCAGGCAAACGGCGTTAATCCGCTGGGTGGTTGTTTGCCGACGCTGATTCAGATTCCTATTTTCTTTGTGCTGTATCGGGTGGTTAACGGGTTGACCACCATGAACACCATTGACGAGGCTTGCGGAGGAACATCCGGGTTTTGCCCCAAATATTTGGACGAGAAATCCCAGCTATATCGGGATCTGATCGCAAACGACGAGATGCGCTCGTTTGGTATGGACTTGGCACGCTCCGCTAACGATGTATTGCGTGAGAGCTTTGTAGACGCACTTCCCTATTTGGGGCTGGTACTGGTGACCTTCGGATTGGCTTGGTATCAGCAGCGCCAAATGAAAGCGCGCCGATCTGCAGCTGCTGCGCCCAACCGGCAGATGGAAGTGATGATGAAGGTGCTGCCTTTCATGTTGCCGGTGTTTAGCTTTCTTGTGCAGTCGGCTTTGGCTGTGTACTTCGTGGCCTCTTCGTTGTATCGCATCGGACAGCAGGCGTACATTCATCGCACGATGGTGGCCGCGGCGGGGACAGGACCGTCGCTAATCGATGTTGAAACTACTGAGCCAAAATCACCAAAACCGGTAGCGCCGCGCACTGGCGGGCTGCTCGGTAGGCGAGGCAAGGCAATTGGTGGCCCTACCGAACCGGCTGAGATTGCTGCGCCGGAAGTCACGAACGAGCGTTCACTTAAGGCGCGTGAAGCTGAGCAAAAAAGACTGCAAGACAGAGCGGCGCGTAGCGCAGCTCGTAGCGCATCTGGATCAGCCGGTGAGATTGGAACTGCTCGTGTTCCCAAGCAGCGCCAGGGTGGCCAAGGCCAGAAAGGGAAGGGACAAAACAAGCAGAGCCGCAAACCAAGCGGTAACCAAGGCAAGGGCGGGAAATCTGGGAACGCTTCCAAAGGGAAGGCCGATCAGCCAAACAGTGTTTCTGGTGGTGTTATAGATGAAACAGGCGAAGCAGCCGCAACTGCTGAAACCGCAGCAACTGTTCCGGCAGAGGGCGCTACAGCAAGGAAATCCCGCCGCGGATTCTTCGGTCTAGGAGCGGGCGGCAGAGGCTCCGCCCGCAGTAATGGCAAATCTGGCAGCAATTCCAAGACACCGCCGACGCAGCCGATCCAGAGCCGTCGAACTGCTGGTGACGGTCGTCGTCGCAAGAAGCGTTAACAGCACGTTGCTATGGAATGGATAATTGTTAACGCAGACACCGTTGATGAAGCTCGTAGGCAAGCCGTCGAACGTTTGGGTGTGTTACCCGATGAGGTAGAGACGGAAGTCCTGGATCAGCCAAGACGTGTCGGCCGGTTCCTGCGCCGCGATGTTTCTGCTCGTGTGCGTGCGCGGATACGTCCGCTTGAAGGAGAACTGCCATGGCAAAGAACTTCCTCTCGCCGCCGCTCTAATGACCGCAACAAACGCGGTAATCGTTCTAGGCGAGGTAGATCAGGCGGCCGCTCAGACCGACGTAATGCAGGTGGAAACAACACATCTAGAGGCAACAAGAACAGAGGCGGTGGACGCAATCGCTCCGGCAAACAGCCAACATCCAAGCAGCCCGATTCTTCTTCGAGCACGCCTTCTTCATCTGCACCTTCCAAGACCAGCGGCTCGCAAGGAGCTGCCTCAAATTCGCCACCAACCGAAGGCACCACCCGCACCCGTAGGCTTACCTGAGGCCTAGTTATCTAGGGCCTTATTGCTTAGGGCTTTGTCGGCCAGCGAGGAATCGAACATGTCTATGGAAACGTCTGATATGACCACTGACACACCGACCATGGATTTTGAAGCACAGCAAAAGATGGTGCTGGACTTCATTAACGGCTTGACCACCGCCTTCGGGGTGAATGGCACCGCAGAGATTGTGGGCACCGACGAGATGGGTTTCGAGGTGAACTTGGCCGGAGAGCCCGCTGAGCTTGGCCTGTTGATCGGCCCGCGCGGTCGACACATCTCGGCCTTGCATGAGGTGTGCAAAACCATGATGCAGCGCAAGCTTCCTGCCGGTAGTCGTGCTCGTTTACGCGTGGATGTGGGCGGGTATCGCCAACGTCGTCGTGAAGCGCTGGCGGCGTACGTGCGTGAGCTGGCAGAAGGCGTTAAAGCCAATGGCACCGAGCGAGGTCTTGAGCCGATGAGTGCGGCAGATCGCAAGGTTGTTCACGACGTGATCAACGATATTGACGGTGTGACGACTCTCTCTGTGGGCGATGAACCTCGCCGCCGAGTGGTGGTTTCGCCCTCTACTGCTTCTTAGCTTGCATTCCTAGCTACCGGGATACCGGGACCTAGTACAGCGGTTGCTTGACGATCTTGCTCCAATGCCGCGGTCGGTCGCTTGGGCAGAGGTCTATTTTTCGTAGCACAGCAAAATGTGGCAACGAGGTGGTGATTTCGCCTAGTTCCAGGCCTAGCGCAGCTAGAGGTCTAGCTGGCCAGCGTCCTGGATCACTTGTTGGCGGTTCGCTTACGACTAGCTCGCCACCTGGGATAAGCAATCCAGCTGCGCATTCCACGACCGCTGCAGGGCGACCAAAAGAGCGGCTAAAGACGAAGTCGTAGTTTTCGCGGTGTGCGTCGACGTGCGCTGCATCTGCGGCGTCGGCACACACCACTTTCACGGTGTCGTTCAAGCCCAGCTCGGTCACAACCGAACTCAGGAACTCGCAGCGGCGATCAGCACGCTCAAGCAATGTCATTCCGATCGCCGGGTAGTCAGATGCAATGACCAGACCTGGTACTCCCCCGCCGGCACCTAGATCAAGGCATTCGACCAGGTTGCTCTGGTCTACGGGCGCATCCGAGGCTTGATCGATCACCGGCTTGGCTGGTAGCGCTTCTTCTTTGAAAGCAACGCGAGCGTGAGCACGAGCGTGAGCGATGTGCTCCTCAATAGGGCCTTTCCCCAGGAAGCCTTGTACCTGTGCGCGTTTAAAAACGTCGATGAGATGGGAATCCTCGTGGCTAGGCATGGCTAAAACCACAGTCGCCTGGCCAGCATCTCACAATCAGCACGCTTGTGGGCAATATTGCGCGCTGGAACATGACCACAGGACGCTACGACGTATTGGTGGACTTATTGGTGGACTTATTGGTGGACTTATTGATGCACGTGCGGAAATTCCTGTCGAGTAATCGAGTGACGCTGGTGAACTGCTCCGCGGAGAGTATCGAACGAATGTTCTAAAACCTCTTCAGAGATCTTCGGGTAAGTGTGCCAGCACATGCGCAAGGTTGTCTGAACGATTAGCGCGGAGTGTTTCACGTGAAACACGGCTGTTGATTTGGCTTCATATGAAGCACGGTGTGTTGGCCGGTTTCAGATGAAGTACCACCCAGCTACCTGGTTTCACGTGAAACACTGTGTGCGCTGATTGGTTTGATAGCCCGACCGGCTTTAGCGAGGCACATTTGACAAGGCACAGTCGAGGCGCGGGCGTGGCCAGATCAACGGCCAAAATTCACCAGGCCTCTAACCGATTTTTTCGTATAGTCTCCACCTGGTTGGTCTCGCAGGCGCAGCCAAAGACTCAACCGATGCCAAGACTTGGGAGGTCGTGTGGTTCGAGTACTGGCTGTTGCAAATCAAAAAGGTGGTGTTGGGAAGACCACCACTGCCGTCAATCTGACCGCTGCATTTGCCGAAAAAGGGCTTCGCTCGCTTTTGGTAGATCTTGATCCGCAAGGTAATGCGGCCACCGGTGTAGGTGTCGATCCGCGCGAGCTAGGCATCTCTATGTACCAGGTTCTCCTCGGCCACGCAGAGATGAGCGAATGCATTGTTCCAACCAGCGTTGAGAACCTTTTTGTGGCCCCCTCTCGAATGGAGCTAGCTGGTGCCGAGCTTGAACTCGTGTCAGCGTTCAGCCGCGAGACAAAGCTACGGCAAGCGTTATTGCCGATCCTTGATTCGTACGACTTCATCGTTCTCGACTGCCCACCTTCGCTGGGTTTGCTAACCGTTAACGGTCTCACAGCGGCTAAGGAGGTGATAGTCCCTGTTCAGTGTGAGTATTACGCCCTGGAGGGTTTAGGGCAGCTAATCCACAACGTCGGGCTGATACAACAAAGCATTAATCCCGAGCTGCAGATCACAGCCCTTGTCATGGTTATGTACGACCCCCGAATACGCCTAGCTGGGCAGGTAATACAGGAAGTACGCGACCATTTTGGTGATGTCGTTTGTAATGTCGTTATTCCACGCTCGGTGCGAATCACCGAATCACCTAGTTACGGCCTTCCAGTAACCGAGTATGACAAAAATAGCCGCGGATCTGAGGCTTACAGAGAATTAGCGCAAGAAGTTATCGATCGCGACCCAAAAATACCTCAAGAATCAGGCTCTACAGAACTAGGGTGAAAGAAATGAACGCAAAGACAATAGGGCTGGGAAAGGGTCTTGGTGCCCTCATACCCAACAACGACAGCGTCTACAGAGAGGTCGCTCTTACACAAATAACGGTCAATCCTCTACAACCTCGCCGTTATTTTGATGCTGACTCGTTAGAGAGCCTAGCTAGTTCCATCAAATCTGTCGGTGTGCTGCAGCCAATTATGGTGCGCACGGCCGTCGAGCCGGGACGGTTTGAGCTTGTCATCGGCGAGCGCCGCTGGCGTGCTGCAAAACAAGCCGGATTAGCTACCATTCCCGCCGTAATCAAGGATTCTGACGACGAATCAAGCTTGATCAAAGCGATTATCGAGAATGTTCATCGGGAAGATTTGAGCGCTTTGGAAGAGGCGGCCGCCTTTCAGCAGCTAAAGGATGATTTCGGGCTGACGCACGCACAAGTAGGGGAGCGTCTGGGGAAAAGTCGTGCTGCGATCACAAATGCCCTACGTTTGCTGGGCCTGCCAGCGCCAGTTCAGCAGTTGCTCCAGGAAAGATCGCTTTCAGCGGGGCACGCACGTGCTTTGCTCGGTACAGAAGACAATGACCTGAAAAATTCTCTCGCAAACCAAGCTGTTGAACAGAATTGGTCGGTTCGAGACGTTGAAAATGCTGTGCGATTGGCCCAGAGAACAACAAATGGTGTGGAAACTTCTAGAAAAGGTAAGGCCAACCCGCGCTCAACAAAGTCCGGCAACCACCCTACGGCGCTGCTAGAGACCGCGGCGCTGCTGGAAGAGATGCTGGCGACCCAGGTAAGGGTAAAAATGCGCTCCGGAACGGGACAAATCCAGATTCGCTTCGCGGGTTTGGACGATTTGGCCCGAATTTCAACAATTTTGGGGGTTTCTCAACCCTAAAGTAGGGCTTTATAGTTGTAGAAATCATAGCCACTTGAACCTTTTGGATTTAAACTTCAACTAGAGGTTTGCTCACAAGTGTGAATAACCTGTGGGTAACTCTTGGTTTCAGAGAGTATTTATGGACTTTATCGTCCAATGGCCTGTGGAATGGCCTAGCTTGCTGGCTCATTGAGCAAACTCATGGTCGCAGCTCTTATGGCTTCAGCAATCTCTTGACTGTGCTCCAACAACGTGCTCGCACCCCATGTCCGCACCAAAACAGCGGGCATCTGGCTTTCTCGCAACACAGGTAAAGCCATTCCGCATATTTCCATTTGCCCAACGATGGGTTCAAGCCTTAAAACCAGGTCTTGAGCCAATTTGCGGCCGAGCTCGCTAGTGAAATGTCGACCTTGGAAGTAGTTAACCGATGGTGGCGCATCCCTCACCTCGGTAGCGATATAAACCGCCGCCCCGAACCGATTTGCCTGTATGGCCTGGGCACTCCAACTTGGATGGTTGAGTGGTAATACCTCAGCACCGTCAGCTAACAGAGAGCGTCTCGCTGCGGCTGTTATAGCGCCAAGCCCACCAATCTCTCCAAGCGCAACGCGTTGGCCGATAAGCCCTGATGATGCATCGCTGACGGGTAGGCGGTGAAGCTCACGTAACTGCGCTATCGAATTGGCGTCAGCCAAAGGACGCATCACTCGTTCTAATGCCACGATTGTGCGAGCACCGCACACTCCGTCGCCGACAATTCCTGAGTTCAGCTGGAAATCAACCAGCGCTAAAGACGATTTGGGTCCCCAGATCCCGTCGACCCGCCCTGAGAAAAACCCCAACGTGCTGAGCATTTGCTGAAGGTCCGCCACGTCATCACCTCGCATGGCGGGGGAGTGCATGTAAAGAACGCGGTCACCCAGTTGAATGCCAGCCTCGACCAGCAGAGCCCAGGTTTGAACTCCCACAATTCCGTCCACATCAATGGAGCGGTCGGCTTGGAACTTCTGAACAGAATCTTTAGTAGCTAGATCAAAAAATCCGGTAACGGAGCAGTGAACATCCAGGGACAGTGCGTTTAAACGTTGTTGCAGATCTCGAACATGATCGCCCCGCGCCCCGACGCTGAAAGGCCGAGTTAGACGACTGTCACCAAGAGCCGCGCCTTTGGGCGGGCTCTGGGAGGAGGTTTTTAGAGGAATTCTCCGAGCTCCTCCAGCAGCGCCGCCTTTGGTTTTGCGCCGACCAGGCGTTTGGCGGGCTCACCATCAGAAAAGACAATGAGCGTCGGGATGCTCATTACGTTGAACTTCATCGCTAGTTCAGGGTTGTCGTCAACGTTTACCTTGGCTATTCGGAGGTTTTCTTGCTCTTCAGCTAGCTCTTCCAAAATCGGTGCGATCTGTTTGCACGGCCCGCACCATTCGGCCCAAAAATCCACCAGCACCGGTGCTTCGGAACTCTTGACCTCTTCTTCGAACGTATGTTCGTCTAATGTGGAGATTTGAGCGCTCATTGTTGCCTCTCTAATGACGAGTGCCGCCCACAAAGTAAGCAGCCGAAGCCCGAGTCTACCAATGAAAGAGATTTGCTTTAGAAAGCAAGCTCCAGGCCAGTGGCGGCGGGTCTTAGTGTCCCTGCGCCTCTAACCAGCGCTCAGTTTCGATTGCTGCCATGCAACCCGAACCCGCTGCTGTTACCGCCTGCCGGTAGAAGTCGTCTTGCACATCACCGCAGGCGAACACTCCTTCGGTAGCAGTAGCGGTGCTGTCGGGTGCGGTGACAAGGTATTGGTTTGGCTTTAGCTCAAGTAAGTCTTTAAATAAACCAGTGTTCGGCTTATGCCCAATGGCCACAAACAGTCCGGTTACGGCTAGTTCGCGTTCCTCACCATTGTTCGGGTCGGTCAGCGTTACACCGGTTAGTTGCTCATCGCCGTGGATTTGTGTGACCTCGTTGTTCCACAAAAACTCGATCTTGTCGTTGTCGAACGCTCGTTCTTGCATTATTCGCGAGGCACGCAGCTGGTCTCGGCGATGGATCACGTACACCTTCGAAGCAAATCGTGTAAGAAACAGAGCCTCTTCCATGGCACTATCACCACCACCCACGACAGCAATCTCTTGATCCCGAAAAAAGAATCCGTCGCATGTAGCGCAGGTGGAGATGCCGTGACCGATTAGGCGATCCTCGTTTTCAAGACTGAGCATGATGCTCTGCGCACCGGTTGAGATGATCACGCTGCGTGTCAAATACTCGTCGTCGCCGACGGACACACGAAATGGCCTCTGATCGAGCGCAACCTTGCTCACTTTGGCGGTCAGAAATTGTGCCCCAAACCGTTCGGCCTGCTGACGAAAATTCAGCATCAAATCTGGCCCCATTACGCCGTCCGGAAAACCTGGATAGTTCTCAACGTCGGTGGTCAGCATCAGCTGGCCGCCTGGCTGGTCTGAGTTGGAGCTTGGTTCGCCTTCGATAACCAATGGTTCAAGTTGGGCACGCGCTGTATAAATGGCGGCCGTTAAACCGGCAGGCCCGCTGCCAATGATGATTACGTTGCAGACCTGTTCGTCCGAAGCGCTGGTGTTCATGATTTCGTCTTTGCGGGTCGCCGTCTAGACCAGAGCAATATGCCAATCAACCCGAACACGCCGGCACATATGAAGTAGGTAAACCAAATCTCACCCTCTAATAGTGTCCCGACTGCCGTGTCAATCCCACGAATAAATGCGACCACTAACAGCGTTATGGCTGCGATAGCGGCTACCGAAATAACCATGGCAAAAACGATTGCTCGTGCAACCTTCAACAATGGTTGGCTGGTGCGCGACGCCACGGCTGCTACCGCATTTGTGAACTTGGTGGTGAATTGAGAGACGGCGTCGCTGGAGCTGGTGTCTGTACTGGTAGTGCCTGGCGATCGGCTTCGTCGTGTCTTCACGGCGCTAAGCCTAAATAGAGCGCACTCCTGCTAGACATCCGCCGAGCGCTCCCAATAGGCGTCCCCTCATCGACATTCCAATTGGCATCTACCACACTGGCTCAGACACCAGCACCAAGAGGGTCTGACTTTTAGGGCGTGTGATACCGGCTGACACGAATGCCGGTGACCGTTACTCGATAGCCACCGGTTTCTAGCTCATCACCAAGGTCGGTTATCCACAACAACAGCGTTGCAGCACGTAATGAATCAAAATCCAGCGCAAGCGGTTTGACTCGGTTTGATTCGACGGCCATTTCAGCTACTGGCTCGCCCCACTCAATCAGCGATGCTCGCCGCTCATTCGATGCAAACAGCTGAAAAGTCCAGCCCGTGCTGGGTGACTCGATTACTACACGCGCAAGGTCGGGGAGTGTCTCCCCACCCAATTCCACTAACAAGCCGACGCCGTCTTTCAGCCCACCAAAGTTCGGGGAGTTGTAGCGCGAGGTGCGCCACCCGGTCAGCGGATCGCCGTTGTTGAGCTCCGACAACAGATCCGGGTGCTCAATAGTGTCATTGCCGAACGGATCAAAGTCTGTGATGTGAGATATTTCCGTTGGGACGCGTGTTACCTCTGGGGCAACCACCGAAGAATCCACCGAAGAATCCACCGAGCCCGCAGACCCTGTAGAGGTCGTAGGGCTAGAAGAACTCGTGTCGCCAGAGGGGTTAGCCGACCCAGAGGCATCAGTTGAGGCAACTGAACCAGTATCCGACATCACCAGCTGCTCATCTCCATCATTGATCGCTCGAGCTAACAGCCAGGCACCGCCACCCACCACGGCCAACGCTCCAACGACCATCGCAACAAGCAAAACAAACACCACCTCCCGCCGGTGAGGATGATTCCTCCTAGCAACTCGGCGTAGCCCGCCTCGCTCGCCGGTCTGCCTGCGCTTAGCTGCCTTTGTTTTGGCAGCTTCTTCTTGGCTTTTGAGCTCGCGCGCTACGTCTTTGAAAGCTCCGACTAGGGCTTTCGCATTAGGCCACGGGTCTCTATTGCTAGTCGCGCGTACAAGCACTGGCTTTATCACTGGCGACACAGACGAGGCGATCCGCCAGGTGCCATCGGTCTTGTGCTCCGGGGGGACACCGGCTAGCAGCTCGTGCGCTAAAGAGGCCAAACTGCGCACGTCGTTTTTGGGTGTGGCCGGAATTTGCACCGCATCTCCGGTGGGTGGGCCTGTTAGCAAAATGAATCCGCCCTCGCGACGGCGGCCCACTTGTGCTGCGCTCACTCCGCCATGCGCAAAACCAGCGGTATGCAACACATGTAGCGCCTCTGCCATTGTTGCGGCCGCCTTAAGGGCCTCTGCTGTGGTCAGCTGCGGGAATTCGCCGTCGCTAGACAGCTCATCGGCCAGGGTGTGCTGTGGCAGTCGCTCGGTGACTATCGCAAACTGACGTTCTTCGGTGTAGCTGTCAAGAATGTGCAAGAGACCGGGATGTTCCAGAGCGGCTAATGACTGGGTTTGCAGCCGCAGCCGCTGGCCTGGCTCGCTGTCTATTTCGGTTAGCCGAACCGTTATCGGCCGGTCAAGCGTCAGGTCCACACCTAGCCAGGTTTGTGTGACCTCGCTCGGGATTAAGTCAGGTAGTTGCTCAATTAGTCGGTAGCGCTTAGTTCCGCTCATCGTGTGTTGTGTCCTGGCCAAGATCTGTGTGTTGGCCAGAACCAGAACGCGTGCGAATCGCCACGCCGATAGCCCCGATGCCAGAGTGGACGCTTACAACCGGGCCCACATCGCTAACCAAAATTTCTGAATCCACCAGTGACGCCAACTCGCCAACAAAGTCATCGACGTCGCTTGCGGCCGCATGAATTACCGCCAGCTCCTCGATATTCCCAGGCGAGTCACCAGCTTCGTCGTTGGCTAGTGCCTCTACTACTAGGCCGCGCAAATGCGCGAGTGCCTTAGCCCGGGTGCGCTGCCGACCGTCTGGCTTGACTTCGCCGTCTGTGATCTTGATGAGTGGTTTGATTGATAGCACCGATCCCAGCAGTGATTGAGCAGCTCCTATACGCCCTCCCTTACGCAGATTTTCAAGCGTGTCGAGTGTGGCGTAAAAGCTTGTGCGAGGGCGGGCATCGTCAAGAGCTGTCTCTATTTCGGCTGCGCTGGCACCAGACATTGCTAGCTCGGCTGCCAGTTTCACTAGTAACCCGTGGGCGATCGACACAAACCGGCTATCTATTACTCGCACAGTGATCGTGTCAGATACGGCCTGTGCTCCTAGATGAGCGGCCTCGATAGTGGCCGATAACGCTCCGCTCAATATGACTGCGACTATCTCTTTGGGTTCTTTGGCCGCGTCGCCACCGTCGGACCCGTTACCGGCTGCCACATCGCGAAATGTTTGTTCGAATACTCCTGCGGACGGTGCTGCGGTTTGCGGAAGCTCGTCTTCCTCGGCGCAGCGCCGCCAGAAGTCGTCAATGCTGAGATCTACGCGATCCCTGAACTCCTCTGAACCAAAGCGCACCCAGAGCGGCACGACGGTGATACCAAGTCGATCAACCACCTCGGTTGGTAGGTCGCAGGAGCTGTCAGTGACAATCTGAACGTTGGAGCGTTGCTCATTGGTTGCACTCATTGTTTGCCCTGCCGTTGTACTACTTGCCGCGCCAACTTGCCGTTGAGCTATTTGCCACGGCGCAGGCTGCGCAGCCAGGCTGTTGGGAGTGAGACTAGTTGCCTTGCTGCTGGCAGTCTTAACGCCAAGCCCAGGCCCAAATGAACACCGCCGCTGATACCGCCGATGATGACCAATCTTATGATCGCTGCCAGGCCATCTACTTGACCCAATAACCAGGCCGTAAATAGACCTGTCGCTAGCGCAGGCAACCCTGGGAAAATATGATGAGCAAGCCTGTCCGGGATCAGGCGGTTAGCAGGAGTTTGTTGCGAATCTGGTGCTGGCACAAGATGTCTTCGGCGAACTAACACAGCGCGCCGCAGCAAACCCAGCTCCACCCAAGCACCACACGACGCTCCTAGCGCCAGCCCAACCGCACCCAGCCGAGCTGGTAGAGCCGAATCAAGGCGCACAGCGCCATCCAACAAGGAAAACGGGTTTGAGGTAAGGAAATTTTGAAAGAGACTCGCAATGCCGGTGATAGATCCGTTTACAACCAGTAGCTGATCAAAAAGGAACATCGTCGTAACACCGACGCCGGCCGACAATGACACGCGCACGATGGCGATACGCGCGGGGGAGCGTGTGTTGCCCGCAACGAACAACACGTTTTGGCACAAACGAGAGGCCACGATGGCCGGTAAACCCAGAGAGTAAGTACCCAACACGGCTGCGATCAGAATCACGTCGTCATGGCCGACGGCGTTTCTCAGTCCCGCCAGGTTGAACAATGTGTCGGTCAGCGGCACTCCGGCCGCTAGGTATATGGCCACGATTCCGCACACCAGATAAGTGCTGCTGTTGAGTCGTTCTGCCGTGCGGCTAGCTATCTCGTCTTCGCTGGTCATGCGGCTTAGCGCAGGTAGTTCGGCCGCTGCAACGGCAACGCCGATGAGCGCTACCGGTAACAGGTACAGCGCTTGGGCAGCGGCCAATGCTGCGGTGGCGCCCACCGCCAACAAAGACGCCAACGCCAGATCTGCGAATGCGGATATCTGAAATGCGCCTCGTCCTGCAACCGCTGGCGCTAAACGTCGTAACACCGCTCGCACGGCAGGTTGTCGCCAGCTCAGGTGCGTGCGCAAGTGTCTAGGCAGGTGCCGTGTCAGGGGTTTTTGCTGCGCTCCAGTGTTGAAGAAGCCTGTCCCAAAAATGTGAGGGGCGCTACGCCATGTCACAGTCAATGAAAACAGCACTTGTGCAGTAGCGCCGATGGTTACCGCCCAAGCCAAAGCCGTTGCTCGGTCTTGCGCCGCCCAGCCAAGCATCACCACTAGCACCAGTGCAGCAATTTGTGTTGAGTTCCAAATCACTGGCGCCACATAAGACAAGAAAAAGCGCCGATGTGTGTTGAGCACGCACACGCACCATGCACCTATCACCAACACGCCAGAGCCGATCACGGTTATGCGCACAAGCTTCACTGCCAGCTCAAACCGCTCACCCTCAAATCCCCAGGCAATAATCCGCGTGATGGGACGTGCGGCAATGACACCCACCAGCACTGCGGTGGTGACGATGGCTAGCAAAAATGAAGCGATCGACGCTGCGAGCCGGCCCGCAGCAGCTCGGTCTTGTTCAAGCATCTTGGAGTAAGAAGGCACAAACGCGGCCGACAAGGCACCTTCACCCAGCAGGTTTTGCAGCATGTTGGGGATACGCAGCGCGGCGGCGAATGCGTCGCCAACCGCTCCTACTCCCAGGATGTTGGTAACCAACATTGCCCGTGCCACACCACTTAAGCGCGACAGACCTATTCCCGCAGCTGCGCTTCCAGCGCCCGAATTGTTTGGAGCGGCTGCGTCAGCCGCGTTCGGGTTGTTTAGTGCGGTTGCGTCAGCCGCGTTCGGGTTGTTTAGTGCGGTTGCGTCAGCCGCGTTCGGGTTGTTTAGTGCGGTTGCGTCAGCCGCGTTCGGGTTGTTTAGTGCGGTTGCGTCAGCCGCGTTCGGGTTGTTTAGTGCGGTTGCGTCAGCCGCGTTCGGCGGTTCTTGGCTCGACGGCTCTTGCCAGGTGTCGTCAGACATGAATGCTCACCTGGCGATGCTCGCTCTGCGCCGGCGTGAATCCACAACCCACCACATCAGCAGAAATGCCGTGGCACCTGTTGCCAATAACAGGCCCGCCCAAGTTGGAGCGGTCGATTGCATCACTATCGGAGTTCGTCCCAACAGCAGATTTCCGTCGGGCGAGCGCAGTTCCATATTCACAAGGAATGCCCCCGAACCCAGCGTGCGCAGACCGAACTCACGAGTAGTAACGCCGGGTTGCAATACCAGTGTTGTCGACTCTCCGTCGTCAAAATCTTCCACCGTGAGCTTGTCGCTGAGCAGGCGAATCTCGACCCGCAACGGAATCGATCCGCTGTTTTGGAAGCTAAACGGCACCTGTGCCGAACGCGAGGTGAGGCGAATCGAACTGCTGGAGTTGGCCTCTAACTGGTTAAGCTCCAGCTTGACAAAGTTGCTGGTCCGCTGCCACTGCGCTTGCTGCTGGCTAGGGGTTATGTCCGTTGACAAGGTGGCTAGCAACTCTTGCGCCATCTCTTCGTATATCGCAGAGTCTTCATCGCGAATCATCGACCTGTAGGAGTCGAGTTGCAGACGAGCATCAAAATAGCCGTCGGGCACTTGGGTGGATAGTTCGGCCGGGCGTTGAGTTTGTAGGTAAAGCGTCTGCGGTTGCGTTCGTTCGTCAGTCTCTTGGAGTTTGCTGAGAGCCTGATCTGCGGTCAGTGGTCTAACCAGAGTCAGCTGATCCAACGCGGACAGAATCATGTCGGTCAATTGTGGGCTGTGATCTGTGGCCGTCAAATCAACCACTACTACTTCTGACTGGTTGAGGCGTGCTTCGGCTGTTTCACTAGTAGCTCCACCAGCAACTCCACCAAAGGCGATGACAGCCAGATGTGCGAGCAGCCGTTGGGCTGCGGCTCCTGGTGTATCGGTCGGGTGAATCTCGGCTAGCTGATTGATCACAAGCGAGCGCACCACTATGTTGGTGACGTTGCTGCTGGTGTCGCTAAATACCACCCGAACCGGTTCACGAATTGGTGTGTCGAAGGGCGCGATCTGGCCGTCTGATGTGTTGGTACTGATTTGATCGTTAGGCGCCGAAGGTTGATTGCCTGGTGTCGGGTTATCTGTCGCTGGAGCACCTGTTATCGGGTTTGCAGACAACACCGCTGCGGGCAGAATCGTGTAAAGCACACCGCGTCCGACTCTCACGGCTAGCTCCTGGGCGCTGGTGGTTTCTTTACCAACCCACAAATTTGCGGGAGCCAAGAACCCATATCTCTCGAGCGATTGTTCTCCCAGCCCGAAGAGCTGATCAATCTCGTTATCAAGGCCAGCCGCTGCGAGTGCGGCCAGATCGACCGGGTAGTACGCCTCTCTCACTAGCCGTTGCTGTACCGCGTCAGCGGCACCCTGATCTCGTTCAGTTTCCACTTGCCGGGGTGAGGATTCGGCAAGTGCGGGCACTGCGTTTGCGGTATCGGCAAGTGCTTCCGGCGTGATGCTCACCAAAACAGGCACGGTGAGGTGGCGGTTAAGTACATCTAGCCAGTCGCTAGTCAGCACAGACGGTTGCTCTTCACCCGTTCGGTCGTCTGTCAGGTCTGCGGTGAACAGCACGTTTAGGCGGGCAGTTTCTATGGGGGCTGGTCTGGTGGTGTTGTTGGTTTCTGGCAGGTGAACGATGTGCGTGCCAATACGGGCAACGACCTGTTGGGATTGTGTGCGCAGTTCGATTGTTACCGGATAGACGCCTTCGGCTGCTAACTGGGCTACTGGTACTGCCGGTTTCGTTTCTTCGGTGGTGTTTTGGCCGCTTGGGTCACCCTGTTCATTGTTAGGTCTACCGTTGGGAGCGGCGTTGATGTGCAGCGGCAAGTCGACGACACCGGTTGCGCCAGGCTCAAGCTCGCTCACCAAAAACACCTGCGTGTGCAGCACACTTTCCAGTGATTGGCCTCGGGTGGTAGCGAGAAAGTTGGCCTCGGATCTCACCGATCCATGGATGTTGACTACCAGTTCATCGTGCTCGGCCAGCACGCCGGGCAGCCTCAGCTTTAGCCATACCGTGCCGGCACCAGCAACACCGATGTCGGTCGCTAACAGCTGCATGCCGCCCGCTATTTGGCTGGAATCGCCGGTTGCTTGCGCGCCAATCGTTGCTTGTCCACTAATCGACTGTGCGCTGGCCTGGATGGGCACTAGCGCAAACAGGGCCGCAAGTAGGGCAACGAACAGCCCAGCCGCCCCTCCTCGCTGCAACCGGGATGATGTCCCAGTTGCCTCTGCTGTCATTAAAGCTCGTTGCCGCTAGCCGACTAGACGCAGTTCAACCTCGTCGAGCGCTTTTTCCTCGGTCACGTCCATGCTGATCGACAGCTCCGATACCAAGGTCTGGCGTGATTTCTCCAGCATTGACTTTTCGCCGGCGGAGAGGCCCTTTGAGCTTTCACGCAACGCCAGATTCCGGACTACCTCAGCTACTTGGTAAATGTCACCAGACTTCAGCTTTTCTTGGTGGTTCTTGAATCGCCTGCTCCAATTTGCCGGCTCACGGATTTCTTTCTTGGCCAACAAATCAAACAAGTCTTCAACGTCGTCTTCGTCTATCGGTGGCCGCATGCCGACCTCATCGGTCTTGTCCTTTGGCACTAGCAACGTGAGATCGTCGTGGATGGTGCGAAGCACGATGTACTCAAGCTTTTCGCCAAACTCATCACGCGTCTCAATCGCCGTGATTTTCGCCGCACCATGATGCGGATAAATGACGCGGTCGCCGATCTTAAATTTCATTAACAACTCCACCTGAGAGGTCGTTCAAGTACCGCAGCACGAGCGGCGGGCACCCCTATCAGGATGCCGTTTTTTGCAGCAAATCGCAACGCGACGGCTAGCTAGCTTTCGCTGGTGTCTCGATTCGGTAGCTACGGAGCCGGAAGTTCCAGCCGCAGTCTGGGCAAACCTCTATCTCGTAGACGCTGAACTCGCCACGCTGCTGGGTGATTTGCCGCAACTCGGCTTCGTTCAGCACACACTTGCCGCTACCACCCAATCTCGGCCCGAACACGTAGCCGACCATGTGCAGTTCACCGGTTTCGCAGATAGGGCAGAGCTCATTAGCGCTAGCTGCAACGTTTTTTGCGACCCGCAGCAGTTCGGGATGAGCGTCGCAGACATCGTTGGTTGAGATGTTGCCGGAGCGGATCTCGTCAAGCACACGGCTGCGTTTGAGCCGATAGTCGATCGTTCCAGATCTCATAGCGCTGCCTGGCACTGCAGCGCTAAGTAACAACGCCATTCTCCCACGCTAGTGCTAGCGACCGGATTGATGCCTGCAGACCAGATCTGGTCAAGCCAGTGCTTACGTGTTCGGCCGTTGTGCGAGCTAGTTGAGTTGGCTATTCGGGGTCGTTAGTGAGTTCGACTAGTCGTTCGACCAGCAACGCTTCGGCACGCTCAGGCGACAAGGGGCCTTCGTGGAAATGAGACTCCAGCAAGAAATAAAGAGCGTCACCGATTTGTGAGCCGACCAGCTTGTGGCCGTGTTGTTTGGCTATGGAGAGCATCGCTTTGCCGTCCAACGGCTTGCCTAGTTGAGGCGCCTCTTCGGTGGTTTCTATGTGGTGGATCTCGTCAAGCAGATCCTGGGAAATCGTTTGGTGGAATAGTCGTTGGGGTAATTGGTGGTGTAGTAGCTGTTTGTGTAATCGTTCTTTGGAGCGAGCGGCGTTTTCTTCACTGCCATTCGCTTTGTCAGCACCGTTACTGACAACACTGCCAACTGCAGCGCCGACGATTTTGGCGGTGTGTAAGTGGCTGCCGTGCGTTGCCACCAGCCGACGAGCGATTGGTTTGAGTATTACCTGGCTCGCTGATGAGCTGGGCTCCTGAGAAGCCTCTGTGGAGCGAGTTTCCTGAGAAGCCTCTGTGGAGCGAGTTTCCTGAGAAGCCTCTGACGAGGCTTCTTGCAAGTCATGTAGCGCCTGCAAGATTGACTCAACGTGCTTGCACACAGCCTTTGAGTAGCGCAGAGAGGCAAGTAGTTCCCGAGCCTGATTGGGAGAGTGCCCGCCGAGATAGGCCAGCCCTGCCCAGCGAGCGTCATGATCCGGGATCGCATTCACTACCGCCGCCAACCCGGCCGTTGACCCTGTGTCGACTGAACCTGTGTCGATTAAATCTGGGCCGGTCAAATCTGAACCGACTCGTGTAACGCCAAGGTGGGTTAATACGCCAGTGCGTTCCAGCAACGCAACGCCTTTGCCAGGTCTTGGCAGGCTCAACAGTTTTTGTAGTTCCATGCTGATTCGTTCGGCTGACACGATCGCTAGCCGCCCGCACGTTTGACGCATGGCAGCCACTACCGCGGAAGTGGGCTGCAGTGAGAATGCTGCCGTGAAGCGCGCTGCGCGAAGAATGCGCAGCGGATCTTCACCAAATAGCTGAATCGGATCGCTTGGAGCTTGCAGAACACGTTGCTGCAAGTCGCTCAGGCCGTCATACGGATCTATGAACTGACGGCTCGGCAGCTCAATAGCGAATGCATTAATTGTGAAATCCCGCCGCCCAAGGTCGGTTTTGATGTCGTCAGAAAATGTCACCGTGGGTTTGCGAGACATCTTTTGATAGTGCTCACCTCTGTGGGTTGTTATTTCCACTACAAACGATCCCCGACGGCCGTTGACGGTGCCGAAAGCGATGCCCGCTGTCCAGACGGTTTCAGCCCAATCTCGCAGCAGTCGCTCAATTTTTTCAGGGCGTGCGTCCGTGGTTACGTCGATGTCGTTTAGGGCAAAGTTGTTTACGTTCGGTTCCGGCGTGCCTGTGTTAGATGTGCTCGAGCTGGGTGCACGCTTTTCAATCAGGTCTGGGTGAGTTGCGAGCAGCAGATCCCGCACCCATCCGCCCACCACATAAAAACGGTGTCCGGCTGTTACAAACGCCTCCACCAACGGCCCAATGCTCTGCTCCAGCAGGTCTAACTGGTCGCCGAGTGCTGCAAGTTCAATGCCGTCGTTATTTGTCGGGTTTTGGCTATTCATTGGGTTGAACCCCGCCTATTGCCCGTTTTCCTACTGCCCGCTTAGTGACGTCCGCTTACTTGCTGGAATATCACCAGGCTACAGTGCTTGTAACGAGTGACGAAAGCCAAGCGATGTGTCCTAGCAAAGAGCGCCAACAAAGAGCAGGGCGACGACGTGGACGCGTCATTCGGTCGTCGTTTGGGGTTAGTTTCGGTGAGCCTGTAAAGTGGCGGTGTTACCGCTAATTAAGTTGTAGCGCGTTGTGGGTTTGGGATTTATGACGGCACTGCCCCCTGGGGGGGGGTCTTATGAGTTTTTCGTACCGACGTTTAGGCGTGCTTGCAGTGGTAGCGCTGCTGCTGGTTGTGTCGTTGCCTGTTATTGCTGATCTGTCGTTGTCACCGTCTCCGGCGTTGGCCGCTGAGGGTTCGTTTGAGGTGCTAATAGACGACGATGATGATTCTCATGCACCACGGGTGCGTGAGTTTGCTGGAGCAACTCGTTATGAAACGTCGTTAGCTGCGGCAAAGAGGTTTATAGACACGGCGCACGCTCTCGGCACACCGGTGTCTACAGCTGTTGTGGCTTCAGGGGAGAGTCTGATCGATGCGGCGGCTTCTGCAGGCCTCGCGCGCGCAGTGAACGGCCCTGTTTTGTTAACACAGCCGGGAGAGATTTTTATTCCGGCCGCACATTTGATAGAGGCCGCGGGCATTACCAGGGTGATCATTGTTGGTGGTGAGGCCGCTGTGTCTGCGCAAGTGTTCGCGGCATTGCGAGCGGTGCCGGGTGTGCAAAGCGTGGAACGCATTGGTGGACGAAACCGGTTTGACACGGCTGCTCTTATCGCCAAAGAGGCGAACTCGCAAGAGAACTATTGCAACAGCGGCCAGCGTGCTGCTGTTTTAGTAGCGGGAGACTCATCTTCGTTCGCGGATGTGACCGTGGCTGGGCCGATGTCATACGCCATGGGCATCCCAGTGTTGTTGTTCACAACCAGTGGTGAGGTGCCAACTGAGACAAGTGCTGCGTTTCGTGATCTGGGTATTGAACATGCAGTGGTGGTCGGCGGGTCGTATTCGATTGCGAACCTGGAGGCATTGCAGAACGAGCTGCGCGCGGCTGGTGCCGTGACGGTTACGCATTTAGAGGGAGCTAACCAGTTCGCTACGTCCGTCAGAGTGCTGGAGGCGTTGAAGGAATGCTTGGGTTCAGCATTCAGTGACGATTCGGTGGCGTTGATTAGCGACACTGCTCTACCGGACGGAGTTAGCGCAGCACCCATGCTGGGGCAAGGACTAAATAGAGACAGCAAAGTCACACCGATATTGCTTGTTGGTTCCACAAATTTTCCTGTGGAGGTCAAGGATTATCTTTCCAGCACTAGTTCAGCTATTTCGCTTACCACTATCGGTGGTGAAAATGCGGTCTCCAACGATGTTGCCCGCGCAGCAGTAGCGGCAGCAAACGACGGAAACTCTGTTATACCTGACTCAGACGATTCGACTGAGTCTGATGTAGCTGATCCGGGTACTAGCCCGGGTACTAGTTCGGGTGGTTCGACTGGGTCTGGTATAGCTGATCCGGGTACTAGTTCGGGTGGTTCGACTGGGTCTGGTATAGCTGATCCAGGTGATTCGACTGAAAACGCCTGCCGGTTAGTTGGTTTTAACGCTCCTGGCCACAGTTATCTGGGCGATATAACTCACGGGTTTGACCAACATGTTCATGATGTTGTGTCAGCTGGTTTTCCGCTTCCAACGTTTGCAGCACCCAGCAAAGGGACGTTGCGAGTCGCAGTGTTATTCATGGACTTTCCTGACGCAGTTGCTACTCACACAACACATGAAGAGGAAGAGAGCGTAGAATCTGGCTCGCTGGCATACATTGAGCGTTATCTTGAATCAGAAAGTTATAGCCAACTAGATGTGCAATTTGAGGTACTAGATGGTTGGTTAAGGGCACCAAATAGCTTGCAGGATTATACTGAAATTCTCCCATCAGGCACAGAAACACTATTACCTAGCTTGTTAGCTAGGGAGGCACTTGCTTTAGCCCCCCCAGAGTTTGATTTTTCGGATATTGATATCACAATGATTGTGGCACCTAGCACACACTTCTCCGGTGGAATTGCCTCTCCAGAGTTCTCCATTATAAATTCTATGCACCTTGGGGATATACGGCGACCTATACGGCCCTGGGGGCGGCTTGCTGCTCATGAACTAATGCATAACCTCGGGCTAACCGACCTCTATCCCTACGATAAATTCAAGACTATGAAGCCGGACAACTTCGACCTTACTTTCTTTGGCTTGATGGGGCTACAAGGCTATGTCCCGACGGATACTTTCCCCCCGGGTCACTACTGGCGGCATGACATGTTGGCTTGGTCACGTTGGCAGGTTGATTGGTTGAGAGAAGATCAAGTTGCCTGCTTAACTGAGTCTACATTTGATGAAACGATTACTCTTAGTCCTATCTCAGATCCGGCTGCTACGGCAATGATAGTGATCCCTATTGATAAGAGCTCTGGGATTGTGATTGAATCTCGCCGAGAGATCGATTATCTTGGCAGGACTGATGGAGGAGATGGGATTCTCATCTACGAGGTGGACGCATCGCGTGACAAAGGAGAGTTACCACTCACTCTTTGGTCTGCAGATCCTAGTAACAGGCTTATACTTAGCGAATATCCATTCTTAGTTGCTGACTCTGGTACTACTTCACATACTCTTTCTGACACTACTTCAGGTACTCTTTCCGACGGTTCACAGTTAAGGATTTCGATTGAATCTGATGATGGAGATTTCCATGTGGTACGCGTCGTCCGGTCGTAGTTTGGGTTTAGTTCCGGTACGCCTGTAAATTTACGACGTTGCAGTTTATGTGTATAGTGCGGAGCTGCTACTAGTCAGTTTAGATCGCATTGTGGGCTTGGCACTTATGACGACATCTTGTTTTGGAGTTCGCCCATGATTTCGTCGTGGCGCCGCTTGGCCGTGTTTGTAGTCGGGGCGTTACTGCTGGTTGTGTCGTTGCCTGTTATTGCTGATCTGTCGTTGTCACCGTCTCCGGCGTTGGCCGCTGAGGGTTCGTTTGAGGTGCTAATAGACGACGATGATGATTCTCATGCACCACGGGTGCGTGAGTTTGCTGGAGCAACTCGTTATGAAACGTCGTTAGCTGCGGCAAAGAGGTTTATAGACACGGCGCACGCTCTCGGCACACCGGTGTCTACAGCTGTTGTGGCTTCAGGGGAGAGTCTGATCGATGCGGCGGCTTCTGCAGGCCTCGCGCGCGCAGTGAACGGCCCTGTTTTGTTAACACAGCCGGGAGAGATTTTTATTCCGGCCGCACATTTGATAGAGGCCGCGGGCATTACCAGGGTGATCATTGTTGGTGGTGAGGCCGCTGTGTCTGCGCAAGTGTTCGCGGCATTGCGAGCGGTGCCGGGTGTGCAAAGCGTGGAACGCATTGGTGGACGAAACCGGTTTGACACGGCTGCTCTTATCGCCAAAGAGGCGAACTCGCAAGAGAACTATTGCAACAGCGGCCAGCGTGCTGCTGTTTTAGTAGCGGGAGACTCATCTTCGTTCGCGGATGTGACCGTGGCTGGGCCGATGTCATACGCCATGGGCATCCCAGTGTTGTTGGTTAAAACCAATGGTGAGGTGCCAACTGAGACAGGCACCGCACTTAGTGATCTGGGCATTGAACATGCAGTGGTGGTCGGCGGGTCGTATTCAATTGCGAACCTGGATTCGTTGACGGATGGACTGAACGCATTTGGTGCCGTGACGGTTACGCGTCTAGAGGGAGCTAACCAGTTCGCTACGTCCGTCAGAGTGCTGGAGGCGCTGAAGGAGTGCTTGGGTTCAGCATTCAGTGATGAATCGGTGGCGTTGATTAGCGACACTGCTCTACCGGACGGAGTTAGCGCAGCACCCATGCTGGGACAAGGACTAAATGGCGACAGCAAAGTCACACCGATATTGCTTGTTGGTTCCACAAATTTTCCTGTGGAGGTCAAGGATTATCTTTCCAGCACTAGTTCAGCTATTTCGCTTACCACTATCGGTGGTGAAAATGCGGTCTCCAACGATGTTGCCCGCGCAGCAGTAGCGGCAGCAAACGGTGAAAACTTTGTTATACCTGGCTTATTGGACACCTTTACCTCAGGAGATCCAAACGTCTGCCGGCTAGTTGGTTTTAACGCTCCTGGCCACGGCTATCTGGGCGATATAACTCACGGGTTTGACCAACATGTTCATGATGTTGTGTCAGTTGGTTTTCCGCTTCCAACGTTTGCAGCACCCATCATAGGGGCGTTGCGAATCGCAGTGTTATTCGTGGACTTTCCTAACGCACCTGCTAATCATTCAACAAATATCGAGGGTTCAGTGCAACTTGCAGAAGCTGAGCGTTATCTTGAATCAACAAGTTATGGTCAACTTGATGTGCAATTTGAGACACTGAATCGTTGGCTAAGGGCACCGAATCGTTGGCAGAACTACGCTGTACAGAGCGCAGCAGGCTCGCAAACACTAGATACCAGTTTGTTATCTCGTGAGGCAATCACTTTAGCCGATCCAGTGTTTGATTTTTCGGATGATTTTGATGCCGTAATGACTGTGGCACCTAGCTCATACTTTGGTGGCGGAGTTGCCTCTCCTAGGCTAAATCTTGTGCCTGAAGACCCAAATCTTAGTCTCTTTACAATTGTAAATTCTCAGCCGCATAGTCAAAGCCTTAACTCTCCACAAGTCTGGTGGTATGTCGCTGTTCATGAACTAATGCACAACCTCGGGCTCACCGATCTCTACTCCTACGATTCAAACGAGTTCAAGACTCCTACCCGCAGAGCCCCATCCGGACAGGCCTGGACTACGATTGAAACTGGATTGATGGGGCTGCGTGGCCATCTACTTGTAGATATTGACGACACTAGATTTTATCCCGACATCTCGCTTCCAAGTGGCTGGACTCTCACTGAAGGCATAAGTACCCACTCTTACTTCAGGCCGATTGAAATGTTGGCATGGTCACGCTGGCAAGTTGATTGGTTGAGAGAAGATCAAGTTGCCTGCTTAACTGAGACTGCATTTGACGAAACGCTTACTCTTAGCCCCATAGCAGCCCCGGTAGCTACAGCAATGGTGGTGATCCCGATTAACAAGACGTCAGCTATTGTGATCGAGTCTCGCCGAAGCATTGGTTATGATAACAAAACTGTTATACGCACTCCATGTTGTCAAGGTGCCGGTGATCAAGTAGTTAGGGTAGACAACCTGGCGCAAGAAGGGATTCTCATATACGAGGTAGACACATCGCGTGGAAACGGCGAGCTACCACTCACTTTTTGGTTTGCGGATTCAAGTAACGCTTTGAGGCTCAGCAGATATCCGATACTAAAGACTGGCTCTACAACCTTGGATACTCTTTCCGACGGTTCACGACTAAGGATTTCGGTTGAATCTGATGATGGAGATGCCCATTTGGTGCGCGTGATTCGATCGTAATTTGCTTAAGCGGTTAACAGCCTTTGCTTTTATCGTTGCAGTATTGCTGCTTGTCTCGGTGGGCTCGACGGTTCGACTGCTTGATTCAGCTTCGTTACCAACCTTGCAGACGCCGACGGTCAGTGTGATTTATGACCGCTATGGCACTGAGCTAGCGCGCTTGTTACCTGCTGATGGCAGCACGGTGTTCAGCAGTTCAGTGCTCAGCAATAAAACCGCCAGCCTTGTGAGCCTCGAGGCAATGGCGCCCGCGTTTGTGGCCGCAGCTACAACGGTTACGCAGTCTCAAAATTTGAAAGTTTCTGCACCAGATCTGTTGATGCGGCTGTGGGATTCCCTGTCCGGAGAGCTGACTGGAGAATTGACACAGCCTTTGTCTGGGACACTTGCTGAGTTGTATGCGCAGATAGCCGGATCTGATCCGACCCCGACTCCGCTATCTCAGTCACCATCTGCCAAAGATCGGCTAACCACTGCGCTGCTCACGAACCGAGTGGAGCGTGATTTTTCCAAGCCGGAACTGCTGGAGCTGTACCTCAATGTTGCGCCTTACGGTCGTGGCGCTTACGGCGCCCGTGATGGCGCGCAGGCGTGGTTTGGCACTTCTATTGCGGACCTCAACGTCGGGCAGGCTGCTTTCTTGGCGGCTTGGCTAGCTCCCGCGTCGGTTTTGCCAGCGGGAGTGGTGATGCTTTCTGACATAGGGCCTACTGATGCAGGTCCTGCTGGTATTGGTCTTGGCGGCTTTGACGGCCCGAGCAGCAGCGACCTCGAGCAGACCACGCTCGCAACCCAGGCACGCAACGCAGTGCTGTTTGCAATGTATGAAGCGGACGCCATAACAGCTGACGAGCTAGAGGCTGCCCGCGCGCAAACGCTCGATGAGCTGCTGTTGCCTCGCCAACCATCCGGTCAAGTGGAACTGCTGCGCATCCAGATCACGAATGAGCATGTCATTAACGAACTAGCCGAGGCTGGGATGACAGAAGTGCTTGCGGCAGTGCGCGCGGAGCTGCTGGATAACTACGGCGAACGAGCGGTCAACTTGGGCGGCCTGCACGTAGTTACAACTATCGATTTGCCCTACCAGCTTGCGGCCGCTAGCTATGTGAATTCTGTTCCTGCGAGCCCAGACTCTGCAAACACAGACGCGGCCACGGCTTCAAGTAGCTCAGGGACAAACGCCGGGGATGGTTCACAGACGCAGCTCATCGTGCTTGACGACACCGGGGGAGTCCGAGCTGCGGTTGGTGATGCATTCAACGCCGAGTTCGCAGCGCAGGAGTTGCTCGGCCAAGAGTTGCAAGGCCTGCTGCCGCCCGGTCGAGCTTCTGCACGGAGCGTTGCGAAGGCGTTTTCGGTGCTCAGCCATGAGGGGGAGCTGCGCCTAGTCCATCTTGTCTTGTCGGTGAGCACCGCTCCGCCGTTGGAGCTGTTGTTGAGAAACACCGACGTGCGTGCGCAACTGTTGACCACCGCCGAAAACGCAAATGATTATGTAAACGAAATTGAACGACATGCAATCAAACGTGAAAGCGTTTTTTCGCTGGCCACCGCAAAGCAACTGTCGAGTGAACACATGCAGCCTTTTGCGCAGATTTCCGTCAGTGAGCTGGGCGGCGAGCTAGATCTGCCGATCGTTGCGCGCGTTATTACTGAGACTCTGTCAGCTGGAGCTGGGCCAACTGAAGCTGGGCCAGCTGGAGCCGGACTGGATGAATCCCAGCCAACTGGAATTGATTACGCATCCCACTGGATCGTTGGTTGGAGCGACCAGGTGCTAATTGCCGCTCACTCCACTAGCGGTGTCGCTTCCGGACCTGATCAAGAAGGCCAAGAAGACGCGGCGGAGGGCACAGTGGAAGACCCAGGGCAAGATCCAGCGCTGATAGGTCTGGTAGCAACGTTCAGCGAGCTGATGCAAGAACTTCATTATTGGCCTCTGCCGACGAGCAGCTCTAGCAAAAGCCTTACCCAATAATGCAAGCCCAATAATGCCTTAACAAATAAAGCAAGGTGCAAAAGTCACACGCTTGCCCTAGCGTTGCCTCAGCAATCACCGGCGTCTCTGCGCAGGCCGATTCAATTTCATTTCCCGCCCCATTTTCGGGGCCCCGCTAGTCCGGGTCCACAGGAGTGTTTGTGTATGCGCACGTATGAGTTAATGGTCATCTTGGATGGCGATCTTGTTGACGCCTCTTTATCGCAGGCGCGTAACAGCGTTCGCAGCCGTGTTGATGAGGTCTCAACGGTTACCAACGATGATTTTGAGGCGAATAGAAAGTTCGCTTACGAAATCAACCACAAGACGCACGGTCATTACATGGTGCTGGAACTCACCGCCGAACCTGGTGCCTTAGATCCCGTTGAGCGGGCGCTGCTGATAGCGGACGAGGTGGTGCGCCACAAGATCATTCGCTTACCAGACGATGAGGTTGAACGACGTCTAACCGAGCGTGCCAACCCACCAAAACCAAAATCAGAACCTGCTGCAGAGCGAACCACTTCCGAACCGGCAGCGCCGGTTAAACCCGAGCCAGTTACGACTGTGCCAACTCCGGACGGGCCAGACACTTCCGAATCAGTTGCTTCCGAAACAACCGCTGCGAACCAATCAGCGGAACCAGATGCCACTGCAACAGCAGAGGCCAGCCAAGCTGACGATAAGTCAGAACAACAAATCGGAGCGACGGATGCCTGACAACACCATCACAATCGTTGGAAACCTCACACGCGACCCAGAGTTGCGTTTCACAGCAAACGGCGTGGCGCGCGCCACGTTAGGAATTGCCGTCAATTACCGCTTCAACAATCGCAATACCAACGAATGGGAAGAGAAGCCCAGTTTTTTCAACGCAGTCTGCTGGCGTGACCTGGCTCAGAACGTCAGCGACTCCTTGTCTCGCGGTAACCGGGTAGTGGTTACGGGACGGCTTGAGCAACGCAGCTGGGAAACGCAAGACGGTGAAAAACGCAACGTCATTGAAATCGTTGCGGACGAGGTGGCTCCGTCGCTGCGCTGGGCAACGGCCAAACTTGAACGAACCACCAGTTCCGGCGGCGGTCAGAGTTACAGCAACGCTGCAAGTACCACAGGCGGCAACTCAGGAGGTTCCAGCGCAGCGACAGGCTCAGGTAGCGAATCTGGCAGCCAAGTTTCACAAGATGAGGAGCCCTTTTAGTGGGTCAGCAAAAAAGACAGATGCGAGGCGGCAGCCGCGGTGGAGAAATGCGAGGCAGGGGGCGCCGTGAGAAGGTCACCCCGCTGCAGGACAACGGCGCTAGTTATGTTGACTACAAGGACGTTGAGTTGCTGCGTAGATTCGTGTCGGAGCGAGCAAAAATTCGCTCGCAACGCATCACTGGCAACAACAGACGCCAGCAGCGCGAGGTAGCGCGTGCGATCAAGATTGCCCGTGAGATGGCGCTGATCGAATACGCACGACGCCCAACCACCCAGCGCCGCACCGATCGCCGCGATGACAGAGGCGAAGGTCGCCGTGAAGATAGGGGTGAAGGCCGCCGCGATGACAGAGGTGAAGGTAGGAGCGACGATCGTCGCGATGACAAGAGCGGTGATCGTTCCTCACGTCGGGAGGGTGAAGGCTCTACCGGTCGTGACAACAGAGGCGACAGTCGCCGTGAAGATAGGGGTGAAGGCCGCCGCGATGACAGAGGTGAAGGTAGGAGCGACGATCGTCGCGATGACAGGAGCGGTGATCGTTCCTCACGTCGGGAGGGTGAAGGCTCTACCGGTCGTGATAACAGAGGCGACAGTCGCCGTGAAGATAGGGGTGATGGTAGGAGCGGTGATCGTTCCTCACGTCGGGAGGGTGAAGGCTCTACCGGTCGTGACAACAGAGGCGACAGTCGCCCAACCGGTAACCGAGGCTTCGATTCAGAACCTAAGGCACCCGTGTCAGCTGCACCAACGCCAAGCGACCAGCCCGACACCGCTGCGACAAGCGCCGCTGAGGCCAGTACTGCTGAGTCCGGCACCACTGCATCCACTGCACCTACTTCAGCTGAGACATCGCAGTGAAGGTAGTTCTACGCAGCGATGTCGATGGAGTCGGCACAGCCGGGCAGGTACTAGATGTTTCTGACGGGTTTGCTCGCAATCACTTGATACCGAGTGAGTTGGCAATGCCCGCCACCAAAGGAGTGCTCAAGCAGGCCGACGAGATGGCTCGCGCACGAAATGCACGCGAGGAACAAACACGTGAGCGCGCTGACGAACTAGCAAAAAAACTCAAGGGCGAGGGTGTGACCATCGTTGCGCAAGCAGGCTCTGCTGGGAAGCTTTACGGCTCACTTACCGGAACTGAGATCGGAGAAGCCGTTGAGGATCTAATAGGTGAGGCTGTGGATAAGCGAAAGCTGATCATAGAAACCCCCATCAAGTCGCTGGGAGCCCATGAAATCCAGCTTCAGATCCATACCGATGTCAACGTCACATTCACCGTCAACGTGGTTTCGCCGGAGTAAATCTGCTGTTTATTCACAGCTTTTTCACAGTTTGCGCGCAACTGCACAACTGCGCAGCTGTGATATCCACAATAAATCCTCTGGATTTGAGAGAAATCCCAAAGAAATCCACCACTGATCCACAGGCGCTGTGGTGCATGATTACTGTCAATGAGTGGACCTGATCAACCGACGACCGACCTGTCTGACGCGACCGGCGAGATACGGCTAGCAGACCAAGAGTCCACCGACAATCACTCCACCGTGAATCACTCCACCGATAGCCACGACTACTCCCAGGTGAGCACTGGCCACGCCGGCGACCAGCAAGGAGCATCTTCCACCTCGGCTAAGGGCTCGTATTCTGGTAGCGATTATCCCGGCCTGCCACAGGACAGGTATGCGGAGGAGTCGGTGCTGGGAGCGATGCTGCTGTCCACGGACGCTATTGCTCCTGCGATCGAGCTACTAACCGGAGCGCACTTCTTTTATAAGCCGAATGCCTACATTTTCGATGCGATAGCGGCGCTGTATGCGACCGGCGTCGGAGTTGACTACGTCACTGTTGCTGAGGAGCTGGCTCGCAACAACGTGTTGGATCAGGCGGGAGGCGTGGAACGCCTGCTTGCGCTGCAGCGCGCTACGCCGCTCACAACCCGGGCGGGAACATACGCCCGCAGCGTGGAAGAGAAGGCTTTGCTACGAAGCCTGCACAGAACTGGAATTGAGATTTCTGACCTGGCACGCAGTGACCCGCGCGACGTGCCGCGCGCTCTTGATGAAGCAGAGGGTCTGGTGTATGCGGTTGCTGAGCGCCGCATCATCAATTCCACGAGTCACCTGAAAGGTCTGCTGGAAGACGCGCTGGAACATCTGGAAGACATTTATGAAAACGGTGACGGGATTACGGGCTCGCCCACCGGGTTTGATGAGCTTGACAAAATCTTGGGTGGCTTGCAGCATTCAACGTTGAATGTGGTCGGTGCGCGACCGTCCATGGGTAAGACAGCGTTTGCCTTGACAGTCGCTTCGCACATAGCGGTAACCGTTGCCAAGCCCGTGCTGTTTTTCTCGCTGGAGATGGCGCACCTAGAGCTCACGAATCGATTGCTCGCGGCGGACGCACGCATCGACTCTCAAAAGCTGCAAACCGGAAAACTAGAGACAGCGCAATGGACGAAGATCACAAACAGCATCGAGCGCTTGGGGCAGGCGCAGCTGTGGATCGACGACAATCCAAACCTCACCATCCCTGAGATACGCGCAAAGTCTCGCCGTCTAGCTCGCCAGACCGGTGAAGACCTGGGTTTGATCGTGGTCGATTATCTGCAGCTCATGAGCGGTCGAATGGATTCAGAGTCTCGCCAAGTCGAGGTCGCTGAAATGTCACGTGGCCTCAAGGTGCTGGCACGTGAGCTACGCACACCCGTGCTCGCCTTGTCTCAGCTAAGCCGCCAACTTGAGCAACGCAGCGATAAACGCCCGATGCTTAGCGACCTGCGGGAATCCGGAGCGATCGAACAAGACGCCGACGTGGTGATGTTCTTATACCGCGACGAGATCTACAACGCGGATAGCCCAGACAAGGGCTCTGCGGAGGTCATCGTTGCCAAGCACCGAAACGGACCCATTGGCAAAGCCAATCTTGCTTTCCTCCCCCAATACGCACGTTTCGTCAATGCTGGCGACCGGACGGCGGCCAGCGGAACCTCCAGTTCGCAACAGGACTACTAATACTCATAGATGTTTTTAGGCGAAAACCTCATCCCGCTGCTGATCTTGGCATTCGGTGCGGCAATGCTTGCGGGCAACGTTGCTGCCATGGCGCGCCGACGTTCGGCGCCTCGCCGTGCCGGTGAATTGACGCGCGCTCCTTGGAAGCGCACGTTGCCCTACGCACTTGTTGGCCTAGTGGCAACCATCTGGGCCATTGCCTCGCTGGCTAGTTCTTGACCAGTCATATCTTGACCAGCCGTACCTTGCCAAGCTGGCTCGCATGCGCGCAGCAAAACCCAGTGCGCCGGACGGGGCCCGAGCGGGTGAGGGGAATCGAACCCCCGTACCCAGCTTGGGAAGCTGGTGTTCTGCCATTGAACTACACCCGCGCTAAGCCGCTGAGGGTAACCCTGACCATTACTAGTATCGGCCGCCTGTGATTTTGTCGGATCGAACCATTCGCGAGGAAATCGCAGCCGGTCGCATCTGCATTGATCCGCTAGACCCTTCGGCCATCCAACCGTCTTCGGTTGATCTGCGGTTGGACTCTTCGTTTTTGGTATTCCGCGATCACACGATTCCGGTGATTGATGTCACCCAAGATCAGCGCGACCGAACCGACATTATTGAGGTACCGCACGGGGAATACTTCGTGTTGCACCCTGGGCAGTTTGTGCTTGGTGCGACGCTGGAGCGAGTAGCGATACCAGATGATTTGGTTGGCCGGCTAGAGGGCAAGTCTTCGCTTGGCCGACTCGGCTTGTTGATACACACCACCGCTGGCTTTGTGGATCCGGGCTGGGACGGCTATCTAACGCTGGAGCTGTCCAATGTCGCCAATCTGCCCATCACGCTTTATCCAGGCATGCGCATCGGACAAATCAGTTTCATCAAGATGACTACTCCGGCCGCATTTCCTTACGGCTCGGATCGCTTGGGTTCTAAGTACCGCGGTCAGCGTGGTCCCACACCCAGCCGCTATTTCGAAAACTTCCGCTCGCCACCGCTAAGCGACCCATCGAACTAGCTGCTGAGCAAAAGGCCCAGCGAGTAGCTAGCTGCCCGCTTCGCCCGTTGGCATTGCCCCGCCCGCCTCGAGTGCGTCGATCAAGTGAATAGAAATATCGGCCACCTTCACCGTGTCTTCTCCTACACCGTGCCCCTTTACCCCGTCGTCAATCATGATGTAGCAAAACGGGCAAGCGGTAGCGATTCGGTCGGCACCGGTATCTAACAACTCTTTCGAACGTTCGTCGTTCACCTTGGTGCCGATGGTCTCTTCCATCCACATGCGTGCACCACCCGCGCCGCAGCACATCCCATTGTTGCCATTGCGTGGCGCCTCCACTATTTCTACGCCAGCCAAAGAGCCGATCACCTTGCGCGGCGCCAAATAGACATCGTTGTGTCGGCCCAGATAGCACGAGTCGTGGTACACCACACGCTCGTCCAGGCGCGCTTGCGACAGGTCCAAGGCGCCCGATGTCACCAACTCCTCAAGCAACTGCGAGTGATGAATCACCTCCCAGTTACCCCCGTACTGCGGATATTCGTTCGCCAGCGTGTTGAAACAGTGAGGGCACTGCGTCACTATCTTGCGCACACCCATTTCGTTTAGCGATTCAATGTTTTGCAGCGCCAGCATCTGAAACAAGTACTCGTTGCCAGCCCGTCGAGCGCTGTCGCCGGTGCACATTTCTGCCGGTCCCAAAATGGCGAAATCGACTCCCGCTCTCTGCAACAACTTGGCCGTAGCTACTGACACTCGCTGGTTTTTGTCGTCAAAACTGCCGGCGCAACCCACCCAGTAGAGGTACTCATGATCAAACGGGTTAGCGCTATCCACAGCGCCATCCACCACTGGTATATCTAGCTCAGCAGCCCAATCGCCCCGCTCGGCATTGTTCATGTTCCAAGGGTTGGCATTGTTTTCCATTCCTCGGAATGCGTTGCCAAGCTCGGACGGAAACTCGCTTTTCATCAAGGTCAGATGACGACGCATGTCGAGAATCTTGTCGAGTATCTCAATGTTGACAGGGCAGGCTTCATCACACGCTCGACAAGACGTGCACGCCCACAGTTCCTCGTGGGTAACTCGCTCAAACATGTCGTTAGCCGGCACCTTCACATCACGGCCTACCCCCAGTGGTGGCGTCACCGCCCCGTGCTCGCCGGTGGCAGCCATTACCTCACCTGTCTTAAGCACGATCTCGCGCGGGTCTAGGGGCTTACCCGTTGCCGTGGCCGGGCACACAGCCGTGCAGCGCCCGCACATCGTGCAACTGTCGGTGTCGAGCAGTTGCTTCCAGGTGAAGTCCTCTATTACTGCTGCGCCGATTGTTTCTATGTCTTCTGCTTCCATCAAATTTGGCAACGCACGCATCGCCCCTTTTGGGCGTTCCCGATCGCGCAGATACATGTTCATTGGTGAGGTGAACATGTGTCGCAGCATCGTGATCGGCAAGATCACCAAAAACGTCATAAACGTCAGCACGTGCGTAATCCAGAAAACCTGATGCCAACCGGCTAGCGCTCCCATTCCATCAAAAGCCGCGGAAAGCGGGTAGCCGATGAACGACCATTTCTCCCAATCCGGCCGGCCCGCCAACCCGATGCGCATTGCTTCGGCTAAGAAACCTGTAATCCCCAGCCCTGCCAACACGCCCAGTATCAGCAGGTGCTCCGGGCGAGACTTGATCCGAATGCGATACGGACGCTGGACATAGCGACGCACCAGCGCCCACAGCACGCCAGCGGTAAACAGCACTCCGGCCAAATCACCAACCAGGCTGAAGCCCTGATAAGTCTGACCTTTAAGAAATTTCAGGCTCTCTGGCAGCTGATGATCTATTTCGAGAGTGGTGGTCACTGCCAACAGCACGAGAAAGCCGTAATAGACCAGCGCGTGCATCAAACCCGCCGCCGGGTCGCGCAGCAGGGTTTGCATCAGCACACCAGCGCGGTAGTCGCGCACGCGGTGCCGCGCATTAGCGCGTGTGGTTGTTCGTTTGTCTGGTGCCCCGCGCTGCCAGTTGCGAGCACGTTGAGAGAAGTTGTATGCGCCGTAGATGATTAGGACGCAGGTCAGCGCATAAAACGCAAACTTGATCGCGTCGTCGATGTTGGCGAACACCTCACGATGGATCGGCTCGGATTCGTCAAGGTGAAAGTCGAACACCGCCGCGGCGATGCCAGATGCTGCTGTTACTACCGCAAAGGCGACGCCGATCAGCAAGACCAGCTGATGCGGGCGTAAGCGACGACTGTTCACGACGGACTTTTTGTTAGGCCGCTAAGGCGGCCTGGCTTAGCCGTAAAGCTTGCGATTGGACTCGCGTAGACGGCGGGCAAGTTCTTGCATCATCTTCGAAGCCAGCGCTGGCATCTCATCAACCAAGCCCAGCATCTGTTGCCGCTGTAGCACCAACACGGTCAGGTCGGTTGCAGAGACCACCGTTGCTGTGCGAGGCCCGTCGTCAAACAGCGCCATCTCCCCAACGGATTCGCCCGGACCTAGCTCGGCGATCTTGCGACCGTTGCGGCGCACGATCACGCTGCCCTTAACAATCACGTACGCCTCGCGTGCCTTTTGGCCGGAAGTTCCCTGCTCCAGTAGAGCCTTGCCCGCCGGGATTGTGATCTCCTCAGCCATCTGAGCGATTTTTTCAAGTTCGCGCTTGCTGCAAGTGGAGAACAGGTCCACTTTGTGGAGTTGATCAATTCTGTGTTTGGCTGCCATGCGGGCAATCTAGCGCAGCACTGAGGTTCTGTTCCAACTTAAGCCGAACCAACCTTGTGCCGTCTGCAAGTTTGGCTTAGCTGATTTGGCTGGCAGGCTTACAGCTGGTTTGCGGTTGGCTTACCAGACCGTGCTACAAACCAAAGCGCTACGTGCCGAAACACTGCGTGTAAGCCACTATGCGCAAAACCGACAGGAGAAGATCATGATCAAGCTTGTGACGGCAGTCATCAAGCCGCACCGTCTAGAAGCTGTGATCGAGTCACTGCGCGATCTCGACGTGTCGGGAGTAACCGCTTCTGAGGTGCGTGGGTTTGGACGTCAGGGCGGGCACACCGAGACTTACCGAGGGACGGAGTATCACGTCGATTTCATCCCGAAGCTGCGAGTAGAGGTGTTGGTGCCAGCCGACCTTGCCGACCAGGTGTGTGAGCAGATCATTGCCGCCGCGCGCACCGAACGAATCGGTGACGGCAAAGTGTGGGTTACAGATGTCGGCTCTGTTGTCCGCATCCGTACAGACGAACGAGGACTGGACGCGCTCTAGGCGCGATTTAGCTAACCGGCAGATATCGCTGCTCGGTGCTGATCTTGTTCACCGGCATCAGGTCTTCGCCCAGCTCATACACCAGTGGCAACCCGGTCGGAATGTTTAGGTCTGAAATTTCGGCATCGGATATTCCATCGAGCATTTTCACGAGCGATCGCAAGCTGTTGCCGTGAGCAGCTACCAGCACGGTTTCACCCGCTAACAAATCCTTAGTGGCAGCTTCTTGCCACCACGGCTGAATTCGCTCGACCACATCTGCCAAGCACTCCGTCCGAACCGACCGGGCTGCTTCGCCTAGGTCGGCGTAACGCTCGTCGGCCATTAGATCTAAGTACGGATGGTCGTCTTCCATCGGTGGCGGTGTCACCGCGTAGCTGCGTCGCCAAATGTGAACCTGTTCTTCGCCGTGTTGCTCAACAGTCTCGGCCTTATTCAGTCCTGTCAGCGCGCCGTAATGTCGCTCGTTCAGTCGCCAGTCGCGGCGCACTGGTAACCACGATCGACCTAACACAGTCAACGCCTCGTTTGCGGTGACGATTGCGCGCACCAGCAGCGAGGTGTGCACCACGGTTGGTTTTAGACCAGCCGACGCCATTGCCTCTCCGGCTTGTCGTGCTTCGGTCACCCCTTGGTCGGACAGACCAATGTCGTGCCAGCCGGTGAACCGGTTTTCCAAGTTCCATTGGCTTTGTCCATGCCGCAGCAACAGAAGTGTTCGTGTTTCTGCTGGCTGGCTCACGGCAGGCAACCTAGTGGCACCTTCCGCTCAGCCATGAAATTCCCACAGCCGCACTAGCCAGCGAGATTTTCACTGGGATTTTCACCAAGTTGTCCAATCGGGTTGTCCAATCGAGCTTTCCAGCGGTTGTTCACCAAGTTGCCCAACCGTGCTTTCCGCTGGATTGTCCAACTGGGCTGTCCACAGTGCTGTCCAACCATGCCACCCACCGATGCGCCCTGTCAGCCTGGAAACTATGCCTTTTTGCGCCTTTCAGCTTGTGAAGTTGCGAATACCGCACTCAACTTATATGCTGCTCTTTATAGCAAATCGCCTGCTGGCTGAATCCGGCAAGCGGCGAGCTATATAACAGCGAAGACAGATATAGATAGGTAGCAAATAATGGCTAAAGCAGTAGGTATAGACCTCGGAACCACCAACTCGGTAGTAGCAGCGATGGAGGGCGGCGAACCCACCGTCATTGCCAACGCCGAAGGCGACCGCACGACACCTTCAGTCGTCGCGATCTCAAAGAGCGGTGAGGTGTTGATCGGCGAGCCCGCTAAGCGTCAGGCCGTAACCAATCCAGACCGAACGGTGGCATCGGTGAAGCGCCACATGGGCACCAACTGGAACATCAAAATTGACGACAAGACTTACAAGCCGCAGGAGATCTCAGCTCGTGTGCTGCAAAAGCTGAAGAAAGACGCTGAGCAATATCTGGGGGACGAAGTAACCCAGGCCGTTATTACGGTGCCTGCCTATTTTGACGATGCCCAGCGCACCGCTACCAAGGAAGCCGGTCAGATCGCTGGTCTGGAAGTGCTACGCATCATCAACGAGCCAACCGCTGCCGCACTGGCCTACGGGCTTGACAAAGAAAACCAAGAGCAAACCATCCTGGTCTTTGACTTAGGCGGCGGAACTTTCGACGTCTCTGTGTTGGAGATCGGCGACGGCGTGTTCGAGGTGAAGTCCACTGCCGGCGACACCAAGCTCGGTGGCGATGACTGGGATCAAGCCGTCGTTAATTGGCTGGTGAGTTCGTTCAAGGGTGACCACGGGGTTGACCTGAGCAAGGATGCGATGGCCAGCCAGCGTCTGAAGGAAGCGGCCGAGCAAGCCAAGAAAGACCTGTCATCGCGGCAAGTGGCTCAGATAAATATGCCGTTCATCACCGCTACCGACAGTGGCCCGTTGCACCTGGATTACGAACTCAATCGAGCAAAGTTTCAAGACCTCACGTCTGATCTGCTTGGCCGTTGTCGCGGACCCTTCGAGCAGGCCATCAAAGATGCAGATATTGACAAGTCAAAAATCGACCACGTGATCTTGGTCGGTGGCTCTAGTCGCATGCCTGCGGTGCAAGAGCTAGTCAAAGAGATGACCGACAAGGAAGCCCACAAGGGCGTCAACGCCGATGAGGTCGTGGCGGTAGGCGCAGCGATTCAGGCTGGCGTTCTCAAGGGCGAAGTCAAAGATGTGTTGTTGCTAGACGTGACACCGCTGAGCTTGGGCATCGAAACTAAAGGCAGCGTGATGACCCGTCTGATCGAGCGCAATACGACCATCCCCACCAAACGTTCGGAGATATTCACTACCGCAGACAACATGCAATCGTCGGTAGAGATTCACGTGCTGCAAGGCGAGCGTGAGATGGCCACGGGCAACAAGACTCTCGGCAAGTTCCATTTGTCCGATCTGCCGCCCGCACCTCGTGGAGTGCCGCAGATAGATGTGATCTTTGACATCGACGCCAACGGCATCGTGCACGTGTCGGCAACTGACAAGGCCACGGGCAAGCAACAGGCGATCACCATCACCGGCCAATCGTCACTGAGCTCTGACGAAATCGACAAGATGGTGTCCGACGCCGAATCGCACGCCGAGGAAGATCGTCAGCGTCGTGAAGCAGCGGAGACTCGTAACAATGCCGAGTCGCTGGTGTATCAGACGCAAAAGTTGCTTGACGACCAGGGCGACAACCTGAGCGATGACGAGAAGGCTCCTGTGCTGACGGCTATCGAAAACACCAATGACGCTCTTAAGAGTGACGATGATGATGAGGTCAGCCGAGCCATGGAGATGTTGGCACAGGTCAGCCAAGAGCTAAGTCAGAAGATGTACGAGCGTGCCGCCGCCTCTGACCAGAGCACTGACGGTGCTTCTGATCATGGCGGGAGCGGGGGTAGTGGTGACGACGCTGGTGATAACGACGACGATGTGATCGATGCTGAGATTGTCGACGAGGATCAGTGAGCGAAAAGATCCCACCCGCCAACCAGTCGGGTAAGCCGTTGACTAGCCAACCATCCGGGTCAGATTCTCCTGCGCCCGGAGCCGGTGCCCCCACACCTGGGGATCCTGTGCCAGATGCGGAGACACCCGCCAATAGCCCGGCCGAGCAAGCCCTTGCACAGACGACCGCAGAGCGCGACGAATATCTGGACCAACTTCAACGCGCCCAAGCGGATTATCAAAACTTCAAGCGTCGTAACGCGACTGAGCGCCAAGCTCAAGTCGACAAAGGCGTGAGCGTCGTGGTCGAATCACTGTTGCCGGTGCTTGATGCGTGTGATGCGGCAGCCCTACAGGGCTCAAGCGAGGTGACTCCCATTGCGCAGGCACTACTGCAAGCCCTGAGCAAAGCCGGATTGGAGCGCATCGACGCGGTGGGTGCGGTGTTTGATCCAAATGAGCACGAGGCCGTCTCGCACGAACCCAACGAAGGCGGGGAGCATTCCGAGGCAGCCGAGCAAATCGTTACTGAGGAGTTTCGCACCGGTTACCGATTCAACGGTCAAGTGTTGCGTGCTTCAATGGTGAAGGTGGGTCAGCAAAAAGATCTCGCTGACGGGAGATAATAAATGCCACCGTCTCGCGAGTGGTTTGACACCGACTACTACGCGGTGCTCGGTGTTAATTCAAAAGCCACCGACAAGGAAATAACAAAGGCGTACCGCAAGCTCGCTCGCAAGCATCACCCCGACGCAACGGATGGGAACGAGGAGCGTTTTAAGCAGATCTCGGCCGCTTATGCAGTAGTTGGTAATCCTGACAAGCGGAAGGAATATGACGAAGCGCGCCGGCTAGGAGCGGCAGGTACCTACACGTCAGCGTCAGGCGGTGGCCGCGGCTATGCCTCTGGTCCGAGCGGCTACACACACACCACTTACTCCGGTGACATGGGTGACACCGATATCGGAAGCATCTTTAGAAATCTCTTCGGTGGCGGCAGGCCCGGCCCCGGATCAGGGCCAGGCGGTCCTGGCCAGGCCAACTCCCCGATGAAAGGTGTTGACCTTGAATCACGTATAAGCCTGCCTTTTCGAGATGCCGTTAATGGCTTAACCACCGTGATTTCTCTTGGCGCTAATCCGGCGAGCGACGCTAAGAGTCGGCAAGTGAATGTTCGCATTCCACCCGGTGTAAACAACGGTCAACGCATCCGGTTACCGGGCAAGGGTGGTGTTGGCCGCAATGGCGGGCAAAGCGGAGATCTGTATGTGGTGGTGGCCGTAAAGCCAGATCTCGTGTTCGACCGCAAAGGTGCCAACCTGACGATGAAGGTGCCGATTAGCTACCCGCAGGCAGTCTTGGGTGACGACCTGAAGGTGCGAACCTTTGAGGGTGCCATCGTGACGCTGAAAATCCCGGCCGGGACTCAATCGGGCGCCACGTTTCGAGTAAAAGGGCGTGGCGTTAAGACAGCCAAAAAGACGGGCGATCTGCTGGTAACCACAGACATCCAGGTGCCCGAGAAGCTTTCGCGCTCCGAAAGAGAGCTGGTGGAAAAGTTGGCCGCAGCGTCAGACCAAGCCAGTAAATCTCACGAGACGACTTCGTAAGACGGTATGTGATGGCCGAATCAGAACGCTCCAACCCAAGCAACAATCCCGACTCCACTCAAGCGGTCTACGTCATCTCAGTGGCCGCCGAGATCGCTGGAGTGCATGCCCAAACGCTGCGCATCTATGAGCGGAAAGGTTTGTTGGAGCCGACTCGCACCGCTGGTGGCAGCCGCCGCTATAGCGAACGGGACATCGCGATCCTTACACGCATCGTGGAGCTAACGACAGAGGGGTTGAACCTGGCCGGGGTGAAACGAGTGCTCGAACTAGAGGCTCGCAACGCCACTCTCAAAGCACGGCTAGCCAAGGCACAGCAGGCTGCTCAGCAAGCCACAGCGCAAGCTCGACGGCAGCCACCCCCTGGATTCGTGCCATTGCCGCCCAGCCATCTAGACGAGTAGCTACCGAATCCAACTGCTCGACACCGCTAAACCAACAACTCCTAAAGCAACAAACCGAGCAGGTTAGGATTGGCTGGCAATGCCGCCGCGCGCTGCGGGATGTGTTGCTCAGTTACTACCGGAGCAGCTAACAGCGGAGTAAAAATTGTCTGGGTCAATAGTGGTGGGTTTGCAGTGGGGCGATGAGGGTAAGGGCCGCATCGTTGACATAGTCGCCAAAGATTGTCTTCACGTTGTCCGCTACCAGGGCGGCCACAATGCGGGCCACACGCTTGTGGTCGACGGCGAAACCTTTGCGTTACAACTGGTTCCAAGTGGCGTTCTCTACCCACATGTCACCCCGATCATCGGCAACGGTGTCGTAGTAAACCCTTGGGTGCTGCTTGACGAACTCAAAATGCTCACAGACCGCGGGGTCGACTGCAGCCGTTTGATGCTCAGCCCTGCCGCTCACCTGGTTTTGCCCTATCACCAACTAATCGATGAACTGGCCGAAGCCCGCCGCGGCGCCAACAAAATCGGTACCACTAAGCGCGGCATCGGTCCCGCATATGCCGACAAGGCTGCGCGCATGGGTTTGCGTGTTGAAGATCTACTTAGCCCACAGCATTTGCGAGACCGCCTCGATCAAGTGCTAGCGGACCGCAATCAGCTTCTCACCGTGCTCTACGATCACGACCCGATCGACCCAAAAGCGCTAGCCGATCAACTGCTCGATGAGGTAGCCCCCAGAATTACACCGCTGGTGGCTGACACGGTTAGCTGGCTGCACGAGGCTCTGCACGCTGGCGAGCGAGTGCTGTTTGAAGGCGCCCAGGCCACCTTTTTAGATCTTGATCACGGCACCTACCCGTTTGTTACCTCGTCTAACCCGGTGGCTGGTAGCGCGCTAGTTGGCTCTGGCATAGGTCCCGGCGCTGTCGATCAGGTCATCGGCATAGCGAAGGTTTATGTGACCCGCGTCGGTTCGGGACCGTTTGTTACGGAGCTGTTCGATGAGGTGGGCGATCATCTTGTTGAGGTTGGCAATGAGTTCGGCACTAACACCGGTCGCCGCCGCCGAACCGGGTGGTTTGATGCGGTGATGGGGCGTCAAGCCGTGCGTCTAAATGCTTGCACCGAGATCGCCCTGACCAAGCTTGACGTGCTCGATCAACTTGAAACCATCAAGGTGTGTGTGGCTTACGAGGTGGATGGTCAGCGCTACGAATATCTCCCCCATCTGCGAGCACTACACGACCGTGCCAAACCCATTTATGCCACTCTGCCCGGCTGGCAGACCGATCTCTCAGCCGTTACCGAGCGAGCGCATCTGCCCAAGGCCGCTGTGGACTACATAGGTTTCATAGAACGCCAGCTTGGTGTGCCCATCCGCTTTGTTTGCGTTGGGCCAGGCCGTGAGCAATATCTGCGATTTGCTGCGTGAGGCCGTAACACAAGCATGAACAACACGGCATGAAGGTCTGTGTCGTTGGTTCAGGCGGCCGCGAACACGCTCTGGCGCAAACTTTGGCGCGTACCGCAGAGGTAGTAGTGGTGCCCGGCTCGCCCGGTATCCCGGGCAGCATCGGCGCCCAGTCTTCGCAAGAGACAGGCTTCATCACTCTGTCACCAGAAGAAATAACCGCCGACTTGTTTGTCATAGGCCCGGAGGGACCGCTGGCCGACGGACTTGCCGATCGTCTGCGAGCAGACGGCAAGACGGTGTTCGGGCCTGGCCGAGATGGCGCGCAGCTTGAAAGCTCTAAAGCATGGATGAAACAGCTGGTTGAAGAGGCGGGCGTGCCAACCGCGCTTTATCGCAGTTTCGGTGCTGAAGAGCTATCCGCTGCATTTGATTTTTTGGCGAGTCTGGCGCCGCCCTACGTAATAAAAACCGACGGCTTGGCCGCCGGTAAGGGCGTGCTGGTGACCGACTCCTTAGATCAAGCCAAAGCAGACGTGATACTGAAACTGTCCGGCAAAGGCTTTGGCGAAGCCGGTCAGACGGTGGTCATCGAAGAAGGTTTGACCGGCCCGGAAGTGTCGGTGTTTGCGATTTGCGACGGGCAAAAAGCGGTAGCTATCCCCACAGCTGCGCAAGATCACAAGCGACTGGGAGACGGAAACACCGGACCCAACACTGGTGGTATGGGGTGCTTTTCGCCGGTACCAGGCATCGGCGAAAAAGAAGTAGCCGAGCTAGCCAGCCTGACGATTGATCCAACAATGGCTGAGTTGATTCGGCGCGGCATTGATTACCGCGGCGTGCTTTACGCAGGGCTCATGCTGACGCCGGACGGCCCACACCTGCTTGAGTTCAACGTGCGGTTCGGCGACCCAGAGGCGCAGGTGGTATTGCCGCGCCTGAAAAACGATCTAGCGGAGATATTGCACCAAGCCGCAGCCGGAAATCTTCGAGAGGTACCGACATTGGGCGATGAGTCGATGGTTTGCGTGGTTTGTGCGTCGCGCGGCTATCCCATCTCCCCCCATACGGGTGACGAGATAAAGGGGCTGGCACAGGCACAAGAGGTGCCAGGAGCGATGATCTTTGCCGCGGGTGTTTCTGCTGATGAATCCGCGAGAAAATCCTCACGGCTACTAACCGCTGGTGGCCGCGTCCTCGGGGTATGCGGACGGGCTGGGACCATGGCCCAAGCGCGTGATTGCGCCTACGCTGCGGTCAGCAAAATCAGTTGGCCGGGTATGCAGTATCGCTCCGACATCGCCGCGAATTTGCCGAGGTAGGAATCTTGTGAAGGTCATAATGAAACTGCCTGAAGTTCCCCGACTTACCGCTCCGCGTTGCGTAGCGTTCAGCTCGTCATCCGCCAATTTGCCGAGGTAGGAATCTTGTGAAGGTCGCGATCTTGATGGGTTCGCCCAATGATGCCGACACGATGTCGGCAGCTTCACAGATGCTTGATCGGTTTGACGTAGCCAATGAGACGCACGTCATGAGTGCTCACCGCACTCCCACTCAGGTAGCTGATTTTGCGTCCAACGCCCGCGCAGAAGGCTTTGGCGTAATCATCTGCGGTGCCGGACTGGCTGCTCATCTGGCGGGCGCGGCCGCCGCGCAGACCACGCTGCCGGTCATCGGTGTACCGCTGACTGGAGGCGTGGCCAACGGACTTGACGCTTTGCTGTCCACTGTGCAAATGCCACGTGGCATTCCCGTGGCGACCGTGGCGGTGGGTGGTGCGGCTAATGCCGCCTTGCTGGCGGTTGAAATTCTGGCCTTGGGTGACGAAAAGCTCACAAAGTCCTTGGCAGATTTTCGTGCCGCGGGAGCTCGTTAGTGCCAGCACAAAAGCGATCACAAAAGCAGGATCAAGCCCAGTCTCCGTCAGCTATCCCCAACGTCTTAGCGGCGCGCTATGCCTCCGCGGAGATGACAGCAATCTGGTCGCCCGAGCACAAGATCGCCATGGAGCGCCGCCTGTGGGTGGAGATACTGCGCGCACAGCGTGACCTCGGCCTAGCCGTGCCCGAAGGAGTGGTAGAGGATTACGAGGCGGTCATAGACAACATCAACCTCGCATCAATTGAAGCACGCGAACGTGTTACGCGCCATGACGTAAAGGCCCGCATAGAGGAGTTTTCCGCTCTGGCCGGCCATGAACACATCCATCGAGCACTGACCTCACGAGATGTCACCGAAAACATCGAGCAAGCACAGGTACGCACCTCGCTAGTGCTGGTGCGTGATCATCTGGTGGCTGTGCTCGCTCGGCTTTGCGAGCTTGCTGACCGCTATCGCGATTTGGCAGTGGTGGGGCGCACCCACAACGCGGCTGCGCAAGTCACCACTCTCGGCAAGCGCTGGGCCACCATTGGCACAGAGGTGCTGGACGCCATCAAACGCATAGAAGATCTGCTGGAAAGACAGCCGCTGCGGGGCCTAAAAGGCCCAGTAGGCACACAGCAAGACATGGTTGATTTGTTTGGGGGCAACGCCGAGGCCGTTGCCAAGCTTGAGCAACGCATCGCCGAGCACCTGGGTTTCAACCGGGTAATCACATCGGTCGGTCAGGTGTACCCACGCTCGCATGATCTCGATTTTGTAGCGGCACTTACCCAGGCTGCAGCACCACTTGGCAATACCGCTCACATGGTGCGACTAATGGCCGGAAATGAGCTAGTGACCGAGGGCTTCAAAGAAGGCCAGGTCGGCTCCTCGGCCATGCCCCACAAGATGAACACGCGCTCTTCGGAGCGAATCAGTGGCTTGCTGATGGTGTTGCGAGGACACCTAGCAATGGTTGCTCAGCTAGCGGGTGACCAATGGCTCGAAGGAGACGTGAGCTGTTCGGTTGTGCGACGAGTGGCGCTGCCGGACGCCTGCTTTACCATCGACGGAGCGATTGAAACTGCGCTTGAAGTGATGAACGATTTCGGCGCGTTTGATGCCGTCATCGCGGCTGAACTGGCCGAATATCTGCCGTTTCTAGCTACCACTAGGTTTCTAAGCGCAGCTGTGGCAGGAGGGTGCGGCCGCGAACAGGCTCATGAAGTGATCCGTGAGCATGCTGTTGCCGCAGTGCTAGAGCGCCGCACCGGTGGCCCCGCTAAGGGGGACTCCGCTAAGGCTGATCTCACTAAGGCTGGCTCGGCCAAGTCCCCCCCATCAGGCAGCAACTCATTTCTTGATCGCGTAGCTGCGGACGAACGACTCGGTTTGTCCACCGACGCTGTAGCAGTCATTGTTTCCGATGCCAACTCATTTACAGGCTTGGCAAGCAACCAAGTGAGCGAGTTCATCGCAAATGCCACTCCAGTGCTCAACGCTCATAGCGCAGCAGCCGCATACCAACCCAACCCAACCTTGTGAGCGAACTACCTCTGATCCATAAGGGCAAGGTCCGTGAGATGTATGAGGTGGACGACCGCCACTTGCTGATGGTTGCAACCGATGCCATCTCTGCTTTCGACGTCGTTTTTGATCAAACCGTGCCGGATAAGGGCAAGGTGCTAACGGCGATGACGGTCTGGTGGAGCGACTTTTTGTCACCACTGGCCAAGACACACCTCACCGATAACCCAGCTCAAGCTGCGAAGGTAGACCTGCGACCCGAATGGGCAGGTAGAGCTCTACTCGTGCGCAGAGCAGAAATGTTGCCGATCGAATGCATCGTGCGTGGCTACATCACCGGCTCGGCTTGGAAGGAATACACAGACAACGGCACCATGCACGGAACGAAACTACCAACTGGTTTGCTTGAGGCGCAGCAGCTTCCCGAACCGGTATTCACACCGTCAACCAAAGCTGACGAAGGCCACGACATCAACATTTCATTTGAGCAATCTGCAGACCTTGTTGGAGGCGAAACAGCTGCGCAGGCACGTGATCTGTGCCTGCAGGTTTATAAGCAAGCGGCATCGCACGCAGAGCAGGCCGGCGTCATCATTGCCGACACTAAGTTTGAGCTGGGTTTCGTAGATGGCCAACTAGTCATAGCCGATGAGATTCTCACACCCGACTCGTCACGTTTTTGGCCTGCCAGCGAATTGAAACCGGGCACCACGCCTAGTTCGTTAGATAAACAACCCGTGCGTGACGAGACCGCGGCAACCGGCTGGAATAAGCAGCCACCAGCGCCGCCGCTTTCAGACGAGGTGATAGCGGCAACGCGCGCCCGCTACATCCAGGCATACGAAATCATCACAGCTTGCGCTTTCGAAGACTGGTTGACGGCCACCAGCCTTGCCGATAACTCCCCGAATAACTAGTAATTCGAAATTGGCCATAAATAACATGACTAGAAATAGCCCATGACTAGCGGCTAAATACGCTCACCTACTCCCAAAATACTGATAATTACTCTCTCCAAAGTGCCCTAATTGATGGTAACTAAATCAAATGCCAAATCTCCACAAGACCTGCAAACCTTCAATGCGCTTGTAGAGGTTTTGCCGCTGGACGAGATAGCCGATCCGCAGGGCTCGGCCATCGAGCGATCGCTGCCAGCTCTCGGGTTTGATCGTGCCGACCAAGTTCGCGTTGGCAAGGCCATTCGCCTACGAATCCGAGATGTTTCGCAAGAGGCTGCCGAGGATTATGTAGCCAAAATGTGTGAGCGTCTGCTCGTTAATCCGGTCATTGAGCAAGTGCGCATTCAAGTCACACTTGCTCACAAAGCGGCCCGAGGACCGCGTGCATAGGCATCGAAGTAGTCCAGTGACTGCTTGGGTAAGTATCGGAGCGGTGTATGACTGCTTGGGTAAGTATCGGAGCGGTGTATGACTGCGCGCATAGGAATAGTGCAATTTCCCGGCACCAACTGCGAGCTCGACACCGTATATGCGCTGCGCCAGCTTGGTGCCCAGGCCGAAATCCTATGGCATGCCCGTACCGATCTTGGATCCAATGGGGGAGTTGATGCCGTTGTGATTCCGGGCGGATTTGCTCACGGTGACTATCTGCGTGCCGGTGCAATCGCAAGGTTTTCTCCAATTATGAGTGCGATCTCTCAGTTTGCGACGCAAGGCGGTCCGGTCGTTGGCATCTGTAATGGCTTCCAGGTGCTCACCGAAGCAAAACTGCTGCCCGGCGCACTACGCAAGAACGACGGGCAAAAGTTTGTATGTGCCAACCAAGTTGTTCGCATGACATCGGTCAACCATGTGCTTGCCGATGGTCTCGAAGTTGGTACCGAGTTGGCGTTACCGATCAACCATTTTGAAGGTAACTACACCTGTGATCGTCAACAGCTTGATGCAATGTGGGAGGCCAACCAGGTTGTGGCCACTTATGTTGGCAACCCGAACGGCTCAGTTGACGATATTGCCGGTGTCTGTAATGAAGCCGGAAATGTGGTCGGGCTGATGCCTCACCCCGAACGCGCATCATCGACGCTCATAGGCGCCGACGATGGAAATAGATTGTTAAACGGCTTGCTGGAAGCGGTTAGCGGCTAATGCCCGCCCGCTGTAGCAATTCAGGTGCAACACCAACTGTGCGCCAAACGCCGTAGCTGATGTTTTTCCGCGTCGCAAAGCCGCCTGCGTGCTTCACAAATCCTGCCTCAAGCGCAGCCATATCAACCTGTGTGTCTTTCTCGGCCAAGCCAGACTCCAAGTTGGCCTTTTCTTGTAGCAGCGAGAGCCGCTTCAAGACTGGTGCATTGGGCACTTCAGCGTCAATGTCAGCTATGCGAGCCATTATGCGCTCAGGGCTACGGCGAAACTTTGACTTGTTCTTACCCTTCTCATTGGCTTCAAGGTATTTGCGGACGGCGGCATTTTGTACATACACATCGGAGCGGGAACCCTTTGAGCCAGAGTCCCCAGGAACATTATCCATTGACATATTTTCGTGCCTTTCTTGTAACTAACTAAGTTCCAATTGAAACTTATATCTAGTCCAAATGTATCAGTGTTTGAAGGAAATTCGCACTAATTGCTAAATATGACCACAATTTTTTCAAATAACTCTGGTTTAAAATGAGTGCAGAGAACGTACCTCTCTACGCCCAACTAGGGCTGACCAGTACTGAAGCTGATGAAATTTGCGACCTATTGGGACGCCAACCAAACTCGTTAGAGCTTGCGATGTACGCCGTAATGTGGTCCGAGCACTGCTCCTACAAATCCTCTAGACGGCATCTTGACAGGCTGCCAACGCAGGCTCCGTGGGTATTAGTAGGTCCTGGCGAAAACGCCGGTGTGGTTGATGTTGGCGACGATATAGCTGTAGCTATTCGTATAGAGAGCCACAACCACCCTTCAGCAATTGAGCCATATCAGGGGGCCGCTACCGGTGTTGGTGGAATTCTGCGAGATATTTTCACGATGGGTGCGCGTCCGATTGCTGTTATGGATGCCTTGCGATTTGGCAGTTTCACTGAGGCTCGAAATCGCTGGCTAGCCAACGGGGTTGTTAGTGGAATATCGGGTTACGGCAACAGCGTTGGCATCCCCACCGTTGGTGGAGAATTTGTGGAGTGCGACACTTATTCCGCCAATCCGCTTGTCAATGTCGTTGCAATGGGGGTATTACCCGTCGACAAACTGGTTTTGGGGCAAGCCTCTGAGCCTGGGTCTGCAGCGATATTAATGGGCGCCCCTACTGGCCGTGACGGGATAGGAGGAGTCAGCGTTTTAGCTTCAGCCGGGTTTGGCGATGAAGCCGAAGATGCGAAAAAGCTACCTAACGTTCAGGTTGGCGATCCGTTTGAAGAGAAACGTCTGATTGAAGCCTGCCTAGAAATGTTGGACGCAAAGCTCTTAAGCGGGCTACAAGATCTCGGCGGAGCCGGTTTGACTTGTGCAACCAGCGAAACAGCATCGCGTGGCGGTGCGGGCATGGAGGTGGACGTGTCAAAAGTGCCGCGCCGTCAGCCAAACATGGAGTCGTTCGAGGTAATGACCTCCGAATCGCAAGAACGAATGCTCGCCATCGTGACCCAGGAGAATGTGCCAGGAGTTTTGGCAATTTGCGGTAAGTGGGAAGTGAGTGCGTCTGTTATCGGTCATGTCACTGGAGACGGAATGCTGCGAATAGTTGACAGCACCGCATCGCAACCGACTGTTCCGTTGGCAGAAATACCTGCCGCTACCTTGACCGACGCTGCTCCTAATTACGACCGGCCTAAGCGTCCTCCCAGTGATCTCGCCGAGAGATACGCCCAAGACCTATTAGCCGAAGATGAGAATCAACTTCAGGTGCCAACCGAAAAAGCAATATTGGCACTGCTCACAAACCACTCGGACATTTTTAGCCAATACGACCACCAGCTCTTTTTGAACACCGTTGTTGCGCCCGGCGGTGACGGAACTTTGTTGACGTTGCGGCATCCGCAAACCGGCCAACTCACCGGTCTCGGTTTGGGTTTATCCACCGACGGCAACCATCGCTGGTGTTACACCAACCCACGTTTAGGAACCGCCGCATTAGTTGCCGAAGCAGTACTGAATGTGGCTTGCGTCGGTGCTAAGCCTCACGCACTCGTGAACTGCCTCAACTTCGGTAATCCCGAACACCAAGAGGTGATGTGGCAGCTCTCGGAGGCGATCGACGGCATGGCCGAGGCTTGCGAAGTCTTTGAGGCTCCCGTGGTGGGAGGAAATGTGAGCCTCTACAACGAAGCCAACGGTGTTGACATAGCCCCCACACCAGTGGTTTGCCTGCTTGGTATTCATCCCGACTTACAGCGGCCGCCACCGGGCCCGGCGCTGGTGGCTGGACATGAGATTGTGCTGCTTGGCCCATTGCCCGATGATGATGTGCCGATGGGTGGCACGCTCTGGGCTTGGGATTTGCTGGGGAATAAGTCCGGCGCGCTAGCTGAGCCTGATCTGTCTGCCATCGCCCGCGTTGGGTTGCTGGTAGCAGACTTGGTTGCAAGTGCCAGCGGCCCAGCCTCTGGCGATACATCTTCTCTTGGCGCTATTTCCGCCGTCCACGATGTGTCAGAAGGTGGCATTGTGGTGGCATTGCTTGAGATGGCCTGCAAAGGGTCGGTGGGATACGAGGCGGTTGCGCCCCTCATCGCTAAATCAGACAACCCTGCCAGCACTACCAACCCGGACAGCGCTGTCAGTCCGGGTAGCACTGCCAGGCCAGCCCCGCAGCAAACACCGACGAGCACAGCGATAAGGGCGCTGTTCAATGAATCACATGGCAGAGTGCTGGTGTGCGTGCCGCCACAGTCCAAGGACGCCTTGCTAAACCAAGCCGCTCAAGCTGAAGTGCCAGCTCACGTAATTGGAGTGGCGGGCGGAGAGCGCATTCAAATCACGCCGCAAGTAATCACGTCCCAAACCTTCACTCGGCAATCAGACACCCAGCAACCAAGCACCCAGCAATCAGTCCTGGATCTTCCGCTTAGCGCTGCGCTTGACGCTTGGAACACCAATCTTGCTGCCAGGCTTGAGTCATGATTGAGCTGGTCAAACCGCGCGAAGCCTGCGGCGTGTTTGGTGTGTACGCCCCTTGCTCACCGGTAGCTCACCTCACCTATCTGGGCTTGTACGCCCTACAGCACCGAGGCCAGGAATCCGCCGGCATCGCTGTGTCTGACGGCGAGAGTATGACGACCGTAAAAAACATGGGCTTGGTCTCGAGCGTCTTTGATGATCGCACCCTGGGTGGCCTCGAAGGTCACCTTGCCATCGGCCACACTCGCTACTCCACCATTGGTGGCAGCTCATGGACGGCTGCTCAGCCGTTTCATCGCAGCGCTGGTAACACTGAGCTAGCGCTAGCCCACAACGGCAACCTGACCAATGTTGAGCAGCTAGCTAGAGACAACGGAATGTTGTCGGGAACTGTTACCAGCGACAGTGATCTGGTAGCCGAGCTGCTGGCAAAACGCTTGCTCGAGACATACGACCCGAGCCTGGCCGACCTAAACCTGGCCAGCCCCGGCCTGACAGACACAGCCCCGGCCAGCCCAGCCGAAACCGATCTAACAAGCGCGGGTGACACCAGCCTGCTGGAGGCTCTAGAACACGTGCTCCCCACTTTGCGAGGGGGGTTCTCGTTTGTGGTGATGGGTCACGACCATCTAATAGGCGTGCGTGACCCTCAAGGCTTCTGGCCGCTATGCCTAGGCAAGCTAGAAAACGGCTGGGCGATTGCCTCGGAAAACCCCGCCCTAGACACAATCGGCGCCGAATTTGTCCGTGAGATTGAGCCCGGCGAGATGATTGCAATCTCCGCAGGCGGCTGCGTTTCGTATCGGCCATTCCCACCCACCAAGCCCGCTTTGTGCGCATTCGAGTTCATTTACTTCTCACGCCCAGACACCGTCTTGCGCGGCCAAAACATCCACACCACGCGCCAGAGAATGGGCGAATACCTAGCCACCAATTCACCCATCGAAGCCGACTGCGTTATACCAGTGCCTGAATCTGGTATTCCTGCCGCACAAGGATTTGCGCAAGCCTCCGGCATCCCATACAGCGACGGTTTGGTAAAAAACCGCTACATAGGCCGAACATTTATCGCTCCGAGCCAACGAATGCGTGCACATGGAGTACGCACCAAGCTCAACCCCATCCGCGGAAACATTGAGGGTCGCAGACTTGTGGTGGTCGACGACTCCATCGTGCGAGGCACCACTACACGAGCCATCGTGGAAATGTTGCGCGCCGCTGGCGCAGCGGAAATTCATCTCCGTATTTCCTCACCGCCTTACCGCTGGCCATGCTTTTACGGCATGGACACAGGCTCAAGCGAAGAACTACTGGCGGCCAATCACACCCTGGATGAGGCCTGCGATTTTGTTAAAGCCGACTCACTTGCGTACTTGTCTATGGAGCAGCTGCTTGACGCCATCAACGGCAACGATGGGGGTTTCTGCACGGCCTGTCTAACCGGCGAATATCCCGTATCTGTGGATGAGATATCGCAAGCCGAAAGACCTAAACAAGATGCAGACCTATTCGAGGTCAGCAGCAGCCAGAAAATTGAAATTGGTGCGGGCAGTGGCGTGGGTTATGTCTCTATGTAATCCACCGAGTAATCCACCAAGTAATCCACCAAATGACTCACCCGGCACGCCACTCACTTACGCCCAAGCTGGCGTTGATGTCGCGGCCGCCGAGGCCGCCGTCGAAGCTCTCAGACCCTTGGCTCGCAGCACCTACCGACCTGAAGTGTTAAGCGACATTGGCGCCTTCGCAGCGGTTACCGCCCTACCTACCGGCTATGACGAGCCCGTGTTGGTGACAGCTAACGATGGCGCAGGCACCAAACCCATGATCGCCTCAGCGCTCAAACGTTTTGACACGATTGGCATCGATGTTGTAGCGATGTGCGTTGATGATGTAGCCACCTTGGGTGCGGAACCGTTGCTGTTTCAAGACCAGATCACCATGGGTTCGGTCAACCCCGAAATCGTGACCCAGCTTGTCAGTGGCATGGCGGACGGTTGCCGCACGGCTGGCTGCGCTCTGACCGGCGGCGAGATTGCCGAACACCCAGACGAGATGGCGCCCGATGCACTTGACGTGTGCGGATTTGCGATCGGTGTAGCCGAACGATCACGGCTTCCAAAGCCTTTGACAACAGCCCCGGCGCTGCTGATTGGGCTGGCGTCACCGGGCCTTCGCTGCAACGGGCTGAGCCTGGCGCGGCGTGCGCTGCTAGGCAACCCGACATCACCAGACGGCAAAACGACGTCGCCGTCCGGCAAAGCCACATCACCGCCCGGCAAAACACAGCCGGGGGCCGATCAGGTCAAGCTACAAGTCGAACGACTAGCCGAGCCGGCCTGGTCGGGGGCCGATCACTCCCTGGGCGACGAGTTGTTGTTGCCTTCGGAGATTTATGCGCCAGCGGTGCGTGAGATGTTTGCCGAGTGTGAGGCCCTAGCTGCCGCGCACATCACCGGCGGTGGACTAGCGGCAAATCTTGCTCGCGTGCTAAGCCCACAAGTCGATGCGGTGATTGCGCGCGGTTCGTGGCCTAGGCCCAGAATTTTCTGTGAGATTCAAGAAGCCGGCCCGGTAACCGAAGCCGAAATGGAAGCGGTGTTCAACCTCGGTGTTGGGATGCTGGTGGCCGTGCCCGGCGACCGCAGCGCCTCGCCAACTATCTCGCCATCAGCCACGCCGACAGCTGGCTCGCCCGCCGCACAAGCCATTGCGGTGGCGCAAAAACATGGCCACGACGCCTGGGTGGTAGGAGAAATCATCGCAGGCACAGGCCAAGTGCGACTAATAGACCGTGACTAACGACAGCGACGCCAGCTCCAATAGCCCCTCTGGCCCTCCACTCAGTCCCGCCAAGGCCGCGCTGGCTGAGCACCTGCAAAAGCACTCCATCAAGACCGGCGCCTTCACGCTGAAATCAGGCCGCACTAGCAACTGGTTCATAGACGCCAAGCAATCCGCCTGTCGTCCAGACGGAATTCTCCTTATTGCCGATCTAGCGTTGGACATCATCACCAACCACCCGGCCGGTCCGTTTGACGCGATTGGCGGGCTCACAATGGGTGCGGACCCGATTGCGTTTGGCATCGCAGCGGTAGCGGCCGAACGTGGCATTGCACTCCGCTCGTTCAGCGTGCGAGCCGAAGCCAAAGACCACGGTGTAACAGGACGTATCGCCGGAGCGCTCAATCCCGGTGACCGCGTTGTAATCACCGAAGACGTTTCCACGCGCGGCACATCGGCTCTGGCCGCCGCTGAATCCGTACGAGCAGCACAAGCGCAGCCGTTGTTGATTTTGCCGGTGGTCGATCGAGGTGGTACCGGCGCTGAGCTAGCCAAATCCCAAGGCATTGCCTTCGAACCGCTTCTTAGAGCGCCCGAACTCGGCTTCGGTTACGAAAACTAAGCGAGAAACCTAAGCCGTAGGATTTGGCCGAACTTTGCGAATACTTAGCAAAAGTAACCAGTCCGCAAGGAGCTCTTCATGGCGCGACCAACAGCCGCCTTTTCTGCCGTCCTAAAAGTTCGGCTTGACCACGTACCAGGAACGTTGGGCAGGCTTTGCACCGCAATCGGAGATGTGGGCGGCAACATTGTTTCTCTCTCAGGCTTTGAGATCGCCGGATCATCGGTACAACAAGAGATAGTTGTCGATGCCACTGATGAAGAGCATGTCACCGCCATCTGCGACGCCATCGACGATTTGCCTCATGTAACGGTGCTATCCGCGGTAGATCGCACGCTCGCCCTTCATGTCGGCGGAAAGCTTGAAACCAACAGCCGCATTCCACTGCGTAATGCCGACGACCTCTCTATGGCCTACACCCCTGGCGTTGCGCGCATTTGCCGCGCCATAGCCGAAGATCCCTCCAAGGCTCACGACCTCACCATTCGTCATAACACTGTGGCCATTGTCAGCGACGGCACCGCCGTGCTTGGCCTCGGCGACATCGGACCGCTGGCCGCCTTACCTGTGATGGAGGGAAAGGCGCTTCTGTTTAAAGAATTCGCCAACGTCGATGCCTTTCCGGTGTGCCTGGACGTATCTACACCAGAGGAGATAGTCGAAACCGTTATCCGCCTGGCTCCCACCTTCGGCGGCATAAACCTGGAAGACATCGCCGCACCGGGAGCGTTTGAGGTAGAGGAAGCTTTGCGAGCGGCTCTCGACATTCCGGTTTTTCATGACGATCAGCACGGCACCGCTGTGGTCGCATTGGCGGCGCTAAATAACGCCGGACGACTGATCGGCAAGGAATTGTCGGCGATGCGTTGCGTAATCCTGGGAGCTGGTGCGGCCGGGGTAGCCATTGCCAAGATTTTGAAAGCCAGCGGCATCGGAGACTTAGTGGTGTGCGACCGTGGCGGGATCATTTCAAGGCAGCGCAACGATCTAAACGAATCAAAGCGATGGTTAGCGGAGAACACCAACTCACAAGGACTGTCCGGAACCGTTAGCGATGCGATGGTCGGTGCCGATGTGTTTATGGGCGTGAGCGGACCGGGACTGATAACCCGAGCCGATGTAGAGGCAATGGCCGATCGCCCGATCGTGTTTGCGATGGCTAACCCCGACCCGGAGATTTTGCCTGACGAAATTTCCGATATTGCTGCGGTAACGGCCACGGGTCGCAGCGACTATCCCAATCAGATCAACAACGTTCTGGCGTTTCCGGGGATTTTCCGAGGAGCGTTTGATGCATGCGCTACCGACATCACCGAAGCAATGAAGGTGGCCGCAGCATCGGCTATCGCAGCCTCTGTGCCAAGCGATGAGCTGATGGCCAACTATGTGATTCCCACTGCGTTCGATAGGTCAGTAGTGCCAGCGGTAGCCAGTGCGGTAGCTGCTGCGGCTATCGCGGATGGTGTAATACGCGAAATGCCCGGCCTGATAACAGGTCCTGCTAGCTAACGGCGGGGGCCTGTCCTTTTTCTGGCTTTACGAGACTTAACAAAGAAGTCATTGTCGCGATGGACGTCGTGCGTGCCCGCCTGGATGCGAGACACGCCTTCGGCCACTAGTTCCACCAGCCCCTCCATGTCGGATTTTTGGCGCAAGATCGCTGCCACCGGCAAGGTGCGCCACGTCAAATGTGAGGCATCAACCAGCAACGGATGCACACGATCTTCATCCAGCGCCAGAGCAACCTCTAGGTGATCCGTACGTGCATAGACGGCGGCCACCATTTCGCCGGCGATGTCGTAACCGACGTAGATCGTCTTGACGTATGACTCACAACCGGCTGCGGTGAAGATCTTGTGAAGCCCTTTTGCTAGTGGCCGCACTTGCGAGTTTAGCCCGGCCAGGTGGGTTTCAACTTCGACGGTCACGCCCTCAGGTTATGTCGGCTGCCAGGTTCAGTTGTTGGTCAGCCGTGGTCAGTCGTTGTTAGCCGACTTTGCAAGTGGAGCGTTGTGGTCGGAACCGGCGTCGATCCGGTGACCTCACGCTTTTCAGGCGCGCGCTCTGCCAACTGAGCTATCCGACCGCGGTCCCGACGGGATTTGAACCCGCGACCTCCGGCTTGACAGGCCGGCGTGAACTCCAGACTTCACCACGGGACCAGAAAGTTTCCTCCGGTCGCCGCGACGACCTTAGGCACAGCGGAGAACTCTACCCGCCTTAACCCTCTGGGTAGCTATGCGACGGGATCAGTGCAGGGTCAGCGCCCGGTTTTCAGAACTCGCTGCAACGGTTTCGCCAGATCACCACGAGCGTCACTAGCGATTGCCACGTCGTCCAAGCCCAGCCACTGCGACATTGCGGTTAGCTCTTTCGCCAGTGCAACCTCCACCGGTGTTTGCGAGTTAGTCGCAGCACTGCTTGCGCCACCGCCAGCAGCAGTCCCAGTTGCGTGTGACCCTGTTGCGTTCGGCCCTGTTGCGTTCGGCCCTGTTGCATCAGGCTCCGCAAACGCGCCCAGCACTCGCAGTACTTGATCTTTGCGATCGGCACGCACGTCCACCCGTGCCGCCAGTCGATCCTCGTGTAAGAACGGCAGCACGTAATAGCCGTAGCGACGCTTCGCAGCTGGTGTGTAAATCTCCAACCGATAGTTGAAATGAAACAGCCGCTCTGCGCGTGGACGAAACCACACCAGCGGGTCAAACGGACTCAACAACACAGACTGCGATTGGCTCCGGACAGCCTTTGCCGTCGGCAACAGATAACCGTCCTGCGACCACCCCTCTACGTTCGCCACCAGCAGCTTTCCGTCTTCGACCAGCTCAGCAACACGGGCGGGCGCCTCTCGTTTTGGCAGTCTGTGATAGTCGCCCAGATCAGCGACGGTTGCTACCCCTAGGCACTGAGCGGCTTGTAACAGCAGCTCTCGTTGCGCTTCGTGCTCGTCAATGTGCTTATCAACCACTGCAGCGGGAAGCACCCGATCAATCAAGTCGTAGCGCCGCGTGAAATTGACGCGCTCGGCAACACCCACGTAACCCGTCCAAAACAACCAGCCCAAGGCCAGCTTGGTGTGGCTCCATTGCGCCCATGCGCCCTGGCGTTTCGGCGGCCTAGAGGTAACTCCGGTAGCAGCTTCTAGCTCCGCCACAGAAACCGGGCCGTGACGCTCAAGCTCAGTCAGCAGAGCGTTGATTGCCTGGCTGTTCTCAGCGGCGAACTCGGCCATGGGCTTCCAGGTCTCGCCTGCCTCAGCACGCCGCATGCGCCAGCGGTAAAGCGGCCAATCCTGCGTTGCGCAAAAACACGCTTCATGGCACCAGTATTCGGTTAGCAGGCGATTGTCCGCTGCGTAAGCCGCGCGGTACAACAAGGCCTGAGTTGAGTCGACTACACCCGCTAGACGCGGCCGCAGCACCAACAGTTGCGAGCGAGCAACTGCGTTGACTGCGTCTATTTGCAGCACTCCAAGCGTGGAAATTGCTCGCCGCAGGCTCCGCAGATTCGCACGAGCTGGTGCCGCTTTCTCATCTGCTGCAACCTTCAAGTTCGGCCCGGGCGCTCTCCGGTTGTTGCTCTTACTCCTGGCGCTTAGTCCGGTTGCATGGATCGCCAATCGGCGAGCACCTATAAGGCTGATTGGTTTAGGGACGATGCGCAAACCAGGACTTACGTATCGCTGACCTGGTTTGGTCGCTATTTCTTGCTAGCGCTCTTCTTTGAAGATGACGTGCTGTCGAATAACCGGGTCGTACTTGCGAAGCTCGATCCGGTCGCGCGTGTTGGTCTTGTTTTTGCGAGTGCTGTAGGTGTAGCCCGTACCAGCGGTCGACTTCAGTCTGATCACGGGACGCTTGTCGCTTTTAGCCATGGGGGTGCCTCTCGATCCTCGTGTCTTTCTCCGCCGCTAGACCTTTTGGCCGCGGCTACGGATCTCAGCCAGCACCGACTCGATTCCGCGTTTGTTGATGGTCTTGATGCCTTTGGCGCTAACGGTCAGAGTTATCCACCGTTTTTCGTTTGGCACGAAGAACCGCTTCTTTTGAATGTTCGGCTTAAACCAGCGCCTGGTCTTGCGATGTGAATGCGACACCGTATTACCGGCCGACGGTCTGCGCCCAGTTACCTGGCAGGCCTTACTCATAAGCGTTTGAGGCTAGCGGCCTGTGTATGTATTGCCCAACGAACCCAAGGGTGCCCAGCATCTGTCTGTATCTGTCTGTGCTTCTCGTTTCTTAGGGTTATCTCAGAATTGCCCGCCTACGATTCAAACCCAATGCCAGCGAATGCAGAGCCATCCAAGAGCGGCAAATCGAAGAACAAAAACGGTCGCTATCACAACACACCGGTTACACGCGCAGCCGGAGGAGTGGTGCTGCACGAAGGCAAGGTGCTAGTGGTGCACCGCCCGCGCTACGACGATTGGTCGCTGCCTAAGGGTCACGTTAAAAACGGTGAGACCTGGCCACAAGCAGCGTTGCGCGAGGTCTACGAAGAAACCGGCGTAATCACCGAAGTGGTTGGCGAGGCGTATCCGATTAGCTACTTAATAGATGGCGATCTGCCAAAGGTGGTGATGTTTTACCCGATGAGCTGCGGTAGCGACCCTGCAGAGCTTTGCGGCGATCCCGAAGAGGTGGATCAGGTGGAGTGGTGGAATATTGCCGATGCGCTGCAACGGCTTGATTACGAAGTTGAGCGTGAGGCGTTGATCGCGTTGTCAACTGAACCAGTGGGCAACCACACCAAGCACCGCAGATAGCACGCCGTGAGCGCAACATCAGGCACGCTGTGATCACCGCACCCCACCATTGAGTAACTCAGCATGAACAGCCCAAACAAACAACCCAAGCACACGGTCGCGGTGGTTGATGACGACCGCTCCATTCGTGAGTCGCTACGCCGCGCCCTGCAAATGGAGGGCTACGAGGTAATAACCGCTGTTGACGGCAAGGCCGGTCAACAAGCCGCATCGCACTGCGACGCAATGGTGTTAGATGCCACCATGCCTAATCTCGGCGGTTTCGACCTGTGCCGCAAATTGCGAGACAGCGGCAGCGACCTACCCATATTGCTGCTCACCGCTCGCCACTCCACTTCGGATCGTGTGGAGGGCCTAGACGCTGGCGCCGACGACTATCTGGTGAAGCCGTTTGAACTAGAGGAGCTACTCGCGCGCGTGCGAGCACTGCTCCGCAGGCAGCCGAAGTCTGATTTAGAGGTTGGCCCAGGCAGCGCAGCCGCCTTGCTCAGCTACTCAGATCTCACCCTTGACGTCGCCAGCCGTGAGGTGGTTCGAGCCGGTGAGGCCATTGATCTAACCCGCACCGAGTTCGCCTTGCTTGAGATGCTGCTCCAGCATCCCAATCAAGTACTCACCCGCGACCAGATCTACGAAAACGTCTGGGGCTACGACTCTTCGCTGTCGTCTAACAGCCTTGAGGTGTACATCGGCTATCTGCGCACAAAAACCGAAGCGAATGGTGAACGGCTGATTCAGACCGTGCGAGGCGTGGGCTACGTGCTGCGTGAGCCCGCCACCAAACCGAGTCGCAAATCACGGCGATGAGTTTGCGTGCGCGCATAGCGCTGCTAAGCGCCAGTGCGGCTGCCGTAACGGTGTTGGTCATGCTGATGGTGACGCTTTGGATCGCTCGCACCCAAGCACGTGCAGAGCTAGACGATCAGCTACGAGACCGCGCTTCCTCAGTTGAAGTCGCGGTTGCGACTCTCAACGCCACGAGAGGCAGAGGAAGATTTGGTCTGGAAGACACCCTGATTCAGGTCATCAACAAAGACGAAAAGCTGTACTGGTCAGCGGTAGAGCTGCCGGTGTCAAAGCAGGATTGGGCCGTAGCCAAACACAGAAAGAGCTCGGCCTGGTCTGACGTGGAGGTCCAGGGCGTAAGACTGCGTGTTTACACAAGCACCCCACCAAGGTTTCCTTCCAACCTTGCGGTGATGGTTGCTCGCCCTCTAACCGAGGTAGACGACCTGTTAACAAGGCTGCGCAACTCCATGGGGGTAGTAGCCCTGGCTGGCATCGCTGGTTCAGGTCTGCTGGGTTTTGTGGTGGCGGGACGCTCCATCCGGCCGCTGAGCAAGCTGTCTAACGCGGCCGCCGAGGTGGCCGAAACACAGAATCTGGCTCATCGCATCGAACCCGAGGGCGCGGGTGAGCTAAGCGATTTAGCCAACAGCTTCAACGCCATGCTCGAAGCACTGTCACAGTCGCGTGATCAACAACAACAACTGGTAGCTGATGCAAATCACGAGCTTCGAACTCCGCTAACCAGCTTGCGCACCAACATCGAGTTGCTATTGCGTGAACAAACCGCCGGTAAGGCCATGCTCACCGACGAAGATCGCGAGCAGCTGCTGCAAGACGTACGCCTGGAGCTGACAGACCTGACTGCGTTGGTAGCGGAGATGGTGGCGCTGGCTACATACGAATTCGAGGAATCCGAATCCGAACAACTAGCGCTGGATGAGATCGTAATCTCGGTAGTGGAGCGTTATCGCAATCGCAGCAATCGTGAGATCGAATGCAACGTGCAGCAATGCACGGTGATGGCCTCTCCTGCCTTAGTGCAGCGAGCGGTGTCTAATTTGATTGACAACGCTGTGAAGTGGGGCCCGCCCGAAGATCCCATTGAGGTAACCGTGGCCGATGGCGTTATCACCGTGCGCGACTACGGACCAGGGATAGGGCCGGCTCACCGAGTACATGTATTTGAGCGTTTTTACCGTGCGCCCGAAGCTAGATCTATGCCTGGTTCAGGTTTGGGGCTAGCGATCGTTGCTCAAGTAGCGCAATCGGTTGGCGGCACTGCGGAGGTAATTGACACCGATGGAGCGGGCGCAACAGTCAGGCTGCAATTCCCACCTGCCGGTGAGACAGTCGCCTAGCTACCTAGCCCGTCTCATCTGGGCACCTTGACCACGACTGTGCCTGCGACCCTGTCATACCAGGTTTGACGATTCTGATCCCATAGCAGAGCTAGGTAGCCGATCAGCCCTATCAGCCCACCAATAAGCGGAATAAGTGGAAGCCCGGCCGGAATTACCCAGCGTCCAGTGCTCTTGCCCCAGCCAGGAACCGATCCGTCGGTGATGCTGACCACCTTGACGGACATGATCTGTTTGCCCAGCGTCTGGCCTCTAACAGCTGTAAGAGACACCTCGTAAGCCAGCCCCGCAATCAACAAGAAAATGGTGAGCAAGAAGGCGTCTGCCTGATTTGCGGTGGAGTCGTTAGTGATATCGCTGGGCAACAGCTGAATAGAGAAGACCACCGAAATGATGATCACTGCGACGATCAGCACCACCGAGTCCAGGATCCTTGCAAGCAGCCTTGAACCGGGCTTTGCTAGCTCATGTTCAGACCCGTCGTGCAGCCGCACCCACCTGTGTGGCCTCGATCCATATTCCCTGCGTTCATCTTCCATGATGTTCCTCAGTTGCTGCTCCTGTAGCCGTCAAGGGCACCCTAGAGACTTAGCGTATTTGGGCACCCCCAACGGGATTCGAACCCGTGCTGCCGGCGTGAAAGGCCGGTGTCCTAGGCCGCTAGACGATGGGGGCGGGAAGGTTCAGGCTAGGGCGCTTGTTTGCTATCGCTTGGCGTCGTCTTCAAAGTTGCCGGAGTCTCCAGTGCTTTCACGCAGCATCGCCTGGGCACGGTCGGCGGCATCTACTAGTTCGCCCAGCAGGTTCCCCAAGTACTGAAACTGCAGATGCGCCAACTGCTCCAAGGACATGTCCTCTCTCTTTTCCGTGATGTCAGCCGGGTTGTCACCCTCCGACACATCCAGAGCACCACCCATCACCAAGCGCAGCACATTTAGTGCCTGCATGAATTGCCGGATCTGGTCGCCCGCCAGCACGTCAAGGCCAACGCAATCCTCTAATACCCGTAGTTGCTCCAGTCGCGTGTTCAACATCTCGTCGCGTGTCATCCGTCGGTACTGCAGTTCGAGCTCACGCTCTGCCACATAAGCCGCCGGAAACAACCGCTTCAACGGTTCTGGCACCTCATCGTTCTCTTCAAGCTGGGTGCTCATCAGAAAATCACGCAACTGCTCAGCGATGGCCTCAAAGAACTCATTCTCACTTGCATGATTGAAATGCAAGGCGATGCTGCCATCTGGCTGCGGTGTGAAATGGGCCACTAGCGGCTCACGTGTCCTTTTGCATTGTTGCCCACAGCCCGTATTCGTGTAGCTGGAATACGTCTAGCTCGGCCTTCTCGCGATTGCCCGATGACACCGCTGCGCGTCCCTTGTTGTGCACGTCCAGCATTAAACCGGTGGCCTTCTCTTCGCTGTAGCCAAACAGCTGCTGGAAGACGTACACGACATAAGACATCAGGTTGATCGGATCGTTCCACACCAGCACCACCCACGGGACGTCGATGCTGGTCTCATCGCCGGTGACCACATCGTCGATAACTTCGGGGCTGGCTACTTCAGTTGGCGGCATCAGTGGCTTTGCCCGTCTTTGGCTGGGTCCTTAGCCACGGTCTACTGCCATGCCTGCACGCATCCCCGAATGCTCCACAGAGGTGCGGTGTAGCTGCGCGGATTCATGATCTGATTCTGCGTTAATCATCGACAGTTGGCAACCTGAATTAAACGCGCTGAATTAATCGTGTCAAGGCCACCACCGCCAGAGTCGCTCCAGCTACGTGTATGCCAACCAACAGCACAGGCAGCTGATTGAAGTACTGCACGTAGCCGACCACTCCCTGCACCGCTAACACGACCAGCAAGATCTCCAAACGCCGCAGCACCGCCAGCAGTTGCGCTCGTAATCCAGGTGAATCTGCCGGTGAATCTGAAGGCGAATCAGTCGCCGCCACCGCAGCAACTCGTCGAGCCAGCCACGCCACCAACGACAGCAATAGCGCCAGCGTCACGATCACAGTGATCCCATGTACGCGAGCTACGTCTCCCAGCGCCAGACCTAGCCGCTCAACGTCTTCATCGCCGCCGTGCGGCCCTGTGGCTGTAACCAGCGTGCCGGTAAACAGCGCCACCGAAACCAACACGGCCAACGCCCAACAGCCTGCTCGCACCCGCGTGATTGTTTGACTAGCAGAACTGCGTGAAGCCGACCGATCTAGGCCAGCCCGGCCAGCTTGCTGCCGAGCCTGTCTAGCTGCGGCCAGATCACCGTCTGGCACTCGCGCCCGGCTAGCTAGCACGGTCGCAGCGGCCACCAGCACAGACGACAGTAAAAAGTGCCCCATCACGATCGGCGGCGACAGGTGTGTCAACACCGTTATTCCGCCCAAAATCACCTGCGCCAGTACTCCTGTAACCAACGCCGCAGACCACCAGACCAGATCAGCGCGGCGCGGCACTCGCAACAAAGACCCAGACACGGCCGCAATCACCGCCAAGGCCACAAACCCGGTCACAAGGCGATTCCCAAACTCGATCCAAGCGTGAAAGTCGGCCGCTGGCACCAGCTCACCAGGCTCGCAGGCTGGCCAATCACTGCAGCCCAGACCGCTGCCGGTTAGTCGCACCGAGGCACCCGTAATGACGATCGCAATCAACGACCAAAGAGCTAGCGACGTCACTACTGCAAATCGCTGCGGTTCAAGACGGGTGAACTTGAAGCGCACGCGCTCACGCTAGAGGGCGGTGCTGTGGTTGGCCCTGTGGTTGTGGTGGTGGTTATTGCGGCAAATTTGCCCGTATCGTGCGGGCGATGAGTGCGCCGCAGCCTTCGCCGTCAACCTCCCCTCACGGCTCTCCTCACGCTGCGCGGCTGGCGCAAAACAAGGGCCCTCTGCTCAATTACATAGCTCTCACCAAGCCACGCATCATCGAGCTACTGCTGGTCACCACCATTCCGCCGATGATCGTTGCCAACGCAACTCTGCCCGCCACCGACCAAAGCCTGCCTTCGATCTGGCTGATGCTGACCACGGTGGTGGGCGGCACTCTCGCGGCGGCTGGCGCTAACACCTTCAACATGTGCATCGATTCCGACATTGACCGTCTGATGAAGCGCACAGCTAACCGGCCGCTAGCTACCGGTGTGGTTTCGGTCAAAGGAGCGTTCATCTTCGCCGTGGTGCTAGAGGCGTTGGCCTTCGCTTTGCTTTGGTCCACGGTGAACCTGCTGGCGGCGTTGCTAGCACTTGCTGCCTGCCTGTTCTACGTGTTCGTTTATTCGCTCTGGCTCAAGCGGATATCACCTCAAAACATCGTGATTGGTGGAGCAGCCGGTGCGGTACCGGTGCTTGTGGGCTGGGCCGCGGTGACCGGCTCACTCGGCATCGCAGCGTGGTTGGGCTTTTCACTGGTGTTTTTCTGGACACCACCCCACTTCTGGGCGCTTGCGATCCGTTATGCGGATGAGTACGCGGCGGCCAACGTGCCGATGCTTCCAGTAGTCAAAACAGCGCGAGCAACCGCACACCAGATAACCCTTTACGCGGTCATCGTCGCCGGGCTTTCGCTGGCGTTCGGGGCTGCTGCCGAGCTGGGAGTGCTGTATTGGATCGTGGCGATCGTGACCGGAGCCGTGTTCATTGCGGCGACGTTTCAGCTATGGCGTGACCAAAGCTCTGCTAGCGCAATGAGGGTCTTCCATTTTTCGAACGCCTACCTGGGACTGCTGTTTTGCGCGATGGCCGCAGACGTAATCGTGCGACTCGGGGTGTGATTGCTTTGCTGCGTGAACCACCGGCAAGTGATCACCGCCATGTGATCACCCCGCAAGGCGAACTTCGTTTTGTACTCTCCTATTCGCTAAGGTTTGCGGTCGGTATTGGCACGCATAGCCAACCGATCGGCACCTCGTATCCATTCGGAAGCTGAACTCTTAACTGCGAATGACCAACACCAACGCAACGCCCGCAGATAAGGGACTAGAGGGCACAGTGTTTGAGGACAAGGGTCCCGCTGGCTGGCTGCACACTTCAGACCACAAGCGCATCGGCCGGATGTTCATAACAATGTCGCTGCTCTTTGCAGGCTTCGCGCTGGTGCTCGATTTCCTGGTGCGCCTAGACCTCATCTCCGACAACGATTCGCCCGTGTTGGGCTTCGACAGCTTCGCCCAAATCTTTGTCCTAACCCGAGAAGCGCTCGTCTTGCTGGTGCTGATACCGCTTTTCCTCGGTCTTGCTATCTATCTCGTACCGCTGCAAATCGGTGCAGCAAATGTTGCCTTTCCGCGTGCAGCAGCTGCCTCTTTCTGGGGCTGGTTGGTGTCAGCCGGAGTCTTGCTCGGTGCCTACGTCGGCAACGGCGGCCCTTACGGCGGCTGGCAGAATGGAGTCGACCTTCATCTGCTTGCGCTGGCCGGGCTTGTTCTGTCGCTGCTGGCAGGAGCCGTCACCGTGGGCACCACCGTGCTCACCATGCGATCGCCGGGCCTGTTCTTAGACGACACACCGCCGTTCAGCTGGTCTGCGTTGGTGACCGCTTCGATGCTGACCGTGACCTTGCCGGTGTTGCTCGGACAGATAACGATTCTCTATCTTGACCACCGCTACGGCGAGGTGTTCTTAGACGGCAACGCTGGCATCTGGCAGCGCGTCGATTGGGTGTATCAAACGCCGCAGCTATTCATCTACGTCGTACCAGTGCTGGGCGTTGTCGCAGAAATAATGTTGGCGGTCGCACGCCGACGAGTGTTTGAACCGCTGGCGTTGTACTTCACCATCGGTCTGGTTGGGCTCTTCGGCTTTGGTGCCTGGGCCAACTTCGGCATCACTACCGAAGGAGCCGACATTGTTGACGGAGCCGAAGGCATCGTGTTGGTGGCGCTTTACGCAGGTGCCGCGGTGGGAGTGGCGACGCTTCTTGGATTGCTTGGTTTCACAGTCATGCAGTCGCGCTCACAAGCACGCAAGTTGGCTCGCCAGCAGGCCGACGCACAAACTCCAGACACAAGCAGCGCACCTGCTAACAAACCGTCCAAGGCCAGCACCGCTGTACTAGCCGCTCTCGCAGCGGGCCAGTTGCTGCTTCTTGCTCTAGTGATTGGACTGCTCGGTGCCGTGGCTGACTGGCTCAACATCGCTGGCCGAGGAGTAGATGGCAACGCACCCTTGCGCTTCACAACGTTTGTTACCGGCCAAATGTCGCTGCTTGCTTATGGTGCTGGCCTTCTGGCCGCGTTGGCCGCGTTGTACTGGTGGGCACCAAAAATTTGGGGGACGAAACTGTTAGAACCCGTTGGTTGTCTGTCGGTGATTGCTGTCGGGTTTGGGGCTTTTGCTGCCTGGCTCGGACCCGTGCTGTCGGGTGCGTTCGCCGAGCAACCCGAGTTCGTCTATCACGACCCCACTCTCACTACTAATTATCAATCTCTAGTTGACAGCACTACCGCCAGCGGCTTCACAGCGTTAGGCCTGGTTGGCGTGATTTTGATATTCGCTGGGTTTGCACTGACCGTGTTGAACCTGCTGCGCTCGCTGATGTTGCGCTCTAAGCAAGCAGGCACCGACCAAGCAAGCCCTGACCAAGCAGGCACCGGCTTGGGGTCTGATCCGTGGGGAGCTCTTTCGCCAGAATGGCTGCTTGATTCTCCGCCACTGCCCGGACATCCTGAAACACTGCCTGTACTGACTACTGGAATGCCGTTGCTGCCAAGCGAGCCGAGCCCAGACGGCGAAGAACTGTCTGACGCTGAAACCGCCGGAGCAACCTCGCAATGACCGATGTAGCCACCACCGACCAAGCAGCCTCACAAGCCACAGATTCAGCCGCCACTCCAGTTGCTACTCCGGAAGTGCGCCCACGCCGCCAGTTAGTCGCCACCGGTTTCGCCATCGCTGCGGGCGCCATGATGATCGGCGCTCTGCTGGGTTTCTACCTGGCCCGCCGACACGCATCAGGCATCGATCCCGGTCACGAGTGGCTAGCCGGACACGCCGTGCCAACCCCCCAGCTTGATTACGCTCTGCTAACTCTGCTGGCGTCCGTGGTTACCGTTCACTGGGCGCTCTGGGCTAGTCGTCGCCGCGAAACCGGTCACGCTTGGTTGGCCATCGGCGTCTCGTTGATGCTGGGACTCGCGTTTATGAACATGGCCATCTACAGCCTCAACCGCATGGAGGTAGAGATCGGTTCGGGCGAGTGGGCAACCCTGGCTTTTGCTACCACCGGGCTAGCACTAGCGCTGGTTGTAGTCGGACTGTTTTATTTGGGACTGATGGCGTTGCGTTCACTAGGCGGCAGCGTCGGACTGGCTGGCAGCACCCCACTTGGCTCTGCCGTATTTTTCTGGGATTTCGTCGTGCTGGCTTGGATAGCTACCTGGTACGTCGTATACGTGGTGAAGTAGGCGCTGATGGTCGGAATAGCTAGCCGTTACTTCGCCGGGCGCATTGCGCTCACCGCTTTCGCTACCACCGTCGTCGGTCTCGCTACCGGCATCGACGGAACCGGCCACGTAGTTATGTACGCCACGGTTGTGCTCGGCACCGCCTCAGGCGCTTTCATACTGATGGCTTCCTTGTCGTTGACGGCAGGCGACAGTGATTCTGGCGACCGTCATCACGCTCACAGCCACCCCGCCCTACCTGCCTATTGGCCGGTAATGGCCGCCCTCGGCATGGGGTTGCTGATGCTCGGCCTGGTGATCGATTCGATCTTTACCGTTATCGGGCTCGGAGTGCTGTTGATAGCAGCAGTGGAATGGACGCTGTCAGCGTGGTCCGAGCGACTGTCGCTAGATCAGACCGCCAACGAAGTGCAACGTCAGCGCTTGGTGCGTCCGCTGGAGATTTCGTTATTTTCTGCGCTAGGCATTGCGACGCCAGTTTTGCTCGTGTCAAGAGTTTTCCTAGCTGCCAGCCGCAATGCAGCTAGCTGGATAGCCATCGGCGCAGCTGCTTCCATCATGGTGTTTGCATTCGTGTTGTATGGCTTGCCGCAGATGCGTCGCCGCATCGTTGCAACGATGTTGGTGCTAGTCGCAGTTGGTGTGATCGTGGTTGGAATCGCTGCCGCTGCTATTGGTGAGCGCGAGTTTCATCCCCACTCCGAGCAAGACGACCACGAAAAAGCCCAGGGCGAACAATGACAAAACACGCCGCCAAGTTCACCAAGGCAATAACCACAGGCGCAACCCTTGGACTACTGGTTTTGCTCACCGCATCGTGCGCAAGCGGACGTCTTGACGCCACCAAGCCGGTCGGTCAAAACGCCCGCGACATAGACGGCCTGATGCGTCTGTCCGGCGTGATGGCGATCGTGGTCGGCATCATCGTCGCGGCTGCGGTAGTGGTGATAATTGTCCGGTTCCGCGCCAGGTCGACAGACGATCCCGATGACCTGCCAGAACAAATTCACGGCAATCGCAAGGCCGAAATCACCTGGACTCTCATCCCCTTCGCCATGCTTCTGTTTTTGACCGTGCTCACCTTGCCAGCGGTGTTCGCTCTAGCCGAACGCGGCGAAGGTCGCACCATCGTGGTGGAAGGCCAACAGTGGTGGTGGCAGTTCAGCTACGACATCGATGAAGACGGTATCGCCGACATCGTTACCGCCAACGACCTGGTGATCCCAGTAGGCGAGGAAGTAAACCTTGAGCTCCAGTCAAACGATGTGATCCATTCGTTTTGGATTCCTCGACTAAACGGCAAGAAAGACGCTGTACCCGGCCGTGTCCACGACCTGACAATGAGTTCAGACGAAGCCGGTGTGTTTTATGGCGAATGTTCGGAGTTCTGCGGCCTCAGCCACGCCAACATGCAGATACGAGCAGTCGTGCTTGAGCAAGATGACTACGACCGTTGGGTTGCAGAACAGACGGCACCCGTCGCCAAACCGATTGCGGACTCCGCCGCTGCCAACGGACAAGAGCTATTCGGTACTCACTGCCAGAGTTGTCATGTCATCAATGACGTCTATGAGGCTGCCTCAGGCGGCAACGCCAACCTCTTATCCGGGATAGCACCCAACCTCACCAAGCTCATGAGCAGAACTTCTTTCGCAGGAGCCTTGTTTGACATGTATCTGCCCGACGGTTCGGTCAACGTGGCCGAGCTGCGCGAATGGGTGCGTCAAGCTCCCGAGCAAAAGCCCGCCCGCGCTGACAACCGGCAAGGAATGCTTGACTTCTCCGCTGTGCTCAGTGACCAAGAACTTGACGACATCATTGCCTACCTGCAGACTCTCGGCGATGCGCCAGTGCTGCCCAACTGATCTGACTTTGAACAGACCTAGCGATAGAAACCCAGAGATAAACCACACGTAATGGCCATCATCGAAGACCAACCCAAAACAGACGCCATAGCGCTACGGACAGCCGATGACGTTGATGTGCCAGAAGAAACCACCGGGGTCTGGGCGCGCCCGGTCGACTCCAAAGGCTGGCGGCAGTGGGTGTTTACGGTCGACCATAAAAAGATCGGGATCATGTACGGCGTCGTTGCCATGGTCTGGTTTTTCTTCGGTGGGCTTGAAGCGCTGCTAATCCGAGTTCAACTGTTCACACCTAACGGCACGGTGCTGACCGCTGATCAATACAACCAGCTATTCACCATGCATGGCACCACGATGGTGTTCCTAGTGGTGATGCCGATGGCGGCAGCGTTTGCCAACTACTTCGTACCGCTGCAGATCGGCGCACGAGACGTTGCCTTCCCGCGACTCAACGCCCTGGGTTTGTGGCTGTTTGTAGGTGGCGGAATTTTCTTAAATCTCAGCTGGTTCCTGGGCGGTAGCCCGGATGGAGGCTGGTTTGCCTACGCCCCGAACACGGGCGTGGCGTTCAGTCCTGGACACGGTATGGACTTTTATGCGCTGGGTCTGCAGATCGCCGGTATCGCCTCACTGGTCGGCGCTATCAACTTGATCGTCACAATTTTGAACATGCGCGCACCTGGCATGAACTTGCTGCGGATGCCGGTGTTTACCTGGATGATCTTGGTGGTACAGCTGCTGTTGCTGTTCGCTCTGCCAGTCATAACCGTTGCGCTGATCCTGTTGAGCTTTGACCGCATATTCGACGCAAACTTTTTCAATGTCGCAATGGGGTCCGACCCGCTGCTGTGGCAACACCTGTTCTGGATATTCGGGCATCCCGAGGTCTACATACTGGTCTTGCCCGCGTTTGGAATCGTTTCTGAAATCTTGCCGGTGTTTAGCCGCAAGCCCTTGTTTGGTTACCCGGTGGTCGTGTTGTCGGGAGTGGTCATCGGATTTATGGGTTGGGGCGTGTGGGCGCACCACATGTTCACCTCCGGCATGGGGCCCGTTTCTGTGGCGGCATTTTCGGCGACGACGATGTTTATTGCGGTGCCCACCGGTGTAAAGATTTTGAACTGGCTGGCCACGATGTGGGGCGGCAATCTGCGCTTCACGGTGCCGATGCTTTTCGCCGTGTCGCTGGTGTCAATGTTCACCATCGGTGGCTTATCGGGTGTGATGCATGCGGTAGCGCCGGCAGACACCCAGCAAACCGACACCTATTTCATAGTGGCGCATTTCCATTACGTGCTGTTCGGCGGCGCGCTCATGGGCTTGTTCGGCGGCATGTATTACTGGTGGCCTAAGGCCTTTGGCTACATGTTGAATGAGCGACTAGGCAAGTGGCACTTCTGGGTGATATTGCTGGGCTTCAACATGACCTTTGGGCCTATGCACATCGTCGGCCTGCAAGGCATGGCTCGACGGCACAGCCGATACGGCGAGTACGACGGGTTTGACTTTTGGAACGCTGTCTCCTCAATTGGAGCGTTTGTGATTTTGGTGGCGATGCTCATCTTCGCTTACAACATTTTCAAAACCTGGGGTGGCTACCGACGAGGCGAAATTCCTCAAGCGCCTCCCGATCCTTGGGATGGACGCACCTTGGAGTGGGCCATTCCTTCGCCAGCTCCCAAGCACAATTTTGATTACGTGCCGGTGGTTACAGACATTGATGATTTCTGGCACAAGAAGTACCAGCCAGACAGCACCGGCAAGCTGAGGCGAGTAGCGGACGGCAATGACATAGCGCAGAAGGGAGATCAACATCCGCACCTGCCTTCTCCGTCGTATTGGCCGGTGGTGATGGCCGCGGGGCTACCGCTGGTTGCGCTGGGACTGATCTACACGCTTTGGTTGACAGGCATTGGCTTGCTGCTGATTTTGGGTGCCATGTTTGGCTGGAGCCTTGAGCCCGCCACCGAGCCTTCGTCTCATGGTCCAGATCACGATGAACCAGATCATGACGGCTCAGGCGACCCAGACTCGGACAGCTCAGGTCCAAATAGTGCAGCCGCAACTGCCTCTGTCGAGGCTGGCGCGGCGGCGACCAACGGGGCGAGTAACGGTGAAATAAGCAGCAATGGGGCCAGCGGTGGATCCAGCGCCGGAGCCAGCAATGTCTGAAGCGGACACCGCCATGAGCACCACCGCCCCGCAGGTGGCCTATGGCCCCACCGAGTTTGACGACCACGACCACCTCCCAACCACCACCGGGCTCAGCAACGAGAAGATGACGATGTGGGCCTTCCTCGCCTCAGATTGTCTGCTCTTCGGTGCGTTGATCTCGACCTATCTGCTACTTCGTAACCGCACCGGCCCAGACACCAAGGGTCCAACTGCAGCAGAACTGTTTGACATTCCGTTTACTTCGGTCAGCTCGTTCGTGTTGCTGATGAGTTCGTTGACGATGGTGTTGGCAGTATCAGCAATCGCTCGTAGTGAAATAGAACGCTGCAAATTGTGGCTGCTGTCTACCGCAGCGCTTGGTGGAGTGTTTATCTCCGGTCAGGTTTATGAGTTCACCAGCTTCTACCGCGAGGGCCTGGGCTACACGGTGAACGTTTCTTCCTCCGCGTTCTACACGCTGACCGGGTTTCACGGGGTTCACGTGTCGTTTGGCATCATCATGTTGGTGTCGCTGTGGGCGTTGGTTCGCAACGGCGTGGTTACCGCCAAGAATGCCGAGACGGTTGAGATCGTCGGCCTTTATTGGCACTTTGTAGACATCGTGTGGATCGTGATTTTCGCAGTCGTTTATCTCATCCCCTAGTTCGGTAATAATTCATCCAGACAGATTCACCCAGATACACAGCTATGAGCACCACCGAAACCATCACCCCAGGTCAGCCAGCTAACCAGTCGACTGATCCACTAGCTGATCCACCAGACGATCACGGCGAAGAGCATCACGAAGAGCACGGCCTCAGTGACTGGGGCTATGTCAAGGTTGCCCTGCTGCTAGCGGTGCTGACGGCGGCCGAGGTGCTTACATATTTCTATGATTTTGGTCGTATTGAGGTGCCGGCCCTGCTGGTGCTGATGGTCGTTAAGTTTGAGATTGTTGTGGCCTACTTCATGCATCTCCGCTTCGATAACAAGCTGTTTACCTACTTGTTTGCGACGGGCTTGATGCTGACAATCGGTGTTTACGCCGCCATGGGAACGACGCTGGTGTTCTGGGGCGATCCAGCCGGATGCGACGCTGGCACCTTCTGCTGAGCCAGCAATTTCTACATCAGCAACTATGGGCTAGTGATTACAGAGCTAGCAACTTGCTAGGCAAACCCTCAACCAAATCGCAGCCAGTGCTGACAAAAGTCAGTCGGCAAATACCAAACAGGACAAGCAGGAAATTCCAGGCGACAAATGATTGACCTACGCCGCTGGCGCGACGACGAGCAATACCGAGTTGGCGCCATAGCCAAAGGAACCACCGCCAGCCAAGCCGAACAACTGATCGCGGCCGATGCCGAATATCGCGCAGCAGTCCACGAGGCAGAACAATCACGTGCTCAGCTCAACACTGCTAGCAAGGCCATCGGTCGAGCAACCGGTGACACCGAGCGGCAGGCAAAACTCGGCGAAGCAACCGAAATCAAATCGCAGCTAACCGAGCTTGAAAACCGGGAAAACGAAGCCCGTGACAGCCTTAACGAGCTGGCATATCAGATCCCCAATCCAGCTCACGAAGCGGTGCCAACCGGCGACGAAGAAAACTTTGTCGTGCTTAAGCAGGTAGGAGAGCAGGGTCCGCCGCCGAAATACGACCATGCCACCGCCGGACAGGTGCTGGGCATAGTCAACAGCGATAGCGCTGTGCGAAACAGCGGCACACGTTTCGCCTATCTGATGGGTAAAGCCGTCCGACTTGAATTCGCTCTGGTTCAGTGGACGCTGGATCTGCTAGAAAACCACGGCTTCGAGCCAGTGGTACCGCCCGTGCTTGTGCGTGAAGAGATGATGGTTGAGGCTGGGTTTTTCCCGACCGACCGCCATCAGGTGTATGAGATCGCCGGAGACGACCTGTTCTTGATTGGCACCTCTGAGGTAGCGCTAGCCGGTCTGCACAGAAAGGAAAGGCTCGATCGCGCCTCACTGCCGCGTCGCTACGCCGGATTTTCTTCCTGCTTTCGACGCGAGGCTGGCACCCATGGCAAAGACACTCGCGGCATTTTTCGTGTGCACCAGTTCGACAAGATCGAGATGTTTTCGTTTTGCGACCCTGACAAGAGTTGGGCCGAGTTAGAAAATTTGTTGGAACTGCAAGAGATGATCGTCGGGACACTTGGGTTGCCGTATCGGGTAATCAATGTGGCTGCTGGGGATTTAGGTGCGGCTGCGGCGATGAAATACGACATCGAGGTATGGCTGCCGTCGGAAGGTGCGTATCGCGAGATCACCTCGTGCTCGAACTACACGGACTATTCCGCTAGGCGGCTTGAGACGCGTTTCGTTGACGAAGACAACAACAGCGGTCTGTTGCACACGCTCAATGGCACGGCTTGCGCTGTGTCTCGCACGCTGGTGTTTTTGATGGAGAACGCCCAGCAGCCCGATGGCACGGTGGTTGTGCCCGAGGTGTTGCGGCCGCTTTGCGGGTTCGATTCGCTTGAGCCGCTAGCTGCTAACTAGGCAGTTAGCTGTATTCCGAGCCAGGCAGCGGCAATGCCGCCCACTATTAGGGCCGCAAGATATCCAGTGGCCAGCCAACGATTTGCTTGAGCCATGCGAACAACCTGTGTCGCCAGCCCGGAGACGGTTGTCAACGTGCCGATTCCTCCCACCACTAGCACAGTAATGAACGCGCTACTGAGGTCTCCAGCGAATTCTCCGACAGCTTCATAGAACAGGCCCGTCAAGAACGCACCCACCAGGTTCACCGCCGCTAGTCCTGTCGCCGGGCTGCTCCAAAAGATGGTCTTGTCAGTGGCGCGCCAACGCAGCAACGTTCCGATGGCCGCAAGCGCCGCAAACGCTCCAATGGCTGCGGCTTGCGTCATGAGAGCTGGGTCATAGAACCCGTCACGCTGTAACCGGCTCTTCCTTGTTTGCCCTTATCTGACCAGAGCCTTGATATCCATCCAGGTAGGCAAAATCCCAAAGCACAGCCGACCAGCGTCGCACTGAGCCATAACGCAGCAGTGCCAACCTGTCTCCTGTCAATGTCAGCGGCTAGTTCAACTATGGCCGCAGAAAAACTGGTGATTCCGCCGCATAAGCCGACGGTGAACCACACACTCGTTTCTCCTCGCCCCTCCGTCAGGCTTCGTCCAGCGGGCATGTCTGGTTTTGCTGGCGCGCTTCGCAGCATTGCCCAACCCACAAGTGCGCAACCGACGATGTTTGCTGCCAGCAGAGCACCGCGTGGATGCCAAATTGCACCGGCACCCCACCTGAGCGTGGCTCCTGCAATTCCGGTAACAGCCAGCGAAGCCACCAATGTGGTGGTTGATCGCCGTGAGATAGTCACGTTCTGTAACTCAACTTGGTGAAACACCGATTAGGCGAGCACCGGTACCGGTTAGGTGAGCACCGATTAAGTGAGCATCGCCTTATCGGGCAAAGTCCGCCCGAGTACCGTCTGTCAAGCACAACCGCATTAAGCACCACCTCGTCAAACGAAGCCCGGCCGCACCGGCGGCGCATCCGTACATGAACAATTCAGGCTACAAAAATAATCCCAGCAAAAGCCCAGGCAATAATCCTGGCAAAACCAAGCCAGGCAACGGCAAGCCAGACGATGAGCTTGCGGCGATCCGAAATCGCCTCATGAGCGGTGGCATTGATGAGAGCGAAGTTCCCAGCGACCCGTTTGAGCTATTTGAACAATGGTTGAGCTTCGCATTTGAGGTTGGAATCTTCAACGCCAATGCCATGACTTTGGCCACTGTCGCTGCCGACGGTCGACCTTCGGTTCGCAACGTGTTAGCCCGACCGATCCCAAATACCCGACCGACTCCAAATAACAGTCGCATAGCGTCAGTCGACAGTGTTGGCGCATCAGATGCTGGTGCACCCGATGCTGGCGCACCAGATAACAGCTCTGCTGCGGTCGCTTTCTACACCGACGCGAATAGCCACAAGGCGCGCGACCTATCAGGCAATGAAAACGTTGCGGCCGTGTTTAGCTGGCTACCGCTGGAACGACAGGTGAGGATGGACGGGCGTGTCACCTTGCTAAGTGACAGAGCTGTCGTCGATTACTTCAAAGGTCGGCCACCCGAGGCGCAAATTGCCATGCTCGCTTCACAACAAAGTGAGCCGGCTGCCAATCGTCGCGTTATTGAGCGCCAATTCGCAGAGGTTCAACCCGCCGCGGCAACGGCAACGACCGAAGCGGCCGAACAAGCGGATGAAATCGCGACACAGCTTGAAATTAGCGACCACTGGAACGGCTACCTGTTGCACCCGCACCGTGTTGAGTTTTGGCAAGGACGCAGCGACCGAATCCACGACCGGCTGGTGTATCAACTAGACGCTTCGTCTACTCAACCAGAACCCACATGGCTTCTGTCGCGATTACAGCCTTAGGCAATAACAACTAGAGCGTCAAATTCAAAGCGGCCAAGTCTCAGCGGCTTGCGCCAACCCAGCGATCAATGCCTCGTGATGAGGCACCCTTTCTTGGCCGGTCTCAGGCCCAACAAACCCGGTCCACATCGGACTTTTGCCACGAATTCTGGGTGGAAGCTCTATCTGCACGCCACCCATGCGCGGCAAGTTCACAGGATTCATCGGATGCTGGCCCGCAAATCGGCTTGGCACTTCACCGGGCTTGTGCAGTACCTCGTAATGCGGCAAATGCTCGATCAGATTGATCGCCACGTGCTCGGCCAGATCCCGGTTTCGCCCACCTAACAACACTGACCTCATCAGATCGGGTCGTCCAAACCCATGAATGGAGATCGCTACATCAACGTGGTCAAGGAACGCCGCTAGCGAAGGTGATTCATCAGGACGAACCAGATGTGAAGGCAAATGCCACTGATCATCCGGACCCTGCAGCACGGCATACACCGAAGCGCCCGTACGTAGCGCTGCTTCGCTGGCTATGTCGTCGGTGACTTCCTCAAGCCAGCCACCATGAAACGCCATAAACCCGAAGCGAGATCGCAGTGTCAGCACCTCGCTGATCCCGGGCCGACTCAACAAAGTGGAAAACGGTTTGCTGGCGTTCAGTAGCGATTCGTCACGCAGGTGGAGTGCCATCGCCACCTGTGCTTACTCCACCTGTGCCTACTCCAACCAGATCGTCTTCGCTTTGCTTGTCGCTGTTGTCTTGATCACTAGCGCTGCTATCGCGGCTGCCGGTGATGTCCGCCAGAGCCACCATCACTCCCACCGCTAAAGCGACGCTCATGATTAGGCCCAGCCGCAATCCGCCAATAGAAGCCACGAAGTTTGTTAAGTCGCTACTCCACCGCTCCACGTTCAAAATGATGCCCAGCCCTGACCAATCCAACCTGTCGCTCAGCCAGTAAAAGATCAGGTATGCGCCGGCGAGCACCATCAGTACGCCCGCTAGTTGGTCGGTGTAGCGCATCAAACTGCGCAGCCGCATCAACAGCGATCGTCGAGCTAGCGCAAGGCTGATGGTGAGAGAGGTGAGCACCAAGCTCATTCCGGCCGCATAAACAGCAAATGCCACCAGCCCAGAACCGAAGTCGTTAACCGAGGTTGACACCACCACGATGAAGGTTGGCAGCCCACACGAAATCGAAGCCACCGCATAGCTGATGCCAAATAAGAACAGAGATCGGGCGTCACGTCCCGCACCGCCATGATCGAACTTTGGCAAAAACACAGCCATCCGCCAGCCAGCCAAAAAAGCCACACCGATTCCCACCAGCGCTATGCCGATGCCGATTGTGAGCCATGGCACAACATTGTTGATGGCTGTTAAACCTGCCGTAAACAACAAGCCCACAATGCCGAACACCACAAGGAATCCAGCCGACACGGTGGCGCCGGTTAACAGAGCCCGCCAGATACCGGCGCGAGCACCGGTATCGCTTGCTCTGCGATCAAGCCCTAAGAAGTAGGACAAATAGGCGGGCAGCATGGCGAATCCGCATGGGTTGATGGTGGCCACCATTCCCGCGGTGAATGCAAACGTGAGTTGCGTGGTGCTCACTTAGCGACTCCGTGCCTTGTTATCCGTTGCCTGTTCATGTGCCTGTTCATGGTTCATTGCCCGGCCTCGCCGTTGGCTTCAAAATAGTCGTCCAGACCAAAATGCTCGCTTGCTTTAGACACCAAATCCTCAAACGTCAAGATCCCACTGTGAGACTGAAGCAGTTCACCATCGGCGGAAACAAACACCGTTGTCGGCATGCCTAACCCACCCAACTCGATCAACAGGTCGCTCTCGTCAATACCTATTGGATAGGTGACCCCGGTCTCAGCGACAATCAAGCGAGCAGGTTCAACATCTTCCACCGCCAACCCGACAACCGCCACCTGGCTGCCGTGCAGATTCCAAAACTGCTCAATGTCGGGCATTTCGGTTACGCAAGGCACACACCACGAAGCAAAGAAATTGACGATCAATGGGCAGCCTGCGTAGACCGATAGTGACGCAGGCTCAAGGTCCAGCGTGTTGAAGGTGATTGCGTGAACGTTTTCTGCTGGGCCTGCTGCGCTTGCCAACAAAGCCGCGGGGTCTATTTCATCGCAGCTTCCGGTCTGGCTAACGTCCGCACCAGAGGAATCACCATCGTTGCTGTCCGTCCCTCTGGCTGTTGCCACGATTTCTTCCTCCATGGCAGCCATAGAAGACTCGGGTGTGGCTCCACCTAGACCTAAGAAAATCATCGTTGCCACGGCGTAGACGGCAAGCACTGAGAAAACCGCTTGGCGCCAACCGAGTAGCAGCCAACGCAGGAGGCCCTTTAGGCCGAACGTAGGCATATGCCGCAAGATTACTGGGCGTCATATGCAGCCATTTCGCGGCTATTAGCCAGCGGCCCTAATAGCCGGCATTTGAAGATCGGGCGGAAGCGGAACTTCTTCTATCTCCACCTTTGGCCGAGGCTTAGTGGGCGGCCGACCACGTGTCAGCACTTCACGCACATGACCTTTGATGAATAGCTCTCCTCCCCATACTCCCCATTCCTCGCTTCGATGTTCAGCCGTCGAAAAGCACTTTGTTTTCACAATGCAGCGGCTGCAAATGGCTTTGGCACGCAAAATGTCGGCGTATCTCTCAGAGAAGAAAACACCCGTAATAGCGCCAGAGCCGTCGTTACATCGGCCGGCGCCCTTCCAGGCATCGTCGAGATTGATGGGTTGTCTGAGCATGGTCGCCCCTTTTCCTGTTTGGTTTCGGAGCATGTACATCACGCGACTGCGTCTGAACGCTGAAGTCATCGACTCGAGGTCAGTGCCACGACCACTGAGGACCACCACCTAGGCCACAACGCATCTGCCGTTGTTACGTGAACCGCAACGCGTAGTTGCGCGCACCCGAAGAGAGGAAGAGATTGAAGCCCTTATTGGGTTTTAGGAAAACCCTTTGAAAAACAAAACCAGGCCATCCGCAGGTGCCGAAGAACGCCCTTTGTTGCTAAGCGATGTAGCTAAGCGTTGCGATAACACCAGCCAGGCATGAAGCGGTCAAGCGCATTTATCGGGCGTGATGTTGTTGCGCTTGCAGTTCAGGCACAAAGCGGCCGCAACTCGCTCGCAGCTACTTGCAGAGCGCTTGCAGTTACTTGCTTAGTTGAAGCTGTATTCGACGATGCCGCTGGGATGGCGGCGAGCGGTGGCCTCGCCAATCTGGCGTAGATGCTCAAGATGAGCAAACGTTTCAGACTCCGCCATCGATCCCCAGGATCGTTCCTTGAACAGCTCCTTCATGTACTGCTGCACCGATCCGTGCCCTATGTGATCGGACGCTTCACGTAGCACATCTAGGCGTTCGTTGTGATGGCGCTTGATGTCTTGTACCCGTCCGCTCAAATCCGTGCACGGCTGCCCGTGAGCAGGCAGGCCCAACTCAACCCCTTCAAGTTCGGCTACCCGGTCAAGCGAGTTGAAGAAATCGTTGAGTGGGTCTTTGGCCGTAGTGATGCCAGAAATGTGCGGGGTGATGGTTGGTAGCACATGGTCGCCGCAGAGCATCACACCCGTCTCCGGGTCAAACAAGCACAGATGATCCACGGTGTGCCCAGGTGTGTGCATTGCCACAAACTCTCGCCGCGCCAGTTTGATGCGGTCAGCATCGTCAACGCGCGAAGTGGGTACAGGCGTCTTGAACCAGCGGCCGCCCCAACCCTTTTTCATCATCTCGTATGCCAAACGTCGATGCCACGGGAGCTTGTAACCCTTGCCGCCCCAAGGGGTTGGACCGCTGGGGCCACCACCGCTTATTTCGTGCAGCGGTTCGGTAGTTACTTCAGGGTCTTCCTCAAGGACCTCGGCGATCTCAGCGTTGCCGTTACTAGCGCTGTGGTTGCTACTCGCATCATGTGCCAGCTCTAACGGGTTTTCGTCTTCTTCGTCAATGTCCCACCACATGCGGAAGTTTCGATGCGTTACCAGTTCGGCGCCGTACTCTTGGCAAAAGCGCCCGGCCGCACCGAAGTGATCGGGGTGGCTGTGCGTGACAATGATTGTGTGAACCCGTTCGGGCGGAAGTTCGGCTTGTTTGAGACCGAGCTTCAGTGCCTTCCATGAGGCAGGCCCAGGTAACCCAGGGTCAAGCAAGGCCGCCCCGCGGTCGTCATCAAGGATGTAGCAGTTGACGTGACCCAAACCAGGCATGTTCATGGGAAGCTGAATCCGGCGAATGTTTGGAGCCATCTCAACGACTTTGTCGTCGGGAGGCAGTTGCTCCTCACGGGTCGGCTTACTCACGCCGGCTCAGGTTAGTGGCAGTGATTAGCGCCAGTTTTGACCGGCTCCCGCAGCCAGTGCTCGTAGTAGTAGCGCAACTCATTGATGCTGGTGTGGACATCGTCCAGAGCGCGGTGCTTGACTGCATCCGTTTTGTTTTCAGCGGCGCGCCACGTTTTTACGACGTCAGGTACCAACGCTTCGCCGACCATGCGCAACGAAGAGACATCAACCACGCGGTAGTGCAGCATCTTCTCCACCTTCGGCATGTATTCATCCAAAAACCGGCGGTCGGTGCCAATTGAGTTGCCACAAATCGGAGCTTCAGACGGATTAGCCACGTTGGCCTTAATGAAATCAACGGTCTGCTGCTCAGCCTGAGCGAGCGTGAGCTTGGAGCTCTTGATTCGGTCAAGAAGACCGGTTTTGGTGTGCATCTCGGTTACTTCTAGACCCATTTGCTTGAGGTCCTCGTCGTTGATTCCGATCACCAGATTTGGCCCCTCGATAATCGTCTCGAGATGTTCGTCGGTAATGACGGTGGCGATTTCAACGATTCGGTGAACGCGGTGATCCAGCCCCGTCATTTCAAGATCAATCCAGACAAGCATTGCGCTCACCTTACGACCCGTTTGTGTCTCTCTAGGCCGTTCGGTTTAGCTGCCCAGTTCAGCGTCGTCAGCGGCCTATAGGTCGCGACCATTGTGTGGAACCTCTATTTTGTTTTACGTGTTTGGCGGACGCGATAGCAGCAACGACAACCCGACACGCAATCAACCCCGTCAACCTCGGCTATCCGGTCAAGCAAATCGTCAGACCAACCGTGTCATGGGTCTCAAGAACATTAAGCCCCACGGCGAGCGCACCCGTGTGCTTACGAGAAGGACTCGGGTGCAAACGCGTCGCATGCAAAGGCCGGCGCGTCGCTTAGGTCGAGTGATGCAACGTCTCCGCAGGCGTGGCGATATAAGGGATCCATGGAATCGGTTTCGCGCAGGGCTGGCTTTGTTGCTCACGGGCATTGTCGTTGGGACGATCGGCTATTCCATTCTCGGATTCAAGCCATTCAATGCTCTGTTCCAAACCATTGTCACGATTTCGACAGTGGGTTATTCCGAAGCCCGGGTGCCTGATGCAGACAGATTCGGCTACCAGGCCTTCACTCTTGTGCTTATTCTGCTGGGCACTTCCTCAGCGTTGTACACGCTGGGTGTGCTGATGGACACGTTGTTTGAAGGACATCTTAACGACCGCTTAAGGAGGAGACATATGCGTGACACGATCAGCCAGATGAACGGTCACACGATTGTTTGTGGCTACGGCCAGGTGGGCCGCGCGATTACTACGGACCTAACTAGGCAGGACTGCGAGGTGGTAGTGATCGACTATGACGAGTTGGTGGTTGACGACATTCACATAATCATCAACGCCGATGCCACTGATGACGAGACGTTGCTAGCGGCTGGGATCGAGCGGGCGGCCACCCTCGTATTGGCGTTCAACTCCGACGTGGCGAATTTGTATGTAACGCTGAGTGCGCGCGCGCTGCGCCCAGATCTGTTCATCGTGGCACGGGCGAACTCTCCCACCACCGTGCCAAAGTTGAAGAGCGCGGGCGCTGACCGAGTTATCAATCCGAACGAGATTGGTGCGGCGCGGATGGCCGTGGTTGCGCAGAATCCGGAGGTAATGACTTATTTTGACGAGCTGGTACCAGGCATCTCGGCCAACGACGTTTTGGTGAAGGAGTATCGCATCACGCCCGAAAGCGGGCTCGTAAAAATGACGCTTGGTGAAAGTGTGTTGGGCAAAGACTGGCCAGGTTCGGTTTTGGCGGTCGGACGTGACGGGGAGTGGATTGCTGCGCCTGCGGACAGCTTCAAGCTGTCGGCGGGAGATGTGCTTGCGATGCTTGGAACCTATGAACAGTTAGCTGTGGTGATTGACAAGTTTGAGAGGTAAGCCGCTGGCGCGCACGAGCCTTGGCTTTCTCGCTCAGGCGTTGAAGCCGCTGACGGCGCAGACGGCGTAGACGCTGAAACCGCTGACGGCGTAGAGCGCGGGCTAGTGAGCTAGCAACCGGTGAGTTATCTGCTTGTGAACTGCCCGCCTGGTTAACCGCCCTAGGACTGTTGCTGTCCTTAGATGATTGCGCCTGTGTGGAGTGTTCTAACGATTGTGCCGTCATCCGCGAGCGGAACTTCTCGAATGAAACGATCGGCGCTATCTCCGGGCCGCCCGCCGCGATAATTCCACCAGCTAAAACTCCACCAGTTTTAATTTCACTGGCCTTATCAGCCCAGCTTTTGCTGGCAAATTCAAGGCTGGCAAATTCAAACAGCGTCGGACCCAGCAAATTGGGGTTCGTGTTCCTTCTTGTCTTGTTACTTTTCCCCATGCCAACAAGATGGCAGATGGGTGAGACATTTAACCCAGACGAGTGTGAATCCTGACGTGTGCGAGCCCAGCTATTACAGGTCCAGCTATCACAACTCTCGCTAGCGGCCGGTGTGTCCGAAGCCTCCTAGGCCACGCTCAGAATCGTCCAGGATCTCTACTACTTCCCACTCGGCGATCTCGACCCGCTGAATCACAAGCTGAGCAATCCGATCACCTCTTTGCACCTCGTAAACATCGTCGGGGTCGGTGTTGACCAACAGGACACGCAACTCGTCGCGATAGCCGCTGTCAATCAGTCCGGGTGTGTTAAGGCAGGTAACACCGTGCCGTAACGCCAGCCCGCTGCGAGGCTGAATGAAACCGGCGTAACCCTCGGGGATCGCGACCGCTATTCCGGTCCGCACAAGCGCGCGACCGCCTGCCGCCTTGAGCGACGCAGATTCAGCAGCGAACAGGTCCGCACCCGCATCACCAGGCTTGGAGTAATTTGGCAGGTCGAGGTCAGGATCAATCCGACGTATTGGTAGATGCACCACGTACCTACATTAGATCGCAGAAGCGCTGCAATTTGTGAGCTGGTGGGCCGCCCGGGGCTCGAACCCGGCACCTTGGGATTAAAAGTCCCCTGCTCTACCCGATGAGCTAGCGGCCCTATGGCTCAGGCTAATGATGGGCGCCAGTGGGCTTGTGGGAGTGTCGTAGCATTGGTCACATCGTTACAGCACGCGACTCAGCTCGCGATATCGGCAGCGCCGAAATCAACAGCGCCGAACCCGCCCGCGCAGAATTCAGCAGGGCAGAACTCAGTAACGCGGAACTCAGTAACGCAGAACCCGGCAGCACAAAATCCACTCCCGCAGTGCCTGACAGAGCGGAACTTGACAACGCTGAACTCAGCAGCACTGAACTAGACAACACTGAACTAGACAACATAGAGGCAGACCTTGCTAACGCTGAGAAATCGCTGCAGCTACTGGCCGATGAGAACGTAGACCCAGATGAGGCTTTGTCCTGGCTGAATAGGCCCGGTTGAACAGGCCTGGCTGAGCAAACCAGCCAGGGGTTAGAGCGCTAGGTATCCAGCGTCACTGCCCTGTGCTGTGCTGCTATTCGATAGCCAGATCAATATCGCTAGGTACGAAATGAACCTGCTCGCCGGGCTCAAGATGTTCCCAACCCCACGCCGACGTGTCACTTACGCCACCACCACTGCCAGCACAGTCTCCGCTGGCTTTGATCTTGTACCAACGACCAGCCAGATTCGGGACAGGCCCTTCCTCCGCACCCACATAAAGATCCACGGTCTTAACCACTCCTGCATGACTCACCATCAGCACACCGGCGTCCGGTTCTAACCCAGCACATAGCTCTCGCAGGGTGGGCAACAATCGCTTTGCCAAACTTTGTTCGCTCTCGAAGTGCGGTGGCCATCGACGCGCGGCGATCGCACCCGGCCATTGCTTTTCGATTTCTGCTCGGGTCAGCCCCTCCCACTCACCTGCATGACGCTCGCGCAGCGTCTGGTCAACTACCAGGTCAACAACTCCCAATATCTCAGCCAAAATCTCAGCGGTGTGGCGAGCACGTTCCAAATCACTCGTGACCACCCGTTGGACTGATCTGCCCTGCCTGGCGTTTTGGAAGCCGGCTTGTTGTCCATCTTGGGGCCGCTCAGCCAGGGCATGGCCAGCAATCTCGGCCTGGCGTTCGCCCAATTTCGTAAGCGGTGGATCGGCCTGGCCTTGCCATCTGCCGGTCAGGTTCCATTCAGATTGACCATGCCGAATGATCAACAGATATGTCACGACCTCAGCCTGGCAGGTTCTAGCTGGTATTTGTCGGTAGGTACCCTCAACTTTGTTGTGCCCACCGTCACCTTGAGATTCTTTGCTTCGGCTAGAGAGGTGGCCGGAACCGATCGGGCAGAGCTTGAAGTGAACGATGTAGCCGCCGCACTGGATTGGGCGCGTAACACCTTCGGTGAACAATTCGCAGCAATCCTTGACACAAGCCGAATCTGGCTCAACGGAGAGGCGGTTCAAGGCACAGCGACCGTTTCGGACGGCGACGAGATAGCCGTATTGCCCCCCGTTTCCGGGGGAGCTTGATCTGTCGGCCAGCTCTATGGTGGATCCCAGTGCTGCTTTGACGTCCAGGCCTCACCCCACGAACGGTTCCGCCACTGGATCCAGTGGATACAGCATTAGCTCCGCTGAGCGATATCGCTGGGTGCTGCTGTGGTTCGTATCTCAACTAGTTGCACTGGCTGCTCACCCGATCGCATTCGGAGTCTTGTTGCTGGCTGCAGCAAGTCTCGGTGGTTGGCAAAACGCTGCGCGCCGCAACCCCGACAACTCCACTGACTACACCACTGCCAATAGGAGTCCCAACAAAGATCAGGGCCTAGCCGACGGGCCAAGCCGAAGAACGCCAGCGCACCGGAGAAGATTCGAACCAGGTCCCAATAAGAATCAGGGCCTAGCCGACGGGACAATTAGGCCGATCAGCGCCGTGTTAGCAGCGATGTTGGCGTTTTCAGGCCTGGTTGATCTGCGCCTTGCAGGTGTTGTTGTCACGGGTGCTGCGCTCGGCAGCGTGATCGTTAGCTGGCAAGTGGAACGTCAACTAGCCAAGGCATTGAACCGGGCAGGGGAGCTTGTACTGGCGTGGCTAATAGTCGGTATTCCAGCCTGCGCGGCTGCGGCGTTGGCGCAAGAAACCGTGTCAGGAGCGGTGGTACTGGTGTGTGTCGTGTTTACCTACGACACTGGCGCAAGCATCTGGGGTGGGGTAGGCGTTGACCCTTTGAAGGTACTGACGAAGACCTTGCGGAACAGTGCAAAATTCTTACGCCGGAAGTCTCGCCGAAGCGAATCGGAGAGCATCCGCCAAGAACTACGCCGACTAGCCGGAATCTTTGCCGGCCTCACAGGTGCTTGCGCCATGATCTTTGCAATAACCGCAGTGTCGCTGCCGCCTTACGCACCGGAAGATGCATTGAAATTGATGATCGTCGCAGTAGTCACTTTGCTGTTGGGGCAGAGCCTCACGGCCCGTTACCAAATGGCTCGCTCTCGCAAGGCAGGTCAGCAAGCTCCGCAAAACCTGCTGCTCTCACCTCTAATCAGCAACTGGCCGCTATGTCGCCTAGGCGGGTTATTCGCCATCGCCCCAGCCTGGTTGTGGGCGATTGACCTGATTCGCTTCTAAGGTTGTTGCCGTGCAAATACAGCCGCAGCCAGGTTTTGGCGACCGACTGCCGCTTGCGTTGCCGGGTGAAGATCAGCTAGGTGAACGCCTAGCAGCACCCAAATCGCTGGCAATACTGTCGATGCACACCTCCCCGTTGTCAGTCCCGGGCATAGGCGACGGCGGCGGTCTCAATATCTATGTCCGTGAACTCTCAGCGGCCATGACCGCAATAGGCACGCGTTGCGACATCTATGTACGTCGTACTGATTCCGACACTCCAACTCACGTTGAAATGGCGTCCGGCATTCGCCTGACCCACATCGACGCTGGACCGCTCGGCCTTGATAAAGAAGATCTCCCGGCAGTAATTGACCTGTACGCCGACCGTGTAGCGGAGCACATAGCGCAACGACCGGTTGACGCCATCCACGCTCACTACTGGCTGTCAGGTGTGGCCGGTCATCGCCTCAAGCACGAACTCGATGTGCCGCTAGCGGTCACCTTCCACACGCTTGCCCGAATTAAGTCTCGCAATGGAGACGTTGAACCCATCCATCGTGCGCTTGCCGAACAAGAGGTAATGGACTGTGCTGATGTCGTGTTCGCCTCTAGTGAGCCTGAGGCACACCAGTTGTGCGAGCTATACGACGTGGTGCCCGAACGAATCCGAATCCTTACCCCTGGTGTGAACCTGGAACTGTTTTCGCCAGGCGACAAACACGCAGCCCGGGTAGAGCTCGGCCTTGCCGAAACACAGTCCGCTGAAGCGGTGACTCCCGGAACTCCCACACTCTTGTTCGTTGGACGATTGCAACCGCTAAAAGGCGCTGACGTTGCCGTTCGAGCCCTGGCGCTTTCTCGTTTTAGTGACGCTCGCTTGATGATCGTTGGTGGGCCCAGTGGTCAGGAAGGAGAACGCACACTCGACGAACTCCACAAACTTGTTGCAGACCTTGGCCTAACTCAACGAGTCATATTTGTTCCACCTCAATCGCACCACCTCCTTCCTATTTACTATCGAGCCGCCGACATCTGCTTGGTGCCTAGCCGGTCGGAATCGTTTGGCCTGGTTGCGCTTGAAGCCGCCGCCTGCGGCATACCTGTAGTCGCATCCAACGTTGGTGGGCTTAGCCGAAGCGTTACCGATGGCGTTACCGGCCTGCTAGTGAGCGACCGTGACCCCGCTCAGTTTGCGGTTCAAATTGATCGTGTCTTAGAAGACCCCATTCTTGCTTCTCGGTTGGGAAGTGGTGGGAGTGCTCACGCTGCTGACCACACCTGGGAAGCTTCCGCTGCCACCGCTGCGGAGGTGCTCGCAAGCCTGACCGCGCGTGAGTTGCTGGTCGCCTGCGTTTAAATCTTGCGGGTAAGCATCGCGCGCGGGTGTGACATATCTGTAGGCATCTGTAGTCGCAGCCGACAAGCTTGCTTGCCCAGATCGCTATGGCCCAGATTTCTATGATCAGATTTCTATGACTAGGCCCCCCGCAACCGACGAAGAGCTTGCGGCGCTAGAGCAGCGAATCGATGAGTGGTTAGATGAATGGCGGCGCAGTCAGCCGAACAAAATCGACGACACACTTGAACGACCATTGTTGCTCGACGTCAGTCGTGACGACACCATCCCGCTCCGCTGGTACATCCGACTAGCTGGCGACACGCGCGATGTCATTGCCATTTGGCTGACGCTGCGCCAACGCACCCTGGCTTACGAGACATACGTTTTGCCTATCGCCACTCAACGCGTTGACGAAGTCAACGAGTTTTTACTGCGGCGAAACCATTCGCTGGTTGGCGCTCAGTTTTGCATCGGCCCCGAAGACGCTTACTACCTCACCGGCGAGCTTCCAACACACGCCGTCGATGAGGATGAGCTTGATCGCATCATCGGCTCGCTCTGGACTTATGTCGAGCGAGATTTTCAGGCGCTGTTGTCGATGGGCCACGGGGTCAAACCCAAGAGCTAACCGCAGCCGCAAGAGCGCCAAAATAATCCTCCTTGCCAAAATCAAATACTCCACTACCTTGAGCGCTGTCCGAACGGCACTGCGCTGCATAGGAAGTGAGTAGTGCGGTGCCGTTCAGACACCAAGTTGTTAGTACCGCAAACACTTAGCACGGTTAGCGTGAAGCCATGACTGAGCTTGGGCTTGTGATTGTGGGCGGCGGCAAGATGGGTGAGGCTCTGCTGTCTGGGTTACTTAAAGCGGGGAAGTACAAACCTGCCGATGTTCTTGTAATCGAGCCGCTAACAGAACGCCGTGCTTTTCTGGCCGAGCGCTACAAAGTAAAGACCGAGACTGGCATCAACCACAGCGCCATACCCAGCTACATGGTCGGCCAGTTGCCCAACACAATTCTCGCCACCAAGCCCAACGTGATACCCGTCGTAGCGGCGGCCGCGGCTAGACACTCCAACTGCATCCTTTCTATTGCTGCGGGCGTAACCATCGCCACCATTGAGCGGGCCGTCTCCAATGAAGACACTCTGATGCCGATCATCCGAGCCATGCCGAACACGCCTGCCTTGGTGGGTCAAGGAGCCGCGGCCATATGCGGCAACGACCACGCTGCGAGCTATCTCGACTGGGCCGAAGAGGTCTTGTCGGCGGTGGGCACTGTGGTCCGCACCACTGAGGCCGAACTTGATGCGGTGACCGGGTTGTCTGGATCAGGTCCGGCGTACGTGTTCTTGGTAGCCGAGGCGATGATCGATGCGGGCGTAGCGGCCGGCCTCACCCGACAAGTTGCTACCGAGCTAACCACGCAGACCCTGTTGGGCTCGGCCACGCTGCTGCGCGAAGGAATCAGCGAGGGCACCCAAGCAGCAGATCTGCGAGCCAATGTCACTTCACCGGGCGGCACCACCGCTGCTGGTTTGAGGGAGCTTGAGAAACACAGCGTGCGAGCAGCGTTCGCCAGCGCGGTAGAGGCAGCGACGCAACGATCGGCACAACTGGGCCGTGCCACCGCACCACCAGCTAACTGAGCAAGCTGTAAAGCATCCGGCGAGCACTTACAAGCAAACACTGACAAGCAAGCATTAAAGAAGAAAACACTGTCGAAGAAAACACCGCCGAAGCAAGCACTGTGAAAGCACCGCTGCGGTTCAGCACCGTTACCTGCATTACCGACCTTGGTCTGCGCGACGAGTCCGTTGGTTTGATTCATTCGATTCTGCGAGACCACTGCGAATCACTCACCGTCATTGATCTGTGCCATTACATAGACCCGGGAGACACCAAGGCCGCCGCTTTGATGCTGGCTCGCAGCGTGCCTCATCTTGCGACCGGCGTAGTGCTGGCATCGGTCGGCAGGCGACTGGAACGTCCCGCGATTGCGGTTGAGGTTGGTGACGGCCAAGCCGTGCTAGTCGGCCCCGACAACGGCGTGCTAGCGGCCGCAGTTGCCCTGGTTGGCGGCACTGATTTAGCTGTGCGCATATCCGGCGAAGATTCAGTCGCCGTCACGCCAAGCGAAGCCTCGTCTGACGATGCCGCGCCAATCGCGGCGATCCACCCCGCTCGGGATGTCTTGGCACCCGCAGTGGCGCGTATTTGTAAAGGTGAGCCGTTGGAAAGCATCGGCGAACCGATCGACTCAGCCCTGTTGCTGCCGTCCGTGTTGTCGATGCCACGCACTGAAGACGACGGCACTTTGGTGGCCGAGGTGCTCTCTCTGGACAACAGCGGTGTGGCTCAGCTCAACATCGACCGCTCCGTGCTGGCTGAGTTGATAACGCCCGGTGAGTCGCTCAAAGTCAGCTTTGGAGAGGACACTCGGCTCGCAACCTTGTCCCAGCCGGCCTTGTCCCAGCCAACCTTGTCTCAACCAACCTTGTCCCAACCCACTCAAGCAAGCGCCGCACCAGGCCGGTTGATCCTTGCCGAGGATGTCCACGCCATGCTGGAAGTGCTAGTTGGTGGCAATGAAACCGCTGCCGACATCGGCCTTGCCGTCGGCACCGAGGTGCGCCTACAAAAAGTCAAAGAAGTAGTCAACGAGATCGCAATTAGCGAGGTCACAATTAACGAGGCCAAAGGCGAAGCCAAGTGAGACGTGGCCCCGCAGTTACCTTGGCCGCCTTAGCAGCGTTGATATTGCTCACTGCCACCATTCAACTTGCGTTTGGGCAATGGTGAATGACGGGTAATAGCCCCTGCACAGGTGATAGCCCCGATTAACCCACGTTCGCTAAGCGCCCATAGGCTTCGAGGCTGCCTTCCCTCTTGCCGACCTAGGTTCATCCGTGTCAATTGTCGTAATGGGCATCAGCCACAAAAGCACTTCTCTTGACCTGCTTGAACGCTGCAGCGTTGAGCAGACCGACCTGGCCCAACACCTCGCCGAGCTAACGCAAGGTGAACACATCGACGAAGCCGTCATTGTTTCCACCTGCAACCGCACCGAGTTCTACGCGGCAACCGCCAACGACAGCCCCGACTGCGTTACTGCTGCTCTAGATGAGCTGCGCTCGCACCTCGATCACCAATCCACCGGTCACCCACTCAGCGACCAACGACACCTCTACTCATTCCAAGACGCCCAGGCTGCTGGCCATCTGTTCGCGGTCGCCGCAGGAATTGAGTCCGCTGTCATCGGCGAGTCGGAAATTCTCGGGCAGGTCAAATCAGCCTGGGAAATCTCACGCACCAACACCACCTGCGCGACCAACCTCAACCACCTGTTCCGCCACAGCATCATCGCTGCCAAGCGCGCCCGAGCTGAAACACAAATCAGCCGCAGCACCGCTTCGGTGCCACACGCTGCGGTTGCCATGGCCACTCGCCAGATCGGCAGCCTCGCTAACCGCAAAGTGCTTATCGTCGGCGCAGGGGGGATGGCACAGGCCGTTGCTGTGGCCCTGGCTGGCGACAAATCCACAAAAAAATCTGCCGGAACTAGAGACCACGAATCCGGCCCGACAGAGATAGAGATACTGATCACCAACCGCACCTACGAAAACGCAGACGAACTAGCGAAGCAGGTAGGCGGACGCGCCATCGCACTGACTGAACTCGAACAAGCCCTAACCCAAGTCGACATGCTGCTCACTGCCACGGGTGCCAGCCAGATCATCGTCGAAGCCGTTCATTTCGACGATGTCATCGCGCAGCGCGCAGGACGACCTCTATTAATTGTGGACATTGCCGTGCCACGCGATGTCGATCCTTCTGTGGCGCAAATCGATGGCGTGACTCTGCTTGACATGGACGATCTCACCCGGTTTGCAGCCGCTGGTCGTCAGGAGCGTCAGGACGAAGTGATCTTGGTGCAACAGATAATCAACGCCGAGGTCAAGCGTTACTCCCAGTCAGCCATCGCCCGCAGCGCCGCGCCGCTGATAACGGCAATGCGTTCATCGGTCGAAGTTGCTGCTGATGCTGAGCTTAAACGCATCTTTGCTCGTCATCCCGACTGGGACGATGCCCACCGAACAGCAGTGCGAGTGATGACCAAGTCGCTGGTGGCAAAGTTTTTACACAAGCCGACGATGGCCCTAAAAGACACAGCTGGAACCGATGAAGGCTTGCAGCTGACGGACTCGGTTCGTCGGCTGTTTGACATCTAGCTCGGCAAGGCCGGATTCGCCTTGCTCCGTATAGCAACACGCTCCAGCCCGCTGGCGCTGTATCAGGCAACTCAAGTTGCGACAGAGCTTGGTGGTGCCACCGAACTAGTTCAGGTCACAACCACCGGCGACAAGCAACGCGACCTCCCAATCGATCAACTAGCCGGGCAAGGAGTATTCGTGGTGGAGGTGCAGGCCGCTGTGCTTGAAGGCCGAGCCGACATCGCAACGCACAGCGCCAAGGACATGCGTTCGACACCTACCGAAGGTCTCACACTGGTTGGGTTCCTAAAGCGTGGCGACGTGCGTGACGCGCTGGTCGGATCCTCACTGACCGATTTGGCTTCTGGCGCCACCGTGGCTACCGGCTCTGTCCGCCGCAAGGTTCAGCTAGCCAATCTTCGGCCAGATCTGAATTTTGTTGGTTTGCGCGGCAACATCGCAACTCGCCTAGCCGCCACGGAGAAAGAAGATATCGATGCGGTTGTCGTCGCGATGGCCGCGCTCGAGCGATTAGAGCTCACGCACCACTGCGCCGAAGTGCTCAGCACGGAGCTTGTGTTACCTCAGGCCGGGCAGGGGGCCATTGCAGTGGAGTGCCGTGAAGACGATCACAAGACCAAATCCGCACTTGAAGGCATTGTTGATTACACCACCACCATTTGCGTCACCGCCGAGCGGGCGTTGCTGGCTGGCTTCGGCGGCGGCTGCGATCTACCGGTAGGTGCGCTTGCAACGTGGAGAGATGACACCAGCAAAGCCACTTTGGAAATGACTGCAATGCTGGCCAGCCTTGACGGTAAACAGGTCTTAACTGCCAAGGACAGCATCACCACCAAAGACAGCATCGTGTTGGGGCACCCCAGTTCGGCAACACCAGCCATCAAACTCGGGGCAGAGCTTGCCCGACACCTGCTTGAAGATCTTGGCGGCGCGGCGCTGCTAGGGCACGAATGACCCGGCCATCAAGCCCGGCCAAATAGCGCCAGATAACCGCCAAATAACAATGCCTCCGCCAAGTAAGCCAAGCGATACCGCCCAGCCTTTGCGTGGCTGCAAAACGGTCATCACACGTGCCTCGCATCAATCGCTTCCCCTAAGCGAAGCCCTGGAGGCTGCCGGAGCGGAGATCATCAAAGCTCCCGCCATCACCATCGTTCCACCCACCGACGGAGGCCAGCCTCTCGACGACGCACTGCTGAGACTCGATCGCTTCAGCTGGACGGCATTTACCTCTACCAACGCCATCGCCGCCACCTTCGCACGCGCAGATCGCCGCGGCGTGCGTAAGCGTTTCGCCCATCTGAAAATCGCTGCGGTCGGTCCCGCCACCGCCGAGCGAGTCACCCAAGAACTCGATCGGCCGCCAGATCTCATGCCGACTATTCACAACGCTGCCGAATTGGCGAAAGTTTTCCCGCCGCCCAGCCGTACCGACCACTGCTTCGTGCCGATGGCGCAGCAAGGACGCTCAGATCTTGTAGCGGGATTGCGATCACAAGGCTGGCAAGTCACCGCCGTGGCGGCCTACCGCACGGTTCAACCAGACTTGTCGCAGCATCTGCTGGACGATGTCACCAATGCAGACGTAGTCGTGTTCGCATCACCGTCAGCGGTGAAGGGACATCTTGCGCAGCTGCGCAAGCATGATCATCAACACAACCCGACCACCGCAGTGGTCTGCATCGGTAATACCACCGCCGAGGCCTGTCGCCAACTTGGCCTCACTCCCGCAGCGGTTGCTACTAGCGCCACGCCCGGTCAGCTTGTTGCCGCTGTTATCCAAGCGGCTAGCTAAGCCAACTTGGCCTCACTCCCGCAGCGGTTGCTACTAGCGCCACGCCCGGTCAGCTTGTTGCCGCTAAGCCACTAACCCGGCAAAGCCTTAGCGTCAGGCTCGTGAGCAGGCCAGCGCAAGCAGCAAACTTCATGGCCGGCAAGTCATGAACAGCAAGCAAAGTAAGCAAACTCTGTTCGACCAAGCGCGCCAGGTCATTCCGGGCGGAGTTAACTCTCCGGTGCGCGCCTTTGGCTCCGTCGGCGGTACGCCTTACTTCGTTGCGTCAGCCAACGGCCCGTACATCACCGACACAGACCAAAATCGCTATGTAGATCTCATTTGTTCCTATGGCGCAATCATCTGCGGGCACGCACACCCTCACATCACCGCGGCCATAACCAAGGCCGCAGCAGCAGGCACCTCCTATGGGGCTCCCACCGCGGCCGAGGTCCGCCTCGCTAGCGCCATCTGCGAAAGCGTGACCGGCATCGATCAGGTGCGTCTAGTCAGCTCTGGCACCGAGGCAGGAATGACGGCCGTGCGACTGGCGCGCGGTTTTACCGGGCGAGACCGCATCGTCAAGTTTGCTGGGAACTACCACGGACATTCCGATTCTCTATTGGCACAAGGCGGCAGCGGGGTAGCCACTCTCGGGTTGTCTGGCTCAGCCGGCGTACCCGACTCAGCGGTGGCTGACACCATCGTTGCGCCTTACAACGTTGTGCCCGAGCTTGACGAGCAAGTAGCGGCGGTAATCGTCGAACCGGTTGCGGCAAACATGGGCGTGATTGCCCCGCAAGACGGCTTCTTAACGGGCCTTCGTAAGGCCTGCGACCAAACCGGAGCGTTGCTGATCTTTGACGAGGTGATCACCGGGTTCCGCCTCGCTCGTGGGGGAGCGACCGAATACTTTGGCGTTACGCCCGACCTGGCTTGCTTTGGCAAGGTGATCGGCGGTGGTTTACCGATCGGTGCAGTCGGCGGTCGCGCAGATGTGATGGCGGCCTTGGCGCCGCTTGGTCCCGTGTATCAAGCGGGAACCTTGTCAGGCAATCCGCTGGCAACCGCCGCTGGACTGGCGGCACTGGAGATGCTTGATAGCAGCGCCTATGAGCAGTTGACCGCATCGGCTACACGTCTGGCAGATGGCCTGACGGAGGGGTTTGCGCAGGCTTTCGGACACCGCGGTGTGAAGAGCAACGCGCAAAGTGGTGTGAAGAGCGGCGGGCACGGCGGTAAGCAAAGTGGTGTGAAGAGCGGCGGGCACGGCGGTAAGCAAAGTGGTGTGAAGAGCGGCGGGCACGGCGGTAAGCAAAACAACGTAGCCGCAACAGATTCGGCCGCTCCGTTTCGGGTGGTCAGGGTCGGCTCATTGGTTGGGCTGTACTGCGGCCCCGACGCCACCAACACCGATACCACTGCCAGCACCGACATCACCGATACCAACAGCGCCGCTACCGCTTCGCCCGACGCCAACAACGCTGCCACCTCAACAGGCACTCCACCGTTGCCAACCGACTACGAGTCCGCTCGCCGCACAGACGAGGCCGCCTATGCGCGCTTATTTCACGCCTTGACTAAGCGCGGTGTGGCTCTTGCTCCGGGTGCATACGAGGCGCTGTTTGTCTCACTTGCACATACAGACGAAGTAATAGACGAAGTAATCAGCGCGGCAGCCGACGCCGCGCAAGAGCTTTCCGATTCTCGCGGCTAACGCAACAACTAACGCCTAGCGCAACCGACTCAGTTTCACCAACTCAGTCCCACCAACCCATTTCCATTGACCCAGCCACCACCGGCCAAGTAACCCGGTGCTAGTGCCCGCCGCCGCCACCTTCACCGGTGACGGAACCACCACCCAGATGCTTCCACTTCTCATCACGTAAGGCAGCTTCTTCGTCGGTGATCTCCTCACCACTGATCACCTCTCGCACATAGCGCGCCACCGAATAGATCTGATGCTCGCTTAGCACGGACCCAAAGGCGGGCATGTTCGCACCGGTTTCACCGGCAATACGCGGACCACCCGCCCGGTTCGGGTCGCCGTAAACGTTCCCAACGCCCACACCCTCGCTGCCGGTTTTGACCCAAGTCAGCAGGTCTTCGTCAAGCGCAGGAAAGGTCAGCAGCATTTCGCCGTTGTAGAGAGGTCGGCCTACGCCGCCACCTTCGGAGCCAGATCCGTCACCAACGTGACAGCTAGCGCACCGCACTGCATAGGTGTTAGCCCCTTCGGTTACCGCAGTTATTGGTTCGGGCGGAGGCTCGGTCAGCTTGACGTACACAAAGCCCCATAGCGGCAGAGCGAACAGCACCGGCATTGCCCAGATCGGAATGCGATGACGGCGCCGCGCGGCCAGCACCCACTGCGGGTCTGGTTCGGGTTCAGGCGGAACTTCCAGCTTGGCTGATTCTTTGGCTGCTGCGATTGCCGCTGCGGTGTCTGCGCTGGCGCTGGTCGCGGCAATCTGCCCCGCAGCCCCACCGGCACCTCCACCAGCGGCATCTGCCGCTGCGTCACCATCACCGGAGCCGTCGTCGTCAAGTAGCCCTAGCGCGACGCGCCGCTCACGCGAGCGCTCCAGCAAGTACTCAGGAACTTCGGTCAACGTGACCTCTGCGGTATTCCTAGTTTGTTCAACTTCTTGAGCTTCTCCATCATTACCGCGTCACAAAGCGCAGTGTGCCAGTAAGACAAGACAACGCGCCACAATACGCGCTGACCATCACAACGCCAAGCCAACGGCGCGCCGTCAACTGCTCAATACTGCAATCGGGCGCGCCCGCAGGTAATCTCAGCAACGCTGATTTGTCGCAGACAGACTCATTTGCGGATAATTTGCGCAATTCACTAGTACGTAACGAGTTCACGGAGGACATAGAGGAGTGGTAGCTCTCACCACGGCGATCGTCGTTACAGCCTTAATGGTCTGGGTCGGTGTGGCCTACGGCAAACGTCGTCCGGCGGATCGCCCAACTACCTGGGGTGAAGCCATGGTTGGCGCAGTGTTCGTATTCATGGTGCTGCTGCTGCTTTTCGGCATCGTGCCCGACCGATGGGTGCGACTTACCGACAATGAATGGGGCTGGTCGGTTGAGCGGTTCCTGTTCACCGAGGGCCAGTTCCTCACATCGCCCGTTACGTTTCCACCCACCCGTATGGATCTGAAAAAGCTCAGCGACCTCGTTGTTGTTATTGAACACCTGGCCGCAATAGGTGGCTTGCTAGTGCTTTGGCGTTGGTGGCAAAAGCGCGATCAAGAAAAAATCACCGCCGAGCCTGTGTCCGATTTCGGACGCCCACTCATCCCAGGAAACTAGGGAAGGAAGGCCAGAAACAACGATGGCAAAAAACGAAGCCAATCCTCCCATGCCGCGGTTCCGCGACGACTACGTGTTGCAGACCGTCGACGCCGCCTACCTTGACGCCGCCGTCAAGCCCAAGCAGTTCATCAATATCGACCAGTCCGAGTGCATCCAGTGCGAAGGCTGCGTAGACATTTGCCCGTGGAAATGCATCTGGTACGTCTCCACCGAAGCCATCGACGAAGCCATTGACGCCGATCAGCCGGGCCATGATCCCACCGACAATGCGATTTTTATAATCGACGACGATGTCTGTACTCGCTGCGCCCTGTGCGTTGATCGTTGCCCCACTGGCGTCATCACGTTGGGTCGAGTAAGCAACAACCCGCCCGCTGAAGGGGATGTGCACGGCCGCACCGATACTCACGGCTACGCCTACGGAATGCGGTTCTAAAAACATGGCAGACAACCTCGAGAAAAGCAAACCCAGCCTGCCCCAACGCATCCAATCCGGTAGCCAGGCAGCCTCCGATTGGATGCAAGGCAGCCAGTTCTGGACGTCGGTGTTCCGACCCGGATCGGTCTTTCGCAAGGGCTACACAGACAGCCCTCGCAACCGCTCCTACGTCATCATGAACAGCGTTCTGTACCACCTCCACCCGGTGAAGGTGAAACGGCACGCAGTCAAGGTCAGCTACACGCTGTGCCTGGGCGGTCTCACCTTTTTCCTGTTCATCTTGCTGACCGTTACCGGCATCTTTTTGATGTTCTTTTATCGCCCGACCGATATCGCTGCCTGGTCAGACATCGAGAGCTTGCACACCGACGTGGCGTTCGGCCTGCTGGTGCGCAATATGCATCGTTGGGCCGCGCACCTCATGGTGCTCTCAGTGTTCTTGCACATGGCGCGCGTCTTTTATCACGGCGCTTACAAGGCCCCGCGCGAGTTCAACTGGGTCATCGGCGTCGTGTTGCTAATGCTCACGCTGCTGCTGTCGTTCACCGGCTACCTGCTGCCCTGGGATCAGCTTTCACTTTGGGCGGTCACGGTGGGCACGAACATGATGGGCTTTACGCCCGTATTCGGCGATCAGGTCAGATTTGTGCTGCTAGGCGGCAAGCAGATTGGCGCCGAAACCCTGCTTCGATGGTATGTGTTACACGTACTTATGCTGCCTTTCGTAGTCGTCATTTTCATGGCGATCCATTTCTGGCGAGTACGAAAAGACGGCGGTATCTCGGGGCCCCTGTAGGCAGCATTGTAGGAAGATTTTGTAGATGACCGAAATCCCAGAACACCTGCTTCGCCGCAGCGCCGAAGCTCGCGCTCAAGCCACCGGCGGCGACGCGCCCGCGGCTGACGCTGGTTCTAGCGATGCAGGCGTAAGCGACGACGACGGCGAAACCATTCCGCGCTCGCTGCTAGAGGCGAGCCAACAACCCGGTGGTGCCGCTGGTGGTACAGCCACCGCAGTGGCAACCGCGCCGCCAAGCACTGGCGCGATGCCACCGATGATGGCTGGCCCCGACGGCAACACTCACCGCCTGCTCACCGTGGTTAAATCCGGCTCAATCCAAGATGTCAAGGCCACGCCGGGCGACAAGGTTCACGTCTGGCCACATCTGTTAGCGGCAGAGTTCACCGCGGCGCTGTTCATCACAGCCTTCGTGCTGGTGTTTTCATTGTTCATCAACGCACCGCTGCTTGAGCTTGCCAACCACAACGAAACCCCTAACCCCTCGAAGGCACCGTGGTATTTCCTCGGCCTACAAGAGCTGCTGACGATGTTCGACCCGATGATTGCGGGCGTCACCATTCCTGGCGTGGTGCTGGTGATGCTGGCCTTCGCCCCTTACATCGATCGCAACCCTTCTCAACGACCCGAAGATCGCAAATTCGCTATAAGCATCCAAACCATTCACCTGATGTTTTGGGCTGTGCTGGTGATCATCGGATCGTTCTTCCGCGGCCAAGGCTTCAACTTCACCTATCCGTGGGACACCGGTCTGCACGGCATATTCCATCTGTAGCCCACTGTGCCGTCCATCGTGGTGAACCCCGCCAACACGCAACAGAGCAGCTGACCATGTCAACCGGAATAGTCATTGCCGTCGCAATCCCGGCGCTAGTAGTGCTGGCAGCCATAGTGGCGTTTGTGTCGTTGCGCCGTAGCGACGCCAGCGGTCTAGGCCGTCTCTCACGCGAAACTCGTCGTCGAGACGAAGCCGCACACGGGCAAGACCGCGCTGAAAGACAAGCCGCCGATGCCAAGCCTGGCACTGCTTCCGCGCCCGGTCGCAGCGCCGAAGCTCGCGAGCTCGAACGCTCGGTTGCTTTAGCTCGCACACAAACCGATATCGAAGCCACCGCAGACTCCGGCCCGATTGAACCCTGGTTGCCACCGACCGCAGAAGATGTCGGCGTTACCCGCCGCCAGTTCCTAAACCGTTCCTCGGTCATTCTGATGACAGTCGGCCTGTCGGTTTTCGGCGCCGCCAACATTGCATTCTTATGGCCACGCCCGCAAAAAGGCTTTGGCTCAAAGGTCAAGATCGGCACGGTTGCCGCCGTTGACGAAGCCATCGCCTCCGGCACTCCTGCCGTCAGCTTCTCTTATTTCTCAGAGGCGCAGTGCTACATCCAGCCCTATCCAACGGATGCGGTTACCCAGGCTGCTGCCGAACAGGTTTACAGCGGCTCAGTGCTCAACGGCATACAAACCGGTTACGTCGCGCTCTGGCAGAAGTGCCCTCACCTGGGCTGCAAGGTGCCGGTGTGTGCTAGCTCGCAATGGTTTGAGTGCCCGTGTCATGGTTCGCAATACAACCGCGTCGGTGAGAAAAAAGCCGGTCCCGCCCCACGCGGTATGGATCGTTTCCCAATCACCATTGAAGATGGCAACGTCATAATTGACACCGGGACCGTCTCACAAGGTCCTGCCATCGGCACCGACACCACAGGGCAAGGTTTAGAAGGCCCGCACTGTGCATAGTAGCGCCTTGCTGGCCGCGACCATAGAGCGGTCAATGCTGGCCGCGACCACAGAACGGTCAATCGCAATTGTGTTGCTGGCCACCGTGGTGGTCGGCTGGTCGCTCTACGTATTTGTCAATATCCGTCAGGCAAAACGAGAGGTCGGCAGCGAGATCGAGTTGGCACCCAACCGCGGGGTGATGCCAGACGATGACGAACTAGAGGGCCCCCGACTCGAGAAGGTGCAGGCCTTCGGCGTGCTGATGCTGTTGATTATGGCGTTAGTGCTGCCGGTCTACTGGCTGCTAGAAGGTGGCCGCCGCGCAGGAGCGGAGGAGTTTTTCTCTGAATGGGCAGCAGACCGCGGCGAAGAGCTAGCCGCAGAGCTTGAATGCACCGACTGCCACGGAGCGGATCTAGGTGGCGCACGTTTCGCGCCGGTCGTCCTTGACATCGGAAACCAAATCACCGATCGCGACACCTTCCTCATCAACACCACCTGGGAAGCACCCTCGCTTGACGACGTGTTCACTCGCTTCGACACCAACGCGGAAACCCTGGACGAGGTCACCGAAGTCACCAGCATTGTTACCTATGGTCGTGGCGTTATGCCCTCCTGGGGGCTAGAAGGTGGCGGCCCACTCAACATGCAAGAGGTCAGCGACCTGGTTGCGTGGCTGTGGCGCGAACGGATTACCGACACAGAGGCTCAAGAGCGCGCGGCGACTCGCAAGGCCACGGCGCTGGTAGCCGAACCAGAAAAATCCGAAGGCCAGGTTTTGTTTGAGCTCAACTGTGCGCGCTGTCACACCCCGCGTTGGCCGGCGGCAGGCGCAGCCAGTCTGCCCAACAACGGCGGCACCATTGACGTGTTACCCGGCCCGTCCGGAGCCGGACGGTATGGCCCGGCTTTAAACGGCGTCAGCCTGGAGCGCTTGTTCCCAGACGTTGAAGACCACATCACCTTTATCTCTAATGGCGCCGAAGACAATGTCGCTTATGGCGAGTACGCCCGGCTAGGCAATTACGGAATGCCCGGGTTCGGACGAGTGCTAACCCAGAACGAGATCACAGCCATCGCTGAGTACGAACGCAGCCTTGACCCAGCCGAGCAAACCGCTCTCGATTTCGAACGACTGCACACCGCTAGCGCCAGTGCCGACACAGCGTACGCCAGCAACTAGGAACCACCGCTCTATGAACCTCGACCTCACCACCACCTTGTCGATTGTCAGCTGGGACCCAGTTCTCACCGGCTACCTAGCGGTCATCGTTTCGGTTGGCGTTTTGTGCGGCTCGGTTTATATGTTGCTGGCTACCAACCTCGGCACTCGTCTCGGCTTTCTTGTGGCTTGGACGGGCTTGTGGGGGTGGATGCTGCTGATGTCAATCGTGTGGTGGGTGTTCGGCATCGGCTGGATCGGCAACGGACCGATCTGGGATATCACACACGTCACCACCAACCCCGCCTCGGTGCCTGCCGAACAAGTCCAGCAGTTGGCCGCATTTGGCCCAACCCAGGATCCATCCGGCGTCTGGCAGATCGTCAATGATGCCGGCGCCCAGTCGGCAGCCGATGGTCATGTGGTTTGTTCCGATACCGACCAGCGTCGGTTAGAGGCCACCAACTCTTGCCTGTTTAAAGCAGCCACCGACTACCACACCCACCGCATCCTCACCACCGGCGGTGAGCGTTACCGCTTTCTAGGGATTCCAGATAACTCTCTAACGCAATATTTCTTACCCAGCCGCTCTCACACCACCTACGCCGTGGTTCAGATTCAGCCTTTTGCGCCGGTCAACCAGGTAGACCCCAACTTGGTCGACGACGAAGGCACGATTGTCTTACCGGTCAGTCAAATCGATCCCTCTGCTCCCGTTTACTCGATTGTGATGGTGCGCAATATGGGGAACGTGCGACTGCGTCCTGCGCTGTTTGCTGTTTTCTCTGGGCTTCTGTTTGGCTTGGGCTGCTATCACCTGCACCGCCGCGACCAAGCAATCTGGGCCGTGCGAGCAGCCTCCGCCGAATAAACACCCTGCGCTAACTCAATAAGCTGCTAGCGCCATGGAGCAATATCTGCCAGTCGTGGTGTTAGCCGGTTTAGCGGTGGTGTTCGTTCTGTTGAGCGTCGCTACCTCTCGTCTGCTCGCACCTAGACGAGCCACCGCTCCCAAGATCGCTCCCTATGAATGTGGCATTACAGATCAGGCCGACCTACCCGAGCGTTATCCGGTGCGCTTCTATCTGGTGGCGATGCTGTTCATCATGTTCGACATTGAGATCGTGTTCTTGTATCCGTGGGCGGTTACCAACAACCAGCTAGGCCTGTTTGGTTTCTTAGCGATGCTGATGTTCGTAGTGATTTTCTTTTTGTCGTTCGTTTATGAGTTAGCGATGGGTGGCCTCGAATGGGGTCCTGTGCGCCGAGCTCTTCTAGCCAAGCCAGCCCAAACACCGCCGGTCGGTTCCGGCGTTCGACAGGTTGGCTTAGAGGGGCGTCAGTACGCTCACAGCCAAAACCGTTCCACCGCAAAGCAAGCCGCCGCAGCGCAAACAGTTGCCACTACAGAACAAGCCGCCTAATGGCCGATATCACCGAACTGAAGTCTGAGCTAGGGATTGGCGACGGCTTGGCGGGCTTGCGACACAACGTGTTCACCGCGCCCATCGAAGAGTTGGTGAAGTGGGCACGTCGCCGTTCGTTGATGCCAGCCACTTTCGGCTTGGCCTGTTGTGCGATCGAAATGATGGCCACCGGCACCGCGCATTACGACCTGGCTCGTTTCGGCATGGAAACCTTTCGCGCCTCACCGCGCCAGGCCGATCTGATGATCGTGGCCGGGCGTGTCAGCCAAAAGATGGCACCAGTGCTGCGCACCATCTACGACCAAATGGCCGAACCCAAATGGGTGATCGCGATGGGTGTTTGTGCGTCCAGCGGAGGCATGTTCAACAACTACGCCATCGTTCAAGGTGTCGACCAGGTGGTGCCGGTGGACATGTATGCACCCGGCTGCCCGCCTGGTCCGGAAACGCTGCTTCACACCATCTTGGCGCTGCACGAAAAGATCGGCTCCGGCGAGCTAACCCAACGTCGTAAGCAAACCGGCGTTGGCGCTCAGCTAGATCTAGACCAGACAGGGCCTGCGCAGTCAGAGCCTGCGCAACACGAGCAAAACAGTTCCAACGTCAATGAGCCGCTGGACGAATCTCGTGACCGATAGCTCTACCGAGAGCACGAACACGCCTTCAGCGGCTGTAGACGAGGGCGACGCGCCCGCCGCAGGCGCAACACAAAGCACGGCAAGACAAAGTGCAGCTGTTGAAACAACCTCTGCCTCAGGTCAGTCCGTCTGGCACTGCACGGTCGAGCAATATCTGCCGCTAATTCAGTCTCTCCACGATGACGGCTATCGGTTTTGCGTGGATGTTTGCGCGACCGATTCGCTCACGAACTCTCACCGTCAACTACCCGAATCAATCCCGGCCGAACGCTACGAAATAGTCGTGAATCTGCTTGACATGCCCGCGCTTCGCCGCACACGCGTACGTGCGCAGGTAACCGGCGACGATCCCTCCATCCCCACGATCACTCATCTGTTCCCGGGCGCTGAGGCACCAGAGCGTGAGGCAGCCGATCTGTTCGGAATCGTCTTCGAGGGGCACCCAGATCCCAGCCGCATCCTGCTGCCCGAAGACTGGGAAGGGCACCCGCTGCGCAAGGACTATGACATCGGTGCCATTCCGGTGCAGTTCAAGGCGGTCCCCGGCCGATGACCGAAACCAACACAGCCGAACCCAACACCGGCGCAGCTACCAGCACTGCCGCAGCCACCAGCACAGCTGAGCCCAACCCGGCACCGGCCATTCCACGCATTCCACGCGTCGGCCTGCGCAACCCTGAAGCGGTCTTGCGCATGTCCGAAGCATCTGTCGCAGCCGAAATCGCCGCTGGCACTCAACTCAGCGATCCATCGCCTGACGCTGACGCAACAAACATAAACACCGACTCAACAAGCCCTGCCGCAACAAGCCCTGACTCCACAGCCGCTGAACCACCGGGGCCTACGCCCGAAACCGAAATCACCGACGCACCCATGCTCATCAACATGGGACCACAGCACCCGTCCACCCACGGCGTGCTGCGTATAACCATGGAGCTCGAAGGCGAAACCGTGCTGCGCTCCAAGCCGATCATCGGCTACCTCCACACCGGCATGGAAAAAACCGCCGAGGCGCTCACCTACCTTCAAGGCCCCACCAACGTCACTCGCATGGACTACGCCTCACCGCTGTTCAATGAGCTTGTTTTCGCGCTCGCCGTCGAGGAGCTGATGGGTGTTGAAGTGCCCGCACGCGCCACCTGGATACGCATGCTGATGTGCGAGCTAAACCGCATGGCATCGCACCTGTTGTTCCTCGCCACCAACGGCATGGATCTAGGAGCGGTCGGCATGATGCTTTACGGCTGGCGCGAGCGCGAAGAAATCCTTCGCTTTTTTGAAAAAGTCACCGGCCTGCGGATGAACCACAACTACATCCGCCCAGGGGGAGTAGCCGCCGATTTGTCTGACGGTTGGGAAGAAGACGTTGCCAAGATTCTCGCCTTGCTGCCGCAACGCCTAGAACAATTCGACACGCTGATGACCGGCCAGCCGATCTGGCGCGACCGCACCCAAGACGTAGGCCTCATCACCACCGAAGAAGCGCTAGCGCTCTCGATTACTGGCCCCATCCTGCGTTCCACCGGCGAGGCCTGGGATCTGCGTCGCGCCATGCCCTACCTCGCTTACGAAGAAGTGGAGTTCGACGTGGTGGTCGGCGCCTACGGCGACACCTTCGACCGCTATGCAATACGGCTAAACGAGGTACGCGAGTCAATGCGCATCGTGGCGCAATGTGTGGACAACATGCCGTCCGGCCCATATCGCACACAAGATCGCAAGATCACACCTCCACCGCGAGCGCGCCTGAATGAGTCAATGGAAGCGCTCATCCACCACTTCAAGATCTTCACCGAGGGCTCCAAAGTGCCCGCCGGTGAGGTGTACGTAGCTGTCGAATCGCCCCGTGGTGAGCTCGGCTGCTATCTAGTTTCAGACGGTGGGCCTAAGCCGCAACGCGTCCATATCCGCGCGCCCTCTTTCATCAATCTGCAGGCCTTGCCGCACATGATGCACGGTGGCCTGCTGGCCGACGCCGTCGCGGTTATATCTTCCATCGATCCGATAATGGGGGAAGTGGATCGTTGAGTTTTTTTAACGAAGACAACAAGGCGTTGGCTCAAGAAATCATCCAGCGCTACCCCCGCCCACTCTCGGCAACCATCCCCCTGCTGCATCTAGCGCAAGAACAGCAAGGCTGGGTCAGCGAAGAAGCCATGTCCGAAATCGCTGGACTGGTCGGCTCTACGGCCGCTCAGGTGCTTGGAACCTGCTCGTTTTATGAGATGTTCAAACGTGAGCCGGTAGGGCGCTACCTAGTGAACGTCTGCGTTACCACCAGCTGCGCATTAGCGGGCGCTGACGATCTGATGGCTCACGCCGAACAGCGTTTAGGAGTTCACGCCGGTGGTACCACCCCTGACGGCATGTTCACCCTGTCTCCCGCCGAATGCCAAGCCGCCTGCACCGAAGCACCGTGCCTGCAGGTCAACTATCGCTATCGCTACCGCGTTACTCCGGCCGATTTTGACGCCCTGGTAGACGATCTCTCCAACAAAAAGCTGTCAGATGAAATCCCCCCGCACGGCACCTTGGCACGTGTGCGTCAAACAATCCCGGCTGAAGCAGTCGTCGGTGCGGTAGCACCAGAACTTGTCACCGAGGCTCCCGTCTGGCTGAGCCGCAACGACCAAGACCAGACCCAATGAATCAGGTCCAGGACCAGTCGCCAGCCCAGCCCGGCATCGATCGCCCAGTACCACGCGCAGCTGGTTACATCCCACCCAGCGCTGACGACCCTAAAGCGCCAGTTCGCGTCGTCACCAGCCGTTTCGATGTTGCAGATGCGCACACGCTGACGGGCTACGAAGCCACCGGTGGGTATCAAGCACTGCGCACGGCGCTTAGCCGCACCCCGAATGAAATCCACGAAGAGGTCCGTTCGGCCACGCTGCTCGGTCGCGGTGGCGCCGGCTTTCCCGCCGGTGTCAAATGGGGGTTTTGCCCACCCGGCGTATGGCCGCGTTATTTAGTGGTGAACGGTGACGAGTCCGAGCCGGGCACTTACAAAGACCGCCTGCTGATGGAGCTAGATCCGCATCAGCTAATCGAAGGCTGCTTGCTCACCTGTTATGCCGTCGGCTTGTCGCAATGTTTCCTATATGTACGTGGCGAAATGGCGCTCGCTCAAGAGCGTGTTTGTCAAGCCCTTAACGAGGCTTACACCGCTGGTTACGTGGGACGCAACATCATGGGCAGCGATCTTTCGGTTGATATCACCTTGCACTGGGGTGCTGGCGCATACGTGGTCGGCGAAGAGACGGCGCTCATCGAGAGCCTGGAAGGCAAGCGCGGTATGCCTCGCCAAAAGCCGCCATATTTTCCAGCCGTGCTAGGCCTCTATAACAAGCCCACCATCGTCAACAACGTTGAGACGCTTTCGAACCTGCCGTGGATCATCACCAACGGCGCTGCCGCATTCACCGCCATCGGCACTGAGACTTCTCCGGGCACTCGCATGGTGGCGGTCAGCGGACAGGTGCAGCGCCCCGGTGTTTATGAGATCACCAACGGCGCCACTACTTTCGGCGACCTGATCATGGGCGAGCACTACAGCCAAGGGATGAAGCCTGGCCGGGAGCTGCGAGCGTTTGTGCCCGGCGGTGGTTCGGCTCCGTGGTTTACCTCCGCTCAGCTTGACTTGCCTTACGAAGCCTCCGCGGTTGGCCCTGAGGGGTCGATGCTCGGATCGGGCGCGGTCATAGTGATGGACGACACCGCAGACATTGTTGCTATGGCGTTGTCTCTGACGAAGTTTTACGCCCACGAATCCTGCGGCAAATGCACACCCTGTCGTGAAGGAGCCACCTGGCTTGAGCGCATCCTGCGTCGCATACTCGACGGCAACGGCACTCCCCGTGACCTAAAGCTGCTAACCGAAGTCGGTCAAACCATCTGCCCGGGCGATGAGTTCCCACACGCGGCGGTGCCTAGCCGCGGCCTAGCAGCACACCCTTTTCCTTATGCCATGACCACAATTTGTTTCCTAGGGCCGTCGGCGTATGTGCCGGTTCATTCGGCGATGACGCTGTTCCCCGAAGAGTTCGAAGCTCTTGTGGCGCCGAATGCTCACATGGATGAGCAGCTAACCAACATGGCAGCGGTGCCCGTAGAGATCATGGCTAATCCAACTACGTCCATTCCAAATGCGGCTAATCCAACACCAAAACCGGCGGCGGTATGACTGACACAGCTAGCACCGTCGAAACAAGCACAGACGAAACCAGCACTGACGTAACCAGCACCGCCGCAGTCAGCACAGTCTCGGTCACAATCAATGGCCGAGAAATCGCCGCTGAACCTGGCGAACTAGTTATCGCCGCTGCTCAACGCCACGACGTCTACATCCCGCGGTTTTGCTACCACGAACGCATGAGCCCGGTCGGCATGTGTCGGATGTGTCTGGTCGAAATCGACACCGGCCGTGGCCCGCAGCTTCAGCCTTCTTGCATGGTGACCGTGACCGAGTCGATGATCGTTGATACCGAGTCTGAGCTGACTCGAAAGGTTCAAGAAGGCGTGCTGGAGCATCTGCTCATTAACCACCCGCTTGATTGCCCGGTCTGCGACAAGGGCGGGGAGTGCTCGTTACAGGATCAAACTCTGGCCTACGGCCCGGGAGAGTCACGCTTCGTAGAAGAAAAGCGGCACTTCCAAAAGCCCATCCCTGTCTCCAAGCTTGTTGATCTAGATCGCGAGCGCTGCATCTTGTGCGACCGCTGCACTCGCTTTGCCGACGAAGTGGCTGGCGATCCGCTCATCAGTTTCGCCGAGCGTGGCTACAACACTCAGATACTCACTTTCCCTGACGAGCCGTTTAGCTCGTACTTCTCAGGCAACACCGTTGATCTTTGTCCGGTCGGTGCTCTCACCGCGGCGCCCTATCGATTCAAGGCACGGCCGTGGGATTTGCGCGAGGCCGGCTCCACTTGCACTACTTGCTCGGTTGGCTGCGGCATGTCTATTCAGTCTTCGCGCGACCAGCTAGTGCGCTTTATTGGCGTCGATGTTGATGCCGTTAATCACGGCTGGCTTTGCGACAAAGGCCGCTTCACCTTTGAGGCCAATAACAGCGATCACCGCATTACCGCTCCACTGTTGATCGGCCAGGCGGGAGCGCAATCGCTTGAAAACGACCCAACCACAGGTGAACCAACAGCAAGCACCGCAACAAGCCCAGTAGCAGGCACTACAACAAACTCAACAGCAGGCACTGCAACGAACGAGTTCGGTGGAGTTGGTGTAATCGATGGTGGTGAACCAACAGTAAGCCCTGCAACAAGTACAACGGTCAGCTGGAACACCGCGTTAGCCAAGGTTGCTGCTGCGGTTACCGCCGCACGACCGGCGGGAGTGGCGGTCATTGGCGGAGCGCACGGGACAAACGAAGACGCCTACGCCTGGGCCAAGTTGGCGCAAACCGTTTTCCCAACCGGCCATCTTGACGCCCAGCTAAACGACGGCCTGCCCGCTTCACTGCTTGCGCAGCTTCCGGCCGTAACCATCGATGAGGCTTGCCAGGCAGACACCGTTGTGTTGCTTGGGCCCGACATCAAAGAAGAGCTGCCCGTGCTCTATCTACGACTGCGCGCGGCCGCTACGGGCAATATCGGCAATAACAACAATCCCACTGCCATCGCAAACACGCAGCTAGTAGAGGTCGGCCCGGTTGCTACCGGTTTGCGCCCTTACGCAAAGCATGTGGTGGAGTGCTTGGGTGGTGAGGCCGCTCTTGCGGCCAAGAGCCTGATCGATCCGACCGCTCCAAACTCCGCCTATCCAGGTCTTGTTACCGAAGGCCCCGAGCGAGAAGCTCTCACCGAACGGCTCGCCAACGGTTCGGTCGTGGTGGTGATAGGTCGCGGGTCGCTAGCCGAGAGCGAAGAGTCGATCTGTGCGGCCGCACAACTGTTGGCTCAGCAATTACCGCACGCCAAGTTCTTGCCGGTGCTGCGCCGAGCCAACGTGCGCGGCGCTCTCGCCATGGGTTTGGCACCAAGCCCTGCTGGTCAAGATACAGCTGGCACAGGGTCTGCAGGCCTTGATACGGCCAGCACGGTGCCCGCTGGTCTAGACACTGCAGGCATCCTTGCTGCTGCCACCAAGGGCGACATTGATGTGTTGTTCTTGCTGGGTGCAGATCCGCTAGCGGACTTCTTTGACACTCAGCTAGCGATGGATGGCCTGGCCGGCGCGGGTTTAGTCGTAGCCGTCGATGCATTTAGCAACGCTTCGGTGCAAGCTGCCGACGTTGTCTTACCGGCAGCCATCTTCGGCGAAAAAGACGGCACCACTACCAACCTGGAAGGCCGTGTCCGAGCGGTGTCGCAGGTAGTAACGGCACCGGTTTCGGCACGCCCAGATTGGTTGATAGCCGCCGAGTTAGCTCGCCACTGCGGGCACGACCTGGGTTTCGCTAGCCGCACCGAGATCCCTGATGAAATCACTGCCCAAATTACTGACGAGATCGCTCACCAGATACCCGGCTTTGCTGGCTGCGGAACCAACGCCGCAGAGCAGCTTGGCGGCGAAGGCGTGTTGGCCAGCCTTGCTGCTGGCCTTGCTGCGGATAGCGCGGCTACGAGTAGCGCGACTGTTGGCGATCCGGTCGGATTACCGCGCGACGGTTACGCGCTCCGACTAGGAACCACTCGCTCCCTCTACGACGCGGGTGTCGCTGTAAGCCACTCACCCTCGCTGGCGCAGTTATCCCCTGGACCGGCCTTGCTGGTAAGCCCGACAGACTTCGCTCTTATCGGCGTTACTGCTGGTACCCAAGTCCGGCTGACTTCGCAGCGAGCGAGCATCACCGTCCCGGTATTTGACAGCCCCGCGGTCAGCCGCGGCAACGCGGTTGTAAGGCTGAATCAGCCCACCAGCCAGCCCGGCGAGCTGTTCGCAGCCACCGACCGGTTTGTTGACGTGCACATAACCGCAGACACCCAATGACCGGCGATCCACTCTTCTTAGACGGCGTCGACTGGGGAGACGTTGCCGTAATGGGCGTCAAAATTCTGATCGCCTTCGTCGCTTTGCTGGTCGCCACCATGTTCATGGTCTGGTTTGAGCGCAAGCTCATTGCAGACATGCAGCACCGTATCGGTCCCAACGTCGCCGGGCCGTGGGGACTCCTACAGGCTTTCGCCGACGGTGTCAAGTTCTTTTTTAAAGAAGACCTGCGACCCGAGACAGCAGACCCACTGCTCTTTCGTCTCGCCCCTTACCTCTCAGCGGTAACCGCTTTCGTGGCGTTTTCCATCGTTCCCATCGGCGGCGTGTTTGAAGACGTAGCCGGCCGCACCGGCACCATCACTATCTTCGGCAAAGAAACCATCGCGCAGGTAGCCGACCCACCCATCGGGATACTGCTGTTGCTGGTGATGTCGTCGGTAGCGGTTTACGGCGTGATGCTGGCTGGCTGGTCGTCCGGCTCTAAGTACCCGCTCATCGGCTCGGTGCGAGCCTCTGCCCAAGCCATCTCCTACGAAGCTCCACTCGGCATGGCGGTCGTCGCGGTGGTCATCGTTACCGGCACGCTCTCAACGCACAGCATTGTCGCCACCCAAGCCGGCGGTATCAACACCTGGCTGCTGCTAACCACCGGCATCATCCCGTTCCTTGTGTTTGCCGTCGCAGCTACAGCGGAGCTAAACCGACCTCCCTTTGACTTGGTCGAAGCCGAGCAAGAACTAGTCGGCGGTTTCCACACCGAGTATTCCTCCATCCGCTTTGCCTTGTTTTTTCTGGCCGAGTTCATGAACGTAATCACCATGTCCGCCATCATGGTGACGCTGTTCTTTGGTGGCCCCGCCGGCCCGGTCTTCTTCGGCTGGACGTTTTTCTGGCCCACCTTCTGGTTCCTAGCCAAGGTCATCGGGTTTCTATTTGTGTTCGTGTGGTTCCGAGCCACGCTGCCACGCTTGCGCTACGACCAACTCATGTCGCTCGGCTGGAAAGTGCTGATCCCTGTGATGCTGTTCTGGCTGATGGTGGTGAGCATTATCAACCTGATGAACAACAACGACTGGAACCCGGTAGCGGTGCTGGCGCCGGTGTTTGGTGTGGGCATTGCTGGCTACCTACTGCTGGTCAGCGCTCAAAAGGCAGCCAAGCACCGCAGCCAAGGCAGCGAACCCGCACCAACGCAAACAGATTCTGCGCTTGCGCAACCAGGCTCTGCGCAACCAGAGCCAGAGGCAGCGCAAACAGATTCTGCGCTTGCGCAACCAGGCTCTGCGCAAACAAACACAGAGGCATAGAGGTAATGCAATGGGCTATTTAGACGGATTCAAGGTCACCTTTGGCAAACTCTTCGAAGAGCGCGTTACCACCGAATATCCCACCGTCAAGCGCCCCAAGCCGCCCCGCTTTCACGGCCGCCATGTGCTTAACCGTTACCCCGACGGCATGGAAAAATGCATCGGCTGCGAGCTCTGCGCGGCGGTCTGCCCGGCCAACTGCATCTACGTGCGCGGTGCAGACAACGACCCCAGCCAGCCCATCTCACCAGGTGAACGCTACGGCTACGTCTACGAAATCAACTATCTGCGCTGCATCCATTGCGACCTGTGCGTTGAGGCATGCCCCACCGAAGCCATCACCGAGTCAAAGCTGTTTGAGTTCAGCTTCTCCAACCGCAGCGACGCCGTCTACACCAAAGAAGAACTGCTAACCGACGATGAAGGCCGACCTCGCCAGCAGCCGTGGGAACTGTGGCACGAAAACGACGATGAGCACACCTCAGCGTGGATGCGAGCTACTTCGCCTTCGGGTAACCCCGACTATGAAGGACATGTCGGCTGGAGCGGCGAGCTGGGCTACGGAGTGCGCGCACCAGAGCAAGGCCAACACGCAGAACAAGACCTGACAGACCCCGACAGCTCCACGTGATCGATTTCCGTGATTGATCTCATCGTCTTTGTTATTGCGGCGGCTGGAGCCCTAACGGGCGCGCTTGGCGTGGTGCTATCTCGCAACGCAGTCCACTCGGCCCTGATGCTGGTGATGACGTTGTTCGCAGTAGCAGTGCTGTTTGTCGCTCAAGACGCTCACTTTCTGGCCGCAGTGCAGGTAATCGTTTACGCGGGCGCAGTGGTCGTGCTGTTCTTGTTCGTCATCATGCTGCTCGGCGTGGACCGCACCACTCCCATGCATTTCAGAGCGCTGCGCTTTCAGCTCTGGGCCGCTTTCGGCTTCGGGCTTGGCGCTCTGGTGGTAATGGCTGGCGCTATTTCACTGGTCGACAACCCAGCCACCGGGCTGCGCTCAGTCGGCGGAGTGTTGCCTAGCACTGGTGGCTATTCCAGCACCGCCTCGCTTGGACACTCGCTGTTCTCTGATTATCTCTACGCCTTTGAACTCACCTCGCTGTTGCTAGTGGTCGCCGTGGTGGGAACTGTCGTCCTTGCCCGCCAATCCAAGGCCGACACCACTGGCTCCGATAGCGACTCCACCGCCCACAACAACTCCACTAATCCCAACAACTCCACCGCCCCCACAGAAACAACCAGCTGATGGCTGGCCTCGAAGTAACCACCAGCTGGTACCTAGTGCTGGGCGCACTCATTTTCGTAATCGGCGGTATAGGCGTGCTGATACGCCGAAATCCGGTGGTGCTGCTGATGTGCGTCGAGCTAATGCTGAACGGCGTCAACCTCACCTTCGTCGCCTTCGCCCGCCAGCTCGATGACGTCGGCGGACAAACCGTCGTCCTGTTTGTGCTGGTAGTAGCGGCGGCCGAAGTAGTAGTCGGCCTAGGCCTGGTGCTGGCTGTGCTCAGGCGCAGACCCACCGCCAATGCCGACGAACTATCCAGCCTGCGTAACTAATGACTGAACTCGTCTGGCTAATTCCCGCAATGCCACTGGCGGGCTTTGTAGTGCTGTTGCTCTTCGGTCGCGCCCTTGGCGAACCGCGCGCCGGCTGGCTAGCCACTGGATTGTCTGCGGGCTCGTTCGTTACCACCATCGTTGTTTTTGTCGGCCTGCTCGATACGCCCACGACGATCACCGCCGCTGGCACCACCAACCGAGATTTCACTCAAACGCTGTTTGAGTGGGTGCCAACGGGCGCTCTGCAAATAGACGCAGCGTTCTTGGTGGACAGCCTGTCAATGACGATGGCGTTGTTTGTTACCGGCGTCAGCACGCTCATACATCTTTATTCCGTCGGCTACATGCACGGCGACCCTCGCTACTCCAAGTTTTTCATCTACCTCAACTTGTTCTTGTTCTCGATGCTGGTGCTAGTGCTGGCAGACAACCTTGTGCTCACCTTTCTCGGTTGGGAGGGCGTCGGCACCTGCTCTTACCTACTTATCTCGTTCTGGCACGAACGTTCAACCGCAGCGGTGGCCGGCCAAAAGGCGTTTATCACCAACCGCATCGGCGACTTCGGATTCATGATCGCCATGTTCTTGCTGTGGACCTCGGCTGGCACTCTCAACTACACCGAAATAGCCGAGGTAGCCCCCGCTCTCGCTAACACCACCGCCACCGCAGTCGCTTTGCTACTGATGCTGGCTGCAGCCGGAAAATCCGCGCAGCTGCCTCTATACGTCTGGCTACCCGACGCCATGGAAGGCCCCACGCCGGTATCGGCGATGGTGCACGCAGCCACGATGGTTACCGCCGGCGTGTACTTGCTGGTGCGAATGAACGCCGTGCTCACCGACGATGCGTTGCTGATCATCGCCATCATCGGTGCTGCTACCGCTTTGTTTGCCGCACTAGCGGCGGTGTCTCAGCACGACATCAAACGCGTGCTGGCCTACTCCACCATCAGCCAGCTCGGCTACATGTTCTTAGCGATCGGCTCCGGCGCGTACGTGGCAGCGATTTTCCACGTCATCACGCATGCGTTTTTCAAGGGGCTGCTATTTCTCGGTGCCGGGTCGGTCATTCACGGCATGGGCGACCGTCAAGACATGCGACAAATGGGTGCGTTGCGACTAGTGATGCCGATCACCGCTGGCACGTTCATCGTCGGCTGGCTGGCGATCGCTGGCGTGCCACCGTTTTCGGGCTTCTGGTCAAAGGACGAAATCTTGCTAGCGGCGTGGGAGCAGGGCACGATCGGCCCGCTGCTCTGGGCGGTCGGGCTGGTAACGGCCCTGTTGACGGCGTATTACATGAGTAGGCAGACGTTCTTGGTGTTCTTCGGCCAGTCGCGCTGGGATCAAACCCCCGCACAAGTAAGTGCACAGCTAGGCGCACAGGCAGCCGAACAAGCAGGCGCACAGCCAGGAGCATCGCTGAGTGAGCCAGAAACTCCTGACGCTGCTAGCGAGCCAGCCGAAGAGCCACCCACAACGCAGCCACCCGCACCGCAGCCACCCATACCGCAGCTACCTAGACCGCATGAGTCTCCCGCCACCATGACCGTGCCCTTGGTGCTGCTAGCTATCGCCGCAATGGTCGCTGGCGTCATCAACCTGCCGCTGGTGGGCGACTGGCTGGTGCTGGAGCACTTTTTAGAGCCGATCTTCGCTCACCCGCATCAGTTTGTGTCAAGCACCTCTACCAAGGTCATCCTGGCGGTGATCTCGATCGTCGCGGCACTCATCGGCATTGCTATTGCGATGGCCGCCTGGCTGTACCGACGAATAAGCACAAAACACCTAGAGCCAGCGGTGCTCGAACACGCCATGTATGTGGACTACGCCGTCAGCCGCACTGTCGCTGGTCCGGGCACCGCCAGCTTCGAAGCAGCCGCCAAGGCCGACGCTCGCTTTGTAGACGGAGCGGTCAACGGAGTTGCCTGGCTGATTGCGCGACTCGGTGAAATCCTGCGCCGCCCACAATCGGGTTATCTGCGTCATTATGCCGCCGCGATCGCCATCGGAGCGGTAACGCTGGTGATCTGGCTGGTACTGCGAGCCGGCCTATGACCAGCTTCCCGCTGCTTAACGCACTCATCTTGTTGCCTGCTGTTGGCGCAGTAGTAGTCGCCCTGCTTCCGCGGCGACAGTTTGATTACACCCGACCCGTCGGCACCTTGTTCGCAACGGCCACCGGTGCCTTAGCGATCTACACCGCAATCCAGTTTGACGCCACCGAAGCCGGATTCCAGTTCCAAACCAGTCAGTCCTGGATCCCATCGCTCGGCATCTCCTGGCACGTTGGCATCGACGGCATCTCACTGTGGCTGGTTGTTCTCACCGGGCTGATTATTCCTCTGGCGCTAGTCGCCGTCAAACCGCACCGCGATCCCAAGCCCTACACGGCCTGGATGCTGCTGCTGCAAGCCGCCTCTATCGGTGCGTTCGTGTCGCTGGATCTGTTCCTTTTCTTCATCATGTTTGAAGTGGTGCTGGTGCCGATGTACATGCTCATCGCCGGCTGGGGCTACGCCAATCGCCGTTACGCCGCCACAAAGTTTTTTCTCTACACGATGGCTGGCTCGGCGTTTTTGCTGGTCGGAATCATCGCCGTGGCGATACTCGGCAGTGGTGCTGGCCCTGCTGGTACTGGCACAGGCATCACCTTCAATCTCATTGAGCTAGCCACCACACAAGGTCTTGCCACCAACACCGCTCGTTTGTGTTTCGTGGCGTTTGCGATCGCCTTTCTCATCAAAATCCCAGCCGTTCCGTTACACACCTGGTTGCCCGATGCGCACACCGAAGCACCCACCGCAGGCTCGGTCGTGCTGGCAGCGATCATGCTCAAGCTAGGCACCTACGGCTTGCTGCGTTTTGGGATCTACCTGTTCCCGGAGGCCTCGGTCTGGTTTGCACCGGTGCTGGTAACGATCGGCACGGTCGGTGTGCTCTGGGGCGCAATCACCGCCGCTATGCAACGCGACCTAAAGCGACTAGTGGCATATTCCTCGGTGGCACACATGGGCTTCATCGTGCTGGGCCTGTTCGCCTTCACCAACCAAAGCCTCAGCGGATCCGTCTTGCAGATGATCAACCACGGCATCATCACAGGCGCGTTGTTCTTGCTGGTGGGAATGCTTTACGAGCGACGCAAAACTCGCGAGATTTCCGAGTTGGCTGGCATCCAAAGCTCGGCTCCGGTCTATGCCGGCGTGTTCACCGTGGTGATGCTGGCATCGATCGGCGTGCCCGGGCTGAACGGGTTTGTCGGCGAGTTCATGATCTTGATCGGCTCGTTTGACACTCGTCGCTGGTGGACCGTGGTAGCAGCGTCAGGTGTGATCTTGGCTGCGGTGTATCTGCTGTGGGCGTACCAGCGCGTATTCCACGGCAAACCAACCGCGAATGACCTTGTAACGCCCGATTTACGCCTCAAAGAGCGTCTAGTGCTGGCTCCGTTCGTGGTGGCGATAGTGGCACTGGGTGTCTATCCCAAGCCGGTGCTTGACCGGATCGAACCGGCCGTTGAAGCTCTAGTAGCGCACATCGTGGAGCATTCAGACTTTGAGTCGCCCGCGCCGGTCGTGCTCTCCAAGACACCCAATACACATAGCCACGACCTTGACGACCCTGCCAACAAAGGCTCTGCAAACGAAGAGAACCGCACCGACCAAAACAGCCCTGCTAATAGAGCCACAGGGACCGCCGACCATGAGTGATCAACCAGGCGTCTTCGTTTCGCCACTCGTTGATTGGTGGGCGCTCGCCCCGCAGATCATCCTGCTCTCGGTGGCGTTGTTCGTTCTGCTAGCTACCGCGCTGGTTCGGCGCCCCGTTGCCACAGGCTTCTCAACCGTTCTCACGATGGCCGCTGGTGCCGCCATTGTCGTCGTCGGGCTGATCCTTTGGGCTGACGTGCAAAACAACGGCGCTCGCACCACTCTTAACGACGCCTTTGGGATCGACGGGTTCTCGTTGTTTTTTACCGTGCTTATCGGGCTCGGCGTGTTTGGCACCGCACTGGTAAGCCACGACTACGTCAAGCGACACCAGTTAGTAGCTCCGGAGCTAGCCGGCCTTCTGCTCATCTCCGCAGCAGGCGCCATCGTGATGGCCTCCGCCAACGACCTGATTGTTTTGTTCTTGGGGTTAGAGACGCTGTCGATTGCGCTCTACGTGATGATCGCGCTGCACCTTCGCCGCGAAGACTCCCGCGAGTCCGCCATCAAATACTTCGTACTCGGCGCGCTCAGCTCAGCGTTTTTTCTATACGGCATCGCACTTGTTTATGGGGCCACCGGCACCACCAACCTTTCCGAAATCGGCGCGTTCCTCAACACATACGTGCTGCTTGACGAACAACTGTTGCTAGCGGGCATTGCCTTGCTGTTGGTCGGGCTCGCATTCAAAATTGCCGCGGCGCCGTTTCATATGTGGGCACCCGACGTCTACCAGGGCGCGCCCAGCCCCATTGCTGGCTACCTGGCTTCGATTGTCAAAGCGGCAGGGTTTGCGGCGCTGATGCGAGTGCTGTTTGTCGGATTTGGCCAGCACACGGTGTCTTGGACGCCCGTGCTTATCGGTCTCACATTCGCAACGCTGGCGGTTGGAGCGGTGCTAGCTATCCGCCAAAACGACGTGAAGCGGATGCTGGCATTTTCGTCAATCAGTCACGCCGGATTCGCTTTGATCGGGGTGCAGGCAGCTTCGGAGCAAGGTGCCGCCGCAGCGCTGTTTTATTTGTTCACGTATTCGTTTATAACGCTGGGCAGTTTCGCCGTGCTAGCCCTGATGAGCACGCCCGTAGAGCGGCCAGCCCAGTATCAACAAGCCTCATCGCAAAACGCTTGGTCGCGGCACGACCTGTCGAACTTCACCGGGCTCGCCCGCCAACACCCCGTGCTAACGCTCACCTTCACCGTGCTTTTGCTGGCGCAAGCCGGTGTCCCGCTCACCTCCGGGTTCATTGGCAAATTTCAGGTGATCGCCGCAGCTGTGAACGAGGGCGGCTATGTGCTGGCGGTAGTCGCGATGCTGACCGCGGTTGTTTCGGCTTTTGCCTACCTGCGAGTCGTGCTAGCGATGTACACCACCACCGATGAAGGCAATGAAGCCGGTGTAAGTGAGACTGTAAGTGAGACAGGGTCCACTAGCGAAGCAGACTCCGCTAGCGTTTTGCCGACTCAAGTCCCGCTCACAGCTTGCCTCGCCCTGTTCGGGTTCGTTGGCATCACGCTGGTAGCAGGCGTCGTCCCACAGTTTCTCATTGACTTCACAACAGATGCCGTTTCGCTCTTTTCATTCAGCTAGCAATGGCATGATCCACCAGCCCGAATTTCTAGTTCTACTAACCCGCGCTGACTAGCGTTTGCCCTTGTGTCCGATTTCCTTCGCAGCTATCTAACTGTCGCCATATTCGGTGCTGCGGCAGTTGCAATGGCTGGAGCCATGCTCGGCATCGCCCGCCTGCTGCGACCACAACACCCCACAAGACAAAAACTCATCGCCTACGAAAGTGGAGTAGACCCGGTGGGCAGCGACTGGACGCAAAGCCAGATCCGCTACTACGTGTTTGCGGTGCTGTTCGTGTTGTTCGACGTTGAAGCGGTTTTTATATTTCCCTGGGCAACACGACTCGAGGCCTACGGCGTGTTCGGCCTAGTCGAGATGGCAATATTCATTTTCATCCTGGCTCTTGGCCTGTTTTACGCTTGGCGTAAAGACGTACTTAGATGGGTTTGAGCGAAACCGCATGGCACTAGTCGACAAAATCCAAAGAGTCAAGCCGCTTAAATGGCTGCTCAACTTCGGCCGAGCACGTTCTTTGTGGGTATATCAGTGGGGACTGGCCTGCTGCGCTATTGAAATGGGCGCCGCGTTCGGTTCGCCGCGCTATGACGTGATGCGCCTAGGGGTTATTCCGTTCCCGGCCAGCCCGCGCCAAGCCGATCTCGTGGTTGTGTCCGGCACGGTTACCGACAAGATGGCTCCCGTCATCCGACGGCTGTATGAACAAATGCCCGAACCCAAATACGTGATCTCAATGGGCTCGTGTGCCAACTGCGGCGGCCCCTACTGGGACAGCTATTCGGTTACCAAAGGCGTCGACCAGATAATCCCTGTGGACGTGTATGTGCCCGGCTGCCCACCACGGCCCGAAGCGCTGCTGGAAGGGATCGTGCTGCTACAAGAGCGCATCCAATCCGAAGACATGAGCGAGCGCTGGAAGGGTGAACCGATAGTGGTGCAACCGTGAGCACACCCGATGGAAGCTCTTCGCAAGAAGCTGCGGCAGCCGGTGAAAATGCCGAAGATGCCACCACTCGACCGCCGACCGCCGAACACCTAGCCAGTGTTGCCGACGAGCTAAGTCAGCTGCTCGGAGACGCCGTGGTTGAGACAGCCGCGCAGCCCGGCGCAGGCCTTTGGGTGCGGATCGACATAGCCAACTGGCGTGAATGTGCCCAAAAACTGCTTACCGCTGGCTTTGACTATTTCGGGTTTTTGTCGGCCATCGATTGGAGCGATGCGCCAGAAGGACGCTACGAATACACCGAGCTTGACGATTCAGGCGACAGCCCCGCATCCGGCAAAACAACCGCTGCGGGAGAGACACTTCGCTTTGCTGGCGGAGAAACCCGTTTCCAAATGTTGCTAAGCCTCCACTCCCGCGAGCACAAGGTGACCCTCACCATTAAGGCCGACTTAGCTGATCCGCCAGACGGCACATTCAGCGTCGAAACTATTAGAGACGTTTTCTTAGGCGCCGACTGGCACGAGCGCGAGGCCCACGAAATGTTTGGCATCGGTTTCGACGGACACCCAAACCTTCAGCCGATCTATCTGCCAACAGACTTCGAAGGCAACCCGTTGCGCAAGGATTTTCCTCTGCTTGCTCGCGAGGTAAAGCCGTGGCCGGGAGTGGTCGACATCGAGGAAATCCCCGAGAGCCTGCAAGAGCAGCTTGAAGCCGAAGTTATGGCCAGCTTCGAAGCCTCGATAGCCGAACAGAACTAGCCCAGCAAGCCCAACCCGATAAACCCCAACCCAACAAGCCCAATCCGATCAACAATGCCCACCAACGAAACCTCCCAGTCCCAGACCGGCACAAACGTAAGCCAGAGCGCTCAAGCCGCTTACGTGGCTGGCCAAGCGGCCGAGGCTCGAGTGCACGTCGAACTCGACACCGGCGACATGACGCTCAACATCGGCCCACAGCATCCCGCCACCCACGGCACCTTGCGCATCGCCTGCCGACTAGACGGCGAACAAGTCATCACGGCCGAACCGATCATGGGCTACATGCACCGCGGCTACGAAAAACTCTGCGAGGTCCGCACCTACCCGCAATGCACCACCCTCATCAACCGCATCGACTGGCTAGGCAGCTTCGCCAACGAAGTTCCGTTCATCCTCGCCTGCGAACGCCTGCTTGGCGTAGAAGCACCGCCGCGCGCCCAATGGATTCGCACGATTCTTTTCGAGCTGAGCCGCGTCGCCAACGTGTCGCTGTTTCTCGGCGACATGGGCGTTCAAGTAGGCGCACTCACTCCCGTCTTCTTTGCCTTTCGCGACCGCGAGAGAGTGCTTAACCAAATCGAAGAAGTAACCGGCGGCCGCTTTCACCCCAACTTCGACCGCATCGGTGGCCTGTTTGACGATCTCCCGCAGGGCTGGATTGAAGAAACCCACGCTGTCATGAAAAAGATGCGCAACTTCTGCAATGAAATGGAAGACCTGTTGCTCGGCAACGAAATCTTCCAGGCACGCTGCCGCGGCGTTGGCGTCATTCCAGCCGAAACCGCCCTCAGCTTTGGCATGTCCGGCGCCAACCTCCGAGCCAGCGGTATTGATTGGGACCTACGCCGAGACAGCGACATAGGTCTCGCCTGGAACGAGGTCGACTGGCGAGTCTGGACTCATCCAGACGGCGACTCATTTGCTCGCTACTGGGTGCGTCTGCAAGAAACCCGTGAAGCCACCCACATCGTCGACCAGCTACTAGACAACATTCCAAGTGGTCCGATCATGGCAAAGAAGGTGCCGCTCATCATCTCCATCCCGCCGGGCGAAACCTACATATCCACCGAAAACCCGCTGGGCGAGATGGGCTACTACGTGGTCTCCAAGGGCGGTCAAGGTCCGTTCCGCGTCAAGATCCGCACACCGAGCTTCAACAACGTGTCGGTCGTGCCCTGGGTAATGCGAGGTACCTACGTACCAGACATCATCACCATCCTCGGCTCGCTCTATTTCATCCTGGGAGACATTGACCGATGAGCGGTATTGGGCTCCTTAACGGCAACGAGGTTCTAAACGACCTGATCAGCCTCGTTTATTGGCAAACCACAAGCCTCAAGCTGATCATCGCGCTGGTAGTCATTCCGACTACCTCGCTCGTTTTGGTTTATCTGTTCTTGTTCAAAATGATGGCGTTCATGCAGAGCCGCCTCGGCCCGAACGACACCGGTCCCTACGGCTCGCTGCAGCTCATCGCCGAAGCGATCAAGTTCCTCCAAAAAGAAGACATCCACCCAGCCGCGGCCGATCGCCGCGTGTTCCGACTAGCGCCAGTCGTGGTGCTGACATCAACGTTTCTGCTTTACGTGGTGCTGCCCGCCGGGCCTGATGCAGTCGTCGAAAACCTTGACACGGGCGTCTTCTATGCCCTAGCTGTCTCGTCGCTGTCGGTACTAGGCGTGCTGATGGCGGGCTGGGCTTCGGCCAACAAATACGCCTTGCTAGGCGGGCTACGAGCCGCCGGACAGTTGATCGCCTACGAGCTGCCGCTGATCTTGGCGGTGATGGGCGTAGTGATACAAGCCGGTTCGCTCAATCTGCAAGACATCGTCACCACCCAAGCCACCGGCGAGATTTTCGGTTGGGGCGCCATCGGTAACCCGTTCATCTTCACGCAGTTCCTGGGCTTTGTCATCTTCATGATTGCCGCCCAAGCCGAACTAACGCAAACACCGTTTGACATGCCGGTAGCCGAAACCGAACTGGTCGGCGGGTTTCACGTCGAATACACCGGCTTCCGGTTCCTGCTGTTTTTCATGGCCGAGTTCGGTACCGCCTTTGCCTTCTCAGCGCTGGCGGCGGTGATGTTCTTGGGCGGTTGGTGGCTACCCGGCTTTGGCGTCGACGACAATATTTTGAACGTGATCGGGCCGGTCGTGATGCTTGTCAAGATCCTGATCATCGCTGTGTTTATCTTTTGGATTCGATTCACCTATCCGCGCCTGCGTGAAGACCAGCTGCAAAAGTTCGCCTGGAAGGTGCTCATTCCGATTTCGCTTATCAATATCGTCGCCACCGGCGTGCTAAAGGTCGCTTTTTAAATGTTTCGCTTACCAGGATTAATCAAGGGCTTAGGAGTAACCGCAGGCACCGCTATGCGAACCCTGTTCCCCAAGCGAGGGATAAGGACGCTGATCCCCGCGCCTCAAAAAGGTGCGGTCACCGTCCAATATCCGCACGAAAAAGAAGCGCCGCCCGACCGCGCACGCGGCGTTATTGCGTTGCACGAAGAAAACTGCACGTCCTGCATGCTTTGCGCTCGCTCCTGCCCGGACTGGTGCATTTACATTGAGGGCCACAAGGTGAAGGCACCACCTCGCCGAGCCGGTGGCGCTGTGCGCAACGTCAACCTGGTGGATCGTTTCGATATTGATTATGCGCTTTGCATGTACTGCGGAATCTGTGTTGAGGTTTGCCCGTTTGACGCTCTGTTTTGGTCGCCGGAATACGAATACAGCCAGACGCGCATAGCCGACCTGCTGCACGATCGCGTCAGGCTGGGGGAGTGGATGGAAACCGTGCCCGATTTCCAGGACTACGAAGCCGGCTCGGACCAAAAGGTGCGGAAGGTGCCGGACGTTCCTGATGCCGGTTTCCCAGTTCGGCGCCACATGCCTGAGACAGCTGAGCCGGAGCACCAGCCCGCAACAGCAGCTATCACAGCTAGCACCACAACCACCTCCAGTTCAGAAAACTGATGGTCGCTCAAAACATCATCTTTGGCATCATCACGACCATCATCGTCCTAGCCGCGCTGCGTATGGTCACCACCCGCAACATCGTTCACGCTGCGCTCTACCTGGTTGCCGTGCTCGCCGGACTAGGCGCCCAATACGTCCTGCTAACGGCAGAGTTCATCGCTACCGCGCAGGTGTTGATCTACGTCGGTGCAGTGATGGTGTTGTTCTTGTTCGGCATCATGCTCACCCGCGCCCCGCTCGGCAAAATGCCAAAAATGACAGGCCCGCAATGGCCGGTCGCGGCCGCAGTTGCAATCGCGCTAGGAGCAGTAACCATCTACGCCTTGCTAGACCGCTACGGCACGACTCGCCTGAATGAGAACGCAAACATTTTCCGCACCGGCGACGTGTCCGACTCGGTGTTTTCCGACTACATCATTGCGTTCGAAGCTGTGTCGGTGTTGCTGTTAGCCGCTTTGATCGGGGCCGTCGTGCTGGCCCGCAAAGACTGAGGGCGCGCAATGTTGCTGAATCAGTTCTTGGTGCTTGGCGCTGTGCTGTTTATGTGTGGCGTATACGGCGTGCTGGCGCGCCGCAACGCTGTGATGGTGCTGATGTCGATCGAGCTAATGCTCAACGCCGTCAACATAAACATGGTCGTTTTCGGCGTTCAACACGACGTGGTAACCGGACAAGTGTTTGCGTTGTTCATCATCGCCGTGGCCGCAGCCGAGGTAGGGGTCGGCCTAGCCATCGTGCTGCTGCTATATCGCAATCGCTCAACCATCGCGGTTGACGAGTTTGACCTGATGAAGGGTTAAGCAAGCCACATGACCTGGCTATTAGAAAACGCCTTCATCATCCCGCTGATTCCAGCGATTTCATTTGTGGTGATTTTGCTGTTCGGTAAACAACACATCGGCGCTGAGCGTGTGCACCGAGTCGGTATTACTGCAGTCGGGTTGGTTTGGGTGCTGTCGCTGCTAGCAGCTTTTGCCTGGACTCAACGAGTCGAAAACCCGCCCCCCGAAGCGATTTACGTCCAGGAAGCCAGCGCTAGCCACGCCGAACAAACCAGCACTGCCGGTCACGCCAGCACCGATCAAAACAGCACGGATCAAGCCAGTGACAGTCACGCCAAAGAAGATGCCGGCACCCAAGCGAGCGACAGCACCGATGCCGCGCACCACGCAGAGCCGCGAATCCTCCCCGTCATCAACACCTACGAGGGCTGGTTCTCCAGTTCGGGGCTTGACTTCGCCGTGGGAACCCTCGTCGACGGGCAAACCGTCCTGTTGCTCATAGTCGTTAGCACCGTCTCATTGCTGGTCCACATCTACTCCAGCGAATACGTCAAAGGTGATAAGCGCTTCGTGCACTACTTCGCCTTCCTCAGCCTGTTTACAGGCGCGATGTTGTTTTTTGTCATGGCGCAGAACCTGGTTCAGCTCATAGTCGGTTGGGAGTTGGTGGGCGTGTGTTCGTTTGTGCTGATCGGGCATTGGTGGGAAGAACGCCCCAACACGGACGCAGCTCTCAAAGCCTTCCTCACTAACCGCGTCGGCGACATAGGACTCATTGTCGGCGTGGTCATCCTCTGGGGCACATTCCAAACATTCGACATTCACGCCATCAACTCCACCATCTCCGCGTTCCCAGGCGAGTTCCACCTGGCCTTGCTGATGGCCTCGATCGCCCTAATGGCCGCCGTTGCCTCCAAGTCCGGCCAGTTCCCACTACACACCTGGCTGCCCGATGCCATGGCTGGCCCCACCCCGGTGTCCGCCCTTATTCACGCCGCCACCATGGTTGTAGCCGGGATCTACATGATCGCCCGCCTTTACCCGGTGTTTTACGAAGGCCTGTCGATTTCTTCCTCGTCCATCAACCTGATGGCATTCATCGGCGGTTTCACCGCCCTCATCGGCGCAGGGCTGGCCTTCACCCAGTGGGACATCAAAAAGGTGCTTGCCTATTCCACCGTCAGCCAGCTCGGCTACATGGTGATGGCGCTCGGAGTCGGCGCCTGGACTGCGGCCCTATTCCACCTGTTTACCCACGCGTTCTTCAAGGCCTGCCTGTTCTTAGGCGCAGGCTCGGTTTCACACGCCGCACACCACACCTTCGACATGCGCGAAATGGGCGGTCTGCGAAAACACATGCCGCACACCTACAAAACGTTTCTCATCGCCTCGCTCGCTCTGTCCGGCATCTTTCCGCTGGCAGGGTTCTGGTCGAAAGACGAAATACTGCTCGGCGCGCAAAAAGGCCAACAAAGCGGCTACCCGCTCATGCTTATCTTCGGCGCAGCCGTGGCGCTGATGACCGCCGCCTACATGACCCGAGTGGTTTGGTACACGTTCTTCGGCGAATACCGCGGCCACGGCACGCCTCACGAATCACCTAAGACCATGACTACTCCGCTGTGGATACTGGCGTCGCTGGCGGTCGTAGCCGGGTTTGCGAACCTGCCTGCAGCGGCGCTGTCGCCGTTTGGCCTGGAAGGTTTAGCTCACCGCATCCAAAGCTACGCAGAGCCTTCCGTCTATCTCGAAGGTCTCGGCGTCAGCCACCCAGATCCGTCGTTGTCACTAGCACTAATCGGTCTAGCGCTAGCCCTAACAGGCATCGTTATTGCCTGGACCTATTTCTGGCTCAAGCTCGGTCCGCACGGGCTCACCGAGCGCAGCCGTCTGGCCGCCTCCGGTTACAAATTCCTTGAGAACAAGTACTACCTAGATCACCTCTACACCGACGTCGTGGTCGGCTCTATAAAGCGGCCGATAGCTCAGGCCACCAACTGGACGAGCCAGAACGTCATAGACAAGGCGGTGAATCGCGCCGGAGAGATATCGCGCGACAGCGGCCGCTGGGTGTATCGCTGGATCGACCAAGGCGCCATTGACAACTCCATCAACACCTTGGCCACCAGCGCAGAACAAAGCGGTGAGGGTCTGCGCGGCATGCAGACCGGCAAGGTTCAGACCTACGGCGCTCTGCTGTTCGGAACGGCCGCAGTGGCAGTGATCGTGTTTGTGATCGTGCTGTGAAGAAGTTCAACCTGACCGCTCAGAGAGGAGCACATTAAGTGGACGCAACGGGATTTGATGCCTGGGTACTGCCCCTGGTGGTGTTTCTGCCAGTGATAGGTGCAGCGGTGATGCTGCTGGTGCCCGGCACACGCGTAACCGAGCTAAAAGCAATAGCGCTTATCTCGTCGTTGGTCGCAGCTGTGGTGGGTGTTTACCTGCTGTTCGCCTTCGACTACGGCGCAGCAGGAGAGCTGCAGTTTGTAGTCGACAAGGGCTGGATAGACGTCATCAACAGTCGCTTCATAATGGGGCTTGACGGCCTGTCACTTCCTCTGCTAGCGCTCACTCTCGCCATCGTGCCGCTTTGCATCGTCTACAGCTGGAACTACATCCCCGAGCCCGGCAACGCCAAGGCGTTCCTCATTCTCATCCTCGTGCTGGCCACCGGCATGAACGGCACCTTCGTCTCACACGACCTGATCTTGTTCTTCGTGTTCTTCGAGATCGTGCTGTTGCCGATGTACTTCCTCATCGGTGTCTGGGGTGGCGAAAACCGCCGCTACGCGTCGCTCAAGTTTTTCCTTTACACGCTGTTCGGCTCAGCGCTGATGATCATTTCGTTCTTGGCTCTGTATTTCGTCTCCAAAGACGCATCGGGCGCAGCGCTGTTCACGTTCGACATGCGAGAGCTCACCAATGTCGCCGGTGAAGGCATCGTCAGGGCTACTCAGGTGTGGATCTTCGCTGGTTTGTTCATGGGCTTTGGCATCAAGGTGCCGATATTCCCGTTCCATACCTGGCTGCCCGACGCGCACACCGAAGCCCCGACCGTCGGCTCGGTCATTTTGGCTGCGGTGCTGCTAAAGCTCGGCACCTACGGTTTTATTCGTATCGCCATCCCGTTCCTGCCCGAAGCCGCTCAAGCCTGGGCGCCCTGGATCGGCCTGCTGGCGGTCATCGGCATTATCTACGGCGCACTCGGCTGCCTGGCGCAAACCGACATGAAGCGCCTGATCGCGTTTTCGTCGGTGGCTCACATGGGCTTCGTCATGCTCGGCATCGCATCGCTCACAGACTTCGGTCTCAACGCAGCCATGTTCGGAATGGTCTCTCACGGCATCATTACCGGCCTGCTGTTCTTCTTGGCCGGATCGATAAAAGAGCGTTACCACACGCTGGAAATCTCTCGCCTCGGGGGTCTGCTTAAGTCCGCACCGCGCATGGGCTGGCTGCTCGGCATCACCGTCATGGCTTCGCTCGGTCTGCCCGGCCTGGCCGGATTCTGGGGTGAGTTCCTAGCCATCTTGTCCGCTTACAACCCTGGTGCTGGCCTGTCGCCTGCGCTGTTCCGCACCTTCATGGTGATCGCTGCGGTAGGCACCGTATTTGCGGCCGGCTATCTGCTCTGGCTGTACCAGCGCACCACGTTCGGTGAGCCCGGCGAGGAATGGAAAGATCACGTAATCGCTGACGTCACCCGCTTCGAATGGATTGCCTGGGCGCCGCTAGTAGCTGCGATGGTGCTGTTCGGTGTTTGGCCCAACCTGATCCTCAACGTCACCGACGGCGTGGTTAGTTCTATTACCGCTGGCGTTGAAAGCGCCGTGGCGGCGGCGTCCGCCGGTTAAGGCCCGGTAAAGGCTTAAAGGCAAAAGGATGCTTGATTTTGTCCGCCCTGCTCTGGACTGGCATGCGCTAGCCCCGGAGATAACGCTGCTAGCGGTCGGCACGCTGATCACAGTTGCCGACATCGTCTTTGACGATCGCGTCAAACGCCTCATGCCCACCCTGGCTGGCATCGGTTTGCTAGCCACGTTGGTGCCGGTCTTGACGCTCGCTGTTGATGGCACCGACCGAGTGATGTTCGACGGCGCCTATGTGGTGGACGATTTTGCGCTGGTTATAAAGGCAATGTTCCTGATAGCTGGCTACATCGTTGTGCTGATGTCGGTGGACTACATCCGGGCTGGCGACTACTACGAAAACGAGTACTACACCCTGCTGCTGTCTTCGCTGCTGGGGATGGTGATGATGGCTAGCTCGCGCGACCTCATCAGTGTATTTATAGCGCTGGAGCTGCTGTCGATCCCGGCCTACATGCTGGCTGCCTGGCGCAAGGGCGGGCCTCGCTCCAATGAGGCAGGCCTCAAGTACTACCTGATGGGTGTTTTTGCCAGTGCCGTGATGCTTTATGGCATGTCGCTGGTGTTTGGTTTGGTCGGTGGCACAGGGTTTGAACAGATCGCTGCCAGCTTCAGTGAAGCAGGCGGTTCGGACCCAATCGTCATCATCGCAGTGCTGTTTGTGCTGCTCGGGTTTGCATTTAAGGTTTCAGCCGTGCCGTTTCACACCTGGGCACCGGACACCTACCAAGGCGCCCCGACCCCGGTTACTGCGTTTTTGGCGGTGGCGTCCAAAGCCGCAGGCATGGTGGCTTTGCTTCAGCTGGTGTTCGTGGCATTTCTAGGCCGAGACGATGTGGTGGAACCGTTTTTCTGGGCGTTGTCGGCGATCACCATGACGGTCGGAAACCTCATTGCCCTGCGGCAAACCAACATCGTTCGGATGCTGGCGTATTCGGGTGTGGCCCAGGGCGGCTTCATGCTGGTGCCGTTTGCGGTGGCTTCAGACACCAACCTCGCCGTCGAAGCGGTGGTGATCTACCTGCTTATCTACGCCTTTATGAACCTAGGAGCATTCGCGGTGGTGCTGGCGGTGGCCAGGCGCACTCAATCGGGCGAGGTGGATAGCTACAAGGGCTTGTTCAGCTATGCGCCCGGGCTGGCGGTGCTGATGACCTTGTTCTTAGCGGCGCTAGCAGGCATTCCACCCGCTGGCGGTTGGTTTGCCAAGTTCGGCATCTTCCGCGCGCTGATTGATGCCGGCACTCCTGCTGCGGCCGTGCTGGCGGTGGTGGTGGCGATCAACACGGTGATAGCGATGGGCTATTACGCACGAGTGTTGGTGCCGATGTGGTTTGAACGCACCTCAGAGCATGACGACGGCACGCCATTGGCTATTCCCGCCGCGCTGGCGGCGGCGCTGGCGATAACAGCCATAGCCACGCTGGCATTTGGGATCTTCCCGCAGCTGATCGGCCACTTCGGCGGGTTATCAGTGCTTGCCTCGCTAGGCGGCTGAGCGCCTATAACGCATAACGCAATAAATCTCGAACAACCCGCGAATAAACCGCTAACAAATCGCGAGCAAGCCACAAACAAGCAAAGTCAAAAAGCTGCGAGAAAGCGCCGTCAAAAAGCTACGGGGAAGTAAAGCCAAACCAGGCAAACTTGAGGCCGCATGAGCACCGTTCCGACGACCTCGTCTGTTACTCAACCGGCTGCTACTCAGCCAGCCACTACTCAACCGGCTGCTACCCAGGCACCGGTGCGTTTTGACCGCTACATGGACAACGCCCTCTATGGCGAAGACGGCTTTTACACCCAGGGTGGGCGTCCGGGTTTACATCGCGGAGATTTCGGTACCTCACCTGAGCGCGGTCAACTGTTCGCGCGTTGCCTAGCTAAATACCTAGATAAGACCTGGCACGAGCTGGGCGAGCCGTTCCGGTTTTTGGTGATTGAAGCTGGTGCGGGCACTGGCACCTTGTGCCAAGTGGTGCTGGAAGCCGAACCGGAATGCGTGGGCAGTCTTTGCTACATGCTTGTCGAACGCTCCGAAAAGCTGCGCAATATCGCCCTAGAGCGGCTAGCCCCCATCTCGGCACAAACCGGCGTGCCAATAACCGCTATCGCCGATCTACCCGCCACCATCCAAGGCGTCGTTCTGCCTGCCGACCTGCCCGCTGCCGCCGGTCTGCCAGCAGTTAGCCAGTCGAGAGCTGGCGTTCTGCCCACCGCCACTCAAGCCGTCAACTCTTGGGCGGGCGTAATCGTGGCAAACGAGCTGCTCGACAACATGGCGGTGCGAGTAGTCGAACGCAGCGATAACTCCACCAGCAACCCCACTGGAAACTCCAGCGATAGCACTACTGGCAACTCCACCAATAACCCCATTGGCTGGCAAGAGCTGTACCTAACACCTGATCCCAGTCCTGGTGCTGAAATATCTGGCGCTATCACTGAAATATCTGGTGCCCAATTCACTGACGTAGTGGAGTCATTCCAGGCCGCGCCACCCGCCGCAGCCGCAATGGCTAACAAGCTCTACCCCGATGCCCCCGTGGGCACCCGCTTGCCGCTACACACGCAGGCCAACGTTTGGATTCGCCGAGCTCTGCGCTTGTTGGGCACAGCGCAGCAAACTGCGCGTCAGACGAGCACAGCGCAGCAAACTGCGCGTCAGACGAGCACAGCACAACCCGCACACCAGTCAGGTGCAACACAACCTGCGCGCGAGTCGGGCGCAACACAACCCGCACACCAGTTGGGCACAACAGCACCCAGCGATACCGCTCAGCGTGGTCGGATACTCATCTTCGACTACGGCACCGCAACCACCGCCGAGTTAGCCGACCGCACCATGGCCGGTTGGTTGCGCACCTACGCCGACCACCGCCTAAACCCCGTTGAAGCTCACGTCCGCCCCAGCTACGTTGAAGCTCACAGTCACTCCAATCACGTTGAAGCTCACGACCCGGCCAACCACCACCCCCACAACAACCAGGCCGAAGTTCACAACCCCACCAACCCCACCTCACTTGGCAATATCCCCAAAGCTCAAAACTCCGCCAATAGCGACATCACCTGCGACGTCGGATTTGACCAACTTCCGCCCGGTTACACCCTCACAACACAGGCCGACTGGCTTGCCGCAAACGGTCTGCACCAACTCACCGACCCAGCCAAGCAACGTTGGCAATCCCAGCTAGCCAACCCCACCAGCGAAACGCTGGCAAACCGCGCCCTGTTAGACGAAACCGACGACCTGACCAATCCGGTAGGGCTAGGTAGCTTTCTGGTGGCGGAATGGCATGTAGAGGCCGAGCCGGATACTTAGTCGACTAAGTATCCGATTACTTAGCTAATACCGCCGCCAGAATGCCGCCAAGCAGACGATTTCACCGCCAGCCGACCCAACTAGCTATAACCCAACTAGCCATAACTCAACCAGCCGTAACCCAACCAGTCCCCCCCCCAAAAAAAACGACAGAGGCAAACATGTCCCCATCAGAACCAACACCAGCAGAATCCACACCGTCAGAACCAGCACCAGCGATAACTCCACCAGCAGCCCCAGCAGAAGCAACAATCGAGGACTACTACGTAGAGGGACGCACCTTTGCGCCGTCAGCCGATTTCACCGCCAACGCTCTTGTTTCAGACCGCTCCCTTTACGAAGAAGCCGAAGCTGACAGTCTCGCCTTCTGGGCGCGCCAGGCCCGTGAGCACGTCAGCTGGTTCAAAGATTTCGACACCGTGCTCCAATGGGACCTGCCCTTCGCCCAATGGTTTGTCGGCGGCAAGCTGAACGTTTCTTACAACTGCCTAGACCGCCATGTAGAAGCAGGCAAGGGCGACAAGGTGGCGTTTTGGTGGGAAGGCGAACCCGGCGACACCCGCGTCATCACCTACCAAGAGCTCCTAGACGAGGTCTGCCGATTTGCCAACGTGCTCAAAAGCCTCGGCACCGTCCGCGGCGACCGAGTCTGCATCTACATGCCGATGATCCCCGAACTAGTTGTAGCGATGCTGGCGTGTACACGCATCGGAGCGGCGCATTCGGTCGTGTTCGGCGGGTTCAGCGTCGACTCTCTTTCGGACAGAATCGAAGACGCGGGAGCCAAGCTGCTCATCACCGCTGACGGCGGATATCGCCGTGGTGAACCCTTCCCGCTTAAACCCACAGCGGACGCAGCAGTGGCTGCCACCACATCCACCACAGCTTCCACCACCACATCCACTACAGCATCCGCTACAACCTCCACCATTGAAAATGTGATCGTGGTGCGCCGCATCAGCGACGACCCAGACGCACCAACTCCCGCCTGGAACGAGGCCACAGATCACTGGTATCACGACCTGATGGCCGACCCAGCCATCACCGCCGTCTGCGAGCCCGAGCACATGGACTCCGAAGACCTGCTCTATCTGCTCTACACCTCCGGCACCACCGCCAAACCCAAAGGCATCATGCACACCACCGGCGGCTACCTAACGCAAGTCGCCTTCACGCACCGCTACGTGTTCGACCTGCAGCCCGAAACCGACGTGTACTGGTGCGCGGCAGACATCGGCTGGGTTACCGGCCACAGCTACATCGTCTACGGCCCGCTAGCTAACGGCGCCAGCTCGGTGATCTACGAAGGCACGCCCGACACTCCTCGCCCAGAATTTCGCGCAGGAGGCATAGCCGATCGCGCCAACTGGCCTAAGGATCGCCTGTGGGACATCATCAGCCGTTACGGCGTGACGCAGCTTTACACCGCACCCACCGCTATTCGCACCTTCATGAAATGGGGTGCAGACGAGGTTGAGCGACACGACCTGTCATCTCTGCGCGTGCTGGGCACCGTTGGCGAGCCGATCAACCCCGAAGCGTGGATGTGGTATCACCGCCACATCGGCGCTGCGCGCTGCCCGATTGTCGACACCTGGTGGCAGACCGAAACCGGTGGACACATGATCACCCCGCTACCGGGTGTAACCACCACCAAACCCGGCTCTGCCACACACGCCCTGCCCGGAATATCGGTCGAGCTTGTAGACGACGCTGGCAACCCGGTTACCCGCGGCGGCGGTTATCTCACCATCACCGAACCGTGGCCTGCCATGTTGCGCGGCATCTGGGGCGACCCGGAAAGATACAAAGAGACCTACTGGAGCACTTACCCGGGTCGCTACTTCGCTGGCGACGGCGCCAAGATCGACGAAGGCGGCTATCTCTGGTTGCTGGGTCGAGTAGACGACGTGATGAACGTGTCCGGGCATCGCATCTCAACTACCGAAGTTGAGTCCGCGCTGGTCGATCACACAGCAGTGGCCGAGGCCGCCGTGGTGGGCGCCACCGACGACACAACCGGTCAAGCCATCGTGGGTTACGTCATCTTGCGCTCCAGCAGCACTCCCAGCGATGAGTTGGCCGAAGAAATTCGCGGTCATGTGGCAACAAAGCTGGGGGCCATTGCCCGCCCGAAAGCCGTTGTACTGGTGCCCGACTTACCCAAAACGCGTTCCGGTAAAATCATGAGACGCCTGCTGCGAGACGTGGCCGAAGGACGAGACTTAGGTGACACCACCACACTGGCGGATGCTGCCGTGGTTGATGAGGTGCGTGATCGTGCCGCCGCAGCACTGGGCACCACCAGCTAGCGGCCTTGCACTAGCTAGCAGGCGCACCACCAGCCAAAGTCACACCCTCTCCACACACACAACACACCCACCCCCCCCAAACACTCAAAAACCACCCCACTCCCGAGAACCCCCCGAGAAATACTCGAGGAACCACCGAAAGAAACTCATGCGAAATACCGCCAAAACCGCCGTGCTGCTGGCCGCCCTTGGTGGCCTGATTCTGTTTATTGGCAGTTTCTTCGGCCAGAGCGGTCTGATCTTCGCTTTCGTTATTGCGATCGTGTTCGTGGGCGGCAGCTACTGGTTTTCAGACAAGCTGGCAATCCGTTCGGCCCGCGCCCAAGAGGTACCGCCCGACAAGTTGCCTAAATATCGCGCAACGGTGCAAGAGCTGGCTCAGCTTGCCGAAATGCCTATGCCGCGCATCTACGTCAGCCCCGATCCGCAACCAAACGCCTTTGCCACCGGCCGCAACCCTCACCACGCGGCGGTGTGCATCACCGAGGGAATGTTGCGCGAGCTTGACTGGTACGAAATCCGTGGTGTGCTAGCGCATGAAATGTCGCACATAAAAAACCGCGACATTCTCATCGGCTCAGTGGCTGCGGCGGTGGCTACCGCCATCACGTTTGCAGCTCGCATGGCGCAGTTCGCTCTCATCTTCGGCGGCGGTCGTGGCGACCGCAACCGCAACCCGATCGGTGAACTGCTGCTTATCTTCCTCGCCCCGATAGCTGCGTTTATGTTGCAGATGGCAATCAGCCGCAGCCGTGAATATCAAGCCGACCGCACCGCAGCCCGCATGATTTCAGACGGAGAACCGCTTGCTCGCGCGCTAGAAAAACTTGACGCTGCCTCCAAGCACATTCCAAGCCTGGCAGACGCCAACCAAGCCCAGATGTACATAGTCAATCCGCTAGCTAGCCGTCGGATGAACTTCAAAGGGCTGTTCACCACGCACCCTCCCATGGCAGAGCGCGTCAAGCGGCTACGCGACGGCAGCTGGATGGAATCGGTCTAGAGCGCCTAGAGCTAGAGCGGCTAGTCCCGAAAGTTCTCAAACTGCAGCGGCAGATCGAAATCGCCCTCTTTCATGGCTGCGATCACCGCTTGCAGGTCGTTCCGCTTTTTGGAAGTAACGCGCAACTGATCTCCCTGCACCTGCGACTGAACGCCCTTGATGCCGAGATTCTTGATGAACTTGTTTAGCTCTTTGGCCTTTTCTGAGGAGATACCCGCCACCAGCGTCGCTTCTTGGCGCACCGTGGCACCCGTCGCTTCTTCCACGCCGCCATAGTTCAGCGCCTTCAGGCTCACCTGTCGCCGCACGAGCTTTTCTTCTAGCACCTGACGCAACGCGGTCATGCGGTCCTCAGAGTTCGCTCGCAGCGTTATTGCTTCTTGTCCTAGCTCGACGCTGGCGCCGCTGTCTTTGAAGTCGTAGCGAGTGCCGATCTCTCGTGCCGCCTGATCAACCGCATTGCGCACCTCTTGCGGGTCGGTCTGTGAAACAACATCAAACGAAGGCACGACGCTCGACGCTAGCGCTACCTGCCGCCGCTAACGTTGCCCGCCGTTGGGTCGGTGCCCGAGCGGCCAAAGGGAACGGGCTGTAAACCCGTCGGCTTTCGCCTACGGAGGTTCGAATCCTCCTCGGCCCACAATTTCACTATTTTCACGCCGCCGCTTACACACCACCACCACCGCTATCGCTCAGCGGACGTTGGCAACTAGGCGCGGTCTGGCAACGACCCAGTGGTCTGACTAGCGTCGCGTCCATGAGCGACTTTTGCCACGCCGAACGCGACGGCCATCTATTCATCATCACCATCAACCGACCCGAACGCATGAACGCCCTGCACCCGCCAGGCAACGCAGCGATGGCGGAACTATTTGATGAGTTCCAAAACGATGCTGACCTCTGGGTTGCCATAGTTACCGGCGCAGGCGACAGAGCCTTTTCAGCCGGCAACGATTTGCGCTATCAGGCCGAAGGGGGCGACCGCTCCGCCATGCCCGCCAGCGGGTTCGGCGGACTGACCTCTCGTTACGACCTGGATAAACCGGTATTCGCCGCCGTAAACGGCGTTGCTATGGGTGGCGGTTTTGAGATAGCGCTGGCCTGCGATGTGATAGTTGCTTCAGAAAACGCGTTGTTTGCCTTGCCCGAGCCCAGGGTTGGTTTAGCGGCTTTGGCAGGCGGTGTTCACCGGTTGCCTCGCCAGATTGGCCTAAAACGTGCGATGAGCATGATGCTCACCGGCCGTCACGTCCCAGCGGCAGAAGGCAAAGAGCTCGGTTTCGTAGCCGAGGTGGTGCCGCAAGGTGAAGTGCTGGATTGCGCTCGCCGTTGGGCTGAGATGACGCTGGCATGTTCGCCCATGTCTATTAGTGCTACCAAGCAGGCAGCGATGCGAGGCCTAGATACGGCTGGCGTGCGCGAGGCTCACGAAGCCCGCTACGACGCCGTGCACGCCATGATCAAAAGCGAGGACTACGTGGAAGGACCGCTCGCTTTTTCTGAGAAACGTGAACCCAACTGGAAAGGCCGCTAGATACTCCAAAACTTGCGGTTTTCAGCCGTTCACCCTTGTAGTTAGCGGCCTTACGGGCCTGAGGGGGGGGGGTGGTGTCACATTTTGAGCGGTTTGATGGTTGATTATTAGCTGAAAGTGTTGGGCTTAACCGTAGTTTGTACGTTGGCTGGCCTATTTAGGAGTTCGTGATGGCGCGTCGTTTTTTTGTTGTGTTGGCTGCTGTGGTGTTGGGTGTGTCGGTGTTGGTGGTGGCTGGTTCACCGGTGGGTGCTGCTAATACGGCTAGCGAGAGCTTGTATGACCATGATGGTGATACTGCTACGTCCAGTGTTCGCCGCTTTGGTGGCGCAAATCGTTATGCGACGTCGGTTGCTTTGGCCGAGGCATACGTCGAGTCGGTGGGCTCTGGCGGCTTTGTTGATTCTGTGATTGTGGCGTCTGGTGCGAGCGTGATTGACGCTGCCGCAGCTGCTGGCCTGGCTGCTATTAAGTCTGCGCCGGTGTTGTTGACGACTCCTAATCGCCTGTCGCGCTTGGTTGAAAACTTTATTGTTGATGAGTTCATTACTGATGTGTTCATCGTTGGTGGGCTTGAGGCCGTGTCCCAGGATGTTGAGGATGCGTTAGCTGATTTGGCGACTGTGCGCACTGTGAAGCGTTTATCTGGCGCGGATCGTTATGCCACGTCGGTTGCTTTGGCTGAGGAAATGGGCACGCCTGGCGTGTACTGCCAGTCAGGGCTAGTTACCGCTTTGTTGGTGAATGTTGATTCTTCGTTTGCCGATGTGATCGCTCTTGGACCTTTGGCTTACGCCTTAGAGCTACCAGTGCTGCTGACAAGAGCTGATGAGCTGCCCACGGTGGTGGCTGCCTATTTGACAGACGCTGAGGTTGAGCGTGTGGTCATTATCGGTGGTGAGACTGCCGTGTCAGCTTCTGTGGCTGCAGACCTGTCTTTGGCTGGCGTAACTGATGTGGCTCGCGTTAGCGGTGAAAATCGTTTCGCTACTGCGTTAGCGATTCGTGATGAGTTAGCTGATTGCCAAACCATCGCGTTGAGCCCTTCCGCGGTTGCCTTGGTGAACGCTGATGCTGCGGCTGATGGCGTTTCGGCTGGACCGTTGCTGGGTACCGGTGTGGATGTAACTGGAGTTACCCCGGTATTGCTAGTGCAAGCCGGTCAGCTACCAAGTGAAACCAGTGATTATTTAGCGAGCATTCCCGTGCGAACCAATACGGCGACTTTTGTTGACCTGGATCTAACCGCTATAGGTGGCACCGCTGTGGTGTCAGCCTCGGTGATGCAAGCAGCCGTAAACGCTGCCACAACGTCCGAACCGTTAACAGCGACCGTTAAAGCGACCGCTGGTGCGAGTTCTTTCACGATCACGTTCTCAGGGAATGTGAATCTTGCCGACGCTGAGAATAGGGCAAACTACCGAGTAGGTGGAGCGCCTCTGCTTGCCAGCGATGAGTTGGAGCTGGCTGCTAGAAAGCTAACGGTCGATCTCGGGGGCAACACGTCTGACCAGTTTGTCGCTGGTATGACGATCTCTGTACTTGGCGGAAAGATAAGGGGCGACGGCGGAGATAAACGCAGGGTCGTAGCTGCTACTTACACCGTTCCGCGAACCGTGCCAGACAATGTACGTCCGAACGTACGAATCGTTGCTCCCGCGAATGCGAACATCATTCGAATTGTGATTACCGAGGCAAGCCTCGCTACTACTACAAGTACGTTTGTTGTCACAAACATAGAACGGAATGGAGCCGCTCTAACTACTGCGGCTGTTAAGCCCGGTGGAACTAACAAGGATCTTGTGATTTGCTTGTTTGGTCTTGTCGATGGGGAAGAAGTGGAGGGGGTGGTTATGCCTGGTGACACATGTGTAGCGGATGGATCTACTCTTGAACCCGCTCAGACACCGTTGGCAGCGGGTGAGCGTGTAACGCTGGCTGCTGGAGCTTTCTCTGACACATCGGGCAACAATTCCCGCACCACTTCTGTACGAGTGGCTTCGTTTGACACTCTCCCGCGTGTTACACGAGCAACTGTGTCACGGCCTGCAACCTTAGTAGAGGGCACTGTGCCGCAGCTGGCCAAGTGGGAATGGATAAGACATACCGATACCGTAAACACCGGTACCCCAGACAACGATCTCGCGACTGATGGTGAGCGCAATTTACTGACCATTACGGCTAAAGCAGATGGACCTGCTGGCGGTGCTGCGGGTAACGCTTGGTATGTGGACTGGTTTATGTCCAGCGACGACGATGATGCGCCTGAGGTTTCGGTCAACTTGTTCGAATATCGTAAGACGATTCAAATCGGATTTGATGATGAAGCAACGCTTCACACTGTTGTAACAGCCTTGCTTGACAACAAGGAAGTTGGTGAGCTCTTCAACATCGCCAGCGCCGCTCTTGAAAACACCGAGCTTGCAACACTGAGCTTGCAATTAGCCGCTTCACCAGAGAGATGTGAAGCTACTAATCCTCCGGAGGTCGCCAGTGATGGCGAATATGTCGACTGTGGCGGCCCGGATTCATCTCGGAGGCAGCTAACAGGCGGCCGAAGTTTCGTTACCGTGACCTTGACCTACAACGGCATTGTGCAGTTCTTTAATTACGAAACTGTGCAGAACGAGAACCCGGGAGGTGGCTTCGGTAATTCCTGGGACGACGCTCCATCTGCAACACCAGATAACAAGGTTTCATTTAGGATCAGTACCAATGATCCAACTCCGTCTGCTTTACCAAAATCTGGGGGCACGATTAACTTGCCAGCAGACCTGGCTTATTCGTATGCCAAATCGGGCGCCGGTGCCTGCACGAGTGCCGCTACTTGCCAGTCAAGTGAGAAAGTTGATAACTACCGGCTTCGGGCAGGCTGATAACCAAAACTTATTAGAGCAAAAATAATCTCTTAGAAAACGGGGCGGCCGCAGAGCTGCCCCGTTTTTCTTTCGGCCAAACCACCGCGCACTACTGGATCAAGCACCAAGTGTGTTACCCCGGCGTTGGCGGTTTTTGGACGTTTCCTCTTGTAGTTAGCGTCCTTACGGGCCTGAGCTGATGCTGTGCCGCCTACACACGTTGACGACCTTACCCCTCTCGTGGGCGTGCGCCGGGCTGCCAGCACGAGGGTGGCCGCTCCGCTGGCCCACTTCACCGCTGTAGTGCCGCAGTCTCACCGGCTCTTGAGGTGGTGTCACATTTGGGGGGGGGGGGTAGTTCCTATATTGGCTGGCTTTACGTTCGGTCCGACTTGTGGTGCTTGTAGTGCTGTCAGGTTGTTTTAGGTCCTGTTTGTGTTGATTGTGTTATAGGAGTTTTGTGATGATGCGTCGTTTTTTGGTGGTGTTGGCTGCTGTGGTGTTGGGTGCGTCGGTCTTGGTGGTGGCTGGTTCACCGGTGGGTGCTGCTAATACGGCTAGCGAGGTGTTGAGCGATCATGACAACAATGCGGCTACGCCTGTTGTTCGTGAGTTTGCTGGCGCGAATCGTTATGTCACGTCGGTTGCTTTGGCTGAGGCGTATGTCGAGTCGGTGGGTTCTGGTGGTTTCGCGGATTCAGTGATTGTGGCGTCTGGTGAGAGCGTGATTGACGCTGCCGCTGCTGCTGGTTTGGCTGCATCTAAGTCTGCGCCGGTGTTGTTGACGACTCCTAATCGCTTGTCACGCGCTGTTGAGAATTTTATTGTTGATGAGTTTATTAGTGAGGTGTTCATTGTTGGTGGGCTTGAGGCTGTGTCTCAGGGTGTTGAGGATGCGTTAGCTGATTTGGCGACTGTGCGCACGGTGACGCGTTTATCTGGTCCGGATCGTTATGCCACGTCGGTTGCTTTGGCTGAGGAGATGGGTACGCCTGGTGTGTATTGCGACTCGGGCCAAGTTACTGCGATTTTGGTGAATGTTGATGATTCGTTTGCTGATGTGATCGCTGTTGGGCCTTTGGCTTACGCCCTAGAGCTACCTGTGTTACTTACGCGAGCGAATGCTTTGCCTGACGTAGTGTCTGGTTACCTAGTGGACGCTGAGATTGAGCGTGTGGTCATTGTTGGTGGCGAGACTGCTGTATCTGAAGCGGTAGTTACACAGCTAACTGACGTAGGTGTAACCGACGTTGTTCGCATTAGTGGTGCGAATCGTTATGCAACCGCGCTCGCAATTCGCGATGCGCTTGCGGATTGTGCGACTCTTTCTGTGAGTTCTTCACGAGTGGCGTTAGTAAATGGTGATGCTCCTGCGGATGGTGTGGCTGCGGGACCGTATTTGGGTTCAGGTGATGATGGAGTTGTGCCAGTGCTGCTAGTGCAAACCGGTCAGCTACCAAGCGATACCAGTGATTATCTAGCAAGCATTCCCGTGCGAACTAGTACGGCGACTTTTGTTGATCTGGATATAATCGCTATAGGCGGCACCGATGTGGTGCCAGCCTCGGTGATGCAGGCAGCCATAGACGCTGCTACAACGTCCGAACCGTTAACAGCGACCATTAAAGCCACCGCTGGTCAGAGTTCTTTCACGATCACGTTCTCAGGGAATGTGAATCCTACTGACGCTGTGGAAAAGGCAAACTACCGAGTAGGTGGAGCGCCCCTACTCTTCGATGACGCGGTGACCATAAGCGGTAGAACAGTAACGGTAGTGCTGGATGGCATAGGTGATGCGTTTGTCGCTGGTACGACGATTTCTGTACTTGGCGGAAAGATAAGAGGCGCTGGCGGAGATAAACGCAGGGTCGAAGCTGCTACTTACACCGTTCCGCGAACAGTGCCAGACAATCTACGTCCAAACGTTCGCATTACCGCTCCCGCGAATGCGAACATCATTCGAATTAGTGTTACCGAAGCAAGCCTTGCTACTACTGCAAGTACGTTTGATGTCACAAACATAGAACGGGATGGCGACGCCCTAACTACTGCGGCTGTTCACCCCGATTCAACTGACAAGGATCTTATAATTTGCTTGTTTGGTCTTGACGATGCTGGTACACCCGCCGATCCGGCTGATGACATATGTGTAGCGGATGGATCTACTCTTGATCCCGCTCAGACACCATTGGCAGCGGGTGAGCGTATAACGCTGGCTGCTAACGCTTTCGCAGACACATCGAGCAACAATTCCCGCACCACTTCTGCACGGGTGGCTGAATTTGACACTCTCCCGCGTGTTACACGAGCAACCGTTTCACGGCCTGTTACCTCAGTAACAACAGAAGACGTCACTGACATTCGCGAAGCCTTCTGGCAATGGGTGAGATATGTCGATACCAATCCCAACAATAGAGTGGTTGAAACTCATTCGATAGCGCTGGAGATTTCAGCTAAAGCAGGTGGTTTTGCTGGTGGTGCTGCGGGCAACGATTGGGGTGTGCAGTGGTTTGCCTTGCCCGACGACGCTGATACTGTGCCTGAGGTTTCGGTCAACGTGTTCGGATCTCGTAGGACGCTTCGAATCGGATTTGATGACGATGCAACGCTTGACACCGCTTTAACAGCCTTGCGTGACAACACGGAAGTTGCTAATGCCTTCAGGATTGGCAGCTCTCTTTCACTCTATATGCCCCTCGATACGGTAGATTTGTCACTCCCCGACAGTGCACCAGCATGTCTGCCTCTTAATAGAGCCGAGCTTCGACAAGTAGCCATAACGGACGGGCAAGGATATTACGACTGTAACCAGCCGACTACGGAACGCATCCAGTTAGCTGGTGGTACAAGCGAGATCACAGCAATAACGCCGGTCCTACATGTCGCCAAATGGGAATGGTTTAGACATACCGATACCGCAAACAGTCCTGGCGGTGACACAAATACCCGGGTTGATGCTGTTTATAATATGCTGGCCATTACAGCTAAAGCAGATGGACCTGCCGGTGGTGCTGCGGGTAACGCTTGGTATGTGGAGTGGTTTGCCTTGTCCGACGATGATGATGCTGAGCCAGTGGTTTCGGTCAACTTGTACGAATCTCGTAAGACGATTCGAATCGGATTTGATGACGACGCAACGCTTAACACCGCTATAACAGCCTTGCTTGACAACAAGGAAGTTGGTGAGCTCTTCAGCATCACCAGCGACGCTTTTGAAAACACCGAGCTTGCAACGACAGATTTGATATTGCCTAACAGAAGCGCACGAGATTGTGCCCCATATGGTTCTGATGGTAAGGGTAACTTTGTTCTTCAATACAACTCAGCTGGAAAGTTTTTGGCTGGCGGCTGGAGCATTGTAGTGGCCCCTGGAGACGGTGGATATTGGGATTGTGGCTGGCCGTCTGCAGATCGCAGGCAGTTTCAACAAACTGGTCAAAGCACGGTTACCGTGACCTTGACTTATAACGGCATTGTGCAGGGCTTTGATTACGGTGGTTTGAAGATCGCGAACAAGGATGCATCCAACTACCCGACGGACGTAATTCGCAACTGGGGTTCCGCTACCGGAGCACCAGATAACAAGGTTTCATTCACGCTCAGTTCAAGTGCGGCTTCTCTGTTTGATTTGCCAAAATCTGGGGGCACGATCAACTTGCCAGCAGACCTGGCTTATTCGTATGTCAAATCGGGCACCGATGACTGCGTTGATGCTGCTACTTGCCAGTCAAGTGTGGTAGCTGATAATTACCGGCTTCGGGCAGGCTGATAACCAAAACTTATTAGAGCAAAAGTAATCTCTTAGAAAACGGGGCGGCCGCAGAGCCGCCCCGTTTTTCTTTGCTTAGTTTTCGACGCCTTGAATGAGCTGTGTCAGACCCAGCAAGTACAGTGCTCCAACGCATTGCAGTGGAGGCTTCAGTACAAGCGGGCTATCACACTCGCTTCCAACGGCGATGCCGATGGCTTGTGGGAGTTGCTGACGTGAGCAGAGACTTGGGCGATTGGCAGACGCCAGCCGATCTGTCCGCAGAGGTGTTTGACCTCCTGATGAGGCAGGGTGTGAAGTGGTCGCGGGTTCTGGAACCAGCTTGCGGATCAGAAGCCCACCATTGCTCTCCTTATGAAGACAGCCGTGGTCCGCAACGTCCTTCGACACTCCAAGGACATGGGGTGGCCGGTCGAGAACGCGTCAATTCATAGATTCAACGCCAAGAAGGTTTTTGGTGCAGCAGTAGATGCCTGTCTGCTAGTCATCGAATGCGGCGGCAGTGATGTCATCCGCGAAATCCTGGTCTTTGGCTCGCTAGCAACCAAAGAGCCTCTGCACGTCATGGGCTTCTCCAACAGTGATCTAGTGGCTGATGTCCACGCGTACCGCGCAGCGCCCAAGTTATGGGCCTATCTCACTGGCCATAGAGACGTACTCGACGCACGCCGGTCAAGCATCTACAAGGGGAAACCACCCTTTGTCATTTTCGGGGTAGGTGGCTACACGTTCACTGACTACAAGATCGCAGTGTCGGGCCTGCACAAGGAACCCAAGTTCCGGCTGCTCGGCCCTATGGATGGCAAGCTGGTGATCTTCGATGACACCTCCTACGTGCTGCCGTGCTCGTACTGCTGAAATCAAGTGTGTTACCCCGGCGTTGGCGGTTTTTGGCCGTTTCCTCTTGTAGTTAGCGTCCTTATGGGCCTGAGCTGATTATCCGCCGGAAACGCCAGAGCCCTCACCACCCCGCCTTTCGCCGCTCTGCTAGCCCACTTCACCGCTGTGCTATCAGAGTCTCACCGGCTCTTGAGGTGGTGTCACATTTGGGGGGGGGGGGTAGTTCTTATATTGGCTGGCTTTATGTTCGGTCCGACTTATGGTGCTTGTAGTGCTGTCAGGTTGTTTTGGTCCTGTTTGTGTTGATTGTGTTATAGGAGTTTTGTGATGGTTCGCCGTTTTTTTGTTGTGTTGGCTGCTGTGGTGTTGGGTATGTCGGTGTTGGTGGTAGCTGGTTCACCCGCGAGTGCTGCCAATACGGCTAGCGAGAGCTTGTATGACCATGATGGTGATACAGCTACGTCCAGTGTTCGCCGCTTTGGTGGCGCAAATCGTTATGCCACGTCGGTTGCTTTGGCCGAGGCATACGTCGAGTCGGTGGGCTCTGGCGGCTTTGTTGATTCGGTGATTGTGGCGTCTGGTGTGAGCCTGGTGGATGCCGCTGCGGCTGCTGGCCTGGCTGCTATTAAGTCTGCGCCGGTGTTGTTAACGACCCCGAATCGCTTGTCGCGCTTGGTTGAGAATTTCATTGTTGATGAGTTCATTACTGATGTGTATATCGCTGGTGAAACTGAGGCCGTAAGTCAGAGCGTTGAGGATGCGTTAGCTGGTTTGGCGACTGTGCGCAATGTGACGCGTTTGGGTGGTCTGGATCGTTATGCCACGTCGGTTGTTTTGGCTGAAGAGATGGGTACGCCTGGCGTGTACTGCCAGTCTGGGCTTATTACTGCGATTTTGGTGAATGTTGATGATTCGGTTGCTGATGTGATCGCTCTTGGACCTTTGGCTTACGCCCTTGAGCTACCAGTGTTGCTGACAAGAGCTAATGAGCTGCCCACGGTGGTGTCTGCGTATTTGACGGATTCTGAGGTTGAGCGTGTGGTCATTATTGGTGGTGAGGCTGCCGTGTCAGCAGGTGTGGCTGCAGACGTAGCTTTAGCTGGTGTAACGGATGTGGTTCGTTTTGGTGGTGAAAATCGTTTCGCTACTGCGTTAGCGATTCGTGATGAGTTAGCTGATTGCCAAACCATCGCGTTGAGCGCTTCCGCGGTTGCTTTGGTGAACGGTAATGCTCTTGCGGATGGTGTGGCTGCGGGACCGTATTTGGGTTCAGGTGATGATGGAGTTGTGCCAGTGTTGCTAGTGCAAACCGGTCAGCTACCAAGCGAGACCAGTGATTATCTAGCAAGCATTCCCGTCCGAACTAGTACGGCGACTTTTGTTGATCTGGATATAATCGCTATAGGCGGCACCGATGTGGTGCCAGCCTCGGTGATGCAGGCAGCCATAGACGCTGCTACAACGTCCGAACCGTTAACAGCGACCGTTAGAGCCACCGCTGGTGCGACTTCTTTCACGATTACGTTCTCGGGGAATGTGGATTCCACTGACGCTGTGGAAAAGGCAAACTACCGAGTAGGTGGAGCGCCTCTGCTTACCGGCGACACGGTGAACATAAGCGGTAGAACAGTGACGATAGTGCTGGATGGCATAGGTGATGCGTTTGTTGCTGGTACGACGATTTCTGTACTTGGCGGAAAGATAAAAGGCGCTGGCACAGATAAACGCAGGGTCGAAGCTGCTACTTACACCGTTCCGCGGACAGTGCCAGACAATGTACGCCCGAACGTACGAATCGTTGCTCCCGCGAATGCGAACATCATTCGAATTAGTGTTACCGAAGCAAGCCTTGCTACTACTGCAAGCACGTTTGATGTCACAAACATAGAACGGGATGGCGACGCCCTAACTACTGCGGCTGTTCACCCCGATTCAACTGACAAGGATCTTATAATTTGCTTGTTTGGTCTTGACGATGCTGGTACACCCGCCGATCCGGCTGATGACATATGTGTAGCGGATGGATCTACTCTTGATCCCGCTCAGACACCATTGGCAGCGGGTGAGCGTATAACGCTGGCTGCTAACGCTTTCGCAGACACATCGAGCAACAATTCCCGCACCACTTCTGCACGGGTGGCTGAATTTGACACTCTCCCGCGTGTTACACGAGCAACCGTTTCACGGCCTGTTACCTCAGTAACAACAGAAGACGTCACTGACATTCGCGAAGCCTTCTGGCAATGGGTGAGATATGTCGATACCAATCCCAACAATAGAGTGGTTGAAACTCATTCGATAGCGCTGGAGATTTCAGCTAAAGCAGGTGGTTTTGCTGGTGGTGCTGCGGGCAACGATTGGGGTGTGCAGTGGTTTGCCTTGCCCGACGACGCTGATACTGTGCCTGAGGTTTCGGTCAACGTGTTCGGATCTCGTAGGACGCTTCGAATCGGATTTGATGACGACGCAACGCTTCACACTGCTATAACAGCCTTGAAGGCAGACAAGGAAGCTGCTAGTGCCTTCAGCTTTAGCAGCAATATTTTATCCCTCACAGGCCTCGAAGACCACTCAAACCCCGAGTTGATAAAATTGTCACTCTCCGACAGTGCACCAGCATGTGTGCCTCTTAATATCCTCGAGCTTCGACGAGTAGCCATAACGGAAGGGCAAGGATATTACGACTGTAACCAGCCGACTACGGAACGCATCCAGTTAGCTGGTGGCATAAGCGAGGTCACAGTAATACCGACGGTCCTACATGTCGCCAAATGGGAATGGCGGAGATATACCGATACCCCAGATACTCCTGGCGGTGATAACGATATCTTGACTGATGGACCACCTCACAATTTGCTAACCATTACGGCTAAAGCAGATGGACCTGCCGGTGGTGCTGCGGGTAACGCTTGGCATGTGGACTGGTTTGCCTTGCCCAGCGATGACGATGCTGAGCCTGAGGTTTCGGTCAACTTGCTCGAATCTCGCAAGACGCTTCGAATCGGATTTGATGACGACGCAACGCTTTACACCGCTATAACAGCCTTGCTTGACAACAAGGAAGTTGGTGAGCTCTTCAACATTTCCAGCGACGCTTTTGAAAACACCGAGCTTGCACCGACAGATTTGATATTGGCTACCACCAGCGCACCAGACTGTGCCATATATGGGGTATCAGCAAGATCTCACCAAAAGACTGCTCGTCTATACCTCTCTGATGGACGTTTTTCGCCTAACGGCTGGGCCTTTGTAAATGCCCTTGGTGGAGACGGCGGATATTGGGATTGTGGCCACCCGTCTGTAGATCGCAGGCAGTTTCAACAAACTGGTCAAAGCACGGTCACTGTTACCTTGACTTATAACGGCATTGTGCAGGGCTTTGATTACGGTGGTTTGAAGATCGCGAATAAGGATGCATCCAACTACCCGACGGACGTAATTAGCAACTGGGGTTCCGTTACCGGAGCACCAGATAACAAGGTTTCATTCACGCTCAGTTCAAGTGCGGCTTCTCTGTTTGATTTACCAAAATCTGGGGGCACGATTAACTTGCCAGCAGGCCTGGCTTATTCGTATGCCAAATCGGGCACCGCTGACTGCACGAGTGCTGCTACCTGCCAGTCAAGTGTGGTAGCTGATAATTACCGGCTTCGGGCAGGCTGATAACCAAAACTTATTAGAGCAAAAGTAATCTCTTAGAAAACGGGGCGGCCGCAAAGCCGCCCCGCTTTTCTTTCGGCCAAACCACTCCGCTAGCCCACTTCACCGCCTGACAGTGCCGCAGTCTCACCGGCTCTTGAGGTGATGTCACATTGGGGGGGGGGGGTAGTTCTCCTGCTGGACGGTTTTATGTTCGGTCTGCTTTGCGGTGCTTGTGGTGCTGCGGGGTTTGCTTTAAGCCTTGGTTGTGTTATAGGAGTTTTGTGATGGTTCGCCGTTTTTTTGTTGTGTTGGCTGCTGTGGTGTTGGGTATGTCGGTGTTGGTGGTAGCTGGTTCACCCGCGAGTGCTGCCAATACGGCTAGCGAGAGCTTGTATGACCATGATGGTGATACAGCTACGTCCAGTGTTCGCCGCTTTGGTGGCGCAAATCGTTATGCCACGTCGGTTGCTTTGGCCGAGGCATACGTCGAGTCGGTGGGCTCTGGCGGCTTTGTTGATTCGGTGATTGTGGCGTCTGGTGTGAGCCTGGTGGATGCCGCTGCGGCTGCTGGCCTGGCTGCTATTAAGTCTGCGCCGGTGTTGTTAACGACCCCGAATCGCTTGTAGCGCTTGGTTGAGAATTTCATTGTTGATGAGTTCATTACTGATGTGTATATCGCTGGTGAAACTGAGGCCGTAAGTCAGAGCGTTGAGGATGCGTTAGCTGGTTTGGCGACTGTGCGCAATGTGACGCGTTTGGGTGGTCTGGATCGTTATGCCACGTCGGTTGTTTTGGCTGAAGAGATGGGTACGCCTGGCGTGTACTGCCAGTCTGGGCTTATTACTGCGATTTTGGTGAATGTTGATGATTCGGTTGCTGATGTGATCGCTCTTGGACCTTTGGCTTACGCCCTTGAGCTACCAGTGTTGCTGACAAGAGCTAATGAGCTGCCCACGGTGGTGTCTGCGTATTTGACGGATTCTGAGGTTGAGCGTGTGGTCATTATTGGTGGTGAGGCTGCCGTGTCAGCAGGTGTGGCTGCAGACGTAGCTTTAGCTGGTGTAACGGATGTGGTTCGTTTTGGTGGTGAAAATCGTTTCGCTACTGCGTTAGCGATTCGTGATGAGTTAGCTGATTGCCAAACCATCGCGTTGAGCGCTTCCGCGGTTGCTTTGGTGAACGGTAATGCTCTTGCGGATGGTGTGGCTGCTGGACCGTATTTGGGTTCAGGTGCTGATGGAGTTGTGCCAGTGTTGCTAGTGCAAACCGGTCAGCTACCAAGCGAGACCAGTGATTATCTAGCAAGCACTCCCGTGCGAAACGATGATGGGACTTTTGTTGATCTGGCCATAACCGCTATAGGTGGCACCGATGTGGTATCAAACACCGTGGTGCAAGCAGCCATAGACGCTGCTACAACGTCCGAACCGTTAACAGCGACCGTTAGAGCCACCGCTGGTGCGACTTCTTTCACAATCAGATTCTCAGGGAACGTGAATCTTATCGACGCTGAGAATAGGGCAAACTACCGAGTAGGTGGAGCGCCTCTGCTTACCAACGACACGGTGATCATAAGCGGTAGAACAGTAACGGTAAGGCTAGATGGCGTAGCTGATGCGCTTGTTGCTGGTACGAGGATCTCTGTACTTGGCGGAAAGATAAAAGGCGCTGGCACAGATAAACGTAGGGTTGTAGCTACTACTTACACCGTTTCGCGAATCGTGTCAGACAATCTACGTCCAAACGTTCGGCTCGTTGCTCCCGCGGATGCGACCACCATTCGAATTGTGGTTACCGAAACAAATCTTGCTACTACTGCAAGTACGTTTGATGTCACAAACATAGAACGGAATGGCAACGCCCTACCTACTGCGGCTGTTCACCCCGATTCAACTGACAAGAATCTTATAATTTGCTTGTTTGGTCTTGACGATGCTGGCACACCCGCCGATCCGGCTGATGACATATGTGTAGCGGATGGATCTACTCTTGAACCCGTTCAGACACCGTTGGCAGCGGGTGAGCGTGTAACGCTGGCTGCTGGCGCTTTTGCAGACACATCGGGCAACAAATCCCGCACCACTTCTGTACGAGTGGCTGAATTTGACACTCTCCCGCGTGTTACACGAGCAACCGTTTCACGGCCTGTTACCTCAGTAACAACAGAGAACGTGAAGCCCTTGCAGAACGCCAGGTGGCAATGGTTTAGATATACCGACACCGCAAACAGTCCTGGCGGTGACAACGATCGCGTGACTGATGCTGTTCATAATATGCTGACTATTACAGCTAAAGCAGATGGTCCTGCTGGCGGTGCTGCGGGCAACGATTGGTATGTGGCCTGGTTTGCGTTGCCCGCCGACGCTGATACTGTACCTGAGGTTTCGGTCAACTTGCTCAAATCTAGCAAGACGATTCGAATCGGATTTGATGACGACGCAACGCTTGACACCGCTATAACAGCCTTGCTTGACAACAAGGAAGTTGGTGAACTCTTCATCATTTCCAGCGCTGCTCTTGAAAACATTGAGCTTGCAATGGCAGATTTGATATTCCTCAATCCCTTGCAAAAATGTAGTGATTTAGCCGAACTTGGTGGTGCATACCTCCCTAAAGGTGAGGACGGCGGATATAGAGACTGTGGACACGTGCATAGCGCTCCAAGGGCGTTAGTTGGCGGCGAAAGCGAGGTCTCAGTAATAGAGAAGGCCCCGCAGGTTGCCAAATGGGAATGGTTTAGATATACCGATACCTTAAACATCACAGGCAATGACGCAGATCTCGTGACTGATGCTGTTTACAACATGCTGACCATTACGGCTAAAGCAGATGGTCTTGCTGGCGGTGCTGCTGGCAATGCTTGGCATGTGGACTGGTTTGAATTACCCAGCGATGACGATGATGTGCCTGAGGTTTCGGTCAACTTGCTCGAATCTCGCAAGACGATTCGAATCGGATTTGATGACGACGCAACGCTTAACACCGCTGTAACAGCCTTGCTTGACAACAAGGAAGTTGGTGAGCTCTTCAACATCTCCAGCGCTGCTCTTGAAAACACCGAGCTTGCAACGGAAGATTTGTCACTCACCGCCGGAGCAGATTGCAGTAATATTGCCGACCTTGGAAGTGTAGATAGTGCAGGCGGTGTAACGGCCAGTGTAGACGGCGGACATATCGACTGTGGCCAGCCGCTTTCAGATCGCAGGACGCTAACTGATGGTGAAAGTGAGGTCACTGTTACCTTGACATATAACGGCATTGTGCAGGGCTTTGATTACGGTGGTTTGAAGACCGTGAATAAGGGTGCATCCAACTACCCGACAAACGTAATTGACAACTGGGGCTCCGTTACCGAAGAACTAGATAACAAGTTTTCATTCACGCTTAGTACGGGTGTGGCTTCTCTGTTTGATTTACCAAAATCTGGGGACACGATCAACTTGCCAGCAGACCTGGCTTACTCGTATGTCAAATCGGGCACCGCTGATTGTACGAGTGCCGCTACCTGCAAATCAAGTGAGGCAGCTGCTAACTACCGTCTACGGGCAGGTTGATAACCAAAACTTATTAGAGCAAAAATAGTCTCTTAGTTCTTTACTTAGAACTGGGTGGCTACATCAGCCATAAACGCCTCTAGCGCTTCGAGCCGACCGTCCAAACCACCTCGCACTACCGGGTCAAGCACCAAGTGTGTTACACCGGTGTCTAAGACACGTCCCACCATGTCAACCATCTGTTCGGTAGATCCTGCGACTGACACCTCTGGCTTCATCGTGCTGCCTGGGTCTAAGTAATAGCGCAACGACAGCGTGATTTCGTCACGACTACGCCCGATCTGTGAGCATTCGTTAGCGATTTCATCCCATTCGGCGGTTACCCGTGTCAGCGGTTCAAACGCAGCATGAAATCCATGCCCAAAGCGTGCCGTCCGCTGAAACGCCGCTTTCGTGTTACCACCTACCCACACGGGAACCGGGTTTTGTACGGGTTTCGGCTCAAAGCCAACCGGCACGAACGAGTAGAATTCTCCGTCGTAGCTGGGGTCTTCCTGAGTAAATAACGCCTCAAAAATCTCCAACTGCTCATCAGAGCGCTTACCGCGGCGATCCCAAGGCATGCCCAGCACTTCGGCTTCTTCACGCATCCAACCCACGCCAACACCCAAGATCAGCCGACCCTGCGACAGCACATCAATAGTTGCAAGCTGCTTAGCGGTAGCCACTGGTGGCCGATAAGGCAAGATCAACACGCTAAATCCCAAACGCAGTGATTCTGTAACCGCCGCTGCGAACAGCAGCGTGCCGATGGGGTCGAGCCAGCTGGTTTTGGATGGAGCTGAAAACGATCCATCGTCGGAGTAGGGATACTTCGAAGCGAATTCGCTCGGCCAACACACGTGGTCGCTGGTCCAGCCAGAAGCGAAGCCCATGCGCTCCACCTCGGAGCAAAATTTAAGCATTGAGTCGCGGGTTGCGATGCGCCCCATGTGGGGGAGTCCGACACCGAACTCGATTTTTTCAGAATTTGCCATCGCAACAAGCTAGACGCAGAGGAGCCGGGGCGTTCTGTTTGCCATCGGTATCTGTGGGCCGCGTGTGTTTTCCGACGTCGCGTCTAGCGGCCGACCGTGCTTTCCGACGCCGCGTCTAGCGGCCGTCTGTGGTTTCCGACGTCGCGTCTAGCGGCCGTCGATGGACCAATGCCAGGGTTCGCTTGGCAGGTTGTAAAAGCCAAACTGGTGAGCGTTGCGCACCAACCAGCGATAGCAGCGGCCGTAGCCCAGTGCTTGATTGCTGCTACCGCAAACAAAATCCACGGCCAAGCCAGCCTCATGTCGTGAGTAACCAGGTGGCGCGGTCAGAGGGGTGCAAATTGAGGAAGACGCTAACGACAACTCAATTCGGTAGCTGTCAGCATGACGTGACGGCAGAGAGCAGTTTGAGATTCTCAGGGTCACCTGTTGCTGGGTTGAGCGCCACCCCCAGCCGTTCAGGTAGATGCCGTTGGCACGGGCCGCAGCAACTAGTGCCGCTAACGCCTCTGACAAACATGGATGAACCTGAAATCTCCCCGCAAATACTGTTTCCGGGCTAGGTAAAATACGCTCAGCTATGTCGCAAGAGCGAAAGCTGCCGATCAGCTCGGCGTCATACAAGCGCCAGCGTGCCAGCGTGGGATTGATGGTGAGAGAGATGCGGTCGGACAGGTTGTCGGTGTCAGGCCGATGCCAAAACGGAGCGTCTGTCGCCAGTTTTAGCGTTGCAACCGGGTTCGTTGCGCCACCCGTTGCCCCGTTCCCGCGCATTGCCGCGTCGGCAGCCTCGCAACCCCTGCGTGCGGCGAAACGCGCCAGCGAAGGAATGTCATAGGCGCGGTCTTCGTGAGCGTTATCCGAAAGCTCACCGGTCAAGGAAATCACCCCAAAGTTTATTGCCCCGACCAACGGCAGCTCCGACTCAACAGCGGCCGCTATCCACAATGCGGAGATGTCGCAACCGAAGTCGTCGCTAGCGGTTTGTAGGCGCGTGCTGGCAGCTATCTGGCGGTAAATGTCCGCTGCGGCAGGATGCATACCAACCGGTCGCCAGAGAGCGAGCTCAAATGCAGCTGCTAGGTATGTGCGCGTTGGCACAGAGGTGCCCGCTGTGCGTTCTTGGGCAACGCGTTCATATTCACCGCGCTCGGGTGGCTCCATCGAAGGGACTAGCTGAGCGACCAATTCATCGCAGCCGACTGTGCTGTTTGTGCCGGTGTTTCCGGCAGTGCCAGTAACGCTGTGAGCTCCGTCAGTAACACCGCTAGATGAGCAGATTCCCGCTTGCGCCAACGCCGCTGTCAACAACCATTCATGTTGGCTCTCCCAGGCATCAGTGATTTCCAAATCAAGCCGATTCGGAAACCGCACCAGCAAGGAGAGCCGCCCGGTGGCACCTTCTATAGGTCTTGCGCCCCCGCTGATAGCTACGTTGTCGGCCGCGATATCTCCAGAGGGATCTGCAGCGGTATCTGTAGTGATACCGCCAGGAGCATCGGCAGGGATGCCGGGGAGGACATTTGTAGGGGTATCTACGCTCGCATCCGCCTTGGCATCTCCAGCTGCGTCAGCCCCAGTGTTTGTAATCGTGTTTGTAACCGTGCTGGTGTCTCCACCCGCCAGTTGCAGGGTGTTCAGGTTTGGTTGTGCGCCGCGTATTACGCCAAAAAACGCCTCGCTGACGTCAAGTGTTGCGTCAATGAATGCCTGTTGGGAGATCGCGGAAATGAGCGCCCTGTCAGATGGAGAAAAACTAGATAACAAGGAGGCTTGCCTAAATAAAGGGGCTTGCGCTGAAGCAATTGGAGTAGTAGCTGTATCAACGGCCACGTTCAGATTATTGACGGCTACGTTCAGATTTTGAAAGGGTCCGGCAGGCCTTACTGAGTCGGGACTGATGGAGTTTGGGTGGGTAGGTCCTAGGTAGGTAGGCATTAGGTGGGTAGGCATTGGGTGGGTAGGCATAGTGCTGGCTGATTCAGCTTGATTTTCAGCCGCGCCAAGCACGACTCCCTGGCCAGCCTGCGATTCAAGTTCAGACGTCAGCCCATCGGCAGAAAGCCTGTCGGGAGAAAGCCCGCCAGGCGTTGGCGTGCCCGGCGAAAATATGTCAGCCGAGTCAGCCGAAGACATGCCAGCCGTGGGCCAATCAGCCGCAACCAGACCGACCCCAGCGGCGATTACAACCACAGCAACAATGGCTGATAGCCCAGATAGACCGGCTTTTTGCAGTGGTCTGCCCGCGAATCTGCTCACGTCAGGGGTGTTGTACCGTTGCGCGGCGATGCTGACGGCAATGCTGACACTGACACAAGGTAACCATTAAATTGCTTGAGTTGTTGGCCCATTCAGCGAAGGCTCTCGGCCGGTTTTTTGGACCGGGTTCAACCTCAGATTCGGCAGAAAGCCTGTCGGGAGAAAGCCCGCCAGGCGTCGGTGTGCCCGGCGAAAATATGTCAGCCGAGTCAGCCGAAGACATGCCAGCCGTGGGCCAATCAGCCGCAACCAGACCGACCCCAGCGGCGATTACAACCACAGCAACAATGGCTGATAGCCCAGATAGACCGGCTTTTTGCAGTGGTCTGCCCGCGAATCTGCTCACGTCAGGGGTGTTGTACCGTTGCGCGGCGATGCTGACGGCAATGCTGACACTGACACAAGGTAACCATTAAATTGCTTGAGTTGTTGGCCCATTCAGCGAAGGCTCTCGGCCGGTTTTTTGGACCGGGTTCAACCTCAGATTCGGACGCCAGCCTGTCGGGAGAAAGCCCGCCAGGCGTCGGTGTGCCCGGTGAGAATATGTCAGCCGAGTCAGCCGTGGGCCAATCAGCCGCAACCAGACCGACCCCAGCGGCTGCTTCAACTACGCAAACGGCTGCTCCACTCCCAAGCTCCAGCCAAGAATCCTCTGGCCAAGAATCAAGGCCAACCGAATCCGGCGAGCGCCCCGGCCAAGGCTCTCGAGGCTCCCAACGATTCCGCGAGACAACTCAAAGCGTTGCAGCGATGATGTTTCTGGCCGGGTTGCTTCTTGGCGTAGGAGCAGTGATTTTTTCATTATGGGCGTTCGGCTCAGACAGCGATCCCGGTGAGTCGCAAACCCTGGACGCTGCATCAACCTCAGCAACCTCACCAACTCCAGCAAACGCTGAGCCGCCCACTGGGTCTTCCACCAGCGGAGCTTCTACTGGGTCTTCCACCGGAGAACCTTCAAGCGCTGTTTCCGACCCTGCAACCAGCTCTTCCACCGGCGGGTCTTCCGGCACAAGCAACTCGACAACGGCGGCCACTAGCCCGACCGTCGACGGTCTCAACAGCAACGATCAATCCATCGATTACTCCAACAATAAATCCACCAATAAGTCCACCGATTACCCCACCGATCAAGGCGAGGTTCAAGCCAACGACACAACTGACGATCAAATTCAGCCGAGAGATTTCGTCACCCAAGACGGCATGTACTTGGTCGGTAGCGACATAGCACCGGGTCGTTATGTCGCTTCGGGCACCGGGTCGCTGTGCTATCTGGCCGTCACCAGTGATGCCACCGGCAACCTTGAGTCCGTTGTCCGCACTCACTTTGGCGACGCCTACGGCCGCCGGGTGGAGCTTGAAGACGGCCAGTTTTTCGAGACCGATGCGTGCGGAAACTGGCAGTTAGAACTAGCCGTCCGGCGATAACACTGTCCGTCCGGCAATAACACTGTCCGCCAGGCGATAACACTGGCTGCTTGGCAGTAGCACTCGCTGCCAGGCAATAACACAAGCGACTGTCTCACTCGTTACCTAGTATCGCGGGCGTGAAAGTTTCAACTGCCATCGGCGCGGGCGCCAGTCTCGACCCAGACCGCCTAACCCAGCACGTAACCGACCTGGAATCGGCAGGAGTCGATCTGGTCTGGGGCGGCGAGATCTACGGCTACGACCTGGTGTCCACACTGGCGTTCATAGCTGCGCGCACCGAACGCATCGAGCTAATGACCGGCATCTTGCCCGTGTTCTCGCGCAGCCCAGCCATCATCGCTCAAACCGCCATGACTATTGACACGCTCAGCGGTGGCCGTTTCATTCTCGGCCTGGGCACGTCCGGACCGCAGGTGATTGAAGGCTGGCACGGTGTGCCGTTTCACAAGCCACTGGGCCGTACCCGCGACGTCATCGAAATATGCCGCCAGGTGTGGTCCGGCGACAAGGTTGAACATAATGGCCGCGCCGTCTCTTTGCCGCTGCCGCCAGACGAAGGCACCGGTCTAGGCAAACCCCTACGCCTGATGTGCAAGCCTCTGCGCCGAGACATCCCCATAGCGGTGGCCTCGATCGGGCCGAGCAATGTAGAGATGACCGCCGAGCTAGCGCAAGTGTGGCAGCCGATTCATTTCTTGCCCGAGAAATTCGACGAGGTTTGGGGCGACTCTCTTACCGCTGGTAAAGCCCGCCGCTCTGACGATTTGGGTGAACTGAAGATAATCGCCGGCGGCACCGTATCTCTGGGTTCGGGTTCAGCTACCGACGCCGCTCGCAAGGCGGTTCGCGACAACGTTGGTTTTTATGTGGGTGGCATGGGCGCAAAGAACAAGAACTTTTACAACGATTTGTTTAAGCGTTACGGCTACGAAAAAGAAGCCGAGCAGATTCAGGACCTGTTTTTGTCGGGTAAACGTGAAGAGGCGTTCGCCGCGGTGCCGGAGGATTATGTCGACCGAGCCAGTTTGACCGGAGACGAAGGTCGGGTGCGCGAGCGGATTGAGGTATATCGCGAGGTTGGCGTGAGCTACCTAGACATCACCATTCCGCCTGACACTGAAAACCCGCTGGAGGTCATCGCAAAGGTCAAGTCCTGGGCAGAATAGACCTGCGCTCGGCAAGCCCCGTCCGGGTCTGCGCTTACTAGCTTTCTAGCGATGGCGACACATATAACTCTGGTTGTGCCGCGCTTTGGCGAGCTTGATCCATACAACCACGTCAACCACGCCGTGTATGTGTCGTATTTCGAGGCGTCTCGCTGTGTGGCGTTGGAATCCATCGGAATGTCGCTGCCGGATCTGACAGATCAAGATGTACTGATCATCGTTACCCAGCTAGAGATGCAGTTCAAGGCGCCAGCCACAGCGCGCGACGTGCTGCGCATTGAGACAGAGGTGGTTGAGATAAAGAGAGCCAGCACTCGCTGGGCGCAACGAGTTGTGCGAGAGAGCACCAGCGGCTCAGGTGGTAGCGATGGCTCTAACGGCTCAGGCGGAGCAGCTGGCGAGCTCGTGCTGGTGACCGGACTGATTACCGCAGCGATATGCAACAACCAGGGTAAACCTCGCCGACCACCCCCAGACCTAATGGAAGCCCTAAAGCAGTTGACCCCCGACACATCATCGGTTAACCCCGCCGAGGCCGCTTCAAGCAAATCAGGATCAGGTAAACCAAGATCGAACAAATCAGGTTCAAGCAAAGCAAGGGCCAAGTAAATGAGTTGGGAATCAGAAATAGAAGAGCTACGCCGCCGAGAGCAGTTTGCTGAGCAGCTTGGTGGCCCTGACAAGGTGGAGCGACAGCACTTCTTCGGCAAGCAGACAATTCGTGAACGCATCGATGAAATGTCCGACCAAGACTCGTTTCACGAGATCGGCAAGACAGCCGGCGTTGCGGACTATGACGAAGAGGGCAATCTCAAACACCTGACGCCGTCGAACTTCGTGTTCGGCACCGCTCGCATTGACGATCGCCCGGTCATATTGTCCGGCGATGACTTCACTGTGCGCGGGGGATCGGCCGACGCCACCATTCCAGGCAAACGCACCAAAGCCGAAGTCATGGCGTTTGAGCTGGAGTTGCCGCACATCCGGCTAGTGGATGGCATGGGCGGAGGCGGATCTGTCAAGACCATCGAGATGGCTGGGCGAACGTACATCCCAGAGTTGGCGGGCTGGGAAACGATCGTAAATCACCTATCGGTAGCGCCCTCGGTGTCGCTGGCGTTGGGATCGGTCGCTGGCATCGGCGCCGCACGTGTAGCGACCTCGCACTACTCACTGATCGTGCGTGAAACCGCTCAGATGATGATCGCCGGACCGGCGCTGGTGGAGCAGGCTTCGTTGGGCGACCACGGGAAAGAAGAGCTAGGGCACGCAGACATTCACACGAGCAACGGTGCTATTGACGACGCAGTCGATACCGAGGCGGAAGCGTTTGAGCGGACACGGAAGTTCTTGTCATATCTGCCGAGCAATGTGAACGAACTGCCTCCCAGAGTCAGTTGCGGCGATGACCCGCAACGCCGCACGGAGGAGCTGATCTCAATCGTGCCGCGCGAGCCGCGCCGTGTCTACAAGATGCGTGAAATCTTGGTCGCTGTGTTCGACCAAGACCAAGACTCTGACGGCGACGCCGGTGGAGACATAGCCGTAGACACGTCATTTTTTGAGATTGGCCGAGATTGGGGACGTTCCATCATCACCGGGTTCGCACGACTTGACGGCTACCCGGTGGCAGTGTTTGCCGAAGACCCTTACATCTACGGCGGCGGCTGGACCGCAGACAGCTGCCGCAAGCTGATCCGCCTGTTAGACACAGCCTCTATTTTTCACTTGCCCGTTATCCACTTTGAGGATTGTCCGGGCTTTCTTATCGGCAAAGAATCCGAACAAGACGCCACCATTCGGTTCGGCTCACAAGCCCTTGCGGCCCTGGGACAGCTCGCTACTCCGTTTGCCTGTGTGGTGATTCGCAAGGCCTTCGGCGTGGCCGGGGCTTCTAACAACAAACCAGGTCAGGCCAGCTTTCGCTATGCCTGGCCGTCGGGTGACTGGGGTTCGCTACCGATTGAAGGCGGCATCGAAGTGGCATACAAACAAGATCTAGCCGACAGCGATCAGCCCGATGAGCTGCTTGACGATATTCGTCACCGCCTCAATCTGTTGCGCTCGCCTCACCGCAGCGCTGAGTTTTTTGAGATAGAAGAAATCATCGACCCGCGTGACACCCGGCCGCTGCTGAGCGAATGGGTGGATCTAGCGACCCGCGCGCTGCGCCCCGGCCCTGCGACCTTTGGCTACCGACCTTGAACGCTCCTGCACAAGAGACGCCGGACCAGGCAGCGCCAAGTGAGGCGGCACCAAGCGAGGCAAATAGCTCTGCTAATTCCTACAGGCCCAATCCCTATCGACTCAGCCGCAATGTCATACCGGTGCGCTACGACCTGACGCTTGAACCCGATCTGGCCTCAGCCACTTTTAAGGGCGAGGTTGTCATCAGCGTCACCTTGCTGGGTGGCGACCCAACCAACGGCAACTCGCCAAGCGAATCAATCACAGCTATCACTCTTAACGCGGCAGAGCTAGAGATATTCGAAGCCAAGATCATCCAATCCGGTCAAACCCATCCAGCCGCGGTAACCCTGGACGAGAAAACCGAACGCGCCACCTTCCAGATTGAGCCAGGCTTGCTGTCTCCAGGCGAGGCACAAATCGCTTGCAAGTTCACCGGCGTGCTCAATGACAAGCTGCGCGGCTTCTACCGCAGCACCTACACGGCTTCGAGCACTGGGTCAAGCGCTGTTTCCGACCCTGCAACCAGCTCTTCCACCGATGAGCAGGGACGCACCATCGCCACAACCCAATTTGAATCAACCAATGCCCGTCGAGCCTTCCCCTGTTTTGACGAGCCCGACTTCAAGGCCGTCTTTGGCGTAACGCTGGTGGTGCGCGAGCGCCTCACCGCAATCAGCTGCGGAGAACTGCTGTCGGTTGACCCGGCCGACGAGCCCGGCTATAGCAGCTACCGCTTCGCCGACACGATGGTGATGTCGACCTACCTGTTGGCATTCATCGTCGGCGAGCTTGAAGCCACCGAACCGGTCGACGTCGGGGGCGTACCGCTGCGTATTGTCCATGTGCCTGGCAAATCACATCTCACGCAGTTCGCCATTGAGGTCGGTTCGTTCGCACTTAGCTGGCTGGTGGACTACTACGGCATTGCTTACCCGGGCAAGAAGCTTGACCTAGTAGCGGTTCCGGACTTTGCATTCGGTGCGATGGAAAACATGGGTTGCGTAACGTTTCGCGAGACGCTGCTGCTGGCCGATCCGGACGCCTCCACGCTGGCCGAGCTAACCCGCATCGTCGACGTGGTGGCGCACGAAATAGCACACATGTGGTTTGGCAACCTCGTAACGATGGACTGGTGGAACGGCATCTGGCTAAAGGAAGCGTTTGCCACGTTTATGCAGATGTCCACCACGCACGCTTTCCGTCCGCAGTGGTGCCGCTGGGATGAGTTCAGTCTTGAGCGTGGTGCGGCGTTTGATGTGGATTCGCTCAGTTCGACTCGCCCGATTGAGTTTGATGTGGTGTCCCCTGAAGATGCCGAGGGGATGTACGACCTGCTCACCTATGAGAAAGGTGCGTCGGTGGTGCGGATGTTGGAGCAGTACCTAGGCCCGGATGAGTTCCGAGCGGGTGTCAAGCACTACTTGGAGACCTTTAGCTATCGCAACGTCACCACCACCGACCTGTGGGAGGCACTTGAAGCTGCGACCGGTCAGCCGGTGGCAGCGGCCATGGAGACCTGGATTTTCAAAGGTGGCTATCCGATATTGGACGTGTCGGCCGACAAGAACGGCGTGGTGTTGCGCCAGCGCCGGTTCACCTACGGTGCCGGAGCTAGCTCATCTGGTTCCAGCCCTGGTGCTGGTAGCACTGCCAGCATTGTTGCTGGTAGCACTGCCACTGGCAGCATTGTCGTTGGTAGCACTGTTGCTGGCAGCACTAACACAGACCAGGCTGCGCAATCCGCGCAATCTGTACAAACCGCTCTGCAGGGCGAGTTGTGGCACGTGCCGGTAACTATCAGGGCCCAGCAAAAAACCGGCGAACTGGTCGAACGCCGCGTGCTGCTAACCGAAGCCGAAATGAAAATAGACCTCGGCGGCGCGTGCGAGTGGGTTACAGCCAACGCGGGCGGGCATGGCTATTACCGGGCGCGCTACTCCCCAGAACTACTAACCCCGCTAACCCAGCGTGCGCTGGATGTTTTGAGCCCGGTTGAGCGTTACGCATTGGTTGATGATGCTTTTGCTGCGGTGCTGGCAGACCAAACCAGCGCAACCGAGTTTGTGGAACTAGCCACCAGTCTGGCGACTGCAGAAACCGATCTGAGGGTGTGGCAACGCATTTTGAGCGGCCTGAAAGCCCTGTATCTGGTGAGCGGAACCGACGACCGCTCCTACCTGTCGCAACTCACTCGTGATCTGTCAACCACGGCGCTGGGGGTGGTTGGGTTTGAGCCGGTGGCAGGCGAGTCAGACCTTGAGCGTGAGTTGCGAGCCGTCTTGTTTAGTGCTGCCGGAGTGGAAGGTCAAGACGAATTTGTGCGTAGGCAGGCCAGCGCGTTATTTATCCGTGCCAATGACGACAGTTCAGCAACCGAACCGGTAGAGCCAAATCTGGCGACCGCTGCTCTCAACGTGGTGGCGGCCTCCGGTGATGCGGATGACTACGACCACATCTTGGACCTGTATCGCAACGCTTCTACGCCGCAGTCTGAGCAGAACTATCTGTGGTCGTTGTTGCAGTTCCGTTCGCAGGAACTGTTTGACCGAACTCTTACGTTGGCCCGCGACGAGGTTCGCACACAAAACTCACCGTTCTTGTTGGCCGCAGCGATGTCGCACATAGACCTCGGGCCACGTGCTTGGGCGTTTGTGAGCGGCCATTGGGCGGAGTTGTGTCGGCGCTTTCCGCAGAACACCATTTCACGAATGGTGGGTGGTGTGAGAGCGATGAGCACACCAGCGTTGGCGCGCGAGGTGACAGAGTTTTTTGAGGAAAACAAGGTGCCTCAGGGAGAGCTGATAGTTGCGCAGCACATTGAGAAGATGTGGGTGAATGTGGCGCTACGTGAGCGTCTAAACCTGACGCAATAGCCGCTTGCTTACCGCTTAGCCACCCCTAGCTATTCCTGAACCTGGATCACACATAACAATCACGCATAGCAAGGCACCAGACCGGCAAACTAGAGATGTGTTTGGAAGGCCCATCCGCCCGCGGGGTCCGTATTACGACGTGGTTGCGTCGTTGGTGGGTGCGACAGCGGCGGCCGTTTTGTTGATCCTGGTGATTTATTGGTCGGTTCAGGTGGTCGACTGAGTTTCCGACTGGCTCCCCAGTTGCTCCTTCGCCCGGGCAGCTGCGCGATCAGCCTCGCCCTGCGCACGTGACTCATCCGACCAGCGAAACATCATCACCAAAATCATTCCCCAGACAATCGGAATGCCGCCTAGCTTCATAATCAGCCCTGCCATCTGCTGATCAGTGGTCGCCGACAAACCGTGAAATCGTGGTGCTAACTCGTAAATCGAATAGAGCGGAAAGCCCGCAAAGGTGAGGAATCCGGCAGGCACCGCCGGCACAACGCCCAGCGCTGTGAACAGGTACACCATCTTGGTGGGGTAGCTACGCATGCGGTGCTCTTGCAGCGGAGACAGCAGGGGCAGCCACACCAGTAGGCCTGACGTCAGCCAGATCATGTCCATGATGAACGAACCAATCTGGCTGGTTCGCAGCACATCAACCGTCCACGGCGAGTGAGTGGCGATTAGCACGAGGTTAAAAGTGACACCTGCAAAGATCGGGCGAGAGATGCGTTGCAGCAGGCGATAGAGCTTCAGCCGACTGGTTACTTGGCGAGCCATCCACTCCGGTGTGCCCAACATAAGTAACGGTGCGGCCGCCAGCGTGTAGAGCAAAAACTGCATCATGTGAGCCGAAGCCAGATAGCTGGAACCGAGCAGACCCAACGGCCAATCGCTAGCCAGCCAAAACGCAAGCACGCCCGCTGTGAAACACCAGATTTGTTTGTTCGTTGTCGGTTTTGTTGCTTGCCTTGCCTGATTAACCGGTCCTGCTGGCCCGGTCTGCCCAGCCAGTCCTGCTTGTCCGGACAGGTTGTTCAGGCTTATCAGGCCAGCTAGGCCGCCAGCCAGGTGTGCCCGTCGCCGTACCGCAACGAAATAAGGGACAGCAATCGTCAGCGCAATCAGCCACACGCCGGGATAAGCACGCCAACCCCAGGTCCATGGAACCTCAATAGTGGAACACCAAAACCGCATAAAAACCTACGAACTAAACCTATGCGTCAGCCGAAGCTCTTGGCTGCGACACGGTGTCAGTGAGCACAATGTCGATGTCACGGTGTCAGTGAGCACAATGTCGGTAAGCACGATGTCAGCTGAAGCTCTTGTCGGCGAGCAACGCTAGGTCGTTGGCGTATTGACTCTGGCGAGTGGGATGTGGATATTGCGTGTAGCCGATCGTGTCCGGCGCAAAAGCAAACACGCGTGCGTCATGACCCACTTCATAGTTCGCAGTGCCGGGCTGAAAGTCGCCGTGAGCAATCTCGTCATCGGTAACCCCGTCATGGGCGTGAGCTTCATCCCCTTCGTGAGAATGTGGCGGGGTAACGACTTCGTCGTCAGGCTTGTCAAGCTTTAACGCCGACAATGCGCCGACCTCGTTTTGCAGCTGAGTGAGTTGAGCGTCATCGGCCAGTAGCCCAATGAAGTCGGTGCTGAAGTTGTCCAGGTAGGAGCGAATAACCGGAAGTGTGTCGCGTTCCGGGTCGACGGAGACAAAGAGCACTTTGACGTTGGTGGGTGCTCCTGGACGAGACAGCACCTGGCTGATCTGGTTTAACTGAATGTTGCAGATATCGGGGCAGTGTGTGAAACCGAAATAAAGCAGCTTGACATCGCCTTCGGTGTCGGCTACGAGGTCGAAGTCGTTTCCGTTTGTGTCGGTCAGTACTAGTTGAGGCAACGGTCGAGGTTCTTCTACAACCAGGCCTTCGTAGCTGGCGTCAACCGCAGCGCTGGAGCAGGCGGCCAGGATTAAGACGCATGCAAAAGACAGTGCCACCAGTCGAGCAGCCACCAGCCGGTTTGATCTCCGGCCTAGTGATCGACCCGTCCGTTGGAACAGCCAGCCAGTCCACCAGCCAGCACGCCCGCCCGTCGATTTCCTAGCGGAATGCGACACGGTGGTGAGTGACACAGTGGTGGAGGACACGGTGGAGGGCGTAGTGGTGGACACGGTGGAGGGGGACGTGGAGGTGAGGGGAGTCGAACCCCTGGCCTCTTCGATGCGACCGAAGCGCTCTACCAACTGAGCTACACCCCCCGGTGTTGCCGGCCATTTGCAGCTAACGAACTGCTAACTGCAGCCAGCTAAAGGCAATGCCGATTGACTGAAATCTAGCTGGAGCGCTTGTCCGGCCAACTGTTGGAGTACAGGTGCAGGCATCGAGATACCAGCCAGAGGTAGCCGAACAGAGCGGCATCAAATCCAAGATGAAGCACACCTAGCCACACTTGTTGCGTGAAGAACAGCGCTATCAGTGTGATGAGGGCTGCGGCTGCCAAGATGACGGTGATGTCGCGTCGTCGCAGAGAGGCATCAGCGGTTGAGATCGGGATAGCTCGCCGAACGCCGTGTGGGGTTTCAAAGCTTGCGCGGGGCGTAGCTAGCAACTCCGGCTGAGCCACCGGCGGGGTAACTGATGGAGTAGTTGTTTGAGTAGTCGCTGGAGGCACTTGCGGCGGGTTATTTTGCGGCGCCACAAAGCCACCTCTTGCGTAGCCCAAGCCACTCGGTTTCGACCTTGACTCTGATCCCAACCTCGTTGTCGGAAACCCCAGAGGGGTCGCCGAAGGACGCATTCGCCCGCCCGCGTTCTTTACCGCACCGGAAATGCTTGGCCTAAAGCTCGATCCAAAGCTCGGTCGCCGACTGCGAGATCTAGGTGGTCTGTTGAGACCACCACGGTTACTAAGCCCACCGTGACTGCTAATGCGAGGCCCGCCCCGATTACTAGGTCTGCTTCGACTACTAAGCCTGCCCCTTCTTCTTGTGGCGGACAGCCCAGGCCGGCCAAACGGTGTTTTGGGTTTTTGACTGGGCAACAACACCAGCACCCACGCCACCGCGAGAGCTCCGAGAATTATCAGCGTCACGCGAAGCAAGCCTTGTTGCTAGCGGTTGAGTTACTAGAGGCCCTGTTGTTAGCGGTGGGGTCACTAGCAGCGGGGTAATTGGTGGAGTTACCTGCAGCGATGTTGCTGGCGGTCGGGTTAATAGCAGCGGCGTTACTAGAGGCGGCGTTGCTAGTGGTGGAGTGATAGCTGGGGTAGTCGTTTGGGTAATCGGTGGGGCTGCTAGTGGTGATGTTGCTGGCGGTCGGGTTAATAGCAGCGGCGTAATTGGTGGAGTAGTCGTTTGGGTAATCGGTGGGGCTGCTAGTGGTGATGTTGCTGGCGGTCGGGTTAATAGCAGCGGCGTAATTGGTGGAGTAGTCGTTTGGGTAATCGGTGGAGTTATTAGTGGTCGGGTTACTAGTGGCCCTGTTGCTAGTGGTGGAGTGATAGCTGGGGTAGTCGGTCGGGTTATTAGCGGCGGCCGCTAAGGGAGCGCGATTAGCACTGCCAGCAAAGCGAGTGCTGTCATCAAACGGATCTATCGAGTGCAAGCGATAGCTGAGATTACCGCAGCCGATTTGCGTTCTTAATGATTTTGCCCAGAGCGACCTTGCACCAAACACTCCTGCCTGCAATGTTCTCGCCCGCAACGCTCTTGCCTGCAACGCCGTCGTGCGTAACAGCCCCACCCGAAGTGTCTTACTACATCGCATCGACTAGTTGCCGTGCGACTTTGAATTGTCGGAGCCATCGCTGCGCTTATAGGTGCCAGATTTGCCTCCGGTTTTTTCCCACAGGGCGATGTCGCTGATGGTCATGGCACGATCGGCGGACTTGCACATGTCGTAAATCGTCAGCGCCGCCACTGAGCAAGCGGTCAACGCTTCCATCTCAACGCCCGTCCGATCGACAGTGTCAACCTGGGCTTCGATGCCAATCCAAGTTTCGCCAAGCTCAAAGTCGACATCGACAGAACTAATCATCAGCTGATGGCACAAGGGGATTAGCTCGGACGTTCGCTTGGCCGCTTGTATTGCGGCAATCCTCGCTACCGCCAGCACATCGCCTTTGATGGTTTCGCCACTGGCTATGGCACTTGCTGTTTCGGGCAGCATGTTGACGCGACCACGAGCCACAGCGCGGCGGCGAGTGGACTCTTTGTCTCCTACATCAACCATGCGAGCGCGCCCTTGCGAGTCAAGATGTGAGAACGATGAGATTGGGTCAGCGGCGAGATTTTCACTCACGTCAGGCATATAAATCGGAGCCTAGACGTGATAGCAGTGGAATTACTAGCCGCCTACCTGACTCATCGTGCGTGCCGGTTTTATGAAGTGAACCTTGCCGATTGAGTGCCCCGCCCACTTGGTTCCAACAGCCGCAGCGATGGCCTCCGCCAGCCGGTTGTCTAGGTCGGCTGAACTGTTTTTGCCTGGAGTGTTTTTGACTGAGCCTTCCTCGCTCAGACTGCCCTCGCTCGCGCCGTCTTCACCCGGGCGCAATATGGCACGCATGTCAAATTCATCCAGCGCGAACAGGCACGTACGGAACTGACCTTCGGCGGTCAGCCGCACGCGGTCGCAATTGCCGCAAAACGGTTTTGTAACGCTGGCGATAACTCCGACTTCACTGATGTTTTCGGCGGCGTTTTCGCTAGTTTCACTTCCGCTTGTCCCAGGTTTGCCAGTATTAGTCCCGTTGGTCTCGGTTCCATTAGCCCCCTGAGGCGACAGCAGAAACTTCTCGGCTGGCTCACTGCCGCGCTTCACTGCCTGCACGTCAAACTCGGTCGCCAACGTCTCAACTATCTCGGTGGCTGGCACCACTCGGCTTTCGTTCCACACGTCGCCCGCTTCCAGCGGCATGAACTCGATAAATCGCACAATCACGCCTCGCTCACGCCCAAAGTGAGCAAAATCCAGCACCTCGTCGTCGTTTATCCCGCGCATCATCACGGTGTTGATTTTCACCGGCGACAGCCCGGCCGCAATCGCAGCATCAATGCCCGCCAGCACCCGATCAAGCTCGTCACGCCGAGTTAGTTCCAAAAACCGTTCTCGTTGCAGCGAGTCGAGACTGATGTTGATGCGAGAAAGCCCGGCGTCAGCCAGAGCCTGGGCGTGAAGATTAAGCGTGGAGCCGTTGGTGGTGAGTGCCACGTCAACACCCAACGCGGCAAGCTTTTCAACCAGCAGCGGCAGGTGAGCGCGCACCAGTGGCTCACCGCCGGTTAGACGGATGCCGTTGAAGCCAAACCGTTCAACGCAGACCTTCGCAAACCGTTCAATCTCTGAAAAGTTGAGAATCTCAGACCTGGGCAGCCATTTCATGCCCTCGGCTGGCATGCAATATTGGCAGCGGAAATTGCAGCGATCGGTAACAGAAATACGCAAGTCGCGCACCGTGCGGCCGAAAGGGTCAACAAGATCTGTCGCACCGTTCGTTTGAGCTATTTGCTGCTCACTTGATTGCTGCTCACTTGAGTTATGTGAAGACATCAGTTACCAGTTAACGCAGAGATCAGTTGCCGAAGACATCTGGGCAGCCCAACAACAGTACATCCACGCCTTCGCCCGCTTTTATGCCTTGCCCGTCGGGTACGACCGCCAGTGCGTTGGCGTGCGCCATCGACCACAACATGTGTGAGCCCTGGCCGCCGGCTGAACGCACCAGTATTTGGCTGCTTGGCGCTTGCGGGCCGCTCGCTTGCTTGGCTGGGGCTTGCTCACCGTCCACCTGGCCGGTTGTTGGCGGCTCAACTACCACGCGCAAGAAGTGTGTCTTACCGTCCGTTTTGCGAAGCAAATCCTCTGCCGCTACTGCCCGTATCGTCTGGCGAACTGGCTGGCTATGCCCCATCATCGAACGCAACCCGCTAAGCGCAAATAGCTCAAACGACACCATCGACGACACCGGGTTACCGGGCAGCCCGAACACCGGAACACCCTCCACGGTACCGAAGGCAAACGGCTTAGCTGGCTTGATTGCCACCTGCATCCAACGCATCTGCCCGATACGGCTAAGCACTTCTTTCACATAGTCAAAGTCGCCCATGCTGACGCCGCCCGAGGTGATGAGGGCATCGCAGCTGCGCACCCCGTTGGTGATGGCGGCAGCTATCTCAGCTTCGTCATCACGCACCAGCCCGAGATCGACGGGGTTCATCTGGTTGAGCGCTAACAGCCCCAGCAGCGTGGCGCGATTGGAGTCACGAATCTGGCCGGGTTTCAGGTCGGTGCCGTCGTCCACCAACTCATCGCCGGTAGAGAGAACGCCGACCGTGGGGCGAGGGCTTGCGCAGACGTGCGTTTGCCCGAGGCTGGCCAGCACACCCAGATGCCCAGCGCCCAGCACGGTGCCAGCTTTGAGCGCGAGAGCCCCAGCGGATATGTCTTCGCCGACGTTTCGCACATGATTGCCAGGCGGGACTGCGGCATTGATGGTGACGGCGCCGCCGCCTGTGCTGTCACCAACGCTGTCATCAGTGCTGGCGACCGATGTTTTTTCGACCATCACCACGGCGTCTGCTCCGGGCGGGATGATTGCGCCGGTCATGATTCGACTGGCTTGGCCTTTGGTGACGGTGGCCTGAGGTGCGTGACCAGCGGCGATGGTTTCGATTATCTCCAGATCAACAGGTGGGTTGGCTACGTCGGCAGAGCGCACGGCAAACCCGTCCATTGCGGTGTTGGCGAAGCGCGGGATGGATTCGGTGGCGAAGATGTCTTCGGCCGTGACCAGACCAAGAGAGTCGGCTATCAAGTGAGGGCGTGGCTCACGGGGTTGGCAGGTGGCGAGCACGTGGTCGCGCACTTCCTCAAGCGTGAGCATGGTGAAAATCTACCGACACTGCCAAACCGAGAAGCAGAAGCACCCGTGCTTGAGAAAGAAGACCATTCGCTAGCTAAATACCTTATTCATTTTTACCGCACCTGTCGTACTGTGCCCAAATGCCCCACAGCGAACGGACTGCCTATTGGCAACGTAGAGCAAACGCTTGGGCTGTTGGCAAATCACGATTAGAAATCACTTTAAAAAAGTGCGCCAAAGCCCTCGGCACCACTCCGCGCACTCTCAACTGACATGGAGTAACCATCGACGAGTTGTTGGAGAGCGCAGCGGGAGACAGCGGTGCAACAGACAACGCCCGACTTGAACGCTTACACGAGTCCCTGGCCGACGAAACAGCCGGAAGTGCCCCAGGTGGGAGTGCTCCAGTTATGGCTGCGCTCACTCCAGCCATGAAAGCGGCTATCAACGAGCTGAAAACGGCAGGACGCGATCGGTTGGATGCGGCTGATGCCCAAAACCCACGCAGGCGATTGCGCGCACGCGTCATTGGGCAAGAATCCGACACTAGGTCGTCTGCCCCGGAGGAAGACGAAACACAGCGGGGACGCGACTTTACGTTGAGCGACATAGCCGCGCGGATAACAGGGCTCGGGGCTAAGGGTGGTGGTGCCACAATCGGCTCAAGCTGGATAAAAGGCAAAGAGGGACAACCCGACGGTTACTTGGAAGCGACACAAGAGGCTGGTGGGTACGCCTGTTCTATTGGCGGCAAAGGAGAGTGCTTCTTACCTCTCGATGAACAGAACCAGATGACTGACGAAGCCAGTGAAAAACTGGGGATGTGGTGGAAAAATGTCCGACACTTTTTGCGTGAAGCAAACGCTTGGATCGGGTACTACGTCAACCCCGTAGACAGCAATAATCCTGACGAAACGGAAATCAACATCTCGCTAGTTTTCCATGATGAAGAGACGGCAACGAACTTTGGGAGAAGCGTCTGGCAGGACTCGATCTTTGATCTTGCTGCCCAAGATACCACTAAGATTTCTTACGACCATTTGCTCTAAAACCTAGTGCCCACGCCATAAATCAAAAACGCGCTGGCTTCATACATGAGGACGCACTAAAATCACTGATACCAGCAATGGCAACATAAGGCATTCGTCATGGCTAAGCATTTTTTAATCCCAGGCTCGTCTCTTGTCGTGTCTGCCTCCGGGTATACGGATACAGGTGAATCGATGAAGCCATATCCGTTTGAAGGTAGAGACGTGTTCACAACGGACGAATGGATTAACGACGACCCGGGGTTGATTGACGCTTTTACCCCCATCTTTTTGGGATACACCGCCGGCTTCGCGGGCAAGCCTGATGATGATGAAGGAAAGCTCAAGTGGGAAGCTTGGCGCGACGGGAAAACGCCTGTTCCGCAAAACCATTTAGTGACCATTTGGAGAGCTCGCAACCATTGGCACGCTGAGCAGGAATGGTTTCTGGCTAAACATGGTGAATGCATGGATGACGCAAAAGCTCGTTTGCCACGTGATGATTTTCTTGATTTGTGGGAAGAGTGGGACGACTATAGCGAGCCTATTTACGCCGAAATAGATGCTGCTCTAGAAAAAGCCAGCAAAGAAGCGAAACAGCCAGTCCCTGCTTGACGGGTAAGCCCATCACCACGTAAGCGCTGCGTTCTGCGCCCACTTATGCATCAATGGCCTTAAAAACCGCTGTTTCGCGGCCATTAGCACAACTATGCGGGTGTATTTAGATGAGACCTGAAGCAGACATTGGAAACTCCAGCAAAATGGGGTATTACGTGCCGACCACCTTTGACGGAGGTGGAGAGCAAGCAGCCTTTGTCCCAAACCCACTACCTAAGGGCGTTGAGCTGGCCTCTTCAACGCTAGACACCTTGTATCGGGCAGCTATCGCCATTGGTGAACTACGCGGGGCTGTCTTAAGGCTTCCACATCCTCAGTTGTTCCAATACACCTATGTTGGTAGTGAAGCGCTTGACAGCAGCCGTATTGAAGGTATTCAAAGCTCGTTGTCGAGCATTCTGTTAGACCAAGTTCAGGGCGCAGACAGAAGCACGGACCGCGACGTGTTAGAGGTCCGTAGCTACATCACGGCACTTAATCTTGGGTTAGAGCGACTCAAGGAGGGCTCGGCGCTTTCGCTTTTCTCCATTAGAGAGATGCATCGGATTTTGATGGGAACCCCTAATGGCGTTGGAAGCAGCCCTGGCGAATTTAGAGAAGCGCAAGTTTGTATCGGCTCTAGGGCACCTGGCGGCACCCTACGCATTTCTTACATGCCGCCACCTCCAACTGATGTGATGCATCAAGCTCTGAACGATCTTGAGCAATACATAAACACCAAGAGCGATATCCCAAGCTTGGTAAACATCGCACTAACTCATTATCAGTTTGAAGCCATTCACCCGTTTTTGGACGGGAATGGACGCGTTGGCCGCCTGCTGGTTGTGTTGCAATTGGTTCAAGATGGATTGTTGCCATATCCGCTGCTGCCTCTTAGCACTTTTTTGAAAGAAAATCAGCAGGACTACTACCGGTTTCTGCGGTCAGTCCGTGACCAGGAGACCTACAATCCGTGGCTCACATATTTTCTTGACGGCGTGCGGATACAAGCGGTGAAGTCTCTTCAACAGACCACCGTTCTCCTTGACCTAAGAGAAGAATATTTGGACAGACTGCGGGGAGATCGTTCTCGTGCTATTGACATAGTTGATCTCATATTCGCCAATCCTTTTTTGGTAACCGCACGAGTTGTCAACAGCTTGGATATCTCAAGGTCTGGCGCTAAAGGTCTTTTAAAGAAGCTGCAAGAAAAAAACATCATCTACCCTCTCGCTGAAGTAGGTGTCGGTGGAAGCTTGAACTGGGTAGCGAAAGACGTGTTTGAGATTATTGCGCCCAACGAAGAACTTAAGCTCGCCAGCTGAAGCGGGGCCCGAGGGTTTAGCTAAGGATTCCTCGAGCGGTCAAGATCAGTTCAATTTGCTGGCGACGCTGCTGTAGTTCGTTCGCATCCTTTACCGGTTGAAAGCGCCCGTTCTCACCGTCACGCTCGACTAGCAGCATCGTGGTATCAACGAAGGCCGTTAGTTCGCCGATCAGATGCTCAAACTGAACCACCTGTGTGCCATCGACCTCTTTGTGAACCTCAAACCAGGTGAGCGGGTAGTTGGTCGCCAGGGTTTCGACGTCAATCACCAGTGAGTTGGTGTTGACATGATCCGCACTGGTCGGGTCGATGTGCAGCGGTAGCCGCCACGACTCAACTATTTGCGGCCGTTTGTCTACTAACCACGGAGATCCGCCGACTTCTAAGCCGGCTGTGACCTCACAGGTGATAGGGGTGCCCGCCCGGCGGTGCGCACCGATGATGGCCGGGTCAAGCGTGGCGGCTGCGTTGTCAACGTTGCTGACGTAGACATGCCGGCCGCCATTTGCGACGAAATCTGTGAGCAGACCTGAGTGCTGCAGCGCTTGGTTGATGTCGGCGTGGCCGGGTGTGTAGAGGGAGGGCTGGCCCTGTTCGGTGCGAAACAGGTCGCCGTCAAGGCGTAACCGCATGCTGACGCCCTGGGGTGCGAGGGAGATGGAGATGCTTGTTGAGTCAGCGGTAGTTGGAGCAGTGATAGCTGAGTCTCTGGTGGTTGGAGCAGCGGCGCTGGCCCACTCACGCAACGCAGAGTCCGAAAGAAAGCTGGTCATCAACCACATTGGTATGCCACCACCGCTGGATTGGTTGATTCGGTTGGGCTGGTCAGGTTTGCCGGATTGGCCTGCTTGGCCTGTCTGGCGGCTTGCTATCAACCGCAAGTCAGCCAACTTGGCGTCTACAAACGTCAGCCCATCAACCACTTCCGCCAGTGCCTTGACTCCGCCACCAAAACGGGTCGCCATGCCCCCCGCCAACACGAGCACGGCTACCTCGCCAGCGGATATGGCAGCCATTCCTTCGGTTGCCAAGGTCGTGTGTTTGGCCGTACCCACCTTGGGTAGCTCTGTTAGTTCTTTGGACGGCAGCGGCTCAACGATGGCTGACTGAATGCGGTTTGCGTCCAGCCGCCCGCCCAGAGACTTGCCCGGTGAACTGCCATCAGGCGAACTGTCGTCAGACGATGTGCCATCAGGTGGAGCGCCGTCAAACAGAGAACCGTCCAACTTGTCGTCTACAAACGTCAGCCCATCAACCACTTCCGCCAGCGCCTTGACCCCGCCCAACACTCGCGCCTGGAGTTGATCAAAGATGTCGGGCTCAAAGCCGTAGTTAGCCAGCGTTGTTGCGCTTACGAGATCTATGTCGTAGCGCTGTGCCAGGTCAATGGCCGTTTGTGAGGTGCCCATTTGTGGTGTGGCTGTTTGTGAGGCTGTCTTGGCGGCCACCGCCGCGACGCTAGCGCTGGCTCCAGCAAGGCAACGACACCGCAGGGCGGTGGGCACCGATGATGGCTGAGTCAAGCGTGGCGGCACTGCTGGACAACAATGCCGGTCGCTACACTTTTCTCCTTGTGTCAGCCTGCTGCCAGCTTGCAGACTCTTCGCTAGCGCAAGTTTGCCTGCAAACCGGCGTAAGCATCGCAACAGACAACAGCTGACTTGCTAAGCCCCTTACCGCCGGAGACTGTTCGAAGCCATGCCAACTTACGAATACAACTGCAGCAAGTGTGAACGCAAGTTTGACATCCATCAGAGCTTCAAAGACAACGCCCTTGAGGTGTGTCCTCTGCCGGCACTAAACGGCAAAGCAACTGGCACCAAAGCCAGCACCAAGACCAGCAGCAAAACAAACGGCAGCAGCAAAACCGGCAAAGCCAAAGAAGCGGAGCCTGTTTTGTGCGGCGGCACGGTGCGCAAGGTGTTTTCCAGCGTCGGGATTTCGTTTAAGGGCAGTGGCTTTTACCGAAACGACAGTCGTTCAGGCGGCTCGTCTAACGGCACCAAGCACGACAGGACAGACGCCGACGGATCAGACAAGAAATCCGACACAAAATCGGGAGATGCGAGTGAGAAGAGCGGCGAGAAAAGCGCTGGGAAGGGCACAACCAAGTCTGACGGGAAGTCTAAATCGGATTCAAAATCCCAGAAATCTCAGCAATCGCAACAAAAGCCAGCTGGCTCCGACAGTTCCGGTCGCTCAGGGAAAGACAAGTCAGCGGTAAACGCCTAACCCGGTTAGCCCCCCGGTTAGCCCCGACTAGCCGTTTAGTAACTGGTTGCAAAAATTCCAGCCCTCCATGTCACACCGGCATGGCATAGTTAGCGCACTCACCACTTCCCCCACCCTTTCCCCACTACTTACCACGCACTTCCCAGACACTTCCGACCCCTTGGCCGAGAGTGAGAAAATGCTGTCGAGGTTTCTTAGATGGTGGCATCGCCGCCCCGGCACCACCCATTGGGCGGCTGTTGTAGCGATTGCGCTACTAGCCGCGCTGTTGATTGGCACCGCTCAGCGGCGTGCGGACAACGCTGCTTTGGCTTGGGGTCAACCCGTTTCGGTGTTGCAAGCGCAGGGATTGCTAACCGCTGGGAAGGTTCCGGGCATAACCGATGTAGCGGTGGTACAGGTGCCGGAGCACTTGGTGCCTCAACAGGCACTGATTGACGTGTCGCAGATCACTCCTCTGGGGCGCGCAGTGCCAGCCGGATCCTTGCTGACGGCGGCCGACTTGGCAGAGCTAACCGCAGTTTCGGCCGGTAGGCGCGGTGTCGGTATAGCGGTGGGCGATGCCGCTCCGAAGGTAATGATCGGCTCGGCGGTGGAGCTGTTGTTGTTTGTTGAGGTTGATCCCTATGAGCCGGTTAGTACCGAACCAGCGCAACGAGTGCGCGCGGTGGTGGTAGCGGTAGAGGACAATCGATGGTTAGTAGATATTTCACCAGCCGATGTAGAGGCCGTGGTGCGCGCCGGGATTACTGGCGTAGTCGTTCCGGTGTTGCTGGGCTAATGCGGCGACCAGACCCTTAGTGCCGGCGTTATCTCCAGCCAGCAAGAAACACGACTGCGACCAAAATCGCCAACGCACTGCGATAGAGGGCTGCGTTTGTGAATAGTTGGTGGCCAATACGTGGGTGCTTAGCCGGTTGACCTGGTTTAGGCGAGCGCACTGGACGTGGCGAGCGCGGTGCTAGCAGCCGCATCATCCCCCATAGTGCTAACCAAGCGGTTAGCGCTGCGGTCACCAAGCCGACACCCATGGCGGCTAGGTCGTCTGCCGGAATGTCGTCACCGATTAGTCCTAGTCCTCGAAACGCACCCGCCCCTGCGATGATCGGCAAGCTCATCAGAAACGAAATCCGTGCGGCTTCGGTGCGGCTGAATCGCAACAACCTGCCAACGGTGATGGTGGCTCCAGAGCGGCTGACCCCAGGTATTAGCGCACAGGCTTGCGCAAGACCCAAATAGATGGCGTCGCGCATACCGAAGTTGCCGGTCTGACGCTCGGCTTGCTGTTCGGTTTCACGTTGGCTTGCAAACCGGTCCGCCCACCAAAGCAACCATCCGCCCACCAGCAACGCAACCGCAATCACCAATATCACTTCGCCCAGAGACACCAGCGCAGACTCCAGCACCACGCCGACGATCGCGGCTGGAATCAACGACACCACTAGCGCCACACCGACCAGCGCATCGCGGCTTAGGCAGTTTGGATCTGTGGAATCTTTGCTAGTGCTTGGGTTGCCGTTTGGTTTGTCTGGTCGGGTTCGCTGGCGCGCAACTAGTTGCCTGAGTGCTCTTAGGCCCTGCATCGTGCCATCGAAGATGGCTGCCTTGTAATAGCGAACTATTTCGTGCCGCAAGAAATATGCCGCGCCAATCAACGTGCCTACATGCAGCGCCACATCGAAGGCCTGCTCGCGCTCGGCATCACCGCCAAAGTGCTCCCAGCCAAAAAGCCAGGGCAGCAGCTCTAAATGAGCGCTTGACGACACCGGGAAAAACTCCGTCAGCCCCTGCACGATGCCTAACACGATGGAATGAGTTAGTGGCACTTGGTTTAACAGCTTTGCGAATCGTTAGACGAACCGTTAGAGGAACAGTTAGGTAATCGCTGCCGCATGAGTTTTACCAGCGAGCATTCCAAGAACGGTCAGAATTAAAGAACGGGCAGAATTTAAGCAGTAGAGGGCACGATGCGCGCTCGCCACTCGCGAGCTGCGTCAAAGTGATGCCCAACTGCTCGCCCTTGATGCATCGCAGCCAAAAACTCCGTCGGCGAGTTGAAATCAGGCATCTCTAAATAGGCCGCACCCAAGGCCTCGGGAATATGGGCATCGCTGCCTGCACCTACCGCCAGGTTGTGCTTGGCGGCGAACTCGACGGCTCGTTTGTTCAAGCTGCGCAGGCTGGTCTTGGCGTTCAAAATCTCGATGCCGTCAATCAGTCCGGCCTCGGTTAGCTGGTCAAGCACGGTGGCGTTCAAGTTGTTGCGCATCTCGTCAAACGGATGCGGCACATACACCAACCCGCCCTGGTCGCGTATGCGTTTGACTGTTTCGACAGGCGTTAGCCCCTGCGGTACTCGCTCGGTCAGAAACAAACCGATCAGCTCGCCAGCATGCGTGCGCATCTCTTCACCGATCACCACTCGGCAATCGAGTTTTTCACGCAGGTGCAATGCGCCAGCAATAGCGCTGTGGTCGGTGACGCAAACCACGTCTATCCCGCTGGCCGCTATGTACTCAGAAAACTCTTCGACAGTGGTTGTGGAATCGCCCGACCACATCGTGTGCGAGTGAAAGTCGGTTCTAATCCACCCCGGCTCGTGCGCCTGCGCCAAGTGTGGATGCCGACTGAGAGCGTCTTCACGTGGCTCCGCAGGCACGAGATAAACGCTAGCTGCCTAGGAGCCTGACAGCGCTACGTCGCCGATCGCTAGTGCGTACATATTCACGCCGCCCGGCAGCCTTTTCGGCTGGTCGCTGATCGCTGCGATGTCAAGCAACATTCTTTGCAACGTGCCAGCGATCGTGGCCTCTCTAAATGGCTCGCCTAGCTCCCCGTTGATGATGTGGTTGCCATGCGCACCGACCGAAAAATCACCGCTCACAGGGTTGACACCGCTGTGAAGTCCGTTGACTCCGCGTACCAGCACTCCGTTTGGCACTGCGCCTAGCAGCTGCTTGACCGAGTCGTCGCCAGTGGTAGCTACGCCGTTGCCAGCCTGAGGCCCGTTGCCAGCCCGAAGTCCTTTATCGGCCCGAAACATAGCCATTGCGTGTAACCCAACTCCAGGCGAGCCTCCGCCCGCTCCAACCGCCGAACCGGTTGAAGCTGTGTCCATGCGTCTGGCCGTGTAGCAGTTGTGAAGAAATCCTTGCAGCACGCCCGCATCGATCAGCACGTTCTTGCGAGCGGCCAGACCCTCACCGTCAAAGTTCGTAGCGCCCAGCGTTGAAACGTCGGTGGGATCATCGCTCAGCGTCAGTACCGGTGCGGCTATTTGCTCGCCGACACGATCAGCAAACGGCGACCGTCCCTTCAGCACTAGATCGCCCGTAAGCGATCCAGCCACGATCGATAAGAAGGCCGCTGTTACATCCGGATCCAGCACGACGGTCAAGCGTTGCGAACTGGGTTTGGTGGCGCCCAGCTGCCCAACGGCGTCAGCAACTGCGTCTGAAATTATTGTGTCCATGTCCAGCTGGTCAGGGTTGCGTGCAGCGTCGCCTCCGTAACCGATCTGGGTTTCGTCCCCGCTGGCCGCCAGAGGCTGGCAACCCATTGAGCAGCTGCCCCCTTGCTCGAACACGTCGATGCCAGCGGTGCTAACCAACGCGGAAGCGCCCCACGAGTCAGACCATGCGGCTACCCGCACGCCAGTGATGCGAGGATCCGCACCGCGACAACGCCGCTCAAGCTCCAGGGCATTGGCGATCTTCTGGTCTTGTGATACCGCCAACACTGCCGGGTCGCTCAGGTCTAGCCCTGGGGTAGCAACACCGTCTGGTTCGGCGATCGCCTGGTGAGGGTCAATCTCACCGAAGGTCAGGTTTTCTCGGGCGGCGGCGAGAGTTTCGGCCACGACCTCTTCGTCGAGTGAGCCAGCCGAGGCAAAACCCTGGCGACCATCGACCACCACACGAATTCCGACTCCTGCGGTTGTGCCCGATCGCAGTGATTCGATTTCGCCGTCGTAGGCCTTGACCGTGGTTGAGCGTCCTTCGCTGGCGAAAGCCTCGATTTGCTCGTTGCCTTTGGCTTGGTTGACGATGTTGCGAGCTAGCTCACTCAGTGGACTCAAATCAGATGACGCAACCGTGTCGGTCACGTCGCTGTGCCTCCAACCGTCAGCTTGCGTACACGCAAAGTCGGTTGGCCGTCACCCACCGGAACACCTTGCCCATCCTTGCCGCAAGTGCCGGGGCTACCCATCTCAAAGTCGTTGCCAATCACATCAATGTCGTTTAGCACCGCTGGGCCATTACCAATCAGATTGCCTTCACGCAGCGGTTCGGTGATGCGTCCGTCTTCGATCAAATACGCCTCGGTCATGCCGAACACGAAGTCGCCGGTGGCGGTATTGACCTGCCCGCCGCCCAACTGCGCCACGTACACACCGCTGGGAGTATCGGCGATGATGTCGGCCGGCTCGGCGTCACCGTTGGTAACGAAGGTGTTTGTCATGCGAACCATCGGCAGGTGCTTGTAGCTCTGACGTCGGCCGTTGCCCGAAGGCTTACGACCTTCGGAGCGCGCACGCATCCAGTCCCACATGTAGTCGGTGAGCACACCGTCTTCGATCAACACGTTGCGCCTGGTCGGATGCCCTTCGTCGTCGATTGCCAGCGCACCCCACTCTTTGCCCATAGTGCCGTCGTCTACCAGCGTTACCAGCGGCGATGCCACCTGCTCGCCTACTCGGTTTGCAAACACCGAAGCGCCCTTGCGAACAAGGTCAGCCTCTAGTCCGTGCCCACACGCCTCGTGAAACAGCACGCCGCCGCCGCCCTTGGCGATTACCACGGGCACCTCGCCGCTAGGAGCTGGGCGAGCGTTCAGTTTGGTGACGGCGCGGTTAGCGGCCTTGATCGCAAGCTCAGCCGGGTCGTAATCGTCGAACAGTTCGAAGCCGACCATGTACCCCACCGTTTCGCGACCCGTTTGTAGTCCGCTGTCACCGCTGGCAACGCAGCTGGTCGAAAACAAGGTGCGAACCTGGTCGTCACCGGCACGCACGCCGTCGGTGTTTGCCACCAGCAAACGTCGGCGACCTTCCGCGTAGCGAACCGTTACTTGCGTGATGGCGTTGTCGACGCCGCGGGCAGCGTCGTTGGCGGTATGAAGCAACGCCACCTTGGTAGCCATGTCGACGTCGGATGGGAGAACCTTGACTCGGTGGGTGCTTGTGCCGTCGGTGCCGTTGTTGGTAGTGCCTGCGCCCGGAGTGCCTGTGCCGGTACTCGATCCCGAAGACCCGTTCGAGGTGGAGGACGAAGTGGTGGACGACGAGGTGCGGGTGCGCGCCACCGCGGCTGCCGTGCGAGCCGCATCGGCCAAACCCAGCGAGCTCAAATCAGTGGTGTGGGCGAATCCGGTGATCTCGTCAACCGTTACACGTATTCCAACCCCCGCATCGCGAGAGGTGGTGATGTCTTCCACGCGTCCTTCGTCAAAAGTGGCAGAAGCGCTCTGGCGATCTTCGGCGAACAGCTCGGCCCACTCACCGCCAGCGTTCTTGGCGATTTGCAGGGTTGCATCAACCAGGTCTAAATCAACCAGTGGTCTTGAACTGTTGCTAGCCATTAGGCCTCTCAGTGCGATCAAGCGATGTGAACTATCGGCGTGGCGTGAACCGCCACACGGCGTAAACCACGGCGTAAACCGCTGCAACGAAAAATCACCGCAACGGTGTGATTTACAAGACCGACGCTAGTGCCTGCTTTAGCAACCTCTGCCTTAACAACCAAGGCCTGCCTAACCAAACCCGGCTCTGGTCAAACCCTGGCTTGATTCTTGACTTAGCGTGGAACCAGCTTGGTAGTCAGGCCACAAGCCAGCAAATAGCAGTTACATGCCAGCTAAAACGCAGTTACTTGGCAGCTAAGACGTAGGACTGGCGTAATGTCTGGGATTCGTGGATGCAGGAATGTGAACGCAGGGCCAGAAAGTGCGCTGGATGCTGCGGCAGGCCAAATGGAGGACATTCACCTTGGTAAAAACCACCCCGTCCGCCGGGTCGTGGTGGTGGTGTTGCGAGTTGTCATCAGCGCAATCTTGCTTTTTGTGGTGTTCACGCGTATCTCCGCTACCGATCTTGAGGAAGTTTGGCCACAATCGATCGGTACCGCCGCAGGCTGGTTGCTAGCAGCAGGACTCGTCACGGCTCTGGCCTTTGTGATGGCGGCAGTTCGTTGGTGGGAAGTAGCGCACACGTTGGGTGTGGCTCGCCCGTTCAAACACATGTTGGGCGATTACTTGGCTGGACAATTTGCTAGCAACTTTCTACCCACCACCATCGGCGGCGACCTGCTGCGAATAAACCGCCTAGGCCGTGCGACAGACGACCATTACCGCGCTTTTGCTTCGGTGGTTATCGAACGACTGACTGGCTGGTTCGTGCTGCCAATCATGACCCTGGTAGCCCTGGCGCTTGACCCAACCCTGTTCCAAGACTCCAGCGGCTGGGTGCTGCTGCTTGTAGCGCTGGGAATTTTGCTAACGCTGGCTGCGTTGCTGTGGGGAGCCGAACACCCGCGCGGCTTAGGCCGTTTAGCCGGTGGCACCGTTATTCGTGATGCGTTTGGCGCTATCCACGTCGGGTTGTCGCTGTACCGCCGCCGGCCACGTGCGGCTGCCCGGCTGCTAGCAGCAGGACTCGCCTATCAAGGGCTACAGGTAGTCGCAGCCATCTTGGCAGCAGCTTCTCTTGGCGTGCGACCAGGTGTGATTGCGATGTTTGCGTTTATTCCGATGGTGCTTGCCATCCAGGTGCTGCCGATTTCGATCGGCGGTCTAGGAGTGCGCGAGGCAGTGCTGGTGATCTTTTTATCGTCGCGCGGTGTGCCAGATGCCGAGGCGGTATTGCTGGGGCTGCTGCTGTATGCGTTGACTTTGCTAGTCAGCCTGGCTGGTGTACCTACCTTGGCCCTTGGCCATCGGTCATCTGCTGCGTCTTGAGTGTTCAGCTAGCAGGCGTGAACTAGCGGTTCTACCGCGCCTTACTCCTCGTAATACGCAAACAGGTCGGTGATGATCTGAACGATTCCGTCGGTGTTGTAGCCCTTGGCGACATCGACTGTGGCGACGTTGCCGTAGATGTGAACTCCGTCTACCCCGCCTCGTTCAAACAAACGCCAGGCCAACACATCGGCAGGATCTTCGGCGTCGATGGCATCTTTGGCGCTGCTGTAGTAGCGATGTCCCATCCCGGTCAGCGGCCGGTTTGTCTCAAATAGAACCGCACCCTTGCGTGCGACCGACGGTTTTTCTACAACTAGTACCGGTTGGCCCATGCCGTGAGCGTAGCCAGGAATTAGAGGCATAAATGGCGCTAGCTTTGGGCTGGCAAGCGCAGTGTGCCAACAAGGCCATGCATCAACAAGCCCTGTGTACCAACAGGCCCTAAACCACTAAACAAAGGAAGCCATGCCTGATTCGGCAACCATTACCGAAGAGCAGTTCACCACCGAAGCGTTGGAGTTTTTGGAGGCGCACTGCGAACGCAAAACCAAGCAAAAAGAGTTTGTATGGGGCAAAGGACCAGACAACGCTTCATTGTTTGAGGAAGTCGACCGTGTCAAAGAGCAAGAGGAACTAGCCGAGTCAAAGAAGTGGCGTGCCGCTAAGTACGACGCCGGTTACGGCTGGCTGACTGGTCCCAAAGAGCTAGGCGGCGGCGGTTTGTCACGCAAGTTTGAGCGCATCTGGGCACAGCTTGAAAGCCAGTTTGACGTGCCCGACTCAGGCTTTTTCGGCATTGGTTTAGGGATGGTGGCGCCGACGATCTTGGCTCACGCTCAGCCCGAGGTATCCGCCGACGTGCTGCCAAAGATGTACCGCGCCGACATAGTTGGCTGCCAGTTGTTTTCGGAGCCTGGCGCTGGCTCAGACCTGGCCAGCTTGCAGATGCGAGCCGACAAAGACGGTGAAGAGTGGGTGTTGAACGGCCAAAAGGTGTGGACGTCTGGTGCGCACTACAGCGACCTGGGCGAGGTAATTGCGCGCACCGATGCCGACCTACCCAAGCACCAAGGCCTGACCGGCTTCATTGTCGATATGAAAGCTCCTGGCGTTGAGGTTCGTCCGCTGCGCCAGATGACCGGCGGCGACAACTTCAACGAGGTCTATTTCAACGACGTGCGAGTAGGCGACAACATGCGCTTGGGAGACATCAATAAGGGCTGGGGAGTGGCGCTCACGACGCTGATGAATGAGCGTGCGTCTATCGGCTCCGGCAGCTCCGGCACGGGCGGCAGCTACTCCAAGCTGAGTGCGATGCTGCGGCACTACGAACGCAGTGACGATCCACTTGCGCGCCAGCAGCTGATGCAGATCTACAGCTATGGCAAGGTGCTGAACTGGTCAAACCAGCGGGTGATGGATGCGCTGAAATCAGGCCGTACGCCGGGCCCGGAGATGTCGCTAGCGAAGATGGGACTGACGCGCCAGATGCTTGCGACTTGTGATCTGGTGTCTGACGTGCTGGGACCGAAGCTGATAGCCGACAGCGGTGAATGGGGTACTTACTCGTGGGCCGGATTTGTGATGGGGGTTCCGGCGATGCGGATAGCTGGCGGTTCGGATGAGGTGATGCGCAACATCGTTGGCGAGCGAGTACTGGGCCTGCCTAAAGAGCCTGGCATTGATACGACCAGCCCGTTCCGCGAGCTGAAGGTCGGCACGCAACGCAACGAATAAGCGCAGCCAGGAGCTAATCGGGGGCTAGTCCAGGCTCACAGGCAGCGGTGATGCCAGCGGGACACGCTCCATAAACGACCAACTTGTGCGATGTATGGCGCATGGTCCGTACTCGCTTAGAGCGGTTTTGTGAACGGGCGCCGGGTAGCCCTTGTTGCGGTCAAAACAATAGGGCGCGAAGCGATCTGACCAACTAACCATCAGCGTGTCGCGCTTCACCTTTGCCATTATTGAGGCGGCTGCAATTGACATGCACCGCCGGTCACCCTTGACGATCGCCTGGCTAGGCAGCCAATCGACAAAGCTCGTTGTGCCGTCTATCAGCACGCGATCTGGGGTGGCGTTGAGTTTGGTGCACAGGGTTTCTAGGCAGCGTTGAGCAGCTAGTCGAAGGGCGGCTGACATGCCGAGTTCGTCGCATTCTGCGGCGGTGGCGTCGCCAGTTGCCCAGCCTTCGCACCATTGATCTATTTGTGGGAACAATCGCTGGCGTTTGGCAGGGCTTAGCAATTTTGAGTCGCGGATTCCATCAGGAGCGACAGGTGAGCTTGGCGTCATGGCGACCGCGCCGACCGTGAGTGGTCCAGCCCAAGCGCCACGACCAACCTCGTCGACGCCGACTATTAGATGCTCACCTGTTGACCACCAGGCCCGTTCGGTGTTGTCGTCTGGGAACGCTGGAACAAGGTCTGGAACAGGGCCTGGAACTCTTAGGAGTTCGAGCGGCGTAATGCTTGTTGCGGGCCTCACTGGGGTAGCCCCAGAGCCAGAGTTCAGTGGTATAGCGCTAGAGCCAGAGTTTGGTGGTGTGGCGCTAGTGGTTCCCGCTATAGAAATAACCGTGTCGCTCATTCCCAGCGAAGTTATTACAGACCGCAGCCGGGTCTTGGCTTCGCTAACTCTCGTATTCGCCAGCCTTGGTTTCGTTGGCTCCCGTTTTCGGCAATCCTCGTGTTCGTCAGCCCTGGTTGCGTCGGGTCCCGGTATTCGCCAGCCTTGGTTTCGTTGGCTCCCGTTTTCGGCAATCCTCGGGTTCGTCAGCCCTGTGTTAGTTGGTTCCCATGTTCGCTAGCTAGTTCTAATTAGCGTTTGCGCGGGTTCGCCGGGGCCTCAAGCAATCCTCGTGTTCACCAGCTAGCCCTAACTAGCGCTTGCGCGGCTTCGAACTAGCGTTTGCGCGGGTTTGCCGGGGCCGCAAGCAACGCCTCACCCTCCCAGTCGTGGCTGATGAAGGTGCGGTCAAGGCCTGGTGCGGTCAAGACGAGCAAGGGAGCCTGGCCGTCGCGTTCGGAACGATCGCGCCCAGCGCCGTCATGCTCGTGCGGTTTTATCTCCCACAGCAAGGCTGGTCGTTCGCCGTGCCAGCGAACCGCCCACGACACCTTGCCGCAACGAGCCGCAAAGTTTTGAATCTCCACTTCTGCTCCCAACCAACTATCAGGCCAGACGTGAGCGATCGAAAGCTGGCACGGTTGCTGATCCAGGCCACCACCTAGGCCAGCAACGCTGGAGCCTTGGGCAAAGTGAGGCCCGGAGTCGTGTATCAACATGGCACGCACACAGCGCACGACCAGCGCGTTGATCCGTAGGTCGTGACCGGCGCTGGCAGCCAGCGGAATATCAGTAGCGTGCGAGATGCCGCCAGCTTGCGGAGTATCAGCCCGCTGCCCGGCCAGCAGGTTTGCTGGAGACCCTGTAACCGTTGGCCAACTCCAGGACTTACTGGCTGAAATCAACAAAGACTCCAGGCGGCGCTGGCCGATTGCTTGGCCGCTGGTGATTTCTGAGAAAGCCAGTCGCGCCGTTGCAACCAAGTTGTTGCCACCACCTTGCGCATCTGCCACCAATAGGCCACGCATGCCGCGGCCTGTGTTGCTGTCTCCGCGGCCTGCTCCGTTACTGGCTCGGTTGTCTGTGCCGCCACCGGCATCTGCATTGCTGTTGCCAGGTGCTACTCGCTCGGTCGCTTCTGGTCCAGCCATAACGGGCCCGTCCGAAACGGGCCTCGCTGCAGCTGGCCCTGTTGCAGCACGCTTGGGTGTAGTTGGCAGATTCTTAATCTCTAGCCGCAGATTGCGCGCCGCTTTGCTTGCGCTCGCCAGTTCCAACAGCTCAACCGCAGCGTTTAACCCGCGACGTATCTCAACGGCTTGCTCCACCGTGCTTTGTTCAACAAGCTGGTCAGGCCGGGCAGACCTTCGCTTGGTTTGTCGCGTTTCTCGCTGCTGTGACTGTCTCATGGCCAGCAGCCAACGAGCGCTTGAAGTAGCCACCTCGGCAAACGCTGCCGTCAGGCGTTCGTCGGGATGCAGCGTCAGCAGACAAGCTGCGGCTATCAAGCTGGAAGCCGTTACATCTCGGCCCTCCCAGTCGATGTTTCCTCGCCGGCCAGCTACCCGTGTACGGGCAATCAGCACCTCGCGCACCGCAGCGACGTAGCCGGTTTCGGCCAGCGCAGTCAGAATGAGCGTTTCGTCGCTGTTGGTGGTGGCCGGCCCGAACGGGGCGGCGCTGATGGTTTCACCTCGAATCGCTAAAGGCAACCCGGTCTTGGCGGCTTGGAAGGCGCTCGAAAGTTGCGTGCTGCCCAGCTGAGCTTGAGTAGCGGTATCGGATTGTTTGCGCCAACCAGAAGCAACTCTTTCGCTGTCGGGTAGCTGGGAAAAGGATTGGAGAGCCGCCTGCTCGTGGCTCAACGGCATTGTCGCGCGCAGCACCGAGCCTTGAACCAACGGAAACACCAGGGCGACCGAGGCCATTCCCAAACTGCAAGACACGGAAGCCACTCCATTCTCGTCTGCTTGCGGAGTAGTGCCTGCCGCGCGCGCCTCATCTGAAGCACTGCTCTTTTTGGCAGCGCTACTAGGTGCAGCATCGTCAGGTGTTGCGTTATCTGGGTCAACCTTGGGGTGACGAGTCTGTTGTACGAGCACATTGGCTGGGTCAATCCCGCCGGTGCCAAACACCACCTCACCAGGTGAACGATCGGCTTGCAGCGCCAAAATCCCGTCGGGCGCCTCATCTGGCAGCTCAGGATTTTCACCCAAAAACACAGTGCCGTCCGCCACTGAGATTGTGCCGATTCGCCCTAGACCTTGCTGGTCGTAAGGGCGCAACGCCATCGCCACCGCAATTGCCGCGCCGGAATTGTTGCTGATTTCAATAACAAGCTGATCACTGCCTAGCTGCCCGCCGGACCCGGCAGGTCGAGCCACAAACGAGCGTTGTTTTACCTCTCCGCCCTCGGTGCCCACGATTGTTTCAACCACCGGCGCACCTTTCACAAGCTGCTGTCGAACTCCGCTGCGTTGTGATGGGAATACCCAGTCAGCGCCCGCCTTGAACCACCAATCAACAGACCATCCAGCAGGAGTTCGGCTACTAGTGGGTGTGGCGTTAGTTGTTGTTCCTGCGCTAGCAGCTGAGGTTGACAGCAATCCTCGCCGGTCAATCAGGGCGAGAGTTTCGCCGTCAAGCGACCCGAGCAGCGACCAGCTTCGCCTGCCAGCTTGCGCGGCGTTGCTAGGAAGCTGCGCTGCACCGGCTCCAGCGCCAGCGGCTATTGCAGCTGCGGACTGGTTAGCCGTGCGCCACCACGGTTGAACCCATTTAGCTGAAAGCTGTGGCTGAGCGCCCTGTTGTGAATCGGCCTGTTGTTTTGCGCCGGACACCTGCGCGCCTGAGTCCTGAGAATCAGGCTCTCGTGAGTCTGGTGCAGGCTGTGCGCCACGTGCCTGTGCCCCCCGGGCTGAAGAGGCCGTTGCTGATTTTCGCCGCTTTCGACCGCTCATTCGCCTTGCCACACAGAGCAGGCTGGCACGTTGAACGCCCGATCAGACATCAGCTAAGCACTTCGCTCTAGCACTGCGCTCTAGCCCGATCTTTAGCCCGCTCATTGCTGCACTCCTACACTCAACCGGGTGAGCGGGTCAGTGGCTGTGTCTGACTCTGCTGTAGTTTTGGTGCCGGTCAAAAGTTTTTGCAAGGCCAAGCTGCGGCTGGCCGAGCGGCTGACACCTAGCCAGCGAAGTTCGTTGGCGCAGAAGATGGCCGAGACCGTTATTGCTGCGGCTGCGCCTCTGCCCACTTTTGTGGTGTGCGAGGACGACGCAACGCAGCAGTGGGCGGTCGACCTGGGGGTTGGCGTGATGCGAGTCGATCGTGAGGGGTTGAACGAGTCGATCACCGAGGCCGTGCGACGCTTGTGCGAACAGGCGCACGACGAGCGCAATACCAGCGAAACTGCTGCCAGCTACACGCACGCGATCATTGCGCACGGCGATCTTCCACGTGCGGTCACCTTCGGCGGACTGATCGCACCTGACGGCGTGCTGATCGTGCCCGACCGGCACCTAGATGGAACCAACGTCATGAGCCTGCCGTTGCGAACAGACTTCCAGTTTCACTACGGAGTTGGATCGCTGCATGCCCACATCGGCGAAGGGTTGCGGCTCGGCATGAATGTGACCGTGCTGCGGGTGCCCGAGCTCGAGCACGACGTAGACACCACCGACGACCTGAGCAGCGCTTCGCACCTGCTGGCTACTCAAGAAAACCAGAAGAACTAAGCCAGCGTGCCGCCCGCCAACCAACTATCCGCTAGCCAGCTACTCGATATAAGCAGCCGCGAAGTCGCATCGCCCGAATCCGCTCTCGTGATAGTGGCGCATCCAGACGACGCCGAATTTCAGTGCGGAGCCACGCTCGCTAAATGGGCGTCTGCTGGCACCGTGGTGCACTATGTGGTTTGCACCGACGGCTCAAAAGGCAGCTGGGACCCGCACTGCGATCAGACCGAGCTGATCAGCACCCGCCAAACCGAGCAACGAGCCGCCGCCGAGGCACTAGGTGCCAAAGGTGAGATGGTGTTTTTGGGTTATACCGACGGTGAGCTTGAAAGTGGTTTGACCGAACGCTCGCAAGTGGCGTATGAAATTCGTCGGCTGCGCCCCGTGATTGTGTTGGGACACGACCCGTGGAAGCGTTACCGAATTCATCCAGATCATCGTCATGCTGGACTGCTGGCAGTGGAGGGTGCGTTTGCAGCACGCGATCCGTTTTTCTTTCCAGAGCACAACCTTGAGCCACATAGGCCGGAAACCCTGCTGCTATTTGAGGCCGACGAACCCAACCACGCCGAAACCGTTGACCTATCGGTTGACAAGAAAATAGCTGCACTGCTAGCTCACAAAAGCCAGTTTGTTAGCACGCACGGCATTACAGACGAAAATGATCAGACACAGATCGAAGAGTTTTTAAACCGCATAAAGCACAGCCTTGAAACCAACGCTCGCATGGCTGGCCTAATGCCTTCGGGTAAGACCGACTCGCCAGCAGCGGAGCTGTTCCGCGCAATCCCGCTCAACTGATTCGCTGGGCGCAAGTGTTTCAGAGGCTGGCGTAGAGCGCGCATGGATGTCACAGAAGTAATAGTGATATCTGCGGCCGCTGGAGTCGGCGCGGCGCTTAGTTCTGCGATTGGTCTCGGCGGCGGCGTTCTGCTTTTGGCGGTGATGCTCGGGTTTATGGATCCGTTAGAGGCCGTGCCTATTCATGCGGCTCTACAGGTGATGGCTAACGGCACGCGCGGTTATGTGTTGCGGACAGACGTAGCCAGCTATGCGTTGAAGCCGTTTTTGGTGTTGCTGGTGCCTGGCGTAGTGGTTGGTTATTTCTTGGCTCGCGTTACGCCGGTGGATGCCACCCAAATTGCGATCGCCGTATTTGCGTTGCTGACATGTTGGTGGCCAGCTGCGCTTGACGTCACTACCAGGGTGTTGGGCAGCGGAAAAAGATCTTTCTTGTATCTGGGTGCGGTCAGCGGATTGCTGCAGGTACCTGTCGGAGCGGTGGGGCCGGTGATCGGTCCGGTGGTGCGGCGTGAGTTGGGCGAGCGCACTGCCACCGTGGCGACCTTTTCGGTGTTTCAACTGTTAGGGCATCTGGTCAAGCTGGTGTTGTTTGTGATCGCAGGTTTCGCCTGGTTTGACTGGTGGCCGATGATTGTGTTGGGTGCGATCGCAAGCGTTATCGGTACTTGGTTAGGAACCAAGCTGCTTCATCGTGAGAGCGAACGAGTGTTTGGCTGGCTGTTTCGACTCGGCCTCACCATGGTGGCTGCGTACGTGATTGTGTCTGTGTTTAATTGACACCGGGTTTGATTAACACCGACTAGCTCTAGCCGCAGCGCTTTCCGTGTTTGACTAGCTGGGTTCGATTAGCTGGTTAGCTGTCGTGCAGCACCATTCGTACGCGCTTGTTGCCCTTGCCTTTGGATTCGGTCTTGGTGATCTCAAAGCGACCGACCTCCAAAGTTGATGCCACGTGAGTGCCGCCATCGGCCTGCTTGTCAAGCCCGACAATGTCAACGACACGAATTCTCTTCACCGACTTGGGCACCAGATTTACCTTCGTGCGGATTAGCTCTTTATCAGCCTGGGCGACTGCGCTGTCTAGGTAGCTCACCTCTATCGGTCGGTCGGCTGCGATTTCTTTGTTCACCAGCTGGCTGACGTGTGAAGCAAAGTTGTCGGGTAGCTGCCCAAACTCGAAGTCCATTCGTGCTGCTAGTGGCTCCATGTTGCCGCCCGTTACGTACACGCTCCATTCGTTCCAGATGACTCCGCCCAAGATGTGCAATGCGGTATGAGTGCGCATGAGTTGATGGCGGCGATCCCAGTCGATGTTGCCGGTGACTTTGTCTCCCTCGCTAAAAGTAGGAACTGCAGCGGTCTCGTCCGAAGCGGCCCCGTCTGGTGTTGCCAGCGAGTGCCACACCAGGTCGTCCTGTTTGCGAACGTCGGTTACTACAAATACCTCGCTGGCGGTATCTCCACCAGCCTCTTCACCGGTCTCTCCGCTGGCCTCTCCACCAGACAGCCGAAGCGTGCCTGAGTCGTGGGGCTGGCCTCCGCCGGTGGCATAGAAAACTGTGCGGTCAAGCGCCACGGCACCGTCTTCGCGCGTCTCCAACACCGTGGCATCCATCGACTTGGCGTAAGCATTGTCAAGAAAAAGCAACTCGGTTGCGTGCCCGTCGGTTTCGCTGCTGGTTTCGCAGCTGGCATTGTTCATTGCATTACTCACGGTTCATTGCATTACTCACGGCACGGAAGCTAGCTAGCTGTTTGAAAGGTTGAAGCTAGCTAGTTAGCTGCTTGAAAGGTTGTAGCTAGCTAGCTGCTTGAAAGATTGCCGCTAGCTAGCTGTACTGATCCAGGATTCGTTTAGCTGCGTCGGCTCCTGCGCTAACAAAATTATCTGGCAGCTCCGCAGTGTTCATTATGTAGGTGCCCTCACCAAGCTTCATCAACATCACGCCCAAAATCTCCGCTGAGCGAATGCGATATTCGGCCATCACCCGGTCATCGTCGTCCGGTTCTTCCCCTAGTTCTTCCTCTAGCGACTCGGCCGGATAGCGCTCAACCACTCGCAGGTCTTGTTTTGGAATAGACAACACCACTCGCTGGGTTTCGTCGTATTGCTTGGCGTTTTCAAACGTCAGCTCATCATCAGAAAAGCTGCTCTTAAATTCTTCGTTGGTTTCTTCCAGCTTGTCGATGCGAGACATCCTGTGGATGTGAATCACAGGGTCTCGCGCCTTGCACACTGTGCTATCTGTCTCAACAGGTGCCTCATCAGGTGTCTCAACAGGCGAAGCGAGCAGATACCAGTGCCCGTAGTGGTTCACAATCCTCAACGGATTCACCTTTAGTTCCAGCATCTTCCCCTGCGAGTGAGAGTCGTAACGCATGTTTAAACGCCGCTTGGCTTTGATGGCCTCGCCTAGCTCGTCAATCCAGTGAGACTTTTCTAGATTTGCGGACAGCTTCAGCTTGTTGCCGAACTGCTCACGCACCTTTGCCAGACCCGAAGCCAGCGCCCCGTCTCGGTCTGCGCCCGGGACGTTCATAGCCGCTTCACCCACAAGCAACAATCCGGCGGCCTCTTGGATAGAAAGCTTCAAAGGGGCTTTGAGCAATACGTCCGGACTAAAAAAGTCAACGATGATCTCCGACGGATCAAGCGTTTCTAAGTCAGCGTCGTCGCTTAGGTCCTCAGCCAGCAAGGCGAATCCAAATTGAACGAATCCGCTGGGGGTGAGCAGTTCAAACGCAGATGCGCTGTACAGCAACGGCAAGGCCTCTTCTTTTGTTAGACCGAATCTTTTCATCACGTCGGCGATGGTCGTGTAGTCCCGCCGGTAAGCCCAGGGAACAATGGCAAAGATCAATGCCCTTTCATCGCCGGACGTCCGCTTTGCCTGCTTCGCCTTAGCGGATTTCGCTCCGGCCTTACCTGATTTGGCCTTGCGCTGTGGAGGGGGCGGGTTTGCATTGGATTTACCGTCAGTAGCTGCTGGATCAATCAGGTACACAAGCGAAAGCTGCAGATCTTCAATGAACTCAGGTGGGCTGAGAATCTTGGCGTGGTCACCCAGCTCATAGAGCCACATCTGCAGTGCTCTGGAGTTGCGCACCGTTACCGCTAGCTCTATGGAGCCATCCTCGTTGCGCTTTAGTACTTCGCCGCGTGTTTGTTCGGCTTGCGCAGCTAGCTGGCTGTCGACAGCTAGCACACAGATCTGCTCTTGCTCAAACGACAACAACACCGGGTCGGCTGGAAGCTGCTCTTCCCAGTTCACCGGCTCCTGTGGTTCGAAGCTGCCGGGCTTGCCGACTGTGATCTCGCCTTCGATTCGGTCAATGCGAAATACCTTCGTTTCGCCATCCAATGCGGCCAGGTAGCTCCACCCCGATTGCGTCAGTGTTTCCAACGGCTTGACCACTCGCATCTTGTTGCCGTAGCTGAAAGTGACCTCACAACACTGAGCGGCCGCAGCGGCCAGCTGCGTCAAGAGCTTGGTGGGTTGCAAGTTGACTACCCAAGGCGACGGACCTGCAAGCGGGTTGGAGTCTGTGATGTCACCGTTTCCGTTCCCTGTGGCGGCGATGAGCTTGCTGACCGCGGTGACATCCCAGTCTTGGTTGAGATTTACGCTCGCTGAGACAAATAGCAGGGTTATGCGTTCTGCTTCGGTTAGCTGATCCAGCTCGGTGAGCTCAGCGTCTTCTTGCTTGATTAGAAACTGCGCTTCGGAATCATCGTTTGCTTTTTGCGTTATTCGAACGCCCGACTCGCGGATTTCTTCAAGGTCTCGATAGAACTTTCTGCGAGTGTTTTCGTTGTCCCAGTCTTTGCCGTAGAGGTTTGTTTCCTGGCAGATTTCTTGTCGGGTGCGATAGCGGTTGTCTGACATCAATAACATCTCAAGCTTCGCCACTCGTTCGGTAGAAGATGGCTGTTTGATCGGTGGAGTTGTCGTTGATGTTGACTGCGGTTTTGGCTTGGATGCCATGCTCGCAAAATACACGGCTGGCTGCGCGCCGCAAGTTGAGTTAAGTAGTTGTGCGTCAGGCGGGTATTACTGACGCGAAAGCGTCAGACGATTACCGGCGACGCGAAAGCGTCAGCCATAGCCTGCGCTATGTGTCGCACACAGTGGCAGGTCAGCCAGATCAATCAGGCCAGCCAGGCCGTGCTGGTCGGTCAAGCCAGCCAAGCCAGTCTGAGCGGTCGAGTCAGCCAGGGCAGCTGGGCGTAGCCGAACGAGAAGCCTCACTAGCCGCTCTGACCAACGGTCAAGTAGATGTAGTGGTGATCGGTGGAGGAGTAACCGGTGCCGGCTGCGCTTTGGACGCTGCCGCCCGCGGTCTGAGCGTGGCGCTGCTAGAGCAGAACGACATAGCTGCGGGCACCTCTAGCCGATCGAGCAAGCTCATCCATGGCGGCCTGCGCTACCTGGCGCAATGGCGTTTCGGTCTGGTACGAGAGGCGCTGCGAGAGCGCTCACTGATTGCCTCCAAGTTGGCACCCCACCTGGTTCATCCGGTGCCGTTCTTATATCTGCTCGAACGTTCCAAAGCTGGACGGCTCAGGGCATGGCTAAGCGGTGCGGTTCGGCGGTTTTACGTGGTCGCTGGCGTGACGCTTTACGACTTGCTTGCGCGCGTTGGCGTGTCGAAGGATGCTGAATTGCCAGGGCATCGCAGCCTGAGTGCGAACGCCGCTCAGAAGCTGGTGCCCGCTTTGAATACGGATGCACACAGGGGAGGAGTGCTGTATTGGGATGCGCAGACCGATGACGCCCGCTACACCCTGGCGCTAGCGCGAACAGCGGCGGCTCATGGTGCTCACGTCCTGACCTCAATCCAGGTAACAGGGATTCAAACATCAGGGACCCAAGCGCCAGGGGCGCGGGCACCAGAAATTGCTCAGGCGGCCGGTACGACCGGCGACCTCCCGGCCGTTTTTGCGATCGACCGTGAGACCGGCCAGGAGTTGCGAATAACCGCTAGGGCAGTGATCAACGCAACCGGAGTGTGGAGCGACGACGTAGAGAGCCTTGCGACCGGCGAACCGTCAAACGAGCCGGCTATCGATGGCAAACCAGGTAAACCGGCTGCAAAAGCTGGCCCGACCGTGCGTATCTCAAAAGGCATTCACCTTGTTGTTGAGCGAGATCGAATCGCGTCAAACGCTGGCCTGGTGCTTCCAACCGACACCAGCGTGTTGTTTGTTATCCCCTGGTCTGCTGATCAGTCCGCCAGCGATTTCACCGGCGCTGCTGGCCCCGAGCAGGGTCGCCCTCAAAGCTCATTCAGCCACTGGATTATCGGTACCACCGATACCGACTGGAAGCTGGGTCGAACCCACCCTGCTGCCAGCCGCAGCGATATTGACTACTTGTTGAGTGAAGCCAACAGAGTCTTAGCAAGCCCGCTCACCCAAGATGATGTTGTGGGTGTTTATGTAGGGCTGCGACCGCTGCTAGCAGACGAAGACCCCGACACCAGCAAGCTCAGCCGTGAGCATTCCATTACTCAACCCGCTCCCGGGGTGGTCTCGGTGAAGGGCGGCAAATACACCACCTACCGGGTGATGGCGGCCGACGCGGTGGATGCGGCGCTGCTCGGCGCTGCGATAGCAGATACGTCAACCGGCACTGCTGGCATATCGCTGCTTGGCGCGCATAGTTGGCGCCAGATGCGTCTGCGCTGCGATGAGCTAGCGGGCGAAGCTGGCATCAGTCTCGCAGCAACAATGCACCTACTAGGCCGTCATGGTGACCAAACACCTGCGTTGATCGAACTAATCAAGGCCGACTCTTCGCTGGCGCAACCACTAGTTTCCGGTTGCGGCTATTTGCGCGCCGAAGTGGTTCACGCAGTGAGATCAGAGGCTGCGTTGCATCTTGACGATGTGCTTACTCGTCGCACGCGTCTGTCAGTGGAGACTGTCGATCGAGCGGTTGGTGTAGCTACCGAGGTTGCCGAACTGATGGCGCCGGAACTGGGTTGGACGACTGAGCGGGTTCGCGAAGAGGTGCGCTATTACAGCGAACGGGTATCTGCGGAGCGCGCTAGCCAAACGCACGACACGGACTTGTCAGCGTCTGTGGCTCGGCTGGTAGCGGCCGATGCTCGCCAGCACGGCTCGCGTCCAGCGACAAACGCTTAGTTTTGCTTGGCATCAGCCGAGTACTAGTCGGATATGGAGGTAGTAACCGCCGGCGAAAGCAAATGTCGCTGCACCTTGCCAAGCGCGTTGCGAGGCAGTTCGGTTACCACGTAGCACCTTTGCGGTCGCTTGTAGCTCGCCAACCGATCAGCCAAAAAATCACGTAGCTCGGCTAAGTCGACTGTTTGCGATCTGGCTGCGGCACTGCTTTCAGCGACGGCGACGCTGCCCTCGGCCAGCACCAGATAGGCCGCTACCACTTCACCCCACTTGTTGTCAGGCTCGCCAGCTATGGCACATTCGGCCACACCCGGATGTTGACAGATGGCTTCCTCCACCTCGCGCGGATGCACGTTGTAGCCGCCGGTGATGACTATTTCTTTTAGGCGTCCGACTATTGACACATAACCGTCGGTGGAAATCTCACCTACGTCGCCCGTACAAAACCAGCCGTCGTCCACGAAAGCGTTGTTTGCTACAGGGCTTGCCGCAGCGCTTGCCTCAGAGCTTGCTGCAGAGTTTGCGGCAGTGCTTGCCTCTGTGTCTGCGACAGGGCCTGCGGCAGAGCTTGCTTGTGTGTCTGCGACAGAGCTTGCTTGTGTGTCTGCGACAGGGCCTGCGGCAGAGCTTGTTTGCGCGCTTGCGGCAGCAGTCGCCTGATCGTCATTCCAATAGCCCGAAAACACGTTCGGGCCACGTACCTGAATCTCGTTGGTCTCCGCGGCCAGCCGCAACTCAACTCCAGGCAACGGAAAACCGATGGCGCCCGGTCGGCGCTCGCCGTCGTAAGGGTTTGATACCAACATGATGGTCTCGGTCATGCCGTAACGTTCAAGAATACGGTGACCGGTTTTCTCAAAGATTTCGCGATGCGTATCGGCCGACAGGGGAGCCGAGCCGGACACACACAGCCTCAGGCTGGCAAGCTCACCAAACTCGCCTTCGCCCTGGGAAGTGGCGGTGGAGCTGGTAGCGCTGGCAGCGTCAGCAAGCTTGCTTAACTCACCTTCGCCCTGGGAGCTTGGCTCAGGCAGGGCTCCCGACTCAAGCAGACGGGTGTAGATGGTGGGTACACCAAAAAACATCGTGGCGTTGTGAGCTTTGATGGCAGCCAAGGCAGCGTCAGCCGCAAACCCGTCTTGTAATACCACTTTTGCGCCTGCTGTGAGGGCGCCATATAAGCCCACACCCAGCCCGTGCACATGAGACAACGGCAAAGTGAGCAGGAGAGTGTCATCGCTGCTCCAACGCCAAGCCAATTCGATTGACCGCACCGATGCAAGCAGGTTGGCGTGCGAGAGCAAGGCGGCTTTGGGACTGCCAGTAGAGCCCGAGGTGAAGATGAGCAGGGCACTGTTGTACGGAGAGATTTTCGCTGCCAGCACTAGGTTTGCCTGCTTGGGGTCGCGGCCAACGCCGAGGCCAGTGTCGCTGGGGGATTGGCCCGTCGGGTCGTAACAGATTTCAACTGTGCTTGTTTCAGCTAGGCCTGTTTCAGATGTGCTTGTTTCAGCTGTGTCTATTTCTGCTGTGCTTGCTTCAACTATGTCTGACCAAACGGGCACGACCGTTTGTGCTTTTGCGGTTTCTGATGCAGCTTCAGAGGCGTTTGCGCTCGCTGTGTCATCTTCAGAGGCATTCACCTCTGTTATCCAGGCGTCCCAATCGGCCCGGATTTCATCGCTCACCAAGGCTGCCACGGGTCGGGTTCGGTGGACGATCTGCATTACCTCGTTTTGCCGATAGCCAGGGTTGATAGGCACGATCACCGCACCCAGCAATAACAACGCCACATGAGCAACGACCAACTCACTTGAGTTAGGCGCACTCAACAGCACTCGGTCGCCAGCTGACACGCCCAACTCGCTCAATCTCTGGCTGGCCAGTTGAACTGATTGCGCCAGCTGACCTGCGCGCAGCCATCCGTGTTTGGCATCGTGAATCACTTCACGCTCAGGCTCAGCCGACCAGTTGTCGCACCAGATAGCTGGCAGCGTGTCGCCAGCGGCTAGATCAATATCGCTTAGGTCTGCGCCGCTGGGGAGGTGTCGTTGCCACCATTGCTCTGCTGTGGGCTGCTTTGTACCCGGTTGCGAAGCCTTGGGCGAGGCCTGCGAGGCCTGTTGCGTCGTGTTCCCTGACATAGACGTGGCAGCCTCTTCTTGGCGCCTGATTGCGACCTGTTAGTGATTAGAACTGCACCCCCAACGGGATTCGAACCCGTGCCGCCACCTTGAGAGGGTGGTGTCCTTGGCCGCTAGACGATGGGGGCAACTCAGACCGACGAATACGCCGAGCAGCCCGCCAGCATACTGATGGCTTGAAACCCAACTGGCTTGCCCTGATTAGCCCTGCCCTGATTAACAGAGTGGCAGCTAGCGGAGCCGCAAGCCTGATTAGGTAGCCGCTGGGGGCGGGCCTATCCCTCGGGCCTGATTAGCAGAGTGGCAGCTAGCGGAGCCGCAAGTAGTAGCGGCCAGCGTTACCGGTATTAGCGCCCAGCAGTACCAGCGTTAAGGATGGCGAACCGTGCCAGTTCCGTCAGCTACCCAAACCAATGAGTTCGGATGCAGACCGGCCCACGCAAACCAGAACGACTGCCCTGATACCACTCGTGTGTGTCCGCTGCCGTCGCTCAATGTCACGCTGGCTGAATTAATCGAACTAACCGCACCGGACCCAAGTTCGCCGCCAGGCGTGCCAATGGCCGCAGCCAACACCGCAGAGCTCGCAACTTGGTTAACCAGGTAGATCCGCGCTCCGCCGATGTTCGGCACCACGATCAGTTGCTCAGGGCCCTCCGAATCTGATTCGAGCACAATCACGAAGGGCTCGGACTGCTCCAAGCCAACCTGGTCAAATGCGACGTCACCGCCTGCCCGAGACAAAGTAACCACGCCTGTTTTTTCGTCAAACGGCTCGGGCGTTGGAAGCGACGGGAACCAGAGGTTTTCGCTGGCGTAATAGTTGGCGTAGGCCGCACCGGGCGTGTAGTCGTAGGTAATCGGTGGCCGCTCAGGTTGGTTAAGGAAATAGGTCGGCCCGGGCGTGGCAAGCGTCAAGGTGTTTGGGTTTTCTGCTAGCCAGTCAGCCCAACGGGTAGTCACGATCGGAAAAGTTTTAAGGACAGTGCCTTTCATGGGGCCAGAGATGGCTTCACCCGCCAGGTGCTGCCACAGCGAATCTGTCTGATTGTCAACCATCACCTTGTTGGAATCAAGCAACAGCCCTGAAGTCTGAAAGGTGAGCACCTGACCATTCACTCGGGCGTCAAACATCAGTCCCGTGCGGCACAGCGTGCAGTAGCCAAGTGCAACAGGTATGTCGGCGATTACGTCGTTGGCGAATTCGTGGCGTGCCATAAACCGCAGTGGATAAGCAACGGCTTGGCCGCCTATCACTACGCCTAGCACTAGCTCTTCATCGGTCATGAAGGTGGCTTGCGCCGCAGTGAGCTTGGCGGGATTGTTTAGCTCAGGGATACCGCCTCGATGAACGCCGCCCCACTGGATAGAAGCCAGCGTCAGTGTGTCGGTTATTTCGCTGAGCAGGTTGTAATACTCGGGCTGAATGAGGCTGGCGAACAGTCGCCGCTTCCAGTCGTAGTACCCCTCGCCCGGGTCGATCTGCTCGGCGCGCAGCCAGGTCCCATAGATGACAAAGTCATCGTTGAAGTTGCCGCTGGATTCAATGCCGCTGACTTGTTCGAATGCCCAGATGGCGGAGTCGCTTATGCCTTGCGTTCCGCCTAGGCGCATCAGATCTAACAACCACGGCCCCCAGTGTTCATCTCCATCGATCCCCATCTCTGAGGCAACGTTTTGGGCGAACGTCGTATTCGGCGCTGCCAGCAGTGCTTCGATCTTGCCTTCCAGGTCTAGCTCTAGGAAGGGTGTTCCATCTTCGGTGTCGGGGATGAAATCTGGTGTTTTAGGCGGCCCGTCTGGCTCAGATGAGGCGGTGGTTGTATCGGTCGCGGCGGGTGTGCTTGTGGCCGTGTTAGCCCCCGCCGTGCTAGTCCCTTCAGGGCTAGCCCCCTCAGCGGTCGTGTCGCTAGCGCAAGCCGCCAAAAACAAAACCGCTGCCAGCGCCACAGTGCTCATTCGCACAATGACAGCTAACAGCGGTTTTAGTTTCACGTTTAAGAAACAAGCCCGGCTAACCGGTTGGCCGCCGCAAAAGCGGTCAACCGGTTAGCAAGGCTTAATTATTTCCCCAAGGAGGTTGCTTAGCGGCAGCCGCCTCGGTCTTTGTCCCACGCGCAGTTTGGTGAGGCACCGTTGGCGTCAACGATGTCGCCAATGATGTTCCAGGATTGCGCATCAGCGTCGAACCGGCTGTAGTCCGATCCTTCAACGAAGTAGGAATCTTCCACGCCGTTTGCGGAGAAGGAGATGCCGTCGAGGAGCATCGGGTGGTAGATCTCAGTTGAGCGAACAGCCAAGATGAAGTTGGTGCGTGTCAAACCACCTGGTAGTTCCGAAGCGATACGCAGCGACTCCGCGTGCGGGTAACCGTAGGTGTAGCCCACTGCGTATAGCGAAACGCTGATATCAAGTCCGGCGTTTTCGAGGTTTTCATTTACGAACATAATGAACGGTTCGTTGACGTGCTTCGGGTCGGTGGAGTCTTTACCACCACCGCCGACGATCCACCAGTCATCTGCTGAGTCACCAGCGGGCGCCATGTAAGCAGCGATGCCTTTGCACACTGAAGGTGTGAAAGCAGCGTCTAGCTCATCAAGCAGACCGCTTGAATCGACCTCTTGGATAGCTAGCAAGCATGGGTTACCAGCGGTCATCGAAATGAACACGTCCGGGTCTGATGCAGCAATAGTGGTGATCTCGTTAGTCAGCGTTGGTGCTGCGGGGTCGTGACGCACAGGGAAGAATTCGCTCACAACGTCAGGGTTGGCGTGAGCCCACTCTTCAAAGCCAAGCTCATAGGCAAGACCGAAGTCATTGTCCATCACTAGACCAGCAACCTTGACAGGAAGGTCGTCTATGTTGTCGCGAATCCAGTTACCCCAAAGAATTGATTCAGTGGAGTAAGCCAACTGCAAACCAGTAGTCCACGGGTGATTCACAGGATCGCCCCATGCGGGGTGACCGGTCATCACGTACGGCTGCGGGATGCACTCATCGTTGAGCTTGTCGTACACAGCGAGCGTGTTCGGTGAACCAAGTGTGGTAATCGTGAACACGTTCTCAGACTCAATCAGCTCATCAATGAACTCAATGGTTTGAGCAGATACGTAAGCGTCATCTTTCACTAGTAGCACTAGCTCACGATCGGAGCCATCAACCTGGATTGGATCGTTTTCGTTGATCCAGTCCAGCAAAGTCTCCCAACCAACAGCGATGTTGCCGTAAGCAGCCAAGTTGCCTGACTGCGCAGTGGTGTGACCAATACGAATCTCAGAATCAGTGATCCCGTTCGCATTATCCCAGTCATCTGGGCAAGTGCTCAAATCAACCTCAAAACCACCAGGTCCACGCAGCACATTGTCCGCACCAACGCCGTACTCACCAGAAGCAATGCCGTTAGTCAACGTGGCAACAATGTTTGCCCGCCTAGCAGCGGCTTCTTCAAAGATGCCTTCAAGAGTGGAGCGATCCGGGTTAGTCGGAACAGGAGGTACATCTACCTCGGTTACTTCACTCATGTCGTCATCATCTGACGAATCATCACTATCACTACTGCTATCACTACTGCTGTCACTGTCGCTATCAGTAGCAGCAGTCGTTTGAGTATCTACATCACTGTCAGACGCATCATCGTCGTCACTACCGCAAGCAGCAGCAACAAGCGAAAACGCGAAAAACAAAGCAAGCAGACGCCAAAGACGTCGTTTAGTCATTATTTATTTCCCTTTCAGGGTTGTCAAAACGCTGGCAAAAACATTGCCAGCGGTCGCGAAATCTACGGGACAAACTTTCAGCGCGGGAAGCAGCGCTTCAGTTTGTGTCGTGTTAGCGAAACTTTTGTTGCGGACGCGTTACAACCGCACGAACGTGCATCTGAACGCGAGCAACGGGTTGGCCGCTTGTGCCACCAGCCCGTTGGGCCAAAGCCTTTTGCTCGCGTTGCGTGTCAGTGCCTAGAGCAGGCAATAACGCAAAGGAGGTTGCTTAGCGGCAGCCGCTTAGCTGACCCCGCCGCCCGTGCCCTTTTGCTACGCGGCAATAACCCAAAGGAGGTTGCTTAGCGGCAGCCGACTCGATCCTTGTTCCAGGCGCAGTTTGGTGATTCATCGTTGCATGCCGTCCAACAGTTCCGTCCACCGATGCCGTCCAGCAATTTTGTCTACTGATGCCGATAGGGCTGGTGCAGTCGTCGAGCTACTTGCGCGGTTTGCGGCGTGCAAAGAGCCCCGCTAGGCCACGTGGAAACACGAAAGTCAGCAGGATCAGCCCAAAACCAAATACCAGCGCTTCGTCATCAAGCAGGTCAAACACTTCGCTTGCCACACCGCGGCCGTCAATGCGTGCAAACAACGAACCAACCCAGCTCAGCAGCTCGCGCGCTACCACGCCCAGCACCGAACCCCAGATAAATCCCAGTCCACCGATCACCGCTGTGGCGTAGAGAATCAACGACTCCTGCGCCGGAAAGTTTGACTGCGATACAAACGGCACCAGCACCACTCCCAAAGCGCCTGCTAGTCCCGCCAAGGTGGCGCTAACGGTGAAGGTTGCGACGCGGGTTCTCACCAGGTTGATGCCGTAGATCGCTCCCGCGGTGGGGTCATCTCTCATTGCCTGCATTGAGCGGCCGGCTCGCGAGTTGATGACATTCCAGGTGAGCCAGATGGCGATGCCAACCACCAGCAGGCAAAACACGTAGCGGTAGGAGGCATTAGCTGTGCTGCCGCTGGCTGGCCACCAACCGGGCGCGTCAAAGGTTGCACTAATCGCCCGCCCACTCACCCCACCTGAAATGGTTGGGAAACGCTTTGCTATCGGCTGAAACGCAATGGCAAGGCAAAGCGTGACCAATGCCAGATGAATGCCACGAATGCGCAATGCAGGCAGAGAAACCACCGCACCAACTAGCCCGGCAGAAATGGCGCCTAGCACGATTGCAATCAGCCATGGCAGCGACCAGTTGTCTACGTAGTAACCGGTAGCGAATGCTCCAGCTGCCACAAACACACCGTGGCCCAGGCTGATCATTCCGCCGTAGCCGGTGGCGAGATTCACTCCTAACACAGCCAACACAGAAATAGCTATTTGCGAGACTTGCCGCAGCTGTGTGACGTTGTAAACAAAAGGCAGCACCGCTAGATAGACCGCGAGAGCGGCGGTGATCGCCCAGACCCACGGGGAAAGCCGCGCTGGTTGATTCCACGGTTCACGCGGGCTGCGTGAACGGCCTCCTAGTTCAAAGGTGACATCAAGCGAGGTCATACGCGCTCCAGCCGAGCGGTGCCGAACAATCCAGATGGCCGCACAAATAGCACGACCACCATCGCTAACAGGGGCGGAACGACGCTTAGCTCAAAGCCGATGAACGGTACGTATGCCGGGATCAAGGTTTCGCTCAGCCCAACTATTACTCCGCCAACCAACGCCCCTTTGGGTGAGTCCAGTCCGCCAAGGGTGGCAGCCGTAAAGGCATATATGAGCACGCGCAACATCAAATTTGGTTCAAGCAAAACCGTGTTCGCACTGAGAGTGGCAGCGAGTGCCCCAAGTGTGGCAGCCAGAGCCCAGCCGTAGGTCAAGATGCGGTTGGCGCGCAGGCCTAGCAGTTCGGAGCTGTGTTTGTCGCTTGAGACGGCTCGAAATGCCAGCCCAATCTTGGTGTGCTTCAACAGTAGCAAAAGCAAAATCAGCAGCAAGCCCAGCGTTAGCCAAGTGCCAATAGTGGAGAACCGCAGGCGTGCACCGGCGATGCCAATGAAATCGTCGGGGTCGGCGGGGAACACCGCGGGGAACAAACGCGGTCCGGTGCCCCAAAGTGCTGCGGTGAGAGCGTTTATTCCTAGCAGCAGTCCGATGGTTACGTTCACCAAGGCCAACTCGGGAGCATCGCCCAGCGGCTGAATCATCACGCGTTCGGTGAATGCTCCTGCCAGCGTTCCAAAGAGCACGGCGGCTATCAGAGCTAGTGGTACCGATAACGGAACGCCAGGTATCAAATCTGCAATGCCGCCACCCTTCAGTCCGGGTGCGGGACCAACCAGCAGCACGAATGCGATGTAGGCGCTGAAGGTGGCCATCTCACCTTGGGCGAAATTCAGCAGGCCGGTTGAGCGATAGATGATAACTAGCGCCAGGGCTAGCGATGAATAGATGGCGCCGTTGAGCAGAGCATCAAAGATGCGCTGCAACAGCAATGTCCAGTCCATACCTACCCGTTGGCTCTAGCTGGATAACAAGCCGCGCCGGCGGCTATTTGTTAGCCGATTTAGTTGCCAGCGTTAGCGGGTGTCTTGGCAGCGTCAGATCCCATCATGGTGCCGTCACCCTGCAAGAACAGTCGATAGCCAATCATCAGCGTGGCTAATACGCTGATAGCGCTCAGCACTATGGCTAGGTTCGTCTGACTGCCGTAAAAGAACAACCACCAACCCACGGTGATGGGTTCTTTGGTGCTGTTCTCAGCTACACGAGCTAGATGGCCTGCGTGATGCGACATAAGAGCAACGTTGAGCGCATACGTCTGGAAGTAGGCGAAGCTCAGAATCCCGATAAGAGCGGCGGTTCGGCCGCGCGTTTCAGCCACCTTTGTTTGCTCGTCACTGCCACGTTTGCCTGCTCGTGCCGCGCGCCATTCATTCGCTCCGACAAACACTGCAACTGGGGCGAGAACCACAATGGCGAATCGGAGAGCGAAAGCAATCACACCGATGATGAGGTTGTCGATGTTGGTTAGCACCCAACCGACGACAAGAGCTACCGGACCAATCAACGCAAACCGTATTGCCCAAACGTGGCGGGTGGAGGTGGGTCCTGGGTCGCTGTCTGCAGCCGACGCAATCGGGTCTCCGTCCGGCGTCAGCGGGATTACGCGAAGAATCTTGGTTTGTACCGCGGTAATCATCGAAGCCAAACCACCGGGCGCAAAGAACGTGAACATAATCAGTATGAGACCGAAGATGGCGGCGGACAAAGGACCGTTGCCATCAAGGGTGTAGAAACCCAGCGGAATAGATATGCGCTTGGTTAGGTCTCGTACCCACACCACAAACAAACCGCCTAGCAGTGACCCTTGCAAAGTCGCAACACCACCGATCACCAAACCGATGATGAGGTCAATTGCTAGCAAGAAGGTGAAGTCCTGGCCAGCCACGAAGTCCTTGTCCAAGCACCACATCAGGCCAGCGAGTGATCCCAGTGACGAACTAAGCGCAAAGTTTGCTGTGCGGTAAATCGGCAAGTTGATGCCATAGACAGCAGCACCGGCCGGATTGTCGCGGATAGCGAGAACCGCTCGCCCGGGGCGAGAGCGCATGATGTTTCGAATCAGCATCAAGACGATGACTGTCATCAGCAACAAGATCCAGTAGCGGTAAGCGTTGGCACCGCGTGCCCCGTCTACGCCAGGCAACCATTCCAAGAAGCTCGGCCGGTCGACCTCTTCAAGAACGTCACGTCCATTCGGACCGCCCGTTCGTGCAGCGATGCCCAACTCATCGATGTTTACAAGCGTCGGGAATACGGCCGCTTGGGCGATAGTGACCAAGGCCAAATATAAGCCTTTGACTCGTAAAGCCGGCAGGCCGACCACTATCCCGAGCAGGAATCCGGCTAGCAGGACTACCGGAATAATCATCCAGTAATCCCAGCCTTCGTCTTGGATCATCGAAGCAGTTACAAACGCTCCGACGCCCATAAACGCTGAGTGCCCAAGTGCGAGCATGCCGTTGAAGCCGACAACCAGGTTGACCGCCAAGATCGCCACGCTCATCACTAGAGCGCGGTTCATCTTGCCGATCTCGAATGGTTCCAGCACCAGCGGGATCAGGATCGCTATGGCAAGTGCATAGCCGATGCCTATAAAACGAATTTGTTTGTGTTGTGCAGCGCCTTTTTCGACGACAAGCAGCGGTGAACTCATTTAGTTATCTCCTCTTAGTCGTCCGTACTAGATCCGCTCAATCTGGCGAGTACCGAAGAGGCCAGATGGACGGAATAGCAACACAATCAAGATCAGTAAGAATGCAACGGCGAGCTGGAGGATCGAAAAGTAGCTCTGGCCCAGCACCACCACGCCGAACCAACTAACCAGCACCGATTTGATAAGCCCCACGAGGAGGCCTCCGATGACCGCTCCACCGAGGCTGTCTAGGCCTCCAAGTGCGGCACCGGCTAAGGCGTAGATAAGTATGAACGCCATCATGTTTGGGTTTACCCCACCTAGCGAGGGCGCTACCAAAGCGGCACCCAGGGTTCCGAAGACCGAAGCCAGAGCCCAGCCAAACCCGAGCGTGCGCCCGGTGTTTACTCCGACAAGTCTTGCTGACTCTGTGTTTGAAGAAACCGCTCTAAAGGAGAGACCCAGCTTGGTTTTGTTAAGGACGAGTGCTAGCAGGATTAGTGCCACTGCTAGCGAAATCCAGATGCCGATCGTCTGGTAGTGCAATCGTGCGCCCAAGACCTCTACGAACGATTCGCCCCCGACGTTTGGAATCCAGCTTGGGAAGGTGCCAAACGGGTTGTTGACTTGACGCACCTGGTAATTCCAGATGTCGCCAGCCACAGCGTTGAGCATCAAAAACAGACCCAACGTGATTAGTACCACAGGTAAGTGGTCCGTCGGGTCGAAGGGTCTGACTAGGGCTCGTTCTATGAGCATGCCGATGCCGCCGCTGACGATCATCGCCACCAAGATCGAGAGGAATAGCCACCATCCCTGTTCGACGTTGAGCACGTACGCAAAGAACGCTCCAAGCATCGCCAACTCACCGGTGGCGAAGTTGATGAGCGTGGTTGCCTTAAAGATGATCACCAGTGCCAGCGCTACGGCTGCATAGACGGCGCCATCTTTAAGACCGTTAATAATGAAATCCGGGAGGATTTCAAAGTTCCAATTCACGGTATTTCTTATCCCCTTGGGTTTAGGCGCCTAGATACGCTTCCTGCACTGCAGGATCGTTCTTTAGCTTTTCGGCCGGACCAGAGAGCGCAATTTCCCCGCTCTCAATTACATATGCATACTGCGCCATATCCAGCGCCAGGTTTGCGTTTTGTTCCACCAGCAACAGGGTGAGGCCGGCTTCTTTGCTTAGAGCTGAGAAACGCTCAAACAGGTCTTCAATGATTAGCGGCGCTAAGCCGAGCGAAGGCTCATCCAGCAGTAGCAAGCGAGGGTCGCTCATCATCGCTCGAGCGACGGCGAGCATCTGTTGCTCACCACCCGACAGCGAACCGGCTAGCTGGCTACGACGCTCTTTTAGTCGCGGAAAGATGTCAAACCAGCGATCTATGTCTTCGCCAACACGTTTGTCGTTACGGACATAGGCGCCTATGCGCATATTGTCAATCACTGACAGTTCAGGGAATGTGCCACGCCCTTGCGGCACGTGTGCCATCCCTTGGCGCACGATGTCTGCGGTTTTGGAGCGGATGATTTCTTTGCCGTCAAACAGGATCGATCCGCTGGTGTTGAGCATGTTGCAAATGGCACGCAGCGTGGTGGTTTTGCCAGCACCGTTGGCACCCAAAACCACTACGACTTCGCCCTGCGGCACTTCAAAGTCGAGACCACGCAGTACCTGCACGACGCCGTAGCTGGCGTGCAGGTCAATGACCTTAAGTATCGGCTCGGAGTTTTGGCTGTCCGTAGTGGCGGCTGAGTTAGTAGCGGTGTCGGTCATGAAGAACTCCCCAGGTAGGCCTCAATCACTTCTGGTTGGGTACGAACTTGGTCTGGATGGCCGTCGGCAATCTTGCGGCCGAAGTTAAGCACCACCAACTGCTCGCTGATGTTTAGCACCATGCGCATGTGGTGTTCCACCAGTAGCACGGTGAGGTTGTGCCGGTCTCGTAGGTCTTTGATGTCTTGAGCCAAGGAGTCGACTTCTCGATGGGTGAGACCCGAAGCAGGCTCGTCCAGCATGATCAGGCGAGGGTTGGCAATGAGTGCTCGTGATAATTCAATGCGTTTGAGCGTGCCGAAGGGCAGACCCGCGGCTGGGTGATAGGCGTACTCAAGCAGGTCGAGCTCCTCAAGTGCATCCCATGCCCGTCGCCTCAGGTCACGCTCTTCTTTACGAGTCCCGATGCCAAATGCGGCGGTAAAGAAGTTGGCCTTGGTGCGGGTGTGGTCGCCCACCATGACATTTTCAAGCACGGTCATGCCTGGCCACAGCGCCAAGTTTTGGAAAGTGCGATAAATACCGAAATCGCTGATGGCGTGTGCTCGCTTTGCAAGCAGGTCATTGCCGTCGAAAGTAATGGAGCCTGCGGTGGGGTCGTAGATGCGGCTGACGACGTTGAACAAGGTCGTCTTGCCAGCACCGTTAGGACCGATCAGTCCGAGGATCTGTCCCTCTTCGAGATTGAAGGACAAATCATCCAAGGCACGAATGCCACCGAACTGGACAGAGATGTCTGCGACTTCTAGCAATGCCACTCGTTTGCCCCCTTTGGACAGCAGGTTGGTTTGAAGACTGGATTAGCTAGCGCAAGTTAGCAGGTGCGCAGCGCAATACAAAGATTGACACAAAAGTTAGGTGGCGAAGTGTGTTCGGGGAGGAGGACTCGAACCCCCAATGACTGGACCAGAACCAGTTGTGTTACCAATTACACCATCCCCGATCGGGATCGAAAGCGCTGCGCATTTCGGGCTGTTTGCGCAGCTGACGAACCAGTAGCTCGGGCTGTTTGCACAGCCCGACGAAGCAACAGCTCGGGCTGTTTGCACAGCCCGACGAAGCAACAGCTCGGGCTGTTTGCACAGCCCGACGAAGCAACATGGTAGCTATTCGATTGCGAGCCACCGCAGTTCTAGCAACGGGCTTACAGCCGTGCCAGTTGCCTACCGTGCTGCTAACCGCCAGGCAATAAACGACCGCAGCTCTAGCAACGGGCTTACAGCCGTGCCAGTGCTGTGCGTAGGCGTTCCAGCGTCGTTGTATGACCAAGGAGATACATCGACTCAAACAACGGTGGGCCGACGTTGCTACCCGTGAGAGCCACTCGCACCGGCAACTGCACCAGCCGAAGTTTGATTTCTAGATCGTCCGCAATTTGGCGAAGCTGCTGATGCGCTTGGGTGGCGAATTCGTTAGCGGGTTGTGACCAGTCGGCTTTGTCGTAGAGATCGATCGCTTTTGCCAAGATTGTTTTGGCCTGTTCGGTATCGGTTGTCGCTTTTTTCCAAGCGGCCTCGTCAATCGATAGTGCCGTCTGCGTCTCCGACGGTGTTGCCTGCGTCGGTGCGTCGCTGTCGGTGACGGTGCTTTCTGTACCAATGAAAAAAAACGCAATCTGGTCGGGTGCATCGGCTAGCAACTTGGTGCGCTCCTGGATTAACGGAGCAAGCTCACCTAGACGCTCCGACAGATCTTGATTGTTCTGGCGTGTAAGCCAGCTGTTGGCCCAGTCGGTTTGACGCACCCACGGCTCGATCGCTTCTGCGAACTCGTCTGGCGACAGCGCCCGGATATACGTGGCGTTTATAGCCGTCAGCTTTGCCATGTCAAACACGGCCGAACTAGCACCTACATTTTCCAATCGGAACAGATCGACTACCTCATCGATAGGACGCACCTCAATGTTGTCGGATGGACCCCAGCCCAGCAGCACCAGGTAGTTCCTCATCGCCTGCGCCAGGATCCCTTGCGAACGAAAGTCGCGAACAGCTACGTCATCGCGGCGTTTGGAGAGCTTTTTCTTTTGCTCGTTGACGATGAGCGGTAGGTGGGCATACACCGGCTGCTCGGTAGCACCGAGAGCGTGGCGCAGGGCCAATCCCTGCGGAGTGATGTTGAGCATGTCCTCACCGCGAATGATGTGAGTGATGTCAAGGTCTAGATCGTCAACGCTGTTGGCCACAACGTATGTAGGGCTTCCATCGCTGCGGCGCACCACAAAATCTTTGAGGTTGGTGTTGTCAAACTCAACGCGCCCGCGAATCACATCGTCAAATGAAGTGCGGCCATCGGCGGGCATGGTGAACCACACCGCACCGTCCTTCTCATAGGCGAGTCCGTTGGCTAGCCAGCCGTTGATTGCATCGTTGTAGAGATCGGTGCGTTGGCTTTGAAATATGGGATCGCCTTCAAAGGTGATGCCAAGCCAGTCGAGCGATTCGATGATGTTTTCGTATAGGCCTGGTTGGTTCAGAGCGGCGTTGGTGTCTTCGATTCGCAGAAATAGCTGGCCGTTGGTTTGCTGGGCGTAGAGCCAGTTGAACAAGGCCGTGCGAGCCGACCCCACGTGTAGATAGCCGGTAGGTGCGGGCGCAAAGCGCAGCCGCGGAGCCGTCACGTGCTTCGCGAAAGTGATTGCTGGAACAGCCAGCTTTGCTTGGCTAGCACTGACCAGTTTCGCAGTTGGGATCGGCCGGATCAACCCACATGCCAGCCGGACGTCCGGTGAGCGCAAGCAAACGTGTTAGCGGCACGGTGCCGAGATCAGTGGGTAGCGGTTCTAGGTATGGCCACACGTGGGGCTCTCGTTCGGCGGCTATTAGGCGATCCACCAAGATCTCATCAAGGCCCGCCCCCGCGCGTATCGCTTGTTGCAGGTCGTAGCCGAGCACGGTTAGCTCCGCCGCTCGGTTCCAGAGCAGGTCGCTTGCCGCTGGTGATAGCTCGCCGGTGAGTCCCGCTGCCACGGTAAGTACCGTGCGAATGCTCTCGACTACTACTTCTACCGATACTTCTACTGATACTTCAGCTGGAGAGTTTTCAAGTTTGGGCGACGGAGGCTCTGGTTGTCCGCAAAGAGCGGCCGCGGCCTTGAGGTTTCCGGCTGCTACTTGCGCCAGCAGGTCGGCGACGCTGCGCGGTGCCAACGGCGGCGCTAGCTCCAGCGTTAGGTGCTCCCACGCCGGTAGCCGCAACCGCGCTGCAAAATCGGTGCAAGCTCGCCGATGCAAGCGCAGCAACTCTTTGTCGGTGTCGGTCGGTGTTGATGTTTTTGATGTTGTAGATGTCGTTGACATTGCTTCGCTATACCTCTCCACGTCTATACCTCCCTGTACCTCTGCACTTATAACCTCCCTATACATACCTCTGCACTTATACCTTCCTATGCCTCGCTATGCCTTTCCATGGGTGGAGGGGGTAATAGCTCCAGCAGCTGGCGCCAGTCGGTGTCGTATAGCTGCGCCACATTGGCTGGGCTCCGCAGCAGCACGTCGGCTTTAACGGCTGCAACCAGACGCCGAGCCTGCGTGTAATGGTGCGAGTCGGACACGCTCGCGAAACACTCACTGCGCGCAGACACCAACTCTTCGGGTGCGTTGCTGTCAAGCCAGCCCCAGCAGCGGTAGGCGACTTCTAAGTCGTACACCACCGGTGCGCGTCCTAACAGAGATGCCCGCTTCAGAGCCACCTGCACACAGCCAGCGTGCACGTCTTCCAGTTGTACACCGTTGGCGAGATCTGTTTCGGTGAGAGAGATCTGGTCGTCAAATAACCCAGTCAGCTTCAAGGCGTATCCCTGGTCGGGGCCTTGATAGCCCAGCGGGCCACCTACAGGCTGACCAAAGGTCAGTTCCGCAGGGCGGTCTGGCCCCCAGCGTTGTGGAACCACATCGGGTGAGCTGTATGACGGCGAGCGGCGCGACAAGTCTGTTCCTATGTAACGCGGCGTGGCCATATGGCTAATCCTAGAAGTGGTTGCGGGTCTGTGGGAGGGGTTTGCCCGTGATTTGGTTGAACGATTTAGCTGGTTGATTCGGTGCGGTGTCCGTAGCGATGCAGCGCATAAATGAACGAGTCGCGCAGCGCCAGCCAGGAAGCCTCGATGATGTTCTCGGACACGCCGATGGTGGTCCAAGTGTGGTTGCTGTCGGCTGTGTCAACTAGCACACGAGTTTTTGCTTCGGTGCCGCGATCGTTATCCAGCACACGCACCTTGTAGTCGGTGAGGTGCACCTCGTCTAGCTCTGGGTAGATGTCGGACATGATTTCGCGAAAGGCGTTGTCGAGCGCATTGACTGGCCCGTCGCCCTTGCCGACAGTCTCCTTGAGGTCTTTTAGCCCTGGGCCGGTCTTGATACGTAGCGTGGCTTGCGTATCAAATTGTCGGTTGGAATCACGAACGACTGTCACGTGAAAAGATTCAATGTCGAAGTAGCTGAGCGATTCACCGCTGGCACGGAGCAGCAGTAGCTCAAGAGAGGCATCCGCTACCTCAAAGTGATAGCCCGCGTGCTCAAGCTGCTTTAGCTCGTCCACTACTCCGGCCAGATCAGCGGGCGCAATTTTTATGCCTAGCTCTTCGGCCTTTAGCTCCACCGAAGCGCGGCCTGATAAGTCGCCCAGCAAAAATCGTGTCACGTTGCCTACCAACGCTGGCTCGATGTGTTCGTAGCTGTCGGGTCGACGGGCGATGGCGCTGGTATGCAACCCGGCTTTGTGCGCAAAAGCCGATGTGCCGACGTAGGGCTGCTGGTGTTGGTGAGGCATATTTAGTAGTTCGGCCACATGGTGCGCTACCACGGTGAGCTGCTCTAGGCACTGGGCAGGCACGGTTTCTATGCCCATCTTCAATGTGAGGTTGGGAACTAGCACCGTGTTGTCGCAGTTGCCGGTGCGTTCTCCGTACCCGTTGACGGTGCCCTGCACGTGTGTGGCGCCTGCGACTACCCCGGCGATGGCATTTGCAACCGCGCAACCTGTGTCGTTTTGGGTGTGCATGCCGATCTGCACGCCGTCGAAATGACTAACGATTTCGGTCACCACTTGCGATACCTCATGAGGTAGTGCTCCACCGTTGGTATCGCAAAGCACCAGGCAGTCCGCACCGGCAGTCGCGGCGGCTTCTAGCACTTGCAAGGTGAATTCGGGATTGCGCTTGTAGCCGTCGAAGCAGTGCTCGGCATCAAAGAAGACGCGCAAGCCTTCGCCCTTTAGAAACTCCACCGAATCTCGCACCATGGCGATGCCTTCGGCCAGCGGTTGGCGCAGCGTTTCTCTGACGTGGTAGTCCCAGGATTTGCCGACGATGCAAACGGTGGAGGTGCCTGCAGACAACAGAGCCTGCAACGTCTCGTCGACATCAATGCGACCGCGCGGCCGGCGAGTGGAACCGAACGCCACCAAGGTGGCGTGTTGCAGCTTTAGATCGGAAGCTGCGCGGCTAAAGAACTCCTCGTCCTTGGGGTTGGAGCCAGGCCAGCCGCCTTCGATCCAGTGGACGCCAAGCCGGTCAAGTTGCTGAGCGACCTTCAGCTTGTCGTGCGACGAAGCGGAGATGCCTTCAAACTGAACACCGTCTCGCAGAGTGGTGTCAAAGATCTCTACTTTCTCCGGCCAGGAAGGGTCACGCCGCGCGCTGCGATCAACAGCGGGCATAGCGCCAGAATCAGCGCCTGCGGTAGTGCCAGCGTCGCCTGGAGAACCTGGTTCGCCCATCAGGTGCTTAGTCGTTTGGTGATTGCCGCCGCGATGTCGGCGGTGCCGGTTTGCGGCACAGATTCGTCTTCGATAACGGCTTGGCAGGCAGCGTTGACTTGCGCGGCCAAAGCAGCTTCTCCTAGGAAATCAAGCATCAGACCCGCTGACAGCACCGCCGCGATTGGATTGGCGAGACCTTGGCCGGTGATGTCTGGCGCAGAGCCGTGAACAGGTTCAAACAATGATGGCCCCATGCGGCTTGGGTTGAGGTTGGCTGACGCAGCCAAACCAATACCGCCCGCTACCGCTCCTCCAAGGTCAGTCAAGATGTCGCCGAACAGATTGTCAGTAACGACCACTTCATAGCGATGCGGGTCGGTCACGAAATGAATGCACGCCGCGTCTACATGGTTGTAAGCGGTCTCGACATCGGGATATTCGGCGCTTACTTCGTTGAAGGTGCGCTCCCAGAGATCGCCCGAAAAAGTCAGGACGTTGGTCTTGTGCACCAGCGTCAGGTGCTTTCGCTGGCGGTTTTGCGCAAGCTCAAACCCGTAGCGAATGCAGCGTTCGGCACCCATACGGGTATTGACCGAGCCCTGCGTTGCGATCTCGTGTGGAGTGCCCTTGCGTAAAAAACCACCTTCGCCGGCGTAGGTGCCTTCGGTGTTTTCCCGGATGACGGTGAGCTCATGGCCGTCAGGCAAAGTGAACGGCCGCAGATTCACGAATAAATCAAGCTCGAAGCGCGCTTTCAACAGCAGTCCGCGTTCGATAATCCCGGGCGGCACATCAGGGGTGCCCACGGCTCCTAGCAATATGGCGTCATAGTTGCGCAGCTCGGCCAGAGTGTCGTCGTCAAGCACGGTGCCGTCTCGCAGATAGCGAGTGCCGCCGAGGTCGTAGTGAGTGATGTCTAATTCGGCGCCAACGGCCGACATGACATCAAGAGCGACGGAGATCACCTCAGGCCCAATTCCGTCCCCTCCTATTACCGCGATTTTGTGAGCCATTTGACCTCTTGTGTCTATTTTGTGTTTATTGCTGCTGGTTCTTTGGCGCTGAAGTCTGGTGCCAAAAAACACGAAGTGCACCATTACCCTTGTTGAAGTGAGCCCTGTCAACAAGACCAGTAACCCCAACAGCGGCAACGATAAAGCAAAAAGCCAGAACAACGCCCGGTCGGGCACCGCCGGTGCAGGTACTGCAAAGCACGAGGTGCAGCGACTTTCTGTGGAGGCCCATGACCGCCTGCAGAGCGAGCTCACCGATCTGACAGGGCGTGGCCGCATTGATATCGCGCATCGCATTGAGCAGGCCAGGCTGCTGGGTGATCTAAAAGAAAACGGTGACTATCACGCCGCTAAAGAAGAGCAAGGCAAGATGGAGGGCCGTATCCGCAAGCTTGAAACTCTGCTGAAGTACTGCGAAGTCCTCGACGAAAACGAGGCTCAGGACGATCCGGAGAAGGTGAGCCCGGGTGTGGTGGTGGAGTTGCAGTTTCACGACGAGCCAACTTCGGTGAGGCTTTTATTTGGCTCTACCGAGGAACGGCACGCCGAAGGTTTAGATGTGGTGTCGGCTGGTTCGCCAATGGGTCAGGCGTTAGAAGGTGCAGCTGCGGGCGACACCGTCAGCTATCAAGCAGGAGGCTCGGAGCTGAGTGTCAAGGTCATAGCTCTTGGCCGCTAACGCGCAAAGCACCACTGTCGCAAACGACACTGCGGACGCTGGACGGCCGCTACACATCTCTTTCCCAAGCGGCAGAATCGTGCGCTTACCTAAACGCGGCGATGGTTTCGTACGTATAGATGAGGCTCCATCTGGAGCCCCGACCTTGTTGTTGCTCCACGGCTGGACGGCCACAGCCGATATCAACTGGGCAACCGCATACGAAACCTTGACGCCGCACTACGGCTTGATCGCGCCTGATCTACATGGCCATGGTCGTGGGCCTCGCCGACGTCGTCGATTCAGGCTGAAGGAGTGTGCCGACGATGTGGCTGCTTTGGCGGATTACTTAGGCATCGAAAAGTTGATCGTGGTGGGGTATTCAATGGGCGGCACCGTCGCTCAGATGCTTTGGCGACATCACCCTGAGCTAGTGGACGGCATGGTGTTGTGTGCCACGGCTGGGATGTTTCGTGAATCGCTGCATGAGTTTTTTCGCTTTTCGGGGCTTGGCTTAGTGGCGTTGGCCGCTGCTGTATTGCCGCGCAGCCTGGCGCGCTGGGTTCGCGGCCGCATGCTTGAGGAAAGATCAAAACAGGGCATGAGTGAATGGGCGCTGAGCGAGATGTACCGACACGATCCGCTACGACTATTGCAGGCAGGTCGTGAGATAGGGATATTTGACACACGTACTTGGCTGAGTTCGGTGGATGTGCCAGTGGCGAGTGTGATTACCACGCAAGATGAGGTAGTGGCACCCGAGCGTCAGCGTGAGTTGGCTCGTCTGATTAAGGCGCAGGATGTTTTTGAGATTGAGGGCGGCCATGCCGTGTGTGTGCGATCAACCGTTGAGTGGCCAGAGACATTGCGGGCGTCGGTTGATGCGGTGGTTGCCAGAGTCAACCCTGACGAAACCAAGCGACGAAGTGAGCGCCAGGAGTGCGGGCCACAAAGTGCCAGCTACAAAAGTGCCAACCGCAAAGTGATAGATAAGAACCCGTGAACTCAAGCGCTAAGACCAAACCGCTCACCTTGGCAGACAAGGTTTGGGAGCGCCATGTCGTACGCACCGGCGATGGCCAGCCCGATCTGCTTTATATAGATCTTCACCTCATCCACGAGGTGACATCGCCGCAGGCCTTCGATGGCTTACGTATAGCTGGTCGCACGGTACGGCGTCCAGACTTGACGGTTGCGACCGAAGATCACAACGTCCCAACCGTTGATATTCATCTACCGATTGCCGACTCGATCTCTGCCAAACAAGTAGAGGTGCTGCGTAAAAACTGCGAAGAGTTTGGGATTGAGCTGTATTCGATGGGTGATCCGAACCAAGGAATAGTGCACATCATCGGGCCCGAACAGGGGTTGACGTTGCCGGGCATGACCGTGGTTTGCGGCGATAGCCACACTTCCACGCACGGAGCCTTTGGTGCGCTGGCGTTTGGTATCGGCACCTCAGAGGTGGAGCACGTGCTGGCTTCACAGACCTTGCCGCAAAAGCGTCCTCGCACAATGGAGATACGAGTAGATGGCGCCGTCCCTGAAGGCGTGACCGGCAAAGACATCGTGTTGGCGATCATCGGCAAGATCGGCACCGGTGGCGGCATTGGCTACATCATTGAGTACCGCGGTTCGGCCATCGAGGCGCTGTCTATGGAAGCCCGCATGACGGTGTGCAACATGTCGATCGAAGCCGGAGCCAAGGCCGGTTTGATCGCACCGGACGACACGACGTTTGAGTACATAAAAGGTCGCACGCACGCTCCCAAAGGCGCCGACCTACAAGCCGCCATAGCAGATTGGCGCACCCTGCCAACCGAGGACGGCGCCACATTTGATGCTTCTGTGCAGCTTGATGCCACGCAGCTTGTGCCGCATGTGACTTGGGGTACCAACCCCGCTCATGTGATTCCGCTGGAAGGAGTGGTACCGAGCCCGGACGACTTTGATAACCCCACCGACGCGGCTACCGCTCAGCGTGCTTTGGAGTACATGGGGCTATCGGCGGGCGACCGACTGGTGGATGTGGCAGTGGACACGGTGTTTATCGGCAGCTGCACTAACGCGCGTATTGAAGATCTGCGAGCTGCCGCAGAGGTGGTGCGTGGAAAAAAGGTGGCCGATGGAGTGCGCACCTTGGTGGTGCCTGGCTCGTTTGCGGTGAAGAGACAAGCCGAACAAGAGGGCCTTGACGTGGTGTTTGTACAAGCTGGATTTGACTGGCGCGAACCGGGCTGCTCGATGTGCCTGGCGATGAATCCAGACAAGCTGGAACCGGGCGAGCGTTGTGCGTCTACCTCTAACCGCAATTTTGAGGGACGCCAAGGACGTGGCGGACGCACGCATTTATGTTCGCCCGCTGTCGCAGCAGCCACCGCAATTGCTGGCCACTTTGCTGCACCAGCGGATTTAGCCGGTTAGCGCTCACTTACAAGACCTTCCCCAAAATAAAGCAGGTAGCGAGCATGCAAGCAGTCAGAGTTCACCAAGGCAGGGCGGTGCCGCTTGATCGGTCAGACGTTGATACCGATCAGATAATTCCAAGCGATTGGCTTAAGCGAGTTGAGCGCACCGGTTTTGGCAAGGGGCTCTTTTCGGAGTGGCGCGACGAGCAAGACTTCATCTTGAACGACGAACGATTCGCCGGAGCAACCGTGCTAGTGGCAGGGACGAATTTTGGCACCGGATCTTCGCGTGAGCATGCGGTCTGGGCGTTGATGGATCACGGCTTTGTGGCGGTCATATCGCCACGCTTCGGGGACATCTTCCAAAACAACTCCACCAAAAATGGCCTGATCCCTGTCACGGTCAGCGAGAAAACCGCAACCACCATTCGAGCCGCCTTGCATGACAATCCCGATCTAGAGGTCACCATTGATGTCGAGCGTCTGCTGGTGGCCATACCCGAAATCGGAATTGAAGAGTCGTTTCCGCTGGACGCAGCTACGCAAGAGCGCTTCTTGGAAGGGCTTGACGACATCGGTATCACGATGCGAAGCGTGACCGCTATCGACGACTATGAGACTCAACGTTCTACCTGGCTGCCGAGCCTCACTTAGCCCGGCGCGATTTAGCCCAGGGCGACTTTGGCCGTTAGCACGCCGTTGTCGGGGCTGGCTTAGCCCCTGTGGGAGCTGATCGGGTTTACCGCGGTAGCTACTGGCCGTCCTGCTAATCCATCAATAACGCACTGTGCAATCGTGACCGCTGCGCGTGACTGAGCTTCGATAGTGCTGGCGCCGAGGTGCGGCAAGGCGATTACATCGGTGCGATGCAGCAGAGGCGAATCAACCGAAGGCTCTTTGGCCCAGGTGTCGATAGCGGCCCCGCTCAGGTGACCATTCTCTAGTGCCTCCAGCAAGGCGCCTTCATCAACGAGGCCGCCTCGGGCGGTATTTATGAGGTACGCGCCTGGCTTCATCAGCGCCAGGTTTTCCGCCCCAAGCATTCCTGTGGTTTCAGCGGTCTTAGCCATATGTACTGACACAAAGTCGGACTGGCTCAGCAACTGCGCCAGGTCGCTGACGATCGACACGTTTACCTCTGAGGCCGATTCTTGGGTGACGTAAGGGTCGTAAGCCAACACGCGCATCCCGAAGGCCTCCAACCGCTGCGCCACTAACCGACCCACGCGACCAAGACCCACAAGGCCTGCCGTTCGACCAAACAGCTCAGCGCCCATCCATCGGCTGCGATCCCAGCGGCCCTCATACAAGGCGGTGTGGGCTTGCGGGATGCGGCGGGCACTAGCGATTATCAGACCCACCGTTAGCTCAGCCGCGGACATCACGTTGGCGTCGGGAGCGTTGGCCACAATCACGCCACGCTCAGAGGCGTACTGCACGTCGATGTTGTCGATGCCCACACCGGCACGTCCGATGATCTTCAGATCGTTGGCTTCGGACAGCAGCGCAGCATCAACCTGAGTAGCCGAGCGCACGATCAGTCCTTGTGCGGGAGCCACCGCCTTACGCAGATCGTGAACATCAATTTTTGGGTCAGTGTTGACCACTTCGTGTCCGGCTGCGCTCAGCAGCTCAGCTCCTTCAGGAGCTAGCGGTTCAGCAATTATGACTAGTGGCATGTGACTCTCAAATCAGCTCTCTAATAGTTGCTTTATGCGATTGGCGCCTTCGACGAGGTCGTCTAAGCCCAATGCGAATGAGAAGCGTGCATAGCCGGGAGCACCAAATGCTTCGCCCGGCACGAATGCAACCTTTGCCTCTTCGAGTACTACCCGCGCCAGGTCAAGCGTGGAACTGATCTTTTGCCCGGCGATCGTTTGGCCTAATACGCCTTCCATTGAAGGGAATGCGTAGAACGCTCCGGCTGGCAGCTCGCAGGTAACGCCACCTGCTTCTGAGTCGATGCTGTCGAGAATTTTTTGGATAGCCAGGCGACGTTCGTTGAAGGCGGTACGCATCTGCGCCACGGCATCGAGCGGGCCGGATACCGCTGCTAGGGCGGCGGCCTGTGCCACGTTGCAGACGTTGGAGGTGGAGTGGCTTTGCAAGTTGGTGGCAGCTGAGATCACATCGAGCGGGCCGGCCATCCAACCCACTCGCCAGCCGGTCATCGCGTAGGTCTTAGCGACACCGTTTAGGACAACGCAACGGTCGAGCACTTCCGGCACCAATACGGGCAAGGAGTGATGCTGAGCTTCGTCGTATGTGAGGTGTTCATAGATCTCATCGGTGATTACCCACAATTTGTGTTCGGCTGCCCAACGACCGATGGCTTCGATCTCACTGCGCTCATAAACCGCACCGGTCGGGTTTGAGGGCGACACAAACAGCAGCGCCTTGGTGCGGTCGGTCCGCGCGGATTCGAGCTGGTCTACGGTTACTTTGAACTGAGCCTCGATCCCAGCGAAGACGGTCTTTGGTACGCCACCGAACATGGCGATGGCTTCGGGATAAGTAGTCCAGTAGGGCGCGGGCAACAGCACTTCGTCGCCCGGGTTTACTAGCACTGCCATTGTGTTGAATACAGCCTGCTTGCCGCCGTTGGTTACCAAAAACTGACTAGCAGGCAGCTCTAATCCGCTGTCTCGGCAGGTTTTAGCCGCCAACGCTTCTTTTAGTTCTGGTTGTCCGCCAGGAGGTGAGTAGCGGTGGTTTTTTGTGTCTTGGCAAGCAGCCACTGCGGCTGCCACCACATGCGGCGGGGTAGGAAAGTCTGGTTCGCCTGCGCCAAAGCCGATCACATTTTCGCCATCTGATACCAGCTGCTTGGCCTTGGCATCAACCGCCAGAGTGGCTGATGGAGTAATGGCGGCGGCAGTGGCTGATAAGCGATCTCTCGCGTTGTTTTGCACTGTGTTGTTCCTGGCTGGGTGGTTGTTAAGTGAATACCGGCAAGCCGGCTGTGGTAGGTAGCGTGGCCACGATGGTGGCACCTGCGAGCGGCACAAACGGCAAGAAAGCGTCGGGTTCAGGTGCCGACAACCCTGTTGCTAACGACCAGGTGGCCGGACACCGAAGCCTAATCATTCCGCCCGCCTTACTTCCCCGCGACGGCCGCTTTGGTTCGGGCCCGTCAAAGGTGAGATTCGAAGCCGCTGAAGAGGTGGCGCGCCGCGGTCAGGACTTCTTAGGGACTAGTCATCGGCGTGATGGCGTGCGATCGGTGGTGGGTCGTTTACGTTCGGGTATGGCCGAGCTGTTTGAGTTGGCAGACACATCCGAAGTACTACTGGGCAACGGCGGATCTACCAGCTTTTGGGATTCAGCTTCGTTTGGATTGATCGCCGAACGCAGCCAGCACCTCTGCTTTGGAGAGTTTTCAGAGAAGTTTTCTTTGGTGACTACCCGGGCTCCGCATTTAGCGATGCCCGACGTGATTGAAAGTGAGCCGGGCACGCATCCTGAACCTCGAGCGCCTTTACTTAGCAGTGAAGCGCAGAGCGGCATCGCAGATGGTGAGACAGCAGAGGTAGATGCGGTCGCGCTGACCCACAACGAAACCAGTACCGGTGTGTGCGCTCCGGTGCAGCGCCCCGACTGGACAACCTCTGGTGCTAATTCCGACGTGATCACGCTGGTGGACGGCACCTCTGCTGCGGGCGCAATCGCTTGGGATCCTTCGCAGGCCGATTGTTATTACTTCGCACCGCAAAAGGCGTTTGCCGCCGACGGCGGGTTGTGGATAGCGCTGTGCTCCGGTAAAGCCATCGAAAGAATTGAGCGCTTAAGCGGGGGCGGTTCACGCGAAGGTGCTGGCCGTTGGACACCGGCTTCGCTGGATCTGTCGATTGCGCTAACCAACTCTCGCAAAAACCAGACTTACAACACGCCTGCTTTGACGACGATTTTGCTAACAACGAACACGCTTGAGTGGATGCTGAAAATGGGTGGTCTGGAATGGAGCGTGCAGAAGGCTGCCGCTAACAGCACTGCGATTTATGAGTGGGCAGCCAAGCGCGAGTGGTGCCAGCCGTTTGTGGCAGACCCGCAAATGAGATCACCAGTGGTTTGCACGATCGACTTCAGCGACGAGGTGTCAGCCAATGAGGTCGCCGCGGTCTTGCGAGAAAACGGCGTCGTCGACATAGAGAGTTACCGCAAGCTGGGGCGCAACCAGCTGAGGATTGCCGCTTTTCCAGCGATTGAGTTGGCCGATGTCGAGGCTCTTTGCGGCTGCATTGACTATGTCGTTGAGCGGCTGTAGTCGAGAAGCTGTAGTTGAGCGCCGTAGAGTTAGCCCGCTTCGGCGGACATTGCTAGCACCGCTAGCTAGCTGACGTCACCGCCAGAGGCTTCGGCCACGTCTTGTTTGCCAGCGGTAATCCACGGCATCATCGCTCGCAGCTCTTGTCCGATCTTCTCGATTGGATGCTGCTTGCCCTCTTCGACCAGTCGCTTGTAGTTCGGCAGGCCTTCGCGGTTTTCATCAATCCACTCGCGCGCAAAGGTTCCGTCTTGAATTTCGGTGAGAATCCGGCGCATCTCTTCGCGGGTTTCGTCGGTAATGATGCGTGGGCCGCGAGTCATATCGCCGTACTCGGCCGTGGTGGACACGGAGTAGCGCATGCCTGAGATTCCAGCCTCGTAAATAAAGTCAACGATCAGCTTCACTTCGTGCAACGTTTCGAAGTAGGCAGATTCGGGTTGGTAGCCAGCATCCACCAACGTTTCATAACCCGCCCGAATCAGTTCGGTCAGTCCGCCGCACAACACCACCTGCTCGCCGAAGAGGTCGGTTTCGGTTTCTTCGGCAAACGTGGTTGACAGCACGCCGGCGCGTGTGGCGCCTATGCCCTCGGCATAGGCCAGGGCATCAGCCGTGGCATTGCCTGAAGCGTCTTGATGAACTGCGACCAACGCAGGTACCCCGCCACCCTCAACGTAGGTTCGCCGAACGTTGTGGCCCGGGCTCTTGGGAGCGATCATCCACACGTCCACGTCTGATGGTGGGCTGATCTGGTCGAAGTGAATGTTGAACCCGTGTGAGAAAGCCAGAGCCTTGCCGGTAGTTAGATGCGGCGCTATGGAGTCTTCGTAGATCGCCTTTTGATCGGTGTCGGGCAGTGCCATCATGATGATGTCGGCCTGTGCGGCGGCTTGGGCCACGGTGCCGACCGACAGTCCTTCTTCTTCGGCCTTGGCGCGAGAGGAGGAACCTTCACGCAGGCCCACCACCACGTTGACGCCGCTGTCTCGCAGGTTTAGCGCTTGAGCATGACCCTGCGACCCATAGCCCATGACCGCGACGGTGCGGCCAGAAAGCCGCTCTAGGTCAGCATCGTTGTCGTAATAGATGGTTGCGGCCATGGTTGCCTTTCGGTTGCTGGTGTTGCCTGTTTGCGTTTTCGCTCAGGTGTCAATAGCTACGGGCGGTTGCGGCGCGGAGAGCTTACGCAGGGCAATTCGACCGGTGCGCTGCAAAACCCTGATGCCAAACGGCCTTAGCAAGGCCGCACATTGCTCGATTTGCTCAGGCGAACCAGTGACGCTGATGATCAGTTCGCTGTCGTTGGCGTCGAGCACACTGCCGCCGAACTGCGACAGCACCTCTTCGATTGTGGTGCGGTCAGCGGTCTTGATGCGCGCAAGCATCAGCTCTTGCTCAACGGAGTGCCCGGGCGTTAGCTCGGTGATCTGAATTACGTTGATGAGCTTGTTGAGCTGCTTGGCGATCTGACTGACGTTGGTGTCGTCGACGTCCACCCCGATGGTGACTCGGCTGTAGTCCGGATCGTCGGTGGGTGCTACGGCCAGAGAGATGATGTTGAAGCCCCGCCGACTGAACAGCCCGGTAATGCGCGCCAGCACGCCGAACTTGTTTTCGACGATGGCGGCTAAGACGTGCAGTTGCGGAGTGGGCACTGGTTCAGTGCTTATGTCTGTCTCGCTCATGACGGGGCCGTGCCCTTGGCAGCCGCGTCAGCGTCGCCGCTTGAGTCAAGAATGATGTCATCGTTGGAACCACCAGCGGGCACCATCGGATAAACCTTCTCGTCCTCGTCTACCCGGAAGTCGATCACCACCGGCCGGTCGTTGATGGAGTTGGCTTTTTGGATGGCCGGAGCTACTTCCTCGGCGGAGTCCACACGTATGCCGTGACAGCCCATCGCCTCGGCCCAAGCCACATAGTTGGGGTGATCGGCACTGAGGTACACTTCGCTGTAGCGCTTGTCGTAAAACAGCTCTTGCCACTGGCGCACCATGCCGAGGTAGGCGTTGTTGATGATGGCGATCTTGACGGGGATCTTCTCCGCGGTGGCGCTGATGAGCTCTTGTGCGGTCATCTGAAAGCAGCCGTCACCGTCAATGGCCCACACCGTGCGATCGGGCTGACCGACCTTTGCGCCGATGGCGGCGGGAACGGCGTAGCCCATGGTGCCTAGCCCGCCGGAGTTCACCCAGGTATATGGATAGTCAAACTTCCAGAACTGGCTAGCCCACATCTGGTGCTGTCCGACGCCTGATACCACAATGGTGTCTTCGGGCGAGTTTTCGCACAGCTTCTCCACTACGTATTGCGGCTTAAGTGGCACCCCACCGGTCGCTTGGTTGTAGCTAAGCGGGTACTGCTCTCGCCAGCCCGAAATGGTCGACTTCCATGCGCTGTGGTCGGTAGCGCCGTTGGCTTCTAGGCGCGGCCGCAATTTCTCGGTTAACGATTCAATTGCGAGGCGTGCATCTGCTGCTATGGCGATGTCGGGCTTGCGAACCTTTCCGTGCTCTGCCGGATCGATGTCCACGTGAATTACCTTGGCTTCGGGCGCGAAATGATCCGGATTACCGGTGACGCGATCGTCAAAGCGAGCGCCAAGGGTGATTAGCAGGTCGGCTCGTTGTAGCGCCGTTACCGCGGTGTAGTTGCCGTGCATGCCGGGCATCCCTAAGCACAGCGGATGGCGGTCTGGGAACACGCCGCGCGCCATGAGCGTGGTCACTACGTGAATGTCGGTGAGCTCGGCAAACTCATGCAAAGCCTCGGCGGCCCGAGCCTTGAGTAGGCCGCCACCGGCGTAGATGACTGGCCGCTCCGATTTCAGGATCAGCTCAACGGCTGCGGCGATCCTTTCTTCGGTTTGTTCGTCTAGCCCTTCGATCGGTGTGTAGCCAGGCAGGTTGATCTCGTCCGGCCAATACCAATCCATCAGGTCATTGCTGATGTCTTTCGGAACATCAATCAGCACTGGTCCCGGCCGGCCGGTGGTGGCGATGTGGAAAGCCTCGGCAAGTATGCGAGGAATGTCGTTGGCGTTGGTTACTAGATAGTTGTGCTTGGTAACAGCCATCGTGATGCCCGTGGTGTCGGCCTCTTGGAAGGCGTCTGAGCCGATAGAGCTAAGCGCGACCTGGCCGGTTATTACCACCAGCGGCACAGAATCCATGTAGGCGTCGCATAGCGGGGTAACGATGTTCGTAGCCGCTGGGCCGCTGGTAACCATCGCCACGCCGGGCTTGCCGGTGACCTGTGCGTAGCCCTGAGCCATATGGCCAGCACCTTGCTCGTGGCGTACCAGGATGTGACGGATAGGTGAGTCGAGCACCGGGTCGTAGACGGGCAGTATCGCGCCACCGGGCAGCCCGAACATCACTTCCACGCCACACATTTCGAGGCCCTTCATGAGGGCTTGTGCTCCGGTCAGTTGCATGATTTTCCCCTTAGGAGATCAGCGAACCACCCCGTAACACAGAAGCCCCTGTAGCGGGGCAAGGCGAGCGGAGGTGGCACTCGCCTAAATGGTTACGCGTACCAGGCCGGTAACAAGAAAGGTGTCAATTAGCCTGCGCACACTTGCATTCTGGCGGATAGTGGCCAGGTTTGCAACTTGTTTGCGCTTCGGTAGTCCGGCCTAAAGCTTTAGCAATCCAACTCGACTAACCGCTTAGGTACCAACCCAGCCCGCTTAGTCGTCAGCGATAGTTTGACGCCGTGCGACCCAGGCAGCGACTGACCGTGCTGGTTGCGCTGGCCGTGCTCGTGGCGGCAACGTTCGTGCTGGTTGCGCTGGTGCTGGCCGACGGAGTAGGTGGTGGTGCAAACACCGACGCGGCGAAGCTGACGTCGGATTCAAGTCCGGAATACATCGCTTCAAATGAGTCATGTCCTCAGGATCTGCCGCAGCTCAGCGTGTCGCCGGTGTCTGGCCAGGTTTCCGGTCAAGCGTCTGGTTATGCCCTACAGACGTTTGTTGAGTTGCCAGATGCGACGGTTATTGCGTTTCACAGGCCCAGATCTCTCCAGCTGACCGAGCAGGCGACCGAAAATCCAAATGCTGAAAGACCGAATACCGAAAACCCAGCTACTGAAAACCCAGATAATTCGGATAAAGCCCTCTCGGCGAGTTCGCTGGGCGGGTTTGTAGGAACGCGTAACGGCACGGTCTGGTCATTTACTGGTCTAGCTGACACTGGGCCAGCTAACACTGTGCTAGCTGGGACTGCAGTAGCTAACACTGTGCTAGCTGGGACTGCAGTAGCTAACACTGTGCTGTCCGAATCTCCGCTGCTCGACCTCAGCGGCGATACCTCAACTGAGCACGACCAAGGTTTGGTCGGAATGTCAATCGGGCCAAAAGAAGAATGGCTGTATCTAAATCGCACCGCTGCTGATGGACGCAGTTTGTTGACCGCTCACGCGATTAGTTACCAAGGCGTAGCGGGCACATCGCTAGGCGAGGCGATCGAATTGCTGAGCATCTCGCAACCTTCGGCGCAGCACAACGGCGGTGGCATCGTGTTTGATACGGATGGCTATATGTATGTGTCGTTTGGTGATGGAGGCGGTTTGGGCGATCCGCTCGGCAACGCCCAAGACCTAACAACACCGCTGGGAGCGGTGTTGCGGCTACAGGTTGATCCAGCAGCCACCGATCCTGCCGCCCGAGCGCTGGCCGCGCCAGGGAACCCTTATTTGGCGACAGATGATGCTGATTCAAATTCCGGCGGTGCGGCCAGCGATGCAACGCCCGACGATCGCATTTGGGTTAGCGGAGTGCGAAACCCCTATCGAATGGCTTACGACTCGGTCGCTCAACAGCTATGGGTAGCTGACGTCGGCCAGCAATGCATGGAAGAGATAACGGTGCTGAACCTGAGTGAAGGCGGTGCCGACCTGGGCTGGAACGTGTTTGAAGGCGTTCGCAGTTTTGTCGGTGAAGCGTCACGTCCACATCGCCAGCCTGATTTCGCATATCGCCACGGTCGTGGTTTGTGCTCTGTATCTGGTGGACAGCTTTATCGCGGAACAGCGCTAACAGAGCTAACAGGACTGTTCGTTTGGGCCGATCTTTGTGGTGGCCGGATATATGCGCTGGATCCAAACGACGCCTCACAGCCGCCGCACTTGGTTTTTCCGGTGGTCGATCTTGGAGTAATGGCCGAACTCATTCTCGGCCTGGTGCCCGATCCGCGCGGCGAGCTTTATGTGATTGACCTTGCTTATGGCGTCTATCGGCTTGTGCCCGCCAGCGGTAATTAGCGCAGTAGAACAACCTTGTGTTCGGCCGTAGTCGCCATGACCGTGCCATCTTGGTGCTGGCAATCCCCGCGCTGGGTGCTCTACTGGCGGAGCCGATCTATGTGCTCACCGACACCGTCATTGTTGGACGCATCGGCACCAACCAGCTAGCGGGGTTGGCCTTGGCCACCGCCGTGTTGGTGACGCTGCATGTAGTGCTGATCTTCTTGGCATATGGCACCACGGGCATGGTCGGTCGTTTGCTTGGCAGCGGCAACGAGCGACAGGCAACTGCGCAAGGAGTCCAAGCCATCTGGCTAGCGCTGTTGCTCGGTGTTGTGGTCAGCGTTGTGGTGGCCGCTCTGGCTACTCCCATCTTGAGTCTGTTTGGAGCCGAGCCCGTAGTTGAGGAATTTGGACTGACGTATCTGCGGATCAGCCTGCTCGGCTTTCCAGCGTTGCTGGTGATGCTGGCAGGCAGCGGATATATGCGAGGCCTGCGAGACACCGTGACGCCGTTGTCGGTGGCGGTGTTCTCTGCTGCGTTGAACCTGGTGATTGAACTGTGGTTGGTCTTCGGGTTGGACCTTGGAATAGCCGGTTCAGCGTGGTCGACGGTGATAGCGCAGTGGTCGGCCGCTCTTATCTATGGCGTTGTCGTAGCGCGGTCGGCACTGGTGCGAGGCGTTTCCTTATGGCCGCATCTTGCCAGCCTTCTCCGTTACGCCCAGGTGGGCCTAATGCTGATAGTGCGTACCGCCGCATTACGAGGAGCATTTTTGCTGGCGGTGTTTGTAGCCGCCCAACTGGGCACCACAGAGGTAGCCGCTCATCAGGTGTCAATAGAGGTGTGGGGGTTTTTGTCGCTAGCGCTGGATGCGGTGGCAATCGCAGGTCAGGCTCTAGTGGCGCACGCCCTAGGTGCGGGCGACACCGCAACCGCACGAGAAGCCAGTCGCCGCATGATTGGGCTCAGCATTGAGCTAGGTGCAGTGTTTGGAGTGGTTCTGGCGCTGGTTGCCACCCCTTTGGCGGGTGTGTTCAGCGAAGACGCAGCCGTGGTGTCGCTGACTGCAGGGTTGCTTATTTGGGTGGCGGCCATGCAGCCGATAAATGCCGTGGCATTTGCGCTTGACGGAATCTTGATCGGCGCGGGTGATCTGCGATTTTTAGCGCAGGCGATGGTTGGGGCCTTTGCGGTGTTTGCCGCTGCTGCACTAGTGGTGTTGGCAACCGGTTGGGGATTGGGTTGGGTTTGGCTTGCCATCACATTGTTTATGGCGGTAAGAGCCGGATCGTTGGTGTTGCGATTCCGACAAGGTGGCTGGCAACGAACGGGTGCTTGAGTAAACCTAAAGAACGTAAACCCAAAGACAAGGTCTGCTAAACCGCTGGGCTAAAGACCGCCTGGTTTTACGACCATCACAAAAATCGACGCTACTAGCAGCAGGTCTGACGCGCCATATGCGAGGCCTTTGATTCGCCGCGACGGAGTTTCCTTGGCACCGCCTGGGGCGTTAGTTACCGCGCTATCAGGTGCTGGGCTATCAGGTGCTGGGCTGCGTGGGCGAAGTGCGATGTGCCAGATGCCAACCCACAGCACATAAAACAAAAAGCCGAGCGTGACCCAGATTTGACTGAAATCGAAGCGATTGTCAAAGCCAATTGCGGCCGCGCCAAAGATGGGGACTCCATAGACCGCCAGCTCCAGCGGCCAGAGCGACCGACCAGTAAGTGCCCCACCGTTGTTTTGGCTGGTGTTATTTGAATTGTCTCGCCAGCGCAAACCAAGCAGTCCGCCAAACCCCACCACCGCACAGACGATGTGCGCAGTCAACGCTGCTTGGAACCATCCGGTCATCTGGTGTTGAAGCTGCTTTCCAGTAATCGCTTCTGCGACAGAAGCAGCGTCTGCGGCAATGATCGCTTCTGCGACAGAAGTAACACGAGGGCTCAGAATACCAACCCACAGCCGTAATACCATGACAGCCTGTTATCTGAAAAGGGATTTTTCCCGCTGTGGGCAAGCGGTGTCTGTTGGCATTGGTCGCGCTGGGGCATCGCTTTTTTGTCCGCGTACTACGTCAATGAGCTGACCGACTCACCTCGCCTGGTGCAGCTGACCGGCGCGGTCATGTGGGCACCACTGCTCTTGGTTGGCGCACTTGGCGGCGTCATTGCCGATCGCCTCGACAAATTACGCACGGTGCAGGTCCAGTTAGTAGTGCTGATCCCCCTGGTGTTTTTGATCGGCTGGGCAGAGCGATCCGGCCAGCTAAGTCTGTGGCTGCTGTATCCGTTTTTGTTGGTCGCTGGCACCGGCTGGGTGGGGGATATGACCAGTCGCAGAGCGCTAGTGCTGGATTTGGTGGGGCCCGTGAAGCTGCACAAAGCAATGGCACTGGAGACGATTTCGTTGGCATCAGGCATTGCCGTTGGCAATTTGCTGGGCGGCACTATCACCAACGCATTTGGGGTGGGAGCTGCATTTTATGTGGTGGCGGGGTTGCTGGTCGTCGCTTTGTTGCTGCTGCAGATGGTGCCGTCTGCGGCCGAAATAGCGGCAAAGCACAGAGCTCGTGCCGCTGATACAAGCCCAGCCAAGAGGGAAGTAGTAGAGCAAATCCCCGCGCCGGTGCTTCCGCCAGAGGACGAGCCAGGCCCGCGGCAATCAACTATGAGCGATTTACGTGATGGTTTGCGATTGGTACGCACCAATCGAACGTTGCGGAGCATTCTCGGCATCACCGTGCTGACCAACGCCTTCTACTTCTCTTACTTCCCAACCGTCCAACGTGTTGGCGACAAGCTTGACGCCACGCCGTGGCAGGTAGGTGTCATTGCCTCCATGACGGGGTTTGGCATGATCACCGGATCGCTGATCACATCACTGTTAGTGAACAAACGCTGGGGAATTGCCTACGTCATGGGAGCCGCCGCAGCAATGGTCATGCTGGTGCCGTTTGCAACTGCGCCCAGCGTGTTTCTGGCCGCCGGTTCGTTGTACTTGTCAAGCTGTGCCATCGGCCTGTTTGCCGCCACTCAGTCAACTCTTGTGCTGACTGCGGTTTCGACCGACAGGAGCGGTCGTGCCATGGGCTTGTTGTCAATGTCTATTGGGGCTTTACCGCTGGGCACGTTCGCTCTGGGAGAAGTCGCCCAACAGGTGGGAACCAGCATGGCGTTGGTGTCAATGCCGTCGATTGGGCTGATCGCCTTGGTGTTGTGGTTAATACCTAATCGTGAGGTGTTGGCGTGCCGCGCACCAACCGGTATGTAGCACGTGTCCCAACACGCGAATGGAACGCGCACCACAGACCTGACTACTGTGAGAATCTAAATCACCAATCCCCAGGCCTTCACTGAAGAGTTGAGGCACTGAGGGGTTGAGGAATAGATGTCAAGGGGGAAAAAATGAAGGCAGCGATTCTTAATCAGATTCCAGGGGAACTGGAGATTGAGGACATCTCAATCGACAAGCCAGCCCCAGATGAGGTGCTGTTGCAAGTAACCAACGCAGGCCTGTGCCACAGCGACCTTCACTTCATGGACGCCTCATGGTCGATGCTGCCTTTGCCAGCGGTGATGGGCCATGAAAGCGCTGGCGTGGTGCAAGCCGTCGGCAGTGATGTCTCCTACGTGAGCCCCGGAGACACGATCATTACCTGCCTGTCGGTGTTCTGCGGCTATTGCGAAAACTGTCTGACCGGCCGGCCAAATATCTGCTCCAACCCAGCCGCGGTTAGCCGAGAGCAAGACGCAACTCCACGTCTAAAGAATGCAGACGGGCAAGCCGTTGAGCAGTTCGCTCGTTTGGGTGGCTTCGCCGAAGAGATGCTGATTCACCAAAACGCCGTTGTAAAAATCAACCCGGAGATGCCGCTTGATCGGGCGGCTCTGATCGGCTGTGGTGTGACCACTGGCTTGGGAGCGGTGTTTAAGACGGCTCACATCAGGCCCGGTGCGACTGTGGCCGTGTTCGGAGCGGGCGGTGTCGGACTGTCGGCTGTGCAAGGTGCACGCATCGCCGGAGCTGGTCGGGTGATCTCCATTGACGTAACCGACGAAAAGCTAGAAACCGCTCGCAAAGTGGGTGCAACTGACACGGTCAACGGCGCAGACACCGATGCCGTGGCTGCCATCCATGAGCTGACGATGGGCGGCGTTGAATACGCCTTTGAGTGCATCGGCCTCAAGGCCACTTGCGAACAAGCATGGGCAGCCACAAGGGCTGGCGGCACCACCGTGATCGTCGGGATGATGCCGTTTGGCGAGAAGATCGAGCTTCACGGCTACGAGGTCTTCATGATGGAGAAGCGCCTGCAGGGATCGATGATGGGTTCCAACGCCTTCCGAGTGGACATGCCTCGCTACGTGGATATGTACCTGAACGGCCAGCTGTTGCTAGACGAGATGATTTCTGAGCACATCCCGTTGGAGCGAATCAACGAAGGCTACGAAAACATGAAAAACCGCATCGGTACACGCACCGTCATTGATTTCTAGTAGCGGCTATTGGTCAACTACTTAGCTCGACGCCAAAGCCAGACACGATTGCCAGACACGATTGGAGGCCCGATTTGGAAGTTGAAGGCAAGGTTGCGGTTGTAACCGGTGCGGCGAGCGGAGTGGGTCGTGCGATGGCCGACACGTTCGCGGCCGCAGGCATGAGCGTTGTGCTGGCCGACATAGAAGAGCAGCCGCTACAAGAGGCGGTGTCAGACGTTGCTGACAAGATGGGTGCGCAGACGTTGGGAGTGCGTACCGATGTCTCCAAGCTGGCTGACATCGAGGCCCTAGCCGAAGCCACGATCGACCGCTTCGGCGCCGTACACGTCCTTTGCAACAATGCCGGGGTTGGCCTGCCCGGCCCAGCCGGAAGTTCTTCGATCGAAGACTGGCGCTGGACTCTTGACGTTAACTTGTGGGGGCCGATCTATGGCGTTCACGTGTTCTTACCGATCATGCGCTCCCAAGGTGAGGGACACATCAATTCCACCGCCTCGCTAGCAGGGCTGTATGCGGGAGCCTCTCTCGCCGCCTACAACGTCTCCAAACATGGCGTGGTTGCGCTGATGGCATCGCTGGAGCGCGATCTGCGGCTTGAAAACTCTCCGCTGCATGCGTCGGTGCTATGCCCTGGGCCGATTGACACCAATATTCCTCACGCCCAACGCAACCGCAATCCTTCCGACGCTGCTCAGCATGTGCACACCGAGGCCGGAGACAAGTTTTGGGAGATGCTGACTCAGTATCTGTCCGAAGGGATGGACCCAGCAGAGGTGGGGCCGATGGTGCTTGATGCGGTAAAAAACGACAAATTCTGGGTCTTTACGCACCCGGCAATGTGTAAGATTGCCAAAGATCAAGCTGAGGCGATGCTGGCCGACCGCCGCCTTATTTAGATTTAGCTTTTTGGGTTGTTGCCGTACGCGGCAGCAACCAAGCGGTTACATCGCTAGCGGCCTTTAATCAATCCTGCCCTGCTAGGGCCAAAGCGTTTATGACATCTGCCCGTACGTCTACTGACCCGAGAGTGTTTCGCGTGGAGCGCGCTGTTGCGCGTGTTGACGGTGAAGCGGTGCGCGCTGTTGCGCGTGTTGACGGTGAAGCGGTGCGCGCTGTTGCGCGTGTTGACGGTGAAACGAACGGTCTAGCAACCAAACAGGCAAACGGGCTTGCCGTCGGCATCGGCATCACGAAAATCCCGCCGGTTAAGGCTCCGCCGGTTGACCTAGTCGACAGCGCGGACGAGCACTCTCCCAACTACCGATGGGTGCTGTTGGGCGTAATCGGTATGGCGGTGTTGGGCTTTGGCTCGCTGATGACGCTGGTCAACGCGGCACTTGTGCCGATTGCTGACGATCTAAATACAACGGTGCCGACCGCAGGCTGGGTAATGACCGGCCTGATGTTGGCGATGGCGGTCAGCACGCCCGCAGGCGGCAAGTTGGCCGACATCTACGGGCACCGGCGAATTTTCTTGCTGGGTCTAACCGGCATGACCGTGACCATGGTGCTCAACTATTGGGTTTGGAACATTGCGTCATTCATTGGGCTGCGCGTGCTGTTTGGAATCTGCGGTGGGCTGCTGATGCCCAGCGGAATGGCTTTACTTATGCATGCCTTTGGCGCGGGACAGCGTGCGCGCGCGGTGGGCTGGTTCCAGTTTGCGATGACCGGAGCACCCACCATCGGTGTAGTAGTGGGAGGACCGCTGCTGAACGTGTTCGGTTGGCGCGAGATTTTCCTCGCCTTCGGCGCTGTCAGCACGGCAGCGACACTGTTCGGGCTAGTGATAGTGAAGCCCATACCGCGCGGCAAGCGTGTACCTATCGACCTTTTGGGAGCGCTGTTGCTAGCCAGCTCCACGCTGAGCGTGTTGTTCGCCATTACGCGCGTGACCACCATTACGCGCTCTGGCAATTCGGTCTTTACAGATCGGCCGATAGCACTTCTGGTTGTCGCCAGTGTGGTCTCTCTACTGCTATTTATCCGGCGAGAGAATCGCGCACCTTCGCCACTGCTGGACCTAAGCCTGTTTCGCCGCGCGACCTTTTCATTGCCATTGGTGTCAGCGGCATGCAATCAATTTGCCTACATGGGTGCGTTTGTGATTGTTCCCTGGGTGCTGCAAGGGCCTTACGGTTACGCGGTCGGTACCGCCGCTCTATTGATGGCGCCACGGCCGGGTGTGTTTGCTATTTCATCCCCGCTAGGTGGAGCGCTGGTTACGAAAGTTGGCCCGCGCTTGCCGATGTTCATCGGGTCAACCGCCATGGTCGTGTCGATGATTGCGTTTGCAGCAGGCAGCGACCCAAGCTCCCTGGCCTTGGGGCTTGTGATGGTCGGACTGATGTTGTCGGGCGTTTCTGCCGGTTTGGGCTCACCCGCATATCAGACGATGGTGGCGAACTCGGTTGACGACAAAGACCTCGGCGTTGCTAACGGGATGAACCAGACCGTTATGTGGATCGGCATCGTGCTGGGTATCCAGACGATGTTGGCGTTTGCAGGAGATGACCCGTCGCTAGGCAGAGTGCGCTCAACGTTCATGATTGGTGCCGCGGTTGCCGCCTTCGGTTACATGGCACCGCTGTTTGCTACTACTCGTCGGCGCTCGAAAGTTCCACAAGCTTCAAGCTGATTTTTGTTGGTCAGGTTTTACCAGCTGGATTCACCCGCGGGCGCGGCTTCGGCGCAACAGTGGATCAGCTAGCGCCAGCGCTCTATCGGTAGCTCGCAAAACCTTGCCAGCTATTCCCGGGGTGTCGGAATCGATCAGGTTTCCCATTACCTGAAGCGTGAGCCGAGCGATGGCGTCGGTGCTGACCGCTAGACGCAATCCTGTGCGCAAGATCTTCGGATGGCCAATCAAAAACGAAAACCTTCGACCGGTTCTCAGATATTCATCAAAGCGAGCGTGAACCTGTCGGTCGTATTCAGCGGGTGTGGTTGCAGGATCCTTGACGAACAGTTCAGCGATGAGCATCCCGGTTTCAAGGCCGTAATCGATGCCTTCTCCGTTCATCGGGTTCACCAGCCCGGCAGCGTCACCGATAGCAGCCCAGCCCGGTCCATGACGTTGTACCGCACTCATGGGCAGCCGCCACGCCTGCGGGCGTTCGAGGTAGGGCCCCAACGACCATCTGTCGGCTACCGAATCGCGATAAGCGTCGCACAGGCGATTCAAATTGAGCGACTTGAAACCGCGCATGGTGCTTAGCGCTCCTACACCAATGTTCACGGTGCCATCGCCGGCGGGAAACAGCCAGCCGTAGCCGGGCAGAGAGGTGCCGTTCTCATCGCTCAGCGTGAGGCAGGCTTCTAAATAGGTGTCCGCATGGCGTGGGGTTTCGGCGTAGGTGCGAATGGCGAGGCCGAAGGGTTCGTTTGGGTCGCGTCCGGCGCCTAATAGGCGAGCGGCTTTTCCCTGAGCGCCCGCGGCAAGCACCACCAAGTCAGCGGTAATGCGTTGCCCGCCAGCTTGAACTCCAACGCAGCGCCCGCCCTCAACAATGGGGAGTGCTTCGGTGTTGTAGACGAGTTCTGCTCCTGCGTTGGCCGCGGCGTCACCGAGCGTTTGATCAAGTCGACGCCTAGGCCACACCGCTCCGTTGCCGCCGAAGCGTCCCGTGGCGGGCCATGCCAGTTCTCGCACCTGCTTGCCAGCAATCATTCGCAAGCCGCCGATGGTGTGGGCGTCATCAAGCGCGATGTCAAGTTCGTTTAGAGCAGCGACCGCGCGCGGAGTCAGCCCGTCGCCACAAGACTTATCGCGGCCGCGTGAAGATTTTTCAAACACGATCACGTCCACGCCCGCACGTGCCGCGGCGATGCCTGCAGCAGTGCCGGCCGGTCCGGCACCAATCACGACCATGTCGCGATGATTAGAGCCGCGGCTGTGACTAGGGCGCATTGGCTTGCAAAGTGTTTGCTGAGCGGCGACCTACGTATGCCGCCACGGCTAAGAAGAGCAACTCCAACACGATCTCCCACGCACGCAAGGCAACCGAAAAGGCCAAGGCGTCGCCAAGTCCGAAGCGTGCGGTGAGCAACGTTGTTAGCAGTGTTTCGCGCACACCCAGGCCAGCTGGTGTTATCCCCACCATCCCCACTACCAGCGACACTGCCGATGCTCCTACCACCAGCCATATGTCGCTAGCGGTGCTAGCCGTGTCAGCAACAGCGCTGGCTGTATTGCCTGCGGCGCCTAGTGGCAAAACCGCAGCAGCTAGCAACGCAAACGATGCCAGTCGAGCCGCAACGGCCGTGCCGTAGAGACCGGCAGCTCTCCAAACGCCGTAGTGGTTGGCTTGCAGTAATCCACCGACCAGCGATTCACGCAGTTCTTCGCTCGCTCCGAAACGCCCGAGCAGGCCAGCGATGCGCTTCGACACCCAGCTGGTTGCCCGGCCGCGCCCACCCAATCGAACTCCGGCCAGTGTGAAAGGCAAGGTAACCAGTCCTGCCAGAGCAGCTAATCCCAGAGCTATTCGCAGAGCGGGGTGAATCCAGTCACCCGGCGCCCAGATGGCGGTTGCCACAACGGTCCAGCCCAGCAGAGTCGCGGTCTCAACGACTACCGACATTCCAACGACTAAGCGCGGTACGGCTGTCGGAGCAGCCAACCAGGAGCGAGCTGCAATCGGAACTAAGCCTGACGGCAAGTATCGGGTGGTTTGAGAAAACGACCAGATGCGCACCGCACGGCCTAGGTCAAGCGAACTGCCGTAAGCCGTTAACAGTTCGCGCCAGCTAAATACCAGCAGCAGCGAAGCAGCGATTGCCGTCAGCGAAGCCGGGACTAGCCACTGGCCGGACAGCGTGAGGTCAATTTCTGTCAGTGAATCCCAACGGGAGATAGCAACGACGGCCAGCAAAACGATCGAGGCGAGCATCACCGACCAGCGCAAAATTTGACCGATCGATTTGCGTTGGTTTGTCATGACTTGGCGCTACTTGCGAGGGATCGCACCCGGCTGAGCGTATGGCGGTACAGAAACGGTGTTTGACTTGGGTGTGGTGCGATCAGACTGTGTTACGACCAGGCTGTGGTGCGACAATATGCCGAATGCAAAGTGAGCCGTCCGTGAGGATTGAACAGCGGCGGTCACAACGTCAGGCATCGGCTAAGAGCATTACCCACGTGGTGCTCTGCACCCCTGGGTTTCCCGTTTCCCTTGACGATCCGCATAAGCCTTTTTTGCTGGATCATGCTTTCGCGTTAGCTGCGACTGGCACCAAGGTGACCGTGGTCTGCCCGGCGCACCCGGGCGCACCGCGAAACCAAACGATTGTCCAACCAGGGACTACCCAGCCGGGCAGGTCGGCCACTACTTCCGAACAAGCTGAGCCAGAACCAGTCGAGATAGAAGTAGTGCGAGTGCGGTTTGCGCCGCCCTCGGTCGCACGACGTGTTGCGGGCGGGGAGAGTTATCGACAGTTTTCGGGCATGGCGGCCGTGTGGGTGCTGCCGATGTTGTTTGGGCTTAGCTGGACCGCCGCGCGCCTGGCGAGACGCAATGGCGCTCAAGTGATTCACGGCCACTGGTGGTTTCCTGCGGGAGTGGCGTCGGTGGCGGCGGCCTGCTTGGTGCGTGGAGCGCTCAGCGCCGTGCACGTTCATGGAACCGACTTGGCTCTTGCTAGCGGGCCGGTTTCGCGTTGGGCAACAAGGCGCACATTGCGAGCGGCGCACATCACCGCAGCGGTGTCAGCGCAGTTAGCCAATCAAATAGAAGAGATGCGAGGTGGCCACGCCGCGGTAATACCGATGCCGTTGCCGCACAACTATCTCGGTGTCAGAGACTCAGCCAGAGACCCGACTGGACCGCCTCTTGACGGTCACACCCCCAATGAGGTTTCCGAAGAGACCCTCAGCAAGATCACAGCTCCTCTCGACGATGGCCCGCTGCTTGCGGTAGGACGACTAGTACCCGAAAAGGGATTTGATGTGCTGTTAGAAGCCGTCGCCCGGCTAACTAGCGGCAAATTCAAAAACCCAAAAGTGGTCATCGTCGGTGAGGGTGAGCAACGAGCATCGCTAACAGTTCAAGCCGAGCGGTTAGGAGTGGACTTAGAGCTGGTAGGCGAGGTAGCCCCAGCCAAGCTGGTGCGCTACTACAGCCAAGCGCGCCTAGTGGTTGTTCCGAGTCGGCGTGAAGGTTTCGGCCTAGCGATCGCACAAGGCCTAGCCGCAGGCCGAGCAGTTATTGCAAGTGAAGTTGGCGCAGCGGCCGAACTGATCGAATCAGGCGTCAACGGCCTGCTGACAATCCCAGGCGATCCCATTTCTCTGGCGGACGCTCTAGCTTTAGCCCAGCCAAGTTGGGGCGCAAACGGCCCGGCCAGCATCATCCACCTCAGTCCGGCTGCTCACGCTGGTGCGATGCAATCGGCGTACCTTTCTGCATTAGCTAGTCAGCACTAGCACTGCGAACAGCGCTCGCAATCCAGATCGGTCCCATCTCATGAGCGAAACCACCGCTGTACCGGCAGCAGATAAATCGTTTGGCACGCTAGGAGCGGTCATAGCGATGGTGGGCTGGTCAGCGTCAGGAGTCATCTCCAAGGGTCTTGCTGAGCTCGGACCGTTAGCGGTCACCTTCTGGCGTATGTGGTTGTACTGCATCATCGTGCTGGCGTTTCTGCGCCTCAACGGGTCGCCATTGAAACTCAACTCAATCAAGGTGTCTTTATGGGGAGGGGTTTCGCTCGCCTTTGACATCATGTTCTTCTTCACCGCAATTCGTCTCACCACCATCGCTAACGCAACAGTTATGAGCTCGCTACAACCGGTGCTGATGTTGTTTCTTGCTCCGCGACTATTTGGCGAACGACCGCGCGGACGTCACTGGGCGCTCAATGGTGTTGCAATCGTCGGTGTAGTGGTTGTGGTGCTCGGCTCGTCTGGCGTTCCTGATTGGAGTCCGCTGGGCGACGCGGTGGCTTTGCTCGCTCTGTTCGCCTGGACGGGCTATTTCTTATTCTCAAAGATCTGCAGCACAAAGATTTCTTCAGCGCAGTACACCGGCGCCACTGCGCTGATCTGTTCAATAGTGGTTACTCCGTTTGCGCTGTTTTCGGGGCAGGTGTTTGTTGTACCTTCGTCTGGCGCTTGGGTTTGGCTGGTGGTATTGGCGATAGTGCCAGGCTTCATGTCGCACATGTTGATGAATTGGTCGCTGGCACGCATAGCCGCATGGCTCGCCTCAACGCTGACGCTCACCATCCCAGTAACTTCCACTGTGCTGGCCTGGGTGTTCTTGAATGAACAAGTGAATGCGCTGCAGTTCGTGGGGATGGGTGTCGTTATTACAGCGTTGTCGGTGGTGATAATGGACCAGCAATCAAAAGCCGCTACATAGCGCAATACATCAGTTAGAACGACTCTCTGGGCCTAGGCCCAGACCTAGACCTAGACTGAAAAAACTTCAAACTCCGCTTCATTTCCGTGCTCTGGTGCGGTACTCTTAAAACGACAACAACCTGTATGGCTCCTTACACAAATGATCGCGCGATAGTCATCGCTCACCAATCGGGTGACTCTGAGGCCTTCAATGCTCTAGTTCGTGAGTATCGGCCTCGGTTGGTGACGCGCGCTCATATGCGTTTGCGCTGTCGCGATGCCGCCGAGGATGCTGTGCAAGAGACGCTGGTGAGAGCCCTGCGAGCTCTGCCGCGCTTCAACGGTGAGTACATGCTGGGCCCATGGCTGCAGAGAATTTTGGACAACGTCTGCTACGACGAGTCCAAGCGTCGTAGCCGCGAGCACGCCAAGGCTGAGCGCTTAAGTGGAAGCCCCGATTACAACCTGTTTGACGACGTCAGACCCGAAGATGATCTGCAGCTTGACGTTGACAACTCCGAACTGTTGGCGGCGTTTGGGAAGTTGTCCGCCAACTACCAAGAGGCTTTAAGGCTGCGTGTGGTTGATGAGCTGCCCTATCCCGAGGTAGCTGCAAGGACCGGTGTTACCGAGGAGAACGCACGGGCCCGGGTATCGCGTGCCTCAAAGACACTGCGAAAAGCACTAAAGGGCGCGATGCTGCTACCGCTCATCGGAGTCGTGTTGCCATTGATCGGCAAGGCCGCAGCCGGTACTGCGTTGCTAGCGGTGGTGCTGTCGTCTGCAGGCGATACGCCGCAGCAGCAATTTGCTCCATCGCTGGCTGAGGTGGTGCGCACGCAAGAGGCTGACCTAGGCCTAGCTAACGATGAGACGCTCAGCGATGCTGCGCCATCCACTGGCGGCACTACTGAGGATTTGGGAGTGGCCGCTCCGGCTGGCTCGGATTCCAATGGCACAACTAGCGGCACGTCCGCAGGTTCAGATCGGGTTGGCACAGGCTCACTCGGTGCGGACCCGGGTAGCACAGCAGAGGGCGCGCAAGCCGGTGCCGCAGATCCGTCTGCGAGCACACAGTTTGTTGTTGGGCTCAATCGTTTAGAGGCTGGCGCGCCACTGAGCATCGCCGCCTACAACCTGACAGTGACCGAAGTGACCGGTGACGACTCTTCGACATTGAGCTTGACAGGCGCGGTCACCTTGCAAACCGCAGACGGTTTCATAGATGCCACCATCAACCCGACCAGCCAACTGACGGCGGATCCAATCGCACGACCAGCGATCGATGATCAGCTTGGCTCTGGTGTTGAGGTAATGCGGCACGCACTCTCTGGTGTGCTGATAATTGACCTGCCCGACGGCACGTTGTTAAGGGTTGAGTTGAGTGGCTCTGCCAGCCATATCGGGTCACCGATGATGGTTGTTCAGGGCGCTGACTTAGTGGTTGACGCAGACTTTGTCTCCCAGGTGCTGGTTTCGCCAGACGCTGACGTGACGGCACGCACAGCGGTGCCTTTGACCGGAGACGGAAGCTTTAACGGTGCGATGACGATTGATACGCGTACCGGTACCGCAGAGATTGTTCTGCAACGAACCACATAAATATCTAGCCCGCAGATCTAATCTCAGGGCTTTGAACTAGAGAGGCGCGGATGTCGTCATTGCCGAACGTGTCTGAGCTGTTTGACCCAAGCGCCTGGGCCGAAGTTAAAGGTGCGGCATTTGAGGGCGAGTCGGCCCTAACAGACATCACCTATCACCGCAGTGTTGAGCACGGCACGGTGCGCATCGCTTTTGATAGGCCGCACGTGCGCAATGCGTTCAGGCCAAGCACCGTCGATGAGTTGTATCGCGCGCTTGATCACGCACGCATGACTACCGACGTTGGTTGTGTGATTCTCACCGGCAACGGCCCCTCACTCGATGACGGTGGCTGGGCGTTTTGCTCCGGCGGAGATCAACGGGTGCGCGGGCGTGACGGTTATCGCTATGCCGACGGCGAAACTGCAGCCGATATTGACCCGACCAAGGTAGGACGACTGCACATTCTTGAGGTGCAGCGTCTGATTCGGACCATGCCGAAGGTGGCGATCTGCGTGGTGCCGGGCTGGGCAGCGGGCGGAGGGCATTCGTTGCACGTGGTCTGCGACCTGACTCTGGCTAGCCAAGAGCATGCTCGCTTCAAACAAACCGACACCAATGTGGGCAGCCTTGATGCAGGGTTTGGGTCGGCTCTACTAGCGCGACAGGTCGGACAAAAGCGTGCGCGAGAGATCTTTTTGTTGGGGCACACGCACACCGCTCAGCAACGCTTTGAAATGGGTGACGTAAATGCGGTGGTGCCGCATGACCAGCTTGAACAGGTGGCCCTGGAGTGGGCTGCTGAGATCAACCAGCGCTCTCCTTTGGCGCAGCGGATGTGCAAGCTGGCTTTTAATCTGGTGGACGACGGACTAGTGGGTCAACAGGTTTTTGCTGGTGAGGTGACCCGCTTGATGTACGCCTCCGAAGAGGCAGCCGAAGGGCGAGACGCCTTCTTAGAGAAACGCGATCCGCGTTTCAGCGAGTTTCCCTGGCACTTTTAGATAGCTGGCGCGGCAGCGCCCAGCTGAGTAAATAGTTGGCGCGCGATAGCACCAGACGAGCTGTGTTCCTGGCTGCGTCAGCTACTGCTCGCTAGACGCGAAGATTCGCTGCATAAGCGTCACGTCCAGCCAGCGCCCGAACTTGCGTCCGACCTCACGTTCGACCCCCACTATCTCAAAGCCGTGTTTGCGATGTAACGCAATGGATGCCGCTCCGCTGGCCTGCGCTGATCGGCTGACTTCGCCGATAGCGCCATTGCTCTCACTCTCTGCTGATATGCGAGCGAAGATGGAGTGAAAGCCCAAACTGTCGCTGATATCGACGAGGTCGCCGAGCAGCAAGTCGCCCACACCTTGGCGTTGAAAGTCGGGGTGCACGTAAACCGAATCTTCAACGCTGGTTGAGTAGGCCGGTCGCGGTCGGTAAGGCGACAGGCTTGCCCAGCCGGCCAGCTGGCCGAGGTCGCTGGGCGTACCTTTGAAGGCAACTATGCACGGATGTGCACCAGCGTGGTTACTTAGCCATTCCTCTTGCTCGGACATCGTGCGCGGTGTCATGTCAAATGTTGAAACACCCGAATGCACCTCGTGGTTGTAGATGTCCGCTATCGCGTTGGCATCGGAGAGCGTGGCAGGCCGAGTAAACATCGCCTGCAGAATACCGCCGCTGACCTATGGGCTGGGCTGTATCGGCTATGTAGGCTCACCCGTCCGGTTGCCCCGTTAGCTCAGTAGGTAGAGCACAGCCATGGTAAGGCTGGTGTCGCCGGTTCGATTCCGGCACGGGGCTCCACTGAGTGGCATCGTTAGCCTTCGCCGTAACAGGCGGGATAGCTCAGCTGGTCAGAGCGCACGGTTCATAATCGTGAGGTCCTGGGTTCGAGTCCCAGTCCCGCTACCGATTCGCCTGCTGGCAGTTGCAGAGGCAGCGGGCGCTTGTAAGATGGCGGGCTGCTCAAGGAGCTTTCGCTCTAGGGCTCCCAAGCCCTTTTTCTAGGGCAGTAGCTCAATTAGGTAGAGCACCGGTCTCCAAAACCGAAGGTTGGGGGTTCGATTCCCCCCTGCCCTGCTCGCATCCAACTTGGCTGGAGACAAACACATGGCGATGAACCGGCGCACAAGGCGCCATCTACAACGACAAGGCGAGATGGCTGCTGACGGCACCCCGGTTGGCAATCGTGACCGCCGACCAGCCGTAAACGCTCAAACCGAAGACGCACGCCGTTCAAGCCCACGGCAGTTCGTGGGAGAAGTGCGATCGGAACTGAGCAAGGTCAACTGGCCCACTCGGTCAGAAGTTGTCAATTACTCCATCGTGGTGTTCATCACGATCGTGCTGTTGACGACGGTGATTGCTGGTCTCGACTACGTGTTGGGTGAGGCCGTGCTGAACCTGTTTGACGTTATTTAGTTGTTACTGGACGAGATTTACCAATGAGCGACACTTCTCAAACCCCTAACCCGATGGAGGCGGCGCGCCGCCAACTTGGCGACACCTCCGCTACCACGGGGATATTGCACAGGGAACACAGCGAACAAGACGGCGAATCTGCAGCCAGCGAAGCAAGTGCCGCGACCGAGCCTGTGCTTGATGCGACTACGCAAAGCCCAGCTGAGGCTACGCAGAGCGAGCCTGTGCTTGATGCGGCTGCGCAGAGCGAGCCTTCCCAGTCGCCCTATGACCGGCCAGGCAAGTGGTTCGTTGTGCACACCCAATCGGGCTACGAGAAGAAGGTGAAGCAAAACCTTGAGGCTCGCATGTCCGTGCTCAACCTAGAGGACAAGATTCATGAAATCGAAGTGCCCATGGAGGACGTCATCGAGTTCAAGAACGGCCGGAAGGTTGTCGTTAAGAAGAAGATCTTCCCCGGTTACCTGCTGATCCGTTGCGACAAAGACGAATCGGTGTTCATGGACATAAAGGCGACGCCAGGCATTACCGGCTTTGCCGGGCCAGACGGTCGGCCGGCCCAGCTCAAGCGACGTGAAGTCGAGACGTTCTTGCAGACACCTGAGCCGGGCGAAGAACCACAGCGCCGCACCAAGCCGAGCGTTATCTATGAGATCGACGAGAGTGTGCGCATCAAAGATGGCCCGTTCTCCGACTTCCAAGGACAGGTGGTCGAAATAAACGAAGAGCACCTGCGTGTGAAGGTGCTGGTCAACATCTTCGGTAGAGAAACTCCGGTGGAGCTTGAGTTTTCTCAGGTCGCCAAGATTTAGCTATAGAAGCTCTATAGAAGTTATAGATAAGACCGCAGCAAGTAGAACCAACAACCCGGTAGGTAACAAAACAATGCCAGCAAAAGATCCCAACGCAGTAGCCCTTGTAAAGATTCAGATTCAGGCCGGTCAGGCCTCACCCGCGCCTCCGGTCGGCACCGCCCTCGGTCCGCACGGTGTTGCCATCATGGATTTTTGCAAGGAGTACAACGCAAAGACCGAATCTCAGCGCGGCACCATCATCCCCGCCGAGATCACCATCTATAAGGACCGCTCGTTTTCCTTTATCACCAAGACTCCTCCTACCTCTGTGTTGCTGCGCCAGGCCGCCAAGCTTGACAAGGCATCGGAAACACCGGGTCGGGAAATAATTGGCACGGTCACCAAGGACCAAGTCATCGAAATCGCTAACACAAAGATGCCCGACCTAAATGCACGCGACATTGACAGCGCCAAGCTTCAGGTAGAGGGCACGGCCCGCTCAATGGGCATAGAGGTAAGGGGCTAGCTGTGGGTGCCAAGACCGGTAAGCGTTTTTCGGACATCTTGAGTCGCTTAGATCGTGACAAGCAGTACCAGCCAGCCGAAGCACTGGAGTTTGTCAAGGGCTCCGCGACCGCTCGTTTTGACGAGACGGTAGAGCTGTCGGTGCGCCTGGGAGTCGATACTCGCAAGACAGATCAGATGGTGCGCGGCACGGTTGCGTTGCCGTCAGGCACCGGTGGTGACGTGCGAGTAGTGGTGTTTGCCCAGGGCGACGATGCTGCAGACGCAACCGCCGCAGGAGCAGACGTGGTGGGAGCAGGTGATCTAGCAGAGCGAATCGAAGGTGGCTTTATCGACTTTGACGTAGCCATAGCTACACCGGAGATGATGCCGGTGGTGGGGAAGTTGGGCCGTGTGTTGGGCCCGCGTGGTCTGATGCCAAATCCGAAGACCGGAACGGTCACCTCCAACATCAAACAAGCCGTGACCGATTTCAAGAGCGGCAAGGTGGAGTTTCGCGCCGATCGTTACGGCAATGTAGCGCTAGGGATCGGCAAGGCCGGATTTTCTCAGGCCGACCTTGAAGCAAACCTGCGTGCCGTGATGAACGAGTTGGAGCGTTCCCGCCCTGCTTCGACAAAAGGTCGCTACGTGCGCAAGATCACGGTGTCATCAACGATGGGCCCAGGCGTCAAGGTTGACCCTGCCGCCCTGGCTAGTAGCTAATACAGCACTACAACTAGCACCACAAGTTGCCGCTAGCGGTTAGCGCCGCTACCCTGCGCACTTCGCCAAAGACATCCGGTCGGCCTTCGTGCCACCAAGTCGGAGCGAGTTGCGACTCTTCCGAGCCTGACGAGGCGGATCAGTTAGCTGCTTTTCATAGCGGTTGATGTGGTCTGGCTTTGCTTGCTTGCAAGTGTGCAGCAAGTCTCACAAATTCAAGTCATACCAACACAACAGCAGGAGAGAGCAAGTGGAGCGAGCGACACGCACAGAACCACGTGCCGACAAGGTCGCTGTGGTTGAAGAAGTCACGCAATGGCTGTCCGACTCTGATGTGGTGCTGCTGACGGAGTACCGCGGGCTAGACGTAGATCAGCTAGCCGAGCTGCGAGGGACGCTCATCGCCGCCGAAGCGACATACAAGATCTATAAGAACAGCCTCGTGCGTCGTGCGGCGCAGGGCAAGACTCCTGACGAGTTCATGGAGTTGTTAATTGGGCCGACAGCGCTGGCGTTCTCTAGCAAAGATCCTTCGGGAGTTGCCAAGGCGCTAACCCAGTTCGCAGCCAAAAACGACGCTCTGATAATCAAGGGCGGCATCTTGTCGGGTGCTTTCGTTGATGCCCGCCAGATTGATGAGATAGCCAAGCTGCCCGCGCGCGATGAGGTGCTGGCGCAGTTGGCTGGTGGATTTGCCGCACCGTTGTCCGCTTTGGCCTCGATGATGTCAAATGTCTTGAGCGAGGTGTCCGGCTTGCTTGACGCTCTCGTCGCCAAGCTGCCCGCTGAGGCCGTGCCAGAGCAAACAACCGAAGCTGCTTCTGCGACCGAAGAGGCAGCAGATAGCACTGTCGAAGTTGAGGCTGAGACCGTGCCAAAGCAAGCAACCGAAGCTGCTTCTGCGACCGAAGAGGTTGCGGAGGGCACTGTCGAGCCAGAGGCAAATGATCCCAAATCCACTAACAGCTCAGAATCAGGAGAAAAAACCCAATGAGTACACTTTCTACCGAAGATATTCTCGACGCAATCGGCAACATGTCGGTGCTCGAGTTGGTCGACCTAAAGAAGCAGTTTGAAGACCGCTTTGATGTCACCGCCGCCGCAGCTCCGATGATGATGGCCGCTGCAGCTGATGGCGACGACGCCGCTGAAGACGGAGCTGCTGCCAAGACTGAGTTCACCGTGACGATCACATCGGCTGGCGACAAGAAGATTCAAGTCATCAAAGAGCTCCGCAGTCTCACCAGCTTGGGACTCAAGGAAGCCAAAGATCTAGTCGAAAGCGCTCCCAAGCCGGTGCTTGAGGACGTTTCGAAAGAAGAAGCAGACAAGGCTCGCGAGGCACTGGAAGGTGCTGGCGCAGGCGTCGAAGTCTCTTAGCATTTTTTCAACCAAAAAACAAGCTTTTGGTTGTGATTTGTTGCGTGGCTCGTTAGCCTTCAGTTGCGCCGCGCTAAACCTTGGTGGTCTTTCACGCCTGCTGCGATTTGCATGCATTAGTGGAGACCCCGTGCACGCCTGCGCGTCTTTAAGACCTAACGACTCCTAGGAGGCCTTTTGTCGTCTCGCGCTGGCAGAGAGCGATATTCGTTCGCAAACCTAAACGAGGTTCTGGAGCTTCCAGACCTCATTGATATCCAGAAGACATCTTTTGATCGATTCTTGGCTGTCGGCCTTGCAGAGGCATTCCAAGACATCAGCCCAATTACCGACACCTCGGGCAAGTTGCAGTTGATGTTCTCGTTCGATCCCAAAGACGAGGACTTGCGCCCGCCGCCAAAGTTCACCGTCGAAGAGTGCAAAGACCGAGACATGACTTACTCGGCGCCGGTTTTTGTGCGTGCCGAGTTCCGCAACTCCACCACTGGCGAGGTAAAAGCACAAACCGTCTTTATGGGCGACTTCCCCATAATGACCGACAAGGGCACATTTATCGTCAACGGCACCGAGCGTGTGGTGGTCAGCCAGCTAGTGAGGTCACCCGGCGTCATCTTCCAGCCAGGCGAGCGCTTCCGGCTGCGAAACACTGCCAAGCATCAGCTGGTTAAGGGCACCGTCCATCCCTCACGCGGCGAATGGATCGAGTTCGACGTTGAGCATCGTGCCGGCAAAGATCCAACCGCGGGGTGTCGCGTGGCGCGCAAGCGCCGTTTCAGCATCTTCACCTTGCTAAGCGCATTGGGTTTCGATCAGCAAAACGAGCCTGGCTTCATGGATCGGTTCACGGATTACTTCGATTTCCTAAAGCCACAGTGGGAAAAGGAAAAAGAAGACCGCGCCAAAGAAAGCACCAGGCAGTCCGAGCAGCGCGAGTACAAGTCAGAGCAAGATCTGGCTCTACAAGAGATCATGAAGCGGGTGCGTCCAGGTGAGTCCGCAACACCCGAGGCTGCGGCTAACTATCTGGTGGGAGCTTTCTTCAGCGATCGCCGTTACGACCTGTCCAAGGTCGGCCGTTACAAGCTGAACCGCAAGCTGAGTCCAGAAATCGATCGCCTAGAAGAGGTGTTCGGCCTGAAGCTGCAGCCTCCCGGTGGAGAGCTCATTGGGACGCGTCCGATTGAGAAGCTTCTTGAGCTAAGGCTTCGACGCCCCGATCCGCAGTCTTCGGTACTGACACCGGTTGAGCTACTAGCGACTGTGGTCTATGTGCTTGAGCTTGCCAACGTCAAGCCGGGTTACCGCTTGGACGACCAAGACCACTTTGCAAACCGTCGCATCCGCTCGGTCGGTGAGTTGATCCAAAATCAGGTTCGCACAGGTCTTAGCCGCATGGAGCGTGTGGTGCGCGACCGCATGACCACTAGCGACATAGAAGCGATCACGCCTCAAACGCTTATCAACATCCGCCCAGTTGTCGCGGCGATCAAAGAGTTTTTTGGTACTTCGCAGCTGAGCCAGTTCATGGATCAGGTGAATCCGCTGTCTGGCCTAACCCATCGCCGACGCCTGTCTGCGCTCGGTCCGGGTGGTATGACGCGCGAGCGCGCCAAGTTTGAGGTGCGAGACGTGCACTTCAGCCACTACGGCCGCATGTGCCCGATTGAGACACCAGAAGGCCCCAATATTGGACTGATCGGTGCGCTAACCACCTTTGCGCGCGTCAACGAGTTTGGGTTCATTGAGTCTCCGTATCGCGTTGTGAAAGATGGCGTGGTAAGTGAAGAGGTGCGTTATCTCACCGCAGATGAGGAAGAAGAGTTCATCATCGCGCAGGCCAACGCGCCGCTAAAACCCGACGGGTCGTTCCAAAATCCGCGCGTCTTGGTGAGGGTTAGCCCGCAGCGGGCCAGCCTGAAAGACTTGCAGGTGCGTATGGAGTTGGACACCTACTTCGCCGCCACCACCGACATCAAATACGAAACGGCGGAGAATGTTCAGTTGATGGACGTTTCTCCCAAGCAGATCGTTTCGGTAGCAGCAGCGCTGATTCCATTCCTTGAGCACGACGATGCCAACCGCGCCCTGATGGGAGCGAACATGCAGCGCCAGGCAGTGCCGTTGCTGCGGCCCGAAGCTCCCTATGTTGGCACTGGCATCGAGGCGCGCGCGGCTGGTGATGCAGCTGAAATTGTGCTGGCAACCAAACCCGGTCTCGTTACCGAAGTAACCGGGGACAAGATCGTTACCTCTCGCCGTGGAACTCCAAAGATTAAGTATCCACTGCTGAAATTCCGTCGCTCTAACCAAGATACTTGCATTAATCAGCGACCCTTGGTCGGGGTGGGTGACGAAGTAAAGCCGGGCGACATTCTGGCGGACGGTCCTTCAACAGATCACGGCGAACTAGCCCTTGGTAAGAACCTGATGGTGGCCTACATGTCGTGGGAGGGCTACAACTTTGAGGACGCAATAATCATCTCGGAACGTCTTGTGCGTGACGACGTGCTGACGTCAATTCATATTCACTCCTACGAGATCGACGCACGCGAGACCAAGCTGGGTGCCGAGGAAATCACCCGCGACATTCCGAACCTGTCCGATGATGTGCTGGCTGATTTGGACGACCGTGGCATCATTCGCGTTGGAGCCGAGGTTGGTCCGGGAGATGTTCTGGTCGGCAAGGTCACACCCAAGGGTGAGACCGAGCTAACACCAGAAGAGCGCCTTCTGCGAGCGATCTTTGGCGAGAAAGCGCGTGAGGTTCGCGACACTTCGCTAAAGGTTCCACACGGTGAGAACGGCGTTGTTACCGACATCAGAGTCTTCGACCGTGAAGACGACGACGAGCTACCGCCAGGTGTGAACATGCTTGTGCGAGTGCTTGTGGCCCAAAAGCGCAAGATCAGCGTGGGCGACAAGCTGGCCGGACGTCACGGCAACAAGGGTGTGATCTCGCGTATCTTGGCGCCGGAAGACATGCCCCATATGGCCGATGGAACTCCTGTGGAGATCATCCTGAGCCCACTGGGTGTACCGAGTCGAATGAACGTAGGCCAGGTGCTTGAAGCGCATCTCGGCTATGCGGCGCGCTGGGGTTGGAAGCTAAACGGCAAGGCCATTGGCGCAGAGCCAGTAGGCAACACCGCTCGCAAGACCCGCACACGCACCGAGCCGTCGGTGTTCGTTGCAACACCTGTCTTTGATGGTGCCAACTGGGACGAAGAAGAGGCCGCGGGCGAGCATCCGACCATTCAGCAAGCGCTATCTAATGTGCGCCCTGAAACGGCTTCGGGTGAGCGAATAATGAGCGAAACAGGCAAGGTAACGCTCTACAACGGCCGCACTGGTGAGCCATATGACAAGCCGATCATGGTGGGTTACAGCTACATCTTGAAGCTGGCTCACTTGGTGGACGACAAGATTCACGCACGCTCAACCGGTCCGTACTCGATGATCACCCAACAACCGCTGGGTGGTAAGGCCCAGTTCGGTGGCCAGCGCTTTGGTGAGATGGAGGTGTGGGCATTAGAGGCCTATGGAGCCGCTTATTGCTTACAAGAGCTGCTGACTATCAAGTCTGATGACGTGTTGGGACGTGTGCGCGTATACGAGGCAATAGTCAAGGGTGAGAACATCCCCGAGCCCGGTATTCCTGAGAGCTTCAAGGTGCTCATAAAAGAGATGCAGGCCTTGTGCCTCAACGTAGAGGTCATGTCTAAGGAAGGTCAGATTGACATGGCTGGCCTAGACGAAGACGTCTTTGCCGCCGTGGAATCACTCGGCATCGACATCAGCCGACCAGAACGTGGCACCGATGAAGACGATGAGCTGCAACGCCAGCCCGCATAGTTAATCCACAAAATAAATAAGTACAAGTAACCAGCAACTTTCAATAGGCATTAGATGATTGACGTAAACGAGTTTTCGCAAATCCGCATCGGGCTAGCTAGCGCCGATGCCATCCGCACATGGTCAAACGGCGAAGTAAAAAAGCCTGAGACGATCAACTACCGCACGCTCAAGCCTGAGAAAGACGGCCTGTTCTGCGAGAAGATCTTTGGCCCCATGAAAGACTGGGAGTGCGCTTGCGGCAAGTACCGCCGAGTGCGCTTTAAGGGCATCATCTGTGAGCGCTGCGGCGTTGAAGTAACCCGCAGCAAGGTTCGCCGAGAGCGGATGGGCCACATTGAGTTGGCTGCTCCCGCCGTGCACATCTGGTATCTGCGTGGCACGCGCAGTTGGTTGGCGTATCTGCTCAGCGGTCTCGATCCGAAAGAAGAGCTAAAAGCCAAATCGCTTGAAAAGGTCATTTACTTCGCTTCTTTCCTTGTTACTTGGGTTGACGAGAAAAAGCGTCAAGAAGATCTACCCGAGCTTGAAAAAGAGCTGATCGAAGAGATTCGTGACATAGATCAGGAACTCACGTCCCGCCTTGAAAAGCGCATCAAAGAGCTTGAAGATGATTTAGCCGCTCTTGAAGCCGGTAACGACACCGAGACGATTATTCAAGAGTTACGGTCTCGCCTGGCTACAGGAGATCTGGCGAACGAAGCCGACGTGCAATCACGTGCCTCCGGACGACTAATTCGGCTAGGTGCTGAGCTAGCGAAGATCAAGTACAAGCCGAATGGCCGTCCTCCCGTTGCCGAAAACCTAAAGGCGATTAACGGCAACCCGCTTGACACCGCTAAAGGTTCGGGCAACAACACCGCTAAGGCAGACGTTTCTGAGGTGATCGCCGAAATTAATCGCGTGATCGGTGCCGTCGAAACTGAGCTAGTAGGTGAAAGGCTGAGCAAACTCGAAAAAGAGCTTTCGAAGCTGAAGTCCAGGCCTGCGTTGGGTTCACCAATAGCAAAGACTCTGCAAAACGCCTTTAGCAAGGGCGATGTTTCCAAGGTGATTGCTGCTATTGACAAGCAGGTAGCGGCCACTCAAGCCGAGGAAGAAAAGATCACAAAGCCGACCGCGTCTAAGAAAAGTCCTGCCGCCAAAGGCCCTGCTTCCAAGGGTAAAGCCGGATCGCGCAATCCAACTGCGTTTTTGCGCAAGCTGACTACCTGTCGGGCTGACCTGCTGCGAGTGGTAGCGGTGGTGGGCCCTCACTCAAGTGCCCCAACGGTTATCGAGTCAGTAGAGCCCGCGCAGCTCCAGCCGTCCGAGACAAAGGGCTGGTCACGGTTTATCAACTCTTTGGGTTTTGTTGCGGCATTGATTGCCTGTCGAGACGACATTGCAAGTTTCGCCGAAGTGGCCGATGCCGCCAAAGGCAGAACCCGCTCGCGCAATCCCAAAGAGCGTGAACTGAACGCCACACGTAAGGCTGCCGAACAGGAACTTGAAGCGATTCGTAGTAGGTACGAAGACGAGAAAGACCAACTGTCGCGGACGTTTGAGACCTTTCGCACCATGCACCGCCGCGCCATTATTGATGACGAATATGTCTGGCAAGAGCTAGAGCTGCGTTATGACGAGTATTTCGAGGGCGGGCTAGGAGCGGAAGCCATCGCGCAGCTAATGACCCGCCTTGATTTTGAGATAGAAGAACGCGAGATTCTTGACGCCCTTGATGTGCGTGGTCGTGTGGCGACCGTCAACGTAGAAAAGCGCGACAAGAACCTCGACAAAATCGAGAAAAATCTAGAGAAGCTGAAGTCGCAGACCCAGGCTCGTCTGGCAGCTGAAGGCATTGAGCGCACGATCGTGTCGGTTCAGAAGCGTCTTAAGAAGCTGAGTACAGCTCTGACAGCGATGAAGTTCAGCCAGACCAATCTGGAACTCTCGACGAAAATAGTGGACAAGCTGTCAGCTGTCGGTTTGTCGGGCGATGCCAAAAAAGTGATTGCAGAGATCGACACGCAAATAGAGATCGTCGAAGCCGAGCTTAAGGCTGACGCTAAAGAAGGGCGCGGCAAAACTCGCGCACGTAATGCTAAGCCCTACATCAACAAGCTCAATGTCTGCCGCGGCGACCTTGACAAGATCGCTTCAGCAGTCGAGGCCGAAGTCAAAACCGAGGCTGACGCCGAGGCCAAGTTGCATGACAAGGCATTTGCGCTTTTCCGCAAGGTCAAAAACAGTGAAGAGGTTGAAGACGAGGCTGTTAGTGCCGTCTTGAACGAGCACTACAGCGACTACATCTCGGTATCAGAGCCGCGACGCCCACTGTCTCAGCAGCGTGGCCAAAAGGCTGTGAAGCGACTAAAGATTCTGAGCGCATTCAACCGCCGCGACGAGCACGGTCGCCTGGTGAATGATCCGCGCGCGATGATTCTGGATTCGGTGCCGGTCATACCGCCGGAGCTGCGTCCCATGGTTCAGCTAGACGGCGGTCGCTTTGCTACGTCTGACCTCAATGACCTTTATCGGCGTGTCATCAACCGCAACAACCGCCTAAAGCGACTCCTTGATCTTGGCGCACCAGAGATAATCGTCAACAACGAAAAGCGCATGCTGCAAGAGGCCGTTGACGCTCTGTTTGATAACGGCCGTCGTGGACGCGCGGTGACCGGACCGGGCAATAGACCGCTCAAGTCTCTTTCTGACATGCTCAAGGGCAAGCAGGGGCGTTTCCGTCAGAACCTGCTAGGCAAGCGAGTCGATTATTCCGGTCGTTCGGTGATTGTGGCTGGGCCCACACTGCGACTGCATCAGTGCGGTTTGCCGAAGCTGATGGCGTTGGAACTGTTCAAGCCGTTCGTGATGAAGCGACTGGTTGACGAGGAATACGCGCAAAACATCAAGTCCGCTAAGCGCATGGTGGAACGCCGTCGACCCGACGTTTGGAACGTGCTCGAAGACGCCATCAAAGAGCATCCGGTTCTGCTGAACCGGGCGCCCACCTTGCACCGTCTCGGAATTCAAGCATTTGAACCGGTACTTGTAGAGGGCAAGGCCATCCAGATTCATCCGTTGGTGTGCGCTGCCTTCAACGCCGACTTTGACGGTGACCAGATGGCGGTTCACCTGCCGTTGTCACCAAACGCTCAAGCCGAGGCGAGAGTGTTGATGCTCTCCGCGAACAACATCATCTCTCCGGCGGATGGAAGGCCGGTAACCGTGCCCAGCCAGGACATGATTATCGGTGCGTTTTATTTGACGCGATCGCGCCCTGCCGAAAAAGAGCGCTCCTCACTCCCCGTGTTCAGGCATATGCATCAAATCCAGATGGCTCTGGGCGTGGGAGATGTGTCGCTGCATGAGCCGATTGAGTGGCGCAACCCAACTCTGCTAAAAGAAACCCGAGCCTTAGTCGGTTCCGAAAATCACCCACCTGCTGGCGATGCCGCACTCGGCTCTGGTGCTGATGAACAAACCGCTTCCGGTTCAAACAAGGCCAGCAAGCAGTCCAAGCGCGAGAGCCTGTACGAACCCACCACGCCTGGGCGTGTGTTGTTCAACGACACCTTGCCTGAAGGTTTTCCGTTTGTGAACAGGCAGGTAGGCAAGGGTGAAACCGGTCGCATAGTGCGCATGCTGGCCGACGAGTATCCGATCAGCGCAACTGCGGCGAGTCTGGATGCCATCAAGGATGTCTGTTACGCCTACGCCAGCCGCTCAGGTCTGACCATCTCGGTCGAAGACGTGGTGAAGCCACCGGAAAAGGCCGCCATCTTGGAACGGCACGAACAAGAGGCCGAGAGAGTAGGGGAGCAGTTCCGCCGTGGAATCATCACCGACGGTGAGCTGCGCCAAAAAGAAGTGGAGATTTGGACCGAAGCCACCGAAGAGGTGCGTTCTTCGCTAGAGCGTGCGCTGCGATCGACCCCTGACAACCCGATCGACATGATGGTCGAATCCGGTGCGCGCGGAAACATGATGCAGGTTCGTCAGATTGCCGCTATTCGCGGCCTGGTTGCGAACCCGCGTGGTGACATCATCCCGCGTCCTATCAAATCGTCTTATCGCGAAGGTTTGGCGACGCTGGAATACTTCATCTCCACGCCTGGCGCGCGCAAAGGCCTGGTGGACACCGCCCTGCGTACGGCCGACTCCGGATACCTAACGCGACGCCTTGTTGACGTTGCGCAGGAACTGATCATCAACGATGAGAATCCGTTGGCTGACGGCGCTCATCCGACCGGCATTTGGATTGAAGACATCAACCCTGACCGCCCAGATCACCGAACTCATCTTGAGACACGTCTGTTTAGTCGCTGTCTAGCTACAGACGTAAAGCTGTCCGACGGCACTGTTATCGAAGCGGGAACGCTGATAGGTGAGCCCGAGATGATCGCAATGCAAGATGATTCGGAAGTCACGCGTGTACAGGTGCTGTCGCCGTTGACCGAAGATTCAGACTTTGGTGTCAGCTCGAGGTCTTACGGTGGCTCGCTTGCTACCGGCTATTTGATTGAAGTGGGCGAAGCCGTGGGCGTGATAGCTGCGCAATCCATTGGCGAGCCCGGCACGCAGCTAACTATGCGTACCTTCCACATGGGTGGCGTCGCAGGTAGCGACATCGCGGGTGGTCTACCGCGCGTGGTGGAACTGTTCGAAGCACGCACACCGCGCGGCAAGGCCGTGTTGGTGGAGCATGCCGGTGTGGTGCGAATCGGCGAGGACGACGGCCGCGGACGCATCGTTGAGGTAGTGCATGACGATGGCACGGTCGACGAATACCGGTTGCCAGATATGGCACACCTGGCGGTAACCGACGGTGATGAGGTGCGAGCAGGTGACCCACTTGTTGACGGCCCGCGTGACCCCAAGGAACTTATTGAGATCTTGGGTGTTCGTGAAACGCAGCTCTACCTCATAAGAGAGGTACAGAAGGTTTACCGCGAGCAAGGTGTGTCAATTCATGACAAGCACATCGAGCTGATCATCCGCCAAATGACACGGCGCGTAGAGGTAACAGAATCTGGCGACACCGAGTTTTTGCCGGGTGACCGCGTCGATCAACGCGTTTATCGCAACGTGAACCGTGATGTAACCGCCAACGGCGGCACTCCGGCTATGGCGCGGCCGGTGATCATGGGTATTACCAAGGCGTCGTTAGCAGCCGACTCATGGCTGTCGGTGGCTTCGTTCCAGGAGACCACGCGTGTGCTAACCGAGGCGGCAATTGAGTCACGCATGGATGACTTGCGCGGCCTGAAAGAAAACATCATCATCGGCAAGCTGATCCCGGCGGGAACCGGCCGAGGCCGTTATCGCCACATTGAGCCTGTCGCTCCCGACTATGAGCCAATGAGCTTTTGGTCATCCGAAGATGAGGAAGCCTCAGCAACCTGGGAAGCCGCGGCGGCCGACGCCGCTGCAACCGTTAGCGAAGCTAGCTAGTTGGCCCGGTTCATTGGACCAGCTTTGCTGGTCCGGGTTATAACCCCAGCTTTGTTGGCGCGACCTAGTCGCAGGCTTAGCCTTGCGCCAAGCGTCCGTTTATCTGAAGCTGCAGAAGTTATAGAGGTTTAGGGTTTAGTGCCCACTATCCAACAATTGATCCGTAAAGGCCGTAAATCAAAGCCGAACAAGGTTCGCACGCCCGCACTGAAGGGTTCTCCTCAGCGCCGCGGGGTGTGTACTCGCGTCTACACGCAAACACCTAAGAAGCCCAACAGTGCTCTTAGAAAGGTGGCCCGCGTACGGCTGACTTCAGGCGTTGAGGTGAGCGCTTACATTCCTGGCGAGGGACACAACCTGCAAGAACACAGCATCGTGTTGGTGCGTGGTGGTCGCGTGAAGGACCTGCCCGGCGTGCGTTACAAGGTCATTCGTGGTGCGCTAGACACTTCGGGCGTGGCGTCTCGCCGTCAAGCTCGCTCGCGTTACGGCTCTAAGTCCGGCAGTTAGGTAGCTAGTTATGCCGCGCCGTTCCGCACCAGCAAAAAGGCCTCTCACCTCCGATCCGGTTTACAACTCCAAGCTCGTTACTCAGTTCATCAACAAGGTGTTGCAACGAGGCAAACGCTCTACCGCCGAACGCATTGTTTACGGTGCCTTAGAAATCATCGACGACAAGACTCCCGGTGAACCGCTAGACGTGCTGTCTGCCGCCGTGGACAACGCTCGACCCCAAGTTGAAGTAAAAAGTCGTCGCGTCGGTGGTGCCACCTATCAGGTGCCTGTCGAGGTACGTCCGGCCCGAGCGAACGCTTTGGCAATCCGCTGGATAGTGGGGTACTCCCGCGAGCGTCGTGAACGCACTATGGCGCAACGCCTTGCCAATGAGCTGCTTGATGCTTCGAACAACACCGGTTCGTCGGCTAAGCGGCGTGAAGACACCCACCGCATGGCTGAAGCCAACAAGGCATTCGCTCACTACCGCTGGTAAAGCCACCTCTCCTTTAGCCCCCTAGATCACAGAGCAAGAACAGACGTCATGGCACGAACACATCCGCTAGAGAGCGTGCGCAATATCGGCATCATGGCTCACATTGATGCTGGTAAGACCACCACAACCGAACGCATCCTCTACTACACCGGTGTCAACTACAAGATCGGTGAGGTTCACGACGGCGCTGCCACGATGGACTGGATGGAGCAGGAGCAAGAGCGTGGCATCACCATCACCTCAGCTGCTACCACTTGCAAGTGGGACGACCACCTCATCAACATCATTGACACTCCCGGTCACGTCGACTTCACCGTTGAAGTCGAGCGTTCTCTGCGAGTGCTGGACGGAGCGGTGGCCGTATTTGATGGGGTAGCCGGGGTAGAGCCACAGACGGAAACGGTCTGGCGCCAAGCCGATCGTTACAGCGTGCCTCGCCTGTGTTTCATCAACAAGCTTGACCGCACCGGGGCGTCGTTTTTCAACTCGTTGCACAGCATCGAAGAACGACTCGACGCCAACACAGCGGTGTTGCAGTTACCCATCGGTCTAGAGGCCGACTTTGCTGGCGTGGTGGATTTGGTAGCCATGAAAGCGGTGCTATGGCAAGGCGAAGATCTTGGCGCCAGCTTTGATGTGGTCGAGATTCCCGATGAGTTGATCGATCAAGCCGCCGAGTACCGCCAGAAGCTGTTTGAGGTTCTCTCCGATGTTGACGACGACATCATGGCGGCGTATCTAGACGGCAACGATGTCGAAGAAAAGCAACTAATCGCAGCCATTCGCAGCGGCACTATCTCAGGTCAAATCATCCCGGTATTGACAGGCTCGGCCTTCAAAAACAAGGGTGTTCAGCCGCTACTGGATGCTGTTGTTCGCTACCTGCCGTCGCCGGCCGATCTGCCACCGATCCAAGGCAAGACGCTCAACGGCGAAGACACAATCGAGCGCAAATCTGCCGACGAAGAGCCGTTTGCCGCACTGGCGTTCAAAATCATGACCGACCCTCACGTCGGCAAGCTCATCTATTTCCGGGTGTACAGCGGGACGCTCGACAAAGGCGATCAGGTTCTTAATACGACCACCAGAAATCGTGAGCGCATCGGCCGTATTTTGCAGATGCACGCCAACTCACGTGAAGATCGTGATGCCGTGGTGGCTGGTGACATCGTCGCGGGCATTGGCCTGAAGAACACTCGCACCGGTGACACCTTGTGCGACGCAAGCCAGCCGATTGTTCTTGAGCAGCTTGATTTTCCAGATCCGGTTGTGCATGTGGCTGTCGAACCGAAATCGCAAGGCGACCAGGACAAGCTAGGCAAAGCGCTTGCCGCGCTCAGCGAAGAAGACCCCACCTTCCGGGTCAAGAGCGATGAGGAGACAGGTCAGACAATCATCTCCGGTATGGGTGAGTTGCACCTTGAGGTACTGGTAGACCGCATGCTGCGTGAATTTCGGGTAGATGCCAGCATCGGCAAACCGCAGGTGGCTTATCGCGAAACCATCACTTCGCCGGTGCAACGCTATGAATACCGCCACATCAAGCAAAGTGGCGGTTCGGGCCAGTTCGCAGTGGTGGTTGTCAACGTGATGCCATCAGAGCCGGGCGAGGGTTACGTGTTTACCGATCGGATCAAGGGCGGCGCTATCCCGCGCGAGTACATCTCTTCGGTCAAACAAGGAATGCAGTCGTCGTTAGAAAACGGTCCGCTGGCTGGTTTCCCACTGGTAGATGTGAAAGTCGAGCTGGTAGACGGCAGCCATCACGATGTTGACTCTTCGGAGATGGCATTCAAAATCGCTGGAACGATGGCGATGCGCGAGGCGGCTCGTAAGGCATCCCCGGTGTTGTTAGAGCCGATCATGTCTGTAGAGGTTGTGACGCCGGAAGACCATATGGGCGACGTAATCGGAGACCTGAACGCGCGTCGTGGTCGAGTAGGGCAGATGGAAAGTCGCGGTGCCTTGCAGGTGATTGACGCTCAGGTGCCGCTGTCAGAAATGTTCGGGTACGCTAACGATCTGCGTTCGCGCACTCAAGGCCGGGCAACCTACACCATGCATTTTCACGTGTATCAGCAGGTACCCGCCACTATCGCCGACGAAATCATAAAACGAATTCGCGGCGAATAAAACCGCTGGCAAGCCTATGCTCTGCCGGTTATTTGTATTAACTATCTAGACCGAATTGGATCGGACCACTGGGTGCCAGTGGTTAGAAACCGGAGCAAAAATCAATGTCTAAAGAAAAGTTTGAGCGGAACAAGCCGCACATCAACGTCGGAACAATGGGACACATTGACCACGGCAAGACAACTCTGACAGCGGCTATTACCAAAGCGCTAGCGGCGGTAACCGGTGGTGCGGTGTCGGAGTTTGAAGACATTGACAACGCACCCGAAGAGCGCGAGCGCGGCATAACGATCTCCATCTCACACGTTGAGTACGAGACCAAAAACCGCCACTACGCGCACGTTGATATGCCCGGTCACGCCGACTACATCAAGAACATGATCACCGGTGCCGCGCAGGTTGACGGTGCGATCCTTGTTGTATCGGCTGCCGACGGACCGATGCCGCAGACTCGTGAGCACGTGTTGCTGGCCCGCCAGGTGGGTGTGCCAAAGATTATTGTGGCTCTCAACAAAATCGACATGGTTGACGATGAAGAGTTGCTGGAGCTGGTCGAACTAGAGGTTCGCGAACTGCTCAACGAGTACGAGTTCCCAGGTGACGACACACCGATCGTGCGTGTCTCAGCGCTGAAGGCGCTCGAAGGCGACGCCGATGCGCTGCAAGGTGTTAGCTCACTGATGGAAGCGGTTGATGAGTATGTCCCCATCCCTGAGCGCGACATTGAAAAGCCGTTCTTGATGCCGATTGAAGACGTGTTTTCAATCACCGGTCGCGGCACTGTCGTTACCGGCAAGATCGAGCAGGGTGTCATTAACTCTGGCGATGAGACTGAGATCGTGGGTATTCGCGAGACGCAGACCACAACGGTCACCGGTGTTGAGATGTTCCGCAAGATCTTGGATCAGGGAATGGCCGGCGACAATGTTGGCCTGCTGCTGCGTGGTACCGAGAAAGAAGACGTGGAACGTGGTCAGGTGTGTACCGCCAAGGGTGCCATCACGCCGCACACCAAGTTTGAGGCGCAGGTGTACGTGCTGAATAAAGAAGAAGGTGGCCGACACAAGCCGTTCTTCTCAAACTATCGCCCACAGTTTTATTTCCGTACCACCGACATCACCGGCCAGGTGGAGTTGCCCTCAGGCACAGAGATGTGCATGCCCGGCGACAACACCGACATGATCGTTGAACTGATCCATCCGATCGCGATGGATGAAGGTCTCCGCTTCGCAATTCGTGAGGGCGGTCGCACTGTCGGTGCGGGTCGGGTAACAAAGGTTCTGGAATAGTCAGATGGCCGCAAATACACGCATTCGAATGCGCTTAAAGGCATACGACCACGAGATCATCGACCAGTCGACCCAAAAGATCGTGGAGACGGTGCTTCGCACTAATGCCAAAATTCGCGGTCCCATACCTCTACCCACTGAGAAGCATCGCTACACCGTTGTGCGTTCGCCGCACAAAGACAAGGATTCGCGCGAGCATTTTGAGATGCGGGTTCACAAGCGTCTTATTGACGTGATCAGCCCGTCTGACAAGACCATCGACTCGTTGCAGCGACTGGACCTGCCAGCTGGCATTGAGATCGAGCTAAAAGTCCAACCGGGCTAGCCAAAACCTGGCTTGCTAACTGGGATTGCTAAAATAAGGCCAGGTGGCACTGAGTTCGCGCGTGCGTGTTGGCGTTAGCGCTGTGGCCAGGTAGCCTGCCCCTCGAGTGCGGTCTTTCCGCGCCAAATTGACGTCCGGCAGGGCCGCTAGGCGGAACCGGTCGGCGCAACAGAACTTCGCTCCGCACATTCGTGTCGGAGCGTTTACATGCAGTGCAGACACTTTGTGCCTCGCTATTGCCGCTGTTATTTCTGGCCCTGTTTTTATCCAACTACTTACTAGTACCAGTCCACCACTAGCGCCAGGAATGGTTAGCTAGTAATCACCGGAGAAGCCCCATGGCGAATAAAGCGCTCGTAGCCACAAAGGTTGGTATGACGCAGCAATGGGATGAAGAGGGGCGCATCGTGCCCGTCACGGTGTTGCGTATCAACGACTGCCGAGTAGTGCAGGTAAAGACCACCGAGCGCGATGGCTATACGGCCGTGCAGGTCACTTACGGACAGCGTGCTGCTCAAAAACTCAACCGTCCACAAGCAGGTCACTTTGACAGAGCGGGTGTCGAACCCGGGCAGCGCCTCGTGGAGCTTCGCATGGACGAGGTAGACGACCTGACGCCAGGCACCCAGCTTGACCCGAGTGTGTTTGAACCAGGTGAATTAGTTGACGTAACCGCAGTGTCGAAGGGCAAGGGGTTTGCGGGCGTTATGAAGCGCCACAACTTTGCCGGGCAGCGTGCCACACACGGCGCACACCTCGTGCATCGTGCTCCCGGATCGATTGGAGCCTGCGCCACACCTTCGCGGGTGTTTAAGGGAATGAAGATGCCAGGACGAATGGGCGGCGGAAAAGTAACCACGCTTAACCTCACTGTGGTTTCAGTGTCCGAAGACGGAAACCTGATGCTGCTAAAGGGATCGGTGCCAGGCCCTAAGGGCGGCACAGTGATGATTCGTAATGCGGTCAAGGCCCCTGTAGCGGTAAGCGCCTAGGAAGAGCCGAAAGTATCCTGCTATGCCGACGAAACTAGATGTGAGAACACCAGACGGTGGCAAGGCTGGAACAGTGGAGCTGGTTGATGCAGTGTTTGGCATCGAACCGAACCTGGATGTTTTGCATCAGGTTGTGACCGCGCAGTTGGCGGCTCGTCGCTCCGGCTCGCAAAATACGAAGACACGTTCTGAGGTGCGTGGCGGTGGCCGCAAGCCATGGAGCCAAAAAGGAACCGGTCGTGCTCGTCAGGGTTCTATCCGGTCGCCGCAGTTCAGAGGCGGTGGTGTTGTGCACGCTCCCAAGCCACGCGACCACAGCCAAAAGATCAACCGCAAAATGGTGCGCATAGCGCTGTACTCCTCGCTGAGCGATCGCGCTAGTAGCGAACGAGTGATGGTGATTGATGGCTGGCAGTTTGAAACTCCTAAAACCACCCAGGCGTTGGCTTCGCTCGACAGCCTTGGTCTAGAAGGGCGAGTGCTGTTAGTGCTGAGCTCCGAGGGGGCAGACAAAAACACCGAACTGAGCTTCCGAAATCTGCCTAACGTTGATACATGCAAGGCCGCTGAGCTCAACGCTTACGACATCTTGCGCTCCGATTGGCTGGTGTTCACCAAAGAAACGCTGCCAACAACCGAAACGGTTAGTGAGTCAACTAGCACCGAAACGGTTAGTGAGTCAACTAGCACCGAAACGGTTAGTGAGTCAACTAGCACCGAAGCGACGGCAACGAAATGACGAAAGACCCACGCACCGTGCTGCTAGCGCCGGTTGTTTCTGAGAAGTCTTACAACCTGTTGGAAAAAGGCGTCTATCTGTTTCAAGTCGACCCAGCTGCGTCAAAGCCCGAGATCCGCAACGCCGTTGAAGAGATTTTTGAAGTGAAAGTCAAAAAGATCAACACACTCAACCGCAAGGGCAAGCGTCGCCGCAATCGCCGCAACAACACTTTCGGTAATCGCCCCGACACTAAGCGCGCAATTATCACCCTGGTCGAGGGTGACTCAATCCCGATCTTTGAGAACTAGGGCATAGCAATGGGTATTCGAGCACGTAAGCCGACCAGCGCAGGTCGCCGCTTTCAAACCGTTTCAGACTTCGCAGATATCACGCGCTCCAAGCCCGAACGCAGCCTCCTCGCAAAGAAGACCTCAACAGGTGGCCGCAACCACCACGGACGAATCACCTCTCGCCATCGCGGGGGCGGGCATAAGCAGCGTTATCGCGTTATCGATTTCAAGCGGACTAAAGACGGTGTCCCAGCCACAGTGGCTGCCATTGAGTACGACCCCAACCGCAACGCTCGCATTGCGCTGCTGCACTATCACGACGGCGAAAAGCGCTACATCATCGCGCCAGCCGATGTCGGGGTGGGAGACAAACTGGCGAACGGTCCGCAAGCTGAAATTCGCGCTGGCAACACACTGCCGTTGCGCTACATCCCGGTCGGCACCACGGTGCACAACGTTGAGCTAAAGCCAGGCGCTGGTGGCCAGATGGCTCGTTCGGCTGGTTCAAGCGTTCAACTAGTAGCCAAAGATGGTCCGCACGCAACGTTAAGGCTGCCTAGCTCAGAGATGCGGCGAGTGCTGATTGATTGTCGTGCCACAATTGGCGCGGTTGGTAATGCCGAGGCCGATCTGGTGAAAATCGGCAAGGCGGGGCGTAACCGCTGGAAGGGTGTGCGACCACAGTCGCGCGGCGTTGCGATGAATCCGGTCGATCACCCGTTGGGTGGTGGCGAAGGTAAGTCTTCTGGCGGTCGCCATCCGGTTTCTCCGTGGGGCAAGCCAGAGGGACGCACACGCTCAAAGAACAAAAAGTCCAGCGACATGATTGTCCGTCGTCGGCGTACACGGGGCACCCGGAGGTAATTGTTATGCCACGCAGTCTCAAAAAGGGAGCCTTTGTGGACGACCACCTTTTAGCCAAGGTGGACGAACTCATTGCCAGCGGTGAGCGCAAAGTGATCAAGACGTGGAGCCGTCGCTCCACAATCATCCCCGAAATGATCGGACACACCTTTGCCGTGCATGACGGCCGCAGGCATCAACCGGTGTATGTGACCGAAGCGATGGTGGGACACAAGTTGGGTGAGTTTGCGCCTACACGCACGTTTAGGTTCCACGCAGGACAGGAACGAGCGGGTAACCGATGAGCGGTGTAATTGATCTGTCGGTCACCGCTGGTGCACGGGCCGTGCATCGTTATGCGCGGCTGTCGGCGTCCAAGGTGCGCCCGGTGCTGAACCTGATCCGCGATGAGGATTTGGACGTAGCGCGTGAGCGACTCGAATTCTGCGAACGCGGTGCTGCCGAAATCGTCTCCAAGGTGCTTGAGAGTGCGGCTACCAATGCAACACACAATGAGCAGCTTGATCCCGAGGAGCTGTATGTGGCCGAGTGCTGGGCCGATGAGGGTCCGGTAATCAAGCGTTGGCGTGCACGTGCTCGTGGTCGATCATCACGCATTAACAAGCAGACCGCACATGTGACTGTCGTTGTGGCACAGCTGGCTGAAAGCGAATTGGAGCTGCGAGCCCAACGACTAGCTGCCGGTGGAGCTCGTCAGCAAGCCAGCGCCGAGCGAGCAGCCCGCGTTGCCGCTAGCCGGGCTGCAGAAGAATCTGAGAGCTCTGAGAGCCAAGAAGACACCGAATCGGTATTAGCTGTCGACCCAGAGAGCACAGAATCGGTATTAGCTGATTCGCCGGAGAGCACAGAATCGGCTGACGCCGATTCGCCGGAGAGCACCGAAGCAGCGCTAGCTGCTGACCCAGAGAGCACGGAGACAGCGTCAGCTGTCGACCCGGAGAGCACGGAGACAGCGTCAGCTGTCGACCCGGAGAGCACGGAGACAGTGTCAGCTGTCGACCCGGAAGATAAAGCGGCGGCGCTAGCTGTCGACCCAGAGAGCACAGAATCGGTATTAGCTGTCGACCCAGAGAGCACAGAATCGGTATTAGCTGATTCGCCGGAGAGCACGGAGACAGTGTCAGCTGTCGACCCAGAAGATAAAGCGGCGGCGGTAGCTGCTGATCAGGAAAGCACAGAATCGGCGTCAACCGATTCGCCAGAAAGCAAAGAGGCCTAGCGCAATGGGTCAAAAAGTAAACCCCTACGGTTTTCGCCTAGGCATCACAACCGACTGGAAGTCTCGTTGGTACGCCGACAAGGAATACCAGGACTACCTGATCGAGGATCGAAAAATCCGCGACTATCTGCGCAACGAGTTGCCGCACGCCGCCATTAGTCGAATCGAAGTAGAGCGCACACGCGATCGACTAAGAATCGACGTCCATACCGCCCGGCCAGGGATTGTTATCGGCCGTCGCGGCAGCGAAGCCGACCGCTTGCGCGAATCGCTAACCGCCATCTCCGGCAACCCAAAGGTTCAGCTCAACATCCAAGAGATCAAGCAGCCAGAACTAGAGGCTGCCCTAATCGCGCAAGGTATAGCCGATCAGCTAGCTGGCCGTGTTGCGTTTCGTCGGGCCATGAAACGAGCCGTACAAAACGCTCAAAAAGCTGGCGCATTGGGCATACGTGTGCAGTGCTCAGGACGCCTTGGTGGATCAGAAATGGCTCGCACCGAGTGGTACCGCGAGGGTCGTGTTCCACTTCACACGCTGCGAGCCGACATTGATTATGGCTTCCGCGAAGCTCGCACCACGGCTGGTCGTATCGGTGTGAAGGTATGGCTTTATAAGGGCGACATCTTGCCCTACAAGGTTTCGAGTACAAGCCGTGAGGTGCCAACAGCCGACGGGCAACCCGCCGAGGCTGACAGCCCGACTGCAATTGTGTCTTCGGGTGCACACCGCGACAGCGGGTATGAGACCAACGAAGAGCCTGCTCCGTTGTTGAAAGAAGCCGACCCAGAGTTTGAGCGTCTGCTTGAAGAAGAAGAGCAGATCGAACGGCAAACACGCGAGCAGCATCAAACCCCCAACTTCCGGCCAGGTGATGACTGATGCTCATGCCTCGCAAGGTCAAGTACCGCAAGCAACATCGCGGCCGTATGCAAGGGCGCGCCAAGGCAGGCACAGCCGTGCACTTCGGCGACTACGGCATACAGGCGCTGGAGCCGGGCTGGATTACGGCTCGCCAGATAGAAGCGGCTCGTATCGCCATGACCCGTCACGTAAAGCGCGGTGGCAAGGTCTGGATAAATATTTTCCCAGACAAACCAGTAACGATGAAGCCTGCCGAAACTCGCATGGGTTCTGGCAAGGGCAACCCCGACCACTGGGTGGTCGTAGTGCGCCCCGGACGAGTGATGTTTGAGCTTGGCGGAGTTGACAAAGATATGGCGCACGGCGCTATGAACAGAGCCATTCAGAAGCTGCCGATCAAGGCGCGCGTGATCTCGCGCGAGGAGGCGATCTGATGGCGACCGCGGCAACTCTGCGCAACATGACAGACGACCAGTTGTTGGACGAGCAATCGAGCGTCTCTCAAGAGCTGTTCAATTTGCGGTTTCAGTTTGCGACCGGCCAGGCAGACAACTCCGCGCAGCTAGGAGCACTAAAGCGCGACATTGCGCGGATCAGCACGATCTTGCGTGAGCGTGAAATTGCAGCAGCCGAGGCCATGGCAACAAGCCCAGCCACGGCAGTTTCAGCAGCAGCTAGTAATGAATCCAGCAATAAATCCACCGAAGAATCCAGCAATAAATCCACCGAAGAATCCACCAATGAGTCAACCGAAGAATCCACCGAAGAATCCACTGATGAGTAACGCCGACCAACCCGAAACACAAACCACCCCCGAAGCTGAAGTGGAACCCGAGGCAACTACCTCACCAGCCACTACCCCAGCAACCACTCCACCAGATACCGAGTCGGCAAGCACGGCATCGGTTGCAGGTGCTGAGCCTGAAGCAGAATCCCGTAGCCGCCGCAAGGTGCGAGAAGGCTTGGTTACCTCAACCAAGATGCAGTCAACAGCGGTGGTTGCCGTTACCGAGCGAGTGCGCCACCGGCGCTATGCCAAGACGGTGCAACAAACCAAAAAACTCTATGTGCACGACGCCGATAACGACGCACGCGTGGGCGATCGCGTACGTGTCATGGAGACACGCCCGATGTCGCGCACCAAGCGCTGGCGTCTGCTTGAAATAGTAGAGCGAGCTCGCTAGTCAGCTTGAAGTAACTCAAACACGAACACGCAGCCCAACCCTTACGGAAACACCCAATGATTCAGCAAGAAAGCCGCCTTAAGGTGGCAGACAACTCAGGAGCGCGCGAGGTGTTGTGCATTCGCGTCCTGGGAGGCACAGGGCGCCGCTATGCGTACATCGGAGACGTGTTTATTGCCACCGTCAAAGACGCCATTCCTGATGCAGCGGTTCGTAAGGGCGAGATAGTCCGCTGTGTGGTGGTGAGGACTCGGAAAGAACGTCGCCGCCCCGACGGCAGTTACATCAGGTTTGATGAAAACGCAGCCGTGCTAGTTGATGACAACCAGCAACCACGCGGCACTCGCATATTCGGCCCGGTCGGTCGCGAGCTGCGCGACAAGCGCTTCATGCGCATCGTTTCACTAGCGCCAGAGGTGCTGTGATGTCTATCAATCGCAAAAGCACCAGTCGCAAGAGTGGAGTGCACCCGCGCTGGCGTGGTCGTCGCTCACGCCAACTGCCAAACATGAAGATCCGTAAGGGTGACATGGTGCGCGTAATACTTGGAGCCGATCGAGGCACCGAAGGAGAAGTGCTTTCGGTAGATTCCGAAAAGGGGCGTCTTACTGTCGAAGGCGTACGGGTTGGACGCAAGCATCTGGCTCCCACCCAGGCCGACCAAGAGGGTCAGATCATCGATTACTTGTTGTCGGTTGACGTCTCCAACGTGGCGGTGGTGTGCCCACGCACCGGTGAGGCAGGCCGCGTTGGCTTCCGTTTTGAGGGAGACAAGAAGGTGCGCTATCACCGCAAGTCAGGCGAGGAACTGCCATGAGTACCGATGCCCCAGCCATGAACGGAACCGCGCAGGTTGAGCCGCGCATGAAAGCGCTCTACCGCGACACGCTGCGCTCTCAGCTGCAGACCGAGCTAGGCCTAGAAAACGTGATGCAGGTTCCAAAACTGCAGAAGATTTCGGTAAACGTCGGCGTTGGCGCGGCGTTGACCAACCGTGGCCTCCTAGATGGAGCCGTTGAAGATCTAAGTCGAATTTGCGGTCAACGCCCAGCCATCAGGCGGGCCAAGCAATCGATCGCAGGCTTCAAGCTGCGTGAGGGCAACGCCATTGGTGCGGCTGTCACGCTGCGTAACAACCGCATGTGGGAGTTTTACGACAGGTTGGTCACGTTGGCGATACCGCGCATTCGTGACTTTCGCGGCCTGCCGCCGCGCAGTTTTGATGGACACGGCAACTACACGTTCGGCATAACCGAGCAGCTGGTGTTTCCAGAGATCGACTACGACAGCGTGAACCAAATTCGTGGCATGGACGTCACACTCGTCACAACCGCCAAAGACGACAACGCAGGCCGCGCACTACTAACCGCATTGGGTTTCCCCTTCCGGACAACGGAGTAATAACAGATGGCAAAAAAAGCTCTCATCAACAAGCAACAACGCACCCCAAAGTTCAAGGTGCGCGCCTACACACGCTGTCGCGTGTGTGGCCGCCCGCGTTCGGTGTATCGCAAGTTTGGGTTGTGTCGAATTTGTTTACGAGAGATGGTTCACGCTGGCGAGGTACCGGGCGTGACAAAGGCCAGTTGGTAGATCAGGAGGTGAAGCTGTAATGACAATGACCGACCCGATAGCCGACATGCTCACCCGCATTCGTAATGCCAACATGTCCTTCAAAGACACGGTGGCTATGCCTTCTTCTAAGCAGAAAGAGTCGTTGGCTGAAATCCTCAAGCGTGAGGGCTATGTCCGCGACTACCGCGTGGAAGATGACTCACAGACAATCCGCCAGCTGACCATCGATCTTAAGTACACGCCCGAACGCGTGCGCACCATCTCCGGTCTCAAGCGCATCTCCAAACCGGGATTGCGGGTGTATACAAAATCTGACGAAGTGCCCCGTGTGTTGGGTGGCCTGGGCATTGTCGTTTTGTCAACCTCTAAAGGCTTAATGACCGACCGAGAGGCTCGCCGCAAGCACATCGGTGGCGAAATTCTCTGTTACGTCTGGTAAGGACCCGGTAAGAACAATGTCACGTGTAGGTAGCGAACCCATCCACATTCCAGACGGAGTTGAGGTAAAAACGGCCGACGGTTCGGTGACCGTCAAGGGCCCTCAAGGAGAGTTAAGCCGTTATATTCCTGACGGAATTTCTGCCAGCGTGTCCGACGGAGTGGTGACCGTGGCGCGAGTCAATGACACCCGTCAGCAGCGCTCGCTGCACGGATTGACGCGCTCGCTGATTAACAACATGGTGCTCGGCGTGTTGGAAGGTTTCTCAAAAAACCTTGAGATAGTTGGTGTGGGTTATCGCGCTTCGGCATCTGGCAAAGCGGGCTTGGAATTGTCTCTGGGATTTAGCCACACGGTCTCGTTCAAGGCCCCAGACGGCGTCAGCTTCGATGTGCCAACTGCGACCAACATCACTGTGAGGGGCATCGATAAACAATTGGTAGGGCAAGTGGCTGCCAATATTCGCGACTTGCGCAAGCCGGAGCCTTACAAGGGCAAAGGCATCCGCTATGCGGGAGAGTACGTCATCCGCAAGGCCGGCAAAGCCGCCAAGTAGTAGAGCGAGACGATGAGTAGATCAACCGCAGTTGCAAAAGCCGCACATCGCAAGACGCGCACGGGACGACGCGATCGCCGTCGTTTGCGCTTGCGTAAAAAGATTTCCGGCACGTCGGAGCGCCCTCGGTTGAGCGTGTTTCGTTCCAACAAACACATCAGCGCTCAAGTGATTGACGACGCCACCGGCCGAACGCTGGCTGCGGCTTCGACGGTTGAAAAGTCTTTGCGAGCGGGGCACACCGGCAATGCTGAGGCTGCTGAGCAGGTTGGCAAAATGGTGGCCGAGCGAGCCAAGGCCGTCGGTATTGAAACTGTGGTACTGGATCGGGGCGGTAATCGTTATCACGGCCGAGTAGCAGCCTTAGCAGAAGCGGCGCGTAAAGCCGGCCTGAAGTTTTAGAACCTGAGATAGCGAGACAAAGCCATGCCCGAAGAAAACAGCCCAGTGGAAGACAATCCAGTGGAAACCACTTCCGAAGAAAAATCGACACCTGAAGCGGCGGCTCCCAAGACGGAGCAACCAAATAGCTCTGACAGTTCTGCTGGCCCTAGCGACTCAGACAGCCCAACCGGTGCTGATGACCAAACTGCGGCTGACCAGACTGATAGCGACCAAGCCAAAGATAAGCAACCAGACGATAAACAATCCGATACCAGGCCACCGCGTGACCGCAACCGAGATCGAGACCGTGATCGCGGTCGTCGCGACCAAAACGAAAACCCCCGCAGGAGTAGCGACGACGGTTTGCGCGAGTCACGCGTCATTGACATCAACCGCGTAGCAAAGGTTGTAAAGGGCGGCCGTCGTTTCTCATTTACGGCGTTGGTTGTAATTGGAGACGGAGCTGGCCAGGTTGGTCTGGGTTACGGCAAAGCCAAAGAGGTGCCGCTAGCTATACAAAAAGGCACCGAAGAGGCTCGCAAAAACCTGTTCCGCGTGCCACTGGCTGGGTCAACCATCATTCACCCGATCATCGGATCGGTCGGAGCAGGCCGGGTGCTGTTACAACCAGCCGCCCCTGGTACCGGAGTGATCGCAGGTGGTGCGGCTCGTGCGATTTTGGAGGAAGCCGGTATCGGAGATGTCTTGGCTAAGTCGCTCGGCTCGTCCAATCACATCAATGTTGCCAAGGCAACCATCTCCGGCTTGAAAGATCAAAGGCGCCCTGACGTAATTGCAGAAATGCGTGGTTTGTCGCCCGAGGAGTGCATACAACCAGGCCTGCTGGCGGCTTATCGTGAATCTGAACGCATCCTCAGGGACGCAGCTAAAACTAGACAAGCCGCAACAAATCCAGCTAGCGAAAGCGATCAACCAGTCGAAGCTGCAGCTACCGCAAAGACGACAAGCTAATGAGCGCAAAAACCAAGGCAATGAACCTTCCCGCACCGGAGAAGGGCCACTTTTCGGTAACGCAGGTGCGTTCGGCTATTGGTGCAAAGCCGAAGTCGGTTGGCACACTTAGAGCGCTCGGTCTTGGCCGCATTGGCAAAACCAACACGCTGCCTGACAGACCCGAGTTGCGAGGCATGCTTCGCAAGGTAAGTCATCTGATTGTCGTGAAAGAGGCCGAGTAATATAGTGCTGAAACTTCACGATCTTGCTCCGGCTCGCGGCTCAAAAAAGCGTGCTCAGCGCGTAGGACGCGGCACCAGCGGCCGACGCGGAAAAACCGCCGGGCGCGGCACCAAAGGCGTGAAAGCGCGCGGCAAGGTGCCTGCCTGGTATGAAGGCGGACAGCTGCCGCTGCAACAACGCCTCCCAAAGCGAAAGGGCTTCAACAACCCGTTTCGCGTTGAATATCAGCCGATCAACTTAGACACGATCACGGCCAGCGAACTGGTCGAAGTAACTCCCGAAGCCTTGCTAAGCCACGGTTTAGTTTCTAAGGGGGCGATGATCAAGGTGCTGGGACGTGGAACACTTAACGGGCCGGTAACAGTACGGGCACACGCATTTTCGGCCAGCGCACGCGCTGCGATCGAAGGAGCGGGTGGCACGGTTGAAATACTCCCACCCACGTTCAAAGGTCCGCGTCCACCATCTAGTGGCAATCAACACATGAATCGCTGAGGTCTGAAGTGCTCTCAAGCATGCGAAACATCTTCAAGATCCGAGAGCTGCGCGGGAAGATTCTTTTCACACTGTTCATCATTGCGGCGTACCGACTTGGCTCTCAGGTACCGGTGCCGGGTATTGACTTTGATGCCATCGTTGCTCTGCGAGATCAGGCCGATCAAACCGGCGGTGTGCTGGCTTTGCTCAATTTGTTTTCGGGTGGAGCGCTCACCAACTTCGCCATCTTTGCGCTCGGCATCATGCCTTACATCACGGCGTCGATCATCATTCAGATTCTCACCGTTGCCATTCCACGCTTTGAGCAGCTGCAACAAGAAGGCGCAACTGGTCAACGCAAGCTGACGCAGTACACGCGCTATCTCACCTTGGCGATTGCTTTTGTGCAAGCCACCGGCATCACATTCATCTTCGGGCGAGGCCAAGGCAGCGCCATCGGCAACACGACCGGTGTGATCGTGATCCCGGATTTCACCTTCAACCGAGTTGCGCTGGTAATCCTGTCGTTGACCGCCGGAACGGCGCTTCTCATGTGGATGGGCGAGCTCATTAGCCAGCGCGGTGTGGGTAACGGTATGTCGCTGCTGATTTTTGCTTCGGTTGTTTCAACCATCCCATTCGACGGCGCCCGCCTGCTGGCGGTAGAAGGCAGTACCTATCTCATTGGCGGCATCGTCGTAGCAATAGCGATGATGGTGGCGATCATCTTTATTGAGCAAGGCCAGCGACGCATACCGGTGCAGTTTTCGCGTCGCCAAGTTGGTCGCAGGCTTTACGGCGGTCAAAACACCTACATTCCTCTGAAGGTAAACCAGTCCGGCGTTATTCCGGTCATCTTCGCAAGCTCGGTGCTGTTTTTGCCCGTTCTTTTGTCAAACGTGGCTAACTGGGGCTGGCTGCAGACCGTTGTCAACGATTACCTAACGCAGCCCGACAACATCGCCTACATATTGTTCTTCGGTTCGCTGATTGTCGGTTTTGCCTATTTCTATACGGCGATTTCGTTTGATCCGGTGAAACAAGCCGACAACATTCGTAAGCAAGGCGGGTTTATCCCCGGCATTCGTCCAGGCCCGCAAACCGAGCGCTATCTGAGCCACGTGCTTACTCGCATCACTTTGCCGGGCGCACTGTTTATTGCGCTGGTGGCGCTGCTACCGACCGTGCTGTTGTCGCTCACCAGCGACCTAGATGCTCACGGCTTTAGTGGCGGCGGTGCGGCCATCGGCTTTGGTGGTGTATCAATCTTGATTGCTTCAGGTGTTGCGCTAGAGACGATGAAGCAGGTGGATAGTCAGCTGCTCATGCGCAACTACGAAGGTTTCTTGGCCTAGGAGCTGTCGTTGTCTCTGAAGCTAGTCATACTTGGCAAGCAAGGATCCGGCAAGGGCACGCAGTGCCAGTTGCTTGTTGAGCGATACCAGGTAGCGCATATTTCTACTGGCGACATGCTGCGCGCAGCAGTGGCGGCAGGCACACCCTTAGGAAAACAAGCCGAGGCCGTGATGTCTGCTGGCGATCTGGTTTCGGACGAACTAATTCTGGGGATAGTGCGGGAGCGTCTAGCGCAATCTGATGTGGTTGAGCATGGATTCTTGTTGGATGGCTTTCCACGCACCGCCGCACAAGCTGAAGGATTGCTAGAGATAGTCAGCAAGGCCGACTCCGCACAGTCAGCGATAGACCTCGTGCTGGATTTGTCGGTACCAGACGAAGTCGTAGCAGAGCGCATGGCCGAGCGCGGTCGTGAAGATGACACGCCAGAAGTAATTGCTCGCCGATTGGCGCTGTACGAGGCCGAAACCGCTCCTTTGCGCTCGGTGTTTGCCGCAGAGTTCCCCTTGGCAACCATTGATGGCCTGGGTACGCCCGACGAAGTACACGAGCGAATCAGCGAGGCGGTTAACGCCGTCAGCGGTGCGGCGCAACGGTGAAGCGGTATACAACCGCGCAATACAATCGTAAGCGGCTGCCTGCGGCATCAACGCCTGGCGCCCGGTGGCATTGCTGCCTAGCGTCGGTAGGCTTCGCAGGGGTTGTTGCTGGACGTTTCCGGCATCAAGGTGATCGACCTGCCAGCTATGACCCAGGCGGTTTTCCGCGGCTTGCTTATGTCATGGCGGGCGAAACCAGACAAGCAACCAATTAAGCGATTAAGAAATCAGCGAGAGCAGCCGACTATGAAGGTAAGACCCAGCGTTAAGCCAATGTGTGACCGCTGCCACGTCGTTCGTCGTCACGGCCGTGTTCGCGTTATCTGCACGAACCCTCGCCACAAGCAGCGGCAGGGCTAGGTATCTATGGCACGCATAGCTGGTGTTGACATTCCGCGCGAAAAGCGGGTCGAGATAGCACTTACGTACATCTATGGCGTTGGCCGCTCGGCCGCGGTGCGAATCTGCGATGAGCTGGATGTGCCCGCTCGCACACGCGTACGCGAACTCACCGATGAAGAGATCGCCAGCATTCGCAACTTCATAGACGCCAATCTGACCGTCGAAGGTGATCTGCGCCGTGATGTGGCTCAGAACATTAAGCGCAAGATTGAGATCGGCTGCTACCAGGGCATCCGCCACCGCCGCGGACTGCCGGTTCGTGGTCAGCGCACGCACACCAACGCACGCACTCGCAAGGGGCCTCGCAAGGCCGTGGCAGGCAAGAAGAAGGTCGTCTAGGTGAGCGACACAGACCCCACTATGCCTACAGACTCTGCAACGCCTGAAGATTCTGCAGCGCCTACAGACTCTGCAACGCCTGAAGATTCTGCAGCGCCTGAAGAAGGGCCGCAGGACGCCGCACCAGCAAATACGGCACCAGAACCCGAACAAGCCCAAGCTCCTGAAGCCCAATCTTCAGAAGCCCAGCCTCCTGAAGCCCAATCTGCTGCTGATTCAGCACCTCCTGCTGCATCGGCCGCAGATGAGTCTTCGACTGAGTCGTCCACCGAACCGGCCGCTGCTCCAGTACGCCGCACCGGCCGCCGTCGTGACCGCAAGAACATCGGCGAAGGAGTGGCACACATCCGTAGCTCTTTCAACAACACCATCGTCACCTTCACAGACCGCCAAGGCAACGTCGTGTCATGGGCGTCAGCTGGCAACGTAGGTTTCAAAGGCTCACGCAAATCCACTCCCTTTGCAGCGCAGCAGGCTGCCGAGCAAGCATCCGAACGAGCCATTGAGCACGGAGTGCGGCGAGTGTCCGTAGATGTGCGCGGTCCCGGATCTGGTCGTGAAACCGCCATCCGTTCGATTCAAACCAGCGGCATAGAGATCACAGGCATCCGCGACATGACACCCATTCCGCACAACGGCTGTCGCCCACCAAAGCGTCGGAGGGTCTGACATGTCTCGTTACCGCGGACCCAAGGCACGCGTATCACGCCGCCTCGGCACCAACATCTGGGGAACGGCTGGCGAAACCAAGGCTTTAGACCGCCGCCCATACCCACCCGGCATGCACGGCCGTGGACGTCGTCGAACACAAAACTCCGAGTTCCTAACTCAGTTGCAGGAAAAGCAAAAATGCCGATTCACCTACGGCATGACTGAGCGGCAGTTCCACAACACCTACGAAGAGGCAGCTCGTCGCAACGGGGTGACAGGTGAAAACTTGCTGGCCTTTCTAGAGCAACGCCTCGACAACGTTGTTTACCGTGCTGGCTGGGCGGCCACTCGTCCGCAAGCTCGCCAGTTCGTGGGCCACGGTCACCTAAACGTGAACGGCAAGAGGGTGAACATTCCCAGCTATCGAGTGCGCGAGGGCGATGTGATTGAGCTTCGGCCTAAGGCACGCGAAAACTCAACCGTGCGTTGGAACCTTGAGGTGCTCGACCGGCAACCACCAGCCTGGCTCACAACGGACAGTGAGCAGATGTCGGCAACGGTTCTGCATCCGCCGCAGCGTGATCAGATCGACATACCCGTGCGCGAGCAGCTCATCGTTGAGCTGTACAGCAAGTAATCCAAACATTATTCAGACCAATGGGAGCGAATAAGTGAGTGCCACTTCGGCTTCGGTCGCGATGCAGCGACCCGCAATAGATGTCCTAGGACCAGAAAAAGACAACCGTCAGCGGTTTAGCTTCGGTCCATTAGAGCCGGGCTTCGGCTACACCATCGGAAGCTCGATTCGGCGCACGCTGCTGTCTTCTATCCCGGGTGCGGCAATCACCCAGGTCCATTTTGACGACGCTCTACACGAGTTCGACACCATCAAAGGCGTGGTTGAAGACATCACCGATCTGGTTCTGAACTTCAAAGACGTCGTATTGCGTAGCCACAGTGAAACGCCCGTGGCTGTTCGACTTGATGCAGAAGGCCCGGGCGAAGTCCTGGCTGGCGATCTTGATTGGGGCTCCGATGTGGAGTGCCTCACACCCGATCTTCACCTTGCCACGCTGAGCGATGACGCTCACTTGGCGATTGATATCACCGTTGAGCGCGGCTGGGGCTACCTGGCTTCCGGCGACTTGTCATCCGTGGGAGAAATTGGGCTAATCCCAGTTGACGCCATTTTCAGCCCGGTGCGGCGAGTGGCAGTTGAGGTTGAACCGACTCGCGTTGAGCAATCCACCAACTACGACATGCTTGTGCTCGACATCGAAACCGACGGAGTGCTAAGCCCGCGCGAAGCCCTGTCATCGGCCGGAGACACTCTCTGCTCGCTGTACAACCTGATGTCTGTCATGGTGGAAGAGGACCTTGGCCTGGGCCTGATCGATCATCAGCGGCAAAGCGATTATGAATCGCCCGACCTTGACCTTGTTCTTGAAGAACTGGGATTGGGTTCACGAACACTCAACGGCTTAAAGCGAGCCTCTCTCAACTCCGTCGGTGAGGTTCTTGAGAACAGCGCTGAAGAGCTGCTAGCAATTCCAAACTTCGGACAGAAGGCTCTAGAAGAGTTGACCGAAAAGCTTGACGAGTTGGGCTTCACTCTGAGCGGCATGGGTTCTATAGATGACGGAACCGACGCAGACAACGACACGGAAGCAGACGACGAAGATCTGATCGGTGAGGCCAACAGCACGGGTAACAAGGTGCCCGATCTAATCGGCGAGCATGGCGCGGAAGCCAGCGAAGCGGAAGCCAGCTAGAGCACCATGCCACAACCACGTAAAGGAAAACGCTTCGGCGGAAGCGCAAGCCACCAACGCTCGATGATGGCCAACCTGGCCGCTTCTTTGTTTGCAGCCGAAGCCATTGAGACCACCGATGCCAAGGCCCGTTCACTTAGGCCTTATGCGGAGAAGCTGATTACCAAGGCTCGCGTCGGCGGTCTTCACAAGCATCGTCAACTGGTCGCACAGCTAAACGGCGACCAGGAAATAGCGCAAAAGTTGATCGATGAAATCGGCCCTCGTTACGAAGGTCGCCCTGGTGGCTACACCCGCATCTTGAAGCTGGGCCCGCGCAATGGTGACAAAGCGCCCATGGTTCTGATTGAGTTGGTCTGACGGCCAAGCCAACAGTGACCAGGCCAACAGTGCTAGCACCCGAGGTACTTGACGCCCTACGGGCAATGGACACTCCCACAATTTGCAACGCCCTTGAAATCGTTGCACCCAGTCGCCGAGTGCATGGCTTCACGACAACCCCGCTTTTTTGTGCTGACACCGACATGGCACCGATGGTCGGCTATGCGCGAACCGGCACCATTCGTGCAGCAGCTCCTTCGGGTCGTTCGCCCGCCGAAGACCTAGCGCTTCGTCAGGCCTACTACCGCCATATCGCTGAACCTCCAGGGCCAACGGTGACCGTTATCGAAGACATTGATCCTCTGCCGGGCTGTGGTGCTTGGTGGGGCGAGGTCAACAGCAACATTCACGCGGGCCTGGGGTCTCTAGGCGTCATAACAAATGGGTCTATTCGTGACCTGGACGACTGGGCGCCGGGTTTCGGGGCGCTAGCGGGCTCGGTCGGACCCTCGCACATGTGGGTGCATGTTGTGCAATACGGCGTGCCGGTAACGGTAAACGGCATGCAGGTAAGTCCCGGCGATCTCATCCACGCTGACCGACACGGAGCGGTGGTGATACCGACAGAAGTTGCCGACAAACTACATGACGCAGCTGCTCAGATTGCTACCGCAGAGCACAGGCTGATCAATGCCGCCCAAAGCACCGACTTCAATATCGACAAGCTGGACGCTCTGCTAAATCCCACCGGCGGCGATCACTAGCTGCGTTGGGCTGGCATTAGCTGCCGCTGCCAGGCATTAGCTGCCGCTGGCGGTCACCTTTTCGGTGTCGCGGCCGGCACGCAACAACGTGCCAGGTCGAGCGTCGGTAAAGGCGCCATCGGTCACCGCTGATTCACCGTTAATGATCACGTGATGAATGCCGTCACTCTCGGCGTACAACCGCCAGGCATCGCCCGGCAGGTCTTCTCGTATTTCAACCGGCTTTGATCCAACGCCAGCCGGGTCAAACACCACCAGGTCGGCACACCAGTCTTCGGCAATGCGACCGCGTCCAGCCAGGCCATACAGCCTCGCCGGCACGTCTGTCAGCTTGTGCACAGCGGTTTCCAAGCTCATTAAGTCACGCTCACGAGCAGCACTCAGCAAATAAGTTGAATAGTTGAAGGTCGCTAAGAAGTCCAGGTGCGCACCCGCGTCTGAAGCTCCGATAACACAACGGTCGTCGTTGAGCAACTCTTTGCGCAGATCCCAGCTGGGTTGGTCATCGCCAGCAGGTGGTGGATACAGCCCGGTCTTCAGGTTGTCTGCCACGACCAAGTCGCACAACGCATCCCACGGCGTAACACCTTGTTCTTCGGCTATTTCGCCGATCGTTCTGCCCTCAAAGTGGCTGAGGCTTTTGTCGGTCACCTCTCCAACCGTCAGCCGTTCCCAACGCGCCAGACCGCGGAATGTGCTCGGCTGCTGGGCTAGATCATTTAGCTCAGTGCGACGTTGTGGATCGCTCATTAGCGCTATCTTTTCTTCCACCGGCAGAGCCATCGGCGCAGTCCAACCGTGCAAGGTGTCCAGCAAGAACCCGTTCTCAAAGCAAAGTCGACTTTCCGCTGGCATAGGCGCAGTCAACGCAATCACCTTGCCGCCCTGGCGTGCTGCAAATGGCCCCGCTTGAAGCTTTTGTTCGATCACATCACGCTGGCGTTCGTTTGCGAAAATCACGTTCCAGTTGAGCGGAAGATCAGCCGCCACCGACATATCTGTCAGCAGCTGGTAGACGTCCTCATCAAACCTTTCAACCGTCGGGATGAACTCCAGTGCCACCGCCGGAGTGTCACGCACGGCTGCACACAGCTCCACTAGCTCTTCGCGTGTCGCATGACGCGAAGGAATCGGCTCACCGTTAGCGTCGTTGTGCGTTTTGGCCCAGGAAGAGCTAAAGCCCAAACCACCCGCTGCGATGGAGTCGCGCAATAGTTGCTTCATTGCGGTGAGGTCGTCCTTGGTAGCGGTTTCACCGACCGAGCGTTCACCCATCACGACGCGTCGTAGGGCGCTATGGCCTACCAAAAAGCCTGCGTTTGGCATCAACGTGCCATCAATGGCGTCAAGATATTCGCCAAAGCTGCGCCAGTTCCACGGAACGCCCTGCTGCAGCGAAGGCAGTGGCATGCCTTCAACGCGCGCCAGCATCCGCATCAAATAATCACTGTGCTCAGGTTCTAGCGGAGCAATCGTGAAGCCACAGTTGCCTCCGATGACGGTGGTGACGCCGTGCAATGGTGAAGGTGAGAGCGTTGTATCCCAGAAAACCTGCGCGTCAAAATGCGTATGAATATCCACAAACCCCGGACTGACCACGAGCGAGTCAGCGTCAATGGTTTTGTTGGCTGGACCAGCCTCCTTGACCGCTTTGTCGCCGATCGCGACGATGCGTCCATTTCGCACACCCACATCGCCGACCTGGCCTGGTGAGCCTGTGCCGTCAATGACGGTGCCTCCTGCAATTCTCAAATCAAGCATGTGAGCAACCCCATTCCGGTCCCGACACTACTCTCAGCGCTGTGAGCACCGCTATGAAAACCCCAATAATTGGCAATGATTGGCTATGAAAGCTAGCAACGGAACTAGCGATACAACTAGCAACGCAACCAGTAACGGAGCTAGTAAAATTCGCCTTGATCTGGCTTACACCGGTACAAATTTTCGAGGATTTACCGAAAATACGGGCGTGCGGACCGTGGAGGGGGAGTTACGCAGTGCGCTGGAGTGTTTGCTGGGTGTCCCGGTTGAGCTTGCTGTAGCTGGTCGCACAGACGCTGGTGTGCACGCGACCGCCCAGGTGGTGACTGTCTCTTTCCCTAGTAAGAACGGCGATAAGAGCAGCAAAGAGGTAAACAGCGGAGCAAACAGCGAAAACTCCAGCAAGAACACCACCACAAGCGGCATTGCAGACCTAACGGTCAAGTTGAACAAAATGCTGGCACCCGAGATCACCGTTGCTAAAGCCAGCGTGGTGCCCGACAGTTTTGACGCTCGCCATTCGGCTAGGTCGCGTATGTACCGGTATTTGATTTACAACTCGCCCAGTTGTAATCCGTTGCAAGCGCACCGCCAATGGCATCTAATCGAGCCGTTAGATGTACAAGCCATGAACTGCGCAGCTGAAAAATTTGTGGGTCAGCACGACTTCAGCTCGTTCTGCCGGCAGACCGACCCACCTATCAGCCTGGTTCGAAAAGTGCTGCACGCGCATTGGAACAAGACTCCTGCCGGGGATGGATCTCTGCTGGAGTTTGAGATCACCGCTTGGGCGTTCTGCCATCAGATGGTCAGATCGCTCGTGTGGCTGTGTGTGGCGGTTGGCCAAGCTCGCCGTCGTGCAGACGAGGTCCCTGAGATCTTGGCCGCCAAGAATCGCAACGCTGTTGGACAGACCGCACCACCTCACGGGCTCACCCTGATCGACGTTGGTTATTGAGGGTTATTGCGGGATATCGCGAGTTATTGCGTTTTGCTACCGGGCGTTGCGAGGCACCTCTTCTGGCCTTAGCCTTAGCTCTCTGTTATGCGCACTTACGCACCTAAAGCTGACGAGATAACCCGTGAGTGGCATGTCATTGACGCGGACGGCTTGGTGCTAGGCCGCCTGGCTACCGCGGCCGCTCGTTTGTTGATCGGCAAGCACAAGCCCACGTTTGCCCCCTACATCGACATTGGTGATCACGTCGTCATTGTTAATGCCGACAAGGTGGTGCTAACGGGCGACAAATTGAACCAAAAGCAGGTCTATCGCCACTCGGGTTATCCAGGCGGACTGCACAGCCAAACATATGGCGAACTGTTAGAGCGCCGCCCGGCGGATGCCGTTCGTAAAACGATCGCAGGCATGTTGCCCCACAATCGACTAGGTGCCGCGCAGCTGCGCAAGCTGAAGGTGTATGCCGGTCCGGACCATCCTCACGGCGCTCAATCACCCCAACCCTTAACTGTGGAGCGCACCGGCAAACGCACTCGTCGCGGCGAGGTAGCTAGCCGTTCTCTCCAGGCCGCACGCCTTAGCGCTGAAAAACGCGCGGCCAAGTAGCTGCAACTTTCAACGGAGTAACGAGTGTCTAAGCCCCTCACACAGACAACCGGTCGTCGCAAGCGAGCCGTAGCCCGCGTGCGATTTCGTCTGGGTACTGGGACTATTCGGGTAAACGGACGAGAGTTTGAGGAGTTTTTCAAGGCGGCTAGCTATCGCATGAATATCGTCGAACCGCTGCGACTGAGTGAAACAACGCAAAATTACGACATAGACGCCACCGTGAACGGGGGCGGCACTTCCGGCCAAGCAGATGCACTGCGTCTTGGCATTTCGCGTGCTTTGGTTGAGATTGACCCTGAGTACCGCGCAATTCTCAAACCAGCTGGCTTGTTGCAGCGTGATTCGCGCATCAAGGAAAGCAAAAAGTACGGTCTCAAAAAAGCTCGCAAGGCTCCGCAGTACTCCAAGCGTTAAACCGAGCGGCATTTATTCGTGCCTGGTGAATCTCTGCGTTTTGGCACCGATGGCGTTCGTGGAGTTGCGTTCAGCCAGCTAACCGAAGAGTTTGTCGGTCGCCTGGGTTTCGCGGCGGCACAAGTGCTGGGTGCGCAACGATTTGTCGTCGGTGCAGATACGCGCGAATCATCTCCTCGACTGACAGCTGCGCTAACTCAAGGCCTAAGAGCCGCTGGCGCAGAGGTGATTGACCTATCGGTGGTTGCTACACCGGTGGTTTCTTTCGCGTGTGGTTTGTGGAACTGCAGCGGCGCCATGGTGTCTGCCTCGCACAACCCGTGGACCGATAATGGCGTGAAGCTGTTTGCCACCGGCGGCACCAAGCTGAGCGACCAAACAGAGCAGGCGATCGCCGAGCAGATTGCGGTTGGCATTGCGATTGGCACTGAGAGTGCCAGTGCGATTGGCATTGCGACTGGTAACGCACCCACTGCTGTCGTGCCGGAAGCCAAACCTGAGGCCAACACGGCTGGGTCAAGTGAAGTAATGCGCCTCTATGAGAGCTCGCTCGCTGCGGGCATCGGTGGCCGCAGCCTCGAGGGCTTGCGTCTGGTAGTCGACACCGCCAATGGCGCCACAGCCTCCTACGCAGCAGAGGTCTTAAGCAATCTCGGTGCAGAAGTTGAAGCACTGTTTGATGCTCCTGACGGCCGCAACATCAACGAAGACTGTGGTTCTTCGCATCCGCAAGCCACCCAGGCCGAGGTGATTCGCAGCAGCGCCGATTTAGGTCTGTGCTTTGACGGCGATGGAGATCGATTGATTGCGGTCGATAGCGCTGGACACCTGATCAACGGCGACCGGTTATTGGTGTTGTTCGCACGCGACCTAGCGGCTGCGGGAGAACTGGCACAACGAACGCTGGTTACCACCGTCATGTCAAACCTCGGCCTACGAGAGGCGCTGGAAACCGCCGACATTGCCATCGAAGAAACTGCCGTAGGCGACCGCTACGTGCTGAACGCAATAGATGCGGGTGGATTCGACTTGGGGGGCGAGCAGTCCGGTCACATAATTTTTCGACGGCTGGCCGCCACTGGTGACGGGCTCCGCAGCGGCGTGCAGTTGGCCGACTTGCTGCTGCGGTCTAGGAAATCAAACCCAAATCAAAGCAGCGCCGAGCTAGCCGCCAACGCCATGACGCAGTATCCCCAAGTGCTCAAGGGCGTCCTTGTCTCAGAGAATCCAGAAAATCCAGAAAATAGGGCCCAAGAAATCCTGGCTGGCCTGCCGCCTGCGCTTGAGCGCCAGATCAACGAGCTAGCCACCGCCGCTCGCCCACACACCCGCGTTTTGGTGAGACCGAGCGGAACCGAACCACTGGTACGAGTGATGGTGGAGGCCGCAAGTAGCGATTATGCCGATCAGCTTTGCGATCAGATAGTTGCGCTGGTGCGTACCGAACTGCACCTGTAGCTCTGGCGGCTAAGCCGGTCGGTAATCTCAATAGGTATGTGCGGGATTGTCGCGGTGATAAGCCAAAGCGATGATCGCCCGCCAGTTGCACTCGAACTACTGGCGCCGGTGCTAATCGAAGCCGCCAAAGAGCTGAGAGAAATAACCAATCCAGTAGCGCAGCTGTCGCAGCTGCGCCGTGCCGTCGAAATGAGCCGCTCGGTTGATCATCACCTGCGGTCGCTGCCCGGTGTTCACCGATTAGTAAGCGACCCGCAAACTAAGGCCGCAGTTAGCTCGGCGGTAACAGTGTTGGCTGAGCAGCTGGCACGTATTGACGCGTTGTTGGACGCATTACCGCTCGATTCTTCGGTCACGGCGGTGACCGAAGCGACCGATCTAGCTGGTCGGCTAGCTGACAGCGTGTTTGCAATCGCGCGCGATCGGCTTCGCACGGCGACTGCGATCGTTGCTCTGTCAGACACCAAGGACAGCGCTTTGCTGACTAGCTCCGGCATTACCGGTTTGTGGGCCGTTCAGGTCGCCCTTTCCTCTTTGGATCGGCTTGAGGTGAGAGGTCGAGATTCGGCCGGGCTGCAAGTCTTCGTCTCTGGCGATACAAATACTGGGAAGGCCAGCGGCACACCGTTTGTTTACAAAGTTGCCGCGGAAATCGGTGAGTTTGGCGACAACACCGCGGCATTACGTGAACAAATAAGCAGTGATCGAAGGCTGCACGCTGCTCTCAACACGCCCGGCACTCAGGTGTCAGTGTTAGCGCACACTCGGTGGGCCAGCGTTGGGATCATCTCCGAAGCAAACGCTCACCCTCTCGATGGAACTGAACTTGCCGGAACTGAACTTGGCGGTGCTGGCCTTGACGGTGCTGAACTTGCCAGCACAGCACAAGAAGGCACTGGGCCTGGCGGTGCTGGGCCTGATAGTGCTCTAGTCCACTGCGCGGCGGTGCTGAACGGCGATGTGGACAACTACACCGATCTAAAGGAGAGCAACAATCTTCTAATCGCTCCAGAGGTAACCACCGACGCCAAGGTGATACCAACGCTTTTGCGCCGCGCTTTGCAAGCCGGAAACACCATGCAAGCCGGAAACACCGCTCAGGCCAGCGATGCGGTGCAGTCGGCATTTTCTTCTACGGTTAGCGATCTTGAAGGCTCGGTTGCCATTGCTGCACACACCGCAGCTGCGCCCGGTTGTTTTATGTTGGCCCTGCGAGGCAGCGGCCAAGCCTTGTACGTGGGCACCAGCGACAACGCCTACATCGTTGCGAGCGAGCCGTATGGACTGGTGGAAGAGGTTGATCACTATCTACGGATGAATGGTGAAACACCCGCCGACCAGAACAATCCAGTTGGCAGCCGAGGTCAGATCATCCTGCTTGATGCCGACAACCTCACCAAGCCAGGCGGTCGAGGGATGGGGTCGCCGGCTCGTCTGCAAGCCATGGCTCGTCATTCATATGACGGCTCACAACTGCCAGTGGACAAAGAAGAGATCACCACCACCGAAATCACGACCAGAGACATTGACCGTGGAGATGCTCCGCACTTCTTCCTTAAAGAGATCCGCGAAGCCCCTCGCTCGTTCCGCACCACTTTGCGCGGGAGAATCGAGCGCCACCAACACAACCAGCGCGCCCGGGTGGTGCTAGAAGACTCCGCCCTGCCCGCCACCGTTCGGGAGTCTCTACGCGCAGGCCAGATTAAGAAAATCATTGCCATCGGCCAAGGGACCGCAGCCATAGCCGCAACCGCCTTGCCGCATTTCTGCGATCTGCTGAGCACCGTAAGCGGTGACTCCGACCACGACTCCAACCATGATTCCACCGAGTCCGCTGGCCCTACTAGCCCCACCGATCCCGTTGATTTGCCTCCAGCATTTCCAAAGGTCTCGGCCGATCTAGCGACCGAACTCAGCGGCTTCGGTTTGACAAACGACATGAGCGACACTTTGGTGGTAGCGGTCAGTCAGTCGGGTACTACTACCGATCTCAATCGCACCGTCGAGCTCGTACGAGCATGCGGAGCACTGGTACTAGCGATCGTCAATCGTCGCGACAGCGACCTGACCGAACGAGCCGACGGTGTCCTTTACACCTCCGACGGGCGCGACGTGGAGATGTCGGTGGCGTCGACCAAGGCTTTCTATGCGCAGGTAGCGGCCATTGCGCTGCTGTCCGTGGCGATCAACTCAGAACTCTGCTCCGCCGCAAACCCTGTTCGATCAAGCCCAGCTCGATCCAACGCAACCACCCAGTCCGCTTCGCACGAAGAATTCACAGACGATCTGCTAAATGCGCTAGAGGACATGCCAGCCGCTATCGAAGAAGTGTTGGCCAGCCGCGCAGAAATCGCCTTGATAGCTCGCCGCCACATCGGGTCCAAGCGACACTGGGCGGTGGTAGGCAACGGTGCTAATCACATAGCAGCGCGTGAAATTCGCATCAAGCTTTCAGAGCTCTGTTATCACGCGGTGGCAGAAGATTCCACCGAAAACAAGAAGCACATTGACCTGTCAAGCGAGCCTTTGATCCTCGTTTGCGCGGCGGGTGCGCCGTCGTCAATAGAAGCAGACGTAGCCAAAGAGATTGAGATTTACAGAGCGCACCGTTCCACGCCGGTGGTGTTCGCATCCAAGACCAGCCAGTTCGCTACCGAACCCGATGTCGTGACCCTCCCGACGGTACATCCCGCACTTGACTTCGTGCTGGCAACCGTTGCCGGACATCTTTTTGCCTATGAAGCGGCGCGTGTGATTGATTCACTGGCCGACCCGCTACGTGAGATGCGAGTCGGTGTTGAAGCCGCCATAGGTCGCTACATGGCGCCGGAAGATGCTGTGACCGGGCCAGCCAATTCAACCGGCGACCTGCTGGCTAGCGTGTCCGAAGACATCGCCGCGCCAGTTAATCGGCTGCTATCTGCCTTACAAGCCGGCTCCTACGACGGCCACCTACGCGTTGCCACAGCCTTGCGGCTTGCATCTGTGCTGCCATTTGTGCAAGGCGTGACCGGGCTTGAGCTTTACCAGCAGACTCTTGGCAAGGTTGGCACGCCGGGAACTGTGTTGGAAGATCTAGAGAGAGTCCTAAACACCGCCATTGATGAGCTAACCCGCCCGGTAGACACCATCAAGCACCAGGCCAAGTCGGTAACCGTGGGTATCTCACGTGCCGAAGATTCATTACTGGCCTCCTTGTTGGTAACGCAGGTGCAAAAAGCCGGAGCACCGCGTGATCGTCTCAGCTATGCCGCTCTCCAGACGTTGGCGGCTCTTGACCCAGCCGTTAAAGAGGTTGTGGGCTACACCCGGTATCGCATCGAAGGTGAGATCACCGCAGATAGCGGTGCATTACACGAAGCCGCTATAGACCTCACCCGCCGAGCAGCCACCATCCAAGTGATCGATCGAGGCGGCGTAGCGCGTGAAATCACCTCGCGCACAGGTGCCGACTCTCGCCTGCGCGGCACCAAGCATCGTGCTGCGTTTGAGCGCGAGGTAACGGTTGGGCGCGGCAGTGACGGCCGCACGGTGATTCATGTGCCTGAGACCAAAGACGGTCGCGTGGTTGGTCTTACCTTGTTGCACTGCCAGTTTGATTCCACGATTCGGGCGCATCAGATGCGAGCGGTTCTGCGTGGATATCGCGGGCGCTACGGCGCTTTGGTAGATGCGGTTACCGAGGCTTTGCCCGTCTTCAACGATGATGTTTTGGGGCAAATAGATGTGGTTGATTTGCTAACTCGGCCGGTGTACGTGCTGGCCGAAAACTGGATAACGCCGAGCACAGGCGACCCGGCCAACAACTCCGACTGATTTAGCTGTTTCCAAGGGTTCAAAGTCGAACACATGCCTGAGACAAAACCAGCCGCAGCATCCCAGACTGGTCTAATGCTTGGCGTTGGTATCGATCTAGTTGATGTCGCTCGTTTTGAGCGCGCGCTAGCTAGGCGCACCGGCATAAGCCAGCGCTTGTTCACCGAGCTCGAACTAGACCAGGCCAAGGGACAGACCACAGCCGCGCGAGCTAGTCGGTTAGCAGCACGCTTCGCGGCCAAAGAGGCAGTTATGAAAGCCCTCGGAGTAGGCATCGGGTCGGTGCGTTTTCGCGACATAGAGATCCGTCGTCTTTCCTCTGGTCAACCAGAACTAAAGCTGACCGGTTCCGCCGCTGCGCTGGCCGCGCAACGCGGTGTAACTAGCTGGCACGTGTCAATGTCGCACACCTCCACCAGCGCTGGTGCCGTGGTGGCAGCGCAGTAGGACTTGACCTCAATCCAAAATGGCACAGGCATGATTCCAATCGTTACACCGGCTCAGATGAACGAAGCCGACACAGCGACAAACGAGCAGGTCAGTGCCGCCACGCTCATCCAACGAGCCGGTACAGCGGTTGCCTTTGCGGCTCGCAAGTTGATGGCTGGCACCTATGGCCGCCGCGTGCTTGTAGTCAGTGGACCCGGCAACAACGGAGCCGACGGCGCAGTAGCAGCTGAAACGCTGAACAGCTGGGGCGCTCGTTGCGACGTTCTTCCACCAGCAGCGGTGTCGATCTCCGGTGAGGGTGCACCGGATTGGCTACCGCCAAGCGATTGCGGAGAGTGTTACGACTTAGTTATCGACGCCGCCTTTGGCACTGGGCTGCGCGCCCGGTGGGATCCCGGTCCGCAACCGTCCGCACCGGTGCTAGCGGTTGACGTGCCTTCAGGCATTGACGCGCTCACCGGTTACGACCACGGTTCTTGGGCCGCCGATCTGACACTCACCTTCGCCGCTCTAAAGCCAGGTTTGTTGCTGCATCCCGCGGCCACAAAGGTAGGGAGATTAGAGGTCGCCGATATAGGCAGCGAGCTGGCCATGGCCACGACTTCTCGGGCGCAGGCTTACCTTCTAACCGACGCCGATGCGGACTCACTCTTGGCGCAAGCTCCCATAGATACCCACAAATGGCAGACCGCAGTGCGAGTAGTGGCAGGTTCGCAGCAGTATCACGGGGCGGGATATCTCACTTGTGCCGCTGCCTTACTAGCCGGGGCGGGAATGGTGGCGGTGAGTACGCCCGGCTGCGGAGCCGAAGACGTCAAGCGGCCACAAGAAGCGGTGGCGCTCAGCACCGGTCAGCGTTGGGTGTCTGACGTGCTTGAAGACATTGAGCACTTTGGCCTGCTGGTTATCGGCCCGGGGTTGGGCACCGATGCTCATGTTTTGGACAAAGCAGCGGAACTAATCGCACACTGCCCGCTGCCGGTAGTAGTAGACGCCGACGCACTGTCTGCAGTAGCGGCAAACCCGAGCTGCGTGCAAGGTCGTAGCGCAGCCACAGTGCTTACCCCGCATGAGGGTGAGTTCGATCGCTTGATGGGTGGTGCGGCTGAGCAAGACCGCTCAGCGCAAAGTCGCTTAAGGCAAGACCGATTCAAATCGGTGTTAGAAGCAGCGCAGTCGTACAACGCAATTGTCTTGCTCAAGGGCCCTACGACTCTGATTGCCACGCCAGCACAACGCTTGTCTTCACAAGGCGAACAGGACGAGCCCGGCTATGTGTATGCGGTTACGTCCGGTTCGCAGCGTCTTGCCACGGCCGGCTCGGGAGATGTCTTGACCGGTGTTATCGCTGGTGCGATTGCCAGCGGGATTGCCTGTAACACTGCCAACTCCACCACAGGCGCTTGGAAGACGGATCGACTGGCACAAACCGTGGCAGCGGCGGCTCATTGGCACGGTCGAACCACCTCTGCGTATCGATACACACCAACCGACCAAGCCACTGGGCCAGTCGCTGAACCAACCACGCCGCTGATCGCATCTCAACAAATCGACCTGTTACCCGCCGCCCGCGCCGCCGTGGCTGTGCTTTCCACCAATCAACCGGCTGTGCCAACCCCAAACCAGCACGTGACTGTGCTGTCTCCAAACCAACCGTGACCGTGCCAGAAGTGCCCGGCCAAGCTGAAAGCAGCACTGCCGACTCTGGTCGCCCCACCTGGTGCGAGGTTGATCTGAGTCTGCTTGTCAGCAACTTCCAGCAGATCCAACAACACGTCGGAGAAGGCACCTGCGTCACCCCCGTTATCAAAGCCAACGCCTACGGACACGGCATCGGTCCCTGCGGTTTGGCTTTAGAACAAGCCGACGCTAAATCTCTTGCTGTTGCCTACGTCGAAGAAGGAATAGCGCTGCGTGATGCAGGAGTGAGCATCGAAATTCACGTGCTAGGTGGCGCAATCACTCGCCAGATCCCGCTGTTTATCAAACACAACCTCACCTTTACCGCGCCCTCAGTTGACAAGCTGCGACAGATCGACGAAGCCGCTGAGGCTGCCGGAGTCATTGCTCGCACACATCTAAAAATAGACACAGGCATGGAACGCATAGGTGTCCAGCACTACAACGCCGACACACTGTTTGAAACTTCGTTGCAATGCAAGAACGTCGAGGTTGTTGGCGTCTTTAGCCATTTCGCTAGTTCAGACGAAGACGCCGAGCAAGGCGACAAGCAAGCCAGCAACGGCCGCACTCGCCTACCTAAATCCGAAACCCAGCTCGACCGTTTCCTTGAAGCGCTCAGCTTCTACGACCGTCACGATCTGCGAACACCTATTCGCCATATCTCCAACTCCAGCGCCATAGCGCGCCTGCCACAAGCTCACCTTGACATGGTGCGACCCGGCATCTCATTGTTTGGGTGCGGTGACTGGGCTCATCTACTAGGCACAAAGCCGGTGCTCAGCTGGCAGAGCGAAGTGATCTATTTCAAGGTTGTGCCGGGGTCCACGCCCGTGGGTTATGGCGGCATCTGGGAATCATCAGAACAAACCCGCGTCATAACGCTGCCGGTGGGATACGCGGACGGCTACAAGCGCACCATGTCTAACCGCGCGCAGGTGCTTGTTAACGGCGAGCGATGCCCGACAGTGGGTGCTATCTGCATGGATCAAACGATGGTCGACATCGGCCCCAACGGAACCGCATACAACGGCGACAAGGTTGTGCTGGTTGGCGGAAATCACAGCGGCGATAGCTCGCAGCTAATCACCGTCGCCGATCTAGCGGACTGGGCTGGCACCTCCAGCTATGAAGTGCTTACATCAATCTCGGCGAGAGTGCCGCGGCGTTACCTGCCACTGAACTAGTCCGGCAAGCGGCTCTACTCGCCACACTCTTTTTGACATGATCTTGCAAACCGAGTCAGTTGAGGCCACCAAGGCCGTTGCTGCGGCGCTGGCACCACAGCTCCGTCCGGGTGACGTGTTGCTGCTGTCGGGTGATCTTGGTGCTGGCAAGACTGCGTTCGTGCAAGGACTAGCCGCCGCGCTAGGAGTCAAAGAGCAGGTCACCAGCCCCACCTTCACACTGGCCGCCACCTACCGCGAAGGACGCTTACCGCTACATCATCTTGATGCTTATCGCCTAGAAAATCTGTACGAAACGCTTGACCTTGACCTGCCGGAGCTGCTCGACGACAATGCCGTGCTGTGTATTGAATGGGGTGAGGTGGTGGTGCCAGAGCTTCCGCGTGATTTCTTAGAGATACATCTTCGCCTGACCCCAGCTGGCGAGAACACCAGGCTGATTGAGTTCAGCTTTGTTGGCTCTTCTTGGCAGCAACGTTGCACGGAAATCACTGCAGCTGTTTCTTCGGCCGCTTCTGCTGGCGCTTCGGTGACACGGCCTTCTGCGCAACCAGACAGCGGTCGGGTCTAGTGCTGAGCCCCAAATGCTGATTCTTGGTATTGACACAGCGACCACGCAGGTGGGAGTAGCCGTTGGCACCGGCGACCGGATCCTGGCGTCGTTTCACGAAAGCAAAGACCGCCGTCATGCCGAAACCACGGTGCCCGCAATAAAAGACGTTTGCGCGCAAGCTCAGGTCTCCTTGGCAGAGATAGACGCGGTTGCCGTTGATGTCGGCCCGGGGCTGTTTACCGGTCTACGGGTGGGACTTGCCACCGCCAAGGCAATCGCACAAGCCTGCGATATTCCGATGCTTGGGCTCACCAGCTTGGAGGTGCTCGCTTTTTCGACTCGCGATTCAGACCGCACCGTGATGGCCACCGTTGACGCACGGCGAGAAGAGATTTTCTACGCCCTCTATAGCGGTGCCTCAGAAGTGCACAGAACCACAGACGCGGGCAATGCCACAGGCGCTGGCAGCGCCATGGCTTGTTTAGAAGAACCCCAGGTTGCTAAACCGGCTGACGTGGTTGAGCGCTTGACTGGTTTCTCAAGTACAAGTATCCCAAGTAATAGCTCGGCCGGACTACTGGTGGTGGGCGACGGCGCTCAGCGCTATCGCGAGCTGTTTGAAGCCGTGCCCGGTCTTGAACTGAGGCCTCCGCTTTACCCAAGTGCGGCCGATCTGGTTGAGTTGGCTCACATACGCGCACAGCAAGACGGCTTTGAGTCACCCGCGGCGATAGTGCCGCAGTATCTGCGAGCGCCGGACGCTCGCATCAACTGGGAACAACGGGTGCGAGCATGACCGGCTTGCCAAAAGCGTCAAATACCGCCGCCACCTCAGGCACCCAACCAGCTGGCTCCTCGGTGGTTGAGTTAGTGGTCGAGCAGATGCGTCGCTCTCATTTGCGAGCCGTCTTACAAATCGATCGAGCCGTATACCAGCGGCCGTGGTCAAAGTCGCTTTACCTAGATGAGCTAAGCCAACCTAGAAATCGCCTTTATCTAGTAGCGCGTGACCGCAGAACCGTGATCGGCTACGTGGGTTTGATTGCGGTCGCTGGCGAAGGACACATCGCTTCGCTGGCTGTAGATCCGAGTACGCAAAACCAAGGTGTCGGTTCGGTATTGCTGTTGGCATTGCATCAAGCCGTCCGAAACAAACGCTTGCCCGGCCCAGACCCAGTTGGTGAGGACATAGCCGCAATACAGCACATGACCTTGGAGGTGAGAGCCTCCAACCTCATAGCGCAACGGCTTTATTCCAAATTTGGTTACGCGCCTGTGGGTACCAGAGCTAGCTATTACCGCGGTCGTCCCGGTCAAAAGCGTGAAGACGCCATCGTGATGTGGTGCCACGACATCAACAACGCCAAACACGGAGAGCGTCTGCAAAACATTGCTAAAGGCAGCACCGCTGTCTCGCCCGCTACCACAAGAACAGCCTCCGCATGAACATTCTCGGAATCGAAACCTCCTGCGATGAAACCGCCGCAGCGGTAGTGACCGACGGCCGCTTGATTCGCTCCAACGTTGTCTCCAGTCAGGTCGATCTGCATGCCCGCTACGGCGGAGTCGTGCCCGAGATCGCCGGCCGAGCGCACGAGTCACTTATTGCCCCGGTAGTGGCGCAAGCGCTAGAAGAGGCCGGACTAAAAAGCAACGGCCCAATAGAAGGCCAAAAAGAAGGCTCCATAGAAGGCCCAATAGATGGCCCTATAGGAGATATAGACGCCGTAGCGGTTACCCACGGACCGGGCTTGATCGGCAGCCTGCTTATCGGCATCTCAGCCGCCAAGGCCTTTTCTCTGGTTTGGGATGTGCCATTTATTGGGATCAATCACCATGAGGCGCACTTGTACGCGGCTCTGCTCGACGAAGCAGATAGTGAGCTGGAGTTTCCGCTGGTGGTTCTGCTGGTAAGCGGGGGACACACGATGCTGATTGAGTTCATCGATCACGGTAAGTACCGGCTGCTCGGAGCCACGCTGGATGACGCCGCGGGTGAAGCGTTTGACAAGGTGGCTCGTTATCTCGGGCTCGGCTATCCCGGCGGCCCTGCCATTGACAGGCTTAGCAGCGAGGGAGATCCGAAAGCCGTGCCACTCCCGCGGGCGCTGATGCACAACAGCTTCGACTTCTCTTTCTCAGGCCTAAAGACCGCCGTCATCAATCATGTTCGCAAACATCGTGAGGTCGGCACCGCCGACATGGCCGCATCATTCCAAGCCAGCGTTACCGACGTGCTCATCAAGAAGTCCATGCGAGCAGCCCTAGAGGTCGGCGCCAGCGGAATTTGCTTGGCCGGGGGAGTAGCGGCCAACCGCTCCCTGCGAGAACAACTAACCCAAGCCTGCGCCGAGCAAGGCATCTCCGTTCACCTGCCGTCTCGCGCCATGTGCACTGACAACGCGGCCATGGTCGCTGCGACGGCTTGGTGGCGGCTAGCCCAAGATGGACCCTCACCGCTAGATCTCGGCGCCGACCCAAGCCTCAAACTCGATTTTGTTTAGCGCACCCTGTGCTAAATCGCGCTTGCGGTTAACGGTTGTGGCTAACAGGGTCTGCCCTTAGGATTAGCACTCGCCTGTGGAGAGTGCTAATCCGCTAACCCAGGCATTTCTCACTAATGCGGCACGGCCGCCTGACCAAAATTTGAACAGCAGGGAGCATCCGCGCTAATGAATCTCAAGCCTCTTGAAGACCGTATTGTTGTCCGCCCCGGTGACGCCGAAGAGACCACCTCTAGCGGCCTGGTCATCCCCGACACAGCCCAGGAAAAGCCCCAGCAGGGCGAGGTTTTAGCGGTAGGTCCGGGCAAGCGCTCCGATACGACCGGCGAAATAATTCCCGTCGATGTCGCCAAGGGTGACACCGTCGTCTACAGCAAGTACGGCGGCACCGAAATCACAGTGGCGGGTGAAGATCTGCTCATTCTCAGCGCACGCGATGTGCTGGCCATCGTCGCCTAAAGCGCAAGCAACTAAGTCTCGAAATACCTAGAGAGGGCACACAAAACCTATGACGAAGATCCTGAAATACAGCGAAGAGGCTCGTCGCAGCCTTGAAGCAGGTGTCAACCAACTGGCAAACGCCGTAAAGGTGACGCTTGGCCCCAAAGGCCGCAACGTGGTGCTGGAGAAGTCTTTCGGCGCTCCCACCATCACTAACGACGGAGTCAGCATTGCACGCGAAATCGATCTAGACGACCCGTTTGAAAACATGGGCGCTCAGCTTGTAAAAGAAGTAGCGACCAAAACCAACGACGTCGCCGGTGACGGCACTACTACCGCCACGGTGCTGGCGCAGGCGTTGGTGCATGAAGGCCTACGAAACGTTGCCGCTGGCGCCAACCCGATGTCGCTTAAGCGCGGTATCGAAGCAGCCGTGGCAGCAGCGGTCAAAGACATCAGTGCGATGTCCGAAGATGTGTCGTCAGACAAAGACAAGATCGCCTCAGTAGCTGGTATCTCATCTGCCGATCCAGCCATCGGAGCGATTCTCGCTGAAGCATTCGACAAGGTCGGCAAAGACGGCGTGATCTCAGTGGAAGAGTCAAACACGTTTGGTGTGGATATCGAATTCACAGAGGGCATGCAATTTGACAAGGGCTTCTTGTCGCCATATTTCGTAACTGACGTCGATCGTCAAGAAGCTGTGCTGGATGATCCGCTGTTGTTGTTTGTAAACGGCAAGATCAGCTCGGTGCAAGAGTTGGTGCCAGTTCTAGAAAAGGTGATGCAGACCGGCAAGGTTTTGCTAATCATCGCCGAAGATGTCGACGGCGAAGCGCTTGCGACGCTGGTGGTCAACAAGATTCGTGGCACATTCACATCGGTTGCTGTGAAGGCACCAGGTTTTGGCGAACGTCGCAAGGCAATGCTGGCCGACATGGCGATCCTGACCGGCGGCGAGGTGATCTCCGAAGAGGTCGGCCTCAAGCTTGACAACACCACGGTCGATCTGCTCGGCACGGCTCGTAAGGTGATCATCACCAAGGACGAGACCACCATCGTTGAAGGCGGCGGCAAGAAGGCCGACGTTGAGGCTCGCATTACTCAGATCAAGCGTGAGATAGAAGACACCGACTCCGACTGGGATAGCGAAAAGCTGCAAGAGCGGCTAGCCAAGCTGGCTGGCGGTGTTGCCGTGATTCAAGTAGGCGCTGCCACCGAAGTGGAGCTAAAGGAAAAGAAGCATCGCATCGAAGATGCCGTGTCTGCTACGCGTGCCGCTATCGAAGAAGGCATCGTGCCCGGCGGCGGCACTGCGCTGCTGCGTTCGCGTGCTGCCATCTCCAAGCTCAAGCTGCGTGACGATGAAAAGACCGGCGCCGACATGGTGTTCAAAGCGCTTGATGCTCCGACACGCCAGATTGCCCAGAACGCGGGTTATGAAGGCGCGGTAGTCGTGCAAGCCGTTGAGGCAGGTACGGGCAACATGGGCTTCAACGTCGACACCGGCGAAAACGAAGACCTCGTGAACGCTGGCGTGATCGACCCGGCCAAGGTGACACGTGCGGCCCTGCAAAACGCAGCTTCCATTGCTGCGTTGTTGCTAACGACCGAGACGCTGATTACCGACAAGCCCGAAGACGACAACGCTGCAGCCGCTGCCGCCGCAATGGGCGGGGGCATGGGGGGCATGCCGGGAATGATGTAGAGGTGTTTGCGTAGCAAGCCCTGCTGGCAACTTTGCTAGACAAGTTGCTGCTGCGCAGCATGTCGACATCTCTATGAACGATTCCAAGCCAGGCGTTCAGTCGTCCGAATCCAGCGCAAACAGTGCAGTATTGGTGTTGGATTTTGGCGCCCAATATGCGCAGCTGATAGCTCGCCGCGTCCGCGAGGCGGGTGTGTACAGCGAGATAGTTCCGCACGATATTTCCGCTGCAGAGCTAGCTGGGATGAGCCCATCAGCCATCGTGTTGTCGGGTGGTCCAGCGTCGGTACATGTGCCGAACGCTCCAGGCATTGACCACGGGATCTTTGAATTAGGCGTGCCCATCTTGGGGATTTGTTATGGAGCTCAGCTGATCGCACAAGAGTTGGGTGGCACCGTCGGTCGCAACGAGCGAGGCGAATACGGCGCAACACAGCTATTACGCAACTCCAACTCTTCGCTCCTGTTTGGACCCGGTAGCTCAACCGGCACTGCAACCGACCCTGCGGCTGGCACTGCTGGCTCTGCGACCGCTACCACGGTATGGATGTCGCATTTCGATTCGGTCAGTGAGCCTCCCGCCGGGTTTGAAATAACCGCCACGACCTCCGAAGCTCCGGCTTGCGTTATCGAAAATCGCGCCCGCTCCATTTTTGGCGTACAGCATCACCCCGAGGTGGCACACACCCAGGGCGGGCAAGACCTACTAGAGCGGTTCTTGCATGATGTGGCGAACTGCCCACGTGACTGGACCACTGCCAATGTCATTGATCAAGCCGTGGCCGAGGTGCAGGCGCAGGTGGGAGATCAGCGAGCTATCTGTGGCCTATCGGGCGGCGTTGATTCTGCGGTGGCGGCCGCTCTGGTGCAACGCGCAATCGGAGATCAGCTGACCTGCGTATTCGTAAACACCGGTTTGCTAAGAGCCGACGAATCCAAACAGGTGATCGAAACCTTTGGGCGCACATCCGATATCGAGCTAATTCACGTGGACGCCACCGATGAGTTCTTCGAAGCGCTGGTTGGCGTTACCGACCCTGAGCAAAAGCGCAAGATCATCGGTGAGAAGTTTGTACGAGTGTTTGAACGCGCGGCAGCCACGGCCGGCGACGCCGAGTTCCTAGTGCAAGGCACTCTTTATCCAGACGTAATCGAATCTGGCTCACCACAGGCCGCCAAGATCAAGAGCCACCACAACGTGGGCGGCTTGCCCGATGACATCACCTTCGACGTGGTGGAACCGCTGCGGCACCTGTTCAAGGACGAGGTGCGAGCGGTGGGGTCACAGCTTGGCTTGCCCGATGAGATTGTGTGGCGCCAGCCCTTCCCAGGACCAGGGCTGGCCGTTCGCATCGTGGGAGAGGTAACACCTAGCTCGGTCGAGATTGTGCGAGCAGCCGACGTCATCGTGCGCTCTGAGATAACTGAGGCAGGTTTAGAGCGCGAGATTTGGCAAGCGTTTGCCGTGCTGGCGGACATCCGTACTGTCGGCGTGATGGGTGACGAGCGCACTTATGACCGCCCTGTAATTGTGCGAGCGGTGACCAGCGAAGACGCCATGACCGCCGATTGGGCGCGCCTAGACCATGATCTGCTTGAACGCATTTCGTCTCGCATCATCAGCGAGGTAGCCGGCGTCAATCGCGTGGTCTACGACATCACATCGAAGCCACCCGGCACTATTGAATGGGAATAGAGGGCGTACCCTCAATACGGTGGAACTGCCGCTCGGATTTGTAGCGCACGTCGGCAATATCGGCATCAAAGACGACACCACCGATGTGCTGTTGCTGGCAGCCACACGCCAAACAACCGTGGCTACAGGCGTGTTTACCCAGAGTATTTTCAGCGGCCCCAGCGTGACAATTAGCCGCAGAAACCTCGCCAATGGCACTGCGCAAGCGGTAGTGATCGTCTCAAAGAACGCCAACGTCGCGACCGGCGAGCAAGGCACCGCTAACGCTGAAGAGCTAGCAAAGTTGGCTGCTGAGGCCTGTGGTTGCGACCCCGCGCAGGTGATCGTCGGCTCCACGGGTGTCATCGGTGTGCAGTACCCGATGGAGAAGTTGCGTGGCTATTTCAAGTCGCTCAACAAGCTTGATCTCACAGAGCCACGCCCTGCAGAAGCCAGCGCCAGCGTTGCGACCACCACTTCAGCGAAGGCTGCGGCGCAAGCCATGATGACCACCGACACCTACCCCAAGACCAGCCAATCAAGTGCGGGAAACGCACGCGTTGTAGGCATCGCCAAGGGTGTCGGGATGATCGAGCCTGACATGGCCACGATGCTGGCCGTAATAACTACCGATGCCGATCTTGCCGGTCTTGCCAGCTCTCCAGGTGCGCTGAGCTCAGCGGAGTCGTCAGGTGGCTCTAGCGACACCAACGGTTCCAGCGAGCTAGACAAGATGTTCAAGCGAGTCGTTGATCACACCTTCAACGCTCTAAGCATTGACACTGACACATCCACTAGCGACATGGCCGTACTGCTGGCTTCTGGCGCGGCCGGTCCTGTCTCTGCCGAGCAGCTGGAGGCAGCTCTCACCGAGGTTTGCACCGACCTCACGCGCCAGCTAGCCGCCGATGGTGAGGGCGCCGAAACCCTGATCGTTGTAACGGTGGATCAAGCCAGTGACGAAGCACAAGCCAAGCGAGTTGCCAAGGCAATCGTCAATTCGCCGTTAGTCAAAACCGCGGTGCATGGCAGCGACCCCAATTGGGGTCGTGTGGCTATGGCGGTGGGTAAGTGCCAGGACGATCTTGATATCAACCAAGATGAGGTCGTCATCCGTTTTGGCACTCAAGAGGTGTTCCCGGCGCCAGCGCCGCCCGAATCCCTAAGCCAGCTAACCGATTACCTAAGCCAAGAAGAGGTGCTCATACACGTATCACTTGGCACCGGCACCTCCGCGTTTACCGTCTACGGCTGTGATCTCACCGACGGCTATATCCGCATAAACGCGGACTACACGACCTGACATGACCCAAGCCGCTGCAGGGCAATCCGCTGAGTATTCCACCGGACGGCCTTCCGCTGAGAAAATTCTGGCAGGCTTAAACGGAGCGCAGCTAGCCGCGGTTACTCACGAAAACGGCCCAGCCCTGGTAGTGGCAGGTGCGGGCTCCGGCAAGACACGCGTGCTAACTCGCCGCATCGCCTACCTCATTGAGGCTCACGAGATAAGCCCTTATGAGGTGCTGGCAATCACCTTTACAAACAAGGCCGCCGATGAGATGCGTGAACGAGTCGCTGGGTTGGTTGGCCCAGTAGCGAAACGCATGTGGATCTCCACCTTTCACAAGGCTTGCGTTCAGATGCTGCGTCGTGACGCACACCGTTTGGGCTACCCAAACAACTTCACGATCTATGACCACACCGACTCGGCGCGCCTCGTGCGTGACGTCGTACGCGAGCTCGACTTTGACGAAAAGTTGTTTCCCTACCGCAAGATCCACCAGCGCATCTCTACCTGTAAGAACCTGCTGCAATCGGCTGATTTTGTGGCCAACAACACGCAAAGCAGGCAAGACGAGGTGCTAGCCAGCGTTTATGCGGAGTATCAGCTCCGCATAAAGGCCGCCGGCGCAATGGACTTCGATGATCTGCTATTCGAGACGGTGAACCTGCTCACCCACAACTCCGAGGTGCTAAAGCACTACCAAACCACCTTCGCCCACATCCTGGTAGACGAATACCAAGACACAAACGCTGCTCAAAACGAACTGGTCAGCTTGCTTGGCCGAGCTCATCGCAATGTGTTCGTGGTGGGTGACAGTGATCAGTCGATCTATGCGTTTCGTGGCGCAGATATCGACAACATCCACCGGTTCGACACCGCCTTCGGCGAGGACTGCTCTACCTACGTGCTGGAGCAGAACTACCGCTCAACGCAACTGGTTCTTGACGCCGCCAACGCCTTGATAGCCAACAACGTTGAGCGAGTTTCCAAAAATCTATGGACCGACTCCAAACACGGTGCGCCGATCAGTACCTACTGCGGTGACGACGCTTATGACGAAGCTCGTTTCGTAGCTCGTGAGATTCAAAGGCTTTGCGAAGAAACCGACATTTCCCCAGGCGATATCGCCATCTTCTATCGCTCCAACGCTCAGTCACGCGTCATCGAAGAGATCTTTGTAGAAGAAGGACTGCCTTACAAGGTGGTGGGTGGCACCCGGTTTTACGATCGCCGCGAGGTGCGAGATGCTCTGGGGTTCCTGCGAGCAGCGGTGAACCCAGCCGACATCATCGCCGTCAAACGCGTTTTGAACCTGCCAGCGCGCGGCATCGGCCAGACCAGCCAAGAGCGAATTGCCAGCCACGCCCGCCAGCAAGACATCACCTTTAGCGAAGCGTTACGAGATGCCAGCGCGGCAGGTGTGAAGGGCAAGCCCGCTAAGGGCATTGCCGAGTTCGTTGAGCTGCTCAACCAATTGCAAGAACTTGTGCTAGACGGACCCCAGGCAGTGATAACGCAAGCGCTTGAAAAATCTGGCTACAACGAAGCGCTGTCAGCCGAAGACACCGATGAGGCCTATAACCGGCTGGAAAACCTGGAAGAGTTGGCTGATTCCGCAGTCGGGTTTAAAACCTGCGATCAGTTCCTGGAGCAAATCGCACTTGTGAACGACACCGACGAGTTACCCGATGGAGGAGTGGTGTCTTTGATGACGCTGCATGCCGCCAAGGGGCTTGAGTATCCCGTGGTGTTTTATACCGGCTTAGAGGAAATGCTTAGCCCGCACTTCCGCTCGATGACAGAGCCGAAAGACTTAGAGGAAGAACGCCGGCTGGCATATGTGGGAATAACACGCGCCGAGCAAAGGCTGTATCTGACCTTCGCTACTCAACGCATCGTCCACGGGCAGACCACTTACAACCCGCCAAGCAGGTTCTTGACCGAGGTCTTAAGCAAGATCGACGAGAGCCAGGTTGAAGATCGCAGCGTCAACGTGATCGGCCGCGGCCGCAGTTACAGCCGTTCCGGCCTGTATCGCTAGCTGACGGCGACACTCGCGCTGGCACGGGCTATCACCGCACGACAGGGCTCCTAAGATTCCGCCGTGGATCTATTTGAATATCAGGGGAAGCAGTTTTTTGCCAGCTACGGCTTGCCTGTTTCCGACGGCGAGGTGGCTTTCACTACCGAAGAAGCTGTCGCTGCGGCAAACAGGTTGGGCACACCTGTCATGGTGAAGGCGCAAGTGCACACCGGCGGGCGCGGCAAGGCTGGCGGCGTGAAGTTTGCCGAAAGCGTTGAAGACGTAAAGACCCACGCAGAAAACATCCTTGGCCTAGACATAAACGGGCACGTGGTGAAACGTCTCTGGATTGAGAAGGCCAGCGACATCGCCGAGGAGTACTACGCCAGCTTCACGCTCGATCGCTCGGCCAAAAAACATCTCGGCATGCTGTCGGCCGAAGGCGGTGTAGAGATCGAATCGGTAGCGGTCGACAACCCGGAAGCAATCAGTCGCATCTGGGTAGATCCGGTTGAAGGGCTGACCGCTGAGCAAGCCCGCGAATGGGTTGAATCCGCCAAGCTGAACCCGGCCGCAACGCAAGGCGCAATCGAAGTGCTTACCAAGCTTTATGAGTGCTATGTCGAGGGCGACGCCGACCTAGCGGAGATAAACCCGCTGATACTCACTCCCGACAATCGAGTGCATGTGCTGGACGCAAAGGTGACGCTGGACGTCAATTCGGTGTTTCGCCATTCGGAATACGAGCAATACGACGAGACCCAGCCCCGTGATGAGCGCGAGGTAGCCGCCCATGAAAGAGGTTTGCAATACATTGGGCTTGAAGGAAGCGTCGGTGTCATTGCTAACGGAGCTGGCCTGGCCATGAGCACCGTGGATGTTGTCAATCAGGTAGGCGGCAAGCCCGCCAACTTCTTAGACATCGGCGGCGGTGCCAACGCAGACGTAATGGCCGGCGCCCTTGAGGTCATCAACAACGACCCCAACGTGAAATCAATCTTGATCAACATTTTTGGCGGTATTACTCGCGGTGAAGAGGTAGCTAACGGCATCGTTGCTGCCCTGGAAAGGGTCGACATTGCTGCGCCGATCGTCATTCGTCTTGACGGCACCAACGCAGACGAAGGTCGACAGATATTGGAAGAACATCTCAGCGACAAGCTGTTTATGCAGCCAACCATGATTGATGCCGCCAAGAGCGCGGTTGCGCTGGCAGCCAAAGCCAACTAGATCGCTGGAGAGATAGCCGTGAGCATTTTTGTTGATAAAGACACCCGCGTCATCTACCAAGGTCTGACCGGTTCACAAGGCCGCTACTTCGGTCTACTAAACCGCGACTACGGAACACAGGTAGTCGGAGGCACTAACCCTCGCAAGGCTGGCACCGATGTAGACGGAGTGCCAATTTTCGCTAGCTGCCGTGAGGCCGTGGAAGCAACCGGCGCTACCGCTTCATGCATTTTTATTCCAGCGCCTGGAGTGGCTGACGCGATTATTGATGCCGCCGAAGGTGGCATCAAGTTCATCGTTTGCATTACCGAAGGTGTGCCAGCCCACGATGAGGCAAAGTTCTACAACCGCCTGCGACGAGACTTCCCCGATGTGCGCTTGCTAGGGCCTAACTGTCCAGGCATTATCAGCCCAAGCCAGTGCAATATCGGGATCACCGCGGGACACATCGCTAAGCCCGGCGGACCGGTCGGCATTGTGAGCCGCTCGGGCACGCTCACCTATCAGGCTCTGTATGAGCTTCAGCAAAAAGACATTGGTGTCACCACCTGTGTGGGTATTGGTGGCGATCCCGTTCCAGGCACGTCGTTTGTTGACTGTTTGGAAGCCTTCCAAGCAGACCCGGAAACTAAAGCGGTCATGTTGATCGGTGAGATTGGTGGATCGGCCGAAGAAGAAGCCGCGGCATACATCAAGTCTGAGATGACCAAGCCGGTTTCGGCCTACATCGCCGGAGTAACCGCACCGCCGGGCAAAAAGATGGGCCATGCCGGTGCCATAGTTTCGGGCGGTAAGGGCACCGCCGAAGCAAAAATCGAGGCACTGCGAGACGCCGACGCACGGGTAGGCATGAACCCCACCGAAGCCGGCGAGCTGATGGCCGAAATAGTCGCCGAGCTCTAACTAATCTGCCGCGGTGCGGTTAGCCGTCCTTGTATCTGGAACCGGATCAATTCTCGAGGCGATAATCGAAGCCGACCTGCCTGTAACCATGGTGCTGTCCGACCGCCCCTGCCGAGGCATCGAGCTAGCAAAATCTTGCGGGATTCACACTGCGGTGATCGAACGCACAGATTTCGGACCCAACTTTGATCGCATCGCTTACAGCAAAGATGTCGCCGCTGCTTTGTCGCAGGCCGATGTTGACCTGGTTGCGATGGCTGGATTTGGCACGGTGCTAGCGGAACCATTTTTTGACTGCTACCGCGGACGCGTTCTCAACACACACCCATCACTGTTGCCAGCTTTCGCGGGCTGGCATGCCGTGCGTGAAGCCTTAGTTCACGGCGTCAAAGTGACCGGCTGCACGGTTCACATCGCGACCGAAACCGTCGATGCCGGTCCGGTGCTAGCCCAAGAAACCGTGCCCGTGTTGTCCGACGACACCGAAGAGACCTTGCACGAACGCATCAAGGCTGTAGAGCGCAGACTCTATCCAGCCACCATCGCTGAATTCAGCAGAACACGATTACAACCGGCCCAACCGGAACAAACTCAATCACAAACCAACCAATAAGGAATTAGCGCGTGAGAGCACTCATCTCGGTCTACGACAAGACCGGCATCGACCACTTTGCGGCCGGGCTTTCACGTCTGGGCTGGCAGATCGTTTCAAGCGGTGGCACTGCGACGGTTCTGCGAGAAGCCGGCATTGACGTAGTAGCGGTTGAGGACGTAACCAACAGCCCAGAAATGCTTGACGGCCGTGTCAAAACTCTGCACCCACGCATCCACGGAGGCATCCTCGCCGATCGCTCCAAGCCTGCTCACATGAGCGCGTTAACCGAGCACGGGATCGACGCCATTGATTTGGTGGTTTGCAACCTTTATCCCTTTACGTCTGATCCTGGTGTTGAGCTGATCGACATCGGCGGACCAGCAATGGTGCGGGCTGCCGCGAAGAATCACGGCTCCGAAGCCGGTGGGGTCGGCGTGGTGGTGAAGCCTTCCAATTATCAAGCGGTGCTGAGCGAGCTAGAAGCAAACGGCAGCCTCAGTGCTGATACGCGCCGAAGCTTGGCTCGATCTGCGTTTGCGCACACCGCTGCCTATGACGCAGCGATCGTTGAGTGGTTTGACGAGAGTGGATCATCGCCAGATACACCGCTGCCGGCCACCATTCATTTGTCGCTGGAGCAAACCCAGCAATCCCGTTACGGAGAAAACCCGCATCAGCAAGGAGCTCTTTACCGACTCAGCGGCACGACCTCATGGTGGGATCACGTGGTGCAACATGGCGGCTCGGCGCTCAGCTATCTCAACTATTTCGATGCCGCTGCGGCCTGGCACATGGCACACGATTTTGGAGCGAACGCCGGTGATGTGCCAGCTGTGGTGATAGTGAAACACGCCAACCCTTGTGGAGCCGCAGTTGTTGCGAGCTCAGCCGAAGGCGCTACGGCGGGCCCCGCCGCAGGTTCAGGAAGCGCTGGCCTAGCCGATGCCTATCAACGCGCATTTGACTGCGATGCCCGTTCTGCGTTTGGCGGAATAGTGGCGCTTAATCGCGTAGTGGATACAGAAACGGTCGAATGCATTATCCAAGCCGCTCAGGCGGACCTGATCATCGCCCCTGGCTTTGAGCAAGGCGTGATTGAAAGCATCTCCAAGCGACGCAAGAACACTCGCATTTTGGAAGCGCCAGCGCCAGATCTTGCTTCAGGCCCAGATCTTGCTGCGACCGGTGTCGCCTTGCGCCAAATCAACGGTGGTTGGCTGGCGCAGACACCCGCAAGCTTTACAGCGCAACCCTCTGACTGGCGGGTAGTTACAAAACGCCAACCCACCACTGAAGAGCTCGAAGACGCCAAGTTTGCTTGGCGAGTTTGCGGACACGTCAGCTCTAACGCCATCGTTTTGGCGAAGGACGGCACTGCCTGGGGAATAGGCGCGGGGCAACAAAACCGAGTTGAGTCTGCTCAGCTAGCCGCGAGCAAAGCCGCCGGACGAGCCGCTGGGGGAGCCTGCGCTAGCGATGCCTTTTACCCGTTTCCCGACGGAGTAGAGGCGGCCGCTGAGGCTGGCGTCGCGGTGGTGCTGCAGCCAGGTGGAGCCATGCGAGATGAAGAGGTAATAGAGGCGGCCGACAACCTGGGCTTGGCGATGCTCTTTACCGGAGAACGCCAGTTCAAGCACTAGCCGCAACTACGCTGCGCGGTTGTGACCGCGGTGCTACTTGACGGCGAAAAGCTGGCTTTTCAGATCAAAGAAAGCATCGCCGCACAGGTAGCAAAATTGATTGCCAGTGGCGGGCGCGCACCCGGTCTTGGCACCGTGTTGGTGGGTGATGATCCCGCCTCACACAGTTACGTCGGCGCCAAAATTAGAGATTGCGCCGAAGTCGGGATCAACTCCATTCACCGACCTCTGCCCGCCGATGTCAGCCAGGCCGAACTGTTAGACACCGTCGCCACCCTTAATGCCGACCCAAGCGTGGACGCATACATCGTGCAACTGCCACTGCCAGAGGAAATCACAGAGGCGGAAGTACTGGCCGCGGTGGCACCCGCTAAGGATGCTGACGGGCTTCACCCTGCCAATCTCGGGCGTTTAGTTATGAGCGCACCGGCACCGCTGCCGTGCACCCCGCGCGCAATTTTGCACATGCTTTCCGCTTACGAAGTGCCGGTCGAAGGCAAGCATGTGGTGGTGATTGGTCGCGGCCTCACTATCGGTCGCCCACTAGCGCTGCTGCTGGCTTCTCGCCGCAAGGGTGCAAATGCAGCCGTAACGGTCGTTCATACCGGAGTAGCAGATCTCGCTAGCTACACCCGCACAGCGGACGTGCTGGTGGCGGCCGCGGGTCGTCCTGGGCTGGTCACGCCTGACATGGTCAAACCCGGCGCGGCTGTGGTGGGGGCTGGCATCACGCGTGACGGCAAGCGCATAGTTTCTGACGTTGATGAGTCGGTGGCTGAAGTTGCTGGCTGGATAACCCCGCGTCTAGGAGGCGTTGGTCCTATGACACGAGCCATGCTGCTGCAAAACACCCTGGACGCGGCGATGGCTGCCGCGTCTGGTAGTAGCGCGGAGATGGCTGCCGCGTCTGGTAGTAGCGCGGAGATGGCTGCCGCGTCTGGTAGTAGCGCGGAGATGGCTGCCGCGTCTGGTAGTAGCGCGGCGACAATTAGTCCCGGATCATGAGGGGTAACCCGCACCGTTATCGGCAGGGCGCCGCGTCTGGTAGTAGCGCGGAGATGGCTGCCGCGTCAGGTAGTAGCGCGGAGATGGCCGCCGCGTCTGGTAGTAGCGCGGCAACTAACCCAGACAACTAACCCAACTAGAGAGGCATTTGCACATGAAAGATCCCGTTCGAGTAACCGTTACCGGCGCTGCTGGCCAGATCGGCTACAGCCTGCTGTTCCGCATTGCGTCCGGATCGATGCTGGGCCCGGATCAGCCGGTGATCTTGCAGATGCTTGAGATTGAGCCCGCCCTGGGAGCGCTTTCCGGTGTCAAGATGGAGCTAGACGACTGCGCTTTTCCCCTGCTTGCAGGCACCGTCGAAACCGCCGACGCAAACGTTGCCTTCGAAGGCGCCCAATACGCGCTGCTGGTTGGTTCGCTACCCCGCAAGGCAGGCATGGAGCGCAGCGACCTGCTGCAAGCCAACGGCGGCATTTTCACCTCACAGGGCCAAGCCCTGAGCGATGCAGCGGACAGTGGCGTTCGTGTGCTGGTGGTGGGTAATCCGGCTAACACCAACTGCCTCATTGCAATGCGAAACGCGCAAAATATTGCTGACGATCAGTTCACCGCCATGACGCGGCTCGACCACAATCGAGCCATCGCTCAGCTAGCGGCTAAGGCATCGGTTTTAGACCAAAACATCACAACCAGAGACATCACCAACATGACCATCTGGGGTAACCACTCGGCCACGCAATACCCCGATATTTTTCGCGCCCAGATCGGCGGACGTAATGCCGCGGAGTTGGTGAACGATCAGGCCTGGCTCGAAAATGATTTCATCCCCACCGTGCAACAGCGTGGTGCGGCCATCATCGAAGCACGCGGAGCATCTTCGGCTGCTTCGGCTGCTTCGGCTGCCGTTGATCACATGCGCACCTGGGCTATGGGTACCCCAGCCAACGACTGGGTGTCGATGGGAATCCCCTCAACCGGTGACTACGGAGCACCAGAAGGTGTGATTACCTCGTATCCGTGTCAGGTGTCTAGCGCCGGGAGCTACTCGGTTGTAACCGGACTCAACCTTGACGATTTCAGCCGCTCACGAATAGAGAAGTCTTGGGATGAACTAGTCGAAGAGCGCGACGCCGTCCAACAGATGGGTCTCTTGGGCTAGAGATTGCAGCTTTGCTGCAATTGTTAGCGAGCCGTTGCTAATGCACGGCCGTTAAGAACTCAACCAGCTCGGTGTTTGTTTGGTCGGCAGCCTCTTGTTGCACCCAATGCCCAGACCCGTCAATGATGACCGACTTGTGCAGATTTGGCATCGTCTTATCAAACTTTGCAATTGACCCAGCACCCCACACCGTCGGACCATCCAGCTCGCCGCCAATAAATAACGACGGTTGCGTAATCGGTGCGCCATCCCAGGCAGCGGTGTCCGCCCAATCTCTATCCACGTTGCGATAACGATTTAGCCCGCCAGAAAAGCCGGTGCGCAAAAACTCTGACAGGTAGTAGCCGAAGTCTTCTTCACTCATCCAATCTGGCCACTGTCCAGGTTCTGGCCAGATGAAGCGATCCCGTAGCTGCCCGCCGCTAGTAACGGTGAAGCGTCCACCCGATGCGTCGCCGCTGGCCTGGCGAGCGCGTACACCGTCTCCCGAGCCTGCGTAGTACATGCCCAGCAGCCATCCAGCAAGATCGGCTTCTATCTCTGCTTCGGCTCGACCCGGCTCCTGGAAATACTCGATATAGAACTCATCGTCTCCACCCATCATGCGAAACGCTGCACTTGGTTTTAAGTCGTTACGAGCGTTGTAGGGCACGCTCAGCAAAGCAACCGCGCTAAAGATGTCGGGCCGCAGCAGCGCACTTGACCAAGCGATCGGCGATCCCCAGTCGTGGCCGACAATTGTCGCGGTCTCACAATCAAGCGCGCGCAGCACTCCCACGTTGTCACCTACATGACGCACCATCGAGTAGTCCGCCACCGCCGTGGGAGCCTCCGAGCGTCCATAGCCGCGCACATCGATCGCAATAGCTCGATAGCCAGCCGCCGCCACAACCGGCAACTGATAGCGCCACGAATACCACGACTCCGGAAAGCCGTGCACAAACAGCACGGCTGGGCCGGAACCAACTTCGGCCACATGAATGCGTGTCCCGAGCGCGTCTACATCGTGATGCTTCACAGCGGACAGGTCCACACCGTTTTTTGAAGGGCTACCCGTGGCTTGATTCCCGGTGGTCTGGTTACCGATGGATTGATTAGTAGCGGTTTCTGAGTTAGTTGGCATTGCGTCAGTCTTACGGCAACACTGGGGCAATGCCAAAAACCGATTCAAAACCTGACGATTTGTCTGCTCTAAAACTCGAGTGGATTGAGCTGGAACAACAAGGCCCGGTACTGCGGGCATGGTTCAACCGACCACAGGCACGCAACGCGCATAACCAAGCCATGATCCAAGACGTGGTCGAGCTGTTTACCGCACTAAACGACCAGACCGACATTCGAGTAGTGGTGTTAGGCGGGCGTGGCCAGACGTTCTGTGCGGGTGCCGACCGGCGTGAAGAGCTTGACAAGTCACCTAACGCCAGCGCCGCTAGATATGCCAGCCAGCTCGGCCGACGAGCCATGCGCGCCATCGAAGATTGCGAGGTAGTGACCATCGCACGGGTTCACGGTCACGCCATCGGCGGTGGCTGCTGCTTTGCGATTAGCTGTGATTTTCGTATTAGCACCGCTGACGCTCAGTGGTACGTGCCGGAGGTTGACCTGGGTGTGCCGCTGCCGTGGGGTGCCACGCCGCGACTGATTTCAGAAATCGGGATGGCGCGTGCACGTCAATTCATCATGACTAGTGAGCATGTAGACGGCCAGACCGCTGCGGCTTGGGGCATGGCTCACGAAGTCTGTGCAGATGAAGACGAGCTAGATACTGCGGTTGATCGCTGGGTGCAACGAGTTATCGGCTTGCCAGCTTTGTCTGTCCAAATGACGAAGCACCAGCTGCGCGGCTACAGCCAGCTATCTCGTCTAGGCGATCTGTCAGAGTTTGACGGCGACATCTCCGCCAGTGCAATTCGCTCTTCCGATGCGCAAAACCGCTTCGCAAGCTTTTAGCTCAGCGCCTCGGGTTAGTGCTGGGCTAGCGCCGCCAGCGCTCAGGGTTATTGCGTGTCTAGTTTGCTGAACGCGTCACGCATGGCATGGACCCCTTCGACTGCGCGTGGCACCCCGCCGTAGATCGTCATCTGCACCATGATCTCTTCGATCTCTGTACGGCTCAGCCCGTGATTAAGTCCAGCAGGAATATGAAAGGCCAGCTCGTTGGTAAGGCCCAGCGCAGTGAGAATAGAGATCACTGCCACGCTGCGATCGCGCCGTGATAGCTGCGTCCGCGACCACACATCACCGAACGCCCATTGGTATGCGATCCGTCCGACCTCACCAAGCCGTTCAATCAATGCAGCCATGTCGGCATCAGGATCCTTGTCGGCATGTCCGGCGGTCATGGTTTGACGAACTTCTGCGCCAGCGACGCGACGTTCAGCGTCGCTGAGTTTTGCAGCGGCTTCACGCTCCGGTAGCCGCTCGACGCCGTCGATCGAACGAAACCGATCATCAACCACGCGCGTAGCCATCATTGCTTTGGGATAACCGGCGTAAACCGCTAGGAGCAGCACCACCTCTTCAATCTCGGTGCGGGTCATGCCGTGGTTCAAGGCGGTTTCGGTGTGAAACGACAGCTCTTCACTCGATCCGATAGCCGCCAGCACAGACACCACGATCAGGCTGCGATCGCGCCGTGATAGCTGCGGCCGTGACCACACATCGCCCATCACAACGTCGAAAGCGAACGTCCCTAACGCGCCCAAACTGCGGGTCATAGCTAGTGAGGCTCGTTCGGCGTCGCCTTTGCCTGCGGTGAATCCGGCGAACACATCGTTCGCGGCTTCATGGCGTTGCTGATAACTGCGTGATTCCATCACGAGTCCTCCTTGTCTAGGCAGTGCCCAGTGCGCAACCGGTGAGTTTTTGCTCTAGAGGTCTTCATCCTCAGGCACTTTGCCGGGTAAATAGGTCACAGGCAGGTCAGAAATGCGTTTCACACGACTAGGCAGGTCGCCCTTTACAAAACGAGAGATACCAGGAGGCAGGGTTGACAAGATGATGCCGTCAAAGCTGGCGCGGCCTAGCACGGACGTGATTGCTCTGACGGGATCAGGGTCACCTATCTCAGCGGTTACGTCGTAGGAGGATTTATTGAGCTTCTCTACTTGCGCTTCTAGTCGTTTACGTGCTTTTTCCTGACCTTCGGTGTCCGGACCCAAGAAATCGGCGCCCGCTTGCAGCATCTCAGATGGAATGCCGGTCACCGGATCTGCCGCCAACATAGACATCCGTCTTGAGCGCGCATAGCTCTGCGACATCGTCGCCGGTACCAGTAGATGGAACTCGCAGGCTCCCAAGGCCGACAGTCGCTCAGCCTCGGCCACAACCTCGCCGGTACCCAACGTTTGGTTCGTCACTATTAGCCACCGGCTTACTTCTACGTCTGACTCGCCAGGCGTGAGAGAGGGGCGACGACGGTCCATGCGAAATGCCAGCCGCAGCTTGATGCGATACATAGCGATGGCGCCTTCGGATAGCACCACATCGCGCTGAACCACATGTGCGACATGTAAGTCACGAATGGTTTTGGTTGCCTCAGCGATGATGATTTGCGCCGCATTCTCCCAGGAGACTGGGCTGGCAGCAACGATCGTTACTAGTTTTTCTACCGCATATGTGCTTGACGCGGGGGCTTCGTCCACTTAGCGCTCCGTAGTTGGTTGGTGCCATACTACGCACAACCTCTTTGCAAAAACGAAACAAGAGGCCGCAAAAAGGAGTTGCAGTGAGCAGCGTTTACAACGTCATTGAGCTGATTGGTACAAGCGATAAATCGTGGGAGCAAGCTACGGCAAACGCCGTGAACGAGGCTTCAAAAACCCTGCGCGACCTGCGGGTAGCTGAGGTGATTGAACAAGACGTGGTGATCGATGAGGGAGCGATCACCGCCTATCGCACCAAGGTGCGTTTGTCGTTCAAGCACGAGGTATAGCGGCTGAGCTAGCCCGCGTAGGGCTAGCCACAAGCGTGGTCTCTAGCTGGCAGACCTGTCAACAGACGGTGCCTCTAGCGGCCAGGGCCTCTAACAGGCAGCGCTCCTAATAAGCGCGCTGGCTAGATAGTTGGCTTGGGTCGCCTGATCTAAGAACTTCGTCATAGAAAAGAACCCGTGGAACTGTCCTGGGTATTCCAACAGCGTTGTCGGCACTTGGGCTTGAGACAGCTTGTTGGCATACGCCACGCCCTCGTCGCGCAACGGATCGTGGCCGGCCACGATCACCAGGGCGGGCGCAAGTCCCGCTAGCTCAGTAGCCCGCAGCGGAGCGGCATAGGGATCGGCAGCCGCCTGCTCGCGGTTTTTTTCAGGCAAGTACAGATCATCAAACCAACGCATAGTGGTCTTGGTCAGCAGGTACCCCTCTGCGTTGTCGCGCATTGATTGCGTGTCTCTATCAAAATCGGTCACCGGGTAGATCAGCAGTTGCATCGCCAGCGACGGCCCGCCGCGGTCGCGACACATCAGAGCCACTGCGGCTGCCAGGTTGCCCCCAGCGCTGTCTCCACCGACCACAAGTGCGTTTGGATCAATGCTGAGCCGTTCCGCATTAGCTAGCACCCATTCGGTCGCTGCATAGCAGTCATCGGCTGGGGCAGGAAAACGATGCTCGGGCGCAAGCCGGTAATCAACCGACACCGTTACCGCTCCTGCGAACTGGGTCAGCATCCGGCACGCACCATCGTGAGTGTTGATGTTGCCGACCACCCACCCACCGCCATGGAAATAGACAAGACCGGGCCCTCTGCTCTGTCCGCCGCGCGCTTCGGAAGTTGGCGTGTAGATCCGCACCGCTAGGTCGTTGCCGTCGGGTCCGGGTATCACCTCATCGGTTACCGAACCGACCTCGGTAAACACGCTGCTCGTTGCGTTCTTTTCAAACCCAATGCGAGCCTTCTCATGGCCGACCTCGGGAAAGGTCGGCTGATTAAGGTCGTTTATCATTGCGATCAGGTCGGTGGCCTGCGGCTCTAGCGTCACGGCCCAAAGCTTATGACTGGGAACCTTGCTAGGTAATAGCTGCTGGGTATTAGTTGTTAGTTAATAGTTGCTAGGTAATAGGCTGCCGGGCAGAAACAAGACAAGATCTTGAAAGGGACATGAACTATGGCTGGGACAATCAAGGCGGGCGCACGACTTGAATTTGACGGTGGTGTGCAGGTAATCGTTACCAAGGGTGGAGAGGGTGACGTATCGGCTGCTGACGGAGGAGACATAAAGGTCGGCAAGCGCTACCAAGACGAAGATTCCGGCATTGAGGTGTTAGTAACCAAGCCCGGCGCAGTGGTTTTGCAGTGCAATGGCAAGGACATGGAGCTACAAGAGCCCAAGAAGACCAAGTCAGCCGACTAGGTTCGCCGATTAGCGCTATCACACGCATAACTATTGGCGGTGGGGAGCTAAGTGCGCGCCAAGCGCGCACCATCAGCGAGACCTGTGTTGAGACGCGTGAAAGGCGAGAGCCGGCGATTGTTGTGGTTCGCAACGAACCGGGCACAGATTTTTGCACCGGCCTCGGCTTTGACCCGGTTGACATAACGCCTGACCCAGCGGCGGCCATAGCTGCCGTGCGCGGCCCCACAATTTGTGTGATCAGCGGTGAATGCGCTTCGGTTGGGTTGGAGATGGCTCTGGCTTGCGATCTGCGCCTTTGCGATAGCTCGGCGCGTTTCTCAATGGCCGAAGCGGTTGGCGGTCTCTTGCCGATGTGGGGTGGAACGCAACGTTTACCTCGTGCGATAGGAGCGGGGCGGGCTAACTCGATGCTCTTGCTGGGCACGGAGATTTCCTCACAGACCGCGCAGCAGTGGGGGCTGGTGCATGAACTGGCTGATGATTTAGATGCCGCTCTTGAGCGGTTGCTGGTGCAGTTAGCCGGCGCGGCACCGCTGGCATTGGAGTTTGCGAAGGAGGCGGTTGCGCGCGGGATGGAGCAGGGCTTGGCGCAAGGACTGCGACTGGAAGGCGATCTCAACCATCAGCTGGCGGCGACGCAAGATCGTGAGGAAGGTCTTGCTGCGTTCTTTGACAAGCGACCGCCCGATTTCGCCGGAAGATGACAGAAACAGGCTGGCTGCCGCCTGGGCTGTTTGAGCTGGGTGACCGACTTAGCGCCGAGATAAGCAACCGGCTGGGACGATTTCCAGCACCGGCGGAGGAGCCCGTGCTGGCTGGAGAACCGGCGCCATTTGGAGAGCTGGAGGAGCCAGCATTGTCGGGTGAGCCGTCGGGCGATGCAAGGAGCTGGGGTGCAAGGAGATGGATTGACATGCCGCGACTGCTGTCGCCAGTGCAAGCCAGCCAATCCAGCCCAGCCGACCCAGTCATGTGGGGACCCGGCAAAGCAGGGACAGATAATGAGTTACCCCGCAGAGCGGGGGCAGATGATTTGGGAACAGGTGATGGGGGACAAGATGATGGGGGACAGGGCGCGCTGTGTGTTGATCTCGGTCCCGAAGACGGTCCAACCTGGCAGCGCTTTGCAAAAACCGTTGCCAACGAACCTGATGTTGAGGCTGTAGCTAGCGCGGCGCAGCAGTGGCGCCTAGCGGTGACGCCATATCGGCGCTTGCCTGCAGTTGATTGCTCTGGCGCCAATCTTTCTGCCGATAGTAGTTCTGGTGCTAGCTATTCTGTCGACGATTGTGCGGTAGCTGGCAGGCGTTCGGCAGCTAGCAACCGTCAAGCGGGCAATGATCCAGCCAGCGTTGCTGGAGCAGAAGTAGTTGCCGGTGCGGTGGTTTCTAGCGCCAGTGTCGCTGGCGCGGTGGTTTCTAGCGCCAGTGTCGCTGGCGCGGTAGTAATAGACCTCACATCTATCTGGGCGGGTCCGTTGTGCACCCAACTGCTTGCCAGGGCCGGTGCTCAGGTAACCAAGATCACCTGCGCCAAGCGTCCAGATGGCCTGAGCGAATCACCCATGTACCAGCCGCTCAACTCCGCTAAGCAAACAGTCGAGCTGGATTTAGACCTGCTGGAGGATCGGTGCCAGTTTGATCAACTCCTTGGCACCGCAGACCTGTTGGTTACCTCGCTGTCTCCGCGGGCGCTAGCCAACTTTGGTTTGGTGCCCAGCGAGCTTTCTCGCCACGCACCCAAGCTCCGCATGCTTGCGATCACTGCGTTTGCACAAAACTCTCCGGAGAGTGACTGGGTTGCCTATGGCACCGGCGTTCACGCAGCCTCAGGCCTCGGCTATTTACCAAACAGCCCTGGCACTGCCAGCCCCGACAGCAACACACACACGTGGCCACGAGTGCCTGCTTACTCCTACCCAGACCCTTTGGCGGGGTTGCTGGCCTGCTCGGTTGCTACCGATTTGCTTGCTACCGACCCACCAACCGCCACAGACTGCCCAACCGCGACCGGACCCGTCCTGCAATACCGGCGTGTCTCGCTAGCCGAAGCCATTCAGCCGCTCGTGCGGCTTGCCCAAAAAGGCCAGGCGCAAGCACCGCAAGCCGCATGAGCACAGTTGTATGAACACAGAACGCTTGTACCTAGATATTGACGATGCCACCGGCGTGGCGCACATCATCTTGGATCACCCACCCCTCAACATCTACGACCTAGAGATGCGAGATCAGCTGATCGAAGCGGTCACCGCGGTGCGCGACATACCGGACGTTCGTTGCTTGCTGCTTAGCGCCGCGGGCAAGAACTTCAGCGCCGGTGCAGACCTATCAGAATTCGGCAACGCCGAGTCGATCCCTCAAGCGCGCCGAATTCGTTGGGATCGTGACCCCTGGCTGCCGTTGGCCAACCTGCCAGTCCCCACGCTCTGCGCTCTGCACGGATACGTCCTCGGCTCCGGCTTCGAAATGTCGCTGTACTGCGACATCCGAATCGCCGCCACAAATGCAACGCTGTCCTTGCCAGAGGTGAAGCTCGGCATGTTGCCAGGTGCGGGAGGCACGCAGAGCCTGCCGCGCGTAATCGGTGCCGATGCAACGATGCCGCTATTGCTAACCGGCCGTGACATTGACGCGGCCACCGCTCTACGGCTCGGCATTGTGACCGAACTAGTTGAGCCTGAGGCCTTGCCATTGCGAGCCGTTGAGCTGGCTAGCGAGCTAGTCGCTGGCGTGGGAAGTCACGGGCGACTATTCACAAGCCGCTTGCGGCACTGCCAAAGGGCAGCGTCTGATATGGCTCTGGCGCAGGGCCTAGTAGCCGAGCGCCGGTTGGCTTGGCTGGTAGCTAGCTCGAAATAGCTATTTTGCTAAATAGCTAAAGCTCAAGGCGATACAGCTCGGCTGCGTTCCTCCACATGATTGCTTCTAGGTCGTCGGCGGCAATGCCCTCCAAGGCCTTGGCAAGATCGTGATCGTCACGCGGATACAGACAGGTCGGATGCGGAAAGTCTGTCTCAAACATCACGCTCTGCGCTCCCAAATACTCCACGGTTGGTCGCACGGTCGAACGCTCAAACCAAAAGCATCCGTAGAACTGCCGTTTGAAATATTCCGACGGCAGCATCGAGAGTTCGGCCAGCTCGTTCGGAGCGGTTTCATGCATCTGGTGGTCAAGCACCTCTAAGAAGAACGGCAGCCAGCCGATTCCGCTCTCGACTGACACAAACTTCAGGTCTGGGAATCGCTCCGGCACGCCGGAGTAAATCATGTTGCCGATGACGCGACTGTTGCCCATAAACAGGCTTGCAGAACCAACCGCCAGACGGAGTTCGTTTCCAAACGACGGCCAAGGTGCCTTGCTGTAGAAATCCAAGTTGCCTTCGGACGATCCGATATGAAAATTCACAGGCATCGCTAGATCCGTGCACGCCTGCCACACCGGATCCCAGTGCGGGGTTGCCATGTCAGGCATGCCAGTTTCTTCGGGGTTTGAACAGGTCACGATCCCGCGCAGGCCGTTTGCGTGACAGCGTTCAATCTCTTTGACAGCGGCGTCAAGATCCCACCACGGCAACAACGCCATGCCGAACACCCGCTGACCGGTTTCGTCTTGAAACTCGACCAGGGCATCGTTGTAGATCTGAACAGTGATCAGCCGTAACGCATCGTCGGGCGACTTGAGAAAGTTCTGATTACCGAAGCCCGCCACGTTTGGATACATGATCTGAGCGGTAATACCCAGCTGATCCAACATCTCTACCCGCGCCTGAGCATCGAAGCTGGCGCGATGAACCATGTCGTTATCTAGATCAAAAAACGCGGTGCCTTTGACCTTTTGTCCGTCGGGCGCAACCACTGACGAAGCGATCGGTAAGCCGATCGGTATGTTGCCGTCAAACCACCAGCGCCGCCGACCGTTGCGCTCAGCCATTACCGGAACACGATCGCGATACGCCGCCGGCGCACGCGAGGTCCACAGGTCGTACGGCTCAGACCAGTGACTGTCGGTGTCGACGATGGTTAGCCCGTCCAGCAGGGTCCCACCAGTTTTGCCCCCCGATGTAGACGAAGAAGTTGAGCCCTTTGGCATATAAACCCCTATTTCCCTACTGCTGTCAGACTACTCAATCAGCTAGGCCGGTCTCCGAAGTCGGGCCTCTGTGTCCTAGTGCGCTTCAGTTCCCAGAATCCGTCAATATCACCCAGATCAATCATGGCGTCCCATAATTTCAGAGCTTCATCGCCCGAGGGTGCCTTGGTGATCACCGGTCCAAACAAAGCCATGCGATCACCATCAGAACGATCCCAAGCGATTATCGGCGTGCCAACATCTTCACCCACCAGCTCCAGTCCTTGCTGCATCCGCTTGCGCACAATCTCATCCCAGGCTTCGTCATCTTTGGCTTGCGCAAACGAACGATCCAGTCCCACGGTGTCTAAGGCGTCGGCCACGTCAAAGGTCAGGTCGCCGTCATTGTGAATGCGTGTGCCCAGTTCCCAATACAAGTCAAATACAGGCGCGTCGCCCTTGGCCTCGCGCACCGCTTCCATCACTCGCAGCATGTCGTGAGTGGTTTTCATAGCGGAGTAATACTGCTGATCCTTAGACGGATTGTTTTTGAACAGCAAGCTGATTGGCTGCCACGTGATATCTAAATTGCGCTTTGTTGCGACTTCATCGACGACCCAACGAGCCGTCACCCAACACCATGGTCAGAGCGGATCCACCCAGAATTCAATGTCGGCCGCTTCCTTAGTGTTTGTCATAAGTTCAGGCTAGGGCACAATGAGCTACCGAAAAAATAATTTAAGGGGAACGCGTTGAACCTGGGAATGCTCCTATTTATGCCAGCAACGATTGCTGGTGATCAAACCATCCTTATCGACATCTCGACCGATCCGGCGCGAGAGGTCACCTACCAGCAGCTACTCGACAACGTAGCCAAGACCGCCGGCTTGCTAACCACGCTGGGTGTTGAGCCGGGCGACCGCGTAGGTGTGTTTGCAACCAACAGCATCGAATGCGTTGAGGCCATCTTCGGAGCGGCGTTTGCAGGGGCCACCGTGGTGCCGATGAACTTCAGGGCAGGCCCAGAGGAGATAGCGCACCTGCTCAAGGACTCCGGCGTGAAGGTGCTGTTTACCGAAACTCGTTATGCCGAGCAGGTGGATAAGGCCAAACCCGACTCCGTCGTTGAGGTGCTGCTGCTGGACGACCCAAGCTCGTTCGCGGCTGCTCGAGACGAAGCGTTTGAGCTGCCGGTGCCCGAAGAGGTCGATCCTGACGGGTTGTGTGCGTTGCTCTACACCAGCGGCACCACCGCGCTGCCGAAGGGTGTGCGTCTCACCAACGAAGCCATCACCGGCTACGTGATGGGCACTAACGACGCCGCAACAGGTGAAGACATCGGACGTATGGCGATCGCCGTGCCGCTGTATCACATAGCTGGGCTCACCTCTATGTTGAATGCTCTTTACAGCGGCCGAGTGGTGGTGTTGCTGCCTCAGTTTGAGGCGTCGCAGTGGATCGACTGCATTAAGGAGCATGAAGTAACGCACGCGTTCTTGGTGCCGACGATGTTGTCGCGCGTGATGGAGGTGCCGAACTTCTCCCCAGAAGTGTTTGAGTCGTTGGAAGCGATTACGTACGGCGCCGCACCGATGCCGCCCTCGGTCATTCGTCGAGCGATCGAGAGTTTTCCTTCCAATGTGGCGTTCACCGGCGCCTACGGCCAGACCGAGACCACTTCCACGGTGGCGGTGCTCGACCCAGACGACCATCGCATTGAGGGCACAGAAGCCGAGAAGCAAGTCAAGTTGCGCCGGCTTGGCTCGGTTGGCCAGCTGCTTGAAGACGTGCAGATGCGTGTGATTGACACCGATACCGGTAAGCCGGTCGGTCCTGGAGTGATGGGCGAGGTACAGCTGCTGACAGCCAGGGCGATGAGCGGCTATTGGGGCAACGAAGAAAAAACTCGCGTAACTATTGACGACGAGGGCTGGGTACATACCGGCGACCTCGGATACATAGACGAGGATGACTATCTGTTCTTGTCTGGACGCACCGGCGACATGATTATTCGAGGCGGCGAAAACGTGCTGCCCGATGAGGTGGAAGATGTGCTCTATGAACACACGGCGGTGTTGGAGGTAGCGGTGGTGGGCATTCCTAGCGAAGAGTGGGGTGAGCGAGTGGTGGCCGCAGCGGTCGTGCGAGTTGGCAGCGGGACATCGGGTGAGGATCTAGTCGCGTACGCACGCGAACGGCTTGCGCCGTTCAAGCGACCTGAGGTGGTGCATCTGCTTGAAGAGCTGCCGAGAACCTCAACAGGCAAGCTGCTGCGCCGCCACCTGGTTCCAATTCTGGAAGAACTTACGACGCAGTAGCAGGGCTTTGGGGGTTAATGGGCTAACGGCGCAGGCGGTGGTGTAATCTTGAGCCCATGGAATACCCAGCAAGATTCTCAGTAAATACTCCTGAAAAAGTCGCCAACTGGCGCGTGTTGGTGCACTGGTTGCTGATCATTCCGCACGCGGTCGTCGTCTACATCCTTTCGATCGCCTTTCTCCCATTGTGGATCCTCTCCTGGATTATCACCCTGTTCACTGGATCCAATCCAGAATTTCTGGCGAAATATTTCACGATGCTGATTCGTTACGAGCACCGGGTCTCTGCCTTTCTTTTAGTGCTTTCAGACCAGTACCCGCCTTTTGAATTCAACGGTGATGGTGCCGATCCCGGAGGGCATCAGGCTCGCACCGACATCGATGTTCAGCTAGACGGACATAACCGGCTAACGGTGCTGTTTCGCCCAATTCTCCTTATTCCAGTCATTGTGGTATTAACGGTGCTTGAAATTATTGCCCTTGTTCTTGGGGTGGTGATGTTCTTCGTGTTGCTGTTCACCGGTCGCTGGCCCGCCGGAATACGCAATTTCTTTATGGCGTTTATAGGCCTGAACGTGAGAACGGGCGCATACATGACCTTCCTCACCGACCGGTATCCGCTCTCAGCGTCCCAATAGCGCCTCACTACCTAAACAACGCCTCACAACGCCTCTCAAGCCGACTAAAAACAACCAAAACAGGTGATTTAGCCTCAATAACGGAGGTTTAGTGGGGCTCGCCGATTTAGCTGCTTGTTGGCAGGTGGTATGAACTGCCGTCATGGGTTATCCAGCAAGATTCTCTGGCTTCTCCCCGTCTTCACCCCGTCTTCACCCCGTCTTCTCACTGCTGATTAGTCTGGGCCGGACTTGGTAGTCGCGCTTGCGAGTTGGTTGAACCTGTGAGCCCAAATAGATGAGCAAAGCAAAGGGGATCGGGGATTGATGACTGGGCCCATGGATGGCATACGAGTTGTCGAACTTGGGGTCTGGGTAGCAGGACCTGCCTGTGGGGGCATTTTGGCCGACTGGGGAGCCGATGTCGTCAAGATTGAGTCGCACGAAGGAGACCCGTTTCGCACGCTTGACTGGCTCTATGAACAGGGCAATCCGCCATTCGATCTAGACAACCGCGGTAAGCGCAGCGTCGCCCTGGATCTGTCTATGCCCGAAGGCCTTGAGGTGTTGCACAGTCTGCTGGCATCAGCCGACGTGTTCGTTTCAAACATCAGGCCAGGCGGTTTGATTCGCCTCGGACTGGATTATGAATCCCTGGCGGAGCGTTATCCGGCCTTGATTTACGCCAGCGTCACCGGCTTGTCGCTACGCGGCGAAGAAAGCGATCGGCAGTCCTATGACGTTGGAGCGTTTTGGTCGCGTGCCGGCATTGCTTCGGCTCTCACACCGGAGGACGCACAGCTTCCTTATCAGCGTGGCGGCATGGGTGACCACATGACTGGCATGGCCGCAGCCGCCGGAGTGTCTGCCGCTCTGTTTCATCGCACAAAAACTGGCGAAGGCCAGCTGGTGGAGACATCGTTGCTGCGCTTAGGCACCTACATGCTGGGCTGGGATCACAACGTCACCGCTATGACCGGTGCGGAGACCACACCGTGGAGTCGCAAGAACCCACCAAACCCGCTGATCAACTGCTATCGCTGCTCAAACGATGAATGGTTGTGGATGTTGGGTCTTGAGGGTGACCGCCATTGGCCCGCGGTGGTTGCTGCGCTTGATCGGCCCGACTGGTTTGAAAACCCGAAGTACGAATCGCTGGAGACTCGCATAGACCATTCTGAAGAACTGATTCTGGAGATGGACGAGGTGATGGCTACTCGCACGCGCGCTGAGTGGGGGAAGATCTTTGACGCAGGCGACGTGTGGTGGGCGCCAGTTCAATCAACCTTGGACATGCGTTCGGACCAGCAAGCCCAAGCCGCTCGATGCTGGGTGCCGGTGCCGACCGCGGACGGCGAAACGGTGGAGATGGTGGCCACTCCGGTCGATTTTTCTGCCAGTTCGTGGCAGGTGACCGAGCCGCCCCCCGAGATTGGTCAGCACACGGAGTTAGTGCTGGTCGAACTGGGCGTTGATTGGGAACGCATCGAAGCGCTGAAACAAGCCGGTGTGATTCCGTGATACATCCGGTGCGAGCAGCCATTCTCACCCCGGAGTGGGCCAGAAGGGTTATCGCGCCGCCGCACGACACTCTGACCCAAGCAATGCGTGAGCGCTTGATGGCTGACAATCGCGACTCGTTTATTCATGTCACCACAGCGCCAAGCGTTACGGGCACGCACCCCAGCGGACATCAAAGTACGGCCATGCGCTCAGCCGCGGCTCTGCAAAGGCTGTTGGATGCTGGCGCCTACACACGACAAACCGAGCCGCGACTGTTCGTGCAGCGCGTAGAGGCTTTTGGCCGGGTGCAGCATTCCCTGATTGGCATGATCGATATGGACGAGCACAAGCTGTGTGCGCATGAAGACACTCACGAAGCAAGCGTGGTTTCCTTGGCGGCCAGTTTTAGAGAGATGGCTGAAATGTGGAGCCCGGTGCTGGCTACCTGCCCGGGTGCGCCCTGGGTTAGAGATGTCATCGATGCCACGATTGCCGCGAACCCTGTTGAAACAAGTACGGCTGCGGGTGGTGAGGCTGGTGGCAGCACGGGGGCTAACGCTTCAACCGACGACTTGCTGCTTCACGCCGAAACGGCCGACGGCGCGACCATCACACTCTGGAGTGTTGACCCGGCAAACCCAGCTAGCGGCATGCAAGGCCCAGTTCGCGGCATGCAAGGCCCAGTTCGCGGCACACAAGATCCTGCTAGCGGCGAGGTTTCGCTAGCTGGCAGCGTCTACATCATTGACGGCCATCATCGTGTTGCGGCCACCAAAATGGCTGGGCTCAAGCGGGTGCTGGTCGCGATGGTGTTACCCGAAGAGCTAATCCTCGCTGGTTTCGACCGCCTGATCTCCGACATTGATGTGATGCCTCGCCGGATTATGGAGATCTTGGGGCAGTTCTGCGAAATAGCAGAGGTGCCTGACGAGAACGCAGCTATTCCTATGCAGGCAGGCTGGCTGGGAATAGGAATGGGCGAACGCTGGTACACGGCCCGTCGGTTGGATTTGCCCGCAACGACCGCGGGCCAAGGCCCTGCTCGCGGCACGCAGAGCCCAGTTCGCGGTACGCAGGCGCAGGACCCTGCTGCCGGCAACCCACCTGCAGTGGATTCCGAGTTCATTCACGCACAACTGCTTCCAGCCCTGTTTGGCATAACCGAGCCATCAGACCCTCGAATCAGCTACCGTCCTTCACCGCTTGCAACCGGACCAGTTCCTCCTTCGGCTAACTCCCAATCCAACCCCTCGGCTAGCTCTCAAGCTAGGTCTTCGGCTAGCTCTCAGTCAGGCTCACAGCCAAAGGCAAAACACAGGTCCGACGTTTTCACGATCTTGTCGGCTCCAGTGCCAGTAGAAGCCGTGTTTGCGATCGCCGACCGAGGTGAAACAATGCCGCCCAAGAGCACCTATCTAGTGCCCAAGGTGCGCTCAGGCGTAATGCTTGTGCACTGTTAGCAAGCATCGTTAGCAAACTGTGCACTATTAGCAAGCATTGTTAGCAAGCTGCGCACTGTTAGCAAACATCGTTAACAAACATAGATAAACATAGGCAGGCATAAGAGGAGAAGGGCCCCGAATATGGCAACAAACAACACAAGCAAAACAGAAAATCAAAAACCCGCATCAGGCACCGGACGCTTGGCAGGCAAGGTTGCAATTGTCACCGGCGGTGCGAGCGGCATGGGGCGTGCAACCGTCGAGAAGTTCGTAGCCGAGCAAGCGTCGGTAGTGATAGCCGACCTCAACGCTGACAAGGGCCGCGAGCTAGTCGAGGAGCTATCAGCGAGCGGCTCCGGAGATCGTGTGCGGTTTACGCGCACCGACGTTTCGCAAGAAGAAGACATCGCCGCTCTGGTCGATCTAGCGCTAGAAGCCTTCGGTCAGCTTGATGTGATGTTCAACAACGCAGGCATCGGCGGGGCGTTCGGCCCGATAACCGAGCTAGAGGTCGACGCTTGGGACGAAACGTTTGCGGTGCTGGTGCGGTCGGTTTTTCTGGGTACCAAACACGCCGCCCGCATAATGATCGAGCAAGGCACCGGCGGGTCAATCATCAACACCGCATCGATTGCCGGGATCGGCGGTGGCGCAGGCCCGCAGGCCTACTCGGCCGCCAAGGCAGCGGTAGTCAATCTGTCGACCACCACCGCAACAGAGCTAGCCCCGCATCGCATACGCGTCAACGCCATCTGCCCTGGAATCATTTTCACTCCGCTGATGCATGACGGCAACGAAGCCCAAGCCGAGGAGGTGATGTCGCAGATACAGCCTTGGCCCGATCGTGGCGAAGGAACAGACATTGCTGCCATGGCAATGTTTTTGGCTAGCGACGAATCGCAGTTTGTAACGGGTCAGGCTCACATAGTGGATGGTGGGCTGCTGGCAGCGGGCCCGCGCCTGCAAGGCAGGTTGCACAACTCTCGCAACCTGCACCGGATGGCGGGCATGGCCTACGGCAGCACTGGCAAGCAAGCCAAGGTTCGTCGGCTATGACCAAGCAATCTGCGCCAGCTCAGCTTTGGCCCACCGAGCCGCTTACTTCTTTGAGCGAATCCGCTGCGATCATTGATGCCGACCTAGACGCTTCCAGCGCACAGAAGGTGTCCGCCGCGGCTAGCTGGGCACGAGAATTTGTTGCCGAGCGCAGCGAAACCTGGGAGAGCGAGCGCCGGTTTGCTCATGAGGCGTTCGAATCCGCCGCAGCCAACGGCTTTACCGGACTGCTTGTCCCCACCGCTGACGGCGGCGCTGAGCTGAGCCAGTTTGGGCTAGCACGAGTGCTGGAAGAAATAGCAGCGGTAGATCTGGCTGTGGCGTTTTCTCTGGTTTGCCACAACAATCTGGCCAACTCGGTTAGCAAACTTGCACCGCCGGAGATGCGCGAGACCGCTTTACCAGAACTAGTAAGCGGCAAAAAGATCGGCGCCTTCTTGTTGACCGAGCCAGAGGCTGGCAGCGACGCTGCGGCCATCACCGTCTCCGCCCAGCGTGACGGCGATAGTTGGGTGCTGAACGGCTCCAAAGCGTGGGTAACGAACGGCACTGCCGCCCAGCTTCTGTCGGTGTATGCGCAAACCGATCAGGCGTTAGGGCACCGCGGCATCGCAGTATTTCTAGTTGACACCACCGCCACAGATGGCGTCGTGCGTCAGCCCGGTTATCAGCTAGTCGGAGCGCACGCTATGGGCACCAACGGCTTTGAGTTTGAAGATTGCGTCGTTACCGATGCCGAGCTGTTTGTACCTGCCGGGGAAGGGTTTGCCGCCGCGATGGCAGGCATTGATATTGCCCGGGTGCTGGTGTCGGCGATGTGCTGCGGGATGCTTCGCACCGCGTTAGAAACCGCCGTCAACTACGTGCGCCAGCGACAGGCGTTCGGCGACCGAGTCGCAGATTTTCAAGGCGTGCGGTTTTTGCTGGCCGATGTTGCGACCGATCTTGAAGCGGCCCGGCTGCTGGCCTATCGAGCTGCGGCCCCAGGGACTACTTCCGTAGCGGCAGCTCACGCAAAGAAATTTGCGACCCGCGTAGCGGAGCGACGCATTAGTGATTGCATGCAGGTAATGGGTGCGATCGGCGCCCGACGAGACCATCCGCTTCCGCGTCATTTGTCAGCAGCCCGGCTGACGCACTACCTAGACGGCGCCACCGAAATCCAAAACGTCGTAATTAGCCGCTCGCTGCTGGACTAGCAGGCTGGGCTGACTGGGCTAGCAGGCCGGGCTGGCTGGTTGTACTGGCAGCCACCTTGGTGCGATCGCGTTGCGGTTACCCAAGCGGTCGGCCGAAGGGCAGTTCGTCTAGCCAAGTGCTCATGAACTGCTCGGCCCGATAACAGGCCGCCATGTAGTAACCGTCGTCGTGGTCAGCGGTCTCAGCCATCACCTCAGACACCGTCGCTGCGGTTTGTTCTCGTAACTGGTCATGAGTTGTGTCGCCGCTAGCCCACCAGCTCAACGCTGGTCCGACCGCGCTCACAAAGTCGGCTACCGCTGTCACCCCAGTCTTGCGTAGTTCCGCTAGCGCTTTGGCCGAGATGGCCGCCGCTGACCAAGCCACCACGGCGGCTTTCGTTTTGGCTGCCATCGTTGCGCCCTCGCCGCTTAGCGCGCCCGGTTTTGAGCCGCAAAAGATCACGTCAACGTTGTCGCCGCCCCATATTTGCCCCGCCTTTCCGGCGGAACCTCCATGCGATTCGGTCAGCGTTGAGATGATCTTCTCTTCGTCGTCATTGGTGGAATTATTGGTGGAATTATTGGTGGAATTATTGCTGGAATTATTGCTGGAGTTATTGCTGGAGTTACCGGTGGAGTTGGTGGTGGAGTTACTGCTGGAGTTGTTGCTGGAGTTAGCTGCCGTCAGTGCGTCAGTCAGGGCATCACCACTGAAATTGCCTGTAACACAGCCCTTGGCTGTGCTTATAGCCACGACCGACCCGCCCTGGGCGAGCACTTCTCGTGCTATTGCCAGCCCCTCTGAACCAAATCCTTCGATTGCGACACTCTTGTCTGCCAGCGAACCAATAGCGCCTGTGGCAGTAGCAGCGCCCGCGGCAGCGACAGCACCCACGCCAATCAGCTCGTCGCCGAAGGTGATTCCGTCGCGGTCATCGTTTGTTATTGGGTTGCGTTGATCGTGCGCTAGTACAGGCGCCAGCATTGTTGAGTCAAGACGCAAGCCAGGTGCGGTTAGCAGCCGTTGTGAAGAAAACTCCTCAGCCAACTCGGTCGCCAAAGCACCTACCGCAGTTGCGGCATCGCCCAGGTCAGACTTGAGTCCGATTGTTGCCCCGCTGCGACGCATGCCCAGAGTGGCAAACACGTAGGTCTGGTGGCGCACCAACATCGTGGCGTTGCTGGGGATCAGCTTGACTCCCAAACGGGTTGGGCCCACGTAGTTCTCCGCATCGGCAATGTCGTAGATAACAAAGCCCGGCGTTGACTGCAGCTGCGTGGTTTCCACACCGCGCAGTCTGCCAGTGATTGGATCGGTTGCGAAAAAAGCACACTAGAGCGATCGTTTCGGTTGCGATAAAAGGCATTGATTGGTTCGATTGCGATAAAAAGCACTAGTGACATCCGTGACGGGTATGGCAGTCTTATGCTTTGCGATTGATTGGTTCAAGGAAATTGACTAGGGCCAGGGAAATTAGCTGGGCCGAGGAGAATTGGTGCCTTCCATAACACAGGTCACAAAAACACAGGTCACAAAAAAAGCAAGGCCGCCGATAGTTCTTGCGACCGTGCTGGTTTTTGCGTTAGTCGCAGCAGCCTGCGGCGGTTCGGCTGACGGTTCACAGACCACCCCCACGCTCAGCGAGACACCAACAGGTATCTCAGGTGCGGCTCTGTCCGTTTTTGACAGCACCACCGCAGACCCTGCGGTCGGTTCGTTGGCGCCGACCGTAACTGGCACAGACCTGCTCACCGGTGAGCAGGTTTCAACGTTTGATTCAACCCAGGCTGGCCGACCGGTGATCATCGGCTTTTACGCTCATTGGTGCCCGCACTGCCAGTCTTTGGTTCCTCAGGTGGTGGCCGGGCTAGAGCAAACCCCATTGCCGGAGGGTGTCGACTTTGTAGCCATCTCCACTTTTGAAGACAGAACCCGCGGCAACCATCCACCCGACGCATGGTTTAGGCGTGAGGGCTGGAGCCAGCCAGTGATTCCTGATACCCGCGGTAGCGCAGTGGCTGAGGTATTCGGGGTTCAGTCTGTGCCGTTTTTGGTGCTTGTTGGCGCGGACGGCACCATTGCGGCGCGTTTGCCAGGCTCAATCACGATGAGCTCGTTTATCCTCCTGGCCACGCAGTTGCTTGATGATGTAGCCGCCGACGTTGAAACAGATCCCAATGCCAGTTCCGACGCAGGCTGATCGGCTCAAAACCATCTTTGTCTAAGTTCGCTTAAGCAACATCACAGCCAGCGTGGGTGCCACTCTTAGAGGCGATGAAGTGGCGGCGCCTAACGGGAGAACGCGCAAGGCGCCGCTTTAGAGCAAACCTGTTTGGCCAAGACCTAACCGGCACGCGCGAAAGTCTCGCCGCATTGGTGCTAAGCAGCATCGCAGCTACCGCCGCTGGCGTGTTGCTAGCAGCCCTCACTGACACTCTTGAACGGCTGCCCGGCTTGCTGGTGTTGGTGCCAGCGGCGATCGGTATGCGTGGCAACATTTTTGGAGCTCTCGGCAGCCGGCTGGCTACCACCATTCACGCAGGCACCTATAGGCCGACCGTGCGGTCCGACACCGTCGTAGGGCAAAACATCGCTGCAGTAGCGGTGCTGACGCTGGCAACTGCGGTGTTGTTGGGCGTAATCACAAAGGTGTTGGCTCCAATCTTCGGGCTGACATCCACAATCAGCTTGGCCGATCTGGTGGTGGTGTCAACGGTCGGTGCGGTGCTGGCCTCCGTGGTGGTGTTGCTGGCAACGCTTGGGTTGGCCTCCGGCACCACCCGTTACGGCTGGGACCTTGACAACGTCAGCGCACCTCTCATCTCCACCGTTGGAGATTTTGTAACGCTCCCGGCGTTGTTTATGGCCGGAGCATTGGTGAGCCTGAGGGTGATCACTCCGGTGATAGCGGTCGTGGCGGTGGTTTTCGGTGCTGTCACCCTGGCCTACGCCTGGTGGCGCGGACAGGACATTCTTCGCAACATCTTGCGCGACTCGCTGCCGGTGCTGAGCCTGACCGGCGTTATTTTGGTGGTGGCAGGTGTGGTGATAGAGCATCGGCTTGAGGCCTTCACTAACTACAAGGCGGTGCTGGTACTAGTGCCGGCCTGTCTGGCGACCGCAGGCGCCATCGGCGGCATCTTGTCAAGTCGGCTTTCGACCAAGTTTCACCTTGGCGTGATTGAGCCGTCGGCATTTCCATCTCGCAGCGCTCGTCGAGACCTGTTGTTTGGTTTTGCGTTGGCGGTACCGGTGTTTGCTTTCAACGGGATCCTGGCGCACCTGGCTGCGCTAGCGCTGAATTTTTCTTCGCCCGGGTTGCTGCGGGCGGTAGCGGTTTCGATGATCGGTGGGATGCTTGCCACGGTGCTAGCCGCCGCGATTGCCTACTACGGCACTGCTGTAGCTAACCGAGTCGGCATCGATCCGGACACGTTGGGCATTCCGCTGGTGACCAGCACCGTTGATCTAGGCGGAGCGGCGTCGCTGGTATTAGCGGTGGGCTGGATGGGTCTGTCGTGAGCTGGATGAGTTGTTGTGTGCTTCAGCGGTTTCGCCCGTGCGGGCAGTCTTGCGGTCTACGCTTTAGGCGGTTGCTTTGATGGATGACAAACCAAGGAACCTGAAAGCCATGCTCTCCGAGGCCAAAGACGGCTCGGAGTTGATGGTTGATTTGGCATACGCCGCTCTGTATTTCGCCGATGACGGCATGGCCGAGGCCGTGCTTGGCCTTGAGCAGGACATGTCAGACCTGGTGCACGAGATGCGTTCGCTGGCCTTGTTGGCCGTACGCCATCCTCGTGAGGTAGACGGCATGAGCTCGGTGCTGCAGGTGATCTCCTCCATTGAGCGCGTCGGCAATGCGGCCGCAGACATCGCCAAGATCGTTACCCGTCAGCTAGGAATTCCTCGTGCGCTGCTGGTGGATCTGGCCAAGGCAGCCGAAGTTTCGCACCGGCTAGTAGTGGCCGAAGGTAGCCATCTAGCTAACCGACCGCTGGCTGGCTTAGAGCTGCCCGTGGCGGTTGGTATGCGTGTGGTGGCGGTGCAGCGTGGCCGGCACTGGAACACCGATATCGGCGGTGACACCATTGTTGAGCCGGGCGATGTGTTGTTTATGCGAGGCGATCCCGCCGGCATCGTGCGGTTGCGCGAGCTTGCGGCTGCACCGGTCTGGCAGCCGCCTTCGCCTGATAGCGAGCCCGACACCGCACAACCGATAACAGACCTAGATCGTGCTGTGGCAACCCTGGTGGAGATGAAAAATCTTTCGGAAGCAGCCGTTGGTTTGGCTTATTCCGCACTGGTGCTACAAGACAGCTCTCCGGCGCGTGCTGTTCGATCGCTGCAAGGCCAGCTTGACGCCATGAAAGCGTCAATGCAAACGTGGGTTCTGCGAGCAGCTGCGGACAATGTTGATCCTGCCGGTTTGCGAGGTCTGCTGCATGTGGCAGAGGCAGCCGAAGACATCGGCGACCAGGCGTTGAAGATGGCGTCGCTTGTGCTGGCATCCGAAGATCTGCATCCGGTGTTGGCGCTGGCGTTAGGCGACACCAGTGATGTCGTTGTGCAGATACCGGTGGCGCCAGGTTCGGCTGCTGACAACACCACCTTGGGGTCACTCGGCTTTTCGGCCGATCCTGGTTACAACGTGTTAGCTATTCACCGCGCCAACAGCTTTATGTACAACCCTCGCAAAGCCGTCACGCTGCGAGTGGGTGATGAGCTGTTGGCTTCGGGCCCGGAGGAGGGGCGAGCCAGGTTTGCAGCCCTGCTTGGGTATGACGTGGATGTGGATGAAGAAACCGGCCACCTGGAGCTCATACCGACTGATACCGCGGCCTAGCCCTAACCAGTGGACAAACCCTCCGATTCTTGACCGATTTGGCACCCGGCTTATGGCGGAACTGTTGGTAGCGTGAGCCAAATACCATCTACGCAGATGTCATTTGCCAAATCACCTGCACAGTCGTCCAAACAGTTGTCGATTCTTGCGGTTCACGCGCATCCCGACGATGAGGCCTCCAAAGGTGCCGGCACCATTCGCCGCTACGCGGATGAGGGCATCCGAACCACGCTGGTTTGCAGCACTGGTGGTGAAGCCGGAGACATCCTTAATCCGTCAATGGATCGGCCCGAGGTAGTTGAGAATCTGGCCGAAGTGCGTCGCTCAGAGTTGGATGTAGCAGCGTCGGTGATTGGCTATGACGAGGTGGTAATGCTGGGCTACAGAGACTCAGGTATGCCTGACAGCGATCACAATGAACACCCTGAAGCGTTTGCTAACGCCGATCTTGAAGAGGCGGTCGGACGGCTGGTGGAGGTGATTCGGCGAGTGTGCCCGGAGGTGATACTCACTTATCCGTTGGTGCAAAAGCATTATCCGCATCCCGATCATTTGCGGGTAACGGAGATATGCCTGCTTGCGTTTGAGAGGGCGGGTGACGCCAAATGGCGACCGGAACTTGGTCCTGCTTTTGAGCCGGTCAAGTTGTATGCGCCTATCTGGTCAAAGAAGCGCATGCTTGATATGCATCAGGCGTTTTTGGATCACGAGCTTGAGTCGCCGTTTGACAAGAAGTGGCTAAAAAACATCGACCGCATTCAAGACGTGATTCATGCGAAGGTGCCAGTAGATAACGCTGTCCGTCGCAAGAGCTTGCTGGCGCATGCCACACAGGTTGATCCGAAGTCGCCGTTTTGGTTTGGATTGCCCGACGACGTGATGGACGCGATTTATCCCTATGAGGAGTACGCCCTTATTAAGTCGCGTATTCCAGCCAAACCCGTTGAGGACGATCTTTTTGCCGGACTCCGATCCTGAATTTCTGACTGAGGAATATCTTCAGGGCTTGTCCAGCAAGGACGCGCGACCGTTCGGGGATTTGCCGAAGAGCTTGTCGGGCACCTTGACGCTGAGCGTTTCAGGCGGGCCGGGTGGTCAAACCAAGGGCAAGACACACGCAGCGTTGAAGCTGACAAAGGGCAAGGTGGCGACGGTCTCTTTGGGTGCGAACAAGGATGCCGAGCTGACGCTGGAAGCAACCTATGAGCTAGCGCAGGCCCTGTTCGCTGGTGAGGCCGATCCGGTTGAGCAGTACATGGCGGGCAATCTGAAAGCCTCTGGCGACATGACGCTCTGGTTTGATGTGTTGCCAGCCTGGCAAGGCGCCTCGAGCGCTTAGTCGCGTTAGTTCGCCCTGAGTCCTCGCCCTTAAATCATTGTCACAAATTTCCGCTTGCGTTTTGGTGTTGCGGTGCTAGAACTCGTGTAACACGCGTATCTCGGAGGCTGTTGCGAGCCACCCCCTCAATTTCTAATTAAAGGAAGTTGGCTAATATGTCAACAATGAACATTCAGTTCATCACAACGCTTGTGACTGCACTCGCGATTGCGGGCTTTCTCATCAGATCCAATTCTGCAATGCACAAGAGGTTTGCAGTTCAGGATGCTCGCCTTGATGCGAAGTTTGAGGCGCTTCGAAGTGAGATGGTGGGTTCGCTCCAATCTTTACGCACAGAGCTGTCTGGCCGCTTTGATGGGATTGAACGGCGTTTCGAAGGGCTTGAAAGGCGCTTTGATGAGATGGACAGCCGCCTACGAGTAGTAGAGCAAGGCGTCGTTGCTCTCCAAGCTGTAAGAGCCATCTAGGGCCTTATCACTAACTAGGCGCGTCTCTGGCGCTTAGCAGCGCTAGCTCGCTCAGCGCGGCACAAATTTCCGCTTGCGTTTTGGTGTTGCGGTGCTAGAACTCGTGTAACACGCGTATCTCGGAGGCTGTTGCGAGCCACCCCCTCAATTTCGTATTAAAGGAAGTTGGCTAATATGTCAACAATGAACATTCAGTTCATCACAACGCTTGTGACTGCACTCGCGATTGCGGGCTTTCTCATCAGATCCAATTCTGCAATGCACAAGAGGTTTGCAGTTCAGGATGCTCGCCTTGACGCGAAGTTTGATCGCCTTGACGAGAGGTTTGATCGCATTGATGCGAAGTTTGATCGTGTTGACGAGAGATTTGAGCGTGTTGATGTGAGATTTGATCACCTTGATGCAAAGGTCGATGCTCTTGGTGCTCGTCTTGATATAAAGATTGATGCTCTTGGTGCTCGTCTCGATACGAAGATTGATGCTCTTGGTGCTCGTCTCGACGTGAGGATCGACACCCTTGACTCAAAGATCGACAGAAATATCGTTGAGCCTCGAAGCGAGACGGTGAGTTAGGCCCCACCAACTCGGCGCAGCTGGCGTTCAGTGCCAGTGGCTCACGTTTTGCGTGCCTATCCGCCTATCCGAGCTTTACGTCGGCACTGCCGCATTCGCCCCAGAGACCTAGATCAGCACGCTGGGCAGTGGCTACGGCTTCTTTGAACATGTTTGCGTGCCGTGAATTTGGTTCAAAATTCAGCGAATCGGCATAACCGCTCAGAGCTAGTTCTTGATTGACAAACAGCCCGTCGGTGGCGCGGTATACATACGCCAGCAAGCGGTCGTAACGGTCGTAAAGCTCTATATCACGCTCTAGGTAAAGAGCGGTGCCGGCAGGGATCAGTTTGCCCGTGCGGACTGAGGCGGCATCGCCGAAGCACTCGGCGGGGAGATAACCGCCGATTTTCTCGGGTGTGTCAATACCTATGAAGCGCACCAGTATTCGGTTTCCACCAATGTCGGCTTCGATCGTGTCGCCGTCGATCACTCGTGTGACAATCGCATTCGCTTCAAATGCTTGATCTATGCCAGTGCTGTGGGTGCTCACATTGGGGTTGCGATCGCTCACGCCGCCCGATTTCGTACCTCCGCACCCAGCGCTAAGCAGCAGAACCGCTGCTAGCAAACCACTGGTCAGCAAAACCGCTGGCAACAAGGCACTGGCCTTCAAAGCACTGGCCCAGAAAGTCCCGGCCAACATCAACAGCGCGTTTCAACAGTGCGTTCAGCCATGCAGCTCAACACTGCCACGCCAAAAAGTGGCTGCAGCCTGCATTTATTGATTATTGATTTATTGTCGACCGTGGCGTGTAAAGCGACTCCCTACTAGGCGGCGCCTCGCCAAGGATCAAGATCAATATCCGGGTTGGTTGGTAGTTCAGCCAGTTTCGCCCGAGCTCTTGCCACACCTTGGCGACCGATCCGGCAAGTCCGTTGGCTCAACACGCTGAAATTCCCCAACCGGCGGCTTCGCGCCCTGCGAACAGATAGTCCCTCAGACAGCCCTTCACGAGCGCTCAGCCTCTCGCGTGTATCTAGCCTTTCGCCAGCGTTCTCGCCATAGCTCTCGTCGTAGTTCTCATCAAGTGCGAAAGCCAGTTGTGATTGCACGAGTTGGGATTGCACCGGTTGGGATTGCATAGTCACATTGTGGTATCAGGGTGTGACATTGCCGCTGTAGCCCCTGTTGTATAAGGGTTTTAGCCGGATTTGTTGTTTCTAAGAAACCTTCTGAGCATCCCCCTCGCAATCCCCGAGTAGCCCCTAAACGGCTTCTGGACGACGACAGAGCAACCGCCAGCACCAAACGCATGAACGTGTGCCGCTATTGTCAGGCGCCGTGGCGACCAACCCTCAACAGCAATACCGACATGGCTTGACCATCCCTTTTGACAGCCCTCTGCACACCCAGGCTGACACCTATCGAGAGCTAGCCGACCTCGGCTATACCGACTTCTGGAGCTCCGAGGCCGAAGGCACTGACGGCTTCACGCCGCTGATCTTGGCCTCGCAATGGGTGCCGGATGTACGCCTCGGTGTCGCTATCATCCCGGCGTTTACTCGTGGCCCAGCGGTGATGGCCCAACAGGTTGCGTCGCTGTGCGAAGCAGCGCCCGGCCGTTTCGTGATGGGTATAGGCGCATCGTCCAACGTGATTGTTGAGCGCTGGAACGGCATCCCCTTCACCGAGCCATACCGGCGAACCCGCGACATGACACGCTTCTTGCGTCAGGCTCTCACCGGCGAAAAGATCACTCACAAATACGACACGTTTGAGGTAAACGGATTCACCCTGCGGCGAGTGCCCGAAGTGCAGCCGAAGATTCTCATTGCTGCGCTGCGTGAAGGGATGCTGCGCCTAGCTGGGCGAGAGGGCGACGGAGCGATTATCAACTGGCTCTCTGCTGAGGACGTGCTGACCGTGAAGCCATACGTAGACGGCATTGCATCGGCAGGTAAAGCGGCCGGTAAAGCTGGCGCAACTGGCAAAGCGGACGCACCAGGTGCATCTAGCGAATCCGCTGAACCCAAGGAACTAGTGGCGCGCATCTTCGTGTGCCCAAACCCGGATGCCGACACGGTGCGAGCCGGGTTCAGACGAGCCATCGCGGCATACCTAAATGTTCCGGTGTATGCGGACTTTCATCGCTGGCTAGGCCGAGGCGAGCGGCTAGGAGCGATGTGGGAGCACTGGAATGATGGCGACCGCAAAGCCGCGCTAGAGACCATCGATGATGATCTGGTGGATGAGTTGCTGGTGCACGGATCGCCCGAGGCGTGTCGTGAGCACATAGACCGCTACCACGCCAACGGGGTGACCACCTCGGCTATCTCGGTGATGGGCTTCGGCGACATTGATCCTTTAGAGGCAGCACGGCAACTGTCGCCAGCCGCTAGGGGTTAGTCGGCATAGTGGGGCATAGCGGTCGTATGTCACACCCTTTGTCACACGACTTGCTTAGTCTGCGCTAGCCATGCCAGAGCCACCTATGCCAGACCCAGGCAAACCAGAGCCAACCGAATCAGACCCTGCCAAACCGGGCACTGAGCCTGTGACGTTCGACCCGATCACCGAGCCGATACTAAACACGCCCTACGAGGTCACTAAGCATCACTGGCAGCTCAACGAGGAAAACCGCGCTATGCCCATTCGTGTGCGCGGCCGACGACCCAGTGTGGCCATCTTGCCGGTGCCAGAGGAACACGATCCCGACAGAGAACAAACAGCCCTAGATCTCAGCAAAAATCTCAACGAAAAGGTCAACCAGATACGTATCGAGGTCGGTAAGTGGAGAGAAAGTGGCCGTTACGACGGCGCAACCGATGCCTCAAAGCGATTGCTGAAGCACTGGAAGAGAGAAGACCGTAGCCCCCGTTTGTTTTTCGCCCAGATTGAAGCTCTAGAGACAATCATCTGGCTTAGCGAGGTCGCACCGAAGGTTGCGAGCGGTGCGACCGGAGCATCCAAGACAGATAGCGACACCGCAGAAGCTCTGCTGGATTTGGTGGGCAAGGAAAGTCAAGACAACAACGAAGGGCTTGAGCGGCTGGCCGTAAAGATGGCCACCGGCACAGGGAAGACCGTTGTCATGGGGATGGTTATCGTCTGGCATGCCGTAAATGCGGCAGAGGCACACAAGCTTCCGGAAGACCAGCGCGGTCGCTACCTCACCTCGTTTGTTGCGATCACGCCTGGTCACACGGTGCGCGAACGTCTGGAGACGCTTAAACCCTCACCACAAGCCGGGGTCAAGAGCGTGTACGACGAGATGGGTTTGCTGCCACGCCAAGACCGCACAGTTTTAAATCGCGTGCAGGTCCACATTGTCAACTTTCAAAGTTTCCAGTCAAAAGATCGCCTGGCAGCAGCAACCGGTGATGCCAAGCGGCTCCTGCGCGGGCGCAACCAAGACAAATCCAAATCCGACACCGAAGAACCCTCAGCGATGCTGCGCCGTGTGTTGCGAGGCTTACGGGGGCTATCGGACACCGACCCACAAAGACAAATCTGCGTGCTCAACGACGAAGCCCACCATTGCTATCTGCCAACGGAAGGAAGACGAGCCGACAAGGAAAGCAAAGACGACAAAGACGCAGACAAGTCTGCTGCGCTCTGGTTCAGCGCCATCAAATCGTTGGACGATTCCGGCTGGCTTGGAGCCGTTTACGACTTCTCAGCGACCCCGATGTTTATTCAAACCAGCGATCGCCGCGACGCGAAGATGTTCCCCTGGGTGGTGTCGGATTACCCGCTGATGGATGCCATCGAAGCTGGTTTGGTGAAGATTCCACGCGTGCCGGTGTACGACGACACACAGCTTGCTGATATCGAAATTGCTGATACGGGAAAAGCAAAAAGCACTAAGAAAAGCACTAAGAAAAGCACAGGTGCTGCAGGCCAAGCAGACTTAACTGACCTAACCGAGATAAAGGTCAAGTGGCGCAACCTCTATAGGTACGTCGATCAAAAGCGCCTAGACCAACAAGCCATGCCGCCGAAGCTGGCCTCGGCCGTAAAGACGTTTTATGAGAACTACCGAACCAAGTTTGTTACGTGGGAAGAACAAGGCATTCGAGTGCCGCCCGTGTTCATCGTGGTGGCGAACAACATCAACAACGCGGAGGCTCTCTACCACTACGTATCTGGCACACGCACGCCACTCAAAGACGGCAGCGGAGGCTACGAAACAGAGCAAAGCGCTTTTGACTTGTTTTCAAACTTCGCAGCGGACAACGAACTTGCGTCAAATCTCAACACGTTGCTTGTGCACTCAGATCTTGAGGGCGACAAAATCATCGGCGACAAAACCAAACTTGGCAAGGCATTCTCAGTTCAGGCCGAGCTACTAAACAAGCGAGTCGACCAGCTAAGCCAAGCAGGCAAAGACGTCAGCGAATATGAAGACCTGTCCGCGAAAGATCTAGTCCGCAAGGCTCTAAACACCGTTGGCCGAGAGGGTGAACTAGGCGCAAACATCCGCTGCGTTGTTTCGGTGTCGATGCTTACCGAGGGCTGGGATACCCGCACTGTTACCCATGTGCTGGGCTACCGAGCGTTTGGCACGCAGCTCCTATGTGAGCAGGTAACGGGCCGAGCACTACGCCGCACCTCCTATGAAAACTTCACAGAAGAAGGCCGACTGGAGCCGCAGTTTGCCGATGTGCTGGGTATTCCGTTCGATTTCATGCCTGTGGGCGGGAAGCAGCCGCTTGACCCGGCTACCCCCGACAAGTACGAGGTATCTAGCGTTCCTGGCCGCCAGTCGTTACGGATCGAATTCCCCCGCCTCACCGGCTATCTAATAGAACCGAGTGGCATAGGAATCGTGTTTGACCCGGACAAGGTCAAGCCCTACCAGCTTGAGTCTGCTGGGCCGGGCGCAACCGACATCGTTGGCGTGGTCGGTTCAAAACAGACTCTCTCACCAACAACCGATGAAAGCTCTCGACGCCAGCAAGTAGTCGTCAAGGTTGCAGCCGGGCTGGTTGAGCAATTCCTGCAGTCCTTTGTTTCCGAAGGTGCCGGAGAAGATCACGCGCAGAGATTGCCTCGCCGCCGCCAGCTGATTAGCAATGCAAAAACCGCCGTTGAGCAGTGGCTCAGCCACCCAGCGGTAGGCATATCTTCAGAGCAGCTGTGGATGCTGGGAGACGATGAAGAGGCTCACCAAGCTGCCGAACAAGTATTCAAAACGTGCGTGCCCGACCTGGCCAACGACTCTCCAGCGAAGCGCATAGGAACCTTTGGTGGTGTTGGCGAAATCGTGGGATCAACCGAGGACGTGAATTTCGATACCACCGTCCCCACCCATTACCCAGACAATCGGGATGAGCAAACAAAAAAATCAGAGCTCAACGTCGCTCCGTGCGACTCAGGGTGGGAACAGTCTGTTGCGGGCCTGCTTGACGAACACCCAGAGGTCCAGGCGTGGGCTCGCAACACTCCGCAGCTTGACTGGTCGCTGCCGTATCAGTTTGAAGGAGACTGGCGCTCTTACATACCTGATTTCGTAGCACGCATCGGCGGCGAACACGGAGACCAAAGCGCTGTCCACCTGCTGATTGAGGTGAAAGGGCTACGAGATGGCAGCGACGACGCCAAGGCTGAGTATGCGAGCCGTTGGTGGGTTCCCGCGGTTCGCAACTCACCGCAAGTGCCTGCTCACTTACGCAACTGGGCGTTTGTAGAGCTCAAAAGCAAAGACAGTGCCAGCGAGCTAGCAGTACAGCTCGAGACGACAATCAAGCGAGTCCTAGACGCCAGTAAAAAGCTAGCCGCTCGCAAAAAAGCGCCCGCCAGCAATAAAGCTCACAAGAAATAGGAGTACACCACCATGGCAAGCAAACCCAAATCAAAAAAATCACCCAAGCAAACCGACAGCTACGAACACGACTCAGCCGAGCGAGCCAACCTGCCCTCCACGCAGACCGAGCCGCTCATGGGCCGGGAAGATCGTGAACCCATCCCATTTTCACCCGAAGTGCGAGAACGCGATGACGAGCCCGTGCTGGCTTGGCAGCGCAGCTCTGCCCTCACACAGCCTGGCGGGGGGGGGTTGGGGGTGGCAATATTCAGCCCAGTCACGACGCGTATCCGTTATACATCCGTGAAAAAATTCGGCCCGAAGCCTTCGTTGGTTCACTAAGACGTGATAGCTCACAAGGCTCATTTTTTGAGAGCTTCAACGGCCTTCCCTCGGAAAACGCCAAATATGAGTGGTATCAGCACAAGGGAAACTGGCAAAACCGCATAATCCACGGCGAGTCAGCCAGGGTCATGTCATCGCTGGCTGGTCGAGAAGGCCTAACCGGCCAAGTCCAGATGATCTTCTTTGATCCTCCCTACGGGATTGGTTTCAAAAGCAACTACCAAACCAAAACAAATGATCTCAACACCGCTGAAAACCGCAATGGCCTGCCAAATGACACGCGCACACTCACTGCGTTTCGAGATACCTATGAGCGCGGTACTCACAGCTATTTAGATCAGATGCTTGAGAAGCTCACGCTTTGTCGCGAGCTACTGACCGATTCTGGCAGCGTCTTTGTGCAGATTGGTGAAGAAAATCTTCACCGAATGGCGCTGGTGCTAGATGAGGTCTTTGGCTCCGAAAATCGCGTGTCTCAGATCACTTTTGCTACAACCGGAGGTAGTTCATCGAGCACGCTTCCATCAGTTTCTAGCTACTTGCTGTGGTATGCGAAAGATAAAGGAAAAGTAAAATACCGACAGCTGTATGAGCCCCTGGACCGAAAAGGGATAGTGGAACTATTTTCCTGGCATGCTCACATTGAGCAAGCGGACGGCACGACTCGATCGCTAACGGCGGCAGAAACCGCAGACCCCGACAACAATATTCCCAAAAACTCGCGTTTGTACAAGCGAACATCACTGCGATCAATCGGAGTTTCGACAACCGGGCGCTCCGAGCCGTACAACTGGAAAGGGGTTGAGTTCCAATGTGGGGATACGCTCCACTGGAGCGTATCCCCTTCTGGGATGGATCGTTTAGCAGAGCTAAATCGTCTTGATGCTTCAGCAGATTCTGACGCACATTTGACGTGGAAACGCTACGAAGAAGAGGTGCCAGGACGGCGGATTAGCAATGTCTGGCACCGTCAGATGCAACCTAGTGATAAGCGTTATGTGGTGCAGACCGCCGATTCGGTAATCGAGCGTTGCGTGTTGATGGCGACCGACCCCGGGGACCTTGTTTTTGATCCGACATGTGGTAGCGGCACCACGGCTTTTGTGTCTGAGGTGTGGGGGAGGCGCTGGATCACCTGCGATACCTCTCCGATATCAGTCGCCATTGCCAGGCAGCGCCTTGTCACCTCTACCTACCCCTACTGGGTCCTCGCCGATTCGGCCAGCAGTAAAGACCCAGCAAAAGGCTTCATTTACAACAGCGTCCCATACGTATCGGCCGGAATCCTTGCCTATGACAAAGAAGCGGAGCCGACCCTCTTAGTGGATAGCCCTGAAGAGGACAAGAAAATCGCCCGCGTTGCCTCTTCGTTTACGGTGGAGAGTTCATCGCCTTGGGTGCATGTGCCGTTTGGAGACGAAACCGATCAGGTACCCCAACACCGCCCCGTCGAATACGCCGACTTTGTCGAGAGAGTCTTAGTGGCGCTAAAGCTGAACCCGATTTCCTCTGGACGTAGCTCAGCGTCCGACGGTTCCGACATCCAAATAACCGAGATTGAGCCTTGGCAACAGGGCACTTTGGTTAGTCATCTGGTTTCTTACACCCCTGCGGACGACCAAGCCAAAAAACCGAAGCATGCTGGTTTGTTTGTCGTGCCGGAAGACGTATCGGTGTCTGGGAAATTGCTTCGACAGATGGCGCTTGCTGCAGCAACGCAGATTGACGATGCCGACCTGGTGATAGTGGTGGCGTTCGCGTTTGAAGCCGAGACCAACCACGAGAAGGTTGGCCGGATAAACGTGATGCGCGTTCAGATGCACCGCGATCTGCAACTGAGCGATTTGAAAACGGACAAGGGTCATCAGGCATTCGTGATGGTGGGGCAACCTGATGTGGAGGTGCATGCCGAAAAAAACGGCGAGTTAGCCGTTGAGCTGCTGGGCTTTGATACCTACGACCCCACCAACGGCAATGTGAAAGCGGGTGGGAAAGACGACGTCGGCTGTTGGATGATCGACACCGACTACGACGGTGAGAGTTTCTTCGCCCGACGCATCCATTTTCCCGGTGCCGATGACGACAAAATAATGAAGCGGCTCAAAAAGGAGCTTGGTAACACGCTTGACCAGCTGCGTTGGGATCGCATGCTCTCAACCAAGTCGGCGCCGTTCCCCCCTCCAGAGACCGGCCAGATAGCTGTCAAGATCATCACCACCGCCGGCAACGAAATGTCCGTCGTCAAAGAAATTTAAAAAGCGGCCTTAGATCACTCCGGCGTTGGCCAGCTCAGCCAGTTCGCTAGCGGTCACGCCAGCCAGCTCGTTTAGCACGGCGCTGTTGTCGGCGCCCTTTTCGGCAAACCTCTGCAACTCACGCAGTTGCGAGCCGTGCCATCGGATTGGCGAGTTCGCCAGCGGCACCTTGCCCAACGACTCGTCGTCGATCCACTGGATAAACCCACGCTCCATCAAATGCCGATCGCGCACCACCTCATCCACCTCTCGCACCTCGGCCACCGGCACCCCAACACCGGCTAAAGCCGCCACCACATCCGCACGAGGCTGGCCTCTTATCCAGTCACCCACCAGCTTGTCCACCTCAGCCATGTTCTCCGCTCTGCCCACGTTGTCTCGCAAACGCTCATCGGCCAGCAAATCTTCACGCCCCATCACCTCCACCAAAGCTCGCCATTGCCGATTTGTCACGACTATCAGCGCCACATATCCATCGGCGCACTCATAAAGGTCATACGGCGCCACCCCTAAAGCTGCGTGCTTGTTGGCCGTGCGAGGCGTGACTCCGCCACCTACATGCCACTGCTGCAAGGCCGACGTGAGCGTAAAAAACGTGGCCTCGGCCATTGAGGTCTCCACCATCCGCCCTTGCCCGGTGCGAGCCACATCAAACAGCGCCGTTGCCACCGCGCCATAAAGGGTCGTGCCGCCCAGAAAATCAATGAACGGCGCTCCGGACTTGACTGGCGGTCGGTCGGGATAGCCGGTGATGCCTAATGGCCCCATGTGCGCCTGCACGGTGATGTCCATGGCTGTGCGCTGAGCGTCTGGCCCGCTCAGCCCAAACCCGCTGGCGTGAGCGAACACCAGTCGCTCGTTTACCTGCCACAACGACTCGGCGTCGATGCCTAGTCGCTCGGGCACTCCCGGGGCGAAGTTGCAGAGAACCACGTCGGCGTGGCGTGCGAGTTTTAAGAACACGTCTTTGCCGGCGGGCTGCTTAAGGTCGAGCGTTACCGACTCTTTGCAGGAGTTAAGCAATGCGAATGGCAACGATGCGCCACGTGCGCGCAGCGGCTCGCCTTGCGGTGGTTCGATCTTGATTACTCGCGCACCGGTCATCGCCAGCAAAAACCCTGCGTAGGGGCCTTGATAGATCTGACCGAGATCAAGCACCGTTATGCCGGTCAGCGGTAGCGGGCGATCAGTCACCGCTACTTGAAGTTCCCGCCCAGGATGTCGCGCGCCATTATCAGGCGTTGAACCTCGCTGGGGCCTTCGCCGATGCGCCGAATGCGCAACTCTCGATACCACCGCTCCAGCGGCAAGTCCTTCGTCACGCCGATGCCGCCATGAATCTGAATCGCTCGATCCACCACGCGCCCGGCCGCTTCTGATGCCACCAGTTTTGCCATCGCAGCCTCGGTGCGAAATCTCTCTCCGTTGTCGGCTTTTTGAGCGGCGTCCAACACACACCAACGCGCATGACGGATGTCGATCTCGTTGTCCACGATCATCCACTGCACCGCTTGCTTTTCAGCTAGCAGCGAGCCGAACGTCTCGCGACTCTTAGCCCAGTCGATTGCCATCTCTTGCGCTGTGATAGCGGGACCCAAACAACCCGCCGCATAAGGAATGCGCTGACGGCTGAGGCGGTCGTTGGCGATGGAAAACCCACCGTTTACCTCGCCCAGCACGTTCTGTTCTGGCACTCGCAGATCGACCAGTTCAAGCTCGGTGGCATAGCGCGTGGCTCGCAAAGTGTGCACCACTCGACGCACGTTGAAACCCGACGTGTCGGTGTCAACTATGAACGCCGTCACGCCAGCCCGGCCAGGATCATCTGAGGTACGCGCAAACAACAAGGCGTAGTCGGCCTTGTCAGCCCCGGAGATGTAGAGCTTCGATCCGTTGATCACCCACTCAGCGCCGTCCTTGTAGGCCTTGGTGTGAATGGCGCGAGCTGGATCACTCCCGCCTGACGGCTCGGTCAACGCAAAGCAGCCAGACTTTTCGCCGCGCAGCGTGGGATAGAGCCAGCGCTGCTTTTGTTGTTCGGTCGCTTCGTACAGCTGCGCTAAACCCGCCCCACCAAACACGCCGTAGCAAGGGTTGTAAAGACCGGCCCGATGCTTGCTCATCTCAATAGCCATCAGCGCTATGGTGGTGGTGTCGAGCCCAGGGCCGCCGTACTCGCTGGGAATGTCAATGCCGTAGAAACCCATCTCACGGGTCATGGCCGTCAGACGCTCGGTGTCTTGCGGTGCGAGCTCTCCCGCGTCGGGGTCAAGGTCTGCCTCAAGCGGAATGATCTCCTCGGCCACAAACCGCCGAACCGACTCCACGATCAACTGCTGCTCGTCGCTAAGAGAAAAATCCATGATCTTGGTGCCTTGCTCACTCAGCCTGGCTGGCTGGGCTAGTTGAGTTTGCTAGGTTCTCTGGGTTTGCTGGGCTAGTTGTGCCCGCCGGGTTGAGCCGACCGATACGGCTTGGTCGCTCGCCCTGGGTCGCTGGTAGTTCGCCAAACTCAGCTATGTGCAGCATCAACAGCTCGTTCCAGCGGCTGCGGTAGTTAGAAGTGAACTCATATCGATACTGCGTGGCGGTCTCACCCAGTTCAGCTAAGCGGTCTATTTCTTCGGCGAGCGCGGTGCGTATACCGAACGGATGTCGAGCGCCGGCAAAACCAATCGCAAGCACTTCGCTCTGCTGGTTAGCCAGCTGGTACACGCCTAGTTGGGCCAGCAAGCTCGCTATGACCTCTTCGCTCAACGGCTGCCAGGCTTTGCTCAACCTGACATTCATGCTTTAGTAAACACGGTGTTCATAGCTCACTGTGCCCATAGTTCACGGTGCTCATAGTCCGACCTGTTGCTTCGCTGCTAGTTGCCGCTAGTTCTGGTGTAGCGCTTCGTTGATGCCGCCCCAGTGATCCGGGTCTGGCACTCGCAGCTCAATCGCACCGCTTTCGCTATTGCGGATCAGCAGCATGCCCGACCTGCCCGAGATGTCTCGGCCACGCACTACCGAACCGTCCGGCATTGTTATTCGACTGCCAGCGGTTACATACAACCCGGCTTCCACCGTGCAGTGGTCGCCCAACGCAATGCCGACACCCGAGTTTGCACCCAGCAGGCAGTTCTCACCTATAGACACGCGCTCCGTGCCGCCACCGCTGAGCGTGCCCATCGTTGACGAGCTGCCGCCCAGGTCGCTGTTGGCGCCAATCACCACGCCCGCCGAAATGCGTCCCTCCACCATGGCGGGGCCGAGCGTGCCAGCGTTGAAGTTGATGAAGCCTTCGTGCATCACAGTGGTGCCGTCGGCCAGATGAGCGCCCAGTCGCACACGATCGCCGTCGGCGATGCGCACTCCAGCCGGAACCACGTAATCGAGCATGCGCGGAAACTTGTCAACCGAACTCACCGTCACCGCTTCGCCTTGTTTGGCCGCGGCGATGCGCAGCCTGTCTACGTCGCCCGGCAGAACCGGTCCGGCGCTGGTCCAAGCGCAATTAGTGAGCAGACCGAAGATGCTGTCCAGGTTGGCTTCGTTTGGTTGAATCTCGCGACGGCTCAGCATGTGCAACCGCAGGTAGGCGTCGGCTAGGTCTGCAGGCGGTTGCGACAGATCGTTGATGACTGTCGTGATCGTTTCGCCAGCAATGAAACCGAGCTTGACGGCCAAGCACGAACGGTCAGGTGTGTCGGCTTCGCCAGCAGCAGTGCCAACAGCACCTGCGTCAACAGCATCTGGGCCAGCAGCACCTGCGTCAGCGTCAGCCGACGCGGTTGGTTGCGGAAACCAGGCGTCAAGTCTTGTGCCAGTGGCGACGTCTACATAGCTATGCCCAACGGCGGTAACACTCATGGCTAGATCATCGCACGCTAGCTGACGTGCTCACACGCCTACGAGTCAGTTTGCCCAGCTATCCGGCACAATCGCCCGGCCCGGCTTCGGAGTAGCACTGAGTTTCGTTCCGATTTCTTGGGCCTACGAGTCAGTTTGCCCAGCTGTCTAGCACAATCCGTCAGGCAACCCCACCCGACGAACCCCCGACGAAATAGCCCAGACAAAACGGTTAGACCACAAAGGTGACCCACAATAAGATGAGCCGGATGAGTTGAGGTGACGTCTGGAGCAGATAAAACGGTTAGACCACAAAGGCAAGCGATGCTGAAAATAACCCTTGGAGGCACAGGCTCTCCGTTGCCGCAACCCGATCGTGCCGGGCCAATGACGATTGTCGAAGGCACCCCAGCCAGCGCCAACACTGGCAGTACCACCCCCGCCGATAAAACCACCCCAACCAGCCCCACTCGCCTGATGTTCGACGCTGGCCGTGGCGCCGTGATGCGTCTAGCCGGGGCGGGCCTATACCCAGTGCAACTCGACGCCGTACTGCTAACCCATCTGCACTCCGATCACATCTGCGCACTCAACGACGTCGTCACGACCCACTGGATCATGACCAACGACGACTCACAGCAGCTAACCATCTACGGCCCCAACCGAACCGGCGAGATGATTGACGGCCTCCTAGCCATGCTGAAACCCGATATCGGATTTCGCCTAGCCCATCACGGCGACCTGAATTGGTCACCGCAGCCAAGCGTGAACGAGGTCTCCCCAGGCGACAGCTTCGAAGTAGGGGAGCTGTCCATCACCGTCGGACGCACCAGCCACGCACCAGTCGAGCCTTCGGTGGCCTATCGGGTGTCCGACGGCAAATCGTCGGTGGTGATTGCTGGCGACGGCATCCCCTGTGATGAACTAGACGAGCTTGCCGCCGACGCCGACGCTTACGTGCAAACGGTGTTACGCCCCGAGCTTGTGAAACAAATGCCGTCAGTGCGCCTGCAAGACATCTTGGAATATCACTCATCGGTAACCGACGCCGCCCAGACGGCTACCCGTGCCGGTGTCGGAACATTGGTGTTGACGCACTACCTGCCCGCATTGGCGCCGGGCAGCGAAGACGAATGGCGCCAGATCGCTGCCGAACACTTCTCAGGCCCGATCGTGCTAGGCGACGACCTCACCTCGTTAGAGCTCTAGCTAAAGCGGGCACTACTCACGCGAGCGCTGTTTAAGCAGGCACTGCTCACGCGAGCACTGCTCAAGCAGGCACGCCTGCGCCAATGCGCCTAGCGTTTGGCCTATGAAAACACCTGTTTGCGAAATGCTTGATGTTGATGTTCCAATCGTCGCCTTCACCCACTGCCGAGACGTAGTGGCAGCGGTCAGCAAGGCGGGCGGGCTCGGCGTGCTGGGTGCGGCCGGTCACACGCCCGAACAGCTCGACATAGACATGGCCTGGATTAAAGACGAGATCGGCGACAAGCCGTTCGGTGTCGACATCATCGTGCCTGCCAAATACGAGGGCAAGACAGACGGTGAGTTAAGCGTAAAAGACCTAAAGGACATGATTCCTCCCGAACACCGTGCATTCGTCGATGACATGATGGATCGCTATGACGTGCCGCCTCTGCCAGCCGACGACGGCGCCTCCACGATGGCGGGTGAGTCCGAGCCGCCCATGACTTACTCCCAGGCGGTGCCGCTGATGGACGTGGCTTTCAGCTACCCGATCAAGCTGATCGTCAACGCTCTGGGCCCGCCACCGGCCGACATGACCGAGCGAGCTCACGAAGACGGAGTGCTGGTAGGCGCTCTGGCCGGCAAGCAAGTTCATGCCGAACGACACGTAGCCGCTGGTGTGGACATAGTGATAGCGCAAGGCCACGAAGCCGGCGGTCACACCGGTGAAATCGCCACGATGGTGCTGGTGCCAGAAATAGTTGATGCCATCGCACCAACCCCGGTGCTAGCTGCGGGCGGCATCGCCACCGGTCGCCATGTCGCAGCCGCCTTAGCGTTAGGCGCACAGGGCGTGTGGTGCGGGTCGGTTTGGCTCACCACCCAAGAAGCCGAGACGCATCCGGCGGTGAAAGAGAAGTTTCTGGCCGCGTCGTCTTCGGACACCTTGCGGTCACGCTCGCGCACCGGCAAGCCAGCTCGGCAGTTGCGGTCGGCTTGGACCGACGAGTGGGAGGGGCCAAATTCGCCCGGAACGCTGCCGATGCCTTTACAGCCGATGCTGATTGCCCAAGCCAGCAGGCGAGTGGATAGAGCAGCCATGAACTCAGCCAACAAGGGCGCGGTAGAGCTAGCTAACTATTTTGTGGGTCAGGTGGTCGGCTCCTTGAACGAGTCGATCTCGGCCACGCGCGTGGTGGAGAACATGATCAGCGAGTATCTCGACGTGATGGAGCGTCTCGAAGAGCTAAACGCCTAGTAGCAACGCAGCAGCTAGTAGCAACGCAAGACCAAGCCGAGTAAGACAGGAAGCAAGATGGACACGATGACAGACCGCGTGGCGGTGATTACCGGCGCGGCTTCAGGCATCGGCAAAGCGCTGGCGCACGCCTTCGCAACCGAAGGTGCCAACGTGGTGCTAGCCGACATCGAAGCCAACGCACTAGACGCAGCCACCGCAGAAGTAGCTGCGGACACCTCCGACTCCGCCACGGCTATCGGTGTGCAAACCGACGTGACCAGTTCCGACTCTGTAGCGGCACTGGCCGACACAGCCGTGCAGCAATTCGGTGCGGTTCACATGCTTTGCAACAACGCCGGAGTTGGTGGCGGCGGGCTGATCCGCAACCAACAGCTAGTGGACTGGAAGTGGGTGGTAGATGTCTGCCTATGGGGAGTGATCCACGGCGTGCATCATTTTTTGCCGCACCTACTGGCTGCCGACCAGTCGCACATCATGAGCACGGCGTCGGTCGCCGGCCTGATGCCCACCCCCGGACTCGGCCCCTACAACGCCGCCAAGTACGGCGTGGTAGCGATCATGGAGACGCTGTACTTAGAGATGGAGCACGACCCAAACGCAAACCTGTCGGTGTCGGTGCTTTGCCCGGGTGTGGTGCGTACCAATATCGCTAGCGCACAGCGCAATCGACCAGAGAACCTGCGACGCACAAAAGCTGCCGACACGAAGCCAGCCAGCGACACATTAGACGGGCCGGTCGGAACGACGGCTCACGCTCACCACGAGCAACAGACTGCGGCAGACGCTCGCCAGCGCAACTCACGCATTGCCGCACTGATTGAGTCTGGGATGGATCCCTCCGAAGTAGCGGGCAAAGTGATTGATGCCATGTACAAGGAGCGGTTCTGGGTGCTGTCGCATCCCGAGCTGCTTGAGCACGTCAACCACCGCAACGAGCAGCTAGCCAACCTCGAAAACCCGACCGTTTTTAGAGGGTTCGCCGACTAGGGCTACTAACCGACTAGGGCTACTAACCGATTAGGCGGTTAGCTCTGGTCTAGTTCTGGTCTAGTTCTGGCACGCTAGAACTGCAACAGCCCGGCTGATCGGGCAAGGGCTTATCCGGCCTCTGCATCGTCAGCAAATCGTCCGGGTTGTGGTTGTCAGCCAGCTCAGACTCAAAGCTGCCAGCAATGCGGGTGTGCCACATGATGCGAGGCTCGGTCATGTCAAACGGCGTGCCACGATGCATCAAGCGCCGGTTATCCCAAATGACTGCCTCACCCGGCTTCCACTGCTGGTGGTAGGTGCGTGGCAACTGGCAGGCCTCTTCGTTCAGCTTGTCAAGCAGAGCCGTCGACTCTTCCGGCGTCATCCCAACAATGTCGTAAGCATGCCGGCCGATCAGCAGGTTCGGCTTACCCGTTTCGGGATGCACCTTCACCAGTGGCCGCAGCGACGGCTCAAAGTCGTGATAGCCGTACATGTTGTAGCCGCCGTCTTCGTTTTTGGCTGGCAAATAGCCCGAACGTTTTTGGCTGTAATACAAAGAATGGTGTGCTTTCAAACCCGCCAGGTACTTCTGAGTGTTGGCGTCTAGCGCTTCGTAGGCAGCACGCATATCGGCCCAGCCGGTCTGAGCCCCCTTTGATGGCACAACCTCGGCACTAAATACAGCGCCCTTGGCCTGCAGCGGCATGTAGGTGCTGTCGTGATGCCAGCCCTCGTTGCCTCGCAGCGACTTCACTAGATCATCTTTGTCGCTGCTGTGGATCTTCCCTTTTCTGCCGACGTTTGAGATGGCCGTTGCCTTGAACTCAAGCTCACCAAATTTGTGGGCAAACGCATCTTGTTCGTCTTGCGTAAGGAACTGATCCTCAAATACGAGCAGCGCGTATTCCAACCAAGTGGCGTACAACATCTCAAAGACCTCGTCGCTGATCGAACGAAGCTCGATGTTGCGGATGTAAGCCCCGAAGGAGGCGTCGATCGGCTCAATGTCAAAAGGAGCGGATTGCAGCGATGCCGGCACGGTTGTGGTTGCCATGTTCCAATTTTAGCCCCGTAGGCCTGGGCCTTGCTGTCTTGGGCTCCGCAACAGGCGCTACATCGTGAAGCGAAGGCTCCTAGCTGCCTTTGCCCCTAGCTCTTCATTGCCCGACCAGCTGATTAGCCCCTCAGCAATCGGTTGCTCCGGATCAACTCGTCCACAAGCCTGTTCCATAAACGCGAGCGAGTCGCAGTGCAGCACCACGGTCGGGTCGCTTAGTGCGTCTACCTCAGCCGCACGCCCATCCACCTTCACAAAGATGTCTCGCTGACATGCCCCGGTGATCTCAAAGTGAATCGAAGCGCCATCGGGCAGACCGATTTTTTTGCCAGCGATGTAGCCGACGGACATGTGAACCTCGTCCAGCGCCATCTCAGCGGTAGGTCCGCCGTTATCTGTTGGCATGTTGAGCGGAGTGCGACAGTCGCGCTCGTGCATCCAAAAGTCGAACTCACGAATCGCCATGAAGCGCCCGTAAGTGCCCAGCCCAACAGGAGTAATCGACGGCATTGCGAACAGATCATCGGTGGCTTCGGCCAACTCGCCGCGACGGCCATCAAGCACCGAGCTAAGCGACTGGGCCAGCTCGTCGGTTGGCATTGCCATCGCTGCAGCGAACTTGTCACCAATCTGATCAAACGGTGGTGGCTCGTCTGCGCTCTTGGGTATCCAGCCAGTCAGCACCTGCTCCACGGACATCAAGTGAGAGGCGGTTCCCTTAACGGTCCAATCAGGGCAGTGTGACTGCACCTGCCACTGGTCGTCATCAAGCGAAGCAAAAAACTCCGTGCAGCTATCCCAGCACTGGTTCAGATTGCTAACGATTAGTTCTCTGTTGCTCATTTTGCTGGCTCCTTTATTGCTTTGTGCCGCTTGCCGCTTGGTTTTGGTTACTTGATCCCGCTACTAAATCCCGTTACTTAATCTCAGTCTTGATGCGATCGAAAATCAGATTTAGCTGTTCGATCATTGCATCTACCGATCTCGCTCCGGACTGAAAAATGGCCGTTGCGTTTACCGATGCCCAGTCAAAACCCATGCCGGCTACTACCGCAACTCGTTCGCTTACCGTATCAAGGTCGGCATAAAAGGTCTTGGCGGTGGGGTCGTCGCTGCGAGGTGGCGGAGTCAGCATCATTTGCATGCCAATTTGCGCTGGGTCACGCCCGGCCTCTTCGGCCAAGCGCCTGATTTCGCTCATACCGCTCACCGCTTGTTCGTCGTTAATGCCAGACGCCATCCAGCCGTCAGATTTGGTTGCAGTGCGACGCAGAGCGGCCGGACTGCCGCCGCCTACCCAGATCGGAATGTTGGCCCCCTGCGGTGACACCGGCTCCATTCCCATGTCGTGAGAGTCGTAATGCGAACCGCTATAGCCGATATTGCCGCCAGCCCAATAAGCCCGCAGCAGGTCGATGGCTTCGTCCATCCGTTTGCCGCGAGTTGAAAAGGGTTCTTCCAGAGCGTCGTATTCGGAGTCTTGCCAACCCACCCCGATACCTAGACGAACTCGCCCGCCCGAAAGCGTGTCAAGCGTGCTGATCTGCTTTGCTACCAGCACCGGCTGACGTTGGGGAAGCACCAGCACCTCGGTGGACAGTCCGATTGTTTTCGTTACTGCCGCCATGTTTGCCAGCAGCATTAAAGCTTCCAGTATCGGCATCTCAGCCGGGTACAAGGTAGTGCGTCCCTCACCGGGAAATCCCATCACCACGTGGTCAAAGGCGGCTATCTCGTCGTAGCCAATGCTTTCGATGGCGCGTGCCATGTCAAGCACCTTTTCCGGACCTTCACGAAACGCAACCGAAGGGAAATCAACAGCAATCTTCACGACGCGAACCCTACGCCAAACCTGCGCGACCAATTTATGCAACCAAACCGGCCAGGCGAACTTACGCAGGCGAACCTACGTAATACGCTTGGGATTGCAAGGAGGCCACAATGGGATTTTTTAACCGCAAAGTCGAGATGCCGCCCCAAGAGGAAGCTCTGCCCGGTCGCGCCGAGCAGGTGCCCGTGCCCGAACTGCACACTGTGCTGAACACGCCACTGATGGGACCGTTCGCCGACGGACTTGAAACCATCGTTGTGGGGATGGGATGCTTCTGGGGAGCAGAACGTTTGTACTGGAGTGAGCCGGGTGTTTACACCACCGCGGTCGGCTACGGCGGCGGTTTCACCCCTAACCCTTCCTATGAAGAGGTGTGCTCGGGTCGTACCGGCCACAACGAGCTGGTGCTAGCGGTGTTTGATCCGCAGGTCACCAGCTATGAGCAGATGCTGAAGGTGTTTTGGGAGGGCCACGACCCCACGCAAGGCATGCGACAGGGCAACGACATGGGCACGCAGTATCGCTCAGGCATTTATGCGCAAAACGCTAAGCAGCGCGAGCAGGCTGAGGCCTCCAAACAGCGCTTTTCTGAGGTGCTGAGCGCCGCTGGTTTGGGTGAGATCACCACTGAGATCTGTGATGCCGGACCGTTTTATTACGCCGAGGATCACCACCAGCAATACCTGCACAAGGTGCCTAACGGATATTGCGGATTGGGCGGAACAGGGCTGAGCTGTCCTGTCGGCGTTGCAACCGCTGGCTAGCTAGTCAGCAAACTTGCTGGCGGCAGCAATCGTGCTCTCCGCCACCGCTCGCCGATCACCATCTTTACCAGCGGCGGTCCACGGCATCGGCATCAGCACCGGATATTGCACTCCGGCCTCTACATAGCCGCGCACAAACGCAGCCACCTCTGGCTCACTACCCACGAAATCGATCTCTTGGATCATCTCGTTGCTAATGGCTTCTAGCGCACCTTCACGATCGCGTTCAGCAAAGGCCGCTCTCGCCGCATCCACTTCGCCGCCGAAGCCAGCCGATCGCAACATGTTGGCGTAGCTGTCGGCCATTACGTAGTTGAATATGTCGCGCCTAGCCAGCCCGGCAACGCTCTCCAGCTCGCCCACCGTGGCGTGCACCATGGCCATGATCGTTGCGTCCCCGCCGCTGCGCACCTGTGCCACCGCTTCAGGCAACTGGCTGGCGGGCAAGTAGTTCAATAGCACTCCGTCGGCCACCTCACCAGCCAGCTTCAGCATCTGCGGGTTAAGAGCCGCCAGCACGATCTTGGGTTTATTTTCTCCCACCCGCATGCCCAGACGAAACTTTCGCACCTGCCAAAAATCGCCTTCAAAGGTCACCGCCTCACCTGATAAGCACTCACGCAGCAGGGCTACATACTCACGCATCATGGCGATCGGTCGTGTCGGAATCTCAATGCCGTGTTGGCGCAAAATCACTGGCGCAGACACACCGAGGCCTAACCAAACCTGACCTTGCGGGCGCAGCGATTGCAAGGTGGCTGCGGTCATCGCAACAAGCGTGGGAGTGCGAAGCTGAATAGGGATGATTCCGGTGGCGAGATCTAGCTGTGGAGCCGACACAGCGGTTGCTCCCAGCAGTGACACCGCATCGGTGTAGGTGGCTTCCACGGTCCAAAACGACTGATAACCGTGTTGTTGAGCAAACTGCGCTATCGGTCCGAGCGCTTCAATTCCTAGCGAACCCAAGCTTCCCCAGGTAACGCCTAACGGGGTTGAAGCGAGATTCTTGCTGTTTTCAGTGCTTTGCGACACAGCGACAGACATTACGACAGAACAGGCATTACGACAGAAGTGACATGGGCATCCATAGAGCGGGACTAGAGTGAGATCAAGCAGATTTCCTTAATGTGGCGCATAATGACAGACGCAACAGGCCAGCTAGCTTCCGGTTTGCCCGAGTGTTTTTGAGATTGCTCTGCGGAACGGAAAACCGCGTAGTGCCGAGAGGCAAGTAGAGAGACAAAGCGAGAGGAGCGCACTATGACTGAGACACCGACAACTGATACCGCCGAGATGTACGCAGACATGCAGGTGATCGAAGAGGCGCTCCAGCTGATTGACGGAGCGCTCGGAGCGCTCTTGAATCGCGAACTGGTTTCGTCCGGCGAAGTGACCGACGTGCTGTTGGATGTGCGCTCGAAGCTGCGTCAAACCGACAGCGCCGAAGGCAAGGACGTGATGGTCGACAAGGCCAACAGTTCAGCGCCAACCGCTCTGGCCTAACTGCTCGCTAACTAACTAGCTGGCTAGCGCCGCCGCAGCAACAGGTTTGCCGCACGGCCTATCGCTTCACCGATAACCGCGCCTGCCAGCACGTCCGACGCGTGATGCAGTCGCACATGAATGCGTGAGGCGCTGACGAGCATGGCTGCCGCGCGATAAACCGGCGCAAACCGGCTTCGGTGCGACAACACCGCCGCTGCGCAAAAAGCAGCCGAAGCATGACCAGACGGAAAACTCGATGTGATCGGCTGACGCAGTTGATGCACCGTTGTGTTCTGCGCTGCGGACCCTGGGCGAGTGCGCTCAAACAACCGTTTGATGCCTTGATTGACAATCAGAGACTCAAGCGCCATCAATGCGCTGAAGCGGAATGCGTCTGACACCTTGCGCCGCGGGCTGAGCGCTCGAATACCGCCCAAGAGATGCCACACCAGGCTGAACTCGGCCGCATTAGATGCGCCGTACATCACGCGATCGGTTATTTCATTGCCGCGCCATTGCTCCCACCAACTATCAACCGTTCTGTCAAAGCTGGAAGTGTCCGCCTCAGACATGGGCGGTTCTTCGTTTGCGGGTTCTTCGCCTGCGGCCTTGCCGCTCGTAATTTCGTCTGTCTCAGGCACAGCGGTTTCCAAAGCTATTCCCCAAGGGTGGTTGATGTTGGACGCTGGATGAGATGCGGGGGCGCGAGGCTTGGCGGTTTCCAAAGCTATTCCCAAAGGGTGGTTGATGTTGGTGGCAAGGTTGGAAACACAGGTGGCAGCGACGGGTTCGTGGGAGGCGCAATAGTTAGCGCCGGCCGGTCGGCTTCGTCAGACGGTGGCGGGATGATCAGCTTCTGACCCACATAAATCAGTCGTGGGTCGGCGATGTTGTTGGTGCTCACAAGTTCGTTTAGTCCAACACCAAATTTGGCTGCGATAGAGATCAAAGTCTCACCTCGCTGCACCTCGTAGATCTGGCGAGACGATTCGGCCTCGGTGGTTGTGGTGGTGCCGGAAGCCGGTGTCAGCGGGTTTGAGGAGTTAGGCGAGTTAGATGAGCCTGACGAGCCTGATGAGTCTGATGAGCCAGTATTCGAAGCATCGTTTGCGGTGCCGAAAACGGGGGAGTCGTCTGATCCATACGTCACCGACTCGCAGCCAGTCACAACCGCGCCTGTTCCAAGGCCAAACAGCAGTACCACCAAAGCGCTTGTTGGCAAAGCTCTATTGGCCAATACGTTGCCGCGCCAGTGCACGCTTACCGTTCACCCACCTTGCTCACTCACCTTGTTCACCACCCTGCTCACTCGGCGGCGCGCCCGGCTGTGGGCGGGATGATCAGTTGCTCACCGATGCGCAAAACAGTGCTTTCTTTGCCGTTTTCAGACATCAAATCTTGCACGCTTACGTCAAAGCCGGTAGCGATCTTGAGCAACGTGTCGCCTGGCTGGACCACATACACGCGTCGTTGAACGATTGGAGCGGTTGTTGTAGTGGTCAGCTCGGGTCGCATAGTGGTGAGCACCGGGCGAGTGGTGGGCAAGATGTCTGAATCTGCTGAGGTGCCGCAACCGCTTGCCCCAACGATGATTGCTAGCAATATCGCAGCAACCGTTCCAGCCGCTGCCAGTCCCAGTTTTATACGGGGCTCCGGCTGGTAGCTAGGTTGAGGCCTTGGGTGTTGTCCCGTGCGGGCACTGGTAGCGCTAGCACCAAGTTGCAACCGATTCCGTGGGCTGGTCACTGTCGAGTAGTGGCCGCCGTTGGCTGGCTGGACTTAGCGTCCGCCGGTTGATCTGCCTTGGTGCCCGCTGGCAGCTGCGCAGGCCAGGCTTGCGGTGCTAGCCGGCCATCAGCCTGACTGTTGCGCCTTGTTAGTTCAGTCTTAGTGCCCGACACCAGAAACGGCTGAGGGTCTTCGTTGCTCACCGTCAACAGCTCGGCACCAGCAGACGTCACCAGCACGGTGTGCTCAAACTGAGCGGTGCGGCTGCCGTCCACGGTTGCAGCGGTCCATTGATCTGGCCATAGCAAAGCGTTCGGCCGCCCAATGGTGATCATCGGCTCCACCGTGAACGTCATCGATTCCTCTAGTACGAAGGTTGCCGACGGGTCGTAATAGTGCGGCACGTTGGGCGGTTGGTGAAACACCGCACCGATGCCGTGGCCGATGAACTCACGTACCACGCCGAAACCGGCTGCTTCGGCGTGCGCTTCAATAGCCCTACCGATCTCACACACAGCCACTCCGGGCCGCACTTGGGAAATACCGTGATACATCGCCTCGCGAGTTACCCGTACCAGACGCTGCGACTCCGCATCTACATCGCCCACCAGGAATGTCTCGGAATGGTCGCCGTGAACGCCGCCAAGAAAGATTGTTACATCGCAGTTGACGATGTCGCCGTCGGCTAGTGGGCGGTTGTCAGGGATGCCGTGACAGATGATTTCGTTGACCGAGGTGCACAGCGACTTCGGGTAGCCCTTGTAGTTGAGCGGGCTGGGATAGCCACCTTCGGCCAGGCAGAGTTGGTGACATACCTCGTCAAGATGGTCGCTGGTAACACCAGGGGCTATCTCAGCTGCCACTCCGGCTAGCACTCGCCGAGCCGCACGACCGGCTACACGCATGGCTTCTATGACAGCTGGGCTTTTTTGCAGCGACGGCTCGGACATGGTTAGCGGTTGCCCTGTTTCGGCATATTCCGGGGTAGCTATGTCGTCCGGCACGCTGCGTCTTGGAGATACCTGGCCCGGACGAACCGGATTGAGGTTCTGCTGACGGGTTCGGCCAGCCGGGCGGCGTCTTTTACGCTTTGGCATTGCTGGTTAACGCTATCGCTGGACTGGTTAGCGCTATCGCTGGCAGGCCAGCACCGCTAAGAGCCGCAACCTTGCTGGTGCACATATAACTAAGGTGCAGGCCGAATCAAGCCGGGCCCTAGCGCGTGTGCCTAACGATGGTGTAGAAAAGGTGCGCAAAGGAGCCGCCTAGGGGTTTGCCTAGGAGAAGCCCTTGTCTAGGAGAAGCATGGGGGGAACATGTCTGACCAAGCAAACACAACCCAGGTAACCGTCAGTTCCGGCATGGTGCAAGGCACCATCGGCGGACCCGGCAGCCACGAAGGTGTCCACGCCTTCAAGGGCATTCCATATGCCGCACCCCCGGTCGGAGATCTGCGTTTTCGACCGCCTGCACCAGCCGCCAAATGGGACGGAGTGCGCGACGCCACCAACTACGGGCTGACCGCTATTCAGCAACCCATGCCAGGCGTATTTGGCGAGCTAGGCACTCCGCAAAGTCCGGCTGGAGATGACTGCCTCAACCTCAACGTTTGGACACCCGACCCCACCAGCAGCGGCAGTCCAGTGCTGGTGTGGATTCATGGCGGAGCGTTTTATGCCGGCAGCGGAGTAGACGACGTTTACAACGGTTCTGCTTTTGCCCGGGACGGCGTCGTGTGCGTCACGATCAACTATCGCCTAGGCGTTCAAGGCTTTTGGCATCTGGGTGAACACTTCCCTGAGCTAGCCGAGTCCGGCAACATCGGTCTGCTAGATCAAATCGCCGCGCTGCACTGGGTGCAAGAAAACATCAGTGCGTTTGGCGGCGACCCCGGCCAGGTAACCATCGCTGGAGAATCCGCTGGAGGCATGAGCGTCAGCACCTTGATGGCCATGCCAGCGGCCAAAGGTCTTTTCAAGCGCGCTATCCCCCAAAGCGGCGCCGCCCACAACGGCATCAGCGCTCCAACCGCCTCAATGATCGGTGGCCAAGTGCTGGACATGTTGGGTGTGACCGCAGGAGACCTTGACGGTCTGCTCGAAGTGCCAAGCGAAGTAATGCTTGAAGCTCAGATCAAGATCAACGACGAGCTATCTCAAACCCGAGATCCCAATCGTTTCGGCGAGGCCGCATCCTCTGCGATGGCGTTTCAGCCGACCATTGGAACCGAAGCGCTGCCGCGACGACCCATCGACGCCATCGCTGCTGGTGAGGCGGCCGATATTGATCTGATGATCGGTTCCACGCTGGAAGAGGCGCTCATTTTCTTGGTTGAGCTGAAAGATATGTTTGACGATGCGATGGTTGAAATGACTGTCGATGCCACCTTTTCGATGGCCGGCAAGGACGGATCAGCCGTGCTTAGCACCTATCGAGCAAATCGGCCTAACGCTGAGCCTCATGAGATAGCCGCTGCGATTACGACCGATCAAATGTTTACGGTGCCCGCTATTCGCATGGCCGATGCGCAGGTTGCGCACAATCCCAACACCTGGATGTACCGTTTTGATTGGCCCACGCCGGTGGCCGACGGAGCCTGGGGAGCACACCACTTCCTAGAGGTGCCTTTTGCGTTTGACCAGCTTGATAATGAGCAAGCACGTGGCTTTACCGGTGAGAACCCGCCGCGTTCATTAGCCGCTGCTGCTCACGGCGCTTGGGTGGCGTTCATCAAGGGCGGCAACCCAAACAACGCGAACCTGATTGAGTGGCCGAACTACAACGCAGACACTCGCCCCACGATGCTGTTAAACGAAACGTGCGAGGTTTCGACCCGTCCGCGCGACGAAGAGATTGCGCTCTGGGAGGGCGTTATCTAGCCCCTAACCCAGCGAGTCGTAGGTGGCGTTCGCTATACGCAGACCGCGCGGGTCGCCGGTCAGCCTGTGATCCATTCGGTTCATCACATAGGTAATAGTCGTCTTCGCATCCAGGTCGATCATCGCTAGCGAGCCACCCCAGCCACCCCAAAACATGGTGTTCGGGTTTGGGCTGCTAATCCAGCCTTCAAAATCAAGGCCGAATCCGATGCCGTGCCGCAGATTGCCTTGCAAGACCTGATCAAAGTTGTCGATCTGTTCCTCAAGGGCTTTGCGCACTCCGGCGTCGGACATCAGCGTTACGCCGTCAACGGTCCCGCCGTTGGCCAGCGCCGAGTGAATCCGACCAATAGACCTTGCGTTACCAGTGCCGCCAGCAGCAGGAATCTCAGCTGCGCGCCATTCACGTGTCTGCGGCTCGGTCGCATTAAGCCCGCAGCTCATCAGCGTTCGCGCAGCGATTGAGTCCATCGCAACCACCACGTTGTTGATTTCCAGGTCGGTGGTAGCTATTACTTCCGGCGGGGTTAGCTCGCCCACCCGATGGTCTTCGCTGGCCGGTAGTCCCATGTGAAAGTCAGCGCCCAGAGGTTCTGCCACCTCGGTACGAAACCATTCGCCCATACGCGTGCCTGTAATGCGATACAAGATCTCGCCCTCCAGGTTTCCTTGCGTAATGGCGTGATAGCCAGAAGCGCTGCCCGGAGGCCCCCACCACAGCGGCTGCGCGGCCAGGTTCTTAGCAATGCCGTCAAGGTCATATAGCTCCTCGGCGGTAACCGGTGGATCAAAGCCTGGTACGCCTGCAGTGTGCGACATCACATGCTTTACCAGCACGTCTTCCTTGCCGTTTTGCGCAAACTCCGGCCAGTACTGAGCCACGGGAGCGTCAAAGTCAAGCTCGCCTCGGTCGGCCAGCATCAGCATGCACGTTGCCGCCATTGTCTTAGTGGTTGAGTAGACGTTGACGATCGTGTCCTTTTCCCAAGGGTTACCTTGCGGGTCAGCGTCGCCCGCCCACAGATCAACCACCGGCTCGCCTTCAACGGTTATCGCCACGCACGCCCCGAGCTCAAGACCCTCATCAAAGTTCAACGCAAACGCGTCTCGCACTTTGCTAAAGCTGTCGTTACAAGTCCCGTGAATATCCATTAGAAGTCCCCCCTCGGTCACTGGTCGCGCGCAATGCAGTCGCGCGGAGTTCATATTAAGTCAGCCTCGCCGACCAAGTTTCAGCTGCAGTTTCACCAGCACCGCCCAGCCACTGGCTGCTAAGTTCAGCGGGTTCTAGAAAATCACTTAAGGGGACCTAATGAACAAGCGTCTTTTGCGGCTGTTGGCCGCTTTGTTGGCTCTGGTGCTCATTGCGTCGGCATGCGGCAGTGGCGATGACGACCGCACCGGCGAGACCATCAAAATCGGCTATGTAAACAACGAAGGCGGAGCCTTCACGTTGCCGGCTTTCCGTACAGGCGGCGAGGTAGCGATTGAGGCTATCAATGCCGATGGAGGCATTAACGGCGCACAGATTGAAGTTGTCTTGTGCTTGTCCGACGCCACCCCAGAGGGTGCTATCAACTGCGCTAATGAGCTAATCGAGGCTGACGTGGTGCTGGCATATATGGGAATCGAGGTTGCCTCTGAGGCTGCCATCCGCTTGTGGAACGACGCAGGTATTCCTTACATCTCCTCTAATTCGTGGGGACCAACGGAAAAGAACAACGACCAATCGTTTATCTTGCACGCAGCATCAGCCGCCTACGCAGTGGGTCCAGCGAAGACATTTAATGAACTGGGTATTGATCACGTTGCTGTGATCTTGGAAGACGGCCCAGCCGGCATTGACTTCATAGACAACACCGTTGCGCCCGTGCTTGCACACAACAACATTCGCATGGAGCGAATCATTGTTGACCCGGCCGCACCCGACTGGGCTGCAGCGATAGCAGTAGCGCAGTCCGCAGGTGTTGGTGCTATCTGGGGACAGCTCACCGAGCCCGGATGCATAGGCATGGTTGGCGCAACGATCGCAGTTGGATATGAAAACCCGGTATTTGCTGGTTCGTGCAGCTTTTTCATAGAAGTATTTGGTGAGACAGCGGCTGGCGTCTACACCCAAGGTGACCTCTATTTCCCTGATACCCGCGAATACGCACCTGCGGACATCCAAGAACGGCTTGACGTGTATTCCGAACAGATGACCGCGGCTGGTTACGCCGACCAACTCAACAGTTTCGCCGTAGCTCCGTATTCGGCATGGTTTGAGATGAGGCCAATCCTGGAATCGATCGACGGTGAAATCACTGCCGAAGCGGTTACAGATGCCTTCACCAACGCTGGCCCGACTCCGGGCTGGCTTGGACCGGATCTGAGCTGCGGTGGAGCTCCATGGCCATCGGAGTACTCGCACTGTTCCGCCGGCATTGTTGTCTGGCAGATTGGAACACGATCCGACGGAAGTGTTGGAAGAGTGTTGATAGGTGACGGCTTCTTTGACGCCTTCCCACTGTCAGGGTTCTAGGCAGGGTTTTAGCCAAGCTCTGCCGCATCTGGGCCACTAACAAACAGAGCTAGCTAGGCCAGCTTTGGATCAATACCTCCTCTTTGCCATCATTGGCTTGGGGTTTGGCTGCATCTATGCGGCCATCTCGATGGGCGTCGTGATCACCTATCGCGGCACGGGCGTAATTAATTTCGCCACAGGCGCGATGGCGATGTGGGGCGCCTACGTCTACGACCAACTAGAGCGCACCGGGCACCTCGTGCTTCCGGTGGCGGTCATCCCGCATCGCATAAAACTTGCCGATGATCTGCCGTTCGTCGTTTCGTTCGTGCTGGCTGTGCTGTCGTGCAGCCTCATCGGGTTGGCGGTGCACGTGCTGGTGTTCCGCCCGCTTCGCAAGGCGCCGATTCTTGCCAAAGTGGTCGCCTCGGTGGGGGTGCTGCTGCTGATTCAAGCGCTGGTGACACTGCAATTTGGCTCTACCCCAAGAGCTGTGCCGGGCATTTTGCCAAACAAAGTCGTCAGCTTCGGCGACATCAGCTTCGCGCGCGATCGACTCTGGCTGACGTTGATAGTTGCGATCGTCGCAGCAGCGATGTGGGCTTATTTTCGCTACACACGTCTCGGGCTGGCCACGCGCGCTGCGGCCGAAAATGAACGCGCAGTAGCGCTAGCCCGCTACTCGCCACAGATGCTTGCTGGCTCTACCTGGGTCTTATCAAGCACAGTCGTGGGGGCACTGCTGATCTTGGCAGCGCCCACGGTGATTCTGAATCCGCTTACCTACCCGCTAGCAATCGTGCCTGCGCTAGCCGCTGCGTTAATAGGCCGACTACGGTCGATCGGTATAACCGTGACGGCTGCTCTGGCTTTGGGCGCATTCCAATCCATCGTTACCTTCCAAACCACCAAGTCGTGGTGGCCTGATTGGGGAGTAACTGGGCTGTCAGATGCGGTGCCATTCGTGGTAATCGTTATAGCGCTGTTTTTTGTTGGCGATGCGCTGCCCAGCCGTGGTGCGCTTGAGTCTGACCCCTTGCCTGAGATCATCCGACCAAAGGTGAGCCTGAGAGTGCTCTTGCCGTGGGTTGTAATCGGCGCTGTGCTGCTGTATCTGCTCGACGGCAGCTACAGGTTTGGGTTGATCACCAGCATGATCGTGGCGATCATCATGTTGTCGCTGGTGGTTCTCACCGGGCTAGTTGGGCAGATCTCACTGGCGCAAGCCGGCATCGCAGGCACGGCAGGGTTTGCGCTAAGCAAACTTGCCGATAGTGCGGGCATTCCGTTCCCGATTTCGACGCTATTGGCAGCCCTGATAGCAACAGTTTTTGGAGTGCTGGTTGGCATACCGGCGCTACGGATTCGCGGAGCGCAGCTGGCTGTGGTGACACTGGCCGGAGCGGTGGCGCTAGAAAAATTCATCTTCCGCAACACCAGCTTTACCTCCGTAGCTGGCAACCAAATCCCAGACCCTGAGATCTTTGGACTCAACCTTGGCGTGCGAGAAGGACGCACGATCGCCCGGTTGTCATTCGGCTTGCTGGTGCTGGCGGTCTTGGTTGTGTGCGCGGTGCTGGTTGCCAACTTGGCAAAGAGTGCTACGGGTCGGCGCTTTATGGCTGTGCGGTCAAATGAGCGCGCCGGAGCAGCAGTAGGCATTTCGGTGGCTAACACCAAGCTGCTGGCATTCGGCATTGCTTCATTTTTGGCAGGGCTCGGCGGTTGTTTCATCGGCTACAGCCGTGGGCAACTCTCAGCGGACAGCTTTGCAACTCTGATCGGGCTGAGCTTTCTGGCGTTCGCCTACCTGGGCGGCATCACCAGCGTGTCCGGCGCAATGTTTGCCGGCATGTTCGCTCCGCTCGGGCTTGGGTTCGTGATAATTGACCGCAGCATTGAACTAGGCAGTTCGTATCAGATTTTCGCCGGACTAGGACTGATAATCACGGCGATCTTTAACCCGATCGGCATCGCAGGAGCCAACCGCCGCAACTGGCAACTGATGAAGGCCTATTGGCGAAGAAGAACTGGCACAGCAGACCCAGCCAGCGCGCCCGCCGCCCAGCAGCCGTCAGGCACAGCTGCTGAGCCAGGCACAGCCAACAAGCCGAGCGCAAGCACCGCAGGCATTTCCAGCCGCAGTCAGCGCCCCAGCTTTAGCAACACCGAAGCGGTGCTCAGAGCCTCAAATCTGGTTGTGAACTATGGCGGTCTGCGAGCGGTGGACGACCTGACGATGGAAGTTCGCAAGGGTCAGATTGTTGGCCTAATTGGGCCAAATGGCGCCGGTAAGACCACCACGATTGATGCGCTCACGGGCTTTACTTCCTCACGTGGACGAATTGAGTTCAACGGCGAAGAGTTGTCGGAGTTGCAGCCGCACGAGCGCATTCGCCGAGGCCTTGCCAGAACCTGGCAGTCGCTAGAGCTGTTTACCGATCTCACCGTCAAAGAAAACTTGGCAGTCGCTAGCGAGCGAGCTTCGTTTTCGTCGGTTGCGATGGACTTCGTTTTACCCAGCCGCGCCACCGACCTAGCCCAGGTTGAGTGGGCACTGGAGTTGGTCGGTTTGTCGCAATTCGCAGATGATCAGCCTTCCAGCCTTCCGCTAGGCCAGCAGAAACTGCTAGGTGTGGCACGGGCGCTGGCAGCCAATCCGGATGTCGTGCTGCTGGACGAGCCAGCCGCCGGTCTGGATACTTCCGAAAGCCAGGCTCTAGGCAACGAGCTGTTTGACATTGTTGAGCACGACATTTCGATCCTGCTGGTGGATCACGACATGGGCCTAGTGCTGGACGTATGCGACTACATCTATGTGTTGGACTTTGGCAAGCTGATAGCGCAAGGTAACGCAGGCGAGATTCGCACAAACGAAGAGGTCATCAACGCCTACCTAGGGGCTTCGGCACAGTGAACAGCACGTGAGCGATCCGGTGAACAGTCCGGCTACCCGAGCGCTTGAGTTGCGCGACCTTGTCGCTGGCTACAACGGAGTGCCTGTGGTTCGCAATTTGTCTCTGCACCTAGGCGAGGGCGAAGTAGTCGCTCTGCTAGGTCCAAACGGAGCTGGCAAAACGACCACCTTGCTGACCATTGCTGGCATGTTGCCGCTAATCGACGGAGAGATAGACGTGCTCGGTGAGCCGGTGAAATCTCACAGCCCACATGCAATCGCTCGCCGCGGTCTTGCCTTGCTACCCGAAGACCGAGGCATTTTCTTTCAGCTGACCGTGGCTGAAAACTTCCGCCTTAACAAGCACAAGGCCAGCACCGTCACCGAAGAACAAGTGCTGTCGTATTTTCCAGCTATCGCTGATTTCATGGGTCGCAAAGCCGGTTTGCTGTCAGGAGGAGAGCAACAGATGCTGGCGCTGGGCTGCAAGCTGATCGCCGATCCAAAGCTGTTGATGGTTGATGAGATGAGCATGGGCCTAGCGCCGATCATCGTGGAACGGCTGATGCCAGTTTTGCGACGCATCGCTTTGGACACGGGCGCAGCGGTGCTGTTGGTGGAGCAGCATGTGTATGCGGCTCTTGAGATTTGCGATCGCGCCTATGTGCTAACGCATGGCGAGCTAGCGATACACGGAACCGCTGCTGAGCTTGTAGCACGTAGCGAGCTACTTGAGGCGAGTTATCTCGGCGAGCACGCTCTAGACGGATCCACCTAGCTCAGCAGAGCACAGCCGCTGGGCGAGGGTTCGTCTGCGAATTATCCGACGGGCGCAACTTGCGTGGTTGTTAGCTCAATCTCAACTACTCGCAAACGCCCGTCAACCTGATCTAAACGGCCATCAACTCGATCTAGGCGACTCTCTACGCGACCTAGGCGACTCTCTACGCGATCAATGCGCACAATTAATTCCGTACGCGTCTCAGCCATTTCCAAGCGAAGTTCTTTACCGAGGGCATGGATTTTTTCGGTAAATTCCAAGCGAAGAGATGAGAACCCGTTCGTCATATCGGCTCTGAGTTCCGACACTTCAGTTTCTAGTCTGCCCATCCGAGTTTCTAGTCTGCCCATCCGAGTTTCTAGTCTGCCCATCCGAGTCTCTAATCCGGACATGTCCGTCATGATCTTGGACATGTCCGTCATGATCTTGTACAAGAGGCTGGCCACGGCCAGCAGCAGGACCACGAACGGCGTATACAAGGCCCAATCCATTGCTGTCATCTTAACCCTCAATTTTTAAGTAGTAGGTGGGGAAATGACAAAAAAATGACAGACCGAAGCGTCAACAGACCGGCCGCTGGGCCAATCTCACTGGCTTTCTTAGCACGCTCCTTGTTGGAACTCGCTGTTATTTTTCGGTGTTTTGGCGCTACTTGCTGGCGTCACCCTTTGCGCGAAGCTCATCTGCTTCTAACAACACCTCATCGGTGTGTTCTCCCAGCCGTGGCGCACGCCGATAGATCCCCGGTGGCGTTGCACTCATGCGTATCGGCGGCGCAATCTGAACTATTGGCCTACCAACAGGTTGCTCTACCGCCACCAACATCTCACGTGCCGCCACATGCGGGTCGTCAAACAGGTCACCAGGCTCATTCACCGGACCACATGGCACCTTGCCGCCGAGGGCTTCCATCACATCTGCCTTGGTTCGGCTCCCTGCCCACTGGGTCAAAGCCTCGTCAATCGGCTCACGGTTCTTGTAGCGCGCAATAGCGGTAGCCGTCTCATCAGCGGTAGCCCATTCCGGCTTGTCGATAATCACCGCTAGCTCGCGCCAGTGATTGTCCGAAGGTGCAGCAATTGCGACTAAACCATCCGTGGTCTTGAACACGTCAAACGGCACCACAAACCGATTGCGGTTGCCGCTGGGTGGTGTCTCACGCCTGCCTGCGGTGGAGTAGCGCGTTACCCCGACCTCAGAAAACGCCATCACCGCATCCACCATTGCCACGTCCACAAACTGACCCTCGCCGGTTCGCTGAGCATGGAATAGGGCCGCCAGCACACCCATCGCTCCGAGCGTGCCCGGATACATGTCGCCAATAAACGGTCCCACGATGTGTTTGTCATCCGGCCCGCTGCCGTTAGTGGCAACCAACCCGCTCATTGCCTGAGCCACCACGTCATAGGCGGGCCAATCCACATAAGGGCTTTCACCCGACCGGGGATCGCCGAAGCCGCGAATGGCGCCATAGACAAGACGCGGGTTTCGCTCGTGTAGCACTTCCCAGCCCAGCCCCAGACCATCCAACACGCCGGCGCGCATGTTTTCGATCAACGCATCAGCCGTATCGATTAACCCAAGAAACTTCTCAACTCCATCGCTGGTAGTGAGATCCAGCACGATGCCACGCTTGTTGCGGTTGTAGTTAGAAAAACCACCGCCATAGGCACGCTCGGTGTCTTCCAAGGTGTACGGACCCGCACCACGCGCCATATCACCCTTCGGCGATTCGACCTTTATTACGTCCGCTCCTAAGTCGGCCAGCATCATCGTCGACCATGGGCCAGCTAAAGCGTGGGTGCAGTCGATTATTCGTACGCCAGCCAAAGGACCGGTGGCGCTCACGGCCATCGGTGCTGCGCGCTCGTGCGCGGTGAGGTGCTCTTGGGAGTCGTCGGAGATGTTGGGTTTGCTCATGCGAAGTTCGGAGGCCTTTTTTCGGTAATAGCTGAGTGACCCTCACGCACGTCAGGCCCAGTGAAGCCCAGCATTTCCAGCGCGGCCGAGGTGTCGAATGCCGGACCCGCTGATCGCAGCCAGTTGTTCAGACTGTATTTCGTCCAGCGAAGAGCGCTTTGGCTGCCCTGTGCAAGCTGGCGAGCCACCGCGTAGGCCTCTTCTAGCACCTTGTCGTCGTCAACTGCCTTGCTCACCAGACCCATTGCGTCAGCCTGCTCGCCAGTGATCGCTTCGCAGGTCAGCAGGTAGTACTTCGATTTAGCCATGCCGCACAGCAACGGCCAAATGATTGCCGCATGATCTCCAGCGGCCACGCCCAGTTTCGTGTGGCCGTCGATTATGCGAGCGTTGCGACCTGCAATTGAGATATCAGACATAAAGGCTGCAGCCAAGCCTGCTCCCACGGCCACCCCTTCGATGGCTGAGACGATGATCTTGGAGCAGTTGATCATGTTGTAAACGATGTCGCGCGCCTCGCGAAAAGTGCTAGAGCGAAACTCAAAATCGTCCATTATTCGCTCGAGCATTCCCATGTCGCCACCGGCAGAAAATGTGCCGTTGGCGCCGTGGATCACCACCGTTCGAGTGTCGGGGTCAGCGTCAACGGCGCGCCAAACATCAGCCAAAGCCTGATGTTTAGGAGAGTCGACCGAGTTCAGCTTGCCCGGCGTGTCAATACAAATATCTAAGACCCCGTCTTTGTCGGGGCCGGTAATAGTCAGCGCCGAAAAGTCTGCGTAGCGATCCGTCTTGTTCATAGCTGACACCTTCTTGGTTGGCACTCATTAGCCAGCACTTTGCTGGCTTGCATTCTTGAGCCGGCACTTTGCTGGTTGGTAAAGCGCGACATTAGTTGGCGCCAGTCAAACGGCTGTGAGAAGCCTCTATCTCACCAGGCGCGGCAAACATACGTTCCCATGGATGCAGCAAGCGATCACGTCCGTAGCGAGGAATGACATGCATGTGATAGTGAAACTGGGTCTGGTCGGCTGCCGCACCGTTGTTGTTAACCAGATTGACGCCGAGCGGCTCTAGCCGGTCACGCACGAGGTGAGCAACCCGACGGCACGCTTGCAGCACATGGGCCGCGTCTTCATCGGTTAGCTCCCAGATGTCGTTTACATGGCGGCGAGGGATCACCAGACAGTGGCCGGGCGTCATCGGCAGTCGATCCATAAACGCCACGCAGTGCTCGTCTTCGTATACCAGTAGCGACGCAGCTTCACCTGCAGCTATGGCACAAAATGTGCAGGACCTCACCGCTATTGGTAGCGCAATTCCACGTAGTTGATTTCGTGATCGGGGCCCTTAGCCAACACCAGGTCGGCCCGCACCTTCGTAGGGAGAATATTTTCACGCAGGTTGATGAGATTGATTGATCGCCAGATGGTGCGGGCAACCGCCATCGCAGCCTCGGAAGGCAAATGTGCGAACTGCGAAAAGTAAGAGTCAGGGTCTAAGAACGCCGTTTGACGCAACTGCTGAAAGCGCTCCACAAACCAATTCTCCAGGTCTCTTGCGCCGGCATCAACGTAGATGGTGAAGTCAAAATAATCAGACACGAACGGAGTGTTCGCAGGTGGGCCTGTTTGAAGCACATTCAACCCCTCAACAATCAATATGTCGGGCTGGCGAACAGGTTGCACATCGTCGATGATGTCGTAATAAACGTGCGAATACAGCGGCGCATCCACCTGCTTGATGCCGCTGCAGATGGCGTCCAAAAACTCCACCAGAGCGCCCTTGCGATAAGACTCCGGGAATCCCTTACGACCCATGATCCCGCGTCTGTCTAGCTCAGCGTTGGAGTGTAAGAAGCCGTCGGTCGTTACCAGATCAACGCGTGGGTGTTCGGGCCAGGCGGCCAGCACTTTTTGCAGGATGCGAGCGGTTGTGCTCTTGCCGGCCGAAACGCTGCCGCCGATGCCTATAAGAAACGGACGACGCGGAGGTGGCCGACCTAAGAACTCGGCGGTATCACGTTGCAAACGACACAAGGCCGCTACTCGCAGGTTCAACAGACGCGACAAAGGTAGGTAAATGTCACGAGCGGCTTCCAAGGTGATCCGCTCCACTAAGCCCGCTAGCCGACTTAGTTCTTCCTCGTTGATCGGTAGCGCAGCGGAGTCGCTGAGGCGTGCCCATTCGCTTTGGCTAAAACGTTGGCTGTAAACCGCAGCCGGGTGCGAGTGTGGATCGCCCGCGTCTTGTTCGACAATGGTCATAGTTTGGTAGCCGAGTCGCCTCTTTGCATAATGCGGCGCTTAGTTTGCCAGCCTGCTGCTCTGTCTGCCCAGTTAGCGATTTTGTTAGTAGCTCAACCTGTCTGCGAGGGTCGCCAACGTCTGGGCGTAGCGAGCAATGCTCTGGGATAGACCTCAAACAGCCAGCGACCGAAGTTGCGTTGCGACCACTCGTTCGTACCTACCAACCGCACAACCAGGTTGGCTACGGCTGGCCTACTAAGCGCTGAGCTAAGCAGGCGCGAAAGGCGATTGTCCGCGCCGATGGCTTGTTTGACCGAGCGTTCATAATCCGCCCCGGTAGCGATCGCTTCTGCGGCTAAACGACCGGTCAGCAGAGCTTGACCGATTCCTTCTCCAGTCAGAGGGTCTGCCAATGCCGCGGCATCCCCGCAAAACAACACCGGGCCGTGCGCCAGCGGCATTTCACCAATACCTCGTGCTGGAATAGGCCAGGCACGTTGCGGACCGCAAGGTTCGGTGTGTCCTAGAACTTCGGCGATGTGCGGCCGAGTGGTCAGGCTGCGCCAAATCTCAGCCATGTCGTGCCCTGTTTTCTTGCGTTCTGTTTTTGGTGCGCGTAAAGCGCAGAAGCCAAAGTTCACGATGCCGTCAGACAGCGGGAACGACCACACGTAGCCAGGCAAAATGTCTGGCTCAAACCAAACCCAAAGATCTTGCTCGCTGCCACTAATTTTGTCGCTAGCGGAGCCAGTAGCTGTTCGGCAGCCAGCTGCCTGGGAGTTTGTGGTCTGATTGTTTTGTGGACGTACTCGCCGATACTGCCGTGCTGCGTGCCACTCTCCCAGGTAGTTGACAGGACCAAGGCCAAGCGACCTTCGCACGTTCGAATAGACCCCGTCGGCGGCTATTACATGACGTGCACGTATATGACTTGCATAGTCATGACCTGCACTGCCATAACGCGCATAATCGATTTGTGCGTGAGAGCTTGCAGAGCCGTTCAGACGCACTACGCAGCCGTGGTCAGAGCAACTGTTATCAGTCAGCGATATCTCATCTACACCAACACCTTCCAGCAAGGTGATTCCGGCTGAACGCATTGCCTGCGTTAGGGCAAAGTCAAACTCGCTTCTAGTGGCAATGGCGACCGATCCCGCTGGCTCTGCAGCTTCAGATGTTGCTTTCTTCTGCAAAGGCAGCCTTGCCATCCGACCTGACGGTGAACGCAGGGTTGCGTGGCTCGGCCTTGCCGCAGAGCTGCATTCGCCCACGCTCACTCCCAGGCGAGCCAGCTCTCCCAACGCCATCGTGGTGAGGCCGTCACCGCAGGTCTTGTCGCGCGGAAACTCCGCCTTGTCCACTACCAGCACATCAAGCCCGGCACGGTTGGCGGTTATCGCAGCTGCGCACCCGGCTGGACCGGCTCCAACTATTAGGACATCTACAAGCGTTTGTGCTGCTTTGGCGGCCTGCTGGGCCTCTGACGCTGTATCTGCCGGTGCATCTGACAGGGCCTCTGACAGTGCATCGGGCAAGTCACTTGAAGGGGCATCGAGTAAGGCGTCAGGCACTGTGTCTCGCACTTGGTCTGAACGACTCATTCGGTGAAAGTTATTCGGGCAAGGTCAGCGCAGTGTTGCTGCGGGCTACAGCAGGGTTACCACCGCAGTGTCGTAGCGGGGCTACCACCGCAGTGTTGCAGCAGTTTCGGTGGACGGTTTGGTGGTTGGTTAAGTGGACGGTTCGGTCGTCTCAAGGAGGACTTCACCCGTGTCTTCATCGATGACCTGTTTAGTGTCTTCGCTTGTGGTGCCTTCGCTTGTAGTAGTCGCGGATTCCGGGTCAACCACGGTGGAAGCAGTCGTGGAAGCAGTGGTGGAGGTAATGGTGGAAGTAGTAGTCGTGGTCCGGACATAACGCGGCACGCAAACAGTGGTGGTGGTCTCTCCGTCGGCTTGCGCCGGAACTGTCGTAGCGCTCTCGCCTTCATTGGTGCCCTCAGCCTCGTTCTCAATGCTCTCAACGTTCTCAACGCCCTCAACGCTCTCGACAGCAGGGTCGGGGCACAGCACCGCCGCCGGATCAGACGGCGTGCCGTCACAGTCGTATCCCTCTTCTGGCCGGTAAGTGGCAAAGAAAGAATCCTTTTCAGGCTCGATGCTGGCGTCTGAATATGTGCGAGTCCTAGTGGTACGAACGCGCGTGCATTCGTCTCTCTCGGTTACAACTTGATCGCTAACGGACACATCAATGTGCTCGGTCGAATAAAGCGTCACGGTTATAGACGTGTTGGTGTAACTGGTCCACACCAAGACGCCGTAGGGGGTTTGGTTGCGCACCACCAGATCAGGCTGTGGAAATGACAGCGTTGCCTCACGTCCGTAGGGGTAGCGCGGAAAATAAATCGAGTGCATTTGATACTCGTCTATTTCCAAACCAGCAAAGAACGCCGCGTTGAACATCGTGGTCGCCAACTGTGAAACACCGCCACCGATGTCCTCCACCAGAACGCCGTACTGGATAAAACCACCTGGCACAAAGCCATTTTCTTCGGTTCGCCTGCCAACCCTTTCGTTGATGCTAAGAGAAGCGTCTGGCTCAATCACCGCGCCCCGCAGCAGGTCAGCCATCCTTTGGATGTTGGCTACACGGCTCTGGCAACACGGATGCCTAGTGGTGAATTCGCTCACCTGTTCGATGATTTGTAACGAGCGCATGTGTGCAAACTGTTCGGCCGAAATCGCTGGCCGTGAGGCGAGGTGCAGCGGTTGACCACGGTTGGCGTCGTCCATAGCAGTCACAATTTCGGCCGCAGACCCGCCGGCACAGCACACGACCGCGCCGTTCTCGGCCGCAATCTTCACCTGATTGTTGACAGTAATTTCAAAAACCGCCTCAGCAAGTTCGATGTCAGCAGTGGTGTTAAACAGCTCCTCTACTGCAGGTTGAATCAATTGCCTGCTCAGAGTGATGGTCGGCGCGGTTTCGCTGTCAGTCACCTCTAGCCAGGTCACCACCGTTTCCAGTGGAAGCTGGAGCGTGCTGCCGTTGTATGTGAGTTCGGGCGGTCGGCCGTAGATGGCGTTGGCCGTGTCAACCGTTGCCTGATACAGATCGAGGTTTGAGTAAGCGGGGTGGTCAAGCGTTGGTGCTGTCACCTCTACTCCAGCGGCCATTGCGTCGCGTGAATTAGTTGTTACGGCTTGCAGAATCGCCGCCAGCAAGCCGTCGTAATCGACTAACACAAACTTTGTGTTTATCAGCACCGCCAGAGCGCCGTTTTGAACAATCACCTCAGCTGGTTTGCTGCGCGTGCGCAACAACTCAGTGGTGCTTAAAGAGGATTCGGCGGTGGCTGGAGCAAGCCTAAATCTGAGTTGATCGTCGGCCGGATCAGACGCAAGCGGCTGCCATTGTGCTTCGCTCGTTGCACTTGTCTCGCCTGCTTTGCTGCTTTGTTCTCGTATTGCTTTTACGGCTCCGATGGTTGCGTTGACCTCAAGAGTCACGCCCAGCTCGGCCAAGGTCAAACTGGCTGAGCCGTCAGCGACGCTGCTGTCATCTGGTAAACGAACAGTGACTTTGACCATTGAAAGGTCTTGGCTTAACTGTTCAACTCTTGCGAGCAAAGCAACCTGAGTCGTTCCCACATTCGAGTCCGGCTCATCCGCAGAACTGCAACCGGCGCCAAACGCCAGCAGTATCAGTCCCGCTAGCGCTACACCTGCAAGCTTCCGCGGCGAGCTCACTTCGCGCAGTGTAGAGGGCCGTTAGCGAGCCCTACTGTCAGCTAGCAACGCCAGCTAGCAGCAACCTTTTGCCAGCCAGCAACGCCAGTTAGCAACGTCGGCTGTGCGTCATCCGGCACGCCCTAACCCTGTGCGTAACGCAGCACGCCGCTCGCTGATGTGCTAGCTAGGGCGCGGATATCTCGGCCAATTTATTGCGACACGGCACAAGTGTTGCCAGACTCGCCAGAAGCCAAACTCAACGGAATCAATTCCAGCCAAGTACAGGAGAAATAATCAATGGCCAAACTTTGTGAAGATCGTGTTGTCGTCGTTACCGGAGGAGCCCGCGGGATAGGACGCGAGCACTGCCTGATGCTGGCCGAACATGGCGCCAAAATTGTCGTCAACGACTTGGGCGGGGCGCGCGACGGCACCGGTGTTGATAAGGGTCCGGCCGATGAGGTGGTCGACGAAATCAAAGCCATGGGCGGCGAGGCTGTTTCCAACGGTGACGATGTTTCTGATTGGGAAGGCGCCCAGCGCCTAATCAACCAGGCGGTCGAGACCTTCGGCGATCTTCACGGGTTGGTAAACAACGCTGGCATTTTGCGCGACCGCATGCTCGTGAACATGCTTGAGAGCGAGTGGGATGCAGTGATCGCCGTGCATCTAAAAGGCACCTTTGCGCCAGCTCGTTGGGCCGCTAGCTACTGGCGTGAACAGGCCAAGGCTGGCAAAAAGGTAAACGCATCCATTGTCAACACCACATCGGTGTCGGGCATTTACGGCAACCCCGGCCAGACCAACTATGGCGCAGCCAAGATGGGTATCGCGGCGTTCACGATTATCGCTGCACGCGAACTGCAGCGTTATGGCGTGCGGGTAAACGCCGTTGCTCCAGGGGCGCTCACGCGCATGACCGAAGATCTAGGGATGGGCCAGCAGGACGAAGAGCAGAAGGCGATGATGCACCCGCGCTACATCGCACCGATCGTGACCTGGCTGTGCAGTGCTGAGGCAGCCGACGTAACCGGCCGAGTGTTTGAGGCGTCGGGTCGTTTGCTAGGAATCGCCAATACGTGGCACCGTGGCCCGACGATGGATGCCGTCGATGATCCAACCAAGATTGCCGCCGCTGCCCGCAAGCTGGTGAAAGAAGCTCAGCTGAACAGCGACATGGAGGGCAAGCCACTAGACGGCGGCCTGCTTGACCTGGACCAGTCTTAACAGAACCAGTCTTAGCAGAACCAGCCGTAACAACCGTTAACCAACCAACTAACCATCCATCCAACTATTACCTAACTATTACCCAGCAAAATAGGAGGCCAAAGTAATGCCACTCAACCCAGACGCCGTCGGCGCAACCGGCGATCCGACAAATCGTGCATGGACGTTTCGAGACTCTCTGCTTTATGCGGTGGGGATCGGCGGGGGAGCGGGCGACCCGTTCACCGAAGAGCTTGAGTTCACTACTCATAACTCTCACGAGATCACCCAGCGAACATTTCCCACACAAGGCGTGGTAATAGGTTTTGGGGCTGGCGACTCCATGGGCAAGGTCGGTGATGTTGACTGGGGCAAGTTGTTGCACGGCTCCCAGGGCATAACGCTGCACAAGCAGATTCCGGTAGAAGGCGCTGTCAACATCATCGACAAGGTCGCAGGCATCTGGGACAAAGGCGAAGGACGCAACGCCATCATCGATACCGAAGCTGTTGCTACCGATGCCGAAACCGGTGACCCGCTGTTTGAGTTGCGATCATCGGTGGTGATTCGCCAAGCGGGCGGTTTTGGAGGTGTCGAGGGCGACACCACTCCGCTGGTGCAAACACCTGAGTCTGATCCCGACTTTGAGGTGACCTACCAAACCAGGCCAGACCAAGCACTCACCTACCGCCTATCAGGCGACTACAACCCGCTTCACAGTGATCCGTGGTTTGCGACCGAGCTGGCGGGTTTTCCAAAGCCGATCTTGCACGGACTTTGCACTTACGGCTTCACCGGCAGAGGGCTGTTGCACACGATTTGTGAGGGCGACCCTGACCGGTTTGTCAGCATGGATTCACGGTTTTCAACACCCGTGTTTCCGGGTGACTCATTGACCGTTCAGGTTTGGGGTGACGCTCCAGAATCGGGCCAGGCGATTTATCGCACTGTGGCCGACAAGGGTGGCAAGAACGAGCGCGTTGTGATCGACAACGGACTGTTTGTTCACAAATAGTCGCTCATAACTAGTTGCCCACAGCTAGCCACGCACAAATAGCTCAGCCGAGCCAAGCCAGCCCGAGTAAAACCGGTCTGAGCTAAAACAACCGGGGTGTGTTGCTAGTCAGGCCACGCAGTTCGTCGTAGTCCAGCAGCACGCAGCGAATATCGCGGTCGGTCGCCAGCACACGAGCCTGCGGCTTTATCTCCTGCGCGGCAAATACTCCTTGCACCGGCGCCAGCTTTGAGTCGCGATTGAGATACTCCAAATAGCGCGTTAGTTGTTCAACGCCGCTTATCTCACCCTTGCGTTTTATCTCCACCGCTAACGCATTGCCCTCAGCGTCACGACACAGCAAATCAACCGGCCCGATGTTGGTGGGGTATTCACGGCGTACTAGCACCGCGCCCTCACACACCACATCGGGATGTTCGGCTACCAACTCTTGCAGATGAGTCTCGACCCCGTCTTTGCGAAGCCCCGGGTCGTCTCCTAGCCGCACCTCAACATCGCTAAATACCTCGTGCAGCGTGATGTCTAAGCGTTCACCCGCTTGATTGACGATCCGCCATTCATCTGCCCCAAACACCGCCTTGTTCGGTGCATTCATCCAATTGAGCGGTTTGTAAGCACCGCCGTCAGCGTGTATTGCTACGCAGCCGTCCGCTTTGATCATCAGCAGTCGTGTCGCTTCGGGCAGGTAGGCGTCAAGCCGTCCTGAGTACTGCACAGTGCAGCGAGCGATGACTAACCGCAATGGATTGTGTTCACCTAGCCAGGTACATCAGGCCAAGGCGTAAGTAGCTGTCAGCTTTGGTTCGCCATGATCGTCCACCACCACAATCTTTCCGGTTTCATGCAAATGCAGCATGTGAGCGTGCACCGAGCTGGCTGCCGGATACCACAGCCGTTTGTCGTAACCCTCATACATCTTTGGGACAAAGTCAGCGATCTGGCACGGACCCTCAGCCAGGTAACCCAATACCTGTTCCTCACGCTCGGTTCGATGAGCGATGAACGAGCGCACATAATTGGCGGGGTCTTCTATGGCTGGCCCGTGAGTGGGCAGGTAGCGCTCGTGGGAATGCTCAAGCAACTTGCGAAGCGATGCCAGGTAATCCTGCATTGATCCGTCGGGCGGGCCAACCACGCTGGTAGCCCAGCCCATTACATGATCGCCCGAAAACAAGGTGGCCTCTTCGACTAGCTCATAGCAGAGGTGGTTAGAGCAGTGGCCCGGGGTGTGAATGGCTTTCATGGTCCAGCCCGGCCCGTTCACAATGTCGCCGTCTCGCAGCGCAACGTCGGGAGTGAAGTCGGTGTCGGCTCCCTCGCTCTTTAGTTCGTCTGGCAGCTCGTCAAATTCCTTGCGGTACTGCTCTTGCTCTTCGTGGCTGATGTAGGCCGAAAAATCAACACGGTCATCCGGATCGTCGGGGCGCACAACCCCATGCGGTCCATAGCCGTAAGACAAAGCACCGCAGCGCTCCTTTAGAGCCGCCGTCAGCGGCGAATGGTCGCTGTGGGTGTGGGTAACGAAAGCGTGAGTAACGATTTCACCCTCATCCAGGCATGCCAGGACGTTGTCCAGATGCGAATCCAACGTTGGCCCGGCGTCAACCACCGCCACCTCGTCGTGCCCGATTATGTATGTTCCGGTGCCGCGGTAAGTAAACGGAGTCGGGTTCTTGCAGATGACGCGCCGCACTAGTGGCGACAACTGGTCGGCGACGCCGTATTCAAAGTCGCCCATCTCGCGGTAGTGCTGCACCGTGGTTGACACACCAAAACCCTAGTGCCGCTCACTCACGTGCCTGGCCCCAGCAGTAACTCCACCGGAACTCCAGCTATTACTCCACCAATTACTCCACCAATTACTCCACCGGTGCCTACTCGTTGGCCTCTGGTGAGAGTCGCAGGCAACTCTGCGTTGTACCGCATCGCCATGTGCGTAATGTGTTGTCGTGCTAGCAGTGATCTCACCAGCCAAGCGGCTGGATTTTGATTCGCCTTTGCAGACCAAAAAGCACAGCCAGCCGCGCCTGCTTGCTAGCGCCAAACCTTTGGCTAAAGCCATGTCTCAGGTTGGCCCTGCAGGCATAGCGAAAATGATGTCGCTGTCGCCGCAGCTAGGAGAGTTAAACGCTGATCGTTTTGCAGCTTGGGAGAGTGAGCACGACTCAACCAACGCACGACCCGCACTTTTTTCGTTTGCCGGCGATTCCTATATAGGGCTCAATGCGGCTGGGTTTTCGGGTCACGACATCAACCGCGCGCAAAACCGCCTGCGAATCTTGTCTGGGCTGTACGGACTGTTACGCCCGCTTGACCTGATCCAGCCCTACCGGTTGGAGATGGGCACCTCAATAGCGGCGCTGGGCGTTGACTCTGCTACTTCCTTGCCGAAGTATTGGCGCCAGCAGGTCACCGACTTGATCATCAGCGACCTAGAACAGCACACACCGCAAACGCAAGGCGCACGTGCGCTGCTGAATCTTGCTTCGCCCGAATATGCCGCAGCGTTTGACGCTCAACGGTTGAGCGAAGAAGCAGATGTAAGGGTCATCTCGCCCCGCTTCAAGGACCTTGTGCGCGGGCAATACAAGGTGGTGGGGTTCTTCGCCAAGAAAGCGCGTGGTGCGATGGCGGGCTGGATGGTGCGAGACAACGTGCGCACACTCAAGGCCTTGAAGTCTTTTGACACGCTGGGATATCGCTTTGACCCAGACACCAGCACTGCGACCGAGCCGGTCTTTGTGCGAGACGAAGTCCCTGCATTCGCTAGTTAGCTAGCGCCCCACTTAGGCGAGCGATGTTCAATCAACGCCGCCACGCCTTCTCGATAGTCGGGTTGACGCATCATTTCGTTTAGCAAGCGATCGCTTTCGGATACGGCCGAGCCGACATCACGATGCTGATCTAGGTACACCTGCCGCTTGGTGGTTGCCAAAGATGCAGGCGCGACTCGCTGCGCTAGATCGTGGGCATAGGCGGTCGCCAATTCCAGCAATTGATCGCCTTTAACTATCTCGTTGAATAGCCCCCAGCCGTCAGTGTCTTTCGCCAGGAACTTACGGCTAGACAACAGCAAATCATTGGCACGGGTTAGCCCCACAAGGCGTGGCAACACCCAAGACAAGCCGTATTCCGCTGGTAAACCCAGCGGCCCGTGAGCGGTGGTCAGCTTGGCGTCTGCTGCGGCGAAACGTAGATCGCAGTAGCACGCCAGCACAAATCCGACGCCTGCCGCGGCGCCATTTACAGCCGCTATCACCACTACATCAAGAGCCATGATGAAGGCGAAGTTTTGATCGAAGAATTCGTTCACGCCATAACCCGGTTGCGGCACCTCGGCCGGTAGCCCGTCGTCGTAGCCGCCGCGCTGAGAGTGGCCTTCCAAGGCTTCCGTGTCGGCACCAACACAAAAGTCGCGGCCTTCGCCGGTTATCAGCACTACTCGCACGGCCGGATCTTCGTTGGCTTGCTGCAGCAGCCAGCGAAGTTCGAAGTGCATGCGCCCGGTCCAGGCGTTGCGCCGATGCGCCCGGTTCAATGTCAACGTCGCAACGGGACCATCAACGATGTACTTGGTTACCTTCAGTACTACATTTGCCACCACAGTGTCATCCACCATTACGTCTTCCACCACAGTGTCGCCCGACTCTGCGTCACTGCTAGGTGCCTCAGCCACAGACGCAACTCTAGGTAATCGTGTTGTCGGAGTCCAATGACTTGGTCTCGGTGCTATTTGCTTAGCTAGCGCCGTCGAGTGGTTTCGCGGCGCAATGCCGCCAGGGCGGGCTCCGCAAACTCAGGCCTGCACATCAGGAAGTCGGGCAGCCAGGGATCGGGGAAGTTGTACACCAACTCAGAGCCGTCGCATCTGCTGGTGTGAAGCCCCGCCGCCTGAGCGACAACAGCCGGAGCGCAGTTATCCCATTCATACTGCCCGCCTGAGTGCGCATAAATATCGGCGTGCCCCATCACCACCGCCATTGCCTTGGCACCAGCCGAGCCCAGCGGTATTAGCTCACCGTCCAACTCTTTTGCAACCACCTGAGCGGCACCTGAGGGGCGCATTCGGCTCACAACTATCCGAGGTTTCCCTCCAGTAGCTGGCGGCAGCTGCGGCGCTGGTTGCGTGCAGTGCGTAACACCGATCGCCGGCAGGGCAACCGCACCGGCAGTGGGCTTTCCCCCTTCGGTCAGGGCTACATGCACAGCCCAATCGCTACGCCCCTTTTGCGAAAACTCGTTCGTGCCGTCAAGCGGATCGATAATCCAAACTCGTGATTTTTCCAGGCGCCCCAGATCGTCCTGGCCTTCTTCGGAGAGCAACCCGTCGTTTGGTCGTTCTAGCGCCAGTGCGTCAGCAATCAGATGGTGAGCCTCGCTATCACCCACGTCTCCCACGTTCCAGCTCGATACTCCCGAGGCAAACATCTGTTCACGCACCTCTAATAGGCGCTCACCTGCTCTGGTCGCAAGCTCTGCGGCTAGGGCGTGATCTTCAGCGTCGGCCATTGGGCAATCTCAGGGTGCTAGCGGGCAATCAGGGGCAAGGGGACTAAATAATTGGGGTGTTTGGTGGAGTAATAGTTGGAGTATCGGTGGGGTGTTTGGTGGGGTGTTTGGTGGGGTGTTTGGTGGAGTGTTTGGTGGGGTGTTTGGTGGAGTAGTAGCTGGCTTCACTCTGAAGTGCGCGCGTAGTAGGTTCTGGGCGCAGAGCTTTGTGTCTTGCTTGTTGTTTGGCGACGGGCGACGCTTGACACTACGCTGCAAAATCATTTTCGAGAGGGAAATAAAAATATGCGTATTAAAACTATTCGCCGTTTGGGCGTAGGTCTGGTGGCTCTGGCGCTGCTAGCTGCCGCGTGCAGTTCGGACGACGAAAGCGACGATGCCAGCGATGCCGACGACAGCGCGCAGATTGCCACCGAAGGCAGCACGCTTCAGGGGGTCCTGGATCGTGGGGAGCTGCTCTGTGGTGTAAGCGGTGCCGCAACAGGGTTCGCAGTTACACAGCCTGACGGCAGTCAAGAAGGCGTCGATGCCGACTACTGCCGCGTAGTAGCCGCAGCCGTACTGGGCGACGCCGAGGCTGTTACGTTCGTACCGCTTACGGCGGTAGCGCGCTTTACCGCTCTAAGCAGTGGTTCGGTAGATGTGCTCTTCCGAAACACCACCTGGACTCAAAGCCGCGACACTGAACTCGGCTTGAACTTCGGTCCTACCACTTATTACGACGGTCAGCAAGTAATGACACGTGCAGGTGATGGTTTCTCGGTTTCGTCGCAGATAAGTGACCTTGACGGCTCGATTATCTGCACCGTAGCTGGTACCACCACGGAGAAAAACATCGCTGAGTCAGCCAACCTCGCCGGCATTTCAATCACGTTGCAGACCTTTGAAGATTTTAATGAGGGGATTGACAATTTTATTAGCCGGTCATGTGACGCAGTCACCAACGATGGTTCTGGCCTAATTGGCCGCCGTGCGCTGCAAGAGCCTGACGACCAAGAGTGGGTGATCTTCCCGGCGAAACCAATCTCAAAGGAGCCGCTAGGTCCGGCATATCGCCACGGCGATGACGCCTGGGGTGACATTGTTGACTGGGCTGTTTACGCCACGATCATCGCTGATGAATATGGAGTTACACAGGCCAGCGCGCAGGAAGTGGCCGATGATGCGACCTCACCGCCAGAAATGCTTCGCCTCTTCGGTGTAGAAGGCGAACTGCAGGCTGGCATGGGATTGCCAAACGATGCGTTCTTACAGGCAATCCGCCAGGTTGGTAACTACGACGAAATCTTCGCTCGTAACCTCAACCCGCTTGGCTTAGATCGCACAGGAACCGCTAACGACCGCTGGACTAGCGGCGGTCTAATTTACGCACCGCCTGCCCGCTAGAAACACGCCAGCAAGGCGAGCTGAGTAGTAATCGCTTGAACTAACAAAGGTCTGAGGCCAAATGGTCTCAGACCTTTGTTAGTTCAGACGTAACCTGAGTCGCGCACCAGGGGGACGGGCCAGAGATGATCGATACACGTAACAAAGTGACATCTGTCCGGGACATATCTGTGAAGTGCATTGTCTGACCCTGTTTCGACTAGCTCTCTAGATGAGCGGCATCATCAGCGTCCGCCGCTGTACCGCAATGCCGCGGTAGTCAAGTGGCTGGCGCAGATAACGCTTTTGGCGTTGGTGGTTGGCGCGCTGATTTTCTTGGTGCGAGTTGCGGGCGACACCCTAAGAGCCTCAAACATTGTCGTCGATTTTGACTTTTTGTCAGAAGATCCCGGCATCAAACTGGGTGAGGGCATAGACACCGACCCGGACACGGGTGGTCGAGCCCTCTGGGTTGGCATGGTTAACACGCTGCGCACAGCTGCCGCAGGCATCGTTGTAGCCACAATCTTGGGTACCGCCGTCGGCCTAGCGCGCCTTTCCAACAACTGGATCACCCGCAAGCTTGGGTCGATCTATGTAGAAACCGTGCGCAACATTCCGGTACTGGTGCAGATCCTTCTCATCGCTGCTGTGTTGACCACGCTGTCGCCGATAGCTCTTGATCAAGGGCCGATCAATGGCTGGCTGCACCTGTCCAACAAAGGCCTGTCAGTTCCACGGATTTATGCTTCCGACGGCTTTTATCAGTGGCTGGTGTTGATGGTGATCGCCACCGTCGCGGCGATATTTGTGTATCGCTGGCGTAGCACCATCCACGACCGCACCGGCGCGGAAACTCACCCCTGGCTGTGGTTTGTTGGTCTGGTTGTAGGGAGCGGCGTGATCGCGTGGTTCATCAATCCCATCACCGCGCCACTTGGTTCGGTGTTTGACGGCGTCGCTGACGTCTTTGACGCCATTGACCCGATTGTCATCCAGCTACTGCTGTGCGCGCTGGCGATATTTATCGCCTACCGGTGGATCAGACGCTTCGTAGACAAACGCCGCTCCGGCGGTGGCGTAATGCATCTGATCGACGACGACTGGTTTCGGATGATCTTCGTTGCGATCGGTGCGTTAGTCACCGTGGTGGTCTTGCTGATTGTGTGGCCAGGTCTTTCAAGCTGGGTCATCAACTCACTGAGAGATTTGTTTGTGGTGCTGGCGGACAAATTTGGTGACGGCCGCGCCGCGCAACCCATTGACATCGCTAGACCCGACATCGTTCAACCTGGCAACTTCCCCAACTACGGGGTCTCCGGCCTGAACTTCAGCGTCGGGTTTGCCGCCGTGTATTTCGGCGTGGTCATTTACACAGCCTCATTTATCGCCGAAACAGTTCGTGGCGGGATCTTGGCGGTGCCGAAGGGGCAGATCGAAGCTGCCAATGCATTGGGCCTGCGCCGCTCCACCACCTTGCGGCGTGTCATTCTTCCGCAAGCCTTGCGTGTGATCCTGCCTCCGCTTGGCAACCAGTACTTGAACCTCACCAAGAACACTTCGCTTGCTATTGCGGTGGGTTATAGCGACATAGTTCAAGTCGGTCAAACCATCTACAACCAAACCGGACGAACCTTGCCGGTGGTGGCCATCTGGATGTTGTTCTATCTAGCCTGCTCGCTGACTATCTCTGTAGTTGTCAACTGGTTCAACGTCCGGCTTGCGATCGTGGAGCGATGAGCTAATGGTTGATTCGACCACCGCGGCGCGGCTCCCCAATGCAGATGATGACGACATGTCGCACCTGCCACCTCAGCAACCGAGCCTCAAACCCGGCGAATGGCTGCGTCATAACCTCTTTTCGAGCACCTCCAACACGATCTTGACGGTGGTGGGGACGCTGATCGCTCTATTGGTAATGCGCGGTCTGCTCAGCTTCATCTTTAGCGAAGAGCAAGACTGGGATGCGGTTCGCACAAACATGCGGCTGCTGTTTACGCACGCCTACCCGCAAGATCACTACATACGAATCTGGGTAACGGTTGGCACGTTAGTGGTGCTAGCGGGTTTCACCGTGGGCATGTGGGCACGCTGGGGTTTCGTGCCATTGAAGAGGGTCGCCAGCTGGCTAATGGTTACCGGTGCGATGATTGCTATCGGTGTAGTGCTAGCTCGACCGAGCGCTCTAATCGATATCGCCGGCGAAGTTTTGCGCGACAACGACAACCGAGTCGTGCGTGAGACGTTCCTTGACGCCATGGCCGACCGCTGGGTGTGGTGGCTTACTGCTGTGATCCTTTTGGTTGCGGGAGCAGCCATTTGGCAGCTGTTAGGGCCGGAGGGCCGTCGCAAGCGGCACGTGCCAGCAACCAGCCTGCTAGGGCTGGGCCTAGCAGTAGCCATAGGCAGTCTGTGGGTGGTGCGTTACGGGCACTACGCATTCTTAGACGGCGTGGTAATCACCGAGCCAGGCCAGCTTGTAGCCGCCAGCACTCGCATCCCCTGGACGGTGATGTGGCTGTTGTTGGCTAGCTCTTATCTACTAGCGCGTGCTTTGCGAACGTCAGGCGCAGAACCGAAATCATTACGACTGATCATCAATATCGCCTGGTTGAGTTCGCCGTTTGTCTTGTATTGGGTGGTGCTGCGCGATCCGCAGTTTGACTACGGGCACATTTTCTCAACCGACATCCCAATGGCATTGGGGTTTGCGGCGGCCGGTGGAGCGGTGTTGTGGTGGCTCACCAAGCCGGGTTTGGGCGAGATCGGCCGCATAGCGTCGGCTTTGCTGTTCATACCTGTGGCCGTTAGCTGGACGGGCGCATTCTTTGGCTGGTTTTCGATGCTGCAAAAGGCTCGTCTCAGCCTGTTGTTGCTGGTTGTGGTTGCGCTGCTAGCGCCAAACTTTGCAGGCGAAAATAAACAGCGTCGACGATTTGTGCTGTATTGGGTGCTGATGATGGGAGCCTTCCATTATCTCATTACCGCTATCAACAGCGCAGCAACCGTTGACACACCAACCAACGAATTCGTGGGTGGCTTTGGTGTGACACTTTTTGTGTCGGTGCTAACTCTGATGTTTTCGTTCCCGCTGGGAATTTTGCTGGCGTTGGGGCGCACCTCCAAGTTGCCGCTGTTTCGCGTGATGTCCACCACGTTTATTGAGGTGATCCGCGGTGTGCCCCTAATCACGGTATTGATCTTTTTCGCGATCATCCTGAACTTGTTCTTACCCGCGGGTATGGAAATCAGCCTGCTGGCTTCTGCCGTTCTGGGATTTAGCCTGTTCGGCGCCGCGTATATAGCTGAGAATGTGCGCGGAGGTCTGCAATCGGTTACCCGCGGGCAAATTGAAGCAGCCAACGCGCTGGGTCTCACCACCGCGCAACGAACCTTGTTTGTTGTGTTGCCGCAAGCTCTGCGAGTATCAATACCAAATCTGGTTGGCAGCATGATCTCAACGTTTAAAGAAACCTCGCTGCTGGCAATCATCGGGTTGTTTGACTTTTTGCGGATTGCCAGCTTTGTCATTCCTTCCCAGCCTGAGTTTCTTGGCGTAAGGCGCGAGGGACTGATATTTGTATCCGCGGTCTATTGGGTGGTCACATTTTCAATGTCTAAGTACAGCCAACGGCTGGAACGCCAACTAGGAGTAGGAGAGCGATGAGCGAAGCAACCGGAACAATGAGTGACGCCGCAGAAGATATGACGCAAAGAGACGACATGATCGTTTGCAGCAATGTCAGCAAGTGGTTCGGCGATTTTCGGGCGTTGAACAACATTTCAATGACTATCAAAGAGCGCGAGGTAATCGTTGTGCTGGGGCCATCAGGCTCCGGCAAAAGCACCTGGTTGCGTTGCATCAACCGGCTAGAAACGCACCAGAGCGGCGAGATTTTTGTTGGAGGGGTAGAACTCACCAACGATTTGCGCAACATAGAGAAGATTCGCTCAGAGGTGGGAATTGTGTTTCAGCAATTCAACTTGTTCCCCCATCTGACCGTGATGGACAACATCACGCTGGCACTTGTGTGGGTGCGTAAGACCTCGCGCGATGAAGCCGAAAAACAAGCTTTGGCGTTGTTGGAGCGGGTCGGAATCCCTGAGCAGGCTGATAAATATCCCGGTCAGATTTCAGGTGGCCAGCAACAACGTGTGGCGATCGCGCGGGCGTTGGCGCTCGATCCACAGGTAATGCTGTTCGATGAACCCACCTCGGCGCTAGATCAAGAGATGGTTAAAGAAGTGCTTGACATCATGCGCGAGTTGGCCGCATCGGGTATGACGATGATGGTTGTAACTCATGAGCTGGGATTTGCGCGCGAAGTTGCGGACCGGATTGTCTTTATGGAGGCTGGTGAGATTGTGGAAATAGCCACACCTAAAGACTTTTTCTCCAATCCGTCTTCCGAGCGCGCAAAGATGTTCCTTAGCCAGATCTTGTAGCCAGATTTTCTAGCGCTAATCGAGTATCCACCACCCGCGCGCGCGGGTTATGTATTTTTCGGGTTTGCTTGGGTTTGCGACGCCTGTTTGTCGCGCGCTTGTTCGATTCCGTTGTGATCGAGTTGTGAGCACCCGGTGAGTGGAGAGTGCTTGTGGCTACTGCGAAAATCCAATCAGCCAACACAAAGAAGCCGGCGTCTGCCACGGCAACCGCAACTAAGCGGGCACCAGCAAGAACCGCACCTGCCAAACGATCACCTTCGAGGCCCTCTAGACCAAGGTCCAAGGCAAAGCCAAAGAAGTGGCGCAGCCGCGCCGTGTCGCGACTTATTGACGCCGGTAACTCTGTCTATTGCGCCCAGTGCGACGAGTTGATCAAGTTTCGTGCGCGTATCCGCGCCGAGCAGATCATCTGCAACGTTTACATCAGTAACAAATGGGATCGCGTTGAGCACTATCACTCCGAGTGTTACGAAGATGCGAAGTCGCCCTACGGCGAACCCGATAAGTCCCCCTAGTCGAGATAACTCCTGTCGGAAATCCCTAGTCGGGTGATAGATCAGTTCGCTGGTGCGATCGGTTCAGTGTGGTCGAGATAACTCTTGTCGGAAATCCCTAGTCAAGGCCTCGCTGGCTGTTCAGGTGCTCCTCGTATTGGGAGAAATTCCCCTCAAACCACCGCACCATTCCATCTCCTTCAAACGCCAGCACATGCGTCGCAACCCGATCCAAAAACCAGCGATCGTGGCTAATTACCACCGCACACCCCGGGAACTCTTCCAGCGCTAGTTCCAGCGCCCGCAAGGTTTCCACGTCCAGGTCGTTGGTGGGTTCGTCCAGCAGCAACAGATTGCCGCCACGAGTCAGCATCTTGGCCAGATGAACGCGGTTGCGCTCGCCACCCGCTAGTTCACCCACTCGCTTTTGCTGATCCGCTCCGGTGAAGTTAAACGACGCCACATACGCACGACCATTCACTTCTCTGATGCCACCCAGCCCTTCAATGTGCAAGGTGTCATGCCCGTCGGTGATCTCTTCATAGACGGTCAGCTCATCTCGCAAAGCGTCACGCGATTGGTCTACATACGCCAGATCAACCGTCTCACCAATTTTGATCTCACCCGCATCGGGTGCTTCTTGGGAAACCAGCATTCGAAACAGCGTGGTCTTGCCGGCTCCGTTAGCTCCGATCACTCCAACTATTCCCGCCGGCGGCAACGTGAATGACAAGTCGTTAATCAGCACGCGGTTGCCGAAGCCCTTGGAAAGGTTGTTCACCTTCACCACATCGTCGCCGAGTCTGCGAGACATCGGAATGGTCATCGAAAGCGAATTGCTACGAGCGGTGGCGTGGGTCATGGCGCGATGCTCTTCCAGCATCCGCTCATAGGCGGCTAAGCGTGCCTTGCTCTTGGATTGTCTTGCCCTGGGTGACAGGCGAACCCATTCCAGCTCCTGTGACAAAGCGCGACCGCGGGCGTCGTTTTGACGTTGCTCCGAGGTCAGACGCGCATGGTGATGTTCCAGCCAAGCGCTGTAGTTGCCCTCAAACGGATGGGTGTGGCCGTGATCTACCTCCAAGATCCAGCCAGCCACATTGTCTAGGAAGTACCTGTCATGCGTCACCGCCACCACGGTGCCTGCGTAACCGTCTAAGAACTGCTCCAACCACGCCACCGATTCTGCGTCAAGGTGGTTGGTGGGCTCATCCAGCAATAGCAAATCGGGACGAGACAACAACAAGCGACACAGCGCCACTCGCCTGCGCTCACCGCCCGACAGCGTCGTTACATCTGCGTCTGCGGGTGGTACTCGCAAAGCGTCCATCGCTATTTCAACTTGGCGTTGCAGTTCCCAAGCTCCGGCTGTGTTGATGCGATCCTCTAAGTCAGATTGCGCCAGGCCGAGCTTTTCGAAGTCGGCGTCCGGGTCAGACCAAGCGGTCAGCACCTTTTCGTATTCGTCTAACAAAGCTTGAGTTTTTGCCGCCCCATCCATCACGTTTTCACCGACGGATTTGGTTTCATCAAGCTTTGGCTCTTGTGCCAGATGCCCGACCGTACGACCGTTTGTCAGTTTCGCCTGGCCGATGTAGCCATCGTCTAGTCCGGCCATGATCGCTAGCAACGATGACTTGCCAGATCCGTTGTGGCCGATTACGCCGATCTTGGCACCCATGTAAAACGCCAGGGTGACGTCGTCGAGCACGACTACATCAGGCGGATAGTGGCGGCCAACGCCTTGCATTGTGAAGATGAATTCAGCAGCCATCAACTAAGCAACTCGTAGGGCAATCGGTAGGTAGTGAATATGTGCTGGTGTGATTGGTGGAGTGATTGGTGGAGTAGTCGCTGGTGAGCAACAGCTAACGCAGGGTGAAGCCCACCAACTGCTCCAACTGGTCCAGCGCTTCGTCCGGATCGGCCACCTTGATGGTCGACATTCCTAGCTCTCGCGCTGGCTTGCAGTTGATACCAAGATCGTCAAGATATGCGGTCTGGTTGGCCTCTAGACCCATGCGTGTCAGCGCCAGCTGATAGATGCGCGGGTCGGGCTTGCGCAAACCTTCCTTAGAAGACTGCACCACCTCCTCAAACTTGTCCATCACGTCGGCCACCTGGCTAGCAACCTCGGTGCTTTGCGACATCGCCGGGCCGTGTCCCTTACGCACGTTGTTTGTAATACAGCCAATCCGGCAGCTGCCTTCAACTAGCAGGTCAAGCGCTCGCACCATCTGCGGTCGAAGGTTGCCACTCAGGCAATCCAACACTGCCAGGCCCGATAGCTCATAGCCCAGAGCGGCGGCCTCGGTCTTGAAGAGGTTGGCAAAATCTTCCACACCCACTTCAGAGCGCTCAAGTTTCGCCCATGCGTTGGTGTCTGGATTGGTGGCATTGATGGTGCGGATCGTGTCAAGCGGTACTCCAGCCGCGGATTCCAAGCGATTGAACGCTTCAAACGGACTTGACGTGATGACGCCGCCAAAATCAAACAGCACAGCAGATATCGGGGCTGTATTTGGCACGGCGGCAAAGGGTAGCTATTCCAACGTAAAACTCCCTCTTTACCCCGTTGGGCTTTGCAGGTACAGTCAAGCCAGCTGTAGCCCAACCGGTTACAGCACAATCGGCTACAGCACAACCGGTTACAGCACAGCCAGGCACCTTCAGCTTCTACCTCAACTTGAAACCTGCTGGTAAAAGAACCCTCGAAGAAATCTCCCTAAGAAATCATGAAGCAAAAGTCCACCACACCCGCATTTGGAACTTCGGCACGCATAAACCACGATTCGTCGGATTTCTACAGCCGCAATCTTTACGAAGACCTGTCTTCGACTGAACCATCACCGGTTCACCCAGCCTCAATTCGTTTTGGTCGCGCTCACAAAGGGGCCAGCGAAACCGCAGGTAAAGCCCCCGCAAAGGTCCCGGCAAAGGTCAACGTCATCTATTGCGCCGATGCCCAGCGCATGAACCAGCTGCCCGATGAGTCAACTCATCTGATGATCACTTCTCCGCCCTACAACGTGGGCAAGGAATACGACCAGGATCTATCGCTATCTGGTTACTTTGATTTGCTCGAAACGGTTTTGGCGGAGACTTATCGTGTGTTGGTCGATGGCGGTCGCGCCTGTCTAAACATTGCCAACGTTGGCCGCTCGCCTTATATCCCGTTGCACGCCTACCTCATTCAATCTGCGCTTAGATGCGGCTTCTCCATGCGTGGAGAGATCATCTGGGACAAAGGTGCCAGCGCCGGATCGTCATGCGCTTGGGGAAGCTGGCAGTCCGCCAGCAATCCCGTGCTGCGCGATGTGCATGAGTACATCCTGGTTTTTTCTAAGGGTTCTTTCAAACGCAACACTCACGACGGTGCTAAAGGCAAAAACAGCATCACGCGTGACGATTTCTTGGACGCCACTAAGAGTGTGTGGCGTTTTCCGACCACTAGTGCTAAGCGTGCAAACCACCCTGCACCGTTTCCGTTGGAGCTGCCGCGCCGTCTTATTCAGCTGTATTCGTTTGAAGGCGATGTGGTGCTAGACCCGTTTATGGGATCGGGGACTACTGCGGTGGCGGCTCTGCAGAGCAAGCGTTCATACGTTGGTTACGAAATCAGCAAGCAGTACGCCGATCAAGCTCGCAAACGACTGCGTAACGCCAAAAGTGAACTAGCCAAGAGCGAGCAAACTCAAAGCGAGCCGAGCCGGGCTGAACCGGCCCTTGGCGAACTAGCCAGTGCGAGCTAAACCAACCAAACGGCGCGTTAGCCAATAACGCATTAGCACCTCAGGACTGGCCGCAGAGCACGTAAGTGTTATAGGGCGTTTAGTGCATGTGAGTGTCATAGCGCGCTGAGACTAGATTTTTCTCGTGCTGCGCGTTGCCACCTGGAACATAAACGGCTTCAAAGCCCGCCAAGAGCGAGTGGACGAATGGATCGCATACGCCGCTCCCGACGTGCTCTTACTACAAGAAACCAAAATGGCCGACGACGCCTTCCCCGACAAGCATTTCGCTAAATCGGGTTACGAAACTCTCCACCACGGTTACGGCCAGTGGAACGGTGTGGCAATTTTGTCAAAGGTCGGCATCGACGAACCTCTGCGAGGATTCGCCGACGGCGTTGAGCCCGATGAAGATGCCCGCCTCGTGTCAGCGACCTGCGGGTCGCTGCGCGTTAGTTCGGCCTACATCCCCAACGGCCGAGCCGTCGACCACGATCACTACCAATACAAGCTGAGCTGGATGAAGCGCTTGCGCGAACATCTTGAAGCAACCTCCAGCCCTAAGTCAGCCGTGCTGGTCGGCGGTGATTTCAACATCTGCCCGGACGACCGTGACGTTTGGGATCCTGAAAACACCGAGCCCCGCACGCATGTAACAGCGGCCGAGCGGAAAGCCCTAACCGACGTCTGCGATTGGGGAGTAGCGGACCTTTTTCGTCAGCACTATGACGCGGCCGGGCTGTTTAGCTGGTGGGATTACCGCGACGGCGCTTTCTATAAGCGTCACGGTCTGCGGATAGATCTGCTGCTGGCGTCCAAACCAGTAGCGAAGGCGGTTCGCTTTTGCATGATGGACCGCAACGCCCGCAAGGGAACCAAGCCATCGGACCATATTCCTGTGCTGGTGGATTTAGACCTTTAGATCAAGCTGTCCGGTGGGTTCGACGGGTTCGGTGGAGTCGTCGCCGTCAGTGTGTTTAGCCGATCCGGCAAGCACTTCTTGTAGTTGCGTGCTGAGGGCTTCATGCAGGCGAGCCAGACGAACCGTGCTCAGCCCAGTCGCCTCGGCTAGAGCTTCCAGCGTGCCCAGGCCGTTTTGCGCAATCACCGACAACACCTTGTCTTCCATTACCACGTCCGCATCCAACTCATAAGAGCGTGCTGCGTTCTTTCTCCAAAGCTCTAATTGCTTGCGGCGCTCTTGTTGAATCTCAACACCAACCAACCCACTACCAACAGCGAGATCGCGGCCGGGAGCTACTCCGCTAGCTAGCTCGCTCACAAGCAAGCCTGTCCTTCCGGGAGTCCCAGCCTGCTCAGTCGTCTCAGGTTGCGCCCCGGCCGTCTCAGCAAGCTTCGACAAAGCTGCACGCGCCATAGCCAATCCCTCAGACCGCTCCTCTTCGGTCGCCAGCGGTTCCTGAGCAATAGCAGCCTGGATTTCATCTAGGAGAGGCGAACGACCGCGGGCATCATCCCAAGTGAAGTGCAGGGTTTCTTTTGCACGAGTCATGGCTACATACAGCAACCGTCGCTCTTCGGGGTCATTGCGGCCAGTTGGCACCGTGCCTTTGCTGGCTCCTGACACGATCACATGACGCCACTGCAGACCCTTCGCCGCGTGAAACGTCACCAAGTCGACCACGCCGTGAGAGCTCTCGGCCGGGTCAATGTCGTAAGGGGTTAGCTCCGACAGCCAGCTGTCAAAGCCTGCACCGGTCGTCTTGTGCTGATACTCGCGGACGTATTGCAGAGCCAGTTCCAGCACACGGTTAAACGCCCGCGACCTCTCACCAGCAGGTTCGCTTGGTTTCGCAGGCTTTTGGGGCTCCGTGAGTGCGTCGACCTGCTCAGTTTCACCTGTTTCTTCAAGCTCAGCCAGCTCAAAGTTTGGGTCTGCCAGTTCCGCTATTTGATCACGCAGCTCGGTCGAAAAATCGTGTGCGCTGGTTAGGTCTTTACGTAGTTTGACCGCTTCTGGGCGACTAAGCAGAGTGCGGGCCCCTGCCAGCTTGCAGGCAATGCCAGCATCATCAAGAGCCTTCATTACTCGCCTCAGGTGTGCGTGATTACGAGCTAGCACTGCCCAACTGTTTTTGAGGCCACCAGATGAGCCAGACGAGCTAGCCAGCCCGCTGCGAAGCAGTTCTGCTACGCCGACTGCCTCCGCGTCTTTATTGCCATAACCGCTGAAAGATGGCACCACCCCAGAGTGCGCCAAACAGGTCTGGGCGGTGCCGAGCGTGTTGTCATCCCCGATGCCTAGGACCGTTTCAGCCGCCTTCACGATCACAGGCGTACTTCGTCTATTCACCTCGAGCCGCAGCGTGGTAGCGCCCGGGAAGAAAGTCTCAAACTCCGTCAAATAGCCCGGCTCGGCACCGTTCCAGCCGTAAATCGACTGATTCGGATCACCCACGGCAAACAGGTCAGTTCGATCGCCCAACCAGGCCTTTAACAGCTCAAACTGCGTCGGATTGATGTCCTGAAATTCGTCAACAAAAAAATGTATGAACGACCATCGCAGTTGAGCCGCAAACCCCTTGTCGGATTCAATTAGTTGACAGCACCTTGTCAAGACATCATCAAAATCCAGCAATCTGCGCTTTCTCTTAGCACTTTGAAAGCGCCCAAACAACGATGCCACCGCCTGCGCACGTGCGTCACCGATCCGGCTGGGCCCGTCTTGCTCCGCGTACTGCTTTGGCGTTATCCCACGTGCCTGCGCCCAGTCGATTTCAGCGCAAATCTGATTAACGGATTGGGAGCGTCCCCCGCCAGCGGTGGACTTGCCACGATTACCAGAGCTATCTGTAATCAGCTCAGTGATCAGATCTCGCCGGTTTGCCAACACCTTGTGGGGAGGGCTGTTTCGGCTTTGTTCATATTGGCGAATCTGACTGAGCGCAGCCGAATGAATGGTTCCTAGCGAACCAATGTTTCGCACACCCGCCGCTCGTAAACGCACCCACAGTTCCTGGGAGGCTTGGCGTGTGAATGTGGCGACTAGGGCGCGCCGCGGGTCAAATCCGCTGTCGTTTTCGTAGCGCCATAGCACACGTTGAATCAGCACCTCGGTTTTGCCCGAACCTGGTCCCGCTAGCAGCAACAGGGGGGCGGCATCACTGGTGGCCGCATCGAGCTGATGTTCGTCAAGCTTGATGTTTGCTGGCGTGGTCGCCAGTCCGCGGCTCTCGATCACCATGTTGTTGAACCTACCCTTAGCTGCGACATGAGTCGTGCTAAAAATCGCACCGATCAGCGCATTAAGACAGGCTTCGGGCCTGACTCAGAGCCAAGCTCCGGGGCCGCGCCGCGCCTAGTGAGTCTGGTGCCCAGCATTACCGAAACGCTGCAGGCGTGGGACATCACTCCTGTTGCCTGCACACGCTTTTGTGAGCAGCCAAAGCTGACACATGTCGGTGGCACAAAAAATCCAGACATTGAGGCAATCGTGGCGCTGGCGCCCGACCTGGTCGTGATGGAACGTGAAGAAAACCGCATGGAGGACTACCAAGCGCTAAGCGAGCAGGGCATTGCCATCGAGGTCTTGCATGTGACATCGCTAGAAGAGGCTCAAACTGAGATAGCGCGCCTGGCCGATCGACTCGGCGAAGAGTTTGGTGCAAGCATCCCACCTGCTGTTGCTGCACCGAGCGTTCAATTGGCAGACAGCACAATGCCAGTAGACCCAGGGCTGGCTAACACAGTGCTGGCTAATCCGGCGCTAGCTAACACAGGACTAACGGCGTTCATCCCTATCTGGCGCAAGCCATGGATGACAATCAACCGCTCCACTTACGCCGTATCGCTGCTAAACGCTCTCGGCGTGCGCACAGCCTTCGCCCATCACCCTCAGCGCTATCCGACAATCTCCGAAGATGACATCCTTGCCACCTCACCCGATCTTGTCCTAGCCCCGACCGAGCCATACCCATTCGCCAAGCGACATCTCGCTGAGCTACAGCGCTTCGCTCCCGCACATCTATTAGACGGCCAAGATCTGTTTTGGTGGGGCGCAAGAACTCCGGCCGCATTTGAGCGCTTGACAGCGGCCGTAGCAGACATCGCTCATCGGCTACTACCGTGAGCAAACAAGCGCGTAATTCACACTGACTAGAAGCTGCGTGTGCGGCGGAAACTGCTAAGCGCTCTAGCAGGCGAAATCAGCGACAAAACAGCAACAAACCAATAACAGATCAGAGGCAAGGGAGTTTTGTATGGGACCGTTGACAGGCGTCAGAGTGATCGAAATGCAGGGCATTGGTCCGGGACCATTCTGCGGAATGATGCTGTCTGACATGGGTGCTGAGGTCATCCGCATCGATAGAGCAAGCAACGTCCAAGCAAGCAACGTCCAAGCAAGCGACGCGGCCAACCCACCGATTGATGTTCTCGCCCGCGGCCGTCGCTCGCTAGCGATCGACCTCAAAAACCCAGACGGCGTGGAGGTATTGCTACATCTAATTGAGTCATCCGACGCATTGATAGAGGGATTCCGTCCCGGTGTAATGGAGCGTCTCGGGCTCAGCCCCGACGACTGCGCTGCTCGCAACCCAAAGCTTGTCTATGGCCGCATGACCGGCTGGGGTCAAGAAGGCCCGTACTCACAAGCCGCCGGCCACGACATCAACTACATCGCTCTGGCTGGCGCCCTCGAACCCATCGGCCGTAAAGGCCAGGCGCCCGTGCCACCGCTCAACCTGGTGGGTGACTTTGGTGGCGGTGGAATGCTGCTGGCGTTCGGAGTGGCTTGCGCCTTGTTTGAGGCGCAACGCTCTGGCCATGGTCAAGTGGTTGACGCCGCCATGGTCGACGGCTCCGCCACCTTGATGGCGATGTTTCACTCCATGCGAGCACTGGGAGTGTGGAACGACGAGCGCGGCACCAACATGCTTGACACGGGCAGCCACTTCTACGATGTCTACGAATGCTCAGACGGCAAGTACGTCTCCATCGGTTCAATCGAACCGCAGTTCTATGCAGAGCTGCTGGACAAAACCGGCCTGACCGACGACCCTGAGTTTGCAAAACAAAATTCTCGCAGCAACTGGCCGCAGCAAAAAGAGCGCATAGCTGCTCTGTTCCTAACCAAGTCACGCGACGAGTGGTGCGAAATCATGGATGCCAGCGATGTGTGTTTTGCACCGGTGCTTACGCTTGAAGAAGCTCCGCAACATCCACACAACGTGCATCGCAACGTGTTCACGGAGGTTGCGGGCGTTACACAGCCGTCACCCTCACCGCGCTTTAGTCGCACGGCTCCCGAGGTGCAAGGTGCGCCGCGTCATCCCGGCCAAGACACCGACGAAGTGCTGACAGACATCGGCTACGACGACGACTCCATCACAAAGTTGCACGACTGTGGTGCCATTGCCTGACGAGGAGACGTCGTCAGGCGAGCAGGCACCGTCTGACGAGGAGACGTCGTCAGGCGAGCAGGCACCGTCTGACGAGGCGTTGCTACCAGACGATCTGCTTCCGCCGCCCGAGTTGTCGCGCAAGCTGGTTCCTCTTTATCAAGAAGCCGCAGACATCGCCGAAAGGTCACCGGCCGCGGCATGCGCCCTGTTGCGCTTGCTGATGCGAACGCTGATCGGTGCCACCGGCATTCGGCCTCGCCACATAGTGCGCGACATCGAAAATCTTGTGTCTCAGGGAGCGCCGATGGGGCTGATGCGAGCGTTGGATGTCCTGAAGCTGAGCGACAACGAGGCCCGCAGACCTGGTGAGGTGAATCTCAAAAACGGTCATCGTGAGGCGCAAAACCTGATGCTGGTTATTCACCTGTTTGCCAAGCATGTCACCGGTGGAGAGAGCAAGCAGGCCCCGTGAAGCGGTGCAACATGAAGCAGGCCCCGTGAAGCTCGGCGACGAAACCGTAAACGTAAAAGAAGCGGCACAAAACGTCGATTGAAACCACCCATATTGCGCTCGCCTGGGCAGTGGTGATATCCAACGGAGCAGCAGGCTGCTGGGCGCTGGCCGCGATGAGACTGCCACGACTAGAAGTCAAGCCATTTTGGTGGTTCGTTGGCTTGGCCTATTCGTTGGTGTTTGCTGAGTTAACGGTTGGCGTCGTTGTGCTGCAAACCTCAGGCATCGAAGCCCCTTCATTTCACGTGTTCTACGGAATATGCGCAGCCCTGTCGGTGGCCGTGCTATACGGCTATCGCCACCAACTACGCAACAGGCGACTGCTTTTCTTTGGGCTCGGCAGCCTGTTCATCATGGGTCTTGCCATCCGCGCGATGTTTCTAGGCAACGAGAGTTTCTAGGCACCGAGGCGCCGAGACTTCTAGGGATAGACCGCTTATTGGCGGGTCCGCGCGTTAAGACGGTCCGCGCTGGACGCTGCGCTAGGTGCCTATGCGATGGGTTGGCCGCTACGAGCGGACAGTTTGTTTTCAACTTTTCGCAGACGATCATCTAGGCCTCTAAAGCCCTCCAGCAATTCCGAGCGCGTGGCCACTGCCTCCGAACGCATCACCGTCATTTCTGCACGGATTGATGCAAATCCTTCGTTCATTTCTGAGCGGAGTTCAGTTCCGGAACTATCGATTTTCTTATCCAACTCTGCACGGATTGATGCGAGTCCTTCGTGCATGTCCGTGCGAAGTGATGCGAACCCCTTGTTCATGTCGGTCGTGAGCTTGTAAAGGAAGCCACCCACGGCCACAAAGAAAACGGCAAACGGCGCGTACACGGCCCAATCCATTGCTGTCATATTATCTCCCCGGTTTCATCAACCGTCTTACTACGGTTGCAATGAAAATCCAGCGGGATTTATTTTCAGTGCCGCAAAAAAAAACGTGCCTACGACCTTGCCCGCTGGCGTTGCAATGAAAATCCAGCGGGATTTATTTTCAGTGTCTGAGCAGCTTTAGCCCGCTAAGCGCTCACGCAACTGTTCGAGCTGCTCAAAAAGCTCGCTAGGAACACGATCACCTAAGCGCTCGAAGTGAGCTTCAATCAAGCTCACTTCCGCCCGCCAGTCGTCCGTATCCACAGTGATCAGCGCCGCCAGGTCTTCATCGGACAGTCCGCTTGCACCATCAGCGCCGCCAGCAAGCCCGTTGAGGTCCAGCCCATCTGTCTTGGGCACCCAGCCGATCGGAGTGGTATCTGCATCTACGGTTCCAGCGATTCGCTCGCAAACCCATTTCAGAACTCTTATGTTTTCGCCAAATCCCGGCCAGAGGAAATTGCCCTCAGAGTTCTTGCGGAACCAGTTGACATAGAACAGCTTCGGCAGCTGGGCACCTGGTCGATCAGCCAAGTCCAGCCAATGCCTGAAATAGTCGCCAAAGTTGTATCCGCAGAACGGCAACATCGCGAACGGGTCACGCCGCACCTCACCCACCTGGCCGGTAGCAGCCGCTGTTGTTTCTGAGGACATCACCGAGCCCAAGAACACGCCCTGTTCCCAATCGAAGGCGTCAACCACCAGCGGCACAGTGGTGGCTCGCCGCCCACCAAACAAGATGCCCGAAATGGGCACCCCTGCCGGGTCGTTCCAAACGCCCGAAATTGAAGGACATTGCTCGGCTGGTGCCGTGAATCTGGCGTTGGGGTGAGCCGCCGTCGTGTCGCTAGCAGGAGTCCACTCATTACCGCGCCAGTCGACCAACTTGTCGGGTGGTTCCGGAGTCATCCCCTCCCACCAAACATCGTTGTCCTGCGTCTGAGCCACGTTGGTGAAGATGCAATTGCTGTGCATCGTGTCCAGAGCGTTCGGGTTGGTGTTTTCACCGGTGCCCGGTGCCACGCCAAAGATTCCCGCTTCCGGGTTTATTGCATACAGTCGACCGTCGTCGCCAAACTTCATCCACGCGATGTCGTCACCCACCATCTCTACCTTCCAGCCGGGCAGCGTGGGGATCATCATTGCCATATTCGTTTTGCCGCAAGCCGAAGGGAACGCCCCAGCCAGGTAAAGGGTCTCGCCACTCGGTGGAGTGACACCCACGATCAGCATGTGCTCGGCCAGCCAGCCTTGGTCGCGTGCCATCGTGGAAGCGATGCGCAGAGCGAAGCATTTTTTCCCGAGCAGAGCGTTGCCGCCATAGCCCGATCCAAAGGACCAGATTTCACGCGTTTCAGGGAAATGCGCTATGTACTTGTTGTCGGGATTGCAAGGCCACGACACGTCTTGCTCGCCCGACGCCAGCGGAGCACCAAGCGAATGAACGCAGGGCACAAACTCACCGGAGTCGCCCAATACATCCAACGCTGGCTGGCCCATGCGCGTCATGATTTGCATCGATGCCGCCACGTATGGAGAGTCAGTCAGCTGCACTCCGATGTGAGAAATGTGTGAGTTCAGCGGCCCCATGGAAAAAGGCACCACATACAAGGTGCGGCCAGCCATCGAATTCTTAAACAGCGCTAGCAGTTCGGTGCGCAGCTCCGCAGGTTCACGCCAGTTGTTATTGGGTCCGGCATCGGCTTCGTTAGTAGTGGAAACAAAGGTGCGATCTTCCACCCTGGCTACATCGCCTGGGTCGGAACGAGCAAGAAAGCTGTCGGGTCGAGTGTCGTCGTTCAGCGGAATCAACGTTCCAGCAGCGACCATCTCTTTGCACAGCATCTCGTATTCATCTTGAGAGCCGTCGCACCAGTAAATGTCGTCGGGTGTCAGCACTGAGGCCCACTCGCGGACCCAGTCCTGCAGTTTTTGGTGATTTGTGGTGGAAGGCAACGCTTATCCTCTGTCGCCAGTTACCCAGTCGGGGGTGCCCAGATCGACTTCCGATCCCAGCCGTAGCTTGGTAGCCAGCCGTTGATCGTCGATCTCAAATAGCACTCGCTGTCCTTGTCGAAGCATGCGCAGAATGGATCCTTCCAAGGCGTTCTCAGCTAACTCGTATTCCTCGCGGTTTATGTCGTCAACTAAAACACCCACTTTTGATCGTGGGTCGTATGACTTAATGACACCTTGCACAAGCGTCTCCGTATAGCAAAACTGAGAGGCTAAACGCTAGCCGCGTGCCAACCAATTCATTTGGTATCCCAATCAACAGGACGTCCAGCCAGTTGCTAGCGCACTACCTTGAGAGCGTGCCTGGCGAACACCCGCTCACTACCCAGGACATCTGCTCAGCAGTGAGACATTTTGCCGACGCGCTTGAGACGCATCGCCGCACGATCGATCTGCTCAACGTCTATCCCGTGCCCGACGGGGACACCGGCACCAATATGACTCTGACGCTGAGCTCAGTGTCCGAAGCGCTAGATGAGTTGCCTACGAGCGAGCTATCTGATCGCGGCGCAGTTTGTGAAGCGATCGCAAAGAGTGCGTTGATGGGAGCCCGCGGCAACAGCGGTGTAATCATTAGCCAGTTCTTGCGAGCCATGGTTCATGTGTTTGCTCAAGCACCTGAAGAAATCGGTAGTGACCATCTGGCGGCTGGGCTAGCGGCGGGCAGTGCTTCGGCCGACGCCAGCGTGCAGGAGCCAGTCGAAGGAACGATTCTCAGCGTGGCACGAGCAGCCGCGACCGCTGCGACGCAAACTGCGGCCACAAGTGCCGAGTCGGTTACTCAGGTGCTCACCGCCGCTCGTCAAGCCGGGCAAACCGCTCTCGAGAAAACGCCCCAACAGTTAGCTGTGCTGGCCGCAGCTGGTGTGGTCGATGCCGGCGCTGTCGGATTCTTACTGTGGCTTGACGCTCTGTTAGTAGTCGCAGACGACCGACCTCTACCCAAAACGCTCGACCTGCCGAGCGAGGTTACAGACACCATCGCAAGTCTTTCTCTACAAACCACTCAGCCAGACACTCCAGCCGCGGTCGCTGCTCAGACTGGGGCAAACCAGTCTGTCGCAAACACCACAAATGCCTCTCTCGGCCCGCGCTACGAAGTGATGTACCTGCTGGATTCCGACGATGAGCTAGTAGCCGAGTTTCGCAATGCGTGGTCCGAGTTGGGTGACTCCATCGTCGTGGCGGGCGGTGACGGGCTGTGGAACTGCCACATCCATACCGACCTCATTGGAGCCTCCATTGAGGCAGGCATCACCGCCGGGCGACCGCATCGCATCGCTATTACCGATTTGCACGAACAAGTAGGACAGCTCGAGCACGAACGCGAACACTCCTCCGGGCACCCCACTGAACACCCCATCACCCCCAGCGCCACCTGTGCGGTGATAGTGGTTTCACCCGCCGCAGGCGTTAATGAGATTTTTGCCGGTCTGGGCGCAAACGCTTTCATCAGCGGCGGCCAAACCATGAACCCATCCACAGCGGAAATACTCGCGGCCATTGAGGCCGTAGACAGCAACGAAGTGGTGCTGCTTCCAAACAACAGCAACATCATCGCTACCGCGCAACAAGCAACCGAGCACACGTCAAAGCAGGTGCACGTCGTGCCAACGCGCACCATTACCCACGGCGTCGGCGCCATGATTGGCTTCGACCCGATCAGCACAGCGGCTCACAATGCAGACCAGATGGCTGACTTCGCCAGCAGTGTTACGGCCGGTGAGGTCACACAGGCTGTGCGTTCAACGGTTGCGCAATCGACTGGCGCGCAGGTGAACGAGGGCGATTGGATAGGTCTCAGCTCTGAAATCGTTGGCCACATCGCGGCGGTGTCCGACAACCCAAGCCAATCTGCGATAGAGCTACTAGGCCAGCTAATCCAGCCCCATCATGACGTTCTCACCGTGATTACTGGCGCCGATGCCGCCCCCGTAGATACCCAAGCAATCAAGGCATGGCTTGCCGAGGCGCACGCTGATATTCAAGCCGAGTTTCTAGCTGGCGGCCAAGCCCACTACCCATACTTATTCGGCCTTGAATGACCTCTCAGCTGAGCCTGAACAGCCAGTCCAATCCCCTCTAACTCTGCGTGAGCTTGACGAAATCAAAGTCCAGCGCATAAAGGGCGTGGGTTCTCGTCGTGGCGATGCCTTAGCCAGTATCGGCATCAAGTCGGTTTTCGACCTACTCACGCATTACCCGACTCGCCACGTTGATCGCACTCGGCTAGTGAAAATCGGCGATGCAACGATCGACGACGAAATAACCGTGACCGGCGAGATCACTCGCGTCCAGTCTCGCCGCTTTGGCCCAGGCGGTCGCCGGATTTTAGTGCAGGCATTGCTAGACGACGGCACCGGCACGATGGGTGCAACATTTTTCAACCAGCCCTGGCGTGAGTCGCAGCTCTCGACCGGCCAGCGAATTGCCATGTTCGGCAAGGTTGACGTCTACCGCAATGACATCCAGATGAGTAACCCAGTGGTTGACCTCATCGGCGACGCCACCGGCGTGATGGCACCGATCTACTCGCAATCTCCTAAAGCGCGTCTGATGACTTGGGAGTTTTCCAACTGGGTTGCTGATGCCTTACGACGATGCGAACCGCGCGGCATCGCAGACCCGCTACCGCCGAAGGTACGAACAAGATTGAATTTGCTAGATCGCCACACAGCGCTAAAGCAGTTTCACAATCCAGCCACCTACGACCAGATCCAGCCTGCGCGTGCGCGCCTGGTGTTTGACGAACTAATGCGCGTGCAGATGATGCTGCGACATGAGCGACTTATGCGCGAAGAAAACGAGCTTGGGATCCAGCACAAGCTACTCAACTCAAACACTGAGGGCCCACTAGTTGCAGACCCACTAGCTGCAAACACCACCAACCTCGCTACCACGCTCTGGAACCGGTTCACACATTCGCTTCCGTTCCAACTCACCGACGCGCAAAACCGCGCCATCACCGAAATCGAAGCCGACATGTCCTTGGCTCGTCCCATGCACCGATTGCTGCAAGGCGACGTGGGCTCAGGCAAAACCCTGGTGGCGGCACGTGTATTGCTAGCGGCGGTTGCCGAAGGTCACCAGGGCGCACTAATGGTGCCGACCGAAGTCTTGGCCGAGCAGCATCTTCTCAATCTGCGTGAACTGTTCAAAGGACTCGAGGTAGAGGATGCAAGCACACTGCAGTCCAAGCGTCCCGTCAAGGTCAGTCTGCTGGTTGGGTCGTTGACGTCTAAAGCTCACAGCGCCACCCGAGCCCAGCTTCGGCGCGGCACCGTTGACATAGTGGTGGGCACGCATGCCCTCATCCAAGATGCGGTCGAATTTCATGATCTGAGTGCGGTGGTGGTGGACGAACAGCATCGCTTCGGAGTCGAGCAGCGCGCGCGGTTGCGTGAATCTGGCCGCACCGATGATCGCATTCCGCACATGTTGGTAATGACCGCAACGCCTATTCCCCGCACCGCAGCCATGACCGTCTATGGCGACCTAGATCTCTCCGTGCTAGATGAGATGCCACCCGGGCGCACACCAATCCAAACGCAACAAATAAGTGGAGGACTTGACCAAGAGTTGATGTGGTCGCAGGTGCGCGAGCAAGTGACCCAAGGCCAGCAAGTGTTTGTGGTGTGCCCGTTGATTGAAGACAGCGAAGCCATCCAGGCCAGTTCAGCCGAATCCACCTACGCCGAACTTTTCGAGAGCGAACTGGCCGGTCTAAGGGTGGAGCTGCTGCACGGCCGCATGCACGCAACCGCCAAAGAAAAGGTCATGAATGCGTTTCATCGCGGCAACGTGGATGTGCTGGTCTCTACCACCGTGATCGAGGTGGGCGTGGACGTGCCAAACGCCACCGTCATGGTGATCTTGTCCGCAGATCGATTTGGAATGGCGCAGCTACATCAGCTACGCGGGCGAGTTGGTCGAGGAATACACGCCTCCCACTGCTATCTAGTAGTTGAGGAAGAAATAAACGAGATCGCTGAGCGGCGCCTAGCGGCACTGGTAGCTACCACCGATGGGTTCGAGCTGGCCGAAGAAGATCTAAAGCTACGCGGGGAGGGCACGTTGTTTGATGAATCACAATCCGGCCGCAGCGACCTAAAGCTGGCTTCGCTGGTGCGCGACCGTGAATGGGTTTTCTCTGCGCGCAAAGCAGCCGAGGGCTTGCTGCAAAATGCCGACGATCTTGCAACACAGTCACACCTGGCTGGCTACGCAGACGAGATCGACTGGTTCGTCAAGCGCCGCGAAGGGCTTGCCGCAGCCTTCTTGAAACGTGGTTAGACGGTCGTGCGAGTAGTTGGCGGCGTCTGGCGACACCGACGTATCCAGGTTCCAGCCGAGCCCGAGCTGCGACCAACCTCCGACCGCACCCGTGAGGCGATTTTCAATATGGCCTTCGGTATTGGTCTGCCGCAAGACGCCATCGTGGTTGATGCATATTGCGGCTCTGGTGCTCTCGGCATTGAAGCGCTTTCACGCGGAGCAGCCCACGTCACTTTTGTTGACAAGAGCACCGCGGCCTGCGACTCCGTACAACAAACCCTTGAGACCTTTGAGGCCGCTCCGGATTCGTATCGCATCGTGTGCGCTGACGCGCTAGTGACGTTGCAAGCGTTGCCCGGATTGACGATCGCTCCGTCTAGCGCGAAGCAGCCTTGCCCAGAGCAATCAGTCTCGTCGCAGCCAGAGCCAGCGTCTGTTGTCGACCTGTTGCTGATTGACCCGCCCTACAGCACCGACCCCTGGCGGTCTGTCCTAGAGCTAACGCCCAGCGTGTTGATAGCGGAAGCCGAGCACACCATCGAGGTGCCGGCCGACTCCGGCTGGGAGCAATACCGCACTCGCCGCTACGGGCGCGCACACATCTCCATCCTTGTTCGCCATGACATTGATCACCTGCGCTACCGTCAGCCCAGTGAGCCAACCCAATAAGTCAGTTTCGCTTACTGCGATGTACCCGGGTTCTTTCGACCCTCTACACAACGGTCACGTCGACGTCATTACAAAGGCCTGCAAGCTGTTCGACAACGTTGTGGTAGCTGCCATGCGTAACCCTGCTAAGGCGCAGCAAATGTTTAGCCAAGCCGACCGCTTGTCCATGATCAAAGAGTCGTTCGAACTTCTACCGCAAGTAAACCCGCAAGTAAGTATCGTCGATTCCACCGACCTGGTGATCAACGTCGCCGCCCAAGTCGGAGCGGATGTCATCGTGAAGGGTCTGCGCAGTGCGATCGATTTTGATCTTGAGATGCAAATGGCTCACATGAACCAGTCGGTCAGCGGCATCCCGACGATTTTTGTCCCATGCAGTCCGACCGAAGGCTTCATAGCCTCAAACTTCATTCGCGAAATAACGTCGAAAGGCGGTGACTGTTCTCACCTTGTCCCCGCACCGGTTGCAGAGCGTCTTAAGCGCTTGGTGGAGAGCATGGTGGAAAGTACGGTGGAAAGTATGGTGGAAAGTACGGTGGAAAGTACGGTGGAGAGCACTGCGGAAAGCACTCCGAAAGGCTCTTTTAGCATTACGGAAAGCACCTGAGAAAAGCTCTTAAGCACATGGCGAAAAGCTTGGTGAAGAACATGGTGGAGAGCACTGCGAAAAGCGGCAGTTTGCCCGCCTCAGGCAAGCTCTTTATCGGCTTGCCTATCCCCGCCTACGTGTTTACGGCGTGCGATACTGAACGAACTAGTTCTTTAGTTCAGGCCTTTGAGCATCACGCCTCCGAATCCTCTTGAAGCACAGAAAGGGTGTGCCCAAGTGAATAACGCACCTGAGCAACCCCCCGCGCCTGAACCCGGCTTAGCAACACCACCTGCCCAGAGCGGCCGACTGATAGAGCGAAAAAGACAACGTCGCTCGCCACAACAAATGTCGCCCCGAGCCGGTTTAGGTCAACCAGGTCTAGCGCCGCCAGCTAGCCAAGCACCTGCCGCCGCGGCACCAACCCAAGCGCCGCCAGCCCAAAACCCACCGCAACCCACGGCTCAGATAGGCCAGCAACCCGGCTTATCGCATGTAAGCCTTGCTCCTGGTGTTTCCGGTGCGCCTTCCGCCGTTGCCACCCCCGGCTTTGAAACCGCCCGAGCACCGCGGCCAGACTCCAACTTAGGCGTCGCCGGGCTTCTCCAAGAAGTCATTGGCCGTATTGAAGATGCACGACCCATGCCGCTCTCTGCGTCGATCATGGTGAATCGTGAAGAGATGCTGGCCTTGCTGGACGCTGTTGTAGATGCAGTCCCAGGAGAGCTACAACAAGCCCGCTGGATTTTGCGCGAGCGTGAAGAGATTCTCAAGAAGGCGACAACCGACGCAAGCCTGCTAATAGATGAGGCTCGCGCACGGGTAGCGCAAATGGTGCAGCGCACCGAAGTAGTACGCACCGCCGAGCGCCGTGCTCGCCAGTTGATTGACGACGCCGAAGCGCAAGCGCGCACACGCAGGCATGAGATTGATGACTATTGCGAACGCCGCTTACAAAAAATCGCACACGACCTGTCGCAGACACATGAGCGCGTGCAGCAGGCACTTCTCAAGCTTCATGCGACTGGCGCATCATCAAATCCTGATCCAAACTGGCCTGATCCGAACGGGATTGCGCAGACAGCGCAGCCAGCCCAGTCGGGTCAACCTGGCCTAGCGCAACACATGACCGGCCAGGCACAGATGCGCGAAGAGCAAGAGCAGACAATGCGACACCCGCATATGGGTGCGCCAAACGCACTCGTGCCTACCACTGCCGAAGCAGCCTCTGTGTCTGCCGCAGCGACACCTGCGCGTCCGCTGCTGTTTGACCAGGAAAAAGTCTGAAAAAGGTTCAAACTGGCGGGTAAGAAAAACCCACTAAAAGTTCCCCTCGCACAGGTGGGTTCGTCCCGCTTGCGTTGGGTGGCCGAAGTTATGGCTGACGCGTTGGCGGTGCCTGAGCAGTCAGCAGATCCAGCCAGCCAAGTAGACCCAGTCCAGGTAGGTGTCACGTTGTCTGGTGTCACCGTTTCGCCCGAGCGTGACATTTCCATAGACGTCACTATGGCTGGCACCACCGAAGGCGTTCTCGTGAGCGGAAGTATCCAGGCGCACTGGCAAGGCCCTTGCTCTCGTTGCATGATCCCGGTAGACGGACAAATTGACATAACTGTGCGCGAGCTATTTTCAACGGCTCCAATCGAAGGTGAGCACTACCCGCTAGAGCCGGAGCACGTTGATCTAACGTCGATGGTGCGCGAGGCGATCTTGCTGGAGTTGCCCGTTCATGCAGTGCCGTGCCCAAATCCTGCGCCTTGCCCCAACTTGCCAGCAGAGTTACAAACTCAGCTAGATCCAGCTCAGGCTGACTCAGCCCAGCTAGACCCAACGCAGCCCAGCCAAGCCACGAGAGACCCAAACCCGAGAGGTAAAGCCACCGAAGAAGGAGGCGAGCAAGACAGGCAAAGCGAGCAAACAAAGCGCGACCCGCGCTGGGCAGCACTTGACGTGCTGCGCACAGACACGAACACAGGCACAGACACGAACACAAACACGGGCACTGGCACAGACAGTTCATCCGGCCCTGCAGATTCAGGCACAGCTAACCCAGATCACCCAAGCCAAACCTGACCGCCCCCGGTCGTCGCTAACATCATTGCGATGGCCGTACCTAAGAAGAAGACTTCAAAGGCCAAAACGCGTTCGCGACGCGCTTCAAACTGGCGACTTGAACCCGCTCCGCGCAGCGTCTGTTCGCGTTGCGGTTCTGCCAAGCTGCCACACCGCGTCTGCGGCAACTGCGGTTGGTACGCAGGGCGCCAGGCAATAGAGGTTTCCTGAGCGGTTTCGCTGTTCAGTAATCGCCGTTTGAGCTACCTGTTCTGACCCCTCACACACCTCATCTATGACCGCTAGCGCTCTACCCGTTGCGCTAGATGCAATGGGCGGTGACTACGCGCCCAAAATCGTAGTTGAAGGAGCTTTGCTAGCGGCGGCCGAAGGCATTCGCGTAAGGATGTACGGACGCTCTGAAGTCTTAGAACCAATGCTGGTCAACCTCGCCAGCGAAGCCAGCGCAAATGGTGGAACCAGCAACGCCAGCGACCTAATCGACATCATAGAAGCACCGGACGTCATCGAAATGACCGACGATCCGGCCAGAGCCGCCCGCAATAAAAAAGCTTCCTCACTCATGCGTTCCATCGCAGCGGTGCGCGAAAAAACCGCATCGGCCATTATCAGCGCTGGCAACACCGGGGCAGTAGCAGCTGGCGCGCTCCTATCGCTGCGTCGGTTGCGTGGCGTTGCCCGTCCTGCCATCGCCACCCCGTTACCCATTCCAGACCGCCTGCCAGTTGTGCTGCTCGACTCTGGAGCGATGGCAGATTGTCAGCCCGCCTGGCTGCATCAGTTCGCTCGCATGGGTTCGACGTTTTTCAATTTGCGCTATGGCACCAAAGACCCCAAGGTCGGCTTGATGTCGATAGGCGAAGAACCCGCAAAGGGAAGCAGCCTGATAAAGGCCACCCACAAGTTGTTGGCCGACGACAAAAAGCTCAACTTCATCGGCAACATCGAAGGGCACGACCTGCTTGACGGAGTAGCCGACGTGATAGTCACCGACGGCTTCACCGGAAATGTGGTGCTAAAGGTGCTTGAAGGTTCGGCAGGATTTTTCACCAAGCTGATAATGAATCGTTTAGGAGAAAACACCGAGATCGGTCCCGCCGCACTGGAATTGCTGGCACCTCTGGCACAACAATTAAGGCCCGAGCAAGTTGGGGGAGCGATGCTCTTAGGAGTGCGCGGTGTCTGCATTATCAGCCATGGTTCTTCTAGCCCGTTAGCCATCTGCAACGCCGCAAAAAGTGGCTACGCCATGGCCGAAGCTGGCCTGCTAGACGAGCTAGCTGACAGCGTGCAAGGAATAGGCACCACTAACGCCACTAGTAATGGGAATGCTGACGGCTAATATCACCTGTCTAGACCAGACAGGCACACATTCAGTCGCAACAGACATCGCAACAGACACAGTCAGACTGACCAGACATGAGCAAAATAACCAGAGCAATAAGAACCAATAGGAGGCAGATTGTCCGCCGATAATCCCGCAAAAGTTGACCGCAACGAAGTTCTGCAGATAATTCGTGAGCAGTTAGCCGACATTCTTGAGTTAGATGACACGGCCAAGATTTTTGAGTCATCTTCATTTGTTGAAGATCTCGGTGCCGACTCTTTGGCGCTGATCGAACTGGTCGAAGGCATCGAAGAAGAACTATCCGAACGCGGCCAAGATTTTCGCATCGAAGACGAAGACCTGGAAGACCTAAAGACAGTGCGCGATGCCGTTGACTATGTCGTTCAGCGACTTGCTGAGTTGAGCTCCTAGGCAAACCCCGTGTCTCGCTCGTCAGCCAACTCGTCAGCTAAGTAGCACAGCGGTAAAGATTCTGACTGCGAAAGCCACCGCTGCCGGAAAACCTGCTAGTGCTAACAGGCCCAACGGTGCTGGCAAGCCCAGCCAAAACAAACCCAGTCAAAAGCAGCTGATAGGCGAGTTTCAAAAAGCCATCGGGCACCATTTCGATAGCCCAGCATTGCTTGATCTGGCTCTGACTCACCGCAGCTGGGCGTTTGAAAACACACGCAGCTCCACTGGGCCCTCCACCAGCTCCGCCGAGTCTGCCGGGTCTTCCAGCAAACCTGTCAAACCTGCCAACAACCCTGCTAACCGGCACACCGGCACCAGCACTCCCGCCTCAAACGAACGCCTAGAGCTGCTGGGCGACGCAGTGCTCTCAATGTGCGTGCTAGAGCACATCTATCGCAAATACCCAAAGCTCAGCGAAGGCACCATGTCCGACGTGCGATCGCAGGCCGTTCGCGGTTCCAAATTGGCCGCTGTAGCCGAACGCTATGGCGTAGGATCGCTACTGAAGCTGGGCAGAGGTGAAGACCGTGGTGGCGGTCGCAACAACCCCCGTCTGCTGGGAGACGCACTTGAAGCCATCATTGCTGCGGTGTACCTGGATGCGGGCGTTAGAGCGGCCTCGGCAATGGTTGTTCGCATGCTCGGCCAGTTCATTGACGATGCAGTTACTAACGACACAGCCAGCAACCACACCAAGCCCAGCAACAAGAACTACGACAAAAGCACCCACGATCACTAGGAATCTCATTGGCTGAACTGCCCGAAGTTGAAGTCACCAGACGCGAGCTAGACAAAGAGTGCCAAGGTCGCAAGATCAGGTCCGTGAAGGTGATGGGCACTAAAAAAATGCTTCCAGGTTCAGCATCTAAGCCAGCCTTCGTCAAGAAGGTCGAAGGTCGCACCATCCACACCCTCACCCGCCGCGGCACTCTGCTGGTGTTCGACATCGGTAACAGCGATGACCTGGTGGTTGATCTAGGCCAGGCTGGCCATTTCAGACGAACCAAAGCAGGGGAATCACCACTGCCAAACGCCAAGATGGTTATGGTGCTCAGCAAGGGCCAGATTCAGCTAGTTGATCAAGGCCAAACGGCCACGATGCGAGTGGTTCCACGTGACCGTTTCACCAAGATCTATTTTGATGAAGATGCGCTTGGCTTCGATCCCATTGAAGATCCGATGCCCTGGGTGGATTTCGGCCAGCTACTCAAAGGCGTAAAGCGTCCACTGAAGGCGTTGCTGATGGACCAAAAGTTTGTGGTTGGAATAGGTCCGATCTATTCCGATGAGATTCTTCACGCCGCCTTGTTGCGCCACGATCGCATAGCCGACGATCTCAACACGCAAGAGGTGCGTCGCTTGTACCGCTCAATTGTTGAAGCGATGCACAACGCTGTCAAATACCGCGGCGTCAGCTTTGGCGGCCGCACAGACCTGTTCGGCGCACCCGGCAATTACGACTCTCTGCTAGAGGTATACGACCGAGCAGGCGAGCGCAGCCGCAACGGGCGTGGTGTGGTGCTCAGCACCAAGGTCAGCGGTAAGACGCATTACTACTGCGAGTATCAGGTCTGAATCTCCACAGCTAGCTAGCAACGTGCATCTCAGTTCTCTCACTCTCAAAGGCTTTAAGTCGTTCGCCGATACCACCGTGCTCAACTTGGAGCCGGGTGTAACTACGGTGGTTGGACCAAACGGCAGCGGCAAGTCCAACATCGTTGACGCCATCACCTGGGTAATGGGTGCGCAAGGTCCTAGCGCTTTGCGCTCACAAAAAATGGACGATGTCATTTTCGCCGGCACCGAATCTCGAACCGCTTTAGGGCGCGCCGAGGTAACGCTGGTAATCGACAACGCGGATGGTGAGCTGCCGATCGACAACGCCGAGGTCGCCATCACCCGCCGCCTGTATCGCGCGGGAGATTCGGAATATCTGCTGAACGGCACCCAGTGCCGACTGATCGACTTGCAAGAGCTGTTGAGCGATGTCGGTGTTGGGCGTCAGCAGCACATCATTGTGGCGCAAGGCCAAATCGAGCATGCGCTAAACGCCAGCCCGCAAGAGAGGCGTGCGATAGTTGAAGAGGCGGCTGGCATCCTAAAGTTCCGCCGCCGCAAGGAACGAGCCGAGCGCAGGCTGGCTGCCACGCAAGACAACGTCGCTCGCCTGGGCGACCTGCAACGCGAACTAAAACGCCAGCTCAGACCACTGCGGCGCCAGGCCGAAGGTGCAAAAAAGCACGTAAACCTCACGCAAGATTTTGAAGCGCTGCGTCTTTACGACGCAGGCCAGAGACTGTTTTCGTTGCAGACCGGCCTTGAGAAAATTTTAACTCAAAAAGCCGAGCTGACAATCGAGATCGCAACCAAGCGGGCATTGGTAGACGAGCTGAGAGAGGCCATCGCTACCGCAGAAAACGATCTGTTAAAGATGTCGGCAATGCCACAGGTTGAACTACCCAGAACAAACGGCACCTCAGATACCAGCACAAGCACCGACAACACAAGCACCGACAACACGAGCAATACCAGTACAAGCAACGCCAGTACAAGCAACACCACCGGTGATACCAACGCCAGCACCCATGGTGGAGAGCATCGTGGAGAGCATGGTGGAGAACATCGTGGAAAGGCTGCAGAGGTCTCGCTAGCTCGCGTGATGGCGTTGGCCGAGCGTGCGCGTGGCTTGCTGGGGCAGGTGCACGAGAGATTGCGATCAACCAAGCGCGACCGAGGCGCGGTGCTAGCGAAAGACGTGGCAGCCAACTATTCCGAAGAGCAAAGCAGAATTACCACCGAGCTAGCCGCGCTTGAACCACAGCGAGCAGCCATTGCTCAAGAACTGGAATCGGTGCGCGCCCACCTTGCCAGCACCAGCGAAACCGGTTCTGCTCAGCCAGACCCAGCCATTGCCAGCCCAGCCGCGACCGGCCCAGGCTCGGCTACCCCAGGCTCGACCATTCCAGCCCCGGTCGATCAAGCACTAATTGCGGCCGTTGAAACCGCCGCCAGCAACCTCACAACAGCCGAACAGTCGCTAGCTACCAAGACCGAAGCGTTCCGCGAGATTGGCGAAGAACTACAACATTGGACCGGCCGGGCAGACGCCCTGCGTCTAGCGCTAGACCAAGCCCGCCAGAGTTCCGGCATCGCCGCCCTACAAGACGCAGAGGGCGTTGTTGGAATCCTGGCCGATCTCATAGACGTAGAGGCCGGTGCCGAACGAGCCACGAAGGCTGCGATCGGAGAGTCGCTATCCGCGGTGGTTGTGCAAGGGGAGAGCCAAGCCCATGCCGCGATGAGCGCTCTGGCAAATTCCGACACCACCGGCACCGTGCTAGTGCTACCCGAAACGACCAGCGATGCTGCCACAGCTAGCCGCACCGCTATGACCAACGACCCTGCCGCCGCAGTCAACCCTGCTGCCTTGAGCGACATCGCCACAGCCAAGCCGCTGCGCCACTTCGTTTCCGCCGCCGACCCAACCAACGCACAGTTGTTCGTCTCGCTGCTCGACGCACTATTCGACGGCATCTACCTTGTTGAAGGCGATTGGCGCGATGCCGTAAGAGCCGCCTTGGCGCACCCCAAACTCACTTTTGTCACTGCACGCGGAGACCGCTGTGGATCTGCTGGCTGGCGCATCGGCGCCAGCACGGATGCCGTTACCACCACCGCACTAACCGAAGCCGAAAGAAACATCAAAAAACTCCGCAACGATCTAGACACCGCCAGGCTCACTCAAACTCATGCTCGGGATCAGCACCAAGCTGCAACTCAAGCATTCAGCGAATCTCAAGCTGCGCTGACCCGAGCCGCCCAAGCCACCGCGGCTGCGTTGGCCGATCGCATCCGCCAGCTGTCCGAGCAAGAAGCCGCGCTAACCGAACGAGATAAGGCTCTCGCTCGGCGCCAAAGCGAGCTGTTGAAGCGCAACCAAGACATCTCAGCTCGTCTAACCGGGCACGACGAAGCCATGGTCCAGGCCGATCGAATGCAAGACCGCCTGAACGCTCTCACCACAGGCCTGTCAGTGTTGATCGACTGGCTGGCTGCTACCACTAATCGTCTGGACAGCGCAGTTCAGCTTCTGCGCCGCCGTGACGCAGACCGTTACGAGCAAATCAGGCAACTACAAAAGCGCCTAGACAGCCAGCGCCGCGAGATTTCCGCCACCCAAGCCGAGCTTGCTGAGCTTGGGACAACCAACACCAGCCTTGATGTGGATCAAAGTGCCCTCAACACCAAGCTCGAGTTGCTTGAAACCTCTCTCATCGAAGAGCTTGAAACCGATGCGGCGACCGTGCTGGCCGCTCCACAACCGCGCATTGAACCGGGCTTTACTTTTAAGCAGCGGCTAAAGCAGGTGCGAGACGAGCTAAAGCGAATGGGCCCCGTCAACCCCTTGGCACTGTCAGAGTTTGAGGCGTTGACCGAGCGCTATGAGTTCGTCGAAGGCCAGATGAAAGACGTGCGACAAAGTCGCCGAGAGCTAAACAAAGTGGTGAAAACCATTGAGGCCGAGATTGAGAAAATGTTTGCGGCCGCATTTACAGACGTGCAAAAAACCTTTGGACGACTGTTTGAGACGCTGTTTCCCGGCGGCACCGGCAAGCTGCAGCTAACCGACCCCAACAGCGAAAATCTCAACAATGCTCTAGGTAACACGGCCGTAGGAGCCGATAGCGCCGAAGCCGACCCTAATATCGCTGTCACTGTCGCTGACGCTGGTGCCCTCACAGGCTCATTCAAGCGCTCGTCCAAAAACGCAACGATTGCCCCATTCAGCGGCATCGATCTAGACGTGCGCCCATCGGGCAGACGGGTCAGTCGACTTTCCTTGTTGTCGGGCGGCGAAAGATCATTAACCGCTTTGGCTTTTTTGTTCGCCGTGTTCCGCAGCCGCCCGTCGCCCTTTTACATTTTGGACGAGGTCGAAGCCGCCCTTGACGACATCAACCTGAGCCGGTTTCTCAATCTGGTGTCGGAGTTTCGCAACGAGGTGCAGTTAGTAATCGTTACGCATCAACAACGCACGATGGAGTTCGCAGACGTGATGTACGGCGTGTCGATGCCGCCGGGCGGATCTTCCACCGTCATCGCTGAGCGCATTAACAAGCGAGCTAGCGCATCCGCCTCGCCATCACCAACCGCTTCTCCAGTACCTGCCGGCGTCCACGCTCCGGTAGCGGACTGACCTAGCCAGCTACCTGGCAACCCCAGTCCGCTAACCCAAACTTGGCAAGCTGAACTTCGTATGAGCACCACAACGCTGTTGATCATTCTCCTTGTGGTGGCGCTGGTGGCCTTGGCAAGCCTTCCGTTCGTACACAAATGGTGGACTTCTCGGCCTGGCTATCAGCCACGTGCAAAGCCACCCACAAAACCGATCACACCGAAGCCGATTACACCGACGACTCAACCCCCTTCCGCGGACATTTCACCTGACACAGCGCCAGACACCGCTTCGGATGCCGCGCTGGACGAATCGGCGGACGTTTTGGTGGACGATTCAGCGCAAGTACAACCCGAAGCATCGCGCTCTGAACCCGACGCTGAGCTCGCCGAGGCAGATGCTGGGCTCGCCCTCACAGATACCGATCTCACCAAGCCGACCGGCAAGTTTCGCTCCGGTCTCGCCAAAGCCCGTTCGGGTATGGGACGTTCGCTCGGTGCAATAAGTCGCCGAAGCGTCGACGAAGACACTTGGAATCAGCTAACCGACGCACTCATCTTGTCCGACGTCGGCGTTAATACAGCCACCGAGCTTGTCGATCAGTTGCGAGTAACCGCAGCCGATCAACGCATAACGCAAGGCACAGACCTCATCCACGCGCTCGGTCAACAAATGCGCTCCACCTTGCAAAGCCATGATCGTTCGCTGCGCTTGACACCGGGCTCGTCGAGCACATCGGCCGATTCGTCCAACCTTGCTGACGGTTCGCCCCGCACCCCCGTCTGGCTCTTTGTGGGAGTAAACGGCGTCGGCAAGACCACCTCCATCGGCAAAGTCGGCCACCGCCTTCACCAAGACGGCCAGCGAGCCGTGTTCGCCGCAGCCGACACCTTTCGCGCAGCCGCCACCGAGCAGCTCAACACCTGGGCCGACCGCTGCGACGGCTACCTAGTGTCCGGTTCGGTCGGAGCCGACCCAGGCTCGGTCATTCACGACAGCGTCACCACGGCTGCCGCACGTAACTACGACATCGTGTTAGCCGACACCGCTGGCCGCCTTCAAAACAAGTCCAACCTGATGACCGAGCTAGCCAAAATTCGCCGAGTAGCCGACAAGTCGCCGGGCTGCGTTACCGAAGTGCTGCTGGTAATAGACGCCACCACCGGCCAAAACGGCCTGAGTCAAGCAGAGAGTTTCACCCAAGCCGCCGAGGTAACAGGCGTGATTCTCACCAAGCTTGACGGGTCGGCCAAAGGTGGCATCGTGTTTGCCATCGAGTCGCAGTTTGGGTTGCCGGTCAAGCTGGTGGGTCTGGGGGAGACCGCAGAAGATCTGGTGGAGTTTGACCCTGACAAGTTCGTAGATGAGCTGCTAGGCGATGTTGCCTTGCCCGAGGCTGGCTAGCTCAGCCACGTAACTGACTTGCCCAACCACATGGGCTGCCTAGTCCAACCGAAATAGCCAACCACAGCGGTTCGCTAGCCTCAAATCAACATGTTTGACACCCTGACGCAGCGCTTTGAAAACGTCTTTTCACGCTTGCGTGGGCGAGGTCGTCTAACCGATTCAGACATCAACGAGGCCTCTACAGAGATTCGCCACGCCCTGCTTGAGGCCGATGTCAATCTGAAAGTGGTCGACAGCTTCATCGAACGGGTTCGCACCCGTTGCGCCGGCACGGAAATCTCCGCCAGCCTCACCCCTGGTCAGCAAGTCGTCAAGATTGTCAACGAAGAGCTCCAAGCCACCCTCGGCAACGAGCCGTTAACGCTGGCCTACGCCGATGCTCCGCCCACCGTCATACTGCTGGCGGGCCTACAAGGCAGCGGTAAGACAACCGCAGCCGCCAAGTTGGCGCAATGGTTTAAATCCCAAGGCCGCAACCCGCTGCTAGTTGGCGCAGACCTGCAACGTCCAGCCGCGGTAGAGCAGTTGCGCGTGTTGGCCGCTCGCATTGACGTGCCGGTCTGGAGCGCAGACGGTCTTGGCAGTTCTGACAGTTCTGCCAAGACAGCTAACGCACCCGAGCAACCCAGCCCGGTCACCACCGCTGCCGCGGGACTAGCCAAAGCTCGTCAGCTAGGCAAAGACGTGCTGATAGTCGATACCGCTGGCCGTCTAGTCGTTGACACCGAATTGATGACTGAGGTCGCTCACGTATCAGACGCAGTGTCACCGGATTACACGTTCTTCGTGCTGGACGCCATGACCGGTCAAGATGCGGTCAACACCGCCAGCGCGTTTCACACCACTCTTGAAGTCGACGCCGTCATCCTCACAAAGCTCGACGGCGACGCCCGTGGGGGAGCGGCACTATCGGTAGGCGAGGTACTCGGCCGTCCGATCGCTTTTGCCTCGGTCGGTGAAGCGTTGGACGAGTTCGAGCAGTTCCATCCCGATCGGATGGCTACTCGCATTCTCGGCATGGGCGATGTCACCACGCTGATCGAAAAAGCCGAGCAGGTCTACGAAGCCGAGGAAGCCGCCGCCTCGACTCAACGTCTGATGGATGGCTCATTCACGCTTGATGATTTTGTCGAACAGCTACGCCAAGTACGAAAGATGGGCAACCTGAAAGGCCTGGTGTCGTTGATGCCCGGCGTGCCCGCCGAAGTAAAAGACGCCGACCTGGACGACGGGCGCCTCAATCAGGCCGAAGCCATCGTGTTGTCAATGACGCCATCCGAGCGAGCCCTGCCCGACCTCATCGACACATCAAGGCGCGCACGCATTGCCGCTGGCAGTGGCACCAGCACTACTCAGGTGTCGAATCTGTTGCGGCAGTTTTCTCAGATGAAAAAAATGATGTCGTCCATGGGCGGTATGGCCGGCTTCGGCGGTAAAGCCGGTAGAGCCGGTAAAGGCACGGGGTCAAAGAAGCGAGCTAAGGCGGCTCGCAAACCTGCCAACAAAAAGCCAAATAAAAATCAAGCTAAGAATCGTGGTACGCCTAGCCGTACCACTAGCAGAACAAGCAGCCGCACAGGCGGCTCCGGCAAGACCGCTGCCGCAAACACTCCCGGCTCAGCCAGCCAGACCAAGTCTGAAAAAGAAATCCTGGCAGACCTAGATCTGCAACTACCCGATGGCTTCAAGCTCCCAAGCGACCTGTAACAGCCTGAGCGCCGTTAGCCTCAATATTCATAACCTACTAAACGCCCACAACCCACTAGTTACCTACGGAGCCCCATGGCCGTACGACTGCGTCTAATGCGCACCGGAAAAAGAAAACACCCCAGCTATCGAGTTGTCGCAGCTGATAGCCGTTCACCGCGCGATAGTCGCGTCCTGGAAATTCTCGGTACTTACTACCCCCTGCAAGAGCCATCCGGTATCGAGATCAACAACGACCGAGTCGTGCACTGGATGAGCAAGGGTGCCAAGCCCTCAGAAGCGGTTGCCAAGTTGTTAAAGATTTGCGGAGCGACTGATGAGTTCGAAGCGTCAAAGTCCAATAAAGCGAGCGCCTAATGAGTGATCAAGACCAGGGCACAGTTGCCGAAGAAGTACTGCTATATCTCATCAGCCATCTGGTGGAGCACACCGATCAAGTTGAGGTGGAGATAACGCAAGCTGACTCCAAGGTCAGCATGCTGGCCAAGGTAAGTCCTGACGACATCGGTCGCGTGATCGGCAAACGTGGACGCGTGGCTAACGCAATTCGCACTTTCGTAACCGCCGCTGGCCGCAGAGATGGCATTGAGGTCGAGGTCGAGTTCGACGGCTAAGTCCCAGTCGGCCCAATCCCGATCGACACAGTCCCAGCCGCCACCGGTTAAGCCACCGGCAGCTCAGCCGAGTCCGCCTGACGGACTACTTGAGGTGGGTTTCATCACCAAGCCTCACGGATTGAACGGTGAAGTAACCGTGCGAGCGATTACTAATCAGCCTGATCGGTTTGCTCCAGCCAGCAGTCTTGAGAGCCCGCGCGGAAAGCTCACCATCACAGCATCTCGCCCCCACGGAGACAAGTGGCTGGTGCGTTTCGCTGAAGCCACCGATCGTTCAGCGGCCGAAGCATTGGCGGGCTGCCCACTGTGGGCGGAACCGATTACTGACTCAAACGAGCTATGGGTGCACGAGCTAATTGGTTGCGTCGTTGTTGATCAGCACGGAACCGAACACGGCAAAGTAGTTGCGGTGCAAAAAAATCCAGCATCAGACTTGCTTGAGCTAGCGGACGGGCATCTGGTGCCATTGACCTTTGTGGTTACCTGCACGCCTGGTCACCCTGAGTCCAGGCCAGAAGCATCCGGCCAGATAACTGTCGACGTGCCCGATGGCCTGTTTGAAGTCAACAGTTTGAACTAGCTATTCCAACTAAGAACTAACAGCACCATGTCACCGTTTCAAGTCGATGTGTTCACCATCTTCCCGGCCGAGGTCGACGCCATGGCGCGGCTATCGATTCTCGGTAGAGCCCAAGACAATGACCTGCTCACCGTCAACGGCCGCGACCTACGCATGGCCACAACCGACCCTCACCAGTCTGTAGACGACTCACCTTTTGGCGGCGGACCCGGCATGATCCTGAGCCCAGCCCCGACTTTCTCCGCAGTCCGTCAAACAAATCCACCGCGGCCTCTACTGTTGTTAGACCCAGGAGGTCGGCGCTTCGATCAAGCCTTCGCTGTCGAGCTAGCCGAAACCAACGGCTTCAGCCTGTTGTGTGGTCGCTACGAAGGTGTCGACGAACGCATCCGCACTGAGTTAGTAGATGGCGAGGTGTCCGTTGGCGATGTCGTGCTAGCGGGCGGAGAGTTTGCGGCCATGCTCATCATCGAAGCCGTGGCGCGCCTACTGCCAGGCGTGCTCGGCAACGCCGACTCACCACTGAACGAGAGTTTTTCTGACGGCCTGCTGGAGCATCCGCAATGGACTCGGCCAGCGATGTTTGAAGGTTTGGCGGTGCCCGAGATATTGCGAAGCGGCGATCACGCCAGGGTCGCTCGCTGGCGTCACTGCATGGCGATAGTGCGCACCGCTGCAGTAAGACCCGATCTGTTAGAGGCGCGTCCGCTAACCGGGCAAGAGCGGAGCTGGCTGGAAGAGTTTGGATTAGAGCTATAGCTCTTTAGCCTTTACCCAGCGGCAACTCCGACCTGCGGAAATCTCTTGGCAGCTGACCGGGCAAGAGCCCAGACGAAACCTCAGCCCAGCACGCCAGATAAACCACGAACAAAGGCACACCAAATGCGTAGCACCGACATAATCGAAAAGCCGCATCTACGCGACGACCATCCCGATTTCAAGCCCGGCGACACCGTCAAGGTTCACGTCCAGGTGGTGGAAGGCAACCGCCAGCGCACACAGGTGTTTGAGGGCTACGTCATCTCTCGTCGCGGTACCGGCATTTCAGAGTCGTTCACGGTTCGCAAGTTGAGCTTCGGCGTCGGTGTGGAACGCACCTTCCCGCTGCACGCTCCAAGCATCGCCAAGATTGAACGGATGGCGACAGGCGATGTGCGCCGCGCCAAGCTGTATTACATGCGCGACCGCATCGGCAAGGCTGCGCGTATAAAAGAAAAGCGTTTCTAGCCAAAAGCGGTTCTAAGTTCTGGGGTATGACGAATGCACGTCAGGCCCTCGGACGTCACGGTGAAGACATCGCGCAGCAGTGGTATGTCGATCGCGGCTATCAGGTAGTCGCTCGCAACTGGCGAACTAGCTCAGGCGAGCTAGACCTTGTTCTTGCTGGTGAGCACCAGCTCGTTTTCTGCGAGGTAAAGACCCGCTCCAGCGATCGGTTTGGCAGCGGCTTCGAGGCTGTTACTGCAGACAAGCAACGCCGTATCTGCGGCCTGGCCATGGAATTCTTGCGTGAGGCTCGCGATGAAGGCGTGTCCCTCGGATCAGCAACACGCAATCTGCGATTCGATGTCGTTTCAATCGTGGCAGGCAAAATCTCAGTGATGGAGAATGCATTTTGAGTTGTCAGCCCAGCAGCGCCCAAGCCACAAGCACCACCACCGCCAACACGGCCGCAGCCACCACTGCAATGTCGGCCTTGTTGCGACTTTGTTTGCGATAAGGGTTGTAGCCCACCTCTGAAGTATCGCCCGTCCTTCTCGCGGCGGACACCATTCACAACTCCACCAGCCAAATTCCAGATGACAATATTGCAGACATCAATATTGCAGACGACAAAGTCTCAACCCTCGTTTAGGGTTTCGCCTAGCCGCCGCCGGTAAATCACTCCGATCACTCCCACTAGATCACTCCGAGATCCGCTTCCGCTTATCGCAACCCAGTCGGGTCGCCTCCCCATCACCGTCGCAGCCGACGCACCCTGCGTTGTCTCCCGCTGCGGCGCAAGCACCCGGAGAGTTGCACATGCTCGCTGTGGCCACGTCAGCCACGCTCGTTGGAGTCAAAGGTCACGTCGTACAAGTCGAGGTGCACCTATCCAACGGCCTGCCGTCATTCACCATCGTTGGCTTGCCCGACACCGCCTGCCGTGAAGCCCGTGATCGCGTGCGCGCAGCAGTGCTCAGCTCAGGGTTGGAATGGCCTCAACGCCGAGTCACCGTAAATCTCGCCCCATCAGGCATACGCAAGGGCGGAGCAGCGCTTGACCTAGCGATAGCCGTGGCCGTGCTCAGTGCTACCGAACAGATCCCCGCCGCAGCACTTGAAAACCGCGCATTCATAGGCGAGCTCGGCCTCGACGGCACAGTCAGATCTACACCCGGTGTGCTGCCACTGGCGGCCGTGCTCGCCGACCACGAGGTGATCGTGGCCACCGATGCATACCACCAAGCCGCGGCAGCAGACCCACGCGATGTCCAGGCCGTTAAGTGCTTAGGGCATCTGGCCTCCGCTGTCAATGGCCACGCAACCTGGCCCGACCCACCACCAATGCCACCGGAGCCACCTCTGCCGGTGGTTCCCGATTTCGGCGATGTGCTGGGTCAACCGCAAGCCCGTCAAGCCGTCGAGGTGGCCGCGGCTGGAGCGCACCATTTGTTGATGCTTGGGCCACCCGGCGCAGGTAAGACGATGCTGGCACGCCGGCTTGTCGGTCTGCTGCCCGAACTGCCGCACAAATACGCCTTAGAAGCCAGTCGCATTCAGTCCGCAGCTGGCATGGATCTGCCGACTGGGCTAGCTACTCGACCGGTGCTGCGTCATCCTCATCACTCCTCCACGCTGGTTGCGCTAGTGGGCGGCGGAGCGGGTGCGATCCGTCCAGGCGAGATTTCGTTGGCGCACCGCGGAGTTCTGTTCTTAGATGAGCTAGGAGAATTTTCTCAGCCAGCCTTAGAGGCGTTGCGCCAGCCGTTAGAGGAGGGCGTCATCCGCATCAGCCGATCGGCTGGAAACTGTGTGTTTCCGGCTCGGTTCTTGTTGGTGGCAGCCATGAATCCCTGCCCCTGCGGCGAAGCCGGGCGGCCGGGGCGATGTCGCTGCCCGGAGACTGCGCGCAGGCGTTACGCCCGTCGCCTATCGGGACCGCTACTTGACCGATTCGACTTACGTATCATGGTGCAGCGACCCAGCGCCGGCACGCTGCTAAAGGCCAACAGCCAAGAAGAAGAAACAGCGCCGGTAGCAAAGCGCGTAGCGCAGGCCCGTCAACGTGCGGCCGAGCGCAACGTTGAGTCCAATGCCGAGTTGACCGGGCCAGAGCTAGACGAGGTTTCAGCACTCACTCCGCAGGCCAAAAAGCTGTTACATGCGCGCCTTGAAGACGGCACGCTCAGCGGACGCGGTCTGCAGCGCGTACGCAGTGTTGCTTTGACGATTGCCGACCTGGCCGGAGAAGAGCCGCTTCTAACGCAAGAGCAATTGGCGTTGGCATTGTCTTTGCGAGCCGACACCAACAAGTTGCTTGGCGTGGTGGCGAACTGATGTCCAGCGACAGTGCCAGTGGCAGCGGCATAGCTACAGCCAACACAGCCAACGACATAGAGCTTGCCGCGTTGCTGGCGCTGCTTTCTGTTGAAGACCTTGGCCCCAATCGCCTGCGCGCGCTGCTAGCCGACCACGGTGATAGCACTGCTAGTGATTACGCAAGCCACCAGGCAAGCGCTACTACCCAGACTCACCTAACCCAGACTCACGCAGCCCAAACTCGCACAGCCACTCAAGCACTAGCCGCTTTACGCCACCCGAAGCCGTCTCAGCTTGTGGCGCTTCTCAACTGCAAAGGCGTAAACGTTGATCGCCTACACACCTGGGCAACGGCACTGCGCAAAGTCAGCGGCGATGACCTGCTTCAGAGCCACCGCCAAGCCGGTATCCACCTAGAAACCCCCGCGCAGCTTGCTCAAATCCCGTTATGGCAAAACGACCCGGAGCCACCAACAATGCTGTTCCGAAAAGGAACCCCGGTGAACTATGAGAGCCGCCGCGTCGCCATCGTGGGAACCAGACGCTGCTCCGGTTATGGCCGAGCCGTCGCGCAACGCCTCGGCACCGGACTAGCCCACGCAGGCGTAACTGTTGTATCTGGCCTAGCCAGCGGTATCGACGGCGAGGCTCAACGTGCCGCTCATCAAGCTGGGGGAGCGGTCATAGGCGTCGTGGCATCGGGGCTTGATGTGATTTATCCACCCAGCAACTCCCAGCTTTGGCACGACATAGCAACATCAGGCACCTTGCTGAGCGAGTATCCGATGGGAACCTCGCCGCGTAAGTGGCATTTTCCAGCCCGTAACCGGCTCATCGCTGCTCTGGCAGAGGTAGTGATCGTGGTGGAGTCCGGCCCAACCGGTGGATCGTTTTACACGGTAGATGAGGCAGCCGAGCGTGGCGTGCCAGTGATGGCAGTGCCCGGTCCTATTACCGCCCGCAGCTCTGAGGGCCCAAACGCATTGCTAGCCGACGGATGCGCGGTAGTGCGCGGTGTCGAAGACGTATTGCTAGCCCTAGACCTAACCCCCGGCGCGTTGCCTTTCAGCTTTCAGCCAGAGCCTTTCAGCTCGCAATCAAACTCGAGTAAACCAAACTCGAGCAAATCAAGCCCTAGCGACTCCAGCTCGAGCACGCCCTGCGCGAGCGAGATAAGCCCAAACGATCCCGAGTCAAACGATCTAGGCCCAAAAGAAACCAAACTGCTCGATCAGCTAATCGCAGGCCCCGCCACGATCGATGAGTTAATCACCAGTACCAACACGAACACCAACACCAGCGGTAGCACCAGCACTAGTAGCTCGCTAGCTCAAACCGCTCTAATGCTTGATCGACTGCGCCAGAACGGTTGGGTAATCGAATCGGGTGGCTGGTGGGAGCGCGTGCGATGACTCCGAACCCAACCCAACCCCTCAGCGTCCAACAACACTTAGGCGCGAGGATGCGAAGTGTCGTACACCTTCCGCAGTCGCTCCCGGCTGACGTGCGTGTAAATCTGCGTGGTCGACAAGCTCGCATGCCCCAGCAGCTCTTGCACTACCCGCAGATCAGCACCTCCATCGAGCAAGTGCGTAGCAAACGAATGACGCAGCGCATGTGGATGAGTCGGTGTCGAAGATCGCTCATCAAGTATTCGCCGAATGTTGCTACCGGTTATCCGGTTGCCACGACGATTCACCACCAACGCATGCTCGTCTCGCACCGCATTGGCTTCCAGCACCTCCAAGTCAAAAGCCCGCGACCCGCCGTTGTGCCAGGCAGTCAGCAAGCGTTGCGCCGGTTCGCTCAGCGGCAACCTCCGTTGCTTCGACCCTTTACCCATGACCGTCAAATTCTCCATTCCGGGTTGAAAATCGCTGGCATTCAGGCCGCAAAACTCGCCCACACGCAAACCGCTGCCATACAGCACTTCAAGCACCATCAAATCGCGCAGCATCAACGGGTCAGAAGGTGCCGAGTCGTCGCTATCGCCCAACATGTCAGTGATTTCGGACGTGCTCAAGATCGTCGGCAGACGACCACCACTTGTTGGCGCGCTCAAATCGGCAGCAGGATTGATCGCAATGCCGCCAAGCCGCAGCAGCCAGCGAAAATAACGGCGCAAGCTGGATGCTTTGCGAGCGATCGTTCGCCGTTTGAGTGAACGAGTTGTTAGATGAGCGATGTAGCGCCGCAAGGTAAGGCGAGTAACCAACTCAGGTCCAGTCGTGCTGCCGCGCTCCGCCCAGAACGCAAACTGCGTCACGTCATCGCCATAGGCGAGCTTCGTGGCTTCACTGGCGGCAGTGAGACTGGTGATGAACTCACCTATTCGCCACGCCTCGTTCGCCACGCGCTTGCCCTGTTGTGCGTCGTAGTTCACGTGGCTCAAGGTACCGATCGCCCTGCACTAAGTAAATCCCTAAGCAAATTTGCGCAAATCTGTGCAAATAATCTGTGCAAGTTCTGCGCAAGTAGGGCCTCAGGTGAGAAATTGAGAAGTAGGGCCTTAGGTGGGGTCTCAGGTGAGTAGGCCCAGTTGATTGGTCCCGCATTTATTCCGTTGGCGCTCGCGGTGATCTCTTTTGTTCATCCGGTTGCTTTGTCGACAGCAGGTTTTTCACCGAGAACAGGTTCTTTGCGTGCGGCAGATTCTTCACACACCGCGGAGCCAATTCCAGAGCCAATGGCGGTGCTAATGCCAGAGCCAATGGCACTGTCAATTCCAGCACCATTGCCAGAGCCAATTCCAGCACCAATGGCAGTGTCATTAGTAGCGCCAGTGCCAGTGGCAGTCGCTTTGAACACCGCATCGCTAGCGCTCCTAAATCAAACGCACTCCCAACAAGCCCACTCCCAACAAGCCCACTCCCAACAAGCCCAGTCGCAACAAGTCGCCCAGCCGCCTGCCGTTATCTATGTCTGGCCCACAAACGGCACCATCATCGATCCATTCCGCCCACCAAAAAGCCGCTACGGGCCTGGCAACCGAGGCCTGGAGTTCGCCACGCCCTACGGCTCAACCTTTTGGGCTGCTGCCGACGGGATCGTTAGCTTTGCAGGCCAAGTCGGCGGCCGTTTGCACGTAACCGTTTCACACGCAGACGGACTACGCACCTCTTACTCAGGCGTTCTAACCATCGCCGGCGCCACCGGCAGCGGAGTCACCGGTATTGCCGGCACCACCACCTTTGGCAGCGGCGCCAGCGGAGTCAGTAAAGGCGCGCGAGTGCGAGCAGGCGACATCTTGGGCACCACCAACAAGACACTGCACGTAGGAGTCCGTCGTGGTGACACCTACCTAGACCCGGAACTGATCTTCCCGACCCGCTCACCGCCCGGCCCTGGTAGAGACACAGGCGCAGGCATCGGCAGAGACCCCGCCTCCGACAGCTCGCGCAACCGCGTGAGACGACCCCGCCTCATACCAACCGGACGACCACCAGTGCGGTTAGTGGTGCTCGTTTGACTACACTCCCAGCCCGGAATTGACTCTCGTCAGCTCCGCCCGCACTAGCGGGTTTTGTATCCACCACCACCACACCCTTATTCCCAACTTCAGTCGGAGCGACCTCACGGTCGCCGCCAGCACTAGTCGGCCAAGCAAAAGCACAAAGCCAACAACTAGTCAGCGGTGTCGCCACCGACTTAGCAAACAACCGTGAGGAGGAGAAATAGATGGCAGCTGTTGTCACCATGTCTGACCTGCTCAAAGCAGGAGTTCATTTCGGCCACCAGACCCGCCGTTGGAATCCCAAGATGGAGCGCTATCTGTCGGGTGAACGCAACGGCATCTACATCATTGACCTACACCAGACGCTGAGTCTGGTCGGAGACGCCTACCGCTTTGTGCGTGACACTGTTGCCAAGGGTGGCGTCGTTCTTTTTGTAGGCACCAAGCGCCAAGCGCAAGCGCCCATCATGAGCTACGCCGAAGCGTGCGGCATGCCCTACGTAAACCAGCGCTGGCTGGGTGGACTGCTCACCAACTTCCGAACCATCCGAGACCGAGTCGACAAGATGCTCGAATACGAACGGATGGAGCGTGCAGGCGACTTCGACAACATGCCCAAAAAAGAGGCGCTACTGCATCTGCGCGAGCTTGCCAAGCTGCAACGCAACTTGAATGGCATCCGCAACATGTCCAAGCTGCCGGACGTTGTGTTCGTGCTCGACACACCCAAAGAACACATTGCAGTGGCCGAGTCAAACCGACTTGGTTTGCCGGTAGTGGCAGTGGCCGACTCCGACAGCGATCCAGACACCATCGACTACGTCATCCCCGGCAACGACGATTCCATCCGCAGCACACAGTTGCTGTGTCGAGTCATTGCCGACGCAGCACACGAAGGTCGCTTTATGGCGCAACGAGCCGGTATCGCCACCGCTCCGTCCAATCGCTCGCCCGAAGAAACCGCTCGCATCGAAGCCGAACAATCCGCTGCCGCTAAGGCTGCCTCGGAAGCGTCCGCACTTCGTGAGGCGCGTATCGCAGCCGAACTGGCTGATAAGGCCGCCGCTGCTGCAACGGTCCCGGATATGTCAGCCCGGCGCTCAACCGATAGTCCAGATGTTGCCGAAGCTGACACCAAAGTTGCCGATGACAGCGCTGCCGATACCGACGCTGTGGACGCAACCGAAGACGACAACGCAGCCGATAGTCCAGATGTTGCCGAAGCTGACACCGTCGCAACCGACACGGTCGCAGCCGAAGCCACGGCCGAGCCCGAAGCCGATCCTGCCAGCGAAGCAACCGCAGCTCAGGCCTGACATGGCAGCCAATTTCACTGCCGCCGACGTGCAAGAACTGCGCCGCTCAACCGGTGCTGGAATGATGGACGCCAAGAATGCATTGACCAGCTGCGACGGCGACCCCGAAGCTGCCGCTCAGATGCTGCGAGAGACCGGCCTTGCCAAGTCCGCCACACGTTCTGACCGTGACAACAGTGATGGCCTAGTGGTTGGCGAAATAAGCAAAACCTCCGGCGGAAGCAAGGTTGGCGCCATCGTAGAACTTCGTTGTGAAACCGACTTCGTTGCCAAGTCACCCGCCTTTGGCGAGCTAGCCCAAGACTTGCTGGAAGCGGTACTAGCCGACGGCACAGATGCCGTCTCCGCTAAGCAAGCAGCCGTCGACGAGCTCAAGATCACTCACAAAGAAAACATAGAAATCGGTGGCGTGCAACGCTTTGAAGCAGACGCCGCCGCCGGGGTGCTAGATGTTTACGTTCACCAACAAAACGGCCGCGGCGTAAACGCCGTGCTGGTGGAGCTAGAAGGTGGCAACACAGACCTTGCGCACGATCTTGCGTTGCACATTGCCAGCAACCGACCCAAGTACATGACCCGCGAAGAAATCCCCGCCGAGGTTGTCGAGCAAGAGCGCGTCACTCTGGAAGCAATCAGCCGCAACGAGGGAAAGCCCGAAGCGGCACTGCCAAAAATTATCGAAGGCCGCCTGAACGGGTTTTATCGTGAAAACGTTCTGCTAGAGCAAAAATTTGTGAAAGACGAAAAGCAGACCATCACCGACCTGCTGGGGGGCGCCACCCTCAAGCGATTCTCGCAAATCGAGATAGGCGCCTAGCTCCGGTGCCGCTGCCGCAATCCACACAGTTGCGGTACGAAAATAATCAGCTGCTAACAGGCTCAGCTAACCAGTCAGCCCAGACAGCAAAGCCAACCGACTTTGCTAGCTAGCACAGCAAAGCCAACTAACTTTCCTAACTAATGTTGCTGACTAACGTTCCTAACTAGCAATGCCAACTAAACCCACCACTGACCAAGCCGATCGCCCTCACCGCTGGTCTGGCGAAACCACACCCAAACGAGTCGTCCTCAAGCTCTCCGGCGAAGCACTCGCCAAAGGGTCAGACGACGAAAGCATCAACCCCGAAATCGTCGACCAGCTTGCATCCGAAATAGCTGACGTCTCGCAAAACATGAAGATTGGGGTCGCCATAGTTGTGGGCGGCGGGAACATCTGGCGCGGCAACTCCGGCCAAGGCCGCTCAATGGAGCGAGCCCAGTCCGACTACATGGGAATGCTTGCCACGGTTATAAACGCACTTGCGCTGCAAGACTCACTCGAGCGCCAAGACGTGCCGACTCGAGTGATGACAGCCATCGGCATGGCGCAGATTGCCGAGCCATACATACGGCGCCGGGCTGTCAGTCATTTAAGCAAAGGCCGCGTGGTCATCCTGGCGGCAGGCACCGGCAATCCGTTTTTCACCACCGACACCGCAGCCGCGCTAAGAGCCGCCGAGCTTGATGCAGACGTGGTCCTAAAGGGCACTCATTCCGGCGTAGCGGGCATTTACACGTCCGACCCAAAGCTTGACCCGTCGGCAGAAATGCTGAACGAGGTGCAATTCTTAGAAGTGCTTTCGCGCGAGCTAGCGGTCATGGATGCGGCCGCCATCGCCGTGTGCAAAGACAACAACACGCCGATCGTGGTCTTCGACCTCCTGGCGCCGGGCAGCCTCCGTGCGGTAGTTGAGGGAGAGCCGTTAGGTACGCTGGTTAGGTGAGTGATCTCGCTGAGGAGGTGTGCTCTGACGCCCAGGAGCGCATGGCACAAGCCGTAGCGCACTCACTGTCAGAGTTCGCCACTGTGCGCACCGGCCGTGCTACTCCGGCACTGGTTGAGAAGCTGCAGGTTGATTATTACGGATCGAAAGTTCCTTTGCAGCAGTTGGCGTCTTTTGCTGTACCCGAGGCTCGCTTGCTAGTGATTCAACCGTTCGACAAGGAGGCTTTGTCGGAAATTGTCAAGGCCGTTAGCAATTCCGATCTCGGAGTTAATCCTGCCGATGACGGCACGGTGGTCAGGCTGGCTTTCCCGCCGCTGACTGAGGAGCGCCGTAAAGAACTAGTCAAAGTAGTCAAACACATGGCTGAAGATGGCAAAGTTGTTGTTCGTAATGTGCGTCGAAGTGCGCGTCAAGATTTGGAAGAACTAGAGAAGGAAAAAGACATTTCTTCAGACGACAAAGCCCGATTTGAGCAACGACTGGATCAAGCGACAAACTCATCGGTGGCAGACTTAGACCAAGCGCTTGCCTCTAAAGAGCAAGAGTTGCTGGAAATATGAGCGATCCAAACAGGCCAGACGAGCAGACAGAGCCTGAGCAGACAGAGGCAGGCGAGCAGTCTGACTTGACCCCAGACGCAGGTTCGGCAGATTCAGCCAGCGGCAGCACTCCCAGCGACGGTACCGATCCGGCTAACACCGACCCGAGTAATACCGATCCCGCAGGTTCGGCATCTGAAACTCCGCAACCGCGCGGCGGTTCAAGATTGTTCCCGCAGCTACCCGACGATCCACGACTGATCGAAGCCCAAGAGCGAGAGCGTGCCGCCGCAGCGCAGGCAGCCGACGGCGCCACTCCTGACGAGCCTTATGTAGACCCAGCGACGGTTACTTCTGTAATGGATTCAAACGAACTGCGAGCATCAATTGAGGACGGCGCGGCAGCACCTGCTACACCAGATTCAGCCGGCCCAGCCAGCTCGGCCAGTACACCAGATTTAGCCGGCCCAGCCCCAGCCAACGCAGATAGCGACGCCGCCCCATCCATCACCGGCACCTCACCCACCCTCAGCAACGAAAACTGGGAAAACTGGACCGACCTCGACGCTCCCGCGCAATGGCGTGAAGGCAGCCAGGATTTCCAAACGCCGGTCTCTGACGACGCCGCAGACTCCCGGTCAGTTCATCAAACACCTGAGTTAGATCAAGACCAGCACCCCGGCCGCAATGTCTTAGTTGCCATCGCTGTCGGCATCATTCTCGGGGCGGTATTTTTCGGCGCTCTCAGCGCCGGCCGAGCAGTCGTGGTCGTACTCGTGGCATTGCTGCTGGTGATCGGCATAGCCGAGTTCTTCGGAGTCGCACGCACCGTCGGGTATCGCCCAGCCACCTTGCTAGGTCTCGCTGGTGTCGCCGGGCTTACCGGCGCGGTGTATTGGCGCGGCCTAGAGGCATACCCGCTGCTAGCCGCACTGATTGTCGTAACGGGATTTCTCTGGTTCCTATTTGGAGTTGAGCGCGAGCATCCCACGGCCAACTTCGCCGTTACCACCATGGGAATAGCGTGGATAGGCGGACTGGGCTCGTTTGCGGCGTTGATATTGAGAGAGCCACACGGAGACGCCGTGCTGATCGCCGCAGTTACCGGCACCGTTGCTTACGATGTGTTGGGCTACGTCATCGGCACTACCACCGGCCAAACCCGGCTGGCATACCGCGTCAGCCCGCACAAAACCGTGGAAGGCCTCATCGGCGGAGTAGCGCTAAGCGCGGTCATCACCTCGCTAGTGCTGTATCGCTTTCCCGGCATTTTCCCGTTCACCGAAAACTTGTTTAACGCTGTCTGGCTTGCTGTACTCATCTCGCTAGCCGCACCGCTTGGCGACTTGGGCCAGTCACTCATCAAGCGAGACATGCAAGTCAAAGACATGGGCACGGTGCTGCCAGGGCACGGGGGAGTGCTAGACCGATTCGACGCCTTGTTGTTCGTGTTGCCAGCCGCGTACTACATGTCTAACTACCTGCTGGGCTAGCAGTCGGTCTCATGGCGGCGATCAAAGTCGCGGTCTTAGGCTCAACCGGTTCGATTGGCACACAGACTCTTGAGGTAATCGCCGCGGCCAATGCCCGTGCAAACTCTGGCCAGGCAGGCGAATCCGGGCCGACATATGAAGTTGTTGCGCTAAGCGCAGTCCGCTCAACGGAGCTCCTAGCTAGTCAAATCGCGCAATTCGGGCCTGAGCTAGTAGCGGTCGAAACCGATACGGCAGCTAACGAGTTGAGTGAGTATTCGGCGGTTGCCTCAGCGAAGCCACCCGAGATTCTTGTCGGCAAAGGCTCGCTGGCAGCCCTGGCGACTACAGCCGACGTGGTTGTCAACGGCGTGGTCGGTTTCGCTGGCTTAGAGGTAACGCTGTCGGCGCTGCAAGCTGGTAAGCGTCTAGCGCTAGCCAACAAAGAGAGCCTGATCGCAGCCGGACCGCTCTGTCAGCCGCTCAGGTCCATCCCAGGAGCGGAGATCATCCCGGTCGACAGCGAGCACTGCGCACTACATCAATGCTTAAACCAAGCCTTCAACTTAAGCCAGAGCTTGAAGCAAGCAGAGCCTTCGGCCAACTCCGCTCACCAGCCAGAGTTGCCCGGGTTATCTCAGCTAGTGCTCACCGCCAGCGGCGGACCTTTCTTGGGGCGCACGAAAGGTCAGCTTTCGTCGGTAACAGTCGAAGACGCCTTAGCCCATCCCACCTGGCAGATGGGTCCCAAGATCACCGTCGACTCGTCAACTCTCATGAACAAGGGCCTAGAGGTAATAGAAGCCCACGAGCTATTCGGGGTGAGCTACGACAACATCGAAGTTGTTGTCCATCCGCAGTCGGTGGTGCACTCAATGGTCACCTTCAGCGATGGAGCCACCCTGGCTCAGCTTTCCCTGCCCGACATGCGCCTGCCTATCGGCTACGCCTTGGCATACCCGCATCGGTTAGACGTTGCGTTCGGTGCCATCGACTGGGCCACGCTTGGTCCGCTTGAGTTCTCAACCCCAGACCGCGACACCTTTCGCTGCTTAGATATTGCGACAGCCGCCGGACGAGCCGGGCAAACCGCACCGGCCTGGTTAAACGGAGCCAACGAAGCTGCGGTTGCGGCCTTCCTCGACGGCGCAATTGCCTGGCATCGCATTGCCGAGCTGTTAGCCGACGCCCTTGACGCATACGACGGACAGCTTTGCGACAGCGTCGAGGCTGTCGTAGCAGCTGATCAAGCCGGCCGCCGTTTTGTGACCAGCGCAGTAACCAACGCCTAACCAACCAAGTCACACCGCCGTGGGATAGTCCTATCCTTCTCTAGCCGAGAGCTAACACTCTTGGCCGAGAGAATTTCCGAAGCAAAAACTCACATTTCCATATCCCACATTTTGGAAAGGCAAATTCTCATGAAAACCATCGCTGCCTACCTAGCAAAGATCAACAGGTGGGGCGGACTGGTTGCGCTCGTTTCACTGATTCTGTTGCTGATGTTTCTTGGTTCGATCGAACTGACTGCGGTGGTGTTCGTCCTCGCCGGGGTCATCACTATCCACGAGCTCGGCCATTACGTCACTGCTCGCATCACGGGCATGAAGGTGACCGATTTCTTTCTGGGGTTTGGTCCGCGCCTGTGGAGCTTCAAGCGAGGGGAAACCACATACGGCGTTCGCCTCTTGCCGCTAGGCGCATACGTGCGCATTATCGGTATGCACTCCGCCGAAAAGGTTGATCCGGTCGATGAGCCGCGCGCCTATCGCTCCAAATCATTCCCGCGTCGTGTGCTGGTGATTACAGCTGGCTCTATGACGCACTTCATGATGGCGTTCGTCGCTCTCATAGTCCTTTACGGCTTTGTCGGCTCCACCGAAAGGTCGACCGAGATCGCCTGGGAGGTATCCGGCGTTCCAACCGAGTTTGCTGACGGCACACCCACTCCCGCTTCTGCGTCAGGCCTCACAGAGGGCGATCGAATTTTCTATGTCATTGGTGAAGATTCTCAGGCTGTGAGCACGATTGCTTGGCCCAGCTTCAACGATGCGATTAAGTCCAACCCGGGTGAAAACATCCAGCTGCTAGTTCAACGAGACGGTGGACAAAATAGCGAAGGCATTACACACACCCTCAATGCCCGCATCGCCACCGATCCCGTTACCGGCGAAGGTCGCATCGGTATTGCCGCTACGACCGCTTACGACTACAACAACACCTCTGCTCTGCCAGTTGCCGTAGTCGAATCTGTCCGGGAATTCGGAAACATCTTCTGGCAATCGGTCTACGGGGCATACAAAGTCTTCGGCGATTCCGTTGGCTTGGTCGACAGAATTATCTCGCCGCCCAACGACCCAACCGCTAACGAAAACCTCGAAACAAGGCCTTTGTCTGTGATTGGCCTGGCTCAGATTGGCGCTAGCGACATCATCGACAACTGGGGTGACAGGCTGCTCCTGTTCGCCATATTCAACGTCTTTATCGGCATGTTTAATTTGTTGCCGTTCTTTTTCTTAGACGGTGGCCACCTAGCCGTAGCTGTTTACGAACGCTGGCGAGAGCGCGGCGGACGCGCCCGCTACATAGTTGACATCAACCGTCTAAAGCCGGTCGCTGTTGTCTCACTCATGATCCTTGGCTTCCTTGGCTTTGGGCTGATTTACCTCGACATAGCCAACCCAATTGACTTGTCTTGACTTGCCCTGTCTTATCGTCCGCTTTGCCTCCAGGCGGCTAACTCACCTAGCGCTCGTTGGCTAGCCCAGCAGTTTTAAGCGGCCGACCCACCATGGCAACCTCAAACCGGCAAACTAAGCCGGTGTTTGAGCGGCGCCCAACGCGATCTGTCAACGTCGGATCGGTGCAAGTCGGCGGGGGAGCACCCATAACCGTTCAGTCAATGACGGTGACCAAAACAGCCGATGTAGATGCCACGCTTGAGCAGATCTACGCACTCGCCTCAGCAGGCGCAGACATCGTGCGTTGCACCTGTAACGACATCGCAGCAGCCGAAGGCTTGGCGCAGATCGTGCCCCGCTCGCCGGTGCCATTGGTCGCAGATATTCATTTCCAATATCGCCTAGCGCTAGCGGCACTCGACGCAGGGGTCGCTTGCCTGCGCTTAAATCCAGGCAACATCCGCAAACCAGACCAAATCAAAGCTGTAGCCACCGAGGCACGCGACCGCAACGTGCCCATCCGCATCGGCGTCAACAGCGGTTCGCTAGACCCAGACATTGAGTCGCGCTTCGGGCTGACCCCACAAGCGTTAGTGGAATCCGCCAAGCGTGAGCTGGGTTACTTCGAGCAGGTCGGGTTTGAAGACGTAAAAATTTCGGTCAAGTCCAGCGATGTGAGCTTGATGGTGGAGTCCTACCGCCTGCTAGCCGACACGGTTGATTACCCGTTGCATCTTGGCGTTACAGAAGCCGGGCCGCCACCGGCAGGACTGATAAAGGCCACCGCCGGCATGGCGACCTTGCTGCTGGAAGGCATTGGCGACACCATCCGTTACAGCCTCACGGCCGACCCGGTGGAAGAAGCCAAAGCCGGTCGCCGCCTGCTGGAATCACTGGGGCTGGTCCCGCGTAAATCGGTCGATCTCATTGCGTGCCCATCTTGCGGCCGTGCCGAGGTCGACGTAATAGAGATAGCCCAACAAGCCCAAGCCGCCTTGGACGGTCAAGAGCTTCCCGTGCAGGTAGCGGTGATGGGATGCGTTGTAAACGGGCCCGGTGAGGCCAAGTCGGCTGATCTCGGTATCGCCGCTGGCCGCGGTCGTGGGCATTTATTTGTGCGTGGTCAAGTGGTGCAAGTGGTGCCTGAGGACGAGATGGTGTCGCAATTAGTGCACTGGGCAAAACGGATCGCAGATGAAGGGGTAGAAGCGGCACTCGCGCAAGCCGACCACACTGCCGCAGCAGCCGCAGAGGCCGACCGCCAAGCGCAGGTCAACGGGCAAGGCGACGACATAAACGAAACCGACCAGGTAATCGCGCAGATCCGAACTCGCAAGAATTCTGTCCAGTCCGGCTAACTGAAATAACTCCGCCACCGCTAGGCTTTTAGCTGCGGTCAGCTGCAGCCGAGTTGCTAGCAATTTTGCAAGCAACATCTGTGGCGTTCCGACTGCGCCTCGCTTTGCTGGGAAAGCGGGTGCCGAACGACAGCAGGCCGCTGTTCAAGCGCGGTCCACTTGCCGTGCTCTAAGACAGCAACAGCGCAGCCATGACACAAACAGCAACTCCTAGCACCACCAGTACGGGCACCGCTGAGGCCGACCGCCAAGCGCAGGTCAGCGGCAACGCCGACGAAAACATTGCCGACGACATTTTCAGTGACATTTCAGGCTGCAACGCAAGCAACAACACCATTGCTGGCGACGACAACACTGCCAACAGCGCAAGCAGTAGCACAGCCAACACAGACAATGCTTCCGACAACAACACCGGCAGCGGCGACAGCACAGCCGAAGACGACAACATTGCCGCCATCACTCAACTGGTCGATCCGGTGGTGCAAGCCGAAGGTTTCGGCGTTTACGATCTGCGGCTCAACGGCGCAACCCTGCAGGTGCTTGTAACCACCCAGCCTGGTGCCGGAGCAACGTCACCCGACACAGCAACTCTCAGCCAGATCAGTCGAGCTCTTTCACGCATGCTTGATGAGCAAGACAACCTGCCGAGCACGCCGCTGCTCTCGCTTGTGCAGTCCTACACGCTTGAGGTCTCCACGCCTGGGCTGGAGCGCAAGCTCACTAAGCCCGGTCACTTCGCTAACGCCATCGGCGAGACCGTGACGATCAAACTCACCCAGCCGCGCGTCTTATTGACCAACCAGTCAGCAACACGTCGGCTAAATGGCGTGCTATCAGCGGCCAGCGAAGACGGCATCACAGTTTCCCTCGCAGATACATCAGCGGACTCGACGGCCTTGTCAGCGAATTCGACCGCGACCGCGCCAGATACACCAGCGAGCTCACCAATAGCCGCCGCCACAAGCACGATCTCTTTCGGCGACATCGTCTCCGCCCGCACGGTTTTTGACTGGGGCACCGCCGCGCGCAAACCATCTAGCAAGGCAAACAAACCATCCAGCAAGACAGGCAAACAGGGCGCACCGCCTAGAAGGGCGAACAAACAATCTGGCAAGGCCAGCAAAACAACAAACCAACCAAACAGAGCAAACCAACCAAACAGAGCAAACCAACCAAACAGAGCAAACCAACCAAACAAAACAAACCAGAACCAAACCAGTTCCAGGAAGGGAGCCACAAAATGAGTGGTCTAGACATCATGGAAGCCCTCCAGGCGCTGTCCGCCGAAAAAGGCATCAGTTCAGAAGTTCTGGCACAGGCGCTAGCCAACGGACTTGAATCCGCCTATAAGCGTCTGCCCGGCTCATCCGAACAGGCTTACGTTGTCATCGATGAGGCATTTCAGATCCGTGTCTTTGCCCAAGAGTTTGACGAAGAAGGCGAGGTTGTCCGTGAATGGGATGACACGCCCGAAGACTTCGGCCGCATAGCCGCCCAGACGGCACGCCAAGTGCTCACTCAGCGCATCCGCGAGGTCGAGCGCGACATGAAATACGACGAATACGCCGGTCGTGAGGGCGACATCGTCACAGGCATCATCCAGCAAAACGACTCTCGTTACACGCTTCTCGATCTCGGCCGAGTGGAGGCGCTGCTGCCGCAATCCGAGCAGGTCATGTACGAACGGGCCGAGCCAAACTCTCGCCTAAAGGCATACATCGTCGAAGTCCGCAAGACCGCCAAGGGCCCGCAGATCGTCGTGTCCCGCACTCATCCCGGATTTATTCGTGAGCTGTTCAAGCTGGAGGTGCCCGAAATCGGCGAGGGCATCGTCGAGGTGAAGGCGTGCGCTCGTGAGCCAGGCCATCGCACCAAAATCGCCGTGTGGTCAAACGACCCCAACATTGACCCTGTTGGTGCCTGCGTCGGGGCACGAGGGTCGCGTGTGCGACAGGTTGTCAACGAGTTGCGCGGCGAAAAGATCGACATCGTGCCGTTCTCCGAAGATCTGCACGAGTTTGTCTCAAAGGCGTTGTCGCCAGCCAAAGTAAAAGAGGTGCGATTCCACGAATACGACGGCATAGCCGAAGTGGTCGTGCCCGACCACCAGTTGTCGCTTGCCATCGGTCGTGAAGGCCAAAATGCCCGCCTGGCCGCACGCCTGACCGGCTGGCGAGTTGACATCAAGAGCGAGACGCAGATCGCCGAAGAAGAGGCCGGGCTAGCGAATCAGGACTGGGCCGAAGGGGAGTGGGTGACCGACGCCGACACCGGTGAGATGAAGTGGGTCCCTGCCGACGGTGGTGAAGCGATTACTGCGGGTCAGTGGTCAAAGGCTGTTAGCGAAGCACCAGAGGCGGTGGAAGCGGCAGAGACACCGGAGGCAGCGAAAGCGGAAACGTCAGAGCTATCTGAGGCGACACCAGAAGCATCTGCTGCGGAAGTGCCAGAAACGCCAGAAGCAGCGGAAGCTCCGGAGGCATCAGAAGCGGCGGAAGCGTCAGAGCCATCTGCTGCGTCGGCTGATGAAACAAGCGACGAGTCTGATCAATCAGGTGAATCAACTGAAGCGGCTGGTCAAGCAAGTGAAGAATCTGATCAAGCAGGTAGTTCAGAAGCAGAAGAAGCGGCAACAGCAGCCAGCACAACCGACGAACAGTCCGCCACAGTTACCCTGCCAGCCAGCGAAGCCGAAACAGAGCAAACCTGATGTTTCTCTCTCCGCGCACCCACCGTCCGAAACCCCGCCACACCACTTCGAGGTAGGCATTTGCCAAAAAAAGTCCGCGTTTATGAACTCTCGAGAGAGCTAGGCCTAAGTCTCGAGCAGATTCTGGATCTGTGCGACACGCTTGGCGTTGGCGCCACCACGCACTCCTCGAGCATGGATGAGGCTCAGGCCGACCGTGTTCGACGAAAGGTTGAACGTGAAGGTCTTGCCCCCGCCCCCGACGACACGGGCGTGGACGAAGAAGATGAAGAAACTCGCGTTGCGCTTGAGCGAGCCAAGAAACGGGCAACCGCCAAACCACGGGCCAAGAAGACCGACCCCAAGAAGGCTGCTGCTGCCAAGTCCGCCGGTAAATCAACGACTGGCAAAGCCGGCGCTAAGACGGCACAGAAAGCAAAGTCGACACAGAAATCCGGCACAAAATCTGCTGCAGTAGGCAAAACCGATGCCAAGACCGCCAAAAAAGCGGCCACTTCAAAAGCTGCGACTCCTGGCGAAACCGATGGCACCGAAGCCGGTGGCACTGTGGCAGACAGCATCGTGGCCGGTCAGGCTGAAACTGCCGGAGCCAGCACCGGAGCCAGCCAAGGCGCTGCCACAAAGTCAGCGACAGCCAAGTCGGCAACGGGCAAGACAGCCTCAGGCAAGTCGGCAACAACCGCCACCGAAGACGTACCCGCTACCGCTCCTACAGCGAAAGCGGCCACTTCAAAAGCTGCGACTCCTGGCGAAACCGACGGCACTGAAACCGCCAGCACCGGAGCTAGTCAGGCCGAAGCAGACGGCACTGTGGCCGGTCAGACCGGGCCCGGCAGCATCGTGGCTGGTCAGGCTGAAACTGCCGGAGCCAGCAAAGCCGCCGCCGCAACGCCGCTAGTCGTCTCCACGGGCACCGAGCCAGCTCGACCCGTAATGCCGCCACCTCCCACACGAACGCCACCAGCCGTCCGCTCAAATCTCGGCACCTCGATCAGCGACAAGCCATCCGGCCCAACAGGCGCAGCCACGGGCCCACTTCCACCTGGCGTAGCGCCACCGGGACTTCCACCCGTCCCACCACCCTCGGCACGCCCAACAGCGCGCAACACACCACCCCTATCACCCGGCGGCAAACCCATTCCACCGCCACCGTCACCCACTCGCGTTCGCAGCGGAGCACCTCGCCGAGGCGGCAGCGGAACAGACGGACCCGGCACACGCACACGCCCATCCGGCGATCGTGATTTTCGCCGCTCAGGCGCCGGCCCAGGTGGACCCGGCGGCCCAGGCGGGCCTGGTGGACCCGGTGGAGCAGGCAGACCAGGCGGCGCACGTCCAGGTGGACCACGCCCTATGCCCAACCGACGAGGTCGCCGTCCCAGAAGGCGTCGTCGTCAGCGCGAAGAACTCATGCCGCAGGAGATGCCTGCCTACACCCCGGCAGACGCTCCGGTTCCAGCTGGCGTTATCACCGTTGAGCGCGGCACCACCGCCAAAGAGATCGCCGCCAAGCTCGATCGATCGGCTGCGGACGTGGTCAGGTTCTTGTTGCAGCAAGGCGAGATGGTTACGGCCAACCAGTCGCTCAACGACGACATGATCGAATTGTTCGCAGCGGAGGTCGGTGCCGAGGTGCGCCTAGTAGAGCCAGGCGAGGAACAAGAGCAAGAACTGCTCAAAGGGCTTGATATAGACCTAGAGATTGCAGTCGAAGGGGGCGATACTCGCCCACCGATCATCACCATCATGGGACACGTCGATCACGGCAAGACGCTGCTGCTAGACCGCATCCGCCAGTCCAACGTCGTCGAAGCCGAGGCTGGCGGCATCACCCAGCACATCGGCGCCTATCAGGTCGAGCGCAACGGACGCTTCATCACCTTCATCGACACACCAGGCCACGAGGCTTTTACCGCCATGCGAGCACGTGGCGCGCAGGCCACCGACATCGTGATCTTGGTTGTAGCCGCAGACGACGGAGTGATGCCGCAAACCTCCGAAGCCATCGATCACGCCCGCGCTGCGGGGGTTCCCATCGTGGTGGCCGTAAACAAAATGGACCGCGAACAAGCCGACCAAAATCGTGTACTCGCCCAGCTGTCCGATCACGACTTGGTGCCAGAGTCCTACGGCGGAGACATCGTTACTGTGCCCGTGTCCGCCCTCAATTCCGAAGGCATCGACGAGCTGTTAGATCAGGTTCTGCTTGTAGCTGAGCTTGAAGAATTGACAGCGGTCAGCGACGGTCGTGCTCGCGGCGTAGTGCTCGAAGCGCACCTAGACAAGGGTCGCGGTCCGGTGGCAACGGTGCTCATTCAGCATGGCACGCTCAAGGTCGGTGAAGCAGCTATAGCCGGAGCGTCGTGGGGTCGTATACGAGCTATGACAAGCGACAGCGGCAAGCCCCTAACCGAGGCCGGGCCTTCCACTCCTGTTGAGGTGCTGGGCTTTGGCGATGTGCCGCGCTCAGGCGACATGTTTGTCGTGGCGCCCGACGAAAAAAAGGCCAGCAAGGCCGCCGAAGTGCGAGAGCACTGGCAACGCCAGGCGTCGCTTGCGGGAACCGCCAGTGGTTCGGCTCAAGCGGGCGCACGCCTAGAGGACATTTTCAGTCAAGTGCAGGCTGGCGAAACCGCCACGCTCAACATAGTGCTCAAAGCCGACGTTCACGGTTCGCTCGAAGCGATCACCGACAGTCTCAAAAAGCTTGAGCGGCCAGACGTGAAGCTGGCGTTTGTCAGCCGCGGTGTGGGCGGTGTAAATGAAAACGACATTCAGCTAGCGGTGGCGTCTAACGCATCGGTTATCGGTTTCAACGTGCGCCCCGATCGCAAGGCCCGCCAGATGGCCGAGGCTGAGGGTGTTGAGGTGCGCCTCTATGAGATCATCTACCGCCTAATCGAAGACGTACAAAACGCCATGCTCGGCATGTTGGCGCCCGAATATGAAGAGGTAGTTACCGGCGAAGCGCAGGTGCGAGAGGTGTTCCGCATCTCTCGGGTTGGGCCGGTCGCAGGCTGCGTGGTGGAGCAGGGCAATGTGAAAGCTGACGCCAAGGTGCGCTTCTTGCGAGAGGGAACGGTCATCTGGAAGGGCGTGGTCAAGTCGTTGCGTCACTTCCGTGATGATGTAGCAGAGGTAACGGCCGGCATGGAGTGCGGTATCGGGCTGTCAGATTTCACCGACCTAAAAGAAGGCGATGTCATTGAAACGTACGAAGAGCGCGAGATCGCGCGCGTCTAGCTCGCGTGCATCTAGCACAGCTAGCCAACGGCAGCGCTACCAGCGCACCGACCGCGTTGGAGTGCTGGTGCATCAGATCGTCGCTAGCGAGCTAGAACGCATCGCCGATCCGTCTTTGGTCGGCGTGGTCATCACAGACGTTGATGTTGATCGTGAGCTGTCTGTAGCAACGGTGCTGTATGACGTGCGCAACCCTCAAGATGCAGTTGAAGTTGAAGGTGCGCTGGAAGGGCACCGAACCCGCCTCCAACGCTCATTAGGGGCGGAGGTGCGCATGCGGCGCACGCCCACGCTGAGATTTCGTCTGGACACTTCGGCCGCCGCAGCCGAACGCATCGAACGCATCTTGGAAAAGATTCACAGCGAAGAAGATGGTGTGGCAGAAGGTGGCGAGGCAGCCAACAAAGCAAACGGCGAAGCAAACAACGAGGCCGACAGCGAGACAAACAGCACGGTAAGCAACGAGGCAAGCAGCGGGGGAGATGGCGAGTAAGCCAAAGCGTCGCCCGCCGCAAATACACGGAATGGTGCTGGTGGACAAGCCAGCCGGAATGACATCGCACGACGTGGTCGCCGTGTTGCGAAGGCACTTCAACGAGCGGCGCATCGGCCACGCTGGCACGCTCGATCCCGATGCCACAGGCCTTCTGGTGGTGGGCGTCGGCAGCGGCACACGGTTGTTGCGGTTTGCTACCGCCGCTGAAAAGACCTACGAGTTCCTTCTGCACCTGGGCGTTGAAACCGACACTCTCGATGCCTCGGGCACCATCACCGTCCAGCATCCAGCTGAGCTCGTCGCTGCGGTTACTCCTCAAGCGGTCAAAGATGCAGCCGAGCAGTTTCTTGGCGATATCTCGCAGATTCCGCCGATGGTGTCGGCGATAAAGGTTGGCGGCAAGCGCCTACACGAGCTGGCTCGCGCAGGCATTGAAGTAGAGCGAAAGTCGCGCTTGGTCACAATCAAGCGTTTCGAGATTGCCCCAGTTAGCGAGGCAGCCCCCAGCGGCGACTCGCACGGCGCCCCGACCGTTTACAGATGCCAGGTTGAATGCAGTTCAGGCACCTACGTTCGCACGCTTGGCGCCGATTTCGGCCACACCCTTGGAATCGGCGCTCATATCAGCGACCTGCGCCGAACTCGCAGCGGCGACTTCAACGTCTCCGATGCCAAATCACTCGAGCCAATACTCGAATCAGTCAAACAAGCAGCGACCGAGTCAACACCGCTATCGCAGAAACCTTGTGCAGAAGATCCTTATGCGGAAGATGGTGGAGGGGAAGACGGGGCAGAAGCAGAGTTAGTCCTGTTGCCGCTTACCGAGCTGGTTCGTTGGATGGACAAGGTGATGCTCACATCGACCGAGCAAGAAAAGGTCCGCAATGGGGCTTCGCTCGCCCGTTCCCGTTTTGTCGGCCCAGGTCCGTGGGCTCTGCTCGGCTTGGACGGGGAGTTGGTGGCCGTTCACGAGAGACGGCCCAAAACCAACCAGCCCGCTGACCCTGTCTCGGCCTTTGACCTTGCCCCTACCTCTGTCTCGGCCGAAGCACCACCCCGTCCAGCGGTCGTAATCGCGACCAACCAGGACTAGCCAGGAGAAGGACTAGCCAGGAGAAGAGTGACTAGTTGGTGCTGTGCTTCTGGGAAGGCGAGCATCTAGCGAGCCGCCCGGAACACTGTGAGCATCTAGCGAGCCGCCCGGCCCTCTCCATCCAACGGCAATAATCGCCTTGCTAGCTGGTGCAGTGTTCCTGTGATTAGTTGGTGTAGTGCTCTTGGGACTAGTTGGTGTAGTGGTTCTGGGAAGGCGAGCATCTAGCGAGCCGCCAGAAGCTCTGCACCAACTAGAAGCACTACACCAACTAGTAGCTAGCGTTATCTGACGTGGAAATCATTCACGACATGCACTGGCGCCCCATGCTCGACCAAGGCAGCGTCATCACCGTCGGCGAATACGACGGCGTTCACCGCGGTCACCGCACCGTCATCTCCGAGATGCACCGCATCGCCGCTGAGCGAGGCTGCGCCACAGCAATCGTCACCTTCGACCGCCACCCCGCCTCAATCGTGCGACCCGAATCAGCCCCGCTGCTGCTGTGTGACCTAAACCACAAGCTGGAATTGCTCGCCGAAACCGGCGTTGATTACACGCTGGTAGTGAAGTTTGACGAAGTACAAGCCCAAGTGCCAGCCGAAACCTTCGCTCGTGAAGTGCTGGTTGATTGTCTTGACGCACGAGTAGTAGTAGTCGGCGCAGACTTCCATTTTGGCCGCGAACGCAAGGGCAACATCGACACGTTGCGCAATGTCGGCGAACAGCACGGCTACGAAGTGGTCGGCCTGCCGTTGGTAAAGCATCTAACAGGCAACGGTGAAGTGATCTCATCCACCTCCATCCGCACCGCTCTCATGGAAGGCGACGTCGAGCGCGCCCACCGCCTGCTAGGCAGGCCGTTCGAAATACGCGGCACCGTCTCTGTGGGAGACAGCCGCGGCCGAGAGTTGGGGTTCCCCACCGCAAACGTGCCAACCACGCCCGATCTGTTGGTGCCAGCCGACGGCGTGTATGCCGCCTGGTATCTGCGTCCCGACGGCAGCCAGTATCCGGCCGCTGTCAACGTCGGCCGCCGCCCAACGTTTTACGAGTTTGCCGAACGATCACTAGTAGAAGCGCATTTGATTGGCTTTCGCGGCGACCTCTATGACGAAGCAGCCAGCGTCAAATTCGTGCGACGGCTGCGCCCCGAAATCAAGTTTGAAGGGCCTAATGCCATAGCGGCTTTGCAGCACCAGATGCGGCGAGATGTTGAGGACACTCTCAAACACCTGACGCAGTAGCCCATCAGCGCAAGCCCCCTGTCGTGTCGCACCGGCGCCCCCTGTCGCACCGGCCGCGCGTGCTGTTAGCCTCTGCGCCAACAAAGAATAAATATCAACTGAGTCGAGTATCGGCCTTAGCCGTTGGCCTCTGGCAGGCGACAGGCATCCGCGACTCTTACACCCCGGGCAACAGGAACGCCCAACATCATGACCTCTAAGTCCGCAACAGTGGCGGCCCATCAGCAACACGAAACCGACACGGGTTCCCCCGAAGTTCAGGTTGCGTTGCTGTCCGACCGTATTGCCCATCTAACCGAGCATCTAAAAGATCATCCCTCCGACCATCACAGCAGGCGCGGCCTGTTAAAGCTGGTCGGTCAGCGGCGACGTCTGCTCGATTACCTCATCAACAACGATGTCGATCGCTATCGCACCCTCATCGCCAAGCTCGGCCTACGCCGCTAGCAGCGCTATTAGCCCTGCCAGCGAACCTGCAACCGCATCACTATCCGCATCCACCAGCCAGCGCTCTTGCGCCAGCCGCGCCACAGCGCTGCGCATCACCAGCCGCGCCACACAGCATTACCCGCCCACTACCACCACCCCATCCGAAGCAACCCCACTACCCCCTATAAGGAACACCAATCATGAATAACACCACGAACGCCATAACCGTCTCGTGTCCCATTGCTGACACAGACAAAACATTCACACTCGAAACAGGCAAGCTCGCTGGCCTAGCCAACGGAGCCGTCATGGCCCGTGTCGGCAACACCCAAGTGCTAGTAACTGCCACCGTCGCCAAAGCCCCGCGCGCATTCGCCGACTTCTTCCCACTCACCGTCGACATCGAAGAGCGCATGTACGCCGTTGGCCGCATCCCCGGGTCGTTCTTCCGACGAGAAGGACGAGCCTCAGACGATGCCATCTTGACGTGTCGCCTCATCGACCGACCGCTGCGGCCCAACTTCCCCGAAGGCTTCCGACACGACACTCACGTGGTGGGCACCGTGCTCGGCGTCGACGGCGAAAACCCATACGACATCGTTGCGCTCAACGGCGCTTCGGCTGCCCTGTGGATCAGCGACATTCCCTTCGAATGTCCCATAGCCGCAGTCAGGCTGGCATACAGCACCGACGGCACCTGGATTCCCTTCCCCAGCTACGAACAAGCCGAAGCGTCCACCTTTGAGATGGTCGTGGCTGGCCGACAGATCGGTGACGCAGCAACCACCGCTTCCGCAAACACCGACATCGCCATCATGATGGTCGAAGCAGGCGGCACCGAACACTCGTTCGAATACTACGATGAAGACGCACCGAAGGTGTCCGAGCAGGCTCTAACCGAAGGGTTAGAGAGCGCCAAGCGTTGGATAAACGACATCGTTGAGCTGCAAAAGCAGCTGCAGCAAAAGCTCGCCGAACGAGATGGCGAAGCAGCCGCACAGAACACGATGGACTGGACGCGCACCCGTGACTACACCGATGAGGTAATGACACAGGTGCGTGAGCTAGCTCAGCAGCGCATCACCGAAATAATGCAGATCGCCGACAAGGCCGAACGCCTAGATGCCGAAAAAGCTCTAAAAGAAGAGACCACCACTCAGCTAGTCGAGCAGTTCACCGCCCAAGGCGGCGACCCTGCCGCCGACCGTCTCCAAGGTCAGATTTCCGAAGCGCTGCGCTCGATTACTAAAGAAGTAGTGCGCGGCCGCATTGTTAACGACGGCTTCCGCATCGATGGGCGTGCCACCGACGAGGTGCGACCGCTTTCAGCCGAGGTCGGCTACCTAGCTACCGCGCACGGTTCGGCCCTGTTCCAACGCGGCGAAACACAGGTGCTCAATGTCACCACGCTCGGCATGACCCGCATGGAACAACTAATCGACACGCTCAACCCGGACAACCGCAAGCGCTACATGCACCACTACAACTTCCCGCCGTTTTCAACCGGTGAGGCTGGCTTCATGCGCGGCCCCAAGCGGCGAGAAATAGGACACGGCGCACTGGCCGAGCGAGCGCTGCTTCCGGTAATCCCCTCAAAAGAGAAGTTCCCCTACGCCCTGCGACTGGTATCTGACGTGCTCAGCTCCAACGGCTCTACATCTATGGCGTCGGTTTGCGCTTCGTCTTTGTCGTTGATGGACGCTGGTGTGCCCGTGCGAGACCACGTGTCAGGCATAGCAATGGGTTTGGTCTATGAACAGGGTCGCTACGTAACGCTCACCGACATCTTGGGTGCCGAAGACGCATACGGCGACATGGATTTCAAGGTGGCAGGCACCAAAGACGCCATCACTGCCTTGCAGCTTGACACCAAGATTGAGGGCATCCCAGCCGAAGTGCTAAGCCAAGCGCTGGAGCAAGCTCGCGTGGCGCGCCTACACATTTTGGAAGTCATGAAAGACGCACTGCCCGAGCCAAGACCAGAGGTCGGCGAAAACGCCCCCAAGATCGTGAGCTTCGAAATACCCATTGACAAGATCGCCGAGGTCATCGGACCACGCGGCAAGGTAATCAACGCCATCCAAGAGGAGAGCGGCGCCGACATAGCCGTTGAAGACGTGGGCACGGTGGGTGTGGTGAGCATCGCTGCCACCGACCGAGCCGCCATAGATGAGGCCCGAAGGCAACTACAGATGATCGTCAGCCCGCCGACCGCGGATCTAGGTGCCACCTACGAAGGCAGAGTGGTGAACATCACCAAGTTCGGGGCGTTTATAAATCTGATGCCCGGCACAGACGGCTTGTTGCACATAAGCAAGATCGGCGGCAACAGACGAATCAACGCAGTTTCTGATGTGCTCAGCCTGGGTGATCCAATCAAGGTCACCGTTGATGACATAGACCGTGACGGCAAGATCTCTTTGTCGATTGCCACAGGTGAGGCGACTGCTGGAGATAGCGAAGGCGGCTCAGATAGCAGTGATGTAGCTAGTAACGACGGTGTTGCCAGCGGCGTTGCTACTGCTAATGGCACAGCCACAGCCAGCACAACAGACGACCAAGGCTCGACGGAGTCAACGGCAGCGGCCGCCGCTGTAGGAGCAACCGCAACCGCTAGCGATCAGGCACCCAAGCGCCGGCGAGTTGTTGCTACGCCAGCTGGGTCAGAATCAGCCGGAGCCGTTAGCATGATGGATGTAACGACTACTTCGGCAGGCAGCACAGCCAGCACCGCCGAGGCTTCCGACACACGCGAGTACGTGTCCTTTGAAGAGCACTTTGACTCAATCGCCAAGGAGACCTATGGCGATCTTGGCCCCGTCCCGCAGTTCCGCCCACGTCGTGGGCGTCGTAACCGCCGCGACAACCAGCGCCGCGATAATTAGCACCGCTCCAACTAGCGCCGTGGGCGTCGTAACCGCTGCGATAACTAGCACCGTGGTAGCTAACGCTGCGGTAACTAATGCCGTGTCGTGGCACGCTTGACTTGTGGCAGATAACACAGCAGCCGATAGTGCTTCGGCAGACAGCACAGCGGCAGACAGCACTGACGGCACAGCCTCAGCCGGCATGCCGCGCGTATTGGTTTTTGGATCGGCTGGTCGAATGGGGTCGGTCGTCTGTAACGCAGTCGCTGCCGACCCCGACCTGCAGCTAGCCATTGCAGTTGATCCAGCCGTCGCTGCCAACCTGACTGGCGCAAACCTGACTGCAAACCCGCCTGGCACCAACACAGCCACTACCGGCAGCTCGCCCTCACTAACCGTTTCCCCGCTAACCGTCTCCTCTCTAGACCAGGTCGACCCATCAAAGGTCGACGTGGCGGTTGATTTCACGGTCGCCCAAGCCGCACGGCAAAATGCACTTTGGTGCGCTGAGCACGACATACATGCGGTCATCGGCACCACCGGCCTAGCCGAAGCCGACATCGCAGCGCTGCGAACCGCTTTCCAAGCCGGCGCCAGCAGTGGTGCAAGCACCGAAGCCAGTACCAGCGCCAGCACCGGTACAAGCAATTGCCTTATAGCGCCCAACTTCGCCATCGGAGCGGTGCTGTTGATGCGCTTCGCAGAGATAGCCGCACCGTTTTTTGGTTCGGCCGAAGTAATCGAACAACACCACGACGCCAAGATCGACGCCCCCTCAGGCACCGCTCTGCAAATTCTTCAGCGCATGGCCGCAGCGTCAAGCCAGTGGAATGACGACCCCACTCAACACCAATTGGTGCCAGGCACCCGCGGCGGCCAGGGCCCTGGCAACATCCCCGTGCATTCGGTGCGACTGCGTGGGCTGGTCGCTCACCACCAGGTCATGTTTGGCACCGACGGCGAGGTCTTGACCCTGCGCCACGACAGCCTCGACCGAAGCTCATTTATGAGCGGCGTGCTGCACGCCTGCAAGGTGATAGCCGACCACCCCGGCCTCACCGTGGGCTTGGACGCCTACCTAGAGCTATAACCCCAGCGCTGAGCTGTAACTCCGGCGCCCTTCACACACCGCCGCAGCTCGCGCCCGCAGCCCACACCGCCCACTACTTTCGCTGTTTGCTGCTCCACGCCGCTCGTAGCACCACAAAGGCCACCATCGCGACAGTCAGCGGAAGCGAATAGCGACCAATAAAACTCACCACCGACCCAATCGGCCCTTCAAACACTTCGCTCAGCCACCACCACACCGCCAGCCGAGCAACGGTGCCCGCCAGATTCACCACCACAAACCACCGCCGGTGCATGCGCGAGATGCCCGCCAACAAACACATCGCATAACCAGGCACACCAAACAGCACCACCCAGCCAACAAGGGTTCCGCTAAATTTCCCCTCCAACCAACGCAGCAAACGCACCAGCCGATGCCTCGGACCAAACTCCGCCTCTAGGTAGGCATACGTGCTCGGGCCAAACTCATAGCCGAGCTGATACAAAAACGGGTCGGTCACAAACAGCCGGAAAGTGCCCAGCATCATAAATACGGCCAACGGCATCTGGTGAGCCACCACAGGCAAAACGATGTCGGTGGCATTCAGCGCCAGCAGCAGAACAGGCTGGCTGTCGACCAGCGACGGCAACGCCACCTGACCCACATAACCCGCCAGCGCTAGCAAAATCGGCACTGCAGCCAGTGAACGCATGCGACGGCGGTTTGCGGGCGACAACAAATCTTGACTCAAGAGCCCTCACGCTAGGCCGCAGCGCCAGATAGAAACGCCAGTTCCGCCCCAGCGCTCCGAGCCCCGCGCAAGTACCCCTTGCAATCCCCCCACATGCACCCCGTATCATCTAGCCTTAGCAATTAGGCAAGTAAGCCAGCCATCGCTAAAAATCCAGGTGTCACGCAAAGGGGTGCCGGGTAGTTGGTAATGTTGGCTGGCGTGGTCCCTTGCTGGGACTACGTTGCTGCCTGCCGCTTTGGGCGGTTTCTGGGTTTCTCTGGTTTAGGAGTTTTTTGATGGTGCGTCGTTTTTTGGTTGTGTTGGCTGCTGTGGTGGTGGGTATGTCGGTGTTGGTGGTGGCTGGTTCGCCTGTTGGTGCTGCTAATACGGCGTCTGAGGGTGGTTTGGATGCTAAGGGTGTTCGCGAGTTTGCTGGGGCGAATCGTTATGCCACGTCGGTGGTGTTGGCTGAGGCGTACGCGGAGGCTCGTGGGTTTATTGATTCTGTGATTTTGGCGTCTGGTGAGAGTGCTGTTGATGCGGCTGCTGCGGCTGGTTTGGCTGCGAGTAAGGGTGCTCCGGTGTTGTTGACGACTCCTAATCGTTTGTCTCGCGCTGTTGAAGACTTCCTGGTTGAGCAGTTTGTTGCTGAGGTTTTCATTATTGGTGGCCTTGAGGTTGTGAGCCAACGTGTTGAAGACGATTTACTAGCACTGGACACGGTGGATGTGGTGACGCGTCTGGCTGGTCCGGATCGTTATGCGACGTCTGCAGCTATTGCTGATGAGATGGGTTCGTTTGGTGAGTATTGTGATACGAATCAGATTTCAGCGGTGGTTGTCAATGTTGATGAGTCTGCTTCTGATGTGATCGCGGTGGGTCCTTTGGCTTACGCGATGGAGTTACCGGTTCTGTTAACGCGAGCTGATGAGTTGCCTAGTGAGGTTGCTGGGTTTTTGACGGACGCTGAGATTGAGCGTGTGATTGTGGTTGGTGGCTCTGATGCTGTGTCTGCTGTTGTGATTGATGAGATTCTCGCAGCGGGTGTGTCTGATGTCACTGTTATTACTGGTGAGAATCGTTACGCGACTGCGCTTGCGATACGTGCTGCTCTGGCTGGTTGTGACGCTGAGTTCACACTGAGTGCTACTAACTATGCGGTGATTAATGGTGAAGCAACAGCTGATGGCGTGTCTGCCGCACCGCTATTGGGTATTGGTGCTATTGCTGGTTCTGAAGGACCTGTAACGCCTGTGCTACTAGTAGCTACTGACGGAGTACCAGCTGAAACACTGGCTTATCTAGAAGCTCTACCAACCAGGAACTCATCAGGTGGGTTCACTGACGCTAGTTTCACAGCAATAGGTGGCACCGCTGTTGTACCAGACTCAGTAATGGACGCAGTCGTAGCTGCAGCTATCTCGTCTGAACCAATAACCGCAACAATCAGCGCTACCGCAGGTTCAAGCACTGCAACAATCGCATTCTCCACCGGAGTTCAAGAGGCTGGTGCCACTACCGAGGCGTATTACAGAGTCAACGGTCAACCGCTAATTAGTGGAGACACGGCCACGCTATCGGGACGCACAGTGACGGTTACCTTGAGTGGCGGTGACAGGTTTGTTGCTGGTGATGTAATCACAATGGCTGGCGGAAAGATCACCGGAATAGGTGGCGACAACCGCAAAGCACAGAGTGCTTCTTACACCGTTCCAGCATTAGTGCCAGACGTGTTGCGTCCGCGTGTAACCATCTTCGCTCCAGAAAACAGTTTTGAACTACGAATACAAGTAACCGAAACTAGCCTTCGCACTACGACGCTTGACCCCGCTTCAGTGTCTCGCAATAGCAAGGCACTACCAGGGACCCCCACAGTGTTAGGAACTGCCCCGAGCTTCAAGGTCTGCCTGTTCGGCACGCATGCCGGCGGTGGTTGCAACAGATTTGCGCAAAATGGTGAAACCGTGTTGGCTAAGGGTGATCTAATCACCGTTAAAGCTGAAGCTTTCGAAGATAACTCAGGTAATGCTTCTCGAACAACCATTGCGCGAGTTGCTGCAAACAATGACAAACCAGAGGTAACCCGGGCAACCGTTACCGCACCCACGGTCTACGTAGAGAATAAAGTCCCTGCCAATGCATCCTGGAAGTGGACAGGCGCTTCTAACGAGAATTTGCTGACCATTGCAGCGAAGAGCACAGGTAGTGCTGCAGGCGCTCTTGGTAACGCTTGGAGTGTTGAGTGGGTAGAAAGCATTCCCGCCGATACGGATCAAGCACCTGAAGTTTCAGTTGTTGTTTACGAAAACCGTAAGCTCATCAGGATTCTCTTTGATGACGACGTGAAACTCTTCAACGTAGTTACAGCGCTGCTGGACAGCGATGCTGTTTCCGCTAACTTCGCTGTTACTAGTGACGCACTCGCGGACCCAACAAACGCTGCTGTCAACAAGGATCTCCCTGGCATTCTGTCAGATGCCGATGCAGATGGAGTGGGCCCCCCCTCTACCGTTCGCAGCTATCTACAAGGTGGCGAGAGTGCAGTCACAGTGACTTTGACCTACAACGACATTCTCGATAGATTTGGTATTTCAGAATTTGGTAATGCGAATACTGAAAGCGGCAGGACTTGGATATCTGCAGTGCCTTCTGTCAACCTGGTCACTCAGGTTGCTTTCATCGCTAGATCGAGTTCCTTGGCTGTGCTACCAAAAGCTGGTGATTCAATCACATTGCCAGCCGATGTCGCTCGCTCTTACAAGGGGGCCGGATACTCATCCGTAGCAGGCTCGGCACGCTTGCGAGCTACTGGTTAAGCGCACGGAAAATAGTCGATGGAAATAACCGTTTGAGCCTCTAGGTTCTCAAACACCCAAAAACCAGCGAACCCGCCTCTCCCAACCTGGAGAAGCGGGTTCGTTGCTTTCCAGCCTCGGGCGGATGGCTTCACCCGCCCTTGGTGCTACATGCTTAGTCATCTTCGGCTGACCCGGCTAGACGATTCGGCCGCCGATTACGGGTGCTGTCCGCACGCCTTCCGTTAGATAGCCCCACCTCAGATATCAGCGGTCACCTGTCAGCTAAAGCCGAGGGTCTGTCTGAGCTCTGTTGGCTGGGGGGTGGGGTGTCACATTTGGGGGGGGGGGGGGTAGTTCTTGTATTGGCTGACTTTACGTTCGGCCTGCTTTGCGGTGCTTTTTGTGCTGCCTGCCGCTTTGGGCGGTTTCTGGGTTTCTCTGGTTTAGGAGTTTTTTGATGGTGCGTCGTTTTTTGGTTGTGTTGGCTGCTGTGGTGGTGGGTATGTCGGTGTTGGTGGTGGCTGGTTCGCCTGTTGGTGCTGCTAATACGGCGTCTGAGGGTGGTTTGGATGCTAAGGGTGTTCGCGAGTTTGCTGGGGCGAATCGTTATGCCACGTCGGTGGTGTTGGCTGAGGCGTACGCGGAGGCTCGTGGGTTTATTGATTCTGTGATTTTGGCGTCTGGTGAGAGTGCTGTTGATGCGGCTGCTGCGGCTGGTTTGGCTGCGAGTAAGGGTGCTCCGGTGTTGTTGACGACTCCTAATCGTTTGTCTCGCGCTGTTGAAGACTTCCTGGTTGAGCAGTTTGTTGCTGAGGTTTTCATTATTGGTGGCCTTGAGGTTGTGAGCCAACGTGTTGAAGACGATTTACTAGCACTGGACACGGTGGATGTGGTGACGCGTCTGGCTGGTCCGGATCGTTATGCGACGTCTGCAGCTATTGCTGATGAGATGGGTTCGTTTGGTGAGTATTGTGATACGAATCAGATTTCAGCGGTGGTTGTCAATGTTGATGAGTCTGCTTCTGATGTGATCGCGGTGGGTCCTTTGGCTTACGCGATGGAGTTACCGGTTCTGTTAACGCGAGCTGATGAGTTGCCTAGTGAGGTTGCTGGGTTTTTGACGGACGCTGAGATTGAGCGTGTGATTGTGGTTGGTGGCTCTGATGCTGTGTCTGCTGTTGTGATTGATGAGATTCTCGCAGCGGGTGTGTCTGATGTCACTGTTATTACTGGTGAGAATCGTTACGCGACTGCGCTTGCGATACGTGCTGCTCTGGCTGGTTGTGACGCTGAGTTCACACTGAGTGCTACTAACTATGCGGTGATTAATGGTGAAGCAACAGCTGATGGCGTGTCTGCCGCACCGCTATTGGGTATTGGTGCTATTGCTGGTTCTGAAGGACCTGTAACGCCTGTGCTACTAGTAGCTACTGACGGAGTACCAGCTGAAACACTGGCTTATCTAGAAGCTCTACCAACCAGGAACTCATCAGGTGGGTTCACTGACGCTAGTTTCACAGCAATAGGTGGCACCGCTGTTGTACCAGACTCAGTAATGGACGCAGTCGTAGCTGCAGCTATCTCGTCTGAACCAATAACCGCAACAATCAGCGCTACCGCAGGTTCAAGCACTGCAACAATCGCATTCTCCACCGGAGTTCAGGCCGGTGATCCCAGTAGCAAAATCTTTAGAGGCGACACGGTCATGATCTCGGACAATAGCCCCACGGTCACGATAAGGGAAAACGAGGCAGACCAGGGGCGGCAACACCCAGAGGACGGGGTTCACGCTAACGGATGCAGGGATGGGGACAGGCTAGAAGGAGCAGGAGAACTAGAAGGAGCAGCAGAAACCTGCGTCCCTGATCCGGATCTCGAAACCAGACTGCCGATAACCACATTCTCCATCGGAACACGGCCCGCTGATGTTCGGTCCGGTGATGCCACTAATAAGGCGTACTACGCAATCAACGGCCAAGCACTAGTTAGTGCCGACATGGTCACAATATCGGGACGCACAGTGACGATTACCTTGGATGGCGGTGACAGGTTTGCTGCCGGTGACGTAATCACAGTGGCTGGTGGAAAGATCGCCAGCATAGGCGGCGACAACCGCAAAGCCCAGAGTGCTTCTTACACGGTTCCAGCATTAGTGCCAGACGTGTTGCGTCCGCGTGTAACCGTCTTTGCTCCGGAAAACGGTCATGAGCTACTGGTACAAGTAACCGAAACTAGCCTTAAGACCACGTCGTTTGCCCCCGCTTCAGTGTCTCACAATAGCAAGGCACTCCCAACTGTCGCCACAGTGATATCGGGTACCAAGAGCTTTACGGTCTGCCTGTTCGGCGATGGTACTGGTGTTAATGCTGGTACCTGCAAAACAACTGCGGGAACTGGTGAAGCCGTGTTGGCTAAGGGTGATCTAATCACCATTAAAGCTGAAGCTTTCACCGATAACTCAGGTAATACCTCTCGAACAACCATTGCGCGAGTTGCTGCAAACAATGACAAACCAGAGGTAACCCGAGCAACTGTTACCGCACCCGCGGTTTACGACAGCAATGGAGCTTTGCCTGGTGGAGAGCAGAATGCATCCTGGAAGTGGGGTGCAGGAGGTGATGCGGATTTCTTGACTATTACAGCTAAGACTGATAGTAATGCCGCAGGAGCTCTTGGTAATGCTTGGAGTGTTGAATGGGTAGAAGTACCCAGCAGTCCCGCTACGAATCGAGCACCTGAAGTTTCAGTTGATGTTTACGGAAACCGTAAGATCATCAGGATTATTTTTGACAATGATGCGAAACTGTTCCACGTAGTCGCAGCTCTGCTGGAGAACGATGCTGTTTCCGCTAACTTCGCCGTTACTAGCGATGTACTTGCTGATCCAACAAACGCTGCTGTCAACAAGGATCTCGCTGGAATTCTTACGGGTACTTACGTGCCAGACCCCAATGGTGAGTTCGGATTCCCGCTGACGACGATTAATAATCCAGGTCCAACTAGAACCAATATAGATGATTTTGAAACCACTAGCACTAGCCGCGATCTAACAGGTGGAGTGAGCACAGTCACAGTCACTTTGACCTACAACGACATTCTCCGTAGCTTTGATTACGCGAGTGCAACGGGGCTTAGGGGCGCGAATGAATATGGTTTCGCTACGAGATGGACGCTTGCTGCACGCACCAAACTGGTAACTCAGATCAGTTTCGGCCTTCGGTCGTCTATCTTGACTGACCTACCGAAAACCGGTGGTTCAATCGACTTGCCAGCCAATGTCGCTACCTCTTACAAGACTGCCGCCACAGACGCGTTCGTCACGTCTGGAGCTGCGTCGACGGTACGTTTGCGAGCTGGCTAAGCGCACAGAAAATAACCGTTTGAGCCTTTTGGTCTCAAACACCCAAAAACCAGCGGACCCGCTTCTCCCAGCCCGGAGAAGCGGGTTCGTTGCTTTCCAGCCTCGAGCGTGTTCCTTAGCCACCTCAACTGCTTAGTCCCCTGGCAGCTGCTCCGGCCAGACGATTTGACCGTTCCAGCCTGATGATTTAGCTGCCTGCCGCGGTGAGGTTGCTAGTAGCACGTGAGTGTGACCGCATTCCAGTTGCGGGTGCCTCTCGCCACCCCACCTTCCGCCGCCTTAGCCAACGTTCCGCTGGCCTATGCCAGCTCTCACCGTCGTATTTCACCCCGCTCCGCCACCCCTCCAGTAATTCGCCTTGACTTCTAGGCACATGGTGCTAGAACAGGATTAGTCACTTCCCTCAGAGCTTCCTACACGACTGGTGCCACATAGCTGGCGCCAGATGGCTGGCACCCCTCATAGCTGGTGCTTCACCCTTGGTGTCGACCGGCTGGTACCAGATGGCTGGCACCGACCAGCCGTTAAGGAGATTTAGATGAGAGTAGTAACATGAGGACCATGGAGTGGAGCGTGATTTTGACTGCTGCTGGAGTTGTCTTAGCGATCGCTGGTTTTCTCATTATGTACATGCAGCGAGCGTTCAGCGCTCTACACGCTGAGATGAGAGACATGCGCGCAGACATGAACTCTCTAGCTACCGAGCTACGCACTGATATGAACTCTCTAGCTACCGAGCTACGCACTGATATGAGAGACCTGCGCACTGATATGAGAGACCTGCGCACTGAAATGAGAGGTATGCGTACTGAAATGAGAGGTATGCGTACTGAGCTGCTGGCTGCTACCAAGGGTGTTGATGACCGGGTCCGGGTGTTGGAAGTTGAGTTCGCCGAGTTTCGCGCCATTCCAGCTGCTTAGCCCCCCGCACTGTGCCACCTGCTTAGTCACCTTCGACTGACCCGGCCAGAGGATTTGGCCGCCTGCCCCAGCCAAACGATTGGCCCTCTAGCACGCGCCAGCTCCGGCGAAGCCCTTGCACTGGCCCCATAATCCCCATAAATTCGCCCCACAAAGGCCCACTCCACGGCGGCCATCCTGGCACCACAGGCCATCCTGGCCCATTCCACGGCACGGCCACCCCTCTGGCAACACATGGCGTCACCTCGACGATTCCGCTAAGAGCCCGCCGGTCTTAAGGCCCCACTGGCTCTCGGGGCGGTGTCACATTTGGGGAGCACTGTGGCACCACCAGAGCTCACTGACCCCCCCCCGCCCCCGGAGCCCACTGGCCCTCGCGGGCGGTGTCACATTTGGGGGGGGGGGGGGTAGTTCTTATGCCGGCTGGCTTTACGTTCGGTCCGGCTTGCGGTGCTTTTTGTGCTGCGGGGTTTGTTTTAGGTCCTGTTTGTGTTGGCTGTGTTTAGGAGTTTTGTGATGGTGCGTCGTTTTTTGGTTGTGTTGGCTGCTGTGGTGTTGGGTGCGTCGGTGTTGGTGGTGGCTGGTTCACCTGCTAGTGCTGCTAATACGGCTAGTGAGGTGTTGAGCGATCATGATGATGATGCGGCTACGCCTGTTGTTCGTGAGTTTGCTGGCGCGAATCGTTATGCGACGTCTGTTGCTCTTGCGCGGGCGTTTGTTAATTCGGTGGGTTCTGGTGGTTTTGCTGATTCGGTGATTGTGGCGTCTGGTGTGAGTGTTGTTGATGCTGCGGCTGCTGCTGGTTTGGCTGCATCTAAGTCTGCTCCGGTGGTGTTGACGACTCCTAATCGTTTGTCACGCGTGGTTGAGAATTTTATTGTTGATGAGTTCATTAGTGAGGTGTTCATTGTTGGTGGGCTTGAGGCTGTTAGTCAGAGTGTTGAGGATGCGTTAGCTGATTTGGCGACTGTGCGCACGGTGACGCGTTTGTCTGGTCCGGATCGTTATGCCACGTCGGTTGCTTTGGCTGAGGAGATGGGTACGCCTGGCGTGTATTGCGATTCTGGCGAAGTTACTGCGATTTTGGTGAATGTGGATTCCACGTTTGCTGATGTGATCGCTGTTGGGCCTTTGGCTTACGCCCTGGAGCTACCTGTGTTACTTACGCGAGCGAATGCTTTGCCTGACGTGGTGTCTGGTTACCTGGTGGACGCTGAGGTTGAGCGTGTGGTCATTGTTGGTGGCGAGACTGCTGTGTCTGAGGCAGTGGTGGCTGATGTGACTGCTGTTGGGGTGTCTAACGTTGTTCGTCTTACTGGGGATTCTCGTTATGGCACTGCGTTAGCTATTCTTGATGCGCTTGAGGATTGTGCGACTATTACGGTGAGTTCTTCACCGGCAGCGTTAATAAACGGTGATTCACCTGCGGATGGTGTGGCTGCGGCACCGCTATTGGGTTCAGGCCTGGGTGGTGGTACTGGTGTTACGCCAGTGTTGTTAGTGCAAACCGATCAGCTACCCGCGGAGACACGCGACTACCTGGCGTCTATTCCTCTGCGTAATAGGGCTTCGCAGCTAATAGATCAAAGCATTGTTGCTATAGGTGGCACAGCGGTAGTGTCGCAGGCAGTGATGCAAGCAGCCATAAATGCTGCAATCACATCAAAACCATTAACGGCGACCATCAAGCTCATTCTTGTAGACGGCGTGGCAGGCAGTCAAGCTGTGATTACGTTTTCGGGAATTGTTGATGAGGCAATGGCCACAAACTTAAACAATTATCGTATCGCGGGAATTAGACCGTTTGCCTCCGACACGTTTACATTTGAGGGAGGTACCACTGCCCCTGGTACTACTGCAGTGACCATCGATCTCAGGTTTGAAGAATCGTTTACGGAAGGCACCGAGATTACCATCGTGGGTGGCAAAATCAAAGGCGCTGGGTCTGATAATCGCTATGTAGAAGGTGTTACCTATACGGTACCGACCGCGTCCAGTGTGCGAGATAATGTACGCCCGCGAGTGCAAATTACCGCTGCTGAAGGTGCGCATGAATTGCGTGTTCAGGTAATAGAACAAAACCCGGCTGGTCTTACTAGCGACCTTGATTTTTCGAAGGTAAGGCTAAATGGTGAACCTCTACCGTGGTATACAGAAACTCGAGATAAAGTCACATACGCTGCATCTGCAGCTCCAGCAGCACTAACGCAAGCTAGCTTAGATAATCATAACGCTGGAAGAGCCAGCAACCCTTGGAAGTTAATACCAGAAATAAATGGCTCCGTAACTATCCCTAACCAAGACGGCGTTGACTTACCGGTGGCGGCTGGCTTTCAGGCGTTTTCGCGGGAGATAGAAGATCAAAGAACTCCGCTCTCCGCAGTGAAGACAACTTCATCTTTACTAGATAGTTTTGCAAGCCCGACTAACTTCATTATCTGCCTGTTCGGGAAAGAGGGGACCCGCAGGACTGACCCGGCATGCGTGGAAACCGCACCGGTGGCGAGTGGTCCTACAACAACAGGGATGACCTCTCCTAACTCGGACAGCTTGCCTCGAGAAACAATATCTGGTGTAACGGTAGTAATAAGAGGACGCAAGGTTACGACCCAAAGTTACGTTCGCTCAGGTAGCATTCAAACGCTTATCGCAGGAGACCGCATAACGTTTGAAGAGGGTGCGTTTACCGACACATCGGGTAACCCAAGTAGAACCACGACCTTTGTTGTTAAAGATGTAGACGACGCTCCACGCGTTACACGAGCATCTGTTACCAAACCCGTGGTTTATGACAGCAATGGGGCTACGCCTGGCGGCGAGGCTTTGGCGCAGTGGTGGTGGCGTGAATACATCTATGACTGCAACGGCAACACCGGAACGGGATCATCATCCGCACGGTGCCTTGGCTTTTACTATCCTCGTTCCATTCTTGAAATCACAAAGAATTATCTGACTATTACAGCTAAGTCCGACGGTATAGCTGCTGGTGCTGCTGGTAACTCTTGGAGAGTTGAGTGGTCTGAGTTACCGGATGCTCTCAACGACGATGGAGTGCCTGTAGTTCAGGTAAATGTCCCCGTTATCCGCCGAACAATTCAGATTAAATTTGATAACGAAGCAACGCTTGAAAACGTTTTGACTGCGCTGCTCGCTAATGAAACCCTCAGCGAAAACTTTACGGTTACTAGTGATGGGCTTACAGGATCTGCAACACTAGAGCTTTTGGAATTCAACATTGCTGATTCGGTTACTGATTCGGCTAACGTTGGTAACTTGCTTGACTTGCCCGCTTCTGGTAGCGCCGCTAATGGGAGGCCGCCTAGTGGTGATGGTGCTACAGGTATTGACGTTACGGGGACTATCCCCTCCAGAGGGCGCTTTATCATACAGCGCGGCGCACCTTCAATAACCAGTAACGGTGCTCGAGGGCTTATGGGTGGTGAAAGCGCGGTTACGGTTTCTCTAACTTACAACAAGGTTCTCGAAACATTTAAGTTTAGTGAAACTCTTGCTAATCCCGCCGATGAAGCCGGTACCTTGCGTGTAGTCAATGCAGGTAATAAAAACTATCCATCAGCAACTGGTTGGGATAATCCGCTTAATGTGCGTGAAGTTCTTCACGAGACATACACGGTTGCTGATGATATTAGCGCTGTAAGAACCGCTCTTCTTACTCAACCAACGTTGGTAACGGAGATAGTTTTCGTGCTTCATTCGGATGTGTTGTCAAGTTTGCCGGTTAGGGGTGATTCTATTTCTTTACCGGCTGGTGTGGCTGAAGATTATGAGGGTGGTACGAGTGTGGTATTTGAGCAAGAGTTGCGTGCTGGTTAGTTGTTGGGTTGATAGGTACAAGTGAGAATTAAAGTTATGTTTAGGAGTTTTGTGATGGTGCGTCGTTTTTTGGTTGTGTTGGCTGCTGTGGTGTTGGGTGCGTCGGTGTTGGTGGTGGCTGGTTCACCTGCTAGTGCTGCTAATACGGCTAGTGAGGTGTTGAGCGATCATGATGATGATGCGGCTACGCCTGTTGTTCGTGAGTTTGCTGGCGCGAATCGTTATGCGACGTCTGTTGCTCTTGCGCGGGCGTTTGTTAATTCGGTGGGTTCTGGTGGTTTTGCTGATTCGGTGATTGTGGCGTCTGGTGTGAGTGTTGTTGATGCTGCGGCTGCTGCTGGTTTGGCTGCATCTAAGTCTGCTCCGGTGGTGTTGACGACTCCTAATCGTTTGTCACGCGTGGTTGAGAATTTTATTGTTGATGAGTTCATTAGTGAGGTGTTCATTGTTGGTGGGCTTGAGGCTGTAAGCCAGAGTGTTGAGGATGCGTTAGCTGATTTGGCGACTGTGCGCACGGTGACGCGTTTGTCTGGTCCGGATCGTTATGCCACGTCGGTTGCTTTGGCTGAGGAGATGGGTACGCCTGGCGTGTATTGCGATTCTGGCGAAGTTACTGCGATTTTAGTGAATGTTGATGATTCGTTTGCTGATGTGATCGCTGTTGGGCCTTTGGCTTACGCCCTGGAGCTACCGGTGTTACTTACGCGAGCGAATGCTTTGCCTGACGTGGTGTCTGGTTACCTAGTGGACGCTGAGGTTGAGCGTGTGGTCATTGTTGGTGGTGAGACCGCTGTATCTGCTGAGGTGGTTTCACAGCTAACTGACGTTGGTGTAACCAATGTTGCTCGCATTAGTGGTGCGAATCGTTATAGCACTGCGTTAGCGATTCTTGAAGCGCTTGAGGATTGTGCGACTATTACGGTGAGTTCTTCACCGGCAGCGTTAATAAATGGTGATTCACCTGCGGATGGTGTGGCTGCTGGACCGTTGTTGGGTTCTTCAGGGCTAAGCGGTGATGCTGGTGTTACACCGGTGTTGTTAGTGCAAACCGATCAGCTACCCGCGGAGACACGCGACTACCTAGCGTCTATTCCTCTGCGTAATAGGGCTTCGCAGCTAATAGATCAAAGCATTGTTGCTATAGGTGGCACAGCGGTAGTGTCGCAAGCAGTAATGCAAGCAGCCATAAACGCTGCAATCACATCAAAACCATTAACGGCGACTATTACCGCAATTCCTAGCAACCCGGGTGTGGTGAAGATTAAGTTTTCTTCAAACGTGGAACTCGCAACAGCCGGTACCGCCGGGTATGCGAGCAGTGCTTTGAATAGGGCGTTTTACACTGTTTCTGGCGGACCATTGTTTTCTGGCGACATGGTTGCTCGAGTTTCAGATGAAGATGCTCGCTCTGTGGTGATTACCCTGCCTGATCCTTTGAGGGCCGGTGATGTAATTTCGATAGCTGGTGGAAAGATATCTGGAGCTATTGCATCTGGGGATAAAAGACTTGTTGGTGCTACAACGTTTACGGTCGTAACACCAGTGCCGGATAAGCTTCGTCCAAGCGTGCAAATTACTGCTGCTGATGGTGCGCACGAGTTTGCAATAACGGTTAATGAGAAAAATGATAGAAGCAATGAAAAGATTGAAGTTACTGAAGTTACTTGGAAGGGTGTAGCTCTACCCGCTACTGCAGGTATCTATTATCAGGGTAGACATGCTTCTGATCTAGCTATTGTTTGCTTGAACGGTGTCCAAAATCAGGAATACATTGCAACATCACCGACCAACTCTGCAGTGAATGCAAATGTGCATGATCGTTTCGTTGACACCTGTAAAACCACACCAGATTTGGGTGCTGCGCAAACACTAGCTACGGGTGATGTTATTGCTGTAGAGGCCGAAGCAGTAGCGGACGTGCAGGGTAATACAAATCGCTCAACGCGTGCAAGGGTTACTTCAAACGAGAAGCATCCCACTCTTGTTTCAGCATCTGTATCTAACCCAACGGTGGTAACAAATGCGTCGGTAAGTTGGACGGTTGAAGACCCCGCCTATGTAGAAGCACAGGGACGACGACTAACTTCTGAACCATTAATGAGTGGAACCGGTGAGCCGTATCACGTGTTCCTACACGAAGATAGCACACACTTCGGCTATTGGACTGCTGACACTCTTGACTACTGCAAGTCCACTGGGCGTAGTATTGCAGAAGGAACTTCACAGATATCTTACGACGTGCGTGAAGAAGAATACAACGCCCTGGATGACACTACGACAGTTTCAACTGTCACTTATCCTCTGGGTAACCGGGTTGTTACTGAGAGCACTAATACCTGGTCCGGACACACCGTAACAAGGCATAATAATGGTGTAATCATCCTTTATATACTTCACGACTGCGATGCGGCAAGTTACATAAATGATCCTAGCATAATAAGCGCGCTACCTAACTATGAGCTCAAAATTGCAGCTCGGGCAGATAACGATATTGCAGATATTAGGGAAGCAGTAACTGACCACACGGTGAATCCCTTTGGCTACTATAGCGCCGGAGCGATAGGTGTTACTAGCCCATACGCTAACCCTTTTACTTATGTAACTATTTATGACGATATACCGGGCAACTTCGATGGAAGTGTCGACACTGAAGCTGAGAAAAGCAATGACCCGGATGGTGGTGTTAGCGCGAACTTCAAGATTCTGTCAGAATCTGATGTTTTAAGCAACGGTCTGACTGTGACAATTACTGCTAATAAGGACGGGATAGCGGCTGGTGCAGCCGGGAATGACTGGAAAGTAAACTGGTCTAATCTAGGTGCTGCTGCTGACGCTGACACTGATCCCAGTGCCTCAGTTAACATTATAAACGAGAGGTCAGTAATTAATATAGTGTTTGAAGATGGTGCAACGTTTGCTGATATCCTTACAGCAGCAAACTCTAACGTAGAATTCACCCGCAACTTCACAATGGATATGGATACCAGTATTCCTATTTCAAATGATCCTGCTGCCCCCATCCAAATCACTGGTCCAGTTGTAATTTCTGGCCTAACTACGCAAGCCTCCACTACCGAAAGGTTAACTGGAGGTGAGAGCCATGTAACTCTTACACTGCAATATAATGATGTGCTGAAATCGTTTGACGCAGCCACGTTTATAAGCAACCAGCGTATTTTAGCCAGTGTTGGCTCAGTGAGATATTATCGCCAGCATGGCACAAAAGGTGAAAACGTGTCTGCTGATTATGTGGCAACAGGTGAAGAGACGCTTGTGCCTTATTCACATGCGAGTAACCCACTGCTATGCACTTATGATTCTACCATTGCAGCAGCGGTACAAGCCGCTATGGCAGGGCCCACCGACTGCCGTTTTGACACTAGAGGCATCAATATGAACTCAAGAATTGTGCTTACGCTTACATCCCATGGTCGTATACCCAAGCGAGGACAAACGCTTACTTTGGCGAACTCGATTGCGAAGAACTATCGCCATGATGTGACTGCAACTGATGATGTGACAACAAACGCTGACTCGATTACCACACGGTATGGCGCAAGCCTGCCAAATACTAAAGTCTTGCGATCTGGTTAAAGTCTTGCGGTTTGGTTAGACCGGCAAACTAAAACGCTTTGGAAAGCGCGTTCAGACCAAACAAAAAGGTCTGAGCGCGTTTTTTCTTTTGCTAGAGGCCCACTCGGCCAAGACCCTGTCCCGGCTACGTCCTTGTACTCCCCAAAGCCCCTGCGGGCCACCTAGGACTAATGTTGCCCCATGGATTCAACAATGATGGACGCTCCGCTAACGCTGGACACTTTTTTCCGGCGGGCTGAGCGACTTTTTACAGATAAAGAAATCGTCACCGCTACCACCGACGGACTCAAGCGCACCACCTACGGGGTTTGGGCACAAAGAACTCGCCGCCTCGGCGGAATGCTCGACAATCTGGGTGTATCTGCTAGCGGGCGGGTGGGCACCTTTGCTTGGAACACCGACCGCCACTTGGAGCTGTATTTCGCGGTGCCATGTTCCGGTCGAGTGCTGCACACACTCAACATTCGCTTGTTTACCGAGCAGATCGTTTACATCATTAATCACGCGGCTGATGAGGTGATTTTTATTGATCGATCGTTGCTTGCGTCTCTTTGGCCGTTGGCTGAGAGCGGTCAGCTGCCAAAGGTGCGTCACTTCATTGTCATGGATGACGTAACCAACGACGTAACCAGTGAGAGTGCCACGGCTACCAGCAGCACAACCAGCGGCAGCACAGCTAGCAGTAGCACAACCGCCGCCGCACCTCTTCCTGACGATCCGCGCATACTGGACTACGAAGACGCCTTAGCGACAGCCGATCCGGTGCCGCTAGAAGTCGCCGATGAACGCCAGGCTGCATCGATGTGCTACACCAGTGGCACCACGGGCAATCCCAAAGGCGTTGTTTACAGCCACCGTTCCACTTACTTGCACACGTTGTCAGCGATGACTGCTGACGGCTTAGGTATCTGCGAATTAGACGTCATCTTGCCTGTGGTTCCGATGTTTCACGCCAACTCTTGGGGGCTCTCGCACGCGGCGGTGGCTGCCGGGGCGAAGCTGGTAAACCCGGGGCCCAACCTGGCGGCCAAACCGCTAGCTGAGTTGATAGAGACCGAGCGAGTAACCGTGGCCGCAGGCGTGCCCACCATCTGGATGGCGGTGCTGCCAGAGCTGGCTGGCCGAGATGTCTCGAGCTTGCGTTCAATTCCATGTGGTGGTTCGGCAGTGCCGAAATCATTGTCTGAGGGTTATCGAGTGCAAGTTGGGTTGCCGCTGCTTCAGGCGTGGGGCATGACCGAAACCAGTCCGTTGGTTTCAGTGGCAAACATTCGCTCGGGCGAAGCTCACTTGGACGAAGACGCCAAGGCTGATATTCGTTCTGGCATTGGCACCGTGCTGCCAACCGTGGAGTTTCGAGTTTGCGAGCAGGGCTCCGGCGATGATTCCAGTGGTGGCTCCACCAAAGAGGTGCCGTGGGACGGTGAAACCAGCGGCGAGTTGCAGGTGCGTGGCCCGTACGTCACCGGGTCGTATTACGACCGTCCCGATGCGGCGGATTCGTTTACCTCTGACGGCTGGTTGCGCACCGGGGATGTGGCAACGTGTGACGCGAAGGGTTATCTGCGTCTAGTTGACAGGACTAAGGATCTCATCAAGTCCGGTGGCGAGTGGGTGAGTTCGGTGGAGGTGGAGAACGAGATCATGAGTCATCCCAAGGTGGCTGAGGCGGCTGTGATTGCCGTGGCTTCGCTGAAGTGGATGGAGCGCCCGATGGCGTGTGTGGTGCTAAATGAGGGTGAAACGCTGACCCACGACGAGCTGATTGAGTACTTGGCGCCGCGTATGGCGCGTTGGTGGCTGCCAAGCGCCACGCAGATAGTCGACGAAATCCCGAAGACCTCAACCGGGAAGTTTTCTAAGAAGTCGCTGCGAGACCAGTTCGCCGATGTAACGGTTGAGTAACCGGGTTGGCTGGCCGGCCTCACCGCCCTATTCCAGTTGTGGGTGCCTTCCGCCTTCCCCTCCCGCCGCTCAGTCCCCGTTAGCTGTCTCGGCCTAACGATTTAGCTGCCAACGTCAAAAGGGCGCTCCACCACCGCATTCCAGTTGCGGATGCCCCTCGCCTACTCTCGACTCTCGCCCGCCCGGCCCCTCCCGTAATTCGCCTTGACTTCGTGGCACCCAGTGCTAGAACAGGCTTAGTCACTTCCCTCAGAGCTTCCTACACGACTGGCGCCACACCCTTGGTGCTACACAGCTGGCATCTCACAGCTGGTGCCTCACGGCTGGCACCGACCGGCCGCTTAGGAGATTTAGATGAGAGTAGTAACATGAGGACCATGGAATGGAGCGTGATTTTGACGGCACTTGCTGCTGTCTTAGCGAGCATTGGGTTTCTCATTATGTATACGCAGCGATCGCTCAGTGCATTGCGCACAGAAATTCGCGCAGACATGAGAGACCTGCGCACTGAGATGAGAGACATGCGTACTGAGCTACTGACTGCCATCAAGAGTCTTGATGACCGGGTACGGGTGTAGGAGATTGAGTTCGCTGAACTTCGCGCCATCCCAGCTGCTTAGCCCTCTATTTACTGCTTAGCCCTCGTTAGCTGTCGCGGCCTGACGATTTAGCTGCCAACGCCAAAGGGCGCTCTATCACCGCATTCCAGTTGCGGATGCCTTTCGCCATCCAACTCTCGCCACCCCACTTCACCGCTCCACCAGCCCACTTCACCGTTGTAGCGCCGTGTTACAGCAGCGTTATCGGCTCTCGGGGCAGTGTCACATTGGGGGGGGGGGTAGTTATAACTCGTTGGACGGCTTTACGTCCGGTCCGCTTTGCGGTGCTTTTTGTGCTGCGGGGTTTGTTTTAGGTCCTGTTTGTGTTGGCTGTGTTTAGGAGTTTTGTGATGGTGCGTCGTTTTTTGGTGGTGTTGTCAGCTGTGGTGTTGGGTGCGTCGGTGTTGGTGGTGGCTGGTTCACCGGTGGGTGCTGCTAATACGGCTAGTGAGGTGTTGAGCGATCATGATGATGATGCGGCTACGCCTGTTGTGCGTGAGTTTGCTGGCGTTAATCGTTATGCGACGTCGGTGGTTTTGGCTGAGGCGTTTGTTAACTCGGTGGGTTCTGGTGGTTTCGCTGATTCGGTGATTGTGGCATCTGGTGTGAGTGTTGTTGATGCCGCTGCTGCTGCTGGGTTGGCTGCGTCTAAGTCTGCGCCGGTGGTGTTGACGACTCCTAATCGCTTGTCACGCGCTGTTGAGAATTTCATTGTTGATGAGTTTATTAGTGAGGTGTTCATTGTTGGTGGGCTTGAGGCTGTGTCTCAGAGTGTTGAGGATGCGTTAGCTGATTTGGCGACTGTGCGTTCGGTGACGCGTTTGTCTGGTCCGGATCGTTATGCCACGTCGGTGGCTTTGGCTGAGGAGATGGGCACACCTGGCGTGTATTGCGATTCTGGCGAAGTTACTGCGATTTTAGTGAATGTGGATGATTCGTTTGCTGATGTGATCGCTGTTGGGCCTTTGGCTTACGCCTTGGAGCTACCTGTGTTACTTACGCGAGCGAATGCTTTGCCTGACGTGGTGTCTGGTTACCTGGTGGACGCTGAGGTTGAGCGTGTGGTCATTGTTGGTGGTGAGACTGCTGTATCTGCTGAGGTGGTTTCACAGCTAACTGACGTTGGTGTAACCAATGTTGCTCGTATTAGTGGTGCGAATCGTTATAGCACTGCGTTAGCGATTCTTGAAGCGCTTGAGGATTGTGCGACTATTACGGTGAGTTCTTCACCGGCGGCGTTAATAAATGGTGATTCTGCTGCGGATGGTGTGGCTGCTGGACCGTTGCTGGGTTCAGGTTTGAGTGGTGATGGTGTTACTCCAGTGTTGTTAGTGCAATCTGATCAGCTACCTGCTGAGACACGCGACTACCTAGCGTCTGTCCCACTGCGTAATAGGGCTTCGGAACTAACTGATCAAGAAATTGTTGCTATTGGCGGCACAGCGGTGGTGTCGCAAGCAGTGATGCAGGCAGCCATAAACGCTGCTATCACGTCAGAACCGCTAACGGCGACCATCAAGCTCATTCTTGTAGATGGCATAGCAGGCAGTCGGGCTGTGATTACGTTCTCGGCACTTGTTGATGCTGCAACGGCCACAAACCCAAACAATTATCGTATCGCTGGAATTAGACCATTGTTCACCGACAGGCTTCGTGTTGAAAATTCCGATGGCACTGGTACTAGTACAGTCCGCCTCGATCTCAGGCCTGGGGAATCGTTTACGGAAGGCACCGAGATTACTATCTTGGATGGCACTATCAAAGGTCGTGGGACTGATAATCGCTATGTAGAAGGTGTTACCTATACGGTACCGACCGCGTCCAGTGTGCGAGATAATGTACGCCCGCGAGTGCAAATTACCGCTGCTGAAGGTGCGCATGAATTGCGTGTTCAGGTAATAGAACAAAACCCGGCTGGTCTTACTAGCGACCTTGATTTTTCGAAGGTAAGGCTAAATGGTGAACCTCTACCGTGGTATACAGAAACTCAAGATAAAGTCACATACGCTGTATCTGCAGCTCCAGCAGCACTAACGCAAGCTAACTTAGATAACCATAACGCTGGAACAACTGATCCTCCTTGGGAGTTACTCACAGAGGCTCAAATAACTGCCTTACGCGGGACTCTTACGGGTAGCCAAACCTTTCCGGTGCCTGCGGGCTATCAGGCATATTCGAGGGTGGTCGCAGATCAGAGAGCTCCGTTATCCGAAGTAAAGACAACTTCATCTTTACTAGATGATTTTGCGAGCCCGACCAACTTCATTATCTGCCTGTTCGGGAAAGAGGGGATCCCCGAGGTTGACCCGGCATGCAAGGCAACCGCAGAGACAGCGAGTGAATTTGGAGCAGGAGGACTGGCCCTGGACCCGGCCAGTTTACCTCAAGAAACAATATCTGGTGTAGCGGCAGAAGTAAGAAGAATATCGAATATGGTCCGAACGAACGCTCGTTCAGGCAGCACTCAAACACTTATCGCGGGAGACCGCATAACGTTTGAAGAGGGTGCGTTTAAAGATACATCGGGTAACTCTAGCCGAACCACGACCTTTGTTGTTAAAGGTGTAGATGGCGCTCCACGCGTTACACGAGCATCTGTTACTAAACTCGTGACTTATCACTATGACAAGAATGGAATTTCCCCTGGTGGCAAGCCGTTAGCGGAGTGGTCCTGGCTTAGATACGTCTATGACTGCAATGGTGATGCTGGGTCTTCTTCCCAGGGCCAGTGCGACTTTGCAAAAGATCGTGTTGAGTCGCATAAATCACGCAGGTATTTGACTATCACGGCTAAGACTGATGGTATAGCTGCTGGTGCTGCTGGTAACTCTTGGAAAGTTGAGTGGTTTGAGTTACCAGATGCTCTCAATGATGATGGAGTGCCTGTAGTTCAGGTAAATGTCTATATTAGACGTGGAGTAATTCGGATTGGGGTTGATAACGAAGCAACGGTTGAAAATGTTTTGACTGCGCTAGTTGATAATGAAACCGTTAACGAAAACTTTGATGTTACCAGTGACGGGGCTAGGACTGGTGATGCGTTTAAACCATCTAGGACAGAGCTTTTGGAACGTAACATTGCTGACTCATTTGTACCTGCTGATTCACCTGCTGCTGGCCTTGTCAGGCCCAGTACCTCTTCTAGAACTGAAGGTATACCAGAGGTTGATTTCGGAACATTCCCTCCGCAGGGGCGCTATTTCATAGATCGCGGTGCACCTTCACTCGCTGCTAGAGCGTTTTCGGGTGGTGAAAGTGAAGTTACGGTTACTCTAACTTACAATAAAGTTCTCAAGGCATTTAGGTTTGCTGCAAATCCTGTTGCTCCCGCCGAGGAAACCGACACCTTGCGTGCAGTCAATGCAGGTAATAAAAACTATCCATCAGCAACTGGTTGGGATACCCCGCTTGAAGTGCCGGGACGTGGTTGGAGGGGCCCGCCTAATACTCGTGAAGTTTTTGGCGAAACATACATCTTGCCGTACAGCTGGTCGAGAAGGAATATGCTTCTTGTTGAGCCAACGTTGGTAACTGAGGTTGTTTTTGTGCTTCATTCGGCTGTGTTGTCGGAGTTGCCGGTTAGGGGTGATTCTATTTCTTTACCGGCTGGTGTGGCTGAAGATTATGAGGGTGGTACGAGTGTGGTATTTGAGCAAGAGTTGCGTGCTGGTTAGTTGTTGGGTTGATAGGTACAAGTGAGAATTAAAGTTATGTTTAGGAGTTTTGTGATGGTGCGTCGTTTTTTGGTTGTGTTGGCTGCTGTGGTGTTGGGTGCGTCGGTGTTGGTGGTGGCTGGTTCACCTGCTAGTGCTGCTAATACGGCTAGTGAGGTGTTGAGCGATCATGATGATGATGCGGCTACGCCTGTTGTTCGTGAGTTTGCTGGCGCGAATCGTTATGCGACGTCTGTTGCTCTTGCGCGGGCGTTTGTTAATTCGGTGGGTTCTGGTGGTTTTGCTGATTCGGTGATTGTGGCGTCTGGTGTGAGTGTTGTTGATGCTGCGGCTGCTGCTGGTTTGGCTGCGTCTAAGTCTGCTCCGGTGGTGTTGACGACTCCTAATCGTTTGTCACGCGTGGTTGAGAATTTCATTGTTGATGAGTTCATTAGTGAGGTGTTCATTGTTGGTGGCACAGAGGCTGTTAGTCAAAGTGTTGAGGATGCGTTAGCTGATTTGGCGACTGTGCGCACGGTGACGCGTTTGTCTGGTCCGGATCGTTATGCCACGTCGGTTGCTTTGGCTGAGGAGATGGGTACGCCTGGCGTGTATTGCGATTCTGGCGAAGTTACTGCGATTTTGGTGAATGTGGATTCCACGTTTGCTGATGTGATCGCTGTTGGGCCTTTGGCTTACGCCCTGGAGCTACCTGTGTTACTTACGCGAGCGAATGCTTTGCCTGACGTGGTGTCTGGTTACCTGGTGGACGCTGAGGTTGAGCGTGTGGTCATTGTTGGTGGCGAGACTGCTGTGTCTGAGGCAGTGGTGGCTGATGTGACTGCTGTTGGGGTGTCTAACGTTGTTCGTCTTACTGGGGATTCTCGTTATGGCACTGCGTTAGCGATTCTTGAAGCGCTTGAGGATTGTGCGACTATTACGGTGAGTTCTTCACCGGCAGCGTTAATAAATGGTGATTCTGCTGCGGATGGTGTGGCTGCTGGACCGTTGTTGGGTTCAGGCCTGGGTGGTGGTACTGGTGTTACTCCAGTGTTGTTAGTGCAAACCGATCAGCTACCCGCGGAGACACGCGACTACCTAGCGTCTATTCCTCTGCGTAATAGGGCTTCGCAGCTAATAGATCAAAGCATTGTTGCTATAGGTGGCACAGCGGTAGTGTCGCAAGCAGTAATGCAAGCAGCCATAAACGCTGCAATCACATCAAAACCATTAACGGCGACTATTACCGCAATTCCTAGCAACCCGGGTGTGGTGAAGATCAAGTTTTCTTCAAACGTGGAACTCGCAACAGCCGGTACCGCCGGGTATGCGAGCAGTGCTTTGAATAGGGCGTTTTACACTGTTTCTGGCGGACCATTGTTTTCTGGCGACATGGTTGCTCGAGTTTCAGATGAAGATGCTCGCTCTGTGGTGATTACCCTGCCTGATCCTTTGAGGGCCGGTGATGTAATTTCGATAGCTGGTGGAAAGATATCTGGAGCTATTGCATCTGGGGATAAAAGACTTGTTGGTGCTACAACGTTTACGGTCGTAACACCAGTGCCGGATAAGCTTCGTCCAAGCGTGCAAATTACTGCTGCTGATGGTGCGCACGAGTTTGCAATAACGGTTAATGAGAAAAATGATAGAAGCAATGAAAAGATTGAAGTTACTGAAGTTACTTGGAAGGGTGTAGCTCTACCCGCTACTGCAGGTATCTATTATCAGGGTAGACATGCTTCTGATCTAGCTATTGTTTGCTTGAACGGTGTCCAAAATCAGGAATACATTGCAACATCACCGACCAACTCTGCAGTGAATGCAAATGTGCATGATCGTTTCGTTGACACCTGTAAAACCACACCAGATTTGGGTGCTGCGCAAACACTAGCTACGGGTGATGTTATTGCTGTAGAGGCCGAAGCAGTAGCGGACGTGCAGGGTAATACAAATCGCTCAACGCGTGCAAGGGTTACTTCAAACGAGAAGCATCCCACTCTTGTTTCAGCATCTGTATCTAACCCAACGGTGGTAACAAATGCGTCGGTAAGTTGGACGGTTGAAGACCCCGCCTATGTAGAAGCACAGGGACGACGACTAACTTCTGAACCATTAATGAGTGGAACCGGTGAACCGTATCACGTGTTCCTACACGAAGATAGCACACACTTCGGCTATTGGACTGCTGACACTCTTGACATCTGCCGACCCGATGGGCGTGATATAGCAAATGGACGACAACAGCTAGCTTATAGCGTGGGTGAAGGATCATATGACTTCCTAGAAGAAAATGCGGATGCTATTGTTAACAGGGAAGTGTCAGTGAATGGTGTTGTGAGTCGTATGTCTACCACCGGCCACATTGTAACAAAGCATGATAATGGTGTAATCATCCTTTACATGCTTCATGACTGCCGCGGGTACGAATTGGGTTTCCGTGATCCTAGTTTCCCTATTGGGCAACCTATTTATGAGCTCAAAATTGCAGCTAGGCCAGACAACACTCTTGCAGATATTATAGAAGCAGTAGAAGATCACACGAAGCATCCATTTGGTGTCTATATTCCTACACCCTTAGGTGGTGGAGAATTTTATCCTCCGTACGATAACGGTCTGACTTATGTGAAGGCCTATGACGCTATACGAAACAACTTTGCTAGCTCTCCCGACACTCCAATTGAGAGAGATCCTACTTCAGGACTAGTAACTGATCCGGATGGTGGTGTTAGCGTGAACTTCAAAATTGTGTCAGCAGCTGGGATTGAAAGCAACGATCTGACTGTGACAATTACTGCTAATAAAGATGGGATAGCGGCTGGGACAGCCGGAAATGACTGGAAAGTGAACTGGACTAATCTAGGTGCTAATGCTGATGTTGACACTGATCCCAGTGCCTCAGTTAACATTATAAACGAGAGGTCAATAATTGATATAACGTTTGAAGATGACGCAACGCTTGCTGATGTCCTTACAGCAGCAAACGCTAATGTAGAATTCACCCGCAACTTCACTATGGATATGGACTCCAGTAACCTTGTTTCAAATAATCCTGCTGCTCTCGAACAAATCACTGGTCCAGTTGTACTTTATAACTCAACTGCAAGGTCAACCCAAAATACCAAAAAGCTAGCTGGGGGTGTGAGCCAGGCAACTCTTACGCTGCACTACAATGATGTGTTGGAAGCGTTTGACGCACAAACATTTATAGTTGATCAGGCTAGCGGTGCGTTTGTGAGTGTTTCAACCTACACGGTTAGCTCGGAGAGATATTATCGCGAGCATGGCGAGCCAGGTGGAAACGTGGCTGCTAGTGATATAGCAACAGGTGAAGAAACGCTTGAGCCTTATTCATATGCGAGTAACCCACTGCTATGCGCTTTTGACAGAAACCTCGCAGCAGCTGACCAAGCCACTACGGCAGGGCCCGCCGACACCGAGTGCCGTAGTGACACTAGAGGCATCAATATGAGCTCAAGAATTGTGCTCACGCTTACATCCAGTGACGCCCTACCTAAGCGAGGGCAAACGCTTACTTTGGCGAACTCGATTGCGAAGAACTATCGCCATGATGTGACTGCAACTGATGATGTGACAACAAACGCTGACTCGACTACCACACGGTATGGCGCAAGCCTGCCAAATACTAAAACCTTGCGATCTGGCTAAAGCCCGCAAACTAAAACGCTTTTTCTTTTGCTAAGGCCCCGCCTTCACCACCCCTCCAATAATTCGCCTTGACTTTGTGGCACCGGGTGCTAGAACAGGCTTAATCACTTCTCTCAAAGTCACTTCCCTCAGAGCTTCCCACACGACTGGCGCCACACCCTTGGCGCCTCACAGCTGGCAGCTCATAGCTGGTGCCAGATGGCTGGCACCCCATAGCTAGTGCCAACCGGCTGGTGCTGACCGGTCGTTAAGGAGATTTAGATGAGAGACATGCGCGCTGAAATGCGAGACATGCGTACTGAGCTGCTGACTGCGGTAAAGAGTGTTGATGATCGGGTCCGAGTGGTTGATGATCGGGTCCGAGTGTTGGAAGTTGAGTTCGCCGAACTTCGCAGCGGGACTGCTGCTTAGCACCAGCACCATGCCAGCTACTTAGCCCCCGCACGGTCTGGCTGCCTAGCTCTCCGTTAGTTGTCTCGGCTTGACGATTTAGCTGCCAGTGTCAGCACTCGTTACTTCCGGCGAAGCGCTTGCTCTAATGGCGGTGTGAGGGAACCACCACATGGAGCCACTTCGGCGACTCCGCCAAGAGTCCACTGCCCCGGGGAGGTGTCACACCTAAGGGGGGGGGGGGTAGTTGTCCTACTGGCTGGCTTTGCGTGTGGTCCGACTTACGTTGCTGCCTGCCGCTTTGGGCGGTTTCTGGGTTTCTCTGGTTTAGGAGTTTTTTGATGGTGCGTCGTTTTTTGGTTGTGTTGGCTGCTGTGGTGGTGGGTATGTCGGTGTTGGTGGTGGCTGGTTCGCCTGTTGGTGCTGCTAATACGGCGTCTGAGGGTGGTTTGGATGCTAAGGGTGTTCGCGAGTTTGCTGGGGCGAATCGTTATGCGACGTCGGTGGTGTTGGCTGAGGCGTACGCGGAGGCTCGTGGGTTTATTGATTCTGTGATTTTGGCGTCTGGTGAGAGTGCTGTTGATGCGGCTGCTGCGGCTGGTTTGGCTGCGAGTAAGGGTGCTCCGGTGTTGTTGACGACTCCTAATCGTTTGTCTCGCGCTGTTGAAGACTTCCTTGTTGAGCAGTTTGTTGCTGAGGTTTTCATTATTGGTGGCCTTGAGGTTGTGAGCCAACGTGTTGAAGACGATTTGCTAGCACTGGACACGGTGGATGTGGTGACGCGTCTGGCTGGTCCGGATCGTTATGCGACGTCTGCAGCGATTGCTGATGAGATGGGTTCGTTTGGTGAGTATTGTGATACGAATCAGATTTCAGCGGTGGTTGTCAATGTTGATGAGTCTGCTTCTGATGTGATCGCGGTGGGTCCTTTGGCTTACGCGATGGAGTTACCGGTTCTGTTAACCAGGGCTGATGAGTTGCCTAGTGAGGTTGCTGGGTTTTTGACGGACGCTGAGATTGAGCGTGTGATTGTGGTTGGTGGCTCTGATGCTGTGTCTGCTGTTGTGATCAATGAGATTCTCGCAGCTGGCGTGTCTGATGTCACTGTTATTACTGGTGAGAATCGTTACGCGACTGCGCTTGCGATACGTGCTGCTCTGGCTGGTTGTGACGCTGAGTTCACACTGAGTGCTACTAACTATGCGGTGATTAATGGTGAAGCAACAGCTGATGGCGTGTCTGCCGCACCTCTATTGGGTATTGGTGCTATTGCTGGTTCTGAAGGACCTGTAACGCCTGTGCTACTAGTAGCTACTGACGGAGTACCAGCTGAAACACTGGCTTATCTAGAAGCTCTACCAACCAGGAACTCATCAGGTGGGTTCACTGACGCTAGTTTCACAGCAATAGGTGGCACCGCTGTTGTACCAGACTCAGTAATGGACGCAGTCGTAGCTGCAGCTATCTCGTCTGAACCAATAACCGCAACAATCAGCGCTACCGCCGGTTCAAGCACTGCAACAATCGCATTCTCCTCAAGGGTTCAGGACAAGAGTGAAGAAGGTGGTGCCACTAATAAGGCGTACTACACAATCAACGGGCAACCGCTAATTAGTGGAGATGGTCTCACGTTGTCGGCACGCGATGTGAAGATTCGTTTAGACGGCAGTGACAAGTTTGTTGCCGGTGACGTAATCACAATGGCTGGCGGAAAGATCACCGGAATAGGCGGCGACAACCGCAAAGCACAGAGCGCTTCTTACACCGTTCCAGCATTAGTGCCAGACGTACTACGTCCACGTGTAACCATCTTCGCTCCAGAAAACGGTTACGAACTACGAATACAAGTAACCGAAACTAATCATCCTGACGACGCGACGCTCACGCTCGATTCGGTGTCTCGCAATAGCAAACCGTTATCTGCAGATACCGTTAATGTGATAGGAGCTGCAGGCAGCAAGAGCTTCAAGGTCTGCCTGTTCGGTGAGAGTGGTTCTACTGGTACCTGCGAAACAACTGCGGGAGCTGGTAAAACCGTGTTGGCTAAGGGTGATCTAATCACCGTTAAAGCTGAAGCTTTCACCGATAACGCAGGTAATGCTTCTCGAACAACCATTGCGCGAGTTGCTGCAAACAATGACAAACCAGAAGTAACCCGAGCAACCGTTACCGCACCCGTTGTTTCCATCAGTCCTAGAACAGGACGCGATATTAATGCAAGGTGGGCTTGGCGGGTCATTTATCATGATAATACTACTGATAATTTACTGACTATTGACGCGAAGAGTACTGGTAGTGCCGCAGGCGCTCTTGGTAACGCTTGGAGTGTTGCGTGGGTAGAAGTGCCCAGCAGTCCTCCCACCAATCGGGCACCTGAAGTTTCAGTTGTTGTTTACGAAAACCGTAAGCTCATCAGGATTCTCTTTGATGACGATGCGAAACTCTTCAACGTAATCACGGCACTACTGGACAGTGATGCTGTTTCCGCTAACTTCACCGTTACTAGCGACGTACTTGCTAAGCCAGACTCGGACATCAACATTGATCTCGCTGGTGTTACTACGAAAAATCACTACCTGATGATAGGGGAGCAGGATATTGGACAACCCAATACAAACTCCAAGACTCGCCGCCGTCTAGGAGGCGGACAGAGCACAGTCACAGTCACTTTGACTTACAACGACATTCTCTCTAACTTCGATTACACGAGGCTTAGGGATATGAATGCTTCTGAAAGTAACTATCCGACCGATGTGAGTTTGTGGGAGCCTCCCCCACGTACCGAACTGGTCACTCAGATCGCTTTCATCCTTAAGTCATATAGCTTTACTGACCTACCAAAAGCTGGTGATTCAATCACATTGCCAGCCAATGTTGCTACCTCTTATAAGACCGAAGCCACAGACGCGTTCGTCACGTCCGGAGAAGGGTCGACGGCACGTTTGCGAGCTGGCTAAGCGCACGGAGTTAGGGACGCGAAACTAAGCGTCCAGAAAATAACTGTTCAACGAACCCGCTTCTCCCCCAACCCGGAGGAGCGGGTTCGCTGCTTCCCAGCCTCGAGAGCGCCTTCCGTTAATTCGCCTTGACTTCGGTATGCCGGGTGCTAGAACAGGCTTAGTCACTTCCCTCAGAGCTTCCTACACGGCTGGCGCCACACCTTTGGCGCCGCATCTTTGGTGCCGTACGGCTGGCACCCCATAGCTGGTGCTACACGGCTGGTGCCAACCGGCCGCTTAGGAGATTTAGATGAGAGTAGTAACATGAGGACCATGGATTGGAGCGTGATCGTGGCGGCACTTGCTGTTCTCTTAACGATCGCTGGTTTTCTCATTATGTTTACGCTGCGATCGCTCAACGCTCTACGCGCAGACATGAACGCTCTAGCCACTGGGTTGCGCGCAGACATGAACGAGCTGCGCACTGAAATGAAAGACATGCGTACTGAGCTGTTGGCTGCTACCAAGGGTGTTGATGATCGGGTTCGGGTGTTGGAGATTGAGTTCGCTGAACTTCGCAGCGGGACGGCTGTTTAGCTTGTGCACTTACTAGTCATCAGCTGGGGAGGTATCACCTACCTACTGCTCATAGGTCTTGGATCCACACCAGGCAAGGCGCTTGATTTCATTTCCATCTTTGGGCTCTTCGCCGTCGCTGGCGTCTTGGCCGTCTGGCCAGTCTCTAGCCCGACCCCCGCCGTCTATAGGGGAATTGGGAGTAGTAACCCGACGACCTTGGACTGGAGATTGGTCTTGGGGGGATTTAGCCTTTTCATGGGGTACGTTGCCTTTATCTTTGCGTATCTGCGGGTGAACGTCTTAGCTTAGGAACCGCTGTCTTTCTCATTACGTACCTGCGGGCGTACTGAGCTGCTGGCTGCTTGGTCTCCGGCAGCTGTCTCGGTTTGACGGTTTAGCTGCCAGCGCCAGCTGGCGACTTATTTCATCGCTCGCTCATGGCCCGTTTGTGGTGTTTGCCCAATGTTGGTCTACGCTGTGCCACAGAGTTTGCAAGCAAGCAGATGTGCACGCAGATGTGCACACTGGTGGGTTAGCCTGCGGGCGAACCCGCTGAAAAGGAGCCAGCATGAGCGTTACAGATACTGGTCGTTCTGAGACCGATCTCAACGATCTAATTGACCGCGAAGATCCCAACGACTTCAACGAAATCCTGTCGATGAGCAACAGCGACATAAACTCGGTGATCCACAGCGTCGAAGACAACGCCGATGCCATTTACACATGGGACTACGAGAAGGGCGCTCGACCGCAGTTAGCCAAGCTCTATGAGAAGGCCAAGGCTGGCCAGTGGAACGGCGAAACCGACCTGCCCTGGGACACGCCCGTTGACCAAGAAAAAACTGCCGAAGAGGAGTATGCGCGCAACGGCGGGCTGGACAATCTGATTGATTTCAGCGGCACCAGCGTCGCCAAATGGGGCAAGCAGGAGTGGGTTAAGTTCTCAATGGAATCGCAGAACTGGGGCCTTAGTCAGTTCATGCACGGCGAGCAGGGTGCGCTGGTGTGCACCGCCAAAATTGTTGAGACCGTGCCGTGGATAGATGCCAAGTACTACGCCGCTACGCAGGTGGTAGACGAGGCCCGCCATGTCGAGGTGTTTTCAAAGTACCTGGACATGAAGCTGAGCGGCACGTACCCAATCAACGTTCATCTGCGGATGCTGCTGGACGACATCGTGCAAGATTCCCGCTGGGACATGACCTACCTAGGCATGCAGATCATGGTGGAAGGCTTGGCGCTGGCGGCGTTTGGCTTCACGTATCAAAGCACGAACGATCCGCTGCTGAAACAGTTGCTGCGTTATGTGATGGCAGATGAGGCGCGTCACGTGGCGTTCGGCGTGCTGTCGCTGAGGGAGGCGTATGCCGACATGAGTGAGCCGGAGCTTGTGGAGCGCCAGGAGTTTGCCTTTGAGGCGGCACTGCGCATGCGTGATCGCTTTTTGCAGCAAGAGGTATGGGAGCGCATGGGAGCTGACGTTCCCCAGATAGTGCCGCGAGTGTTTGAAGACCCAGGCCGGCGTGAGTTTCAGCACATGCTGTTTACGAAAATCGTGCCAAACCTGAAGAAGCTGGGTTTGTTGGACGCTGGCAGTGGCTGGCTGCGCAAAAAGTTCGGCGAGATAGGCGTGATTCAGTATGAAGATTGGGTGGACACGGCTGAAGAAGTTGACTCTTTTGCGTTGACCGAGGAGTTGGACGCAGAGAACGCGTTCGGAACTCGCCCATCCAGGCGCTAGCGGCTTTGCCCTCGGCATAGTCCGTCCGTCGTATTCCGTCGCAATCCGCTCACGTAACAGAGCCATACCTGCTGGTCTGGTTGGCGCTGCGACTAAAGGGTCTCGGCGAGATACCAACCATCGCAGAGATCCACGGCCTGTCAATCACCCAAACCGAGCAGCTGCTGGCACAGCTGACTAGCGCCGAGCGGTGCATGTATCGCGCGGTTGACGGCATTGAGAAATACATCCTCACATCAAGCGGCCGCGACGAGGGGGAGCAGGCGCTGGCAGCGGAGCTAGATGAGACCGGTACGCGCCAAATAGTTGAGAGCGCCTATCGAATGTTTCGCCAACTCAACCCAACCATGTTGCAGCTGTGCACCGATTGGCAGATTGTGCCCGCCGACTATCTACTAGCAGCGCATCAACTAGCAACGCGCCAGCTACTCGAGCCCCAACGCCCTGAGCACCCGCCGACCACTTCAAAACAAACTGTGTCTCAGCCAGCCACAGCAAAACAAACTGTGTCTCAGCCAGCCACAGTAAAACAAACTGTGTCTCAGCCACCCACGCCTCAACAAGCACCGTCTGAGCCAGCCGCATCCCAGCAGGCACCGTCTGAGCCAGCACCACCGGCCGGGCGCCGACTAAACGACCACACCGACCCCAGCTACGACGCAACCGTGCTCGAGCGCTTAACCGCACTCAACGATCAGCTTGCGGCCGTACTCACCTTGCTCAGCGAAGTCCTTGATCGATACAGCAACTATCGACGACGATTTGACACCGCCATCGATCGGCTAGCCGCAGGCGAGCTCGACTATTTCACCAAACCGATAATTTCTAGCTATCACACGATCTGGTTTGAGTTGCACGAAGACCTGCTAGCTACTCTCAACCTCAATCGGGCTAACGAAACCGCTAACGAGACAGCGCAGACACCAAACACACAAAAACTAAGCACAGAAAAACACAGCACGCAGACACCAAACACAGAAAAATCAAGCGCACAAGAACACAACAGAGGATCAAATGGAACTTCGTGACCGAGTAGCGATTATCACCGGCGGCGCAGGTGGCATCGGCTCCGCCACCGCCCGTCACTGGCTACAGCAAGGGGCCCGCACGGTCGTGGTCGCCGACCACAACGAACAAGCGGCAATGTCAACCGCCGCTGAGTTGGGATGCGTTGGTGTTGGCCTGGACGTGACCGACGAAGCCGCCATGACTGATCTGGTGCACAGCACGGAGGATGAGCACGGCCCTATCGACGTGTTCTTTTCAAACGCCGGAGCGGGTGAGCAGGGAGTGATCGAGGCGTCGAACGAAGCCTGGCAAAGTCAGTGGGAGCTGCATGTGATGTCGCACGTCTATGCCGCGCGAGCGGTGCTGCCATCGATGCTGGCGCGCGGCGAGGGCTATCTGGTTCATACCGCCAGCGCCGCCGGTCTGCTGGCCGCGGTGGGGTCTGCGCCATATTCGGTCACGAAGGCGGCCTGTATCAAGCTGGCCGAGATAGAGGCAATCACTTACGGCGACGACGGCATCTTGGTGTCGGTGCTGTGCCCGCAAGGAGTCAACACCGCCATGGCGCCGCAGCAGCTGGGAGACGGCGCAACGGACGGGATCGTGGAGCCAGAGTTTGTAGCCGAGGAGATCACCGAAGCAATGCGTGAGGAGCGCTTCTTGATTTTGTCGCACCCCGAGGTGCAGACATACGTCGAACGCAAGGCCGGTGACCCCGATCGTTGGTTGCGCGGAATGCGGCGTCTGCGTCAGCGCTCGCTGTCTGCCAGCGAATAACACCGGTCTGCCAGCGAGTAACCCGTTCCGCAACCCCCAAGCGAGCGGCGCCTCTCACACCGCTGCGCAAGAAACTCGCTGTGCGTGTCTCACAGTCTCATAGCCTGTCGCAATGGCTGACACCGACATAAAGACACTCACCGCCGAGCTCGACCTTCCCGAGTTCGAAACCGCAGCCTTCACCACTCCGCTTCCGCTTAGCGAAGCCAAGGTGGCCATTGTTACCTCCGCATCTCTGCACCATCCCGAGCAAGATGACTTCGCGCCGTCCGATGTTGGATATCGCGTGCTGTCCGCCGACCGCCGCGACTACATAACCGGCCACTGGAGCCCAAACTTTGATGCCATCGGCTTCGGCCTCGACATAAACACCGTGTTCCCGATCGATCGGCTAGACGAGCTAGCCGCCGACGGCACCATCGGGTCGGTGTCCGACATACACCTTTCTTATGCGGGTAACCAGTTCGAGCTGTCGGCAGTTCGCATGGACAGCGGACCCGCCGGTGCTGCTTTCCTGCGTGAGCACGACGTGGATGTGGTGCTGCTAACCCCGGTCTGACCGCTCTGCACGCGTACCGTGAGTATGCTCGCCCACGTTTTTGAAGCCGCCGGCATAGCCACCGTTGCGCTCGGCTCGATCCAGAAGCACATCGAAGGTGTAGCGCCGCCGCGTGGGTTGTGGTGCAACTTCCCGCTTGGGCGACCTCTTGGCAAACCCAACGACGCAGAGTTTCAGCATCGAGTGCTGGCTCACGCCTTCGGGTTGCTGCGTTCCGACAAGCCCGTGGTCGAGCACTTCGCCGAAGAGATTTTGGACGACACCTCCGACACAGTGGCTTGCACGCTGCCGCCGCGCCACGATCCTGACCTGCCCGCTGCGGTGGATGAAGCGCGCAGTCTGCGCCAGGCATACGACCGAGCGGTGGCCAAGCATGGCAACCACATGGGAGCTGGCCGAGTGGTGTCAGCAGACGACATCCCAGCCGCCGTGCAAGCGTTTTTGAACGTCGCCGAAGGCACATCGTGGAAGGAGGCCAACATTCCTGGCATCCCCGCCCGCGTTGCGCAAGACATCCGCGGCTACTACGAAACCGCCGTGCTAGAGCTGGCTGACACCGCACCTTCTGCCTGGGCTGGAACCCGCTGGTTCTTTGAACAAACCGAGGCAGGCAAGGTGATTTTGGCGGCACGCCAAGCTATGGCCGACGCAGACGTGAAGCAGCCGATTTGGTTCTACATGGCACCCGGAGACCGCTAAGTCCCGAACAGCCTCCGGCAGTCTTGGCAGGTGTTTCCCCAATCACGGCACTAGTCTCAACCGCATTAGGGAGATTCGCCTAGGGGGATAAGCAGATGGCACTCGTCGAATTTCAGCTTGAAGACCGCTTTACACGCCCAGAGGGTGGTGTGGCGATGTCAGGCGTGCAGGCGCTCTTGCGTGTTCTGTTAGATCAGTTGCGAGCCGACAAGCGCGACGGACTGAACAACGCCGCCATGGTCTCGGGCTATCGCGGTTCACCGCTGGGCGGCATGGACACGCTGATGCACGGCAACGCCGAAGAGCTAACCGCTAACAACATCGAATTTCTGCCCGCACTCAATGAAGACTTAGGCGCGACCGCGGTGTGGGGCAGCCAGCTGGCAAACCGCAACTTCGAAGGCACCTATGACGGTGTGCTCGGTATGTGGTACGGCAAGGCTCCAGGCGTTGACCGTTCCGGCGACGCTTTGCGCCACGCGAATGTCTCCGGCGTTGACCCCAAGGGCGGAGTGCTGCTGGTGGCCGGCGACGACCCGGCTTCAAAATCGTCCACGCTGGCGTCGGAATCGGAACCGATGCTCATCCACATTCAGAGCCCGATCTTGTATCCGGGCAACGTGCAAGAGGTAATCGACTACGGACGCTGGGGCTATGAGCTGTCGCGCTATTCGGGCTTTTGGTCGGCGCTCAAGATCGTTACAAACGTGGCCGACGGCTATGCCACCGTGGAGGTAGGCGCCGGGCGAATCAATCCGCAGCGGCCCGATTTCACCTGGAACGATCAGCCGTGGCACCACACCCAAGAAGACAGCTTGTTCGGGCCTACTGCGGTGCGAATGGAGTTGGAGATTCACGAAGGTCGACTCGAAGCGGTTAACCGATTCGTTGAGCACAATCAGCTAAATCGCCAAACCGTGCCAACAGCCGACGCCAAGGTCGGCATCATCGCAGCAGGCAAAACCTATTACGACGTACGCGAAGCGCTGGATCATATGGGTTTGAATTCAGCCGAGCTAGAGCGTCGCGGCATTCGCGTTTTCAAGCCAGCAGTGGTGTGGCCGCTCGAACCGAACAGCTTGAAGGCTTTCGCAAAGGGCCTTGAAACGATCGTCGTAATAGAGGAAAAGCGATCGATCATTGAGACTTCCGTACGCGAAGTTCTTTACGGCACGCCAAACGCTCCCGTAGTGCTCGGCAAGCGCGACGCCAATGGCGGATTCTGGTTCCCTGGACATGGCGAAATGGACGCAGACCTGGTCGCTCTCAAGCTGCGACCTTTCCTGGTGGATCGCTTCGGATCTGATGCGGTGCGCTCGCCGAAAGGCTTCGGCGCAGGAGGCTCTGGTACAGGAGGTTCCAGCGCTGCTGGCGCCACCCCCGCAATAACGATCACCGGCACGCCCGGCGGTGCAACCCTCGGCGGGGCAATCACTGTCGGCGCTACCCCAGTTGAGGCCGTTCATAACCCGACGGTTAGCAACAAATCGCTCAACCGCGCACCAACGTTCTGCTCCGGCTGCCCGCACAACCGATCCACCTGGGTACCCGAAGGCTCCGAAGCCGGCGGCGGCATCGGCTGCCACGGCATGGCCGCGATGACTCCCACACGCAACGTGCGTGGCACGACTCACATGGGCGCCGAGGGCGTGCAGTGGGTTGGCGCAGCACCGTTCGTCACGATGAGTCACCGCTTCCAAAACATGGGCGACGGCACTTTCCACCACTCAGGTTCGCTAGCTGTGCGCCAGGCCGTGGCCGCAGGCACCAACATCACATTCAAGATTCTTTACAACGCTGCGGTTGCAATGACGGGCGGCCAGGACGTTGACGGCGGTATGGAAGTGCCCGAGTTGACCCGTGCGCTGCACGCCGAAGGTGTCACCAAGGTGATGGTGGTAACGCACGACCTTGACAAGTACCCAAACGACGCGAAGTTCGCACCGGACACCGACATCTGGCATCGCGATCGCATGGATGAAGCTCAGCTACTGCTGCGCGACATCGAGGGTTGCACGGTGTTGATTTACGACCAGCCGTGCGCGGCCGAGCTACGCCGTGATCGCAAGCGCGGCAAGGTGGCAGAGCCACCAATGCGAGTGTTTATCAACGAAGCCGTGTGCGAGGGCTGCGGCGACTGCGGCGAGAAATCAAGCTGCCTTAGCGTGCAGCCGGTTGATACCGAGTTTGGTCGTAAGACCCAGATTCACCAGTCATCTTGCAACAAGGACTACACCTGCCTAGACGGCGACTGCCCAGCGTTCATCGAGGTGATTCCGGGCGGCAAGATGCAAACCGCTGGAACTAGCGGAAACGCCGCTGCTGACATGGCAGCCAGCATCACCAACGAAGAGCTGCCTGAACCAGACCGCATCGACGAGGGCAACATTTTGATGATGGGCATCGGCGGAACGGGCGTGGTGACCATCAACCAGTTGCTAGCCACTGCAGCTTTGCTAGATGGCAAGCAAGCACTTGGGCTAGATCAAACCGGTTTGGCGCAAAAGGGCGGACCTGTGGTTTCAAATCTGAAGATTCGTCACCTACCTGGCAACGCCCAGAGCACTAACAAAGCCAGCAGCGCTGACGAAGCCAGCAACAGCGCCGGAGGCAGCGGCGCAGCCGAAACTGCCATGTCTGAGGCTTCAAAGATCGGTGCGGGCGAAGCGGACGCTTACCTGGTGTTCGACCTGCTAAGCGGCACTAATCCCGCCAACCTTTCAAAGGCCAGCCCCGACCGAACAGTGGCGATTGTGTCTTCTAGCAAGGTTCCCACCGGAGCGATGGTGCGAGACGTGTCTTCACAGTTCCCCGAATGGACTGAATTTCAAAGTTCTATAGACGCTGCCTCCTCTCCGATGCGCAATGTTTACTTTGACGCTGGGACATTGGCGGACAACTTGTTCCGTTCGCACATGCCAGCCAACGTGATCGTGCTGGGTGCGGCCTACCAAGCGGGGGTCGTGCCGATCAGCGCTGGAGCCATCGAGCAAGCCATCGACTTGAACGGCGTTTCGGTTGACACCAACCTGCAGGCGTTCCGCACCGGACGAAAGATTGCCCTAGACCCGGAGGTTTTGGACAGCCTGGAGATTCACCGTTTGGGTGAGATGAAGCGAGCGCAGTCGAAGGGCCCGTCAAAGAGCGAGCAAAAGCTGATCGAGCTAGCGGCGCAGCCTTCCGGTGAACTTGAGCGTTTGCTAGGCGTGCGTGTGCCCGACCTGGTTGCGTATCAAAACCTCGACTACGCCCGCACCTATGTCGAGTTTGTGGCCAACGTGCGTGAGCGAGAGTTGGCCAACGGTCCGGCCGGAGACACTCGACTAAGCGAATCGGTGGCGCGCTTCTTGTACAAGCTGATGGCGTACAAAGACGAGTACGAAGTGGCACGCCTTCATCGTTCGCCCGAGTTTCAGCGCAGCATCAAGGAGCAGTTTGGTAACAAGACCAAGGTCACCTACAAGCTGCACCCTCCCATTTTGCGTCGCATGGGCGCCAAGAAAAAGATCGGGCTAGGCCGCAGCGGTGAGGTGGCATTTGCTGTGCTTGCGAACATGAAACGTCTGCGCGGCACCGCTCTTGACCCATTCGGTCGCACTAAGCACCGCAAGCTGGAGCGGGCACTAATAGGTGAATACCGTGAGCTAGTGGAGCACTGCTTGAGCAATCTCTCAGCTGCCAACTACGACCGGGCTGTTGAGGTAGCGCAGCTGCCGGAGATGGTGCGCGGCTATGAGGCAATCAAGGAAGACAACATCCAGCGCTTCCGTGAACGCGCCGCAGAGCTTGTTGGGAGCTAGCAACCTCCCTCCAGCTATAGCCAGTTCTGTACTGGACCTCATTGGCAACACTCCGCTGGTGCGACTGGTTTCGGTCGCCGATGGTTTGGCGTGCCCGGTGGTGGCCAAGCTTGAGACCTACAACCCTGGCGGGAGCGTCAAAGATCGTCCGGCGCTAGCCATGATCGAAGCGGCTGAGCAAGCTGGTTTGCTAAAGCCTGGCGGCACCATCATCGAGCCAACCTCCGGCAACACCGGCGTGGGGCTAGCGGTAGTGGCAGCTCAGCGTGGTTACAAATGCGTGTTCGTGACGACCGACAAGGTCGCCCCAGAAAAGATCGACCTGCTGCGTGCCTACGGTGCCGAAGTGGTGGTGTGCTCGGTGGCGGTGGCGCCCGAGGATCCGCAGAGCTACTACTCAACTGCTAAGCGCCTGCTAGACGAAACCCCTGACGCATTCGGCCCTAGCCAGTACCACAACCCGATAAATCCGCAATCGCACTACGACACCACCGGTCCTGAAATCTGGCAACAAACCGAAGGGCGCATCACGCATTTTGTAGCGGGCGCTGGCACCGGTGGAACCACCAGCGGCGTGGGCAAGTATCTGAAAGAGCAAAATCCCGCCGTGCAGGTGGTGGTGGCAGACCCGGACGCTTCGGTGTATTCCGGCGGCGACGGCAGGCCCTATTTGGTGGAAGGCATCGGCGAGGATTTTTGGCCGAGCACCTATGACACGTCAGTTGTTGATCGGGTGCTGCCGGTGACCGATGCCCAATCGTTTGAGATGGCGCGCAGAGTTACTCGTACCGAAGGGTTGCTGATTGGCGGGTCCGGTGGTACTGCGGTGTATGGCGCTTTGGAAGTGGCGCGTGAGCTGGGTGAGAACGATTTAGTGGTGACGCTGATTCCTGACTCGGGTCGCGGATATTTGAGTCGGGTCTTTAACGAGGACTGGATGACATCGATGGGCTTTGATGTCGAGGGCTTTGGTGCTGGGGGCTTTGGTACCGGTCAGCCCCACCAAGAAGCTGCCGATGCTGGCACCGTCGCTGCCTTCATCTACGTGCAGCCAAACAGCACCGTCGCACAAGCACTGGCTGTTATGAACACCAACAGCATCGCGGCGATCCCCGTAGCCAACGGTGACATGCCAGTAGCAGCCGCTGAGATTGTCGGTTCGGTTTCGCTCGCCGGACTTAGCAACGCAGGCACGGGAGCAGGTGCTGGAGCAGGTGCGGGAGCAGGCACGGGAGTAAATAAGGGGGCAAGTGCTGGAGCAAATAAGGGGGCAAGTACGGGAGCTGACATGCCGACGCCCGACCAGCTTGTTAGCGAACTCCTAGAGCCGCCACTGCCTCAAGTTGGCACGAGCGAGCCGCCCAAACGCGCCCTTGAGCTATTGGCGACCGCTCCGGCCGTAGTTTTGTTTCACGAAGGGCGACCGGTTGCCACGCTCAATGAAGAATCAGCCCGTGCCCGCATCCAACTCAGCACTTAGTCCCGCATCTAGCCCAACACTTAGTCCCCCACGTCCAGCCGAACCAGCCGCTAACTCTTCCCAGACAGCAATCACAAACACAAACCACGAATAACAATCGCAAACAACAGTGCCTATAACCAATCACAAACTGCAGCCACGAACACAAACCACGAATAACAATCGCAAACAACAGTGCCTATAACCAATCACAAACAGCCGTGCTTACAACGGTGATGTCGCCATTCGCCTGGGGCAAGCGCCCGCCTGTGCCTATAACCAATCACAAACAGCCGTGTTTACAGCGATGCCTATAACCGTGCCTAAAACAATGCTTACAACCGCCTCTGCAACCATGCTTACAAAGGTGCCTAAACGAACATGACCGGTGGAACACCCCCGCTAGCAGGATTTGAAGATCCAGACGAATACGGGTTTGAAACCCGAGCCATCCGTGCCGGCCAACCTCACGACGCGTACTCAGGAGCGGTTATTACCCCCATCTCACTGGCGACCACCTTCGCGCAAGAAGCAGTCGGCCAACCCCGTCACGGCTACGAGTACGGCCGCACAGGCAACCAAACCCGTCACGCCTACGAGGCTTGCGTGGCTTCGCTCGAGGACGCGAAGCACGGCTTCGCCTTCGCCAGCGGCCTAGCCGCCGAAGACGCGCTGCTGCGATACCTGCATCCAGGCGACGGTCTGCTGCTAGGCGACGACGCCTACGGCGGCACCTTTCGACTGATTGACAAAATTCACGGCAGCAACGGAATCACCCATGCTGCGGTTGACCTCACCGCGCCCAAAAAACTCCGCGACACCTGGACGCCCGAGACGCGCATCGTGTGGCTAGAGACACCCACTAATCCGCTGCTGTCGGTTTTTGACATAGCAACCATCTGTGACATCACTCACGAGCTAGGCGGACTAGTGGTGGTGGATAACACGTTTGCGACTCCATACCTGCAGCAACCGCTGGCGCTAGGAGCCGACGCCGTGGTTCATTCAGCCACCAAATACATAGGCGGGCACAGCGATGTGGTCGGCGGATTTGTGGCTACCAACAGCACAGAGCTAGCCGAGCATCTGGCGTTCACTCAGAACGCGGTCGGAGCGGTACCCGGCCCGTTTGACTGCTATCTAGCAATGCGCGGCGTCAAGACACTGGCGGTGCGAATGGAGCGGCACTGCGAAAACGCACGAGCGATCGTTGAGATGCTGACCAAGCATCCGGCGGTGGCAAGAGTGCTTTACCCGGGTTTAGAAGATCATGTCGGTCACGACATAGCCGCCAAGCAAATGCGTGACTTTGGCGGCATGGTTTCTTTCACCTGCAAGGACGGAGCAGAGACCGCTCAACGAGTAGCGGCGAGCACGAAAGTTTTCACGCTGGCCGAGTCGCTAGGAGCGGTTGAGTCGCTGATCGAGCACCCCGGCGTGATGACTCACGCTTCCGCCGATGGCTCAGATCTAGAAGTCCCAGACGATTTGCTGCGACTATCGGTAGGCATCGAATCTGGTAGCGATCTGCTTAATGATCTGAAATCAGCCCTGGATTTTGCGTAATGTGTTTGCGTGGCGCTTTAGTGCCGCGGGTTTGTAAGCCCCCGCAAAATTCTTAAAGCATTTGGAATAATAAATTCTTCGTGAGATGGGCTCAAAGAGGTGGGCAATGTCGGGAAGTGTTGGGCAATGTTGACTGATAAAGGCGCTGATAGAGGCGAGGACAACGAAATGGAGAGCAGAGATAATGGATAGTGGAGACATAGCGTGGATATTGATTTCGGCCGCTTTGGTGCTGTTTATGGTGCCAGGGCTTTCCATGTTTTACGGCGGCATGGTGCGGTCGAAGAGCATGCTCAACATGCTCAACATGAACATGTGGTGCCTGGGAATCGTACCGATCATGTGGGTGCTGATTGGCTACAGCCTCGCTGGTGGCGACAGCAGCCTCTGGTTTATTGGCAACTTTGATCTCGTTGGACTGAAAGGCATCAACGACGCCGAGGGGCTAGCCACTTTCGTATTTCTGGCCATGTTTGCGGTTATTACACCAGCACTTATTTCTGGTGCGGTCGCTGACCGAATGAAGTTCTCAGCCTGGATGGTTTTCGTGCCGGTGTGGTCTTTGCTGGTGTATGCGCCGGTCGTTTATTGGGTTTACGGTGGTGAAGGTTGGATCAAAAACCTGCCTGCGCTCGACTTCGCCGGTGGTACCGCCATTCATGTCAATGCGGGTGCAGCTGCTCTGGCGCTGGCGATGGTGGTAGGGCATCGCAGCGACTGGCCTAAGAACAGAAACGTTCCGCACAACATTCCGCTAACGGTTCTGGGTGCGGGCATCTTGTGGTTTGGCTGGTTTGGGTTCAACGCTGGTTCGGCCTTGGCCTCTGACGCTTTAGCCGTACAAGCGTTTGTGAACACTTTCTTGGCTGGAGCAGGCGGAATGGTTGCCTGGGCCATCGTGGAGCTAATGCGAACCAAGCGGGTTAGCGCTATCGGCATTTCTTCAGGGATTGTGGCCGCTTTGGTGGCGATCACTCCGGCCGCTGGTTTTGTCGGATCAATGCACTCGTTGGTGTTCGGACTTGCTGCGGGTGTTGTTTGTTACTTCGCTATCGAAGCTAAGTACTACCTGAAGATTGACGACAGTTTGGATGTGGTTGGCATTCACCTTGTTGGAGGCGTCGTTGGAGGCATGTTGATAGGCCTCTTTGCTGATGCTTCAGCTGTGCCAGGCGGAGACTTCATAGAGGGCGTCTTTTTTGGTGGTGGCGTGCTTTTGTGGAACCAGTTCTTGTCGATCCTGGCGGTGGCGGTGTTCTCATTTGTGGCTACCTACATCATTGCGAAGGTGCTGGATCGAGTGATGGGCTTGCGAGTGTCGCGACAGGTGGAGATGTCAGGCATTGACGTGAGCAGCCATGGTGGGGTTGCGTACACCATCGAGCAGTATGAGGATGAACAACCCAGCGTTGATTCTCCCTAACTCGGTTTGCTTTAGCTGGATCTTTGACTACTAAAGGGACAACAGATTGGAGAACAGAGATAATGGATAGTGGAGACATAGCGTGGATATTGATTTCGGCCGCTTTGGTGCTGTTTATGGTGCCAGGGCTTTCCATGTTTTACGGCGGCATGGTGCGGTCGAAGAGCATGCTCAACATGCTCAACATGAACATGTGGTGCCTGGGAATCACGCCGATCTTGTGGGTGCTGATTGGCTTCAGCCTGGCCGAAAGCGAAACCAGTACCTTTTGGTTCATCGGCAACTTTGATTTTGCCGGACTGAAGGGTATTAACGATTTTGCCGGACTGAAGGGTGTTGACGACGCCGGGGGGCTAGCCCTCTTCGCATTTTTCACCATGTTTGCGGCTTTCACACCAGCACTTATTTCTGGTGCGGTCGCTGACCGAATGAAGTTCTCAGCCTGGATGGTTTTCGTGCCGGTGTGGTCTTTGCTGGTGTATGCGCCGGTCATCTTTTGGGTTTTCGGAAAAAATGGTTGGATCAAAAACCTGCCTGCGCTCGACTTCGCCGGTGGTACCGCCATTCATGTCAATGCGGGTGCAGCTGCTCTGGCGCTGGCGCTGGTGGTAGGGCATCGCAGCGACTGGCCTAAGAACAGAAACGTTCCGCACAACATTCCGCTAACGATTCTGGGTGCGGGCATCTTGTGGTTTGGCTGGTTTGGATTCAATGCTGGTTCAGCCTTACTTTCTGACGCTTTAGCCGTACAGGCGTTTGTGAACACCTTCTTGGCTGGAGCAAGCGGAATGGTTGCCTGGGCCATCGTGGAACTAATGCGAACCAAGCGGGTTAGCGCTATCGGCATTTCCTCAGGGATTGTGGCCGCTTTGGTAGCGATCACTCCGGCCGCTGGTTTTGTCGGACCAATGCACTCGCTGGTGTTCGGACTTGCTGCGGGTGTTGTGTGTTACTTCGCTATCGAAGCCAAGTACTACCTGAAGATTGACGACAGTTTGAATGTGGTTGGCATTCACCTTGTTGGAGGCGTCGTTGGAGGCATGTTGGTAGGCCTCTTGGCCGATGCTTCAGCTGTGCCAGGCGGAGACTTCATAGAGGGCGTCTTGTTTGGTGGTGGTGCCGTGATTTTGTGGAACCAGTTCTTGTCGATCCTGGCGGTGGCGGTGTACTCGTTTGTGGTTACCTACATCATTGCGAAGGTGCTGGATCGAGTGATGGGCTTGCGAGTGTCGCGACAGGTGGAGATGTCAGGCATTGACGTGAGCAGCCACGGTGGGGTTGCGTACACCATCGAGCAGTATGAGGATGAACAACCCAGCGTTGACTCTCCCTAACTAGGTTTGCTTTAGCTGGATCTAACTAGGTTTGCTTTAGCTGGATCTTTGACTACTAAATCGTGACGACAGATATAGACGGACCGACACAGTTTGAGCAGACCCGTTGGCAGCGCTTGGCGCACGCCACCGAAATAATGTTGCTGCGTCACGGTGCCACCACGCCCTATATCTACGGTGAGGACTTCCCACTGCTTAATAACGGTCAGGGCGATCCACCGTTGTCGCCGGTGGGCTTTGAGCAGGCTCAGCTGACTGCGGAGCGTTTGGCTAATGAAGCGATCGAAGCGATCTATGTAACGAGTATGCAGCGAACGTCACAGACGGCCGCTCCGTTGGCAGCCGCTCTGGGCTTGGAGCCGACCGAAGAGCCCGACCTGCGAGAGGTGGGGCTGGGAGAGTGGGACGCTGGAATCATCCGCATGCACGCAGCTCAAGGGCATCCGATTTATGAGCGTGTGCGAGAAGAGCAGCGTTGGGATGTGATCCCAGGAGCGGAGTCGAACGACTCTTTGACGAAGCGATGCATCAATGCGCTAAACGCTGTGGCTGATCGCCATGAGGGGAAATTGGTGCTCTGCACGGTTCATGGTGGTGTGATTTCGGCGTTGCTGAGCCACATCACCGGATCGTCACCGTTTGCGTTTGGCGGCTCCGATAATTGTGCGATCAGCCAGGTAGTGCGCACAGACGGCGAGTGGATATTGCGCCGCTACAACGACAGCTCGCACCTTTGGCCGCAACTGCATCACGGCCCCTAGCTCTTTAAGAACTCACGCAGAGCGCCAGCGAGCATCGCCGGGTCTTGCGCGCCACCAAACTCACGTGCCGAATGCATCGACAGCTGCGGACTACCAACGTCAACCACAGAGATCCCAAGCTGCGTAGCGGTGATCGGTCCGATCGTGGTGCCGCAAGGCAGATCGTTTTGATGTGAATACAACTGAAACTCAACGCCAGCGGCTTGGCACGCCGACTGGAAAATCGCATTGGTGTTGGCATCGGTGGCGTAGCGCTGGTTGGAGTTCAGCTTTATTACAGGGCCACCATTCAGGTGCACGTGGTGATTTGAGTCGTGGCGCTCGAGGTAGTTCGGATGCACGGCATGAGCTCCGTCCGCCGAGACACCGATCGAACGAGCCAGTGCAGCCAAAAACTGATCACGGTCGGCACCAAGCGACAACGCAATTCTTTCCAGGTGGTGCTGAAGCGCCGGGCTGGCCGCGCCGGTAGAGGTTTCGCTGCCTACCTCTTCGTGGTCATAAAGCACCAGCACCGCCACCGCATCGTCGGCCAAGTCGGAGGCGGACAAGGTAGCTAAGGCATGGAGGCCAGCGTGGCACGACGCCAAGTTGTCAATGCGCGGTGCCGCATAAAACTCATCTTCCCGGCCCAGCTTCGCAGGCGGGGTGAGGTCGTGAGTCATCAGATCCCAGGCGATTATCTCTCCTGGAGAGATATCGAGCTGTTCGGATAGAAATCTTCTGAAGTTGCTCGGGTCTGTTTTGCCTGTTTTGTTTAGTCCCCAGATCGGAACCATGTGCTGGGAGGCCAGCTTCAAGCCGTCTTTGCCTATTTCACGGTCAAGATGAATGGCTAGCTGAGGTACTCGCAGCAGAGGTCGGTCGATTTTGAGCAAGCGCGTGGAGGTCTCGGTTTCGGATTCACGCGTGACTACCCGTCCAGAGATGCCGAGGTCTCGATCAAGCCATGAGTTGAGCAGCACTCCGCCGTAGGGCTCTATTACAAGCTGTTGGTAGCCGGCTTTGCTGGAGTCGGGTTGCGGTTTGATGCGGAGATTCGGGCTGTCGGTATGCGCTCCGACGATTCGGAAGTGCAGCTTGTCGGGGTTGATGTTGGCGGCTGCCAGCGTGGCGATAGACGTCCCGCTTTTTGTATCGGTGTGCGCTGTGCTGGTGCGCGTTGTGTTGGTGTGCACCGTGCTACTCGTGTCTGTGCTGTTGGTGTCTGGTCCGTTAGGCGCTAAGGCAATCTCGGGGTTTGCAGTAGTCAGCAACTGATGTGCTTGCGATACAGCGTGGTAGGGAGACGGCGATTCCCAGATGAACTCGAACAGGTCCTGGAGAACCTGTTCGCTGGATGCTTGCTTGTGCTGTGCTTGCCTGTGCTGGGATTTCTCGTTCATTACCTACCTGTACCTACCCGCTCGTTGCCTTGTTTGCCAGCGACAAGGTTTGCCAGCAACACGCCATGCTTGTCAGTTGCCATGCTTGTTAGCGCCACTACCTGTCCGTGTTCTTACGTTTCAGTGTCATAGCCTGCCAGCGTGATGTCGGCGTGAGCAATCCGTTCAGCCGAACTCTTGCGCTGCGCTCCGGCCTGCCCCTAGCAACGACCGTGTTTGCCGCCGTCAATGTGGTCATTTTTGTGCTGACGCACAACTTCTTAGATGTCGCCACGCTCACTGGCGACTCGCTGCGCCAATCCGCCCTCATTGATGCCGCGCTCTACGGCCCATACGTGGATGTCAACGGCGAATGGTGGCGCATAATCACTGGCGCTTTCTTGCACGCAAACCTGTCGCACCTATTTTTCAACGTGCTGGTGATGTACTTGCTGGGTCGGCGACTCGAAAGCAGTGTCGGGTCTGCGTTGCTCACCGGCACTTATCTGCTGGCGATGCTGGCGGGTTCGGCGGGTGCGCTGCTTAATTCACCGGCAGCAGTCACCGTGGGAGCGTCTGGTGCGGTCTACGGGTTGATGGGTTGCGCCTATGTGGTAGAGCAACGCAGCGGCAGAAATCCCTGGCGAGATGGATTGGGCTCGCTGATCATCATCAACGTGGTCGTGTCGTTTTTGATACCGAATATCTCGATCGGCGGCCACATCGGTGGCCTGGCCGGGGGAGTGCTGGCCGCACTAGCAATTGGCGATCTTCGCAGACAGCTCCACTGGGCGATTACCTGGGCGCTGCTTGCGGTGTCAGGCGCGGCGATGGTTGTGTTGGCGCTTTGGGCTGCCACCGGCTGGCGTGATCCGTTGTTCTAGACCCAGGTTTAGCCGCGCTGCTCGGCCACTAGTTCACGCAGCGCACCTAACAGCAGAGTCACGTTGCGCTGGCGCGCCGTGTGACCCATGCAGCCGATCCGCCACACCTTGCCAGCGACTGGTCCAAGCCCGCCGCCCACCTCAATGCCGTGACGCTTCAGCAGTGTTTGTCGCCCGGCAGCATCATCGAACCTTTCCGGCAAAGTAACGGTCGTTAGCTGCGGCAAGCGATGACCTTCTTGCGCCCAAAGATCAAATCCCAGTTCAGGTAAGCGGGCATGTAACTCATCGCCGCAAGCCTGATGTCGTTTCCAAGAATTAACAAGCCCCTCATCTAGCACCGCACCCAACCCGGCGTGCAGCGCATAAAGCATTGATATCGGCGCGGTGTGGTGGTAGGAGCGCGCACCCTCACCCGCTACGTAGGCACGGATCATGTTGAGATCTAAGTACCAGCTTTGCGGCTTTTCAACTAGCGCTTCGAGCGCTCGCTCACTGATTGTCAGCGGCGCAAGACCTGGCGGCACACCGAGACACTTTTGCGTGCCGCTGTAGGCAATGTCGATACCCCAGTCGTCGACGGCTATTTCGATGCCGCCGAGAGAGGTAACGCAATCCACCAACAGCAGTGCGTCACCTTTTGCCGCGCCAAGCGATGCGATGTCGTTACGAACGCCCGTTGAGGTCTCCGCATGCACCACCGCGATGATCTTGGGATTTGGGTGCGCATCCAGCAGACGCTGTGGGTCGATCGCCTTGCCCCACTCTTCGCTTACCTCAACCACCTCAGCACCAGCGCGTGCGGCTACATCGCACATGCGTGTGCCGAACACACCGTTTACGCCGATTATCACCACATCGCCGGGTTCGATGAAGTTGACAAACGCCGCTTCCATGCCGGCCGAACCCGTGCCAGACACCGGGAAGGTGAGCTGATTGCGGGTTTGGAACACTTGGCGCAGACGTTCATTTAGTTCGTCCAGCAGCGTGATGAACTCGGGGTCAAGGTGACCCAGCACCGGCCGGCCGAACGCTTCTATGACTTCGGGATAAGGGTTTGAGGGGCCGGGCCCCATCAGGACACGATCTGAATGGCTCACCGGCTCACGGTAGCTCGCCGCTGAGACATTTGATGACCCAGCTGTGACCCAGCTAACGGCACAACGGGTAGCCCTACTGATCCTGCTAGCGGATCACGTTCCGAATCGAAACAACCTCGCCCTTGACTTCGATGGGCTTCCACTTATCGTCGGCCAGCAGCCACTGGTTTAGACCGGCCTCCTTGTCGCCCCGCACCGACTGAGCGGCCTTTGAGCAGCTCATTCCTACGCCACCCATTGGCAAGTTCTTACCGTCTTGCCACTTGACCTTGCCCGATTTGTCTTCAACTCCATACTTGACTACGTCTAAGAACACATACACCTCGCCGTAAAGCTCAACGGCCTCAGCGCCACATTCCGAGGCCAGGGAGCGGGCGTGATGACGGGTGCCGTCGCGCTTGGTTTTCATGCGCAGCACGACCTTCTGCTTGGGTTTGATGCTTTTGGGAATTGACCTCAGGGTTGTTGTCATAGGTTGCCGAGATTTTAGATCAGACATTTGCATTTTGGCAGAGCCGTGCATTTTGGTTGAGCCGCCCCCCGGCCGCGAACTACAGCGGTCCGGCGGCGCTGGCAGTGTCGGGCCGCCGGTTGTGACTGCCCAGCACGATCGCCGAGATCACCAGGCATATTCCAACAACGTCGCTTACCGCAGGTCGCTGCGCTAACAGCACTATCCCCACCACAGCGGCAGTAGCGGGCAACAACGCTTGCAGCAAGGCAAACCGAGTGCGGTTCAATCGGCGCATCACAGACTGATCGATGCCGTATGGAATGACGTTGGAGGCCATGCCCGTGGCCAGCGCTAGGAGCAAAACAACCGGATTGCCGATGGCATTACCTAGCTCAGACACGCCGAACGGTGAGATCACGAATGCGCCTATCAACATTGCGATGCCGAGCCCATCGACCGATGGCTCACGGTGTGCCACGCGATGACCCAGCACGATGTAGCCCGCCCAGAACCCACCCGCTAGCAGCGCAAAAGCCACTCCTTTGACGGAGCCATCAGTTTGTAAACCCGCCAGCACCACTACACCCACTAACGCCAGCGAAACCGACAGCAATGATCTCGCCGTGCGCGACCCGATGGCTGCGACAGTGATGGGCCCAAGAAACTCCAGAGCCACGGCGTTGCCCAGCGGTAGTTCGGCGATTGACACGTAGATAGACAGATTCATCAACGCCAACGTCGCACCGAAGGCTGCTGCCCAAGCCCAATCAGCGCCAGACCAACGTTGCTGCCTTTGCGCCCACCAATTTCTCCGCCACGCCCTGCGCAACACCAGCAAGACAACGGCCGCACCCAGCACTCGCAGCAACGCAACACCGCCCGGGGTCAGGTCGCTAAACAGCTCCACCGCCACCGCGGCGCCCAGATATTGAGACAGCGCACCGATAATGAACAGCGCCTCGGCCGGTACTTGGCTTGGTCGCAATCTCATGTGTGCTCTCAACGAACCGAGGAGCTAACCCCAAATCCTTTTGCTACTCAGATTCCCAGCATGTCAGCAAACTCGCATCGCTCGCCACGTGCCAGGCAATACTGACTGCACTACGTTTAGTGCACCATGCTTCCAAGTATCAGACCTCTGGGCACCATGGTTCGAGCCGCAGCGCGCCAGCAACCCAACCGCCGATGAAACGGCTTCTGCTAGCCGCTCTGCTATCGGTCGCTTTGTTTGTTGCTGCGGCTTGCAGCAACGGTGACGGTGCTAACAGCGACACCGATGCCGACAGCGCTGCCGGTGTCGCCGCCTTGGGAGATGGTTCGCTCGGCTTTGTAACCGTGCCAGCGGGTCAGCCAATTCAACTGCGTCTGGTGCTGGTCAATCAAGGTGAATTTGATTCGGCTGGTATCGCAGCTGTCCGCATCTCACAAATGGCTCTTGCCGACTACGGCGGCATCGGTGGCTTTCACCCCACTTTTGGCGAACCTATAAACGACCCTTGCGGGCCTGACTCGGCTGAGGTGCTCGCTTACACAATCACCGAGGACCCGCAGGTAGTGGGCATCGTGGGTCCGACCTGCTCGTCGTCAGCGGTGGCGTTCTCGCCTGTGATCAGCGACGCCGGCCTCGTGACTATCACCAGCTTCAGCGAGGCACCAGGGCTCACTTCAGACCTCGCTGGCACCCCGGGGTCTGACTACTACCCAGGCTTTTATCGCACCTCGTCAAACGACATCATCAAGGCCACCGCCATTGCACGCTTCATTTACGAATCCCAAGGAATCACCACCGCGGCCACCTTGTACTCCGACAATGTGCTCACCCAGAGCCTGGCCGAAGAGTTTGAGGCTGTGTTCGGCGAGCTTGGCGGAATGATTACTTCTTCTATACAAGCCGTTACTGCCGAAGAACTGTCGGCTGCCATAACCGAGTTAGTGGGGCAGGCGGGTCAGGCAAGCGAGGTGCCAAGAGCGGTGCTGTTGGCTCTGAACCCGCCCTTAGATGTTGACGTATTGGGTCAGGCAGCAGCGGCGCTAAACGAAGCTACGGCAGAACAAGACCGGCCTCCTATGGTGTTGATCGCTGACGCCACAGTGAGCAGGAGTTTCATAAACAAAGACACATTTGGAATGTTTTTTGCGATGACAGCTCAATACGACAACAACCTCAATCAAAGCACCGAGGTTTGGACGGACGATTTTCACGCTCGCTATGTAGAAGAGTTTGGCGAGGCCCCATTCCTCGCAGCCTGGGCGCAGGCCTATGACGCCACCACGTTGCTGCTTGACGCGGTGGCGGGTGCCTCGTATGTCAATGACGATGGCAACCTAGTGATTGACCGTCAAGGCATCCGAGCGTGGCTCAACCAGGTGACCGATTATCAAGGTCTTAGCGGACCGCTAAATTGCGATCAGTTTGGCGACTGCAGTTCGGGAGGAACCATCGTGGTTCAGCACACTTTTAGCGACTTTGAGAAGTCGCTAAACAACGTTGTGTTCGAGCATTCCAACCGCTAGCAAGACCGGGTAGAAAGTCAGCAAGCATGTCGGGTCACTCCAAATGGGCGACCATCAAACACCGCAAGGGCGCCGCTGACAAAGCACGCGGGAAGCTATTTGCGAAACTGATTCGTGGAGTAGAAGTAGCGGCCAGAGAAGGCGGCAACGATCTTGATTCCAACGCCACTCTGCGCACCATGTACCAAAAGGCACGAGATAGTTCCGTGCCGCTGGACACCATCGAACGAGCCATCAAGCGCGGTACCGGCGAACTTGAAGGCGTCAACTACGAGCAGATGTCTTACGAGGGCTACGCCCCCTTCGGAGTTGCGATGTATGTCGAGGTGCTGACCGATAACCGCAATCGCACAGGCTCAGAGATTCGCAGCGTCTTTACCCGGGCGGGTGGATCGCTAGCCGAACCTGGAGCGGTGTCGTGGCAATTCGACAGGCGTGGGCAGGTCACGGTGTCCGGCGAAGTGCCCGAAGACGATGTGCTGACCGCAGCCTTAGACGCAGGCGCCATCGACGTCGAAGCCGAGGGGGAAGTTTGGCAGGTGTCAACCGACCCGTCAGACACGTTGACAGTGCGTGAGGCGCTTGAGTCCGCTGGCATAACGGTGATGGCGGCAGACGTTACCTATGTGCCGCAGAACACCATTGAGCTGACCACGCCGTCAGAGGTCAAGCAGGTGATGATCGTGTTCGAAGCGTTAGATGAACACGACGACGTTCAAGGCGTGTACGCCAACTTTGACGTGAGCGAAGAATTGCTGGAGGCCCTGGCTAGCTAGAGCATGCGTCCCAGTCAAGCTCGGCCAAGCTCCGCTGGGCGCAGGCAAGCTCAGCCAAAGGGTGCCAGCGATTACCCCACTTGTGCGCTACAACATAGCTAAGTGTTGGTGTTAGGGATAGATCCCGGACTGTCTCGCTGCGGCTATGGCGCGATAGAAGTCGACGAAGCGCGCCGCGCCGAACTGATGTCGGCGGGAGTAATTCGCACCTCACCTCAGCAACCAACAGCGCAGCGCCTATTCAAGCTGCAGTCCGAATTCGCGTTGCTAATTGATGAATACGCCCCGAACGTGGTGGCCCTAGAGCGAGTGTTCTTTACCGCTAACGCAACCACCGCAATTGGTGTAGCCCAAGCTGCGGGGCTGATGATGGCTGCGGGTGTAGCCATCGGTGCCGAGGTGGTGGAGTACACACCCAACCAGGTCAAGATTGCCGTAACCGGTTGGGGAGCGGCGCCCAAAGAACAGGTACAGCGAATGGTTCAGATGTTGCTACGGCTGCCAGAAAAGCTCAAACCGGCCGACACGGCTGACGCGGTGGCGGTGGCTCTGTGTCATTTGGCGCATAACGGCCCGGGTCGAATTGAAGCCAACGTTGCTAACGACAAGGCCAGCGACAATGCCAACGACAAAGCCAGCAACAAGGCCAGGTCGCAAAGATGATTGGATCGTTACGCGGCAAGGTGACTGAAATCGATGCCGAAGGTGAGCTACTGATCGAGGTAAGCGGTGTCGGTTATCGCGTGACAGTGACCGCTGACACGCTCGCGTCAGTAAGCCAAGCCAGCCAGGCCAGCACTACCGCGAGCGAGATTCACCTGTGGGTGAGCTATGTCGTTCGAGACGATGTGCCCCGGCTGTTCGGATTTGTCACTCGCGACGAACGGCACTGCTTTGAGTTACTGCTTAAAGCGCAAGGGGTGGGTCCTGCGCTGGCGCTAAGCGTGTTGTCAAACTTGCCGCCTACCGAACTGCGCAGAGCAGTTTTGGGTGAAGACCCCAAGGCGCTAACGGTTGTGCCAGGTGTTGGCCTACGAACCGCTCAACGAATGATGATTGATCTCAAGGCCAAACTCGGCATCAAGGCGGTCGACTCGGGCACCGGCACAGCCGGATCGGGTGGCGGGCCGTTGGCTGAGGTGAGCGAAGGTCTGGCGGGGATGGGATTTACTCCGCAAGAGATAAAGGCTGCGCTAGCTCGCCTGCCCGACGGCGCTGACGACCCAGACGCTGATGCCACAGATCTGATGCGGCAAGCCCTGCAAGCCACCAGCCGCTGAACCGCCAGATGTTTGCATGAACGGTGATAGCCCAGCCGCCGGTCAAGAAGCCGGTGATAGCCCAGTCGCCGGTCAAGAAAACGGCGATAACCCAGTCGCCGGTCAAGAAGCCGGCGATAACCCAAACGGCGGTCAAGAAGCCGGTAAGCAAGAAGAGGGCACGCAAGAAGCCAAGCAATCCGAAGGCCGGCAAGAGTCATACCGCCGACCCGAGAAGAGCCCGCCAGACAAGACTGGTGGCATCGATACTGACGACATCGATACTGACGACATCGATACTGGTGGCACTGATACTGGTGACATCGCTGTGACCGACGAAGACGTGCTCGACCCGCAACCGCTGGCCTCTGAGTCCGACGACGAAGCCAGTCTGCGGCCGCGCACGCTGGCCGAATTTGCTGGCCAAACCGCTCTCAAAGAGCAACTCTCAATCACATTAGAAGCCGCCAAGGCGCGCTCCCAGCCGCCCGATCACATTCTGTTTGCTGGCCCGCCCGGGCTTGGCAAAACATCGCTGGCTTGCATCGTTGCCGCCGAGCTAGGCAGCAATCTTGTTATTACCTCTGGCCCGGCAGTGGAACGAGCGGGCGATCTTGCAGCGATGCTCAGCAACCTGGCTTCGGGCGATGTGATGTTTGTAGACGAGATTCATCGCTTGCCCAAAGTGGTCGAAGAGGTGCTCTACCCCGCGATGGAAGACTTCCAACTCGACATCGTGCTGGGCAAGGGACCAGCGGCTCGCTCGATCCGGCTGGACTTGCCACGTTTCACGCTGGTGGGCGCCACCACACGCACCGGGCTCATCACGGGCCCTCTGCGAGACCGTTTTGGCCTAGTCGAAAGGCTCGACTACTACTCACCCGAAGAACTAAGCGTGATTATCAAACGCGCCGCACGAATACTTGGCGTAACAATCAACGCTGCCGGGGTCGCTCTGATAGCCGAACGCAGCCGTGGCACTCCTCGCATTGCTAATCGTCTCCTGCGGCGAGTTCGTGATTTTGCTGAAGTGCGAGGCGACGGAAAGATTGACGCCACAACAGCCGACCAGGGGTTGTCGATGTTTGGCGTGGATGTCCTTGGTCTCGACAAGGTTGATAGAGCGATCCTGAAAGCGCTGACGATGACTCACGCCGGTCAAGCAGTAGGGCTGACAACGCTGGCGATTGCGGTGGGAGAGCAGCCCGACACCGTGGAAGAGGTGTATGAGCCGTTTTTGATCCAGCAAGGACTGCTGCAACGCACGCCGCGCGGACGAGTAGCCACGGCGCACGCCTATGAGCACCTGGGGCTTGAGATGAGGCTGCCAGCCGACGAGCGCCTATCACCCGAAAGCAGACTTCCGCTAGACGAATAGCGTCGCTGCTCTAAATGCTTGATATAGCGGAGTTTGACTACGACCTGCCGCGTGAGGCAATAGCGCAGACACCGATCGAGTCGCGCGACCAAGCCCGGTTGCTGGTCGACAAAGGTTCAACAGCACCACCAGAACATCGTCATGTGAGCGATTTGCCTGAGCTGTTGCTGCCAGGGGATCTACTGGTGGCCAACAACACCAAGGTGATTCCAGCGCGCTTGAATCTGCGCAAGCCAAGCGGCGGGAAAGCGGAAGTGCTGTTGCTTGAGCCTTTGCTTGAGCCCAGCACGTTTAAATCCAGCACGCCTGAACCCAACATGCCTGAACTTGGGGCTAGTTCAAATTCTCAGTCCCGTGGCTGGTGGTCGGCGCTGGTCAAGCCCAGCAAACGGCTACGCAAAGGCATGGAGCTAGCCAGCGACCTAGACACTCACCTGTGCGTGGAGGTCGGCGACCGGATCGTTAACCCAACAACCGGAGCAGACAGTGGCCAGCGAGCGGTGCGTGTAAGGCACGGAGACGAACTAGTCGCAACGCCCGACGATGCGGTCAGGTTGCTGGGCACCGCCGGAGAGGCACCGCTACCGCCGTACATAAATAAGCCCAGCCCAACTGGGCTCGTTGAGGCTGGCCCCGGCGCTGGCTCAATCTCCAGTGCGCAACACCGCTTACAGCGTTACCAGACCATCTATGCCTCCCAACCCGGCTCAGTCGCCGCGCCAACAGCCGGCTTGCATTTCACGCCCTCGCTGCTGGAAGCCCTAGCAAGTAAAGGCATCGGCTGGGCCACTGTCGATTTGGTGGTGGGGCTTGACACCTTTCGACCAGTAACCGGTCCGCTGTCAGATCACGTGATGCACACCGAACGATTTACGGTGCCGAAAAGCACTTGGCAGCAATGCCAGTCCGCTAAGCGGGTAGTAGCCGTTGGCACCACAAGCGTGCGAGCACTCGAATCTGCTGCGCGCGGCAATTTTGCGGGACGAACCGACCTGTTCCTAAAGCGAGGCGAGCAGTTCCAAGTGGTGAACTTGCTAATGACCAACTTTCATTTGCCACGCTCGACACTGCTGCTGTTAGTAGATGCCTTCGTCGGATTGCACTGGCGCAGTCTTTACGAAACCGCTCTAGCTAACGACTATCGCTTTTTGTCGTTCGGCGATGCGATGCTTCTGCAACGCCAGCAGAGTTAATAGTGCCAGCAGGGCTAACAACCAAAGCATCGCTAACCAGCGGCAAACTGAGAGCCGTGTCAGGCACACCCTTGCACTACGAACTGCTGACGCAAGATGGTGGTGCTCGCCGAGGCCGGGTCTCAACTGCGCGAGGAACCTTTGAAACACCGGTGTTCATGCCGGTCGGAACGCGTGGAGCGCTCATACATCTCGATGCCACCGATTACGAGCGGCTCGGGCTAGAGGTGGTGCTAGGCAACACCTACCACCTGATGTTGCGGCCGGGCCCTGATGTCATCGCTGAGCTTGGCGGGCTACACGCATTCTGCGGCTGGGATGGACACATGCTCACAGATTCGGGTGGCTTCCAAGTGATGTCGCTCGGAAGCAATCCCAACCGAGACAGATCTCGCAAGCAAGCCAGCGATCAGCCAGGCTTGCAAACCAGCTCACAATCCACACACAACCCCCGCTCGGTTGTTGATGACGACGGCGTCACTTTTAGCTCCGTCTATGACGGTGAGCAAGTGCGTCTGACGCCTGAGCTGGCCGTTCAGATTCAACGCCAGATCGGCGCGGACATTCAGATGGTGCTGGACGTCTGCGTGATGTTGCCAGCCCCCGATGATGAGGTGCGTCTAGGCATGGAGCGCACTCACGAATGGGCTGCTCGTGCGCTAACGGCTTATCGCGAGAGCCGCGAGAGCAAGGCGGTTAACAAGACCGGTGCAACTAGCCCCGCTCATTCGGGCCAAGCCCTGTTTGGGATCGTGCAGGGCGGAGCCGACGTCCAACTGCGTCAGCACAGTGCCGAAACACTGGCTCAAATGGACTTTGCGGGCTACGGCATAGGCGGCCTAGCGGTTGGCGAATCACAATCGGAGATGTCAGCGGCACTTTGTGCAGCCACCGAAATACTCCCCGCTAACAAGCCTCGTTACCTGATGGGAGTGGGAGATCCGTTGCGCCTGTTAGAGGCAATAGCGGCCGGAGTCGACATGTTTGACTGCGTGCTGCCCACCCGCTTGGCTCGCCACGGAACGGCTCTCACCAGCGAAGGTCGACTAAACCTGCGCAACGCCCGGTTTGCCCGCGACGACACGCCACTACAAGCAAGCACACCTTTCGGTGGTCGATTCAGCCGTGCATATTTGCGTCACCTATTAACCGTCAATGAACCCACCGCTGCTCGCATACTCACGCTGCACAATCTCTGGTTCATCAACGACCTGGTAGCTGGTGCTCGCCAAGCCATCGAGGACGGCAGATTTATCGCCTACTGCGAAGCGGTTACCCCCGCCTGGGCCCTTACCAGGGTCTAAGCAAGGTAAGGGCTAGGCTGACCGTGCTTCGGCGAAGCAAACATTCGCCGCTAGCAGCACGTTCCACCAGGTACACCGCTGGGAAACACCCGGCAAACCCATCTTAAAAACAAGGAGAAGCAATGGCGCTTGCGCTGCCCCTGATCGTTTTAGTGATCCTGTATTTCTTTATGATTCGTCCTCAACAGCGCCGCATGCGTGAGCGCCAGAAGATGATTCGTGCAGCTGGGATCGGAGATGAGATCGCACTTGCGGGTGGCGTTATCGGCGTGATTGTGGCCGAAGAAGAGGGTTCAGACGTTCTGTCGTTAGAGGTTGACACCGATGTTGAGTTGCGAGTGCAGCGCGCTGCTATCGCGCAGATTCTGACGCAGGCCAAAGCCAACGATCTTCCCGATATGCCCGAAAGCACAAGTTAGAAGGCAACGCTTAGTCGGCTGCTGGCAGCAGCCTTGCTTTCATCTCAGTTTCACCAGTTCTGTAGCGACAATCCGCTGATTCAAAGCTTCTTAGAGATCTAGTTTGCGACGCATTCACGTCATATCGCTGCTGGTTGTTGTGCTGGTAGGCGTGGGGTCGTTGGCGGGCGTTTTGCTTGCCAGTTGGTCGCCAGTGTTGGGCGTGCAGTTGCAGGGTGGTGTGGAAGTTGTGCTGCGACCAACCACTGAGGTAGCAGATGATCAGCTTGACCAGGCCATTGAGATCATTCGCTCACGCGTTGATGCGCTGGGTGTAGCGGAGCCGGACATCACGCGCCAAGGCACCCAGGTGGTTATTCAGTTGCCCGGTGTCAAAGACAAGCAACGAGCGGTTGATCTGGTCGGCCAAACCGCCGAGTTGCGCTTCAGGCCTGTCATCAATTCGTTTGTTTTGGCAGACGAGGAGGCCTTTGCGCAAGAGGTAGAAAACACGCGACGGCTTAACGAAGCACTCGACGATTTCCTCGCTCAGCAAGAAGCTGGTGAAGGCGGCTCTGATAGCTCTGATGGGTCTGGCGGTGCGCTAGATACCGAAGAGCCCGCGGCTGAGGGACCAGCTGTCGAAGAACCCTCCAACATCGAAACCACCGAGGAACCAGCTGCTGACGGGTCCGCGGCTGATGCGCCATCTGTCGAAGAGCCCGCGGCTGACGAATCATCTGTTGATGCGCCATCTGTCGAAGAGCCCGCGGCTGACGAACCATCTGTTGATGAGCCAGCTGTCGAAGAACCCTCCAAGGATGAAGTAGCCGTAATAGGCACCGATACCGACGGCACAACTGAAACAGACACCACTGAAGAAACAGAAGCGCTTCCGCCGGGCGAGCTCACATCCTCCGAACAAGACCTGGCGGATCGCGCCGTAGTACTTGCAGGCACAGCCGGCGTCTTTGGCTACTCCCTAGCACCAGCCGAAATGACCGGTGAAGCTGTCGCCGATGCAGTAGCCACCTTTAACAACGAGTGGGTCGTAAACCTCAATCTCACCTCCGAGGGTGCGGTGCAATTTGACGCACTCGCGCAGGCCTACTACCAGCGTCAGGTGTCAATCGTGCTGGACGGAATAGTGGAGTCAGCCCCAGTCATCAACGCCACCGAATTTGGCGGAGTGGCAGTTATCACCGGCGGCTTCACCGCCGAAGAAGCCCAAGATTTAGCCCTTGTGCTGCGCTTCGGCGCTCTGCCAGTGGAGTTCGTGCAAGACGACGTTCGCACCGTGTCAGCGACTCTCGGCGAGGGCACTCTGCGAGCCGGAATCATCGCCGGTCTCGTCGGGCTAGTGCTGGTGGGGGCTTACATGCTGCTCTATTACCGACTGCTTGGACTGGTGGCCATTGGCAGCCTCTCCATCAGCGGTGCGATCTTGTGGTCGCTAATCAGTTGGCTGGGCGAAAGCAGCGGTTTGGCGCTGACGCTGGCAGGCATCACCGGCATCATCGTGTCGATCGGTGTGCAGGTCGACTCAAACATTGTTTATTACGAACGCATAAAAGAAGAAGTGCGGCGCGGCCGTGCGGCTCGTTCGGCTGCCGACGCCAGCTTTCCAGCGGCGTTTGCCACCATTGTCTGGGCTGACATGGCTTCGCTAATTGGCGCTGGTGTTCTCTACCAACTGACCAGCGGCACGGTGCGCGGCTTCGCTTTGTACCTGGGTATTGCCACGCTGATCGACCTGGCTGTCTCATACTTCTTCATGCGGCCGTTGGTGGTGTTGATCGTGCGCAAAATGGTGGGTGACCACACCAGACGCCTAGGAATGCCAGCACCAGAACAACCCTTGTCGGAACAGGGCTTGTCGGAACAAGGCGCCAAGGCATGATCGTCGCCCTACGCAAGCTCTATCGCGGCGAAAACACCTGGGGCTTTCTGGCGGTGTCTCGCAAGGTGCTACTGGTCTCGCTGCTGGCGGTGATCGTGTGCGTAGCGGCCTTGTTTATTCGCGGTCTCAACCTGGGCGTTGAGTTCACCGGCGGCTCGGTCTGGGAGCTACCCGCGCTCAATCAAGCCACTGGCACTACTACCTCCCCGATTACCTCCACCGATGCCGAGCTTTCGATAGACGCCCTGATCGATATCGCCCAACAAGCTGGCGTGCCCGACGCGCGAGTTCAGCGAATAACGGTCACCGGCGACGATGACATCTATCGAGTGCGCGGTTCGCTCAGCGAGTCCGCCACCGCCGAAGGCGTTTCAGTCGAGCTGGCAGCCGCAGCCAACATCGATCCAGAGCTGCTCAGCACACGCCAAGTCAGCCCCTCGTTTGGTGACGAGGTAGCGGGCAAGGCCCGTCGTGCACTTGTGGTATTCGCAGTGCTGATTGCGATCTATCTGTGGGCTCGATTCGAATGGAAGATGTCACTGGGAGCCCTGCTGGCTGTTGCTCACGACGTGGTGCTGACGGTCGGCGCATACGCCATCTTTGGATTTGAAGTAACTCCGGCGACGGTCGTGGCGTTCTTGACGATCATGGGCTACTCGCTCTATGACACGATCGTCGTGTTTGACCGCGTCAAAAGCAACGAACGTCTGCTGCCCGAACGCAGCAGCGTTACCTACACCTCGTTAGCGGATGTGTCGCTAAATCAGGTGCTAATGCGCTCGATAAATACCAGCATCACTTCGGTGCTGCCGGTCGTAGCGCTGCTGGTCGTGGGGTCAGGCTTCTTGGGCGCAGGTGTCTTGCAAGAGTTCGCTATTGCGCTGCTTATTGGCATTATCGTTGGTTCCTACAGCTCGTTGTTTGTCGCTATGCCAATCGTTACTTTTTTGAAAAATCGTGAAGCTGTTTGGGCGAATGCCTTGCAAGCTACCGAAGCGCTGAGCAGCTATGAATCAATGGACGCAGCCCACTCCGCCTTAGCGGCGCAGCGTTACACGCGCACAGCCGCTCCGCGACCACGCAAACGCACTAAGCGGCGCTGAGGAAGATCTAGTGGCAGCGGTATCACGTGTGCTGCCTTGGCGTCGCACAGCCGCGTCGCACAGATCGCACATCGCTGGCGTTCTCAACAGCTATCGCAAGAGTTGGCCAAAGGCCAGCTCCAAGCTCATCGTGCACGCCTATGAAATGGCCCGCACAGCTCACGAAGGCGGCCGCCGGCTAACCGGAGAGGAATACATCCACCATCCCATAGAGGTGGCTTCAATCGTGGCCGAACTGGGACTAGACGATGTCTCCATCGGAGCGGCACTGCTACACGACGCAGTGGAAGACACAGCGCTTGGGCTTGTGGATCTGCGCCAACAATTCGGCGAAGACATGGCCGTGATTGTTGACGGTGTAACCAAGCTGGCTCGCGTCAGATTCGACAGCAAACAAGCTCAGCAAGCGGCCACTTTGCGCAAGATGCTGGTAGCGATCGCTCGAGATCCACGAGTACTAGCGATCAAGTTGGCCGACCGGTTGCACAACATGCGATCGGTTGGCGTCTTTGACACCGACAAGCAGGTGGCGATCGCCCGTGAGACGTTGGACATTTATGTGCCGTTAGCCAACCGGTTGGGCATGCAGGAGTTGAGAAACGAGCTGGAAGATCTGTCCTTTGCGGCTCTGTATCCGAAGCGTTATGCCGAGATCGATCGGCTCATAGCCGAACGAACACCCCAGCAAGAGGCCTTTGTGGATCTGGTTTTAGCCGAGGTCCTCAACCGCTTGACAGACATGAAGATTTATAGCTCTGTTACCGGTCGCCGTAAGCACCACTGGAGCGTCTACGAAAAAATGATCCTGAAGGGTCGCTCATTTGACGAGATTTTTGACCTGGTTGGTGTTCGGGTGGTGGTTTCATCCATTCGTGATTGCTATGCGGCGCTGGGTTCGATTCATTCCACTTGGAAGCCGGTGGCGGGCCGTTTCAAGGACTACATCGCCATGCCTAAGTTCAACCACTACCAGTCGTTGCACACCACTGTCGTGGGCCCGGAAGGGATCGTGGTTGAGGTGCAGATTCGTACAGATAAAATGAACCAGCGCGCTGAGTACGGGGTTGCCTCACATGGGCGTTACAAGACCAAGCCCGGTAGTCGAGACACATTCGGCAAAGACTTGCCAATGCCTTGGCTCGATCAAATAGTTGACGCGCACACAGAGACCGAAGACCCGGCCGAGTTCATGGCCGGCCTTGCCACAGACCTGGGCCTGGATGAGGTTTTTGTGTTTACGCCAGCTGGCGACGTGCTGTCGCTGCCCAGCGGGTCAACCCTGGTCGATTTTGCATACCTGATTCACACCGACATCGGCAATTCACTTATTGGCGCCAAGCTCAACGGACGACTTGCACCATTAGATAGGCAACTGGAGTCAGGCGACACCGTTGAGGTGTTTACCTCAACGGACGAAAGCGCTCAGCCTGCGCGTGAATGGCTGGACTTTGTTGCTACTCCGCGCGCTCGCAACAGCATTCGCAAGATTTTCGCTCGTACCGACCGTGAGGAGTTGGTCGAAAGCGGGCGCGATGCCATTGCCGAAGAGATGCAAAACGTAGGACTGTTGCCTGCACAGCTGCTTGATACGAGCGACATGAATAACGTTGCCAACCAGTTTGGCCGCTCCGACCAGGTGCAGTTATTCGAAGCGGTCGGCAAAGGTGATGTCAGCGCCGAAGCCGTGGCGCAGCGGATGCGTAGCCATCTGAGTGACGGCACCACTGGACGACAGCTATCAGCGCTTACAGCCGGGCACCGAGGCTCCAGCCGCCAGACCGTTGCGGCTGTCCAGGCGGATGGATATGAAGAAACGATCGTTCAGCTGGCACAGTGTTGTCAACCGAAGCCGGGCGATGAGATTCTCGGGTTTGCCACGCGCGGGGGTGAGGTTTCGGTGCACCGCAACGACTGCGCTACCGCAGTGGAGCTAGCGGCCGACTCAAATGCGCGTCTGGTTGAAGTGGATTGGGATCTCGCTCCAGCCGGATTCGTGGCGCAAATAGAAGTGCGCGGACTAAACCGCAACAAGCTGTTGTTAGATGTGGTGGGAATAGTGGTCGATCATCATTTTGGCATCCTGGGCAGCGAGTCTTTCACCGGTGATGATCAGGTAGCGGTGATGCGCTTTGATGTGGAAATGGGTGATCCCACATTGCTAGAGCAGCTGTTAGCGACAGTGCGCGCAGTGCCAGGTGTGTTTGACGCCTATCGGGTAGTAGAGGGCGTAAGCCACACCGAGCACGCTGGCCACTAGCACGGCAGGCATTAACACGCGGTCGCTAGCACGACCGCTTTGCGTTACAGCCACTTGCCTTGCAGCGTTCGTAAGCTGTGAGCCAAATGCCTGCTTCATCAGACCAGCCTTCGCAGGCAGTTCGCACCACTCAGCACCCCATTAAGACACCCATCGGTACCCACGATCTGCTGCCACCAGATTCGGATCGCTGGATTGTTTTAACAAACCTGTTCGCACAGGTCGCCAGTTGTTACGGCTTTAGCCTGCTGAACACGCCAGTGTTTGAGCAAGCGGCTGTGTTCGATCAGGTCGGCGGTGGCACAGATGTGGTCGGTAAAGAGATGTATCGCTTCGCCGACCGCAGCGATCGTGAAATGGCGCTGCGACCAGAAGGCACCGCAGCGGTTTGTCGTGCTTTCTCCCAGCATCGACCAACTACTCCGTGGAAGGTTTGGTATCAGGGCCCATTTTTCCGTTACGAAGCTCCCCAGGCGGGACGGTTCAGGCAGTTTCACCAATTCGGCGCAGAGACACTCGGCACAGTCGATCCAGATGCCGACGTAGAGATCATCGCACTTGCTTCTGAGCTCTTGACCGGGGTCGGCTTGCGCAAGGTGAGTCTCGTTATCAACTCACTTGGAGACAAGGACACGCGCGCCACCTACTCAGCGGCGCTAGGGGAGTATTTGCAGGCAAACCTCAAAAACCTCAACGAGGCCGACCACGAGAAAGCCGCGTCTCATCCGCTTCGAGTGCTTGATTCCAAGCACCCAGAATCGATAGAGGCCACCGACAATGCTCCCAAGATTGAACAGTTCTTGTCGCCCGCTGCTGCGGAGCATTTCAACCGAGTGCGGGCGGGCTTGGATGCGATCGGTATTAAGTATCAAACCGACCATCGGCTGGTGCGCGGCTTGGACTACTACACCAACACAACCTTCGAGTTTCGGTCTCGGTCATTGGATTCGGCGCAAGACACCGTTTGCGGTGGTGGCAGCTACAACGGACTGGTCGAAGCGCTGGGCGGTCCGCCAACCCCTGGTGTCGGCTTCGGCCTCGGCATCGAAAGGCTGCTGCTGACTTGTGATGCAGAAGGCGTATTCCAAATACCAGCAATCGGCCCAAAGGTTTGGGTGATCGACGTAACCGATGGTTCGGTAGCGCGTGACCTAACCCAACAATTGCGCACGGCTGGAATTTCCAGTGATCGCTCATTTGATGGACGCTCAATGCGAGCGCAGATGCGCTCCGCTGACCGAGCGGGAGCGCAGGTTGCGATCATCATCGGTGATGACGAATTAGCCAGCGGTGCTTACACCATGCGCTGGCTGCGAGCGCCGTTCCCTGAGCCTCTAAGCGACGAACAGCGCGAGATGCCAGTGCAAGTAGATGCGCTAATAGCGACACTGCGTGAGATGTTTGTTAAGGCTGAGCTGGCGAGCGCTCAAGCAATACAAGACAGGCGAAACCGTGACTGATATGGCCGCAACCAACCATGCCGCGGAGATCACCAAGCTCACCATGCGCACCGACTACTGCGGCGAGCTACAAGCAGGCGACATCGGTCGCACCGTCACCGTATGTGGCTGGGTTGCACGACGACGTGAGCATGGCGAGCACTTGGCCTTTGTGGATCTGAGAGACCACACCGGCCTGGTGCAAGTGGTGGTCGACCACGCGCATGACCTGCGGTCAGAGTTTGTGCTGGCTATAACAGGGGTAGTACGAGAACGCCCGGAGGGCACCGTCAACTCAGAGCTAGCGACAGGTGAAATAGAGGTTGGCGACGTTGAGGTAGAGGTGCTGGCAACCGCCACACCACCGCCTTTCATGGCCGAAGCCGGCACTGAAATTGACGAAACGCTGCGTATCCGGCACCGATATCTCGATTTACGAAGCGACCGAATGCAATCCAACCTGCGGCGACGTGCCCGGATCAACGCAGCCATTCGCCAGGCCATGACCGGTCAAGGCTTCACCGAAATCGAAACACCCATCCTGATGGCATCAACGCCAGAAGGGGCACGAGATTTCGTGGTACCGAGCCGACTGCATCAGGGTGATTTTTATGCGCTGCCGCAAAGCCCTCAGCTGTTCAAGCAACTCTGCATGGTGGGCGGGTTCGATCGCTACTACCAGATAGCACGTTGCTTGCGTGATGAAGATCTGCGAGCCGACCGTCAGTTTGAGTTCTCCCAGCTAGACCTGGAGATGAGTTTTGCAGATGGAGCAGCGGTGAGAGCAGTGGTGGCAAACACCGTCATCGCAGCCGCCCGTGAAGTAGCAGATACATCGGGAACAGGCACATCAGGAATAGCCGAATTAGTCGATCCAGCCGAGATCACCTCAATTACCTGGCATGAGTCAATGAACCGATTCGGCTCAGACAAGCCAGACATGCGCTACGGCATCGAGCTAGTCGACCTCAGCGAAGTGTTCTCACAAACCGAGTTCAACGCCTTTAAGACACCGTGCATAAAGGCAATAAGGGTGCCGGGTGGCGCAGACATAAGTCGCAATGCGGTTGACCAGCTGACCGAAACGGCTAAGTCATGGGGCGCCAAGGGTCTGGTCTGGATGCGAGTGGAGCAAGCCGATAGCAACACTGGAAATACCGACGAAAACACTCAGCTCACGGTTAGTTCACCGGTCGCCAAGTTCATGAGTGAAGCCGAAATCAAAGGCGTACTTACTCAGCTTGACGCCGCCGAGGGCGACATGTGTTATCTGGTGGCAGACGACTGGCGGCAGTGTTGCCATGTGCTGGGATTGCTACGACAGCACTTCGGTCAGCAACTTGCCGATGCTGACCAGCTACCAGACGAATTCAAGTTTGTGTGGGTTGTGGATTTCCCCCTGTTTGAAGAAATATCCCCGCAGGGCATTCCCGTGCCGGCGCACCATCCGTTCACAATGCCGGTCAAAGAGGACCTAGCGAAGGTGGCAGAAGCAAGCAGGCTCCGTAGAGCAGGCGAGACCTTGCCAGAAGACCTCATAGAGATTCGCTCGCAGGCTTACGACCTCGTTCTGAACGGCTGGGAGCTGGGATCGGGCAGTGTGCGAATCTCAAACGGCGAGATACAACAACAAGTCTTCGATCTACTTGGCATTGAGCCAGTTGTAGCGCAAGAGAGGTTCGGATTCTTGTTGACCGCATTTGAATACGGCGCTCCGCCGCATGCGGGCTTTGCGGTTGGTATTGACCGGTTAGCGGCGCTGCTCTGCAAAGAGGAAAGCATCCGCGAGGTCATCGCATTTCCAAAGACTCAATCAGGTGCCGACCCGTTGACGGGGGCACCCAGTTCTTTGAGCGAAAGACACTTGGACGAGCTTGGCTTGCGGTTGGCACCTCAAGTTCAAGCAAAGTCTGAAGAGAAGCCCGAAGATAAGTAGTAGAGAAGCCTGAAGAGAAATAGTTGAGGTAATAGCAAATGCTTAAGAGACTGCGTTGGTTTTTGTTGGGATTCATCGTTGGGTTTGTCACGTTCGTGTATCTGCGCGACAAGCTTCATTCCCTCCAAAACCAATACGCCGCGGTACGCGGTACCACCACGGTGGTTAGAACGTTGCGCGACATTCGACGAGATCTGAGCGGCGCATGGGCTGACGGTCGCAACAAGATCAAAGACGCCGAGCAGCGCCTCCGAGCAAACAGAGCTGCCTAGTACCAGCACCAACCGCCGGCTGATTTCAACTCCCCCCATCTAAACCAGTGCCTGGTGCTGTCTGACTTCAGCCCTCCAACCAGTGCCTGATGCTGTCTGATCAATCTGAGTGAAGTCAATCTGAGTTAGCTCAGTCTGAGCGTCGGTGGTCAGTTTGAGTATGTGTGGTCAGTCTGTGTTAAGTCAGTCTGAGCGTCGGTGGTCAGTTTGAGTATGTGTGGTCAGTCTGTGTTAAGTCAGTTTGAGCGTGGGTGGCCAGTCTGCGTGAAGTCAATCTGAACACGGGTGATCGGTTTGAGCGGAGTCAGTTTGACGTGTGTGGTCAATCTGAGCGTGTGTGGTTAGTACTAGTGCCAATGGCTGGATCTACCCAGTCAGGCACTAGTACTGGTCACGCACGCAGCACATCAAGTCAGGCATTAGCTCTAACCAGCCACGCAGTACAGGCAGGCATCACCAGTCAGGCAGTAGCACTAACTACTCAAGCAGGCAGCACCAGGCACGCCGCTACCCTCAGTGCGATGCAGGCAGCAGACTTGCGCAAGGCGTTTTCAACATTTTTTGCTGAACGTGATCACCAGGTTCGCCCCTCGGCCAGCCTGATCCCGCACGAGCCCTCGCTGCTATTCACCGTTGCTGGCATGGTGCCGTTCATGCCCTATTTCCTGGGCGAAGAAACCCCGCCACACAAGCGACTAACCACCATCCAAAAATGTGTCCGCGCGGGCGGTAAACACAACGACCTTGACGACATAGGACGCACCAACCGCCACTTCACCTTTTTCGAAATGATGGGCAACTTCAGTTTCGGTGACTACTTCAAGTCCGAAGCCATCGCCTTTGCCTGGGAATTTGTGACCGAAGTATTAGAGCTGCCAGCCGAATCGCTCTGGGCAACCGTGCATCTCGAAGACGACGAGGCAGCCGAAATCTGGCGTACCGAAATAGGCATACCCCCAGAACGCATCCAACGCATGGGCGAGGACAACTGGTGGGCAGCCGGCGACAAAGGCCCTTGCGGCCCGTGCAGCGAGATCTATTACGACCTAGGCCCCGAGTTCGGCCCTGAGGGCGGGCCAGCAGGCGGGGGAGAAGATCGCTACGTAGAGCTCTGGAATCTCGTGTTTATCCAGTTCGCAAACGATGGCACCGGCACGCTGAACGAGCTCGCAGCTCCAGGTATTGACACCGGTGCCGGTCTGGAGCGTCTACTCGCTATCAAACAAGGCGTGTCAACCGTGTGGGACACCGATCTGTTTGAGCCGCTCTTAGCGCAAGCTCAAGCCATTACGGGAACCACCTACGGGCAAGACTCAGAAACCGATGTTTCACTGCGAATCCTGGCCGATCACGCCCGCGCCGCAACCATGCTCATCAACGACGGCGTGTTTCCGTCTAACGAAGAGCGCGGCTATGTGCTGCGGCGCATCATCCGCCGCGCCGTACGCCACGCCTGGGTGCTGGGCGTTTCCGAAACGATGATGCCTCGACTAACGGACACGGTGATCGGCGTGATGGGTGATGCCTATCCCGACCTGATCGAAAACCGACAGTTCATCAGCGATGTGGTTGCGCGTGAAGAAGAACGCTTTCGCTCAGCACTAGTAAACGGCTCGACCATCTTGGACAATGCGGTAAGCGCTTTAGGCAAGGGTGAACCTCTCAGCGGAGAGATTGCGTTTCAGCTGCACGACACGTTTGGGTTTCCGGTGGAGCTAACGCGCGAGGTGCTAACCGAGCGAGGGCTAGTGCTGGACGACGAGGGCTATGAGCAAGCCATGAACCAGCAACGTGAGCGGGCGCGTGCGGTGGTGCGTAACGACGCACCGACATTTGCCGATCAGCGTTATCGCGAGCTTGTAGAGCAATTTGGGTTGACTGATTTCGTGCGTGACGCCACTGCGGTCGATGACGCTCACGTGATCGCCGTGATGCAACTAGAAGCCGACAACCAGGTTGAGGTTTTTTTAAACAAGACTCCGTTCTACGCCGAGAGCGGTGGCCAAATCGGCGACATCGGCACCATTACCGTGGCTAGCCCAACATCTGCAAGCCCAGTATCTACAAGCACAGGATCTGCAAGCACAGGGCCCCCAATAATCCTCGAGGTACTCGACTGCACCTACGCACTGGTAGGGCTGCACCGCCACGTCTGTCGCGTACCAGATGGCGTCGGCTCTGATCAACTGCCCAGTGTCGGAGCCGTTGCGCGAGTCGAGATTAATGCTGAGCGTCGAAACGCTATCCGCCGCAACCACACCGGCACGCACATCTTGCATTGGGCTCTACGTGAAGTGTTAGGCGATCACGTCAAACAAGCTGGCTCACTGGTAGCGCCCGACCGTTTGCGTTTTGACTACAGCCACTACGAAGCGCCAACGGCTGACCAATTGCGCGAAATCGAAGACCTAGCCAACGCGGAGATCATCGCGAACGGCCGTTGCCATCACTTTGAAACAACTATGTCGCACGCTCAGCAGCTTGGCGCGATCGCCTTTTTTGGCGACAAATACGGCGATATCGTGCGAGTGCTAGAGGCGGGACCAAATTCGATTGAGCTATGCGGTGGCACGCATGTAGCCGCACTGGGCGATATAGGGCATCTGCGAATAGTGGCCGACTCAAGCATCGGATCGAACCTCCGGCGCATCGAAGCCATCACCGGCACCGCAACGGTGCAGCGTTTGCAAGCCACCGAAAGCATTCTTGGCCAACTAGCGGAGCTACTTAGGTGTCCCGTCAACGATGTGGTCGACGCACTTAGCCAGCGCTTAGATGAAACCAAACAGCTACGTCGTGAAATTCGCTCCCTTCAGCCAGGTGCATCACCCAACGCAGTAGCCGAACTGGTTGCGCGTGCCGAAGAAGGTGTGGTGGTGGCCGACATGGGCGATCTTGAGCGCGACGCCCTACGAGACCTGGCCGTGAGCGTGCGCGATAGCGATGGCATTCAAGCCGCGGTGCTGGCGTCAGCGCCTTCGACTGGTGGTGTCGCGCTGGTAGCGGCGGTAGATCCGGCTGGTCAGCTCACAGCGGCCGATCTGTTGGAGGACGCCGCGAAGAGTGTGCAAGGCGGCTTCGCACGCAAAGGCAACCCGCATGTCATAGTGGCAGGTGGTAAAAACTCAGACGGCATAGCGGAGGCCTTGCAACAAGCTCGCCACGCGGCTGGCTTAGCAACCAGCCCCGCCTAGCCGGGCTAATCAGCAGTGCCAATCAGGCAATTAGTCAGGCAACGAAGCAGCTAATGCGTTGTGTCGGTGTTGATCTAGGCACCGTGAGAATTGGCATTGCGTTAAGCGATTCAGGCGGCTTGATTGCCACTCCGTATGAGGTGCTGCAGCGCTCCAAGACCAAACACGACGACCACCGCAAAATCGCTGAACTGGTGCGTTCGGTAGACGCAGAGGTGGTGGTAGTGGGTTTGCCGTTGTCGCTAGACGGCAGTGAAAACCCAGCCTGCGAGCAAGCTCGCCAAGAAGCCGATTCGATAGCAGCAGCTCTGCATGAGTTAGCAGGGCCGGTGCCAACAGATGGGCGTCCCAATGCGGCAAGCTTTTCTAGCGTGAAGGTCGTTCTCCACGATGAAAGGTTTTCCACGACCGAAGCTGAGCGATCGTTACGCAAGCAAAAGCTGAATGCACCAAAGCGCCGCCAGATAGTCGACAAGGTGGCGGCCGCGGTGTTTCTGCAAGCTTGGCTAGACAGCCAATGAACGCGCCCAAACCCGGTTGGAGACGCGCCCTTAACACGCTTGTGCATGGCAGCCCCGACAGTCCCGACAGGGAAGATAGAGAGAAAGGCGCCAAGGAAACACCAGGACTAGCTACAAAGCTCGCTCAGCCAGACAGAGCCGGCCAGGCCCCATCTGGCCAAGCCTCACCTGGCCAGGCAACTCTCATTGCCTCTCCAAAAAGTGCCCCTTCAACAGGCAAACGCGGCCTTACACGCTTGCGAACCGGCAAACGCCGCAAAGTTCAACAAAACACGCAAGGCGATAGCACCGAGGAGCTGTTGGATGGCTACGAAGGACTGGACTACGAAGTTGTCCGCTCATCCAGCGGCCCTGGCACAAAAGGAGCTGTGTTGGTGCTGGTGTTGATGCTGGGCATAGCGCTGATCGCTGGAGTGCGAACGGTCGACTGGTTGCGGCAAAAGCTAGATCCGTCCGGTGATCCAACCGGCGAAGTGATCGTGGGGCTACCGCCTGGTTCTAGCTCGGCAGCGGTTTCCGAGTTGCTGGCGGACAACGGAGTCATTCCAGACGCCACCGCCTATGAGTGGTACGTGCGGCTGCGAGGAGGTCCAACATTCCAAGCAGGCGATTACGTTTTCCAACAGAACTCATCGGTCTGGGAAGCACTGGAAGTTTTGCGAGGCGGGCCAGTGCAGGTAGAGCAGGCCGACCAGTTCGTCTTGACTATCCCCGAGGGTCTGACCGTCGATCAAATGGCTGCGTTGATTGGCATTCAAGAAAACTTACGATTCAGCGGAGCCGACTTCTTAGACGTTTTGGATATAACACCAGCATTGTCAACCATTGCGTTACCGCCGACCGATATTGCTGCACGAGCGCTAAACCAGTCGGAAGGATTTCTGTTTGGCGACACATACTTTTTGACGGCAACTACCACCGTCGATCAGCTGATAGCCACGATGGCTAGCCAGATGGATTTCGTGTTGACCGGACTGAACTACACCGACTCTTTCGCCCAGGTGGGGCTTACGCCGTACGAGGCGTTGATAGTGGCAAGCATCGTGGAGGGCGAGGCCTCTCGCCCCGAAGACCGCCCGAAGTTGGCTCAAGTCATCTACAACCGTTTGGCTACCGGGATGACCTTGGGAATGGACGCAACGGTGCGCTATCTGGTGGGCGGTGCAGACGTTGACGCCCTCGCACTTTCAATCGACTCTCCGTATAACACGCGCTTGAATTTAGGATTGCCGCCAACACCGATCAACTCGCCCAGTCGTCAGTCGCTCGCCGCCGCGCTTAATCCTGAGCCAGGCGACTGGTTGTTCGTAGTCAAGACAGCCGAGGATGGGACTTTGTCATTCTCCGTGGAATACGAGCAGTTCTTGCAAGATCGCGCGATCTGCATTGAGTTGGGGTTCTGCGGATGAACTGGCCCATTGGCAAAACCCGGGTTTATGGGGTTATCGGAACCCCCATTACGCACTCCCTCAGTCCGGCGATGTACAACGCAGCTTTCAAGCACCATCACCTGGATTGTGTCTACGTGGCGTGGGATGTGGCGCAAGACAAAGGCAAAGAAGCCATCGAAGTCATGCGAGCGTTGAACATCGCAGGTATGTCGGTGACCATGCCGCACAAGCAGGCAGCGTTTGAGGCTTGCGATGAGCTCAGCGATGTTGCAGCGGTTCTCGGAGCGGTCAACTGCATCAGCCGCGAAGGCGACAAATTGATTGGCCATAACACCGATGGTCACGGGCTGGTCATGTCTTTGTTGGACGGCGATGATTCAAAGAATCTGGCCGGACTTCAAACGACAGTGGTTGGTGCCGGAGGAGCCGGCCGCGCCGCCGCGCTAGCGCTTTGTTTGAAAGGTGCTGAGGTGGCAGTGGTCAATCGCAGCCAAGAAAAAGCGCAGAGTGTGGCGGCCATGGTGACGGAGTTTGCGAGCAAGCGCGGAACTGCAGCCAAAGGCGGTGCCGCCGCCAGCACTGGCAGCTGTTCAGCGGCGGATTCTGTCGCTGACGCCATAGCGCAAGCGGCGTTGTTGGTCAACGCAACTCCCTTAGGCATGTCAGAAGACGACCCGCTCCCGCTAGATGTCGACCTGTTAAACGACTCTCAGCGTCTGGTTGATTTGATCTACAACCCTTCACAAACTCCGTTGCTGACGCAAGCAAAATCTCGTGGCGTGGCGGCGCAAAATGGGGTAGCAATGCTGGTCTATCAAGCAATTGAGCAGTTTGAGATCTGGACAAACCAAGAGGCCCCATTTTGGGTAATGGCCGAGGCGGCAGGCATACCGCACGACTAACCGCGCCGCGGTTAGCTCACCGGGTGGTCACTGTTGTTTTGGCAGCCGCGATCACTGTTGCGCTAACAGCAATGGTCGGCTGGCGCTTTGCGCTGATACCGCTGTGGGTGTTCGGCTGGATAACTGCCTTGCTAGCAGTAATCGACGCGCGTGAGCGGCTGCTGCCAAATCGGGTGCTCTATCCGGCGTTAGCGGTCGCAGCGATCTTACTAACGGTTGCTGCCGTATTTGAAAATTCGTCGCTTACAAACGCTGCGCTCCAGCTACTTGACTGCGGACTGGGCTGGTTGGTCGGCTGGGGGCTTATGCATTTGGCATGGCTATTCACCCGCAAAGGCATCGGCTACGGCGACGTGCGCTTAGCCGGATACATCGGCTTGCACTTGGGCTATTTCCAACCCTCTCTGGTGTTGACAGGACTGGTGTTCGGTCTTGCCGGCGCAGCACTAGCTGGCGCGACTATCGCCATTGTGCGACGTGATCTACGCATCAAGTTCGCCTTAGGCCCGTATCTGACTGCCGGAGCGATCGCTGTAATCCTGTTCAACAACGAGTTAGCTACTCTCTCTTTGGGTGGATGGCACTTAGGGTGAATAGCGGTGAATGACCTGATCACGGTTGATGTTCCGCTAGCCGAGCGCAGTTATCCGGTGCTGATAGGTCATGGCGTAAGACACGAGTTGCCCGCTGCACTTGACACCGTGTTGGGCACCGCTCCGCAACGAGCGGTAATAGTTACCCAACAGCCAATAACCGCAGCACTAGGTGAGATCGAAACCGGCCTTGAGTGCCTAACGGTAGACATCGCCGACGGCGAGCAAGCCAAGCAGCTGTCCACCATCGAAGACCTCTGCAGCCGTTTCGCGGAGTTTGGTTTAACCCGCAGCGACGTTGTTATCGGCTTCGGTGGCGGAGTCGTAACCGACGTGGCGGGTTTTGCCGCTTCGGTCTACCACCGAGGCGTCGCAGTGGTCCACGTTGCCACCACCTTGTTAGCGCAGATTGACGCAGCCATAGGAGGCAAGACAGGCGTCAACCTAGAGCAAGGCAAAAACCTGGTCGGCACTTTTTGGCAACCCAAGGCGGTCCTGTGCGACACCGAAGCGCTGGAATCACTGCCGCCGCGCGAAAAGAAATCCGGGCTGGGTGAGCTAGCGAAGTATCACTTCTTGGGCGGCGAAAAACTAGACGAACTACCAATTGAGGAAAAGGTCGCGCAGTGCGTTCGCATCAAAGCCGCCGCAGTAGCCGCAGATGAAACAGATTCGGGTGCGCGAGCCTTGCTTAATTACGGTCACACGCTGGCGCACGCCCTGGAGATCAACGGCAAATTTGACCTGCGTCACGGGGAGGCGGTGGCAGTGGGGTTACATTTCGCTGCTCTGCTGGCTCGGCGCTTGGGCCGCATAGACGATGCCACCGTCGACAGGCACCACCGCGTGTTAGCGGGTTATGAGCTAAGCCATCACCTTCCCGGCGATGCCAACCACGATGAGCTGGTAGCGCTATTTCGGCACGACAAAAAGGCCACCAACGGGTTTACCTTCGTGCTGGACGGCCCCGACGGTCTAGAGGTGGTGTCGGAAGTGGCCGAAGAAGTTCTGCGTGAAACGCTGGCAGAGCTAGCGGCTGATAGCTAGTTCGGGCACCCTGTAAACGTGGCACACCCAGTATTACTGCTGTTGTCAGGTCCGAATCTGAATCTGTTGGGAACTCGTAAGCCCGAGATCTACGGCACGCAGACCCTTAACGATCACGTCCAAGCCGCGCGTCGTCAAGCAGATTCGCACGGCTATGAGCTAGAGCATCTGCAAAGCAACCACGAAGGCGACCTGGTAGACGCCATTCAAAACGCCATCGCAAGAGTGGATGCAGTGATCATCAACGCGGCTGCCTTCACTCACTACTCCTGGGCGTTGCACGATGCGCTGGAGGCTTTCGACGCCCCGATAATTGAGTTGCATATTTCTGACCCACGCAAGCGCGAGAAGTGGCGGCACTTTTCGGTGATCGAACCGCTCGCGACAAAGGTTGTCTCGGGACTGGGCGCAGCTGGCTATCCCGCGGCCATTGACGAAGCAGTCAAAGCGGTCGAAGCAGTCGCCGCCGCAGCCGCGATCACAACCGACGCATCACCAAAGGATCCGGGTCTCTAAACCGCCAGAATGGGACGACCATGGCTATCTCTACCGCAGACTTTCGTAACGGCATAAGTGTTCTCATCAACGGCAACCTGTTTCAGATCAGTGAGTTTCAACACGTAAAGCCGGGCAAGGGGCCAGCCTTCGTTCGTACAACCTTGCGCAACGTGCGCACCGGCGCCGTGATTGATCGCACCTTTCGGGCCGGCGAAAAACTTGAGCAAGCCATTATCGACAAGCGCGATATGCAATACCTGTATGCCGACGGCACCAGCTTTGTGTTTATGGACAACGAGACCTACGAGCAACGCCATGTTGATAAGGACACGCTCGGACGATCGGTTGGGTTCATGGTGGAAGGCAGCCAAGCCGTGCTACAGATCTGGGATGACGAGGTGCTGGGTGTGGACCTGCCCGCGTCTGTGGTGCTGGCGGTGGCTGAAACCGATCCGGGCTTGCAGGGTGATCGCGTGTCTGGCGCACAGAAGCCTGCGAAGTTGGAGACCAATTTGGTGGTGCAGGTGCCGCTGTTTATTGAGGTCGGCGACCGCATCAAAGTCGACACCCGCAACGGTGGATACATAGAGCGAGCGAAGACGTGAATGCGCGCTTGAGTGATCCTTTCGCTCCAGCCGGCTCCGACCGCCGACACGAGGCACGTGAACGGGCAATGGAACTGCTTTACGAAGCGGAGATGAAAGGGTGCAGCTCAGCCGAGGTCATCGACAGCCTCCCGGTAAAAATTGACCCGCATGCGCTGACCTTGGTTGAAGGCGTAAGCAACAATCTGACGGAACTAGACAAACGCTTGTGTGAATTGCTGATGGATGGTTGGCCGCTTGAGCGACTGGCAAGCTGCGAGCGCTGGATCTTGCGGTTGGGCATCTTCGAGCTGACGCAAGCGCAAGAGCCGGCGTCGGTGGTGCTGAGCGAAGCAACTGCATTGGCTGAGTGCTACGGCTCAACTAAACGCAGCGCCGCCTTCGTGAACGGTGTGCTGGCGACCGCTGCGGCGCAGAGCGAAAACTCCTGACCGCAGCTTGCGGTAGCTAGCAGCATCTAGCTGCTAATAAAGCTGTTGCGAATAATCGCGATTAATTCCCAGCGAACTTTTTAAAAACTTGATGTAGAACTGCGAACGCAGCAGCGCTAAGCGCTACCACGACTCAGTTAGGTCGCTGCCGGTAAGGCAACCAGATGGTTGCGACAGGCCCAGATGGGTGCGGCCCGGCAAGGAGAGTTCGTGGTTCATTCCGACAAGCGTGAAGCCAACAGCGCCAACAGCCCTGTTTCGAGCAACCCAGAGCGCACCGGGCACAGCCCGAAGAGACGCTGGGCATTACTAGCGATTGTTGCCGCCATCAGCGCAACGCTTTCAGCAGCCGCTTTTGCGGCTCTGCTGCTCAACGACAACGATTTTGATTTCGATCCAACAGAGCCACTGCTTGTCAGTCCAGCTATTCAGCCAGACCAACAAAACCAGCCAGTCCAGATAACCCAAGTAGCAGAGCCAGCCGGTCTGCTGGCGTCCACAGCGGCCCCACCTCGTCTTCGCTTCACCCCAGTTGACTCAGCTGTTGCAGTTATTGCATCTGGCGCATCTGTTGCCGTAGTCGATTTACACCTCAACTCAGCGCCTCAACTCGTACCTCTGCCGGGCGGTCGCACCTGGATGCCATGGACGGATTTTGAGCACGAGCCTTACGAGCACCAGTCTTACGAGCGGGTATCAGGCGTCCGTCCGTTCTGGGAAGATTCGCTCAACCTGGGTGCCGACTACTTCACGGCCGTGGAATCACTTTGGCGTCAGGCCATGCCGCCCTACACGCCCGCAGCTGCCGACCGTCTGGCAAACGGAGAGCGCCTGGCACAAAAGACAGAAGAGATAGGCCACTCCTGGGAGCGAGTGATTGATCCCACCGGGCTGCAGACCAAGTTTCACCTAAGCGACAATCGTCGCACCGGCTGGGAACAGGTACGACTTTGCTCACCGCACCCAGCCTCCGCCGCAGCACGAGACCTAACCACCTATCTACTGCGTGACGGAGATCCGCAGAAAATCGAACGAGCCCAAGAACTGGCGCAACGTATCCCTGTTGCCAACAACGCTGCCAACAACAACTCAGGCGAATACACCCAGTTTGTTACTGGTATGAAATCACCCTCTGCTCTGGCCGTGCCTAGCTGGGATGCCACCAACTCCCAATACGCACGGCTACTGGCTTACAGCCCCGGCGAGCCGACCGAGCTAGCCAGCAGCGGACACTCACTCACCGACAGCGGTTTCTTTCCCGGCGACTGGAGTAATCCCGCTCGCCGGTTATTGATGCAACAAGCTGGTGCCGCGGCACTGGCGGACGCAAACGTGTGGCACTCCGTCCAAACCACCGGCCCGCAATCTTTATGGGAGGCCTGCCAAGATCTGGTTGCACTCTCGATTGGTGACAACACCGACTCAGAGCGGCTAGCGAGACTCGAAACGCTGTGGTCACACGGTCTGCGCTTGTCGTTCACCAGCCCGCCACTTGAGCGTGCCTATGTGACCGAGTTAAGTGTCACTGGCCGGGCGCAGGTGCTGCTCTGCCATCGAGCCGATGAGATATATCTAACCGACGCGGCCACCGGTGATCGTCTAGAGCAGTTCGCCACACGACCAGAGCGCGTCGAGGCGCAGTGGTTGCGCTGGACGATTGACGGGTTTCGCGTTAGCGCCCGAGCGGAGTTCGTTGGTGATTGCGACGAATCCAAGCTGCAAGGAGCGTTTGCCAAAGCGTTGGCATGGGGACGCGAGAAAGCCACAGAAAGCGACTCACAAATCGACCGAACTCAACCGCACGTCTGGGCGTCAGGGTTGAATCTGACCTGGATTCCTGTGCACGAGTGGGTCGCCATCTCTGACGAACAGGTGTGGCGCTCGCACCGCGACCTTGGCTGGTCCAAGCGATTGATTTGTGAGGCAAGCATTGCGCGCGGGCAGATGCTGGAGGGTCTGTTAGAGCAAGTGCCTGGCTCACTTTGCAGTGAAGCTGAGTTGCAGGCATTCCAAGATGGCGCCACAAATTCGCCCGAACGCACCACCGAGTTGGCAGGCACGGTTTGGAAGCCCGAGGACAGCTGGTTTGCGCGGATGTATCTGTCGCCGTTTCGAACCATCGAAGAGGAGCTGGGTTGTGCCGTTCCTGGTCTCGAACTTGTTAATAGTCCCGAGTCTTCAAGCGCGCCACTCACTAACGGACCGCACCTCAACGAGTTACGCGTAAAGCGCCCCTGGCCGCCATGGCTGCTCAACAAGGACTTGCCCGGTAAGACAACCACGTATCAGTCTCCGCCGCATTACCCGTGTCCATCAGCGCAAGCACCACCCGCTCTTGATCGCTACTGGTGGCCGCCCGTTGAGCAGCCAAACGCTGGCGCAAGCCTTAGGACAAGCACTGAGGCAAGCATTGAGGCGAACATTGGGGCAAACAAAGCCGTGTTCACATGACCCGTCTAGCCGTTGCGATCGCAATCATCTTGGTGCTCACCAGTTTTCGCTTTCCCGGCGGTTTCCAAGAAAGCTTCCAAGAGAGCTTTACCACCCGCTTCGGATCGGTTTCACGCCCTTTTGCCAGCTGCCCTGCTGCGATGTCTTTTGACGCTTCCTCGGGTCGCTGCAAGACACAGCAAACCACCACGCAGTCGCGCATCGCGATCTGTCGAACAGGCTGGGCAAAGGTTCCTGGTGAGTACGGCGGCCATGTCTGTCAAAGGTCTTACAGCACCGTCGTTCAAACGGGTACCGAGCGCGTCTTCACGCACAATACCTACGAAGACGTTTGGGTTAGTACCGGCTCACGCCGAATGCATGTTCGAGATGAGCGGGTGTGGGTGCCGCCCAGAACCACGATCGAGCCGTTGGTCCCGCCCATCCAAGTGCCAAGCGGAACCACTAGAGAACGGCGTTGCTCTTACGACCCGTTCGCCGGTCAGCAATGTTGGTATGTGGTGGTGCTGGCATACCGCTGGATCACCACAACCACCTCCACCACTCCCGGCTACTACACGACCGTGCCGATCTATGAATATGTACCTACGGGCTATTGGAACACGGTCACCACGCCGCATTACGCATACCAACCCACCTACGAAACACGCACCACCTGGAGCACCATCCCAGCCCAGCTAGCTGGGTGCTCGTCGGGTTGGACTCAAAACGGCAGCCGGTGTGAACGCACCACATTAGGAGAGCCTTCCGCCGAACCGTTGTTGAGCTGTCCGGATGGCACACAACTAGTCGCTGTAAGCAGCGGCGGCGGCCAGCTGCACGAGTGCGAACCAAGCAGCTCCGAAACATCCCAGGCAGACACGGTTAACACAGAAACCGAAACGAGTACCGATAAAGCGCTCACAGAAGCGCTAGGTGTCCGGTTGGCCTCCTTGGGCGACGCCGAACTCACCGAGCTGGGTCTTACTCGTTGCGACAACGGACTTTTGTCGTATGTGAGGTGCGACTCTTTGCCTGAGCGAGAATGGGAGCAAGACCAAGACATCTGCGTCGGCCTTGACGGCACCACGTTCACCGCAAATCATGGCGGCAGTTGCGTTACTGGATCCGACTCGCTGGTCAAATGCGCAACACCTGGCGACTGCGACGAGGTGTCGGTGCGTACCTTCTGCCCGGCAATTTCTGAGCTGGCGAGTACAGAAATCAGGGAGCAGATCTCTTCGCGCGGCTCAGAGTCTTACCGGGTCTGCGTATTTGTGTGCGATGGGTTTGACTCGCTGCCTATTTATGTGCGCGAACGGATCTTGCAATCATCGGACTACGCCTGCGCTGACCAAAGCACCGTGCCGACTGTTCCCGTTACCACCACGACTATCCCCACCAGGGTTCCCACAGTTCCAACTATTCCTGTTATCACCCCCACCACGGTTCCAGGCAACCTGCCCGATAGCCCTGACAGTCCCGATAACCCCGATAGTCCCGCCCCCAACTGCACGGCACCCTCAGCAAACGATCTCTCGGCTGCCGCAGTGGGTTTCGCAAGTCCGCTGCGAACCGCAGACGCAATAACCAGCCCCCAACGACACCTACCAGGCGGTGGCGAACACCTAATTGTTGCCCCAGGTGAAGGCTGGTTGAGCGTCCCAAACCAAAGCCTGCTTAATTTCACCGACGACGCTGGCTGTCTCTGGCGAGCCGAGAGCGTGCATGTCACCTGGCGTGAGTTGGTGCCATGGAGGCCAGCGGATCGAAGACAGATGGACATGCCGGGTCGAGCGCCTCATCTGGTTCGGCAATGGGAAGCGTTAGATCCGAGCGATCAAGCGATCGTCCGTAACTGGCATCGCTCAGCTATTAGCTCTGGAACAGTCTCCTGCGATATCGCCGCTGCGGTCAGTACGCCAGCCGAAGACTGTGGTTGGCAAATGCTGCGCCCGGCAGCTTTCGAGTGGCTGATCCAGGTCTCGTTCAAAGCCGAACAAGACGGCAAACAGCACCGGACACGGCACGATACGACGCTGCGGTCAGGGTTCGAGTTGATTAACCGGCTGAGCTCCTACATCACCGGCACGATCGGTTTCACCGCAACTGCTGAGACTGTTAGGACAGCTGGGGTAGTTGGGATAGCTGCCTGATGAACTCACACAAGCCCATTCGCAAGTTCGGCTCTCGCATTGAACCATGGCGCCTGCTGCTAGCGCTAGCTGTTGTCGGTGCTGTCGTTTCGACCCTGTGGCTCTGGGGCAGACCACAGGGCGCCGCTCCGCAAACAGCGGTGGTAGTCACCAGCGAATACTGGTTTGCTGGCACCGAACCAGCCGGATTCCACTTGGCACAGCTACCGACCGAGATCGCTTCTCGTTTCCTTGAACCGGCGGAGCTAGTGGGGCGGATCGCCGCGGTGGATATTCCCCCGGGCGTGTACGTGGCAGCCACGCAACTCTCCGACAATGACGTTGCTGATGGAGCCGGAGAGGGCAGTGGCGAAACCACCTTTATGAATTTCGGTGCGAACTATGAGCCTTGGTGGCCAACACCACCGGCCGTAGGTGACTGGGCGGTCGTTGCGACCAAACAAGGCGGCTGCGCCTTGCATGTTCTGCAATTGGCGGGTGTCGGCGATTCAACTGTGACATTCGCAGTCGACCATTCGTTGGCTGTGGAGCTTTCGGAAGTGGCTCGGCTTCAGTCGTTGGTGTTGTGGAAATCACCAACGCAGGGTTGGCCCGCCTGTGACGGTGACCGTGTTGCGCCAGTTAATTCAAGCAGTCCAGCAAGTCCATCAAGCCCAGCAAGCTCATCAAGTTCAAGCAGCTCAAGCGATCCCGAATCGCAAGGGAAGTAGCTAATGCTTTTGATAGTTACCGACATGACCTTGCCAGCTAACGATCGTTTATGGATCGTTCAGTCGTTGATCCGTGGTGTGGAATCTGAATCGGGCGGAGTCACCGTTGTCAGTTCCCTGACTGACTCCAAGCTGCACGAGCACGCCAGCTCAGCGATCGTGGCAGTGCTTGAGAGCGATGCCGACGCCGAGGTTCACAGCGCTTGTGAGGCTGCAGCCGCTGCTCAAGTTCATGTGAGCAGCGTTGTTGCTACTACTCCAGCTATTACTCCACCAACGGTTACTCCAGCAACTACTCCACCGAGCACTTCAGCGGTTACTCCAACTATTACTCCACCAACGGCTACCTCGCTAACGGGCATTCCGCTAACCATGGTTTTGTTGGAATCAGCCAGCTCCGCTTATTCACCTGGCACAGACCACACATCCGGGCACACACTTGACCACGCACCCGAGCACACATCTGGCAACAAACCTGACCCCACCAAGCCTCTCGCTTGCACCGTCCGAATAAGAAGCGATCGCCCTCGTCGCAGCACTTGGACATTACGGCGGCTCGGACGTGCGCTCGCCAGCCAGGCTTGTGAACCGCAACGTCTCGAACACAGCGACCGCGCCATTCATCTACGTAGCGCTGCCACCGCCGCGGTTGACGCTCTCACAGACCTGCTCGATGCAAAGAACGTCGAAGAGTTTCAAATACGCGGCGGCCAATCAATGATGGTGCAGCACTCTGGCGGTGAACGCGAGATACAAGACTCACCGTTCGCTAGCGACGCTGAGCTCATTGACGCCGTCCGGTTCTTAGCCGCCTACTCAGGCGATCGCCCTCAGAGATTTGATGAACTCGATCCTCGCCTTGACATCCGGGTCGGCACTAGCTGGCGACTCCACGCTGAGGCATTTGTCACCAGCCCGCCAAACGTGGTGCTGCGCTCAAATCTGGCCGGACGGATGCGACTGCGAGATCTTGGCGTGGCATGTGAGCATCTCGAACGATTGTTGCTTGAGGCTGTCACTGGCACCGAGCGCGCCAACATCGTGGTGGCAGCGGCCATGGGCGGCGGCAAGACCACCTTGTGTCAAGCGTTGCTGGCGGCGGTGCCCGATCACGAACGCATCGACACCATCGAAGACACGCCCGAACTGCGTCTAAACGATTACGGCATTCATCCCAACGCCTATGAGCGGCTGACTCGCGACCCCAATCAAGACGGCCACGGACACCACTCGATGGCCGATCACATTCGAGACGCCAAGCGTTCCAACGCGGACAAACTGGTGGTGGGAGAGATCCGCGGTGACGGCTGCGCGGCGCTGCTTGACGCGATGTCATCAGGGATCAGCGGTTGTTTGGTGACGCTGCACTCTCAACCAGGCAAAGGCGTCCTAGAAAAGCTTGTCGCTTACGCCTGTGCCGAAGGTGCCGAGCCGGATTACGCCCAACGTCAGATAGCTGCGGCCGTGGATCTATGCGTGTGGATGGGTCGAAACGAAGCCGGTCAGAGAGTGGTAGCCGACGTAACGCAGCTAACCGGCATAGACGAACAGTCGGGCGTGATTAAGACCAAATGCCTGTGGAAACTGCAACCTGGTGAGCGCTGGGCGGTGCAAGTCGGTGAACCCGAAGGACGCCTGCGACAGCTCTATGTCGCTAGCGAGCAAGCCCTGTCGGCAGACCCTCCCGCAGTGGCCACCGTGAGTGCGTAATCATGAAACCGAGCACACGCGCACCTATCTGGCCCTACCTGCTAGCAGCCGTCGTTGCCATGATCACTGTCGTGTTGACATCATCGCCGGCACTAGCGCTGTCCAGCGCCATTGTCGTTGCTGTTAGTGCCATGTGTTTTGCAACGGTTCCGGTGAGCCGCCGAAAGGTCATCGAAGCGGAGGCCACCGCGCGGTTCATCTCCGTGTTGGCAAACCAGGCCACCGTTTCTCGCACGGTCAACGAGGCCATCACGCGAGCCGCACCGTTGATGGACGGCGCAGTCGGGGAGTCAGCCAGAACTCTGGCGCAAGAGTGTCGCACCGACGGGATTGAGCTTGCCGCTCAACGCTTTGCCCAACGCGCCAACACAGCGGCTGCTACTTGGCTAGCGGAGGTCATCGTTAGTGCTGCGGAGGGCGGTGGCAAATGGGTTTCGGTGCTGAGTGTGCTTGAGTCTGAAGCAACGCAAGACGCTGACACCGCACGTCATTTCCACTCACAAGTTGCGTCTTCGCTCACTCAAACGGCGGCGGCGGTATTGCTGGCTGCGGGAGTAGTCGTGGGTTCGGCTCGCATAAACCCCGACACCTGGAACTGGTTTCTAAGTAGCGACGGACCAACCATCTCCTTGGCAATGGCGCTGGGAGTGGCTTTGTTTGGATGGAAGCTGCTCAGCGGAGCGTGGGAGGTGCTGTAGTGATCGAAAACACGCTTGGTGTCATGTTTGACAGTTTGTTCGGTGCCATGTTTGGCAGTTCAGCTAGCAATGCAGCCAGCTCAGGTTCCGGCATTTACGTGGTTTGGTTGGCCGCTGTAGCCGGTGGGGTAGTGGCGCTGCGACTAGTGCTAACCGGTGCGGGTGGCACCAGCAGTGCCTACCGATCCAGTAGCGCAAACCAGCACTATCCCCAGGCTCGGGGTCCCCAGGCTCAGGCCCGGCCAAGTCAAGTCGGACCCAGTGAGCTGGCTTCGCTCGGTTTAGGGCCGAGTCTGATCGGCACTATCACCGCTTTCGCCACATTGCTGACAGCCATCTGTACGGCTATCTATGTCTGGCAACAGCGGACAGTCTTTGCAACGGGCACCGGCGGGGCTAGCGCCCAAACTGCGGTAGCAAGCGCTCAGACCATTGCCGAGGTCACCGCCTGGTTGTTGCTGATTGTCGTTGTGATTCCAAAGCTGTTGCCGCGTGTAATGCGTTTCGTAGTTGCCCAGCGTTATGTTAGAAGGCGAGACGCAGCCGTGTTGCTTTGGATGCGCCGCATTCGCCTACTAGTGGCGAGCGGCCAGCCAACCAATGCCGCTGCACTAAGCGCCGCCGAACAGGTTCGCGAACCGGCTTTCAAACCGCTGGCGGGTGCCATCAACTTGGCTGTGACAACGGGGCGAGATCCACTAGCGGCCGCCGCAACCAAACTGCAGGGCTCCGAAGCCGCCTCCTTGCTGGGAACCGTGAATGCCACCGAACGGTCTGGAGCCGCGGCGAGCGAACTGATCGACAAGGTGTTGCAACGTGTGCTTCGCTCGCTAGATGCGCAGCGGCGAGAGCGCATGGATCGTCTTGCGCGGACAGGGGCAACCACCGCTTCGGTCGTTGCGGTTTTGGCAGGTGTGGTGGTGGTGCTGATGGTGGTGACGACCTTGCCCTCCACCTAGGTGCCTTCCACGTAAGCCTTGTTTCTCACCAGTTCGCCTGGTTCTTGCTTCCCAGTTTTCGCTTCCCAACATTTTCCGTTCATCGCTTCCCACCGAGAAAATTGCCGAACCATCGGCAAGCAAAGTGCCGAACTATCGGCAAGAAATGAGGTAGCAGACCAATGGATCAAGCTATTTCCAAGCTGCTGTTCATTGCAGCATCAATAGCCATTGCGGCCGTAGTTACTGCGGTCGCATGGGGAGCGGTTAGCGACAACACTCCAAGCGATAACGATGGCCTCGACCTAAGTCAAATTAGGTCACAGGAGCTGTGCGGTGCCGTGGGCCATACCTGGACGACGGCCAGCGCCCCGACTTGCGTGACTAAGGGCTGAGTAACACTTGGCGTCCGGCCTAGCGCTTCTGCGAACGTTCGGCGTGTTGATGATCAGCCTGGCCATCGGCCTATCGCTGCTTGTCAATCACGTTGGACGTGCGGCTGCGCTGAGTGCTGCGCACGCCGGTGCAGAAGCGGCAGCGGGCTCGCTCAAACCTGAGTTTGACTGCGGTTTCGATGCAGTCCAAGCCGAACGCGCTGAGGAGCATGCTGCAAAAGCGGTGGTCAAACGACTTGAACAGCTATCAACGGCAACCGCTACCGAACTGTCGGTAGATCTCAGCCCAGCATGTGAGGTGGTGGTGGGTGTGACCGTGGCGATGTCAACCTGGTTGCCATTGCCGCAGCCAAGAGCGGTGGTTTGTCATCACGGCACAGCCCTTGCAACAGAAGCGGTTGAAGCACTGGCTAGGTGCTGACTGCGGTGGTGGGTGTGGTTGTGCTGACTGCGGTGGTGGGTGTGGTTGTGCTGACTGAGATGGTGCTGGTCTAGTGGAGGAATCAACAGGGTTCCTCTTGTTGATTCCGGTGCTGGCGTTCAGTATTTGGCTGGTCAGCTATTCGGGCAGCGGTCCGCTCGCCGCGGCACAGATGTCGGCGGCTGTTCAAAGAGGAGCAGATGCCGCAGCAGTCGTGTTGGAACAAACACCGGAAGGTATTACCGCTGCTGCGCTTAGCGCGGCCGCTGAGCAACGCGCGATCGACGTTGTTAGCACGGCGGCGATTGGAGTTTGCGACGCGGCTTCACCGCAGTTCAGCATCAATATGAGCCTCATCAAGCTGGCCGAGCCAGTCGCAATTGAGCCTGAGCCTGCCACGATTGAAACGGCTGAACAAACACTCGCCGGGCATGTAGTGGTCGTGAAGGCGATCTGCCCGCTGTTGGGAGTATCGCCGAATGGTGACGCTGTAAGGGTGGTAGCCATAAGCAACCCGTTCAACAACCCTCAGATCAGCCATGCACCTAGCCGAGCCAGCTAGCCAGGTCTGATCGTGAGCACCCCGATCATTGCGCTGGCGGTCATCCTCTCTTTGGCTGCGTTGTCTGGCGCGGCGGCCGACAGCACCGTTGCCATAGCCACTCGCGACCGCGCCATTAGCGAATCTGAAACCGCAATATCCGCGGTGATTGACTCCTGCTCAAACAGCGAGGGCTGCAAGCTGCCACCCAACTGCAGCGATTACTCCACCGAAGACTCCATCGGGTACCCCACAAAGCTCCCCACCCGGCGCTGCAGCGTCTGCGTTATCGGATCCGTGGTGCGAGCAACCGTCGAAATCCCTTTCAAAGCCGTTCTGTTGAAAGGCCTCACACCAGCCCGCGCCGAGTTCCTAAGCGAGGTCGGAGTCATAGACAGCGCGAGCTTGCGTGGTCTCACCCCCTGTAGCGGCTAGCCTGCAGTTCCCAGCCGTAAAACGGGTCCAGTGAGGCTCGAACGGATGAAAGGATGCGCGCGTGGCTGATCGCGAGCGACAGTTGTCACCACCGTACGGTGGACTGTTCGTTGCTCGAAGCACCGTCCTTGACGCCAACGGAGTGAACCGGGCGCTCACGCGAATAAGCCACGAGATCGTTGAACGCAACAACGGAGTCGAAGGCGTCTCGCTGATCGGATTGCAAACCGGCGGCGTGCGAGTTGGCATGGCCATCGCTCGCAGGTTGTTTGAAATAGATGGCGTGGATGTTCCTTTTGGCACGCTGGATGTTGCGCTACATCGTGACGACATCGACCTACGACCCGTCCTGCCCGAAGCCGTCACCGAAATCGATTTTGAAATCAACAACGCAAAAGTCGTGCTGATCGATGACGTGCTCTTCACCGGTCGCACCATTCGAGCAGCCCTTGATGCACTCAACAATTTCGGTAGACCCCGCGAGGTGCAGCTAGCGGTGATGATCGATCGAGGACATCGCGAGCTGCCCATCAGACCCGACTACGTAGGAAAAAACCTGCCAACAGCGCGTGAGGAAGTGGTCGACGTGCACCTTGAAGGTGTCCTGCTTGGAGAGATGCGAAAGTGAAGACGGCTCAGCATCTGTTGGGGCCAGCCGATCTCGGCATGCCCAGCGATATCTCCACCGGTATCGCTAGCGGTACCTCTAACGGCACCGCTAGCAACGCCGCCGCCGATTACCCCGCCCTGTTGCAGTTGCTTGATCACACCGATCGGTTTGCCGAAGTCAACCGACGACCGGTCCCCAAGGTTCCCGCCTTGCGCGCCAAGACAATCGTGCTGGCATTTTTTGAAGACTCCACTCGCACACGACTGTCATTTGACCTAGCTGCCAAACGACTTTCCGCAGACACCCTCACCTTCACCTCTTCCTCCTCGTCGCTCACCAAAGGTGAATCAATCCGCGACACGGTCGAAACCATCGCAGCCATGGGTGTAGATGCCATCGTTGTGCGCCATCACCACGCGGGAGTTCCGCAACAGATTGCCGGCTGGCTGAACAACCAAGTCTCGATAATCAATGCGGGAGATGGCGCGCACCAGCACCCCACCCAAGGACTCCAAGACGCCTACACGTTGTGCCAGCGCCTAAACCAGGAGCGATCCGAAGCCGAGCGCTGGTCGCTAAAGGGACGTCACATCGGCTTAGTGGGCGACATCGCTTTTAGCCGAGTTGCTCGCAGCAACATCGCCTTTTATGCGGCTCTCGGTGCCAAGCTGACCCTGATCGCTCCACCGAGTCTCTTGCCAGCCGACATCACGAGTTGGCCGGTAGAGGTCTGCCACGACTTCGACGAAGTGATCGGCGATCTGGATGTGGTCGGGCTCTTGCGTCTACAACGCGAGCGCATGGACGAAGCGCTGATCGGGCCGTTGCGCGACTACGTGCTCAGTTACGGACTAACCAAACAGCGAGCGAACCTCCTAGCGAAGGGCGCGGTCATTACACATCCCGGACCGATCAATCGCGGCATTGAGGTGGCGGGCGATGTGATTGACGGGATCGAAAATGCGAACGGGAACCTGCAAGAGGTGCTCGTGACCAACCAGGTAACTCACGGCGTTGCGGCGCGCATGGCTGTGCTGTTTTTTCTATTGGGTGGGGCTTCGCAAGCCAACGCAGAAGCCAGCGCAATGGCCGACTCCCAAGCCAGCATGGCAGCCAGCCCAGTGGAAGGCCCAGAGGAAGGCACCGACAGTGTCACCTGAGCGACTGCTGATTCACGGTGGCGAGGTAATCGATTCCACCGGTCGTCGACGCGCCGACGTGTTGGTGAGCGAGGGTCGCATTGAAGCCGTCGGCACAGGCTTGGCTGATTTACCTGACTCAGCTAGCCCTGATTCAACCAACCCTGATTCAACCAACAAAGTATCCAGCGACTCCCAGTCTCAAATCCAGATACTCCAAGCTGGCGGTTGCGTTGTAGCTCCCGGTCTCGTTGATCTTTTCGCCTGCCTTGGAGAACCGGGCAACGAACAAGTCGAAACCGTTGCCACAGCCACCGCGGCTGCCGCACTAGGTGGCTACACCGCAGTGCTAGCGCAGCCAAACACCGAGCCACCGCTTGATAGCGAACTAAGCCTGGCCGAACAACGACGCTTAGCTGCGCGAGCCCGCTGCACGGTTCTCGAAGCGGCCACGATCAGCGAGGGCAGAGCGGGTGCCCGCCTCAGCGCTATCGGCGAGCTGTCCCGTGCGGGAGTTTGCTGGTTTACCGATGTTTCTGCGCCAGCCAACGAGCAGCTGTTGCTTCAAGCCATGCGTTACGCACGATCCTTGGATGCCACGGTGGCGATAGCACCGTTCACTCCAGCACTTTGCGAAGGCACCGTCATTGCAGAAGGTTCGGTGTCGGCACGGCTGGGCCTGCGTGCTGAGCCGGCAGTGTCAGAAGAAATTGCCGTAGATCTGGCTATCAACCTGGCCCGTGCCACTGGTTGTCACGTGCATCTTGACCGCATCAGCACAGCAGGTGCAGTTGAGCGCATCCGGCACGCCAAAACAAACGACGCTCTCAGTATCAGCGTGTCGGTGACCGCTCAACATCTCTATTTCACCGATGAGGATTGCGCGGGGTTTGACTCGCTTCTGCGAGCTCAACCGCCATATCGCACCAGCGAAGATCGCGAAGCCTTGCGAGCCGGTGTGACCGACGGCACGATCGACGCCATCGTTAGTGGCCACATGCCTCACTCCAGCGAGCAGGTAGAGGTGCCATACGAGCTGGCACCACCGGGTGCGCTCGCGCTGCAAACCACAGCAGCGGTTGCGATCGGTAGTTGCGGTTTATCGCTTGAGCAGGCACTTGCGGCGCTGAGTTGGCAGCCTGCGGCTCTGGCAGATTCCACCGGCCTCCATGGCTGTGTTGTTGAGGCTGGTGCTCCGGCCAATCTCACGGTCATTGATCCGACCTCTCAGTGGCAGCCAACAATCTCCGACCTGGTTTCACGCTCACATAACAGTCCGTACCTGGGGCATACGCTCACCGGCCGTGTGCGACACACCGTTCACGAGGGTCGCCTAACCGTGTGTGCTGGAGCGCTCACCGACCCAGTTGAGCCTGGTCAGGTTGAGCCAGGCCCAACTACGGCTGGCCCAACTACGACTAGCCCAACTACGACTAGCACCGCGGAGGCTGGCCTGGCTGATCTAGCTAGGGAACCAGTAATTAGAGGGTCAAGAACCAGGGAGTCAAGAACTAATGCCTTGCCCTAGCTCTAAATCCCCGCGCAGCTCACGCACTCCACGCAACATCTCGCCGGGTGCCCTAGTGCTTGCCGACGGCAGCGTGTTTGAGGGTGAGATAGCCGGTGCTGTTACCGGCAACGCCACGCCCGGCATAGCCGCTGGCGAAGTCGTATTCAACACCAGCATGTACGGCTATCAAGAGATCATCTCCGATCCGTCTTACGCCGGACAAATGATCACCTTTACCTACCCGCACATCGGTAACTACGGAGTCGCAGCCGCCGACAACGAGTCTGCCCGTCCGCATTGTCGCGGAGTGATCGTGCGAGACCTCGCTCGGCGCCACTCAAATTGGCGGGCCGAAGACAACCTGCACGACTACCTAGCCAGCGCCAACGTTCCCATCATCGCTGGCATCGACACGCGCAGGCTCACTCGGCACATCAGAGAGCACGGATCCATGCCAGGCGCCTTTGCCCCAACCGACGGCACCATCGATTTCGCTGCGCTTAAAGCCGCCGCTCAAGCCGAGCTGGGTACAGCGGGCGTTGATCTAGTGAGCCAGGTAACGACACCCGCCCCGTATAAGTTCACCAAGCCCAGCGGCAAGGGCGGCTGGAAGGTAGTGGCGTACGACCTCGGCATCAAGGCCGCCATCGTGTCGCAGCTGGGTGCGATAGCCGAAGTAGAGGTAGTGCCCGCTGACACCAGCGCCGAGCAGGTGCTCGAGCGCGAGCCGCACGGAGTGTTCTTGTCAAACGGTCCCGGCGACCCGGAGCTTGTTCACCCGTTGCTAAGCGAACTGCCAGCGATGCTTGGCGAGGTGCCAATGTTTGGCATCTGCCTCGGGCAGCAAGTGATGGCGCTGGCGTTGGGCGGAAGCTCATACAAGATGAAGTTCGGCCATCACGGCGCCAATGTTCCGGTGCTCAACAAAGCAACCGGCACCGTGGAAATAACCAGCCAAAACCACAACTTCGCCATCGCAGCCGATTCGGTTCCGGACGTAACGCAAACCCATGTCTGTCTTAACGATGAAACGCTGGAAGGGTTCGAGCACAACGAGCTGCCAGTCTTCGGCGTGCAATACCATCCGGAGGCAAGCCCTGGCCCGCACGATGCGCGCTACCTCTTTACACGCTTTGACGAGCTGATGCGCAAGGTGCACGGCTCACCTGCTTCTCGGCCAAAGGCGAGCTAGATGCCTCGGCGCACAGACATATCCAGCATCCTGATCATCGGGTCGGGCCCCATCGTCATCGGGCAGGCCTGCGAGTTTGACTATTCGGGCACGCAAGCGTGTCGCGAGCTAAACAAAGAGGGCTATCGCGTCATCTTGGCGAACTCCAATCCGGCCACGATCATGACCGACCCGGACTTTGCCGATGCCACCTACATCGAGCCGCTTGACGCCGCTGTCTTAGAAGCCATCATCGCTGCCGAACGACCGGACGCGTTGTTACCCACTTTGGGCGGGCAGACCGCACTTAATCTGGCAACCGAGCTGAGTCAGTCCGGAGTGCTCGACAAATACGGCGTGGAACTGATCGGTGCCAGCGAGCCGGCAATAGCTACTGCCGAAGATCGCGGTTTGTTCCGTGAAGCCATGGAGGAAATCGGGTTGCGGTGCGCTCGCTCAGCCGTGGCTCACACACTTGAAGAATCTCAAGCCGTACTAGAGGAAATCGGCCTACCGGTAATCATCCGCCCCGCCTACATCTTGGGCGGCAAAGGTGCGGCGTTTGCCGACACGCTTGAGCAGTTCAACGAGGTTGCCGTCACTGGCCTCGCAGCTAGCCCTATTTCTGAAATTCTCATAGAACAATCAATCAAGGGCTGGAAAGAGTTCGAGCTAGAGGTGATGCGTGACCGCGCAGACAACTGCGTGGTGATCTGTTCGATCGAAAACGTGGATGCCATGGGTGTTCACACCGGCGACTCGGTCACCGTTGCTCCGGCTCAGACGTTGAGCGATGTTGAGTACCAACAGATGCGCGACGCAGCCTTTGCATGCGTGCGTCGCATCGGGGTTGAGACGGGTGGCTCCAACGTGCAATTTGCAGTCAACCCGACCACCGGTGAGCAGATCGTCATAGAGATGAACCCGCGAGTTAGCCGCAGCTCAGCACTGGCATCTAAGGCCACCGGATTTCCGATAGCAAAGATCGCGGCCTTGTTGGCCGTGGGTTACACGTTGAACGAGATCCGCAACGACATCACGCAAGAAACACCCGCCAGCTTTGAGCCGACGATTGATTATGTGGTGACAAAGATTCCGCGCTGGGCGTTTGAGAAGTTACCTGGCGCTTCACCGGTGCTAGGCCCGCAGATGCAGTCGGTGGGCGAGGTGATGGCGATCGGCCGCACCTTTCCCGAAAGCCTCCAAAAAGCTCTGCGCTCGTTAGAGCAAGGACGCAGCGGACTGAACGCAGACGCTGGCGAGCAGCAGTACGAGCAAATCAGCACCGAAGACTTGTTGACCGCTGTTATTAGCCCAACACCTGAGCGATTGTTTGAGATAGGTGAGCTGCTGCGCAGAGGAGTTGAGCCAGCACAGATTTGTGAGGCGACCAACATCGACCCATGGTTTATAGATCAGATGCTGCTAATCGTGGAGGAGCGGTTGGAGCTAGAGGGCCTGTCGCTAGACGGCCCGGTGCAAGACAGCCTGTCGTTGCAAATTTCTAAACAGCAATGGCTGCGCGCCAAACGACTCGGCTTTGCCGACGAGCAGCTGGCCCATCTTTGGCACACAACCGCAGCCAATGTTCGCACCGCCCGTCTGGCAGCTGGCGTAAAGCCCACCTTCAAAACGGTTGACACCTGTGCAGCCGAGTTTGACGCCTCCACCCCCTACCACTACTCCACCTACGAAGACGAAGACGAAATCACCGCCTCCGACCGACCTCGCATCATCATCTTGGGAGCCGGACCCAACCGCATCGGACAAGGCATCGAGTTTGACTACTGCTGCGTTCACGCCAGCTTCGCACTGTCAGACGCTGGCTTTGAAACGGTCATGATCAACTGCAACCCCGAGACCGTCTCCACCGATTACGACACCTCCGACCGCCTCTATTTTGAGCCACTAACCGCTGAAGATGTGCAAAACGTCATCGATGCAGAGCAACCGGTCGGCGTAATCGTCAGCCTGGGCGGACAAACCCCGCTGAAGTTGGCGGTCAGCCTTGACCCCGAGCTGATCTGTGGCACCGCACCAAGCTCTATCGACTTGGCCGAAGATCGTGAGCGTTGGAACGCACTGTGTACTGACTTGGGGATACCACAACCAGCGGGCGGCACTGCCACCGACACCGCCAGCGCCTTAGCGGTGTGCGAAACGGTCGGCTACCCGGTGCTGGTACGACCTAGCTACGTGCTGGGCGGGCGGGCCATGACAATCGTCTACGACAAACACGAATTGACAGCTGCCATGAACGAGCTGCTGACCTTTGCAGCGCTCGGCCGCGAGGGTGGCTTGAGTGTCGAGCGACCGGTGCTTGTGGATCGCTTCTTAGAAGACGCCACCGAGGTGGACGTGGATTCTTTGCGTGATCACACCGGCGAGTGGGTGTTGGGCGGAATTATGGAACACGTCGAGCAAGCGGGAGTGCACTCTGGCGACAGCGCATGCGCTATCCCGCCACCAAATCTCAGCGACCATGCACGTGAAACGATCATCGATTACACCCGCCGCCTAGCCGAGGCGCTAGAGGTGGTTGGTTTGTTGAATGTTCAGTTCGCAGTCAAGGACGAAGCGGTGTTTGTGCTCGAGGCCAATCCGCGTGCGTCTCGCACGGTGCCGTTTGTGGCTAAGGCAACGGGGGTTCAGCTGGTGAAGGTGGCGTCGCGTGTGATGACGGGCGAGACCTTGGCGCAGCTACGAGCCAACGGCACCCTTACCGAGGCGGTGGACGGCGGTTATGTGGCGGTAAAAGAAGCCGTCATGCCGTTTGATCGTTTCCCAATGGTTGACACCGTGCTAGGTCCGGAGATGAGATCGACGGGCGAAGTGATGGGCATCGATGTCAACTTTGGGTTGGCGTTCTTAAAGAGCCAGCTAGCCGCTGGTGAGGCGCTGCCCGAGGAGGGCACCGTGTTTATGTCGCTGGCTGAGCATGACAAAGCAGGCGGGGTGGAAGTTGCAAAGACTTTGCGCAAGCTGGGCTTTGAAATTGTTGCTACGGCTGGCACCGCCGAATGCTTCGCCCAGGCCGGTATAGACGTAGCGGAAGTGGTGGCGAAGTTGACCCCAGACGGAAAGGTCAGCGCCGGAGTTGACGCCGTGCAGTTGTTAGGCACCGGTCAGGTGCAGCTGGTGGTGAACACGCCGGCTGGTCAAGGTCCTCGAGCTGACGGGCGACGCATCCGCAGCGCGGCGCTACTAAACGGCGTCCCGACCTTGACGACGTTGGCCGCTGCGCGCGCAGCAGCCTTAGGAATGTCTTTGCGCAACACTCAGCCGTTGCGGGTGCGACCATTGCAGCACTATCTCGCTGCCACCTGATGGCACCCAACAAGCCTGTCTCAGACATGCCAGGTCTTGACATGACAGCCAAGGTCGGCAGCGTCACCCTGAGCAACCCCGTCATGACCGCCTCAGGTACCGCTGGCTACTCCGACGAGTTGAGCGGTTACATGGATTTATCCGCTTTGGGTGCGGTTGTTACTAAGTCGCTGTCACCTTTTGCGTGGAATGGCAACCCGCCGCCGAGACTTCTTCCCACCGAGGCGGGCATGCTCAACTCGGTGGGATTGCAAAACCCCGGGGTGAGTGCCTGGCGTGAGCATCATCTGCCTCAGCTCGTCAAGACCGGAGCCAGCGTGGTCGCCAGTATTTGGGGGCGCACGATCGACGATTACAAGGTGGCGGCGTCTGAGCTGGCGGGTGCGGACATCATTGCGGTCGAGGCGAACATCAGCTGCCCCAATCTGGAGTCGTCTAATGAGATGTTCGCACACAGCCCGTCAGCCACGGCGAGCGCGATCAGCGCAGTGGTCGAGGGATTAGCTAGCACAGGGACAGCTAACACCGTGTCAGCTAGCACAGTGCCGGTGTGGGCCAAGCTGAGTCCTAACGCCACGGACATAGTTGCCATAGCTCGCAGCGCGTTGGACGCCGGTGCGTCAGCGGTCACGCTGACCAACACCTTGATGGCAATAGCTATCGATCCGGAACAAGGCAAGCCGGTGCTTGGCAACGTTGCTGGCGGGTTGTCGGGGCTAGCGGTCAGGCCAGTGGCATTGCGAGCGGTTTATGACGTGCGTGCGGCCTTAGGGCCTGTGCCAATCATCGGGGTTGGCGGAATATTTGATGCCTCTCACGCCGTTGAATTCTTGTCTGCTGGCGCTAATGCGGTGCAGGTCGGAACGGCAACATTTGCCGACCCTCGTGCTCCGCAACACATCGCCAAAGACTTGGCTGCCTGGTGCTCGCAGCGAAATATCCACGCGGTGAGCCAGTTGATAGGCCGGGCGCACGAGAGCCACGAAGACGACGAAGGCGCGGAAGCGACATAGAAGCACAACATGGGCACAGCTAACGAATCAGCCGACAACGAACCGACAGGCAACGAACCGGCAGACAGCAAACCGACCGGCAGCGAGCCAGCCGCCCGCGACGCAATGGCGTTGGCGCTTGACGTTGCCTGCCCGCAAGAAGCACTCGCATTAGCTAACGACCTATCTGAGTTTTTTGCGGTAGCCAAGGTTGGCTTGGAACTGTTTACGGCTGCAGGCCCAGAGATTGTTACCAAGTTGGTAGACGCAGGCTTCAAGGTGTTTGTTGATCTCAAGCTGCACGACATCCCTACAACGGTCCACCGTGCTGCTGCTCAACTAGGACGGCTTGGGGTTTCCTACGCGACTCTGCACGCAGCGGGCGGAGCGGAGATGTTGGAAGCAGGCGTTGAAGGGCTACGAGCCGGAGCGGTCGAAACAAGAGGTATCGGCAAGGCTGGCCCGGATTCAACGAGCGTGCCAGCCGCACTAGCGGTGACCGTGCTTACTTCCACTGGGCTTACTTCCACTGGGCTGGTTGACCCCACTCAGCTGCAACAACTGCTAACCGAGCGTGCTCGTTTAGCTAGCCAAAGCGGATGTGCAGGCGTGGTGTGCGCTGCTGCAGATATCAAGATCATCGATAGCGCTACTGCTAAATCAGCTCGTCTGCTAAAGGTCGTGCCGGGGGTACGTCCGGCAGGCGCTTCGCATGACGACCAAGCTCGCGTAGCCACACCGGGCGAGGCCATTGCTGACGGAGCCGATCTGCTGGTGATTGGCCGCGCAGTGACGGCTTCATCAGATCCCGCCGGTGTTGCGGCCTTAATCTCCACCGAAGTTAAAAGCGCTATGAGCGGCCTTATAAATAGTTAGCCCATCGCACGCGGGGGAGGTGTGTAGCCCGCGTTTGGCGCCTCGCCGACAGCCTCCGAAAGCAACCGCGCTACCGCCAAGGTGGTTCGATCGGCGCCGTAAGCACCCACCACCTGGCCACCAATCGGCAGCTTGTCAGTTGCGGTAAGCCCAAGTGGTGGAACCGTGGCTGGCAGATATGCCATCCCGGTCAAGATCGTCCAGCAGGTCATTTCTATGTAAGGCCGTTCAACGCCGTTGCACGTCAGTCTGCGTTTGCTGGTCGGGAAGGTCTGGCAGTGCTCATAAGGAGGCACGAACGACACCGGCATAATCACTGCGTCGTAGCTGGCAAAAAATTCAGCCCACGCGTGTCTGATTTCTGTGCGCCGAACATGATTTGCTAGCCACTCACCATGGCTCGGTCCATCGTCCTTGCGACCCGGGGTCATAGCGGCACGAACCAGCCACAGTCCCAACTCCCAAGCTTCGGTGGGGTCGATCGCCGGGCGAGCGGATCGGTCGACGTTCACACCCGAATCCTCAAGAGCGGTAACCGCGCGGTCTAATACCTCCAACACCTCAGAGTCCACCGGGCAAAATTCGTCGTCCAACCAAGCGGCCACCCGCAGGTTTTCGCCAGTCTTGGCTTTGCTGGTACTGCTGGCGCCACTCCCGGCAGCACCGCTGCCAGCAGCATTGCCTATAAATCCGAGTTCAGGAAATCCGGGCTCAGGCAGTTGAGCTGGCCACGGCGGTTCACGGCGTGCCAGCAAATCCAGCAGCAGCTCAAGGTCGTCGCAGCTACGCGCCAGCGGGCCAAAAACGTTTATGTCGGCTTCGGTTGTGCCTCCGTCAACGTGGTCCAGGTAACCCAGGGTGGGAATAACGCCCCAGCTGGGCTTGTGCCCCCACACGCCGTTGAAAGACGCCGGAAATCTGATTGACCCTCCGATGTCTGTGCCGATCTCAAAACTGGTGAACCCCATCGCAACCGCAGCCGCGGCTCCACCGGAAGACCCACCCGGCACGCGTGAAAGATCCCACGGGTTGTTAGTAGTCCCGAAAATCTCGTTAAACGACTGATTGTCGCCCGACCAGCGCGGCAGGTTGGTTTTGCCAAGGATTATTACTCCATGCGAACGAAGCGTCGCAACGACTGCGGCGTCAGTTTTTGGAACGTTGTCTGTTAGCTCTACCGCTCCACCGGTTGATCGCAGGCCTGCGGTTGTCAAAGCGTCCTTCATCGTTATCGGCACTCCGTGAAGTCGCCCTAGCCGTTGCGTGTTATCGGTTGATGTGGCGACCAGTTGCTCATCTGCCGCACCAGCTGCTGCGAGTGCTGCGTCAAAGTCACGCGTGACCACCGCATTTATTTCGCCGTCAAGTCGCTCGATGCGGCTGATCAAATGCTGAGTTAGCTCGCGGCTAGACAGTTGCCGATCTGCGATGGCCGCCGCTTGCCGTGTGGCTGACCACAGCCCAGGATCGCTAGCTGCGTCTGAATTGCTCAACGGATACCTCACGTTGTCGCTGGGAACTATTACTGGGGCTCCAGCGCAAGTTCAAAACACCAGTCTGGAGTACTGGCAAAGTCTGCCAGCCCGCTGGCACTGGCGCCTGCTAGCTAGTGCCGTTAGTTGGGGGCTAGGTAGGGCCCGCTGGTTAGAGCTAGCGACAAACCAACAACGAGCTAGCCAGAGCTAGCGACAAACCAACAACGAGCTAGCCAGAGCTAGCGACAAACCAACAACGAGCTAGCCAGAGCTAGCGACAAACCAACAACGAGCTAGCCAGAGCTAGTCAGCTGATACAGCCGCTGTTGGCCATTCACCAAGGTGATAAGACGCAGCTCATCGCCGACCTCACCCAGCCTGGCCCAACCCGAGTCAAAGCCGCTCAAGTCCGACAGCTTCCACATCTGATCACCCACGGACACTGTGGTTTCGTTGTTTTCTATAACGACAGCGGCTTCTTGGCCGTTCTTGCGGAGCGCATCCAAATACCTAAAGGTGCGTCTCGTACCTTGCGAAGGAATAACGCCTAGGTCCATAGTGGTGACGGATCCATCTCTTGCCGCATAAAAGTGGCTGGCCATGTTGGCCGTGCCTCCGCTTGTTGGGTCTTCATTGTCTTCGCTTGTTGGCTCGAGCGTTTCTCCGGCACCGTTGGGAGATCGTGGATCGTTCTCCGACAGTCCCGACTGCAAGCTCACTACCTGACCGAGGAAAGTCGTAACCACTTCACCGTCGATCACTCCCAATGTGGGCACAACCGGAACCGACGACGTCCCCTCACTCCACGGAACGAACTGCAGGTTCTTGATCTGCCACACGCTTGAAGGAGTGCTGTTATCAGAGCCGGTGTTGGCTGGTGAAGATTGCGACACCCGTACAACCCAGGCGGAGAACAGCATTGCCTCAGCTTCTGGGTCAACTTCTGAAGCAAGTGGATGCATCCATTCGTCGGACACTCTGAGCGATGCCAGCAACGCCAGATATTGCTTATCAAACGGCCGCAGCTCCACCAATGAGCCCTCGTGGAGTAGGAACTCCTTACCCGTAGAGGTGACTACATGGATTCCAAAGTCGATAAGCCTGGCTTCAACAATGTCAGCTAGTGAGAGTTCGGTGATAACAGTGGAGTCGGGCCCTCCCCAGTCCCACGCCTTCACGATGACGTCACCGGAAATGGCACCGTCAGACCTGGTTTCGCTTCCCCCAGTGCTTGCTACATCAGTGCTTGCTACATCAGTGCCTTCTGCATCGGTGCCTGATACATCGCTAGCCGAATCGCTAGCAGAGCCTGAACCGCTGGCGGCCAAGTAACGAATCAGACAGAGTGGGTCGAACCTGATCCTTTCAGCGGTCGACAGCACCGTTATGGCTCCTGCCGTGCGAACCTCTGCTGCAAGCGGCTCCGGACGTGTGCCCGGAGGCAGATCAGAAGGCACCCGTCTGATCGACCAATGGTCGTTCTCCAAGGTTGCTACCGCCATGTAGCTATCGCACTCGTCGGCCGTTACCAAGCCCGCAACTACCAGCCTGGCATCGTCCTGAGCATCAACTGCCATGACGTCTAGCTCCTCTGGCGTCGACAAACGCTGCCAACCCTTGCCGTTGTCGACATACAAGTCAGAACCAACCCGAGCCACGGTGGTGCCACCCGTGAATACGTATTGCGTTGCGACGGGAGTTAGCGCTTCGTTGTTGCTAGAAGTGTCGTCCGCAGAGCCGTCCTCAGGCAGGGCCACTTGTGTGGGGGGGAGCACCTGTTGCCAGCTCTCGACTCCGCTGGGCTCCAGTATCAGAGGAATGATCGGCCCATGAGCGCCAACCACGATCGGTTCAGCCAACGATTCTGAATTATCGGCGTCGTCTGCAGCCGTGTCTATTGCGCCAGCCAGTCCATCCGGTTCTTCGAGGTCGTTGGAAGGCCCGCCCAAATCGTCGCCAGCAAGCGTGCCGCCAGCGGTGCCAATGGTCTGGTTGTCGCTGCTCCGTTGGACGATTAACAAACCAACAACTGCCACTACAGCCAGCAAAGACAGAGCTGAGCCGGTGCGAGTCACAAGTTGGCGACGTTTTTGCCGCACCTCGGCGCGGTTATGTATGTCCGACAGTGGGGTCGTGCGAAACGTGAGGTCTGCGGCGGCCTCTTGCAGGCGATCGGATAGCTCGTCTTCAAAACCCATGCTGCTACTTCGCTGTCTCGCCATAGCCGGGGGCATTGTCATGGCCAAGAGCACTGTCTTGATCGAGATCGGTGCGCAGCTGATCAAGCGCACGTGACAGGCGGCTCTTTACCGTGCCGGGCCTTACGTTTAAGACTTCGGCTGCTTCTTCGACCGACATCTCTAAGTAGAAGCGAGCGATCACTACCGACCGCAGCGCAGGTCGCAGGCGAGCAATGGCCGCCTTGGTGTCAAGGTCGGAGCTTTCACCGGCAGCATCGCTAGTGGCGTAGACAGGTGTGCTGCCGTCTTCGAGCAGCTGTCGTTTGTTACGCGCCACCACTTGTCGCCGTAGCACGCTGCGAGCGCGGTTAGTGCCCACCACGTACACCCAGCCATACGGATTGGGATGTTGTGAAACGCTCTGCCAGCGTTCAAACGCTCGAGTGAAGGCTTCATCTGCGGCCTCGTTGCCCAGATCTTCATTTCCGAAATACAGCCCAAGTGCACGCGCAAGTTTGTCGCGATGGGTGGCGTAGAAATCCTTGAAAGAGACGGCCGCGACCTCTATATCAGCGGCGCTTATCGGTTTATCCATTTCGCCTACGGTCACTCCACCAGTCATGTCGCTGGGCTGCCCGCCGGTCATTCCACCAGACACCCCAACGGTCACTCCACCAATCACTCCACCAGGCACGCCGCCGGTTATTCCACCAGGTATTGCACCTGGTTGGCCGGATATTGGCGTTGCCAGTGTGGCAATCGACTGTGTTGTTAGCGCCTTTGGCAGTGCTGTTGCTGCCTTCGACTGTGCTGTCACCGCTTTCGGTTGCGCTAGCACTAACAGCGCGGTCTTCGACTGTGTTGTTGCTGCCTTCGGCAGTGCAGCGATAGCTGACTGACCTAACCGTGCTGGAGACGATTGCGTCCAGTTTTCTTGTAAACGAAACATTGCTGCTGATGTGCCCTTAGCCATGGCTGTGCGGTAGCGGCTACAACTAGGGCTGTATGGGTAACTCCTGTGCACCGCGGTTGGTTCCCTGGGTTAGCAGTGGGGTGCCAACAGCGTGAGCTAACGATCACCGCGCTAGCTAGCTATTTACGGTCTGGCTGCTGTGGCTAAATTGCTGTGGGCCTAGTTCCTGTGGCTTGCCTAAAGAGCGTTTTCGTCTGCTAACAACACACCGGCCTCAGCCAAAGCCGCCACTTCTTGGTCGCTAGCACCCAACCACTGCGCCAAGACTTGAGAGTTGTGCTCGCCGCGGTGCGGAGCCACCGCACCGGGCGCGATTCCTGACTCAGCCGCCGAAAATCGGTATGGCGTCTGCGGCACTCGGCGAGTACCGCCATCTCGTGCGTCAATCTCAACCGAACTGTTGCGATAGAGCGCGGTAGGAGTTTCGTAAGCCTGAGCGGTGGTATTCAGATTGCCCCACGCCAGCCCGGCCTTGTCCATAGCGGCGGTCACCTCTTCGCGCGTTTCGAAAGACTGAAGAAACTCCTCAATCGCTTGGGTGCGAAGGCGTCGCTTGGTTTCAAGGTCGGCATCTTTACCAGCTCCGTCGCTAAGTCCGTGAGTTTGAGCCAGACATCTCCATATCCAGCGGAAATCCCCCGCCGTCAAAATCGGCCCGCCAGCGGCCTCCCACACCAAGCCGCCCTGAGCGTTATAGGGCACATCGTCTAAGGCGGTGTGACTGGCATCGTCGGTAGCCAAAAAGGTGTCAAGCATTGCGATGTCAATGTGTTGACCCTGGCCGGTCATCTCAGAGGTGCGTAGAGCGGCCAGCACACCGATCGTGCCGTGCAGCGAAGCGTTGGTGTCAGCTACCGACAGATTCATGTCTTCCATCGGGCGGTTGTTCCAATCGGCGGAGCGACGAATCCAACCTGACTCGCCATGCAAGATCGGCGCGTAGGCAGCCCTTTGTGATTCCGGCCCTTCTTGACCAAAGCCGCTGATCGACACCATCACCAGCGCCGGGTTCAGTTTGGCAAGTTCCTTATATGAAAGCCCGTAGCGCGCCATAACACCAGGGCGGAAATTTTCGATCAGCACGTGGGCTTGAGCCGCTAGACGTTTCACCAGATCAGGCCCTCCTTCAGAGCGCAGATCAACGCAGACGTTTGACTTACCGACGTTTTGCTGCGTATAAAAGCCAGCCAGCCCGGCCCGCACCTGACCCCAATTACGGGTCACGTCACCTTCGGGTGGCTCCAGCTTCACTACCTCAGCTCCGAGGTCGCTCAGGATGCGACCGGCGAAAGGGCCAGCCAGCACCCGACTCATGTCCAATACGCGGATTCCTTCGAGCGGTCTCATGTCAGTGCCTTGCCCATATTTTTAGCCATGCTTTCTTAGTCTTGTTGTTTGAGTTTGCTTTGCCTTGACTTGTTTTGTCTAGTCAAGTTGATCGCAGCTAATCGCTAACGACTGGCTGAGCCGCCGGTTGCTCGCCAAGTTTGTGTTCGCTGTCTGAGGCGTCGTCCGGTTTGTTGTCTGTCTCATGTTCGCCGTCGTCACCACCACGGGCACCGCCACCAGCGCCTGCTCCTGTTTTTGCGCTTGACTGGGTGCCTGGCTGAGTGTTTGGCGAGGTGCTGTCTGCTCGAACCGGTTGGTTTGGGGGAGTAGCCAGCACAAAAAAGAACATGCCACACGCCGTGAAGAGCGCAATTAGTACGAAGCCAGTGGTGTAGTTGCCGTCATAAGCGTCAGCCAGCGTGCCAGCCACCAGAGGCCCAAAGACCGTTCCCATCATCACAATCACAGAGCTCAGCCCCATGATTGCCCCAAATGATGATGAGCCGAAATAGTCCGCTCGTAGAGCTTGCATCAAGGGGCCGCGCGCGCCCCACGCCAGACCATGCAAGATCACGAACAACACCAAGATCCCTACGTGGCGGAAGGGTGACGCCAGCAATAACAAACCTGCGGAGTGACCCAGCATTGCTAACGAAGCGATCAACCGTTTGTTGACGCGGTCGCCCAGCCAGCCGCCCAACACCATTCCGCACAGTTGCATTAGTGGCAGTGCCCCGGCGAGCAAACTGGCTTGCTGCAACGTGTAGCCGTAACCGCTATCGGAGGTGAGAAACAGCGCAAGATGCGCTAGCACGGCACCCACCACCAACAGTGCGCTCATGTGACCCAGTGAGATCATCCAAAAAGCGCGTGTTCGCAACGCCTCTCTGGCGGTGAAGTGAACATCGGTAAGGCCTTCAGCTCGCACATACGCGCGCTTTGCGGGTTTGGCCGGAACTCCGTCTGGCTCCTGTCCGTAGTCGCTAGGGATACCTTCGAGTACCGACGCTAAGAACCACAGCACGACGGCGGATAAGACACCGCTGGCTGCGGCTGTCCAGCGCCAGCCGAACGTGTTGAAGCTCAACACCACAAGTGGCACGCAAGCGCCACCCAGCGCAAATCCCATGCTGCCGATTGCCAACGCACGAGCGCGACGTTGAACGAACCAGCGAACAATCGACAAGGTCACAGTTAAAAATCCGCTGAACCCGGCACCGATCGAAATGAATAGGAAGGTGATAAAGAACTGCCAAACCGAGTTGATTTGGCTGAACCCCAAGAAGCCGATCAGCACCAAGACAGCCCCAAAGCGAGCGATACGGCGAGGACCGTATTTGTCTAGAAGCCAGCCCTGCAGTGGACCCAGCAACGCCGACTCCGCACGGTTCATTGAATAAACAGCTGACAGCAGCGACTTACTCCAGCCGAAGTCCCGCTCCAACACCACCAAGTAGCTGCCGAGCGCTTGCAGAATTAGTGAACTCTGCAGCCCCTGAATTACCACCCCTGCGCTAACAACCTTCCAGCCCCTGAATTTCTGATCAGGCTTCGGTTTCGGCACCGTTACATCTTGCCGTGTCAGCGCCGCTTGCGTGCGAAAACGGATTGCGATCTGGTTTGTCCAATCAGGCTTGCCCTGTGCTGGCCGCAGTATGGAGCACGGCCGAGCGTTGCGACAAAGGATTAACAAAAATGCAACGCCCAACCGTGTCCCATGGGTACTAGCAAAGGTGTGTGCCCCACTGCGCTGCTAGTCCAGCGAACCCAGTCCAGCGAACCTAGCTAGGCAGCTAGCGTCGGTGTGGTGGTAGAGCCCACCGCTAGCGAATCTGAAGAAGTCGTGCTCTATGAAGAGCAGGACAGCGTGGCCATAATCACGCTTAACCGCCCCGAGCGAATGAACACGCTCACCGAAAAGGTGATAGCGGGCGTGGCCGACTGCATCGATCGAGCCACCGCAGCAAAAACCGTTCGTAGCGTGATCTTGCGTGGGGCTGGCAGCACGCTGACTGCTGGTTACGACCTCAACCCCGGAGCGGCCGGTAGCGCTGAGCTGCATGACACCTGGGGCAGTCCGTTTGATGCACCAGGCCCGCCGCGTCGTCCGGGCGCTTGGGATCCGGTGCGCGACTACCAATTCATGGGAAACAACGTGAAGCGGTTTATGAAGATCTGGGATTGCCCAAAACCGGTGCTTGGCCAGATTCACGGGTGGGCGATCGGCGGTGCTACCGACCTGGTGTTGTGTTGCGATCTGTTGTTTATGGCCTCCGATGCGCACATTGGTTACGCCCCCTCACGTATTTACGGCACGCCCACCACGATGCTGTGGATGTATCGCTTAGGGCTAGAGCACGCCAAACAATTTCTGCTCACCGGTGAAGCCATCGATGCCGCAACCGCACATCGCATTGGGCTGGTGGCCTACGTTTGTCCGCCCGATGAGTTGGCCGGTGAAGTTGAGAAATTTGCGCAGCGCTTCAAGCACATTCCTGCCAACCAGCTAGCACTCAACAAGCTGCTGATCAACCAGGCGTTCGAAAATATGGGTCTGCGTACCACTCAGATGCTGGGGACGTTTTTTGACGGCATGACCCGGCACACCGAAGAGGCGTATCGCTGGGTCGAAAGCTTCGAGGAAAAAGGGTTCCGCCAGGTGATAGCGGAACGGGACGCGCCCTTTGGTGATTACGGCGAGCGCAACAAATAGCTAGAGCGGCGAATTAGCCGCCGTCTTCTAATGGAATTTCTCCGGCGATCTTGACGCACTCACCGCCATCAATGTCAAGAATGTTGCCGGTCATCCAAGAGGCTCCGGCCGCCAGATACAACGCCGCTTCGCCGATGTCTTCGGGTTCGCCCAAGCGCCCAAGCGGCAGCTGCTCGGCGATCGCCTTACCACGTGGGCCATCCCACAGCACCTTTGCGAAATCGGTGCGAATAAGTCCGGGCGCAATGCAGTTCACTCGCACTTTCGGACCAAGTTCGGCCGCTAGTTGGTGAGTCATGTGCATTAGAGCGTCCTTGAACATGCAGTAAACGCCCAGGGCGGCACTGGTGTGGTGCCCGCCCACCGAGGCAATGTTGATAACGCTGCCGCCGTGCTCACCCATCCAGGACTCCCAGGCGGTTTGCGTCCACTGCAAAGGCGCGCGCAGGTTGACCTCATAGGTCTTGTCAAGGCGCGGCATGTCGCAATCCACCATCGGTCCCGCCCACGGGTTAGTAGCGGCGTTGTTTACAAGCACATCAATCGATCCGAAACGCTCGATGGTGCCGTTGATCACCTTTTCGGCCTGATCAAGCTGCCCGATGTGAGATGCGATGAAATCGGTCTCCCCACCAATTTCGGCAACCGCCTCCTCGCATTTGTCTGCCTTGCGACTAGTGATCATAACCGACGCGCCAGCATCGGCAAACGCCTTCGCTATGCCTTTTCCAATGCCAGCCGAACCCCCAGTTACCAGTGCCGTTTTTCCGTCTAGTCGTAAATCCATCTTGTTTTGCTAGCTCTTGCCGATCTGATTCCACGGACCACTGTCTGCGCGCGGTTCGCGTGGCAGTCCTAACACACGGTCGCCGACGATGTTGCGTTGCACCTCTGAGGTGCCCGCGTAGATCGTGCCTGGGCGAGCGCCCATGAAGGTCTCAACCCACGCCAAGCTCGAAAAATTAGCGTCGACCGCATCGGTGCCGATGCCGTTGCGACTGCCATGGCCTGATGGCGTCATGGCCTCTGCACCAAGAATGTGCAACGACAGCTCGGTTACCCACTGGTGGTACTCACTCCAAAGCAGCTTGTGCAGCGATGATTCGGGACCGGGCGGATTGCCAGCCAGCACGTTGGTGACGTTGCGCTGGCCCATCCACTTCATGATCTCCACTTTGGAGTGTGCCTTGGCTAGGTCTTGACGCATCAGCGGGTCTTTGGTTAAGCCGCGCTCGGCAGCAATCTCGGTGATTCGGTCAATCTCATTGCGGTAGCGCAGAGCGTCGGTGGTGGCGCCATGGCCGCGCTCAAACCCGAGCAGCACGTTGGTAACACGCCAGCCGTCATTGACATCACCGACCACGTTCTCCTTTGGCGTCTTAGCGTCGGTGAAGAACACCTCGTTGAAGTCGTGCCGTTTGTTGATGTTGATGATTGGCCGCAGCTCCACGCCGGGCTGTTCCATTGGAACCAGCAAGAAGCTGATGCCCTTGTGCTTAGGAGCCTCTGGGTTCGTACGGCAAACCACGAAAATCCAGTTAGCTGTGTGGCCGCTAGAGGTCCAAATCTTTTGACCATTAATGACCCACTCGTCGCCGTCAAGCACCGCGCGAGTTCCGAGGTTGGCCAGGTCTGAACCGCTGTTTGGTTCGCTGTAACCCTGGCACCAGCGATCTTCGCCGTGGATGATGCGCGGCAAAAAGTGGCGCTTTTGTTCTTCGCTACCGCACTGGATTATGGCGTTGCCCACCATGGTGATGCTGAAACCGTCGTTGGAGTTTCCCTGTGGCACACCAGCCTGGACAAACTCTTCTGACAGCACCACTCGCTCAACTTCGCTAAGCCCAGCGCCTCCGTATTCCTTGGGCCAAGAGACAGCCAGCATCTGGTTGTTCGCTAGCAGAGCTCGCCACTCATCGATGAATTTGTCGGCTTCCTCTTCGTTAAGAGCGCCTATGCCTTGCCAATCCGACGGCAGATGCTCGCCGAGAAAAGCCTGAACTTTCTGGCGATACTCCTCGGCCTCTCGGGTGTATGTGGGATCCATAATGTGCCTCTTCGCTTAGCTCTATGCGGTGCCCGCAATCCTAGTCTTGGGCGGTTATTCGAACCATGTAACGGCAGCTGCGGCCATGTTGTCCAGAGCTTGAATGCAACGAGAGCGAGCCTGCGCTAGTTGATGCGCTGCAACAGGCCCGGGGAGACTGGCCTCAAGATAAATCTTCACCTTCGGCTCGGTGCCGCTTGCACGGATGTAGATGCACTGGTTCGGCTGCGGCTGCCGAGCTTCGGTTGACAGCGGCGGTTCGTTGCTAGCTGGGGCATCAAAATGGATCTTGTACAGGTCGGTGCGTCGTTGCTGGCCGAACAAGTTCAAGACGACTATGTCTGCCGTTCCAGGGTCTGCATTCGCCGTTTCAGGGTCTGCGTTAGCCCTGCTGGTGATCGCCCTGCTGGTTATAGCGATGTCGGTAATAGCGGTACCTGCAACTGTCATGTCCGAAACCGACGAGACAAATATGTCGGCTGGTGCAGTTCTGGCCGGCTGGACGCTTGAACCCTGAGCGCTATAGCTAGAGCGCTCGTCAAACAGCTCGCTGGGTGGGTTTGAACGCAGCCGCGCGATGGTGCCAGCAATGGCAGTGACATCGGTGCGCACGCTGACCTGACGCGTTTCAAACACACCGATTTCTTGCGCTAGCTCATCAAGCCGTTCAAGCGGACCAATCCCGCGGGTGGCAAGGGTTTGAGATAAGCGGACAAACTCAACGGCTGCCGAAATGCCGTCCTTGTCTAAGACTGCGTCGGTAACGGAGTATCCCAACGCTTCCTCGTATCCGAACACCCAGGTTGCGTCAGGGTTCACGATCCGCGGCAGCATCACCCATTTGAAACCTGTCAGCGTGCGATGGTGCTCAACGCCCCGGGCTTCACAGAGCGCTTTAACCATGGATCCGGACACCACCGAAGAAACGGCAAGGCGTCGGGGCGAGGGCGGAGAGGACGTAATGCCGTCTGGTGCAGCCTCGTCTGGTGTAGTCCCGTCTGGTGTAATCTCTCCAATCCGGGTTTGTTCGATCATGTGATCGCACAACAACACGCCAAGCTCATCGCCAGTCAGCCGCCGCCAGCCAGATGCGGTGCCTGCCGTTGTGTTTACGACAGTGCCTGCTGCGGTGCTTGCAGTCGTGCGCACCGCCACGGCCAGCCGGTCGGCGTCCGGATCGTTAGCCAGCACCAGATCGATCCTGCGCTCATCTGCCAGTGCCAGTGCTGCATCTAATGTGCCCGGTTCTTCAGGATTGGGAAACGGCAGGTCGGTGAAGGCAGGGTCGGGTCGACACTGATGCTCTACCAAAACCGGCGGTGCAAGACCCGCTACCGCTAACGCCCATTTCAAAGTGTCAGTGCCAACTCCACACAAGGCCGTGTAAACGAACTGAGTGTGATCTTGCGCCGCAGGTGTTGGCGAGCTAGACGAGCCATGTGAGCCGGGTGAGCTAGACGAGTCGGGCGAGTTATAGGGCGCGATTGCCGTCCCCACGTAGTCGGCTATTGCCGTTTGTGGCTCGATCAGTTCAACTTCATGCAGCGGCGCCAAGTCGGTGTCGGCCGCAAGGTCGCAGCCTTGAAGCTGAGCTTGAATTCTGGTTTCAATCAGAGCGTCAATCGGCGGTCTGATCTGCGTTCCGTCCCCCCAATAGACCTTGTAGCCATTGTCATCGCGTGGGTTATGGCTAGCGGTCACCATGATCGCTGCTCCGGCTTCACGAGCTAACAGTTGATGTGCCAACACCGGTGTAGGCACTACGCCGTTGATCAGTGCCGCGGGTACGCCCATGCCCGCCAGAAGTCGCGCGGAATCCTCCGCAAACTCCGCTGAGCCATAGCGAGCGTCAAAGCCGATGACCACGCCTCGTTCAGCCTGGCACTCAGCAACTAGCACCTGGCCTATCGCACGCGCCGTTAGGCGCACCATCAGACGATTCATACGAGCCGGTCCCGGACCTAGTTGCGCGCGCAGCCCGGCCGTGCCAAAGGTGAGCGGCTTATCGAAATGCTCCGCTAACCAGGCCGCACTCTCGGGGTTGCCATCGGACACGCCCGACAGATGTTGCGCAAGCTCAGTGCGGTGCGATTTGTCAGGCTCCGCCGCTAGCCAAGCAGTAACCAAATCGGTTCTGCCTGACTCCCGGACCGAGCCCTCAGCAGCGCTGCTGCCCGCGCCCTCAGCGGCGCTATTCACACCGTCTCTCATCGTCTTCAGGGCTGCGCACGGTGTCAATGTTGCCAAACAATGCACAGGTACTCTTAGCCGGAGCCATGTTGTTCCCGACTTTTGCCTTTGGGCTCTTCTTTGTCGTGGTGTTCGTGGCAAATTGGCTAACCAGGCACAACCCAAAAATCTGGAAGCCACTGATGCTGGGTTTCAGTTTTTACTTCTATGGCTATTGGAGCTGGCGGTTTACCCTGCTGCTGGCTTTCACCATCGTCGTCAATTGGATTATCGGCAATGCCGCAGCGAATTTGCGCCAAAGCGGTGAGTTCACGATGGCGCGCTGGTGGGTGCGAACGGGTGTAACCGTCAACCTGGTCATTCTCGGAGTCTTTAAGTACTACGACTTTTTCGCGGTTGAAGCCTCAAACCTGCTGGAACGTGTCGGCATAGACGGCTCCTTGCCTGTCTTAGAGCTAACCCTTCCTATCGGCATTTCGTTTTTCACCTTCCAAGCGATGAGCTACATCATTGACATCGGCCGCGGACATGTTGCTGCGATGAAACCGCTCGACTTTGCGGTTTACCTGTCGTTTTTCCCGCAGCTGGTGGCCGGCCCAATAGTGCGCGCTTCGGAGATGGCACCACAGCTGGCTATGCGACCCGACCCTCGCTATGTACCAGCGTCGGAGGCGTTCAGGCTGATCTTGCGTGGCCTTTTCAAAAAGGTGGTGATTTCTAGCTTCTTAGCTAGCGAGATAGTCGACGGTGTTTTTGCCGACCCGGCTGCGCATAGCTCCCCGGAGGTGCTCTTTGGCGTCTACGCCTATGCGATTCAGATTTACGCCGACTTCTCCGGCTACACCGATATCGCGATTGGTGTCGCACTGCTGCTCGGGTTTCGTTTTCCGCAGAACTTCAACTCGCCTTATCGAGCGCTCTCGCTGCGTGATTTTTGGAGTCGCTGGCACATGACCTTGTCGCGTTGGCTGCGCGACTATCTCTACATCCCGCTGGGAGGCAATCGCCGCGGGAAGCTGCTGACCTACCGAAACCTGATGCTGACGATGTTGCTGGGAGGGTTATGGCACGGCAGCACCTGGACGTTTGTCATCTGGGGCGGGATTCACGGTGTCGCGCTGTCAATTGAACGACTGTTCGGTCCACGACAGCAAGCATTAGGCACCAGGCCGATGTTGCCTGATTGGCTGGGCCCGCTGCTGCGCTGGTTTGTCACGTTTCACATCGTGTGCCTGGCGTGGGTGTTTTTTCGCGCCGAAGACCTCGGCAAATCGTTTGACATGCTGGGACGCATCGTCTCACTGGACTTCGCCGGAGGTGCGGGTGTGCTTACGCCGCTGGTGGTAATCATCGTGGCGCTGGCCCTGGCCCTGCAGTTCGTGCCCGAAGAATTGAAAGAGCGGTTTGACGAAAGCCTGGCCAGCACGAGATTGCTAGCGCAAGGCGCTCTGTTGGCCGTGTCGTTAGTTGCAATCGACGCCTTGGGTCCAACAGGCGTGGCACCTTTCATCTATTTCCAGTTCTAGTACCGCCTCTGTAGCTATGCCCGCCTCAACTTCTCCACCAACTCCACCCCCACCTCCTCCTTCACCTCCTACGCCACCTCCTGTGCCGCCGTCGGATCAAACTCCCTCCTCGCACAGCGGCGCCAGCGCTCAGGCAAGCGGCGCGCCCAGCGCAGTTGCAAGCAACGAAACAGCCGCACAGGCCAGCGGTGTAGAGAGCGGTACTGCGCAGATGCCGCACCGACCTGTGCTGTCAGCAAACGATTCGCCTCGACGCTCCATACCAGCCGGCAAGGTGTTGATAATCGGCATTTTCGGGTTGCTGTTGGCGATTGTTCTCAACTCTCAGGTGCTTTTGGCTGAAGCCGAACAGAAGTCGTTTGGCTGGTCGCGTGACCTGTCGCTGGCCGTGTGGGAGCCGGTGGAAGCGGTGTCATCCGCGGTTGGTCTTCATTTGCCACGTCTTTGGGCCGACGAGGCACTAAATCGCGGGGTTACCGACGACGTTGTAGAAGGCAATGCTGCTACTGGCAATGCTGCAACCGGTAACTCTGCAACAGGCAACGCCACGACTGGAGACGACGGCGCAACCGACCCATCTGGGGATACAGACGACGGCACAGTAACGCTGGACACAACGCCGGACGACTCAGCTGGCGGTACGGACGACAGCGGCGATACTTCCTTAGACGGTGCGTCCTCAGATGATGCTTCTTCAGACGGTGCTTCTTCAGATGATGCCAGCTCCTCACAGATCCCCATACCGACCCCAGACAATCCGCTCAGCATGTGGATTATCGGCGACTCCCTAACTCACTTCTTTGGTGAGGTCATGGTGCAAATCGCCAACGACACCGATGTGATCTCCGCTCAAACGGAAAGCCAGATTTCAAGTGGTTTGAGCCGGCCCGATTACTACGACTGGCCAGCTCGAATTACAGACATTTTGCTGGAAGAAGATCCGGATGTCATCGTGCTGACACTGGGTGGCAATGACGCTCAGGGGGTGACCGTGGGTGGAACGGTGCTGAGAGCGTTTTCACCAGCATGGGTGACCGAATACTCGACACGGGTAGGCCACATCATGGATTTGGTGACCGTTGTTCCCAACCGGGTCTTGATTTGGGGCGGCATTCCAATCATGAAAGACGAAAGGTTCGACGACAGGATGCAGCAGCTAAACGCCATTTACGAAGCCGAGGCAGCTCAGCGAGACCGAGTGTCGTTTGTGCCAAGCCGTGAGTTGTTTTCGGGGCCCGACGGTGAATACAGCCGCTATCTGACCGACGAAAATGGCCAACGAGTAGATGCCAGACTTAATGACGGCATTCACTTCAGCACCGTTGGCGGTGTCTTGATGTCGGAGCTGCTTTTGGAAGCTGTCGGCGAATATGTGGATTTGGAATCGACTCAAACTGACACTGAATAAAAACCTGTTTGCGGGTGGGTTGCTTGCGCTACTAACGGTGCTGGCAACGCTTACACCGGTCGCGCATGCTCAAACGGCCGACCCCACTGAGCAGCCTGACCAACAGAACCTTGACCAGCAAAACCCTGATTCTGAGGATCCTGACCAGCTGGACGGAATGCACTGCCCCGACCCGGCCAGCGAACAAACCGGCGAGCAGCAAAGCGAACAAGCCGAACAAGCAAAACCAAGCGATCCGGTGTTGGTTTGGCCGGATCCGATCAACGAGTCTCAACTAGGTAGCGAAGCCGTTTATTACCGCTACGCGCGCGACGATGGTCACTCTCTGTTACGAGCCCCAACGCCAGACAATCCGCTGCGCATCTGGATCGGCGGGGATTCCATGGCGGGTGGTGCGTACTACGGCCTGACTACTTTGCTTGGCGACGACCCGAACTACGAGATCGTTTCTGAGATTCGTAAATCCACCGGCAACGTTGCGGACTGGTATTTCGACTGGCCGCAGTACATGGCCAACGTGGTAGCCGAGGCGGGCTACGACCTGATCGTGCTGTCAATGGGTGCCAACGACAAACAGAAGTTCTCCGGAGTGAGCGCCGCTGTGGGGGAGCCGGAATGGCTGGAGATATATAGAGGCCGCGTGACGGCGTTGCTAGATGCGGCTACCAGGCCGGGCAGGCTGGTGGTATGGGTTGGGTTGCCTCACATGCGGCCAGGCTGGTTGCGGTCGCTGCCCGACATTGTCAACCCGGAGGTTTTAGCTGCCACGGAGTCGGTAGGTGAGGCGCTTTTTGTAGATGCGGCCGCCATTTTGTCGCCCGACGGGCATTACCTGCGGCGCCTAGGTGGGGAACATGGGAACCGCACCGTGCGAACCGCTGACGGAGTGCACTACACGTTTTATGGCGGAAAGTTGGTGTCTGAGCCAATCGTCGCAGAGATATTGCGACGCACTAGTTGGACCTGCCCTTAGAACTTGGCTACAGGAACTGCGGCCCCGTTGGTTTTGCTAGCCGCGCCCGCAGTTGGGTCTTTTGCCATGGTTGGCCTTGTTGCGACGCGCCCGCAACTTCATCTTCTTCTTGCGCTTCGACATACCAAGGCAAGGCTAACGGAACCTATTACAGGTGCGGTTGTGCCTCAAACGTTGTGTCTCAAACGTTGAAGCGAAACTCCACAACGTCGCCGTCTTTCATTACGTAGTCCTTGCCCTCCAGCCGCAGCTGGCCAGTGCCACGAGCGGCCGACCAAGATTTCAGCTCCAACAACGTTTGCCAGTTGATGACCTCGGCTCGAATGAAGCCACGTTCAAAGTCTGTGTGGATCCGACCAGCGCAACGTGGTGCTCGCCAACCCTCATGAAAGGTCCACGCCCGCGATTCCTTTTCACCCGTAGTCAAAAACGTATGCAGTCCCAGCAGGTTGTAAGCCGTGGCAACAAAACGAGCTAAAGCACCCTCGCCCAGGCCGAGCCCTTCTTGCATCTCCGAGCGTTCGGCCACCTCTAGCTGGGCTGCTTCGGCCTCCAGCTGAACGCAAAGTGGCAACACCGCAACGCCAGCACTGTCGGCAGCGGCACTGTTGCCGCTAGCCCCGCTGCTGCCGGTCTCGGCGAGACCGGGTGAAAATTCAACGGCAATCTCACCTGCCAATTTGTCGGCCTCGTCAAGCTGGTCCTCGCCAATGTTCAGCACCGCCATCACAGGCTTGTCTGTTAGCAAAAAGTGTTCTCTCAGCGCTTCGCTGCGGGCCACATCCTCGGCCTTGGCGCCTGGTCCGTGTTGCCAGGCCCGATATAGCGGCACTCCCTCAGACAGATACTTCAGCGCATGTTCCAACGCATCAACCTCAGCCACCAAAGCAGCATCGGGGTTCTTAAATCGAGTTGCCTTGCGTCGTTGAATCACCCTGCTTTCGACCGTTTCGAGATCGGCCAAAGCAAGCTCGATCTCAACAACACGCAAGTGCTCTAGCGGATCAAATGGTCCGGGCACGTTTTCGTCGGCAAACGCTCGCAGCACAAAAACAACAGCGTCAACCTCGCGAATGCCACCGAGAAACTTGTTGCCCAGTCCTTCGCCTTTACTAGCACCCTCCACCAAACCACCGATATCCACAAATTCGGTCGTGGCGTGAACAACGCGCGCGCTGCTGCTCATGACTGCCAGCGCATCGAGCCGTTCGTCCGGCACTTTGGCCGCACCAACGTTGGGATCGGTCGTGGCGAATGCGTAAGGCGCGGCCAGTGCACCACCGCCAGCCAAGGCATTGAACAGAGACGATTTGCCAGCGTTTGGCAAGCCGACAAATCCGAAACGCTCCATTTCCCTGCGAGGCTAGCTACGCAGGTGCCAAACTTTGGCAGGGAACATCACAAAGGGGGAGCCCGTGGGACCATTAGATGGAATTCGAGTAATTGAGCTAGCCGGTATTGGCCCGGGGCCTTTCTGTGCCATGTTGCTGGCCGACCTGGGTGCAGACGTGGTGCGCGTTGATCGCATGTCTGACGCCGACCTCGGCATTGACAGCGGACGCAAATACAACGTGCTCAATCGTGGCCGACGTTCAATATCGGTTGACTTGAAGACGCCCGAAGGTGTCGAGCTAGTGCTGCAGCTGGTGTCTCAGGCCGATGTGCTTCTGGAGGGCTTCCGTCCGGGTGTAACCGAACGACTAGGGCTTGGGCCAGACGAATGCCATGCGCGCAACCCGAAGTTGATCTATGGCCGCATGACTGGCTGGGGTCAGACCGGCCCACTCTCACAAGCTGCCGGGCACGACATCAACTACATAGCGCTTACCGGTGCGCTGCATTCCATCGGCTCGGCCGAAATTCCATCTCCGCCACTCAACCTGGTTGGCGACTTCGGTGGAGGTGCGATGTATCTGGCGTTTGGTATTTGTGCAGCGCTGCTTGAGGTCGGAAAGTCCGGGCAAGGCCAAGTAGTAGATGCGGCCATGACCGACGGTGCGGCATCGCTGATGGCGGCCATCTACGGCATGCACGGATCAGGCGGTTGGGCAGATGAGCGTGAAGCCAACTTCTTAGACGGTGGCGCTTATTACTACGGCGTGTTCAAGACCTCCGACGACAAGTTTGTATCAATCGGTTCCATTGAAGGAAAATTCCACGACGAGCTGTTGGAGCTAACCGGCTTTAGCGATGCAAACACCGTGGATCGCAACGACCGTCCAACCTGGGACGAAAAAAAGGCGCGCCTGGCCGAACTGTTCGCCACCAAAACACGCGATGAATGGGATGAGATTTTGCTTGGTAGCGATGTTTGCTACGCCCCGGTGCTAGATCTCAATGAGGCTCCAACGCATCCGCACAACGCAGAGCGAGGCACCTTTGTAGAAGTGGAAGGTGTTATTCAGCCTGCACCTGCACCGCGCTTTAGTCGCACACCCGGGCAAGTGCATCGCCCGCCACCCTCACCCGGTGAGCACACCGAAGAAACTCTGGCCGACTGGGGATTTGAATCCGAGGACATCAAGAAACTGCGTGAGGTTGGCGCTATCGCCTAACGGTCGGGCCTAACAAGGCCCGTTCCTGCGTTAAAGCAGGTCAGGGTCCTGGATGATCTCTACAAGCGCCACACCTTCATGCGCGAGCGCTTGACTCATAGCTTCGTCAAGCTTGGTCGGATCAGTTACCCGAACTCCGAATGCCCCGCACAGCTGCGCATAGGCCGCGAAATCAGGGTTATGCAGATCGGTCTGCCACACCTCGTGTCCGGCAGCACGCTGTTCCTTAGAGATCTTTCCTAGCGATGAGTTATTAAGCAATATGTGCGTGATATTCATCTCATACTTCACGGCGGTGGTGATTTCAGCCAAGTACTGACCGAAGCCGCCGTCGCCGCTGACCGACACGATCTGTCGCCCGGGTGCGGCAGCCCAGGCACCCATGGCAGCCGCAAAGCCGAACCCGATTGAACCCAGGTAGCCCGACATCAAAACGTCTTGTCCTGTGCTCTCGAAATAGCGTCCGAATGAGTAGGTGTTGTTGCCCACGTCCACACAGATCACAGCGTCGTCGTCGATCTGACGAGTTAGTGCGGCGAATACCGCTGCCGCCGACAGGCCTTCGTCGGTCTGGTCTTCAGCTCGCGAGGCCTTTTCGGTTCGCCACAGCTCCCAACGCTGCGCAAGCTCTTCTCGTTGATCGGTGGTAGTTACCTGTGAACCGCAACGGTCACGCAGTGCTAGGGCGGTTACGCCGACATGACCCTGGACCGGCACATCCACGGAATGAAAGCGACCCAACGCCATCGGGTCGTAGTCGATTTGGATGGTGGGCTTGTAGTTAGCAATGCCGGTGTGATCTGAAAACGACGCACCGAACACGATCAACAAGTCAGATTCGTTCATAAACCATGACGCCACCGGTGTGCCCGAACGCCCCAACACGCCAGCCCCCAACGGGTGACTATCAGAGATAAGCCCCTTGGCTTTGAACGTTGTCAGCACAGGAGCATGAAGCCGTTCAGCTAGCTCAACTACCGAGTCCATCTGATAGCGGGCACCGTTGCCAACTACGATCACCGGCCGTTTTGATTGCTTAATCAGATCTTCGGCTTGTTCCAGCGCTGCTTGCGGCGGCTGTATTTCGCGAGCACCCACACGCCCGGCCGGTCCGCTGGCTTCAACATCTTTAGCTGGCTGCACCTGGATCTCGTCAGGCAAAATCAGGTGCGCAACATCACGCTCGAGCAAGGCCGTCTTACAAGCAATGCCGGTGATCTCAGCGTGATCGGAGCCGGACATAACCGTTGTGGAGTAGCGCGCAACGTCGGCGAACGCAGCCTGCAGATCCAAGTCTTGGAATGCTCCTCGACCGATTGTCTCTGCGGGCACCTGGCCAGACAGCGCCAACACCGGTGCTCGGTCAACCTTGGCGTCGTAAAGGCCCGTGAGCAAGTTTGTGGAGCCGGGTCCAGCAATGGCGAAACATGCAGCCAGCTGCCCCGTCAGCTTGCCGTAAGCGGTAGCCGCAAACGCAGCCGCGCCCTCGTGGCGCACTCCGATGTAGGTCAGGTTCCCTTTTGTCGTGGCTCGGCGCATCGCATCCGCAAACCCAAGATTTGAGTGGCCCACCATGCCGAAGACGTGCGTGACGCCCCAGTTGATCATCGTTTCGACCATCACATCGGACACTGTGCGCTCGTGCATGGCGTCCGGATCAATGGCGACGTAGATGCCGTCTTCACGCACCTCTACCGGGAACGTGTCGGTGGCGTCACTAAACCCCTCTGGAGGTTTTCCGGTTAGTGGGTGATAGTCGTAGCCGTGCCATGGGCAGCGCAGCCAGCAGTCTTCGATTGAGCCCTCTCCTAATGGTCCACCCTGATGTGGACAGTGGTTGTCCAGAGCTCCGTATTCACCCTCGAAATGGGTCAGACAGATTGATTGCGTGCCGGCGCTAACGGACATGACACGCCCGTTACCAAGCTCGTCAACTTCGGCAACCTTGTGCCATTGAGTCATCTGGCGTTTCCCTGCTAGTCCCGTTATTACCGATACCGCCCAACATCTCCACCAGATCTCCACTAGATCTCCAGCAGATCGCCCGCTATCTCGATGGGATGAAGAGCTTCGCCAGCGTAAGGTAATGCAACAGAGTTCGGCTAACGGGCGACACCACTAAGACTTGGCTGCAGCTATGGCATGGCTAATTCAAGAAGACTCCGTGCTTGCAAGCGTAGAAATAGCAGCCACTCGCAGCGCTCGTAGAAAGGGCTTGCTGGGGCGTGAGGTCGATCGTGATGCCGAAGCTGCCGAAGTTGCCGAAACTGATGAACTGAGAGCGACAGGCGGAGCGCTCCTGTTGATACCCGCCAAAGGAGTTCACACGATCGGCATGAAGTTTGCTATTGATGTGGCATACCTGCGCCGCAGCCGTGCCCCAGAAAAGAGCTCCGGTGAGACGCGGGCTTTCACGGTGTTGGCCACAAGATCAATGTCGCCGGGGAAGATCGGTCGACCGCGGTTACGCAGCTCCGCAGTGTTGGAAGCAAAATCGGGAGCGTTTGAGCGCTGGAATCTGCATGCAGGCGACATGGTGCAAATTGTCGGCTGAAAACGGTGGCGTGCTTACCTTGGTTGCCACTCCCATAGGCAACCTCGGCGACATCACCGTCCGCGCAGCCGAAGTCTTGAGGTCGGTCACTGTCATTGGTTGTGAAGACACGCGTCGCACCGGTCGTTTGCTGGAGCATTTGGGAGTAGATCGTTCCGACGGTGTGCCGCGCTTGTTGGTAATAAACGAGGCCAGCGAGGACGAAGCGACCGCTGAAGTGTTGAAGCTGCTTTCGCAGAACGTCAATGTGGCGCTGGTAAGCGACGCGGGCACTCCTACGGTTGCCGACCCTGGAACCCTGCTAGTGGCAGCCGTTGCTGCGGCCGGATATCAGGTAACGATCGTGCCCGGAGCGTCCGCTCCTTTGGCGGCTCTGGCTATTTCTGGTTTCACTGTGCTTCCGCATGTGATGGAGGGTTGGCTGCCGCGCAGGGGAGACGCTCGCCAAAAACGTATCGCACGGATTGCCGCCGAACGCCGCACCGTTGTGCTGCTGGAATCTCCGCAACGTATTGCCAACACCTTGGCTGAACTTGCAACTGCGGACACAGGGCTTGCGACCGCGGACACGGTGCACCTCAACCACGGGGGATTTAGGAACGGTCGCGGAGCTGCGGGCACAGGGCTTGCGGTTACAGACACGGTGCTTGCGCAACGGTCCGGCCAAGACTTGGCAAGCCCAGGCGAAGCAAGCCCAACCGCTGAACGGCCCTGCGTGGTGGTGCGTGAGCTAACCAAGATGCACGAAGAGATCATTCGCGCTCCACTGGCCCAGATGGCTGAGAGGTTTGCGGCCAACGACGCTACTTCATCACGCGCAGGCAACGAACCCGCCATCACTCTTAAGGGTGAGTTTGTACCCGTCACTCCAAGGGGTGAGTTTGTACCCGTCACTCCAAGGGGTGAGTTTGTACCCGTCACCCCTCGGGGTGAGTTTGTAATAGTGCTGGGGCCATTACCGCCTGCGTTGGTTAGCGATGCAGAAATCAAAAAGCACCTGACGGCCGTGTTCCAATCTGGCGTCAGCCGGCGCACGGCAATCAACCAAGTAGCCGAACAACTAGGTGAACCGCGCAATCGGGTTTATGAGCTTGCGTTGCGATTGCAGAACGACACCACACCGGACCAACCCGCCACGAGCAGCCAATCCACAATGCCAAGCCAACCCACAATGCCAAGCCAACCCACCGCGCCGAACTAACTCTTCACGCCCAATCGGTTTGGTTAATCCACCCGCCGGGCTCGCAGGCTCACTTACTGCGATCACAACCCATCGGTAACATCGTGTCAGTGCCAAGCAACGGCGGCCAGACATACGTAACGACGCCCATCTATTACGTCAATGATGCGCCTCACATAGGGCACGCCTACACCACCATCACCACGGACGCTTACGCCCGCTGGCGCCAGCTGTGCGGCGACGACGTGATGTTTCTGACAGGCACAGACGAGCACGGACTCAAGGTGCAACGAGCCGCCGAAGAAAACAACTGCACTCCGATCGAGTGGGCCGATCGCACGGTCGTGCGCTTCAAGCAAGCGTGGGAAGAGCTGAATATCAGCAATAACGACTTCATCCGCACAAGCGAACCGCGCCACCATGTTGCGGTCCAAAAGCTCCTGCAAGCCTGCTACGACAACGGCGACATAGAGCTAAAGACCTACGAAGGTCTTTATTGCGTCAGCTGTGAGGCGTACTACACAGAGGCCGAGCTTGATGACGGCAACTGCGTGATTCACCACCGCCCAGCCGAACACATTATCGAGCAGAACTACTTCTTTTTGCTAAGCCGCTACGAGCAGCGATTGCTGGACTGGTATGAGAGCCATCCCGATTTTGTGCAGCCTGAAGGAAAACGCAATGAGGCGTTGGGCTTTATTCGCGGTGGCCTGGAAGATTTTTCTATTAGTCGAACCTCCATTAGTTGGGGTGTTCCTTTGCCGTGGGATCCCAGCCACGTCACCTACGTCTGGTTTGACGCCCTTACCAGCTACATAACCGCGGTCGGCTACGGCGACGCCAGTGCTAATAGCAGCACCGGCGGCGGTGTTGGTGCTGATGGCGCTGCTACGAGCGCCGTTGCTAGCACCGGTGATAGCACTGGCGGTGCTACTGCGAGCACCGGTGATAGCACAGAGCAGTTTTCTCATCGTTGGCCGGGCATTCACGTGATCGGTAAAGACATCCTGCGCTTTCACTGCGTCTACTGGCCAGCCATGCTGATGAGCGCTGGTATTGAACCGCCAAAAAGCGTTTACGTTCACGGATTTTTGTTGGTTGGTGGTGAGAAGATGGCGAAGTCTTCGCTTAATCAAATCTCGCCAAGCGAGCTGGTGAAAGATTTTGGCGTCGACGGTGTGCGGCATCACTTTTTGCACGATCAGCCGTTCGGCCCGGACGGAGACTTTTCTTATGAGGCAATGGTGGAGCGCTACAACGCGGATCTTGCTAACAATCTGGGCAACCTGCTGAGCCGTGTTGCAACGTTGGTGGAGAGCAAATGCGGCGGCATCGGACCGGCACCGCGACCTGACAGCGAGCTAGCCGCAACGGCCGAAGAGGTCATTGCCGCAGCCAGCACAGCCTGGGATCGAATGGCACCTTCAATAGCTCTCAATGCAACCTGGCAGCTCATTCGTGAGGCGAACGCGGTGCTAGAGCGTGAGGAGCCCTGGAAGCTGGAGCCAGGATCGAAGGTTGATGCCGTGCTGGGTGACGCTCTGGAGGTCTTGCGGTTGGTAGCGGTGCTGACTTCGGCGGCCATGCCAGAAAAGTGCGCGGAGATTTGGCGCAGAATCGGGCTATTAGACGGTTCGGCAGGCAGTCTGGCAGACCAGCGATTACCGGCTGCTGGGCGATGGGGCGGATACCCGGGCGGGCTAAAGGTGGAACGAGGAGAGGCCTTATTTCCGCGAATAGGGCTTCCGCGAATAGACGACCGCAGCTCCCGCAGCTAAGACCTGCATGAGTTCCCCCGTGCAGCCTGTTACACCTCTTGACAAATGGATCGACAGCCACTGCCACTTGCCAAACGACGACCTGCTAGCAGCTGAGGTCCCGGTTGAGCAGAGCGCCGACGAACTAGTCAACGAAGCGCTCTCCGCTGGCGTTGGAGCGCTCATCGATATCGGTACGACTAGCGACTCAAGCGCAGCAGCGTGCGAACGTGCCCACAGATTCCCGCAGGTGTTTGCTACCGCTGGCCTGCATCCACATCACGCTGACACCGCCGACGCTCAGCTAGGCACTATCGAGGCTTTGATTTCGGCAACGCCAAGAACAGAGCTTGTGGCGGTGGGTGAGTGCGGGCTGGATTATTACTACGAAAACTCCGACCGGGAAGCCCAGCAATCGACTTTCGCCGCTCAAATTGAGCTAGCCAACCGACATGGTCTAGCGCTGGTTATTCACTCGCGCAGCGCCTGGGATGACACCTTCGCCGTACTTGACTCGGTCGGTGTGCCTGAACGAACCGTGTTCCATTGCTTCACGGGTGGTGTGAGCGAGGCTCGCCGCGCACTTGAGTGCGGTGCCGCGATCTCCTTTAGCGGCATCGTGAGCTTTAAGAACGCTGCTGATGTACGGGCCGCTGCCGCATTCGTGCCAGCAGGTAGCTACCTGGTAGAGACTGATTCGCCTTACCTGGCACCAGTTCCTAACCGCGGCAAAACCAACCATCCCGCTTGGGTTACCCACGTGGGTGCCGCAGTGGCCGAAGCGCGCACCGTAGATGTTTCCGATGTGATGGCGCAATCAACTCAAGCTGCCGTCCGGATATTTGGGCTGCAGTGACCCATAACCGCACAGCGATAAAACGCTTGCTAGCCGAAGCCGGTGCAGTACCACGCAAGAGCTTGGGGCAAAACTTTGTGACCGATCCAAACACGGTGCGCCGTATCGCTCGTCTGGCAGAGGTTGGCCCTAGCAGCAATGTCGTAGAAATTGGTGCTGGTCTTGGAAGCTTGACCTTGGCGTTGATGCAAACAGGAGCCAATGTTTTGGCGATCGAAACCGACGCCAAACTGGTCGGTGCTCTCGAAAAGGTGCTGAGTCACGAAAGCAATACCCAGCCAAGCAGTACCCAGCTGAGCCATACCCAGCTGAGCCATACCCAGCTGAGCCATACCCAGCTAGGTACCGCCACGGTGTTACAAGCGGATGCTCGCCGCTTGGATTGGACGGCGACTCTGGCACAGCACCACCGAGCTAACGGGTCGCAAGACGACTGGCATCTCGTTGCAAACCTGCCCTACAACATCGCTACATCTCTGGTGCTAACCGTGCTTGACGAAGTACCTCAGATCAGCCAACTGCTTGTCATGTGTCAACGTGAGGCGGCCAAACGGCTGGTGGCCGACGCGGGTGATCCGAGTTACGGAGCCGTGTCTGTGCGGGTTCGCATGCAAGGCGCCGCCAAGATCGTAGGAGCGGTACCCGCAACGGTTTTTTGGCCCGAGCCGGCCGTGGAATCTGCTTTGGTTCGGATCATTCGCAACGACACGGTTTTGTCTGAGCCGCTGACCATCGCTGTGCGAACCCTGCTGCGTCAGACGTTTGGCCGTCGTCGCAAGATGTTGCGCCGCAGCCTGCGCGGGGGTGAACTCGGTATTGATGCAGACACGGCTCAAGCCTGGTTGGCGGCTGCAGGCATTGCCGAGGTTGCGCGCCCCGAACAGCTGAACTTGAGTGAGTGGCTTGCGTTGGGCGAGGTCTTGTGCGCGGCACATAAACAGACCGCTGCTACGTGAGAGAACCTGAGTCAGTGCGACTAATCGCACCGGCCAAGCTCACACTGTCACTGCGAATCACCGGGGTGCGTAACGGCGGAATCCATGACGGCTTTCACGAGATCGACGCAACGATGGTGTCACTGGACTTGTGCGATGAGTTGATCTTGACGCCTGGCAAGGACGTGAGTGTGACAGTAACGGATTCGGTAATTCCGTATTCGCCTGGGCCTGCAGTTACTGGGCCCATAGTTACTGACACTCTCGTTCAAGACGCAATGAAGCTGGCCAAAATGTCGGGTTATGTAGAACTGCGTAAGCAGATACCAGCTCAAGCAGGATTGGGAGGAGGCTCTTCGGATGCGGCAGCCATTCTGCGCTGGGCCAATTCGCTGATCGGCAAAAGACGCAAAAGGCGTAAAGGCCGCAAAAGGCCATATTCCGCGGTCTTCTTAGGTACCCCCGTAAGTGTTCCCATAAGTGTTAAGGCGGCTTGTCAGATTGGAGCCGATGTCGGGTTTTGCCTCACCGGCGGTCGCGCCAGAGTGAGAGGAATAGGGGAGAAGGTTGAGCAGCTGCGATACAAGCGCGAGAAGTACACGTTGCTGTTACCACCGTTCGGGTTGGCAACGCAGAAGGTGTACAGGGCCTGGGACCAGCTAACCAGCTCAGACCAACACAGTTCAGACCTACACAGTCCAGATCCAGCCATCCTGCACGTGAACGATTTGGAACAAGCCGCTATTTCGATTGAACCAAAGCTGCTCAAATGGCGAGACGCCTTAGCGGAGCAGACCAACCAGAAGCCAACCCTGGCAGGCAGCGGTTCGGGTTGGTTTGTTAAGGGTCATTACCCAGATGTGTTATTTGAGGAGATATCCGGATTGCCTGTGACCACCACTCGCCAGGTCGATGCTAACTAAATCCCGATCCAGCCAGCCCGATCCAGCCAGTCGGGTCGGCAGCTACGCATCGTCGACGCTCACCCAGGTTCGGTGCCAGCCTTCCGCGCCATTCGGGCGTGGCGGCACCTGTGTGGCGTTTTGGACTCTTCCGTCGCCGTCAGTAGCTCGTACCTCAATGAAATGGTCGCCCGAGGTTGGCGTCCAGTCGTATACCCATTGAACCCACGTTTCATTGCTCAGTGCTTCACCCATCCGACACTCATACCAGTCGCCACCATCGACGTTCACCTCCACTCTCTCGATGCCGCGCGTTGGCGCCCAGGCAATTCCTGCGACCGGCACCGTCGTACCCGCCACCAGCGGATCACGTCGTTGAGGAATGTCAATTCTGCTTTGTGTCTTTATCGGTCCCTCTTTAGACCAGCCTCTTGGCACCCAATACCCGTCGAAGCCATCCCAAGTGGTGAGCGAGATTCGTTGCAGCCATTTAACAGCTGACACATAGCCATACAGACCAGCCACCACTAGTCGAGCCGGAAACCCATGGCTCACCGGCAACGGTTCACCGTTCATACCGATCGCCAAGATTGCGTTTCGCCCGTCGCTCACAACCTCGGTCGGAAACCCAGCTGTCCAGTGGTCAACCGATCGGCCCACCACCTGATCCGCGCCACGTTGAACTCCTGCACGATCTAGCAACTCCACCAGAGGCACGCCCGTCCAGATCGCATTTCCAACCAGGCCTCCGCCGACCTGGTTTGACACGCAAGACAGCGAGACCGCATAGTCGCGTAGGTCCATCGCATAGATGTCGTCAAGCGTTAATGAATATGGGTTGTCCACCATTCCTTCGATGCTCAGTTCCCAATTGGCGGGGTCAACGTTGGGTACAGCTAGAGCGGTATCGATTCGATAAAAGTTTTCGTTGGATGTGATGTAGTTAGAAATACGGTCGACCGAGTCAAGGGTGTTCAGCGCCCGTAGCTGAGCGTCTAAAGACTGACTACCAGCGTTGACCGTGGACGGCAGCACCAACGCCTCGCGCGCAGCGGTAGTAGTAGACGATGCGCGCAGCTGACGCCCAATTCCTAACAGAGCGGCGGCTGAAATACCAGCCCCCATATAAGCCAAAAATCCGCGGCGAGATGTCAGCTTCACCGGTGCCTGGGTTTCGACTGGAGAGGCTTGTAGCGCGGGGTCGTCCTGGGGTGGAGCTTCCGTGGCAGGGCTTTGGGAGGCCTGGCTTTCGGGGGGTAAGGCTGCTTCCTCTGTATTTGCTCTCCTGCTAGTAGATCGTCTAGTTGATTTAAAACTTGGCCAGCCATACCCGGCACTGCGCAGCACGGCGTACAGAGCGAAGGCTCCCATCGCGGCCGCCACCAATCCGGTGATCCAAGCTCCTACCGCGGGACTCATCGGATTGCGAGCAGCAGCCCAGCCAGCGAGCAAGCCCAGTGTTGCAAATAGTCCAACCGCAATTCGGTCAGAACGATTTGCGGCTAAGCGACCTGCTAGCGCTCCCAGCAGCAAGGTTGCGATGATGATGCCCGCAACTAATGCCGGCTTTTGGCTAGATCCAACGTTCTCAATGCTGGCGGCGACTAGATCGCCAGGGGTGTAATCAACCAGCACTTCACCCACAGCAACCACCAGCGATGGCACGTCGGTGTTGAAGCCATTGACCAGCTCACCGAATGCCATTGCGACTAAGGCCCCAAGTGCACCAGCACCAGCGCCAAACCAAAGCAATGCTTTGCCCGGTCTTTGCGTCTTCGATCTGCCTAGGCCCGACCCCTCTAAAAGAGTCCGCTCCTGCTCTGTCACTGCCGCGACAGTAGTGGTTGGTTTGTGATTATTAGCTGAGGGTTCGGTTAGTTATTACCGCGCTGATAGCGCGTCCGTCGCAACATCTTGCGGTGCTTCTTCTTACGCATCCGTTTGCGGCGCTTCTTGACTAGCGATCCCATGAGACACCGCAATCTAACGACCAAACCACTCAGCGCAATGCTTTGCCCCGTTTTTTAGCTAGGCCCGTCAGCCAGGCATCGCACTTGTACGATGATCTCACCTGGCGGCCGGTGTCTTTGTTGTCTTTTTCAGGGCTGCCTTATTCGGGGATCGTTCAATCGGCAGGACATCGGGTTTTGGTCCCGAAGATGGAGGTTCGAGCCCTCCTCCCCGAACGGTGTTTGAGCAATGCTTTCTTCGTCGGCACCTCTGAGTGCTGTTGTGCTGGCGGCTGGCGCTGGCACTCGCATGCGCAACGACACGCCCAAGCCGCTGACTCTGCTGCACGGCAAGCCGCTGATCGCCTACGTGATTGAAGCGCTAGCAACTTTGGAACCAGACAGGATTGTTGTAGTGGTGGGGCACGGAGCAGATCAAGTGTCCGAAGCCGCTCAACTGGCCGCACCGGATCCAACCCGGTTGGAGTTCGCTCATCAACACGAGCAACGCGGCACCGGCGATGCCGTTTGGGTTGGTTTACAAAAAATCCCGCAACCCGGCCCAGTCCAGGCAGGTGACCAGCCTTCGTTAGTGCTGGTTGCGCCTGCCGACGCTCCGCTAGTGCGGGCGACGACGCTTAGGTCTTTGCTAGAGGCACAGTCGCCACTTCAGCCATCGGCTCAGCCCGAAGCCTTCACCGACTCACTTCTGAATCAGGCGGCCACCTTGCTGACAGCACGGGTCGCCGATCCCTCCGGCTACGGCCGCATCGTGCGTGCACGAAACGACCGTGTACAAGACAACACAGCGCGTACACGAGATGACCGTGTACAAGACAACACAGCGCGTACACGAGATAAATCAGGCAAGGCTGTTGCCAGCAAAACCAGCGCAACCCAAGCAGCCGGTGGCGAAGTGTTAGCCATAGTTGAGCACCGCGACGCCACAGACGAGCAGCTACTCATCGACGAGATCAACTCTTCCGTCTACTGCTTCGCAGAAGGCCCGTTGCGAGCCGCTCTGGCTGAGATTATGAACGCCCCTGCCGAAAACGCTCAGAACGAAATCCAACTAACGGACGTTGTTGCCGTGCTGCGAAGTCATGGTCATCGCGTGGGTGCCTTGAGCGCTTCAGACGCCAGCGAAGTTATGGGCGTAAATGATTCCGCCCAGCTAGCCGCTTGTGAAGTAGAACTTCAGCGAAGAGATGCCGGAAGCTAGCTTTACTGGCGCAAGCTCAACTGAGCAAACCCAACCGGAGCAAATATGGAGCTAGTCACCAAAAAGCGCATGCACATGTTTAGCGGCAGGGCCAACCCCGAGTTAGCGGTCGACATCGCAAAGCAGCTCGGCATCGAGCTAGGTGATCCAGGAATCATTGACTTCGCAAACGGCGAAATCAAATGTCGCTTTAAAGAATCTCTGCGTGGTGGTGACGTGTTCATCATTCAAAGCCACTCCGCCACGGAAACAATGTCGATCAACGACACCATCATGGAGCACTTGATCATGGTGGATGCCGCGCGCCGAGCATCGGCCAAGCGCATCACCGTCGTCTCACCCATCTTCGGCTATGCCCGCCAAGACCGCAAAGCGGCCGGACGTGAACCAATCACTGCTCGCCTGCTGGCAGACATGCTCTACTCCGCCGGTGCTCAGCGCCTAGTAAGCCTTGATCTGCACAGCGGCCAGATCCAAGGGTTTTTTGACGGTCCGGTCGACCATCTCACCGCCGCTCCAGTGCTGATTGATTACCTGAAGAAAAATATCCCAGATGATTCGGTGATCGTTTCGCCTGACACCGGGCGAGTAAAGGTGGCAGAGCGCTATGCCCGCATGCTCAATTGCGATGCTGCTTCGATCTACAAGCGACGCTCGGTTGACCAGATCAACGAAGTCCAGATGCTCGGTGTGATGGGTGACGTAGACGGCCGCACTTGTGTGATAGTCGACGACATGATTGACACGGGCGGCACCATCTGCTCAGCGGTAGAGATGCTGGCCGCGACAGGCGCTGCCGAGGTGCTGTGCGCTACAACGCACGGAGTGTTTTCAGGCCCTGCGATAGATAATCTAAAAAGTTCTGCGCTCAGCAAGGTCATTACCACCAACACCGTGCCTATCCCCGCTTCCAAACACTTCGACAAGCTGGAAATCCTGAGCGTTGCGGGCATTCTTGCTGACGCTTTGGAGTCGGTCTTCGAAGACACATCGGTGTCGGAGATCTTCGGCGGCGAAAACCTGTTTTAACTCACTCGTTCTAGAGCATGTTCTAGAACAACAACCCTTAGACTCGTCTGCTGGTTTGCTTGGCCTTGCGGCTGGTTGGCAAAGGGAGTGCACGTCTTGGATCAGCTGAAGCTCACCGCCGAGCCGCGCCCTCAGATCGGCAGCAGTGCGTCACGCCGACTGCGGCGCATCAACAAGATCCCCGCGGTCATGTACGGCCACGGCAAACCGATCAACCTGACACTGGATCGTCTGCGGTTTCGTGCTGCGCTCAACGCAGCCGGCCCGAACGCCATCATCACGCTTGACTACGACGGCAACGAGCATCTCACGATCGTCAAAGAGATGCACCGCGACACGATCGCTAATCGTGTGACCCATGTCGACTTCTTACGCATCTCCCTTGATGAACGACTTGTGGTTTCGGTGCCGATTCACCTGGTTGGCGAAGCGGTCACCGTGGGTCGCCAAGGTGGCGTTGTGCAACAGCAGCTGATGGCGTTGAGTGTGGAGGCCTCTGCGGGCACGATCCCGCCGATGTTTGAGGTTGACATCACCGACTTATCAATAGAAATACCTATCCGAGTGTCGGTTATCGACTTGCCAGAAGGCATGGTTAGCCAGGTAGAGGAAGACACTTTGATAGTCATCGGCCAGATCAGTCGTGCCGCGGTCGCCGCTGAAGAAGAAGAGGACGCTGAGGGCGAAGAAGAAGAGCTCGAAGAGGGTGAGGCATCTGCTGAAGATGGTGAAACGGCTGAGGCAGCCGAAGACGACCAGAGTTGATCTAGCCGGTGTCTGTCTTTAGACAGGCCCGCCAAAAAAGGGGCACACCCGCAGATCTGTTGGTGGTGGGGCTTGGCAACCCCGGCGAGCGGTTTGAACGAACACGCCACAACATCGGTGCAGATACAGCTAGATCATTTGTTGCCAAGCACGGAGGCTCGTTTTCGAACGATCGCCGTCGAAAGGCGCTCAGCTGTGAGCTAAGACTGGAAGATCAACGAGTAGTGGTGGCCTGCCCGACAACGTTTATGAATGAGAGCGGATTAACGGTGCGGGCACTTATCAAGCGCCACGGCATTTCCGATCCGCTGGGGCTAGTAGTGCTTTACGACGAGCTTGATCTGCCTCCCGGACGGCTGAAGCTAAAACTGGGCGGCGGAACGGCCGGGCATAACGGGCTTAATTCGATTCAAGCGCATATCAAGAGCCTGGATTTCTTGCGACTACGCATTGGTATCGGCAAGCCGCCCGCGCCAGTACCCGGCGCAGTATGGGTGCTGAAAAGACCGTCGCTGGATGAACGAGACACCCTAAACGTCGCCGTCGCCAAAGCTGTAAGAACGCTCGATGTACTAGCTAGTAGAGGTGTAGAAGCAGCGATGAACGTGGCCAATGCGCCATGAACGCAGCGCCGTGAACAGGGCGCCATGAACGTAGCAGCGAGTCAAACAACTCATCCAGTACTGCAGGACGCAATCAAACAGCTGTCCAGCACGCCAGCATTTGCTGGCCTTGCGGAGCTAGATCCCGAAACTCAGCTTGTCGCAGCACAAAACGTGCGGCCGTTTTTTTGCGCTGTCTTAGCGCAGCAATTGGCCCCGCAACCACTTTTGCTGGTTGCTCCCACCAACGCCGATGCTCAACACCTGACCGAAGATCTACGCACCTGGTTAGGGGAGCGGTCGGTGCTGGAATTCCCCGCCTGGGAGACGTTGCCGTTTGAGAGGGTCAGTCCTGACACGCTGACGATGGGAAACCGCCTGGGTGTATTGGCGCGTCTTGCGGAGCTGAGCGGGGCAACAAACCGCCAGCATCAGCCACAGTCGGATCTTCCATTGGTGATCGTTGCATCGGTTCGCGCGGTGCTGCAATGCCTTGGACCTGACGCCAACGATCCACCGTGTCTAGACATAGCCCCGGGCGATGCCTTAGACCCGACGGAGCTGGTGTCTCAGCTAGTGGGCTTTGGCTATCGACGCGAACACCAGGTAGAGCACCGCGGTGAGGTTGCGGTGCGCGGTGGAATCATTGACGTGTTCGGATCAACCGCCGACCTGCCGATACGCATCGACCTGTGGGGCGATGAGGTTGAGAGAGTTACCGAATTTGCCATTAGCGATCAGCGGTCGATTGGGGTGCTGGCGTCGGCGCGAATTTTTCCGGCGCGCGAGTTACGGCCAGACGCCTCTATTCGTCAACGAGCCCGAGAGCTGATCGACGCCGAACCCTGGGGGCAAGAGCACTGGCAGCGCATAGCCGACGGAGAGCTCTTTGACGGCATGGAGTCGTGGTTGCCGTGGCTGGTGCAAGCCGGCGGTCGCGTGCTGATGGATTTGTTGAGCCCAGACGCTCATGTGGTGTTGATCGAACCCAAACGACTGCGAGATCGCGCATTAGATATCGCGGCCGAAGCCGAAGATCTGACACACACCCTGGCAGCCACCTGGGGCGCGGAAGGTGCTACCGAGTTTCCGTTGCTGCACGTCAAGTTTGAACGGCTAATGCAGCATTGTGAAGCAAAACTTTTAGTTCTTGACAGCACCGCGACGGCCAGCACTCAAAACCCGCATTTGACTTTAGAAAGCGCAGCCTGGGAAAGCGTGGCAGGTGATTCAACGAGGTTGTTCGACCAGTTACGCAACCTTGTAACTGGCTCTAAGAACCCAGGCACACTCCAACCCAGCGCTAAGCACACAGCTAGCAAAGTGCCTGTTGCCAAAGTACCTAATACCCGAGTACCTATCACCCGAGTAATAGTGGCGGCCGAAAACGTCGGTTCGGCGACACACATGGTCGAGTCGTTGGGAGACCAAGGCATCCCGCTGGAACTAAACCTGACCGGCAACGACCAGGCAGGCAGCGACCAACCGGGCAACGACCAAGCAAGCAACGCTGGCCTCACTAGCGATCTAGGGCAAGTAGTCGTAGCACCGTTCAACTACTCCTTCATCGCGCCAACGGTCGGCGTAGCGGTGCTATGTGAGGCCGACTTCAGTGGCCGTCGGCGAACTCACCGCGCCACTCGCCGCCGCGGCCAGGCCCAAACCTCTTTCGAAGACCTAAAACCAGACGACTTCGTTGTTCACCACCAGCACGGCATCGCACGCTTCGCAGGACTCGTTCACCGCAGCTTCGGTGATGCCGCACGCGACTACCTAGAGCTTCAGTTCCGCGGCACCGATCGGCTGTATCTGCCTACCGACCAGATTGAGCTGATTCGCCCTTACATCGGCGGCGACTCACCAACTCCGAGTCGAATGGGCGGAGCGGATTTTCAAAAGCAAAAGGCTCGTGTCCGCTCAGAGGTCAACCAAATCGCTCAAGAACTAGTGGTGCTGTATCAAAAACGTCTAGCCACGGCCGGTCATCGCTTCGATGCTGACACACCGTGGCTTGATGAGCTGGCTGCTTCGTTTGCATACGTTCCAACACCAGACCAGCAAACCGCAATCGATGAAGTGCTAGCCGATATGGCTTCCGACAGCCCTATGGATCGGCTGATATGCGGTGATGTCGGCTTTGGCAAAACCGAGATAGCGGTAAGAGCCACTCTTTGTGCGGTCACCAGTGGCAAACAGGTAGCGGTGCTGGTTCCTACAACCCTGCTTGCTCAGCAGCATCACCAAACATTTCGAGAACGCCTTGCAATGCATTCGGTTCGGGTGGAGGTGCTCAGTCGTTTTCTGACGCCATCTCAGCAGCGGTCAGTGGTGAGAGGTCTGGCAGACGGAAGCGTCGACGTCGTTATTGGCACGCACCGCCTGTTATCGCAAGACGTTGATTTCAAAGACCTGGGCCTGTTAGTGATCGACGAAGAGCAGCGCTTCGGTGTCAACGATAAAGAAGCGATGAAGCACCTCAAGGCCGCCGTAGACGTGCTGACACTTACGGCTACCCCCATTCCGCGCACGCTCGAGATGAGCCTGACCGGCATTCGCGACCTTTCGCTGTTACAAACGCCGCCCCAAGAACGTCGTCCGATCCTGACCCATGTCGGCCCCTACGACGAGCGAGCAGTCAGCGAGGCGATTCGGCGAGAGCTGCTGCGCGAGGGTCAGGCGTTTTTCGTTCACAACCGGGTCGTTGACATTGACACGGTGGCCGAAGGCTTACGTCAGCTGGTGCCTGAGGCACGTATCGCTGTCGCTCACGGCCAGATGGACGAAGGCTCGCTGGAGTCGGTTGTTATCGACTTTTGGGAAGGCTTTTACGACGTGCTGGTATGCACCACGATCATCGAATCGGGTATCGATATGCCAAGCGTCAACACCCTGGTGGTTGACCGTGCCGACCTATTGGGCCTGGGTCAGCTACATCAGATTCGAGGGCGCGTAGGGCGATCCGGCCAGCGCGCTTATGCGTATCTCTTTTATCCAGAAAATCGTGTGCTAACCGAGGATGCCTACGATCGGTTGCGCACCATTGGTGAGGCAACGCAGCTTGGTTCGGGCTACCGCATAGCCATGCGCGACCTGCAGATACGTGGTGCGGGGAATTTACTGAGCGGAGTTCAGTCGGGTCACATCTCAGCGGTTGGCTATGACCTGTATTGCGAACTAGTAAGCGAAGCGTTCGCTGCGCTGCGAGGTGAGCCAAAGCCCGAACCGACCGAAATTTCAATCGAACTGCCAGTTAAGGCATATCTGCCAGACGACTATGTGCCCCGTTCCGACCAAAGACTGGAGGCATACCGCCGACTTGGTTTAATTACCGAACTAGTCGAAGTAGCTGACTTAGAAGCCGAATGGCTTGATCGCTACGGCCCGGTACCCACTGCGGCGCAGACGTTGTTGCATATCGGTTTGTTACGCACAGAGTGCGTTCGGCTGGGCTTGCGCGTGGTGGCATTTACGGCCAGCAGCGCCAGAGACCACAGCTCGACCGGCCGACTGGTCTTGTCGCCTATTGATTTGAGTGAAAGCGAACAGGTGCGGCTTGGCCGTCTTGCTAATAGCAACGGGTTTGTGGCGCCTCGCTACAAAGCAACAAGCATGACAAACAGCACCGATCGCAACGTCGCAAAAGCCGGCGGGGAGGTGCAGCTAGGAGTAGAGAGGATGGATGCTGACTTACCCGGCAAGATCTTCGCGCTTCTGCAAGAGCTACGCCCGACAGAGACTGCAAGCTCACCGCCAGCAGCAAAATAACCAACAGCGCCACATAGATTGGTCGTACGCTTGCTGTCCGTGCCAAATACCAGCGGTCTGAACGCACGCAGTTCCCAGGCAAGCCCCGCTCAGTGAAATTTCTAGCTCGCGCAGGCGCAATGCTGGCAGCAGCATTGCTGATCGCCAGCGCATGTACCAGCAACGAAACTCTGTCCACTGACGATGACAGCACACGCGATCGAATCATCACCAGCATTGACGAAGATGGAGACGGCCTAGCCGAACGCTTTGAGTTCGAGTTTCAGCTGCTGATTGATGACCCAAATGTGGTGGTTGGAATGCTGAACGAAATCGAGGTACAAGCTCACCAAGTACTAACCAGCCTGGAGGAAAGTCCGCCCACACTAATGAAAGATCCGCTAAATCCGGAGGCCGAAGATTTCATTGCACGGCTTACCTCGATGATGCGGTTGCGTCTCGTTGGAGCAGCTCTGACAGATCTGGGCTTTGAGGTGGATCTAACCGGCAGTGATCTAGAAATCAACGACTCCATCGGCGGCGCTTTAGCTACGGGATTTGAGGAGTTCGCAAAAGAGAAGACCCTCAGAGCAGACCCTGGCATTATCAAGTTCGCATCACCTCACTGCATCACGATGATCGCTACCTCAACCGAGGCAGAAGCAACACAGGCTGCGCAAAGAGTGCTTGATGGTGAGTCGGCACGCGCCGTTGCAACCGAAGTCAATGTTGAAGGAGCGACCTCAGAAGATGGCGATCTTGGCTGTCGGCCTACCAACGAGTGGCAGGCACTGCTGGGTGCTACCGGAGTAACGATTACCGAGCTTGAACCAGGTGAGGTGTCGGAGCCGATAAGTATCCGATCTGCTAATTCACCGACTGGCGAACTTTTTGTAGTGGTTTATTTGGAAGAAGTGAAGTTGGAGGAAGCTGACGTGGATTCACTTGGTCCGTTTGCTGACCGTGTGCTGCAAGAACAGATGACGACCTACGACGTGTTTGTTGCGCCGCAGTTGGGAACGTGGTTAATGGACTCGCTTACGATCGTGCTCCCCACTGGTTGAGGTTTAGCTTTGTCGCCTGACTCAGTTAGCCAAGCCTCTCAACGATTGCACGCCCTAGTTGCACAGTTGCGGCGTGAGTGCCCGTGGGATCGGGAACAAACACACGCTTCGTTGGCGCCATACGCACTGGAAGAAGCCCAAGAGCTAATCGACGCCGCAACTGCTCAGCCGTCGCCAGAACAGCTAGACGAGCTAGTGCAAGAGTTGGGTGACTTGTTGTTGCAGGTGTACATGCATTCCGCTATCGCTGAGCAGAGCGGCACGTTTGCTTTGACAGACGTCTATGCCGCTATTGAGCAGAAGATGATTCGCCGTCATCCGCACGTCTTTGAGCGGGCACCAGACGAGCCAGAGATGAACATGGACCAACTAGCGCAGCAATGGGAGCGCATAAAAGACGAAGAGCGTTCTGACTGACCGCTAGACCTGACAGGCCGGTATCGGTACTCTCAGGCGATGTGATTTCAAGTCGGATAGAGCGCGTTTGCGGACGTGAAGTGCTTGACTCTCGCGGCAACCCGACTGTGGAGGCCGAAATAGTTCTGGCTTCCGGCGCAACCGGGCGCGCGATCGTGCCTTCCGGAGCTTCTACCGGTGTTCACGAGGCCGTGGAACTACGCGACGGCGGTGAAAGATTTCATGGCAAGGGCGTACTCAACGCCGTAACCAATATCGCCGGCGAGATCAATCAATGCCTGGTTGGCATGGATGCGCAAGATCAACGACTGGTTGATCGCACCTTGATCGACCTGGACGCAACGCACGACAAACACCGCTTAGGCGCAAACGCAATGCTGGCGGTTTCGCTAGCTGCAGCTCACGCTGGCGCTGCTCACACAAACGTGCCGCTTTATCGCTACGTCGGCGGCGCCAATGCGCATGTCTTACCGACCCCGATGCTGAACGTCATAAACGGGGGAGCTCACGCAGATAACAACCTCGACATACAAGAGTTCATGCTGATGCCGGTCGGTGCGGCTTCGTTCAGTGAGGCGTTGCGTTGGGGAGTGGAGACCTATCACGTGCTGGCAGGGGTACTAGCCGAGCGTGGACTGTCGGTGGCAGTAGGTGACGAGGGCGGCTTCGCACCAAATCTTGACTCCAACGAGGCCGCCTTGGCGCTGCTAACCGAAGCAATAGCTAAAGCCGGATTCACACCCGGTGAAGACATCGCACTTGCGCTGGATGTCGCTTCAACGGAGTTTTACGCCGACGGCGTTTACAACCTGGCTGGCGAAAACAGGTCGCTGTCTGCGATTGAGTTTGCCGAGTATCAGGCCGATCTGTGCCAGCGCTATCCGCTTTGCTCGATTGAAGACGGAATGGCCGAAGACGACTGGGACGGTTGGGCGGCGCTAACAAAACGCCTTGGCGATCGCGTTCAGCTTGTTGGCGACGATCTTTTTGTTACCGCTAGTAGTCGGCTTATGCACGGCATAGACACCGGTGTAGCGAACTCCATCTTGGTAAAGGTGAATCAGATAGGCACGCTTACCGAGACGCTTGACACCGTTGACCTGGCAACTAGTCACGCTTACACGGCGGTCATGTCGCATCGGTCTGGTGAAACCGAAGACGTAACCATCGCTGACCTAGCGGTGGCGACTAACTGTGGTCAGATCAAGACAGGCGCCCCAGCCAGGTCGGATCGTGTTGCGAAGTACAACCAGCTGTTGCGCATCGAAGCCGAGCTAGGCGACAACGCCCGCTACCTAGGTGGTGCCGCCCTGGCTGCGACCAGTGCCCAAACCAAGTGAGCACGACAGCTTCATACGCCGCAGGTGGTACTGGCACTGCTACCAAGGCTCGCAAGCACCGTTCTGGCAAGCACCGTCGCCTCACCGCTTTGTTCATGTTCGCTCTAGTGATTGCGGTTGCGGGCGGCATAACGCTGCTGACCGTGTTCGTGTTCCCGACCAGGCAATACCTAGAGCAACGCAACCTGATAGAAGAAACCGAACGAGTTTTGGTGCAGCTACGCGAAGAAACCAGTTACCTCACAAAGCAAATAGAACAAGCCCAAAGCCCCACCGCTGTGGAGCGCAGCGCACGTGAAAGGCTCTCTCTGGTGCGCTCAGGTGACACGCTCTATCAGCTAAATGTCGACCCAACCGACAGCTTGAGATTGCCCGACAACTGGCCGCTGGTTGGCGTCAAGCATCTGCTCGGAGCGGGCTGAGCCACACCTGAGCCACACCTGTGACATCGAGCGCTGCGCGCTATGACTCCGCACGCTGCGCGCTGCGACATCGCGCACTGCCGCTTGCGTTAGCTAGCTTGGCGCGAAATTCTGCGCACTTAGTGTGAATAGGGCAGAATGTGCGTGCTTGCAAGCACGCAAGAGCAAAGTAAGTGATTGGAAGGGATCATCGTGGAGATCAGTGTCACCGTTAATGGGGAGTCGCATACCAACGAGGTAGAGCCGCGCACTCTGTTGGTGTATTACCTGCGAGACCAACTGCGCCTTACTGGCACAAACGTTGGCTGCGACACCTCCTCTTGTGGGGCGTGCACGGTTCACGTCAATGGTGAGTCAGTGAAATCCTGCACGATGCTGGCCGCCCAAGCAGACGGGCAAGACATTCTCACCATTGAAGGCTTGGCGCCATCTGCTGACGAACTACACCCGATGCAAGAGGCATTTCGGCAGAACCACGGGCTGCAGTGCGGCTATTGCACACCGGGCATGGTGATGGCAGCGGTTTCGTTGCTAAAAGAAAATCCGAAGCCGTCTGAGCAAGAGGTGCGGATAGGGCTGGAGGGCAACCTTTGCCGCTGCACCGGTTATCACAACATCGTCAAGTCCGTGCTGGCTGCTAGCGGTGCCAAGGTCGACTGACCTAACAGACAAACCCAGCAAATTAAAAAACACAGAGATAGTTAATACAGAGAGAGAACAAGCATGATTCCTGCAGCATTTGATTACAAACGAGTTAGCTCCGCAGACGAAGCCGTTGCTTCACTTGTTGAGCACGGCGACGATGCCAAGTTGTTGGCTGGTGGGCATTCGTTGATCCCGATGATGCGACTGCGATTGGCCGTTCCGGGCGTATTGATTGATGTCGGTCGCGTAGATGACCTTCGATACATCAACGAAGCCGACGACCACATAGCCATCGGTGCACTATCGACTCACCGCGAGGTAGAGACCAGCGATGTGTTAGCTAAACAATGCGGCCTGCTAGCTCATGTGGCTGGTGAGGTTGGTGACCCGCAGGTGCGTCACCGTGGCACTTTGGGTGGGTCACTCGCCCATGCCGACCCCGCCTCGGACCTGCCAGCCGCGATCCTGGCGCTCGACGCCACGCTGGTGATGCAAGGGCCGAACGGCACTCGAGAGGTCGCCGCTACGGATTTCTTTACAGGTTTCTTTGAATCTGCCCTGGAGCCCGACGAGCTGCTGACCGAAGTGCGCGTACCCAAGATCGGCGGCGCTGGCTGGAACTATCAAAAGTTCAACCGGCGAGCTCAGGACTGGGCGATCGTTGGAGCATGTGCGGTGCAGATGAACGGCGCAGCGCATGTGTCCCTTGTCAACATGGGGGAGACTCCGCTACGAGCCAGTGCGGTTGAGGCCGCACTATCGGGTGGGTCGTCTGCCAGCGAGGCTGCCGAGCAAGCGGCCGACGGCACCGAAGCGCCTACAGACCTAAACGCCTCGCCCGAATACCGCCATCATCTGGCACGCGTATTGACTAAGCGAGCGCTTGAGGGAGCGGGACTGAGCTAGTCCACTTGGTTCACCTGGACTGCGGTGTTGCTAATCCAGCAAGCCGACGGTGTTGCTAATCCAGCAAGCCGACGGTGCTGCCACCATCAATTAGCAACCCGGTTCCGGTGATGAACTTGGCTTGCTGCGAGCACAAAAATGCAACGGCCGCTCCAAAGTCATCTGAGTCGCCTGTGATTTGAGCGGGTATTGCGGCGGCTGCCTCCTCAGGGCTAGCCGCAATCTTTGCCACGCGGGCGGTCCAGTGAGTACCGGGCTGTGCCGAGTTCACGGTTACCCCGTCGCTCGCTATTTCACGAGCGGTGATCTTTAAGAAACTGGTTAGACCAGCGCGCGCCACCGAGCTTGCAATAAGAAACGGAATCGGTTGCTTCACACCCATGCTGGTGATGGCGCACACCCGACCCCACCCTCGCTCACGCATCGATGGAATTGCGGTGCGACACATTTCAATCATGGCTTTGCAGTTCATGTCAAAGGCCGCCTGAAACGCTTCTAACTCGGTGTCGGCAAAAGTTCCTGGTGGTGGCCCACCGGCATTGGTAACCAAAATGTCAATCTGACCTAGCTCTGCAATGGCCTGTTCAACAAATTTCCTACCATCGGCTGGGTCAGACAGATCGGCCTCAATAGTCACCGTGTTGCCGCCAATTTGTGCGGCTGCCTCAGCCAGCCGATCAGTGTCTCGCCCGCAGATAGCCACCTCTACTCCTTCGGCCGCAAGTGCCTTGGCGGTTCCAAGTCCTAACCCTGCTGTACCAGCCGCTACTGCGGCCTTACGTCCTGCAATTCCAAGATCCATTGTCGCTCCCTTGATCTGCCCAGCTGATCTGCCCAGCCATAACGTAGTCAGTAACGGCCAGCCAATACCCTTGCCACGGATGTTTTGCGCTCCATCATCGCCAAGTTCGGTATCTGAGTCACTTACGGAACACGGCTATCTACCTGACGAAGGCCTTGCCACCGTTGTCTATCTCTCGATGACGATGTCTCGCCCGCTTTTCTTAGAGGGCGACGCAGGGGTAGGCAAAACCGAGCTAGCCAAGGTGTTGTCGGCTTGGACGGGCGGCCAGTTCATTCGGCTGCAGTGCTACGAGGGCATTGACTCCACCCAGTCGCTTTACGAGTGGGATTACACACGCCAGCTGCTCCACTTGCGCACCGCCGAAGCGACAGGTAAGGCGACTGGCAACGCCGAAACGTTGGAAGATGAGCTCTATTCGGAGCGTTTTCTTATAAAGCGACCACTGTTGCAAGCCTTAGATAACGACTCAGATGTGCCCGCCGTGCTGCTTATTGACGAGGTTGACCGTGCCGACGATGAGTTCGAGGCGTTCCTGCTAGAGGTGCTGTCCGACTTCAAGGTAACAGTGCCCGAATTGGGAACGATTTCTACCAAACAGCCACCGCACGTTGTAATCACCTCCAACCGCACGCGCGACGTTCACGACGCTCTGAAACGACGCTGCCTGTACCACTGGGTGTCACATCCGTCTTTGGAACGAGAAGTAGAAATTCTCAAGCTGAAGCTGCCAGATGTCGACGGCTCGCTTGCTCGTCAGGTCGCAGCCGCAGTTGCGGCCATGCGCGATCTGCATCTCTACAAGTCGCCAGGCGTGGCTGAAACTATTGACTGGGCTACCGCTCTAGGCAAGCTCGGTGTAGCAAAGCTGGATGAGGTCGCCATACAAGCAACACTTGGCACGGTGCTGAAGTACCGCGAAGACCAACAACGCGCCACCAGCGGGGGATTAGAGGCAATCCTGGCGGCAGTCGGCAAGGCATAGCGCCCGCTATTAAAACCGGCACTGCATCACAGCAAGCACCGCAGAAAGATGCCGACAGTCACCGCAAACAAGCCTGAGCTGCTAGCCGCGGCATTCGCTTCGGTCTTGCGAGGTGCAGGCCTAGTGGTCGCACTGCGACGGGTAATGGCTTTTACCGAGGCATTGCGATTGTTGGGAATCGATTCACGCGAAGACGTTTATTGGGCAGGCCGTTCCACTCTCGTTGGCAGCGTCGCGGCCATTGACATATACGACCGCGCCTTCGCAGTGTTTTGGGAGCAGCGAAACACCATCGCCCTAGAGCAGGAGCTACCGCCTATTTCGCTGACCTTGATGACAGACACCGATGAAGAGGATGATCTTCCGGTTGCCACCGATGACTCCGAACAAATTGAAGGCCCCACCTTGCGGGTGCGTTACAGCGAGGTCGAAACACTGCGTCACAAAGACTTTGCAACCTGCTCTGACGCCGAGCTGACCGAGCTTTACGAACTAATGCCGAGCTTGCGGTTCAACGTTCCCACGCGCCGCTCGCGGCGTCAGGTTGTTTCGTCTAAACGCTCTGGCCGACCCGACTTACGTCGCACCATTAGACAAGCGCTAGCTACCGGTGGTGAGCCGATTCGGTGGAATTTCCAAACCAATGATCGTCGCCCACGCCGAGTGGTGATGTTGCTTGACGTTTCAGGCTCAATGGAGCCTTACAGCCGTGCGCTGGTGCGATTTGCTCACGCTGCGATTCTCTGGCATGCCCGTGTGGAGGTCTTCACGATTGGTACACGGCTAACGCGTGTTACCCGCGAGTTATCTTCACGCGACCCTGACGCCAGCATAAAAGCCGCCTCTGGTGCGGTAGCCGACTGGTCGGGTGGTACGCGTCTGGGAGCAACGTTGCGTGAGTTCAACGATCGTTGGGGGATTCGCGGTCATGGCCGCGGAGCAATAGTGGTGATCGTTTCGGACGGCTGGGACCGTGGCGATCCCAGTGAGCTAGAAGAGCAGATGAAGCGGCTGCATCGAGTAACGCATCGTTTGATTTGGGTAAATCCGCTGAAGCACACCGATGGCTATGCGCCGCTAGCGCGTGGCATGGCCGCAGCGCTGCCACATACCGATGACTTCATCGAAGGCCACGCGTTTGACTCGCTTGAGAATCTGGCCGCGGTAATAACTCGTTAGCCGGTAACCACAGCCAGCAACTACAAATCGCACATGAGCGCTCAAGCGCTTCACAGGCAAAGACGTTCACGCGCCTTGCAGGCAAATTTGGTGCACACCCTAAACTTCAGGCGTGGACGAAATCTTTGGCGACATCGACCGCTGGCGAACTCAAGGCCAGCGAGTAGCGGTTGCACGTGTTGTCGATGTGGATGGCAGCGGCCCACGAGACCCAGGTGCAGCCATGGCAGTCAATGAAGCCGGAGAGGTAGCCGGCTCGGTATCGGGTGGTTGCGTCGAAGGCGCAGTAGTGGGCGAGGCCCTACAGCTGCTGGCGGGCGAACGTGGTCCTGGCGTAACAACGTTTGGTTACAGCGACGACGAAGCCTTTTCGGTTGGACTCACCTGCGGCGGCACGATTCACATCTTTGTTGAGGAACTCAACTGGTGATTCGATGAGCGAGGACCTATCGATTTATGAGCGGTTCCGCGACGCATGTAAAAACGAAGTGCCAGTGTCGCTGGTCACCGTTATCGCAGATAGTCGCGAGATAGGCAACGCCGCTCCGCAGACCGAAAGCACCGAGACCAAAAACTCAGAGGGTGCGAGCGTCATCGGCAAACGCATGCTGCTAGTGGCTCCTTCCGCCACAAATGCGATAGGCACAGACACATCCGCTATCTACGGCGACCTCGGCGACGAAGAACTGACCCGCGTAGTGGCGCGTGATGCCCTTGGAATGCTTGACGCCGGACTAAGCGAAGTGCGTCATTACGGCCCGCAAGGCGAGGCCCGTCAAGACGAGCTCAGCGTGTTCGTTGAATGCCACGCCCGAAAACCTCACATGGTCATTTTCGGCGCGGTTGATTTCACGCGCGCCCTGGCTGATCAGGCCAAACTGTTGGGCTATCGCGTGACCGTGTGTGACGCCCGCGAGGTGTTCGCTACCAAAAAACGATTTCCGTCGGCCGATGAGATAGTGGTGGACTGGCCTAACCGTCTGCTTGATCGCATTGGCGCAGACCTGAGCTCTCGTGATGCGGTGTGCGTGCTCACCCACGACGCCAAGTTTGATGTGCCCGCCATCGTGGGCGCTCTAGCAACTCGGGTTGGCTACCTCGGTGCTATGGGATCGCGTAAGACACACAAGAAGCGAGTTAAGCGCCTGAAAGAAGAAGGCGTAACCGACGAAGAGTTGGCGCGGATTCGTGCCCCCATCGGTCTAGACATCGGCGGGCGCACCCCGGAAGAAACCGCAGTCTCAATAGTGGCCGAGATCATTACCCACCACACCAAGCATGCGGCCCCAACCTTGACCCAAGCACAGGGATCGATCCACTAGCGACAGAATCACGGGCGACCGCTGGGTCGATTCTCTAACGACCGTTGGCCGTTAATGCCCGTCTGGCCGCCAACTGATGCATGACCATTGACTAGCGTCAGGCTCATGGACTTCGCAAGCGAAACCGAAGATCACCAGGCAATCCGTGAGGGCGTTCGTCGTGTCTGCACCGACTTTCCCGATGCCTACTGGCGTGATTGTGACGAGCAGCACGAATTTCCTTGGGATTTCTACAACGCCATGGCCGATGGAGGCTGGATAGGCATAGCGATCCCCGAAGAGTTCGGCGGCGGTGGTCAGGGCATCACAGAAGCATCGCTGGTATTAGAAGAGGTGGCAGCCAGCGGCGCAGCCATGAACGGCTGTTCGGCTATCCATCTGTCCATCTTCGGCATGGAACCTGTCCGCAAATACGGCTCACCCGAGCTCATCCAAGAGATGTTGCCGGGCGTAGCCAAGGGCACCATTCACGTTGCTTTCGGTGTGACCGAGCCAGATGCCGGCACCGACACCACGTCAATTCGTACAAGAGCGGAACGCGACGGCGACGAATACGTCATTCACGGTGCCAAGGTGTGGACCACCAAGGCGCCCTATTGCGACGTTTGTCTTTTGCTGGTGCGGACCACACCTAAGGAAGAATGCGACAGCCCCACGAAGGGCATGACTTTGCTACTGGTCGATCTGCAAGACCCAACCGTAGAAATCACACCCATTCCTAAGGTCGGGAGGAATGCGGTGGTGTCATGTGAGGTCAGATACGACGGTCTGCGCGTGCCTGTCAGTCGTCGGGTGGGCGAAGAAGGCGAAGGCTTCCGTTACATCCTTGACGGGCTGAACCCGGAGCGGATCTTGATTTCCGCCGAAGCGCTAGGAATTGGACGAGTAGCGCTTAAGCGTGCTGTGGACTACGCCAAAAGCCGTGTCATCTTCGGCCGCCCAATTGGCCAGAATCAAGGGCTGGCATTTCCGTTGGCAGACAGCCACGCTCGCCTGCATGCAGCCGAGTTAGTGGTGCGAGAAGCGGCATGGCGTTACGACAACGGCCTGGACTGTGGTGAGCACGCCAACCTGGCTAAGTACCTGGCGTCGGAGGCGGCATTTGAGTGTGCCGATCGCGCCATGCAAACTCACGGCGGCTTCGGCTACGCAAAGGAGTACGACGTGGAGCGTTACTGGCGTGAGAGCCGGCTGATGAAGATCGCTCCGGTCAGCCAAGAGATGGTGATGAACTACGTCTCATCCAAGGTGCTGGGGCTACCACGGTCGTACTGAGCACAACCATGAAACCCAAACGCTCCGTTGGCGCGGTGCTGCTAGCCGCGGGCGGCGGTACCCGTTTCGTTGGTAGTACCCACAAGCTGCTAGCCCCGCTTGGTGGCCTAGATCCGCTTGGCAACAAAGCGCCGAACACATCCCCGAGACCAGGCGCTCAGCTAAGGGTTTTTGATCATGCTCTAGCCGCAGTGCAAGCGGCAGGTTTTGAGCAGGTGGCGATTGTGGCTGGTGCAGTCAGAGCAGCCGAGCTCTGGCCTGGTTCCAACTGCGACTCCAGCCGCAACTCCACCAACGACTCCACCAACGACTCCACCAAGCCAGACCTCACCGGGTCAACTCCACACGGGCTACAACACGGTCTGGTCGTGCTGCACAACGACCGCTGGGCCGACGGTATAGCTACCTCACTGCAAACCGCCATTGGTTGGGCAGCCGAACTAGGCCTTGACGCAATCGTGGTTGGCTTGGCAGACCAGCCCTTTATAGAAACCCAAGCCTGGCTAGACATAGCCGCCGCCATAGCCCAGGACGGCCCGCACCAAATTGCGATCGCTACTTACGGCGAAACTCCCGGTAATCCGGTCGGCTTAAAAAAAGCCATCTGGCCGTCATTGCCCAAAACGGGCGACGAGGGAGCCCGTCAGCTAATTCGCTCTCATAACGAACTATGCCTGCCAGTAGCCTGCCAGGGCACTCCTAACGACATCGACACCGTGGAGGATCTAGAGCGATGGACCTAACAAACGAAGTTCGTGTTGCTGTCCCAATCGATAAAGCCTGGGACATATTTACAGACATCGAGTTCATTGCACCATGCATGCCAGGTGCGCAGCTGCTTGAGGTCGACGGTGACGAATACAAGGGCCAGATCAAGATCAAGGTCGGCCCAATTACTGCCCAATATCAAGGCACCGCCAAGTTCATCTCCAAAGACAAGGACACACACACCCTGGTCATGTCCGCCACTGGACGTGACTCACGCGGAGCGGGCAACGCGGCTGCGGAAATAAAGGCGCAGATGACACCCGACGGCGATGGCACCGCTATCACCATCACAACCACTTTGAAGGTGACCGGCAAGGTTGCTCAGTTTGGGCGTGGAGTGATGGCCAGCGTCTCAGAAAAGTTGATCGACCAGTTTGCAAAATCACTTGAGGCCAAGCTGGAAGAAACCGGTACAGCAACGCCCTCTGCCGATGGCGCACAATCGGTCAGCGCTGCCGCAAACTCTTCAAGCGCTTCAAGTTCAGGCGACGACACGGCTAGTTCCGGCCCACGCAAAATCAACATGCCTGAACCTGAGCCGGTTGACCTGCTTGCCAACACCGACACGACGCTGGTCAAGAAAATCGCTCCGTACGCACTGGGGTTGTTATTGCTGCTGCTAATGCGCAGACGCAGACGCCGCCGTCGTCGCAATCGCGACGCACAGGCGTAATCAAAGCGCGCTCAGGCTGCGCAAGACGCTAAAACGCTTGGCGTTAGTGGCGTTAGCAACAATCCTCCAGCGTTAAGAGATGACCCCCAAAGCATGACTCTGCGAGGCCGGTACACGGTCGTAGACAACCCCGCTGAGCCGGGAGCGGATCAAATAGCAGCCGTTGCCAAGCTGCTAGGTCGAGAACCTGAGGGTGATTTTCGAGTGAAAGTCAGCGATACCGCTAGCGCACCGGTGGTTATTCAAAATGCCCCTTTCACTACCAACGGCCGACCCATGCCCACGAGGTATTGGTTGGTAGATGCACAGCTGTGCCGAGCCGTTTCGCGCTTAGAAGGCAGCGGGGCGGTGCGCGAGGCCGAACGCAGCGTCAGCGAACAAGACCTGGTTGCACTGCATTGCCGCTATGCCCAGGAGCGTGATGCGCTGGTGGAACCAGGCCATACCGGACCGCTGCCGACCGGGGGAGTTGGTGGCACACGCAAGGGAGTGAAGTGTCTGCACGCGCACCTGGCGCACTACTTAGCAACAGGTGAAGACGTAGTAGGGGACTGGGCGGCCAGACAATTAGCCGAGCAGGGCTTGGTGTGAACCAGAGTTCAAGCCCAGGTTCCAGCGGCATCAACGAGGCCAGTCAGGCCGTTAAACCTGTAGCGGTAATCGATTGTGGCACCAACACCACCCGGCTGTTAATCACCGCTGGTGACTCAGCCGAAGTTCTGCGGATTGAGCGAATAACTGGTCTCGGCCGTGGGCTAAAAGGCTCCAATGCGCAGCTACAACCCGACGCCATTGATCGAGTGCTGGCCGTGCTTGATGAATTCGCAGAGCTCATTGCCGAGCACGGAACGGTCAAGGTTCGTGCCGTTGCCACCAGCGCTGCGCGCGAAGCAAGCAACTCCGAACAGTTCTTAGCGGCCGCTACCAGTCGCTTGGGCTACCAAGTGGAACTGCTTAGCAGCCAAGACGAGGCGCGCTTCAGTTTCGGCGGTGCCACGACCGGGCTAAGCCTCGTTGGCAATGGAACGGACGCGGTAGCGACCGTGACTCCAACAGGTGGCCCAGCAGACAGTCCAGTGGGCAGCCCTCAAACCCTGCTGGTAATCGACATCGGCGGCGGCTCCACCGAATTCACGCTTGGCCAAGCCGTGCCAAGCAACAAGACACCCGATAGCGAAACGCTTGACGGAACGGCAGTCGGCACCGGCCCCGCTTACCAGTCAGCGGAAATTCTTGACTGGTGGTCGCTACCACTGGGCTCGGTTCGTTTCACCGAGCAATACCTCCACAGCGATCCACCTAAGCCAGAAGAACTATCAGCGGTCATCACCGTTACCCGCCAGTACCTAGACGACATTGACCGGGAACTTCCTCTCGTTCGCAAAGCGAATCAGCTAATAGGCGTGGCTGGCACCATCACAACGATGGCTGCTGTTGAACTCGGCCTAGCTCAATACGACCCGAGTGCGATTGATAATTTCGTGCTTAAGCGTGCAGCCGCCGAAGACGTGTTTCGCACGCTGGCGACCGAACCGCTTGCCCAACGAATACGCAACCCAGGCCTGGCGAGTGAAAGAGCACCGGTGATCGTCGCGGGATGCTGCATCGCCGTGGCCATCATGCGCCATTGGGAATTTGATCGATGCCGTGTCCGACACCATGATCTGCTGGATGGCGTCGCGATTGACCTGTTGGCGTAGAACTCACGAACGTTGCCGCGTAGTCTGCGGCAGGTGACTGTGCTTCAAACCGAACGGCTGACATTGCGTCCGTTGAAGCCTGCCGATTTCAAACAGTGGAGCGAAGTGCGTTTGCGCTGCGGTGATTGGCTCACCAAGTGGGAGCCAGCACCACCAAACGGAGCAGCCGATCCTTCTGTAGATCGCCAAGCATTCGCGGCTCGTTGCCGTGCGCGCGATCGAGAACGCCAGATGGGGGCCGGGTTTTCCTTTGGTATGTGGCACAAGCGCTACCTGTGCGGTGAGGTCAACATTTCCAACGTTGTGCGAGGAGCATTCAACAGCGCGCTGATCGGTTACTGGCTTGACGAGGAGCTAGCCGGTCAAGGTTTTACCGGTGAGGCGGTTTTGGGGGTGATGGGCTATGGCTTTGACGTGGTGAAGTTGGATCGAATACAGATTTCAATCATCCCTCGCAACGCTGCCAGCCGTCGCGTAGTCGAAAAGCTCGGCCTGCGAGCTGAAGGTGTAGCCCAGGAGTATCTGCAGATTGCAGGCTGCCGTGAAGATCACATTCATTATGCGATCACCGCTCAAGAGTGGCGCCAGCGCTGCAGTAACCCGAAGTTATAGCCGCTGGCGCAGTGATAGCGCCTGCGATAGCTAGCTCTCGCGCTCCGCTAACCAGGCTTGGCCAGGTTCACAATCGTCGGAGATACTGCACCACAGACAACGCGATCCGGCGCGTCTGATCGGCTCAACATCGCCCAGTCCCAACTCAACCAGGCGTTTAGCTCCATCGACTGTGCGACGCAGCGCTGTCTCTAACACCGCCATATCAACTTTTTCGGTTACGGCGCGTCCTTCGGCGATGTAAAACGTGCCTACCAACATCGGCGGCACTCCCGTTACCAACGTTTCTATTAGTGCGTAGAAGCGCATGTCTTCGGAATCGGTTGGGTTACGCCAGCCGGTCTTGAGATCAATGATTACTCGCCCGGGCGTGACGATTTCCTTTGGCGCTGCGGTTTCGGCTTGCGATTCGGTTTCTCCCGACGCTGCTGTTTCTTCGGTCGCTGCGCTCCCAGTGGTGATGATCTTTCCCGGCTCACCCAGTGTCAGGTCGTACTTGCCATTGAGAACGATTTTCCCCTCACACAGCAGATGCCTGCGCGGCACCTCTACTCCTAGCTTCCAGCTGCGCTGGACGGCGGGGAAAGTGTCAACGAAGCTCTGCAGCAGAGAGATGCATTCGCTAGCGAGTGCCGATTCGTCGCCCGTAGATAGTTCCGCTAAGAACCGCCCCAGCTTGTTGCCGCTTTGGGTGTCCTGGTCGATGTAGTGGTTGATGGCATGGCCTATGAAGTCAGGGGCTTCGTCTTTCGCATCGACGGGGTTAGCCCAAAATTCAACACCTCGATGCACCACCGTTCCACGTGCTGTGGCGAGGTTGTATTCGAAAGGAGTCTTTTGCGAAGCCAAATAGCTGGCTTCGCAGCCGTTGACCGAGGCCAAGGAGCTTTTGGACACCCACTGGTCTGAGCCATGTTTGGCAAGCAGGTCTGCTGTTTGCGCCAGTGCTTCGTTGATCTGGTCTTGTAACTGTTCAGCCAGGTTGGCGTCGAAAGTGATTCGTTCTTCGGCTTCTAGCCGAATAGCGCTAAGCGTGCGTTGTTGCGCGGGATTTAGTCCGGTGTCGGTCATGTCTCTTGCAGTATCGCGTGCCAGTAGTGCGCGTCACGTGTCGGTGCTTACTGGTCTCTGCTTGTTGGTCTCGTTGGTTTGTTTAGCGCAATCACGTCCGAATGTCTCAGGCGTCTGAGAACATCTTCATATGCAACAACTAGCGAAAGATCAAACCAGAAATCACACCCGAAGCCACGCCAGCGACCAAGCCAGCGAAACCGTAGAAGCAGCAAGCGAAACGGGATTAACAGAGGTAACCCTTGCGTACAGGACGGCCTCGTCCGGACGGCGACCGCTCAACTCATTTGGAACCTGTTCAACGCGACGGCCAAAGTCTGTGCTCCCACAATCGGTGCTCTCACAACACGAAGCAGCCATAAGGCAGGAAGCAGGGCACATTGCACCGCACGATGAAAAGCACGAAGCCGCGCACGAGGCAGCGATTCGTCCGATTCAGTCCGCTCCAACGGTGCGGTTTGGGCAAATGGCACGAGCCATTGGCGATGCTGCTCGCTCGCTGGGTTTGCGGCCACCGGGCTTCATGACCCCACCGCGTCATAAGACAGCCGATCGCACTATTACTCGCACCCGTGGTGATACTCGCTCTAGCGGAGATGACCGCACCAGAGCTGCCGACAAAAGCGACGAAAGTTGCTTAGTAGCGGTGCGAGTAAAGGGCCGACCGTTAGCCGCTATCAAGGCCGACATCATCGAAGGCGTGATCGTTGCCAACAACCTCCCCGCTGATAAGGCCGCTCCCATACGCAAGGAGCTTTGGCGCTCCCTAACTACGCTTGTGCCAGACGACTAAACCGCCATTGGCGGTAGCGCCCGGGTGGCGGAATCGGCAGACGCAGAGGGCTTAAACCCCTCGGTTCCTTAACGGAACGTGCGGGTTCAAATCCCGCCCCGGGCACCAGCCGCAGCCGCCCGAATAGAGGCCTCAGTTTCGGTTCCCGGCCCTAGCTGCTTGTCGGCGGCTTCGTTGCAAAGCTCGCTTAGAACCTCATTCAGAGGTGTTGCAACACCAAACTGCCTACCCAGTTCAACGATTCGCCCGTTGAAATGATCCACCTCGACGCGGCGCCGCCCGGCGCGCAAGTCTTGCCAAGTGCTGGGATAAAACTCCAGCCGTTGTGTTTGCTTCGTATCTGTTGCGGCTGCCGACTTCTTCAACGGCTGGCGCAATTTGCTAATTCGCTCGGCCAGATCGGTCGAACCATCGATGAGTACTTCGATTTTTGCTGCCGCTAGCACTCCAAGGGCTTCCTGCTCTAGGTCAGCGATAAGTGCTCGCACGTTGTTGTCTAGATAAGCCGCCTGCACAGTCTGGTCGGTCAAAGCTAGGTAGGCGTTGACAAGATTTATTACCAGCTTGCCCCATTTCGAGGCTCCCACCTGTGGCTCAAGCACGGCATCAAGCTCGCCGGCAAGCAGATCCACTACCACCACCTCACAAAGTTCATCGGTGCCGCTAGGCCAACAGCCCACCGCGGCGTGACGCGCCCCGGTGTGGGTCACAACGCCTGGTCGGTCAATGCGAGCACCGATACGCACCATTACTCCGTAAGCGTTGAAACCGTTATCGCTAAGCCACTCCTCGTTACTCACGCCGTTCTGAAAGCACAAGACCGGGAGATCTCGATACAGATCGGAATGTGCCTTAACCGCAGCAAAGGTGTCTTGCGTCTTCATAGCGAGAATGACGATCGTGTTTTCGTCAACGTTCAGGCTGTGTGCGTCACTGGCTGCGGGCAGCTTGAACACACCCTGAGTGAAACCATCGATGCGCAGACCACTTTTGGCTAGCTCTGAGAGATGCTCACCGCGAGCTATCAGCGAAACCGCTTTGCCAGCTTGACTTAGTCGTGCCGCTACAACCGAGCCAATGGCACCGGCACCATGCACGACATAGTTGCGAGACATCAGGCAATAATCGTGCCATCTGATGAGAGTTACAACACATCCGCCCTAGCGTGTAACCGTGCCACCAGACACAGCTCTTCCAGCCGCTAGCAATATCACCCCAGCAACTGGCAAGCTCGGCGTTCTGACGCCTGGCATGGGCGCAGTTGCTACCACCTTCATAGCGGGGGTGCTCGCAACTCGCCGCGGCCTCGCCGTACCTATTGGTTCGGTAACGCAGATGGCCCACATTCGCCTGGGAGCACGCTCCGAGCAGCGCAATCCGCTTATCAAAGACTTCGTGCCACTGGCTTCGCTAGACGACATCGTTTTCGGCGGCTGGGATCCGATCACACCCAACGCGCTGGAAGGAGCGCATGCTGCGGGAGTGCTCAACGAGAAGGACATGTCCACCATCTCCAGTGAGTTGGAGGGGGTTGTCAGCATGGACGCTGTGTTTAACCAGCGCTGGGTGCGCAACCTCACCGGTACTCGCACAAAATCCCAAACAGGCCTGCGTGATCAGGCCCAGGCGCTCATTGCCGACATCGAAAGGTTTGGAACTGAGAACGATTGCGCCCGCATGGTGATGATTTGGTGCGGGTCAACAGAGGCTTATCAAGAGCCCAGTGAGGTTCACACATCGTTAGAAGCTTTCGAAGCCGGGCTAGACGCAAACGACGAAAACATCTCACCAAGCCAGCTCTACGCTTATGCCGCGCTCCAAAGTGGAGTGCCTTTCGCAAATGGCGCTCCCAATCTCACCGTGGACACGCCAGCCATGACTGAGCTAGCGCAACTCCGCCAGGTATCAGTAGCTGGCAAAGACTTCAAGACCGGACAGACCCTGATGAAGACGTTGATAGCGCCGGGGCTCAAGGCTCGCATGTTGGGTCTGCGCGGCTGGTATTCAACCAACATCTTGGGAAACCGTGACGGCGAAGTGCTGGACGACCCAGAAAACTTCAAAACCAAAGAGACTTCCAAGCTCGGCGTGCTCGACACCATTTTGCAACCAGAGGTCTATCCCGACCTTTACGGCAATATCGACCACGTGGTGCGCATCAATTACTACCCACCGCGTGGCGACAACAAAGAGAGCTGGGACAGCATCGACATCTTCGGCTGGCTGGGCTATCCGATGCAGATAAAGGTCGATTTCCTATGCCGCGATTCCATCCTGGCTGCACCAATCGTGCTTGACCTGGCCTTGTTTCTTGATTTGGCGCAGCGTGCGGGGGCATCTGGCTGCCAAGAGTGGCTCTCGTTTTACTTCAAGGCACCGCAGGCTGCACATGTTGTAGCCCCAGAGCACGACATTTTTATTCAGCAAACCAAGCTCAAGAACACTTTGCGAGAGTTGATGGGGGAGACCGCCGTTACCCACAGCGAAGCGGGCTAGAGGCCAGGAACCCTGCCAAACTGGTAACCCCGCAAAGTCAAGTGGTTAGGAATTAGCAACAATGGCTGATTCGGATTCAACAGGTTCAAACAAGCGCAAGCGGCGCTTGATGCTGTTCATTATTTTTCCTGCGGTGATCGTATTTGGCGGTATCGGGGTGGTGTTTGCCTTTACCGAAGAGTCAGCCGAGGATTCAGATGGTGGCATGTCTCATCTGGAGGACCTTGATGAGTCTCACGAAGGCAATTACGACGATGACGATTACGACGGTGATTCTCATAAGGGTGAAGGTGAGTCTCATGACGATGATGACGATGCTGATTCACACGATGCTGATTCACATGAGGATGATTCACATGAAGGTGACGGTGGGTCTTATGAGGGTGCGCACAGGGATTCCGACCAAGATGAGTTCTACGAAAAAATTGGGGAAAAATTTAAGCTGGGTGCGCTAGCCAAATTGCTCGCTTCTTCGCTTGATGAGATCTTTGAAGAAATGCCTGGTGGCCCAGCGCTGCTTGACCTGATTGAGCAAGAAGGTGGAGATTTGGAAGATCTGATTTACGCGCTAACCGAAAAGTTTGACGGGGATTTTGAAGAAGATTCCGAAGGGCACGAAGACGACGACGATTGAGGTGGTTGGGTGGGTTAGGTAAGCCCACCGACCGTTATCCCCGGTGGGTTAGGTAAGCCCACCGACCGTTATCCCCGGTGGGTTAGGTAAGCCCACCGTCAATGACAAACTCGTGGCCGGTGCAGTAGTTGCTGGCGTCGGACGCTAAGAACAGCACCAGCTGGCCCACTTCGATCGGCTCACCCAATCGCCCCAACGGCACCGACTGCGTCGCCTTCTTTGCCGACTCATCATCTTTGTTGAACAAAGGCGTTTGAGCCAGCATCGCGGTGTCGATAAAGCCTGGATGCACTGAGTTGACGCGCACCCCGCGATGACCGAGCTCTTTAGCCACCGATTTCGTCATTCCCCGGACCGCCCACTTTGAAGCCCCGTAGGCCAAACAATCCCTGGGACCAATCAAGCCAGCCACCGAGCTGATGTTGATGATCGAACCCGACCCAGCCTTGGCCATCACCTCGCCCACCTTCTGCATCCCCAAGAACACACCCAGTGCGTTCACGTTCATCACCTTTTGGAAATCTTCAACGCTGGTTGTAAACAGCCCAGCATCTTGGAAAATGCCGGCGTTGTTTACCAACACATCAATGCTGCCATGGCGCTCGGTTACGTCAGCAACCACAGAGTCCCAAGCCGCCTCATCCACCACGTCGTGGTGCAAGTAGTCGCAGCCCAGCTCTCCTGCGGTCTTCTCACCCTCTTCGTCAAGCACATCGGTCAGCACAACCGCCGCGCCAGCCTCGACAAAAAGATGACCTTCGATCGCCCCTTGTCCGCGAGCACCACCAGTGATGATCGCAACCTTGCCGTCTAGTTCTCCCACGCTGTCTCCTATTCCCTATCTCTATTCCTTATTTGTAATTTCTAGCCGTTCAAGCAACGCCACCGGCGCAGTCTCAAACGTCGCTAGCTCTGAGCTTGACATCGCCTCCACCCACTTACCGTCAACGCTTCGCAACAAACTCGGCAAGCCATTAGCAGCCGCCATCTGTGATTCGTCAGCCTTATCACGATGAATCATCTTGATTTCCACCGGTGAGTCTGCAAGAGCCTGCTTCCAAGATTTCCTACCCAGCGGATTCCAGCCATGCGTTATCGAACACAACGAACAATGACTGCGCCCGCGCACCTTGTTAAAGGCGTACCGCATTTCTGCGACAACACCGCTATCGCTGTCATAAATGCCGACAAAGGTCATGCCGCAGATTAGCTGCGCATCGCTGCTTGTCTCTTGCTGGCCCCGTAAGAAACTGCGGGTTAGCGCTCATTGACTAGCGTCAAGCCCATGACCGCTCGGTTTGGCCGTGTAGTGCCAGCCATGATCACGCCTTTTGCTTCAGATGGATCGCTAGATGTCGATGCCGCAGTAACGCTGGCTCGCTGGCTGGTTGAGCAAGGCAGCGAGGGCCTGGTGCTTACCGGAACTACCGGCGAAGGCCCGACGGTGACCGACGAAGAAGACTGGGAGCTGTGGCGAACAGTCGCAGAAGCGGTGACCGTGCCTGTAATCGCCGGGACGGGCACAAATGACACCGCACACTCAATCGAACAATCCGCTAAGGCCGCAGGGCTAGGAGTCGCGGGCGTCCTAGTGGTAACCCCGTACTACAACCGTCCTTCGCAAGCCGGAATAGCGGCCCACTTGACCGCGGTGGCGCAAGCAAGCGATTTGCCGGTGGTGGTTTACGACATCCCCGTGCGCACCGGCCGTCAAATTGACACAGACACTTTGCTTGCCCTGGCTACTCAAGTGCCGAACATCGTGGCAGTGAAAGATGCGGCTGGTAATCCAGCCCAAACCGCAAACCTCATCGCACAAGCTCCGGAAGGCTTTGAGGTGTATTCCGGTGATGATGGACTAACGCTGCCGTTGTTGGCTGTTGGTGCGGTCGGTGTCATCAGCGTGGCCGCTCACTGGTCCGCTCCCGAACACGTCGCCATGTTTGATGCGTGGGAGTCGGGTGACGCCGTCAAAGCACGCGAAATAAACGCTTGTCTGCAAGAGAGCTTCGACTTTGAGTCCAGCGACGAAGCACCAAACCCTGTCCCAACCAAGGCAATGCTGAGAACGTTGGGACTGCCCGCGGGTGAACCTCGTCTTCCAATGGGACCCACGCCAGCAGGTCTAGAAGACACCGCACGTCAGATTTATGCACGGTTAAAGGGAGAATCCTGACAGCGCCTGTAGGTGTTACTTTCTTGGGCGGTCTGGGCGAGGTCGGTCGAAACTGCACTGTTATCGAGATCGACAAGAAGCTGCTGGTCATCGACTTCGGGATCATGTTTTCTGATCCTTCGATGCCTTCGATCAATGGGCTATTCCCAGACATCAACTGGCTGTCCAGCCGGGCCGATGACGTGGCCGGGCTGCTTGTTACACACGGCCATGAGGACCATGTGGGTGGTGTCGTTCGCTTTGTTTCGGCAACTGGCGCTCCCGTGTTCGGGTCGCCCTTTTCAATCGCCCTAGCCAAGCTGAAACTAAAAGAAGCCCGCTTAGCCAAGACCAGCACAACGCACGTTTTGGCTGACGGAGAGCGGCGGAAAATCGGTCCGTTTGATGTGGAGGTAATACCGATCACTCATTCGGTGCCGCAAAGTCTGTGCGTGATCATCCACACCCCGCAAGGAGTGCTGGTACACACCGGCGACTTCAAGATCGACAACACGCCCGTAGACGGCAGGCTGACCGGTCTCAAACGATTAGCTGAGCTTTCAGCAAATCCAGGCATCCGACTACTGATGTCCGACTCCACCAATGCAGACACCCCTGGTCGCACACCGTCGGAGTCCGAAATTGGTGACACGTTCCGACGGCTATTCCCGAACTACACCGGAAAGCGACTGATCGTAAGTTGCTTTGCTAGTCATCTTCATCGCGTGCAACAGATCATCGATGTGGCCTGCGAGCAAGGCCGGTACATATTTCCGTTAGGTCGCTCCATGGTTACTAACGTTCGAATCGCCCGTGAGCTGGGTCTTTTGGATGTGCCCGAGGAGCGGATCAAGCCGATTTCAAGTCTGGATGACTTTGACAAAGGCCAGATTTGTGTCGTGTGCACTGGCTCCCAGGGCGAAACACGGGCGGCTCTGGCGCAGCTCGCGAACGGCGAACATGCTTCTTTACACGTCAAGCCTGGTGACGTGGTGATGCTGTCAAGTCACCCGATCCCAGGCAACGAGAGATCGGTGTTCGGTGTCGTCAACAAACTGTGTCGACTGGGTGCTGAGGTAATCCACGACGGCCATGAAAAGGTGCACACCAGCGGGCACGCTCGTCGCGACGACCTTAAAGAAATGCTTCAGACGGTTCGTCCGGAGTGGTTCGTGCCGATCGAGGGGGAGTTCCACATGCTCACTCGTCACGCCGGTTTGGCAATAGAAGCCGGGGTTGATCCGTCACGGGTGGTGGTGGTAACCGACGGTGCGCGCCTGCGCATTGACGACAACACCATGAAGGTGGCGGGGGAGATTGATGTGCCCCCGGTGATGTTTGACGGTTCAAACAATGAGGTGAGCTCACAGCTGTTGGGACAAAGAGTGCAGCTCAGCAACGCAGGGCTAGTGCACGTGACCGTCGCGCTAAACAACAAGGGCGAGATGATCTGCCCGCCAGACGTAACCACCCAGGGTTGGATTGACACCACTACCGACGTGGCGGTGCTGAGAGAGCTGAAAGCCAAGATCGCTGTAACGGTCCAAAGTGCCGCTAAAGGCACCAGCAAGAACGAACAACAGAAGAACGCGCAACAAAAGCGTGGCGGCAAGCGCACCAGATCTCGCAAACTTGGTCAGCACAACAAGATTGACGTGGCCAGCCTGAAGCGCCAGATACGTCGCACCACGGGGCGCTATGTGGGCCAGCGCACTCGGCTAAACGCCGCTATTGAAGTAACGGTGATGATCGCCGACTAGCGATTTAGCAAAATCTCAGCAAAGTCCCGCCAGAGTTCCGGCAAAGACTTTGTTTCCATTTGATGACTCCGCCAGGCCATAGAGCCACAGGTACTCTCGCAATAGTGGCAAGTCGCTCACCTAGCAATAAACCCACCCAGAACGGTGCAAGCGACAAACGTTCCTTCGGCGATGTAGTAGCGGATACCACTCGGAGTCGATCACGCGAACTAATAGCGCTTGTGCTGATTGCGTTGGCGATAATCAGCGGACTCGCTCTGTTTGGCGACCGCGCAGGAGCCGTTGGTGACGTACTGCAGAATGCCCTAGCTGTAGCGGTCGGGGTTTTTCGCTATGTGGTTCCAGTAGTGCTGCTGTGGGCCGCCCTTGAGCTGATCTTGGGTCGTTCATCTGAGCGCGGACTGCGAGCAGCCTTCGGATTGGCGCAGTTGTCGCTCGCCTGCACCGGCATGGCTCATCTGGCTTCCGATGCCGACGGCTTCGGACCAGACCTAGATGCTCTACGCGAGGGCGGCGGTCTGACGGGAGCCGTTCTCGCAGCTCCGCTTGTGGCGTTAGTGGAACGCACAGCTACTTGGGCGATCTTGGCACTGTTGGTGCTGTTTTCGATCATCGTGATTTTAAACGTGAGCCTTCGCCAGGTGCTGCACGGCGTCGGACGAGCAACAACAAAGGTGTTTGGTTCGCTGCGGCTCGGCTACAAAGCAGCAGCAGGCAGTCTTCAGAGCATCGGCAAAGAAGACCCTGACGCTGAAACACCCGGAGCAGAGGCAGCCGACACATCCGATTTAGCTAATGCCACCGTCGAACATCTAACTCCTGCCAAAGACCCTCATTTTGGAGAGTTCATCGGCGAGTCACCCGGTGCCGCTGATGAGCCAGGCGTTGCTAATAGGTCTGATGCTGAGGGTCACGGTGAAGCTGGACCAGGTGGTACTGCGCAAGATCAAGCGCGGGAAAGCTCGTCCGAGCCTGAAGAAGACAAGTCGCTTGGTGCCGGTGAGTCTCTCGATGGCGATGAGGTAGCCCCGGTTGAAGAAACTGTCGAAGGAGCCACCGCTGACGGCACCACTAGTGCACCGGCCAGCATGGTGCCCGGCTTGAGCACCCCCTCATCCAAAAAATCTCAGGCAAGCAAAAAAACCCAAGCAAGCACTATCAAGCCTGACAAATTTAAAAGTCCCCAATGGGAGCTACCAAACCTGGCTTTGCTCGAACGCACAACCCAGGCCACAGCCGAAACAGAACGCCAAAAAAGAGAGTCGAGTGCCCAGCTGCAAGCCGGAGCAGAGTTACTAGAAGCCGCCTTGGCAAGCCACGGTGTAGAAGCTCAGGTCATCGGCACAGAGGAAGGTCCAACGGTTACCCGCTACGAGCTGACTCTGGGCAGCGGCGTCAAGGTGGCACGCATCACCAGCCTTCATCGAGACATTGCTTACGCCATGGCCGCAACCGATGTGCGAATTCTGGCTCCCATTCCAGGCCGCTCAGCCATCGGCGTAGAAGTTCCAAACGCACGCCGAAGACTTGTTTCGCTGGGCGACATCCTCGTCAGCGGCAACGCCAAAAAAGCTAAACACCCATTGCAGGTCGCACTAGGTCGAGACATCTCCGGCAGCGAAGTGATGACAAACCTTGCGACCATGCCGCACTTGTTGATCGCAGGTGCTACCGGCTCTGGCAAATCATCCTGCATCAACTCCCTAATCACTTCTTTGCTGATGCGCACCACGCCAGATGAAGTGAGAATGATCTTGGTCGACCCCAAGCGAGTGGAGCTAGGTCAGTACGACCGACTACCTCACCTGCTTACCGGAGTCGTCACCAACCCAAAGAAAGCCGCCAACGCTTTGGCCTGGGTGGTGTCCGAAATGGAACGCCGCTATGACGTGCTGTCGAGCGCAGGCTTCCGAGACATCACTGGTTACAACGAAGCCTTTGATGCTGGCCTGCTTGCCGCAAGCTCGCAGACTGACGGCACCGACGACCCCGATAGCACTGCCAGCACCGACTCCACTGCCGAGTCAGACGCAGAATCCGGAGCGGCTACAACCGCAGCAGCAACACCCGCAGAAATAGTCGCCGAAGTGCGAGCCGAGTTCACCGACGAGCCAGAACACGAGCGCATGCCGTTCATCGTCGTAGTGGTCGATGAGCTGAACGACCTAATGATGGTTGCCGCCCGTGATGTTGAAGACACCATCACGCGCCTAGCGCAGATGGCTCGCGCGGTCGGCATTCACCTGGTGATTGCCACGCAAAGACCCTCGGTCAATGTCATCACCGGCGTAATCAAAGCCAACATTCCCAGCCGCATGGCCTTTGCGGTGTCAAGCCAGGCCGATAGCCGTGTAATTCTCGATCAGCCAGGCGCTGAGCGTTTGGTCGGTCGTGGCGACATGCTGCTAGTGGAGGCCAACAACAACGTGTTGCGACGTGTGCAGGGTTGCTGGGTGTCCGAGGCTGAGGTACATCGGGTAGTAGCGCACTGGCTACGCCAGGCACCCGAAAACAGCTACGTAACAGGCGTCGATCAGCACGAGTCCTCTTCCGCTTCTGCTGCCAGCATGCGCCAAGCCAGTAGCGGTGATAACTCGGACGAAGATCTAATGAAGCAAGCGATGATCATCGTGGTGGAGTCCCAACTTGGCTCAACCTCAATGCTGCAACGCAAGCTAAAGGTCGGTTTTGCGCGGGCCGGGCGGTTGATGGATCTGTTGGAGCAGCGCGGCGTGGTCGGACCTTCGCAAGGTTCCAAAGCTCGCGACGTGCTTATGACCAAGGAAGAGCTAAGCAATCTGAACGCAGGCGACCAGCAAAACTAGTCTCGGCTTGTGAACTTTTTTAGCGACAGCCATTTCACCGACGTTGTCTCTGGGTTGGAATTCCCAGAGGGCCCGGTCGTAATGGACGACGGATCAATTGTGCTAGTCGAAATCAAGCGTGGCACCATCACACGCGTGGATCCAACCGACGGCTCCACCGATGTGCTGGCAACTCCAGGCGGCGGTCCCAACGGAGCCGCTATCGGCCCGGACGGCGCACTTTACGTTTGCAACAACGGTGGCTTTAAGTGGATCGAAGCAAACGGCCTAACCCTCCCGGGCGAGGTAGCTGACGACTACACCACCGGCCGTATTGAGCGAATAGATCTAAATACCGGCGAGGTTGACATCGTCTACGCCGACGTCAACGGCGTGCCGCTGAAGGGGCCTAACGACCTGATGTTTGACTCGCATGGCGGCTTCTGGTTTACCGACCACGGCAAGATCAGAGCGCGCGACCGCGATCGAGGCGGCCTTTACTACGGCAAAGCCGACGGCTCCCAAGTAACAGAAGTGGTGTTTCCGCTGGATGCACCCAACGGGGTTGGCCTCTCGCCGGGCGAAGATCACGTCTACGTGGCCGAAACATTTTCCGGCACCTTGCATCACTGGGAGTTGTCTGGCCCGGGTGAAGTAACCAACCCGGGCAATATTCGGACGAGTTTTCTGGCTCGCCCCGGAGGAGCCAAGTATTTCGATTCGCTCGCGATGGATGCCGAGGGCAACATCAGCGTCGGAACGATCTTGACCGGCGGCGTTAGCACTTTTACCCCAGGCGGTGAGGAGCTGGAGTTTGCGCCCACCGACGATGCTCTTTGCACCAATATCTGCTTCGGCGGTGCCGACATGACCACCGCTTATCTGACGCTGTCAAGCACCGGTCGGCTAGTGGTGGGCGAGTGGCCTCGCCCGGGCTTGAAGCTGGCGTACTAGCCAGCACCCTGGCCGTCGTGCACCTTGATGCAAGTGCCAGTAACCACTTCTGACGAGGGCGAAACAAGGTAAAGCAGCGTGGAGTCAAGCTGGCTGGCTTTACAGATTCGCTGCCTAGGAAAGCCGGCTGCGATGTCGCCCATGCGCTCCAACATTCCGTCCATCATTTCGCTTTCGAAAGCCCCCGGTGCGATGCAGTTGACGTTGATGTTGTAGCGAGCGAACTCCAGCGCCAGCATTTCGGTCATGCGGACCACTGCGCTCTTGGTAATGGCATACATAGAGGTTCCTAGCGCTTGAGCGCTGTAAGCAGCCATTGATGCAATGTTTACGATGCGCCCGTCCAGCTTGGCTTCTTTCAGTCGGCGGGCGACCTCACACGACAAGTGAAACAGCGAGGTCAGATTTGTAGAGATCATCTCATCTACGAATTCAACGTCCATCTTCAGCGCTAGCTGGGCGTCAGGTTTGCCAGCGTTGTTCACCAGAATTTGAACTGGGCCAAGTGCTTCTTCGGCGTGGGCCACCGCTGCAAAGATCGCTTGCGGGTCGGTCACGTCTAGCGGCAGCGGTAAAACATCGGCTCCGGTCGCACGCAATTCGGTTGCTAAGGCTTCTAGTCGCTCAGCCCGGCGTCCGCATATGGCTACCTTGGCTCCGCAGTTAGCCAAAGTGGTGGCGAACTGTTTCCCAAGACCCGATGTAGTACCGGTAATCAGGGCGGTCTGTCCGCTCAGATCAACCGAAAAATTAACTTCACTCATTGGTGCCCCTAGCGAGTTCTCAAATGTTGCTGTAATGCGATCAGCAGTTTGCTATGTCTTAGTCGGTGCTGCAGTGTCAGCATCGCAGTGTCTTAGTCGGTGCTGCAGTGTCAGCGCCGCAGTGTTTACAGCGGTGCTGCAGAATCTGCGCCGCAGTGTCTTAGTCGGTGCTGCAGTGTCAGCGCTAGTCGTGACACCACATAGCTCTGTAGCAACTAAATTCGGCCAGACAATTCAGCCCGAAAATCGGGTAGGTAATCCAGCAGATATCGGCAGGTAATTGTGAACGACATTTACGAAATGATGAGCACGCTGCGGGCGGTAAGACGCCTGAAGCCAGACCCGATTCCCAAAGACGTGCTGCAACGGGTGCTGCAGGCGGCGTGTTGGGCACCAACCGGCGGCAACGTCCAACCGTGGCGAGTGGTAGTAGTCAGCAGCGACGAGCGAAAGGCAGCTTTAGCTGAGGTGTATAGCCCGCAGTGGTATATCTACACAAAGCAAATGCGAGCAGCGGTGGAGGCGGACCCGTCTGGCCAAGCAGCCCAGCAACGCATATTAGCTGCGGGCGATTATTTGGCTGACCATCTTGCCGAAGCGCCGGTGATTTTGATGTTTATCGGCAACCCGAAACACATGGCAATAACCGATGAAGGCTTAGAGCGCGTATCAATGATCGGCGGAGCATCGGTTTATCCCCCCGTGCAAAACGCCATGCTCGCTGCGCGCACCGAAGGGCTGGGTTGCGTGCTAACCACCTTGCACTGTTTCGACGAAGCAGCTGTGCAACGAACCCTAGATATCCCAGAAGATTGGGCGACTCTGGCCTTGGTGCCTTTGGGCTACCCGCAAGGAGCTGGACATGGTCCAATCAGTCGTCGCGGACCGGACAAAATGGCCTACGACGATGCCTTTGGTACACGCTGGCAAAGCGAAGCTTCTTGACCCAGTCAACTTGACTCAGCAATCTGACCCGCCCGGGTTGACCCAGGCATCTTGATGCAACACGGCCTGACATCTGCTGTCGCCTTCGCATTTACTCCGGCGCGACTCCAAGCCGTACTGCTAAACGCTGGTCAAACCAGCGAGCGAAGCAAAGAAGATGGAGCCCAAACTGCTATTCCCGCTGCTGCGGTGGTGGTGATTTTGCACGAAAGCCACGAAAGCAGCCACGAAAGCGCAGACGGCCCTGCAGTGTTGTTTATTGAGCGAGCAGCGCATGACAACGACCCATGGTCGGGGCATATGGCCTTTCCAGGAGGACGTGCCGAGCTCAACGACGAAAGCTCCTTCGTTACTGCAGCACGTGAGACAGCCGAAGAAATAGGCGTGGACATAATCGGCGCGCAGCGACTAGGCCAGCTAGAAGATCTGCAAGGCGGTCCTCGCGGAACCGGTATGCAACTACGCGTTACGCCGCACGTTTGCTGGTGGCAGGGAGAACGCCCGGATACGCAGCTGAACCATGAGGTAGCGGCGACGATCTGGGTGCCGCTGGCGCACCTGGCTAATGACGAAAGGTCTATTAGCTACAGCCATTACAAGTACCCGGAGATGAGTTGGCCAGGGATAGAACTCGACGACGGTCGGGTCGTATGGGGTTTGACACTGCAGATGTTGCAGGACCTGTTTAGCCGTGTCGGGTTACCTTTGGCTCTGCAAAGCTAAGCGCAACAAGGCAAAGCTAAGCACAGCAAAGGGGCGAGTGAAACATGTCTGACCTGGAACAGTTGACCTCAGGCTGGGGGCTAATCGAAGCCCCGCGCGTCGATGCGGATAGCAACCTCTATTTCTCAGATGTGCCCAACGGTGGTGTCCGGCGCTTACGTCCAGATGGCGAGATTGAGTTGGTCATCCCGAAGCGTCGTGGCGTCGGCGGAATGTTGTTTCACGCCGACGGCGGGCTAGTCGTCAGCGGGCGCAACATTCAGCACGTCAGAAGCCAGGATGACGGTGGTGAAATTCGTGTGCTGTTTGATCCAGGACTGCCTGGTTTTAATGACATGCATGCCGACTCGGTTGGTCGCGTCTACGTCGGCTCTTTACGGCGAGATCCGTTTGATGAATCTGCAGCTGACACACCTGGCGAGCTTTATCGGATCAACCTGGACGGATCGGTTGAAGAGATCTATGACGGCGTAAGTCTCACCAACGGCATCGGGTTTTCACCTGACGGGTTGCGGCTGTATCACTCCGACAGCGACCCCGGCCGGGTTTGGGTGTCCGACGTGGACGGAGACGCTGTTAGCAACAAACGCGAATTCGTGGCCGAGCGGGATACTCCCGACGGTCTCGCTGTTGACACCGAGGGCGGTGTTTGGGTGGCACTAGCCAACGGCGGCAGAGTTCAGCGCTACACACCACAAGGCGAGCCGGATGTTTCTATTGCCGTGCCAGACCCAATGGTTACGAGCGTTTGCTTCGGGGGAGCGGACATGCGAGACCTTTACATCGTTACCGGCGGCGGCACCCCATCTGGCGGATGCATCTTTAAGGCTCGCAGTGAATATGCCGGCGTGCCGACCCCGCTAGCTCGAGTGTGACTCAAACCGGGATGAATAGTTCGCTGCCTGGCCCATACGTTGTGTCGCACGGTGCGAGCGATGCACCGCTGTTGTTGTGCTTACACGGCATCGGTTCAAACGCTGATGCCTTTGAGCCGCAACATCCTTTAGCCGAACGAACCGGTCGGCGCTTGGTGGCCTGGGACGCTCCCGGCTACCGAAATTCTCCCGATCCAGCCGCAGCACCAGGCATCGAAGGTTGGGCCGACATGGCCGCGGATCTAATCCGATCTGAACTGGCAAAATCTGGCTCAGCTACCCCAGGCCCAGCCAAAACAGTCGAGGTGCTTGGCGTTTCTTGGGGCGGTGTTATCGCCACCAGCCTTTACCTAAGACACCCAGAGCTGGTCTCAGCCTTGATATTGGCCGACTCAAGCAGCGGAGCGGGAGGCAGACCGGAGACCGCTGAGGTCATGCGGTCGCGCGCAGAGGGTCTGGTGTCGCTTGGATCAGAGGAATTTGCTAGCTCCCGCACAAAGGTGCTTCTAAGCGATGCCGCGCCGGATGCCCTGCGATCTAACGTGGCCGAAATGATGATCGAGACGCTGCGTATGCCTAGCTATCAGTGGGCTTGTGACTCCATGGCCGACACTTACCACTCTCCGGAATTGCACCGCATCCAGGTTCCTACCCTGGTGTTGGTCGGTGAGCACGATCAGGTAACTCCGCCGAAAGCCTCTCAAAAGCTGGCCGAAGCCATACCCAACGCAAGGCTGCAGACCATTGCCAACGCGGGGCACCTAGCCAATCAAGAACAGCCAGAGGCGTTCAACAATGCCGTGGCTGAGTTTTTAACAAGCGCTAGCTGAGGTTCAAGCGCTAACTGAGTTATCGCGGGCGTCTAACGCGGCGGCAGCCGAGCGCCACCGTCAACCCTGATTACTTCACCGTTCATGTAGGGATTGGTAATGCATTCCATCACCACAAACGCCAACTCTTCGCCAGTGCCAAGCCGCTTAGGAAACAACACATTCTCACCGAGATGCTTCTTAAACAAATCCGACTGCTCACCCTCACCGTAAATCGGCGTGTCAATCAGCCCGGGGGCAATCGTGTTTACCCGGATGCCGGTAGCCGACAAATCCCGCGCAATAGGCAGCGTCATGCCAACCACACCACCCTTTGACGCTGAGTAAGCCGCCTGGCCGATCTGGCCGTCAAACGCAGCTACCGAAGCCATATTCACTATCGCTCCACGTGAGCCGTCGGCATCCAAAGGCTTGGTCTGCGCCATAGCCGCGGCAGCCTGGCTAGTCATGTTGAAGGTCCCAATCAAATTCACGTTGACCACAAACGTGAAATCCTCCAACGGCATCGGCGTGTTGTCACGGTCGATAGTGCGCGCGGCGCGTCCCAACCCGGCTGAATTCACAACCGCGCGCAATGGTGCGATCTCAGAAGCCGCCGTCACAGCCGCCTGAACGGTTTCGATGTCGGTTACATCGCAGTGCACAAACAATCCACCCAGCTCTTTGGCCGCGTTTATGCCCTGCTTCTCTTGCAGGTCAGCAATAACAACGGTGGCACCGGCTTGAGTGAGTTGCGAGGCACAGGCGAGGCCAATACCGGACGCTCCGCCGGTGACGATTGCTGAAGAATCGGTCAAATCCATTCGTGACATAGACCCGCAATCTAACCCGCAAGACGCCCACAGATCGTCCCGAAATACCTACCCGTAGGTAGCGTTGGGCGCAATGTCGCCGCAGGACTCACTTGATAACAGTGAGCCTGCTAAAGCGCACACTCACAACGTTGCGCGATTCGCTTCGCTTTCGATTCCAGCATTCCGGCTGTTGTGGTGGAGCACGACCTTTTCCTTTATGGGTGTGCAAATGCAGTTCTTGCTACGTGCGCTGCTGGCTTGGGATCTGTCCGAGCGAGAAGGAGCGCTAGGAATCGTTTTCTTGGCGTTTGGGTTGGCGTTGCTTGTTTCAACACCTCTGGGTGGCGTGGCCGCGGACCGGCTACGCAAGCAACGCTTGATGATGTGGGGTCAAGCGATTCTCACGGTCAGCGCCACAGGCATGGGCTTAGCGGTGATATTCGATGTGGCGAACTTTTGGATGCTGCTAATAGCAGCGGTCATTCAAGGATCAATGTTTGGACTGATCGGCCCCGCCCGTATCTCATACACCACCCTGATTGTCGGACCGGCTTTGGTCGGCAACGCAGTCACACTGCAGACCCTGTCGATGAGCATCACCCGAGTGTTCGCCCCATCGCTGGCTGGCATCTTGGCTGGGGTTGCTCTGTTTGGCATCGGTGGCGCCTATCTGATTGCCGCGGGTTTCAACATCATCAGCTTCGTATTGCTGTGGTGGTTAGAAGATGTAGCGCCTAAACCCAGCGCCGGACGCAGCGCACCTCTGCGAGAAATACTCGATGGGGTGAGGTTTGTAAACAGCCGGCCTGACTTGCGACGACTGCTTGTGTGCTCACTGCTCGTGGTGATGTTTGGCTTCAACTACATCGCATTTATGCCCGCACTTATTGAAGGTACTTTTGGTTTGGGTGAGGGTTACGTAGGTTTTATTAGCACCGCTTCGTCGTTTGGCGCCATCGCCGTGGCGATTCCTTTGGCTTCCAGAGCCGATTCACCGGTGGTGGGACGCCTCACGTTGTTGATGGGGGCGGCCTTCGGAATTGGAGTGCTGCTACTGGCCGGAGCACCTAACTTCATGCTGGCGTTTTTTGTGGTGATACTCGTTGGCGGTGCCGCGACAGGATTCTTGGCACTGTCGCAGTCACGTGCGCTACAGCTGAGCGACGAAAAGCATCAAGGTCGAGTCCAATCTCTGGTGCAGTTGTCATTTGCGGGCTTCGGAATCGCCGCGGCCCCGTTGGGCTGGCTGGCTGAGGTGGTCGGACTACGGGCCGCCATCGTGCTGATGGGTGTAATGGTCCTCGCCGCTACAGCGGCTTATATGCCAGTCGGAATGCGTCTGACTGCTCGACCGCCACCGCCGACAGTTGAGGCACCCAAGCCCACCACCGCTGTTGATTAGCAAACCGCCGATTAGTTAAAAGGCCTGCTAGCTCTAAATCGTGCGAACGATGTCCTTGTCAGAGAGGCTCGTTCTAATGTCAGTGTCAACCACCGCTGGCACATTTGGACACCAATGTTGCATGGCTTCTTCCAGCGTGTCGCGCACCAGCGCAGCCACCTTGTCTGCGTCAGATTCCAAGCACTCAACCACCACGCTGTCGTGCACGGTCTGAACGCCCTTGGCGCCTTCAATAGCACCTAGCCGATTGTGTAGACGCGCGAAAGCATCCAGCATCACATCGGCCACCCCACCTTGAATAGGTGCGTTGCGATAAGCGTTGGCTAACCGCTCAATGCGCGAGCTCAGCGCACGATTAAGTAGGACCGCTTGGTTATCTGCGCCCATGGTTTCGCCAACTACGTCTATCACTGCACGCCGCAGCGGCCGGTTTTCGAGCAGCTTTGCGAGTTCCTTAGAGCTCATAGCGGCGGTGCTCATGCCAGCGGTATTCGTGCCACCACCAGCGGCAGTGCTAGATGTCCCACTAGTGGTGGCGGTGCTAGATGTGCCACCAGCGGCGGCAGTGCTACCAGCGATGAACGGTGTCGCCAGTCCGGTTCGGCTTAGCGCCAGCTCCCAAGCCTTGCGGGGTTGTGGTTTTGGTGATTCGGCGACAATTTCTGCGGCAGTTTCAAGGAGCCCGTCGATGCGCAAGGTGAATTGCTGACGTCTGCCAGCGAGTGTGCGCGAGTTGATTCGCACGGGCTGGCCATCGGCTCCGATCACCACCGGAGCAGAAAACGACAGACACCAGGCGGTTTCGGCGAGGTTTGCGGGGACATCTATTTCACCCGGCTCGCTCCTCTCCCCTGAAGGAGCACCACCGACCACCGTGCTAGATCGCAGGCGAGCATCTATCTCCTCGGCCACGCAATGGCGATGCAGCTCCTCGCGTAGTTGGCGTCTAGCCAAATTCACTTGTGGCCACAGCAGGTGTAGTCGCAAGGTCAGCGGCCAATCAACTTCCGGCGTCGCCGCTGCAAGATCGGTAATGAATTCGTCGCGCGCTCTCACCCAATCACCCACACCGGGATAGGTCGCCAGGTAGGTGTTGATTAATTCTTCGGCTTCGTGTCGCTCCGTCCACACGCCGTCTTCGGTCAAGGTCCGTGCCAAGCCCGTCGCACGCAAACCGTAGAGAATCCCAAAATTGATGCGCTTTGCCTTCGTTCGCATCAGATCGTGTTGAGCGGGATCGGTCGAGCGCAGCTGGGTCATGTCTATGTCAAACATGCTGGTAGCGGTGGCGTCGTGGATGTCTAGCCCCAACTCAAAGGCCTCTTGCAGCTTCTTGTCATCAGCTATCTGGGCGGCAAACCGCAGCTCGGCCTGGCTCAAGTCGGCGTAAACAAAAACTCCACCGCGCGCAGGATGTATGTAGGGCTTGAGGCGCGGCGTCAGGTTTTGGGCGTTTGGATTCCGACTGGCCAGACGACCAGTGTTCGTGCCAACTACCTGCAAATAGTTGGAGTGAAACCGACCGTCGGAACGGACAAACGACAAGAGCCCTTCGCCATAGGTTGAAACAACCTTCGTTGCATCGCGAAACGCCAGCAGCGCCTCGCAGATCTCACCGCCGATCGCGTTCAGCACCATCGCGTTCAAGCTGTCGGTTTCGTTCAGTTGGCGTTTCTCACCGAATTCGGCCAGCGCCCAACGCTCCACCCGATCATGCTCATGCTGGTTAAGCACTAAGCGAACATCGTGCTCGCTGTTTGGATTCCAGTTGGGTTTTAGCTGCTGATCAAATAATCCGCCCTGACCTCCGCCCGTTAGCTCCGCCAACCGGGTCATAAGTTCTTGGCGGCGCTGCTCTAGATGTTGCAGCTCGACTTTCCAGCCCTCTTGGTCTACGGCCAAACCGGAACGTTGCATTTGATCTAGAAACGGACGTGCGCCTTGCTCTAGTTGGCAGATCTGTTCAAGCCCGGCCTCAGCCAAACGCTCCCGCACAATTTGACCAATCCATAACGTCTCAACGGCATCAGCGGCCGCATATCGCAACTGCTCATCGCTTAGCTCGCCATCGGCTGTGAAAGAAGTCTGGGTTGTGCCCTTGCCTTGAGCCTGCAAGCCCAGGTACCACTCCGAAGCCCAGGCCAGGGAGTGGTAAAAGTCGAAGCCGCTCAGCCCTTGGTGCAACAGCGCGTCTGACAGCATCACATCCCACCAGATCGGTGGGACCAGGGGAGAGGATGTCGGCTCGGCGACAGCCGGATTAGTCGTTGATGTCGGCTTGGCGACAGCCGGATTAGTCGTTGATGTCGGCTTGGCGACAGCCGGATTAGTCGTTGATGTCGGCTTGGCGACAGCCGGATTAGTCGTCGATGTCGTAGCGCTCGTTAGTCCAAAAAGGTCGCGCTCAATTACATGGGCGTCAAAGTTGGCATTCCAAGCGTCGGCCTTGACACCCGCAAGCGCTCGCGCCAGCTGGCCTTTGTCCACCGCACGCACATCAACCACCCAGCTGCGGTCTGACGAACCGTTTGCGTTGCCGTCTGCATTGCCGTCCTGGCTGCGAGTAGCGGCCGAAACCACTCGTAGCGGGCCAATGAAATTGCTCGGGTCACTCTTGGAGTAGACGGTTTCGGTGTCGATAGCGCACGCCTGTGCCGTGGCTAGCGCTTCGCCGAATTCAGCCAAATCTGCGTTACCAACGATCGTTAGTGGAACATCCTCAGGCGAGCGGTTCGGCCGCGGCCGCGGGTCTAGAAGCTCTCCGGAACTCAGACCCGTGCTACGCATGCGACTCATATTCGCACGCTACGTCTGTCGTGTGACGTGGTTTGCTTTACTCGCTCATAAGGCCCGTACATGAAAGTGCCAACCAGCTAACCCTGCTTATTCGTACCGCACAGTTATCAGGTCGCCGGACTCGGGCGAAGTCGCATCTTCGGTCAGTAGTTGTTGAATTTGCCTAGTTACCGGACCTGGCTGACCGTCGCCAATCTGAACGCCATCCCAGCTGTTAACCGGAAACACATGCGTGTCACCACCGCACAAAAACATCTCGACTATGCCTTCGGCCTTGGCCCGATCAGCCTCAACCGGGCGAATGGTCGCATCTGCAAGCACCCCTTCAGGCACTAGCTGCTCTTGGCACAGCTCCAATACTCGCCGCACTGTTGTGCCAGCCATGATGCCGTCAAACGGAGGCGTAACCAGTACTCCATCGGCCGACAGCACGCACACGCTCAGCACGCAAGACTCAGCCAGCCAGCCTTTGTCGTCCACCAAGATTCCGAATGTGCCGCCATGGTCGGCGGCTTCCAGGTGGGTCAACACGTTCAGCAGGTAGTTGTTTGACTTAGCCGTAGCCAACAGGCTGGGCTTCATCGGGGTGTCCTTGACCGTTACCTCGCTGACACCGGCGACAGATGGATTCATGTCGCTAGCCAGCAGCGGCCTTGGCTCAAAGATGATGCAGTAAAAGCACGGCTCTTCACATTCGGCAGGGCTGAACGAAAAACCGCCCGGCCCAGCACTCATCCAATACCGAATAGAACCGTCTCGCACGCCAGCGGCCGCAGCCGTGTCTACGACCATTGTGATGATGTCGTCTTGGCTCCAGGGGTGATCTATGCGTGCCAGTTTCGCGCTGGTCAGCAAGCGATCGGTGTGGGCTTGCAGTCGATAGATCTGCCCGCCGGTGAGCGTGGCGGTGTCAAACACACCGTGACCACGATGAACCATGTGGTCGTCGATAGGCACTGTCATCAGCGCTGGATCGGTAACAACCCCACCCAGGTAAGAACTAAAAAACGCTAGATAACCCAGGTCGCCCGAGCGGCGCTCGCCCAGGCGCTTTTCGACTTCTGCTGCACTTAGCAGTGGGAGATCACTCACCTATTACCCATTATTTACTAGTCACTTACTAGTCGCCAGGGCACGTGTGATCTTCTGTAAGCGCTTGCTCGTGGGCGGGTGCGTATCCCAACGATTCTTAACAACAACCATTCGCACCTCTTTTAAGCCCGCTTCGGTCTCATGCGTGCCAGTTTCGTATGTCCCGGCTTCGTGTGTGCCGGACACATGCGCTCTACCAAAACCGTTTTGGCTAGCAACAGCGTCTTGCAAGGTGTTTAAAGCGCTAATCAGATCGTGTCCGTAGCCCAGCTTCACCGCGGTCGCGTCGGCTTGGTGCTCGGCGTGGCGGCCAAAAAAGAGCAGCAGCAGCGTTGCAACCCTCCAAACCAGCGACAGCGCTCCTAGCACTGCGCGCGGCACCAGCAACACGACCAACAAAATGATTCTGATCCATCCGTCGGGTGTGTGGTTGATGACAGTAATGAGCAGGTCGTGAACTAGCCGCAGCAGCGAATGAAACCAAACGATCGGGCGTGTCAGCCAACTGTTTGCGAGCACCACGATCGGGTGCATGCCTGCGTGATGTCCCAGCTCGTGGCTGAGCACAGCCTCAAGTTCGGGTTGTGCCAGCGCCCGCAGCGCCAAGCTGGTGATGATTACCAACCGGCCACCGCCCGCATAAGCGTTGAGATTGTCGCTGTCAATCACACGAAGTTGGTAGCGACGATTACCGCCCTTGCCGACACGACTAAGCAACGCTTGCCAAGCGGGCCTTAGACGGCTGCGCTCTTCACCGGTAAGTGGGCGCGAATCGGGTGCGATCAGTTTGATTTGCAGCCAGTTCATCCCAGGGATGAACACGACGGGCAGTAGGGCAAAGTAGGCCGCTACTAGCACGGTGAGGTTGCGCAAGAAGCCACCGGGCATGAGCAAGGCTGGCAGCCAGGCAAACCCGGCGATGCTTAACGCCGAAAACGGCAGCATTCCCAACAAAATCAGCCACGACGACCAAGATGTCCAGTCGCCAAAGCGCTTCAGATCGATGCGTTGGTTTGGTTGTTGTGCTGTCTGCTGCTGTGCCGTTTGTCGCCGCGCTGCTTGTCGCCGCGCTGCTTGGTTTTGCATGGCGTTAGTGGGATTTTGCCAAAGTCGCGTCTTGGCTGGATTCCGTCTCGGTAAACCTGCGCAACCGCAGACTGTTGTTAACCACCAGCAACGACGAACAGGCGGTTGCTATCGCTCCCCACACCGGCCGCACTATGCCAAATGCGGCTAGCGGTATTGCTGCGGTGTTGTAGGAAAAAGCCCAAACCAGGTTTTGTCGGATGGTTCTCAGAATACGTCGCGACAGCACAATCGAAGCCGGAATCGCACGCAGATCGCTGCCCATCAGTGTCAGCGCAGCGCTGTCTTGGGCTATGTCGCTGCCGGTTCCAATTGCAATCGAAACGTCGGCCCGAGCTAGTGCCGGTGCGTCGTTAATGCCATCGCCCACCATTGCCACCTTGTTGCCCTGAGCTTGTAACTGTTCTATGTAGGCCAGCTTGTCCGCAGGCGTGAGATCGGCCCTCACCTCGTCTGGGTCCATGCCCACTTTGGCGGCTATTAGCTGCGCAACCAGCACGTTGTCGCCGCTGAGCATCCCGACACGCAAACCGCTAGCTCGTAGCTGTGCAACGGCCTCAGCGGCTGACGACTTTAAGCGATCACCGACTGAGATCACCGCTTCTGCGTGACCATTGCGGCCAACAAACACCGCCGTATTGCCGATGGATTGAGCCAGCGTGCTTGCCTCAGCCACCGCTGTTGGCACTACGTCAAATAGCTCCGCGCGGCCCACGCTGACTGCGATGGTGGTTGCTTCAGGCGAGCCTGGTTGGTTGACGCTGGCCGTGACGCCGAAGCCGGGTTGATAATCAAACTCACTCGCCGCGGGCAATACCAACTGCTGCTCCTGCGCATGAGCCACGATGGCAGCACCGATCGGATGCTCGCTGCGAGACTCAGCTGCCGCAGCCAGCGCTAGCAATTCCGCCGCAGTGCCACTAGCAACACTGCTAGTAGTGCCGCTAGCAGCGGCTACTGCTATCTCAATTACGTGCATCTTCCCGTCGGTCAGCGTCCCGGTCTTGTCAAAAAGCACCGTGTTGGCATGCTGAGTTTGCTCCAGCACCGTGACACTTTTCACCAACACACCCATGCGGGCGGCTTGACCTGTGCCCACCACGAGTGCGATCGGTGTCGCCAAACCCAAGGCGCACGGGCAAGCGACCACCAGCACCGCCACCGCTGCCAGGCCTGCGTCTTCCCACGCGGCGCCGGTCAGCAACCATCCAACCAACGCAAACACCGCCACAGCCAATGCCGTTGGCACAAACACGGCCGAAACCCGATCGGCCATCCGTTGCACCGGCGCACGACTGGCTTGGGCTATTCGCAGCGTCTCAAGTATTTTCGCCAACGTGCTTTCGCTGCTGGGAGAGCTCGCACGCACCACCAAAGCGCCGCTTAGGTTCAACGTGCCGCCCATTACCTTGTCGTCAGCTTTTACCTCCAGCGGTAGCGGTTCGCCCGTGATGGCAGCGGTGTCGATCGAAGCGGTGCCCTGAGTAACGATGCCGTCGGTTGCTACACGCTCGCCGGGTCGCACCAAGAACTCATCGCCTGGTTTTAGTTGGGATACTTCTATGTCTTCGCCCGACGCCAGTCGTACTTGCCCCGAAATAAGCGCCGCCAAGCGAGTAACTGCGTCGCCGCTGTTGGCTAACGAACGCGTCTCAAGCCAGCGTCCAATCAACACCACCGACACGACCATGCTGGCGGCGTCATAAAACACGTTCGCATCGCTACCTGAAAGCAAAACAACCGTGGACCAACTCCACGCAGTGAGTGCGGCCAACGAGATCAGCGTGTCCATAGCGGTGGAGCCGTGTCGCAGCCGCAACCACGCTGTGCGCAGAAGGCTCCAGCCTCCCCACCACACCACGATCGTTGCGGTACCGGCTAGTACCCAACGCCAGCCCGTGAATTGCAGGCTGTCAACCATTGAGACGACCATCGCAAACAGAGCCAACGGAACACTGACCACCCAATGAACCAGCGCGCTGTGTATCGCTGTTGATTGTTCGGTGCTTGTTTGGCTTGTTTGTCCTGCTTCGCCAGCTTGGCGCGCCTGTTGCTGTACGGACCTCGCCGAACCAGGCCCAGCCAAGCCGGACAGGGTGGCCTGATACCCCAACGAAGTAATGGCCTTGCTTAGCCGCTCAGGTGCAAAGTCTTGGGTGTGCGAAACCAGTGCGGTACGAGTGCCGAAGTTGACCGCCGCTGCCTGCACACCCTCGAGTCGCTCTAGTGAGGATCCGATCTTGCTGGCACAACCAGCGCAGGTCATCCCGTCTACCGACAGCACGGTTCGAGTTAGCTCCGAACTTGTGGTTGGGCTGGCGCCGGCGGCAACTGGCATAGTCACAAGGCTACGAACCAATCGGACATTGGACAGGTACTGGCGCCAGTAGTAGTAATAACGGGTCAAATTCTAAGGAGAAATACCTAGGTGAAATACCTAATTAGGGCTGCTGGGCTGCGTATCTCCTACGCTGGGTTAGGTAACTGACGGGCCAGGTGGATCAGACGGGCTAATGGACCAACCAGATTTTTTGCAACCCACCTATGGCCCCACCGCGTTGGCGACTCCTGCCAACCTGGTGACGTTCGTACGCATCTTGGCAACTCCTGTGTTTGTGTGGTTGCTGATAGAGCGCAACCCCTCATGGGCCGTGTTCATATTTGGTTTTGTTCTAGGCATGAGCGACCTGCTGGATGGCTGGCTAGCCAGACGACACGGCAACACCAGCTCGGGTGCGTTTCTCGACCCATTAGCCGACAAAGTGTTGGTGCTGGGCGGCATGGCTGCTTTAGTAAAAATCGGGCAGTTCCACATCATCCCCGTGGGAATAATTGCGCTGCGTGAGTTGATGATCAGCGGTTACCGGTTGCTCGTGGCGCAACGCGGCATCAGCGTGCCAGCCACCCGAGCGGCCAAACACAAGACCTTCGTGCAGCTATGGGCAGTCGGGTTTGCAGTGCTGCCGCCGGTCGCCGAAAACGCGCACTGGCTAGCCACCGCAGCACTTTGGCTAGCGGTGATATTCACGCTGCTTACCGGCGCGGCATATTTACGGGCCGCAGCCGCTTCAAGCACCCGATAGCGCTAAATGAACTGCGAAGTCGTTGCAGTAGGTACCGAACTGCTACTAGGTCAGATTGTCGACACCAACTCGTCCTGGATTGGCGAACAGCTAGCGACTATTGGCATCAACAGCCACTACCAAACCAAGGTGGGCGACAACTGGGCACGTATAAGCGAAGTGCTTACTCAAGCAATCAACCGCAGCGAAGCGGTCATCGTTACGGGTGGGTTGGGGCCAACCCAAGACGACATCACCCGCGAGGTGTTGGCTGAATTGATGGGTGTTGAGCTCGTGCTTGATCCGGTCATTGAGCAGCGAATTCGACGCATGTTCGAGTTACGCGGTCGGTCGATGCCGCAGAACAACCTGCGCCAAGCGATGGTGCCACAAGGTGCCAAAACCATTCCCGAACAACCCGGGACCGCGCCTGGGTTAATAGCCGAACTGTCGCGAGCTGAGCTAACAAGCCCTGTGCCGTCAGGCACAACGCGCGATCAGCAGGTTGTGGTTTATCTCGTGCCGGGTGTGCCGCGCGAGATGCGAACGATGATCAACGGAACCGTGCTGAATGACCTGCGCGTCAGAGCCGGCCATACCGACGTCATCACCAGCCGCGTGTTGCGAACCTGGGGCGAAAGCGAATCGGGAGTGGCCGAACTGCTAAGCGACCGCATAACCGCACTGGACAAACCAGCTGAACGTGCTAGCGCTAGCGCCAGCGTCGACAGCGTTAGCGCTGATGCCAATGCCAATGCCAATCTGACACTGGCGTTTTTAGCTAGCGGAATCGAGGGCATTAAGGTCCGCATCACCGCTCGAGCATCAAGTGAGTCTGCAGTCCACGAATTGCTCGATGCGGAGACCGAGACGCTGTGTGAGCTGCTTGGGACGATCGTCTTCTCGGTGAATGATGAATCGATGGAGCAGGTGACGCTGCAGCGTTTGCAAGAATGCAACCAAACGCTGGCGTTGGCTGAGACCTTTACCGGCGGCCTGATGGCAAGTCGATTGTCACAGGCTCAGCTCGCGGCAGGCTCAGCTCCGGGCGCCGCAGCCCAGGGCAGCCAATCTGTAGATAGCCCTTTTGCGGGAAGCCCTTTTGTAGATAGCCCTTTTGTAGGAGGCCCTTTTGTAGGAAGCATCGTCCTCAGCGACGGCGGTAACAATCAAGTTCTAAACCATGCGGTTCGAAACAACGCAGCCTTGGCCGACCTGGCCTTGACGGACGCCGTAGAGATGGCGAGCGCTATCCGACAAATGTTTGAGACCGATTGGGGTTTGGCCGTTACCAAGACCTACCAAGGCACCGAGGCAAGCAAAGGCGCCGAAAGCCCCAAAAGCTCAGAAAGCCCCAAAAGCCCTGAAAGCAAGGTAGCCACCATTGCCGTAGTGAGCAGCGAGACGCAAAATGTCAGGACAATTGTCTTGCCCAACGACCCGATCCAACGTAGCCAATGGGCCAGCATCTCGGCGCTTGACCTGCTCAGGCAAACCCTGCTCGGATAGCACCGTCCGGTCAGGCCAGCAAGACAGGCCAGCAAGACAGACCTGTTCGGCCGCTTGCACGAGCCACGCTGCATGAACCCCCGCTAGCTGGCAGGCTGCGCTAATGAGATTTAGTTTTTGGACGAGCAACGGCCAATCGTGGGATGACACCATCGAGGCTTGCAAGCACGCTGGCGCTACCGGCTGGGAAGGCATTTGGTACGCCGACCACTTCATGCCAAATGACGACAACGTCGATCAGCCCATCCACGAGGCTTGGTCGGTGCTGGCTGCCATCGCTGCGGTCGTGCCCGATGTCCGCATCGGGCCACTTGTGGCAGGCAACACCTATCGAAACCCGGCACTCACAGCCAAGATCGCAACCACTATCGACCACATCTCCGGTGGGCGAGTGGTACTAGGGATCGGAGCGGGCTGGCAAGAAAACGAGCATCAGGCCTATGGCTTTGACTTCGGCACGCTGCGCGACCGCATGGATCGCTTTGATGAATCCGTTGAAGGCATTGTTTCGCTGCTTGCAAACGAGCGAACCAATCTCAGCGGCGAGCACTACCAATTCACTGACGCACCACTTGACCCAAAGCCTTTGCAGTCCCGCATGCCGATTTTGATTGGTGGCGGAGGGAAGCGCCGCACGTTGCGCACTACCGCTCGCTTTGCTGACGAATGGAACTTCTGGGGCATGCCCGATGACATTGCCGATCTGTGTGAGGTGCTAGATCAACATTGCGAGGACATCGGTCGTGACCCGTCGGAGATCAGCCGCAGCGCGGTGGCGTTGCTGTTCATTTCGACCGATGAGAAAAGGCTGCAGGGTTTTCGTGAGCGTGATTTCGGGCGGGCCGCGATCATCGGAACGCCGGACGAGGTGGCCGAAACCGTGAACGCTTACAAAGAAATCGGTGTCAGCGAACTGATCGTGCCCGATTTCACTTTCGGTCCGATGGATCGAAAGAAGGCGTCCATGGATTTGTTTATCGAGCAGGTAGCGCCGAACTTCAGATAATGCAGCTATTAATCCGGCTAATGCAATAGGTGTAACGCGTAGGTGTGATAGCTAACGCTGCAACATCACCAACGTTGCCTATCACGCCAGCCAACACTGGGGTGTAACGCAGTAGGTGTAATAGCTAACGTTGCAACTGTGCGCCTGTAAGGCAAACTACACTCGTGTAGTTAGCGGATGTTCGCGGCTGCTAACTGCCGCAGAGTTGATGCGTGATAAATGCGCACCGACAATGTCGCAAGCTTGTTCTAAGTTGCGGACATAGCAGGCGCACGTCTGCCACCCGTCAGTTACACCAAATTAAATACACCGGAGAAACAACATGGCTAGAAACAGTTCAGGCACCAGCAAGCCTCAAGTTGTCAGACCAGAAGGCATTGAAGCGCGTGACAAGGCGCTCGATTCGGCTCTGGCTCAAATCGAAAAGCTGTACGGCGCAGGTGCTGTTATGAAAATGGGCGAGCGCACGCAGATGGGCATAGAGGTCATTTCATCGGGCAACCTGGCTATTGACCTTGCGTTGGGAGTAGGCGGGTTTCCGCGTGGCCGTGTGGCTGAGGTGTTCGGGCCAGAAGCGTCCGGCAAGTCAACCGTTGCCATGCATCTAGTGGCTGAAGCGCAACGTACTGGCGGTATTTGCGCTTACGTTGATGCCGAACACGCTTTAGACCCGGTCTACGCACGCAACATCGGGGTAGATGTTGACGAACTGCTCATCTCTCAGCCCGACACAGGCGAGCAGGCGTTGGAAATTACCGACACGTTGATCCGTTCGGGTGCGATTGATGTTGTGGTTATCGACTCGGTTGCAGCACTCACCCCCCGTGCTGAGATTGAAGGCGACATGGGCGATTCTCACGTTGGCTTACAGGCTCGCTTGATGTCGCAGGCGTTACGCAAGATCACTGGCAGCTTGAGTAAAACCAAGACCATCTGCATGTTCATCAATCAGCTCCGAGAAAAAATCGGTGTGATGTTTGGCAGCCCGGAGACGACACCAGGCGGCCGGGCACTCAAGTTCTATTCGTCGATACGTCTTGACATTCGACGCATCGAGGCGATTAAATCCGACACGGAGATAACCGGCGGCCGCACGCGTGTGAAGGTTGTAAAAAACAAGGTCGCTCCACCGTTTCGCCAAGCCGAGTTCGACATCATGTATGGGCATGGCATTAGCCGTGAAGGATCCTTGCTAGATGTTGGCGTGGAGCACGGCATTGTCAAGAAATCGGGTGCCTGGTACACCTACGAGGGCGAACAACTCGGACAGGGTCGTGAAAAAGCCAAAGAGTTTTTAATTGAAAACTCAGAGGTGACCGTTGAGATTGACAGTCGCATACGCGTTGACTTGGGGCTGGTGCTAGACGATTCAGCCCAAACCGATTCAGCTCAAGCCGATGCCGCTACGGACAGCGTTACGGATGGAGAGCAGGAGGTTTCGACCGATGCTGAGACGGATAACGCCGAAGCCAAAACCGGCTGAATTAAGCAACCGGTCAACACGGCGCCGAATTACGGCAGTAGCACTAGCGCTGCTGCTGTTAGCGGCAGCTTGTTCAGATGGTTCTGACACAAACGGAGCCAACACCGTTGGAGCCAACACTGATGCAGCTGACACAGGTAATGCTGGCTCCACTAGCACTGGTGCGCCTGTAACGAGTACAACCCAAAGTCTGGGCGTGTCGCAGAGCACGCTTGCAGAGTTAGAAAGATGCGGCGACGGTGGAGGGCTTTGCGGAGAGGTTCTCGCCTCCGATGGCTATCCCGTGCGTTTTCGACTCATACCAGCAGCAAGTTCGCAACCAACTGCAGGCCTGGTTGCTATGCACTTCGGCGGCCCCGGCACTAACGCTCGCGAATTTATTAGCCGCTTTGCACCCGAGGAACCCGAGCAAGACATGCTCGGACGATTCGATCTGTTGGGAGTAGAGCAGCGTGGAACCGACGCCGTTGAAGGAGTCGATTGCGGGAACGATGCGTTGTTCCACCAGCTCAACATTGGCGTTGTTGCGGTGGAGGATCAGGCTCGTCTAGCCCAGGAGTGGATAAGCGGCTGCCCGGTGGGATCATTTGGCACCGCTACCGCCGCCGAAGACATCGCAACCGTTCTGCGCTATTTGGATGCTGGTCGCACGGTCTTTGTTGGCTACTCCTACGGCGGCGTAGTCGGCGTGCTGCTGGGTTCAGATCACACAGACGTGGTCGATGCAATCGTGCTTGACAGTCCGGGTTTAGGTTGGGTCGACCCGCGCAGATTCCTAGTGCTAGTAGCGGGTTTCGGCGAGGCTCTCGAAGGGTTCTTTACAAACTGCGATCAAACTGGCGGCTGCATGTTTGCTCCTGACGGCAACGCCGAAGCCAGGTTCCGCGCAATCCATGACAGCTATGAACTGCCTGGAGATCTGCTTTTTGCCACTGTTAATTTCCTTTACGACGAGCGATCAGCTCAGCAGCTGGATTTCATTTTTTATTCAGCCCTGCAAGGCGACTACTCGCAGATCACTTGGGCCGCTGACTCTTATCACAGTCGACAGGGAGAGACCTATCCGCCGGCGGGCGAAGTATTTGCCCTGGTCGCATGCAGCGATGGTTTGGCCGATTACACCGGTGGTTACGAGCAGTTCTTGGCCGAAATACGCACATACGGAGCCCTTGGAGAGCTAGCCGCAAAAGGTCTCTACGACTCAACTGGCATTTGCGATCACTGGCCCGGCGAAAGCGAAGCGTTTGAGCTAGATCTGTCGAACAGCAACCTTCCGGTGTTGATGGTTGGCGCTACAGGCGACCCTGCCGCTCACTGGTCTTACATCGAATCGTTCGCCGAAACGTCTCTTCCTCCGCAGTCAGCAGTAGTGGCGGTGCACGGAGTTGCCCACTCCATATGGCGGTCCGGCAACGAATGCGTTGACGACGCCGTAAACGCATTCATTCTTGATAGCACTCTGCCAACCATTCCAGCGTCCGAGAAATATCTCGAATGCGATCCGCTTGGCGCTGTTTCTGGGCGTTAGCGCCAACTTGTCGCACAGCCATAACCTGAGAGCGTGAGAGCCAGCCCCGGCGGCACCGATTCGCGTCGCTATTACATCCGCACTTTCGGCTGCCAGATGAATGAGCACGACACCGAGTCCATCGCCGGACTGCTTGAGGCCGACGGCATGGCTCAAACGACAACGATCGACGATGCCGACGTTGTTGTGCTAAACACCTGCTGCATTCGAGAGAATGCCGACAACAAGCTTTACGCCCAGCTCGGCAACCTCAAAGCACTCAAGGCCGAGCGTCCAAACATGCAAATAGCCGTAGCTGGCTGTCTCGCGCAAAAAGACCGCTCGTCCATACGGCAACGGGCGCCACACGTTGACGTGGTCTTTGGCACGCACAACGTGGGCCGCGCCGCAGAGCTACTACGAGACGCTCGTGAGTCAGGACCGATTACCGAGATTCTCGAAGAATCCGAAGAGTTTCCTTCGGCTTTGCCGATACGTCGCGACCAACAGCACGCTGCCTGGGTAACGATCCAGGTCGGTTGCGACAACGCCTGTGCGTTTTGCATCGTGCCAGCGGTACGAGGACGTGAGATCTCTCGCCCGTTTGGTGAGCTAGTGAACGAAGTTAGAGACCTGGCAGCAACAGGAGTAACCGAAATTACGTTGCTCGGCCAAAACGTCAACAGCTATGGCCGAGATATCACCCTGGCGCTTCGCCGTGAAACCGCAACTGGTGGTGGTACTACTGCCGCTCTAGCCGGTGAAAATTGGGCCACCAGCCGCCACACCGCTCGTCCTTTGTTTGCCGATCTGCTGCGAGCGCTTGGTGACGTAGACGGCATTAGACGAATTCGTTACATCAGTCCGCATCCGAAAGACCTGCGACCCGAAACAGTTTCAGCCATGGCGCAGGTGCCAGCAATTTGTGAGCACCTGCATCTGCCACTCCAATCGGGCAGCGACAAGGTGCTGTCTGCCATGCATCGCGGCTACACCGCTGAGCGATATCTAGCAAAGGTCCAACTGGCCCGCGACACCGTGGACGACCTGTCGCTAACAACTGACATCATCATCAGCTTCCCAGGTGAAACCGAACAAGATTTCACACAAACGCTGGAGCTTGTCTCCGAAGTTCAGTTTGATAGCGCATTCACCTATGTTTTTTCGCCACGCCCTGGCACCGAAGCTGCCGAGCTGATCGACCAGTTTGTGTCGCCGCAGGTCAGCAAAGATCGCATGGAACGGCTTCGCACGGTCGTCCAGAGATCAGCCCTTGCTGGCAATGAGAGACGCATCGGTCGCCGCGAAGAGGTAGTGGTGGAGGGTCGTTCAAAAACCGATCCGCAAAAACTCAGCGGCCGCACCCGACAAAACCGACTTGTCCACTTCGCGACCGCCGAACCAATGCGACAGGGCACTTACGCCTTGGTAGACGTGACCGGCGCTGGCACTTTTTATCTAAACGGCGAGCTAGTTGAAGTGCTCCATCCCGCTAGTCATCGCACTCGCATACCGGTGGTTGCAGCCTGAGCTCTACTAGCCAGCCCCATACCTCTAACCCTCTGGTCATTCTGGGTCCAACCGCTAGCGGAAAATCGGCGCTCGCTCTTGAGCTAGCTCGCCGCAGCAGTTTTCTTAGCAACAACGCTGCTAGCAGTAATGCTCTCATTGAGCTGCTTTACGTGGATTCGATGGCCGTCTATCGCGGCATGGACATCGGCACAGCCAAGCCTTCGCCAGCCGAACAAGCCGAGGTGCCTCATTACCTGATCGACATCGCTGACCCAAGCGAACCATTTACCGTGGTCGATTATCAGTCTGCTTTTGAGGCAGCGTCAACCTGCGTGGCAAAGCGCGCAGTGCAGCCTCTGTTGGTGTGTGGCACCGGGCTCTACCTGCGAGCTGTGATCGATCACCTCACGCCACCCACTCGTTATCCCGAAGTGGTGCAGACATTTGAGTCACAGCCCACCGAAACGCTGTTTGAACGTCTCCGCGACCTAGATCCGCTTGGTGCCTCACGCATGCAATCCACCAATCGCCGGCGCATTGAGCGAGCCTTAGAAGTGACCCTGGGTTCGGGCCAACCGTTCTCTTCGTTCGGTCCGGGGATGGATTCGTATGACCCTGTGCCTTACACCCTTATAGGCATCGACATCGCTCGCGACAAGTTGGACGAGCGCATTACCCAGCGTTACGCCGAGCAGCTTGAGGCAGGGTTTGTAGGTGAGGTGCGCGAGCTGCTGGCGCACCCGGGCGGTCTGTATCGCACCGCAGCCCAAGCGCTTGGTTACAAGGAGCTAAGCGATCATCTGCGCGGGGAAACCTCACTTGATGAGGCGATCGAGATCGCAATCAAACGCACTCGCCGCTTTGCTCGTCGGCAACAGCGTTGGTTTCGGCGAGATCCCCGCATCACCTGGATTCGGTTTGGCTCACCAGCCCAGATGGCCGACCAAGTGCTCAAACTGGTGGAGGGCATAGCGGAAGGCACGGCGGGTGCCTAAAGACACACTGCCAGCGATATTTGGTACCTGCGACACTAAGTAGTAGCACCGCTACAAACAGAAACACCGCGCTCACTACCGGCAGCCACGCAAGAAAAATAAAACCCAAAGAAAACGCAAAAACAAAGAAACCGCAAGAATTAAGAACTATGCCGACCGACCTAACACAAAATCTGACCTCGTCGGAGTTGCGGCTGAGCAAGTTTGACGGCTCAGGCAACAGCTTTTTGGTGAAGCTGGTGGAGGTGCCTCCTGCGGAGTTCGAAGCGTTACAAGTCGTGTTACAAGGCGATAGCCAAGGCTCGATCGCTGATGCTTCGCTCGCTCAAGCAATGGAGGATCTACTTGAAGACCAGAACCTGACCGGTCTAGCAAGCCAGCTGTGCAAAGCCTGGACGAAACAAAACCCCAACGAGGTTTTTGATGGCCTGATCGTCGGGCTGTGCCCTTTCAGTTTGGATAACCCTTTCAGTTTGGATAGCACAGCGTCTTCTTCGCACAAGCCTGCTAGCTGGCCCAGGTTGACAGTCGCCATGCTTTTGCGTAACGCGGACGGCTCCAACGGACAGGTGAGCGGCAACGGTCTGCGTTGTTTAGCTCACGCACTTCTGCGCGCAATCAACCTTCAAAATCCTGATCTTCTTCACGCAGACATCAAGGTGTTGACTGATATTGGTGTTCGCGAGGTTGAGGTGACGGCCCGCACCAATGCCAGTGCCGACGGCAGTACTGCTGGTGAAGTGGCAGAAGTGACCGCCGCAGTGAGAATGGGTCCTCTAGAACAGCGCGATTCGGTGTTGCCAGAAAATTCCGTCGCTGAACAAGAGGCGGTTTATAAGAGAATCGAAGAGTTCCTCGCACCGGTCTTTACCAATCCAGCAAGCAGCAACCCAGCAAGCAGCAATCTCACAGGCAGTAACCCCGCGAGCAGGCCGGTTCCGCATTTTCGGGCTGCTTACGGCAGCATCGGAAATCCCCATCTCGTCATAGAGGTCGACGATTTGGATCAAGCGTTTAATGAGGTGGTGTTCGGTGAAGATCGCACCAGCGAAGATCTGGCCAACAGGGCGCCGTACCAGAGCCAGCTAATAAAACTCGGTAAAACCTTGACCTCCGAGATGTCTCCTAGTCCTTACCCCTCCGGTATCAACGTGGAACTGATCGCGGCTGGCTACCAGGCAAGCGAGCCTGCCAGCAGTCAAGCAGGCGATGAAGCTGGCGACCAAGCCAGCAACACAGCCAGCGGTCAGGCAATCCGAATGTTCGTTTGGGAGCGCGGGGTCGGCATTACCCAGGCTTGTGGCACAGGTGCTGTTGTAGCGGCCGCTCAGGCTGCAAAATGGGGCTTAGTGGATGGTGCCGATTCGATAAGGGTTTGCATGCCTGGCGGTGAAGCTCTTGTGCTTCTGCCTGAAGCACAAGCAAGCCGTGCCGCACGAACAGGCACAGCAGCCAAGGAACTTAACGAACTGGAACCCATACTTCTAGGCCCCTCGAATTTCAATGGGGACTTAGTTTTTAACTTTGATACCCAGGAACTAAGGGAGGTTTAGCATCGGCACTAGCACCCCCCGAAACGGCACTGAACCCACGCCGAATCGCAATCACGAAGACGAATCACACCGTGGTGGCTTCGGTGAATTCGGCGCCGACAGTGCCGGTCTCATCGATCGCTCTTACCGAGAGCAGATCGTGCTCGTTGGCATGCAACTGCGCGATCGCACCAAGGGCGAGGTCGAAGCCAGTCTTGACGAACTCGCACGCCTAGTCGACACCGCTGGCGCCGACACGGTTGATCGCGTGGTGCAACGCCGCGACAAGCCCGACCCTGCCACCTTTGTCGGCTCTGGCAAAGTCAGCGAAATACACGCAACCTCCGTTGCCCACGATGCCGACACGGTGGTGTTTGATGATGATCTCACGCCAGCCCAGCAGAACAACCTTGAGCGCTTACTTCACCGGTCCGCACTTGACCGCACCGCGGTCATCCTTGACATATTCGCTCAAAACGCCACCACGCTCGAAGGTAAGACTCAAGTTGAGCTAGCCCAGCTTCGTTATCGCCTGCCACGCTTGCGCGGTCGCGGCGACCAGCTCTCCCAGCAAGGCGGTGGCATCGGTACCAGAGGTCCCGGTGAAACCCAGCTTGAGGTTGACCGTCGCCGCATCCAAAGGAGACTCGCCAAGCTAGAAAAAGATCTCACGGGATTGCGGCGTACTCGCCTCAACCAGCGCAAGTCACGGCGTCACTCCCGGTTTCACACTGTCGCAATCGTCGGCTATACCAACGCTGGCAAATCAACCCTGCTTAACCGCCTCACCGGTGCGGGCGTGCTGACCGAAGACCGTTTTTTTGCCACACTTGACGCCACTACCCGCAAGCTCGCTCTGCCAGGCGGTGAGACTGTGCTGATAACTGACACGGTCGGCTTCATCAAAAAGCTCCCCACCACTTTGGTTGAGGCTTTCATGTCAACCCTTGAAGAAGTAGCCGAAGCCGACCTGCTGGTTCATGTGGTCGACGCCACCGCGGCTGATCCGGAAGAGCAGATGACAGCAGTGCGGTCGGTGTTGCGAGAGATCGGCGCAGCGGATGTAACCGAGCTGGTGGTATTTAACAAGGTTGACGCCAGCGAAAGCGGTGTTGATCACCTGTTACGAACCCACGAGGGGTCGATGGCTATTTCGGCCACGGCCAACACAGGCATCGAAGAACTAAAACAGGCTCTGGGAAATCACCTACGCCACCTCAGTGAGATAGTTGAACTCTTGGTGCCCTACGACCGCGGAGACGTGATTGCTGCTTTGCATCGTGAGGGTGCGCTGCTTAGCGAAGAGCACGGTGACGAAGGAATGCGCATTCGAGCACGCTTGGACGAGGTATCCCAGGCGCAGCTAGCGGACTTTGTTGTCGCTCCAGGTGATTGAGCCCAGATGACCCCAGATGAGTTCTAAAACAAAACCTGCAGTCGACTCGGAGTCGGGGTTCGTCCCGCCGTCCTATCCATACGACTTGCTCGACCCGGTTATTGAGCAAGCCGAACGTTTCGAAGGTGGCTGCGTAAATCTGTCGGTTGGCACTCCCGTCGATCCACCTCTGCCAGCAGTGATTGATGCGCTGGCTCATTCCAAAGCTGAGCCCGGCTACCCGCCGTCGATCGGCTCGTTGGCTTTGCGCGAAGCGTTCGCAGGCTGGGCGCAGCGTGAGCTAGCTGTGCAGATTGACCCTGCCACGCAAGTAGCGGCAACGATCGGTTCAAAAGAGTTCGTGGCGGGTTTGCCGCACTGGCTGCGTTTACGCACTCCAGCGGCAGACACCGTTTTGTATCCAGCTATTAGCTATCCCAGCTACGAGATGGGAGCGGTGCTGGCCAACGCACGCGCAGTGCCCGTCCCCGTTGACGAAAACTGGTCGCCGCAACTTGATCAGATCAACCCGGATGACGCACAGCGTGCTTTGCTGCTTTGGATGAATACGCCAGGCAATCCGGCCGGCGGTTTGGACGACCTTGCCGCGGCTGCCAAGTGGGGTAGAGATCACGAGGTGCCAGTGTTTAGCGACGAGTGCTACTCCGAATTCACCTGGGACGGGCCACCTCGCAGCATCTTGCACAGCTCTGGCACCGACAGCTCCCAAGGCTCCGACTTCCAGGGCACCGACTCACAAGGCTCCGACTTCCAGGGCTCCGACTTCCAAGCCACCCACTTCCAGGGCACTGTGGCGGTGCACTCACTCTCCAAGCGCTCAAACCTCGCCGGCGTGAGAGTTGGGTTCTACGCGGGCGACGCTGAACTTGTCGACTACCTAAAGGAAGTGCGCAAGCACGCCGGGTTTATGGTGCCCGGCCCGACGCAAGCCGCCGCCGCAGCCGCTCTTGCCGACCAACACCACGTAGCAGAACAACGAGAGCGCTATCGCAGCCGCTTAGAGCGTCTGGCAAAATTGCTTGAGCGGTTTGGCGTTGAAGCAGCTCTACCGCGTGGAGGGTTCTATCTTTGGGTGCCAGCACCGGGGGGAGATGCCTGGGATTTTGTGCGCCAACTGGCCGAACAAATTGGGTTGGTAGTGGCTCCTGGTGAGTTCTTCGGGCCAGGCGGGAGCGGCCACGTACGAATAGCCGCGGTAGTAACGGATGATCAAATGGAACTGCTTGAGCAACGGTCCCGCTTAGTAGCTGAAATTAGTAACTGAGCTGATGCACAGCGATGAATAGCACTAGCACCCATGCCTGAAATTGAACACGGCTCAGCTGATGTGGATTTGCTTGCGCTGGCTGCTGAACTGGTAGCGATCCCGTCGCCCAGCCACAAGGAAAAGGCTCTGGCTGATCACGTTGAGCAACTGCTGCGAGCAGCTACCATCAGCACTACCGCTGGTTCTTCAACCGGCACTCCGCTTGAAATAACGCGCATTTCCAACAACGTCATCGCCCGCACACAGCTAGATCGCCCACAGCGTCTGGTGATTGCAGGTCATCTCGACACCGTGCCAGCCGCACCCAACGATCCCGACCACCTCAAGGCCCGCATCGACGGCGAGCGCCTCTATGGGCTTGGTGCCTGCGACATGAAAGGAAGCCTGGCCGCACAGTTAGCCGTGGCCACTCAGCTCAACGATCCCAAACTTGACGTCACGTTTGTTTTCTACGAATGCGAAGAGGTATCTGGTCAACACAACGGGCTTGGACTCTTGTTTGAACAGGCCCCGGAGCTGCTGGCCTGTGATGTTGCCCTGCTCGGAGAACCGACATCAGCGATGCTCGAAGCTGGCTGTCAAGGCACATTGCGAGCCAAAGTCACATACCGCGGACAACGCGCCCACACGGCCAGACCGTGGAAAGGTGTCAACGCCATCCATCGTTTGGGCGAGTTGCTCATAGCACTCACGCAGCCACTAATCCCTGGATTGGCTCGACCTTCCTATGAGGCTCGCCGCCCGGTCATCGATGGCTGCGAGTTTCGAGAAGCCATCCAAGCCGTGGCCGTCAGCGGTGGCGTGGCTGGCAACGTCGTGCCCGATGAGGCGACGCTCACTCTCAACCTGCGCTACGCCCCAGATCGCACTCCGGGTGAAGCGGAGGAATATCTGGCAGAGATCGTTGGCGAGTGCGACGACTTCGAAGTAACCGACCACGCCCACGGTGCCCCACCAGAGCTCAATCATCCCTTGCTGCAACAACTAATCAGCGACAACAATCTCACGGTCGCAGCCAAGCTCGGCTGGACTGATGTGGCACGCTTCGCAAGCCACGGGATCCCGGCTGCCAACTTCGGTGCTGGCGACCCCACTATTGCCCACACGCGCAATGAGTTTGTGCAGCGCAGCGAAATCGAGGCTGTCCACGCTGCGTTGCTAGCTCTGCTGCACTCCTAAGTGCAGCGTCTATAAGCGCTGCACCTAAAAGTCACAGCGCGCCTGTACCCTCAAAGGCTGACCTGAAAGAAATCCTGTGACAACCACATTCGCTGAACTCGGAGTTCCGTCCGAGCTGTGCGACGTGCTCGACGAGCAAAGAATTCTCGAGCCATTCCCGATCCAGCAGGCAACCATCGCAGACGCTCTCGCAGGGCGAGATGTATGCGGTAAAGCCAAGACTGGTTCCGGTAAGACATTGGCCTTTAGCTTGCCAATGCTTGCGCACACTAAGCCGTCAATTGACGGAAATCCAACCACACTCATACTCACGCCAACGCGTGAGCTCGCCAACCAAGTTGCGGCGGTAGTAGAGCCGTTTGCAAAATCCGTTGGTGTGCGTTCGCATGCTGTCTATGGCGGCACCAACATGGAACAACAGATTCGAGAAGTCAGCAAAGGTACCGACGTCATTATCGCAACGCCTGGACGACTCATCGACCTCATCGACCGCAAAGTGCTTGATATTGAGCACATTGAACGGGTGGTGATTGACGAAGCCGACGAGATGGCTAGCCGTGGTTTTTTGCCGCAGGTGGAATGGCTGCTGCGTCGACTAACTAAAAAGCATCAGACGCTGCTGTTCTCGGCCACACTCGACGGCGTTATCGATGCGCTCGTGAGTCGTCACCTGAGCGATCCCACCTTCTATGAGGTTGGGGAGCAAAAAGTTGACATCTCGAAAATGTCGCATCTGTTTTTGTCCGTACATCGGATGGATCGCGTGCGGGTGGCAGCTCGCATCATCACCGGCACTCAGCGAACCCTGGTATTTACACGTACAAAGCATGGCGCCGACAGGCTTGCTCGACAGCTAGGTGAAGACGGTGTAGCTGCAGGAGCCATTCACGGTGACCTGCCGCAGCGTAAGCGTGAGGCGGCTTTGAAGTCCTTTTCGGAGGGAGAGTTGAAAGCGCTAGTTGCTACGGATGTGGCAGCGCGCGGCCTGCACATTGATGACGTTGAGGTGGTTATTCATTTTGAGCCGCCGTCAGATTACAAGACTTACCTTCACCGATCTGGCCGCACGGCCCGGGCCGGACGTTCCGGCACTGTAATAACGCTGTTCTTGTGGGATGAGGAGCTGGAGGTGCGTGGCCTGCAACGTCGCCTCGGGCTAAAGCTGCCTGTGGAAGAAGTGTTTTCCAACGACGACCGGTTGGACAACATCCCAGACTGGACAAAGACCGTGAGCCCAGACGTTGCTAGCAACGGTGCTGTAAGTACCGCTGCCGCAAGCAAGATTTCCACTAACGCCAAACAGGTCGCCCCAGCCATTCGGAGCTAACAATGGTGAACAGCAAGGCACCTGGGAACTCTCCTGCGGGCCCTCCTGCGAGCAAAGTCAAGCTTTCCGTTTCGGGAGCCTGGCACCCAGGTCTGCCTGTTGCTGATCGCAAGTTTTTTGAGCTGTCGCCGAACACTCCGTTCGCCCTCGAAGGCGGCTCGGTTTTGCATGACCCAGTAGTCGCTTACGAAACTTGGGGCGCGCTTGACGCCGCTGGTTCCAATGCAATTCTGGTTTGCCACGCTCTCACTGGAGACGCACATGCTCACGGCCCAGCAGATCCACCCGGGCAACTGACCGATGGCTGGTGGAACGACTTCATCGGCCCAGGCCGAGCGCTTGACACCGATCGCTATTTTGTGGTTTGCGCCAACGCTCTGGGAGGTTGTCAGGGCTCAACCGGGCCAGCGTCCATAAACCCGCAAACCAGACGGCGCTATGCAGCCGATTTTCCGGTCGTGTCGATGCGAGATCTGGTGCGCTCGCAAGCTGCGCTCGCCAACTACTTGGGTATCACCCGCTGGGCAGCCGTTGTGGGTGGCTCAATGGGAGGAATGCAGTCGTTGGAGTGGGCGGTAATGCATCCCACTCGTCTTGGTGCCTGTGTAGTGATCGCCTCGACCGCGGCCGCTACTGCTCAGCAGATTGCCTGGAGCGCGGTTGGACGTCACGCCATAAAAGACGATCCAGCTTTCGCAGGCGGCAACTACTACGACGCCCCCGCCGGTGAGGGACCCCATCGCGGTCTAGCTAATGCGCGCCGTATTGGCATGATCCACTATCGATCGAATGACGAATTCACAAGGCGCTTTGATCGAGAGACCGAAGAAGCCCTACATCCATTTAGCTTCGAGCAGCGCTTTAACGTTGAGAGCTATCTAGACCACCACGGTCGCAGGCTGTGTGAACGCTTCGATGCCAACACCTATCTGGTGCTCAACAAATGCATGGACCTACACGACATAGGACGTGGTCGCGGCGACATCGATGCCGCGTTGAAGCGCATCCAAGCGCCGATGCTCGTCATGAGCGTGAGCAGCGATTTCCTGTATCCACGTCAACAGCAGCTGCGCATCGTTGACGCATTGGTTGATCAGGTGCCAGTTGAGCATGTTGATATTGAGAGCGATAACGGCCACGACGGATTTCTCACCGAGCCCGGCCAAGTAGGTCCGCCGATGGGTCGCTTTGTTGACGAGGCGACCAAGCTGAGCTACGGCGCCTAAGAGTGCTTGAATCGTTGCGCGTGAACCGTATAGCTGTAGCGATGAGCACATGGCCGGCCTACTAGCCAGCGAGGCTGTTAGCTCAGGCGTCTGGTTGTGGTGGTTAGCAGCGGTTGTAATGGTGGTTTTGACTTTGGCCTGCGCGGCGAGCTTTGTGCTGCTGCTGCGTAGATCTAATCCCTCACGACCTGACAAGCAAGACTTGTCAGGTCAGCAAGACTTGCCAGACATGCAAGCACCTGACACCAAACCCCTGACCGCTAACTAAAGCGTTAGCCAGAATGCGAGGTAGTACATGAGCGACCAATTTGACCCCGAAGAGATGATTAAGCGCTTCTCCGAACGAGCCGAGGCCGTACGCAAGCGGAACCTGCCTGCGGTGGGCGGAGAAGAGCGCCGCTTGTTTATCGAGCAGGCCGAACTTGACTACATGGACTACTCAATGATTGCCTCCGCAAAGCCCGAATTGGAAGACGGCATTCTCACCTTGAGCATCGACCTCCGGCCTAGCGACAAGCCGGACGAGTAGCCCCGCAACAAGACCAAACCAAGCGGAACCAACTAACCCAGCCTGCGGCAGCTCTTGGTAGATTTTGAGTTGCTAGCGGATGTAGCTCAGTTGGTAGAGCGCAACCTTGCCAAGGTTGAGGTCGCCGGTTCGAACCCGGTCATCCGCTCGACTAATTAGCTGGCTGCTAGGCGGCTGCGAGCCAGTTAGCAATTTCTTAACATCAATAACACCAATAAAGGGGAAACCACATGGGTTCACTTGACGGACGAGTAGCGATTATCACAGGTGCCGGACGAGGCATCGGCCGAGAGCACTCGCTGCAGATGGCGGCCGAAGGCGCAAAGATTGTCGTAAACGACCTCGGAGGAACAACCGACGGAACCGGTGAAGACGCTGGGCCCGCTGCGGAGGTCGTGCAAGAGATCAAAGACATGGGCGGCGAAGCTGTTGCCAACACCGATTCGGTTACCGACTGGGAAGGCGCACAGCGCATGGTGAACCTGGCGGTGGAGACGTTCGGCGACCTGCACGTATTGGTAAACAATGCGGGCATTCTGCGAGATCGAGTGATTGTCAATATGACCGAGCCGGAGTGGGATGCGGTGATTGACGTTCATATGAAAGGGCATTTCTGCCCCACGCGTTGGGCGGCTGCATATTGGCGAGAGCAAACCAAGGCTGGCAAAGAGGTGAACGCCTCAGTCATCAATACCGCTTCGGGTGCCATGCTCGGAAACCTCGGCCAGTTCAACTATGCGTCAGCCAAGGCGGGCATCGCAGCGATGAGCCTGGTGGCCGCCGGCGAGCTGTCTCGCTACGGAGTGCGTGTGAACTGTCTCGCGCCGATTGCACGCACACGGCTGACTTTGCAGACTCCAGGCCTGGAAGAAGTGGTGGCAGCACCGGAAGATCCAGGCGAGTTCGACCTTTACGATCCTGCCAACATCAGCCCTCTTGTTGCGTATCTGGCAACTGCCGACTGCCCATTTACCGGCGGCGTTTTTCACGTAGGCGGCAACGAGGTTGGTCTGTACGGAGGCTGGTCGTTAGACAACGAGGACGTAATCGCTACCGATGGTCGTTGGACGGTTGAAGACTTAGCGCGGCTCGCTCCGCGGCTAAAGGAAGGTCGCAAAGATCTGTCTTCTGTGCTGACCTCAATCGGTGACACCTTCAAAGAATTCGGAAAGCGTCCCGCTACTAAGTAGCCATCTTCGCTCGTTCAGCGAGCTTTGTTCACTCAGTTAGCTGGTGCTTGACGCTGACCAGGTGGAGCTATCCAGGTCAGCCGCTAGCTGGCCTCGTTTGAGCAGTTACTAACCAACCTCACTCAAATTGGCTGGTTTCGCCCGGGTGCTTTGGCGGCAATAGCTTGTCTGGTCGTATGAGCCAATGGCTACCGTTGGCTAGCGCATCTGGCGGAGTGGCCGAGTGGTTAGGCAGCGGCCTGCAAAGCCGTGTACGCCGGTTCGAATCCGGTCTCCGCCTCGCTCACCCTTCGCTTGCCTCTCACTTGTCCACTTCGTGTTCCGGCTTCGTGTTCGGGCTTCTCTCGCAGGTTTCTCCACCTTCGCAACGCCCGGTGTTATTGACACAGAGCAATTGACGCAGGGTTGTTGCCCAGTGTCGTTAGCCCAGTGTTGTTAGCGTTCCTTCACTCCAACAATCTCAGCGAGCCTGCGTCCGGTTGTTGCCCAGTGTCGTTAGTCCGGTGTTGTTAACGCACGACCATCGCAAAGAGGGCGACCCGCGGGATTGGGTTGTTGCCCAGATTTCAGAATCCAGCACGAGAGGCGAGTAAGAGTTATTGACGCAAGGTTGTCGACGCAGGGTTGTTGCCCAGTGTTGTTAGCCCGGTGTTGTTAACGCACGACCATCGCAAAGAGGGCGACCCGCGGGATTGGGTTGTTGCCCAGTGTCGTTAGTCCGGTGTTGTTAGCGTCTGGGGAACACCCGGGCGATTGGCGCAGTTGGTTAGCGCGCTTGCTCGACACGCAAGAGGTCACAGGTTCGAATCCTGTATCGCCCACACCGGTTGCCAGAGCGCCGCAGCTCATACCCTCTAAGCAATGCGTATTGCTGTCTTAACTGGTGGCGGTGACTGCGCAGGCCTAAACGCCGCAATTCGAGCGGTCGTCAGAATTGCGGGCCATCGTCTAGGCGCCAGCGTGCTCGGATACAAGAGTGGCTTTAAAGGCGTGCTTGCGGCAGACTCGATTGAACTCGACGCTGAAGTTGTCCGCGGCACGCTGCCGCGTGGCGGAACGATGCTTGGTACCTCCCGCAGCTCACGTCACATGGTTGAAGATGGCCCAGATCCACTTATCAAACAGTTCACCGCGGATGGCGTTGATGCCCTTGTTGCGATCGGCGGCGAGGGAACGCTCATAACCACGGAGCGCATTGCGGCAGCAGGTTTCCCAGTGGTAGCCGTGCCCAAAACCATCGATAACGATGTGGCCGGAACAGACGTTTGCATCGGTTTTGACACAGCCCTAACGGTCGCTACCGAAGCCGTTGACCGTCTTCACACCACCGCTGAATCCCACGACCGACTGATGATCTTGGAAGTGATGGGTCGCCACACGGGTCACATCGCAGCGGGGGCGGGAATCGCCGGGGGAGCCGCAGCCATTCTCGTTCCGGAGGCTCCCGTCGACATCGACGAGATAGCGAGTCGAATAATCGCTCGACATGACAACAGCCGTAGCGCCTCAATCGTTGTCGTGGCCGAAGGAGCGGACGTCGCTAGCGAAAACGGCAAAGACACAGGTAGTGAAGACCCAGCGCCAGTCATAGAAATCGCTAACGAATGGGGCGGAAGAGTGCCCGGCGGCGTGGGGCGCCTGGTGGCTGATCAGCTGGCTAAGCGCACCGGATTTGAGATTCGCACCACCGTCCTCGGCCACATTCAACGAGGCGGTCCGCCCACTGCTGCAGACCGCTTATTGGGTAGTCGGTTAGGAGCGCGAGCCGTTGAGGTTTTGCTCGAAGGAGAGCAAGGTGTGCTGGTAGGCCTGCATTCAACCGACATCGTGTCGCGACCTTTGAGTGAAGTTGCAGGAAAAGTCAGATACCTAACGGGCGATGAATTGGCCCTGCTGGAGCAGATATCAACCGCTCCCATCCTCAGGTAGGATTTCTGCGCGGCGCAGCAACGCCGTATTCAAAACAAAACCGGGGAGCCTTCAAGGGCTGAGAGGGCGGCAAATTGCCGTCGACCCGAGTACCTGATCTGGGTAATGCCAGCGGAGGGAGATAACCCATGACTCAAACAGCATCAGTTAAGCCGGTGCTGGCCAGACCGGGGAAATGGCTGCTAGCGATCGCGGTATTGCTGTTGCTGGTAGCGGCCTGCGGTGACGATTCCGCTGGGTCTGATTCCATAGTGTCCGATGAACCTATTGAGGGCACCACGATCACCTTGATTACCCATGACTCGTTCAACCTGTCGCCAGACACACTGCTTGCTTTCACACGAGAAACCGGAGTCACCGTCAAGCATCTGGCGATAGGCGACACGGGAGTGCTAGTTGCACAATCCATCCTCAACAAAGACAACCCGCTTGGCGACGTTCTCTACGGCATCGACAACACCTTCCTCTCGCGTGCGCTCAGCGAAGGCATCTTCGTGTCCTACCGGTCGCCTGCGTTGGACGACATCGACCCGGAGCTTGAGCTGGAAATCGATGATCAAAACCGCGTTACTCCGATCGACTACGGCGACGTTTGCGTCAACTACTGGAAAAACAGCTTCGACGGCAATACTCCATTACCGACCAGCCTTGGCGACCTCACCAAGCCCGAATATGCCAACCAACTCGTCGTGCAGCACCCTGAAACCTCTTCGCCCGGGCTGGCCTTTCTCCTGGCAACCATCGCTCGTTACGGGGATGGCTGGGAAGACTTCTGGGCTGACCTGCGAGTCAACGGTGTGTCGGTTACCGCAGATTGGAACTCTGCTTATAACGGCGAATTCATTGCCGGCGGCGGCGACCGACCGCTTGTCGTGTCATACGCATCCAGCCCGCCAGCCGAGGTCATGTTCGCCGATGGCCCTGTCGGTGCTGCGCCCACAGGTGTCATCACCGACAGCTGCTTCCGACAAGTTGAATACGCCGGAATACTCAACGGCACTGAACATCAGGCCGCATCTCAAGCGCTGATCGACTTCATGCTTTCACAACGCTTCCAAGAAGACGTGCCAGCCAACATGTTTGTCTTTCCAGTATTGGTCGGGGCACAGCTTCCGCAAGTGTTCTTCGATCACGCAGCCATACCTGAAGACCCGCTGTCGATCAGTCCGGCTGAAATCGGAGAAAACCGTGACGCTTGGACCCAGCGCTGGGTAGAAATCGTCTTGCGCTAGCTACTTGCGCTAACGAATAACCAATCAGCCGCTATGCCCAGAGCTAGCACTCACAGCAGTCGACGAGCTGGCGCTGGCCCGTTGCTGGCTGGCCCAGTGCTTTTCGCCCTAGCGCTGTTGCCGGGCGTGTTTATCGCGGTGTTTTTTGCCTACCCGGTAATCACGGTCGTAGCCAAAGGGCTAGACGGGTTGGCAGGCGTGCTTAGTTCCGTCAGCCATCTCAACGTCATCTGGTTCACGTTTTGGCAGGCGGCTCTTTCTACCGCGCTCACTTTGGCTGTCGGGTTGCCCGCAGCTGCCTGGCTAGCACGTATGCGCCCACGAGCTCGTCGCTTGATGCGAGCGCTTATTGCGGTGCCGTTTGTGCTGCCAACAGTGGTGGTCGCCAGTGCCTTCGATGCGACGTTCAAGCGTTTGGGTCTCTCCGGCGACGACGGTCTCATCTCGTTGCGTCACACCGTTTGGGCGATCCTGGCTGCGCATGTGTTCTTCAATTACGCCGTAGTGGTGCGAGTGGTCGGCTCCTGGTGGGCGGGACTAGACCGTCAAGTCGGTGATGCGGCTGCATCGCTTGGAGCCAACCCTCGCCAAGTGTTGACGCACGTCACCTGGCCGATGCTGCGTCCGGCCGTGGTGGTAGCGGCCGTGATTACCTTCCTTTTTTCTTTCACCTCGTTTGGAGTCATTCTCATCCTGGGTGGTCCCACACGGGCCACGCTTGAGACCGAGATTTACCGCTACGCCATTACTCGCATTGATTTCGATACGGCTGCAGCTTTGGCTGTTGTCCAGCTAGTAGCCGTAGTGGTGTTGGTGGCACTGGCAACACGCTTTGAGCGGAAATATTCCCTGGCTCGCCGGCCTGCGGGGCGCTCAGTCATTGCCCGCAATCGCCCGTTGTTGCTGACAAACATCGTTTTGTTAACAACTTTGCTAGGCCTGCCGATTGCCATACTTTGCGAGCAGGCGCTGCGCTCGGGTGGCGGCTATTCACTGGCAAACTTCACTGCCCTGGGCGAACGCGTAAACCTCTTACCGGTCAGTGCAATCAGAGCCTTGGGAAACTCGTTGCTCTTTGCGGTGGTGGCAACCGGCATTGCCACGATCGTCGGCATAGCCGCTGCGGTCGTAGCAGTGCGCGGAGCGCGTTCGGCTACGACAAAGCCTCTCACAAAGGTATTTGACCTGATTCTGACGATGCCCCTTGGAGTCTCGGCGGTAACGGTCGGCATTGGCATCTTGTTGGCGCTCGATCAGCCGCCGCTTGATCTGCGCACCTCTCGCTGGATTATTCCGCTGGCGCACGCTTTGGTGGGTTTGCCGTTTGTGGTTCGCACCGTGGCACCCACCTTGCGCGGAATTGATGAGCGCCTGCATGAGACCGCTGCGGTGTTGGGTACTGCGCCCGGCCGCATCTGGCGAGAGATTGATGTGCCGATCATTTCGCGCAGCGTTGCAGTTGGAGCGGCATTTGCGTTTGCGATATCGCTAGGTGAGTTTGGTGCTACGGCGTTTTTGCCGCGCGGGCCGGACACCTTGACTGCGCCGCTTGTGCTGTTTCGGTTGCTGGGGACACCTGGCGAGGCTCTTCGAGGGCAGGCGCTAGCGCTGGCTGTCGTGCTAATGGTAATAACTGCTGCGGCGGTGCTAGTGATTGAAAGACTGAGACGCACGCACGAGGGGGTGTTTTGAGTCAGGCACTGCTGCAGCTTGAGGATGTGGCCGTCAACTTTGGCGCCACCAAAGCCTTGGGTGGCATTGACTTGTCTGTCGACGAAGGCGAGCTGTTGGTGTTGCTCGGCCCCTCTGGTTGCGGCAAGAGCACTTTGTTGCGAGCTATTGCAGGTTTGCAGCCGCTAGACCGTGGTCGCATTTTGCTAAACGGTGCCGACCTGATCGGAAAGCGACCAGACGAGCGCGGCATCGGTCTGATGTTTCAGTCCGAGGTGTTGTTCCCACATTTTGATGTGACAGGCAACGTTGAATTTGGTTTACGAATGCAAGGCTGGAGTCGCCCGGAGCGTGCGCAACGCGTAACAGAGATGCTGAATCTGGTCGGATTGGCTGGCTTTGAAAACCGAGATGTAGCGACGCTGTCTGGCGGTGAGGCTCAGCGAGTCGGGTTGGCGCGTTCGCTTGCCCCGCGTCCAAAACTGCTGCTGCTAGACGAACCGTTCGGCGCTCTTGACCGGCCGTTGCGTGAGCGGTTGGTTGAGGAGTTAGGACCGCTGCTGTCGGCTCAAGATGTCACTGCTATTCATGTCACTCATGATCACGACGAGGCGTTTGCGCTCGGCCATCGTTTGGCCGTCATGTTTGACGGAACGCTCGCTGCGGTCGGCACTCCAGAGCAAGTGTGGACGCGTCCAGGACTGGTTGAAGTTGCTCGCTTTCTGGGTTACCGAAACACATTTGAGATCGCGCAGTGGCAAGAACTGACAGTCTCTGGCACTCGAGCCCCTGCGTTTGATAGCAGCACTGCGTTTGAAGGCAGCACTCATGTTGGTGTCCGCGCCGACTTGATTGAGTTGCGCCCGGCAACTAGCAGCCGCAGCAACGAAAACACTGACGAAAGCAACGACCCCGCCCGCGGCCCTACTAACGACACCTCCAATGGCCCACTTGATGGCTCTGCCAGCATCACAACTAACGATCCAGCAGGTAACGCAGCCGAGCTGCGTGGGATTGTTGCTAGCTGCCGTTTCGCTGGCGCTCACTACGAACTACAGGTAGCCGTGTCCCAGTCCAAGCCAGTGCACACCGAGAAGAGCCAACCTGCGCCAGAGCTGACTGGTTCTGGTCTGTCGGAGCCCGACCATCTTGAGCTAGAAGTGCACAGCGGGTACGCCGCACCGCCAGGCACAGAAGTATCTCTGCGCATTCGATCCGATGCCTTAATCCCGCTAACCGCCCTGCGCTAGAACTCAGCGCTAGAGCCGAAACCAGTATCAAACAACACGCATAGTTTGGCCTCATCGCTAGACCCCATAACTGGGCCAATCCTTATAACTAGGTCTAGTCTTGGGCTTATCTATGGACGATTTCTCATACGCCGAGATGCTTCCGCTGCGACACGATGAAGGTGTTGCCTACCGGCAGCTAGCCAGCTCCGACGAGGCAGGCATACGCACAATCACAGTGGCCGACCGAACATTCCTTGAAGTGCCCACCGAGGCGATTCGCTCGCTAACCGCTGAGGCCATGCGCGACATCGCACATCTCTTACGTCCGCTACACCTCAGCCAGCTAGCAGCCATTCTGACCGACGGAGAAGCCTCGCCCAACGATCGATTCGTAGCGTTGGAACTGCTCAAAAACGCCAACATAGCGGCCGGTGGAGTGCTACCCGGCTGCCAAGACACCGGCACCGCCATCATCTGGGGACACAAAGGCGCACATGTTCTGACCGACGGAGACGATCACGCCGCCATCAGTCGAGGCGTGTTTGACACTTTCCAAACCTCAAACCTGCGCTACTCCCAGCTGGCGCCGCTGTCGATTTTCGAAGAAGCCAACACAGACAACAACTTGCCCGCTCAAATCGAGATTTACGCCGAACCCAACCCCGAGCGCGCACTGACCTATGAGCTTGTGTTTATGGCAAAGGGTGGAGGCTCAGCCAACAAGAGCTTCTTGTACCAAGAGACCAAAGCCCTGCTAAATCCATCCAGCCTGCTGCAGTTTTTAGACAAAGAGCTGCGTGAAATAGGCACCTCGGCCTGTCCGCCGTATCACCTGGCGGTGGTGATAGGGGGCACGTCCGCTGAGTACGCGCTTAAGACCGCCAAATACGCCTCGGCAAAATATCTCGACACGTTGCCTACGCAAGGCTCCGCCGCGGGCACGGCGTTTAGAGATCTGGAGTGGGAAAAGAAGATTCTCGAGCTCACAACCCAGTTTGGAATCGGCGCCCAATTTGGCGGCAAGTATTTCTGCCATGACGTGCGAGTGGTGCGTCTGCCGCGCCACGCTGCCAGCTGTCCGGTAGCAATCGCAGTGTCATGTTCGGCCGACCGGCAAGCGCTAGCCAAGATTACCGAGGAGGGTGTGTTCTTAGAGCAGATGGAAACCGATCCGGCCAAGTACTTGCCCGCGGTCGAGCAAGAAGACCTGTCGCAAGACGTTGTGAATATCGACCTCAACCAGCCAATGGATGCGGTGCGGGCCGAGCTAAGCAAATACCCGGTAAAGACCCGGCTAGCGCTCACCGGCACGCTGGTGGTAGCGCGAGATCTTGCGCACGCCAAGATCAAAGATCGCTTAGATGCGGGCGAACCAATGCCGAACTACATGCGAGACATGCCCGTTTATTACGCGGGACCGGCTAAAACACCCAAAGGCTTGGCGTCTGGCAGCTTTGGGCCAACCACCGCTGGCCGCATGGACTCTTACGTGGAGCAGTTCCAGGCTGCGGGCGGAAGCTTGGTGATGTTGGCAAAGGGCAACCGGGCGCGCCAAGTAGTAGAGGCGTGTGCCAAGCACGGCGGGTTCTATCTGGGCTCTATCGGCGGGCCAGCGGCGCGACTGGCGCAAAAGTCCATTCGCAGCGTTGAGGTACTGGAGTATCCAGAGCTAGGGATGGAAGCGATCTGGAAGATTGAAGTGGAAGACTTCCCGGCGTTTGTGGTGATCGACGACAAGGGCAACGACTTCTTCACTGAGGTCAGCACGCCGGTGACTATTAGTTAGCTAATAGGCCAACTAGCTAGCAGATGCTTAATAGCTAGCTGCGCCAGAAAAAGATGCTCCAGCCGCCGACCGCATAAGCCACCGAAAAGAAGATTCCCGCCAGCGCCAACAGCACCATCGTCACAATGGCCGAGCGGGACAGCTTGCCTTGCTCATTAGTTGGCAGGCGTTTCATAACTTTTTGAAGCAACCGGTCAGCCCAGGCAATGTCACGTGCCAAGATCCCTAACCCGACAGAGAGCACCAGCAATCCCGGCCCAGGCAACGCCAACATGACTACGCCAAGCCCAACAACAGAAACACCAAACCCAATTCGCACCATACGAAAAAGAACTTGAAACCAGGCGGAACGAGCGGTTGGCTCGCGCTTGCCGGTCTCAAACTCGGCGAGTACCGCTGCCTCACGGAAGCCAAGACGACCGTCGTCCATGAAGTGCGCAGCCTCATCATCGGATTCGTGCGACTCAGGGTTTGACGTTTCGTCGTTTGATTGTTCGGGCGGTAACTCAGTTGAACTCATGGTGAATGCCGTATTCTGCCCTGATGCCCGTAAGTACCAGCACCCACCCATATCTACAGTGGAAAATAGGCGCCGCAACGGTCAGCAAAATTACCGAAATTGAGTTGGACTGGCCCTTTTCGGCGCTACTACCAGGTGCCGAAGAGTTCATAGATCGCCATGACTGGCTGCGGCCTGACTTTGTAACCGAGGAAGGTCGTCTCAGGTTGGCTCTACATGCCCTAGTGGTTGAGACACCCGAAGGCATCGTGATGGTTGACACCTGTGCAGGCAACGGCAAGTCGCGCCCTGGCGCAAAACCGTTTGGTGATTTAGCTACGAATTTCTTGGGTGAGTTGACTGACGCCGGTTTCAAGCTCACCGACATCAACACCGTTATCAGCACGCACCTGCATGTTGACCATGTGGGCTGGAACACGCATCAGGTGGGAGACGATTGGGTGCCCACGTTTCCAAACGCCGAATACTTGTTTGTGGCTGAAGAGTTTGAGTTTTGGCGTGATGAGCCGCAGCATTTCGGCCCGGTATTTGAGGATTCCGTACAGCCTGTGGTGGATGCAGGTCTAAGCCGCTTGGTTGAAAACGATCATCAGATCAACTCCTGCATGCGTCTCGAACCAACACCCGGCCACACGCCAGGCCATGTCAGCGTTGTGGTCGAATCGGAGGGGGAGTGTGCCGTGATTACCGGCGACATGACTCACAGCCCGGTGCAGTTTGCGCATCCCGATCTTGCTTCAAGTGCGGACTGGCGAACAGACATGTCTACGAGCACTCGCTTTGAGGCCTACAAGCGCTGGGCCGATGGCCGGCTGGTGATTGGCACACACTTCGCCGGTCGCACAGCAGGGCGCTTGGTCGCCGAAGGGATGGCCTGGCGATTCGAAGTGGTTGATGCCCCAAGCAGCTAAATAGCGAGGCGGCTAGCCGAGACGACTAGCAACGAGGCAGCTAAATAACCAGGTTGTTCCGCAGCTCGTCTGGAACGGACGGGTCCAAGCCACCAAGGTTTAGTAAAAAGCCCTCAGCGCCATCGTGCATGTCGTCAAGTTGATCCAAGGTGTCTGCCAACACTGCGCGTGGTGCCATCAGCAAGGGCTTGACCGCTTCCATATCAATGCCTTCACGTTCAAAGATTTCAGCTAGCTCGGCCATTCTTCGTTTGGAGCGCTGCTCGTTGGTTACGCAATATTCGTCTAGCACCTGTGAGCGATCCACTCCGCACACCTCATGCACCAGCGCAGTGGCTATGCCGGTGCGGTCTTTGCCAGCCGTGCAGTGATACAGCAGCGGCCAGTTATCTGTGTCAGCTACAAGCGCAGCGAAACGCGCAAACTGAGTGGCATTGTCATGCAGCAGGTTGACATAGACCTCGGCCATCTCGGCTTCGCTCATGGATGTGATTTGGCGTGCCAAGATTCGGTCTAGCAAAGCGGTGGGTTGAACGTTGCGTTCTTGTATCGGCAGCGAAACTACGTTGTTTACGCCGTGCCACAAGCGAGACGGGTCTCGCTCGATTTCATCGGATGCACGAAAATCGATCACCGTGCGGATGCCGCGATCGGCCATCTCGGCCTGATCATCTTCGGTGAGATTGTTCAAACGGTCACCGCGATATAAGGCGCCAACACGAATGCGACGATCGTCGCGCGTGGCCCAACCGCCGATGTCTCGCACGTTCATAGCGCCTTCAAGCAGTACCCAGTTGCTGACGTTCAGGTTGCTAGCGCTAGTCAAGACGGTCTCACGGCAGGCTCGCGGTTTTGGCTCACAGTTTTGGCTCACGAGGTAGCTGCAAGATTCGTTCCCCGATGATGTTGCGCAATATCTGAGTCGTGCCGCCCATGATGGTGTAGGCGGGGGCGTAAACAACATTGCGCGATGCTCGATTCGCCAACATCGTGTGCGCTCCGTTAACGCGACCAACGAAGTTCGCAACGGTTTGCTCAAATTCGGTGCACCAGGTCTTTGTTACGGCTGAATATTGCGGAAACGGCGTTTGTTTTAACACGTTGCGCAACACCATCTGTCGGCCGATCCGGTAACCGGTTTCGATCCTTGCCACCTCTTGGCGTATCAACGGATCGTCGGGGTCCACTAGAGGCAAGGTGTCGTTGTAAAGGCGCTGGTTAGACGCCAGACGGTCAATGCCTCCGCGCTCATGCTCGAGTTGGCGCATCGTTTGCCCGAAGCTGTTGTTTAGCTCGCCCACCAGGTTGTCGACCGGCACAGCCACATCGTCAAATACAACCTCATTGAAGTGAGCGTCACCGGAACTGTCGGTGATCGGACTGACCGCGATTCCCGGCGAATCCATAGAGACAACTAGCTCGCTCAGGCCTTTGTGCGCCGGAGCGTGCGGGTCGGTACGACAGATCAGATAGCACCAGTCGGCCGCAGCGGCACCGCTAGTCCAGATTTTGCGTCCATTGACAATGAACCTGTCCCCATCACGTACCGCCTTGGTACTGATTGCCGACACGTCAGAGCCTGCATCCGGCTCGCTCATGCCAATGCACCACTGTGAAGTGCCGCGCCTCATCTCCGGCAAAAAGCGCTCCTGCTGCTCAGAGGTGCCATACGCCAACAAAACCGGACCGATCTGGCGATCTGGGAAAAACGAACCAGCCATGGGTGCGCCCGCCAGCAGCAGCTGCTCGGTGATGATGAAGCGTTCGATCTCTGGACGACCACCACCGCCGACCGACTCAGGCCAGGTAATGCCAATCCAGCCACGCTCGCCGAGTCGGCGTGTGAATTCTTCGGAGTAACCGGTCAGCCAGCCGTCATCGCATCTGAACAGATCCTCAGTGGCACCTAGAGCCCATTGCCTGGCCTCAAGCGCCAGATCGGTGAGCTCGTCAGGCCAGTTGTGATCCACGACGGCTGAGGGTATTGCTGGCGATTACGGTGGCGCAATTACGCAGGCCTAATTTCAAAATTGCCTGTTTCTAAAACGGAGACTCGGACGCATGAAAGCAGTAGTTATTACCGAATACGGCGGTCCCGAGGTGCTGAAAGTTCTCGATGTGCCCGAGCCAGAGCCCGGCCCAGACGACGTCTTGGTTGATGTGGCCTGCTCAGCCATGAATCGTGCGGATTTGTTGCAACGAATGGGGCTATACCCCGCACCAGGACCTAAGCCCGAGCACGAAATCCCTGGAGTGGAGTTCGCTGGTCGCATCGCCGCTATCGGCAGTCAGGTCTCCGGCGCCAATCCTGCTGCTCGCTGGGCGGTCGGCGACGAGGTAATGGGGATCGTGCCTGGTGGCGGCATGGCCGAGCGGGTTGTAACGCACGAACGAATGCTGCAACGCGTGCCCAAAACGGTCTCGCTTGACCAAGCAGCAGCCATCCCGGAAGTGTTTATAACCGCACACGACGCATTGGTTACCCAAGGCGGACTGCGATCAGGCGGCAAGGCGCTGGTGCATGCCGGGGCTTCAGGTGTTGGCACAGCGGCTATCCAGATTTGCAAGGCGATCGGGGCGCAGGTAGCGGTTACTTGTTCGGCATCAAAGGTGACGGCCTGTACCGATCTCGGCGCGGACCTGGTAGTCGACTACGGCAGTCAAGATTTCTCAGAAGAAGTAAAGACCTGGACGCAAGGCCAAGGCGTGAATGTGGTGCTAGACGTGATTGGCGGCGACTACGTGAAACCCAACATCGACTGTTTGTGCGTGCAGGGGCGCATCATCCAGGTGGGTGTGATGGGTTCGGCCACTGCGGATTTTCCGCTCGGCATGCTGATGCCAAAACGAGCGACGCTTATTGGGACGGTGCTGCGTTCACGACCGATCGAACAAAAAATCGAAGCCAATCAGAGTTTTGTCTCAGAGCTGCTTGAATTTTTTGACACCGGGAAGTTGCTCCCGGTGGTTGATTCAACGTATGAGATGGACCAGATAGAGCAGGCTCACGAATACATGGCGACCAACGCCAACGTTGGGAAGATCCTGGTTTCGACTAGCTAGCAGACTTAACTAGCCAGCTCAGCCAAGTGGCTTAGCGGTTGCCCATCTCAAGGAAATCGCGCTCGCCCGGCCCGGTGTAGCGCTGACGTGGGCGGTAGATCTTCTGTTCGGGGTCATCCAGCATTTCCAGCCAGTGCGATAGCCAGCCAGGAGTACGTCCGATCGCGAACAACACCGTGAACATATCCGACGGGAAGCCCATGGCTTCGTAAATCAGCCCGGAGTAGAAGTCGACGTTCGGGTAGAGATCGCGGTCGATGAAATACGAATCGGTCAGTGCGACCTCTTCGAGCTTCAAGGCAATGTCCAGCAACGGGTTGATGCCGGTTACGTTGAATACGTTGTCAGCGGTAGCACGGATGATCTTGGCGCGCGGGTCGTAGTTCTTGTAGACGCGATGGCCGAAACCTTGCAGCAGCACCTCACCAGACTTCGCCCGCTCTACATAGTTAGCTACGTTGTCGAAGCTGCCGATCTCTTGCAGCATCTGAATTACCTGCTCGTTGGCACCGCCGTGCAGCGGTCCGTACAACCCGCAAGTAGCCGCAGCTACCGCCGTGTACGGATCGGTGCGGCTTGAGCCAACCGTGCGCATGGTGGTGGTGGAGCAGTTCTGCTCATGATCTGCGTGCAAGATAAACAGCACATCCAAGGCCTTAGTAAGCACTGGGTCGGGTACAAAATTTGGATCGGCTACGTTCCACATCATCCGCAGAAAGTTGGCCGTGTAGCTGAGGTGGTTCACGGGGTACTCATACGGCAAGCCCATGCGGTTCTTGTAGGCGAAGGCTGCCATGGTCGGCATCTTTGCCAGCAGGCGAATCGTTTGGATATTGCGATTAGCCGGGTCGTCTATTTCTCTGGCTTCTGGGTAGAAGGTTGATAAGGCCGCCACGGTTGACACCAGCGTTCCCATGGGGTGTGCGTCGTAGCGAAAGCCCTTCATGAACTGTGTGATGTTTTCGTGCACGTATGTGTGGAACGTGATGTGGTTAGTCCACTGCTCGAACTCGTCTTTTTGGGGGAGCTCGCCGTGAATCAGCAGGTAACAGACCTCTAAGAAGGTCGACTTCTCGGCTAGTTGCTCAATGGGATAGCCGCGGTAGCGCAAAATGCCTTCCGTGCCATTGATGTAGGTGATTTCGCTGTTGCAGCTAGCGGTTGACAGGTAAGCAGGGTCATAAAACCACAGATCAGGGTCAAGCTCACGTAAGGCAGTAGAAGAAATTGTGCCATCAACAATTGGCACCGTTACAGAATCACCACTGCGGTTATCAGTGAGCGTAAAGCTCTCGTCAGTTGTCAATGCTTCCCCCTAGTGCTTCTAACCCTAGCCAAAGAGACCGGCTCTGGCGTTCTCGGCCTGGGTTTTGTCTGTTTCTAAATCCTCTAAATACATAGCCGATACTGGCCCTTGCATAGCCACTACTAGCCAGAACGCAGGGCGTAGCTAGAGAAGTTGCTAGAGAGGCGCGTTGTCGTGACGGCGATCGGGCAGATCTTCGCGCTTTGTTGATAACAGATCAACCAAATCGGCGAGCTCTCGGCGGGTTTGAGCCGGGTCAATGACGGCGTCGACATAGCCGCGTTCGGCAGCTATGTAAGGGTTTAGGTAAGTCTGTTCGTAGTTCTCAACCCATTGCGACACTTCTTCTTCGGAAGAGTCTCGTTGGAGTATCTGAGCGGCCTGGCTAGCACCCATGACGGCTAGTTCGGCGCTGGGCCAGGCCAAACAAGCGTCGTTGCCCATGGTCTTGGAATCCATCACGATGAATGCACCGCCGTATGACTTACGCAACACCACCGACACACGCGGAACGGTGGCTCGTGCGTACGCAAACGCCAACTGGGCTCCGTAGCGGATCATGCCTCGCCACTCAAGGTCTTTACCGGGATAAAAGCCGGGAGTGTCGACCAGCGTTATTAGCGGCAGGTTGAATGCATCGCAGAAATTGACGAAGCGTGCGCCCTTCTGACTGGCTGTGATGTCGAGTGTGCCTGCAATCGCTATGGGTTGGTTAGCGATGATCCCGACCGGGTGGCCGCCGATAGCTGCCAACAGCGTTACCAGGTTGGGTGCCCAGCCCGATCGAAGCTCGAGTATCTCTGCGTCGTCAACCAAGGTTTCCGCCACCTCGCGCACGTCGTAGGCGCCTGTGCTTCTAGCAGGCAGCAGTTCAGCCGCCTCAGGAGTAAGCCGGTCAGTGGGATCGTTGGTAGCCAAGAGGGGAGGCAGCTCGCTGCTGTTCGACGGCAGGTAGGTGAGCACGTCGGCGATGGTGTTCAACATTTCGTCCTTTGGCACCACCATGCTGGCGACACCGGAGTCTTTCTGATGCACGGAGGCGCCGCCCAGCTCATCGGTGCCGATGGTTACGCCCGTCATTTCGCGCACCGGAATTGGTCCGCTGACAAATGCGTAAGCCTCATCAGACATGATTACGACATCGGCCAATCCGACCAGCAATGCGGGTCCGGAGATGGTTGGGCCGGTTACGCCAGCGATGATTGGTACCACGCCCGAACACTGCGCCAAGCGGCGAGCCGCCTTGCCCCAGCCGTCTAGCGCGGCTACTCCGTGGTTGATGTCGGCTCCGCTTGAAGACAGCAACAAGACGACCGGTATGAGCTTGGCTTCGGCCAGCGCTAAACCGACCGCAATGTTTTCGCCGTCGATGGGAGCTAGTGCGCCACGGCGTTCTGAGTCGTTTGCCGGTTCGGTGTTGTTTGTTGAACTGTTAGCCGGCTCGGTGTTGTTTGTTGACTCAGAATTATCCGCATCTTTAGCCTGGTCTTGGCCTTGTTGGCCCCAGCCTGCCGCATCAATCAGCACAACTCGCTTGCCAGCCATTTGCGTGGTTGACACCCGCACATAGCTAGGGATGTCTGAACGCAGGGCTAAAGACTGTTCTTGGGCAACTACTTCAGCGGAACCCTCCGCTGCGGAATCCTCTACAGCAGAACTTCCCACTGCAGAATCAATGGCCACAGCGCAAGGCTAGGCCCGCTGGTACTGGCAGGTCCCGTTTGTATTGGGCCCACAGGGTTAGAGCGCTCTGATGCCTTTGATCTTTGATGCGTTTTTTCGCACCACCTTGCGAATCAGTTGACGAGTGGCCGTAGCTGCTGCGGTGAGCATGCCTTTACGGCGATACGCCAGCCCCACCTTGCGGCGTGGTATCCCTCGCAGCGTCAACACATTCCAGTCCCCGCGCGCCGCCCATTCCGGGATCGAAGTAACGGGCACTATTGCCGGGCCGAAACCTTGAAAGGCCAAGGTCGCTGCCATTCTCACTCCGTCCAGCTGGGCCTTGCTTCGCAAAGTCACGCCGTGTTTGTCGGCGGCGGCTTCAACCAGATTGCGTAGCACCGAGCCGGGCGAACCCAGCACCAACTCGTAGTTGGCTATCTCCTTGAACGTCACAGCGCGATCACCCCGCGCGGCAAGCTCATGGCCGCTGGGCGCAATCACCACCATCTCTTCATCCCACAGCGGTCCGCTTACTAAATCGTTGTGGTGCAGTGGTGTGTTGATGATGGCGAGATCTATAGCGCTGCTCTTCAACAGGGTCACAAGTGAGGTAGTGGGGGCGTCGGTGACGGTGATTTCTATGCCTGAGTGCTGCTTTGCTAGAGCGTCTAACAGCACTGGCAACAACCAGCGAGTGGGCGTGCCGATGATGCCTAAGCGCACCACACCAACCACTCGAGAAGTCATCGAAGCCACGTCGTCGCGGATGGCTCTTAACTCGGACGATATTCGATTGGCACGCTCCAACACCACTTCCCCTTCCGGAGTTAGTCGGCTTAGCCCACGATCGATCAACACAGCACCGAGTTCTTCTTCCAGCTTGGCAATACGCGAAGAGATGTTGGATTGAACCGTCTCTAGTGCGATTGCGGCGGCCGAAAATCGCCCATGCGTGGCAACCGCGGCGAGGGCTTCTAGCTGTTTGAAATCCATCGCCAAATTCTAAGAGCTAACGAGACAGGTATCTGTTTTTGAGATTTTAAGTATCTGTTAAAACGGGTTGCCAGATAGAGCAGGAATACCTATCCTTAGCCTTTAGTTGAGTTAGTGGCATCCCCTTTGTCCGCTCAACAACTCCTCTCGACGGCATTTGACCGTCGGTGGTGTGAGGGTCCCAAGCGTTCCCACGTATGAGACCACTTTGAAGCCGACCCGATCCCCTTTCGGGTCGGTTTCAGCATTTATGGGGTCGTTTTAGAGCGTCACCTTTAGCGCGTTCAGAGCGGAGCCTGCCGTAAACCATTTCAACTGGTCTGAGCTGAATGTGTGGTTGGCCTTAAAGCTCCACATCTGGCCATCAGGTGGAGTTACCTCAACGTTTAGCGGTTGATCTGGCGCCAGGTCAGCCAGGCCTCGCACGGCAATGCGATCATCCTCACCGATGCGGTCATAGTCGCTCGGATCGTCAAACGTCAGCGCCAGCATGCCTTGCTTTTTTAGGTTGGTCTCATGGATGCGAGCAAACGATCGCGCCAGTGCTACCAACCCGTTGCGGTAGCGCGGCTCCATCGCAGCGTGTTCACGGCTGGAACCTTCGCCCATGTTCTCGTCACCGATCACCACCCAGCTAACGCCAGCCTCGTGGTATGCGCGAGCGATCTCAGGAAATGGCTGAACCTCGCCCGTTAGCTGGTTCTTGCCGTGCCCGGATTCGTAACTGCCATCAGGCCCGTCAAAGGCATTATTGGCACCCGAGTACAGATTGCCGGAAATGTTTTCTAAGTGTCCGCGATAGCGCAACCAAGGACCGGCCATTGAGATGTGGTCGGTGGTGAACTTGCCTTTGGCCTTAACTAACACGGGCAAGTCTTCATAGTCGTTGCCATCCCATGCCAAGAAGGCTTCCAGCAGCTGTAACCGCTCTGATTCGGGAGACACGACTACATCGATGCCGGAACCGTCGGCCGGCGGCGCTACAAATCCGTCAGCGCCCGGGGCGAACCCTTCTGCTGGCAGTTCAACGCCCACCGGTATTTCCAGCAACACCTCTTCACCAGCCTCGTTAGTAAGGGTGTCGGAGAGCGGGTCGAAGTCAAGCGTGCCTGCCAGGGCTAGAGCGATGACCGTTTCGGGCGATGTAACAAACGCCAAAGTTGCTGCATCACCGTCGTTGCGTTTGGGGAAGTTTCGGTTGTAAGAGGTAACGATGACGTTGGTCTCGCCGGCTTTGTGATTTGGATCGGCGCTGCGATCCCATTGACCGATACACGGCCCGCAAGCGTTCGCCAGAACGGTTGCGCCTAGGGCTTGCAGGTCTTCCAGCAGACCGTCTCGTTCGATGGTGGCGCGGATCTTTTCTGATCCCGGCGTCACTAACAGCTGGGTCTTGGCTTTCAAACCCGCTGTTACCGCCTGCCGAGCGATGCTGGCAACGCGGGTCATGTCCTCATAGCTGGAGTTGGTGCAACTGCCAACCAGGGCTGCGCTGATTTCGAGCGGCCAGCCCTGCCCGCTCGCCTCAGAGCCAAGTTCGCTGATCTCTCGTGCCAGGTCTGGCGTGTGCGGGCCGTTGATGTGCGGGCGCAACTCGTTGAGATCTATCTCCACCAAGCGGTCGTAGAACGAACCCGGATCGGCCAGCACCTCAGGGTCGGCGACTAGTTCGGCGGCCACCTGGTTGGCAGCATCGGCAACCAGTTCTCGTTCTGTGGCCTTGAGGTAGCGAGCCATGGCTTCGTCGAAGCCAAAGATCGAGGTGGTGGCACCGATTTCTGCGCCCATGTTGCAGATGGTGGCCTTGCCCGTGCAGCTAAGCGTTTCGGCACCGGAACCGAAATATTCCACCACCGCTCCTGTACCGCCATCGACGGTGAGTATGTCGGCCACTTTTAAGATCACGTCCTTGGGCGAGCTCCAGCCGGACAGCGAGCCGGTGAGCCGCACACCGATCACCCTCGGCCAACGCACGTTCCAGGGCGAACCGGTCATCACGTCAACTGCGTCTGCGCCGCCGACTCCAATGGCCAGCATCCCTAGGCCACCGGCGTTGGGTGTGTGGCTGTCGGTGCCGATCATCATTGCGCCAGGGAAGGCGTATTGCTCTAGCACGACCTGATGGATAATTCCGCTGCCAGGCTGCCAAAAGCCCGCTCCGTACTTTGCGCACACGTCGCTAAGGAAGTCGTACACCTCTTTGTTGTCGTCTACCGCAGTCAGCAGGTCTCGCTTGCCATCAAGGCGAGCTGCGATGAGGTGATCGCAATGGGTGGTGGTGGGCACTGCCACCGTCTCCAGCCCCGCGGTCATGAACTGCAGCCACGCCATCTGAGCGGTGGCATCTTGCATGGCGACACGATCGGGCGACAGGTCCACGTAGCTGGCGCCACGCTCCAGCTCTTGTGAGCGGTCGTGCAGATGGCGCACCAAGACCTTTTCGGTGAGCGTCAGCGGTCGGCCGAGCTTGGTGCGTCCCCACTGCGAAGCTTCCACCAGGCCTGCGTAGACGTTTTGAATTAGTTCAATCGGAGTACTGGCTTGGACGGTCATAATTCCAAACTACCGCCAGCCTGGCTATAACAGCAGGCCTCAACAGCAGGCCTCTTGCTTACGGCCGTACCTCGTAATAAATGTTGGCGGGGTCTGCAAAGTCGTGCTCAGCAAATCTGGTGAAGCCTGCCTCGCTTGTTAGCTGTCGCGCCTTTTCCGGGTGAAGACCGAGCGTGCCAAGAGCCATGCCGTTTGGTTCGCTCATCGCAGATTGCAGGCACGATGACACGGAGAATCCGTAGAACATCGCCAGCATCGGGTTGCGTCTGTCGATCTCAAAATCACCCCGCGACCGAATGTCTTTAATCAACAGCGTCCCGTCTTCTTTGAGTGCCGCGTGGATTGTCCGCAAGGCTTCATCGGGGTGAGGCATGTCGTGTAGGCAGTCGAAGGTAAGAGCCAGATCAAAACCTGTTTGATTGACGTCGGCCACTCCGGCCACAACAAATTCAACATTCGACAACCCTTGCTCTTCCGCACGTTGGCGAGCTTGGTCTATGGCGGTGGGCGACGGGTCACAGCCAACCATCTGAGCTTTGGGCCAGGCTTCGGCGATCAGGCACGCCGACACGCCCGCACCGCATCCCACGTCGAGCACCTTGCCGCCCGCATCCAGCTTGGCTTTCACCCCGTCTAGAGCGTCGATGATGGTTGAGGTGAGTGCTTGGCGACTAAAGGGTCCTGTCGTGCGAGCAAGCCCCGCGGCTGCGCGTGGGCCTTGCTGCTCGTAGGTCATGCCGATGCCGGTTTTGAATGAATTCACGATCAGGTCAAGCGCTTCAGTTTCGGTGCCGCCGCGAAAAGCGCCCATGGCGAAATGCACCGAGTCTTTTTCGTCCACCAGCAACGCCTTGGCCTCTGGTGTTATGGAGAAAGCACCGTCTTCGTATACGACCATCCCGGCGGCGGCCATACCGAGCAGCCACTCACGAACCAGTCGTTCGTTTAGTCCGGCGGCTTGCGCCAACTCATAGCTTGAAACCATGCTGGCCGTGCTGCCAGCAGTGCTGTCACTAGCGCTGTCGCTTGAGCCCGCTGCTTGTTCAGTCAGCTCGGACAGCTTGGAGAACAAGCCCAGTTGATCACCGATGTGCAGCATCAGCGACACCATCTCACCTTGCTTGTACGACCAGACCTTGAAGGCGAACTGCTTCAGTAGATCCGGGTCGGCCGCAGCTGTGTTTGTTGTATTGGTTTCGGCCATGATTATTTCCCCTTAAACAAAGTGGCTATTACACGCTGACACATTTTGGCGTTTTTTTAGCGATTGCCGCTGGTATTTAGCACTGGCCGCTGATTTCACGTAACCCACCCGGCCCACCTAAGGCCACGGCCATATCTAGGCCTGTTTCTACACGTAGGGCCACTGGGCAGGCTTGGCAGTGTGCGGTCGTGCAGGCTGGCGTTATATCTAGGGCTATTTCTACACGTAGGGCCACTGGCTGGCGGAATCGTCCGTCGGCCTTGCGCCCCCGCCGCCGCCCGAACCGTCTCCCGTGCTTCGTTCAGTCAGAGCCCAGCGACGGCGCCAGATTGGCGCATCCGGTCCGCCGGTGGAAGGCGTGTCATCTGAGTGGGAGCGCTTGCGCGCTTCAAACCAGTTACCCGAGGTGGTTTCGTCGGCCAGGCTTTCAACGGCTTGCTGCATCTTACGAGTGAAGCGCCGATTGTTGTCTTCGCTAGCGAAGCTGATCGGACGACCAAAGTTGATTACCGAGCGAGCCCTTTGTGGCCATATTCGCCCTTTGCGCAAGATGTCAAACGTGCCACGAATATGCACAGGCACCACCGGAACGCCCGCTTGACGAGCAAGATATGCCGCTCCCGGACGGAACTCCTGGCCCCAGCCATCAGCGGAGCGCCCACCTTCTGGGTAGATCACCATGCTCCAACCGCTGCGCAGCAGGTTGACCGCCATGTCAATGGTTCGACGATTCACCGAGGCGCGCTCAATGGGAATAGCCCCAACCAGCAACGCGGACAACGTGGACGTGACTTGGTTGCCAAAGAAATAGTCCGCCGCCGCGCCCACTATTAACCGATTGCACCACGGTTCTGGGATGGAGGTGATCATCACAGCGGTGTCAGCGTGGCTTTGGTGATTGGAGGCAAACAAGGCTGGCCCTTTTAGGTCTCCCAAACGATCAAGCCCTTTGATGGTTGGTTTGGCGTAGTAGCGCACGACCGCTTTGCCGATCGTGTCGCGAAACATGCGACGTACCACGCGGGCGGGAAACTTCCTAGCCCAAGTCGTGTCGTAGCCGGCGCCTACGTTGGCCGCCAGCGGTGTTTGTCCCTTAGGTGTTGGTGCCGAGCGCAGCGGAAATTCGGAACGGCGCGCCATCTTCACCAGCGACATCTTCTTGTGTGCGCTTTTACCGGCGGAAGCAGTCACAGCAGCCTCAACGTTGTTCTAGGAAACGTTGCTCTAGGAAACATAGCCCTAGGAAACTTCGGCCATAAACATGGGCGGGTTGTGAATGTGCGTGATGCTTGGGCTGCGTCCCACCACGTCGCTGGCTATCTCTAGCGCGTCTTGCAGCGTTGTCGCCGAGCGGAAACCCATGCGTCTCACAGCCTTATTGTTGCCGCCAACGATGATCACCGCACCCAAATGCTCCAAAGCGTGCGCGCACCAGTACCACATGTAGAGCGGATGTACGCCGTGATAGGCGTATGAGGTGCGGTAAAGATGGATGTACCACTCGTCCTCGGCGTAGCGCTTTTCGTAGCGCTGTTCGATCTCCTCCGGGTCGGTGGTGTCCGCCAGCACTTCTTCAAAAAAGTCGATGTAGCTGGGGTGATGTACCGGGTGAAACTCCCACGGCGTCGGGTGCGCCATGATCACCACGCCGCCTTGTCGCACTAGCGGCTTGCCTCGATAGAGATTGAAGAAGTAACCCAGACCCAGGCACGCCACCAACACCGGGTTCATGATGGAGTTGACGTTGTACGGGGACAAGTAGGGCAGCCCCATTGTGAGAATGTCTGCCTGGCCCTCGACCGGCACCAAAAACTGGTGATAGACGTGTTCGAGAGTGACCTCGTGCACCGCCTCAACCTCGCCTGCCTGAACCGAGGTGAGCCCGTAGGGAGCGCGAATGTTATGAAAGATGCGTCGCGCAGTGCGAGTGGGCATGAGATCTAGGGCGGTCTTAGTGCCCATCAGCATCAGGCGGTCTTTGGGTGACATCTCCCATTCGCGGCGCTGCAAAAAGTCATATGGCGCTGGGAAGGTGTCGTTGTTGAGCGTGGTTTCGATTTGAAATACCTTCACGCCGGCTTCGGCCAACAGACGCCCTTGACGCCAGTTGCGATGGTGCAGCTCGCTGTTGGCAGGGTCCATGAACGATTTGGAGTTGCGCAACGTGTGCACGTTGTGGTGGTGTCGCAAGCCGCGATAGCCGGACAAGCCGGTAGCAACGCTCTTGTGGCCGCCGTCTAACGGCACCAGGTTGATGTTGACGTACACCAGCAGATCGGACTCAACCGCACGCGTGCTGATGATGGCTTCCTCGCCCGATTCGGTGGTGCCGAGATGAGTGAGTCCGTCAGGGTCTTCGGCGTCAAAGTTGTAGAGACAGCCCTGCGGAGCGAATGCGTCATAGACACGATCGCCCACTGCGTGACGTAGCTCTTCTTCGGTCATGCGCCGATGCAAGGCCAGTGCCGCAATGAGGTGCACATCGTCAACACTGGCTGCAGCAGCTAGGTCAAGCACCTGTTCGATAATGCGTGAACGAATGTCGGGAGCGGCCATGGGTGGCAGCGGCAGCGATACATCATCAAAAGCGATCGTCAGCTTCATGCCAGCAAAGAGCAGATCCGAAAGCGGTTTTGAGTCGCCGAGCGGTTCTTCTAGAGCCTTAGCGATAGCGGCCTCAACGTCTTTTATTGGTTCGATAGGTTCGTTGGGATAGACGACACGGCTGCCAACTGGCAGCTTTTCAAGACGGAATCCTTCGCCGTAGCACCAAACGATTGGCGGGGTGTTGCGCTCGACCTCTAGCACCAAGCCTCGTCTGGCGGTGCCCTTACGTGAACTCATCGGATTTGAGCCGTGTTTTCGCTAACAGGGTTTTCGCTAGCAGGGCTTTCGTGAGCAGGGTTTTTTCGACTAGAGCGTGCGAGCTGGCGAGCACTGGCGCGAACTTGCTGCGCATTGCTGCGTCGCCGCGGTGCCATCGGCAGCAGGGTCTTCGGCGCACCTGGTGTGTGACCCCATTCCTCGACCAACCAGCCGCGCTTGTCCGCAATCGTTACCAGCCGCGTTTCAGGGTTGACCGCAACGGGATAGCCAACCGCTTCGAGCATCGGCAGATCTGATGCTGCGTCGGCATAAGCCACGCCTTGTGTCAAGTCAAGTCCTTGCTCGTCTGCCCAACTCGTCATTAACTGCGCTCGCATTTCGCCAGTGGGTGGCACGTCAATCATTTCTCCGGTATAGCGGCCATTAACACTGCCGATTCTGGCAGCAATGATCTCATCAAACAGAGGTGCTAACGGGCGCACCGCTAAATCAAGAGCGCCGGTAATTAGCACCGTTTTATGTCCGGCGGCCTTATGAGCGCGCACTCGTCTCAGTCCGGCCGGGAACGCCTTCGCCAGTATCAAATGGCTCAGCATTTCGTTGGCCGCCGCGTCCAGTTTTTCGACCGACGCACCTTTGTAGCGACGATAGAAGAAGCGCAAAAAGTCGGTGCGGTCATGCCGGTCGCGCCGCCAGAGCCCGGGAGCCTGGGACAGCGTGCGCAGCACAAAGCGAAAACGTGCTCCGGCATCCAGATCGCGGGTGGCTAGCCAGGAGTAGCTCTCTACGACGTTGCTCGCAATGAGCGTGTTCTCAAGGTCAAACGCCGCAAACTGACGCTGCGGATCTAACACTGCGGCTTGTAGCCGGGTGGTTCTGCTTGGACCGCTGCGCACTTCAGGTGTGGTCTTAACCCGGGATTGCACCACAACGGTTGGCAGGTGCACCTCAGCGATGTAGTGCGACCAATCGATGACGCGCGGGTCGAACGCAAAAGCGTTTTGGTCGGCGCTATCGAGGGAGTTCCACAAGCCAAGCGTTGCGTCGATGCTGTAGAGGGCTTCGCACTTGCCGTAGGCACCGTAAAGCTGAACGTAGCCCTGTAGCTGCTCCAGGCTTTGGCGGCGTTGAGCTAAGCGCAAGGTGAAGTCGCTACGCCCTCGCAACGGTAGGTAGTTGACGAAACGGTTGGCGACGTTTAGCAGTCGCATGACTCTTTTGAGTTTTTCTTCTAGGTCTGAGGAGCCGGCGTAACGCCAGGAGGTAGCTGCGGTGGGATGACCCTTGGCGTCGTAGACCGGATGCTGTTCAAACCAGTGCATTGTGGTTTCAAGCAACACCTTGAAACGGAGCGGGTTTACTGCGCCCGAAGCGATCTGGAAGATCTCCAGCGGCGCTGGCTCTGTGCTGGCAGGAGCCTTTGGTCCTTGTGCTGCGACAGCAACGATGCATGCGGCCACCATGTCCACCGGAATCACATCGATCACGCCTTCGGGATAGCCCGGAAACGTGTCAAGCTCGCCCTTGGCGAACGAAACAATCAACGGTTCGGCCATGCGAAACCCGCGAATCCAGCCAGGTTTTGGTTCAGCCAGAGCCGACTCAATGATTGATGGCCGCACGATGGTGACCGGAATGTTCTGGTGCAGCTCCACCAGGGCTTGCTCGCCTAACGCCTTTGAGTAGGTATAGACGTCTGGCCAGCCCAGCGATGCCGCGCGGCTGCGTCCGGAGTCAATCATTTGCTGATCGACCCATTCAAGCCGAAGCTGTTCGGTCTTAGCAGCCAGCATCGGCAGGCCCGCTGGTCCGAGCTCTTCACGTGCGCTATTGCGCAGTTTGGTTAAACGGTGTGGCTCCCGGCTGCGTGCATCTATGTCGGAACGGGTGCGGTGAGCGGCAGCTACCTCGGCACGCCAGTCGATTTCTAGCGAAAACGGTGAGTCGGTTAGCAGCGTTTCAGCGGCGTCACCGCGTCGGTTGCCCGCCACATAACACGTCGACACCGCAACCAAGTGGGGAGTGGTGCCGATGTCTTGGCATGCGGTGAGGATGCGGTTTGGTCCCAGCAGATTGATGTCGATGGAGGCATCGAGCGGACTGTCGAAGCTGACCGCGGCTGCAGCATGAATGATGATGTCGCAGCCACAAAAGGTTGATTTATCGGCGGGTGCTAGCCCCAGATTGTCAACGCTGACATCACCGGACAGCACGGTGACCCGCTGCTCGCAGATGGCGTCAAATTCGGTTCCCCAGCTTTCGCGCAACCGATCAAAGGCGTCGTTGCGGAATATCTCGCGCTGAACTCGTTGCAGGGCGTCGTTGCGACGGCCTGGGCGCACCAGCAGCACAAGCTCGCAATCAGGCACGCGACGTAGCAGGCGCTCTACTAGCGCTGTGCCTAAGAAACCGGTTGCGCCGGTAATGGCGATGCGTTTATGTGCGAGAGCGTCGGCTATCACGGGGCTTGTGTCTAGCCGTCGCGGGCGCTGGTGCGACAGGTAGCGGTGATGTTGCAGTGCGTTATCTCCGCAAACAGCTTCGTGCATGGCGTTACCGCACGCCAACCGCATGACAAACCGAAGCGTTCGTAGTCGCTGCTACGTGGAGCGAAAGTAGCCAGGTCACCGCAGGCAGTGGCTGACAAGTCGGCGCAGCTGAGCCAGAGTCGGTCTAGATATGAGTCCGTGCCGGGCGCAGAATCGGTAGGCGAGCGGCCCTCTAAAGTCGGTGGGGAGCCGTCGTTGCCTAGCAGTGCTGCGCAGTCGCCGGCGGTGCGGCCTCCGCATGAGTACCCGTAGTAGGCGTAGAGCGAGCCGCCCGGTGCGGTTAGTACCAGCTGAGCACAGGCTTGACTGCTGCCGTTTGCGCAGCGTGCCCACCATCTATCAAGCCCTGCATCGTTACCCGGAGCAGTGGTTGCAGGCGAGACCAGGGTGTTCGTGCCTGAGACCGCTCCCAGCAATGTGTCGCAGTCCAGATTTTCTCGACCGCCGCAGCTGAACCCGAAGGCTTCATAGTCGCTGTCAGCGGGAGATTCGTAAAGCAGGCGATCACACGACAGCGGTTCACCATCTCCGCAAAGCAGCCAGAGGTCGTCGAGGTCTGGGTTGTCGCCCGGGGGAGGGTCGTCAGGGTCGAAGCGCTGCGGCGCATCTACCAGCGATGCTGGCAAGGAGGCGTTGCGATCGGCCTCGGGTGATACGGCTCGTGTCGCAGATTGATCGTTTGCGCCGGAATCAGCACCGCCAGCGCCGTTACCGTTACCACCGGCGGCTAGCTCTCGCAGCTCGCAAATGTCGCGAGCTATGCGAAGCACCTCTGTGGTGATTACCTGCATTATCTCACGACCCGGATCAGCGTTTGCCAGATCGGTCGACAGCTGTTCAACGGTAATTTCCAGCGAAGCTGCCACCTGGTCGGCCACGCAGCTTCCGAGCAGGGCGGCAGCACTGTCGCCAGGATCATTGCCGCCGTTTCCAGCATTGCCGTTGCCAGCCCTGCCTGAACCAGCGCTACTTGAATCAGAGAGTGCTGATGATGAGCACGCCGCAGCTAGCAGCAGCGCGCCTATTACCGCTATCACCGCAAACCCAGCCCGCCGGGGACTAGGCAAGCTTCGAGGAGATGTTCTTGGTGCTGCGCAAAGCGGTGCCGTCAGCCCCGTCCGTGCGAAACCGACGCTCCGGTTTTGCTTGCGCTTCACCGATCAGATCATGCAGTAACTCCGCAAAACTGACACCTTGTTCGGTCCAGAAGTACCAGCTGAGCGAACCAGGGATCGTGTTGACCTCGTTTATGTACAGCCCGCGGGGTTCTTCATTGCCGTCCCACAAGAAATCCAGTCGTGACACCGAACGAGCCATTATCAGCCCGGCCGCTTGGGTGGCGATGTTGAACACGGCGCGTTCAATAGCTTCAGGCAGATTCGCAGGCAGCTCACGAGGTGCGCTGGCTATGCCTTGCTCGCCGCGCAGGTATTTGTCCGCGTAGCTGTAGATGGTGCCGCTGAGCTGTTCATCCTCGGTTGATCGCAGTGGACGTTCGATCGCGCTTAGCCGCAAGGTAGGCCAGGCCAGCAACGAAACGTTCAGGTCAACGGAGTCGGTCAGGTATTGCTGCACCACCGCACCCTCGGCCAGCGCCACAGCCGAGGCTGCCAGAGCTTTGGCCGTTTGTAGGTCTTCGACTATCTCAATGCCGATTGATGAGCCGCCGAAGCGTGGCTTCACGATGAGCGGGCCTTGCGCTAGGGGTGCTGTTTCGTCGTTTAGCTCTAAATCGTCGTTGAGAACCCACAGAGGCAAGGTGGGTAGGCCTGCCGCGGCGATGACGGAAGTGAATGCGAACTTGTCCATGCCGAGCGCCGCCCCCGCGTGGCTAGGGCCGGAGTAGAGCAAGCCAGCCATGTCAAACGCGGCTTGCAAGGTGCCGTCCTCGCCCGGTGCGCCGTGACAGCAGTTCAATATGACCGACAGGTCGAGCGGTGATCGTCGAATGCGACGTCCCGTGTGAAAAAAGCCGCCCTCTTCGCCGATCAGTAGCTCGATCGGCTTGGCGTCATTTGGCAAGCCTTCGGCAAACTCACCTGGCTCTGCCGTCGCGGGGACTTCAAACCAGTCGCCGTTGCGGGCCCAGTACAACGCAACCGGGTCTTCACCGAGTTCGGCCAGGCAATGCGAGGCCTGCAGGCCTGTGAGCACCGAGATGTCATGTTCGGGTGAGGGCCCGCCAAAGCAGACAGCTACACGGCTCATAGAAGCTCAAGAATATGGCTCCCAGCAGCCCAACCAGTGGAGGGTGCCAGTGCAGGGTGCCAGTGGAGAGTGGTAGACAGCGCGGGGCTAGCTGGCGTACTTGGGCAGCAGCTTTCGTGCGGCAGCGTCAATGCGTTTGGCAATACCGGTTTCTCGCAGCGCTTCTCTGATTTCTTTGGAGCGGGCCATCTGGCGCCGTTTGCCTGAGTCAGGCTCATTCTCAAACTTGCGCACAAGTTCATCTGCAACGGCTTCGGCTTGCACGCAGAGCTTTGCTAGCTCAGTGTGAGTTGCGTTGCCACTTTCAAACTTTGGTATTGGTATTTCATGCAAAAAGTGTTGATTGAAGTCCCAGCCTGCTTTTTGTGTACTAACAAATGCGGCTTGCAGTTTGTCAGTATTTAGCAAGGCGGTCAGATATTGCGCCTCGCCAGGGCTATCACACAACATCCAAAATGCTTTATGTTCAGCTAACAGGTTACTGTCTCTGAACCGTGCAGAGCGAAGTATCCCGCCTGAAGCATTGTAGGCTACAAGCCGGTTACCTGCAGTTTTGCTCCATTTTTGCCTTAATAACGCATTTTGGAAGTTGAGTCGCTCAAATAGCGTTTTTGGCGTTGAGCTACCTTTCCCTGCATTGCTTGCATATAGCTCCGCTACACCGTCAATACCAGACCAAAACTCGTTGTTCTCTGCTTCAATGTCCTCTTTGTGGTCTCGTATTGGAATAACATATCGCCGTGTTTTCAAAATAGCAAACGCTAATAAGGATTCATTATCGATTATTGACCTTACCCAGTGCTTTGGGATTACGCCTTTCTGTGCTCCTAATGATTTCCAAGGTTTGTGGCGAGACCCTGAAGTAACGATCTCTAGCTCTGAGCTGTTGTCAGCTGGAGAGGTAGATTCTATTTTTACTAAACAATGAGGGAAAAGTGTTGCGCCGTTCGCAAACTCTGCCTTACCATTTGTCTGATAATCCGAAGCAAGTATTGGGTATTGCTTCTTTCTTGTAATAGTTATGAGCTCTTTTACTTCAGACCATGTGGAGCTTAAACTGACCTTTTCCTTGCCCTTGTTTTTATAAGCCTTGACGCTAGGTGTTTTTCTTCTTTTCTTGTTGTCACGGATCCAAACAGCGCTAGCAGAGCTCTTAAAGGGTGGATCCTTTACCTCACCCAGATCCCACACTTCTTCTGTTCCAGGATTCAGCTTCTCACGCGTTGTCTCCCAACCGCCAGACTTTATGCACCCCCAAGGCAGTACCCATCCCGCTGCCACACCATTTTTGTTGTTCTTGATTGCATAGCCGAGATAGTGGTTGCTACAACGGTCTACAAAGAGCGCCGCTATGTTGAAGGCTGTATTGTTTTTCCCCTGACCCCAAAGACCAGTCTGTTTTGCTAGTTTCTCAAGTTCACGCTTGCGCTTTAGGAGCTGTATATCACTCATTCTTACCCAAGGCGGGTTTGCAACGATGCGGTCAACACCGCGCGCGCTAATGACTAATGGGCCCGTAGCGTTGTTGATATACCAAGCCCAAACATTATCCCCTTCCTCAGCAATAATGTCTTTAAGGGCGTCGTATGACAATGTGAGTTCGGCCAACTCGTTATCGCTTACAACTAAACCAATCGGCTCAGGTCGCCCTTCTTTTCTCTGAGCAGCCGTAACTAGACGTTTTGCGTAGTTGCTGAAGGCCTTTTGCTTCGCAACCGCTGGCGGAAACTTAATCGTTTTTTCTTTGGGGGTAACCACCTTGAACTCATCATCAGTAATAAGTACCGTCTGTTGCTCAACGGTTTCTTCGCCCATTGCCGATATGGATTGATTCCAAAGCAATGAATCACCCTGGAATATCTGTAAGGCATCGTTACCGGTAGGAGGGGGGCACGGTAAGGCTCGTAATAATGTTGCCTTTGCCATCTCAATGGCAACCGGATGGATATCAATCCCTTGGACCAGGTTTGCTGTAACCGTGGCTTTTTGGCCGTCTGTGAGATTCTGATCTTTGATCACCTTTGAGCTAAGAATTCGCCTTGCAGAATGAAAAAGGAATGTGCCTGATCCGCATGCAGGATCCAGAACTCCCACGCCAGGTGCATTAGGAGTTCTCAGCATGGCCTTGACTGACCTTGTTATCCAGGCGTCGTCTAGCACTTTTTCGACTACTCCCTCAGCGAGCCAGTCAGGCGTGTAGTACTCGCCATAATCCTTGCGATGCTGCTTTGGGACAAGCTCTTGGTATAGATCGCGCAACACGTCACGTCCGCGTTGGCGCCACTCGTAACTTTTGACTAGGCCAAAGAGCTCGTTAGTCCAGTTTTCACCTTGAACTGAGGAAGCACCGCCGCTTTCATTTGGTCGATGCGGCCATGAAGCGAAACCCGCGCTCATTACCTCAATGGGTTTGCGTGAATCCTTTGCTAGCGAAGCAATGACCGCACGTGCCACCGTTACGAGCAAGGTGTGCTGGACGAATAGCTCGTCTTGGTCGGACTGTTGTGGATCTGTGCCGGAGCCTTTCAGCATCTCTAGCCAGACGTCACGCTTGGTTATCTTGCTCTGGCTCTTGTCAACCTCATAGAGATCTTCTAGCTCTTCGTGGTAGCGGAAAAAGATCTGAGCCGGGTTGTTGGGGGGCCAGGGTTTGCCTGCCTCTTGGCTTGTAAGGCTCTCAAGCCAGCCAGTTAGCTCCTCAGCAGCTGAGGGACCAAATGACTTCCTCCAAATCTCGCGGGGGGGGGCAAGTGTTAGGTCTTCTTTTACATCCCACTGCCAGACCCACCATTCGCGAGCGTCTGTTAGGCAGGCCCGCCACGGAGCACGGGTGTCTTCGTCTTCAAAGCTCAGTGTGTAGAGCTCACGCTCATGGTCAGCGGTGACATAGCGGTCGCATTGGCCGAGCTGGGTTTCGTTGTCTTTGCTGCCGTGGTCTTTTGGCTCTGCGCGACCTCGCCGCTTGGCCTCAATCAAAAATCTTCTTGACGGCAGGTAGATATCACAGCGACCATCACCCGTATTAAATTCCACCTCTGTGTCGCGGCCTAAATGCTCCAGCGCCTCTACCAAATGGTTTCGCAGGGTTGCCTCGTTTTGACCTCGGCCGCTTAGAGCCTTGCTCAGCCTGTCAACGGCCGCAGCTCGGTCGACGGCGGGGACGGGTGGGGCGGGGGGCGTCGTCTGGGTCGGCAAAGTGCAATCTCCTTTGCCGTAAGGAGACTGTGCAACAAGTTGGCAGCCCTAACCAGACGGCTATTTGGTTTTTTTGAAAGTAGTAGAGAATCCAGCCGCGGTCAATATGCATTTACGACCGTCACGGTCTACCGGGATTTCCGTAACCAATCTGAGCACGAATGCAGACCTCGTTGCGAGGTAGGAAATCCAGCTGTGGTCTAGCTGCATTTTCGTTTGGCTGAACCTCCGTTTGGCTGAACCTCCGTTTAGCAGCATTTCCGTCTAGTGGCATTTCACCGTGAGCTAGGAATAGTGATCTGGCAAATCGTTTTCGTATAGCACACCATCTCCGGGTTGGAGGTTTTCGCGCACCCATTTCACCGCTGAGGTGAGGTCTTTCATTTGACGCACCACGGCCGTGCCGTCATGGGCACCGTGCATAAGAGCGGTCCGGTTGGTTCGCCCCACGATTAGAAAATCGTCAGCCACTCCGGTGGTAGAGGCGCGAGCAAACTCAGAGTTTTCTTTGAACTGCTCCGAACCCAGCTCAACCATTCCGGGTGTTACGACGACTCGCCGGTTTACCTCTGCGTCGGCCAGCATCTGTAAGGCGGCTGCGGCTCCAGCCGGGTTGCTGTTGTAGGTGTCATCGACCACGGTTACACCCGAATTGCTGACAGATAGCTGTCGGCGGTGTTTGGGAACCGGAATCGTCGGCAGCCGAGCGGTGATGTCTTCGTCGCTTACGCCAAGTACGGCGGCGGTTGCGATGGCACAGGCAACGTTGATTGGCAAGGCTTCCGGGCCGAGCTGAGCGTGCAATTCTCGGCCAAACAGCAAGATGTTCTCTGGGCACACATACACGTCCGCGTGGCGGCGGCCGTCGTCCTTGTTAGAAGCCTGGTCAGCACTGCCAGCCTGGTTAGGAGCTTGGTCAGTACTGCTGGCCTGGTCACTGCCAGCCTGCCCAGTAGAGCATCGAATCACCGAAATGCCAGAAGCCTCCAAGCGAGCGGCCTCGGCCTCCAACAAAGGCAAATCAACGTTGATAATGGCCGTAGTGGCGGTGGCAAATATCTCGGTCTTGGCTGCCACGACCGTGTTAAGGCTGCCGAAGCGCTCAAGATGAACCGGCCCGACCGCAGTGAGCACAGAGATCGACGGCTGCACCCAGCGAACCATCGCCGCTATCTCGCCGCGGCCATAGGTACCCATCTCAGCGATGAACACCTCGGTGCCACGCTCAAGATGCTCGTTGACCGAGCGGCATAACCCAGCGGTGTTGTTGAAGCTGGCCGGTGATGCCATCACAGAGCGTGTGCCCGATACCAGGTGCCGCAGATAACCCTTCATCGTGGTTTTGCCGTATGAGCCGGTGATCGCCACTCGGACGGGATCAATTCGGTCGAGCTTGGAGCGAGCCCTGTGAACCCAGCGGCGAGTCAAAATGCGCTCGATTGGTTTGGTCGCCAGCAACGAAAGATCCACAAGCCCCGGTAGCACCAGCGCCACGGCGGCTAACGCCACCGCACTCACATCAAACGCCGCAGTGATGATCAAAGCAACGGCCGCCAGAGCGACAGTTACGAAACCGATCGTGAGCAGTCGGCGAGTCCAGGCCAGTTTGCTGGTAACACCTCGATGAGACAAGCCGAGTGGACCAACCAACGCAGCTGCTACGACCACCAAAGCCAACCAGCTAGTGAACGCCGCACCAATCGTCGCTGCTATGGCTAACAGCAACAAAAGTCGGTTGATGTTGTGCAGACGCCACCAGCGCCAAGCAAAGCGCGTGACCGATCCTGCTAGGTAGTGCTCACGCTGGCCGACGCGCAGCCATCTAAAGGTGCCTGCGGCTGCGCCACACACCAACAACGCATACACCACGGGGTGCAGGTCACTCACGATTGGTTGGGCTCAGATGTGACCGGATTGGAATAAGAATCGATCATATGGAGCTGATTAGCAATGATTCCCGCTAACCGCCCGGGTGCCTCGCTCGGTACAAAGTGCCCGATGTCGGGCAGGATCGTGAGGCCAGCGTGAGCCAACATTGTCTCAGCACGCACCGCTATGCCTGGCACCACCTCACTGTCGTTGGTTCCCCAAACCAGTTCGACAGGCATTTTCAAGCTTTGGAGTTGCTTCTCATACGTCTCATTGACCGCCGCTACAAGCACGTCGCGCATCACTCCGCGAGCAGCCTGATAGTCAGCGCTGCCGGACTTGTTGCGTAAGTTTTCCATTGTCTTGTCGCTGATTAGCCCCATGCGATTCGCATAGCGCATCAGTCGAAACTTCAGCGAAGGCTTCTTTCGCACCATCACAGGCTTTAGCAACGGCACGCCGGTAAGCACCAATGCTGCTACGGCCTTGGGACGCTGATAAGCCAGCTCTAACGCCACGCGCCCACCAAAACTGTGCCCCACCAAAATCAGTGGCGGTTCGCAGTCGGTTAGGACTGGTAGCAACAGGTGCGCATATAGCTCGGCGCCACCCGCATTAGGTGGTGGTGGGGAAGCTCCGAAACCCGGCAGGTCTAACGCCAGCGAAGCCGGGCAAGCCGACAGCACTTCTTCGCGCCTGACAGCGTCGAAGTCGCGATGCGTTCGACCCCAACCATGTAGGTACAGCACACGTGGTGGACCGCTGCCGTTAAGCGATCCAAAAAGAGTGCCGCCTGCGAAGCTGCGCAGTGCCAAAGAGTCCAATGATCCTCCGATTGCTTTGCTCTAGTTTGGCAACAAAGAGCACCCCAGGCGTGGCAGCTTTTTGGGCTGTTGTTAGGCGGCAGCTCGGTTTAGCGCAGACAACAGTGCCATGAAGCTGGCGGTCACAATGTTCGAGTTGATACCCACCCCCCAGAACACCTTGCGATCCGGTGTCTCGATTTCGACATAGGCAGCAGCCGCAGCATCGGCTCCGGTGCCTATGGCGTGCTCGGTGTAGTCCACCAGCACCACATCAGCACCCAGTCCCTCAGCCAAGGCACTTTTAAACGCTGCCAAGGGACCGTTGCCGCTGCCCTTGATCTCATGCTCAACCACTTCGGTTCCATTGGTTGTGCGGATGGTGGCAACCACCTCGGACTCATCCGAAGACATCGAGTCGAAATGACTGCTGTGCCCGACATAGGTATACGGGTGCTGCAAGTGCAGATACGTCTCGTTGAACTTCTTCTGAATGGCGTCGGGCAGTATCTCTCCACCCTCGTCGGTGATCTGTTGAATCACGCCGCTGAACTCAATTTGCAAGCGCCGCGGCAGATCAAACCCGAAGGTGTTTTTCATCACGTAAGCAACGCCACCCTTACCGGATTGACTGTTGACACGAATCACGTCTTGGTAAGTGCGTCCAACGTGGGCCGGGTCAATCGGCAAATAGGGCACACCCCAAAGCTCGTAATTGTCGTCTAGCGCTTCGAAGCCTTTTTTGATGGCGTCCTGATGGCTGCCCGAAAAAGCGGTGTAAACAAGGTCGCCTCCGTAGGGATGGCGCGGATGCACCGGAAGCTGATTGCAATACTCCGCTATTCGTCGCAAATTGTCTATGTGGCCGATCTCAAGCTCAGGGTCAACGCCTTGTGCGAACAGATTCATCGCCAAGGTGATGATGTCGACATTGCCGGTGCGCTCGCCGTTGCCAAACAAGGTGCCCTCTACGCGGTCGGCCCCAGCCATCACACCAAACTCGGCCGCTGCCACCGCGCAACCGCGGTCGTTATGTGGATGGAGCGAGAGCACCACGGCCTCGCGGTTACCGATGTTGCGGTGGAAATACTCAATGAGGTCGCCGTAGATGTTTGGAGTGGACATCTCGACCGTCGCTGGCAAGTTCAAAATGATCGGATCGGCTTCGGTGGCACCCCATTCGTTGGCCACGCGGTCACATATCTCCAGCGCAAAATCGATCTCGGTGCCCGTAAAGGACTCTGGCGAATACTCAAACCGAATGTTCTTAGCCGAAGAGGTTTCGCGTAGCTGCCTGCACTGGGTGGTGCCAGCGAGAGCGATGTCAACAATGCCCTGCTGATCAAGGCGATACACCACCTTGCGCTGTAGCGCCGAGGTTGGGTTGTAGAGATGCATGATGACGTTGTCGGCACCCGCAATTGACTCGTATGTGCGTTTGATTAGCTCTGGCCGACTTTGCGTGAGCACCTGAATCCACACGTCGTCAGGTATTAGGCCTTCTTCGATGAGCAGACGGCAGAAGTCGAAGTCGGGTGCGGAGGCTGAAGGGAACCCGACCTCAATCTCTTTGAAGCCCATCTCAACGAGAGCCTCAAACATTTGTCGCTTGCGAGGAATGTCCATCGGGTCTATGAGGGCTTGGTTGCCGTCACGCAGATCTACCGAGCACCAAAGCGGTGCTTCGGTGATCGACTTGTGGATCCATGCTCGGTCTTTTAGATCCGGGCCGAACGGGTAGGCCTCGTATTTGCCGAAAGGCATTGAGCTGGGTTGTTGTTTGCTAATCGCCTTGACGTTTGGCATTGGTTTCACCTTTTTCTTTATCTCTTTGCAGAAATTGCATCTGGTCTTATTACGAACTACACCTGGGCAACAAAAAGCCCCCTGACCCGGAAGGGCACAGGAGGCAAGGCGAGGACTGGTTTGTCCTCGCCTATGTCAGAAGAAGTAGGCCTAGTTCGTAATTCGCACCGCAGATGACTCGTGTCACGCACGCAATGCTAGCAATCTGATTAGAGCTGCGCAACATGACTAGAGCCTGTGCAGCACGACCTAAGCGGGTTGCTTAGGTGAGGCAGCACGACCTAAGCGGGTTGCTTAGGTGAGGCAGCACGGTTGCTGTTGGCTAAACGCTGGTGCAGGCTGACGCCCGGTAGATGTTGCCATTGGCCGCTTGCATCCATCTCCCAGTGCTCAATGTCATCTCTCAGATACTCCGCACTTAGAGCCGCTAGCTGCGCTTGACAAGCATCACCAGTTACTGACACCAGTGCCTCAACCCGTTGGAGCAGGTTGCGCGGCATCGGGTCCGGCGAGCCGATCCAGTACCGACTTTCGCCAAACCGGTAGATCCGACTGTGCTCTAAGAAGCGACCGACCACGCTGCGAACACGAATGTTTTCGCTCACCCCAACCAGTCCGGGCACGAGACAACAGATGCCTCGCACGACCAAATCAATCTTGCAACCCGCATTTGAAGCCGCATAGAGCGACTCGATGATCGTCGTGTCAACTAGGGCGTTCACCTTCATAAAGATGTAGCCGTCTTCTCCGCGGCTGGCTTGCTCTTCGATCAGATCAACCAAACCTGCGCTCAATGTTTCAGGCGCCACCAGCATCTTGTTGTAATCAACGTTGCGGCTGTAACCGGTGAGCTTGTTAAACAACTGCGACACGTCATCGGCAAGAGCCTCATCCGCACTCAGTAGACCGAGATCTTCGTAGTAGCGAGCCGTGTCCGCGTTGTAGTTGCCGGTGCCGACATGGGTGTAGCGCTGAATCTGGTTGCCCTTGCGGCCTTCGCGACGCACCACCAGAGCGAGCTTGCAGTGCGTTTTCAAGCCTGCCAGTCCGTAAGACACATGCACACCCGCGCGTTCAAGCTGGCGTGCCCACTCAATGTTGGCGTGCTCGTCAAAGCGAGCCTTGAGCTCAACTACCACCACCACCTGCTTGCCTAGCTCGGCCGCTTGCACCAACCAATTCACTAGCTGCGTGCGCTCAGAGGTGCGATACATCGTCATCTTGATGGCCAGCACATCCGGATCGTGAGCGGCGGTGTGAATAAAAGAAGCCACGCTGTCGGTAAACGACTCATACGGGAAATGGAGCAACACGTCGCGCTTTTTGATGGCGGAGAAAAAACCGGCCGCATCTGTTTTGTCGAGCTCAAGAGCGGGGTTCGTGCGCGGCACATGCCGCTCAAATTTCAGATCAGGTCGATCAACTTTGTATAGCTCAGCCAGATCGTTTAACGCCAACAGCTCTGGCGCTGTCATTACCGCATCATGCGAAAGGCCAAGCTCGCGAGTGAGCATCTCCAATGAGTCTTCATCGATGTTGTTGTCGACTTCTAAGCGCACCGGCTCACCAAAGCGCCGCTGGTTTAGCTCATGCTCAAGCAGTTTCATCAAGTTGTCGCCGTCGGTGTCGTCTACCTCCACGTCAGCGTCGCGTGTTACACGAAACGTGGAGTGGCCGACTATTTCAACGCCAGGGAAAATCTTCGGCAGGTAAGCCGCGATGATCTTTTCCAAAGCCACGAAGGTGTCGCCCGGCAGTCGCATAAAGCGCGGCAATATCGGCGGCACCTTGACCCTGGCGAAGGAGAACTCATCCTGGCCTGGAATGTGGATGTCTTGCCTGAGCAACACCACCAGATTTAGCGACAGGTCTGAGATGTAAGGGAAGGGGCGTGCCATGTCAACAGCCAGCGGCGTGAGCACCGGATAGATCTGCTCATCGAACTGTTGGGAGACCCACTCGCTAGAGCTCGCATCCAGGTCAGCAACTTCAACCAGACCTATTCCTTCGGTTGCCAGTGCCGGACGCAGATCTTCGTTGAATAGGTCCGTCGCAAACCGCAGCTGTTCGCCCGCTACATCTCTGATTTCTTTCAGTAGGTCAGTGGGCGTGTAGCTCGCCGTGGAGCGGTTGGTTACGCCTGCGAGCGCTGCTTCATGTACGTCCGAGACTCTTAACTGGAAAAACTCGTCTTGATTTGAAGCATGAATCGCCAAGAACCGCACACGCTCGAGCAGGGGGATAGAGGTGTTCGCGCTTTGCCGTAGGACTCTCCAGTTGAAATCCAGCCAGGACAGTTCGCGGTCTAAGAACGCTCGCGATTTATCGCCCGACAGGTTCCACCCATCTGCATGCATGCAATCCAGGCTAGGAGCTTGGGCAAGTACTAACTAGGCGGGCTCAAAGTCAAATTTGTCAGTTATTTCAACTGTGTGACCGATGTGCTCAGAGCTCATAAGCGATTCCAGCAGGTCGGGATCGCTGTTGTGTGCCCACTGGCGAGCCGTTGAACCGCTCAGAGCACCGTCGCCTGTGCCTGCGCGCACCGCCGCTAATGCCATCTTCGGACCTTCTGCGTCATGCATCACCGTGTAGGCCTCAAGCGTTGCTTTGCCGGTGTAGCTGCTGTCTAGATCCACCGAAGGGAACTGATCTATCTCGGGCTGGCAGTTTTCGTATGCGAAGCCGCCCTGACTGGCCTGACTGGGTGGCTGCGTGGAATAGACGCCGAATGCGTGTTTGGTGAGATAGCCGCCGTTGGCCGAGCAAAGCCCGATAGCGCCCGGCTCGTCTCGCAGCACGCCCGCCATGGTTGCGATGGCATGTGTGACGTAGTTGTTGAGCGGTCCGCCAGCGAATGTGAGCCCGCCGGTTTCGGTAAGCGAGCGGTCTAGCCCAAAGCCCAACTCGGTTGCAGATATCTGCACCGCCGAAGGGAAGCAGCTGTAGATGTCAACGTGGTCGATGTCGTCAACCCCGATGCCGGCCAGGTTCATAGCGCGCGGGCCGGCTACTCGGATGGCCGGAGAAGAGTGCAGGTCGCCGCGGTTAGACACGAATTCGGTGTCGTTTCCAGCGGTGCCTGAATGCGGAAACACCCAGCGGTCTTGCGGCACTTTGGCCGAGCGAGCAGCTTGCGCCGAGCAGAGAATCAATGCTGCGGCCTGGTCTAGATCCCAGTTGGAGTTCATGGCTTTCGTGTATGGAAAGCCGATCAGGCGATTGCTGGGGCTGGGGTTGCGAATTTCATCGGCGGTCATGGCATTGCGAACCCATGCATAAGGGTTCGCGCAGGCTGTTTGGTTGAACTTCTCCCAGAGCTTCGACACACGATCGCGATGCTTTTCAACGGTTTCGCCACGCGAGTGGCGAAATGCCGACTCAAACACCGGGTAGATATTGATCGGTTGCTGCAGGCCGCGTTCTAGCTCTACCTCGTTGTTCATGGTCATGTCTTTGCCGAGCTGCTCGTCCGGCACCGAGTCGGTTTGGGTGGTGTAGGGGATGCGTTCACCGGCTCGCCTGGCCCGCCGGCGGCTCCAGATGCCCTCTGCGCCAACGATCAGCACAACGTCAGCTTCGCCTTGCGAAATAGCTAGGCAAGCCTTATTGACCAGCGATTGGGGAGTGTTGCCGCCGTCAACGGACAGACCCGTGCGGCTTTGCGCGCCGAAGCGTTCCGCCAAGGCAGCACCCGGATTGGAATAAGGCCAGGCGCCTTTGACTACCCAGATGTGAGTGGCGCTACCTAGCAGGCTGGGCGCGGCTGCGTCGTTGGCGGCAGCCTCTAGCGCTTCGCCCATCATCGCTAACGGCTCAAGTGCCTCAACGGGATTCTCGGGGCGCTGCATGAACTGGCCAGCGCCAACCAGCACTGGTGTGCGATCTGCGACTTTGCCGTTTGTGTTGGTTTGAGACATATTTGTTGGCGACATGGCCTAATTATTGCCGCGGATTGTTGCTAGCGCTTAGCGTTTTACTAGTTCACTCAGTGTTTCTAACAATTGAGGTGGGCCGCTTACCTGCAGAGTGGTCACCACCGTGTCATCCCAGAGCGCTAAGTCGCTCGCAATCGAGTCAAGCGGACCCACCAAAGCAACCTGTTGCACAAGCTCTAGAGGAATAGCCGCAGCCGCTTCGGCTTTGTCGCCGGTTAGATACATCTCTTGCACCTTGTCAGCCACGTGCTGGTAACCCATCCGGCAAAACACGTCGTAGTGGAAGTTGGTTCCGCGCGCACCCATGCCGCCCATGTATAGGGCCAGCATCGGACGCACCTGGTCGGCAGCTTTTTCGATGTCGTCGTTTATCACCACGCTCATTGGGCACACCACCTCAAAGTCGGCGTTGTCAGGGATGCGCCCGTCAGCGCCGATCAGCGGCTTACCAGCAGCAGCGAAGCCTGCGTTGAGAGCGTCGACGTAAAACTGATTGTCCTTGTGGGCAAAAAACAGCGGCAACCAGCCCTCACAGAGTTCGGCCGCAAGAGCGACGTTGCGAGGACCTTCGGCACCTAGGTAAATAGGGATTTCGGTTCGCAACGGATGAACCGTTGATCGCAAGCTCTTACCCAGCCCCAAGCCTTCCGGATGCGGTAGCTGGTAGTGCTCGCCCTCGTAACTGACCGGTTCTTTGCGTTCGAATATTTTGCGAACGATTTCGATGTATTCGCGAGTGCGAGCAAGCGGTTTGGGATAGGGCTCGCCATACCAGCCCTCCACCACTTGCGGACCGCTGACGCCCAGTCCCAACAAAAACCGGCCACCGCTCAGATGATCTATCGTGATGGCGGCCATGGCGGTGGCAGCTGGGGTGCGAGCAGACAACTGGATAATGCCGGTGCCGAGTTGGATGTTTTTGGTTTGACTGCCCCACCAGGCCAGCGGAGTGAGAGCGTCAGACCCGTAGGCCTCCGCAGTCCAAAACGAGTGGAATCCCAAACGTTCCGCAGTCAGCAGGCCTTCAAGGGCACCTTTGGGTGGCGCGTCGGACCAGTATCCGGCTCCAGTTGCAAGTTTCACGAGAACCTGGCTAGCACATCTCGACCAAGTCGGTTTGACCGAAGTGGGCAGATATCTGCTAGCTCTACTACCAGGAAAATCCTGAGGTGATTACGCGTCACCCTGCTACCACTCACAAGTGGCGGTGCCTACATTTATTTCGTTGTACTTTGCGTACGTAGGCACCGCTCCAAACTGCTTGAAAGAAATCCAATATGGGACCTACCATTGACTCCGTGAGTGCGGACACGCTCAGAGAACGCGGACATGAAGCGCTACACGCGTTAGCTGAGGCTCATAGCCAAGCTAGTTCCGAGCTACCTACCCAAGATGTGAACGTTGAAACGTTGAAAGTTCTTGAAGCTGCATCGGCTGCGGCTTGGGCTGTTCTCTGTGATGAGAGTATCGAACGAACGTTCGATGTTAGGAATGTGGTGCTTATAGTGGCCACAGATTATGCGAACGCGTATAAGTGGTTGAAGTGGTTGTTGTATAGGTCTGTCTCGGGTGAGCCGTTCAGTCCGGCTACAGGACAGTACTTGACTGCGGTGGAGTATTGCGAGGTGCTTGATTCGTGTTCTGGGCTATTGCGCGAAGGGCTTAGACGCTTAAGGTAGGCGGGTTTGAGCCTAATAGTTGCTTTTCTCACCAATACCTGCCACACGAGGGATTGCTTAGAGAAAGATATATGAGACACGCAATAGACGCACGAATACAGTTACTAGCAATCAACTGGTTCTCACCCATCCTTATGGGCTACATGGATAGGATCAAACGACTCAGGGCCCACGCAAGATATCTGGGGAGTCTCAATGAACACAAACCAGACAAAAAATTGCTCGCTGGAATCTAGAGTCACTGAGCTAATCGCCTACGCTGCTACCGAGCTTGAAGCAGCCAACATTAAGGGACGTGACTTGCGCGTAGAGCTAGTCAGGCTACGCAAGCTAACTGGTGTCCACTTCCACGCTGACGTTATGCGTCGCGAATACGCAGATAATGCTGAGCGCATTGATCTCCTCAAACAGATCATTGACCGACTAAGCGCATAGCTTGTTACACCGCTTTGATGCTTAAGAAAATACTGATGATTCTTGCGACCACTTGACTGAGTTGGTGTAGCTGAAGCGGGCAGGTATAGCCGAAATGGTTAAGGCCTGCCGATGCAACGCTGCGTTCCATGGCACAGACTGAAGTATGGCCGACCACTATGCAGTCTTGGGTGTACGGCCTGATGCGGCGGTAGGAGACATCCGCCGGGCTTGGATTCGTGCGGCACGACGTTGGCATCCAGATCAGCGCGAGCAGGAGCTCAGCGAAGCTAACTCCGCTGAAACCATACAGGCCGAAACTGTGCAGGCCGAAGCCATGATGCTGGCGGTGAATGAGGCCTGGCGAGTGTTGAGTGACACCCAGCTTCGTTCCGATTACGACCGCGCTTTGCGCTCTAGCCAACAGCGAGCAGATCGGCAGGCGGCCGCTGCGAGCCCTGACCGCTTTGACACTGACCAGTTTGCGGACGACCGGTTTGAGGCTGGGCAATATCCGGGCGGCTCTCCAGCTGACGACACGTTTGAAGAACCGATGTTTGTTCTGCGCAGCAAGATCGCGGTGTTGATTGTTCGTGTGTTGCCATGGTTTTTGTTGACAGCCGTCATCGTGACGATTTTCATCGTGACCGCGTTTGTCTCTAACGACCGGGCCGAACGTGAGCAGCAAGTGCCTGACCCAAATATTCCTACGTGCGTTCGCATACTCGGCGACGGAAATGTTCGCTACGTGCCGTGCGCTGTGGCAAACGACGGTGTGCTTGATGAGATCGTGGCGTTGTCGCCGGATGCGGCCTGCAGTGATCCGTCTGCGGTGCCCTATGAGGTGGCTGCTAATCGCAGGCTCTGCATCATCAGCCAGGATGGCTAGTCAGCACGGCTAACCAGCACGGCTAGCCAGGAAAGTAGCTACGCAGCCCTATTTACGCAGCGCCGTAGTGCTCGCGCAGCTCTCGTTTCAGCACCTTGCCGGTGGCATTGTGCGGAATCTCTTCAATGAACACCACCGATTGCGGCACCTTGTAACGAGCCAGGTTTTGGCGACAGTGATTCACCACTTCGGCTTCGGCCAAAGTTTCGCCCTCTTTCAGCACGACGATGGCACGCCCAACTTCGACCCATTTCTCGTCCGGTACGCCTATCACCGACACCTCACTCACCTGAGTTAGCTGATAGATGACGCTCTCCACTTCGGCGGGGTACACGTTTTCGCCGCCGGAGATGTACATGTCCTTCCAGCGGTCGACGATGTAGTAATAGCCGTCTTCATCCCTGCGAGCGGCATCACCGGTCTTTAGCCAGCCGTCAGTGAAGGCTTCGGCGGTGGCCTCTGGTTGATTCCAATAACCCGGAGTGATGTTGGGGCCGCGGCACCACAGCTCGCCGTTCTCGCCCACTTCGGCTTCTCTGCCGTCTTCGGTGACTATGCGAACCTCGGTGTGCATGGCCGGAAGCCCAGCCGAACCGATCTTTTCGGTGCATTTGTCGGCCGGGAGCGCTAGTACCAGTGGGCTGGTTTCGGTCATACCAAATGCCTGTTGTAGTGGCATACCGCGCTCAGCCCAAGCCTCAATCAGCGGTAGTGGTGTGGGTGAGCCGCCCACTGCCGGTGCGACGATCGTCGGAAACGAAGAATCTTTGAAGGCCGGAACCTGGCTCATAAACAACCAGTTAGCTGGCACCCCGATGGTGTGTGTTACTCCAGTTTCAGGGTCGGATAGCAGCCGCAGCGCCTCGGCCGGGTCAAAAGAATGCATCACCAGGTTGGTGCCGCCGAAGTGGAAGCAGGGATTGGCAAACACGTTCAACCCGCCGGTGTGAAACAGCGGCAAGAACGCCAGATTCACCATGTTCTCGCAGATGCCGTAAAACTCCACACAGTTGATGGCGTTCCACAGGGTCATGCCCTGGGTGATGATCGCCCCTTTGGGATTGCCGGTGGTGCCGGAGGTGTACATGATCGTGAGAATCTCGTCATGTGTGCACGGCTCCGCTCCCTGCATGGGGGAGTGGGCGGCTATCAGGTCTTCGTAGGCCGCTGCGTGCTCACCCGCACCGGATTCGCCCCAGGTAGCTCGATGGGTTATGCGGCAGACCTCGGCGATTTTGGTGGCGTTTTCAATGAATGGCTCGTCGTGGATGATCACATCTGGCGTGGCGTCGCCCACTATGTACTCCAGCTCGGGCAAAGTGAGACGCCAGTTCAAGGGCACGAATATCGCCCCCAGCTTCCAGCAAGCGAACTGCACTTCAAAGAAGTTGGTGTTGTTTTCGGCCAGCACCGAAACTCGGTCGCCGCGGCTGATGTTGAATTCTTCCCTAAGGGCTGTGGCGAGACGACTAGAGCGTTCGTTCAACTCGGCGTAGGTGAAGCTGCGATTGGTGTGAAGGTCAATCGACGCGGGTTTATCTGGTCGAACCAGTGCGTGATGTGCGGCCCAATCAAACGAGGGTGTCGTGTAACTGGGACGGCCGGTAGCTGTGGTGGTTACGGGCTTTGAAGAGGAGGCGCTCATGGGCCTAACGCTAGCCTCAGCTCCGATAGGGCGATTGGCTCAGTCTGGTTAGAGCGCTGCCTTCACACGGCAGAGGTCACTGGTTCGAATCCAGTATCGCCCACTCGCTATCGCAATTTGGTTCGGTTTTCGACGCAAATCCGTCTGGACCGTGAGTTCGCTCCTAACCATGCCATAAAGTGAAATAATCTCGTCTGCATCAGCACGAAAAGCTCGCTGAAGACGGGTTTTTGGAGTGGCATGCCATCGAGTGAAATAATCTCGTTTGCATCAGCTGATGTCAAGCGTAAAACAGGCGGGACGCGGGCCAATGACATTATTCAAATCAGAATTGTTCAAATCAGAGACATTGCTCAAAATCAGAACTCCTAGACACACAAGGCGGGGACACACAAGGCGCGCGCTGTCTGCAGGGTTGCTTGCACTGGCGCTCTTGGCTGCGGCTTGTTCGAGCGATGCCACTAATGCCCAAGATCGAACGTGGGAAATGCAGTTGGTGGGCGATAGGGGCACCCCACGCGTATCGATTACCGAAGTTATTCCGCGCGGCGACGTGGCCGTCGTGTCCGGAACTTGGCAATCCGACAACACCAGTATTGATCAGCACGCCGCTGTGGGCATCTTTGATGGCACCTCGTTTAGCGCAATCGATAACCCGTCGTTTGGGTCTGGTCGAGCAATAGTTAATTCGATCCACACCGATGCTCGTAACCCGGAGCAGATCGTGGTAGCCGCTGGCGTTGTCGTGCTTGAAGACGGCAGCGTGCACCCACGCGTGTGGGTGTCTTCACTTGATGATCTTGATACGTGGCAGCCGGTAGTTAAATCGGAGTGGCCCGGCGATTTCGTTGCCGTGGCTGATCTTCTCGAGGGTTTCGTCGCTGTTGGTGAGCAGCAAATAGACGGCAAGATCCGACCTGTTATCGCAAGAGGCCCCGCTATCGCAAAAGGCGAAGTCGCTTCTGACTGGTCCGACGTCGAGTCTCTTGAAGCTCCCGAAGGAGACGTGAATATTGTCAGGATCGTTGTGGAGCAGTCTCAGCTAGGTAATGAGTGGGACTTTTCGCGGCCACCGGTGTCCATCATTGTTGGGCTGGTTGTTGAGGAAGGCACATCGTTGCCTTTGGTTTGGCGCAGTGACAACGGCATGGCGGACTTTTCGCCTGTGCAGCTTCCCGCAACCGACAACCACAGCATCGTCTATGACGCTGACTGGTTAGGCGACCGGTTCGTCATAATCGGCGCTGACGGGTCGGGCAGCGTTACCGCATGGTCTTCGCAAGACGGCACGCAGTGGGCAACAGAAACGCTGTCTCATGATGGTCGTCCGTTGCGTACTCAGGCATTCCGGCACACACAGGCCACCACTGGCGACGCTGTCAATGCGCTAGTCAAAAGACTTGGTGGAGATTCGCCCCAGCCATTCGCTGACGACGATTCGGTGTTGCTCATTGGCGCCACACGGCAAACTAATCCTGGTCTGTGGGCGTGGTTGCCAGGCAAGGAAGCAGTGTCGCTCGGCGATCTTTTCCAACTCGGCGAATCTCACGATGATGCACTCGGGACGCCAATTACTTTGCAGCTGGAGGGGGACGACCAGCCGCTCTGGGCGATGTACGACATCCCCGGCACCTACGAGGCATACAACCTCACAAGCGGAGGCTCTCCGGTGCGGCCGCCTGGTTTTGAATCAGCTCCTTCACGTCCCTGGCTTCAGTTAGCTGACGGCCTCGGTTATTTGGATGACCCAGATGCGCTGCGGCTGTATGGCAGTGAGTTCCCTTACCGCTGGTCGGACGGTTATCGGGGCGCAATACCCATCGGACTAGCAGGCCATCTTGGCCGCGACGATTTCGTTGATATCCCACATGACGGCGAGGCGATCGCCCTTGTGGCCGTTGATGAGATAGCACAATCAGATAACGGAGAGATTGCTGTTACCGGCTCTGGCGTGCCGCCTGACTCCAACGATCAGAACATCAACGACGTATTCATGGGCGGTATCAACCCTGAAGACGGCGTGGTGAAGCGCTGGAGTGTCTTCGGCGGTATTGACACGCAATATCCCTTCAGCACGATCTACCTAGGCGATGAGCTGCTCGTTTCGGGTCTAACCGCTCCTGAGGTTGACCGCACCCAGTACGAAGGCCGTATTTGGACTTCACCCGTGGACGGCGACAAGTCTGAGTGGACCGAGGTAGAAGGACCGCACGCAGCGCCGCGAATAGCTCCCGTGGACATGTGTAAGACCGATGATGACGACCTTCTGGTGGTGGGTACTTTTGAGGCCGCCGACGGAATGACTAACGCCCTGGCATGGTGGCGCCGTGGGAGTGACTGGGTCGAAATACAGCTGCAAGACAGCAGCTCTCCGTCTTGGGCAGGCGAGTGCGTCATTGCCGACGGCCGAGTGCTAATCCGAGGACAGCTAGAAGGTTCCTCCACGGTCTGGTCTGGAGATATAAGCAGCTTCGAAAACGAGCAGGAAGTGTTCTCGTTCGGTTTGCGTACGCCTGTCCAGCAGGTGATCTTTGAAAAGGGCACTGGCGAGTTCCTCGCCGTAGGGTCAGACTCATCCGGCTTTGCCACAGTTCCCCAGATTTGGGTGAGTAGCGACGGAGCTTCCTGGTCCACAGCGGCCAGTCCGGATCTGCCTCCGCGCACCCAGTGGAGCATTCAAAAAGCAATCAGTGTGGGCGATGAGGTGCTGTTAGTGGGCTCCTTTGGAGAGATGGCAGCGATCTGGTCGCACGACTGATCGGGAACTAATCCGAGAACTTCTTAATCGCTCGGAACGTGAGGTTTATCCGGACGTTTTGCTCATTGCGCAGTGATTGCAACGTCGTTTGTTCGGTGCGTTGCGACTTTGGTCTGGTCTTTTTGGGGACTTGATGCATCCAGTTGCGCTGGGTGTCGCCGCTCATTATCAGCACGTCACCGTGATGCAAATCGATGTTCACGACCTGTGAGGGAGTTTCACCCGGCTGGTAGCGGCGCCTTAGCTGAAAGCACCGGGTAGCTCCCAAGCTGATCGACCCAATGATGGGATTCTGACCCAGCTCCGATTCGTCGTCGGAGTGCCAAGCAACTCCGTCATATTCATTGCGGTATTTGTTCAGCAAGACGGTGTTGAACTTGTCACCTGTTGGCCCAAACAACTGTTCGGTTAGCTGCTCAATTCGCGCTTTGAGTTTGAGCAATCGGTTGGTGAAGGGACGCGGGTTCATCTTGTTGCCGGAGTATGTGTATGGCCGGTCTCCGAACCAGGCCGATAGCCGTGGCACATCGAGGACTTTCTGGTACATCAAGATCTGGTCTTGTTTCCAGTCGGTTTCGAAGTCAAGTCCGACCAGATGGGTGTCGGCTTCGTCGGGGTTCAGATAGCCGCGATAGAGCACAACGTTGGCGTCGCTGAGATTTAGTCGCTCAGCGCCTGCGGTGCAGGTCAAGTGGCACTGGCACGGTCGTTTGCCATGAGGGCCGCACCGATAGCGATGGCCTCCTCTCCTAGCTCGGCCAGTGCTACTTCAGGCATCGGCCGGTAGGAGGCTCCAAGAATGGTCTTTGGCAAGTGGCTTTCAACCCGTGACCGCAGAGGCTCACCGATGTCGGCAATGCCGCCGCCGATGACGATCCGTTGCGGATCCATGATCATCACGATGTTTGCGATGCCCAGCGCAACATGCGCGCTGTAGCTGTCAAGGATCTCTAGCGCTTGAGCGTCGTTCGCCTTTACCGCATCGTGTACATGGTGGCTGGTTACGTCCTCAGCGCTGCCTGCAAACTCAAGACCAGCATCAAAGCGTCCCGCCGCGGCTGCCTCACTGCCCATCCGCCTCAAGGCCATGCCTGACGCGAAGTGCTCCCAAGGGCCTTGCACGCCGGTGATGTGAGCTGGGCCGCTGGCATCGACGACCATGTGCCCGCTCTCGCCCGCGAAACCGTTGGCGCCGAGAATTAACCGTCCGTCCAAGACAAACCCAGTGCCTACTCCTGTGCCAAGGGTCAGAAAAACAAAGTTGTCGCTACCGCGACCTGCGCCCAGGTGCGCTTCGGCCCAAGCACCGGCATTGGCGTCGTTGTCGAGGCTGACCGATGGTTGATAACCGAGGCGGCTTGCAATCTCTTCGGCTAATGATTGCGTTAGAGCAAACTCAACGATGTCAGGCAAGTTGGGGGAGTAATGGACGATGCCGGTGCGGTCTGACAGCCCGGCTACCGCCAGGCCGATGTGTTCAAACCGGGTGTTTCCGGTTTGGGCGACAAGTTGCTCACAGAGGTTTGCCAGAGTTTTTGTGAGCTCCATGCCGTCGCCAGCGCTGGAGTCTCGTGCGCTGGCTATTACCTCGTAGGGAGGTGTAGCGGATGCCTCGTAGGAAGGTGTCGCGGAGTTAGGCGAAGATGAGCTGGCAACCACGACACCTAGTGCCTTCGTGCCGCCGACATCGAAGCCTGCGAATAGTTTGCTACGCACTGTTATCCAGCATGGTTGTCCAGCATTGTTAGCAGTCTTATGGGTAAATAGGGCGTGAATAGGGCGTGAATAGTCCGGTGAGATTCCGGTGAACGCTTTGTCCAGTTGCAGTCCAGTTGCACTATTCAGCTTCAGGTCAGCTTCAGGGCGCGCAGCAGTAGCTAACTTACGCGCGGTGACCCAGCAGCATTTTCAGCGTCGCCAGCAACGAGTGGCACAGAGCTGGGCGCAACTGGCCGCAGAAGATTCGGCTGACCCGGCTTCGGCGGGTCTGGTGCTGATTTATGCCGGTGCCCAGGTGCCGACTCCGGGCACTGATTTGATGCACCCATTTTTTCCGCACCCGGACTTTGTTCATTTGACCGGCCACGGCACTCCGCGCATGTTGCTGGCATACAGCACTAGCACTGAGTTGGGTGAGTCTGAGCTGGATGAATCCGCACTGGGCACCTGGCAGCTATTCGGATATAGGCCTACAGCCGAAGAAACGGTGTGGGAGCAGCCGCCCGAACAACTGGGCCTGCCGCTTAGCGAGCTGGCTGGTTGGTTGGAAGAGCGTGTAACAAGCGCTGCCGTCAGCGCCAGCAGCAGTAGTAGCGCCAGCAGCAGTAGCGGTGCCAGTAGTAATAGCGGTGCCAGTAGCAGCAGTAGTAGCGGCGTCACGCTTCTTGGAGCACCGCTTGATGAGACCCTGGCGGCGGCACTACCGCCCGCTTTGGCAAAAAAAATGTCGGAGCAGTCAGCAACTGGCGCAAACCAAAGGCGTGCTGCCGAGCTGTCAACGGCCATAACCAAAGACCGTCTCTACAAAGATGACCTGGCCGTTGTCGACTTGCGTCGGGCTGCGGCTTGCTCGCAGCGAGGGTTCAACTGGGTATTCGAAAACGTCGCAGCAGGCATGACCGAGCGCGAGGTGCAGATTGGCATGGAGGCTGAGTTTTTTAGTGCGGGAGCGGCACGTGTGGCTTACGACAGCATCGTCGCCGCTGGCACAAACAGCGCGTTCTTGCATTACGTGCCCAGCGCTACCGAGGCGCTACAACCAGTCACCGCCACGATCAACCAGGGCGATCTGCTGTTGATAGACGCTGGCGCGCAGATTGGTGGCTATGCGAGCGATGTAACACGCACGATGGTGGTTGGCGCCGAGCCGACCGCCGAGCAGGAATTCTTGTGGCGGCTGGTGCTGCAAACCCAAGAGTTAGCTATTGATCGTTGTCGCCCTGGCGTTGAATGGCGAGAGGTTCACCTGGCGGCCGCTAACACGATCGGTGCGGGGTTGGTGGAGCTTGGCTTGCTGCGAGGAGAACCGAGCGAACTAGTGAGCGCTGGCGCAGTGGCATTGTTTTTCCCGCATGGGTTGGGGCATCTGATCGGGCTGGCCGTACATGATGCGGGTGGCTATCTCAGTGGTCATGAGCCGGCGCAGCACCCACAGATGCGTTACTTGCGTACCGATCGTGCGTTGGAGCCGGGGATGGTTACCAGCGTGGAGCCGGGCGTGTACTTCATTGAGGCGCTTTTGGGTAACAACGACGTGCGAACACGATTTGCTAATGAGGTGGCGTGGGATCGAGCCGATGAATTACGCGGTTTCGGTGGCATTCGCATAGAGGACGACGTGCTAATAACTGACGGCGACCCTGACGTGCTGAGCGCGGCTATCGTGAAGCCGATGCGAGTCGGCTAGCGGAGTGTTAGTGAAGCCGATGCGAGTCGGCTAGCGGAGTGTTAGTGAAGCCGATGCGAGTCGGCTAGCACAACCCCTTCTTAGCGCCAGGCGAACACCGGTTGCTCAAACTGATCGACGCGCACATCTTTTCCGTCATAGGCGACGGCCTTGAACTGATAAAGCACCGCGCCAGTCGGCGCGTGAATTAGGTCACCACCGATCGGCATCTGGATCACCGGCCGCTCGCTTTCGGGAATCCGAATAAAGCGAGGCGAGTCAGGACGATTCAACTCACGCAAAGCGATGCGATGAATCGAAGCCACCTCGCCTTCGTTTGCCTCGGGCTCGGTGTCATGGTCAACCCAAAACACGAAAGGCGAGATCACATAACCCGAACGAGTGGGGTAGTCATCCAACTGGCCCAGCAGATGATCAGTAGACAGCTCTAACCCGACCTCCTCGTGAGCCTCTCGCATGGCCGCTTCAACGGCAGTCTCGCCAGGATCGACACGCCCTCCCGGCAGTGCCCACTGGCCAGGATGATTGTTGAGCGAAGAGCCACGCCGAGTAAGCAGCACCGCTGAACCGCCCGCCGTGCCGTCTACTGCTCCGGTGATAGTTGACCGCAGGTTCGGGTCGTCAAGCCCGGGCACCTCGGCCAACAGATCTAACCGTGCGTTGCTGTCAAGGTTGTCAAAGTGATCGTCTGAGCCGTGCAGATCTGCGTCGCTGTCCAACACGATCACACAGACCGCTGCCCGGCGACGACCCTCTAGTGAGTGCTCGCGCACCTCATGACGCTCAAGGTTTCGACTGAGTTGCTCTCTCAGGGCAGGACTGTGCGCAACGTCTTGCGCCGGTGGGGAACTATCTGGCACCGCACTCATTTTGCTACGAGACCACCGCAGGTGCGACACTGTGCCGATGTTGGAGCAGTACCGGGTAATAGATCTCACCGACGAACGCGGCCACATAGCGGCATTCATGCTCGCTCAAATGGGCGCCGATGTAGTTGCAGTTGAACCGCCAGAAGGCTCAAATGCGCGCCACATTGCGCCCTTTGCTGGAGATGTAGCGCACCCAGATCGGTCGCTAAACCACTGGGCGTACAACCGCGGCAAGCGCAGCGTGGTGCTGGACTACCGCACAGACGAAGGGCGCACAAAGCTGGAAGAGCTGCTGGCTGGCGCGGACATCTTGTTTGAGTCGTTCGACCCAGGTGAGGGGGCCGCCCTCGGGCTCGACTATTCCCGGTTAGCAGAGCTAAACCCGGCGCTCATACACGTGTCAATCACCGCGTTTGGCAGCGAAGGACCTAAGGCCAACTGGTCTTATTCCGACCTGGTGATTCAGGCGTCAGCGGTCAACATGGCCATTACCGGCGACACCGATCGTGCGCCTCTACGAGCAGGCGGCATCGTGCCACAGGCGTTCCACAACGCCGCTTCGGAGGCCGCTGGCGCGGCCTTGTTCGCGCTGTGGGAGCGCCAAACACGCTCGGGGCTGGGGCAGCACGTTGATATGTCCGCCCAGCAGTCGATGTCACAAGCATCGCAATCAAACTCTCTAGCCTCACCGCTTTCAGCGGTGCAAGCCGTGCGATCGGCCGGTGGAGTTCAGGTGGCCGGCGTCAATATCCAACTCATGTGGGCCTGCAAGGACGGGCACGCGTCGGTCACGTTCTTGTTTGGTGACGCCTTTGCTCGCTTCACACAAAACCTGATGGACTGGGTGCACGAGGAGGGCTTCTGCGACGAAGCCACTCGTGACAAGGACTGGGTCGAATACACGATGATGGTGCTCGATGGGCGTGAACCGGTCAGTGAATATGAGCGAGTCAAAGACTGCCTGACCGCTTTTTTTGTTACGAAAACCAAGGCCGAGCTTTTGATAGCGGCGATGGAACGACGAGTGCTGATCGCACCGGTCTGGAGCATTGCCGAGGTAGCCGAATCGCCGCAGCTTGCTGAGCGCGGCTATTGGGAAATGGTTACCCATAAGAGCCAGAAGTCTGACGAAGGCGAGGCTGGATTTTCAGGTGAGGTGAGGTATCCGGGAGCGTTCGCAAAGTTTTCTAAGTCGCCGCTGCGAGTGCTTAACCAACCGCCGCTTCTAGGCGAGCACACCGAACAGGTGCTAGCTGAACCGGCCCGCTCACCAGCGCTGGGCGATGTTGGCGCAGTTACTAGTCCAGCTACTAATCCACCAAGCGACCCAGCTACTAATCCACCGTTGGCCGGAGTGAAGGTGCTCGATTTCATGTGGGCGATGGCAGGTCCGGCGGCTTCGCGTGTGCTGGCCGATTACGGAGCGGACGTCATTCGAATTGAGTCCGAAAACAAGCTGGACGCCATTCGTTCGCTGACTCCGTTTCGAAACGACGTTGGCGACCCGGAGTTTTCAGGCGGCTTCAACAACCTGAACGCAGGCAAAAAGGGCTTCGCGCTCGACATGTCAAAGCCAGGCGCTATCGATGTGATCTGGGATTTGATCGATTGGGCCGACGTGGTGATGGAGTCGTTTTCGCCCAAGGCCATGGCTAGCTGGGGTTTGAGCTACGAAGAGACCCGCAAGCGCAAACCCGAGATCATCATGACCTCCAGTTGCCTGATGGGACAGACCGGTCCGCTCGCTTTGTTGGCCGGGTTTGGCACGATGGCCGCCGCGATCTCTGGGTTTTTCTATCCCGTGGGTTGGACCGATCGCGCTCCGGCCGGGCCGTTCGGCGCTTACACCGACTACACGTCACCACGCTGGCTAATAGCGGTAGTGATGGGGGCGTTGGAGCATCGCAGACAGACCGGTGAGGGTCAATATGTTGACTTGTCGCAAGCTGAGGCGGCCCTACATCTGTCAGCACTGGCCACGCTTGATTTCAGCGTGAACGGTCGTCAGTGGGAGAGAAATGGCAACCGCGACACAGTGTTTGCTCCGCAAGGTGTGTACGCCGGGGTAACTACGGACAGCGAGTCGCCTGTTGAAACCGATGCTGGTAGCGAAACGGGTCGCGATTGGATAGCAATCTCATGCACCAACGACAACCAGTGGCGGACTCTGGCCGAGAAGATCGGTCGCGCAGACCTGGCCGAGCTAACTGTCGCGCAGCGCCACGAGCGTCACGACGAATTAGACGAGCTAATTGCCGATTATGTGAGCCAGCATCGGGCTGATGATCTGGCGGAGCAGCTACAACAAGCAGGGGTTGCTGCGCATCAAGTGCAGAACTCGTTTGAGTTGATGAACGATCCGCAAGCGATCCATCGCAACCACATCCTTGAGGTCGCCCACGCCAAGCAAGGCACGACTTTCGTGGAGGGGTCAAGGTTTCAGCTGTCGCGCACTCCCGCAGTAATAACAAGAGGTGGCCCCACCTTTGGTGAGCACAGCTACGAGATACTCACTGAGTTATTGGGCTATGACACCGATCGCATTGCCGAGTTAGCCGGAGCGGAACTACTGGAATAGCTGAGCGATTACCAGGTAGCGACTACCAGGTATCTACGTTTGATCGCTTCTTGCCCTTGCGCTCACCAGAAGTGTGTCCGGCTACCAACGCCATGCGGATCCAATCGCGACTAACCGCTGGATCAATCACGTCGTCTATTTCAAAGTACGTCGCAGTGTTTACGGCTTTGCCGTTTTCGTAGAGTCTCGCCACACGCTCCTCATAGCTCTTTTTGCGTTCGACCGGATCTTCGATCGCCTCAAGTTCCTTGCGATAGCCCAGCTTTACGAATCCCTCAAGACCCATTCCACCGAACTCTCCCGTTGGCCATGACACGGTGAAGATCGGCGCCTTGAAGCTGCCGCCGGCCATCGCCTGTGCGCCGAGCCCGTAGCCCTTGCGCAAAATGATCGTCATAAACGGAACCTCGACGTTGGCAGCGGTGACAAACAGGCGTGCCGCGTGGCGAACGGTGGCTTCGTATTCCGCCTCTGGTCCCACCATGATTCCGGGGGTGTCGCACAAAAACAGCAGCGGGATGTCGTGAGCGTCGCAAAGCTGAACGAAGCGAGCGGCCTTATCACCCACGTCGGCGTCGATAGCGCCGCCAAGATGATGGTTGTTGTTCGCCACAACACCTATGGGTTTGCCCTCAATGCGAGCCAGGGCGGTTACACATCCCGGGCCCCAGCCGCGGCGTAGCTCAAGCACCGAATCAACGTCGCAAAGCTTGGCGATTATCTCGCGCACGTCGTAAGCGCGTAGGCGGTTTTCGGGCACCAGGTTGCGCAGCAGGCGTTGATCGTGTGCTTCCCATTGCGACACCGGGCCCTGAAAATATGACAAGTACTGCTTGGCAACCTCACACGCTTCGGCTTCGTCTTCAACCAGCACATCGATCACACCGTTGGGCCATTGCACGTCGACTGGTCCGACCTCTTCTGGTCGAAACACGCCCAGCCCGCCGCCCTCGATCATGGCCGGGCCACCGATGCCGATGTTTGAGCCCTGAGTTGCGATGATCACGTCGCAACAACCCAGCAGCACGGCATTACCGGCGAAACAACGTCCGTTGGTGATGCCCACCAACGGCACCAGTCCGCTGAGCTGAGCGAAAAAGGTGAAGGCCCAGCAATCCAGGCCTGAGCCTCCGATGCCGTCAGTGTCGCCCGGTCGTCCGCCGCCTCCCTCAGCCAGCAGCACGACTGGCAGACGGTTGTGTTCGGCTATCTCAAACAGGCGGTCCTTTTTTCGATGGTTTTGCCCGCCTTGCGTTCCCGCCAACACCATGTAGTCATACGACATCACGACCGCCTGGGCGGTTTGCTTGTCAAACAGGTCGCCGTTGACGCTGCCGACTCCAGACACCATGCCGTCGCCTTGAGTGTTAGCGATCAGATCTGCCAAGGAGCGACGCTTGCGCTGGGCTGCCACGGCTAGTGCTCCGTATTCGACGAAAGTGCCAGGGTCGACCAGGTCGTTGACGTTTTCGCGAGCCGTGCGGTGTCCGCGACCGTGGCGTTTGGCAACCGCCTCGGAACGGTTTTCATCTAGCCCACCGGATTGCCGATCAAGCACCTCAGCCAGGTCAGGACGGATGTGGTCGAGGTCTATTTCTTGGCTTGCATCGGCAAACTCAACGTCCAGGTCTGCTGGCTCAACGAACACCAACGGGTGACCGTCGTAGACGGTGTCGCCCGCTGTTACACCCAGCATTCGTACGTAGCCGGTTTGTGTTGAGGCGATGATGTGCTCCATCTTCATTGCCTCCATCACCAGCACCGGCTGGCCTTCGGCCACGATGTCGCCGACCTCCACGGTGATTGAAACGATCGTGCCTTGCAAGGGAGCTTCGACCGGCAGGCTGTTTTCGGGCCCGGTCATGGAGCTGGCCGTCGCTGCGGTGTTTGTACCTGGCGCGCCAGCTCTGGCCGCGGCGGCAGTGCGCTGATCAGAGGCACCGGTCTTGCTAGCCGTGCTTGTGCCGTTGCCCGTGCTTGTGCCTATGTCGCCGTATTGCAAGACAGCTAACGGATCATCATTTACGACCGCTCCTGCGCGCTGATCGGAACCCGCTTGAGCAGCTCCGTCAGTGTTGTCGGGCCCCTGCCCAGCGCTTTCTTGCCCAGTGCGATTCAGCTCTGCCGCATTGTCTGCGATGAAACTGGTGGTGATCTCGTTGGCCAGCACCTCAGGCCGATCAAGCAGCGCTAGCAAAAACTCTCGGTTGGTAGCTAAGCCTTCGATGCGGAATTCTTCTAACGCTCGCCGCGCACGTCTGACCGCAGAGGCGTATCCAGACATCCCGGCCGTTCCGGTGCTGTGGGCTATCACCTTGGCTAGCAGCGAGTCGAAAGATGGGCTGGTGGCGTATCCGGTATAGCCATAGGTGTCGACGCGGATTCCAGGACCGCTGGGCGGCTCAAACGCACTCAGCACACCGCCGGTTGGCCGTGCCGTGCCTTCGTCAGACATGGTCTCGGTGTTGATGCGGCACTGAATGGCAAATCCACGTGGCTGCACAGCGGTTTCGTCCAGCAAGCCAAGCTCGGCCAGAGTCGCACCACCTGCGATGCGCAGCTGGGTTTGACACAAATCCACTCCGGTTATTTCTTCGGTAACGGTGTGCTCCACTTGGATGCGCGCGTTGGTCTCTAGATAGGCCGCCTTGCTGGGATCGTCAGCGTCGACAATGAACTCCCAGGTGCCCAGGCCGCGATAGCCCACCGCGGCGGCCATTTTGACCGCTGCGCTGCAAAGAGCATCTCTGGTGGCGTCAGGCAGGTTGGGGGAGGGGGCGACTTCGACGATTTTCTGGTTTTGGCGTTGCAGGGTGCATTCCCGATCGCCTAGGTGCACCACGCCAGCGTTACTGCCAGCGCTATCACCAACACCGCTGCCGTCGCCGACTATTTGGATTTCAATATGACGCGAGCGTTCGATTAGTTGCTCTAGGTACACGTCGCCGTTTCCAAACGCCGCTGCGGCTTCGCTTTGGCAACGCTCGAAGGCTTCGGCTAGGTCTTCGCCGGCTCTTACCGCTCGCATGCCGCGCCCTCCGCCACCGGCGTTGGCTTTGATCATTACCGCACCGTGCTGGTCGAAGAATTTTTTAGCCTGCTTAACGGACTTGACCACGTCGGTCGCTTCGAGCAGAGGCACGCCTAGCTCCGCGGCCTTCAGGCGAGCCGCCACCTTGTCTCCAAACAGTTGCAACTGGCTAACGGTGGGGCCGACAAAGTTGATGCCGTCTTGCTCGCAAGCGCGCGCGAGCTCAGAGTTTTCCGCCAAGAAGCCGTATCCCGGGTGCAGCGAATCGCAGTTGTTGGAGGTAGCTACGGAGATGATTTCGGCGATGTCTAAGTAGCCAGCCGCTCCGGTTCCGGGCAGTGCGGTGGCTTCGGTAGCGGCATGGATGTGTCCGCTTGCGGCATCGTCGGTGGTGTAGACGGCGAGGGTTTCGATGCCTAGCTCGTCAGCGGCACGAGCAATGCGCACGGCAATCTCACCGCGATTAGCGATGAGCAGCTTCTTAAGCGGCGTGGTTGAGGGGCTCATTTAGGGCACTCCGTTGGACTTCTACGAACTCGTCAAGGCTTGTCAAGCGTGTTGAGATTAGTCCCACTAGTGAAGTAAAGGATTAGTCCCGGCCGTAAAGCCGATCGCCCGCATCTCCCAAACCAGGGATGATGTAAAAATCGTCGTTTAAGTGGCTGTCGATGCCAGCCACGACCACACGATCAACGAAACCGCAGGACTCGACTGCGGCTATTCCTTCCGGTGAAGCCAAGACACAAACTGCGGTAATTGATGTGGCGCCAGCCTTGGCGGCTAGCTCGCAGGTGTGTATCAACGTTCCACCGGTTGCTAAGGCCGGATCAAGCAAAAGCACTGATTGGTCCGACATGTCAGCGGGTATCCGGTTCATGTAGTGCTTGTAGTCGATCGAGCCGGGTTCTTCCAAGCGCTGCGCTCCCACAAACGCGACCTCGCTGTTGGGCAACAGCGCTAGTGCTGCATCAAGCATTCCTAGTCCTGCGCGCAGCACCGGCACGAGCAAAGGTGAGCTAGCAATACGAGTGCCCGGAGCCGGACCTAGCGGTGAATCAATAGTGGTGCTAGTTACTTCTAAATCCTTGGTGGCCTCATAGACCAGCAGCCGAGACAGCTCGCCAAGGTGATGGCGAAACTCGGCCCGTCCGGTGGTGGCTTCTCGCACTTTGGTGAGCTGTGTCGCCGCCACGGGATGATTGATCGTGATTATCTCCACGCCGTAACTGTAAACCCAGGCACGTTTAGTGACTGGCCGATTTAGCGGCAGGTCTAGCTGTGGCGGGCAACGTTTATGGCGGGCAACGTTTATGGCCAGCAACGCCTAATTTTGCGGCCCGAAATCTCTGGGGGCTCTAGCCTCAGGGCCATGGACACGATCTGTGATCAACTGCTGGGTGAAACCGAAGCTCTGGCTGGTGTCGTGAGCGATTTCACCGAAGACCAGTGGAAAAAGCCCACCCCAGCGCAGGGCTGGGACAGCCGCGACACCGTCATTCATCTTGGGATGACCGATTGGACTGCCACGCAGGCAACCGTTGACGCTGGTGAGTTTGAAAACACCAAGGCGCGCATGATGGCAGGCGATATCGACCTGCATAACGCGGCAGGTGTTGATTTTGACTCGCTGAGCGGTAGTGAGATATGGGGTTGGTTTGTAGCGGAGAGAAGCAAGATGGTCGATGCTTTTAGAGCGGTCGAGCCCAAGAGTCGCATTCCGTGGTTTGGCCCGGATATGGGTGCTCGTATGTTTGCCACGGCTCGTTTGATGGAGACCTGGTCGCATGGCCACGACGTGGCCGACACCCTCGGTGCGTACTATCCGCGTAGCGACCGGCTACGCAGCGTGGCTCATATAGGCGTGGTAACGCGCGGCTGGAGTTATGCCAATCGCGGTATGGCCGTGCCTGCTGGAGACGTGTGCGTGACGCTGGCTGCTCCGGACAGCGATGACGTTTGGACCTGGGGTGATCCGACCGCGGCCGACACAGTGTCGGGAAACGCCTACGACTTTTGCTTAGCGGTAACGCAGCGCCGCCACTACAGCGAGACCGGCCTGGTTATAACCGGCGAACTAGCGCAGGAATGGATGGAGATAGCGCAGGCCTTTGCGGGTGAGCCAACAGCGGCCGCCACCGGCCGAGTGGCTTAGGTGCTAATAGTTGGTCTAACGGGAGGCATCGGCTCAGGTAAGACCACCGTTGCCTCTTTGCTGACGACCCACGGCGCCCATGTTGTCGACGTGGACGGTCTGGGGCGCGAGATCATTGCGGCAGACGGCCTGATCGTTGAAGCGGTGCTGGAACGCTTTGGCGAGTCATTGCGCCAGGACGACAACAGCATCGATCGCGCAGCCCTGGCGCGCATCGTGTTTGACGACCAAGCTGCGCTCGAAGCACTCAACCAAATCAGTCACCCAGCTATCAACCAGCTAATTGATGAGCGCCTGGATAGGCAGCTACAAGATCAGCCCGACACTCGAGTAGCGGTGCTGGATATGGCGGTACTAGCTGAAAGTGGCCTTGGGCAAGACAGCAAGCACCGTTACGAGGTGGTAGCCACGGTGGAGGCGCCGCAAAGCGTGCGATTGGAACGCTTGGGTGAGCGGGGCATGAACACCGCTGATGCTTTAGCGCGTATGGCTTCGCAGGCCACCGATGAGCAACGAGCAGAGATCGCTGACTTTGTAGTTGGCAACGGTGGCTCGTTTGAGGAGCTAGAAAAAGTGGTGTTACAGATGTGGGAGCAGCTGCTGGGGTTAGCGCAAGCGAAGCATGAGTCTTGAGACCATGAGTTTTGAGGCATTGCCGATTCTTAAGAGCCAGGTCTTTCGCCTGGCATGTCACACAAGACATATACCGTCAGCGTCATGACTCGCGTCAGCAGTAACCAGCTCACTATTCCCCGCATGCTGGCGTTTGACATTGACGGCACCCTGCTACGCAATGATGGTTCACTCTCACAGCGCGTGGTTGATTGCTTGGGCGAGGTACGTGACCGGGGATTTATCTTGACGGTGGCTACCGGTCGTCCATGGCTGGCAACGCGCGACGTCATTGAGGCTGTGGGCGGAATGCGGTATGCCGCCTGCCTTAACGGAACGATGGTGGTGGATGTGCAAGCGAATCAACTTCTGCACTCGCGCACAATAAGCACGCAGCTGGCTTGCGACACAGCCCGACTGGCGCGCCAGCTGCTGCCAGGTGTTCGCTTAGCGGCTGATCTAACTGATGGTCGCCATATTTGGGATCACGATTTTGCTACCGAAATGCCGCCCTCAATGCTTATCGAAATCCAGCGAGTGGCTAATGCCGAGGAGGCCGTTTATCAAGAAGGCGTGGAGGTACTTACCTGGCTTGTTGAACTAGAGGGCGCAGTAAGCGTGGGCCCTGATTTCAGCATTGGCTATCGCGACGGATACCGCGATGCCGAGCACATAATCACCACCCTGTCGCCTGCGCTTGATCCGTATTTGAGCGTGCGGCACTCGGGCATCGGTCCTGCGGAGATAGGTGTGGCAGGAGTGAGCAAAGCCAGTGCGTTGGAGTGGATTGCCGACGAGCACGACATCACTAGCGCTGATGTAATGGCATTTGGCGATGGCTACAATGACGTAGAGATGCTGGCATGGGCAGGCCAGTCGTTTGCTATGACTAATGCTGCACCTGAAGTTCGCGGCTATGCCAACCACATCGCTCTTGACAACGAGGCTGACGGAGTAGCTGTGGTGCTTGAAGAGCTACTAGCAGCGCTACCGACGTAAGAATGAGCGAGTCGCAAACCAGCGAGTCTGAAACAGGCCCTCTTGATGCAGCTGTTAGCGATGCAGCTGATACCGATGCAGCTAATACCGACATAGTTGGTGCTGACGCCGCTGTCGGTGATGCAGCTGATACCGATGCAGCTAATACCGATGCAGCTGAAGATCATCCGGCGGCTGTGTACGAGACGGCCGAAGAAATTCCACCGCACCTGCGCAGCAGGCTGGTGCTGAGCCGTATCCACCACTACCGCGACACCATCCGCAGCTACCAGGTGCAAATTGACGGTCAGTTCATCGGCAACGTTCGGGACTCCAAGACCAAGACATTCACTCTGCGACCAGGCACTTATGAGATGCGCCTGAAGCTCTTGTGGATCCACAGCCCCAAGGTGGAGGTAGTGCTGGCGCCAGCGGGTGAGACCCATATGGTCTGCGGGCCTAACGGCGGAATCTGGGAAGCATGGCGGCTATTTCTTGCTCCAACCACTGCGATCCTTTTGCGCCACGATGTTGCGCCAGACGGCCAACTAGACGGTCAAAACGATCACGTCGTAGATCAGACTGATGGCACTTCACACCCATAGCGTTTAGGCCTCGCATAACGTCTAGACGTGTCACCCAAAACGCTCGCCAAAGAAGCCAAAGAATTAGCTCCCACAGCCGCTTCGCAGAGTGAGCTAGATAGCGAACTAGATCAATGGATTGTCGATAACTGGGATCCATCGCAAACCGTCGCGCAATGGTGGCAAAGGCTGGCCGACGCCGGATTTGCCAACCCTTCGCTACCAGAGCCATTTGGCCACAACTGGGGTCGCGCTGAGACACGTCAGCTAGCTACCGCTCTGCGTAGCGCCGGAGCTATTGGTGTTCCGGCAGGCCTCGGCATGATGCTTGCGGCTCCTACGATTTTGGAGCACGGCACCCAAGAGCAGGTTCAACAGTTTGTGCCCGCAATACTCAACGGCACCGACGCTTGGTGCCAGCTTTTTTCCGAACCCGGTGCTGGCAGCGACTTGGCAGGCCTGCAAACCCGCGCAGTGCGAGACGGAGACGAGTGGGTGGTGTCAGGCCAAAAGGTCTGGACTTCGGAAGGCTCACATGCGGATTGGGGAATGCTGATAGCCCGCACCGATCCAGATGCGCCAAAACATCGCGGCATCAGCTGGTTTGCCTTCCCGATGAAACAAGAGGGCGTGGAGGTGCGTCCGTTGCGCGAGATGACCGGGCGGTCGCTTTTCAACGAGGTCTTCATCGATTCGGCGCGGGTGCCGCACGCCAACCTGATTGGCGATCTGAACGACGGCTGGCGAGTTGCTAACACCACGCTCGCCGTAGAACGTTCCAGCATTGGTGGAGGACACGGCATGGCATACGCCGCAGCTCATCCGGGCAGCGTGGCTGGTCATCTGGCTCGGCCGGCGGGCAAGTTCGTCGGCAAGCGACTAGCGCTGGCGGCGGGTGGAGTTGGCCCCGGCACGCTCAACATGTTGACCGACGAAGCTCGCAACCGTGGTCGCATCGACGATCCTCGTGTGCGACTTGAGTTGGCGAGCCTGTACATGGATATTGAACTGATTCGGCTGTCGGCCATGCGAGGACGTGTCAAGGCCAACCGAACTGGCGGTGAAGGCAACCTGGCCAAACTGCGAATGACTGCGGCACTTAAGCGTGTACGTGAGCTGTCAGGCCAAATTCTTGGCGCTGAGATGACGTTGTGGGGAGATACCGCTGCGACCGACGGGCTGCTGCAAGAGATGCTGGTGTTTTCTCCCGCGCCTTCTATCTATGGCGGCACTGATGAGGTGCAACGCAACATCGTGGGGGAGAGGGTCTTAGGGCTGCCCAAAGAGCCCGGCGTTGCTAAAGACACTCCGTTTAATGAGCTAGCCCAAAACACAATCAAGTGGTGAGCACCTCACAAGCCAGCCAAGCCAGCCCCGTTCTGCGAATCTGTCTCACCTTTGATGTAGACACCGTTTCAATCTGGCTTGGGGCCAAAGATGCGACTGCGTTCAGCCGGGGTGAGTTTGGCGTGGTTGGCACAAGGCGGATTTTGCGGCTGCTAAACGAGCAAGATCTGCAGGGAACCTTCTTCGTGCCCGGTCTCACGGCTCAACTGTTTCCAGATCTTGTGCGTGAGATAGTCGCCGACGGCCATGAGTTAGCCCATCACGGCCACAATCACGAGAGCCCGGCGAACCTTACGCGTGAGGACGAGGCGGCAGTTTTAGCCGCAGGCACCGAAGCGCTAGAGCAGGTGGCCGGGGTGCGACCGGTCGGTTGGCGTTCGCCCGCCTGGTACGTCAGCCACAACTCGCTGTCTTTGTTAGTTGAAAACGGTTTCAGCTACGACTCCTCGTTGATGGGACACGACTTGTTGCCCTATCGCTGTCGGGTTGGTGACTCGTGGAACAAGGACGGGGAGGTGAGCTGGGGCGACGAGGTTGATTTGGTGGAACTGCCCGTTGCCTGGTACCTGGACGACTTTCCTTGGTTTGAATACATCCCACCTGGCCGCGGCAACCTGACACCTGCTTCGCAGGTTTTAGAAACCTGGTTGGGTGATTTTGAATATGCCCGGCGTTACGAACCTGCTGGTGTGCTTACCTACACGATGCATCCGCAAGTAATCGGTCGCGGTCATCGGATGTTGATGCTGGAACAACTGATCGAGCAGATCAAGGCTCACGACAACGTTGAGTTCACAACCTTGCAGCAGGTCGCGGCGCAGTTTCGCACCGAGCATCCGTTTTCTGGGAAGTAATCGCTGGCTGACGCAAGTCAGCTAACCGCCCAACTAAGCCAACGCCCGTCGCGCTGCTCTAGCCGCAGCTTGTGACCAAAGCACTCCGACAACGACTCTTCGGTTAGAACCTCGCTTAGCGCTCCCGCTGCCAGAGGCACCCCCGCGCGCAACAACAAAGCGTGGGTAAACGACGGCGGTATTTCATCTGTGTGATGAGTTACCAGCACCGTGGCGGGAGTGTCCGGATCACGAGCTAACTGAGCCAGGCTGGCTAGCAACGTTTCACGCCCTGACAGATCAAGTCCTGCCGTTGGCTCGTCCAGCAACAGCAGCTCGGGCTCACCCAGCAATGTGCGAGCAAGCTGAACTCGTTGCTGTTCGCCTGAGGACATAGTGACGAACTTGCGATCGGCTAACTGTTCGGCGCCCACGCGTTTCAGGCAGTCTTGAGCGGCGGCTACATCGTCATCGCTGTAGGAATGCCACCAGGTTTCTAGCGCGGCGTATTTGGCGGTGATGACTACCTCTAGGCCAGTAATTGTTGGGCGAAACTGGTCTCGCAACGATGCGCTGGCCAGTCCGATGCGCCGCCGTAACTCACGCACATCGGTGCTGCCCCAGCGCTCACCTAGCACCTCCACCGTGCCCGTAGAGGGGTATTGATAGAGCGACAGGGTTTTTATAAGGCTGGTCTTGCCGCTGCCATTAGGGCCTAGCACTACCCAGCGTTCATGTGGGTAGATCTGCCAGTCGAGTGGTCCCATCACGGTCTTGCCGCCGAACGACAACGACACCTTGCGTAGCGAAGCGGTAGGGGTGCGGGGTTCGGGTGAGGGTGGAGGTGCGGTGGTTGGTGGAGTGGTTGGTGGAGTGGTTGGTGGAGTGGTTGGTGGAGTGGTTGGTGGAGTGGTTGGTGGAGTGGTTGGTGGAGTAATAGTCACGGCGGAGCTAACTGGCCGCGGTGGTATTTACGGTGGAGGTTACTTTGGTGTAATCACTTGAGTTATCGCTGGTGTTGTACCCAGTTTGCGATTCCCAAGTAGTGAACATCTTGGCGTATTGCCCACCCATTGCAACCAGCTCTTCGTGAGTACCAAGTTCGGCCAAGCGACCGTCGTCAATAACAGCAATGCGGTCGGCGCGCATGGCAGTGGCTAGGCGATGTGCGATGAGCACGGCGGTGCGGCCTTCCAGTAAAGATTCCAAAGCTCTCTCAATATTTGTTTCGCTTTGCAGGTCAAGGCTCGAGGTGGCCTCATCAAGCACGATTACCTGCGGCTTAGCAACGAACGCCCGCGCTAGCGCCAGCAGCTGTCGCTCGCCAGCCGATAACGAAACACCGCGCTCATGAACCAACGTGTCGAGCCCGTTTGGTAGCCCCATTACGGTGTCTCGTAGCCCCACGGTGTCCACGGCAGCTTCGATATCTGCGTCAGAGATGTTGTCTCCGGCGAAGGCGATGTTGTCTCGCACCGTTCCGTGAAACAAAAATGGCTCTTGGGGAACCACGCCCAAACGATTGCGCAAAGAGTCAAGCTGTAAATCCCTCAGGTCCCAGCCGTCGATGGTTATCTGACCTTGTGTTGGGTCATAGAACCGGGTGATCAGCTTGGCGATGGTGCTTTTGCCAGCCCCAGTTGGTCCCACTAAGGCAAACGTTTCACCTGCTGCAATGTCGATAGATACATCGTGCAGCACTTCGGTTTCGGCTTCGCTCTTGCTGAGGGCATTTTTTTGTGCGGTTAGCTCTTCTTCGGTGGCGTCCAAGCTGATCTCGCTGCCATACGAAAATGAAACGTTTGAAATCTTTATGCGACCCTCAATCGGCGGCAATATCTGAGCGTCTGGCTTTTGGTACACGGTGGGCACGGTCGCGAGTACTTCGCCAATTTTGCGCAGTCCGGACTGGCCTTGCTGGTAGGTGTTGTAAAGCTGCACCAGCTGCTGGATTGGCGCAAAAAATGTTGTTACGAAAAGAACGAAAGCGGTTAGTTCGCCCGGGGTAAGCGAGCCACGCGACACCATCCAGCCGCCTACTGCCAGCATCAAGCCTTGAGCGGCGATGCCTATTGCTTCAGTTGAAGGTCCGTAGATGTTTGAAACGCGAGTGGTTTGGATGTTTGCGTCGCGATAACCACCAACCACCTTGCGGTGATGATTGGCATTGCGGCGATGACGCGCCAGAGCGGCAATCACTCTCACACCGGCCAGGTTTTCCGACAAGTCGGACAGCACCTTGGCGGTGTGTTCACGCACTCGCAAGTAGCCCAACGCACTACGAGTGCGAAACCAAAGCGTCAGAATCACTAAGGGCGGCACCACCACCAGCAGCAATATCATCGCCAGAGCCGGGTTGTATGCGATCAGCACGCTGGTAACGACCACGACGGTCAGCGCCTGAATAACGAGGTTGACGAATCCCTCATTTACCAGCAGCGCCACATGCTCAACATCAGAAGTCATGCGGCTAAGCAACACGCCCGCCTTTTGTCGTGTGTACCAGTCCAGCGACAGTCGTTGGTAGTGGCTGAACAGGCGCACCCGTAGGCCAAACATCAGATCCTCAGCGATGCGCCCGTTCCAGCGTTGGCGCGCATAGCTAAGCAACACGTTGACGACGACTGCGCTTAGATACAGCAGCACAACGAAATTCAGCACCCTCACATTGCCTGCGATCACACCGTTGTCGATGCCCTGCTGGATCACTATCGGCCCGACCAACGTTGTCAGTGTTTCAGCGCACAGCATCGCAAAACCGACCGACATAGCAGCACGCCGCGGCATTAGTAGTTGTCTTAGGCCGAAGTTTGATTTGGTTTGTTCGGTGGGGTTGTAACGCTCTTGCGGGTCAGGATGATCGGGTTCTTTAGCCAGCAGTTTTTTAGCACCGGCGCGCATTTCTTCGGGCACTCCGGCAAAGGGCAGGCCCGCCTGAGTGCTCATTTGTGTGGCGGTTTGGCCGCCAAACGCTCCGCCGTGACCGGCCATCACCATGTCGGGCTCTCTTCGGTTTCGTTTGCGGCGGCTAGTACTTCGGCGTAGCGCGGCTCTTTTGCCATCAGCTCTTGGTGAGTTCCGTCGGCCGCAATCTTTCCGTCGGCCAGCAGCACAACCCGCTGCGCCAGGCTGATTGTCGAAAGCCGGTGAGCGATCACGATGGTGGTTCGGTCTTGCAGCAGCTCCATAAGAGCGGTGTGAATTTCGGCTTCACGGTGAACATCTATCGAGCTGGTGGCATCGTCTAACACGATGACAGCGGGGTCTGCAAGGAAACAACGCGCCAAGGCAATGCGCTGTCGCTGACCGCCCGATAGGTCATAGCCGCGTTCACCCACCACGGCGTCGTAACCGCCGTCTAGCTCGCTTATGAATTCGTGAGCCTTGGCTGCTTTGGCGGCCGCAACGACCTTGCTTCGTTTTGCTCCGGGTCGCGCATAGGCGATGTTGTCGTGCACGCTGGTCGAAAACAGGAATGGTTCTTCTGGCACAAGCCCGATAGCGCGACGCAGGCTGTCGGAGGTGACGTCGTTGATGTCGTTGTTAGCTACCTCTACGCGGCCTTGTTCTAAGTAGTAGAAGCGCAACAGCAGACGAGCCAGGGTTGATTTACCTGAACCGGTGCGGCCAACCACGGCGATTCTTTGACCCGCCGGAATGTGCAAGTCCAGGCCAGCCAAGATCAGCGGGTTTAGGGAGGTGTTATCTGAGGTTTCGCTAACTGGTGTGGAGCCATAGCGGAAGTGCACGTTGCTAAATCGCACATCCACGCCACGTCTGGCACCTGATCTAGATCTCGCTTTGCCTTCGGCTGGTGCTGTGTTTTCAGCTGATGCGTTGCTTGTCTTGTCAGCAGGTTGAGCAGGTTCATTAACGGCCAGGTCCACAGCTCCGGGTCGATCGGCCGAGGCGGCTGGCTCATCCAACACCTCATAGATACGCCGAGCAGACGCACGCGCACGCTGACCCATGATGAATACAAACCCGACAAACCGGAACGGAGCCTGCAGCAACAAGATGTAAAGGTTGAAGGTCACCAGGTCGCCGATGCTGAGGCTTCCGTTGATGGCCTGATTGCCACCGATCAGCAGCACCAACGCCAGCGATATACGCGGAACGCTCTCGATAAGTGGCGTATACAGCGCTCTGGTGCGGTGCTGAAACAGGTTGGCCCAGGCCAATCTTTGAGCAGCAGCAGCCAGCTTTGTTACTTGTCGTTGTTCAGCCGCAAAGGCCTTTACCACTCGCACACCGGCGATGTTTTCATCGGTCACGGTGGCGACCTCAGCGTTGCGAGCGCTGATAACCCACGACAACGGAAAGGTGATGTTGCGCAGCCGTTGCCCCAGCGCAAATACCGCCGGCATGGCCGCTAGCGATACCAGCGTTAGCCCCAAGCTGATCTGCACCATGAAAATCAGCGCCACCACCACGCTGAGCATCTGCACGGTCATGATCGGTGCGAACGCCAAGAAGAGTTGCACAGAGCGGATATCGGAGTTTGCGCGTGAAACGATTTCGCCGGTTTGAACGCGGTCGTAAAACGAAATCGGCAGGCGCCCCAGGTGTTCAAACAGCAGCGTTCGCAAGCTGTACTCCACGCGAAACGCCATTGAATACAGCCCGGTGCGATATCCGTAGGTGCTTAGCCCTCGCGCGATCCCAAGAATTATCAGCACCAAGGCATAGGGCCACAGGTCGGGTGCAACACCGGTGGCGTTGTCAATAGCTAACCCCACCACGCGTGGCACCAGCACCTGCACAGCCATGGCAACTATCGCTGAGCTGATGGCACTCAGCGCCAGCAGGCGATGCTGCGCCAGCAGCGGCCACATACGCCGCAGCCAGGACAGATTTTTATCAGCACGAATAAACGCCGTCTCAGGAGGCAGGTCGTCCTGGTAATTGTTCAAGTCTTCGTTAAGACCGTTAGTCAGCCTGTCTTGTATGGCTGTATCAGTAGCGCTTGCAGTCCCGCCCTCAGGCCCGCTTTCAGTCCGGCCTTCATCGGTGTGCTGCTCAGTGCGGTCCATACTTGTCTTTATCGAGTCGGCCGCCATAACCGTCGTGAGGGTAGCTTTGTGGTTGTGCCAGACGTGATTGTGCCAAGCGTGTTCGTGCTTGCCCAAGCACTGCGCGACTGCTAGCTCGGAGGTTGGTCTCATCGGTGTAGCGCTCGGGCTGGCACTTGTGGTGCTGCTCATTGCACTTAATGCATTGTTCGTTGCGGGAGAGTTCAGCTTGCTAGCAGTGGCGGCTTCGCATACCGGAACCTCCGCAGACGCCTCTGCCAAAAACGTTGCCTCACTGTTGCGTCGACTCAGCTTTCATCTGGGTGGAGCGCAGCTGGGCATAACGATTACTTCGCTGCTTATGGGCATAGTTGCCGAAGACACCATTGGCTCATTGCTAGCCAAAATCGGTGGTCCCCTAAGCACAGGAACCGCACTGTTAGCAGCGACTGCAATCGCGATAGCAGCTGCCGCACAAATGACATTTGGAGAGTTGATCCCCAAAAACCTGGCGGTATCGCTACCACTTAAAACCAGCACAGCTCTGGCGCCGGTGCTGCGGCTTTACGGTTTGCTGGCGGCGCCGATAGTTCTCTTGTTCAACGGCATTGCTAATCAAGTCGTGCGTGCTTTGGGATTGCGACCAGCCGACGAGCTGCGAGTGGTGCGCACGCTAGAAGAGCTTGAGCAGGTGCTGCGTTCGGCGAGCGCTTCCAGCCTGAGTCAAGAGTCGGCCAAGTTGCTAGGGCGCAGCTTGAGGCTGGCGGGCAAGGTGGCTGCAGATGCGCTAGTGCCGCGCACCGCCATGAACACGTTGCCTATTGATGCGACGGTGGAGGATCTTTCCTTGGCGGCTGCCGAAAAAGGTCACACGCGATTTTTGGTTACCGGCTCCGACATGGACGACATCGTTGGCTTGGCTGATGTGCGAGACGTGTTTGCCGTTGGTTCCGAGCGGCCGCTCAGTGAGGTTCCAATTGCGCAGGTAATGCGCCAAGCGCTGTTTGTGAGCGAGCAGTTGACGCTTGACCGAGTGCTGGCAGAGATGGAAAAAAGCCATAACCGTCTAGCCGCGGTGATCGACGAACATGGCGGCACGGCCGGTTTGCTAACGCGTGAAGACATATTCGAAGAAGCGCTTGGCAACTTAGAAGACGAATATGACCAGGCGGTGCAGTCGCACACAAGCGTTCAAAGAAATCTTCGCGGCACTCTCACGCTGGACGAAGCGTCAGAGATTCTTGAAGAGCTAGCCGCGCAGGAACTAGCTAAGCAACAAACACCTGTTCAGGAAACGGCTGAGCAGGAGACGGCCGATCCGGAGCTGTCCGAGCATGTTCAACTGGGTTTGTCGTTACCGGACGGACCCTACGAAACCTTGGCCGGGTTCGTGCTATCGCTCGCGGGCCATATTCCCCAGCCAGGTGAATCGGTTGACTGGGAAGGCTGGCGATTTCAAGTAGTAGCCCTTGACAAGCTGCGAGTTGCGGAGGTCAGGGTGGAGAAATTGCCGGAGAAGCCAGAAGTGAAACTGCTTGGCCACCCTTCGCAGCCTGCGAGTGAGCAGGACCTCGCATGACTGCCGCGACCATCATCTTCTCGGTACTGCTGATTTGCCTCAACGGGGGATTTGTTGCGCTTGAGTTCGGCCTGATTGGCGGGCAACGGTCGCGTATTGACGCACAAGCGGCGCTTGGGAATAAATCCGCTCGCCGCGCCAAACGCATGCAGTCCGACGTCTTGACAACGCTCGGTGGTGCCCAACTTGGCATAACCGTGTGCTCGCTGGCGGTTGGCCGTTTGGCAGAACCGGCAGTGTCAGGGCTGATCGAAGATGGCTTGTCAGGCATTGTTGGGTTGCCAAGCGGCGTGCTACATACGCTCGGTTTTGCCGTGGCGCTGGGCTTGGTGGCAGCGGTTCACATGGTGCTAGGTGAGATGGTTCCTAAGAATCTGGCATTGATCGGACCTGAGCGCACTTTGTTGCTACTGGCTAGGCCTATGGCCGCTTATCTGGTTGTGGCACGGCCAATTGTTCGCGCACTGCTGTGGCTAGCTAATGCGGCCTTAGCGGCTATGCGGGTGAATCCAAAATCCGAGATAAACGAGCTGGTTACTCCAGCGCAGTTCGCGCTGATGGTGAGCGAATCGGCCGCCTCAGAGTTGGTTGACGACCAAGCTCCTGCTCTTGTCAATGCTGCGCTGAAGTTTCAAGCGACCACAGCGGCAGAGGTGATGACTCCTATTAGCCAAGCCGCCTCCGCGCAGCTTGGCCAGCCACTGGCTGATGTTGGCCGACAGTTCATTGACGCTGATACCACCCGCTTGTTGGTTTACGGCGGTGATAGCTCTGATGTGCGCGGCTTCGTGCACTGTACGGACCTGGTTACGGCAAACGAAAATACAAACAGCGCTGGGGCTGAAGCAGGGCTAGGTACCGAGCACCTACGAGACCTAGTCAAGATCACCACTAGAGCCTCGTTGCCGCAGGTTGTGGTGGCGATGCGAGCCAATCGCGTGAATCTGCTTTTGGTGACCGAAGGCGGGGTTAGCCGTGGCGTGATCCGGCTAGACGATCTGATGGATCAGCTGACGGTGTCGCCGCAGAGTTAAGACCCCATGGCGTGGTAACCGCCATCAACGTGAATAATCTCGCCGGTGGTTTGCGGAAACCAATCCGAAAGCAGTGCCAAGGTGCTGCGGGCAACTGCGCGGCTGTCTTTAATGTCCCAATTCAGCGGACTGCGCTCCTGCCAGGCTTGTTCAAACTCGCTGAAGCCCGGGATGGACTTCGCTGCCATTGTTTTGATGGGTCCGGCCGATATCAGGTTGACGCGAATACCGCTCTCACCTAGCGACTTAGCCAGATAGCGCGCCACGGATTCGAAGGCCGCCTTGGCGACGCCCATCCAGTCATACACCGGCCACGCCACGCTGGCATCAAAGGTGAGACCCACGACCGAACCACCCACTCCGCCTGGTTCCGAGCTCTTCATCAACGGTGCCATGGTCGCTGCCAAGGCCTTAAGGCTGTAGGCGGATATATGTACCGCAACGGCAACATCGTCCCACTCGGCGTTTAGAAAGTTGCCGCCCAGACATGATTCGGGAGCGAAGCCGATGGCGTGCAAAACGCCATCAAGGCTGCCCCAGCGTTGCTGAATTTCATCTCGCACAGCCTCGATTTCGCTCGGGACAGTTACGTCTAGAGGCAACACGTCGCAAGGCTTCGGAAGCTTGCGAGCGGTGCGTTGGGTGAGGCTAAGGGCGCGTCCCGCGCCTGTTAGAAGCACCTCTGCCCCCTCTTCTTGAGCCAGCTTTGCTACCTCAAATGCCAACGATGCATCGGTCAGAACGCCGGTAATCAGCAGTCGTTTTCCGTCAACCAGTCCCATATAACGACTCCGATCATGGCTAACGCTTCGGGTATGTCAGCGCTAGCTTTCGCCAGGTGATCCTAATTCGGCTAACCATCGTCTTGGCTTACACTGCGGCAACACTTCGGGCGTGCGAATAAGCAGCGAGCAAGCAATGCGTGAGTAACGAACGAGTAACGAATCGCCGGGCAGTATGCAAAACAAAACAAATGCAAGACGAAACAAGTAGCACATCTCAACCGCCAACCGGCAACGTCGGCATTGTTGGCGGAACCGGACCGGCCGGTGCCGCATTGGCCGCTCGACTAGCCGATGTCGGCTATTCGGTGATCTTGGGCTCGCGTTCTAAGTACCGCTCAATGGAGGTTGTAGACAAGATCTTGTCTAAATGGCCAGACCACAAGCTTGACATCGTTCCAGCAGACAACGCGACTGTGGCAACGGCGGACACAGTAGTGATCGCTACTCCGTGGGATGCTGCGGCCATCACCGCTCGCAGCGTCGCTGAACACCTCAAAGGCAAGGTTGTAATAACTATGTCAAATGCTTTGGAGCGAGTGGATGGCGAGTTTGTGCCGTTGATTCCACCGCGCGGATCGGTAGCCGCGTCGGTGCAAGCCACCGTTCCCGAAGCGCGCGTAGCGGCCACGCTGCAGCATGTGCCAGCCACTGAGCTGGGAGACCTGAACGAGCCGCTGCACGGCGACATTCTCATTTGCAGCGATTCACGTTCGGCTACCTCTGAGCTGGTGGAAATGATCGGCCGCATCCCGGGTGCGCGCGCACTGGACTGCGGCAATCTCTCAAACGCAACGGCAATAGAGGTGTTTACCGCAGTGCTTCTGCAGCTGAATGCGCGCTATAAAACGCGCGTGGCGCTACGACTAGTAGGGCTTGAACACCTCAGCCAAGAATCAGGCTCCGAAGAAGCAAACAAGGCGGCAAGTTAAGAAGCGATTGCTTCATCAACGACGCGGTTTGGGAAGAACCCGCGGCCAGATTCCCAGGTTCCGTCTGCGCGAACGACTGCCCACCACGGTTGGTATCCGACATTCAACGACCTCCATATGTCCAGGTTGTCGTCTGGAATGTGAGGGATGTTGCTAACGCCGTAGCGATCCACAAACTCTTGCATGGCTTCAATGCTGTCGCGGGCTGGAATCCCTATCAGATTGAGGCTCTCTCCGTGTTCGGATTTAAGCGCTGCGACCGCAGACGCTTCTGCTCGACAACTTGATCACCATGGTGCCCAGAACCAGAGAAGTACGTCGCTCCCAGCCACTGCGTCTGGGTTAAAGATGGTGCCGTCCAACAGGGGTCTTGCTAGCTGCAAGATTTCAGGCCGGGTCTCAAATTGCGCGCTAGTCGCGGTATTTGTTGTGGTGGTGTCTTTGCTGGCCGGTGTGCTGGCTGATGCGTTAGCAGGGGACGGTTGAGTGTTGCTTTCGTCCGGTTCTACCGCAACAGCCGTGGTAGTGCTGGTAGCACCGCCGCATGAGGCGAGCAGCATCGCAGCAACGGTAACTGCAGCTAAAACACTGGCGACGGTCCCACTGCCGTTAGTACGGCTAGCTGCAGGCGTGGGTTGAGACAGCGCTTCGCGTCCTGTCAGGCGACCCTCCCATTGACCAAAGCGCTCCGTCCTCACGGTGGTAAGGCTAGGCAACTATTGCCGCTGGCAATGGTTTGCTACTAGTAGATGCCGTTCATAAATGCTGCTAGTCGGTGCAGGTAGGTACAGGTAGGTAATCGCAGCTCAGCGTAGATTTGACCGCGTGAGCACCAGGCTGCTAATCGGGCTTGCCCTGGTAACTGGCGTGTTGATCCTGGTTGCTTTTGCTATTCAGGTGTTGGTAGCGATCTAGTAGTGCCCTGGGCTTGACTATTACCTACCAAGCTCGTTGACCGGTCTTGGCTATTACCTACCAAGCCTGTTGACCGGTCTTGGCTATTACCTACCAAGCCTGTTGACCGGTCTTGGCTATTACCTACCAAGCCTGTGGCCAGGCTTGGCTGTGACTTACCAAGTCTGTGGCCAGGCTTGGCCGTGCCCAACTCTGGGCATACCCTGATCCAGCAATGAGCGACAGCCACTACGACCTTGTGGTGATTGGCGGCGGCCCGGCTGGCTATGCGGCCAGCCTGCAAGCTGGCCGCGCTGGTTTATCGGTGGCGTTGGTTGAGCGCGACAAGGTGGGAGGCACTTGCTTGCACCGGGGCTGCATTCCTGCGAAGGAACTGCTGGAGACCGCGGCCGTGCGTAGAACGGTGGCCGAAGCCGATCAGTTCGGAGTGCAAGTCAGCGAGACGGGCTTTGACTTAGGGATAGCGCAAGAGCGCAAACAACGCATTGTCGATCAGTTATACAAAGGTCTGAGCGGGTTATTGAAAGCGAGCGGCGTGACAGTGGTGCAAGGAACGGGCCGCCTGGGCGCGGACCGAACAGTCCACGTAAGCCTTAACTCAGGCGGCGCTGACTCAGACGCTGGCGACTCAGACGGCACTGATTCAGATAGCGCCACCACCCTGACCGGTAAACACGTGGTGCTTGCAGCCGGATCGATACCGCGCTCAATACCTGGCTTAGAGCTCGACTATGAGCGGGTGATTACCTCCGACCAGGTGCTGGAACTAGAAGAGGTGCCCGAGCGAGTGGCGATCGTTGGTGGAGGCGCTATCGGCTGTGAATTCGCTTCAATGCTGGCGGACTTCGGCTCTGAGGTAACCGTGCTGGAGTACGCGGATCAACTAATCCCAGGGGTTGACCCAGATATCGCCAAGGCCCTTGGGCGATCGTTCAAAAAACGCGGCATCAAGGTGCGCACCAAAAGCTCAGTGGTCGGTTACACCCCACAGGCGAGCAAGAAAAACACAAAGGGCAGCGCAAAGGGCAATAGCTCAGGCTTGACCGTGCATTTCGAGCCAGTCAACAACGCAGGCAAAGATGCAGGCAAAGCCGATAGTTCGGCTATCGAAGACCTTTCGGTCGATGTGCTGGCGGTGTGTGTGGGCCGCAAACCTTTCGGCGAGCTAGCAGGTGTGCTGGGAGAAAACGAGAGCGGCGTTGAAGTAGACGAACGTGGCTATGTGAAGATCGACGAAATGTGTCGAACGAGCGTGCCAGGTGTCTATGCCATTGGAGATCTGACCGACACTCCACAACTAGCGCACGTCGGATTTGCTGAGGCCATCGTGGTTGTGCGAGACATCCTGGGAGAAAATCCGCCTCCGGTGGACTACATCAATGTGCCGTGGGCGATTTATTGCCATCCCGAAGTGGCGTTCGCAGGGTTGACCGAGCAGGCGGCCAAGGATGCGGGATATGACGTAGTTACCTCAACGCATCGCTTTGCAGGCAATTCACGAGCCATGATTGTTAACTCCACCGAAGGCCTTGTGAAGATCGTGGCGCAACGCACACCCGACACCGGCCGTGCCGGGCGAATACTCGGTGTGCACATGATGGGGCCGTGGGTTACCGAGCAGCTCGGGCAGGGCTATCTGGCGGTCAATTGGGAAGCTACGGTCGAAGAAGTGGCGGCGTTTATCACTCCTCATCCAACCTTGTCGGAGCTGTTTGGCGAAGCGATGCTGGATCTAGCGGGCCGACCGCTACATGGTTGAAGTATTGGTGGTTGAAGTATTGCCCTGGGGATTCGGCAAACCAGAAATTCAGGAAGCCAGAGAAAATGCCAACGACTGAACTGATTCTGCCGCAACTAGGTGAAGCCATAACCGAGGGCACGATCATCAAATGGTTCAAGGGCCCTGGAGATCGCATCGAAATAGACGAGGTGATCTATGAGGTATCAACCGAAAAGGTCGACAGCGAGGTGCCTTCTCCGCTGGCGGGTGTGCTGACTGAGATCAAGGTGCCCGAGGGTGAAACCGTTGATGTAGGAACAGTGCTCGCCATGGTGGAAATAACAGCGGATTCGCCGGCGCCGGCTAACTCGCCCGCATCCGCACCAACACAATCTCAGCAGGCTGGCGCTAACGGCACCGCCTCTACTTCTTCTACTTCTCAATCACCACCTGCACCGGCCGCCACTCCAGCCGTCACGCCTGCAGCCACTGCAGCTAACGCCGAAACCGACGGCCATCTGCTCTCGCCGCTTGTTCGACGACTGATTCGTGAAAACGGTCTCAGCGTTGACCAACTAACCGGCACCGGCGTTGGCGGTCGCATCAGTCGCGACGATGTGCTGAACGCCATAGACGAACTACATCGCAACGGTGGAGCTAGGCCACCCAAGCCAGACCCGGCGGCGTTAGTGCAAGCAGCCGAAGTGCTTCGACCCGGAACCGAAACGTCAAATCGTTCGACGGCTTGGCCTAATGGCGACACCAGATTCGAGCCCTTCAGCAAAATTCGCAAACTCACCGCCGACCGCATGCTGCAATCAACGGCCACTGCGGCCTACGTGCTGACGGTGATGGAAATTGATTACGAAAACGTGGATCAGGAGCGTCAAAAAAGACGTGAACATTGGAAAAAAGATGAGGGCTTCAGCCTCACCTATCTGCCGTTCATTGTCCTGGCAGTGGCAGATGCTCTGTCTGAATGGCCGAACGTAAACGCTTCAGTAGTCGAACAAGACTCCGAGCCCGGGCTGCTGATTCATCGTTTACTGAACATTGGTGTAGCGGTTGATCTTGATCACACAGGGCTAATCGTTCCGGTGTTGCGTCAGACTGACACTCTTAACTTGCGAGGCGCCGCCAGAGCGATGAACGATCTGGCTAAGCGCGCACGCGGCCGCAAGCTGCGCCCCGACGACATCAGCGGCGGCACTTTCACTATTTCAAACAACGGTTCGTTTGGCACTTACACGACCGCGGCAATCATCAATCAACCGCAGGTAGCGGTGCTCTCCACCGATGGGGTCACTCGCAAACCTGTGGTGGTCAACGACCGGTTCGGTAACGAGAGCATTGCCATTCACTCGGTAGGCCATCTGGCTCTGGGCTGGGACCACCGAGCCTTTGACGGCGGTTATGCGGCTGGTTTCTTGGGGCGCGTGAAGCAGCTGCTGGAAACTCACGACTGGGCGGCCGAGTTCTAAGTGCTGCGGGTCCGCTGGCTGGGCCGAGTCCGCTATGGCGAAGCGCTTGACCTGCAACGTCGTTTGTCGCAGGTTGCAACCGACGACTACCTGCTGCTGCTAGAGCACCACAGCGTTTACACCGCTGGCACGAATGCCGATCTAACGAACCTGTTGGTGGACCCTGTTGAAGTTGGTGCGGATTTTCATCAAATAGAGCGCGGCGGTGACCTCACCTATCACGGCCCAGGACAGTTAACCGGCTACCCGATCTTGACTCTGCCCGGTAGACGCGGGGGCGGTTTGGCCGAAACCGCCTCGTATGTGCGGAAGCTAGAGCGGTTGCTTATCGACGCGCTGGCCGATGTCGGTTTGCCGGGCTGCGGCAGGCTTGAGCGCTATCCCGGAGTGTGGGTAGACCCTGCGGGAGATCACCCTCGCAAGATTGCGGCCATAGGTGTGCGGCTGCGACGTGGGCGCACGCTGCACGGGTTTGCGCTCAACGTGAACACCGATCTTGGCTGGTACGACCACATCGTGCCGTGCGGAATCACCGAGTTTGACGTGACATCGCTGGCTGATCAGGGCGTGGACGCAAGCATGTCCGAGGTAGTGGATGCGGTTGCCAAACACGGCGTCGAGGCTTTTGCCCGATCAAGTACTGCCCAGGCAAGGGCAGCCCAGCCGGGTGCTGCTACCTCGCCTGGCGCTGGCGCATCGCTTGGTGCTGGAACGTCGCAACAGGAGCAGCCGGCTTTTGAGCGAATGGATGTGTCAACCCAGCATTGGCTTGGTGATCTGAGCGTGTTTAGCGGTCTGCCAGTTGCCAGTGGTGTTGCTGACGGTCCTGCCGGTGATCAAGTCGGTGGTGTTGCTGACGATCTTGTCGGAACAGGCTCTAGCGATAAAGGCTCGGCCGGGCTGAAGAGCGAACAACGCAACCCAGAAGTATCCAGTCCTGCACAGATCAAGCCCGCGTTGGGTAGTTCGGCGCGGGTCAGGCCCGCGTTGGGTAGTTCGGCGCGGGTCAGGCCCGCGCGCAGCCTCGGTCGGCTGGCTAGCGCCGGAGTAACCACTGGTCTGGAGTTGACCCAGCGAAAGCCCAGCTGGCTAAAGGCGCGCATGGATCTCAACGCGGGCTACCGGAGACTTCGTTCGGTGATGCAGCGAAACGATCTGGTAACGGTCTGCGAAGAGGCCGGCTGCCCGAACATCTACGAATGTTGGGGGGCTGGCACCGCCACCTTCATGATTAACGGTGCCGATTGCACTCGCGCCTGCGGCTTCTGTCTGGTTGGCACTGCCAAACCGCAGCCACTCGACGCCGAAGAGCCAGCTCGCGTAGCAAACGCTGTAGGTGAGATGGGGCTGTCGCACGTTGTGGTGACCGCGGTGGCACGCGACGACCTATCCGACGGGGGTGCCGCGGCGTTTGCCGCAACCATTCGTGCGATTCGCAGCGCCTCCGCCCAAGAGACGACGGTAGAGGTGCTGATTCCCGATTTCGCTGGAGCGTTGACAGATCTGCAAACGGTGATTGATGCTGCTCCGGGTGTAGCCAACCACAATCTCGAAACCGTGCCACGCCTACAACGGGCTATACGTCCGTCGGCTAGCTACGCGCGCAGCCTGACGGTGTTAGCGCGACTAGCTGCGTCGGGGCTGATCACAAAGTCGGGCCTGATAGTTGGGATGGGTGAGACCGACGACGAGGTCGATGCCACGCTGGCCGACCTAGCCGCAGTCGGAACAAACATCGTGACCATCGGCCAATACCTACGCCCAACACAACGACATGTGCCGGTAGCTCGCTGGGTTGAGCCGGCAGTGTTTGAACACTGGCGCGATCTCGGGCACAAGCTAGGTATCGATCACGTTGAATCAAGTCCGTTGACTCGCTCCAGTTATCACGCAGAAAGAGGAGCGGTCGCGGTAGCCATCTCGACACCTGACCTGGAAACTGTTGGCCTGTGAGTAGCGGCGTGGCGTTTGACGCCGCGACCGTGCTGCTGGCATGGGCCGTAGGTGGGCTGGCCTTCTTGTGGGTCACGGCACGGCGGCGAGAGGTGGGACTGGGGTATGGCTGGCTGTTGCGATCCAGCTTTGGCGTTATTGCTCTTGGCGCGGGATTAGCAGCGCTGCGCTGGCCCTATCGAATTACCGAAGCCGCCAGTGGCACCAGCACTGCTAGCGCTAGCGACTCAATCAACCACGCCGCCACGACGACGGCAGCAATTGCAGCGGCATTAGTGATGGTTGCCACAGCTTGGGCGCTGATCGGATCAGTGGTGCATCGCCAAGACCGTCAGTGGCGGCGAGTAAAACAGGCCAGCGAAACACACCTGCTGGCCGATGCGATTCCGCCGTTAGTGGGCGTGGTAGGACTGGCCGTGCTAGCGCTTATCCAAGGCTTTGCCGACGACGCTGGCATCGGCCCTACCTTGCTACATGTCGCGCGCTTGTTAATAGGCACTGCTTTTTTAGGAGTGGTGACAGATGCGATGCTGTTGGGCCACTGGTATCTGGTGCAACCTGGCATGAGGCGAGAGCCGTTGCTGGAGTTGATTGCCTGGCTGCACCGAATCTGGCCGTTAGAAGTAGCTGCGTTGTTGGTGCCGGTAGGCATGTTGTCGGTGTTTAGTGGATCGATAGAAGATGGCTATGGAGGGGTGTTGGGCTGGTTCTGGGCGGCCTGCGCGATCACAACGATTGCGCTGGCGCAAGTGGCGAAGCGCGCTCTGGCCGAGCCGCAATACGCAGCCGTGATGTCTGCCACAGGGCTGCTGTATCTGGCGATTCTTAGTGGGTTCGGCACCGACCTGGTGGCTCGACTGGTGTTGGCTGCCTAGCTGGTTGCTGCCCAGGCCTTACTGCCCGGGCCTTATTTGCCAGACCAGTTTGGCGGCCGTTTTTCCTTAAATGCCTTAATGCCTTCGGCAGCATCCTCGCTGCTCCCTACTAGTCGACGGATGCTCTCACCCATGCGTACCGCCTCGGTCCAGCCCATGCGAGCGCTGCGAGAAGCCATCTCTTTGACGGCTCGAACCGCCAATGGTGCACCCTGACAAAGTCGCTCGGCCAGCTGCTGAACTTCATCTAGCAGGTCTTCGTGTGGCACGACCTTCCAAGCCAGGCCGATCTCTTTGGCGCGCTCGGCATCAATATTGTCGCCGGTTAGCAACAGCTCCATTGCGTTGGACCAGCCCAGTTTGGGTGGCATCCGGATCGCTCCGACGATGGTGGGAACACCAATCTTTACCTCAGTCATTCCAAATACGGCTCGCTCGGACGCGATGACAAAGTCGGTAGCCAAAGCACCGGTCAGCCCGTAGCCGATGCAGGCGCCATTGACCGCGGCGATGGTGGGCTTCCAAAGCTCCATTCCGCTTTCAAAGCTGTTAATGGTTGGTATCTCAAAGAAAGTTCCAGGCCAGGTTCCGGCCGAACCGCCTTTTGAGTCACGCAGATCGGCGCCTGCGCAAAATGCGCGGCCCGCTCCGGTGAGAATCGCTACCCACGCTTGAGGGTCGTTGTAGAACTCCTCCCAGGCGGCGTTTAGGCATTGGCGCATGTCGCCGTTGATGGCGTTGAGAGCTTCCGGCCTGTTGTAAGTAATAGTGGCTATATGGCCGTCTAGCGCATAGGTAGCAGCGGCGCTGGCGGTATCTGATTTGCTCATGGGTTCAGTTCTAGCCGGTACAGCGACCAATACAGAGGTGATTACAGGCAGAATGCGGTCATGCGGCTGGTAATTCAGATCCCGTGCTTTAACGAGGAAGAAACCCTGCCCGCCACTTTGGCGGATTTGCCGCGCACGGTTCCGGGCTTTGACGAAGTGCTGTGGCTAGTGGTGGATGACGGTTCTTCAGACCAGACAGCGAGCGTGGCGCGAGCTAACGGGGTTGATCACATCGTGAAGCTGGCCAACAACAAAGGCTTGGCAGTGGCATTCGCAACCGGACTAGACGCAGCCCTACGACTAGGTGCGGATGTCGTCGTAAACACCGACGCGGACAACCAGTATCAAGCCAGCTATATCAATCGCCTGGTCAAGCCGATATTGGAGGGCAAGGCCGACCTGGTTATCGGGTCGCGTGACATCGACAATCACGCCGAATTTTCTTGGCTCAAAAAGCGTCTGCAACACGTCGGTTCATGGGTGGTTCGCCAAGCGTCTGATACCGACGTAGCTGATGTGACCTCCGGGTTTCGCGCCTACAACCGAGAGGCTGCTCTCACCACCAATGTGGTGTCTCGGTTTAGCTACACCTTGGAGTCGGTCATACAGGCTGGCAAAACCGATCTGGCTGTAACCGACGTGAGCGTTGGGGTAAACCCTGCGGTGCGCCCGTCAAGATTGTTTCGCTCAAAACGGCAATACGTGTCTCGCTCGGCCGGAACGATTGCGCGGGTATATGCCATGCATGAGCCGCTGAAGGTTTTTTCGGTGCCCGCGTTTCTGTTTGCTTTGGTGGGCTTGGTGCTGTTCGCGCGTTTCGGCTGGTATGTGATTACCTCTGGCGGTGAGGGGCACATCCAGTCGCTGGTGGTTGGAGCCGTTGCACTGTTGATGGCCATGCAGTTGTTCATGCTGGGTTTGCTGGCCGACCTGATGCGTACCAATCGTGTGGTGGGAGAGCGGACGCTAAAACGTGTGCGCGCTATTGAGCTCGCAGTAGGCAGCGGCCCTGTCGATAGGGACCGTGTTGACCGGGACCGTGTTGATCGTGGGCCCGTTGCGCGGGACCCGCAAGACAGGCCTGCTACTAGACCAGTGGGCGAGCGCTAGCTGGAATCGGCTCAGGCAAAGCTGTCGATCCCATCAGCTCAGCATCCACGCTCGCTGCGCACGCTCTGCCCTCTGCAATAGCCCAAACGATCAAGCTCTGGCCGCGACCCATGTCGCCGCACACCCAGACTCCATCAACGCTGGTGCGGTACTTATCGTCGCGTGCGACATTTGAGCGCTCATCAGTATCAACGCCAAGCTGCTCGAGTAGTCCGCCCGATTCTGGTCCGGTAAAGCCCATAGCCAGCAGCACTAGGCCACATTCAAGCTCAAAGTCTGTGTCTGGCATTTTCTCAAACTTGCCGTCGATCAGCTCAACCTTGTGAGCTCGCAGAGCAGTTACGTTTCCGTCTTCGTCGCCCACAAACGCCTCGGTGTTGACGGAGTAGATCCGATCGCCACCCTCTTCGTGCGCCAAAGAGGTTCGAAAGATCATCGGGTAGGTCGGCCAAGGGTTTGATTGGGCACGCTCCTCTGGTGGGCGCGGCATTATTTCGATCTGATGCACTTCGGTTGCGCCTTGACGATGCGCGGTGCCTAAACAGTCCGCACCGGTATCTCCTCCGCCGATAATGATCACCGGCTTGTCGGCGGCTGTGATCTCTAGATCACCCGGTTCGATGTCGCCCTCTTGCACTCGGTTTGACAGCGCCAGATATTCCATGGCTTGGTGAACGCCGTCTAACTCACGGCCAGGAATGGGCAAGTCGCGTGCTTGTGTTGCACCGCCCGCCAGAACCACGGCGTCAAACTCAGCGGTGATTTCGGTGGCCGAGCGATCTACACCGATGTTTACGCCGGTCTCAAATTTTGTGCCCTCGGCTCGCATCTGACCGAGTCGTCGGGTGAGATGACGCTTCTCCATTTTGAACTCAGGGATGCCGTAGCGCAAGAGGCCACCCAGGCGGTCGTCCCGCTCAAACACGGTCACGGTGTGACCCGCGCGCGTGAGCTGTTGAGCAGCCGCTAATCCGGCTGGACCGGAACCGATCACTGCCACGGTGCGGCCCGTTAATTCTGCTGGTGGCAGCGGTTCAACCCAGCCTTGTTCCCAGGCGTGATCGATGATTTCCATTTCGATCTGCTTGATGGTGACCGGATCTTGGTTGATACCCAGCACGCACGCGCCCTCACACGGTGCCGGGCACAACCGCCCGGTGAATTCCGGAAAATTGTTGGTTGCGTGAAGCCGTTCGATGGCGTCGTACCAGCGGTTGCGATGGACGAGGTCGTTCCAGTCGGGGATGATGTTGCCAAGCGGGCAGGCGTCATTGCAGAACGGCACGCCACAGTCCATACAGCGACTGGCCTGTCTGGTCAGATCGCCGAAATCGAATGGTTCATATACCTCGCGCCAGTCGCGCAGGCGTACCGGAACCGGCCGCCTGGTCGGCAGCTGGCGATTGAACCTCATAAAGCCGCGTGCGTCACCCATTGGTATTAGCCCCGTACGAAATCATCTGTATCAACCGTGTGCCGCGGCCATGATGGCGGTCTCAGGGTTTGTGCCTTGCTCCTCGGCTAAGGCCGCAGCCCCTTGCACCCGCTTGTAATCCTGTGGCATCACCTTTACGAAGTGATGCACCTGTTGATGCCAGCGAGAAAGAATCTTCTCTGCGACGGGCGAACCCGTTTCATGGCCGTGCTGGCGCACGATCTCTCGCAGCATCCGAGCGTCGGCGTCATCGATGATCATCTCAAGGTCAACCATGTCTCCGTTTAGGCCGCGGTGAAATATGTCTTGAGGATCAAAGATGAATGCCGCTCCGCCCGACATGCCCGCACCAAAGTTGCGTCCGGTAGCGCCGAGCACCACGACTGTGCCTCCGGTCATGTATTCGCAGCCATGGTCACCCACGCCCTCTACCACCGCGATAGCGCCGGAGTTACGCACACAAAATCGCTCACCGACCGTGCCACGAATAAAGGCCTGCCCGCTTGTGGCTCCGTAAAGCGCCACGTTGCCAGCGATGATGCTGGTCTGCGGCACGAAGTCTGGGTGCGTGTTGTCGGGTGGTCGCAGAACTAGCTTTCCACCAGACAATCCCTTGCCGACGTAATCGTTGGCGTCGCCTTTCAAGCGCAGTGTGATGCCAGCGGGCATGAAGGCTCCGAAGCTTTGCCCGGCCGAGCCTTCTAGGTCAATTTGAATGGTGTCGGTTGGCAGACCCGCGCCGCCGTGAGCCTTGGTGACGGCGTTACCAAGCAAGGTGCCAACCGTGCGGTTGGTGTTGCGGATTGCCGAAGAGATAGTCACAGGTGTGCCCTGCTCGATAGCGGGTGCAGCCTGACGGATTAGCTCAACATCGAGCGCGTTTTCAAGTCCGTGATCTTGCGATTTGGTGCAATAGCGATCTTGCGGCCACGGTGATTCGGGCTCAACTAGCAACGGAGTTAGGTCTAAGCCGTCCGCCTTCCAGTGGCTGATGGCCCGATTTATGTCCAAGCGGTCAACGCGTCCTATTGCCTCGGCAAACGTCTTAAAGCCCAGTTGCGCTAACAGTTCGCGCACTTCTTGCGCCACGAACTCAAAGAAGTTGACGACAAACTCGGGCTTACCCGAGTAGCGACTCCGCAGTTCAACATTTTGAGTGGCAATGCCCACCGGGCACGTGTCTAGGTGGCAAACACGCATCATGATGCAGCCCGAAACCACCAACGGTGCGGTTGCAAAGCCAAACTCTTCTGCTCCAAGCAACGCCGCTATTACCACGTCGCGGCCTGTCTTGATCTGCCCATCTACCTGCACCACGATGCGATCGCGCAGGCCATTTAGCAGCAGTGTTTGCTGGGTTTCGGCAAGACCCAGCTCCCACGGAGCACCGGCATGCTTAAGCGAAGTCAAAGGCGAGGCACCCGTGCCGCCGTCGTGTCCCGATATCAGCACCACGTCTGCTTTGGCCTTTGACACGCCCGCAGCCACGGTGCCTACTCCCACCTCAGACACCAGCTTTACGTGCACACGGGCATCCGGGTTTGAATTCTTGAGGTCGTGGATGAGCTGCTTGATGTCTTCGATTGAGTAGATGTCGTGATGAGGCGGTGGAGAGATAAGGCCAACGCCAGGAGTTGAGTGGCGGGTGCGGGCGATCCACGGCCATACCTTCGGGCCGGGCAGCTGACCGCCTTCGCCTGGCTTAGCGCCCTGGGCCATCTTGATTTGCAAGTCGTCTGCGTTTACTAGGTATTCCGATGTGACCCCGAATCGTCCGGACGCCACTTGCTTTATGGCTGAACGACGCAGATCTCCATTGGCGTCAGGAACAAACCGGTCGGCGTCTTCTCCGCCTTCACCGGTGTTGGATTTGCCGCCGATGCGATTCATTGCTATCGCCAACGTTTCGTGTGCTTCGGCGGAGATGGAGCCGTAGCTCATGGCACCGGTGGAGAAGCGCTTAACGATTTCGCTGACCGGTTCGACTTCATCCAGCGGGATCGGGGCGTTGCTGGCTGTGCTGTTGCCAGCTGTGCCGTTGTTAGCGGGATCGGGCGGGTAAGCCTTGAACGACAACAGGCCGCGCAGGGTTGCGAGCTGCTCTGATTGGTCGTCAACCAGCTTTGTGTATTCCTTGAAGATGTCGTAACGCCCCTGCCGAGCAGCGTGCTGCAGCTTGTAGACGGTCTCAGGATTGAACAGGTGATATTCACCTTCTCTGCGCCACTGGTACTCACCACCAGCCCAGAGGTCACGGTGCGCTATTTCGGTGGGGTTGCTTAGGTAGGCGTAACGATGTCTGTTAGCCACTTCTTCGGCCAGCATGTCAAGGCCAATGCCACCGAGCTTGGAAGTGGTGCCGGTGAAGTAGCGGTCGATCACGTCTTGGCTTAGGCCGATGGCTTCGAATATCTGAGCTCCGACATAGCTGGCGACGGTCGAAATACCCATCTTGGACATGATTTTCAAAACGCCCGTGGAGCAAGCCTTTAAGTAGTTGCGCCGGGCGGTACGGGCATCGACGTCGGTAATGGCGCCGCGGCGCACCATGTCGTCCAGTGTTTCGAATGCGATGTAGGGATTGACGGCGGCCGCGCCATATCCGAGTAGCAACGCAATGTGGTGAGTCTCGCGCGCATCGCCGCATTCGGCGATTAGACCAACGTGTGTGCGCTTGAAGGTGCGCACCAGATGGTGATGTACGGCTGCTACTAGCAACAGCGAAGGAATAGGTGCCAGATCGGCATTGCTGTAGCGATCAGACAACACGATCACGCTGGCTCCATCATCGATTGCGGCGCTGACCCTTTCGCAGATGCTTGCAAGTGCCGCAGCCATGCCAGCACCACCCTCGGCCACCGGATAGAGGCCGTCGATGGCAAAGGTTTCAAACTGTGGTTTGTCGCCGTCTTCGTTTACGTAGAGGATCTTTGCCAGGTCTTCATTGGACAGCACTGGATAGGGCAGCACGATTTGCTGGCACGAATCAGCGTCAGGCTCAAGCAGGTTTGCCTCGGGGCCGATCATCGACGTGGTGGATGTAACTAGCTCTTCGCGAATGGCGTCAAGCGGCGGGTTGGTGACCTGAGCAAAAAGCTGGCTGAAGTAATCAAACAACATGCGCGGTCGGCTCGACAGGGCGGCTATGGGAGTATCTGAGCCCATTGAGCCAATGGGCTCATAACCGGTGCGTGCCATCGGTGCCAGCAGCAGCCGCAAGTCTTCAGTGGTGTAGCCGAAGGTGCGTTGAGACTTCTGCACGCTGCCTTCTTGGGGCGTTAGCGAAAGGCGCGGAGGTAGGTCTTCTAAATGTTGTAGGCCTTCATATAGCCAGTCGCTGTAAGGATGCTGCGCGGCTAGCTCCGACTTGATTTCATGGTCTTCAACTATGCGGCCTTGGCTGGTGTCCACTAAGAACATGCGGCCAGGCTGGAGGCGACCTTTGCTGACGATCTTGGCTGGGTCGATATCCAGCACGCCTACTTCGGACGCCATCACAACGAGTCCGTCGTCTGTTACCCAGTAACGCGAGGGGCGCAATCCGTTGCGATCAAGCACTGCGCCTACCACCGTGCCGTCGGTAAAGGCGATCGAAGCCGGACCGTCCCACGGCTCCATCAGGCACGAATTGAATTGGTAGAAGTTTCGTACTGCGTCGTCCATTTGCTGGTGGTTTTCCCAGGCTTCAGGGATCATCATCAAAATGGCGTGAGGCAGGCTGCGACCGCTGAGATTTAGCAGCTCTAAGACGTTGTCAAAGCTGGCGGAATCGGACTCATCTGCGGCTACGATGGGAAAGGTCTTGCTTAGTGAGTCGCCAAATAGTGAGCTAGCCAGGCGTCCTTGTCGGGCGAGCAGCCAGTTGCGGTTTCCAGTAACCGTGTTGATCTCACCGTTGTGCGCAAGCATGCGATAGGGATGCGCTAACCGCCAGGACGGGAAAGTGTTGGTGCTAAAGCGTGAATGCACTAATGCAATGGCGGATGTCAAACGCTCATCGGTGAGGTCGGTAAAGAACTGGGGTAGTTGCTCACAAGTGAGCATCCCTTTGTAGACGATGGTGCGACACGACAGCGACGGGAAGAAAATGTCGTCTTCGATCTCATATTCGATGCGCTTGCGCAGCACAAACACACGGCGTTCAAGCTCAAGCCCGGATATCTGGCCTTTTTCGCCGGTTTCTCCGGCTACGAACAGCATGCGAAAAGCTGGCATCGGGTTGGTGGCGAAAGTGCCCAACGAGCTCGGGTTGGTGGGCACCTCACGCCAGCCCAGCAAAGTGAGGTTTTCGTTGGCGATCAGTTTTTCGATGGCTTCAGTGGCTCTGTCGGGATCGTCGCGCGGCAAGAAGGCAATACCGGTGGCGTAATGACCGGCGGGTGGCAGCGGAAAATCGCAGACGGCTCGGAAGAACTCGTCTGACAGCTGCAACAGGATTCCGGCGCCGTCTCCCACGTTGGCTTCAGCACCAGTGGCACCACGGTGATCAAGGTTGAGCAAGCACTGCAGACCGTTTTGAACGATCTGATGTGAAGCCCGACCTGACATTTCTGCCACAAATCCCACACCACAGGAGTCGTGCTCAAAGCGTGGGTCGTACAGACCGATCGCCGGGGGAGGACCATGTTGCGTCGTCGTCAGCAAGGCCTGAGAGGCCGGTGATGTCAATGAGTCGGTCATAGGAGTTCCGCAGAGCTTGGCACGTGAGGCATCAGCGCAACTATTTGCGCTGGTTGTCTTGGCGTTAAGCGGGACTTCGTTGGCCCAAGGAATTTGTGAGCCTAGCAAGCACCGGCAGCAGCACCTATCTGCGGGTTTAGTTATTCACGTAAATGAATAAGTTGCCATTTTGGTGAATACTTGTTAACATCGCCCTGGGTTAGAGCTATTGAGTTCGTAAATGAGCTCCATAAACGGGCTTGAGGCCTTGAGGTAATGGCCTTGAGGTCTAGCGGAGAGCCAGGTCGCAGGGAGGCACACGATGGGTGAACTAAGAACGGGCGTTGTAGGCGGATCGAGTTGCGCTGCCATAGCTCGAGCTCCAGCTTGGCACACGATGGGTGAACTAAGAACGGGCGTTGTAGGTGCTTCGGGTTTCGCTGGAGCCGAGTTGATGCGTCTGCTGGCCGGGCACCCGGATCTGGATCTTCAGGTAGTAACCGGAGATACCCAAGCGGGCACGCCAGTGGCAGAGCTCTATCCCAGCTTGATGCCCGTCTACGGCGATATGACCTATGAGGCTTACGACGCTGAGAAGCTGGCGGAGCTTGATGTTGTCTTTTTGGGACTGCCTCATATGGCAAGCCAGCCTGTGGTGACAGATTTATTTGGCCGTGTTGGCTGCATAGTTGACCTGGGTTCAGATTTCAGATTGAGGGACGCATCGCTGTATCCGCGCTGGTACGGAACCGAGCACGCGCAACCCGATTTGCTGAGCGAGTTCGTTTACGGCTTGCCTGAGCTGCATCGTGATGAGTTGCGTGGCGCCAAGGCTGTGGCCGTCCCCGGTTGTTATCCGACCGCGGCAGTCCTAGCGCTGGCTCCTTTCGTGAAGAGGGGCTTGGTTGAAAGCACAGGCATCATCGTGGATGCGGCTTCAGGGGTGAGCGGTGCGGGCAGAGCTCCAAAGGCGAACACCACGTTTGCTGCGGTTGATGAGAACTTCAGCGCATACGGGTTAGAGGGGCACAGGCACACGCCCGAAATAGAACAAGAGCTTGGCTGTGATGTGATGTTTACGCCGCACCTTGCTCCCATGGTGCGCGGTATCTTGGCGACCTGCTACGCCCGACCAACTACCGCTGTTGCGGACAGTTGGGCGACGGCTACTAGCTCGGCTTCCGGTGGACAGGCTTCCGGTGGGCAAGCATCTGGTGGACAAGCACTGCGCGTTTTGCATGAGGCCTATGGGTCTGAGCCGTTCGTGGTGGTGACCGAATCCACGCCGCACACCAAGGCCACAGCGGGCGCCAACACGGCCCACCTAACTGCACGCTTCGATGAGCGAACCGGCTGGTTGGTGGTGTTATGTGCCATTGACAATCTGGTGAAGGGGGCGGCTGGTAACGCAATTCAATGCGCCAATCTGGCGCTGGGATTGCCAGAGACACAGGGCCTACCCGTTAGCGGGCTCATGCCATGAATGCGCTACAAGCCCAAACCTCGTCGGCTAACACGGCGCAGCCCGTTGCTACTAAGCACGTTGCTACTGCGAATACAGTCGGGCCCGCTGCTACTAAACCGGGAGTTGCTGAACTCAGCCGCGTGCTGGAACCAGTGCTCGGACAAACACAGGCCGAAGAGATCGAGCCGTATGTCCACCGTTGGCGTGGCGCAACAGTCGTAGTCAAGCTCGGCGGTAGTGCCATGACCGATCCGGCCTTGGCGGACGTCTTCGCAGCAGATGCAGTGCTGCTGTCGACGCTGGGCATTCATCTTGTGTTGGTTCACGGAGGCGGTCCGCAGATTGCCGACATGATGAAACGACTTGGCAAAAAGCCTGAGTTCAACAACGGTCTGCGTGTGACCGATGCCGAGACGCTTGAGATAGCGCAGATGGTGCTAGCGGGAAAGGTCAACAGCGACATAGTTCGCAGCATCAACGTGCATGGCTCAAAAGCTGTCGGAGTCAGCGGTGCCGATGCGCGTTTGATCACGGCGGTTCAAAGAGATCCGGCTCTGGGATTTGTGGGAGACGTGGCGGGGATAGATCCGGCGTTGTTACTGAGCTTGATGTCGGCCGGAATGATCCCGGTTGTTTCAACCATCGGTTCAGACATCAGCGGGCAGGCGTACAACATCAACGCCGATACCGCGGCGGCGGCAATCGCGGCAGAACTCTCTGCAGAGAAGCTGCTCTATCTCACCGATGTGGCCGGGCTGTACCAAGACCTAGACGATCAAGACTCTCTTATCAGCCACACGACCGCTTCTGAACTTTCACAGCGCTTAGCCAACGGTGAGCTAGCGGGCGGGATGATTCCCAAGATTGACGCCTGCGTTTATGCGCTTGGCAATGGGGTCGGTCGTGCGCATCTGCTTGACGGACGAGTTCCGCATGCGGCTCTTATTGAGCTGTTTACCGATGCCGGGGTCGGCACGATGATCACCAACGAAGCGATCTAAACCCAGTGATAGCCATCAGCGATACCTACCAGTGATACCTACCAGTGATACCTACCACCAGTAACCACCATCTTTGAAAGATTTGAATATGACTACTACCTCTACTACTTCTGGTTCCACAACCGACACGCACGCGGTTGCGATGCATGCACCTGCTGACGTGGAGCACTGTCCGCTGATGCCCACCTACGGACCTCCGTCGGTGCAGTTTGTGCGTGGCAGCGGCACTCAGCTTTGGGACAACGATGGCAACGTCTATTTGGACTTTTTGTCTGGGTTAGCTGTGACTTCTTTGGGTCACGCTCATCCTGCGGTGGCAGCGGCAATCGCCGAGCAAGCCAACACGTTGTTGCACGTGTCGAACCTGTTTGCGACCGAACCGCAAACCGAACTCGCCCAAACCATCAACCGTTTGCAAGGCGGCGGCGGACAGGTGTTCTTTTGCAATAGTGGTGCTGAGTCTTTGGAGTGCGCTATCAAGCTGGCCCGGAAATATGGCGGCCACGGGCGCTATGTAGTGGTCAGCGCTCTGCGTTCGTTCCATGGCCGCACGCTGGCGACGCTGCACGCCACCGGTCAGCCCGAGAAGCATGAGATATTTCAGCCTTTGCCGGAAGGCTTCCGTCATGTGCCTTACAACGATGCGGAGGCTTTGAAGGCGGCCTTAGATCCGTCTTGTGCGGCGGTCTTGCTGGAGGTTTGCCAGGGTGAAGGTGGCGTCAATGTGGCTGATCCTGAATATCTGCAACAGGTGCGTGAGATCTGCGATGAACGAGACCTGCTGCTGATTTTTGATGAAGTCCAAACCGGATTTGCACGCACTGGCAAGTGGTTTGCCTGGCAGCACTATTTCAGTGTTGACGGCAACGAGCCTGGGGCTGGCACCAACGATGCCCGTCCAGATGTAGTCACTATGGCTAAAGCGTTGGGTAACGGAGTGCCGATCGGAGCGGTGTGGGCTAAGCGCCACGTGGCCGCAGCGTTTAGTCCCGGAGACCACGCCACGACCTTCGGTGGTCAGCCTTTAGCAGCGTCGGCTGGCCGAGCGGTGCTGCAAACCATGGAAGCCATTGACGCTCCAAAGTTGGCGCAAGAGCGCGGGGCAGAACTAACCGCCGCACTCGAGGCCTTGCCGTTTGTGTCAAGCACACGTGGCATGGGCCTGTTGCTAGCAGCGGAGCTAGACCCCGAAAAGGTGCCGGCAACAGGTCCGGAGGTGGCTGCGGCTTGTCTCAAGGCCGGACTGGTGGTGAATGGGATCTCGCCAACCGCATTGCGTTTTGCGCCACCTCTGACGATTAGCTCCGAAGAAATTGCCGAAGGTATTGGAATCATTGCAGCCGTGTTAAGTGAGCTAGCTAGCGCGCAGGAGAACAAGTAACGATGCGCCACTTCCTTGAGGTGGACGATCTGAGCACCGTTGAGCTACGCGCTGTGTTGGATCATGCACAAGAAAGCAAGACCGATATAACCGTTGGGACCGACTGCCTGCCGCTTGCCGGTAAGGGCGTGGCGCTGGTGTTTGAAAAGGCTTCTAACCGAACGCGCAATTCCATGGAGATGGCGGTAATCCAGTTGGGTGGCCATCCGATCTACATCAGTGGTGAAGAGGTAGGCATTGGCACGCGCGAATCCGCCGAGGATGTGATTAGAGCACTGGCTGGATACCACGCGCTGGTAGCAGCGCGTGTGGTTGATCACTCGTCTTTGAAGCGCATGGCTGCTTGCAACGTCGTGCCGGTGATCAACTTGTTGTCAGACCAGGCACATCCGATGCAGGCGTTGGCAGACCTGCTGACGATCGTTGAGCACTTTGGTTACCCAGGCTCGACAGGGCCAGACTCGGCAAGCCCCGGTTTGATAGGCAGCACCGCCAATACGCCACTGAGAGTCGCGTTTATTGGTGACGCCAACAACGTTTGGCGTTCACTGGCAATCGGCTGCGCCATGCTTGGCATTGAGAGCGTGATAGCGACGCCCGCTAGGTACGCCCCCAATCCGGCCGACCTGGAGCGAGCATCTGCCGCAGGCACACAGGTACCTGGTGCGGACGCGCAGGTACCTGGTGCGGGCACGCAGGTAGTCGTAACGGAAGATCCGGTGGAAGCAGTAACCGGAGCGCATGCCGTTTACACAGACGTCTGGACCTCAATGGGCCAGGAGAAAGAGGCCGCTCAAAGGGCGACCGACTTTGAGAGCTACCGCGTTGACGAAGAGTTGATGTCGCATGCGCGCGACGACTGTGTATTTATGCACTGCTTGCCTGCGCATCGCGGCGAGGAAGTAAGCAACGAGGTGCTTGAAGGCGCTAGCAGTGTTGTTTGGCAACAGGCCGAAAATCGCATGCACGCCGCTCGCGGACTGCTTGCGCTGCTTGCTACAAAGTGGCTGCCAGCGCAAACCCAGCCGATAACTCAGCCGGTAACCCAATCAACAGAGACAGGGCCAAGCTCGTGAGCTCCAAAGTTCAACGCCAACATCACATAGAGCAGCTGCTAGCCAAGACGGCAATCGGTAGCCAGAAGCAGCTGCGTGAGCTGATGGCTCAAGAGGGCTTTCAGCTCAGTCAGGTGACGATCAGCCGCGACCTGGCCGAGCTAGGAGCGATCAAGATCCGCACCGGTGGCAATCAGTTGTATGCGATACCAGATCTATCTACGCAGCGCTCCGTGCCGCCAGACATCCTGCGTCGTGTTTGTAGCGAGTGGGTAGTCAAGGTGGGTTGCTCTCAGAACATCGTTGTGCTGTCAACTCCACCCGGTTCCGCCCACGTGGTGGCTTCGGCCATCGATCGCAGCGACCTGGATTCCGTGATCGGCACTGTGGCCGGTGACGACTCGATTGTGGTCATTGCAGACGAAGCTGTTGGGGGCGCAGATCTAGCTGAGATGTTTGCCAACCTGGTGGGCATTGAAGTTTTGAACGGCAAAGCGCATGACTAGAGAACAGTCCGACCCTGGCAGTGCCAAGCCAGAGGCTTCAGAAACGAGCCAGACGTTGTGGCATGCACGCTTCGCACAAGAGCCAGCGCAGGCGTTGAGAAAACTGAACGACTCCTATCCGTTCGACTCTCGCATGTATGAGCAAGACATCGAGGCCTCAAAGGCGCACGTGCGCATGCTGGCTTCGGTCAAATTGCTGAGCTCGGCCGAGAGCAGCGAAATACTTGCCGCCCTAGATGCCGTGGCGCAAGAGCTAAGCAACGGCACCTTTGAGGTTGCCCCCAGCGACGAAGACATTCACACTGCAGTGGAGCGTCGAGCTACTGAGCTATGCGCCGCTGCCGCCAAATTGCACACGGGCCGTAGCCGCAACGATCAGGTAGTCACCGATCTCAGGCTGTGGTGCCGCACCGAGATTGATGTACTCAGCGCGGAACTGAGCCGACTGATTAACACCATTGTTGAGCTCGCCGAGCAGGCCTTGGCAAACGACGTTTATCTGCCGGGTTACACCCACCTGCAGCAGGCACAGCCGGTGGGGTTGTCGCATCATTTGTCTGCCTGGTGTTGGATGTTGTTGCGTGATGCGCAACGTCTGGCCGCAGCTCGACAAGCCGCTGACGTTTCTCCGCTTGGGGCGGGAGCACTCGCGGGCACAACGCTGCCGCTCGAGCCAGAAATATCGGCTGCCGATCTCGGGTTTTCGGCGGTTTTTGAAAACTCTTTAGACGCCATCTCCGATCGAGACTTTGTAGCAGATCTGCTTTACGCCTTGGCGATGTTGGGAGTACACCTCTCACGTATGGGGGAAGAGGTGGTGCTGTGGTCGAGCGCAGAGTTTGGTTTTATGAAGCTAAGCGACGCCTTTTCGACTGGCTCCTCGATGATGCCGCAGAAGAAGAACCCAGATGTAGCCGAGCTGGCCAGGGCGAAGTCGGGCCGTTTGATCGGCCATCTGACTGGTTTGTTGGCGATGCTTAAGGGCTTGCCGCTGGCATACAACAAGGACCTGCAAGAAGACAAGGAGCTGTTGTTTGACGCCTGCGACACGGCTTGCTTGGTGATGCCGGCTTTAGCGGGGTTGCTGGCTACGGCCGAATTTGATGCGAAGGCAATGGCTAAAGCTGCCGACACGCCATTTGCGGCGACCACCGATTTGGCTGAATGGCTAACGATGCAAGGCATGGCATTTCGTCAGGCTCACGAGCTGGTGGCCGGATTGGTGCGCGAGGCACTAGCCGGTGACGACGGGAGTGATTCTGAGCCAAGTGGTTCTGGGCATGAGGCCAACGCCGCAAGGTTCGTTGAGATGGTGTCGGCGCATTCCGAGCTAGGGCCTGAGGCTGCAGCCTTATTGGCTCCCGGTGAGGCATATCGTCGCAGAAATAGTCCAGGCGGGGGTGGCCCGCTGGCTGGGGCCGAACAGCTAGCTCGTCTGAAGGGCGCAGTAGCTAAGGCCTTCTAGTGGCTAAAGCCTTCCAGTCGTTAGATAAAACGCACTGGCTGTCGGCGGGGGACGAGCGGTTACAGCCGTCGGCGTCGTTAGTAGATGCCGTTGGGGTTGTCGAGGAATTCACCCCGCAAGATGAGGCGCAACTAAGCGCACGTGACCAGGTTCTGCGGTTTGCAGCCCAGCACAGCGATGCCCTGTATAGGAGCTGCGTGGCTGGCCATTTCACGGCTTCGGCATGGGTGGTAAATCACCGCTGCGATGCGGGCCTTGTGCTGTTGCACGCAAAAGCTGGCCGATGGCTACAGCCGGGCGGACATGCCGACGGTGATGCTTGTCTGGCGGCCGTGGCGTTGCGTGAGTGCGAAGAGGAAACCGGAATAGTGGGATTGAAGGTCAGCAGAGATCCGGTCGACATCGACGTGCACGTGTTTAGGGATATCCGATTGGCTAACCGGGCTAGCCAGGCTGACAGAGCTAGCCAAGGCGACGATGGCCCGCTAGGTCCGCTCCACTTGGATGTTCGCTATGTGGTTCAGGCACCAAGCGATGCGGCGGTGAGCGGTAATCATGAATCCGAACAGCTGCGCTGGGTTGGCGAGAACGACCTTGGGGAAGCGGCTTTGGATCTTGACGCAAGCACGTTGCGCCTCGCGCGCTATGGCTTTGCGCTGGTCCGACCGTAATTCGCGGGCCCAGTAATTTTTAAGCTCAGTAATCTGTGAGCTCGGTAATCTGTAGGCAATGGTTGCCGGAACAGCTTTGTGGGTTCTCATCTCCATAGCAGCGGTTATCTCCATCGCTGGCATCGTTGCGGTGCTAAGCGTTGGCGCCGAACGCTTCGCACAAGCGGGCTATCGCCGCCGCAACTGGATCCTGCTGATAGTGCTGATCGGTCCGCTGGCAGTGTTGTTTTATTTCGCCACCGTGCGACATCATGTACTTCATCCTGAGCGTTACCGCTCAGTCGATGGCGTCGCTCCGGCCGATCGATAGCGACTGTGGAGTCTGTGCCTGTTAGGCAAGCGCCCAACAACCCAGGGCTGGCGATTGATGTCGAAGGCTTAGTGGTGCGCTACGGCGATGTTGAAGCCGTCAAAGGCATCGATCTGCAGGTTCAAGCCGGTGAGATTCTGGCCTTCTTAGGACCTAACGGCGCTGGCAAAACCAGCGCTCTCGAAGTCTTGGAGGGATACATAAAGCCCGCAGCTGGTCGCGTGTCGGTGTTAGGCGTTGACCCTCAGCACGCTGGTCGCGCCTGGCGCGATCGCATCGGCATCGTGTTGCAAGAGTCCGCACCCGATGGTGATCTGACGGCGGCTGAATTCATAAAGCTGTTCGCCAGTTACTACAGCAACCCACGTCCGGTTGATGAGTTGGTGGAGTTAGTCGGGCTTACGAAGGTTCAAGAAACTCGCACCACCAAGTTGTCAGGCGGTGAGAAGCGTCGCTTGGACGTAGCGATGGCACTGGTGGGCAACCCCGAGCTCGTGTTTTTAGATGAGCCCACTACCGGGTTTGACCCTGGCGCACGGCACACGGCCTGGGAGATGATCAGCGACCTGCGAAACCTCGGCATGACAGTGCTGCTGACCACTCACTACATGGATGAGGCACAGCACCTGGCGGACCGCATAGCGATCATCGCTGAAGGGCGCATAGTTGGCGGCGGCACACCTAATGAGATAGTGAAACAAGCCGGACTGCAGACGAGGATCAGTTGGGGTGCAACCCTGACGGCAGGTAATTCAGTGGCGGGTAAATCAGGGGCGACGATTCACACGCCAGACGGCGATCGCACGCAGGTCTTGACCGACAACATTGCGGAGGTATTGCGAGAGCTGCTGGCTTTGCCAAACAGCGATGCCATTGCTAAGACGCTGGCTGTTGAACCACCCGACCTTGAACAAAGCTATCTGGCGCTGATTGAACGCACTAGTAATAATTCAGCAGCCACTACAGGGCCACGGCATGACTAGCCCAGTCGCTAACCAGGCCGACCAGTTAGCTAAGCCGGCCAGACCGACCACGAGCTCTCTGGCTCAACTAGGCACGCTGACTCGTTACAACCTGCTTGCGCTCAGGCGTAACCCGGCCGCTTCTTTCTTTACGGTCGTGCTGCCACTGTTGTTCCTGCTGATCTTCACCGCAATCTTCGGCAACGAAATGATTCGCATCGATGGGGACGATGAGCCTGTTCGGCTTGCCACGTTCTACGTGCCAGGCATTCTGGCGTTAGCCCTGGTGTCGGCCACGACGGTGAACCTCGCTATCGCAAACGTCTACCGACGTGAGAATGGCCTACTTAAGCGCCTGCGCGGTTCACCACTACGGCCCAGCACTTATGTCATCGGCGAATTGGTAGCGGGCCTGCTGATCGTGTTGTTTATGTCGGTACTGCTAATCAGCGTTGGCTGGATCGTGTATGACGTGTCTTTGCGCCTGGCCGCTATGCCGGTGTTGCTGCTAACGGTCTTGATAGCTGCTCCGGCATTCAGCGCCCTCGCGTTGGCGATGAGCACCATCATCGGCAGTGAAACAGCGGCACCAGCGGTGACCAACATGTTTGTGCTGCCGTTGTATTTCGTGTCGGACGTGTTCTTCCAGACCACTGAGGATTCCCCCGCTGTTGTCACGTTCATTGGAGACGTCTTCCCCATTAAGCACGTGGCGCACGCGTTAGGCGAGGGGTTCAATCCGACGGTGACAGGCGTGACATGGCCATGGCAAGACCTGCTCGTGATAGCCGCTTGGGGAGCTTTCGGAGCGCTCGTTGCGTTGCGGCGATTCCAGTGGGTGCCGCGCAAGCGCTAAGCCAACAACGGCTCGTCAGTTGTCGCTAGTTAGTAGAGACAACTTTAGCCAGCAACACGGCTTGACTTGGGTAGCACGGCACAATGTGCGTCGTGGATCTGTTAGATGACTTGACGGCACGCGGGCTAATTGGCGACACCACCGATCGTGATGCCTTTGCCCAACGGCTAGCGGCAGGGCCGATCACGCTTTATTGCGGCTTTGATCCGACCGCAGCAAGCTTGCATGTCGGGAATCTGATGGGTCTGCTGATGCTGCGGCGCTTCCAGTTGGCCGGACACAAACCCATCTGTGTGGCGGGCGGTGCTACCGGAATGATCGGCGATCCCAGCGGGCGTTCAGACGAACGATCGTTGCTAGACGATGACACCCTGGCTAAGAACATGGAAGGCATCGTTCCACAGCTGCGTCAGTTTGTGGACTTTGAAGATCCCAAAGCGCCAGCCCAACTGCTTGACAACCGTGCATGGACCGTCGGCGTTGGTGTGCTTGAGTTTCTGCGCGACGTAGGCAAGCACGTGACCGTCAATCAGATGGTGGGCAAGGAAGCGGTGCGGTCGCGAATGTCGGAGGGCGAGGGGCTGTCGTATACCGAGTTCAGCTACATGCTGTTGCAGGCATACGACTTCTTGTGGCTAGCCGAAAACGCAGAATGCGAGCTTCAGGTGGGCGGCTCCGATCAGTGGGGCAACGTGGTGCTGGGAGTTGATCTAATCCGCCGGCGACTCGGTCGTCAGGCGCACGCTTTGACATGGCCTCTGCTGACCCGCTCGGATGGAACCAAGTACGGCAAGACCGCAGGCGGTGAAACCATCTGGCTCAGTTCCGATCACATGAGTCCGTACCGGTTTCATCAGGCCTGGATAGGAGTGGCAGACAACGAGGTGGAACCGCTACTGGCGAAGCTGACATTTTTGAGCCTGAGTGAGATTGCTGAGATTGCGCGCGGGCACATGGCCGATCCGTCTCGCCGCTTGGGGCAACGCCGCCTGGCAGATGAGCTGACCACATTGGTTCACGGAGAACAGAACGCGCAAGCCGCTTCGCAAGCCGCGGAGATGTTGTTTGGGTCTCAGATCGACGTGCGTGAGGTGTCAGCCCAAGCGCTCAGCTTCGTGGCAAAAGAAGTACCGACCAGCGAGCTCGCCGGTGTTGGAGCGCAGCTAATCGACGTGCTGGCTGGCACCGAGCTAGCAAAGAGCAAGGGAGATGCACGCCGCGCGATCTCCGAGGGCGGCATCTATGTAAATGGTGAGCGCGTGACCGACACCGAGCGCACGATCGAAACCGCGGACGTGTTGCACGACAGCTTCGTTCTGTTGCGCCGCGGCAAGAAGACCTGGCACGTAGTAACCGTTTAGCTGGCTGCCAGTTGGGTCAATGGGTGAGCAAATAGTGCAACCAGCTTGGCTAGCAAACTTGTTAACTGCCCGGTGCGTTACCGATGACGCCCCCTGTTGCGAGAATAGGTTGCGATGGCCTCGCCAATCCTCTAGTATCAGCACTCCTCTTAACAGCGGTTGACTGCTTTGCAGTTGCCGCTACGGGAGGCAGGTGCCTCCGGTGCACGACGGTTTTAAAACGCCGACGGCAACGTGCACCGCTGCGATAACGCAGCGCTTCTTGACAACAGAACAGAGGACGATAAACGCCAGTGCGGGCGATCGGCAACTACTTGCAAATGCAGTAGTCGCTGGTCGAACCACTAAATCGCGTCATCGACTGCATCTGCAGCCGGATGGCGCAAACGTTTTAATGCAGCGTCATCGATCGATCTCATCGATTCCGTGGCGTTGCACAATTCCAGCCAGTTGCTGTAGCGGAGGGTTTTTTCCCTCTCTGAATAGCAAAGGCTCTTTTGATCGTGCTGATCAGTTAAACCGCTTCGGTGGCTTGACTACCAGCAAGGTCTCGATGGAGAGTTTGATCCTGGCTCAGGACGAACGCTGGCGGCGTACTTAACACATGCAAGTCGAACGATCCCGAGACTTCGGTCTCAATGGGAGAGTGGCGAACGGGTGAGTAACACGTGAGGAACCTGCCCCGGAGATGGGAATAGCCCAGGGAAACCTGGATTAATGCCCAATATCCTGAAAGCACCACATGGCGCTTTCAGTAAATGTTCCGGCGCTCCGGGAGGGTCTCGCGGCCTATCAGCTTGTTGGTGAGGTAATAGCTCACCAAGGCATCGACGGGTAGCTGGTCTGAGAGGACGATCAGCCACATTGGGACTGAGACACGGCCCAGACTCCTACGGGGGGCAGCAGTGGGGAATCTTGCGCAATGGGCGAAAGCCTGACGCAGTAACGCCGCGTGGGGGAAGAAGGCCTTCGGGTCGTAAACCCCTTTCAGCAGGGACGAAATTGACGGTACCTGCAGAAGAAGCGCCGGCCAACTACGTGCCAGCAGCCGCGGTAATACGTAGGGCGCAAGCGTTGTCCGGATTCATTGGGCGTAAAGGGCTCGTAGGCGGTTCGGTAAGTCGGGTGTGAAAACTCAGGGCTCAACCCTGAGACGCCACTCGATACTGCCATGACTAGAGTCCGGTAGAGGAGTGTGGAATTCCTGGTGTAGCGGTGAAATGCGCAGATATCAGGAGGAACACCGATTAGCGAAGGCAGCACTCTGGGCCGGTACTGACGCTGAGGAGCGAAAGCGTGGGGAGCGAACAGGATTAGATACCCTGGTAGTCCACGCCGTAAACGTTGGGCACTAGGTGTGGGTTCTTTTCAACGGAATCCGTACCGTAGCTAACGCATTAAGTGCCCCGCCTGGGGAGTACGGCCGCAAGGCTAAAACTCAAAGGAATTGACGGGGGCCCGCACAAGCGGCGGAGCATGTTGCTTAATTCGAGGCAACGCGAAGAACCTTACCTGGGTTTGACATGTTGAGTATCGCCATAGAGATATGGCTTCCTTTTTGGACTCATCACAGGTGGTGCATGGCTGTCGTCAGCTCGTGTCGTGAGATGTTGGGTTAAGTCCCGCAACGAGCGCAACCCTTATCCTATGTTGCCAGCGCGTAATGGCGGGGACTCATGGGAGACTGCCGGCGTTAAGTCGGAGGAAGGTGGGGACGACGTCAAGTCATCATGCCCCTTATATCCAGGGCTGCAAACATGCTACAATGGCCGGTACAAAGGGCTGCGAAACCGCGAGGTTAAGCGAATCCCATAAAACCGGTCTCAGTTCGGATTGGAGTCTGCAACTCGACTCCATGAAGGCGGAGTCGCTAGTAATCCCGGATCAGCAACGCCGGGGTGAATACGTTCCCGGGCCTTGTACACACCGCCCGTCACACCACGAAAGTTGGCAACACCCGAAGCCAGTGGCCCAACCCCTTGGGGAGGGAGCTGTCGACGGTGGGGTTAGCGATTGGGGTGAAGTCGTAACAAGGTAGCCGTACCGGAAGGTGCGGCTGGATCACCTCCTTTCTAAGGAGTCACCTCTCGATCTAGTAATCATTTTGATTGTTAGATCTCAGGAGATTCTCAGTTGAAGCACTGGTGCGTTCGTTCTCTGTTCTGCTGCCAAGAAGCGGTGCGTTATTACGCCACTTTGTTGGCATGATTTTTGATAATTGTATAGTGATGCACGAGCATCAATAATTTAATTTCAAACTTGTTTTGAAGTTATTTTTGATTCTTCGAGACTGAGTATCAACAAAAATATTCCATGCTACGAAGAGCCAATGGTGAATGCCTTGGCGCCGAATACCGATGAAGGACGTGGTAGGCTGCGTTAAGCCACGGGAAGCTGCCGAGCAAGCTTTGATCCGTGGATATCCGAATGGGAAAACCTAACATCTTTAGACGGATGTTACTTCTGCCTGAATACATAGGGCAGATAGAGGGAACCAGGGGAACTGACACATCTAAGTACCCTGAGGAAAGTAAAGCAAAAGCGACTCCCTTAGTAGCGGCGAGCGAAACGGGAAAAGCCTAAACCGATTCCGGTGTAATAGCCTGGTGGCGTTACCGGATTGGAGTTGTGGGACACCCCCGACCGAGCACCAGATTGGTCAAGGAGTTACAAAATCATCAAATAGCGGAACTGTTCTGGAAAGGCAGGTCAAAGAGGGTGAGAGCCCCGTACGCGACATTTGTTGATCTCCTGGGGATGCACCCGAGTAGCGCTGGTTCCGTGAAGGCCGGCGTGAATCTGCGAGGACCACCTCGTAAGGCTAAGCATATTTCGGCGACCGATAGTGAACTAGTACCGTGAGGGAAAGGTGAAAAGTACCCCGGGAGGGGAGTGAAATAGTACCTGAAACCATTGGTTTACAAGCAGTTGAAGCACTACATTTCCATTTATGGATTTATGTGCGACAGCGTGCCTTTTGAAGAATGAGCCAGCGAGTTACGGTGTGTGGCAAGGTTAACCAGCGATGGGAAGCCGGAGCGAAAGCGAGTCCTAATAGGGCGATTTTAGTCGCATGCTGTAGACCCGAAGCCGGGTGATCTATCCATGGGCAGGGTGAAGCGGATGTAAGAATCCGTGGAGGCCCGAACCGACCTAGGTTGAAAACTGGGCGGATGACCTGTGGATAGGGGTGAAAGGCCAATCAAACCCGGTTATATCTGGTTCTCCCCGAAATGCATTTTGGTGCAGCGTCGCATTTTCAGTCATGGAGGTAGAGCACTGATTGGGTTAGGGGGCCTACAAGCTTACCAATCCCAGTCAAACTCCGAATGCCATGACTCCAGAGTGCGGCAGTGAGTCCACGGGGGATGAGCTTCGTTGGACGAGAGGGAAACAGCCCAGAGCGCCTGCTAAGGCCCCTAAGTGTGTATTAAGTGGCAAACGATGTGAGATCGCAAAAACAGCCAGGAGGTTGGCTTAGAAGCAGCCACCCTTGAAAGAGTGCGTAACAGCTCACTGGTCGAGTGATCTTGCGCGGATAATGTAACGGGGCTAAATACACCGCCGAAGCAGCGCCTTTAACTTCATCCTCGGATGTCGTTGAGGGGTAGGGGAGCGTCGTGCTTGCCGTGAAGCTTGAGCGAAAGCGCAGGTGGAGCGAGTACGAGTGAGAATGCTGGCATGAGTAGCGAGAGAGGGGTGCGAATCCCCTCCGCCGATAGCCCAAGGGTTCCTGGGGAAGGCTGGTCCTCCCAGGGTAAGTCGGGAGCTAAGGCAAGGCCGAAAGGCGTAGTCGATGCACAACCGGTTGATATTCCGGTACCACCACGTGCGCGCCCATTCAGAAGCTTGGTTGCTAAGGGGCTGTCTTTTTGTAAAAGAAAAGATGAACCGACCCACCGAGTGAAAGAAAGCAATGAGGGGACGCAGGAGGATAGGTAAACCCAGGCGATGGTAGACCTGGGGTAAGCGAGTAGGACGGGGACTAGGTAAATCCGGGCCCCATTAAGTCTGAGACGCGATGCCGAGCCGTTACAGGCGAAGTTACTGATTCCATGCTGCCTAGAAAAGCCTCTAGCAAGCTCGCGTGGTGCCCGTACCCCAAACCGACACAGGTGGGCAAGTAGAGAATACTCAGGCGAACGGGAGAACTGTGGTTAAGGAACTCGGCAAATTACATCCGTAACTTCGGGAAAAGGATGGCCCTTTAGGGTGACAACACTTGCTGTTCTAGCCAGAAAAGGTGGCACATACCAAGGGAAAGCGACTGTTTACTAAAAACACAGCAGCGTGCGAAGTCGCAAGACCATGTATACGCTGTGACGCCTGCCCGGTGCCGGAAGGTTACGGGGAACGGTTAGCTCTTAGGAGCGAAGCTGTGAACCTAAGCCCCGGTAAACGGCGGCCGTAACTATAACGGTCCTAAGGTAGCGAAATTCCTTGTCGGGTAAGTTCCGACCTGCACGAATGGCGCAACGACTTTCCCACTGTCTCAACCACAGGCCCGGCGAAATTGAAGTACGAGTAAAGATGCTCGTTAGCTGCAGAAGGACGGAAAGACCCCGTGGACCTTTACTATAACCTGGTATTGGGTTGTGGCATATGTTGTGCAGGATAGGTCGGAGACTTGGAAGCATCCGCGTCAGCGGGTGTGGAGTCAACCTTGAAATACGACCCTGCATATGTTGTAGCTCTAACTTTGGACCCTTATCGGGTTCAAGAACAGTGCCAGGCGGGTAGTTTGACTGGGGCGGTCGCCTCCCAAACTGTAACGGAGGCGCCCAAAGGTTCCCTCAGACTGGTTGGCAATCAGTCGTCGAGTGCAATGGCACAAGGGAGCTTGACTGTGAGACTTACAGGTCGAGCAGGTACGAAAGTAGGGCATAGTGATCCAGCGATTGCGTGTGGAAGCGTCGTTGCTCAACGGATAAAAGGTACCCCGGGGATAACAGGCTCATCTTCCCCAAGAGTCCATATCGACGGGAAGGTTTGGCACCTCGATGTCGGCTCATCGCATCCTGGGGCTGAAGCAGGTCCCAAGGGTTGGGCTGTTCGCCCATTAAAGCGGTACGCGAGCTGGGTTTAGAACGTCGTGAGACAGTTCGGTCCCTATCCTCTGTAGCCGAAGGAGATTTGAGGAAAGCTATCCCTAGTACGAGAGGACCGGGATGGACGTAGCTCTCGTGTGCCAGTTGTTCCGCCAGGAGCATTGCTGGTTGGCGACCTACGGAAAGGATAAGCGCTGAAAGCATCTAAGCGCGAAGCCTTTTCCTAGATGAGATCTCCCACTGGATTAACCAGGTAAGGCCCGTGGTAGACGACCACGTTGATAGGCCGGATGTGTAAGCACAGCGATGTGTTCAGCAGACCGGTACTAATCGGCCGAGGGCATGGATTTTGGTACTCAGCCTCGTTGAGGCGGTTGACCTAAACAAAGGAAAATCGCCGCTTGTGCATCACTACAGCAAGCACTTGAGAATTTATGAGTTCTCTGGTGGCAATTGCGACAGGGCCACACCCGTTCCCATTCCGAACACGGAAGTTAAGCCTGTCAGCGCCGATGGTACTTGGGGCGAGATCCCCTGGGAGAGTAGGTCGCCGCCGGATTTAAACAAGTCGATAGAGATATCGCAAATAGCAACCTCCACTGGCTTTGATCGGTTCACACTGATCGAGCCGGTGGGGGTTGTTTGGGTTTGAGCGTGTGGCGCCTGACAATGCTGTTCAAACCGTGCTGTTCAATACGCCAAGTCGCGAGTGCCGCCAAGCTGCGGGTGACCTTCTATTGATCTATCGGCCGGTCCGCTAGAAGCCGGTTTTACCCAAAAGCCCGGTCTTACAAAATGCCAAGCCTTGCTGCATTCAGTGCTACTATGCCGCTATCTATCTAGGAGGACTTGAAACGTGAGAGCGATTCTAAAAAAACGGTCTGCATTGGCATTGCTTGTTGTCTTTACCCTCATAGCCGCGTCTTGTGGAAGCGATGACGACTCAAGCACCGCCGCTAGTGATGAATCGACAGCTACGACAGCTACGACGGCGCAAGCGGCCAGTGGCGAAGCACGATGCAACAACGGCGCAAACCGAGACGGCACGCTGATCATTGGTAGCACCCAAGTTCCTCGGCACTTCAACGGCGCCGTGCAGTCCGGCTACGCCACCGCAGTGCCCGGCACTCAGCTGAACGCCAGCCCACTGCTCTACGACGCTGACTACAACCCGATGCCCTACCTGGCGGAAAGCTGGGAGATCGCCGATGACGGACTGTCTGTCACTCTGAACCTGGTCAGCGGCGCCGTATTTCACGACGGGATGCCGATCACGTCCGCCGATGTGGCTTTCTCTATTTTGACGGTGCAGGCAAATCACCCGTTCAAGCCGATGTTCGCCCCGGTAACAAGCGTTGACACGCCCAACGATCAAACGGTGGTCATCAACTTGAGCCAGCCACATCCGGCGATCCTGCTGGCAATGTCGCCTGGCTTGTTGCCAATCATCCCCAAACACATTTTTGACGATGGCCAAGACATCAAGTCTCACCCACGCAACACCGAGAATTTCGTCGGCTCAGGGCCATTCAGGCTGGTCGAATATCAGGCAGGTTCCATCATCCGGATGGAACGCTTTGAGGACTTCTTCATTGAAGGCGCCCCATGTCTTGCAGGCATCGTTATTGAGATCACTCCCGATGCCGCTTCAATTGTTCTAGGTCTTGAAAACGGGACGACTCACCTGTCGGCCACGCTTGGGCCACAAGCAAACGTCTTGCGCTTAATGGACAACGCAGATGTTGAAGTGACATCTATGGGACACGAGGCCATTGGCCAGATCCAGTGGTTGGAATTTAACGTGAACGATCCAGCGCTGTCGGACAAACGAGTGCGTCAAGCAATCGCTTACGCAGTTGACCGTGACTTCCTAGCTGATGTCATCGAACTTGGGCTCACGTTTCCCGCACCTACCGGTATCGCGACTGCCAGCCCCTTCTATAGCGACAGCATCAACCACTATGACAAGAACATAGAGCGAGCCATAGAGCTACTTGCCGAGGCGGGCTACGCCGAAGGCGAACTGGAACTCACCATCGACTACATACCGCCCGCACAGGTTGTGCTCGCCGAATATGTGGTGCAAGCGCTAGGCGATGCCGGCATTGAGGTGGAGCTGAGCGTGTCTCCTGACTTCCCGACATGGGCGCAGCGCATTTCTTCGAGCGAGTTCCAAATGACTATCAACAACGTCTGGAACTGGGGTGACCCGGTCATCGGTGTGCACCGCACCTACCTAAGCGACAACCGCGTTGGCGTTATCTGGACGAACAACACCGGTTACTCCAATCCTGAAGTTGATCGCCTTCTTACCGCCGCTGGCCAAGAGCTAGACCAAGGGGTAAGAGCAGGGCTTTACGCTCAGTTCCAGGAGATCGTGGCAGAAGATGTTCCGATCTACTTCTTGACGTCTCCACCGTTCTGGCAGGCATCCACCCCAGCGGTGAAGAGCCCGCCATCAGACACCATCTGGGGCTTGATGTCTCCGATGATTAACGTGTGGCTGGAGCAATAGCCACACACCCCTTTACAACTGACGCGATCGCGCAGCTTGATGCTACGAACGATCGCTGCAAGAGTGGCCCAAGCAATTGGGCTCATCTTCGCAGTGATCGCTCTCAACTTCCTGCTCATTCACATCACGCCGGGCGACCCTGCCACGGTGATTATTGGGGAAAGTGGCGCTGGTGATCCTGAACTAGTTGAGCAGATTCGCTCTCAGTACGGACTAGATAGGCCTTTTGTAGTTCAGCTCGCTACCTATATGGGCCGTGTCGCCACTGGAGATCTAGGCGATTCTTATTTCTTTAACCAATCAGTGACTTCGCTGATTGCCGCGAGAATGTGGCCCACGATCCTGCTGGTGGGCTCTGCTTTGACATTCGCAATCGGAGTAGGAACGTTGGTGGGAGTTGCAACCGCTCGCCGCCCTGAGAGTCCGGCTAGCCACGCATCCACAGTGCTGGCATTGGTGGGGTTTTCGATGCCCGTGTTCTGGACCGGCATCATGTTGGTGATCTTGTTCGCCTCAACCTGGCAGTTACTGCCGGTGCAGGGTTGGCACGATGTCACCTATTCCGCAGGAATAATTGGTACTTCGGTGGACATAGCCGAACACCTGATACTTCCAGCGCTGACGCTGGGGCTGATTTATCTGGCTCAATACAGCCGACTTTCGCGCGCGTCGATGCTGGAGGTACTGGAGTCGGACTACATCCGCACCGCTCGCGCTAAAGGGTTGAGCGAGAGAGTGGTGGTCTATAAGCATGCGCTTCGCAACGCCGTCATTCCATTGGTCACGGTGGCTGGCTTGCAGTTCGGAGCGCTTTTGTCTGGCGCTTTGCTAGTTGAGACAGTTTTTAACTGGCCGGGGTTGGGAAGGCTTGCGTTTGATTCGATTCTGCGGCGCGACACTTCCGTACTGCTCGGCGTATTGCTCGTCTCAGCGGTGATGGTGATAGTTGCCAACTTGCTGACCGATCTGCTCTACACCGTCATTGACCCGCGCATCCGAGTGAGTGGTAAGTCTCGTGCTTAGTGAAGAACTGCCGAGCCGTGACCTTGTGAGTCAAGACCAGGCAGGGCGCGGCCTTGCGAGCCCGGGGCAGGAAACGCTGCGGCTGTTTCTGCGAAACAAGGCAGCCGTGGTGGGCGTGGTGCTTTTGGTCGGGATCATCGCGATGACATTTTTGGGTCCGCTGCTGTACTCCAACGACCCTCGAGAGATCATTGCGCGGCCGTTAATGCCACCTGGCGAGGTTTCTCAAGCTCTTCTAGGAACCGACTACTTGGGGCGTGATGTTCTTGCTGGCGTCCTGACCGGTGGTGCTACGAGTCTGACAGTTGCCGCAGTTGCCGCTGCGATGGTGGTTGTTATCGGAGTGACCATCGGGTCGCTAGCTGGCTACTACAGCGGGTGGGTCGGCAGCATGCTCGTGCGAATTACCGAGTTCTTTCAAGTGTTGCCCGCACTGTTGTTCGCAATGGTGTTGGTAACGCTGTTTGAGCCTTCGAAGTGGACAATCTCTTTCGCAATCGGAGTAACTGCGTGGCCTGGTATTGCGCGTATCACCCGCGCTGAGTTTCTACGGCTGCGAAACTTGGAGTTTGTTCGAGCGGCACGAGCGCTGGGTGCCAGCGACTGGCGAATTATCCGCCGAGTGGTATTCCCTAATGCGTTGCCTCCGCTGATTGTTTCAGCCACCTTGATAATGGGTTTGGCGATCTTGTTTGAGGCTGGCTTGTCTTTCTTGGGGTTGGGTGATGCCAACTTGACGAGCTGGGGTCTGATGATCGGCCTGAACCGCGGCAATTTCTTGACGGCTTGGTGGTCGGTCACATTCCCGGGGCTTGCGATCTTCGTGACCGTGCTGAGCTTCAGTCTTATTGGAGACGGGCTACAAGATGCTTTCAACCCCAAGCTAAAAGGGCGCTAAGCGATGGCCAGTCCAGCCAGCCCCAACTCCACCCCAAGACTCGCGGTGAGCGGGCTGACCATTCGTTTTGACGACTTTGTAGCGGTGCAAGACGTGTCGTTTGATCTCCACGACGGCAAGACGCTTGCGGTTGTCGGCGAATCGGGTTCTGGCAAATCAGTGTCGGCATTATCAATAATGCGACTAATCGAGATCGGCACCCGTGCCACGATTAGCGCTGGCAAAGTCCTTTATAGCGAAGACGATGGCACTACAACCGACCTTTTGCAGCTATCCGAACAACAGATGCGCGAGGTGCGCGGGAATCGCATTTCGATGATTTTCCAAGAGCCGCTTACCAGCCTGAACCCCGTTTACACCGTGGGCAGCCAGATTTACGAAGCTCTGCGACTGCACCGCTCAATGTCGCGTCCCCAAGCGCGCCAGCGAGCATTGGAGATGTTTGACCGTGTGCGGATTCCTGACGCCGCTTCTCGACTACGCCAATACCCACATGAGATGTCGGGCGGAATGCGTCAGCGAGTAATGATTGCTATGGCGCTGGCATGCGACCCAAACATTCTCATCGCTGATGAACCCACCACTGCGCTTGACGTGACGATCCAAGCTCAGATTCTTGCGCTGTTAGCTGAGCTACAAAGCGAAACCGGAGCGGCAGTGCTCATCATCACTCACGACATGGGCGTGGTTGCCGAGATTGCTGATGAGGTCGTGGTGATGCGCTTGTCAAAGGTTGTTGAGCGAAACGGTGTCTACGACATCTTCGAACGACCGCAGCACCCTTACACGCGCGAGCTGCTCGCCGCAGTGCCGCGTCTGGGTTCAATGGCCGGGCATGATGCCCCGCGCCGCTTTGATTTGCCGGCTACGTGACTGCAGTACATGCCTGGATTAGTTGACGACGTGACTGCTTTGGACAGCGAGCCCACCGCCAGCTATCCGCTAGTGGAAGCTAAGGCTTTGACCAAGTTTTTCCCCACTGGTAACCAGGCGCGCATACACGCTGTGGAGCAGGTCAGCCTTAAGGTGCAGCGCAACGAAACTTTGGCGGTGGTAGGCGAGAGCGGGTGCGGAAAATCCACGCTGGCGTATTTGATCATCCGACTTCTTGATCCCACTAGCGGCACGATCACTCTTGACGGCACCGACATCACCAAGCTGCGACCGCAGGAGCTGCGTGAACACCGCCGCAAAATGCAGATCGTGTTTCAAGACCCGTTTGCCAGCTTGGATCCAAGGCGACCAATCGGCAAGGCGGTGGGGGAGCCGCTAGAGATTCACCGCACGTTGCCGCGCAAAGAGATTCCTGACGCAGTGGTGGACCTGCTGGAGCTAGTCGGTTTGTCCGCTGATGACATGCCTCAATATCCGCATCAGTTCTCCGGCGGTCAGCGGCAGCGCATCTGCATCGCACGCGCTCTAGCGCTGCAGCCTGATTTGGTAATCACCGACGAAGCCGTCTCCGCTTTGGATGTCTCTATACAGGCACAAGTCGTGAACCTGATGATGGACTTGCAAACCGAGCTGGGTTTGTCGTATTTGTTTATCAGTCACGATCTCGCCGTCGTGGAGCAAATTGCTCATCGAGTAGCGGTGATGTATCTGGGACAGATCGTTGAGCTTGGCCCGCGCCAGGCGGTATTTGAAAACCCAACGCACTCTTACACGCAGCGTTTGCTCGATGCGGTGCCGGTGGCCGATCCCCGTCTGCGTCGCACCGACCGCTCGGTGCGTACCGATGAAATTCCCAGTCCCGTCTTTGAGCGGGGCAGCTCACCTGAGCTGGTGGAACTTGTTGAGGTATCAACGGGACACTTTGTGGCACAAGAATGAGCAAACAAGTAACAGCGAACAGGTAACGGCGAGCGAGTAACAATGAGCGAACAAGCAACAGGGTCATCAACGGCAGAACCGTTCACGATCTACCCCGCCAGGCGAGTCATCACGATGAATCCCGCATTTGCTTTCGGCGAAGCGGTGGCTGTGTCAGGGGACCGCGTGCTCGGTGTGGGCAGCGCCGCTGAGCTGGCGCAATGGGGAGATCATCGCGTTGACAACCGCTTCAGCGAACACGTGCTGATGCCGGGCTTTATTGAAGCTCACTGCCACGTGATGTCCGGAGGTCTTTGGAGCTTCGCCTATGTTGGCTATTTCGACCGACGCGACCCGCAAGGCAAGATGTGGGCGGGTTGCAAATCCATTGACGACGTACTCGCCCGATTAGCGCAGGCTTCGGCAGCAATGGATAACGCTGGTGACGCTGGTAGCGCTAACGGCAAATCGCAGATTTTGCTGGCGTGGGGCTTAGACCCGATCTATTTCAATGACGAGCGACTAGTAGCCCGGCATCTTGACACAGTAACGGGCGCTCGACCCACGCTGGTGCTGCACGCAAGCGGGCATCTCGCAACGGTTAACACCGCACTGATGCAGCAGTGCGGTATAGACGAAACTTCGACCAACCCTGGTGTAGCTCGCGGTTCTGACGGAGCACCCAATGGAGAGCTGCAAGAGCCAGCGGCGATGATGCTCGCTGGCGACGCCTTTGTTGAGATGATGTTAGCCAACCGCACCGAGGCCGCTCGCTGGCGCTACGCAGAGGAAGCGCGCAATGCTGGCCACACGCTGCTGACCGACTTGGGAACCACGCAACTGTGGGAACAAGATCAGCTCGACAACTGGCGCAAAGTAACCGACGATCCGCGCTACCCGGTAAGGGTGATGGTGGCGATGTCGAACTTGTTCGGAGTTCCGCAAAACCCCAATGAGCTAGCGGAGCTTGCAACCAGGCTGAAGAGCGAACAGAGTGCCAAGCTGCGCTTCGGAATTGTGAAGCTGATCTTGGATGGATCAATCCAAGGATTCACCGCCAGGGTTAGCTGGCCGCACTACTACAAGCCACCACAAGGACACTCTGGCAACGGCTTGTGGCTGACTGCGCCTGATCAAATGGCTGACTTGCTAGAGACATACCACCGGGCAGGTTTGACTGTCCATTGCCACTGCAACGGTGACGAAGCTTCAGAGGTCTTTATTGATGCCGTCGAACAAGTCCTGGAGCGCCATCCTCGCTGGGATCACCGCCACACCGTTCAACACAGCCAGCTCACCACCGCCGCCCAATACCGGCGAATGGCTGCTCTTGGGATGTCGGCAAACATCTTTATTAACCACATCTATTACTGGGGCGACCAGCATCGAGATGTGACGGTCGGGCCGGAGCGAGCGGCACGAATGAATGCGTGCGCTACTGCGCTGGCGCAAGGGGTCAGTTTTTCCATTCATTCTGATTCACCCATTACGCCGCTCGGGCACCTACACACAGCTTGGTGCGCTGTAAATCGGGTAACCGCATCGGGTGAGGTATTGGGCCCCGATGAGCGCATCAGCGTGGATGCGGCTTTGCGCTCTATAACGATTGAAGCCGCCCGTCAGCTCAAGCTTGATGACGAGATTGGCACCATCGAGGCAGGCAAACTCGCGGACTTCGCAGTGCTAGAAGACGACCCAACCCAAGTTGACCCGATGGCATTGAAGGACATAGGTGTGTGGGGCACCGTGCTTGGCGGCGAACCACTCGAAGCCGAGCACTACTCCAGCTGAAACGAGCGGCACCGATTGCGGTCGAACGACCTCGATTACGACGAGGCTGAGGTGAAGCCCATAGCGGTAACGGTCGTGGGCGGTTACCTGGGAGCGGGCAAGACAACGCTTGTGAACCATGTGTTGCGCTGCTCAGACGAGCACATCGCAGTGATCGTTAACGATTTTGGAGAAATATCCATTGATGAGGATCTCATCGTCGCAGCAGATTCCGACAAGCTGACCCTTGCGAACGGCTGTATCTGTTGCAGCTTGGCGGACGGTTTTGCCGCAGCGCTAATGCAGGTGCGCTCTAGTGAGTCTGTTCCGACTCGGCTACTCATTGAGGCAAGTGGTGTTTCCGACCCGGCACAAATCGCTGCTTATGGTCACACGCCAGGGCTGCGGCTTGATGCTGTGGCGGTGGTGGTCGATGCTGAGACCGTGCAAGAGCGTGCTAGCGATCGCTGGGTGGCGGATACTGTGCGCCGTCAGATTGGTTCCGCCGACTTGTTGATCCTCAACAAGGTTGACCTGCTGCGCACGTCCGCCGACAGTGACGACTTGTGCGACTGGCTTCGCGAGATTGCCCCTGGTGCTGCGATGGTGCGTGCAACTCACGCTGAAGTACCTCTTGATGTTTTGTTTGACTCAGCGGTTGATAAGGCAGTTGATAAGGCGATCGATGTTGCAGTTGACGCAGTTGCTACGGCGGCTAGCCCAGCTAGTCCAGTTAGCCCGGCCACGAGCAGTCACAGCCACGAAGCGGCTCACGATGCAGCTCACGACGCGGCTGATGTCTTCGAATCCTGCACTGTTTTGCTGGACAAACCGATTCCAATCGAAACAATGACGGCGCTACTTGAGGACTTGCCCGAATATGTGCTGCGACTCAAGGGGCTCGTCCAACTCAACGGCTCCGATCAGTCGCCAGGCGCTGAGGGAGGCTCGGCTATTGGTGACTATGTGGTTCAAGCTGTCGGCAAGCGTGTGGCTATTACTGCGGCCGAGCAACACAGCACCCTTGCTGAATCAAGGGACAAACGGCACAACCGGTACGCCCTGAGCCTCGTTGCTCTCAAAAACTCAGCTGCGCTCGACTGGCTAGAGAGTCGCTTGAGCCAGGCAATCTCGAAGTAAGCAGTTACTAGGCAATCAACTTTTAGGCAATCAACAGCACCCTTGCTGAATCAGGGGGCGAACGGGGTAGGTGCGGATGGAGTGGTGGGCGCAGGGACAGGCATAGCTGGAGCGGGCTTAGCCTGTGTGCGTGAATACCCCTCGGGCGCGCAAATCACAGGGCAATCAGGGCCGACGCTCAAACAAAAAAGCATCCAGCACCGATCTGGTAACCGTCCCACTTAAGCAACGCGACCGTGTTGCACAGCGGTTGCGTGGTGCTGAGAAAGACTTCCAAGCTGGTCGCTTTGGTGATGTTGAGCGGGCCTTGACATCTCTTGTGCGTTCCTATCCGCAGGAGCCGGAGATTGTTGAGCTCTATGGCCTGACGCAGTACCGACTGGGTCACTGGGAGCAAGCCATCGAAGCGTTAGGCGAGGTCACGGCGCACACTGGCGTTACCGCAGGTGGCACTACGGCCAACACCGATCAGCTACCTATCCTCGCCGACTGCTATCGGGCGCTCGGCGACCTCAACAGGGTGCGAGCGGTGTGGGACCAACTGAGAGATTCCTCACCCGATGCGGACACCATGACCGAAGGTCGCATCGTGATGGCTGGAGCGCTAGCGGACTCAGGAGATCTAACGGGCGCTATTCGTTTGCTAGAGCGCGGGCCGGTGCGAACCAACGTCGTGCGTGAGCGGCACCTACGCATTTGGTATGCGCTTGCCGACCTTTATGACCGCGCGGGTGAGACCCAACGCGCCAAGCGCGGGTTTAGTCGCATAACCGACATGGACCCTAACTATCACGATTCCGCAGCCAGGCTCGCTTCGCTGCGGGGAGAATGAGCTTGACAAACCCACCAGGCGAGGCACGAGCGGCCGGGCCATGACCGTACCCATTAAGGCTCATCAGCCCGGGCTCATTTGACTAGGCTGAATCAACAGTGAGCGGGGCTACTTCCACCGGCAAATCCTCAGCCGGCACACCATCAATAGATATCGCAACCGTCCTCGCTGACGCCGCCGACGACCTTCTCTTGCACAAGTGCGAGACGATCACCGCCGACGCGCTCACCTTGCCAGGCCCGGATTACGTCACCCAAGTAGTCGCTGACTCAGACCGCTCGCCGCAGGTAATGCGCAACCTGCAGTCGTTGTTTGATCATGGGCGTCTCGCTGGCACCGGCTACGTCTCGATCCTGCCCGTAGACCAGGGCATCGAGCACAGTGCCGCGGCATCGTTCGCCCCAAACCCGATCTACTTCGACCCGGTCAACATCGTTGAACTAGCCATCGAAGGCGGCTGCAATGCGGTTGCCTCCACCTTCGGCGTGCTCGGCGCCGCCAGCCGACGTTTTGCGCATCGCATCCCGTTCATTGTCAAGCTAAACCACAACGAGCTTTTGACTTACCCCGCCACCTACGACCAAATCATGTTTGGCTCGGTCGATCGCGCCTACGAGCTCGGTGCCGCTGGAGTGGGCGCCACGATCTACTTTGGCTCGCCCGAAAGTGGCCGCCAAATTACCGAGGTAGCCGAAGCGTTTGAACAAGCCCATCAGCTAGGCATGTTCACCGTGCTGTGGTGCTATCTACGCAACTCCGAATTCGGCCCCGGCAGCGACGCCAACCCAGACAACACGCAAGATAATCATCTAGCCGCCGATGCCACCGCGCAGGCCAACCACATCGGCGTCACCATCGAAGCCGACATCATCAAACAAAAGCTGCCCGAAAACAACGGCGCTTTCAATCTGTTACCGAGCTTCGGAAAAACGCATCCCGCCGTGTACGAACAGCTAACCACCGACCACCCGATTGACCTCTGCCGTTGGCAGGTCGCCAACTGCTACATGGGCCGGGTTGGACTCATCAACAGCGGCGGGGCAAGTTCGGGCGCGACCGATCTAGCCGAAGCCGTCACCACCGCTGTCATAAACAAGCGCGCCGGCGGCCTGGGTTTAATATCGGGGCGTAAGGCGTTTCAGCGTTCGATGGATGATGGGGTTGAGTTGTTGAGCGCAATCCAAGACGTATATCTCAGCTCGGAAGTCACGATCGCCTAGCGGTTGTGACCGCGCCTAACCCCTACGATCGCAGTCGCAGGGCCATACCCTTAACCCTGCTACCACCCACTCCACTACCCAACTAAAGCCAAATAAACCAACCAGTCCAGGAGAGAAGTGACCGACACAGCGACCCCACCACGAGAACTGCCGTTACAGGAAATAGATGAGGTAATCATCCGTTTCGCAGGCGACTCCGGCGACGGTATGCAGCTAACCGGCGACCAGTTCACCAGCGTTTCAGCAACACTCGGAAACGACTTGGCGACCTTGCCGGACTTCCCGGCCGAGATCCGTGCGCCGCAAGGCACTTTGGCGGGCGTGTCGGCATTCCAGGTGCGCATATCGGATTTCATGATCACCACGCCTGGCGACGCCCCGACGATGTTGGTGGCGATGAACCCGGCCGCTCTAAAAGCACAGCTTCACAACCTGCGACAAGGCGGCGCCTTGCTCGTCAACACCGACGCTTTCATTGAGCGCAACCTCAAAAAAGTCGGCTACACCGCGAACCCGCTTGAGGATGGCTCACTTGACGATTACCGCGTCTACGAAGTGCCGATGAGCCAGATAACACGCGACGCAGTAGCCGTGCACGGTGTGAAACCACGCGACGCCGAACGCTCCAAGAACTTTTTTGCGTTGGGCCTCATAAGTTGGATGTACACCCGGCCGGTTGAGCCAACCCTTGAGTTCATCAAGACGAAGTTCGTCGGGCGTGAACAAGTTATCGATGCCAATACGGCTGCGTTCCACGCGGGTTACAACTTTGGCGAGACCGCCGAGGTGTTCGAGGCTCACTATGAGATAAAGCCCGCTCCGCTGCCACCGGGCGAGTACACCAACATCAATGGCAACACCGCGCTGGCGTGGGGTTGCATCGTGGCAGGGCACCTGGCGCGTCTGCCGATCTTCTTGGGTTCATATCCCATTACGCCTGCGTCGGACTTGCTGCATGAGATGGCGATAAAGAAGAATTTCGGAGTGCGCACCTTCCAAGCCGAAGACGAGATCGCCGCTGCCGCGGCGGCGGTTGGCGCCGCATTTGGTGGAGCGCTGGCGTTCACTGCGACTTCGGGTCCAGGTCTGGCGCTTAAGGGTGAGACCATTGGGTTGGCGGTCAGCCTGGAACTGCCGCTGGTGATTCTTGACGTTCAGCGCGGTGGCCCTTCAACCGGTCTGCCAACAAAGCCCGAGCAAGCCGACCTGTTGATGGCTATGTACGGCCGACATTCTGAGTCGCCGCTGCCAATTGTCGCGCCGCGTAGCCCGGCCGATTGTTTCAACGTGGCGATAGAGGCGTCTCGCATCGCCATCAAATACCGCACTCCGGTGATCGTGCTGAGCGATGGTTTCTTGGCTAACAGCTCTGAGCCCTGGTTGTTGCCTGATACAGATTCTCTGCCCGACATTGGCGTGGAGTTTCATACCGGGTTTAACGGCACCAACGAAGACGGCGAGGGCATCTTCTTGCCGTACCTGCGAGACGAAGAAACGTTGGCTCGCCCGTGGGCCATTCCGGGCACTCCAGACTTGATGCACCGCATCGGTGGCATCGAAAAAGAAGACGGCACCGGCAACATTTCGTACGATCCTGAAAACCACCAAAAGATGATTGACCTGCGCCTGGCCAAGGTGGAAGGCGTGGACGTGCCTGACGCTCAGGTAGACGGAGATGCGGACGCAGAGATGTGTATTTTGGGTTGGGGTTCCACCTGGGGTGCCATTGATGCGGCCGCTGGCCGGGTGCGTGAAGCCGGAGAGAAGGTTGCCCATGTGCATCTGCGCCACCTGATGCCGCTGCCAAAAAATCTGGGCGAGGTCTTAAAGCGGTACCGATTGGTTATCTGCCCCGAAATGAACAAGGGCCAGCTCAGTAAGTTGGTGCGCGCCAAATACCTACTTGACGTCAAGCACATTGGCAAGATTGACGGTGTGCCGTTTACGACCGGGGAAATAACCAGCGAAGCCTTAGAAGCCTTGGAGTCTCTGGGCGCCAGCGTCTAAGAGCCAGAAAGTACGGAGACAAAAAACATGACAGACACCACCGAACAAACCAGCCCAGTAGCGCAGGCGTCAACCACTGTCGCCGACTGGACCAGCGACCAAGAGGTGCGCTGGTGCCCGGGTTGCGGCGACTATTCGATTCTCACCGCCATGCGCCGGCTAATGCCACAGCTAGACGTCGACCCGGCCAACACGGTGTTCATCTCAGGCATCGGTTGCGCCGCGCGCTTCCCCTACTACATGAACACCTATGGCATCCACGGCATCCACGGCCGTGCACCTGCCATTGCCACCGGCCTGGCCCTTGCACGACCAGATCTGGACATCTGGGTAATCGGCGGTGACGGCGACATGTTGTCGATCGGTGGCAACCACCTGATTCACGCCCTGCGCCGCAACGTGAATCTCAAGATCTTGCTGTTCAACAACATGATTTATGGACTTACCAAAGGGCAGTTCTCACCCACCAGCGAAGTTGGCAAGGTCACAAAGAGTTCGCCAATGGGTTCGCTGGATTATCCGTTTAACGCGCTGTCAGTAGCCATTGGAGCTGAGGCTTCTTTCGTGGCTCGCACCCACGACATGAGTCTCGAACACATGGTTGAATCGTTCCGGCGAGCGCACGCACACAAGGGCGCGGCATTTGTTGAAGTGCTACAGAACTGCAACGTGTTCAACGATGGCGCTTGGGAGGGCATCACAAAAAAGCAGAACCGCGAAAACATGCTGATCCCACTCAAGCACGGCGAACCGGTGCGATTTGGCGTCGATGGCGAGTTCGGTGTGGTGGCCGTTGACGGTCACGCCCGCGTAGCAAATGTGGCCGATGTGGGAGAGGAAGCGTTGCTAACCCATGACGAGACCCGTGAAGACCCATCCACAGCATTCATGCTGGGTCGCCTAGCGCGTGGCCCGTTCGAGCCGACTCCGGTGGGCGTGTTTCGAGCAGTCGAGCGTCCGGAGTATTCAGAGTCTGTAACTCGACAACTTGCGCTTGCGCACGAAAAGCAAGGTCCCGGCGAAGTTGCAGACCTGCTGCGTTCGCACGGAACCTGGACGGTTTAGTAGCTGTAGCTGTCAGGCCTGCGACGTTTCACACATCTGCGCCGACGCTTAAATCAACCGTCGGTCTAGCCGGTCTGCGGCTACCGTCAAGTTACGTGGCGACCAATCGTCGGCGGTTGGACACTGAACTAGTCCGCAGGAAACTGAGCAGCAGCACAGTCGCGGCCCAGTCCTTGATTAGTAGTGGTCGCGTCCAGGTAGGTGGAGCGTTAGCGGCCAAGGCTTCTCGTTTGGTGTCCGAAGCTGAAGCGGTAACCATCAGCGATGACGGTCCAAAATATGCCTCGCGGGGCGGCCACAAGCTGGCGGCCGCGCTTGACCACTTCGGCATTAATCCGGCTGGCAAAGTGGTAATTGACGTGGGAGCCTCAACTGGTGGATTCACCGACTGTTTGCTGCAACGCGGCGCAAAGAAGGTTTTTGCAATTGATGTTGGGCGCGGGCAGCTGCTCACTCGCTTAGCTGACGATCCCCGCGTCGTGGTGATGGACAAGTGCAACGTTCGCCTGGTCACTAGAGCAGAACTCGCTAGCGCAGAGACTCTTGATGACGGTGCTGGTGATGGTTTTAGCAACGATGCTGGCCGTGGTGAATGTAGCGAATCGGTGGCGCTTCTGACCGCGGATTTGTCGTTTATTGCGCTGCGCACTGTGATGCCCAATATGGTCGCGCTGGTTAATCCCGCGGCGGATGCATCTGAACCGGTTGACTTGGTGTTGCTGGTGAAGCCGCAATTTGAACTCCCTCGCCAAGCGGTCGATCCCACAGGAGGAGTCGTTACCGATCCCGCGCTATGGCGCCAGGCAATCGATGAGGTAACGCAAGCCGCGATCGACAATGGTTTGCAACCACGAGGCGAGTTTGAATCTCCAATCGCTGGTGCCGCTGGAAACATTGAATTTTTCCTGCGTTGTAAGTTTGAGCTGGCCCAGTCCGAGCCAACCAAACAAGCCCAGCGGAGCACCACATGAGCATCGTCGCAGTGCTGTTTCACAGTGAGCGAACCAGCGCCGTACAGAAATTGCTTGATTGGCTCACCGCCGAAGGCCACGAGGTATGCCTGCCAACCGACGACGCCCACTCACTTGGCAACGATGTCGCTAACGAAGATGTTGCTAACGAGGCTGTCACTAACGAAGGTCTCGCTGGCAAAGAACTAGCTGACTCAACCGGGTTTACCGCATTAGCGAAAGACCAGCTAGCAAGCGCTCACATAGATCTCGCAGTAAGCGTCGGTGGAGACGGCACGATGCTGCGCGCCTTCGACCTGTTAGCCCCGCACGAGGTGCCGGTGATCGGCATCAACGTCGGGCATCTGGGATATCTCACCGAGTTTGAGCTGCATGACATGACAGCATCAGTCCAGCTCGCGCTCGAAAACAAACTGCCCGTCGAGCAACGCATGATGATCGAAGCGTCGCTTGCTCCAGCTACCAGCAACCCAGCTGCTGGAGAACAGGCCGACCAAGACAAAAGCCGCGACCTCGGCCCATGGATCGGACTCAACGAAGTAATTCTTGAGAAGCGAGACCTAGGCCACACGATTCGCACCGAAGTCACCTTTGACGAACAAGAGTTCACCACCTACGCGGCCGACGGACTAATTATCTCTACCCCTACCGGATCCACCGCTTACAGTCTTTCTGCCGGTGGAGCAGTGGTGGCACCAACCCATCGCTGCTTGCAGCTAACCCCGGTAGCACCGCACATGCTGTTTGACCGCTCAATCATTCTGGGGCCAGAGGCCGAAATTCGTTGCCGCATGCTGGGCGTGCGTTCGGCCAACCTGGCGGTCGACGGTCGCAGTGTTGCGAGGCTTAGTGAGAACGACACGCTCATTGTCAGGCGCGCAAACACGCAAGCACTGCTAGTCACTTCAGACCAGACAAGCTTTCAAGCAATCCTGAAGCAAAAACTTGGATTAATCAATCGTTGATGCTGGCCGAGCTATCAGTCACCAACTTGGGAGTGATTGAACAAGCGCGTTTGGTGTTGTCCGACTCAATGACCGTGCTAACCGGTGAGACCGGAGCGGGCAAAACCATGATCGTGCAGGCCGTGCACCTACTTACTGGCGGTCGTGCCGAAGCGTTGATGGTGCGTGCTGGCGCTCAAGAAGCGGTGGTGGAGGGCCGCTTTGCGAAAGTCCAAAGCGTTAGCGAACAACAGGGGCAATCTGCTTGTGAGCAAGACGAGCTAGTGATTACTCGGGTGGTGTCGGCTACGGGCCGCAGCCGGGCATACGTAAACGGCTCCATGGTCACCGTGGCACGTCTGTCAGAGCTAGGTACCAACCTGATTGATCTGCACGGGCAGCATCAGCATCAGTCGCTGCTGGCTGCTCGCACGCAACGAGAAGCTCTTGACAGCTACGCCAAGATCAACCTTGCCCCGTTGCAAGATGCTCGCGCAAAGCTGGCGAGTCTGCAATCAGAGTTAGCAGACATGGGCGGCGACTTGCGCACTCGCGCGCAAGAAATCGACATTCTGAATTTTCAGATAACCGAAATCGAAGCCCTGAATATCGAAGATCCAAACGAGCTCGCAACCATCGCGGAGCGAGAAGACATCCTGGCCGATGCGGTTGCTCACATTGAAGCCGGACATAGCGCTCGTTCGTTGCTAGCCGACGACCCAACCGGCTCCGACAATTCCGCTCTAGACAAACTGGGTGCTGCTTCGATGGCTCTGGCCGACCGCGCACCGTTCCAAGCAATCAGTGAGCGCCTTAAGTCGCTTCATGCTGAGTTGGCGGATTCGACAGCAGAGCTGCGTGATGTGGTCGATGCGATTGATGAAGACCCGGAAAAACTGGCTGTAACTCGCGCCCGGCGACAGATGTTGCTGGACATGACTCGCAAGTACGGCGACACGCTGAGCGAGGTGTTGGAGTTCGCTCAAAAAGCGAGCGCTCGTTTAGCTCAGCTAGAGCAGCACGAGGTGCTAGCCGCAGAGCTAGAAAAAGCCATCGCTGAAACCAGCGATTTAGTCGCCGCGGCCGCGGCCAAGGTGGCCAAAACCAGACACAAGGCGGCACCAAAGCTGGCCTCAGAGGTAACGGAGTTGTTTCCGTCCTTGGCAATGCTTAACGCCAAGCTCACCGTCGAGGTAGACGGACCGGATCCCGCCGATAAAATCGAAATGCGTGTTGCTGCTAATCGCGGCCAAGATCCAGCGCCGTTGAACAAGGTCGCATCCGGCGGAGAGCTTGCGCGGATAATGCTGGCCCTGCGACTGGTCTTGACCGCAGGCCCACCCACGCTGGTCTTTGATGAGGTTGATGCCGGCATCGGAGGAGAAACGGCCATGGCGGTGGGTCGCTCGTTGGCTCAGTTGGCCGACGAGCATCAGGTGCTTGTGGTGACGCATCTTCCCCAAGTCGGAGCGTTCGCTAGTCATCATGTTGCGGTTCGCAAAACCGATGACGGCACCACCGTGGCGTCGGATGTAATCGAACTAGACCATGAAGAGCGTGTCGCAGAACTCACGCGCATGTTGGCTGGTATGCCTGACTCATCGAGCGGTCGTGTTCATGCTTCGGAACTACTGGCAGCAGCAGCCGAGAAATAGGCAGCTAGCAACTAGCCAGCCCGCAACTCGCGCAGTGGCATGGTTAGTGGCATGGTTGCAGTACAAAATCGGGGTAAGTTGGCAGTTACCCGAGGGAGAGAAGTGGCCAAGCACATCTTTGTGACCGGCGGCGTTGCAAGCTCGTTGGGCAAGGGGCTCACTGCGTCCTCGTTGGGCCGACTTCTTAAGTGCCGAGGCCTCAAGGTCACCCTGCAAAAGCTTGATCCGTACATCAACGTGGATCCGGGCACGATGAACCCATACGAGCACGGCGAGGTTTTTGTTACAGCCGACGGCGGCGAAACCGATCTCGACCTTGGGCACTATGAGCGCTTTATCGACGAGCAGCTCACCCGCGATTCCAATGCCACCACCGGCTCCATTTACCAAAAGGTTCTGGCCGACGAGCGGCGCGGCGTCTATTTGGGTGGCACCGTCCAGGTAATCCCGCACATAACCGATGAGATCAAGCGCCGCATAGAACAGCTAGCCGAGCTAGACGTAGACGTGGTGATTACCGAGGTGGGTGGCACCGTCGGAGACATTGAGATCCTGCCGTTTCTTGAGGCCATCCGCCAGATGCGCTTGTCGGTCGGACGAGAAAACGTCTGCTACGTGCATGTCACCTTCGTTCCGTTCATCGGCCCAGCGGGCGAACAAAAAACCAAGCCCACGCAGCACTCTGTTACCGAGTTGCGAAGCCGCGGCGTTCAGCCAGACGCGGTAGTGCTACGCAGCCAAGAGCCCATTGATAACTCCCTGCGTTCAAAGATCTCCAACCTCTGTGATGTCGAACTAGCGGGGGTAGCCAACGCACCGGATGTCGCGAACCTCTACGAAATTCCGATGATCCTGCACGAGGAAGGTCTTGATGACTACGTGTGTTCGATTCTGGGGCTGGGTCACCTAAAGCCAGATCTAACGGAGTGGTTACAGATGCTTGACCGCATCAATCAAGCGTCGTGCAGTGTGCGTATCGGGGTTATCGGAAAGTACGTAGAACTGCGAGACGCCTACCTGTCGGTAGCAGAAGCGTTGCGACATGCTGGGTTCTTTCATGGTGCCGGTATAGAGATCGAGTGGATTCAATCCGAAGGAGTGGAAGAGCTAATCGCTAGTGACTCCCTGCGTCACTTAGACGGCATCGTGATCCCAGGCGGCTTCGGCAAGCGCGGTGTGGCTGGCAAGATCGCGGCTGTCCAATATGCACGCGAAAATGAGGTGCCCTGCTTGGGTTTGTGCCTCGGCTTACAGGTGATGGTGATTGAGTTCTGCCGTAACCGACTGGGTCTGGCGAGTGCGGATAGCACGGAGTTTGACGAAAGCACGCCGCACCCAGTGATTGACATCATGGATTCCCAGCGCGATGTCACCAACAAGGGTGGCACGATGCGCCTGGGTCTATATCCGGCGCAGCTAACACCCGGCTCACAGGTGGCTGATCTGTATGGCGCACCGCAAGTGCAAGAACGTCATCGTCATCGCTTTGAGGTGAACTCCAGATATAGCGCTGATATGGCCGAGAAAGGCTTGATCAGCTCAGGGATGTCACCCGACGGCAGCCTGGCTGAGTTCATCGAGCTAGAGGATCATCCGTTTTGGGTTGGCACGCAGGCTCATCCCGAGTTCAGCAGTCGGCCAAACAGACCTGCGCCACTGTTTTGCGGTTTGGTCGCAGCAGCCATGGTGCGTGCCGAAGGCCGCAATCCGCACCTGCTGCCTACGCGCCAGTCAGCGCATTCCTAATGCTGAGCACTCTGCCTTAGCACGCACTGTCTTATAAGGGTCGGAGTGCCAACCGCTAAGCCCGCCACCGGTGTTGCCAAATCTTCCACCGGTGCTACCACGGTCGAGTTTCCGCTAGAGGCGGAAGAATTCTTTGCGTGGCTAGCTAGCGCACGCGGCCGAGCGGCTTCGACGCTTGAGGCATATCGCGTAGCGATCGCTGCCTATCTCGCTTGGCTAGATGAGCGTTCAAAGAGCCTGCTGTCAGCCGGTGAAAACGATGTTGCCCAATACCTGGCTTACCTGCGAACCGAACGCGAGCTGGCCGCCGCAACCATTGCGCGCGCAGCGGTTTCCATTCGCGGCCTCTACCGATTCCTTGTGGTCGAAGAGCTAGCGGAACACGACCCAGCCGGTTCTTTGGATGTGCCAAAGACACCGATCGGGCTGCCACGCGCTCTCACCGAAGAACAAATCGGCGCACTGCTGGCATCGCCAGTAGGCGACGTTCCGCTGGTGCGACGCGATCGCGCCATTCTGGAAGTGCTTTACGGAATGGGGCTACGCGTCAGCGAGCTAGTGGGTTTGTCGCTGCCCGACGTGGACATGACAGACCGGCTGATGCGAGTGCTGGGCAAGGGCAACAAAGAACGCATAGTGCCGATCGGCCGCTGGGCAGCTGCGGCATTGGGGGATTGGCTGAGCGGTGCTGGCCGTCCAGCAGCACTAGCAGGCGTGAAGCCGCAAACCAGTAGAGATCATGCGCAAGCGATTTTCATCGGTGCGAAAGGGGGTCGGCTTACGCGCCAGGGGGCGTGGCTAATTGTGCGCAAGCACGGTGAGCGCGCAGGGCTAAGCGCCGCCCAGCTAACACCACACGTGCTGCGCCATTCTTGCGCCACGCACATGCTCGAACACGGGGCCGACATTCGCAGCGTGCAAGAACTGCTTGGTCATGCTTCCATTTCCAGCACACAGCGTTACACGGCGGTGTCGGATCGCAGCCTGGCTCAGGCCTATTACAGCGCTCATCCGCGGGCGCGCTACTAGTGAAGCCACGCCGTTTGTCTGGGTTGAGCCTGTCTCGGTTTGGGCCAGCTCATCTGGCGAGACGCTGGCTTGCAACCCTGCGACGCCCTTCGCCACCGGCCACGAGTGATCTGGCGTGGACACAAAGCCTGCTCAGTGAGTCGGAGTTCGCACTGTGGCAACAACTTGGCTTGGCCGATCAGGCACACACCATCGCGGTCGCTCGACGAGTCGAGAGCTTTTATCGCCCAGACGGCGATCCAGCGAGCAATGACCCAGCGAGCAATGACCCAGCAACCAGCGCCGAGTGCCGCATTGCGTGCGTTGCAGCTCTGTTGCACGACATAGGCAAAGTCGCAGCACCCCAGTCCGCTAGTGCGCGCGTAGCGGCCACGTTGCTTAAGCCCTTAGTGCCTAGCGCTACCGCAAAGCGTTGGGCGCAAGAGCCTTCTTTTGCAAGCCAAGGCTGGCGCTGCGCACTTGGTCGGTTGTTGGACTACCCAGCCCATGGAGCCATGTTGCTGGCTCAGACCCAAAGCGATCCGATTGCTGTGGCTTGGGCAGCCGAGCATCACCTAGCACCCAAACACTGGACCATTGACCGTCAGCTGGGGGAGCGGTTGCTGCACGCCGACCAGGATGCGCGATAAGGCGGGCTACTTGAGCGCCAAAAATCCCATTGCATCTTTGGCGTGCTTAAGTGTTTCCGAAGCAATCACCTCAGCCTTGTTGGCGCCGGTTGCGAGCATGAGCTCAAGCTCTGCCGGGTTAGCCAGCAACTCCGCACGCCTGGTCTGAATCGGCGCAAGCAGTTCAACCACAGCGTCCGCCGTGTCAGACTTCAGTTGTCCGTACTGGCTGTAATCCTTAGCCACGACGCTGGGGTCACGTCCAGTAGCGGCGCCGAGTATCGACAACAGGTTTGAAACACCTGGTCGCTCGTTCGGGTCGTAAACCACCTCGCCTAAAGAGTCGGTTACGGCTCTCGCAAATTTGCGAGAGATTTCTGCAGGGCTATCAAACATGCCGACGGTGCCTTGCGGCGACTGGGAAGACTTCGACATCTTCGCGGTGGCATCGGTCAAGTCCATCACCCGTGCTCCGATCGCTGGAATAGCGGCCTCCGGCAGCACAAAGGTCTCTCCGTAGCGGCTGTTAAAGCGTTGTGCGATATCGCGCGTCAACTCCAAATGCTGCCGTTGGTCATCGCCCACTGGCACACGGTCGGCGCCGTAAAGCAAGATGTCTGCCGCCATTAAGGCCGGGTAGGTAAACAGACCGGCCGATACATGGTCTTGCCCGCTGCCGCTCTTGCTTTCAGATTTGTCTTTGAACTGCGTCATGCGCCGGAGCTCGCCTAGCGACACTGTGCACTCGAGCAGCCATGCGAGCTCGGTGTGCTGAGGCACATGGCTTTGCACAAACAATGTGCACACGTCGGGGTCAAGCCCGATCGCCACCAACGTTGCCATTGTTTCCAGCGTCTTGGATCGCAGTTCAGCCGGGTCTTGCTGAATGGTTATGGCGTGCAGATCAACAGCGCAATAAAAGCTGTCGTGCTCGTGCTGGTCAAGCACCCATTGCTGCAGAGCACCCAGGTAGTTGCCAAGGTGAATGTCACCAGTGGGTTGAATACCAGAGAGCACGCGTGTCACGGCCAAGACGGTAGCGGTCTAGCGCGAATTGTCAGCCGCAAAACTGGTCAACAATGCCTAAAAATTACGGGCGGGCGGGGGTACCTTGTCTCTACGTGGAATACGAAGTGAAGGCCAGCAATTTTTCCGGTCCGATCGATGTCTTGTTGAAGATGGTTACGACCAGCGAAGTTGATCTGTACGAAATAGCAATCAGCGACATTGTCAACGCATTCTGCGCGCAGATCGAAAACCTTGACCAGGACAATCTCGAACCGGTCACACAGTTCCTGGTGCCGGCAGCCATCTTGGTGGAACTGAAGTCACGAAGGCTGTTGCCAGTAACAAACGAGTATGACCTAGCGGACGAGCTAGCTATCTACGAAGAGCGCGATGTGGCGCTGGCCAGACTGATTGAAGGACACACGTTTGCTGACGCCGCACGCCGCTTAAGACAGCTGCTTAGCGAAGCGGCGCGGCACTATCAACGCCAATCAGGCCCCGATGAGCGGTTTCTGTCAGCTGCACCGGATCCGTTGGCCGATGTCGGTCCGGCCGATATAGCTGCTGCGTTGCGATCTGCGTTGGCGTTTCGGCCCGAGCAAAAGGTTGATATCGCTCATATCGCGGCGGTGCCAAAGACGGTGGAGCAGTGCGCTTATGAGCTGGTCCAGCAGCTGCCTGGTAGTGGCCGCATCAGTTTTCGCGAGCTAACCGAGCACATTGTTGATCGAGTGATCGTGGTGGCTCACTTCTTAGCTCTACTTGAGTTGTTCAAGCTGGGACACGTTGAGCTAACCCAACTAGAGCGGTTTGGCGATATTGAGATCTTGTGGTTGAGCGACGCTACAAATGTTGATCTGTCGGAGATAGCTGACCACGGCTTTGGTGATGCTGAAAACGCCGCAAGCCGTGCCGCGTTGATCGCCGCGGCTGCCGGCGAATTCGCAGCATGACCCCACCTCGCCCACATCTGCGAGTATTGCGCGGACCCGATAAGCCTGTATCGGCTCCCAAATTTATTGATCCAGGCCTAGCCAATCCAGACCAGACCAGCCCAACCCAGCCGAGCCCGGACGAAGCCACACCGGATCACTTCACTGCAGAGCAGCGCCAACTGCGCTCGGACATTGAGGCGGTGCTGCTCATCGCCGAAGCACCGGTCACTTATCGGCAGTTAGCCACGGCGGTGGACAGCAGTGAGCTCGAAGTTCGGGCCGCCTGCGCTGCGCTTGAAGCCGAATATCGCGCCGTAGGGCGGGGTTTTGAAATTGCTCTTATAGCTGGTGGTGTCCGCTTGCAAACAACCGCGGAGTCCACTGCTGCTGTGCGGCGTTTTGTGTCGGAGTCAAACTCTGCGCGACTGTCAGCAGCTGCTATGGAAACGCTGGCGGTTGTGGCATACAAACAACCTGTCTCGCGCTCACATATCACCGCTATTCGAGGAGTGAATGCCGATGCGGTCGTTAGATCCTTGTGCGAGAGGGGCTATTTAACCGAAGCCGAGCGCGACCCAGGCCCAGGTAAAGCGGCCTTGTTAAGAACCACCGATTTGTTTCTTACGCAGCTAGGAATCAACAGCCTGGTAGATCTACCGTCGCTAGCCGACCTGGATTTAGATGCAGACATGATTGATCGCCTTGCCGCCGACGACATCGCCTGACCCTGCCCCTGACCCTGCCTCTGGTGATGGTGATGGAGATCCGGAACGATCACCCGAGCGGGTTCACAGCGAACTAACCCCAACACCGGTTCGGCTGCAAAAGCTCATGGCCGCCGCCGGGCTCGCTAGCCGCCGCGCCTGTGAAGATCTGATCTACGCGGGACAAGTAACAGTCAACGGCTCCATTGCTGAGCTAGGTGATCAAGCAACTTGGAACGATCGCATAGAGGTCGATGGTGTTCGCCTGACAAACCCGGAGACAACCGTCCATTACCTGGTCAACAAACCAACCGGTGTGGTGAGTACCGCAAGTGACCCGCAAGGTCGACCAACGGTGGTGGATCTTGTCGTGAATTCACACCAGCTTTCACAACGACTTTTTCCGGTGGGTCGGCTAGACGCTGATTCGGAAGGCGCCATCATCGTTACCAACGATGGTGAACTAACTCACTTGCTCACGCATCCGTCACATGGTGTTGCCAAGGAATATCTGGTGCACGTACAAGGCAGGCCTAATCGCACCGCCTTGCGAAAGCTTCGTGAAGGAGTGGAGTTAGATGACGGTTTGACTGCACCGGCACGCGTCTCTCAACGCCAAGATGGTGTGTTGTCGATAGTGATTTACGAAGGGCGAAACCGACAAATTCGGCGTATGTGCGAGGCCGTTGGGCATCGCGTACAGCGTTTGGTAAGGACTCGCATCGGCCCGCTCAGCCAAGACTTAGCGCCGGGTGAAAGCCGACGGTTAACGCTGGCCGAGGTTCGAGCGCTTTACGCAACTGCAGCAGATTCAGACACCAAGAGCCCAGGCTCCGCCACACTAAAATCTGGCAACACACCCCAAAACAGGGCAAAATAGCCCTAGTAGCCCCCTAGCAGCAGGGTCCGAATATGAGCTTGATTGAACGACACTCAGCGATGGAGCGGTATCGCCTTTCTGCGCGCTACACCGACGACCAGGGCATGGCCTTAATGACCGGGCTGCAAGCCTTGGCTCGCTTGCCTATTGAGCAGCTGCGCGCGGACCGCGCGGCAGGCTTGAACAACGCGGCCATGCTCAGCGGCTATCCCGGTTCACCGCTGGGCGGATTAGACAAAGCCATCAATGAAGCCATCGCCGTAGCCGGTGAGGATTTTGCTATTCATCATCTGCCCGGCCTAAACGAAGAGCAAGCCGCCACTGCGGTGATGGGTTCGCAGCTTGCCTGCACGCGTCCAGACGCCCGCTACGACGGAGTGATCGGAATTTGGTACGGCAAGGCACCGGGAGTTGATCGCGCCACGGATGCCATCAAACATGGCGTGTTTGCCGGTGCCGACCCACACGGCGGGGCAGTGGTTGTCGCCGGTGACGATTCCGCAGCCAAAAGCTCCACCATCCCTTCGACCTCGGCTGGGGTCTTAGCAGCGATGCATGTTCCGGTGCTCTATCCGGGCACACCGGGGGATGCTTTGCGACTGGGCCTACACGCCATCACGATGTCGCGCGTTACCGGACTGTGGACCAGCTTGAAGATCGTGGCCGATGTGGCAGACAGTGCTAGCACGGTGTCGCTTGACTCCTTAGCGATAGAGCCTGTGATCCCCACCCTTGACGGCAAGCCATACGCACACACCCCTGACGGCCACTTGTTGACTCCGCGCACCGTTGAAACCGAACGCGAGATCTACGAGGTGCGTTACGAACTTGCGATCGAGTACGCCAGCTTGAATCGTCTAAACGAGGTAACGGTAAATGCCAGCGACGCCTGGCTCGGCATTGTGACCTCAGGCATTACCTACCGCGAGCTGCGAGAAGCGCTACGCCGCCTAGGGCTGCCTCACGACTCTCAGCTAGCCGACGCCGGTATTCGACTAATGCGGTTGCACATGCCGATCCCGTTCAGCGCTAAACGGGCGCAAGAGTTTGCGCGCGGCTTGCAAGAGATTTTGGTGGTGGAAGAAAAGCAGCCGAATATTGAATCGCTGCTGAAAGACGCCCTGTATCACCAAGCGCAGCGGCCCTTGATTGTGGGCAAACGCGATGAGCAAGAGCGACTGTTGTTTGCGGGCCATGGGGCTCTCAACGCCGACGACCTGATCGAACCCTTGCGCGCACGATTGTCTGCTCGCTTAGGTGACCGACTGATTCCGGCAACCGAGGCTCCCACGCGCACTCAAATCCCTCTGAAGATTGATCTGTTGCCTCCCTCCGAGCAATCTACAGCTGGGCAAGACCCCCAACGAACGCCGTTCTTTTGCTCTGGTTGTCCGCATAACCGATCGATACGAGTGCCCGACGGAGCGGTGGTAGGGGTGGGAATCGGCTGTCACACCATGGCGTTATTGCTGCGCCCCGATCAAGTGGGTGACCTGATCGGCCTCACCAGCATGGGTCAAGAAGGCACCCAGTGGATTGGCATGGCGCCCTTCGTTGAGACGCCGCATATTTTTCAAAATCTTGGCGACGGCACGTATTTTCACAGCGGCAAGCTGGCGATTGCGGGAGCTGTAGCGGCTGACGTCAATCTCACCTACAAGCTGCTGTGGAACAGACACGTTGCTATGACCGGCGGACAAGACCCGCAAGGCGCAATTGAGATCGCAGATGTTTGCCGCGACTTGCAAAGCATCGGTGTTACACGAGTGCTAATTACTACCGACGACACTCGCGCCTATCGCAACCGTGGTCTGCCTGACGGAGTAGATGTTTGGGATCGCAAGCGGCTGATCGAGGCGCAAGAAGTATTGGCCGACACCACCGGAGTAACCGTGCTGGTTCACGACCAGCAATGCGCAGCGGAAGCCCGTCGAGAACGCAAACGCGGCACCGCTCTTACGCCCAACAAGAGGGTGGTGATCAACGAACGGATTTGCGAGGGCTGCGGCGACTGCGCGCAAATAAGCAACTGCTTGTCGGTCCAGCCGGTGGATACATTCTTTGGCCCGAAGACCAGGATCGACCAAACCACCTGCAATCTTGACTTCTCCTGTTTGGAGGGCGACTGTCCGTCATTTATGGAGGTGCGCAACGCAGGACCATTGCGACTGGCTTTGCGCGGAATGTTCAGCGCGTGGGGTTTACGCAAAGCTCATCAGGACACTCATGAACCGCTAGCTCCGCCGCAAGATTTCCCCACTCCTGTGTCGCTGTACGACCAAACCGACGAGCTAGCCGTGAGGATGTGCGGCATTGGCGGAACCGGAGTTGTAACGATCAGTCAACTGCTGGGCACCGCGGCGTTATTCGATGGTTACCAGTCGCGTGGCCTCGATCAGATTGGCTTGTCGCAAAAGGCCGGGCCAGTGGTCGGAGACCTGCGATTTAGTCGCAACGCTGAGGTAGCCACCAGTCGGGTGGGTGCCGAGCAGGCCGACCTGCTGCTGGCGTTTGACCAGCTAGTAGCAGCGTCACCTGTAGGAGCCGATAGCTGTAAACCCGGGCACACCGTTGTTGTGGGTTCCACCTCACCCACGCCCACGGGCGCAATGATCACCGACCCAAACGTCAAGATGTCCACGCCAGCCGATCTCGCGGCTTCGATGTCTGCGGTAAGCCGACCCGATGCTCAGTACTGGAATGACGCTGCAGCTACGACGACAGCGTTGTTGGGTTCGGGAGTAACGGCGAACGTGTTTGTCGTGGGGATGGCGGTGCAAAGCGGTGGCTTGCCGCTCAGCCCAGAAGCTGTAATGCAAGCAATAGAGCTGAACGGTGTGGCCGTTGAAACGAATCTTGCGGCTTTTAACTGGGGGAGAGCGCAGATAGCGGATCCGCAAAGAGTTGCTGACGCGGTTGAGGCTGCCGGCACCCCTAGCGAGCCCTCAGACTTAGCCAGCAACGCTATGCCTAGCAACGACATGGCTGGTAACGACAGGACTAGTAGCGCCATGACCGGCGACGCAGTAGCGCCGAGTGAAACTCGCCTGCCAACGAGAATTGCTCAGCAGATTCGAGAGCTAGCCAACCAAAATCACTGGGACGACAATCTCACAGGGACGGTAACTCGATTCGCCAGCGAGCTTGTTCAGTATCAGTCAGATCGCTTGGCCGCTAGCTATCTCATCACCTTGGGTCAGGTAGCTGCGATTGAAACCAAAGCAAACATCGATATCCAGGCAAGCAGGGAGCCTGATCTGGTGTCTGCCAAGAAGCACCAACTAACGGCGGCCGCTGCGGCAGGCCTTTTCAAGCTGATGGCCTACAAAGACGAATATGAAGTAGCACGCTTGATGCTCGATGCAGAGGCGACCGCTGAGGCGCGTCGGGTTGCACGCACCACCGACGATTATGTCGTCACGATGTTGCATCCACCGTTGCTAAGAGCCCTGGGTCGGACAACGAAGATCGGTTTCTCGTCCATCTGGCGACCAGTGTTTTGGCTCTTGGCAAGGCTGCGCTGGGTAAGAGGACGTTGGTTTGACCCGTTCGGTCATTTCGAGGTGCGCAAAACCGAGCGAGCGCTAATAGGCGAGTACAAACAAGCGTTGCTGTCCGCGGTTGATCGTTTAGGTAAAAACCCGTCTGACCAGTTGGTTTGGCAAGCCGCACTGTCAATAGCGCAAGCCCCCGACATTGTGCGTGGCTACGAGCACATCAAGCTCGAAAGCGTCGAGCGCTTCAGGGCTTTGTTAACCGCTTCTTAGGGCTACCTACAAGATTGCGCTAGGTACCCTTCGCCGCGCTTGATGAGTTGCGCGCCAGCAGCACCGACTGCGCAGCTACCTACAAGATTGCGTTAGGTACCCTTCGCCGCGTGCCTGCTAGCGACACCAACAACGAATTTGCGGCAGGCACTACTGGTCGCCGGGCACAAATAGTCGGCATCGGCCTGATCGGTGGCTCGGTGGCTAGCGCTTTACGTAAGGTCGGCTGGTTTGTCACCGGTCGAGATATTGAGCCAGGCCGAGAGAAACAAGCCCTTGAGATGGGCATTATCGACACCATCGGCACCGACACCACCGCAGCTTTGAGCGTGGTGGCAGTGCCGGCTAGCAATCTGATAGGCGAGGTCAAGCGCGCCTTGGCCGACACAGAACAGTCACGAGGCATCGTTACCGACACAGGCAGTGTGAAGGCGATGGTGGCAGCCGCTATTGATCATCCGAGATTTGTGCCCGGGCATCCCATGGCAGGGTCAGAGCAAGACGGCTTAGAGGGCGCAGATTCAGACATGTTCCAAGGAGCGGTTTGGACGTTGGCACCTTCAGAACACACCGACGATGCTGCCTTGCAGGCGTTGCAAACCGTGCTGTCCTCTCTGGGTTCAGACGTGGTGACACTGACTCCCGAGCGTCATGACGTGCTGGTAGCGGTGGTAAGTCATGTTCCGCACCTAACCGCTGCGCTGCTGATGTGTTTGGCCGACGACAAAGCCCAAGACCACGCACCGTTGCAGCGTTTAGCGGCCGGTGGATTTCGCGATATGACCCGCATAGCGGCCGGCAGTCCTGAAATCTGGCTGGACATTTGCGCCGAAAACAAACAGGCGATCACCGATGTGCTCGATGAGCTGGCCACGAGGTTTGCGCAGTTACGTCAGGTGATCGAATCAACTGATAAGTCAGGTTTGCGCGATGTGCTGTCCCAGGCTCGTCATGCGCGCACCAACTTGCCCTCGCGTTATGTCCGTCCGCAAGAGCTACAAGAGGTCAGAGTGCCGATGCCAGACCGTAAGGGCCAGATAGCGGCAATCACGATTTTGGCGGCTGACTGCAACATAAACGTGGCCGACATTGAGGTAGCGCATTCCACCGAAGGTGAGCGCGGAGTGTTGGTGATGGTGGTGGCGCGCGAAGATGTTGAGGGTTTCTTGAATGCACTAACAAAGCAGGGCTATCACCCCACCACCCGCGAGTTGGTGTGACTAGACAAGCCATAACCCCTTTTGTTGGCCCGGCGACTGGCGCGGTGACATTGCCAAGTTCTAAGAGCTTGACTAATCGAGCGTTGGTCTGCGCTTTGCTTTCAAGCCCGCAGACAAGAACCAGGCTTGAACGCGTGCTGTTTTCCGACGACACCCGAGCGATGATTGCCGCAGCTGAAGCGCTTGGCGCTGAAGTCAAAACCGACGAGGCGAATTTCAGTGTGGAGCTAAACGGGATTTTCTCCGGTCCAGTTACGGCGCAAGCACCGACCGAAACCCAAGAAGCTGAAACGCAAGAAATCGTGAACGTCTACGCTGACAAGGCCGGAACGGTAGGAAGGTTTTTGCTGCCGGTGCTAGCAGCCCGTGAAGGTTCGTATGCCCTAGATGCTGACGACCAGCTGCAAAACCGTCCCATTCACGAGCTAATTCATGCCTTACGAAGTCTTGGGGCACGCATTACCAGTGGAGATAATGCCAGTGGAGATAGTGCTGGTGGAGATAATGCCAGTGGAGATAGTGCTGGTGGAGATAATGCCAGTGGAGATAGTGGGAGCGGCGAAGGCAGCGTGTACCCGCTAGTCATCCAGGGGAAAGCGCTGAACTCTGGCCCAATCTCAGTGCGTAGTGATCGCAGCAGTCAGTTTTTGAGTGGATTGTTGTTGGCGAGTCCGGCCTTTTCCGACGGGCTAACGGTGAGCACAGAAGACCCCGAAACAGCCATTAGCCGCCCATATGTAGAGATGACGGTGGCCGTGATGGAGGCCTTTGGTGCGAGCGTCAGCCAGCCCAGCCCAGACACCCATATGTCAGACACTTATGTAATAGCTCCGGGGGGTTACCAACCTCAAAAGAAGCCAACGTTCACCTATCGCATTGAACCAGATGCCACCGCGGCGGGCTACTTCTGGGCGGCGGCTGCGATTACTGGCGGCAAAGTTCGCACCGAAGGGCTGGACTTCAACAGCCTGCAGGGCGATGTGCGGTTCGCAACGGTGCTTGAGCAAATGGGCTGCGAGGTGCGTGAGGAGCCAAGCGAGCCGGGGAAACTAGGCGCCATCACCGTGCAGGGGCCAACCTGGCCCAAGCAGCTGGCCGGTGGAAAATTTGATTTAGGCGACATTTCTGACAACGTTCCAACGCTGGCGGCTGTTGCAGCCTTCGCTAGTTCGTCGGTGACTATTACCGGTGTTGGTTTCATTAGAGCTAAAGAAAGCGATCGCATTGGCCGAACCGTGGAGGAGCTATGCAGGCGCGGCGTGGCTGCCAGCGAGCTTGACGACGGGATGACTATTAGTCCGGCGCTTGCCTTGCTGCGACCAGGCAGAGTCGCTACTCACGATGATCATCGCATGGCAATGGCAATGTCTTTATTGGGGTTGAGGGTCGCCAATATTGAGATCGATGACCCAGAGTGCGTGAGCAAGACCTTCCCAGATTTTTTTGAAGAACTTGAGCGGTTACGTCGAGCGCAGACCGTATTATCTACCGGCGCTTCAGTAGATGGCGCGCCATCCGCTGCGGCACCAACTTGCCAAGTAATAGCAATTGATGGTCCAGCTGCTTCTGGTAAATCATCCGTCGCGCGGGCGGTGACGACCGATGTGTTAGGGCGTGAGCTAAGCGGCTACAGCTATCTGGACACCGGCGCGATGTATCGCTCAGTGGCATGGGCCGCCCTGCAAGATGGCATAGATCTAGCTAACGCAAAGAAACTTGCCAAGCTGTCTAAACGCCTAAAGATTGAAATTAGCTATTCGGATGCTTCTCACAACGAAGGCAATCAAGTCACGCAAGAGGTGAAAATAAACGGCCAAGAAGCCACCGAGCAGATTCGCTCACCCGAGGTTGACCGATCCGTCAGCATGGTTGCCGCGCATCCCCAGGTTCGCAAGGTTCTAGTCAAACGGCAAAGGGAATGGATCAAGGAGAATCAGCCCGTGGTAATGGAAGGGCGTGACATTGGCAGCGTTGTATGTCCCGAAGCTGCACTGAAGATCTTCTTGACCGCAACACCAGAAGAACGCTCAAAGCGTCGAAGTGAGCAGAGATTTCTAGCGGGATCTCCGGCTGATACCGCAGAAGCCGACGCCCTTGCCTCGCGCGATAAACACGACTCCTCAAGGGACGAGTCCCCGCTGCAGGTAGCACCGAATGCGGTCATTTTGGACACCAGCGAACTTGTCTTGGATCAGGTGGTCGACCAGATAGCGAAGCTTTATAGTCATGCCCCTGGAGTTACGGCTCACGGAGTTACAACTGGTGGAGTTACAAAGCAATGAGCGAAGCAGCCAAGCGCAATCAGCTCCCGACGGTTTCGCCCAACAGCCTGGGTGCGAGGGCCCTCTACCAGACCCTGCGCATCATCGTTGCGAGCATTTTTCGTGTGTGGAACCGGATCACCGTCAAGGGCCTCGAAAATATCCCCTACGGGTCGTGCATTTGGGCACCCGTGCATCGCAGCTACATAGACACTCCCATCAACTCAGCGGTGCCTGTGCGGATGCGCTTCATGAGCAAAGACACGATGTGGAAGTACGGCTGGTTCGGATGGTTACTGAGCTCCCTGGGCAGTTTCCCAGTCAGCCGCGGAGCCGCAAATCGAGAAGCCCTAAGCACGGCTCTGGACGCTTTGGAAACTGGTAGTGAACCGTTGGTTGTTTTTCCCGAAGGTGGACGCCGCGATGGTCCGCGCGTGCACCCGTTGCAACGCGGTGCGGTCTATCTTGCGGCCAAAGCACAGGTGCCAATTGTGCCGGTAGGCATTGGCGGTACTACCGCTGCGATGCCGCGTGGCGCAAGATTTATCTATCCGAAGCGCATTCGCATGGTGATTGGCGAGCCCATCAAGCCGCCAGCGTTAGGACCTAATGGCCGCGTGTCACGCTCGGAATTAATCTGCGCCAACGAGGAACTACGAGAGCGCATTCAGGAGCTCTACGACGAAGCTCAGGCTTACGTCGGCTTGCCGAACAAGTACTAGCGGTGACGCCCTAGCTCCCTAAGGTCGTCGCTACTACTTATTTAGCTAGCAGCGCCAACACGTCACTGGCGGCTACATCACGATCATTCGTAGCGATGCGGTTATCGGCTGGCACACCTAGCAGCGCATTCACGCTGCTAGTTAAAGCGTTTAGCAGTTCGCGCATCTCACGTGGTGGTGGGAAGTATTCGATCTCATCGGTGATCGTTACCTCTTCCACTCCGTTTACTGGCGCCAGGCGTTCAATGACATCAGCCACTAGTTCCTCAGGTGCCGATGCCCCAGCGGTTACTCCGACCACTCCGCTGATGTCTTCGCTCAACTCTGAAGCGGCGTTTACGCGATGCACCTCAGCGCAACCCGACTCGGCCGCCAGCTTGGCTAAAGCCATCGTGTTTGAGGAATTGGCTGACCCGATTACTACCACCGCATCGCAGCGAGTAGCGATGGTGCTTAACGCCGACTGCCGGTTGGTTGTGGCGAAACACAGATCGCTACGTTCGGGCACCCATACGTCTGGAAAGCGTTCGCGTGTTGTCTCTAAGACGTCTTGCCAGTCGCGATGGCTAAGAGTGGTTTGAGCAAGCAAGGCCACCGGTTCTGACACATCTTCGGGAGCTGGCACGTCGTCCGGGGTTTCAACCATTGTGATGGCGTCCGGCGCAACAGCGAAGGTGCCTTCCGCCTCTTCATGGCCGGCGTGACCCACATAAACAATGCGGTAACCCTGTCCGGCGCGCAGCCTCACCTCATGATGAACCTTTGTAACCAAAGGACATACCGCGTCAACCACGTAGCCGCCACGTTGGCGAGCAAGCTCTACTACTTCGGGCGCTGAGCCATGAGCTGACAGCATGATCGGCTTCCCTGGTGGCACATCGGCTACGTCATCGACAAACACGACGCCTAGCTGCGCAAATCGGTCAACTACCCGCTGGTTATGAACGATCTCGTGATAGCAGTACACGGGCGGGTCAAATGATCGGATCATCCAGGCAAGAGCCTTGATAGCCATTTCAACGCCCGCGCAAAACCCACGCGGGCTAGCTAGGAGAACACGGTCAACCGCCACAGAGACGACGCTACATAGCGCCGCTAAGTGTCGGCACTCTGGCTGGTTTCGCAACGCCGGGGTTAGTTGCCGAGGGTTGTCAAGGGCTATCTAGCTCTGTTCGTATCCTGAAGCTATGTCTGGCAACTCGCTACCTGATGGTGAGCAATCCAGTGAAGCCCTGTCCAGCGAAACCCAGCCCGACGAAGCCCAACCGACCCTGGCGACCTTGACTACTTTGCCTACCTTGCCGGTTCTGGCGATCGTTGGGCGCCCCAACGTGGGCAAGTCAACGCTGTACAACCGCATAGTTGGCGGTCGAGAAGCAGTAATAAGTAGCCAGCCCGGCGTAACGCGTGATCGCAAGCAGGGTGAAGCCGTCTGGAGCGGACGAAAATTCAGCGTGGTTGACACCGGTGGCTGGCTAGCAAAAGATCGCATTCGCCTGCTAACTCAACAAGATCGGCAAGCCCAAGCAAGTTCTTCCGGCGTTAAGTCAAACGAAGAAGAAGGTGGAAAAGAAGCGGTCTTAGCTGGCAAGGTTTCACAGCAGAGCGAGCGCGCAATGATCGAAGCCGATGCGGCGTTGCTAGTGGTTGATGTAACCGTGGGCGTAACCGAGGACGATGCCCGCGTGGCAGCCCTGCTTAGGCGCTTGGATATTCCGACAATCGTGGCTGCTAACAAGGTCGATAGCTCTGTACGTGACCATGACATCTGGGAGTTCGAGCGGTTAGGCCTGGGGGAGCCGTGGCGTATCTCGGCTCTGCACGGTCGCTTAGTGGCGGATCTGTTAGATCACGTCGTTGGGCTATTGCCTGAGCAGCCTGAGGTGGAGGCTTTCATTGAAAGCGATATTGAACACGAGCACGAGCCAGAAGAAGATTTACAACCCGGCCTGCTCGCTTCCGTTGCGATAGTGGGGCGACCCAACGTTGGTAAGTCCACCTTGTTTAATCGGCTTATTGGTACCGATCGAGCCATAGTCCATGACTTGCCAGGAACTACTCGTGATGCGATTGACACCGTGGTTGATACCGATTTTGGTCCCATCAGATTTGTTGATACCGCAGGGCTGCGCCGCAAATCAAAGGTGAGCGCTGACACCGAGTACTACGCCAACCTGCGAGCGCTGCGTTCAATCACAACAGCCGATGTGTCGCTGCTGGTTATCGACGCAACCGCCGGAGTAACGCATCAAGATCAACGGCTGGCCGAACGCATCGATGCCGTAGGTAGTCCGCTGCTGGTATTGCTAAACAAATGGGAACTTCTCAATGCCGATGAGCGAGAATCGGTGCTTAGTCAGGTCGGCGACCTGCTGCATTTTGTGGGTGCGGCACCGGTGCTGCGAATAAGCGCCTTGTCTGGACGCGGCGTGCACAAGCTGTTGCCTGCGCTGCAAGACGCGATTGATGCCTACGAGATGCGCATCCCAACTCGCCAGGTCAACAACGCCATGCGCAAAGCACAGTCGCTTCAGCCTGGCCCCGGCGGTGTGCGAGTGTTGTATGCGACACAAGGGGCGACTCATCCTCCAACCTTCACGCTGTTTGCCAACCGCAGAATCCCTCCTACATACCTGCGTTATCTGGAGAATTTCCTGCGAGACGAATTTGAGCTGGGGGCAACTCCTATCAAGATGCGCGTGAGGCGCCGATGAGTTGGTGCGATACCTGCCAGAGAGGTTTCGAATCGCAAGCTGACTCGAACGCTTGCCCTACTTGCGGGCAAAGTTCAACAGAACCCAACTCGCCCAAGTCAACCCGAACACGCTCTCGCAAAACACAAACGCGCACTGTCCCACCCTGGCATTTCTGGCTTGTTATCGGAGCCGCCGCGCTATATCTAGGTTGGCGAGTGGTTGAAGCCCTGGTGTGGGCAGTGACGCAGATTTTCTGATCGGTTGTATCGTTCAGCCGCAGCGGGCTGTGGCGCAGTTTGGTTAGCGCACTGGTCTGGGGGACCAGGGGTCGGAGGTTCAAATCCTCTCAGCCCGACCAATTTGAGCCTGGCTAGACCAGATCAATCAATTGTCATGCGAGCGAATCGCACCACCGCAGCTATGACCGTGCCAACCGCAATGGCCAACAGCAAAATCACAGACAACACGGCGGGGTTGGTCGTGCTTTCGCTGCCGCCTATTTTGCCCCACTCCGTTACGATGCTGGCCGTGTAGCGGCGTATCGACAATTGACCCAGCGGTCCTGGCAGCGATCCAACGAGGCTTTCCAAAACCAGCACATAGCCGAGTCCCCATCCCAAAATGCGACGCAGGAACAGACTGCCAGCTACGAACAGACCGCAGTAAGCCAAGGAGCCAAGCAGAGCGGCAAAAGTCACCGCCAAGATGTAGTCATTCCCGATGTCCGCCACGGCCGCGCTCAGAGCGAGGCTCGCCGCGGTGATAGGAGCAACCATCACAAACGCTGCCAACGTTGCCGCTAGTGGAGGTAGCAGGCGAGAGGTCGGCGACAACCACACATACACCAAAGACTTCTCATCGCGCAGCTCGCCCAAGGCGGCACCAGCAAACAGCAGCGCGACGACAGGCAGTATCACTGCCAAACCTGTTATGCCCACCACAGCGTTGAGGGCCTCTTCAATGTCACTGGTGGATCTTTCGGAGGAGTTTCGTAAACCCCTTGCCGTGGCAGCTGTCAACCCAAACAGCCCTGACCCAAGCACCAACAAAAGCAGCAGTCGCCAGAAGCTAAAAGCGTTTCTAAACGACAGTCTCCAAAGCGCAACGAAAGCAGCCCAGTTAGCCCTGTAGCCAGTCCGCTTACGAAGCGGACCTAAACCGGGAACTAGCGCAGTCTCTGTGTTCATTGCCGCGCTACTAGGTATCGGAAGACGGATTCAAGATCGTCGTCGGTTTGGTCGACCGCACGCAAGGTGGCACCTACCGATCGTGCCGCTGGAGCCAACGCCTTGCCGAAGGCGTCAGGATCGCTGACATCAACCGCCAGAACTAGGCCATCCGCGGAGCCATCAGCATCAGCGGAGCCTTCCGCTGGATCTCGTACCGGGTCGGTGAGGGTTACGCCCACAACACCGGGAATTTCCATCAATGCTGAGGCCAGCCGGCGCGGTTGGTTGGTTTGCACAGTGCTGCGATGAGGACGGTCGTTAAGCAGGCTCCGCAGGGAATGAAAATTACCCGCCGCAGCTAAGCGGCCCTGATGGATGACGATGATGTCGCTGCTAAAGCGAGCCACCTCATCAAGCACATGGCTTGACAACAGCACAGTCATGCCCCCGTCACCCAGTTCGCGAAACAAGGCAATCATGTTTCGCCTTTGCACCGGATCAAGCCCAGCTAATGGCTCATCAGCCATTAGTACTTTGGGTTGATGAATTAGCGCTGTAGCCAACTTGACTCGCTGTCGCATGCCCTTAGAGAATTGGCTTACCGGGCGTTTGTCGCTGGGGTCCAGCTGTACTAGATCTAAGGCCGCCTCGGTTACCTCGTGTGGGTTATCCAGTTGCGCTAGCACCGCAATTGACCGCAACATGGCCGCCGCGGTCATGTGATCAAACAGAGCGTCTTGTTGGGGCATCAAACCAATCTGAGCTCGAATGCCGGCATCGTTGCGAGGATCGCCGCCCAATATTTGGACCTTGCCGCGAGACGGCAAAAGCGTGCCCGACAGCATCCGCAGCAGCGTCGACTTGCCAGCGCCGTTTGGACCTAGCAGAGCGGTGATGCCGGGACCAATGTCAAAACTGACATCAGACACGGCTACCAGCAGGCCAAACCAACGGCTTACCTCCTGACAGGAAACCGTGGTGCTGCTATCGACACTGCGGTGATCAGTCGAGCTAATCACCGCTCACTCCCGACTCGGCGATAGCCAGCCCAGGTAGCAAGGGTCCCGAGCAGAACCCATGCAAGGTAAGCCAGCACGATCGTGCCCGTGCCAGTTCCAGGCATTGAGTAACCGCCGTCGCTGTCCGCAACCTCCACATAGGCAAAGACGTGTAAGACCAGATCCCCTGTGAGGTTGGCGAAGGCCAACAAGTACAAGAGCTCGTTGAAGTTGGCCTCGGATACCGCCACGGCGGCGCCATTGGTGGTAATCAGAATCAGCAGCACGATGGCAATCGAAGCGAATGATCGGCGTTTAGCAAAGGCGGTAATCGCAAGTGCTACGGATGTGTAAATCACGGCAATCAACAGACCGGTAATCGCAATCCTCGCCAAGGTCAGCAGCCAGTCACCGAAAGACGGTGGGCCTTCGCCGGAAGCGGTGTAGCTCACCAAGAGCAGCAGCTGCGGACCAATCGTCACCATTGTCAGCACGGAAGCCAGGCTGAGAGCTTTGGCAATTAGATAGTCGTTTCGTGTCAACGGTGTTGACAAATACAGCGGCAACATGCCGTTTGATCGGTCCGCGGTCAATACCTCAGGTGACACCAGCGCCGTAAACAAAATGATGGCGAAGGTGATCGTGAAGTAGTAGTCGGCATAGGCGTTGACTTGACCAGAGGCCTCATCAAGCAGCGAGCTCGTCAGCACACTGATGCCAGCTATTACGACGGCTGGCAGGTAAGCGATGATGACGACAAGCACTGGCAACACCTTGTGGCGCGCTGAGCGACCCAGCCCGAGCACGTGGCGAATGCTGGTAATGGCGATGACGACAATGGCTGAGACGCGTCCCGTGCGCTTTCCTTCGTAGGCGGCATAGCCGCGCTCGGCTATGTGTGCGGTGCGGTGAGATTCGTCGTTCATCGGTTGTGGCCGGTTTCGCTGGTGACACTCTTATGAGCACGCTCATCGGCGGCAGCCAAAATGACCTCTTCAAGTCGGTGCTTATGTGTGCCCAACACACGTAAACGAGCGCCCGCATCAGCCACCGCATCTCGACACAGATCGCAGAGCAGGTCGTAGGAGTCGTCGTTGGTGCCTGTGTTGTTGGTACTTGCGTCGTTTGGAGCGGTGACGTGCAAAAGTGCACCGCTGACATCTACCGTGCAGCCAGCTTGTTGCAGTGCCTGTTGCACCGTGGCGATACCGGTCTCATCTTCCACTAACTCGATGCTGACCTGAGCTAACGAGCTAGCAGCGTTGGTCGCACCCGTTCCCAACAGTTCGCCGATTGGCCCAGCGATTGTTACCTCACCGTTGTCTAAAGCAATTATCTCGGTGCACACCTGCTCTATTTCGTTCAAAACATGTGAGCTCATGACGATGTCAACGCTGTGGCGATCACGCACCTCGCTAATCAACGAGAGCATGGCGTCGCGCTGCACCGGGTCAAGGCCTTCGGTCGGTTCGTCCAACAAGACCAGAGCGGGGTCGGCCGCCAACGCCTGCGCCAGCTTCACGCGCTGACGTTGACCAGTCGACATGGTTCCCAGAGTGCGGAAACGTTCTTCGCCAAGACCTACCGACCACAAGGCGTCAGATGCACGGCCGCGAGCTTGCGAACGTGGCAACCCGCGCAACTGCGTCATGATCCTTACGAACTCATGAGCCGGCATGGTGTCAGGCAACACATTGCGTTCTGGGAAATAACCGATGCGCGATCGAACCTCCGTACCATTTTCCAACGGGTCGTGCCCGAGCGTCTTGAGTGATCCCGTGGTGGGCTCCAATAGGCCCAGTACCAATTTAAGCAAGGTTGATTTACCGGCGCCATTGGCTCCCACCAGCCCTGTGATGCCCGACTTGATTTCGATATCAAGCGAGTTCAAAGCCAACGTGGATCCGAAGCGCATCGACAAGCCTTCGGTACTGATCACCGTCTCAGACACGTCGCCCAGAGTAGTGCTGTTATCTCAGAGGTACCAGATCGCCGTAAATCACATCCGGGTAATTACAAAGATGTAACTCAAGCGCTTGAAGATGTAACTTGAATGCTTCATACACCTAAGCCGCAGCAAGAACACGATATTCACGTCTGCGGATCAAAAGGAAAAGGGACTTATGACGCTGATTGATAACGCCACCAAGCAATCACATCTCAATGAACTCAATGAAGAAGTTGAACACCTTTCCAAAATAGAACCGATCACATCAGACCTAGCTGAAGCCGAAACGCACGATGGTGGCACGACCATCGACGCGAGCGAAACCTCAATGCGAGTTGTCAAGCGTGACGGCTCAACGCAACCGGTTGACGTCAACAAGATCGTTCGCGCAGTACAGCGTTGCGCCACCGGCCTGGACGGTGTGGACGCCATGCGAGTTGCGACGCGCACCATTTCGGGTCTGCACGATGGTGAGACGACCACCAAGTTGGATGAGCTGTCTATTCGCACGGCCGCGGCTCTCATCATCGAAGAGCCCAACTACTCGCGCCTAGCGGCAGCCCTGCTCTCCACCTACATCGACAAAGAGGTGCAGAACCAGAACATCTCCTCGTTTAGCCAGTCAGTGGAGTTCGGCGTTGCGTGCGGCCTCATCAATGATGATCTGGCACCGTTTGTGCAAAAGCACTCGCGCAAGTTGAACGATGCTGTGCGACCGCATCGCTCCGAGCTGTTTGAGTTCTTCGGCTTGCGCACTGTCTACGACCGTTACCTATTACGGCATCCCACTAATCGCACCGTTATCGAAACACCGCAGTACTTCATGTTGCGCGTGGCATGCGGTTTGGCAAAAACCGCCGAAGAGGCCATCGGCTTTTATGAGCTGATCTCCTCGCTGGAGTACTTGCCCTCTAGCCCAACGCTGTTTAACTCCGGCACGACGAACCCGCAGATGTCGTCGTGCTATTTACTAGACAGCCCCGAAGATTCCCTTGACGGAATTTATGAGCGCTACGCGGACATAGCGAAGCTGTCTAAGTTCGCTGGCGGTATCGGAGTGTCGTGGAGCCGGGTGCGTTCACGCGGGTCGCTCATCGACGGCACAAACGGACTGTCTAACGGCATCGTTCCGTGGCTGAAAACACTGGACGCCTCCGTAGCGGCGGTAAACCAAGGAGGCCGGCGCAAAGGTGCTGCCTGCGTGTACCTGGAGACCTGGCATGCTGACATAGAAGAGTTCCTAGAGCTGCGCGACAACACCGGCGACCACGCTCGGCGCACACACAATCTGAATCTGGCGAACTGGGTACCCGACATATTTATGGAGCGAGTGGAGAACGGCTTCTCGTGGTCGCTGTTCGACCCCAAGAAAGTTCCCGAGCTGGTTGATCTTTATGGCCAAGAGTTCAACGATGCTTACCACGCAGCTGAAGCCGAGGGTCTTTACGAACGCCAGGTGCCTGCTCGCCAGCTGTACAGCCGCATGATGCGAACGCTGGCTCAGACGGGCAACGGTTGGATGACCTTCAAGGACTCCGCCAACATGAAGTGCAACCAAACAGGTGAAGGCACAAACGTGGTGCACTTGTCAAACCTTTGTACCGAGATTTTGGAGGTCACCAACGCAGCGGAGACCGCTGTGTGCAATTTGGGCTCCATCAATTTGAGCAGGCTGGTGCGTGATGGCGAATTCGATTACGCCCGCCTGGCCGAGATAGTCAAAGCCGTGGTGCCGTTCCTCGACCGAGTTGTCGATATCAACTACTACCCAACGCCACAAGCCGCCGATTCAAACACCAAATGGCGTCCGGTGGGACTGGGAATCATGGGATTGCAGGATGTGTTTTTCCAGCTAGGCCTGCCATTTGATAGTCCTGAGGCGCTAGGGATATCCACGGCAATCAGCGAAGAGATCTATTTCCACGCCCTGTCGACGAGCTGTGAGATGGCGCGTGAAAACGGGTCACATGAAGGCTTTGCTCAGACACGTATGGGCAAAGGACAGATGCAGTTCGACTTGTGGGGCATAACACCGAGTGACACGCAGCGTTGGGAAGAGTTGCGTGATCGCATCGCTCAGCACGGCCTGCGTAATTCGTTACTTATCGCCATTGCGCCCACTGCCACGATCGCGTCCATCGCTGGCTGTTACGAATGCATAGAGCCGCAGGTGTCAAACCTGTTCAAGCGTGAGACGCTGTCAGGGGAGTTCTTACAGGTCAATCGCTATCTGGTGAGCGAGCTTCAAAAGCGTGGTTTGTGGGATCAATCCATGATTGATCGCGTCAAGCGCAACGAAGGATCGATCACTGGTATCGAGCAGATTCCGGCCGACCTGCGTCAGATCTACCGAACCGCCTGGGAGTTGCCGCAGCGTTCGTTAATAGACATGGGCGCAGCCCGCGGTGCGTACATAGACCAAAGCCAGTCGCTCAACTTGTTTATGGAAAGCCCAAACATCGGGAAGCTGTCTTCGATGTATATGCATGCTTGGAAGTCAGGGCTTAAGACCACGTATTACATGCGATCGCGCCCGGCTACGCGCATCAACCAGACGACGACCTCCTCTCACTCATCAGAGCCAGAAATCGCTGCTATTTCGTCTGCTACGCAATCCGTTGCGTCACCAGCCGCGTCACCAGCTACTTCGCCCGTAGCGCCATTGGTTACTTCACCCGCCGCGCTACCGGTTGCTTCGTATACCGCACCACCCGCTGTGGATAGCGCCTTTGCGGACGAGATGAACAAGGTTGGGGACTATGTGGTTGAGGACCTAGCTGCCGACCTGACAGACGCGGAGGCCGACAGCGCAACAGTCCAGTGCTCACTTGAAAACCCTGAGACCTGCGAAGCCTGCGACTAAGCGACACCGAGAGATAAAGCAAGTGGAATCACTAACAACTACAACCGCCAGCACCGCAGAGATACTGCCGGATCCAGTCAGCCCAGACCTAACCAGCTCGGATCCGGCCGTTCCCGCCCCAGCGTTAAAAGCGGATAGCGCGTGCATCTTGGACCCGGGCTTTGATCTGACATTGCGCCCCATGCGTTACCCAGTGTTTTACGAGATGTTTCGAGACTCCATCAAGAACACTTGGACGGTGGAGGAGATCGATTTCTCAGACGACGTGGTTGATCTTGATCGCCGTTTGATGCCGGCCGAGCGTCACCTGATTAATCGCCTGGTGGCTTTTTTTGCCACGGGGGATTCGATCGTGTCGAACAACCTGGTGCTGAACTTGTACCAGCACATCAACAGCCCAGAGGCGCGGCTGTACCTCAGCCGACAGCTATATGAAGAAGCCCAACACATTCAGTTTTATCTAACTCTGCTTGATAACTACATCCCAGACCTGGAAGAGCGCGCACAGGCCTTCGCAGCCATTGAGAACATTCCATCGGTGCGCGACAAAGCTGAGTTTTGTTTCAAGTGGATGAGCGACATCAGCCAGCATGACCGACTCGAAACGATGGAACAACGGCAAGGTTTCTTGCTGAACCTGATTTGCTTCGCTGCTTGCATTGAAGGGCTTTTTTTCTTTGCGGCATTTGCGTACGTCTATTTTCTACGGAGCAAAGGGCTACTCAACGGCTTGGCATCTGGCACTAACTGGGTGTTCCGAGACGAATCAGCTCATATGAACTTCGCTTTTGAGGTGGTGCGCGTCATTCGTTTTGAACAGCCGGAACTATTTGACGAGCACCTTGCCGAGCAGATAAACGAAATGCTGACCGAAGCCGTGGAAGTGGAAACCCGGTTCGCTGAGGACGTGTTGTCCGAAGGCGTGGCAGGCATGACCACGGCTAAGACCCGGGAGTATCTGGAGTTTGTAGCCGATCAGCGGCTGATGCAGCTAGGTCTTCCGAAAATATATGGCTCGACCAACCCGTTCGATTTCATGGAGCTGCAAGACGTGCAGGAACTGACCAACTTCTTCGAGCGCACGGTGGCGTCGTATCAAATGGGTGTTGAAGGCGACGTGTCTTTCGACCAGGACTTCTAAGCCGAGATACTTCTAGCTGGGCTTAGAGAAAGCCTCAAGCAGTTCATCCGCTGCCTGAGTGGGTGTAGTGAGATTGGTTTTCACGTCAGCTTCGAGCTTGGGCAACAACTTGCTGACCACCGGATGAGCGTGTAGACGCGACACCAACTCCGAAGTCAGCAACGCCCGCAACCAGCGAACACGTTGAGCTTGCCGCCGTTCGACCAGCTCACCAGATTGGGCAAACAGCTCGTGGTGGCGTTCGACCTCTGCCCAGATGCTGTCAAGCCCATCACCTGCCATTGCTGAGCAAGTAACCACAGGACAAGACCACGTTGGACTAACCGAAGCGGTCAAATGAAGCGCGCGGCGGTAGTTGCCAGCGGTTTGCTCGGCGCGAGCGATGTCAGACCCATCGGCCTTGTTGACAGCAATCATGTCGGCTAGCTCAAGAATGCCTTTCTTAATGCCCTGCAGTTCATCGCCCGCACCTGGCAATAACAACACCAAGAAGAAATCCACCATGTCAGCCACCGCGGTCTCAGACTGGCCGACACCCACGGTCTCAACCAAGACAATGTCATACCCGGCTGCCTCGCACAGCAAGATGGTTTCGCGAGTGCGCTCGTGAACACCGCCGAGTTGACCAGATGTTGGCGACGGACGCACAAATGCCAACGGGTTATTAGCCAGGTCGATCATGCGGGTTTTGTCGCCCATGATCGAACCACCGGTGCGCTCTGAGCTGGGATCTACCGCTAACACCGCTACTTGTCGACCTTGTTCGATCAGCAAACCGCCCAGAGCCTCAATAAACGTGCTCTTACCAACCCCGGGGGCACCGCTAATGCCGATACGCAGCGCCTCTAGCGATTCGCGAGTTGGAGAGGAAGCGCCGGAGTCGCTTTGCGAGCTATCTGTCTGCTCTACTAGCGGGGCCTGTTCTGGCAGCGGAGCCTGATAATCGGGCAGCAGCGCGGCTAGCAGTTCACGGGCTTGGCTGCGATGCGTTGGTTGGGTTGACTCCACTAAAGTGATGGCCTGGCCCAACAATGCCCGATCGCCTTGACGCACACCTTCAACAAGTTCGCTAACGGTGAGATCAACCGGCACCAACTCAAAGGTAGCGAGCTAACGAGCGAGCGAACAGGTTTGGTTTGCGTGCTTGGTTGCGATCAGTGCTCTTAACGGCACACTTTCGCTATGGGTTGGTTTGACGAGTTGCGAGGCTCGCTAGCGCGCACCAAAGCCGAGAGCGGTCATCCGGTTCTCAAGTTCTTAGAACCTGATGAGACACCGCGCTGGATAATGCCAGCGACCGGCGGCTTTCACCCGTTCACCCTGCTAGTGCTGGGCATCGCAGCCATCGGGGGAATACTGCTGACTGAAACCTTGCCGTTTGTGCAGGTCTTGTTGATTTCCACCGTGGTGTTTTTGGCCGTGGCCATGCTCACGATGACTCGCTACCGCCTGTTGGTCATCAACGAGTTCGAAGTGGTCTTGTTGCGAACCCGAGCGCTACGAACCGGCACACCAGTTGAACGGCTCGGAACCTACGACCGAATTAATCCGTTTGAGGTGCGTGGCTCCATGTGGGGGCAGATCGTTGTGGGCGAAGAAAAGCTCTGGATACATCGACGATTTCACAGCACCTTGCACGAGGCTGACGAGGCACTAAACCAGCTTCGAGTCAGCGGTACTCGTGACTACTCCGCAGATGCTGCCGCTGGCGGCTCAAAGGTTGACCCCAGCGAGGACTCCAGCGGTAACTCCACCGATAAGCCCAGCGGTGGCCCCACTGGTAAACCCACTCGTAAAAGCTCTAAACGAGCCGCCGAAGCAACGAGCACGATCCATCGCGCCAACCGCGCAAAGAAACGCGTCAAGTACGCCAAGCGCGGTCGGCAAAAGCGATAACCGATAGTTACAGAGTGGGCCGGGCTTATCTAGCTCGGCCGTTTAACAGTCTGGTTTAGCTGGTGCCCTCTAGCCGGTTGAGCATCTCAATAGCGGCGTCTGCAATAACCGTGCCGGGCGTAAAGATTGCTGCAACCCCGGCTGTTCGCAGTTCGTCATGATCCTGCGCCGGTATCACACCACCAACCACCACGATGATGTCCGAACGACCCTGCTCTGTTAGCGCGTCGATCAGCGCTGGCACCAACGTCAAGTGTCCCGCAGCTAGTGACGAAGCCCCGACGAAGTGCACGTCATTTTCGACGGCCTGTCGCGCGGTCTCGGCCGGAGTGCTGAACAGGGGTCCGACATCCACATCAAATCCGAGATCGGCGTAGGCGGTGGCTACAACCTTCTGGCCGCGGTCGTGGCCGTCTTGGCCCATTTTCGCAACCAAAATGCGCGGCTGACGACCATGTTTGCGAGCAAACTCTGCCGTTCGCTCTCGAGCAGCCTCCACGTTGGCGTCGCCTGTCATGGCGTCGGTGTCGTTCTCACTTGTAGCCATTTCATCTTTATATACACCGCTGATGGTATGGATCTGTGCGATATGGCGACCAAAAACCTTCTCCATAGCCAAAGTCATTTCGCCAACCGTGGCTTGCGCTCTAGCCGCATCAATGCTGGCAGCTAGGAGGTTGCCCTCACCGCTGTCAGCCACTGCGGTCAAGTGCTCCAGGCTGGCTAGCACCTGAGCCTCGTCGCGCGATTCTCGCAACCGTCGCAACCTGTCTAACTGAGCGGCCAGCACCTCTGCGTTATCTACCTTCAATATGTCTATTTCGTCGCTGGTCTCCGGTTGAAATTTGTTTACACCAACTATCACTTGCCGGCCTGAATCGATCCGCGCTTGCGTTCGCGCAGCGGCTTGCTCAATACGCATCTTCGGAACACCCGACTCATTTGCAAAAGTCATCCCACCAAGTTCTTCTACTTCGGCAATATGCGCACGCGCTCGGTTGGCGAGATCGGCCGTAAGACGCTCAAGAAAATAGCTACCGCCCCATGGGTCTATGACGTCGGTGGTGCCAGCCTCATGCTGAAGAAACAGCTGTGTGTTACGTGCGATACGAGCACTGAAATCGGTCGGCAGGGCCAAAGCCTCATCGAAGGAGTTGGTATGCAAGCTCTGGGTGTGTCCGTAGGTGGCGGCCAGCGCTTCAACACAGGTGCGGACTATGTTGTTGTAGACGTCTTGGGCCGTGAGCGACCAACCAGAAGTCTGGCAGTGAGTGCGCAGCGACAATGAGCGCTCATTAGTCGGTTCAAACTGCTGAACAAGCTCAGCCCACAAGAGTCGCGCGGCACGCAACTTGGCAATCTCCATGAAGAAGTTCATTCCAACGGCCCAGAAAAAGCTGATACGCGGAGCGAAGTCGTCTATTGCCAATCCGGCGTTCATGCCGCACCGCAGATACTCCAAGCCGTTGGCCAGCGTGTAACCCAGTTCAAGATCCGCGGTAGCTCCCGCTTCTTGCATGTGATAGCCAGAAACTGAAATCGAATTGAATTTAGGCATCTGCGCGGAGGTGAATTCGAAGATGTCGCTGATGATTCGCATTGACGCCTGCGGCGGGTAGATGTAGGTGTTGCGAACCATGAACTCTTTGAGAATGTCGTTTTGAATGGTTCCGGTTAGCTGAGCGGGTGAGACTCCTTGCTCCTCAGCGGCCACCACATACAACGCCATGATCGGCAGCACGGCGCCGTTCATCGTCATGGACACGCTCATTGTGTCCAACGGGATTGCGTCAAACAGTGTTCGCATGTCAAGGATCGAATCGATCGCTACGCCAGCCATCCCCACATCGGATCCAACCCGTTCGTGATCGGAGTCATAGCCACGGTGAGTTGGTAGGTCAAATGCCACCGACAGTCCACGCTGGCCCTCTGCAAGGTTGCGGCGGTAAAAAGCATTGGAGTCTTCTGCGGTTGAAAAGCCGGCATATTGACGCACGGTCCACGGCTGGTTTGTGTACATCGTTGGGTATGGGCCTCGTAAATACGGTGGGAAGCCCGGATAACCGTCCAGGTAAGTGCCGTGTATGCCGTTTTCGCCGACACCGTCTTTGCTGGCACCGCTTGCAAACAGTTCTGCGGTGTCAGCAGCGGTGTAAAGCGGAGCAATGTCTATGCCCTCGGGTGTGGGTGTAACGAAGTCGTCCGGTTGCCTGCCGGTTTGTGCCTCAAGCTGCTCGGCCCAATCCAACCGCGCTGAAGATGCAGGCTTCGAGTTGGCTTTGTTTGCCTTGTTTCCCTTAGGCAGCTTCAGAGGCAGTTTGCTGAAATCGGGGATCATGACTGTGGTTCCTCTTGCCCAGGGGTCTTTGTGTTTGGTGCCTTCTCATCTGGCTGGGTGAATTGGCTAGCGCCTACCAGTACCTGTTGCCCCGTAGCGATGGCTTGTGAGCGCAGCTCAGCGGTTTCGGCTAGCGATGCACGCAGACCGTTGTCTGATCTGTCAAGTAAAACTTCCACTAATCCACCCGACGCCTCGATCTGAGTGAAGTACTGCCAGGCATGCTCGGCTAATTGTTCGGTCAGCTCCTCCACATACCAACTGCCTCCCGCGGGGTCAATGACGGCATTGGTTTTCGATTCATGCCGGAGGATTAGTTGAGTATTACGTGCGATTCGGCGGCCTAGCCCTGAATTATCTTGACCAGTGCTGTCCTGCCCAGGGTTTTCAGCGGCCAAAGAGGGCTCTGCAAAGGACGGCAGCGTTATTGCGTTTGCCCCGCCTAACGATGCGGCCAAACCCGCAGTGGTGGAGCGCAACACGTTTATCCAGGGGTCGGCTTGTCTCATCGTTGTCGAAGAAGCTGAAACATGCAACGACATCGCTGACGTGGCTTCTGCGCAGCCACAAGCCTCCAGCACCGCTGACCAGCAACGTCGCAGAGCTCGGCACTTGGCAATGACGGCGAACACATCTGCACTAGCTGAGATGGTGAATTCCATTTGTGTCGCTGCATGTTCGACTGGCAGCGCTTCCAAGTCAAAGCTACGCAACCAGCTAGTTGCATTCGCTAGCAGGGCTCCTAGCTCTGCAATATCGCCAGCTCCAGCTTCGGCAAAAGCAGTGCCATCCAGCGATACCGTTCGCAAGCCCGAGCCAAGGTTGCTGTCTGAGCTGGCATTGCTGCTAGCGGTGTGTTTTGCCGAGAAGTTGGCAGCTGTCGCTAGCCGCTCGGTTAGATACTTCCTCTCGTGCTCCTCCCCGTGTGCCATGTGTGCTTGCGATGCAAGTGCGGCTCCGATTGGGTCAAATCCAAATGAGCCGGTCATTGCTGCGATATCAACACCAGCTGACTCCAGAGCTTCAACGAACATGCCAGCAGCCTCAAGAGAATCACCGGCTTGTAAATAAACCGGCGGGAGCTCGCTAGATGTTTCGAGCAGAGCCGAGATCAGAGCGCTGAGAAGATCCGGACGGAATTCTTGTCTCAAGTTGAGAGCGTCAACCCCGCCCGCAATCTCGGAGACCGCAATTTCGACGTCAGCCGCAGTCGTCAAGCCAACGGTGCTGCGAATTTGCCAGCCCTGTGCTGTCGTTGCGGCCGCGGTTACTCCGCGCACATACGGCAATGCTCCTGGCATACCAACAGCATCCGCGTCGGGGCTGGTTTTTGGGGTGTAGATCGGGTCGAGCAGCAGTCCTTCGAGGCTGCTGGTTGACAACGCCTCTAGTGAATCAACCTTGGCAGCAGCCTTAGCGGCCGCTACCCACTGCTCATAGCTCGGTAAAGCAAACTGTGAGGACACCACGTTTGAGGGTAGCGGTGTGATTTGAGCCAGATGATAAGCCTGACTGCTGACTAAGCGTGGCATCCTTGCGACGTGACTGCTGGCGAGGCGCAAGGCGACAATCACACATATTCAACCAGCGTTTTGCCAGCGTTCCGGTACGACGCCGAACTAGCCGGAAGAATCGAAACCGGCTGGCAAAACCACTGGGAATCTTGCGGCACGTATCACACCAGCAACGAGCCCGCTGACGGTGCTGGTTCTAACAGTGCTGTTTCTAGCAACAGTGGTTCTAGCAAGGCCGTTGTTGGGCAAAAGCTGTTCATCATGGACATGTTTCCGTATCCGTCGGGTGCAGGTTTGCATGTGGGACACCCGTTGGGATTTATCGGCACCGATGTTTACGCCCGATTCAAACGAATGTGTGGCTTCCATGTATTGCACACAATGGGCTACGACGCTTTTGGCTTGCCCGCCGAAGAGCACGCCAGACAAACCGGGGAACACCCGCGTGTCAACACCGAACGCAACATCGCCAACATGTCCCGCCAACTCAAGCGGCTGGGCTTAGGACACGACAGCCGCCGAGGCTTTGCCACCACCGATGAGGATTACTACCGCTGGACGCAATGGATCTTCTTGCAGATTTACAACAGCTGGTATGACCAGAGCGCCGAAAGAGCCAGGCCAATTTCCGAGCTAATCACCGAGTTTGAGTCTGGTGAGCGCTCAACCACCAGTGGATCGTCGTGGGCCGAACTGGATGACCAGCAACGCCACCAAGAACTCAACCAACACCGGCTGGCTTACCTAGCTGAGGCGCAGGTGAACTGGTGCCCTGGTCTGGGCACCGTGCTTGCAAACGAGGAGATCACCGCCGAGGGTCGCAGCGAGAGGGGAGACCACAAGGTTTTCCGCCGTCCGCTTAAGCAATGGATGATGCGTATCACCGCATATGCGGATCGATTACTAGAAGACCTTGATCGGCTTGATTGGTCGACCTCAGTGAAGCTGATGCAACGCAACTGGATCGGTCGCTCCGAAGGTGCACATATTAGCTTTGCTGTGTCTCTTGCGGCACTGGACTCTGCAGCGCCGGACCCAGCCGCGACGGCTGTGTCAATAGAAGTATTCACGACTCGCCCAGACACCATTTACGGCACTACTGCCATGGTCTTGGCGCCCGAACATCCGTTAGTCAAACAACTGACCGCATCCGCTTGGCCCGACAGCACCCCGCCAGCCTGGACAAACGGTGCAGCTACTCCGGCTGAAGCGGTTGAGGCTTATCAACTAACAGCAGCCTCCCTTAGCGAGTTTGAACGGCAAGGCGAGCGAGATAAAACCGGCGTCTATCTGGGAACAAACTGCGTCGTGCCCGTAAGCGGTACAGAAATACCGATCTTCATTGCCGACTACGTACTAATGGGCTACGGCACCGGGGCGGTAATGAGCGTGCCAGGTGAAGACCAGCGCGACTGGGACTTTGCCAAGAAATACGGCATAGGGATTTTTCGCACGGTGCAGCCGCCAGACGATTTTGAGGGTGAGGCCTACAGCGGAGAGGGCCTAACTATCAACAGCGATTTCTTAAACGGCATGTCCATTGCGCAAGCCAAGGAAGAGATCATCAAATGGCTAATAGATAACGACTGCGGCGAGCCCAAGGTCACTTACAAACTGCACGACTGGTTGTTTTCTCGCCAGCGTTACTGGGGTGAGCCTTTCCCAATCGTGTTCGACGAGCACGGACTACCGCAAGCCGTGCCCGAATCTGAACTACCGGTGCAGCTACCCGAATTAATGGATTGGGCTCCCCGCGCGCTAGATGAGCACGCCGAGCCAGAGCCACCGCTAGGCAGAGACGCTGAATGGGCGTCGGCCAAGTACGACCTAGGTGATGGCGAACGCACCTACCGGCGCGAACTCAACACGATGCCGAACTGGGCTGGATCGTGCTGGTACTACCTGCGTTACCTGGATCCGAACAACTCAGAACGTCTGGTTGATCCTGCGATTGAGCGCTACTGGATGAGCGATCCTGAAGGCGGAGTGGGCGGAGTTGACCTTTATGTGGGCGGAGTAGAGCACGCAGTCTTGCACCTTCTATACGCCCGGTTTTGGCACAAGGTGCTCCATGATTTAGGGCACGTCAGCGGCACAGAGCCATTCAAGCGACTTCTCAACCAGGGCTACATCTTGGCGGCCGCCTACCAAGATGAGCGCGGTGTCTATGTGGACGCAGAAAAAGTGCATGAAAAAGATGGCGAATATTTTGCTGACTCTGCACCCGACAAGGCCCTGAATCGTTCCTTCGGAAAGATGGGCAAGTCGCTACGTAACGCCGTGGCACCCGACGACATCTACGCCACCTACGGCGCAGACACCTTGCGGCTTTATGAAATGTTCATGGGACCGCTCGACCAAGATCGCCCATGGGAGACGCGCTCGGTGGTCGGATCACACCGACTGCTACAGCGCATTTGGCGCAACTTGGTTGATGAACAAACCGGAGCCATATCGGTTAGCGACGAAACACTCGACCCAGAGCTCATGCGTTTGTTGCACCAAACCATCGCGTCGGTAACTGAGGCGATGGAAAATTTGCGTTTTAACTCAGCCATTGCTCGTATCTCAGAGCTAAACAATGAACTGACACGGCGCGCCGCACCGGTGCCACGCACAGCGGCCGACGTGCTGGTGCGTCTGATGGCACCGCTAGTACCGCATTTGGCCGAACAACTCTGGGCGATGTTGCACGACTCACCCGGGGTGCTTGCAGGCGCAAGCGTTACAGACCCGGGCACTGCAGCTTCAGGAGCGGCAGAGACAAACACTGTGCCCGTTGATCTTGCCACCGACGCCGAGTCAGTGGTGTACGCGCCGTTTCCGGTGGCCGATAAAAGCCTGCTAGCGGCGGACACGGTGGAGATTCCGATTCAGATAAACGGCAAGGTGCGCAGCCGAATGATCGTTGCTACAGACGCCTCGCAAGACGATTTGCGCGCTGCAGCTCTAGCCAATGAACGCATCAAAGAGCTGGTCGGTGATTCAGAAATCAAGCGCGTGATAAGCGTCCCGGCCAAACTAGTGAACGTCGTGGTGGTCTAGCGGTGTACAAACAAGGAAGCAAATAGATGGCCGAAACAACAACCGGCACAGATCACGGCGGCAAGCTGGCGGCGCGCTGCCTGGCAGCCGCTGGAGTGGAGTGCGTGTTCACCTTGTCGGGCGGACATGTAATGGGCATCTATGACGGCTGCATCGACGAAGGCATTGATGTGATTGACGTTCGCCACGAACAAGCCGCCGTTCATGCAGCCGACGCATGGGCGCGACTGCATCCCGGCAAGGTTGGCGTGGCGATTCTCACCGCTGGTCCAGGTGTAACCGATGGCGTAACCGGCGTAGCAAACGCTTGGCGAGCCAACTCTCCGATTCTCGTGTTCGGTGGACAAGGTCCGTTCGGCAACTCCGGGCGCGGATCGTTGCAAGAAATGGATCACGTGTCAATGATGCGACCCATAACGAAGTGGGCTGACGCATGCCTTAGAACCGACCGCATCGGTGAATACATCGAGCTAGCCATCCGAAATGCGCTAAGCGGCGTGCCAGGTCCAGCCTTTTTGGAAATACCGATGGACGTGCTACACGCTCCGGTTGACCTCTCCAAGGTTGAGTTACCGACCTTTCGTGATTATCGAGTAGATGCGGTTGCCTCGCCACAAAAAATCGAACAAGCCGCTCAGCTGCTTGCCGCAGCTCAGTCGCCCGTGGTGATGGCAGGGACATCGCTGAAGTGGAGCGGTGGCGGCGACGCTTTGGCAGCACTATTAGACGCCACATCAATGCCTTGCTATGTCAACGGCATGGCACGCGGTGAGGTCGCTTGGGATCATCCATCTTTCTTATCGCTGACACGCAAAGATGCGTTATCGGAGGCCGACGTAGTGGTGTTAGCAGGGGCACCGTTGGATTTTCGAATGAAGTTCGGTCGTGTGATACCGCCGGAAACAACCATTATCCAGCTAGACCTCGATGAGACGCTGATTGGTCAGAACCGATCAGCCCGTGTCGGCTTGGCAGGCAACCTTGGCGCAAACCTTGAAGCACTGCTGTATGCGCTTAAACAAAACGGGCCAATGCCTGATGCCAGTGCCTTTTTGAGCCGACTATCCAAGCGCGAAGAAGAACTAGACGAACAGCGAAAAGCAGAGCTCAACAGCGACGAAGTGCCGATTGACCCTTTGCGTTTGTGTCGAGAGATCGCCGCGGTTGTAACCGACGACATGATCGTGATTGGAGACGGAGGCGACATCGTGGCGCAAGCCTCCAAGGTGATACCTGTTCCACGCCAGGGTGCCTGGATGGATCCTGGCCCACTTGGCACGCTAGGTGTGGGTATGCCGTTTGCGCTAGCGGCGCAAAAAGCGTTCCCGCAAAAGCGAGTGCTAATCGTCTATGGAGACGGTTCTTTTGGGTTGAACGGATTTGAGTTTGATACCGCGGTGAGATTTGGTTTGCCGATTGTGGGCGTGGTGGGTAATGACGCCGCTTGGGGCCAAATGTTGCGACCTCAGGCCAGTCTCTATGGCCAAGACCGCGTCATCGCTACCGAGCTTGCCTATACCCGCTACGACAAGGTGGTGGAAGCTCTCGGCGGACATGGTGAGCACGTGACGCAGCCAGATGACATCGCACCCGCGCTAGCACGAGCATTTGAATCGGGTAAGCCAGCACTAGTGAATGTCGAGATTCGCCAAGACCGTGGCGCAATGAAGGGCTCGACCTATGTGTGAGTTGCTATGAGCACAATATTTACCAAAATTATTGAGGGCGAGTTGCCAGCCACATTTGTGTGGAAAGACGACAAGTGCGTGGCATTCATGTCGATCAACCCACTCAAGACCGGCCACACGCTGGTGGTACCAATCAAGGAAGTTGACCACTGGCTTGATGCCGAGCTAGACCTGCAGTTACATCTTTTTGAGGTAGCTCAACAAATCGGTAAGGCACAGATGGCTGCATTTTCGCCAGCTCGCATCGGTTTGGTTATTGCTGGCTTTGAGGTACCGCATCTTCACCTGCATGTAGTGCCGATCAACTCGCTAGTTGAGATGGACATGTCGCACACACCGCCGATGGTCGACTCCGACCAGCTGCAAGAACCGGCTGACGAGATAACCATGCAACTCGCCTTGCTCGAGTTGAACTAGCCAGGTCGTGGTCGAATCCGAGGCAGTGCCCGATCCAAAATCCGAGCTTGGCTGGCGGCCATTCACGATTCCAAATCTGATTAGCGCTATTCGCCTGCTGGCGTTGCCGGTGTTTTTGTGGGTGCTGTTTGGCCTGGAAGATCGTTGGGCTGCAGCAGTGTTGCTGGGTGTGCTGGCTGCTACTGATTGGGTCGATGGCTACATAGCGCGCCGGTTTAACCAAGAGTCGGAGCTCGGCAAGATTCTTGATCCGACCGCGGATCGCCTGCTGTTATTGGTTGCCGTGATTGCGATGATTGTTGATGGGTCACTACCGCTAGTGGTGGCGATATTTGCATTAATACGTGAAGGTGGCGTTGCCATTGCGGCGTTGGTGCTGGGGGCGTTGGGCGCTCGCAAGCTTGACGTCACCTGGTGGGGCAAGACTGGCACGCTGCTGTTGATGTTCGCAGTGCCATCTTTTTTGGCGGGAAATTCAGACATCGGTGTGGCCGACATGTTCGCAGTGCTGGGATGGACCTGCGCTGCGGTGGGGCTGCCGATTCACTATTACTCTGCGCTGCTTTACATTCCTGAAGCCAAGCAGGCTTTGCGCGCGCGACATTCCCAGTGATAAACATTCCAACTAACAAGCCAAATATTCCAACTAACAGGCCAAGCATCTTTGCGAGTAAGCCACGCGTTTTTGCGTGCAGGCCATATATTTTTGCGAGCAAGCCACGTAATTTGCGTGCAGGTATGGAGTAGTTTCGCCAGCGTGAACACCCCCGATGATCTCGCCTATTCCTCGGATCACGAATGGACGCGCCGCACCGAACATGAGGGGCGCATGGCAGTTCAGGTGGGAATTACCGACTTTGCCCAGGACGCTCTGGGTGATGTCGTGTTTGTGGAGGTGGAGCCGCCGGGATCGCAGGTGAGCGCTGGCGAACCGTTAGGAGAAATCGAATCTACAAAGTCGGTTTCAGATTTGTTTGCGCCGGTTTCCGGTGAGATCGTTGCTGTGAATAATGTTTTGGATGACGAACCCCAGCGGATCAACGAAGACCCGTACGGCGAAGGCTGGATCTGTGTGATTGCATTGAGCGACGAAGGCCAGCTAGCAGAGTTGTTGAGCGCTACGGATTACGAGGCACTCGTCAAAGATGAATAACCCACCGGATAGTCCAGCTAGCAATCCAGACCAGGCTGCGCGTGCGTATTGCCGTCTGTGCGGTCACGACAACGAACCCGATGCCCGCTTCTGCTCAGCTTGTGGCGCTCACCTGACAACCGACCTTGAAGGGTCTACACAAGCACTCACTACGCTGGCATCTGACCCCAGTGCGGGCGGGCCAGCGGTGGAGTTGGTGGTTGTTTCTGGCCATCGGTCAGGCACTCGGTTTGGAGTAGAAGGCCAGACAGTTTCGATCGGCCGTCATCCTGACAGCAACGTGTTCTTGGATGACATCACCGTGTCTCGTAAGCATGTGGAATTACTGGAAGGAGCAACCGGCTACGCTGCACGCGACACCGGGTCGCTGAACGGTACGTACGTGAACGGCACTCGTATCGATGAAGAACAGGTGCTAACTAGTGGTGATGAGCTGCAAGTGGGAAAGTTTCGTTTGTTGTACATAGTGTCTTCAGTCGGCCTATGAGTGAGTCCAGCGTTCAGAGCAATGCTCAAGAAATAGTTTCGGAAACGCCTGACCTTGAACTGGCAGGCCGGATATCCATCGGGCAGGTTGTTGACCAACTGTCCGAAGAATTTCCGGAGCTCACGGGGTCAAAGATTCGGTTCCTTGAAAACCGCAAGCTGATCAAGCTGTCCCGCACGGTTTCGGGCTATCGGATGTTTAGCGCTCATGATGTGAAGGTGCTGCGGTGGATTCTGACCTGTCAGCGAGATAAGTATCTTCCGTTGAACGTCATCGCTGGCCAGATCGAACGAGGCGAGCATCTGGCTGACATCTGGGGTCAACAGGAGCAGCCCGCAGCACAAACACTCGGTCTTGAGTTTGATGACCACGAAGAAGCTCCGCAGCCAGCTGATTCCAGTAACTCCAGCAGCAACCCTGTTGCCAGCGCAACCAGCACTTCAAGCACTGACTCCAGCAATTCCGCTCCAAACAGCCCCGCGCCAAGTAACTCCACATCAAGTAACGGGGCGCAACAAAACGGTGGAGAGCACAGTGGTGGCGCCAAGACATACACCCTTGATGAGCTTTGCGCTGCGACCGGGTTGGAACCCTCTCAAATCAACGAACTGATCGACTACGCAATTCTGAAGCCGCTAGACCAATCGCAGCAGGTCCAAGCCCAGCAAACCCAGACGCTCTTTAACGAGGATGCTCTTGCTGTGGCACGCATTGCACACGAGTTCGCTACTCACGGTGTAGAGCCTCGCCATCTGCGCATCTCCTGCAATGCCGCTAAGCGAGACGCCGGTATGTACGTGCAGAGCTTGCAGCCTGTTGTCTACGCCTCAAGCCCTGATGCCGATGACAACGCTCGCCATGCAGCGGAGCGCCTATTACAACTTGGTGATCACATGCGAACGATGGTCATGCGTGCAGCCATGGCTGAAATCCTGGACTAACGGTTCCAGCTTGCTGCTGCGATCTATCTAATTTTGCAACGGCGGTAGCCTGCGGTTATGGCTGAGAGTGCTTCCCCGCTTGTGGAACTGAAACTGCTGGGCTTGCAGGTCCAGGTTCCTTCCCAAAGCCGCTTGATGCTTCTGCGCGAGGCAGCGGGTGAAGGGCGTGTGTTGCCAGTGGTGATTGATGACCCAGAAGCCCAAGCCATCTACCGCGGCATTGAAGGGATTGTGCTGCCGCGGCCGCTTACGCACGACTTGTTGCAGGTGATCTTTGACGAGCTGGATGTGAAGCTCGTGCGAGTGACTATCACAGAGATCAGTGATCGGACGTTCTTCGCTGAATTAGAGATCAAGCTAAACGGCACGCTGCATGTCATCTCGGCTCGCCCGAGCGACGCAGTGGCTCTGGCGGTTCGAAGCTCCGCTGCAATCTTCGCCAGCCAGGAAGTAATGGATGAGGCTGGACAGATTGTTGAGCTTCATTCGGCGATTGATGGCACCGAAGCCAACGATGTTGATCCCGAGGAACTGCTGGATGAGTTCAAAGAGTTTCTCTCTGACGTCAGCCCTGATGACTTTGACTCCAACCCAGACTCCGACTCCTCCAGCTAGCTAGAAATATTCACTATTGCAATTTGCAATAGGCCGTTCTACTCTGGGCTCGGTAGATCACACGCTTGTAGTTACGGCAGTGTTGTTTGTAAACCACGCAATCAAGCCACGCAACTCGGCTACCGGCACCAGTACAGAGGGCACGATGCCAGACAAAAACTCCAACGAGCCAACAAAATCAGCCAAGCTCGATGAGACTGGCGAACTCGAAGAGCCTGGTACGGATTATTACTGCGCGGGCTACACCGCTGACCAGTCCTGGAAAATCACAGGCATCACCTACCGCATGCTTGATGAGTGGGCACGCCATGGACCGGTGAAGCCATCAGTGCAAGCCAAGGGCAGCGGCTCGCGGCGCATGTACAGCTACACCGATCTGCTGGAGCTCAAGGTGGTCAAAATGCTGCGAGACGCCGGTGTATCGCTGCAAAAGATCAAGAGGGTCTTCAAATACGTGAGGACCGAACTCAAGGGTCATTCAGAGGTCGCTCATATTGTCATTTACGACAAAGAGGTCTATGCGGTGGCTAATGGCGAACTGGTGAACGTGCTAAGCAAGCCCGGACAAGGCGCACTGAATGTCTTGTCACTTGACACCATCAAGCAAGAGCTACACAAAGGCATTGCGAAAGAACGACCTGAACTGGTCAAACCAGAGGATCAAAATTTCGATGAGCAACTGGAGCTAGGCGTCTGAGTCTTCGCCAGCTGCTACAAATTTCAACGAAGCAGAGTTCATGCAATAGCGGTCTCCGGTGGGGTTGGGGCCATCGGGGAAGACGTGTCCCAAATGCGCGCCGCATTTCACGCACATTGCTTCGGTGCGAACCATCCCATAGGAAGTGTCAGAAGCGGTCTCAACGGCTTCGCCTTCGACCGGTGCCCAAAAGCTTGGCCAACCCGTCCCACTTTCGAATTTCGCCTCAGAGCTGAACAGTTCAGCGTCGCAAACGACGCAGCGGTACTTACCATCCTTCTTGTTGTCCCAGGTCACGCCGGTGAAGGGGCGCTCGGTGCCTGCCTCCTGCGTTACTTGGTACTGCTCAGGTGTCAGCCGATCGCGTAGCTCAGCTTCGTCATAGCTGACTGGCCGCGGCTTGTGCTCATGAGTCTGTTTTGCCATGCCCAAAGGCTACGCCAGCTAGGAGCCAGTAAGCCAGGGCTCTACTAGCTAGTCCTGTTCGGTGACGCTTTGTTAACTGCGTTCGTTATTGACGGTTTTAACGATGTCGATGACTCTTCCCAGGCTGTCTAAACGCTCAGCTAGGTCGTTGCCTTCAGGTTGTATCCGCAGCACATCAATGCCGGCATTGCGGTAATCCCGTACTCGTTGCGTTACCTGCTCGGTGTTGCCCAAGAAATTGGTTTCCTGCACGAGCTGGTCGGGCACGGCAGCAGTGGCTTCGTCACGGCGACCATCTAGCCATAGCTGCTGAACGTGTTTGGCTTCCTCAGCAAAACCACCACGGCGGTAGGCATCGTTGTAGAAGTTTTGCGTGGCCGAGCCCATGGCACCGAGCGTGAATGCAACTCCAGGCCGTCGAGGCACCATAAGGGCTTCCAGGTCGTCGCCAAACTGCACGGCTCCGCCAGCTTGGTAGTGGATGGAATCAGGGTTACGTCCGACAGCTTCGGCACCGGCACGCACCAAACCCAAAGTGGCGTCTGCCGCGCTCGGCACGAATGATGTTCCCACCCAACCGTCAGCGGCCTCGCCGGTATAGGTCAACGCCTTTGGCCCCAACGTGGCGAGCCAAATCTCGATGCTGTCGTTGGCAGGTTGCGCCAGCCTGAGGGACTTGCCCTGCCCACCCGGCAAAGGCAATACGTGATGTTTTCCCTCGTATGCGATCTTCTCGCCAGCGAAAGCTTGTCGCACAATGTCGACGGTTTCAGCCAGGCGTTGCAACGGTTGTGCAAACGGCACTCCGTGTAAGCCTTCCACCACCTGTGGTCCGCTTACACCCAGTCCCAGAATGAACCGGTCATCGCTGATAGCCGCCAACGCCAGCGCTGTCATTGCGGTCATCACAGGCGTTCGGGCAGAGACCTGCAAGATGCCGGTGCCAAGTTTCACTCGCTCTGTAACCGCAGCTAGGTACCCCAGCGTTGACACACCATCCATACCCCACGCTTCGGCTGACCAGATGATGTCAACGCCTAGTCGTTCTGCTTCACGCAAAAAATCAACCTGGATTTTCCAGTCGCGCTGTTTGCCCGATGCTGGGCCGCCGAAGCCAATAGCGGTTTGCATCATTTCGTCTCCCAGCTACTAACCCTGCGCCCGCTACCTTATTTGTATGGAAATCACACCGCTGACAGGAACCTTTGGTGCTGAGGTAACGGACTTTGATCTGCTCAGTGTGCGTCCCGACAAGGAGCCTGACGCATCTGAGGTAGACGCAGCCGTAGTTGCGCAAGTGCAAAACACCTTGGCCGAGCATGCAGTGCTGGTGTTCCGCGACCAAAAGCTAGACATAGATCTCTTCGAATCCGTAGCGCTGGCACTAGGAACTTTCGGCGATACCCCTTACATCACCCCTGTACCTGGCCACGACGATGTGCTGCGAGTGGTGCGCGAGGCAGACGAAAAGGGTCCACTGTTTGGCAGCGGTTGGCACAGCGACTGGAGCTTCCAAGCGGCTCCTCCATCGGCCACGATGCTTTACGCGGTTGATGTCCCAGTTAGCGGTGGTGATACCGCATATACAAACCAGTGGCTTGCATATGAGGCGCTCTCACCGACCATGGTCAAGCTGTTAGAGCCTCTGCGAGCGGTTCACAGCGCGCGCCGTTCGTATGGACCGAAGGGCACTTTTGGACGACCCGATCCAAACGCCGCAATGGATATTCATGGCAACGAATCCGCCACGGAAGAACAAATTCACCCGGTTATCCGCACTCACCCACTAACAGGCAAGAAGATTTTGTTTGTCAACGAGGTTTACACGGTGGGCATTGAGGGGATGCGCCCAGCCGAGGCAAAACCGCTGCTGAATTTCTTGTTTGAGCACAGCAAGCAGGTGCAGTTCACGGCGCGTGTGCGCTGGCAGCCGGGCACGCTAACGATGTGGGATAACCGGACGGTGCAGCACTTTGCGATCGACGACTACGCCGGCCACCGGCGTGAAATGCTTCGAATCACCCTGGCGGGCGAACAGCCTGTCTAAGTACCGGGCCTAAGTACCCGCCTAAGTAATAGCGATAACGGTTCCAAGCTGAGCCAGGTCTTGTAGAGCCTGGTCATAGTGAAAGCGCGCCGAGCAGGCGTCACGCGCCCAGGCTTCTTCGTTAACGCTCGGTCGTTGCCCGGCACCAGTTACCACCAAGTCACCGGTGGCAACCGAACTGATGTCAGCGGTTCGGTTTAGCAACATGTTGTCAAGCTCGTTGCTGCGTTCTCCGGGCTCTTCGAATACGTACAGCTTGCGGCCGTCGGTAACGAACGGCGTGATGTAGTGCACGCGAGCCGGGTTGTCACCGCTGGCGGCGATATCAAACCGCAGCATCAACACATTTTCGAACGGACTGAACCGTTGATCGGATGTGTTTACATTCACCGTCCGCAAACTAATTCATCGCCTACAAGCTAGCTGGCCATCGACCGTTGAGAGCTAGCCATGTCAGGCTTGAGGCGCTAGGCAGGAAATATCACGAGAGGCAATACTGGCAGGAATCTGGTGGCTGTCAGCTGGCGGATACCTGTCGGTGGGGGATAGCACCGGTGCAATAACACCGGTGAGATAACACAGCGAGGAGAAACATCGCATGAGCAGTTCAAACAGCAAAACCAGCTCGGGTGCTAATCCGGGTACCAGCTCGGGTGCTAGCCCGGGTATTAGCCGTGACGACTATTTCGGGTTTGAGACCTCGTTGACCGACCCCGGCATTCTCACTATTACTTTCAATCGACCCGAAGCCATGAACGCTTCCACGGCGCCAATGAAGCGTGACCTGGTTGAGGTGCTCACACAAGCCCAGATGGATGACAACGTTCGAGTGGTGGTTTTTACCGGCCAAGGAAAAGCGTTCTGGGCCGGCGATGACCTAAGTGGCTACGAGCACGGCCGTACCTCTGTCATGCCCGACATTCACGGCGGCCACCACAATGCGGCTGGCACTTACAACGGCTTGCGAACAATCTCTCAGGCGGTCAATACCGCCGTTAGGGCTCTTGACAAGCTGACCATTGCAGCCATCAACGGATTCGCCATTCAGACTGGATTTTCCCTAGCGCTGGCTTGTGATTTTCGCATTGCGGCTCGTTCAGCCAAGATGGGAAGCGCAACTTTGCGGTTTGGTCTGCTGCCTGACGAGGGTGGTCAGTGGCTGCTGGTGCAGCACCTCGGCGTAGCGGCCACGATGGATTTCTTGATGCGTAAGCGCATTGTCGATGCCAGCACGGCGCACGAGATGGGGCTAGTTCATTCAGTAGTCGCAGATGACCATCTAGTGGATGAAGCGATGCAGTTGGCTACCGAGTTAGCTAATGGGCCACAGGTGGCGATGAGAATGCTGAAGCGCTCGATTTACTTAGCAGCCGAGCTGACGTGGCCTCAAGCGCTCGATGAGATTGCGGCTAAGACCGCAGTGACCGACCATCTACACGATGCCGAAGAGGGTGTGAAGGCGTTTATGGAGAAGCGCGATCCACATTTTAACGCAAACATGCCCTAAATCTGGCAGACTGCGCAAATGTCCGCATATTTCGTTGCTCAATACGTCGTAAACAATCCTGATCTCTACAAGGAGTATCAAGCCGGTGCTGGGCCGACCATCCAAGCCGCTGGTGCTGAGGTTGTCTCATTTGACACTGCGTCAGAAACCATTGAGGGCTCACCCCCTGGGCCGCAGACTGTGATTCTCAAGTTTGAAGATGTCGCCGCCGCTAAGGCTTGGTACAACTCGCCCGAATATCAGGAAGTCATTAGCAAGCGACTGGATTCAACCGACGGGTTTGCGCTGATCTCTCAAAGCATGAACTTCGGCTAGCCACGTAGCAATCTGATCAGGCTGGACGTGTCCCAACGTCCACCGCCTAGCTCCGACACCTGGTCGTAGTACTGCACCACTAGCTGCGTAACAGGCAGTTGCGTGTCGTTGCGGGCGGCTTCATCAAAGACGATCGCCAGGTCTTTGCGCATCCAGTCAACAGCAAACCCGAAATCAAACTCGTCGGCTGCCATCGTGGCTCCGCGGTTTTCCATCTGCCATGACCCGGCTGCGCCCTGAGAAATAGTGCTCAAGACCAAATCCAGGTCAAGCCCGGCCCGTGCACCAAAGTCCAAGCCTTCCGACAGCGCTTGCAACAGTCCCGCTATGCAGATCTGGTTCACCATCTTGGTTAGTTGCCCCGAACCAGTCGGACCAAGCAAGGTAACCGCACGGGCGTAGCAGTCCATCACCGGAGCCACACGGTCAAAGTGCTCTTGGTTGCCTCCGCACATCACGGTCAACACGCCGTTTACCGCACCGGCCTCACCGCCTGAAACTGGCGCATCGACGAAGCCAATGCCTTTGCCTGCGCAGGCGGCATGGAGCTCACGCGCTAGTTCCGCCGAAGCGGTCGTGTGATCAACTAGCACCGAACCGGACGACATGGCACCCAGCGCGCCCTGGTCGGAAAGAATTACGTCCCGGACATCGTCGTCATTTCCAACGCAGACGAAGACAAAATCTCTACCCGCGGCCGCAGCGGCAGGTGTATCGCCAGCCTGGATTAGCCGGTTGCGGTTTTCGTCAGGCCCGCGAGATTCATCGGTGTGGCTGTCCAGACTGCTTATCCATTCCTGCGCTCTTGCTGTTGTCCGGTTATAGACCAAAGTGTCATAGCCCGCCTGAGCCAGATGGCCAGCCATAGGAAAACCCATGACACCTAGTCCGATGAAACCGACGTTGGGCTTGGCGGCGTTATCCGTTGCGCTCATTGCTTGTGACTCATTGCCTGTAGCTCATCGCTTGATAAATCTTTCGCGCAGAATGGCTTTTTGCACCTTGCCAAGAGCGGTTTTAGGCAGAGCATCGGTCCAAATGATTTCCCTTGGCAGCTTGAAGCGAGCGAGCAGTGGTCGCAAGTAGTCCAGCACCTCAGCCGCAGTCTCCGTAGCTATTTCCACAGACATCCCAACAGCACCGCCGGAGCTATCTGTATCCCTGTCGGCCGAGCCAAGAATTTGATCATTGCTTGGCACTGCGATGACGATGGGTACTTCGCCCCAGCGCGGATCAGGTTGGCCAATAACCGCTGCGTCAGCAACGGCCGGGCAATGCGCTAGCTGTTGTTCAATTTCGGCCGGGTACACGTTCTCGCCGCCGGAAATAATCATGTCGGTTAGGCGATCATCCATGTACAACCATCCATCGGCGTCGGCGTGAGCTACATCGCCGGTGCGATACCAGCCATCAACGATCGCCGCATTTGTGGCCTCCGGGTTCCGCCAGTATTCACGCATAATGCTGGCGCCTCTCACCCAGATCTCACCCGATTCACCCGGCGCAAGAGCGGTTTGCGAAAAAGCGTCTTCGTTGGCTGTGCTGGCAGCCTCATCTCCCACGTCATCGGCCGAAACCCGCACCAGGCGAACCTCGCACAAGGTTGAAGCTTTGCCGCACGAACCCGGGTGGTCGAGAGCCTCATCCGGTCGCAGGTGCACACAAATGGGAGCGGTTTCGGTAGCACCATAAATTTCTCCGACCAGAAGCCCACGCTCAAAATACGGCTGCGTAACCACGGGTGGTATGGGCGATGAACCGGTCATGATTCCGCGCAGCGAACTGAGATTGGCATCAGCAAAGCGCGGATGCGAAGACACCGCAGCCAAAGCGGCTGGCACGAGCACGGTCCAGGTTGGCTGCCAGCGTTCGGCATCGTCAAGGAACAATCCCGGGTCAAACCCGCGATGGAGCAGCACCGCGGCTCCACTCAGCAAAGCGGGCATCGTCTGAATGTTTAATCCGCCTACATGAAACAACGGGATAGCGGTCAGAATCCGGTCATGGCGCGTTAGGTCGTGAGCGTGGCTCGAATTAACCGCATTAGCGAGCAAGGCTTCTTGGGTTAGTAACGCACCCTTGGGGTGTCCGGTAGTGCCAGATGTGTATGCCAGCAAAACCGCATGATCGGGCGTGCCGATGTGAGGAATCGGCACAGTGTTTTTCTTGTTACTTGGCTCGATATTTGGCCCGCTGCCAGCGCCGAAATTCTGCTCAAGCTCACAGGCGATATTGGTTTCGCACTGTTTAGCGGCGGTCTGGGCATGGTCAAAAAACTCAGCCTCGGCTATCAACAGCTTGGGTTGCGCGTTGTTAAGAATCCAGGTGTGCTCTGGCACAGTCAGTCGGGAATTGAGCGGTAACAAGATGGCGCCGACACGCGCACACGCCAGAAGTAGCTCCAACATGGCGGGGTGATTAGGTCCCAGCCAGGCCACACGATCACCCTCGCGCACACCGGCGCTATTCAAGGCATGCGCACGCGCTAGTGCGCGCTCCACTAAATCCGCATAGGAAAAGGTGTCCGACTCAAACTCAATAGCAACGGAGTCGGCTGATCGTTCCGCCCACCTTTGCACAAACGAAAAAAGACTCGTTCCGCTGTGGTATTTCACGCCCGTGTTCGGGATCGCGTACCTGCTGCTCGTGCCATCATTAAGTGACGCTAGCGAAGTGATGTGGTGGATGTTCGGTGCTACGGATTGGCTTACTCGTAACGAACATTGAGTTCCTATTGCATAAAATGAGAATGAGCAACCCCGCAAAAGAGGCGAACAATGACACCCAACGAACAGGCTGAGCTACGGAATGGTGTGACTTACCAGTTGCCTAGCGTGGGCGATCGCTTTGTTGCTCGACTATTAGACGCATTGATTATTGGTATCCCTGCCCTCGTGCTACTGCTGGTCGGCATGGCGTTGCTTATCGGCGGCGGTGGTGGTAACAGCGTCATAGCAGTACTTGCCGGTATCGCTATCGAGATCGGCGTGCTGATCTTCCTACTGCTTTACGAATGGCTATCACTTGCCAAAACCGGGCAGACAATAGGCAAACGAATAAGAGGTATCCAAGTCGTTAGCGTCGACACGGGCCTACCGCCAGGAACGGGCAAGGCTTTCGGCCGCACCTATCTACCCGCCGTACTAGGAATAATCCCGTTATTGAACTGGGTTGGATTTTTGGCTTTGCTGTGGCATCCCAATCGTCAAACCTGGTATGACCAAGCAGCGGGAACCATCGTGATCAAAATCCAGGAGACCCTTCGCACATAGCTATTTCGTTTAGTGGTGACGTTCAGTCGTCAGCGGTGTTGATTATCGGTGGTGTGGGTGTCGGCGCGCGGAATGTTCGGGCGTGTGTCAGACCTGAGGTTCAGGCCAGTTTGCCCTGCAGCGCTCCGTCCACTACGACAGCTTCGCCATCCAAAGCAATGCTGTGATTACGCAACGGCAAATCAAAATGGCCCAACGTGTGGCGTCCCGCGTGCTCGTTCGCCCCGGTGGAGTAAAGGAAGTTGCCGGCAAAAGCCCGCTGCTCGGTTCCATTTGTTTGGCTGCGGTCATACATGGTCAGCGTGTCCCAGCGCGCGTCAGGGTTCATGCCCCAGCCGACATGGCTAGTGGCATATGCCTCACGCTCACCCCAAGCGGCTATGTAGCTGCGAAATAGCTCGGCATCGGTGCCATCACCAGCTACCTTAACCACATAGTCGGCTTCGATGTGCAGCGTGACTGGGGATTCCAAATAGCGCTTAAAGGTGAGGTTCATATCGCCGCGATCCATCACGACCGTCCCATTGACGGTGCCTGAGCGTGGGAAAGCCAGGCATAACCCGCCAGGCCAATGAGTGATCGTGCCAGGACGAGTCGTATAACCCCAGCCGCCTCCGCAAGGTGCCTCCGTTAGATCAATTGTCAAATTGGTTCCCGCTTTTGAACTAACCCCCATCTCCTTGGCCGCCATCAGTCGCTTGATGCCTGATTTGACCTTTGGCTCTAAGTCGGGCTTTGGAATAAGCCTCTCAAGTGCTTCTGGGTGCTCATTGGAAACCATCAAAACTCGGGTGCCCTCGCTCAATACCTGCGGCAGCTCAACGGCATGAAGCAAACCCTCCACGGTGCAATCCACCGCAAAGTCGACCGCTTGCAGAGCGGCTATAACGGCCTGTGACCCGGCAATGGCGTCCGAAGCACCGGTGGAACGAACCGGCACCGGCGCGCTTTGCGCCGGAGTAGGCACAACGACATGAATGGGTTGCACTCCCAAGCGAGCTAAGGCCAGTTCGGCCAGATTCACGTTGACCGATCGGCTTTGTGTTTCTGAGAGGATCGCGGCGGTCTGTGGTGGTTCTACACCGCACATCTCAAAAACCGTTACGAAGGTGTCAATCCATTTTGCTTCAATGCGCTCAGCCAGCATGCGAACTACGCCCCTTTATTTTCTTTTGTGATGATCTCTTGCATGTCAGGAGTGTCTAAGTGAGCGGCGTCGTTGTAGCGAGTGCACACCCAGCGTGTCTCCGAATCATAATTTTGCACATCGATCTGTGTGACCGATGTAACGATGGCAGAAAGCGCTACCCCGTGGTGAGCTGGATCGACCCCCATGGCAGCCGCAACCGCCGCACCAACTGTGCCTCCGTGGCAACCGATAAACACCGTCAAGCCCGGGTTAGGCACCAAGTGCTCTTGCACTATTTCCTCTAGAGCGGCCGCCACTCGCTTGCGAAATCCTGTTCGGCTCTCACCACCAGTCACTACCGGTGCGTGTGGATCAATATCTGGTGAAGACCACTTATAAAGCTTGCGAGCTTGTTCCCACGAAATCCCGTCAACTTCACCGAGCCTCATCTCCTCTAGATCGTTGTGTATAAGAATCTCGTCATGGCTTTTGCCTAGGGCCGGTGCCACAATCTGGGTGGTCTCAATCGCACGCGGCAGGGGAGACGAATAAACCACATCCACCTTTGGCTCAAAACCAGCAGCGAAGCGGTCGCGTAGCGCTTCGGCTTGACGGCGGCCTAACTCGGTCAAACCAGTACAGCCCTTGGGTCCGCCGACGATGCCGTTTGCCATTACCTGCGACTGGCCATGGCGTACCAATAGCAGCGTCCCAGCTGATGTCCACACTGGCCTGACGTCGGTGGAACTAGCCGTCACGATCACAAACTGTATGGCTTCCTTTATTCGCCCCGCCACAAGCGTGCGAAAGTGGGAGAAAAGTAGTTGACTCAGGCCGGACAAGATGAGACAAGGCGGGGCAGGCAACGACATGAGTTGTACATGAGTAGTAGTGGTACAAGCACCGATAAAAATATGGGCGCAGAAGTTGAGGTTGATCCGTCGGAGGTCGGCCTGAGTGCTGAGCGACTGGAGCTAATTGGCACACATTTCCGCAGCTACGTAGATGACGGTCGCCTGCCTGGCACTCAGGTGCTGGTAAGTCGGGGCGGCAAGGTGGCTTATGTCGACCGGTACGGCTGGCGTGACTGCGAACGAGACCTGCCGGTAACCGCTGACACGATCTATCGCATCTACTCCATGACCAAGCCGATTACCTCGATTGCTGCCATGCAGCTGTACGAGCAGGGGCTTTTTCAGCTAAACGATCCGATATCGCGTTGGTTGCCAGCCTTTAGTGATACTCGAGTGTTTGCAAGCGGTAACGCCACTCTCTATGAAACGCGTGAGCCGAAGCGTGAGATCACCGTGCATGACCTGCTGACGCACATGAGCGGGCTCACATACGACTTCCACATGGCTAATTTTGTAGATGAGATCTATCGCAAAAACGGATTCAACTGGGGCATGCCGGGCGACCTGAAAGAGTCGTGTGACGTGCTGGCGCGCCTTCCGTTGCTGTTTGACCCGGGTACGGAGTGGAACTACTCGTACTCAACCGATGTCCTGGGTCGCTTAGTGGAAGTGATTTCGGGTCAAAACCTGGATGAGTATTTCTCAGAAAAGATCCTGGATCCCTTGGGAATGAGCGACACAGGGTTTTCTGTGCCACCCGAAGACGCAGAACGATTCACCAGCAACTACACACCTCATTCCAAGACACAGCAACGAACATTGCTTGACGGAGCCGAGACTTCGGCCTACCTGAAACCTCCCAAGGTGCTTTCGGGCGGCGGCGGCTTAGTGTCCACGATGGCGGATTACTACCGATTTACGCAGATGTTGCTGGCCGGAGGAACGCTGGACGGCACCCGCATCATCGGTCGCGCCACCTTGCGGTACATGACGACAAACCATCTACCAGGCGGGGATGATTTGACTGTCTTCGGACGGGCTTTGTTTTCCGAAGCAGCCTTTGACGGAGTTGGGTTTGGCTTAGGGTTTTCGATCAATCTCAACCCCGCAAAAGCCAAAGTGATTGGTAATGCGGGGGAGTTCGCCTGGGGCGGAGCCGCCTCTACAGCGTTCTGGGTTGATCCCACCGAAGACATAACGGTGGTGTTCTTGACTCAGCTGCTGCCGTCGAGCACCCACCCCATTCGGCCAGAACTTAAGACGCTTGTTTACCAAGCGCTTGTGTAAGTCACGAGATAACTAGCTGTGTCGTCGATAACAGGGTCATCAACAACAGAATCATCAACCAAACAAGCCCCGCAAGAGTTTGACCTGATAATCGTCGGGACGGGCTCGGCCAACTCCATTATCGGCCCCGAGTTTGATAACTGGTCGATCGCCATTGTTGAGCGAGGTATTTTTGGCGGGACGTGCCTGAACGTCGGTTGCATCCCATCAAAAATGTTCGTCTATGCCGCTGACGTAGCCACGACCATTAGCCATGCCAGCACTTACGGCATAGACGCCCAGATCAACGGCGTTGACTGGCCAGCCATTAGAGATCGTGTGTTTGGTCGGATTGATCCGATTGCTGCTGGCGGATTCGAGTACCGAGTCGGCGAGGGCTGTGCCAACGTCACGGTGTTCCTGGGTGAAGCGAGCTTTCTGGACGACAAGCGTTTAGTAGTCAAAACCGGGCAAAGCGGAGCGCTTGGCGATATAGCAGCGTCCGGTGGTACAGCAGCGCTCGGTACAGCAAAAGATGCAGTAATTACCGCGCCACGCATCGTGCTCGGAGCAGGTGCACGACCATTTGTGCCATCTTTTACCGGTTTAGCTGATGTGCCGTTTGACACCTCTGACACCGTGATGCGATTGGCAGAGTTGCCCGAACGAATGACCGTCCTGGGTGGCGGATATATCGCTTGCGAGCTCGGTTACGTGTTTGCAGCGCTCGGTACGAAAGTGACCGTAGTTAATCGCAGCAACGCCCTGCTGCGAGCCGAAGATGACGACGTGTCGGCCGTGTTTACTCAGGTGGCCAATCAATACTTCGATCTGCGCTTAGGGAAAAACGTGGTTCAAGTTTCGCATGAACAAGATCAGTTTCACGTTGATATCACCGACGCCCAGAGCAACACAGCCACGGCCAGTAAAGCCGACACAGATACTGAACGGCTAACCAGCGATGTTCTGCTGGTGGCTACCGGGCGTGTGCCTAACGGTGATCAACTAAACCTGGGCGCCGCTGGCATAGCCCACGACAAAGGTCGCGTTCTGACCGACGAGCACTTTGCTACGAACGTCAAGGGCGTGTGGGCTTGCGGCGACCTTTCAAGCATCATCCAGCTAAAGCATCTAGCCAACGCACAGGTGCGAGCGTTGCGACACAACCTTTTAGTTGATGCCGGTTCGTCACATGCTGGTCCCGACCTTGAGCTAAAGACGGTGAACGAAGCCTTTGTTCCGCACGCGGTGTTCTCACATCCGCAAATTGCCAGCGTTGGCCTAACCGAACGGGATGCACGCGCAGCGGGTCACGAGGTAGTGGTTGCTAAAAAGGCCTACGGCGACACGGCCTACGGCTGGGCCATGGAAGACACCACCAGCTTCGCAAAGATGATTGCCGACCGGCGCACAGGCAAGTTGCTGGGTGCTCACATCATCGGAGCTCAGGCCTCGATATTGCTACAACCGTTGATTGGCGCGCTTGAGTTAGATCTGTCTATTGATCAGCTGGCTCGCAAGCAGTTCTATATTCATCCGGCGCTGACCGAGGTAGTTGAAAATTGCCTACTGGACTTGTTGACCGAGCTAGCAGGCGGTGCAGGTAACTAGGCCTTGCCGCTAGCGCTGCTGGCTTTGCTGTTAGCGCAGCTATTCGCTGCTGGCACGGCGGGCATCGTCGAGCATGTTGATCTCCCACAGCACCTGTAACAAACGGTCTTCTGCGCTCAACGCAGAGAAACGGCAAGGCCGTTCGGGCGTGATGGTGGAAGGCACCGGAGCCAAAATGGTCCCGGGTGTGGGGTGGCAGAACTGGACCACGCTCAGCCGGTCCTCGGTTTGAGCTTCATCGGCCACAACGCGATGCCAGCCAACCGGAATCAGCCCGTTTGTGATGTGTTCAATCAAAATACCGGAGTTGATGATCACGTAGTCGTCTGGCGGGGCGGCGTCGACCCATTTCCCACCGATGCGCCTGCCGTTTTCGTCTTCTCCTTGTGAGCCCACCAGCACTTGCAATCCCTTGGCAGTTGAGCGCGGCAAAGCGGTGATCAAGTTGATGTCGCCATGTTCCTCCGCCCAGCGGTGAGGGGTGCTGCCATCGTTTCCGGCGGGAGCCTGACTCATCGGTGGATAGCGGATGGCTCTGGTTAGGTGTGATCCGTGATTAAGCATCGAATCGAAATAGTTCTCATGCGCACCGATGCCGAGCGCAACGATTCGTAGGAACCTTGTCTGAAGTCGCACGAGCAAATTGTGAAACTCAGTTAGTGCTTCGGCCGATCCGGTTATGCCTGTGTCCTCATCGCGCGGAAGAATGGCTTCCAAGTAGCGCCCTGGATACTGCTTAGCTAGAGGGTGTCCTGCGGGCAGTTGCTCACCCCAGTTGAGCATCTCCTTCCAGTCCGCGGTGTCAGAGATCGCCGCGGTTTCAACTAACACTCCGGTATATCCCCGTGCTCCGTTTGAGGTCGAATCGTGATAGGTGGATTTAACCTCGGCGTCTAGAGCAAAAAAGCGCTTCAGGATTTCGTAGGTTTCGTCTAACAGCTGCTCGGGTAGATCGCTGCGGGTGTAGACAAATCCTGTTGTGAGGCTGCGCATAACGCCATCGGTGACAGCCCTGCGTTGCGCGTCTGAGCCGGTTTCAAAGGCCAGCAGATCAACGTCAAGGATCTCTGACTCACTGGCTGATTCTGCGGCTTTGCCGTTTGGTTGGCTGCTCATCGGTAATTGCTCACGGGTAGCTAACGACTGTGTCGGTCACGATACGCATGCCAGCCGTTTGGTCAATACTCAACGCAATCTCACAATTCGATGGATGGGCCGGAATAGGGCGTTGGTCCCAGATGCTCATACCGCGTGTTGCTGTATCGACTATTTCCCCTACTGAGTCTCCAGCAGTATCCCCAACAACATCTCCAGCTATGTCACCGCCGATGGCCACACTGACATGCCCGTTCACAAACTCAAACAACTGTGGGTGAGTAATAGCCAGTACCGCGCACGGGTCGTGTAGGGGTGCCTCATCTTTACCCGTTTGTTGCTTATTGGTGGTTAGATAAAACTCAAACAGTTCCGCAATGAACTTGCTTACCGTGCGTGGTTTGCTGCCCGCGGTTTTGTCTTGTTTGGCAGTGAGTAACTGTTCAATTGTTGCCTTGTCAAAGTAGAACTGGTGGGTGAGATTTAGCCCCGCCATCCGTATCGTCTCTATACCGCTGGCCAGGACCTCTGCCGCAGCGTGAGGGTCGACCCAAAAGTTGAACTCCGACACCGGTGTGACGTTGCCAACCGTTGTGCTGCCACCCATTAGCGACACGCCCGCAACACGGTCGACAATGTCAGGCGCTTGCCGCAAGGCCAAAGCGATGTTTGTAAGTGGGCCGATCGGCACTAGCCATACGTCATCGGTCGTTCGCACCGTGTCAATGATGAAATCAACCGCACTCTGCTTGGCTGGCTGACGAGTTACCTCAGGGCGAACCGGACCATCCAGTCCCGTATCACCGTGAACGTGTCTCGCATGAGCTGGCTCAAAAACCAAAGGCCTTTCGGCTCCTTCATATACCTGCACATCTAGCTCCGCTAGTTGAGCGATAAGCAGGGCATTGGCGGTGGTGTAGCTCAGAGGCGCATTGCCTGACACCGTGGTAACACCCAGAAGTTCGGTGTGTCTGCCGGCCACAAGCAGTGCTACCGCGTCATCGTGTCCCGGGTCGCAGTCCAAGATGATCTTGGGTTTATTGGCGCTGTAATCGTTTTCAGTATTCAACGGCTAGAGATTACAGCTGCTTGTGGTGCTGCAGGGCGCTGGGTTAGCTGTCTTCGGAGTCATCTAGTTCTGAGTCTTCCGGCTCTGTTTCGGTCTCCGCAACGGTCACGAGTTCATCGAAATCTTCAACTCGCAGAGCGCGAGGCTGCTCACCATCGCCAGCTTGCGCGATGGTGCCGGTGCCGTCCGGCAAGAACTGTGAGCGCCCATCAAGGTAGAAGAGCACGCCTTGCGTGTTTTGCGCCAACGCTGAAGCCGTGAGGACGAGTTGTGCGGTTGCTCGAACGCGTTGCTCTCCTTGGACCGCGTAAAAGAGATCGTTTAGATGCAAGGCGATGGTGTTGTTACGCAACAACTGGACATCTACCAAAACTGTGCCAATAGGGATGGCCGATTCCAATCCCTGAGACACCTCTATGTCGCTCGGTCCGGCCAGCAAGTTATTGAGAGGACCTTCAAGAAACACCGGTGCGGCCAGTTCACGCGACACCTTTGCCAGCAGGCCATGACTAATAAAAAACACAGGATGCTGCGTCGTGTTCGGAGCAAAACCGCCGTTACTAGTGGAGCTGTCGGAATTGGCGGGAAACACATCGTCCGGCACCGTTATTTCGTTGGGCTCTTCATTTACTGAAATCCCGCACGCACCAAGAACCAGACAGCTAACAATCGCACCAAGGCGCAGCTGTCCTCTTTGTTTGCGATGCTTACGCATCTGAGTCGTTCATGTATTGCTCATCGATGACAGCTCGACTTGCAAGTGGTAGTTGCACCACAAAGCGAGCACCGCGCGATCCATCGGCTTTGCTCTCTACAAAGGTCGTTCCTCCGTGGCGAAGCGTGTGCTCATAAACCAATGCCAGCCCTAAGCCAGCACCACCGCTGGCCGCACGCTTGCGAGCTAGCGCTCCACGTGTAAACCGCTCAAAGACAATTTCGCGTTCGGAGGGTGTAATCCCAGGCCCGTTGTCTTCCACCGATATCAGTATGTAAGGATCGGTTGCATCGCTATCTGCACCTGATGTTCTTGAAGAGCTAGAAGAGTCGGGAGAACCAGGAGAGACGCGCATCTCAACTTGAACTACACCCTCGCCGTATTTTTCGGCATTGCGCAACAGGTTGTCCAAAATTTGGACAAGGCGTCGTTTGTCTCCCATAACCAAGGCCATATCGGCGGCGGGTTCTACCTTCAAAGACAAATCGCTAATGCGGCTGCTATCGAAGGCCTTAACACTGTGCCGTATGAGCTTTGCCATATTCACAGGCGCCATGTAAGAGACACCTTCACTCTCGTCTGTCTGGGAGATCTCCAACAGGTCTTTGACAAGCTGCTCAAGGCGATCAACATCACCGGCGAGCAGATCAAGGGCGGTGGCGGAGCTTTCCGATAGCTCATGGCGCCGGTGCATCATCACATCAATCGAAGACCGCAGGGTTTGTAGCGGTGAGCGCAGCTCGTGACTGACATCGGATGAGAAGCGGGCGTCACGTGCAATCCGGCGTTCCATGCTGGACGCCATGTCGTTAAACGATTGAGTGATTTTTGCAAGATCCGGGTCTTCGCTGGGTGTTATACGGGTTTCAAAATGCCCCTCAGCGATTGATGTAGCGGCCACAGATATATTGGTCAAAGGTTGAAGCAGCCGTTGGCTAGCGAACCAACCAATGCCAGCTCCCAGCAAAACCGTGATAGCCCCACCGGTTAGCAGGATCGTGCGCAAGCTGAGCAGAGTGCTTTCAATCTCGGCCAGCGGCACTACCTCGAAGTAGGCGATATCTCTCAACAGAGATGCTTCATCGGGCTGTAATCGCAAACCTATGGCCAACTGCTGCTGGCCGTTTTGGTGATAACGCATCGTAAAAGCACCGACCATGTCCGCTGGAGACCCAGTGACTGCAGGCCGAATAACTGCTTGTACTAACGCTTCGGGCAGTGCGTCAGGTGTAAGCGATGGAGACCGCCAGGTGCTCTTGCCGGTCCAAACGATAGGGCGACTGCCAGCCAGGCTCGGTAATGACTCCAGCAGTACCGAGAAGTCAGGGTTTTCCGAGCGCAAAGAAGCTTGAACTTGGCGGGCATTTGCGAAGAATTGAGCGCGTGAAGACTCTTCTCGCTGATCTAGTAATGATCCGCGAGTCAGGCTGTAGGTGAGCACCACCAACACCAACGCTGCAACCGCGGCCCCGATCGTGAACAACGCCACAACGCGTGTTCGTAATGGCCGTCGCCGCAGCCAGTCATGAGCGCGTCGCCTCCTTGTAAAAGCGCGACGACGACGCTTGGTGTTCATGTGCGCTTGGCCTTAGGGGTGCAACCTGTAGCCAAAACCGCGCGCGGTCGTTACAAACCGTGGGTTTGCAGGATCGTCTTCTATCTTCATGCGTAGCCGGCGAACGTGGACGTCCACGATCCGCTCATCACCCATTACATCAAGCCCCCACACTTTTTCCAGCAGGCGTTCCCGACTGAGTACCTTGCCTAGGTTTTGCGCAAGCTCGCACAGCAACAAGAATTCAGTCTTGGTCAGCTGTATTTCGGAATCTCCTCGCCGAGTCGTTCCTTCGACCGGATTAATATGCAAATCATCAATGACGATGGGTGTGTTTTCGTTGTCACTAACAGGGCGACTGCGTCGCAATAGAGCACGGATGCGTGCAGTGAGCTCCTTAGGAGCGAACGGCTTTGACAGGTAGTCATCGGCACCAGCTTCAAGCCCACCCACCACGTCGTGGGTGTTGTTGCGGGCGGTAACGATGATGATGGGAACGTGGCTACTGCTACGGATGCTGCGGCACACATCAAACCCGTCCATGCCTGGCAGTGTGAGGTCCACCAGCACTACATCCGGTTCTGATGCTGTGAATACCTCCATGGCATCTTCACCTGACTCAGCACCGGTGACATCCCAACCCTCATCGGCTAGCGCCAAGTGCAGAGCCGAGAGGATGTGCGGATCGTCTTCAACGGCGAGAATTTTGAGGTTCATGGTTTGCCTCCCATTCTCCTTTAGATCGCAGCACTAGCACGGCGATCAGCGCTACACCAATTGCGCAGAAAGCTGACCCAGCGACTGCACCCGAAAACTGACCCAGAGTGCACCGTTGGGTGCACTGCAAGTCCACAACCGATGAGCCGATTAACCCACCGCAAACTGACGCTACAAGTACGCAGGCAAATGCAACCGATCGTGCTAGCACCGAGGGCAGTGTTGTGGGGGCCGCAAAGGATTGCAGGGGTATGGGCGACCCGTCTAGGCCTGCTTCGCTAGCGCCGGGGTTATCTGCGTCAATATTGGCTACACCCACGGGATCAGCCTAGATAGAGCTAAGTGCTTCACTGCTTTGCTCACTAACGAGACCGTTGCGGTGGCAGAATCAATCATGCGCGATTGGGCCGTCGGTGGCGGGATCATTACCTCAGGTGATTCCTTGCTGATGGTTAATAATCGGCGCCGTGATGGAAAAACAGACTGGACCACCCCGGGCGGTGTAATTGATGCGGGCGAAACCGTGATTGAAGGCCTCACCCGCGAGGTCACCGAGGAAACCGGCCTGGTAGTAGCTAGCTGGCAAGGCCCCGTTTACACGGTTTCTGCCGAGGCTCCCGATATGGGTTGGACGTTGACGGTTGAGGTCTATAAAAGTCAAGCGCACGAAGGTGATCTGGTGATTGACGATCCGGATGGAATCGTGATTGATGCCCGCTGGGTACGAAGCCACGAGATCGACGCCTTGCTAGTGGGCCACCAGCGCTGGTTTGCCGAACCGCTGCAAAGGTATTTAGACGATCAGCCTCTTGGTGCGTTAAGCGCTGTCGAATCGCACACCCGAACTACAGCGCAGCCATGCCAGCAGTTTTGTTACATGATTCACGGCATCAACCGGGAAGACATGCATGTCGAAAAACTGAAATAAAGACTGAAGCAATGCCAGCACCCAACACAAACCTGCCAATCCTGCACGTCGATATGGATGCGTTTTTTGCCGAGGTGGAGCGCCTGAAAGATCCCTCGCTGGCTAAGCGAGCGATCATCGTGGGTGGCACTGGAGGCAGAGGCGTAGTGGCTTCTGCCAGTTATGAGGCGCGTGCGAACGGAGTGCATTCGGCTATGCCGATAGCTCAGGCGCAGCGCCTATGCCCCAATGCCGCTTTCGTATCACCAACCTTTGAGCTCTATTCCGCAGCTTCGCGGAACATTCGAGAGATCTTTGAGTCGTTTACGCCGATGATGGAGTTCGTAGGGCTAGATGAGGCGTTCTTAGATGTGAGCGGCGCCCATGCATTGTTTGGCTCTTCTGAGCAGATCGCCTGGGTGATCCGTGCGGCCATCAGCGAAGCCACGCAACTGAATTGCTCGATAGGCGTTGCCTCCAACAAAGCACTTGCGAAGCTGGCGTCGGTTGCGGCAAAACCTCGTATCACAGCCCATGGTCAAGCACCGGGGCTGGGTGTTTGCGTTCTGCCTGTTCGCGAACAGCTGCGTTTTCTACATGCCTTGCCTGTAAAGGCTTTGTGGGGTGTGGGCAAGATGACAGAGAGACGCCTGGAGGAAATGGGCATTAACACTGTTGGCGATTTAGCCGCAGTACCAGCTGCCGCGCTGACCGCCACTTTTGGTGTTGCCCGCGGAAAACACTTGGAGCGGCTAGCACAAGGGCTTGACGATCGAGCAGTTGAAGGTGAGCGCGTTGCCAAGTCGATAGGGCACGAGGAAACGTTCGCGACCGATGTAACCGATGTGGCCGTGATGCGCAGCAAGATCACCCAGCTATCAGACGCAGTGGCATGGCGTCTAAGGCGTGGTGGGGTGACAGGACGATCGGTGCAACTGAAAGTAAAGCTGGCTGATTTCAAGATCAAGACACGTGTTACAACATTGCCCGCCACCGAGCCAGCCGTCGACACGGCTACGCGCATTGCGGACATAGCGATGGATTTGTTACACCAGCTGATGAGCCAATTGAGTCCGTTTGACGTAGCGCAAGGGGCGCGGCTCATCGGCGTGTCGATTTCACATCTGGAGCCCGCTTTCACCGAGTCCGTCTCGGCTGACTATTCGGGAACAGATGATTCGGGAGCGCTCTCACAGTTAATGCTTGATCTAGGGGTTGTTAGAGATACCGTTATCGGTGATGAGCAGACTCATGGCACAGCCGCAACAACTAGCCCGTTAGCACTAGCTGCTGAACAACGACTAGCCGCGGCCGTGGATGATATTCGTGGACGCTTCGGGGGAGACGCCATCGGCCTGGGGTTTGGGCACAACCTTGCCAACCGGCCTGCCAACCCACGCGCAAACCCCTAAAGAGCGCGCTGCTGCAATCCGGCCGTGGCAGACCTACACTAGGAGCACGCGGTAAACGTTAATCGCGGTCGTAAAGTAGTCAGCAAGTCTTACAAAAGTGGTTCGGAGATCAGATGCCGCTCTCTAATGACGAACAAAGAATCTTGCAGGAAATCGAGAAGGATTTCTACGACACAGACCCCAAGTTTGCTAAAGAGGTCTCAGAAACAACGCTTTATAAACACGCGCTACGCAATATTCGTTGGTCGGTATTGTTGGGCTTACTGGGACTCGTGGGCGTGATCGTTGGACTGCAGGTTCATGTGCTGGTGGCTTTTGTGGCGTTCCTGCTGATGTTCTTGAGCACGGTAACGATCGAACGAAATTTGCGAGCCATGGGACGACTGGGACTAGCGAAGGTGTCTATGACATTACGGTCTAGGCGACCGGGGCGCGGCGCGGACACGCTTTCCGAGCGCATGCGCAAGCGCTTTAAGCGCGACCAGCTCTAACTACCGGCCCTAACTAATAGCGCTAGCGGGCAGCGTTAGCGCGAGCGCTATTTGCCCTGGCCGTCGGTTCTACTGACGCGTTGCCCTAGCCGCCAGCTCTACTGACGCCAATGGCTTAGCCGTCGGTTCTGTTGGCGCGTTGCCCTAGCCGCCAGCTCTACTGACGCCAATGGCTTAGCCGCCAGCTCTGCTGGCGCGATTGGCACCGTGCTCGTCTGGATCGAGCTTGGAGCCGAATCGATAGGTGTGGCGAAAGCGAATGAAGGCGGTGCTTTGCGCTCGCACCACACGCGTGAGTTCGTGCACTCTTGAGTTCAGTACAGCAGTTGCTTTTTTGTCAGGCGTTTGTTTTGCAAAGCATGCGTAATCCATCGTGCGCGCTATCTCATCGGCCGTCGCGGGGTCCAGCATGTTGGTGCTGGCTGCGCGTTTTGCGAACTCTCTATGTGACTCACAGGCTGAGCGTTGTGTGCCCGTGGCTTGCAGTGCCTCGCAGAGATCCAGCCAGCTGGACTGCACTTCGGATCGATGGTTTCCGCGTGCTCGTTTGTGTCGTGTAAGCCGTTGTTGTCTGGCCAGCACCGGCACGGCTATCAACCACACCAGGCCTGACGCCGCTAACAGTGCCAGGGGTACGAGCAGCCAATTCCAATTGAACACCGCAGAAGCGGTGCCCGTATCACCTGTGAAGTCCTCGATGAAGCCGGTTAAATCCGACGGCGGTACGCCCAGGTCTCCTGGAGCTATGTCTTCGAGCGGATCTTCGCTTATCTCCACTCCACCCGGATCTCCAGGTGCAGCTTGTTGAACAGCAACACCTGTGTAGGCAGTTGCGCCTGGTGCACCGCGGCCTGGAGTTGGCTCGAAGTACACCCACCGGTCACCGATCCACACCTCGGGCCAAGCGTGATAGTGCTCGCCCCGCACCACATAAACGCCGTCTATCAACTCACCAGGAGTGAAGCCGACCGCAACACGCGCAGCCAGTCCGATGGCGCGCGCCATCGCGGCATAACTTCCAGCGAACTGCTCGCAATAGCCGCTGCGTTCTTCGTACAAGAATCGCTGCAGCCGATCGGCATCATGACCGCTTGTTGCCGCTAGGGAGTAGGTGAAATTGTCAAGGAAAAAGTTCTGCAAGGCCAGCGCTTTTTCAAACGGAGTGGTTGCCTGCGCGGTTACTTGTTCGGCCAGCGCAACGATCTCAGGATTGAAGTCGTCCGGCAGATCTGTGTAATAGGCCGCGATCTCTGCTGGCACAACATCGTCTGCGGCACTCAACTGCTCAAAGGTGGGTAGGTCAGTAGCGGACACAACCGTGTATGACCGTTCGGTTTCTAGCTCCACACCACCGCGTAAAACCAACGTGGCGGTCTCTGGATCGTAAAGAGTGTCTTCACCTTCAAATTGGACAGGTTCAAATGCGGCCGGCAGCCAAACGCTGTCGAGTGCCCCGATGGTCACAACCTGGTTTAGTACCTGTTCATTGGGATTGAGTTCGCGAAGTTGACCTGAAGCATCGGAATATGACCTGTCTGAACCCCAGACGAAACCATCGAAGGTTCCAAGCGCAGAGACTCGCCAGTAAGCGGGAGCATTGGCTTCGACGCTGAACAGTTCAACGTTTGAGTTTGAGACGAGCCGACCGCGTGCATCAACAAGCGGGTTTAGTGCAACACGTGCCGAGCTACTGCCCCCGTCTAGTTCTTTCAATGCGATCAACGCTTCGCCTTCGGCACCAGGCAGCAGAGGGGTAAGCAAAATTGCGCCGACGGCTGCCATAGCGGCCAGCCCCAACGAAAGCCTGACAGGTGCGTGAGCCTGGCGACGGATCGGACTACCACCGCGTAGCCAGGGCACGTTGCTGTAGGTGAGACGATGCGTAACCGCAAAAAGCACTGCGCAAAATAGCGCCACACCTGCGCTTAAAGCCGCCCAGCCATCGGTGGCCAGAGCACCTATAAACATCATCAGCACAAAAGAGGGGACACAGGCCGACAAAATGCCCCTATGTCTAAATGCCAGACTGTCCGCGGATGCTGCGATCGCCCAGGCGACGATGGCCGTAGCAAGTAGGAAACCGTTGGTGGCCTCGGTTGGAGCTACGACGTAGCCGAACGCAAACCAAGAATCTGAAAGGTCTGCTCCTATGTCCTTAAATGTGGAGATGGTGGGGAAGACTCCGCCGTAAAGCGTCTGGTCGTAAAGCAGCTTGGCGCACAGCCATCCGCTCAACACCAATGTGGTAGGCGTTGCAAGTGCCAGGTGCCAGTGCTGACGACGCATTTCTCTCATCAACGCATGAGTGCCGACTCCTATCAGCAGCATGATGAACAGGTAGTCCCAAGAATCAAAAAGCCGGCGAGTGGCCAAAATGATTACTACCGCCAACGCAACCAGCCAAAACTCCGACCACCACATGGGCTGATTGGGTTGGGTTTCTTGTGATGGTGCGCCCTGGCTTGCTGCGGGTTGTGCTGTGCCCGGTCGTTCACTGGTGGTAGTGCTCATTGCGACACCCCACTGAGAGAACCATCGGTTAGCTCACCTAGGCCAACTGGTCCAGCCGATCCGGTCGCCGACCAAACGCTGCTACCTCCAGCCAGGCTGCAGGCACGCTCCCAGGCCGCTGGAAGTTGTGAAGGGTCTGCAACGTCCGCTAAGGCCATTGCCCCGTGTGCCGTAGCTGTCGGGGCCGCACTGGTTGTTGAGATAGGGCTAGCACCTCCAGCTCGCAGAGTTACGAATGAGCTGGCCTGGCGAGACAGAGCGGCAATAACTGCGAGGTCGGTAGCAGAGTCAGGTTGGTGCGGGCCAACGACCACCACGACGGCCCCTACATCGCGCCCACCCAAGTGGTTCAAAGCTGGCCTCAGCGCACCGAGCTCGTTAAGCGTTACCTCGGCTAGATGATTAAAGATCTCAGTGGCACTGTGCTCAGCGGAAGCAAAACCAATCACCGCACCACTTGTGGTCACCAACCTGACGGCATCACCGCGTCTCAGCGTGGTGGCTATGACGCTGGCAGCAACCGTTACCGCGGTGTCAAACGACTTTGTAATCGCATCGTTGTTGCTGAGACCGGCATTGCTACTGGTATTGGGACCGGTATTGCTACCGACGTATGAGTCGGCGCGTGTGTCAAGCAGAACAGATAACTGGTTTTGGCGGGCAATCTCGCCCTCTCGCACCATCGGTCGCCCCAGCCGCGCAGTGGAGCGCCAGTGAATCCGCCGAGGATCGTCACCGACGGTGTAATCGCGCAGAGCGTAGAAATCCTCTCCGGAGCGGTGCAATGAGTGCAGCTTGCCGCTAGCGGCCAACGCCTGAGGACCGGTGGCGAGAGTCATTGCTGGTAGCGGCACGATTTTCGGGTATACAACGAAATTCGCGGCTTTGCCTACATTCAGCGATATTTCTGCAATACCCAGTGGGTCGGTCACAGTGACCTTCGCTGGCCCTACCTCTAAACGCCCGCGCCGACTCGTTGGTAATAGATACGAGCCTTGCGACGTCATGGCGGTGCGTAGCGGTCCTGTTTGCAACGTGGCGCCGTTTGTTCCGGTAACGAAGTCGGTAATTGTGAAGGCGGGGGTGCGACGTCCCAGATTGGTAACACGCAGGTTTACAACAGCAGTGTCACCGGCGTGCACCCGTGTCGGATTAACTGAACGTTGCAGTCGCAACCGCATGCGAGTGCTAACAATCCATGCGGCTGATACTCCCACCAGAGCCAAAATTGAAAGTCCGATCACGATCAGTTCAACTATGGCCAGCACGCGACCTAACGCAGCGATGACTAGCGCTAACAAGCAGAGTTGCCAGCCGCGGTTTGTCAGCTTCATTTTTTGCCTGACTTGTTAGCCCGTGGCTGTCGGTACGGGCACGGTGGCCAGCACTTCCTCGATTGCTTGGTGAGTGGTTATGCCTTGCAGTAATGCATCGGTGGTTAACAGCAGTCTGTGTCCGGTTACAGATTCAGCTACGGCCTTGATGTCGTCGGGTACCACGTAGTTACGGCTTTGCGATGCGGCATGAGCCTGAGCGACACGTTGCAAGTTAAGGCTGGCTCGCGGGCTCATTCCTAGCTTGATGGAGTGGTGCCTCCGAGTGCCATCGGCAACTGCCACGATGTAGTGGCGAATTTCGTTGGCTACATGCACGTCTGCAACCGTCTTTGCCATTTGCAGTAGCTCCGCAACGGTTGCCACCGGGACAATCTGGATGTTGGAGTCGGCCAATACGCCATGAGTCTCAAGGATTTCAACCGACGCGCTTGGGTCCGGATAGCCGACGCTAAGGCGCATCATGAAGCGATCTAGCTGGGATTCGGGTAGGGGATAGGTGCCCTCATGCTCAATCGGATTCTGTGTGGCGATAACCATGAACGGACGCTCAAGGCTGCGGGTAACGCGATCGGTCGTTACCTGGCGTTCTTCCATTACCTCTAACAAGGCGGCCTGAGTCTTTGGTGAAGCGCGGTTGATTTCGTCAACCAACACGATGTTGGAGAAGATCGCGCCCGCGTGAAATTCAAACGTTGAGGTCTGCTCGTTCCAGGTGTCAACTCCCAAGACGTCGGTGGGTAGGACATCGGGCGTGAACTGGATCCGACCGAACGTGCCACTAACCGAGGCCGCTAACGCCTTGGCCAGGCTGGTCTTGCCCACGCCTGGGACATCCTCAATTAGCAAATGCCCGTCAGCTATCAGGCACAACAGCGCTTGGGTTATTACATCGTCTTTGCCGCGAATAACGGTGGCGATGTTGTTCGCCACTCGCTTGAACGTCGCCGCGAACTCGTCGGGCAGCGCTCCAGGTTGTCCAGCTGTGTTGCTGTCGAAGCTTTTGTCTTCAGCGATCACTGAACTCTGTGAATGTGTATGAGGCACGTTTTGAGCATCCAGTCTTGGATTATGCGTTTGTTAGGTGGGCAATCACACGTTGCGCAATTTCTAAACTCGTAATGCCGTCAAACGAAGATCCTAAATTACTCCAGCCACAGGCTCGCTTAGTTGTCGCCTCACAGTCTTCGGTGCGCGCCAATTGGGTTATGGCTCCGAGTGTGAAGTGTCTGTACCACAAACATTGAAAGCGACTACCGAGACGAGTGCGACGTTGAGAGATACCAACCAGTTTGCGGGGTGACGACTCGTCAACCACTACCTCGCCATGCCCCAGCGATCCAAAGCAAATCAAACCGTCGGCTGGCCCAGGCTCAAATTCTCCCTGATGTGCTCTGGCTGGTGCTCCAAATGACACGAAGGCTTCAGCGATGGCTTTGCCAAGCCATTCAAATGAGTGAGCCACGTCACGGCGCCACAACGTATCGCCGACAGGCACAAAGACGTCAAGCCAAGTTGCCTCTGCTGGATCTAACCACACCAAGCCCCCGCCACTTCGGCGGCGGACGATGTCGTAGCGAGGTAAGACATCGCTACTACCAGCACGAATGCTTGCGTCAGGCCCAAAGTGATTATCAGCCTCACTACCCAGCTCCATTCCTGTTAAGCCAGTTGAAATCCCTGTAGGAACCCCAGTAGGAATCGATGTAGTTGATCCCAAGACTAACGCAGGACGCGTTAGTTCAAGTAGCGATGCCCGGCGTTGCTGGTCGGCCAAGATCGGCCGTTGATGGAGTAACTGCGCGCTAGCTCGCCAGTGCTCTAAGGCCCAGCCGTTGCGGCTAGAAAAGCCGTCTAGGCCGGTAGCACTCTCTAGGCCGATAGCGAGGCCATCTCTGGCAAGTAGTCCAGCCATTCAACCGGAGCTGGTTCGTTCGGTGCTGTCGCAACCACCATGGGGTCTGGCGCAAATGGCCTGCGTTCGAGCTTAAATTTGGACTCAGATAGCAAGCTGTCACCCTTTGCTACGTTGCATGCTCGGCAGCAAGCCACAACGTTTTCCCAAGAGTGGTCGCCTCCGCGACTACGGGGATGTACATGGTCAATGCATTCAGCTGAGCGACCGCAGTATTGGCAGCGAAACGAGTCACGCGCAAACAGCGCCCAGCGGTGAAGTGGGGCACGATTGCGATACGGCACCTGCGCCATACGACGCAGCCGCACGACCGAAGGCACGGCCATGGACATGCTTGGCGAGCGGACCAAGCCCTCGCCTTCACACACCACTTCCGCCTTGTCGCCCACCACCAGCACGATCGCGCGTCGCACGTTGGTGATCGCCAACGGTTGAAAGGTGACGTTCAGAACCAGCGTTCGTTTAGACAGTATTCCTTCTGATGAGGGGCTAGCGGTAGCGGGCTTTCCGGCACTGGGTGCTCCCACTCTCATCGACCCTGGGCCTTTGCATTTTGGGTCCTCATCCTTTTGCACCACCTCAGCCAGGTAAGCACATCATCCATTGGCACGGCTGCTTCGGAATCGCCGTAAGCGGTCAGATATCGAAATCTCAGATACTTCCGGTCGGCCATTGGCAAAAAAGGCGGGCGCCGCCACCAATGGTTACGTCTTAGAGCGGTCGCTTGCGAAAGCGTGATTCGCCAAAGTTTGGGGCGACGCAAGACGGCCACAAGGCCGGCAAAAGGAGTCAAGTTTGGAATATCCGCACCCTTTTTCACTAGCGCAAAGCTACCCAGTAGGCCGTACCCAACGCGATACCTACGAGATGATTCACTTAAAACTAACTAGCCGATACCCAAGTCAGTGCCCAAGCCAGTGTCTAAGTCAGTGCCTAGCCAGGTGCCAGATGGCCGAATTTTGCTCTTGCATAGTGGGGCAGTAGGGCATATAGTGCCACGTTATGGTTCTTTATGGGGCAACAAGGCGCGGGTTTCATGCCTGAGGGAGTCTCGGAGGACAGCCCGTTCGTGGGACAGTTCGAGCATTCGCTTGACGCAAAGGGGCGAATGGTGCTCCCAGCAGGATTCCGGCCTGCTTTTGAGCTAGCGGGCTTCTTGATCAAGAGCAGCGAAGGCTGCCTGGCTCTGCTGACCCCCAAACGCTTTCGGGATATCGCCGCTGGTATGGCAGAACGCTCTGCCGCAGGAGGCGTGAGTCAAAGAGCTGCGAAACGTTCCTTTGGCGCTGGTGCCGCACGTGTAGTGCCCGACAAGCAGGGACGTTTTGCCATTCCGGAGGAGCTACGTCGGTTCGCTCATCTAAGCAAAGACTGCGTGGTTATTGGCGCCATAGACGAGATCGAAATTTGGGACGCCGGGCGTTGGGAACAAATCAATGCCGCCGGTGAAAAGGCATTGGAGTCGCCCGAAGCGGTTGAACCTGATGTGGTTGAGCCTGATGCTGCAGCAAAAGCGGCAGCGCCACAGGCCGGATCCAAGCCGTGACCAACGATGCAGCCGCAACGCATACAGCGAGTTATCACCACGAGCCTGTAATGGCTGCTGAGGTTTTGGCGGCCTTTGAACCGGTCAAAGGTGGTTTGGTAGTTGATGCGACCGTAGGTGGCGGTGGCCACGCGGAAGCCTTGCTTCTAGCGGACCCGGAACGCCAGTTGCTTGGCATTGACCGTGATCCGACCGCGGTAGAAGTAGCTACTCAGCGTTTAGCCGCATTTGGTGATCGCGTCGAAATCCGTCATGGCAGCTTCGCAGATATGGGCGAGGTCCTTGACGAGGTCTGCGGTAGCGACTCCAGCACGACAGTCGTCAAGCCACTGAGTGGCGCCCTGTTTGATTTCGGCGTCAGCAGCCACCAGCTTGATACCGCTGAGCGCGGCTTCTCATATAGGTACGAAGCACCTCTCGACATGCGCATGGACACGGGTCAAGAGTTTCGGGCTCACGACATCGTGAATCACATAGATGTCAATGAGTTGACCGAAATTCTGCGGCAAAACGCCAATGTGCCTTATGCCAGGCAAATCGCAAAAAGGATCATCGCTAGGCGACCAATCACTACTACGACTGAGCTAGCAGATGTGGTGCGGTCGGCTGTGCCAGCTAAGGCACGTCGCGGTCGGAGACATCCGGCCATGCGCACCTTTGCTGCCTTAAGGATCGAGGTCAACGACGAGCTGTCGTTGATCGAACCCGCGCTTACAGCGGTCTTAGAACGCCTAGCCCCCCAAGGGCGAGTCGTAACCATCACTTATCACTCCGGGGAGGATCGAATAGTGAAACTCATCTTTAAAAAGTCGGCCGACGGCATATGCGAATGCCCGACTGCGTTGCCATGCATCTGTGGTGCTGAGCCTTCGGTGCGTTTGATACCGCGACGGCCAATTTTGCCTTCTCATGCTGAGATTGAGCGCAACCCGCGCGCGTCCGCCGCCAAGATGCGAGTGGCCGAGCGTCTTGTTGTGTCGGCTAGCTCAGCTAGCTAGCAACACGTCAGCAAGTACTAATCCTCATCGTCAAGCTGAAGGTTCGTTAGAAGTCTCGTGAGCGCTGTAACGGTTGCTTGGGAAACAACGACCACCGTCCCAAAGAAGCGGTCTCAGCGTGCATCAGCAGCCGCAGGCGCGCGAAGATCCGCTCAAAGACGCAGCTTCGGCCTGCGGTTCGTGGCTGTGTCCGTTGTGCTGGCTTGCGCGGTTTTGGCGGTGCTGCTGATTCTGGCTGCCTTTCATACGAGGCTGGCCGCCGGGCAATACCAGCTAGTCGAGCTAGAGACTGCTGTGGACTCAGAGCGCGAGGCGTTGATTGACCTTCAAGTTGAGCTCAAGAATGCCGAATCTCCCGCAAAACTTGAAGTGTTAGCCGAAGGTGCCCTGGGACTAGTAGCCGCTGAAAACCCGGTGAGTCTGGTGATAAGCCCCGAACATATTTTGAGCGCAAGCCACACCATTGAGCTGGTCGACGCGCGCATTGGAACGGATTGGTTGTCGCTTAAAGAACTCTTGAGTGCCTCCACTAGAGCACTCAACCATTAACCAAGACCATGGTTAGCAAGCCATTCTTTGAGGCTGCCCGCACAGATGGCTCACCAGAACACCTGACAGGCAACCTCTCAGAGCCAGGCTCTGGCTGGCACCCCTCAAGGGGTTTGGGGATTGATAGCCCGTCCGCCCCAGCACCTACTAGTCCAGTACCTAGCGGCACAGCCAGCCAGGCAAGCATGATTGCTCGTTGGGCGGCCAATGCAACCGGTGAACAGCCACGCAACGACGCATCAAACAAAGCAGAATTTCCCGCGACTATCCCACCTATAGCTCCATCAATTACCCCACCTAGGCGACGACCTGGTGGAGTTATAGGTGGAGTCATCGCTGGAATCGCCGTTGGATCCTCAAGGAAATCGTCGGTGCAACGGCATCCTGCTGCCGGGTTTTGGCCTGGTCAGCGATCCGGTTCAGAGCCAGGCTCTGAACTAGCAACAAGCTCAAGCCAAGATGCACCATCGCACCCACGGACCGCTTCACACCCGTCTGGTTTTCACTCCTCTGGCGCCTCGACCGTGCGGATCGGTCGCGCTGGCGTGCGTTTGACCTTGATGGTCGTCGCGATGCTTCTGATCATGGGGGTCTTGGCTGGCCGGCTCTTTCAAGTACAGGTGTTTGAGCGTGAGCGTTACGCCTCATACGCCGAGAACCAGGGAGTAGTCGCGCTTGATATTGCGGCGAGCCGCGGCACCATTCTCGATCGCAACTACAACGTGTTGGCGATTTCAGATGACCGTCCAACCATTTACGGCGACCCCCGCTTAGTAGCAAATCCGCTTACTACCGCCGAGGCCCTAGCCACCGTTTTGGGCTTTGACAATGTTGAAAAGGCCCGGATTACTCAGCGCTTAGCGTCAGATAAGCACTTTGTTTATATCGCACGTCAAATAGGTCCTGCCCAAGGTCAACGGATCAGAAACCTTGATCTTCCCGGCATTGGCATTACCTATGAGGCCGCTCGGATACGACCAAACGGCGATCAGCTTGCACGTGGCGTGCTTGGCGCAGTTGATATAGATCAAAACCCCACAGCCGGTGCCGAGGTGCAGTTCGCTGATGAGCTTGACGGCACTGACGGCTTGCGAGTTGCCGCCATTTCGCGCGATGGCATTCCGTTACCGGCTCGCACAACGATCTTCCAGCCCCCCAACCCTGGTGACGACATCGTGCTGAGCTTGCACACAGAGATCCAATGGATGGTTGAGCAGGCACTGATGAGCGCGGTTGACGAATACCAGGCAAGCGGGGCGACGGCTGTCTTGATGGAGGTCAATAGCGGGGATTTGCTGGCAGTTGCCAGCGCGAAACGCGATCTTGAATCAGGCGAGGTGACAATCCCGGCGCATAATCCGGCCTATACGGACTCATTCGAGCCGGGCTCGGTTAGCAAAGCCTTCACCATTGCCGCTGTTCTAGAGGAAGGCGCTACCACTCCAACCGAGCTGATAGATGCAACTTGGGAATACAAGTATGCGGACAAGGTATTTCGCGAGCCTTATCGTACGGAAGACAAGATCCTGACAACCGAAGAGGTTCTCACCGAGTCGTCAAATATCGGCGCAATCCGGCTTGCTGTTCGCATTTCAAGTGAAACGCTGTACGACTATTTGCGGGCGTTTGGGTTTGGGCGTCTAACCGGACCAGGCCACGAATCCGCCTTGCCAGGTGAATCAATTGGCATTCTGGAACCCAGTCGGGAGTGGTTCGGAACACAGCACGCAACGATCTCGTTCGGTCACGGCGTGTCGATAACCGCGGTGCAGCTTGCTGGAGCGATGAATGTGCTAGCCAACGGGGGTGAGTATGTAGCTCCACAACTGCACTTGGGAGCCGTTGATGCCATCGGTCAGTTCATTCCGGTTGAGAGGCCAGAACCTGTGCGCGTATTGTCTCAGCACACAGGAGAGCAGATGATTGACATGCTTTCTGCGGTAGTAAGCAATGGCACAGGCAAGCGTGCGGCAGTACCTGGTTACGAAGTAGCAGGCAAGACCGGCACCGCTCAAAAGCTTGGAAGCAACGGTCAATACAGCGAGACGGATTACGTGAGCGCATTCGCCGGGTTCTTGCCCGCTGATGATCCGCAGTTAACCGTCATAGTGCTATTGGATGAACCGCGCACTCAGCACATAGCAGGCCTGGTAGCAGCACCGCTTTTTTCGGAGATCGCTGAGAAGGCAATGCGCATTCTCAAGGTGGCTCCCCGTGCCTAATCCAGCCGGAATCGCGCTGAGCGAACTAGCAACGCTTACCGGGGGAGCGATGCGGGGAGGCGATGTTCGAGTAAACGACATCACCCACGACAGCCGGCAATGTCAGCCAGGAATGATGTTTGCTTGCGTAGTCGGTGCAGAACATGATGGGCACAGGTTCGCTGGCGAAGCGGTACAAGCCGGCGCTGTAGCGCTATTGGTTCAACAAGAACTAGGCGAGTTAGCCGATATCTCTCAGCTGGTCGTAGACGATGTGCGCTCAGTGCTGGGCAAGTGCGCGGCGGCTGCTCATCACCACCCTTCGCAGCGTGTCAATGTCGTAGGAGTTACCGGCACTGCCGGCAAGACCACCGTTTGCCATGCCATCGCTCAGATGTTGAATGCAGCCGGCAGGCCATCTCAGCAATTGGGTACTTTGGATGGTGCGCGCACGACACCCGAATCCACCGATCTAAATCGCTGGCTGGCTCAGATCGCTGCAGAGAGCCCCGGCAAGACCGTTAGTTCGGATACCCCCAAACACTTTGCGGTGATTGAAGTTTCATCGCACGCGCTTGCGCTTGGGCGGGTTGAGGACATTGCTTTTGCGGCGGGTGTGTTTACCAATCTCAGCCAAGAGCACCTCGACTTCCACACGAGCATGGAAGATTATTTTCAAGTCAAAGCACGACTGTTTGACGGCCGTAGTGCGCTGGCGGTGATCAACGTTGGCTGTGAGTGGGGAGCTCGTCTGCGTGACCAACTTGAGGGCACCATGCCCGTGCACCCGTATTCCAGTGACGACATGAGCGATGTAGAAGTGAGTAGCGATTGCCTACGGTTTACCTGGCGATCGCGCCGACTCAAGAGTCAGCTACGTGGCCGTTTCAATATCGAAAACCTGGCCGCAGCTGCAGCCACGGGTTTGGCGCTAGGCCTTGACGAAGATGAAGTAGAGGTGGGACTACAAAACGTTCAGTCCGTACCGGGCCGTATGCAACCTGTATCGGTGCCTGGTTCGGTGGCACTGGGCATAACCGTGTTGGTGGATTACGCGCACAAGCCTGAGGCGTTGGCTGCTGCTCTCACTAGCGCACGCGAGATGGCGGTAGCTACTAGCTCGCCGGGCCGCCTCTGGGTGGTCTTTGGGACTGGTGGTGACCGAGATAGCACCAAGCGACCGCTGATGGGTCAAGCCGCAGCCGCATTGGCCGACTTTGTTGTCATTACCTCTGATAATTCGCGCAGCGAAGATCCCGCCGCCATAGCAGCTGAGATAGAGGCGGGGTGCGTAGGTGGCATGGCTGAGATTCGACGCATTCTTAGCCGTAGTGATGCGATCGATTACGCGATTGCCAATGCTCAGCCAGGAGATGTGGTGCTAATAGCTGGCAAGGGCCACGAGACCACTCAGATTGATGACGCTGGCTCACTGCCTTTCGATGACACCAAGGTCGCGACTGAGAAGCTGGCTAACAGATTGCGAGAAAGTAAGTGATAGCGCTTCTTAGTGCCGGCGCGGTAGCCATGACAGTGTCGTTGCTTAGCACCTGGTTTCTGATTCCTTGGCTGCAAAAACGCGGCATTGGTCAGCCCATACAGCTTGACGGTCCGCAAGGTCACATGATCAAACAAGGCACGCCGACCATGGGTGGAATAAGCATCTTGGCTGGTGCGGTAGCGGGCTTCGCGGTGAGCCATCTGCGAGATGGCACCGCTTTCTCTCGCACGGGCATCACGTTGATGGCAGCGGTGGTGTTAGCTGGCGTAGTTGGCCTGATCGACGATTATCTAAAGGTAAGTCGCGAACGAAGTGTTGGCCTCAACAAGCGAGCCAAGTTCATTGGGTTACTGGTTGTTGGAATCGCCTTCGCCTTGACGGTGGCTTTCTGGGTGAAGTCAACCCCCGTTATAAGTTTCACGCGCGTTGGGTTTATAGATCTGGAACTGCCACGCGGCGTGTGGGTCATCTGGGCTGTGCTGGTTGTGCTGGCCGTCTCAAACTCGGTAAATCTCACAGATGGTCTTGACGGGTTAGCCGCCGGAGCTGCCGCAATCGCATTCGCTGCATTCGTAGTAGTCGGCTACTGGGCGTTTCGCCATCCGGGAATCTATGACGTGAACCATCCGTTAGATCTTGCGGTTACCGCCGCCGCTCTTGCTGGGGCATGCGCTGGGTTTTTGTGGTGGAACGCACCACCCGCGCGAATATTTATGGGCGATACAGGATCGCTTGCCATCGGCACTGCCTTGGCCGGGTTCGGCCTGTTGTTGCACGTTGATCTGCTGCTACCGATCATTGGTGGCCTCTACGTCATCGAGACCATGTCGGTGATCATGCAGGTTGGTTCTTTCCGGTTATTTGGCCGTCGGATTTTCCGTATGGCTCCTATTCATCACCACTTTGAGCTGGCTGGCTGGCCTGAGACGACCGTCTTGATCCGCCTGTGGGTTGTTAACGGATTGCTAGTAGCGGTGGCTTTGGCGGTCTACTACGCGGACTATCTGAGCCTTAACATCATTGAAATCCCGTCAGGGTCGGTGTGACCGGTTCAGCGCTTGTGAGTGTGTCTGTGCCGGAGCCATTGCCAGAGAAGGTGCTGGTTTTTGGGATGGCTACTACTGGGCGAGCCATCACAGACGCTTTGGTTGCGCGCGGTCACACGGTGTTACTGGCTGACGATGCGCAACGGCTGGATGAGCCGCAACACGCAGGCATTCTCATCAAGACAGCCCCAACGCAAGACGAGCTTCGAGAACTTGTTGCTAGTGCCGACGCTGTGGCACCGAGTCCGGGCGTGCCAGCTCATCACTTCATCTATCGGTCGGCTCAAGAACTGAGTCGCCCGATCCTGGGTGACCTTGATCTAGCGGCTCGTTGGGATGATCGACCCCTAGCAGCAATCACGGGCACCAATGGCAAGACAACGGTGACCGAGCTGAGCACGGCCATGCTTGTTCGTAGTGGTATTGATGCGGTGGCCGCTGGCAACACCGAGGTTCCACTGGTCGCGGCGATCGATCGCCACCCCAATGCGGACATGTTCGTAGTTGAGGCGTCATCATTTCGGTTAGCGACGACGCAAGAGTTTGCACCACAAGTCGGCGCTTGGCTGAACCTGGCTCCTGATCATCTTGACTGGCATGGCGACATGTCGGCTTATGAGGAGGCCAAGGCACGCATCTGGCGCAACGCAACACCCGTTGCGATTTACCCACACCCCGGCACGGTGGAGGACGTGGTGGAAAGCATGGTGGAGGACGTGGTGGAAAGCATGGTGGAAAGCATGGTGGAAGGTGGGGTGGAGGACATGGTGGAAAGCAAGCGGGCAAGCAATGCGATAGCAAAGCACGTCGCGGGTGATGCTCAAGCCATCACATTTGCACCCGCAGATTGTCTCGGTTCCGGTGACGTTGCGGTTATCGATGATCATCTCTGTGCTTTTGGCCGCGTGATTATTCCGGTTGCAGACATGGCACTTAAGCGGCCACACGACATCTCAAATGCCGCAGCAGCAACCGCTATTGCACTAGAGATGGGAGCAACCGATGCGGCCGTAACCGCTGAACTGGCTGAGTTTGAAGGCCTACCACACCGCCTGCAACTGGTCGGTGCCGTGGGCCACGTGACCTTTTACGACGACAGCAAGGCCACCACCCCACAGGCGGTACTAGCTGGTCTGGCTGGGTTTGAAAATGCGGTACTAATAGCAGGCGGTCGTAACAAGGGTTTAAGTTTGAAACCGCTACAAGTACTAGCTCCGCGCTTATTAGCCGTTGTAGCGATAGGCGAGTCTGCTCAAGAAATCTCAGACATCTTTGAGGGGGATTGCCGAGTTGAGCAAGCGACCAGCATGCGAAACGCAGTGGAACAAGCTGCCGCACTGGCGACCGATCTAGCCGCAGATCAAACAAGCACAGCAACCGAGACGGCCGTTGTGCTGTCGCCGGCTTGCGCATCGTTCGATTGGTACAGCAGCTACCGAGAAAGAGGCGACGATTTCGCATCTGAGGTCGCTCGCCTAGCGGGTTCAAGATCGGCTGGTAACCGCGCAAGCGGAGCTAGCAAAGGCGCAAACGGAGCTAGCAAAGGCGCAAACGGGGCTAGCAAAGGTGCAAGCGGAGCCAGCAATGCCTAACCGTAGAAACCGCTCCCAATCCACTAGGTCAGCTACAACATCGTTCGGCGGCCACTCAACAGGACGCCCAACTGGAGCAGCTCAGAACGCCATTCACAACGTCAGGCCAGCGCAGCCTCTCTTGCGCTCGCGCCCGCCTGTGCGAAACGCGCCACGATCAACCCGCACTTCTCCACGCAGCGGCCCTTCACTTCACTATGTGACGCTGCTGGCAGTGGTGTTGGTGCTGATGCTCACAGGCGTCGTGATGGTGCTGTCAGCCTCCCCGATTGTCGGCATAAATCACGGTGGGGAACCGTTGCTTTATTTCCGCAGGCACCTTTACTCGGTTGGGTTAGCGGTGATCGTGCTGCTGGTGACTCTCGGCATTGACTATCAGTTTTGGCGGCGTCTTGCGATTCCGATAGTCGCAGTGAGCATGATGCTGCTGGTAGCCGTGCTGCTGGTAGGGGACACGGTTTACGGATCAAAACGTTGGCTGGATTTTGGCTTCTTTCATGTGCAGCCATCAGAGATAGCGAAGCTTGCGGTGGTGATTGCCGTGGCAGCTTTTCTTGAACGGCACTACCACGAGTTGGCGGTCAGCCACCGCAGCCTGCGGCCGTTGCTACTCGTCTTAGGGGGAGGCTGCGCTTTGGTGCTGCTGCAACCCGACCTAGGTACCACGCTGATCTTGGTTGCTATTGCGGCCGGGATGATATTCGCCGTGGGCGTGCCGAGTCGTTATCTGCTCCGGTTAGGGCTATACGCAGTTCCGGTTATCGCGATTTTGTTTGTATCTGCTGGTTATCGGCGCTCACGCCTTATCGGTTTTTTGAATCCGACCGAAGAGCGTCTGGGTGCGGGTTATCAGGCCTTCCAGAACCTGGTGGGGCTGGCCCAAGGCGGGGTAACAGGGTCAGGCTTGGGCGCTGGTCAGGCCAAGTGGGGCTGGGTGCCCAATGCTCACACGGATTTTATTTTCGTGATTATCGGCGAAGAGATGGGTTTTCTAGGTGGGGTGATGGTCCTGGCGTTGCTGACACTGCTAGGAGTCTTGGGTTTCGGTACCGCCCGGCGCGTGCCAGACATTTTTGGTTCCCTGATGGCGTCTGGCATCACTATCTGGTTCATGCTGCAAACCTTCGTAAATATCGGCGGAGCGCTCGGCGTATTGCCCATTAGTGGGGTCACCTTGCCGTTTTTGTCGTATGGATCGTCTTCCTTGCTTGTGAACTCAGCAGCAGCCGGCATGCTCTTGAGCATTGCTAAGAATTCGACTTGACCAATGGCCGGTCATAACGGTTGTAACAGTCTGGCTCGCGCCGACTCAGCTTTGATTGCTGGTGGTGGGACAGCCGGACACATAGTTCCAGGCTTAGCTGTGGCGCAGGCTCTTACCGAACTTGGCTGGCCTCGTGAGCAAATCCACTTTGTCGGCAGCGCCCGAGGCCTAGACGCAGAGCTGGTGTCAGCGGCTGGTTTTGGCTTGACGGCATTACCAGGGCGTGGCATAAATCGTCGCGGAATGACCCGCGGCATTAATGGCAAAAACCTGCTTGCGGTATGGGCGCTTATGAGAGGAATCACTAAAGGGATTCGACTAGTGAGAAAATTTCGCCCAGCGATTGTGTTGTCGCTAGGTGGGTATGCGGCCTTGCCGGGATCTATTGGAGCGATTGTGTGGCGAGTGCCTCTTGTCTTGATTGAGCAAAACGCAGCGGCCTCGGTCTCTAATCGCCTGCTTAGCCGCTTTGCCAAGGCCGCAGCTGTGCCGGTCTTGGGTACGGGGTTACGTAAAGAGATACTGACCGGCAATCCAGTGCGAGCAGAGGTAGTCGCACTGGCAAATGCTTCAGTAGCTCCAGGAGATGCGTCCGTAGCGCCAGGGGACACTAACCAACGCCGCGTATTGCGCGACGAGCTGGGTTGGTCTGACCGACCAGCGGTAGTGGTTTTTGGCGGTTCCTTGGGCTCGTTCAGAATCAACCAAGCGACATGGCAGGTACTTGAGCTGCTTGCAGCGCCGGACGCAACCAGCACAAAGCCAACAACTAACCAACCGTTCATTTATCACGTGGTTGGCCAGCGCGACTGGGGCGAACGCCCAGCTATCGCGCGAACACAAGACCAGACGATCTACCGCGCCGTGCCCTACGACGACAGCCTGCCTGTAGCGCTGGCGGCGGCCGATTTGGTTGTATGTCGCGCAGGTGCTTCAACTGTGGCCGAGCTCAGTGTGTTGACAAAACGGGCTGTGCTTGTGCCATTGCCGGGAGCACCTAACGACCACCAACGGCGTAACGCAGAGGCCTTGGTAACTGCGGGCCAAGCCAAAATCGTTAACGACGCCGAACTTGACGCTGAGAGGTTGTTATCTGAAATTACCGCGGGTTTAACCGCACGCCAGACTGCACCAAACAATGCCTCTTGTTCAGCCAGCTTTTCAAACCCGCAGTCGGCTCATCAAGTAGCGCAGTTGGCAATCAAATTCGCCAAGCAAATTCCCCGCTCAGTCACCGCAGCAGGCCCAGACTCAGCAGGTCCGGCTAGCCAGTCAGATAACCAGCCATGAACACTCCGAACATAAACCTCACAGAGCCGCTAGCGATTCACATAGTTGGAGCAGGCGGTGCGGGTATGAACGCCATTGGTGTGGTGCTTGCTGAGATGGGCCACCAGGTAACCGGCAGCGACCTGCGAGAATCGCTCGGCATCACACGGCTGCGCGCCATGGGTGCGCAGATCAGCATCGGTCACGCTGGCAGCAACGTTGGAGATGTTGATGTAGTCGCACACTCCACCGCCATCGCAGCCAACAATCCAGAGCTTGAGAGCGCCCGTGATCGGGGCATCCCGGTTTGGCAGCGAGCCGAGATCTTGCGAGCCATCTGCGATCTCAAGCGAACCATCGCCGTTGCCGGAACGCACGGCAAGACCACTACTTCTTCAATGCTGTCTTTGTGTCTGGTGAGTGCCGAACTGCAGCCGTCGTTCTTGGTTGGCGGTGACTTAAATGAGATCGGTTCGAGCGCGGTGTGGGATATGGAGGGGGAGTTGTTCGTCGTTGAAGCCGATGAATCCGACGGCACTTTTTTGATGTTGAATGCCCCGATAGTGCTAGTAACCAACATTGAGCCCGACCATCTTGGCTATTACGGCACCAAAGAGGCTCTTTATGAAGCGTTTGAACGGTTTACGGCCGCGGCCGAACTAGCGGTGCTGTGCATTGATGACCCACAAACGCGCGCCCTAACGCAGCTACTACAAGCCACGCAAGAAACCCCTGGCCAGTCAACGAGCACGCGCATTGTTACTTATGGCTGTCATCAGGATGCTGACTACCAGGTCAGTGAGGTACGCAGTAATCGGCAGGGTGTGAGTTTTGATGTGTTAGCGCCTAGGTCTGGTTCTAAAACAAACGCAAGCACTAGGGACACCAGCGCAAGCACGAAGAACACACCAAAGCGCTCTTCACTTGGGCGGTTCACCTTGCCGTTGCCGGGTCTGCACAACGCGATGAACGCGGCCGGAGCGATTGGGTTAGCGGTCGAACTATCAGCGCAAATCGAGCCGGTTCGCGAAACTCTGAATCGCTTCGGCGGAGTTGCACGACGCTTTGAACGACGCGGTGAGGTAAACGGAATCACCTTCATAGACGACTATGCCCATCTACCGACAGAGGTTGCCGCCGCGATAGCTGCGGCGTGCGATGGTGATTACCAACGTGTGGTAGCGGTGTTTCAACCACATCGCTACAGCCGTACCGCTTCGCTCTGGCAAGATTTTGCGGACTCGTTTGAGCAGGCCGATTTAGTTGTTTTAACCAGCATTTACTCAGCCGGCGAGCAGCCGCAACCGGGCATCACAGGCGATCTGATCATGCGAGCGGTATTAGATCATCATCCATATGCCCAGGTTGCCTACATCCCTGCTTGGTCTGATCTGAGGTCATATCTTGAAAGCACCCTCAGGCCAGGCGACCTCTGCCTAACGCTGGGAGCGGGTGACCTCACAACTCTCCCGGAGGAACTGCTGAACGCGTGATTACCGATTCGGCCGCAGTTGAGGTTGCCCTTACTGGCTTAGGTGCGAAAGCCGCCCGGGATGTCCCGCTCGGTGCTCGCACCACCTATCGAGTCGGAGGCACCGCAGCAGTTGGCTTCACAGCGCAGGACATGGATGACTTACGACTACTGGCTGAGACAGCGCAACGCACAGGGCTGCCGGTCTTGTTCGTGGGACTCGGTTCAAACATGCTCGTGGCAGACACAGGTTTTGACGGCATTGCGGTTCACTTAGGAGAAGGCTTTGCAGAGATCAACTGGCCGAACAATGCCGAGCCAGCTAAAGCACCAACACGAGCACAGACTCATTGCGTTGTGAGCGCCGGAGCTGCGGTTCCGCTGCCGGTGCTGGCACGCCAGTGCGCTGCTCGCTCGCTGGGAGGCCTGGGTTGGTCGGTCGGTGTGCCTGGCAGTGTCGGTGGAGCGGTTCGCATGAATGCTGGCGGACACGGCAGTGACATCGCTTCGTGCATTTTGAGCGCGACCGTGTTCGATCTATCCAATTCGCAAATCACTGAATGGGACACAAAACGGCTAAGCCTGGAATACCGCAACAGCGCTATAGGACCTCACCAGGTGGTTACTTCTGCGAGCTTTAAGTGCCAACAAGTCGCTATTGAGCAAGCCCAGCAGGAGTTGAAAGAGATTGCTGCCTGGCGGCGTCAAAACCAGCCTGGCGGCCAGAACGCTGGCTCGGTGTTCAAGAACCCACCTGTCTCTGCTAATGGCCCTGCTGAGAGCGCCGGAGCTCTCATCGATCGACTAGGTCTAAAGGGACTAAGAGTTGGCTGTGCCCATGTTTCAGAGGTACACGCCAACTTCATCGTGGCTGATCCAAACGGCAATGCAGCCGATGTGGTCGAGCTGATTGATCTCATTTCGCAACGTGTTCATGAGAGCACTGGAGTGCGCCTAAGCATCGAGATGCGTTTCGTTGGCTTCGCAAACCGCTAACCAAGCGCTCCAAGCCACCGGCCACGCCAGTCGTTGGGTTCTCAGGTTGACGATCTTGACGGTATTAACAGTGGCGACTTTGGCAGGGCTCGCTTTCTCTCCACTGGCCGATGTCGAGCGTGTTGACATAGTCGGACTGCACCGCTTAACCCTGGACGAGGTAGAGGGCAGTCTCAATTTCGGCCCCGGAGTAGCACTGATAAGGCTTAATTTTGGTCCCGCTCATGAAGCCCTCGAAAGGTTGACCTGGTTTGAGAGTGCATCGTTTTCGCGTGAGTGGAACGGCATTGTTACCGTGCGAGTAACCGAGCAGCGTCCAGTTGCTCTGGCGCTGAATGGCTCAGGTGAGTGGGTGATGGTTTCCCATGAGGGCCGTGTGCTTAGTGAGCCACTGAGCTCTCCACCGGCGTTTGCGAGCGTGCTAGGAATAGTCGCCGCAGGCGAAACGGGCGAATACCTACCAGCCGACACCAAACCGCTGTTTGACATCATCATTGCCTTGAGGCTGTCCGGTGTGGCACACGATCAGGTCTGGTTCGATCAAAGAAACGACATCTGGCTGGATCTGGCATCGGGCGATCGTGTGGCATTGGGCGACGAGACTCAACTAGTGGCAAAGCTTGCTTCCCTCATGACCCTGCTTGACGAGTTAGGGCTTGACGAGCTCGAAGGGGAGTCTCGCTCAGGCCGTGTCCTAGAGCTTGACGTCTCGGTGCCGTATCTACCTGTGGTGAGAGAACTGAGAGAGCTGGCAAGTTGAGTTTGCCTCAAATAGTCAGCCTGCTTAGGCTTGCCACGGTGGCGGCACAAGGAGCGGTATGAGCATGCCATCGACCTACATGGTCACAATCAGAGTTATCGGTATCGGGGGTGGTGGCTCCAATGCTGTTAATCGCATGATTGAAGGTGCCATCCCGGGCATTGAAACCATCGCAGTCAACACAGACGCCCAAGCACTAATGCTGAGCGATGCTCAGGTAACGCTTGATATTGGACGGGAAACCACCAAAGGTCTTGGAGCTGGGAGCGATCCTGAGCTTGGTGAGCGAGCTGCCTCAGAGCACAGCGAAGACATAGAGCAAGCTCTAAAGGGTTCCGACATGGTGTTCATCACCGCGGGCGAGGGTGGGGGAACCGGCACAGGTGCTGCTCCAATCGTGGCCGACATCGCCCGTCAGTTGGGTGCGCTCACGATCGGTGTTGTTACTCGACCATTTGGGTTTGAGGGCAAGCGTCGTCAGCTCCAAGCCGATCAGGGCATTGAAGCTTTGCGTGAGAAGGTCGACACCATGATTGTGATCCCAAACGATCGGCTTCTGTCGATGGCGACGCAACAGACATCGATGCTGGACGCATTCCGCATGGCCGATGATGTGCTGTTTGCTGGCGTGTCAGGCATTGCGGGACTGATCACAACGCCCGGCTTAATAAATACCGATTTTGCAGATGTGCGCATGATCATGGCCGACGCTGGCACGGCTCTCATGGGCATAGGAACAGCGCATGGCGACAACCGCGCGGTAAACGCTGCTCGTTCGGCGGTTGAAAGCGAGCTGATGGATGAGTCGATAGCTGGCGCGCGCGGGGTATTGCTCAACATTGCCGCAGGCCCAGATCTGACGCTTTTTGAGGTAAACGAAGCCGCTCAAACGGTTCAAGAACACTGCAGCTCTGATTGTCACATCATCTTTGGCACCGTTATTGACGACAGTTTGGGAGATGAGATAAGGGTCACGGTGATCGCGGCTGGTTTTGGTCGCGGAAGCTCTGGCGACGACGGATTGCTCTCTACCCCTATGGCTGACATCGGTGAGGATGAAAATTTGTGGTCTTCAAACGGCAAGGACTTTGCGTTCGAAGACGACGACTTCGACGTACCAAAATTCTTGCGCTAGCCAGCTACGGTCGTGCTAGTTCTGCACCGCCGTGTAGCAGCCGAGGTCAACTGCCGCATCTGGTTTAGCGAACGAGATGATCATGCCGACGGCATTATCGGTGCCGACAGCATTGCTAGCGCTGACGAAACCTGGCTGAACCAGGAGCACGGGCGTGAAGTAGTACATGTCAACAAGCCGGGTGACCGGTGCGGCGAGCCCGCCGATGCTGCCTGGACAACCGAGCTAGGTGCTGCACTGCTTATTTGTACTGCGGACTGCGTACCAATATCGATCTACGGTGCTGGGCCCAACACAACGGCGGTAGCGGCGATACACGCCGGATGGAAAGGCCTTCTGGCTGGTGTTGTACAAGCAACCGCCGCAGCCTTAGAACAAGCCGGGGTTAACGGGCTACGAGCAGTCGTTGGGCCGTACATCCATGCCGGTCGTTATGAGTTCGGACGCAGCGACTTAGACAACCTTGTGCAGCGCTACGGATCACACATAGCAGCAAGCACTGCTAGCGGTGCCCCCGCTTTAGATCTTGGAGCGGCCACTCTGGTGGCCTTAAGCGAAAGCGGCGTGCGGCTCGACTATGACTTGCGCAGTTGTACCGCCGCTAACGCAGATCGATACTTCTCACATCGTGCCCGAGGCGAGACTGAACGCATGACTATGGGTGTAGAGCTGGTCGCTGGAGTACCCGCATGAATGACGGACAGGCCAGCCCCGGACAGGCCAACGCTGTTCATCAACACCTCGAACAAATCCGCTCACGCATTGTGGACGCAGGTGGTGATCCGGCAAAAGTCCAAGTGCTAGCTGTTACAAAAGGCTTCGGAGCCTGGGCAATAGCCGCCGCACATGCGGTTGGACTTACACAAGTAGGTGAGAACTACGCGCAAGAGCTAGTCAGCAAATGGCAAGAGGTTCCAACCGAGGTCTCATCTCAAACTCAGGTGCACTTCATCGGACATCTACAGACCAACAAGGTTCGCATAGCAGCCCCGATAGTTGATGTGTGGCAGTGCGTGGATCGCCCATCGCTGGTGGTTGAAATAGCAAAACGCAGCACAACTGTAGATATAAGGCCAGCCGTCATGTTGCAACTAAATGCGAGCGGTGCAGCGTCCCAAGGTGGCTGTTCGCTAGATCAAGCGGACGCTCTCTTAGCACAAACGGTCGATGTCGGACTTGACGTAATCGGCGTGATGGCAATCGGCGCGCAAGGCTCGCCCGAAAAGGCTCGCTCGTCATTTGAGAAGGTCCGCCGTTTTGCTGACGATCATGAATTGCTACACAGGTCGATAGGGATGAGCGAAGATCTTGAACAGGCCATCGCCGCGGGTAGCACGATGCTGCGCATAGGAACAGCACTGTTCGGGCCAAGACCGCAGACCCACTAGCCTGACCGATTAAAGGTGGAAGGTGACTGATGGCATCAATCTTTCGACGAACGATCATGTACTTGGGACTAGCACCAGAGGGTGCATACGAAGATGCCCCACAAAACACACCTGATATGCAGCCCACACACGATCAAACTGGCTACCAACCTCCGTTTGAGCATGAATATGAGATGGAGGGTGTTACCAACGTCAATCCGTTTAACGCCGGGCCGGTGTTGGTTGATGATGCCTCGCAACCCACGACAGTCATGACGACTCCAGCAACAGCGGATGCAGGCATCCGCCCGGTGCCCGCTGCGTCCTCCACTACCTCAGTCACTACCGCATCGCCGCATGTCATTGCCCCGACAACATTCGACGACGCTCAGCATGTAGCTGACCGCTTTATGAGTCGCCAGCCGATCATTTTGAACTTGCAGGGGTTGGGACCCGATCTTGCTAGAAGGCTGTTGGATTTCGCCAGTGGTCTTTGCTACGGGCTGGGCGGTGATATGTCAAAGGTCGCAAACCAGGTGTACCTACTGGTGCCAGCTGATGTTGAGCTATCCGAAAAAGACAGGAATCAGCTCCACCAGCCGGGCTTTAGGCAGTAGGACTGCTTTCTGCCTAATTCCCCTAGCTCTCAGCGCGTGGAGACCCTGTACGTGACAACACAGTGAGCTTTGTCTGCACGATTCTGGATCTCTACACGTTGGTGATCTTTGGCCGCATCCTGCTTAGCTGGATCCCATTGGCCCATGACAGTCCGGTGGCCGTGGTCGGGCGTATCTTGATTGTCATAACAGAGCCGCTTATGGGGCCGCTGCGACGCGCGCTGCCGATGCTGCGTATGGGCAATATCGGACTGGACCTGTCGCCGATACTGCTGCTGCTGCTGATCCAAGTGGTCGTAAAAGGTCTCATACTGGGCTGCGTCTAGCCCTGCCCTCGTAAACTGCCGCTGATGCAAAATTCACCCTCAGGGTCATCCGTTGAGTCATCAGGAACGGATCAAACGATCGATGCTCTTCGCGAGCTAATAATCGAACAAGCAAAGGATCTGGCGACCACACGAATAGAGCTAATAGCTCTAACGATGCGCCTTGACGATGTGGCTGCCCCAGTTATAAGCCTTTCGCCGGAGACAACGCGACGTATCGCTCAGGCCGTGTCCGAGCTAGGAATTGAAGCGGCTGATGCCGTTGCGGCCACGATTTCTGAGTCGACTACCGTGACAACCAAGCTGCTAGCAGAGCTTGTAACAGAGTTGGTTACCGAGGAAGCGAAGCGAGCCCTTGACGGCGACCAGGGCGATAATTCCAGCCATGACTCCACCGATCATTCCATCGGTAGCCCCGCCGGAGCTGTTGCTGCGGACGCCTCTTCAGGAGTGGTCACCGCACGAGCAGGACTGGTCGAACAGCCACGAGAGCCAGCTCCAGCACCTGCTCAGACTGCAGCTGCCCCGCCCGCAAAGGACATGGACAACTACACGGTCAGTGATTTAGCCAGTGCCACGGTCAGTGATTTAGCCGGAGACGACACAGTTGAACCGCTCACGCTTGACAGCCTTGACGATCCGTTTTTGGAAGCCCTGATTCGACACAAAGAGCTATCTCGCTAATTGGCTCGTTCAATTTCAATTGCCGGGTCCTCGGTCCCGGCTAGCCACGTGAATTCGGTTGCCAAAACGTTGGCGGCAATCATTTCCTCGTGGGCTTGTACTCGTTCGGCATCGGGCGGACTCCAGCGCACGGTCACCGCAATGCGGTCGGTCACGTCTAAGTCAGCGTCTTTGCGAGCATTCTGAATCACACGTATTAGGTCACGCGCTTCACCTTCTGCTGCAAGGTCTGGCGTCACGGTGGTGTCAAGCACCACAACCAGGTCTGTCTTGCTTAACGCTGCAGAAGGTGCTCCATCGGACGGGCGCAGCGCAAGCTCGTATTCGCCTATCAGCAGTTCATGGCCAGCCACCGAGATTGTGTCGTTGCTATTTTCTTGCCACTCTTGTTTTTTGGCTGCCGCAAACACGGCCTGTGCGTCTGCGCCCAAACGGGGTCCAAGTACCGCACCATTTAGCTGGAGTTGTTTTGTGGCATGTTCGCCAAAGGAGTCCAACAGCTCAACCGAGCGCACGTTTAGCTCATCGGTTAACAGTCCCAGCAGAGGTTGCAGGTCGTCCGAGCCTGGTCCAGCCACGGTAAGACGACTAAGCGGCAGGCGTACGCGCAGGCCAGCATCCTCACGTAAGCGCAGTCCAGCCGAGGCCGCCTCGCGCACGATTTCCATGCGCCTCACCAGCTCTTCATCGCTTAACAACGCTTGCGGGTCGGGCCAGTTGGCTAAATGCACGCTTAGTCCGCCGGTCAAGCCCGCGTGGATCTCATCCATGATCATCGGCAGGAGCGGGGCTGCCATCTTTGTAAGCACGATCAGAACTGTAAAAAGCGTGTCAAAGGCTTGCGGGTCGCCTATCGCCTGAGCTGTGCTGGTAGTACCTGCGTTATTAGAGGTTTGACCGGTGCCCCAGAAGCGATCGCGGCTGCGACGGATGTACCAGTTGTTAAGAGCACCTATGAAGGACTGCAATTCACTCGCCGCGCCAGGCAGGTCATAGGCATCGAAATGCTCGGTGACTTTTTCAAGGGTCGCGCGTGTCTTGGCCAACAGGTACCTGTCAAGCACATGGTCGGGTGTGTCTGTGAGCTGTTTGGCCATGTAGCTGTCGGCGTTGGCATACAGCGTGAAAAATGAATAGGCATTCCAGATCGGAATCAGAACCTGGCGCGTTACTTCGTCGATACCGGTATCCGAAATGCGGGTATCACCGCCGCGCACAATGTTGGTCGACATCAAATACCAGCGCAGAGCGTCTGATCCCTGGTTGTCAAAGATCTCTGCCGGCTCGGTGTAGTTACGCAAGCGTTTCGACAGCTTGTTGCCGTCGCTGGCGAACAAGATGCCGTGACAGATCACATTCAAAAACGCGGGCTGATCAAACAGCGCACCCGCTAGCACATGCAACGTATAAAACCAGCCTCTGGTCTGGTTGATGTACTCAACAATGAAGTCGGCAGGAAAGTTCTTGTCAAACCATTCCTTGTTTTCAAAGGGGTAATGCACCTGAGCGAAGGGCATCGAGCCTGACTCAAACCAGCAATCAAGCACCTCAGGTACTCGCCGCATAGTTGATTCACCGGATGGGTCGTCCGGGTTTGGTCGTGTCAGCTCGTCGATAAACGGACGATGAAGGTCATCGGGTCTCACACCAAAGTCGGCTGCAATTTCGTCGAGGCTGCCGTAGACATCGGTGCGCTCAAAGTCAGGATTGTCACTCACCCAAACAGGTAACGGTGACCCCCAGAAGCGGTTACGGCTGATCGACCAGTCGCGTGCACCAGCCAGCCACTGACCGAAGCGGCCGTCTCGCACATGTCCAGGCACCCAGTTGATGCCCTGGTTCAGCTCACTCAGCCGGTCGCGAATTTCGGTGACTCTCACAAACCAAGACGAGATGGCCTTGTAGATGATGGGTGTGTCTGTACGCCAACAGTGCGGGTAGTTGTGCTCGTAGGTGCCATGCCGTAGCACCAGTTGGCGTTGCTTGAGCTCAGCGATGATGCTGGCGTTGGCCTCAAAGACGTTTAGACCGCTCCATGTAGAGACCGGTTCGGTAAAGCAGCCTCTGTCGTCAACCGGAACAGCATCACCTATCTCAATGCCGTTGGCTTCGCAAACCAACTGGTCATCTTCACCAAAGCCGGGAGCCATATGCACAATGCCTGTTCCCTCGGACGTGTCAACGAAATCAGCAGCTAGCACCTTGAACGCCTCGCGGCGATGCGCGAAGTAGTCAAACATCGGCTTGTAGCTGCGGCCGACCAGCTCTCGACCTTTCAGCGTTTCGACCACGGTGAACTCTCCCAGCAGTTCGGTGAGGTCGCTGTCGTATTCGTTGAGTTGTTCTGCGGCTAACACATAGCGGGCATCGGCATTAGCAGCGCCAGTGCTCTTGACGATGACGTAATCGATGTCGGGCCCAACAGCCAATGCCAGGTTGGAAGGCAGGGTCCACGGTGTAGTGGTCCAGGCCAGCAAGCGCAATGGTGCTTCCTGAGCCTCAGTTTCTTCAGCACCAGCCTCATGCGCCTCGGTGTCATCAAGCTCAAACCAAACCGTTAGCGCCGGATCTTGGCGCGGGCGAGTGGCGTCGTCTAAGCGAATCTCAAAATTTGATAACGGAGTTTCCGCACCCCATGAGTAGGGCATAACCCGGAACGCCTGATAGATGAGGCCTTTGTCCCACAGTTGCTTGAATGCCCACATGACCGACTCCATGTAGGACAGGTCCATGGTCTTGTAGTCGTGGTCAAAATCGACCCAACGGGCCTGACGGGTAACGGTCGTACGCCACTCCTGGGTGTAACGCAACACCGATTTTCGGCATTGGTCGTTAAAGCGTTCAACTCCGTATTCATTGATTGCTGCGTGCCCACTGACACGTAGCTCTCGTTCGGTTTCCATCTCCGCAGGTAGGCCATGACAATCCCAACCAAAGCGACGGTTCACTCGATTACCGCGCATGGTCTGGTAGCGCGGAATCACGTCCTTCACATACCCGGTTAGCAGGTGTCCATGATGCGGTAGCCCGTTTGCAAACGGGGGGCCGTCATAGAACACAAACTCGTGGTCGTCCGGTCGCTGGTTTACCGAGGTTTCGAATGTGCGCTCAGTTTCCCAGCGGTGCAGCACGCGCCGTTCGATTTCGGCGAAGTTGGCTCGCGCGGGTACTTCGGGATAGGCGCTAGCGGTTTCGTCAGTCAACGTCAGTTAATTCGCAATTCGAGTACTCAGGCGGTTATTCCTGGTATTTGAGACACACCTAGCCTGCCACTCCAGCCAGTGCAGGGTAGCGGTGAACCGCGAGTAAATGGCGAGGTGTAACGCCTTAAATAGACCTTAAAGAGCAAAAAATAGCAAAGTTCATTAGCCGTATTTGAAGCGACTAACTGCATATATGTCAGCCGGTTGCGGCGTCCGTAGAGTATCGCCGCTACAAGACGAGTTACGTAGCAAAAGCAACAGCGGGAAGGAGGCATTGATGGCCACCAAAACGTCAGCAGCAAAGAAGAAACAGCCTGCTAAGAAATCTGTAGCTAAGAAGCCAGCGACTAAAAAGGCCGTAGCTAAGAAACCAATGGCTAAGAAGCCTGTAGCTAAGAAGCCAGCGACTAAAAAGGCCGTAGCTAAGAAACCAATGGCTAAGAAGCCTGTAGCTAAGAAGCCAGCGACTAAAAAGGCCGTAGCTAAGAAACCGGCGGTAAAGAAACCCGCGGCCAAGCCCGTCCTGGACTTACCCGCCATGACACATGATGAAACAATCGCCGCCGCAGCCAAGGCACGCAAGCCACCGTTGTCAAAAAAGTTTCTGGCCGAGTGCCGTGCTGCTCTCATTGCCGACCGCAATCGCTATCTGTCTCAGGCAACCAGCCTTGAACGTGAGGCCGATGAGATAACGCGCGATCATGAACCCGGCGACGTTCAGTTTGACGAAGAGTCTGGTGACGGGCACTCCTTCGCAGTTGAACGTGACCAAAACCTCATGTTGTCAACACAAGCGCGCGTGGAAATTGGAGAGATCGACGCAGCCCTTGAGCGCCTGGATAAGGGCACGTACGGTATTTGCATTATTTCCTATAAGCCGATCACGCAAGATCGGCTAAGAGCGATCCCGCACGCCTCTGTACGCGTTGAGCAAAAGAGCCGCGGAGCAAGTTGGCGCTAGCCGTCCGATACAAACACAGCACCCCGCTGATTGTTGGTACCGGTCTAACGACGCTGGCACTAGACCAGCTAACAAAAGTCTGGGCTGTTGCGGCACTGTCAAATCGCACGATCGACATCGTCTGGACGCTGCGCCTAAATCTCACTACAAACACTGGGTTCGCGTTCAGTGCGGGTGCTGGATTGGGGCCGCTGCTGGCATTGCTGGTGCCGATCATTGTTGTTGTGCTCTGGCGATTTCGTCGACGCGTCACTGGCACGTTTACGGGATTCGCACTTGGCCTTATCTTGGGTGGAGCCGTTGGCAACCTTGTTGATCGCTTGGTAAGAGGTGACGGTTGGGGTCGCGGGGGAGTAATTGACTTTATTGATTTTCAGTTTTGGCCGGTCTTCAACCTGGCCGACGCAGCAATCGTGGTAGGAGTAGTGGTGCTAACGCTGTACATCTATCACCAGAACCGCTCAGCAAGCGAGCTCTCCTAATCACTCAACCGAGCCTGAAGTCCAAAACAAGTCAGCGAATTGCCCAATGAACTGCACCGTCCCCGCGACGCTAGACGGCCAACGTCTTGACCGTGCGGTAGCAATCCTGACTGGGCTGCCACGCTCAACGGTTAGAGGTCTGCTGGCCGCCGAGGCAATCAGATATAACGGTGAGCCAACTCCGGCTGCATCCAAGCGTGTCACCGTGGGCCAGCAAATTGAAATTGCCACCGACCAGTTAAGCGCTGTCAATGCCGCCAGAACCGAAACTGCGACACCCACACCGACCGAGAAAATCGAATTCAAAGTGGTACACGAGGACGAACAGATTGTTGTCATAGACAAGCCCGTCGGACTTGTGACGCATCCCGGAGCGGGCCATCTCAACGACACCTTGCTCAATGGCCTGCTATATCGGTATCCGGACGCAATCACTGCGGGCCCTCCCGAGCGCCCGGCCATAGTTCATCGCCTCGATCGCGATACCAGCGGCCTGCTGGTATGCGCTCTCACTTTTTCAGCTCACGAGCATCTCTCGACGCAGCTAGCCGAACGCAAAGTGGCGCGCCAATACGTCACCTTTGTGAGAGGGACTCCAAATGCAAGGCGTGGCACGATCGATGCGCCAATTAACCGCTCGTTCCGCAACCGCACGAAGATGCAGGTCAGTCCTGATGGACGCCCGGCTCAGACCGATTACATCGTGCTGGGTAGCGCAGAATGCGCAAACCTGAAGCCACCGGTTGCGACCTTGTTGAGTTGCCAGCTACGCACCGGCCGAACTCATCAGATCCGCGTTCACCTGGCAAGTATCAACTTGCCGGTATTAGGAGATGCCGTCTACGGGTGCACCGACCCCTTCGGTGGTAAGCGACAGCTACTGCACGCCGTGAAACTCTCTTTCAAACACCCGGCCACAGACGAGCCACTGATGTTTGTGTCCGAGCCGCCGGCCGACATCACCATCGCGGCACAGTCCCTGGGGCTAGGCGAAGCGCTGGCCGGTCTGGTTGACCAGCCAGGTTGACCAGTCAGGCTAAATCATGACGCAGCTTGATCTGACACTGACCGAGCCCGATTACGGCGGGCAATGCGTTACAGAAATAGTGCCTCCGCTAGTTACAGGCGTTCCAAATTCTGTCGTCAATCAGACCGTTTGTGATGCCCGCGCCGTGGTGTTGTTGGTGATAGATGGGTTGGGTTGGGTGCAGCTGCAACGTCATGCCTCCAAAGCTCCGCTATTAGCCGATAACGCCCTGCAACCGCTCACCACGGTCGCCCCCAGCACGACCTGTGCCGCGATGACAGCGATTACTACCGGTGCGACTCCAGCCGAGCACGGCCTGGTCGGTCTCACCTTAAGTAGTCCTGCCGGTTTGCTGAACACCTTGCGTTGGACTGTTATTCAGACTGGCACCCCGCCAGGCACTCAACCCAAGGACTCAGACCTCAAGGGTTCAGACCTCAAGAGTTCAAGCCCCAAGAGTTCAAGCAAAGCCGTCGACGCTCGCCGGATGCTTGCGCCAGAACTGTTTCAGCCTGTTGAACCATTCGCAGGAACGCGTGCCGCTGCGGTCACGAGGGCAAAATACGCGGCTACAGGTTTCACAACAGCTCACTTGCGTGGGGCTAGCTATGTGGGCTGGACCAGTCATCGCCAAATCGTGCCTCTAGCAAGCGAGCTGGTCGAAGCTGGTGAAAGGCTGGTGTTTGCCTACTACGACGGTTTGGATCGAGCCGCGCATCTTTATGGCCTGGGCAACCGTTATCTGGGAGTGCTGTCTGGTGTCGACGCACTTGTAAGCACCCTGGTTTCCGAGTTGCCGAGCGATGTGGTGGTTCTTGTAACCGCCGACCATGGCGTGCTCGAGGTCAATCAACCGCTGGTGCAGATGAGCGAAGCAGTGCGTCGCCACATGGAGTACTCCAGCGGAGAGCCCCGCTTTCGCTGGTTGCACGCCAAACCTGGCCAAGCCAGCGACCTGTTCGCTGCCGCTCAGCCCTACTGCGAAAATGGCTTAGTGAGAACCCGTGAGAGCGTGATAGCCGACGGCTGGTTGGGGGCTCACATGACTCCCGAGGTTGCTGGTCGTTTGGGAGATGTTGCGCTCATTGCGCAAGAGCCAGTTGTTTTTGGAGCGGTTTCAGCAAGCGCGCCATCCGGCGCATTGCCCGGTTCATTGTCTGGCGTATTGCCCAATTCACCGCAGCGACCCACGCTCATTGGACATCACGGTGCTCTAACGGCAGAAGAGATGCTGGTGCCTCTTGCCGTTTTTTGGGGTAGCCGAAAATGAATCTAGGTAGGATTCACCCCGTGTCAGATGCCACGGTAGATAACTCGCCTGACATAAACGAGGAGTCTGTGAACCAGAGGTCAGGGTCCGCAGAAGCCGTGCTCAAGGAAACAGACGTTGAGGGCGATGAGTCTGAAGATTTATCAGAGTCTGTAGCTATCTCAGAACCAGCCAAGCTCATGCGTATCGGCACGATGATTCGCGCTTTGCTGAACGAGATACACCACGCCCCACTTGATGAAGCCGGTCGCGACTTGATGCATGACATCTATCAAAAGTCCGTTGGCGAGCTGGCACAGGCAATGGCCGAACCCTTGCGTGAAGAGCTTGAACGCCTGACTTTGCCGTTTAGCTCAGAGGTGCCCTCCGAAGCCGAGCTTCGTCTGGCGCAAGCCCAGTTAGTGGGCTGGTTAGAAGGGTTGTTCCACGGCATCCAAGCAGCGGTGGCTGCACAGCGAGAGACGGCAGAGCAGCAGTTGAAGCAAATGCTGAACAGCTCCAGCGATGACCAATCTGAAGATGAGTCCATTCGCCTTGAGCGAGGCGGTGTCTATCTGTGAGATCACCAACAAACAATTCACTTACTAGGAGGGGTAATGCCTTTATTGGCTGATACGAAGGACTGCAGTGCATTAGGCGATGCAGAGCTTGTAGAGATGGCTGAACTACTAGCCGATGAACCATTGCGGTTTGACGTTGGCCATTTGTCAAAGCAGCGCGATGCCTGGGTGCTTGTTACTCATGTGCGGGATGGGGAGCAGTTGCACGGGTACAGCTTCTGCACTTTGGAGCGAGTGGGCGGTGATCCGACTGTCTTGATCGGTTTGGGGGCTGTTAAGCGGTCCAATCGCCGCAATGCGGCGCTAAAGGCCATGGTTACCGATCAGCTACGCCGAGCGGTGCTGGCGTTTCCTGACGAAGACGTGCTGATGGCTTCCCAGGTGGCTGAGCCAGGTGCGTTTGAAGCGTTTAAGTCGCTTACTCGTGTCGTGCCGCGTCCCGGCTACGAAGCCAACGGTGAAGATCGTGCTTGGGGGCGCCGTTTGTCAAAGCGGTTTGAAGTGCGCGGCGAGTACAAGGCTCGTGAGTTTCGCGTCTACGGCGAGGGCGACCCGGCCTGCGTGCTGAACCACTGTGCCTTGAAACCAGAAAGCGTTGATGCTGATCTGGTGAGCATGTTCAAAGGCGTCGACCCAACCCGCGGAGACGCTTTGCTCGCATTCGGTTGGGCTAGCCGAGAGAAGCTGTCAAAGCTCGTTTGACAGAGCTGATCTAACAGGGCTGATCCAACAGGCCTAACCGAACAGGGCAAGTGCATTTCGAGGAGCTGGCGCGTGCACGTTCGATGACACGGGCGTTTTTGCCTGATGAGGTGCCCGGAACTGTCCTAACTCATATTCTTGACTTAGCTCGCCGCGTCCCGTCCGCAGGTAATGCTCAAGGCTTTGACTTCGTGGTTCTGATCGGATCAGAGCAAACCCAGCGCTATTGGGATACCACCCTGCCTGCGCCCCGGCGAGCAGGGTTTGCTTGGCCTGGTCTTTTGGCTTGTCCAGTGCTCGTGACGGTTTGGGCTAATCGGAGTGCATATACGCAGCGCTACGCAGAATCCGATAAGGCCGCCACCGGACTGGCTGACCCGGCTGCTTGGGCAACGCCTTATTGGCTGGTTGATGCATCGTTTGCAGCCATGGCGATGCAGTACGCAGCAATCGATGCGGGGCTAGGCGTGTTGTTCTTCGGCATGTTTGACCACGCTGAAGACATCAAGGCCAAACTTGGCGTTCCACAGGATCGTGAACCGGTCGGCACGGTGGCAATCGGCTGGCCTGACCCATCTGCGATCAGCTTCGACTCGACAGCGGCTAGCCCCGACCCAGCCGGTGCTAGCCATGATCCGTTGGCGGCTGGCCCAGATTCAGCGTCTTCGCGACCCGGTCGCAGTGCGAAGCGCCCGCGTCGCCCGCTAGACAATGCCCAGAACGCCGTAGTTCACTATGCGAATTGGTAGCAGAGCTAATCAGCCATCCCATTGCTGCAAATAGCAAATAAATCAAATAAATTCAAAGAATAAGGAATAAGGGGGCGGATTCGTGCCAAGTCAGATACCTATGGTGGATTACCTGGTTCTTGATAGTGAGCCCTACCTACAGGCGCGTCAGTGCGATTCCTGCAAGGCACAGTTTTTCGACCGCCGCAATGCGTGTGCTTCCTGCGGAGCTCGAGAGTTCAGCACCCAACGGTTGCTTAACACAGGCAAAGTGAGAACCTTCACCATCGTTCACCGAGCAGCACGCGGTGTGCCAGCACCTTATGTGTCAGCAGTGGTTGATATCGACGGCGGCGGGCGAGTGAAAGCCAACATCGTCAACGTTGCACCTGAACCGGACCGCTTAACGCTCGGCATGCCCGTTCGCCTTACGACCTATGTGGTTGCGACCGATGATGACGGCAACGAGGCCGTGGCGTTTGGCTATGAGCCAGCAACCCAGTAGTTCGGCTGCAGGGTAAGTTATTCAACAAGGCAGCGGATCCGCCTACAAGTTCGCATCACGCATACAAAGGGAGCGCAGCTATGACAGCAAGCACCACTGACGACAATCCCGTTTGGATTCTTGGCACGTCAATGACCAAGTTCCGTCGTTATAAGGACAAGGATCTCATTGACCTCGCCGCTGATGCCTCTCTCGGCGCATTAGATGATGGCAACACATCTATGGATCAGATGGACATCCTGGCAGCGGGTTGTCTTTACGAAGCCAACGGCGGGGTAGGGCAGCGGCTACAAAAACAAATCGGCCAGACCGGAATTCCCGTTTACAACGTCGCAAACGCATGCGCCACCGGCGCCACCGCGGTTCGCACGGTGATGATGGCGATCAAAGCCGGCGAAGCCCAGATGGGTCTCGCAGTCGGTGTAGAGCAGATGGGAAAGATGGGAATGCTCGGCGGCGATAAGGCCGCTCGTGCAGACAAAGAGGTTTTCGAGCCAAAAGGGCGCTACGGCTCAGTGTTAGGAGTGGAAGGCCGCCTGGGTACGAACATGATGCCGGGCGTTTTCGCGCAAGCCGGCATGGAATATGCCTACGAAAATGACGGTGTTGGGTTTGAGCAATTCGCCAAGGTGGCGCAAAAAAACCACGAGCACTCCACCTTGAACCCGCTGGCGCAGTACCAAAAGGCGTTTACGTTGGACGAGGTAATGACTTCTGAGGTCATTGCCTATCCCAACACCTTGCTGATGTGCTGCCCGACCGGTGATGGTGCCGCAGCGGTGGTGCTGGTGTCCGATGAGAAGCTGAAGACGCTTCCGGCTGAGCAACAGCGCCGTGCGGTCAAGGTGTCGGCGTCTGTGCTCACATCAGATCCGTGGACCGAGGGCTGTCAAGTGCAGCCGGACGTAAACACGCTGACGCGCCAAGCTGCCGATCAGGCCTACGAGCAGTCAGGTGTTGATCCCGCCGACCTGGACTTGGTGGAGTTACACGACTGCTTCGCAACCGCCGAGCTACGTCACTACGACAACCTCAGTCTTTGTGAGCCAGGCGGAGCCGGTGACTGGATCGACAAGGGTGGTCCATGGCGCGACGGCGAGACACCCGTCAACGTGTCGGGTGGCCTGTTGTCTAAAGGACACCCGATCGGCGCTACCGGCGTTGCCAATTTGTTTGAAGTAGCAACGCATATGCGCGGTGAGGCTGGTGACCGCCAAATCGAAGGCGCCAAGGTTGGGCTGGCGCATGTGATCGGCTTGGGCTCAAGCTGCGGCGTGCACATTTTGGAAAAGTCAGGGCTATAAGCCTCGCTCTAAACCTCATAGACCCACTTCTTTACAGGTAATTCACGAGGATCCAAGTGGCTAGCGCGCGCATCGCTTGGGACAATCACGTCAAACCTTGGATTGTTGGTGCGCGTCTGCGCACGCTGCCTGCATCAATCGTCCCGGTAATGGTGGGTACGGCTGCCGCCGACGCGCTAGCAACCGGCGAAGGGTTGATCTGGTGGCGCGCCGTGGCTGCGCTAGTAGTCAGCCTCAGCCTGCAGGTGGGTGTGAACTACGCCAACGACTACAGCGACGGAATACGTGGAACTGACGCCACCCGCATAGGCCCTCAAAGATTGGTGGCCTCAGGAGCAGCATCGCCCGAAGCAGTGAAGAGGGCCGCTTTTGCGGCGTTTACAATGGCCGCAGTTGCAGGCCTGTCATTAGCGATTGTCTTGGCCTGGTGGCTACTTGCGGTTGGAGCCATTTGCATCTTGGCTGCTTGGTACTACACGGGTGGTAGCAAGCCATACGGCTATCGCGGGTGGGGCGAGCTATCCGTATTTGTCTTTTTTGGTTTGGTAGCGACCGCTGGGTCAACTTTTGTGCAAGACGAGAACCTGACGCCGCTGGCTATCGGCGTGGCAGTGCCGGTTGGACTATGCGCTGTGGCGCTGTTAGTGGCAAATAATCTGCGGGATCTGCCACGTGATGAAGCGGCCGGCAAGTTAACGCTGCCGGTCAGGCTTGGCGACAAGTTGACCAGAGGCTTCTATGTCGGCTTGCTGGCGGCAATCTTTATTTCGGTGCCGTATTTGGCGGTCGTACGACCTTGGGCGCTTGTGGCATTGGCAGCGCTTCCGTTGGCGGTGCTACCCGTACGTGCTGTTATTCGCGGCGCTATTGGCGCTGATCTCATTCCGGTCTTGGCAGGTACCGCTCGCCTGCAACTGGTGTTCGGCGCTCTTCTGGCTGCGGGGCTCGGCTTCGGCGCTTAAGTGTTATCGCGCCTGCGGCTGTTATCGCGCCTGCGGCTGTTATCGCGCCTGCGGCTGTTATCGCGCCTGCGGCTGTTATCGCGCCTGCGGCTGTTATCGCGCCTGCGGCTGTTATCGCGTCTACGGCTGTTATAACCGCCCGCGTTTTGCGGTTACCAATTGTGCAACCCCGCCGGTTAGCAGGGTGCGTGTAATTACTTCAAAGTCCGCTGAGCCGAGCATCTCTTCCAACTCTGCGGGCTTTGGCAGGTAGGCAACCGAGGCCGGCAAATAGCGATAGGCAGCCTTATCGCTCAACAGAGCTCCAATCTTTGGCACTACCTGGCCGAAATAAAAGCTGTGTCCCTTACGCAGCAAAGCGTTAGTCGGAATAGCTACCTCAAGCAGCGCAATACGGCCGTCAGGCCTGATACAGCGATTTAGTTCAGCGAAGAAGGCTTGCAAGTTGTCAAGATTGCGTAACGCAAAGCCACAAACAGCACCGTCAAAGGCCGCGTCTTTTATGGGTAGTACCTGAGCGTCTGCAAGCACTAACGGAGCAGACGTGCTTGCGGCTCTCAGCATTCCTTCGCTGAAGTCGATGCCCACCGGGCACAGTTCGGCATTGCTCAGCTCGTTGCAGAGGTCACCAGTGCCGCAGGCCACATCAAGCACTCGCGAACCATGGCCAAGACCGAGCGCGGCGACTGTTCTCCGTCGCCAACGAATGTCTAGGCCGAAGGTGAGCAGTCGGTTCATGCGGTCGTAGCGCGGCGCAATGGCGTCAAACATTTTTCGCACGCTGGCGGCCTTGTGCTCAGGGCTCGGCAGCGCCTGATCCGAGGAGGCCCGGTTCATTTAGCCCAGTTCATAAGGTCAAGTTCACGCTCTGGTGGTTGCGGGCACAGTTACTTAAACCAAATGTGGCGGTACTCGCGACTATGCGGATGCAAGAGCATCCACACCAGCGCAATGTCGAACATCAAACGCAACCCCAGGTTGAGATCAAATCCAAAGCGAATGGTCCAAAAGACCGAGGCAAGCGTGGCGAAGGCCGAACCGGCGAAGCACACCCAGTAACCCCACTTGTACTCGTTGGCCACACCAAGCCCTCCCAAGACAAAGGCCGCCAGCAGCACCAGCGGGACGAAGCCAGCGAGAAAATCACCAATGAGTTGCTCGGCGAAGTACCGGTAGAGGACGCTTCCAAACAGGAGTATCGATGCGCCTCGAAAATACGACAGCATCACTGCGCTGTAAAGAGTCTGCGGTTGTGAACGATTTAGCCAGCGCCAGTTACGCACGGCGCAAGTCTGCCCGCCCCAGCCACGCGTAGCCTTACAATGTGCCTGCGCCTGAGCAAAACGACGAGCCGAGTAGAGGCCTGACAGGTGAAGCACCGACAGATGAAGTAACCGTCGGTGAGCCTGTTATCACGGTTGGAGCCGACGTTCATGGGAGCGTCGTAGAGGTTGACGCCGCGCTCTGGACGCACGATGTCATGATCGAAGTAATTCGCCATCAGTTCATGCAGATTGCTCGGCCCGTGTCGCTGTGGGTCGATAACCCATTTACTTCAGACACCGAACGGGCAGCCCTCGCCCATGGCAAGGTGCCCGACACTAAGAACCGCATAAGTCAGCATCTGGCGGAGATAGGGCTCACGTATCAGCGCGACCTGTTTCGCATGGATCGATCTTTACCCATGTCTGTACGAACAGACGTCGAGACAAGAGCCTTTGTTCCCGGGAAAGACGATGAGTCCTGGTTAGCGGTAAACAACCGTGCCTTTCGAGGACATCGCGAGCAAGGCGGCTGGACTCTTGAAATGCTTGCCGAACGTCAAGCTGAGCCATGGTTTGACCCCGAAGGCTTCAGAATTCATGAATCAGATGGTGAGATGACTGGTTTTTGCTGGACCAAAACCCACACCGATGAAACCCCTGTCGTTGGTGAGGTGTATGCGATAGCAGTTGATCCTGAATTTCATGGCCGCGGGCTGGGGCGAGCACTAACACTGGCTGGCTATCAGCATCTTGAGAGCGTTGGCATCACGCGCGCGATGTTGTATGTGGACGCGGACAACACACCAGCAGTGAATCTGTACCGCAGTCTTGGCCTTCAAGTAACGGTAGTACGCCGCCTTTTCACAGATTGAAGCACGGTCTATGCAACCCACCACTACTAATTCAAGCTCTCCTTCGAGCAAGACCCGTCACAACGAGATCGGTCTATATGACCTCAGTCGCGTCGAGCTGGGCGATCTGCTATCGGATCAGCCCAGATATCGCATTGACCAATTGTGGGAAGGCTTGTATCGCCAGCGAAAGCCGCTCGCTGATCTAACAAACCTGCCAAAACAGCTAAGAGCCGACCTGGGTGACATAGCGGGCGCCAGCCTTCGACCTGCTAACTCAGTCTCCACCGACAGGGGTCGCACCACCAAGCAGCTTTGGTCGCTAACCGATGGACAGCTGGTGGAGTCGGTGGTGATGCATTACTACAACCGCACCACGGTCTGCATCAGTTCGCAGGCAGGCTGCGCCATGGGTTGCACTTTTTGTGCAACGGGTCAGATGGGTTTCCGTCGACACCTGAGCGTTGGTGAGATTGTGGAACAGGTGCTTCGCGCCTATGACCCAAGCAGTTCTGATTCGACTTCCACCAATGTTGTGTTTATGGGCATGGGTGAGCCGCTAGCAAATTTCGACGCCGTTTGGAAGGCGGTTGAGCGCCTTCATGACGACGTGGGTATCGGTGCTCGGCGCATAACAATCTCAACGGTTGGAATAATTCCCGGCATCAAGCGACTGGCCGAAGCCCCTCTACCTGTAAATCTGGCGGTTTCTTTGCATGCCGCTAACGACAAGCTGCGCAACCAACTAGCACCCATCAATCGGCAGTACCCCTTAGCCGACCTGGCGCGAACCTTGCAGGAATACAGAAAGGCCAAGAACCGCCGCATCAGTATTGAGTGGGCAATGATCGACGGCGTAAACGACACTGCTGACGATGCGTATGAGTTGGCTGAATATGCCCGGCCGCTGGGAGCGCACGTAAACCTGATTCCGCTTAACGCAACGCCTGGTTACATCATGACTCCCTCCACGCGTGGACAGATCGAGTGGTTTGCCAACGAGCTGTTAGCGACTGGGGTCAATGCCACCATCCGAGCCAATCGTGGCACCGACATCGATGCTGCCTGCGGTCAGCTAAGTGCTGGCTTCGCAAGCAAGGCAGTGAACGATCCCAAGCGCAGGCCCCAACGAAACCAGTCGCGCTCGCGTGGCTAAACCACGCTCACCTAAGGGTCGCGCCCTACGAACCCATGAGTTGCTAAAGGGTGAGTACGAGCCTGTTTGCGAGTTGGATCACAAAAGCCCGTTTGAGCTGTTAGTCGCGACAATTTTGTCGGCCCAATGCACCGACAAACGCGTAAATATGACCACTCCGGCCTTGTTCAAGCGCTACCCGGATGCCGAAGCGTTAGCCAGCTCCGACACCATCGAGCTAGAAGAGCTGGTGCACCAGACCGGGTTTTACCGCAGCAAGGCTCGCAACCTGCAGCGAATGGCGCAGAGCCTGCTAGTCGACCACGACGGCGAGGTGCCGACCAGCAGGGAAGACCTAGTAAAGCTGGCAGGAGTGGGACGTAAGACCGCCAACGTGATTAGATCGGTGGCGTTCGGCCTACCGGGCCTGCCAGTGGATACTCATGTAACAAGACTGACCAATCGCCTGGGTATCTGCGATGAAAAAGACCCGGTCAAGATTGAACTAGCACTGAACCCGATGATTCCGCAGTATGAGCGAGGAGACTTCAGTCTTCGGGTGATCCTGCATGGCCGGCGCGTATGTGCCGCTCGCAAACCCAACTGTGAGCAATGCGTGCTGAATTCCTTTTGCCCCAGCGCCTTTCTAAACGCCTAGAAAGCAAGCAAGCACCGCTTAAGCAAGCAGAGCTTAGGAAAGCACGGTTTAGGCAAGCGTCGTATAAGCAGGCGCAGTTACAGCGAGTTTGCAGCGAGATTCTCAGCCGCGTCTGATAGCCGTCGACGAGCGCTACGCAGGTGTCTTTCGGCCTCATATAGGTCCACGGAAACACCATCGGCTGGAGTATCCCGCAGTCCGTCACCAGCCATAACGATGCGTTGACCGAGCTCGGTCAACGCGGTTTCCATCGAACGGATCTCAGCCTCGCTAATCATCACAGACAAGCTATTGTGGCGGCCATATCGTGCATCGCGCGAAGTAGCAGAGCGCGAAGTAATCGCGCAGTGCGCGGAGTTGTCGCGCTGCGCGCTGGTAGCGCTGAGCGGAGTAATCGCGCTGCGCGCTGGTAGTGCTGCGCGGAGTAATCGCTATCACAGTCTCTTGTACCCTCGCAACTGTGTTGCAGCGCCTCGATCTGCGGGGCCGAGTCTCGCCAGAAGCACCGACTAGCGGAGCAGCGAGTCGAGCCATTTGGGCCGATCTGTTGCCAGACAGTAGTCAGAGATCTGAGGTATCGATTGATGCCGTGCGAGAACTCTTGGCCCAAGTACGCACCTCAGGTGACAGTGCGATACGAGACTTAACTAAGCGGTTTGACGCAATAGACGTAGCCAACCCACGGATCAGTTCCACTGAGCTAGGAGACGCCTGGAAACGCATACCAGACCGATTGCGTAACGCGTTAAGTGCAGCCAAGCGACGCATTGCCGACTATCACAGCTACGAGCTGTCTGAAGCTCACACGATTAGCACCGATGGGATCTTGATCAACAGCGTGGCTCAAAGTGTTGACCGAGCAGGCATTTACGTACCGGGTGGCTTAGCGGCTTACCCGTCAACAGTGTTGATGACAGTGCTGCCAGCTCGAGCCGCTGGTGTACCTGAGATCATGTTGTGCTCACCGCCACAACCCGTTAGCTCGTCTGGGCCTGCGACGGCCGGCACAAGCCTGCTCAACGATGCAGTGCTGGCGGCGGCATATTTGTGTGAGGTTGACGAAGTGTACGCCATCGGCGGAGTACAAGCGGTAGCGGCCATGGCTTATGGCACCGAAACAATCTCCCCGGCCGATGTGATTGCCGGCCCGGGTAATGCATGGGTGGCCGCTGCCCAGCAAGAGGTAGCCAGCGAGGTAGGCGTGGCGGCCGCTTTCGCAGGGCCATCGGAGATAGCGGTGGTCGCTGACAGCACCTGCCCGGCGACTAGCGCGGCGATCGACCTGGTGTTGCAAGCCGAACACGGTCCCGGTGGTCGTGCCTGGCTGTTGACCTGGGATGCCGACTATGCCGAGCAGGTAGACGAAAACGTTGCGGCCATTGCGGCCATGTCGCCTCGCAAGCAAGAAACACTCGCCACTTTGAGCAGCGATGGTTATGTCTGCTTGGTTGACAGCCCGCAGCAAGCCGTCGCGGTCGCCAATGCCATAGCACCAGAGCACCTTCAACTGATGTGCGCCGATGCCGCCGAGTTGGCTGATCAGGTGCGCCACGCAGGAGTCGTGTTTGTTGGCCCATGGACACCCGCCTCGTTAGGGGATTATGTAGCTGGGCCTTCTCACGTATTGCCTACCGATGGCACCGCCCGTTTTGCTGGGGCACTTAGTGTGGCCGATTTTCAAAAGCAAATGCACATAATCGAGGCGACCCGTGAGGGGTTTCAAAACCAAATCGACACGGTGGTTTCGCTCGCCGAAGCCGAAGGGCTTTGGGCGCACGCTGCCTCGGTAACGATGCGCGAGCAGTGGGCTGCCGAGGGGCTGTCTAATAACGGCAACTCCGACAGCACCAGGCCTGATAACAACGGGCCTAACAACAACAAGTCGGGTGCCCAGTGAGCAAGAAAACACGCCAAAACGCAGGCCAACCCGCTGACCGTCCTGCAGTCAGGGCAGATCTGCAGGCCATGGACGGTTATCACTCGCCACAGCTTGATGTTGAGGTGCGACTCAACACCAACGAGTCCGCGCTGGAGCCACCACCCGAATTCACCCAAGCGCTGGCCTCTGAAGTTGCCAACATCACTTGGAATCGTTACCCAGACCGTGCAGCGTTAGCACTGCGTGAAGCGATATCCGCCAAGCACCCAGGCACTACATCAGAGCAAATCTTCGTCGCTAATGGCTCCAACGAAGTCCTGCAAACCCTGTGCCTCACCTTCGGCGGGCACGGTTCGGTCGTGGCCACCTTTGAGCCGACCTATGCGATGTACTCGCAGATTGCGCGCACAACGCAATGCGGGCTGGTGGAGGTTGAACGCGACGAGAGCTATCAGGTCTGCACCGACTCAATCGACGAACTAGTCGCTGCCATCAACCCTCAGGTGATGTTTTTGTGTTCACCAAACAACCCCACAGGCACTCCTGAGCAACTAGCAACAATCAAACACGCCCTAGACGTCAGTAACGGTGTGGTCGTGGTGGACGAGGCTTACGGACAGTTTGCTTCGTTTAGTGCGCTGGATCTGCTGGACGATCCAGCTAATTCTTCCGCTTATGAGCGTCTGGTAGTGGTGCGTACGTTTTCTAAGACATGGGCCATGGCTGGCCTGCGTTTGGGTTACTGCGTGGCACCAGCCTGGATGGTGGCTGAGTTTGAGAAAGTGGTGTTGCCATATCACGTCGATGCTTTCAAACAGCTAGCCGGCCGACTGGCCTTGCAATTTGGCGCTGAGATGGACCAACGGGTAGCCACGGTCGTAGCCGAACGGCAACGAATAACCGATGAGCTATCTTCGTTGGGGTTCAAGGTGAGTCCCTCGCAGGCAAACTTCATCTTGTTCAATACCACGACAGTCGGTTGCAGCGGAGACAAAATCTGGCAGGCTTTAGTGGATCGGTCGGTGCTGGTTCGCAATTGCTCTGGTTGGCCGCGGTTGGCTAACTGTTTAAGAGCCACGATCGGTACCAGTGCCGAGAATGATCGTTTGCTTGCGGCGGCGACCGATGCCTTGGCAGCTAGTTAGCCAGGGCAAAATAGCTGGTGTTCAACCAACTGGAACGCGTTACAACAATCACCGTCACTACACGAATGTCTTGAAATGAAAAAAGCCGATAATTCCACCGATAATTCCACCAAAAACTCCATCGGTAACCCCACCGGCAGATCAATTGAAAACCAGCGCACGGCCACGCGGCAGCGCGACACCGCTGAAACGCGCATCAATTTGGAGCTCAATCTGGACGGCATCGGTGCCACCGAGATATCAACTGGGCTGCCGTTCTTTGATCACATGCTGTCCCAGCTCAGTAAGCACTCCCGCATGGACTTGGTGATTAAGGCTCAAGGAGATCTTGAGATTGACGCGCACCACACAGTTGAAGACATAGGCATTGCGCTGGGCGAGGCTTTTCGTGAAGCTCTCGGCGACAAGGCTGGCGTACGCCGCTTTGCCTCGATTTCGGTTCCTCTCGACGAGGCGGCCGTAGCGGTTGTGCTTGATCTGTCGGGAAGACCATTTTTGCTGTACGAGGTCGCACCGCCGGGGGAGAAGATCCTGGGCGACCCACCGTTTGATCCGCAGCTATGCGAAGAGTTTTGGCGTGGCTTTGTGATGGCTGCGAATATCACGCTTCACATTGAGATGCTGCGAGGGCGCAACACCCACCACATCATTGAGGCCTGCTTTAAGGGCGTGGCACGCGCCATCTATGACGCCGTGCGAATAGAAGACACGGTCCTGCCTTCTACAAAGGGCGTCTTGTGACGCCCGTTTGTTGTGTCGCGTCTTGTGACGCCCGTTTGCAATACCACCTTCTTTGACTGAATTCACCAAACCAACGACAACACCGCCTGGTGCATCACCTACTGCACCGACCATCGCAGTAGTGGATTACGGCATTGGCAACCTTCGCTCCGCGCAGAAAACCCTGCAGCTAACCGGAGCCACTGCGCACCTCACCAGCGATCCTGATTTCATCGCTGAGGCTGCTGGGGTAGCGCTGCCAGGTGTCGGCCACTTTGGCACCTGCATGGAACGACTGCGCTCAGCCGGGCTAGAAGAAGCGGTGCTGCAAGCAGCGGCATCGCCGCGCCCTTTCATCGGGATTTGCGTGGGTATGCAGATGTTGTTTGAATCATCGCAGGAAGCACCCGGCGTTTCAGGGCTGGGGATCTTGCCCGGCAAGGTCGAACTGCTTTCCGACGAGCTGCCTCGCCCGCAAATGCAGTGGAATCAGCTGCGCTTCAGCCAAGAGCCCTGCCCATTGCTAACAGGCCTTGAAGACGGCGTGTGGATGTATTTCGTCCACAGCTATGCCGTGGCAACCGACCCCGAGCTTGTGGTGGCCGTATGCGACTACCCAACTGCCGTTACCGCTCTTGTCCAACGAGGAAAGCTCTGGGCCACCCAGTTTCACCCTGAGAAGTCAGGACCAGCAGGCATTCGCTTGATTACAAACTTCGTTGAACAAGTTGCTAACGAGCAAGTTGAGAACACGACCGAAGCTGGCCCATCTATTGCAGAAAAACATGGATCTGTATCCCGCAATTGATCTGCGTGACGGACATTGCGTGCGCTTGTTACAGGGCGACTACGACCGACAGGTTGACTACGACACCGACCCAGTGGAGGTTGCGGTTCAATTCGCCGAGGCCGGTGCCCCATGGATTCACACGGTTGACCTAGATGCCGCGCGTAGCGGGCAACACAATCAAACCAATCAGCGCGTGATAACCGACATCTGTAATGCGGTGACTATCCCGGTTCAAAGCGGGGGAGGAGTGCGCACCGCAGAAGCTGCCGAGCGACTGCGATCTTCCGGGGTAGAGCGTTGCGTGCTTGGCACCGCAGCAATCGAAAATCCAGAGCTGGTAAGCCAACTCGCCAGTTCAGGCATCCGGGTAGCGATTGGCATGGATGTACGTGGCTCGATGATCGCAACCCACGGCTGGGAGCAAGCCTCCGGCGTAGAGCTTGCGGAGGTACTTCCACGCTTTACCGACGCTGGTGCCGATGCGGTGATCGTTACGCAAATTCAGCACGACGGTATGGGTGACGGAGCAGACCTTGCGGGCTTAGCCGCAGTGCTGAACCTGACACCGCTAGATGTAATCGCCAGCGGTGGCATTGGTTCGTTGGCTCACATCACAGAGCTAGCGAACTTGCAAAGCGGTGACCGGCGCTTACACGGTGCGATCTGTGGAAAAGCCCTACACGACGGCACAATTACTATCGGTGACGCCCTAGCTGCCGCCACCATTGCCAGCTAGCCAGACCGGTTAGCCAAGCCCAATTAACCAAGTCGAATTAACTAAGCCAGCCGAGAGTCGTATGCGAACCGTTCGAATCATCCCTTGTCTAGACGTAGACGACGGACGTGTGGTGAAAGGCGTCAATTTTGTTGAGCTGCGTGACGCCGGTGACCCCGTAGAGCTTGCCGAGCGTTACAACGAACAGGGCGCCGACGAGATCATTTTCTTAGACATCACCGCAAGCGCACACGACCGTTCAACGATTGTTGATCTTGCAGCTCATGTCTCAGAGCAGGTTTTTATCCCATTTACCGTTGGCGGCGGCATTCGCAGCGTGGAAGACGTGCGCGCGATTCTGCGAGCAGGTGCGGACAAGGTCTCGGTCAACTCTGCTGCGGTGGCACGGCCAGAACTGGTGAGTGAAATCTCCGCTGAGTTTGGAGCGCAATGCACCGTCGTAGCCATAGACGCCAGATCCAATGGTGACGGCACCTGGAACGTCTATGTGAGAGGCGGCCGCGACGACACCGGTACTGACGTGATCGAATGGGTGCACCGCGTAACCGAGCTCGGCGCTGGAGAAATCCTTTTGACATCAATGGATGCCGATGGCACTCGTAATGGCTACGACCTGCCATTAACCCAAGCGGTTTGCGACGCCACAACCGTGCCAGTCATCGCCAGCGGCGGAGCCGGAACCGTTGAGCATCTTGTTGAGGCCGCTACAGGTTGCGATGCCGACGCGCTACTGGCCGCCTCGGTGTTTCACTACGGCGATTACACCATCGCTCAAGCCAAACAAGCCTTGTTGTTGGCCGGTGTGTCGGTTCGACCACCCCAGTCATAAAGGCCCAGCTATAGCGCCTGGTTAAAAGCCCTGGTTGTGCGTTAGTTTTACGAGATGAGCTATCCGGGAACCTTTAGCAAAACTCATCCAGATCGCCCCGCGGTGATCATGGCTCGCACTGGTGAAATCCAGACATACAAAGAGCTAGACGATGCCTCTGCGCGACTAGCGCAGTTTATGTGGGAGCAAGGATTGCGCCCCAACGATCACGTAGCGATCTTTGCCGATAATCACATGCGCTATTTCGAGGTCTACTGGGCTGCCCTGCGCAGCGGCATGCTCATCACAACCGTCAATCGTTATCTCACCGACGAGGAAGCCGCATACATAGTGAACGATTGTGGTGCATCCGTGCTAGTTGCATCGCCAGCGGTGCGTGAAGTTGCGATGGAAATACTGCCTCATCTGACAGATTGCCCCACAAGGCTGATGTTTGATGAGCCAGCCAACGGGTTTGAGAGCTACGACGACGCGGTCGCGAAATATCGCGCCGAGCCACTCGAATACGAACCACGCGGTAACACCATGCTCTACAGCTCGGGCACTACCGGTCGCCCGAAGGGCATCTTGCGCGCTGTTCCCGGCACGCTAATAACCGAAAACGACATTATTGGCGGGGCGATATTGGGAGGCCTCCTGGGCTTTGGTGAAGACTCGGTGTACCTATCGCCAGCACCGCTTTATCACTCAGCGCCGTTGGGTTATACGACCGGCACGCAATCGCTAGGCGGAACGACCGTGATCATGGATCGCTTCGATGCGCTTGAAGCGCTGAGCTACATAGAGCAATACAAGATCACTCACAGCCAATGGGTGCCGACCATGTTTAGTCGCATGCTCAAGCTGGACGAAGCGGATCGCAACCGTTACGACCTTTCCACCCACAAGATGGCGATACACGCCGCGGCACCGTGCCCTGTGGAGGTTAAAAAGAAGATGATGGAGTGGTGGGGACCCATCCTGCATGAGTACTACGCAGGCACCGAATTGAACGGGTTCACCTATGTCACTCCTGAAGAGTGGCTTGAGCGCCCCGGCACCGTCGGCAAGCCATTAGTCGGAGTCATTCACATCTGCGACGACGACGGTAACGACCTACCAGTCGGCGAGGTGGGCACCATCTATTTCGAGCGAGATGAGCACGCGTTTGTGTATCACAACGCACCCGAGAAGACAGACGAATCACGCCACAAAGAACATGAGTTTTGGACCGCACTGGGCGATGTTGGCAAAGTAGATGAAGATGGATATCTGTATCTGACAGATCGTCTGTCGTTCATGATCATCGCAGGCGGGGTAAACATTTATCCCCAAGAAATTGAGGACTGCCTGATAGTGCATCCCAAAGTAGATGATGTGGCCGTATTTGGCGTGCCAAACGAAGACTTCGGCGAAGAAGTAAAAGCGGTCTGCATGGTGGCTGAAGGCGTGGAGGCTGATGACGTTCTTGAGGCAGAACTAAAGGCTTATTGCGCGGAACATCTAGCCAAGTTCAAGATTCCACGGTCGGTTGACTTTCGAGACGAGTTGCCACGATTGCCTACTGGCAAGCTCTACAAGCGACTCCTACGCGACGAATACTGGGGTAACAAGAACTCGCGCATCGTTTAGAAAAGCAGCGAAGCTAGACCAGCGATCTGACCAGGTCAGCAGCTAGTCCAAGCCGGCGATAAACGCGCTCACCTTCTCGGCCACCTCGGTCATTTCGTCCATTAGAAAATGATCGGCCCCTACGACTATCTCTAGCGAGCAGGTCGGCCAGCAGGTGCTGCGTTGCTGCGCGTCGTCGGGTGAGCAGAACTGATCGTTCTCAGGCACCAACAAAAGCTTCGGCCGCTCACTCGTTGACGCAGGCATAGCTCCCGGATCGACTATCTGTAAAGGCGCGGCTATACCGACCCAAGCCGCTAGAGACGGATGGTCTGTTGCCAACGACACGTCACCACCGAAAGACCAGCCAACCGAGACAAGCCGTGGCGCAACCTCGCAGACCGCTGCAAAGGCGGCTTTCGCATCTAACACTTCGGGCAGCGGGGTAGCTATTTCGTCGGTGCTAATGCCATGCTTGCCGTCTGATTGGCCTACTCCGCGGAAGTTGTAGCGCAAAGTCGCAATCCCCGCCTCAGGCAGTTTCGCAAACAAATGGTCAATCAATGGATTAAACATGTCCCCGCCATAGAGGGGGTGAGGATGTGAGAGCACCGCTATCGCATGCGCATTTGCCGGGCATGTCAGTTCCGCTTCCAGCCTCAACCCGTCTTCGGTAGCGACCGTCAGATCCGTTACATGCTCTTCCTGAGCAGAAGCCATTTGGGGGACGGTAGCCCGGGTTTGCTCCGCTACCGTGAGCCTGTGGCACAAGTGGTTAAGAAGGAGATGACGCCGACCGCAGGCAAGTCATCGAGTTCTAATGGCATGCCAAGGCGCACGGGTACAGCCAGCTTGGCGGATTCGCCCGATGAGAAGCGTCCGATCAAGATGCTGCACGACCGCATCTTGGTGCGTTTGCCCGGCGGACAAGCAGAGCGCCGTAGTAGTGGCGGCATCTTGATCCCGGCAACAGCTCAACAACCAAAGCGACTGATCTGGGGCGAAGTTATAGGAGTGGCCCGCAACGTCAAGAACGTAGAAGAGGGTGATCGCGTGTTGTTCAACCTAGAAGACCTTTTTGAGGTAGAGGTGCACGGCGAAGATTTCTTAATCCTGCGTGAACGCGATGTTCACGCCATTGCCGCTTCACGTATTGAGCCAAGCGCTCCTGGTCTGTATCTCTGATTACCTTTGAGCCTCCCAGAGCTCTCTAAGCAGATGAACGAATACCTCACCGCCGGCGGCATCAAGGTCACGGTGGCCGTTGAAACTGTTGAGGGCGCTACCGAAGTTGAGGCCTTGATTGATCGACTCAACACGGCAAAGGGAGTGTTGCTGTCATCCAGTTATGAATACCCCGGGCGCTATACCCGCTGGGACATCGGCTTTGCTGATCCGCCGCTTGAGTTGGTTTGTTCTGCCCGAGACGTAAGTATTAACGCTCTAAACGAGCGCGGTGAAATCCTGCTGGATGTCATTTATGACGCGCTTTCACAGAACACTCCGAGTGGGCACATAGGCCAGCTTGAACGAGCCGGAAACACCCTTCGGTGCTCGATAGATGGTTTGTCTAGCGATTCCAAAAACAATCCAGTCAGGTTCCCCGAAGAGCAACGCAGTCGACAGCCCTCGGTGTTTTCGATTGTGCGGTGCCTGGTGGATCTGTTCGCTAGCGAAGACCCGCACATGGGGTTGTATGGCGCTTTCGGATACGACTTGGCATTTCAGTTCGAGCCAATCAAAAAAGTGCTGCCGCGTCTTGACGGGCAACGCGATTTGGTGCTGTATTTGCCAGACGATCTGCTTGTGGTCGACCACCAGAGCGGGGTGGCTCAGCGGATTAGGTGCGAATTCGAGGCCAACGGTGCGAGCACAGCGGGTCTTGCACGCACCACATCGCAAACCGCCTATGAGCCAGATCTTGCGGCCGAACCAGCCTGTGATCACGAGCCAGGTGGCTACGCCAAAGGCGTAGAAAATGCCCGCAACTACTTTGCGCGGGGCGACATGTTTGAGGTAGTTCCAAGCCAAAAATTCACTGAGCCCTGTGCGGTGCAGCCAGCGGAACTGTTTCGGCGCTTACGGTTGCAAAACCCTTCTCCCTATGGGTTTCTAATCAACCTGGGGGAGGCCGAATGGCTGGTTGGAGCCTCGCCCGAAATGTACGTGCGAGTAGATGGCGACCGGGTCGAAACCTGCCCAATCTCAGGCACCATTGCGCGAGGTACGACACCGCTTGACGATGCATCGCAGATTTTGGCGCTGCTTAATTCCAGCAAGGATGAGTCCGAGCTGACAATGTGCACCGACGTTGATCGCAACGACAAGAGCCGCATCTGCGTGCCTGGATCGGTGAAGGTGATCGGACGCCGCCAGATTGAGATGTACTCGCGGCTAATCCACACGGTCGATCACGTAGAGGGACGTTTACTACCGCAGTTTGATGCGCTAGATGCTTTTTTGAGTCACACCTGGGCGGTGACGGTCACCGGCGCACCCAAAGCCGCTGCCATGCAGTTCATCGAGTCGCATGAGCGCAGCCCACGAGCCTGGTATGGCGGAGCCGTAGGCAAGATTGGATTTGACGGCAGCTTGAACACTGGGCTCACCCTGCGAACCATCCGTCTAATAGCAGGCCAAGCCGAAGTTCGAGTGGGTGCCACGCTGTTGTGGGACTCAGACCCGCAGACCGAAGAAGACGAAACCGAGCTCAAGGCGTCAGCGTTTCTTGAAGCAATCCGACGACCGCGTGAAACCGAACCAGTTACCTCTGTTACGCCGACTGCTGCACAACGCAAGATCTTGCTGGTGGATCACACGGATTCGTTCGTTCACACGCTTGCCAACTATCTACGCCAAACCGGATCCAGCGTGACAACACTGCGAGCAGGGTTTGCCCTGGATGAGATATCGCCCGCCAACTATGACCTAGTGGTACTTTCACCCGGGCCTGGGCGGCCGGATGATTTTGCAATGCGTGAACTAATAGCAGCAGTGGTCAAAGCAAAGCTGCCGTTGTTTGGGGTTTGTCTTGGCCTGCAAGGCGTGGTGGAGTATTTCGGCGGCAATCTCTCCACGCTTGACACGCCAATGCACGGCAAGTCTTCCGACATCGCCAACTATGGCGGGCGCCTGCTGGCAGATTTTCCCGCAAGCTTCCGTGCCGGGCGTTATCACTCGTTATTTGCACATAAATCTGAGGTGCCGGCCGAACTAGAGATAACCGCAGCTAGCACTGAGGATGATTGTGTGATGGCCGTGGAGCACCGCGATCTACCCATAGCGGCCGTGCAGTTCCACCCGGAATCGATCATGTCGCTGGATGATGGTTTGGGTTTGAAGTTGATCGATAACATGACTCGCCTGTTGAGTGATTCGGTCTGGAATCCTGATGTCTGATCCTGGTTATCCACCTGAGGGTTTGTTATTAGACCCGTTATTAGACACAGACGAAACCCTGGTTGTGCGACTCGCCAGAGCCGCCATTGACATTTCTGGTGCTGAAGCAGCCGACTATCTGCAAGGCCAGATTTCAACAGACGTAGAGGCGCTTGGCGTAGGCAAAAGCACTATGTCGTTCATGCTCGATCCAAAGGGCCGAGTGGAGTGCTTGTTTCGCCTTACGCGCCTTACCGGCGACCATTTTCTGGCCGATACCGAACCGGCATACGGCGATGTCCTCAAAGAGTCGCTTGAGCGCTTTAAATTGCGAACCAAGGCCGATTTTGAGCTAGTTGACTGGCAGATGCTGGTAGTGCGTGGCGCATGTGTGGGTGAGAACGATCGATCCCGTGCACAGGGCCAAGTGGTGGAGACCTTGTGGCCTTGCATCGGAGGGTCCAGCACTCCGGGTAACTGGCCCGCCGCACTACCACAGCTAGATGGCTTTGACGTGTTGGCCGAGGCACCTAGTACCGATGGTGAGGTGGTTGAAGCCGACTTGGTTGAACCCATTCTTGAATGGTTGCGGACGTTGTATGGATTGCCGATGATGGGGAAAGAGATCCAGTCCGGTGCGATTCCAAACGAAACCGGTCTGCTAGATGTTGCGGTGAGCTTCACCAAGGGCTGCTACCGCGGACAAGAGTTAGTAGAGCGGATCGACTCACGCGCAGGTGCTCGGCGCGAATTGTTTCGCGTGATGTCGACCGAATCGCTTACGACTGGAGAGCTATTGCGTGATGAAGCAGGCAAAGAAATCGGCACCGTGCTTAGTGCCGTTGAACACCCGCCAGGGCGCCCACCCGCTCACTTACCAACTCATAGCGACTTAACCAAATTCAAATACGCAGGCTTCGCTATCTTGTCGTCCCGTGCTGTTGATGATGAGCGCATGTCGTTTAATCCTGACAAAGCCCTATTTGCGCTGCCAGTAGCACCAAAATGGCCGGAGCAAACCGGCGAATAACTAGTAGATTCTGGCAAACAACAACTGGAGAAAACCATGAGCAAGCCAGCGCTACTAGCCAAACTCACAGCAAAGGAAGGCCAACGTGATGCCCTTCTGGCCGTGATCGCCGACATGGGCATGAAAAACGTGTCAGGTGAGCCTGGTACAGAGATTTACGCCGCCCATAAAGACAAGGGCGATGAAAACGTGGTGTGGTTCTACGAGGTCTACACAGACGAAGATGCCTTGGCCGCGCACGGTTCTTCCGATGGAATGAAAGCGTTTGGCGGTGCCACAAGAGACTTCATGGCCGGGCGGCCCGAGCTGATTTTCCTAGACCCGGTTGCCGCTAAGGGCATTCAGATCTGAATCACGCAAGTTCGAACAGTGTCCAATTGGAGCACACCTATCTAGCCCGAATAATCGCGACACATCGGCAAGTCGCCAACAACGATCAGCGCTCACTTGCTGATCTGCGTAGCCGCGCCGATCAGGTATCCAAGCCACGAGACTTCATTGCGGCACTTCGAACCGTAGGAGCCAGTAAAGCAATCGCTTGCCAAGAAAGACCAGGGCGCATTCCCTCAGTGATTGCGGAGATAAAGCGCAAATCCCCGTCCAAGGGTGTTTTGCGAGCCGATCTTGACCCGGCCGTGCTCGCGTGCGATTACGCCCGTGGTGGCGCTGCGGCTCTATCAGTGCTAACCGACTCAGAGTTTTTTGGCGGCTCGCCTGACGATTTGATGGCCGCACAAGCCGCTACCGGCCTGGTGACTCTGCGAAAAGATTTCACGGTCAGCGAACACGACGTCTTTGATGCCCGCATCATGGGGGCCGACGCAGTGTTGCTAATAGTGGCGGCCTTAGCGCAAGATGAGCTACAGCGATTTAGCGACCTGGCAAGTGAGCTTGGCATGGCAGCACTAGTTGAAGTCCACGATTTGCCCGAACTAGAACGAGCCCTTGCCGTGAATGCCACTCTGGTAGGAGTGAATCAGCGAGACCTGACAACGTTTGAAGTCGATGAGGAACGCGCTCAACGCTTGAGCGCTGAAATGCCTGACGAAGTTGTGCGCGTGGCAGAGTCAGGCATACGCCACGCCACCGATGTTCAAGCTCTAGGCGAGGTCGGCTATGACGCAGTTTTGGTGGGTGAAAGACTGGTGACCAGCGAAGACCCAGCGGCGGAGCTAGCCGGACTGTTGGCTCAGGCAAACTCGCCTATACCCAAAGCCGGTTGACCGATGTTCATCAAAATCTGCGGTGTAACAACTGAGGAAGACGCATTGCTTGCAGTTGGGATGGGCGCCGACGCCGTTGGCTTCAACTTTGTGCCTGGATCGGTGAGAGCGATATCGGTAGACAAGGCACGCGACATCGCTCGACGTCTGCCAGGTGGCGTGATCACCGTGGGAGTGTTTGCTAATGAGCGCCCTGAGCGCGTAATTGAGATTATGGACGAGGCACGGTTGAACACAGCTCAGCTTCACGGCGATGAAACCCCCGCCGACTGCGCCTGGATATCTGAGCGTGTCGGACACATGTTTAAGGCTTTCAAGGCAGGCGATACAGCGCTAGATCGCTTGGCCGAGTACCGAGCTTCCGCAATCTTGATGGATGGACCGGAACCTGGCAGCGGTCGAGTGTTTGACTGGCGCCAGCTTGACGGAGTTAGCCGAGGACTGCCGTTAATCCTGGCGGGAGGACTTACATCTAGCAATGTGGCTGCAGCCATTACCCAGGTCCGACCTTTCGGTGTGGATGTTGCCTCAGGTGTTGAGTCGGGGCCCGGCATAAAGGACCCGTTGTCAGTGCGCCAGTTCATCACCAACGCTCGTCAAATGGCGCTTGAGCTAGGACTAGAAACGACTATGACTCCGCCGGAGACTTCACCGGGGACTCCACCGGGGACTCCACCGGGGACTCCGCCGGAGACTTCACCGGGGACTCCACCAGCAACCCCAATGACCTCAACAGAGCACGAGATAAACACCACAGCCCCGACTGCCACATCCCGCCGGATTTATGACTGGAGCGATGAGTAAAAAGTATGGCGCGCAAGACAACTAGCAAAATCATGGCCGAACCCAGCCCGGCTGGCCGCTTTGGCGAGTTCGGCGGCCGATTCGTTCCCGAAACACTTGTGCCTGCCTGCGAAGAGCTCGAGGCAGCATTCCGTGAAGCCTGGAGCGATTCCACATTTGTTGAAACGTTTCACACTATTTTGCGCGACTACGCAGGACGACCCTCACCACTAACCGACTGCCAACGCGTATCAGAGCGACTGGGATTGCGGTTGTTGCTAAAGCGTGAAGACCTCAACCACACCGGCTCGCACAAGATCAACAACGTCGTAGGTCAAGCGCTGCTAGCCCAGCGGATGGGCAAGACGCGCCTTATAGCTGAGACCGGAGCGGGTCAACATGGCGTAGCTACGGCCACCGCGGCTGCCTTGCTGGGCTTGGAGTGCAAGGTCTACATGGGTGAGGTTGATATAGAGCGACAAGCGCTGAACGTTTACCGCATGAAATTGCTGGGCGCCGAGGTGGAGACGGTTACCTCAGGCAGCAGAACTCTAAAAGACGCCGTAAACGAGGCTCTGCGCGATTGGGTTGCCACCGTTGAGCAAACGCATTACTGCTTAGGGTCTGTGATGGGCCCACACCCGTATCCGTGGATGGTGCGCGTGTTCCATCATGTAATCGGAGACGAAGCACGCGAGCAATGTCGCTCGTTACTAAACGCAGACCCAGACGTAGTGGTGGCCTGTGTTGGTGGTGGTAGCAACGCGGCTGGCATTTTCTCCGGGTTTGCCGATTTGAACTCTCGTCTTGTTGGTGTTGAACCCAGTGGGGGAGCCGCCGTGGGGCGCGGAGAGCCTGGCGTAGTGCACGGCATGCTGTCTTATCTGATGCAAGACGAAGCTGGGCAAATCCGCGAGGCCCATTCCATTTCGGCTGGCTTGGACTATCCGGGCGTTGGACCCGAGCATTCATACCTTGCTGCGATCGGACGAGCGGAATATCCGGCCGTTACCGACGAAGAAGTGGTCGAAGCGTTTGCTTTGCTAGCCAAAACCGAAGGCATCATCCCGGCGCTTGAAAGTGCGCATGCTCTGGCCTGGATAACGAGAGAAGCACCGCAACTCGCAGGCCAGACGGTGTTGATGTGTCTGTCCGGGCGTGGTGACAAAGATGTTGCTCAAATGATGAAGCTTTCACATTGAGTTGGTTGAAGTGCAGCCAGGTCCACTAGAGCAATATCTGCGAGACGCCCGTAGCGCCGGTCGCAAGCTGTTAGTGGCGTATATAACCGCTGGCACACAGGGTTGGGAGCTAGCCGTTGAGACGGCAGCTTCGGCTGGTGCTGATGCGATTGAAATCGGGATTCCCTTTTCGGATCCCGTCATGGACGGTCCAATCATTCAGAAGGCTTGCACGCAGGCCCTAGCAGCGGGCACAACACCTTCATCGGTGCTGGAAGCTGCGCGAGACCTTGACGCAGGCGTGCCTTTGGTCGTCATGACCTACTACAACCTCTGCCACCACATGGGCGAACAAAGGTTTGCAGAAGAACTGGCCGCAGCGGGAATAGCCGGAGCGATTCTGCCGGACCTACCGCTAACCGAAGCCGGTTCGTGGCTAACAGCTGGGCTAGAGGCAGGAATAGAAACCACTCTGCTGGCTGCTTCCACTACACCCGATGGTCGCCTGGCACAGTTATGCGAAGCGAGCCGTGGCTTTGTCTATGCGGTGAGTCTGCTGGGAGTGACAGGTGAACGGAAATCGTTAGCGCAAACCGCAAAACAAACAGTCGCCCGATGTAAGGCGGTTACCGACAAGCCAGTGCTTTGCGGTGTTGGCATAGGTTCACCCGAACAGGCGGTTGAGGCGTGCGAAGTAGCAGATGGTGTGGTGATCGGCTCGGCTGTGGTGCGCGCAATGTTGGAGGCCTCAGCAGGTGCAAGCCCAGCAGGTGCAAGCCCAACCGACGCAAACGCAGCCGCTCAAGCCGTGGAGCAGTTGATAACGACATATCGAAAGGCGCTTGATGAACGATGTGCCTAAGCCCGGTCTGCCCGAGGCTGGCCAGCCCGACACCAACTGCGAATTATGCGAGGCGGCTCGTTTTACGCACTGGTATTTCGAAGACGAGACTTGTTGGATAGCAGACTGCGAGGCTTGTGAAACTCCGATGGTGGTCTGGCGTCAGCACGGAATCGACCCGCCCGACGATGAGTTAACGCACATGCTGGAGTGTCTTAGCGCGGCAGCCGAACAGCGATTTGGTAAAGGCGTGGCAAAGATTGACCGCGTGATGAGGCAAGTGCCTGACCATTTTCACGCGCACGCGCGCGACGCTCTTTGGGCGAACCGACGCTGGAGCGAGCCGATGAGCCGTTACACAGGAGTTGGCACGGAGCGGCAAACAGCTGTGACCGCTCAACAATCGCAAAACGATTAGTGAAGCGAGCACTAGGGAGAGTTTTGGAGCGAACACGGTCGTTGTTCGTAGCCCTGTTAGTAGCTACACCGCTTGCGTTGAGCGCTTGCTCAGGTAGCACTAGTACGCAATTTGATGTCACGCTGACCCTGCCCAATCCGGTCACCAATGAAATATTGACGCTAGGTCAAAAGATTCACGCTGACACCTGTGCTGTATGCCATGGTCCAGTTGGTGAGGGTGGGATAGCGCCAGCACTTATCGGCGTAGCGACACGGATAAGCGCGGCCGATCATCTCAGCGTGGTACAGCACGGTCGTGGCCAGATGCAGCCCTTCAGGGCGCTTATCGATCCTGATGAGATAGTGGCGGTGGTGGCATACCAAAGAGAGCGGTTCAGCTAGGTCAAACCAACTAAGCCGGATCTTGCCTATCTGCGATCACAAACAACATGTCGACCTGACACGCCATCTTGCCGTCAACGCTGGCTATGCCACTTGCACGGCCTGCTCGAGCAGACATGCGCTCCAACTTGGCCTCAAGCGTTAGCACATCACCTGGCACCACTCGCCGCCGGAAACGTGCCTTATCAACACCCGCAAACATCGGCAGCTTGTTGCCGAAGCTCGTTTCGCTCAACACCGCTAGGCCCGCTGTCTGCCCCAGCGCTTCGATCATCAACACGCCGGGCAGTGTTGGATAGCCAGGGAAATGGCCAGCAAAAAAATATTCATCACCGGTTAGATGCCATTCAGCGGTGCACGAAACACCTGGTGTGAGTGCGACTATGCGATCCACCAACAAAAACGGCGGGCGATGCTCAAGTAGTTCAGCGGGCTCGGGGAAAGGCACCTGGGCCGGTTCTACTCCGGTGGCGGTGCCAGAACGACGCAGCCGTTATGTCCTCCGAAACCAAACGAGTTAGACAGCGCTGGGCCGGGAGTCCAGTCAACAGCAGTACCGGTAACAAGATTGATGTCGGGCAGATCGGGATCGGGTGTCTTCCAACCAACGGTGGGTGGAACTTTCTTGTGCTGCATAGACAAGATCACCGACAGCGCTTCAATGGCGCCTGCGGCACCCAATGCATGACCGGTTATGCCTTTGGTTGAAGTAACCAGCGGGGCATTCTCATTGGTACCAAACAACTTGCTTAATGCTTCGGCTTCGCATGCATCGTTAAGAGGAGTGGATGTGCCGTGCGCATTGACATAAGTGATGTCTTCTGGCGCCAGCCCAGCGTCCTCAATCGCTAGCTGCATGCATCGCAGGGCACCCGCTCCACCTGGTGCCGGTGCCGTCAAGTGGTAGGCATCGGCGTTGGAGGCCGAACCCAGTATCTCACCGTAAATCTTGGCACCCCGAGCCTGCGCAGAGTCCATGCTCTCGAGTATCAGCGTGGCCGCGCCTTCGGCCATCATGAAGCCATCTCTGTTGCGATCAAATGGCCGTGAAATGCCTGAAGTGGACAGAGCCGTCATGTTCTGAAAGCCAGCCATTCCAACTGGAGTCATTACCGACTCGCAACCGCCAGCCACGGCTACGTCAATCACACCGATTGATATCAACCGTCTTGCGTAACCCAAAGCGTGGGTGCCAGCTGCGCAGGCGGTAGTGATTACCTCAGCGGGACCGTGCAATCCATATTTCATAGAGATGGAAGCGGCCGAGGCGTTAGGCATGATCATCGGCACCATGAACGGTGAAACGCGGCGTGCGCCCTTGTGTTCGTGAACTAGTACTTGGTCTTCAAAGGTTTGCAAACCACCTATACCGGTGCCGTAAATTACGCCGCAGCGCTCTGGGTCGGCGTTTAGCTCACCCGCATCGGCCATGGCCTGCGCCGTAGCTACCGTGGCAAATTGCTGGGACCGGTCGGCACGGCGTGCGTGTTTGGGGGAGTCGTAAAACGGTTCAGGGTCAAAGTCGGGTATGCGTCGATCTCCGATTACCTCTTTGGCGTTGAGTCCCTTCCAGAACTCATCTACGCCCGTTCCGGCCGCAGAGGTGACGCCAAGGCCGACTATGGCTACCCGGCGTGGCTCAATCACAGCTTCGATTCGACCAGTGCAAGAGCATGGCCGACGGTGGTGACATTTTCTAGTTCTTCTTCGTCAACGATTATGTCAAAGGCTTCTTCTAGTGCCATTACAAGCTCCACCAGGTCGAGGCTGTCTGCTTCAAGATCGTCGGCAAAGTTTGCCTCAGGGGTGACCTTGGCGGCATCAACAGACAACACCTCTACGGCGCATTCCTGCAATTTTTCAAAAACTTCGCTATTGCTCATATGTGGAGATTCTAGACCCGCAACGGGTAAAGCAAGCCATACCCGCCCTAGCGTGCGCTCTGCGGTTAGTGCCCCATCGACAGGCCGCCGTCAACCGGCAAAACAGCCCCCGTTATGTAGCCAGCCGCTTCAGAAGCCAGGAATGCGATCGCTGCGGCTATCTCATGTGGTTCGGCAACGCGTCCCAACGGCACGGCATCAACGATGGCGTCACGTTGATCTTGTGTCAGAGCTTCAAGCATGGCGGTAGAAACCGGCCCTGGTGAAACGACATTTGAAGTAATTGGGCGCGAACCAAGCTCACGAGCTAGTGAGCGAGCCATTCCAACAAGTCCAGCCTTACTAGCTGCGTAGTTGACCTGCCCGGCCGCACCAGTCGCCGCTACAACTGAAGAGACGAATATCAAGCGCCCCCAACGAGCCTTCAGCATCGTGCGTGCTGCCCGCTTAGCCATGCGGTAGGCACCGGTGAGGTTCGTGTCAACAACCGTTGCGAAGTCTTCCTCGCTCATTCGCAGTAAGAGCTGATCACGTGTGATCCCAGCGTTGGCTACAAGAATTTCAACCGGGCCAAGTTCGGACTCAATCGCCGCAAAGGCCGCGTCCACAGCGGCGCTGTCTGTCTGGTCGCAGACCACGTGAAACAGCCGGTCGTCAGCGGGATTAGTTGTACTACCTGATCCAGGCGAACTAGCAGTCGTGGCTACTCGATGCCCGTTGTCGGCTAGTAGCTGAGCCGCAGCTAGCCCGATTCCACGACTACCACCCGTTACAAGAACGGTCCGAGTGGGGTCGAGTGTGGTTAGCTCGCTGACCAATTCACCAAAGCGGATGCAGAACTCATGCCAGCGCCAAAACCAACCATCAACACGTTGTGACCGTTTTGAATCTTGCCGGTTCGTACCGCGTCTTCCAGCGCCAAAGGGATTGAAGCCGACGAAGTGTTACCCGTTCTATGAATAACCATGGCTGCTTTCTCAATAGGAATTCCCAAGCGCTTGCAAGATGTTTCCACGATGCGGATGTTTGCCTGATGTGGCACCACAACATCAATGTCATCAGGTCCCAAGCCCGCTTGTTTCATGGCGCGACGAGCGGCCTCCTCCATGACCAGCACAGCCTTTTTGAAAACCGTCTTACCCGCCATAAACAATGACCCATCAAAGTTGCAGTACAGCGTTTCTTCCATAGCACCGTCGCTTGAGAGATGCCATCCCCGCAAGTCGCCTGGCTGCCCAGTGCGCTCAAGTATCACCGCTCCCGCACCATCGCCAAACAAGATGCAAGTAGACCGGTCATCCCAGTCGATTAGGCGATGCACGGTCTCAGCGCCGATGACCAAAACGCGGTCGTAGCCCATAGAGCAAAAACCATGAGCGGTTATCAAGCTGTAAACAAAACCCGAACAGGCCGCGTTGAGATCCATAGCGCCGCATGTCAGTCCGAGGTTTTCCTGCACGGTTGAAGCCGAGGAAGGTACACGGCGGTCTGGTGTGGTTGTGGCGAGCACCAGCAGGTCAATGTCAGATGCGTCGACCCCTGCTTGAGCTATTGCCTTGGTAGCGGCTTCGGTGGCAAGCCCCGCCGTGGTTCCACCGATGTGGCGTTGCTTGATGCCGGTGCGTTCGATTATCCACTGATCTGAAGTGTCGACACGAGCCGCCAGGTCATCATTGGTAACGATGTTCTCTGGCAGAGCGGCGCCAATCCCGGTAATACGAGCGCCGGAATCAATGATGCCGCCAGTTTTAGTAGCGGTTGTGCCGTTGTTTGTCATGTGGTCCTTAGCCAGGCAATTGATTGTCGCGCGGTAACTCGTTCACCATCGGCGGCCATTACACCCATAACGGTACCTGCGAACGGGGAACGAATTTCATCATCGGCCACCCAACCCACTACGTCACCCACTCCTACTACTTGATCAGGTTTGAAATCCTCATTGAGGCTGAATACACCTGCACACGGGCTAACGATCATTCGTTCGGTGACGTAAAGGTTTTCTCCGCCTAGTTCTAGTGCTCCCGTTGAGGAAATCGCTGCCAAAGCGGTCAAAAACTTGTCAATGTCTGCGGGCGTGTTGATGTTTAGTGCAGTAGCAGACCGAACAGTTCTGGTTGTCATGCCGGTTAGCACCTTGCCTGGTCCCATTTCCACAAACGTTGTGGCGCCAGCCTCTTCCAAAGTGTGTAGCGAAGCACGCCAACGCACCGCGCTGGTGAGTTGTTTGGTGAGCAGGTCTTGCCAAACATCACCTGTTGTATAGGCCACGGCATCCACGTTGGCTACGACCGGTACTGCTGGCGCACGAATCTCAGTGTTAGCCAAGACTGCCAGCAAACCTTCTTTCGCCAGCTCCATATAAGGCGTGTGAAAAGCCCCACCTATGGGCAGCTCCAAGGTTCGCTTTGCGCCAGCGTCTTTAGCGTTTTCACAAGCCTTTGCGAGAGCATCAGTAGCGCCGGCTATCACGACCTGGCCAGGAGCGTTGTAGTTGGCGGCCCAAACATCGCCTTCGGTCTGTTCGCAAACCTCCGCGACAAGGTTGTCGTCTATGCCCAATATGGCGGCCATCGCGCCCGGACGTAACTGGGCCGCTGCTTGCATTGCTTCACCGCGGGCATAAACCAGCCTGACGGCATCGTCAAATGAGAGCGCACCGCTGGCGCAAAGAGCTGTGTATTCACCTAGCGAATGACCTGCCATAAACGCTGGAGCCGCGCCCGTGCGCTCGGCTGCATCAAGCACCACGAGCGATAGGACGAAGGTACTTATTTGGGAGTTGCGAGTATTGCGAAGCTCAGACTTATCGGCATTGAGCAGCAAAGCGGCCACATCGCGGCCGCAGATGTCTGACGCTTCGGTAACTAGCTCCCATGACTCATGGTCAACCCAAGCTTGGCCCATTCCGGGTGTTTGCGATCCCTGACCTGGGAAGGTGAATGCCAGCAAGCAGCCTCCTCGGGCTTTCATAGAGTGCAAAGCCGGTTAGATCTTGCTTTTTGAGAGGCTACGCACCTAAGGAGTCTGACCGGGGGATGGATTGTTTAGCCTGAGTTATAGCAAGCCCGGGTGGTGGAACGGAAGACACGGAGGACTCAAAATCCTCTGCCCCTTGGGGCGTGCGGGTTCAAATCCCGCCCCGGGCACCCAAACATGAACGGCGCTAACGCTTTGCTCACACAAGGCTGGCCTTCCTTAGACTTGCGCTGTCCGGGTAGTTCACCGCACTTCTGGTCGCTTTTACCCGCATTAAGTACTCGCCTCAAGCTGGAGTGGTCTTGCCCGAACAAGCATCTTCTAAGAAAGCACACCTACAGCAGGCTTCTTCCGCGCAGACATCCTCCCGGCGGGTCGTAATTGCTGAGGATGAGTCGATCATCCGAATGGATTTGCGCGAGATGCTGGAGGCAGAGGGCTATGAGGTGGTGGGGGAGACCGGTCGCGGCGATGAGGCCGTAAAGCTCGTGCGTGACCACAAGCCGGATCTCTGTATTTTTGACATCCAAATGCCTGGGCGTGACGGATTGGATGCCGCCCGTGATGTCGCCGGCGATAACACAACGGCCATTTTGATCTTGACGGCGTTCAGCCAACGACACCTCATTGAAAAGGCGCGCGACGCCGGAGTGCTGTCATATCTGGTGAAACCGTTCCAAGTGGAAGAACTGGTTTCAGCGATCGAGGTGGCATTGGGGCGTTTCGAGGAGATGCGTGAACTCAGTTCTACTGTTGAATCGTTAGAGGAGCAGCTTGAAACCCGCAAGCTGGTGGATCGTGCAAAAGGTTTGCTAATGGATGAGCACGGTATGACCGAACGTGACGCATTCGGGTTCATTCGTAAAGCCGCGATGGACGGGCGCACCAGCATGCGAAATTCCTCCCAGTCCGTGCTTGACGGCCAGCTATCTCCCTAGGTCCGGTTAGCTCTCTAGGTATTGACGAGCGCTTGTCGTGGCAAAACTCTTAGTGCTTGACGGCAACTCGCTTGTTTATCGCGCTTTTTTCGCGATTCCAGACCACATGTCGAACAGTGACGGGGAAATAACCAACGCCGTCTTTGGTTTCACCTCAATGCTGGTAACACTCATACGCGACCAGCAACCGGACGGGTTAGCGGTCTGTTTCGATAGGCCTGAGCCAACTTTTCGCCATAAACGCCAGCCTGCCTATAAGGCCCAGCGCGACAAAACGCCAGAAGACTTGGTACGCCAGATGGATGTGGTCAGGCGATTGCTTAAGGCAATGAACATTCCGGTGGTTGAACTACCCGGTTACGAAGCCGACGACCTCCTTGCGACGCTGGCTACCGAGGCGTACGCCAACGGTGATGATGTGGTGGTAGTCAGCGGTGATCGAGACACCTTTCAGCTTCCAAACGACCCGCACATCCAAGTGCTCTACACGTTGCGCGGTGTCAGCGAATACGTGTTGTTAGACGAGGCGGGAGTTAGCAAAAGAGTCGGCGTTCATCCCACGATGTACACACAGTACGCGGCTATGCGCGGCGACAAGTCCGATAATTTGCCGGGAGTTCCGGGCGTCGGCGAGAAAACTGCCGCAAAACTGCTAGCCGAGCACGGCGATTTAGATGGAATCTTCAGTCACCTAGACGAGTTCACGCCGAAGCTACGCCAGAACTTGTCTGAGAACGAAGAGCTTGTGCGAGAAAACCTAATTTTGATGGCTCTGCAGACGGATGTACCGATTGAAAAAACCCAAGTGGACGTCAAGAATCTGCGCTGGCTGCAATGCGACGTCCCTGCCATAGTGGAGCTCTTTACAGAGCTTGAGTTTTCTGGCATGTTTCAGAGGCTGGCTGCTGCGGCAGCGGGCACGCCATTGGAAGAGTTGCTCGGCTCGGTCGAAATTGTGGAAGCCGATGCTGTTGTTCCCGGAAAAGGTCTGGATCACGCAATTGACCTGGTGATTCCCGGCACAGCCGCCGAAGCGGTAAAGCAGTTGGCGAGCGCAAAGATCGTTAGTCGCACCGGCACAGCGCTGGATTATCGGTTAAGCGAGTCGGGTGACTTGAGCGAACTGGCAATCGTGCTTGACCCCGGTTCGGCTTTGTGTTTGAGCGCCGATTTGTTCACCAAAAAGACTGTCGCAGATCAGCTAAAGAAAATGTTTGAAGCCGCAAAGCCGCGGATCAACGTTCATCACGCCAAACCACTGATGGCGGCTCTTGCGAAGCTGAATATCAAATTCAGCGTCTTGCAGACCGACACTCACTTAGCCGCCTATCTGGCGGACCCAGCGACATCCAAGAATGAACTTGGCGAGTTGCTGCAGAGGTTTTGTGGCTTTGCGATGCCAGGGCTTTCCGAAACCAAACAGGGCAGCCTCAATATCACTGACGACACTGACGAGACTGATGAGTCAGACAGAACCGGCGACGCCAGCCAGGCAGCCGCAAACACTGCCGCATCCAAGCTGTTAGCTGCACGTGCGACGGCCATACATCATCTTGCGACCAAGCTTGAACTGACCTTGGGCGAGCTAAGCATGACACCGCTGTATGAAGACATAGAGCGTCCGTTAATTGCCGTGCTCCAAAAAATGGAGACGACCGGAGTGAGAGCGGATCGCACCGAGCTGACCGCTCTAGGAAAAGAGTTTGGTAAAGAGGCAGCCAAGTTGACCGCAGCCATCACCAAGGCCGCCGGGCACGAGTTCAACGTCAACTCACCCAAAGAGCTCAGTGTGGTGCTGTTTGGTGAGCTAGGTCTGACCGCCGGAAAACGCACAGCGAGCGGTGGTTACTCAACTAACGCCACAACTCTGGAAGGGATCCGCACCGAACACGCCATAGTTGATCTGGTTCTGCAGTATCGGGAGATAACGAAACTTCAGAGCACATGCGAGAAAACACTGCTGAGTGAAATTGAAGAGGACGGTCGGATTCACGCAATTTTTCATCAGGCTGGTTCGCGCACCGGCCGATTGAGCTCGGAGGAGCCAAATTTGCACGCCATACCTGTGCGTGGAGAGCATGGCCTACGAGTGCGGCGGGCCTTTGTGCCCAGCGACGGGTTTGAATTGTTGGTGGCTGATTATGACCAAATCGAGCTAAGAGTGGTTGCGCACTTGTCTCAAGATCCAGGTTTGATCGCAATGTTTGATTCTGGTGAGGATGTGCATAGTTCTACGGCGGCCGCAGTGTTCGGAGTCGAGGCCGACAAGGTGACATCAGATATGAGAAGCAAGGCCAAGATGGTCAGCTATGGGCTGATCTATGGGATGGGTGCGTTCGGACTTGGCCAGCGCCTTGGTATTGAAACCAGAGAGGCGGGCAAGATCTTGAACGCCTATTTCGATGCGTTCAGCGGAGTCCAAAAGTTCATGACAGAAGTCGTTGAACAGAGCCGTGAGCGCGGCTACACCGAGACGATGTTTGGGCGCCGCCGCCCGTTCACGGATTTGCGGTCGCGAAATCAGCATGTGAAGCGAGCAGCAGAACGCCAAGCCATGAACGCACCCGTGCAGGGCTTGGCGGCTGACATCTTCAAGATCGCCCTGCTGCACCTAGATGCTGCCCTGTCGGGCACCAGCAGCACTTTGGTTTTGCAAGTGCACGACGAGGTGCTCTTAGAGGTTGCACCCGACAAGAAAAAGCAAGTGGCGGAGCTCACTGCAGACACGATGAAGCAAGCCGTCAAGCTGTCGGTGCCGTTAGAGGTAAACGTCGGCATAGGTGCGAATTGGGCCGATGCCAAGGCCTAGTTACCGGTAGCTCGGCTAATCGGCCTGTCGCCTAGCTACCGGTTGCCTGTAGCGTTTATGCGCTTGCCCGGCCTGCTCTGCTGTGGCATGTGTTTATCGTCTAGCTGAGCATCAACACACATAAATGGCCCTCTCCACCGAGACGCTCACTGAGGAAAATCCCTCCGTAGAAGACTCCTCATTAGATAATCAAAACCTAGATAACCAAGACTTAGATAGTCAGGACGCAGAGAAGTTCGGCACCTTCACCGACGCCGGTGACTACATACCTCGCACGGTGACCGAAGATGACATCTCGGCTGACAGCCTCGAAGAGGCGATCAGCGAGAGCATCGTCGATTTTGACGGCGGCGACATCATCACAGGAACGGTCGTGCGTGTTGACCGCGACGAGGTTCTGCTGGATATCGGCTTCAAGTCTGAGGGAGTTATTCCCGTAAACGAGCTGTCGATCCGCAACAATGTCGACGCGTCAGAGGTGGTTTCGATAGGCGATCAAGTTGAAGCGCTGGTCGTACAAAAAGAAGACAGCGACGGCCGTTTGATCATGTCCAAAAAGCGTGCTCAATACGAGCGCGCATGGGCCCGAATAGATGACCTGAAAGAGAACGACGGCCTCGTGAGCGGCCCAGTGATTGAAGTGGTCAAAGGCGGCCTGATAGTTGATATCGGCCTGCGTGGCTTCTTGCCTGCATCACTGATTGAGCTGCGAAGAGTGCGAGACCTTGACCCGTATATCGGCCAGGTGATGGAAGCCAAGATTCTGGAGCTGGACAAAAGCCGGAACAACGTTGTGCTTAGCCGGCGAGCTTGGCTGGAGGAAAGCCAGCGCGAAGAACGCAAGTCGTTCATGGAAGAGGTACAAGCAGGGCAACGTCGCACCGGCAAAATTTCCTCGATTGTTAGTTTCGGTGCGTTTGTCGACTTGGGTGGGATGGACGGACTGGTTCATCTTTCCGAGCTTTCATGGAAGCACGTTGATCACCCAGGCACGGTCGTAGAGATCGGCGACGAGGTAGAAGTAGAAATACTCGGTATAGATCGCGAACGCGAACGCATCTCGTTGTCACTCAAAGCGACCCAGGAAGATCCGTGGCAGGTGTTTGCCAACTCTCACCGTGTCGATGAGTTGGTGTATGGCCGTGTAACCAAGTTGGTGCAGTTCGGTGCGTTCGTGCAGGTAGGCGACGGAATCGAAGGCCTCGTGCACATCTCGGAAATGTCGGCGCATCACGTTGAACAACCTGAGCAGGTCGTAACACCTGGTGAAGAGCTCTGGGTGAAGATCATCGGATTTGATCTGCAGCGTCGCCGCATCAGTTTCTCGATCAAGCAAGCCGCTGAGGGAGGCGTGGTTGCGGACGAGTACCAGGCTGCCTTCGGTGAGCACGCCTACGACGAATCGGGCAAGTTCATTGGTGATGCCATCCAAACGGATCCCAACTCGCAAGAGGAATCCGAAGCCGAGCGGGCTTGGCGTGAGTATTACGAAGAGCATGGCGAAGAGGCTTACCAGAAGGCCCTTGCCCAGTACGCCCAGAATGAGGCCGATGAAGGTACTGCTGGCGCTGAGGGCGAGACAGCCGCTGCTGAGACAACCATTCCCGAGGTGGCCATTGCGAAGGCTGTCGTTGATGGTGCTGTAGCTGAGGCCGCTTCCGATGAAGTGGTCGCTGAGAGCGTTTCTGATGAAGGTGCTGATGAAGGTGCTGCTGAGGCAGACCCAACGGAAACGACAGACCCAACGGAAACCCCAACGAAAACAGGGCCCCAGTAACCCCGTTTCTTAACAATCCCTAGCCATGACTGGTTCCGAGAGCAACGGAACAACCTCCCAAGCTGGCGACCCGCCTAGCGAGGCTGGCGGCCTGTCAAGAAATGCACCGCCAAGAGAAGAACCGCCTAGAGAAACATTGTCTGGCGAAGCACCGCCTAGGGAAACATCACCTAGAGAAGTAGTCACGATCGGACTCACTGGCGGCATCGGCAGCGGTAAGACCACCGTGTCGGCCGGGCTCGTCGCCCGTGGTGCTCACCTAATTGACGCCGACGCCATAGTGCGAGAACTGCAAGAGCCAGGTGGCGAGGTACTGATGGCAATGGTTGACCGCTTCGGCGATGCGATTCTGGGCGAAAACGGCTTGCTTGACCGAGCAGCGATGGCTGCCATCGTGTTCAACGAATCTCAGGGTTCTGCTTTTGACAGCGAAGCCTCAGGCAAAGGCAAAGTTCCTAGAAAAGACGACTCCGACAACTCTGAGGACTCTGAGAGGGCCAGCTCAGGCAAGGCCCTGGCAGATCTAAACGCCATCGTGCACCCGCCCGTAGGCCGTGAAATAGCAAGACGGCTGCAAGCCGCCTACGAACAGCCCGAGGCAATGGGCGCAGAATCATCCAAATCGCTGGTGGTGTTGGACATCCCTTTGTTGGCTGAGGGCTTGCTAAAAGGCGGACCACCTCGTTACGCAGTCAGCGGAGTGCTAGTCGTGGACACTCCTATAGAGATAGCGATTGAGCGATTGATTGAAAATCGTGCGATGTCGCGCGAAGATGCCGAAGCGCGGATGGCCAACCAAGTCACCCGCTGTCAGCGGCTGTCGGTAGCCGACCATGTTCTTGTTAATGCCGGATCGTTGCCAGAACTTGAGCCGCTCTTAGACGCGGCTTACGCCTGGGCGATTGGCCTGGCTGCTACACCACCGCCGGAAGCGCCAGCAGAAGCTGATTAGACCTGCGTCAACTCAGCGCAGGCTGAGGCCAGTTCAGATTTTGACGGGTGCTCCGCAATGTGGGCAGGTGGGATCTCCCGAGTGCTGATCTACCTGCGAAGCACGAATAGACAAGAAGCATCCCTGGCAGGTGATTTCTTTTTCTTGCGTGGTTGTGCCCGACTTAGAAGCAAGGCCGGTTGGCCGATCCTCGTCGTCACTTTCCTCTTCATCGTTCGCAAGCCGCTCCTTCAGAATCTCTCCAAGGTCGGCTTCTAGCTCTTCGTCTTCATTTTCATCATCGTCGTCTTCGACGGTGGGGCGAGCGCCTGCAGGGATCTCTACGGCCTCGTCATTGCCATCGTCTAAGTCGCCGTCATCATCTTCGTTGTCAGATTTAGGGGTCTTATCAGTTGCAGTCATAGTGAGCGCCTTAGCGCTCTCACTCTGAGAGTGTCGTTGTTAGGCATTGTTGTCAGGCGTCGTCGTTAAGCGTTGTAGTTAAGCATTGTTGCTCGTTGCGTATTTCACGGTCATGATTGATTGTGTGGCTACCAAGCGGCTTCTAAAGGAAGTAGTAAGAGTAAATAGATGCGACAGATTAGCCACGCAGCACCATAAGGCAACGCATACTTGAGTTTCACACTTCACCAGTTCCCTGCATGCCGATCACCAAAGCTTTCCGTCGAACAAAGATCCCGGCTGTAACCGCGGGAGCGCCCTTTCGCGTTATGGCCGACTTTGAGCCAGCCGGTGATCAGCCAGCCGCCATCGCCGCTCTTGCAAAAGGCATCGAAGCGGACATGACCTTTCAGACATTGCTAGGTATCACCGGCTCAGGCAAGAGCGCCACGGTGGCTTGGATGATCGAAGAGATTCAGAGACCAACGCTGGTGTTGGCACCGAATAAGTCACTGGCCGCACAGTTAGCTAACGAGTTTCGCGGCTTCTTTCCAGACAACCGAGTCGAATATTTCGTGTCGTATTACGACTATTACCAACCAGAGGCGTATATGCCTTCCTCTGACACATACATCGAAAAAGACTCTTCGGTCAACGACGAGATTGACCGCCTACGCCACTCCGCAACTGCCGCCCTACTAACCCGCAGAGATGTGATCGTGGTGGCTTCGGTGTCAGCTATTTACGGCCTAGGTGCACCAGACGAATACCTGAAAAGCATGCTGTACCTGCGGGTAGGGGAGAGCTACGACCAGCGAGAACTGTTGGGCCGTCTGGTCGACATCCAATACGAGCGCAACGACATGAGCCTCACGCGCGGCCGATTCAGCGTGAAAGGTGACACGCTCAAGATCCATCCCGCCTACGAAGAGTTTCAGATTCAGGTGGAACTGTTTGGAGACGAGGTTGAATCCATCAGCGAGGTAGATCCGGTTACCGGCAACCGCATGGAATCGCTTGATGAGGTAACGGTGTTCCCGGCATCGCACTACGTGGCCGGGTCAGAAAAACTGGCCACCGCCATCAACGGCATCCAAGAGGAACTAGAGGGACGGCTCAAGCACTTCAACAACAACAGCAGCTTGTTGGAAGCTCAACGCCTTGAGATGCGAACCGAACACGATCTGGAGATGCTCTCCGAGCTCGGCTACTGCAACGGCATCGAGAACTATTCGATGCACCTGGATGGGCGTACCTACGAAGAGCCGCCTTACACACTGCTGGATTTCTTCCCAGACGACTTCTTGCTGGTAATCGATGAAAGCCATGTGGCTGTGCCGCAGTTGCATGGGCAGTTCTCAGGCGACCGAGCGCGCAAAGACACACTGGTTGAGCACGGCTTCCGATTGCCCTCGGCGCGTGATAACCGCCCGCTTCGTTTCGATGAGGTAATGGAGCGACTAAATCAAGTGGTGTTTTTGTCGGCCACTCCTGGCCAATACGAGCTTGATAAAAGCGAGCAAGTGGTTGAGCAGATAGTTCGCCCGACTGGGTTGATCGACCCGGAGGTAATGATCCGACCCACCAAGGGGCAGATCGACGATCTGCAAGTGGAAATCGATCGTGTAACCAAGGACGGTTCTCGCGTGCTGTGACGACGCTGACGAAGAAGATGGCCGAGGACCTGACCGACTATCTGCTTGAACTAGGTGTACGCGTGCGCTACCTGCACAGCGACATAGACACCATTGAGCGAATCGAGATCTTGCGAGACCTGCGGCTAGGCGAATTCGACGTGCTGATCGGTATCAACCTGTTACGAGAGGGATTGGACCTGCCAGAAGTGAGCTTGGTGGCGATCCTTGATGCCGACAAAGAGGGTTTCCTGCGCAGCGAGACATCTTTGATTCAAACCATGGGGCGGGCTGCTCGCAATATGGACGGACATGTAATCATGTACGCGGACAAGATCACAAAATCAATGCACCGGGCTGTGTCTGAGGCCAATCGTCGCCGCGCTGTGCAGCAGGTGTACAACGAAGAGCACAACATCGACCCGCAGACAATTCGCAAGGCCGTTACGGACATCTTGGAAATGCTGCGGCGCCCGACTGATGCGCAAGCCGGTGCAGGCAAATATGGTGCCAAGCCATCGAAGGATGGAACGGCGCCAGTGCCGGAGTCGCTCGCGGGCGATCTCGCTCGCGCTCGTGGTCGTAGCCAACCGCGGGGCACCGTGCTGCGAGGTTCGGAACTGGTTGACATGGCTGATCTACCGCCGGACGATCTGGCGCGGTTGATTTATTCGCTTGAAGAAGAGATGCAAGAAGCGGCGGCCAGTCTGAAGTTTGAATATGCCGCCCGACTACGCGACGAGCTGCGCGAGTTGCGCCGCGACCTACGCGACGCTTCTGCTTAGAAATCACGCCGCACTATTTGCTGCTGTGGCTGACGCCACAACGGTGTTGTTTGCTGCTGTGGCTGACGCCGCAACGGTGTTGTTTGCTGCTGTGGCTGACGCCGCAACGGTGTTGTTTGCTGCTGTGGCTGACGCCGCAACGGTGTTGTTTGCTGCTGTGGCTGACGCCGCAACGGTGTTGTTTGCTGCTGTGGCTGACGCCACAACGGTGTTGTTTGCTGCTGTGGCTGACGCCACACCAGTGCCTGGGTTCCTCAAATGCGCAACGGACTGACCTTAGGATGTTTTGCTAATGGGTGACTCTCTGATCATTCGTGGCGCACGCGAGCACAACCTCAAAAACGTCAACGTTGAGTTCAAACGTGACCAGATGATTGTGTTCACCGGACTGTCCGGAAGCGGCAAATCCTCGCTCGCTTTTGACACAATTTTTGCCGAAGGACAACGCCGCTACGTGGAGTCGCTCTCGTCGTATGCCCGTCAGTTTCTGGGACAGATGGATAAGCCCGACGTGGATTTTTTAGAAGGGCTTTCTCCCGCAATCTCCATAGACCAAAAGAGCTCCAGCCGTAATCCTCGCTCCACGGTTGGAACGATCACAGAGATATACGACTATCTGCGCCTGCTCTACGCCCGCATCGGCATCCAATACGACCCTGAGACAGGCGAAGAAGTGGTGCGGCAAACCACTCAACAGATCGTCGACCGCGTGATCGCATTACCTGAGGGCACCCGCTTTGAGGTGCTAGCCCCAGTGGTTAGGACTCGTAAGGGCGACTATCACACCCTGCTTGGCGACTTAGTCAAGCAGGGCTACGTGCGAGCACGCGTTGATGGCGAGCTGATCGAGCTTGGTGAACCCGATGAGATTGAGCGCCTAGACCGTTACGTCAACCACGACATCCAAGTGGTTATCGACCGACTGGTTATGCGCAGCGGGATTGAGCAGCGGCTCACAGAGTCAATGGAGACTGCGCTAGGTCTGGCAGACGGACACGTCTGGATTCACGTGGTTCCCGACAAAGCCGCAAGCGCTGGCAAAACAAAGAACACAGGCAAAGCGGCGGCGGCATCAAAGCCTGCTAAAAAACCCGTCCAAAAGCTCAACACCGAGATGCTCACCTACAGCCAGCATCTGTTCTCACCTAGCACCGGTAAGTCCTTCGAAGAGCCAGCCCCACGAAACTTTTCTTTTAACTCGCCCTACGGCGCCTGCCAGACTTGTGACGGTCTGGGTTCTCGCTTTGAGGTCGACCCGCAACTAGTGGTACCCAACCCAGATCTGACGGTGCGTGATGGAGCGCTAGCCCCGTGGTCTGGACCGTTCAACCGCTGGTACGCACGACTGCTAGAAGCGGCCGCAGAGCTACACGACATCCGGCTGGATGTTCCTTGGACGAAGCTGCCCAAAAAGGCCCAAAACATTTTCTTGTACGGACGCGCATCGGGCGAAGGCAACGGCCGTCTTGCCAGCACCAAGGCTGCGGACAAGAAGGGCCTAGCCGGAGATCGCGTAACGGTGCGCTACCGCAATCGTTACAACCGCTCCCGCAGCTACAGCACCAACTTTGAAGGAGTCATTCCTGCATTGCGGCGCCGCTATGCCCAAACCGACAGCGACTCCTCTCGCAAACGGATTGAGGGTTACATGCGAGCGGTTCCATGTGGCAGCTGTCACGGAGCGCGCCTGAACGAAGTGAGCCTGGCCGTGAAGGTGGCCGGACTCAACATCTTTGAATTCTGTTCCGTTTCAATCGGCGAGGCAGCCAAGCTCGTTGCGGCGGTGGATTTGACCGAGCGAGAAAAAATCATTTCGGCGCCCATTATCAAGGAGATAGAAGCGAGGCTGAATTTCTTGCTCGATGTCGGGCTCGACTATCTCACCTTGAACCGCTCAGCGGCGACGTTGGCTGGCGGTGAAGCCCAACGCTTGCGCTTAGCCAGCCAGATCGGCAGCGGCCTGGAGGGTGTGCTTTACGTATTAGATGAGCCGTCCATCGGGCTGCACCAGAGAGACAATCGCCGCCTCATCGACACATTGCAGCACCTGCGCAACATCGGCAACACCGTCTTGGTGGTCGAGCACGATCAAGAAACCATCAACGAAGCCGACTGGGTGGTTGACATCGGCCCGGGTGCTGGTGAGCACGGTGGTGAGATTGTTTACAGCGGCCCGGTAGCGGGACTAGCAAACGCTGAGGGTTCCATCACGGGGGAGTATCTGGCCGGCAAACGTTCCATACCGATTCCAAAGCAGCGGCGTGTTCCTGATGGAGATGTTGTCACCGTGCGCGGTGCACGAGAAAACAACCTGCGCGAGATCGATGTGGACTTCCCACTCGGCTGTTTCGTGGTGGTGACGGGCGTGTCGGGGTCAGGCAAAAGCACGCTGGTAAATGAGATTCTCTACAAGGCGTTAATGCAGCGGATCTACGGCTCCAAAGATGTGCCGGGGTTGCACACCACGGTCGACAATTGGGGCGAGCTTGACAAGGTCATCGAGGTAGATCAGTCACCGATTGGTCGGACTCCGCGTTCAAACCCTGCCACATACACGGGCGTGTTTGGTCACGTCCGCAAGTTGTACGCGATGACCAACGAAGCCAAGACACGCGGATACATGCCGGGGCGCTTCAGCTTCAACGTGAAAGGTGGCCGCTGCGAGGCCTGCTCGGGCGACGGCACGCTGCGAATCGAAATGCATTTCCTGCCAGACGTCTATGTGCAGTGTGAGGTATGTAACGGCGCTAGGTACAACCGTGAGACGTTGGAGGTGATGTTTAAAGGCAAGAGCATCTCTGATGTTTTAAACATGCCTTGCGAGGAAGCGCTGTCATTTTTTGCGGCGCAACCACCGATCGCACGACACATGCAAACTCTGGTGGATGTTGGCCTGGGCTACATCAGGCTGGGCCAACCCGCAACCACGCTGTCGGGTGGTGAAGCACAACGTGTCAAGCTGGCTTCTGAGCTGTCAAAGCGATCGACAGGCCATACGGCGTACATCTTGGATGAGCCCACGACGGGACTGCACTTCGAAGACATTCGCAGGTTGCTAATAGTGCTTGATCGACTGGTATCCGGCGGAAACACGGTCATCGTGATCGAGCACAACCTGGATGTGATCAAGACCGCCGACTGGATCATCGATCTTGGCCCCGAAGGCGGCGACGGCGGTGGCACCGTGGTAGCTGTGGGCCCACCTGAAGTGGTGGCGGCCACACCGAGCAGCCATACGGGCCGGTTTCTTAAGCCACTTTTATCTGCCTCTGGGCTCGCACCATGACCACCCCACAGCATCAACACAATTCAGCAAAGGAATCCCGATGACCGCAACTAGTCCGATCTCGACCATCGTTCCCGAAGACCTCGACTGGACCGACAACCCAGACGGTACGCGGACGTCTACATGGTTCGGTGACCGACAAGCGAACGGCGAACAGTTCGGTTACGCATTCTTCATCCCCGCAGGCCTATGGGATCCACTGCACTCTCACGCCCAGGACGCCACAATCACCGTTGTATCCGGCATGTTGGTGCTCGAAGAAGAAACCGGTGCAAGAAGGCAGTATCCACCGGGCTCGGTGCTACACGTGCCAGCCAACACCAAACATGCTGACGGCGCCGACGTCGATACCGTCATCATCGGCACCACCTCAGCTCCGTTCGACACCACATACGCCTAACCCAAGGACGACTACAGCGAGCCACACCGAGCAGCCATACGGGCCGGTTTCTTAAGCCACTTTTATCTGCCTGAGACACCGTTGCACCAGGCTCTGCTTACCCTGGTTACGGGGAGGGAATCCGTATGGAGGTACGGCCAAAACCAAGCGAAGTGCCTGACGTTCCTGGCAGCTATCAGTTTCTTGACGCCGACGGAAAAATTATTTACGTCGGTAAGGCCAAAAGCCTGCGCAAACGCATAAGCACATATTTCGGTGCGCGACGCGGGCTTCACCCGCGTACAGCACAAATGGTGGCAACGGCTCAGTCGGTGGAGTGGCTACAGGTAAACACCGAAGTAGAAGCGTTGATGCTGGAGTACAGCCTGATTCAGCGCCATCAGCCGCGCTTCAATGTGAAGCTGCGAGACGACAAGAGCTACCCGTTCTTGGCTATTACTACCAGCGACGAATGGCCGCGCGCGATGGTAATGCGCGGTAAACGCAAACGCGAAAACCGCTACTTCGGTCCGTATGGGCACGCATACGCCATCCGCGAGACCCTCAACTTGCTGCAAAGAACTTTCCCCATTCGCACATGCAGCGACAACAAGCTGGCCGAGCACCAACGTCTCGGTCGGCCGTGTCTGCTGTTCCATATTGAGCAATGCGCCGGGCCTTGCGTCAATGAGGTGAACCACGAGGACTACGACCGCATTGTGAGCGATCTTGTGCGGTTCCTAGAAGGCAACACAGATGATGTAATCGCGGACCTAGAGCAACGCATGAAATCCGCTGGTGATCGCTTGGAGTTTGAGCTAGCAGCACGTTTGCGGGACCGACTTGCCAGCGTTCATAAGGCCATCGAGCGTCAACAAATTGCGGGCACGCGTGATGAAGATTTCGACGTGATAGGCATCAGCGAAGACGAGCTTGAAGCAGCGGTGCAGGTGTTATACGTGCGCAAGGGCCGCGTGATGGGCCAGCGCGGGCTAATCGTCGACAAGGTTGAACAGCTAAAGCGACCAGCACTCGTAGCCGTGGTGCTACAGCGCCTCTATTACGAAGAGAACCCGCTTGGCATGCCCAAGGCCGTGCTGGTGCCCGATCTGCCAGACGACATAACCACGTTTTGCGAATGGCTCAGCGACTTGCGTGGCTCGCATGTGCCGGTACGGGTACCGGTGCGCGGCGACAAGCGCTCACTGATTAAAACCGCTAACCAAAACGCGAAGGACTCGCTCATCCGACACCGACTCAAGCGTGGTGCGGATTACAACAGTCGCGCAGCTGCGTTGGTTGAACTGCAGGAATATCTGGAGCTTCCTACCTCACCGTTACGCATCGAGTGCTACGACATGAGTCATCTACAGGGCACCAACTATGTCGGTTCCATGGTCGTGCTGGAAGATGCTCTGCCGGCCAAACAGGAATATCGCCGCTTCAAGATTCGCTCACAGCAAGGCAACGACGATTACGCAGCTATGGAAGAGGTCTTGACTCGCCGCCTAAAGGGTTATCTGGCCGAACGTGAGCTACCAATAGAAGAGCGAGGCAAGTTTGCTTACCCACCTCAGCTACTACTGGTCGACGGTGGTAAGGGCCAGCTTGGAGTAGCGATCAAGGTCGTGAATGAGTTGGGCTTGGCTGATGAGATTTCCGTAGCGGCGCTGGCTAAACAGTTTGAAGAGGTGTTTGTCCCCGGGCGCTCCGAAGCCGTGGAGCTGCCGCGTCAATCCGAGGCTCTGTACTTGCTGCAACGAGTGCGGGACGAAAGCCATCGTTTCGCGGTGTCTTATCACCGTCAGCTGCGCAGTAAGTCAATGACCCGCAGTGTGTTAGATGACGTTGCAGGTTTAGGACCGCGCCGGCGCGCACGCTTATTGAAAGAGCTTGGCGGCATAACCGCAGTGCGCAAAGCAACCTTGGAACAACTGCAAGACCTGCCGTGGTTGCCCGAGGCGGTGGCGGAAGCCTTGTGGGCGAAGCTTCGCAATCGGCCGATCGCGTAGCTACTCTGCTTGCGTGCCTGCTACCAGATCTACTGCAGGGGCTGACAGCCCTCAAAACGGCGCTGAAAATGTGCCGGAGTATGTAGTCGTTACCGGGCTGTCTGGTGCGGGTCGTTCAACGGCAGCCAAGGCATTGGAAGATCTCGGCTGGTTTGTTATAGACAATCTTCCTGCCAGTCTGATTCCCAAGGTGGCCGACCTGATGGCGCTGCACAGCAAAGAGCACGCTTCGGTCCGTACCTCTAATGTTCGCCGACTTGCGCTGGTGGCCGGTTCACGCGACCACTACGAAGATCTTGAACCTTCGCTCGACAGACTGCGTGCCAGCGGTGCTCGTTTGCGGATTGCGTTCCTAAACGCTCCTACAGAGGTACTGGTGCAGCGTTTTGACGACACCAAGCGACGGCACCCTTTACACAACGATGAGAGCGAATCGGTTGTTGACGCAATCGAACACGAGCGTTCGTTGCTTGAGCCGATGTTTCAGCGAGCCGATCTGATAATCGATACCGGTGGCCTGAGCGTTCATGACCTGCGAGAGCGTCTGCGTGAGGCGTTTGGCGATCCTGGCACTGATATCTCGATGACCACTGCGGTGATGTCATTTGGCTACAAACATGGTGTTCCAAACGACGCCGATTTAGTGTTCGACTGTCGTTTTTTGCCTAACCCACACTGGCAACCGGCGTTGCGCCCACTGACCGGCCGAGACAAGGCGGTGAGCGACTTTGTGTTTGAGCAAGAGGCGGCACAACAGTTTTTTGAGCGTGTTATGCCTTTGCTTGATTTTCTGGTGCCCGCATACGGATCCGAAGGCAGGGCTTACTTAACGATTGCGTTTGGTTGCACCGGTGGTCGTCATCGCAGTGTTGCGGTAGCTGAAGAGATCGCTAAGCGGTTGTCTTCGGGTGGGCATCTCCTGCACTGCCGCCATCGTGACCTAGACAGGTGACAGCATGCACTCACCTCACCATCACCCTGCTATCCCAGTCGTCCCCGCATTCCTGCGGGGCGAATAACCAAACAGCTCAACCAGTTCAAACAATTCAGACCGACCAGGTAAACCCAAATAGCTAAAGGAGTAGTTGAAAGTAAATGAGCGTTCGTATAGGTATCAACGGTTTCGGCCGCATTGGCCGCAACTTCTACCGCGCGGCGCGGCTCAGTGGCGCCGATTTTGAGTTCGTAGCCGTGAACGATCTTGGCGACACCGCCACCATGGCGCATCTGCTCAAGTACGACTCCGTGCTGCCCAACCTGGCAGAAGAAGTCACCGCAACCGAGAGTGAAATCAAGGTCGGCGCAGATGTACTGCAGGTGCTTAGCGAGCGCAACCCGGCCGACCTGGCCTGGGGCGACCTAGGAGTTGACGTGGTGGTGGAATCGACCGGGTTCTTTACCTCGCGCGATACAGCCGCAGCGCATTTAGACGCGGGAGCATCGCTGGTGGTGATTTCGGCACCCGCCTCCGGCGCTGACGCCACCTTTGTCGTTGGAGTAAACGACAGCGACTTTGATGCCGATAAGCACAAGGTGGTCTCGAACGCCAGTTGTACCACCAACTGCTTCGTACCGATGGTGTCGGTATTGGATCAGACTTTCGGGGTTGAGCGCGGCCTGATGACCACGGTGCACGCATACACGGGCGACCAGTCTCTGGTGGATGGGCCGCATTCCGATCTCCGCCGCGCCCGTGCGGCAGCCGTGAACATCATCCCAACCTCCACCGGAGCTGCTCGGGCAACCGGCCTGGTGCTGTCGGCAATGGATGGAAAACTTGACGGCACATCTTTGCGAGTGCCGGTGCCGGACGGATCGATCACCGATTTCACAGCGGTGCTGTCTAAGAGCGCCTCGGTTGAGGAAATCAACGATGCGTTTCGTGCGGCGGCAACTAAAGGTTCGCTGGCAGGAGTGCTCGAGTACAGCAACGAACCTCTCGTCAGCTCAGACATTGTCGGCAATCCGGCCAGCTGTGTTTTTGACTCTCAAATGACAATGTCGCTGGACGGGCTCGTCAAGGTGTTCGGCTGGTACGACAACGAGTGGGGTTATTCAAATCGCCTAGTTGATCTGGTGAGGATCACAAGTAGTGCCCTGTAGTGCCTAATATGGTCGATCTACCAGGCCTGGAAGATCTCGAAACGGCTCTTGGAACACTGGCAGGCAAACGAGTCTTAGCGCGCTGCGATTTCAACGTGCCGCTCGGTGAGCTTGAAGGTAGCCAGGTGATAACCGACGACTTGCGTATCACAGCGGCGGCCGACACCTTGAACTGGCTAGTGGAACGTGGCGCCCAGGTGGTGGCTTGTTCGCATCTAGGCAGGCCAAAGGGAGAGCCCAATCAGCGCTGGCAGATGGCTCCGGTGCGTGAGCGTTTGGCCCAGATTGCTCCGGGTGTTGAGCTGATGGAAAACCTGCGGTTCAACCCGGGTGAAGAATCCAACGACCCGGCCTTCGTTGCCGAGCTTGTTGATGGCTTCGATGCTTATGTCAATGATGCTTTTGGGGCTTGCCATCGTGCGCACGCTTCGATCGTTGGCCCGCCACAATCCTTGCCTTCGGCTGCAGGTCGTTTGGTGGAGGCTGAGGTAAAGGTCTTTTGCAAGCTCTCGAGTCGGCCACGACGGCGGTTCGTTGTGGTTTTGGGTGGCGCAAAGATCAGCGACAAGTTGGGTGTGATGAAGGCGCTCTGTGAGCTAGTCGACGAGGTGTTAGTGGGTGGCGCAATGTGCTTCACCTTTATGGCCGCCCAGGGCAAACAGGTGGGTGATTCACTGTGGGAGCCCGACCAACTGGAGAACTGCCAGGCGTTGCTGGGCTCTCAGGCACCAATCCGTCTGCCTAGCGATTTTGTGGTGATGACCGCTAATGGCACCGTACAAAATACTGGAGCCATGTTGTCTGAGGGAGACCGCGGGCTTGATATTGGTCCAGGCACAGCAGCGGAGTATGGGGACGTCATAGCCGAAGCTGGCACGGTTTTTTGGAACGGGCCGATGGGGTTGTTCGAAGACAAACGCTTTGCGGCTGGTACGGGTGCAGTGGCGCAAGCCATTGCCGACTCAAGATGTTTTGGCGTAGTGGGTGGTGGCGATAGTGCCGCAGCGGTAGCAGAGTTTGGACTGGCCGCTGAAATGGATCACGTCAGCACGGGAGGTGGCGCAGGCTTGGAGTTGCTGGAGCACGGTGATCTGCCTGGCTTGTCCGCCCTAAGAGACGCAGCTAAACGGAATGCGGCGTAAATGACCCGTGTTCCTCTAATTGCTGGCAACTGGAAGATGCATCTAAATCATCTAGAGGCAATCCAGTTGGTGCAAAAACTTAGCTATGAGCTAGCGGGCCATGATTATGCGGCGGCACAGGTGTCTGTGCATCCGCCTTTCACCGCCTTGCGTTCGATCCAAACTGTCATCGACGCAGACCGGCTCGAATTCAAACTGGGTGCGCAGGATTGTCATAGCGAGAAACAGGGTGCGTTTACCGGTGATGTTTCAGCGGAGATGTTGGCCAAGCTTGATGTTGCCTATGTAATCGTTGGCCATAGCGAACGGCGGGCATCTGGTGGGCAGAGCGCTGCTGGCCAGGTTGTTGGCGAATCCGACGAATTGGTGGCTGCGAAAACCGCTGCGGTCGTGGCAAAAGAGATGCTGCCGATCGTTTGCGTGGGTGAAACACTGGATGAACGAGAGTCGGGCAGGGCGCAAGAAGTGGTGCGCCAGCAGTTGCGAGGGAGCCTGGCAACCCTCAAGAAGGCAGCCTTTGAGAAACTGGTAGTCGCCTATGAACCCGTCTGGGCGATTGGCACCGGTGCTACCGCTTCACCGCAGGATGCTCAAGAAATGTGCGCCTACGTGCGCAGCATCGTGGACGAGATAGCAGTAGAGAAGCGAGCCGGTTCGAGTAGTGCGTTGGTGCGTGTTCTGTACGGCGGTTCGGTCAAGTCCGAAAATGCTCGCTCGCTGTTGGTGCAACCTGACATCGACGGAGCCCTGGTAGGAGGCGCTTCGCTTGATGCTCAGCAGTTTGCGCGCATTATCAAGGCAGCCCAGCCCGTTAGCTAGCTAGCTGACCGGGATTTAGAGGTATTAGCCGTGTCAGATGAGCTATCAGCTGACGAGATAATCAAACAGCTCGATTTACAACCCTTAGCCGATGAAGGCGGCATGTGGACGCGGACATGGCTCGATGAGTTTTCAAGCGCCATTTACTTTTTGCTGCGACCAGGCGATTTCTCCGCACTGCATCGCCTAAGCACTGCAGAGCTGTGGCATTTCTACGCAGGTGCACCTGTGCAGATGTTGTTGTTGTGTAGTGACGGTTTAGTGCAGCAACCAGTGTTGGGGCCTGATATAGCTAGTGGGCAAAGACCGGTTGTGCCGGTACCGGCGAGCACTTGGATGGCAGCCGAAACACTGGGTGCATGGTCGCTGCTTGGCGCGACCATGGCACCGCCGTATGACGAAACCGACTTTGAGTTAGGCGACGAAGAAGTGCTGTCGTCGCAATTTCCCACTGCCGCAGAGCAGATCGCACGTTTTGTTAGAAAAGGGCAGGGCAAAGAGCAGAGCTAAACCATGAATACCAAGCACACAGTCACTGGCGGCGACGAAACCGGCACGCAATCAAGACCTGCTGAGCTACTCGATATGACCGGACGAGTTGTCTTGGTAACTGGCGCCAGCGGAAACATCGGCGCGGGCATTGCGAGACGCTTTTGGATGGCAGGAGCGACCGTGGTTGCGCACACTCACACGTCTTCTGCTGATGAGTTACGCAAGGCCCTGTTGGGTGAATTTGCGGAGGAACTCATAGGCGAGCTCACTGGCGACCCTGTCTTGCCACGTTTTACAGCCGCAACGGCGGATCTCACCACCACTAAAGGCCCTCGTCAGCTAGTAGACGAAGTGCTGAGCGCTCACGGCCGCATTGACGTTTTGGTCAATAACGCAGGCATACAACCAACCGTGCCGTTTAAAGAAATCACAGACCAGCAGTGGCAAGAGATGATCGACACAAACCTGACGGCAGCACATCGCTTGACACAAGCTGTCGCCACAGCGATGCGAGCTGGTGGAGGTGCCAGAGAAGGGGGCAAAGCAGACAGTGCAGACAGTGCGGGTAAAGCAAGTAGTGCGGGCGGATCATCTGGTGGGTCAATCGTGCACGTGGCGTCGATAGAGGCACACCATCCCACCGTGGAACACGGTCACTACGCAACGGCAAAGGCCGGGTTAGTGATGCATGCCAAGGCCGCGGCTCTTAGCTACGGCGCGGACGGCATTCGCGTCAACAGTGTTTCACCCGGGCTGATCAGTCGCCCTGGACTGGATAAGCAATGGCCCGAAGGCGTTGAGCGCTGGCAAAACTCAGCCCCTCTAAGGCGCCTAGGCACTCCGGCCGATGTCGGTGACGCTTGTTTGTTCTTGTGTTCGGGGCTGGCTCGTTGGATTACCGGTATCGATCTTGTGGTTGACGGGGGAGTGTTGACCCACCCGACTTGGTAAGCACAGCCCGCCATTCCCTGACTGTCGGCCAGTAGCCTGTAGCTGATGCTGGCTCTGATAATCGGCTTTTTCCACATTGCTTCTGCGATTGCCATGATCGGTCTGGTTTTGCTGCACAGCGGTAAGGGAGGCGGTGTTTCCGACATGTTCGGCGGCAGCGTTGGCTCAACGGCTGCGGGTTCTACCGTGGCAGAAACGAACCTGAGTCGCATCACCGTGGTCGTAGCTGTCACGTTTGGCTTCACGACGCTTATCTTGGGTCTGCTGCTGGCTTAGGTCAGCGGCCACGCGTTATCAAGTCGGAGTGGCGGAATTGGCAGACGCGCTAGGTTAAGGACCTAGTGCCCGTAAGGGTGTGGGGGTTCAAGTCCCCCCTCCGACACCATAGAAGTTCCAGGGCAGAGCGCGCGAAGACGCGCCTAGGCATGTCGTTTGGGAGTTGAGGGCTATGCAACACCCAACGGTCACTTACTGATTCGCGATTCCGAGCGGGTCGCAGCCGAGAACTTGATCGGTGCCCGTGGTTGACAGACCTATTGTGGTTTTGTCGCCATTAGTTGGCGGACAGATGGTGATCTTGCATGAGAGGGACGCGTTGAAGCCTCATACGCGAGTAATCAGTTCAAGAAACCTTGAGCGGATCGGCAGGCAAAATAGGCTGTTACTACGAAGCGGTGCTGTAGGGAGCCGAGCTGTTGGTTTCGTAGAGACCGGTGACTTCCGCGCCTTTGAAGGAGCGCACGATCTTGCGAACGGATTCCTCCGCTAGATCTAGGTAACGAAGCCCTTCCTTGGCCTTGGTGATCGACTCAATCCGCACAAAGTCATCGCCGTGTGTTTCGGCGTAGTTGGCGAGAGCGATCAGCTTGTTACGTGCGTCGGAGAGGTGGTCTCCGTGCGGGTCGACGATCGAGGCGGCGAGGGTGCCATCGTCACGCCGAGATATGACAACAAAGTCTGGCTGGAGTGACGTCCAGCGATCGTCGTCTTTCTGATAGGCGATTCGCAGCGCCGCCGGTGTCGCTCGCGAAGGGTTGCGATACCACGCAACGGTCGTCTCGCGAGCGATCTCGGTATCGATCACCTGTGTTTCCCACGTGTTCAGCTTCACCGGGAAGTCGCCGGCTTCGTCCGCATAGAGGTGCTTGGTGAAAGTAGGTAATGGTCCGGTAGCTAAGGATGTTGCGGTGGCCAGGTTGTCGCGAAGGCCGATGTTGGCCGCTTCTGGAGCGTTGGTCATCTCTTGGACGCGTCGGTATGCGTCGCGGGTACCGCCGGTGGTGTTCTTAATAGCCACGGCATTGTCGCTGAGCTGTTTTTTCACCCACTTGGTTGCCTCTGTGTCAAGGGCCTCGAGGGCATCAGCGACGAGAAACAGTGCCGCAACTTCGGTCCTGATCATCAAGGTATCGGCTTCGTCACCAGCGAGCTTGACACGGTGACGGTAGTAGTCCATGCCGGCACCTTCTTTGATTGACTGGATGATCTTGCGAGTGTCGCGGTCAAGGTCGGACATATGGGTTGCGATCTGACGAGTAGTTCGAACAACGGCCTGGCCTTGAGCTCCGATCACGTCGGTAGCAACATCCATCGTTTCAAGGTCGGAGACATTCGCAGTGATCGACTGAGCGTGTTTCGCTGCTTGTCCATCGAGTTCAGCGTTGAGCGCCTTGGTGAGCTGCTCGCCCGCGTCAGCCATCAGAGCGGTGCCCGCAACGTCGTCGCACAAGAGCTGTGCAAGCTTGCGGGCGCGGCGTAGAGGGCTGGCCAATGTGTCAGGTGTGGGGATACTTGGCAACGATTCGACGAAGTCAAATACCTCCGTTGGCAGAGTGGTATTTCGCTCGAAGGTTTTCTGGTCGTGACTGACCGTCGACCCGACTTTGCCATCCTTGCCGCTCTTGCCGTGACCTTCGAGCTCGGCTTTTATCGTGCGCAAAGCGGTCCGGTTGAAGTTCGGGAGGTAACACGACACTGAATTGAGGGCGTCGTCGGTCGCAATTCGGTGGGCGAGTGGTTGACGGACCATGCGTCCGACAATCTGAGCGATGTGGGTTGCGTCCTTCGCGGGGCGTTCGGAGTACATAACCTCGGCTCGAGGGCAGTCCCAGCCGGTGGATATCGCCGTCTTGGCCAGCACGACACGTATGTCGTTATCTGATTGGATTGACTCTGGCGACACCCATTGCACTGTCCGGGTGGGCAACGTGATCGGCCCGTGTTCTCCGAAGACGTTGACCATCGCGTCAAGTGCGAGATCAGGCCATTCGGCCTCGATCACTGACACCAACTCGGCCAGCTTTGAATCCGTAGTCTTGTCTGGCACCTGCACGACCAGTACTGGCAAGACGACCGGTTCGTTTTCGGTCGTCGCATAGGTGTCCCAGCGCTTCTCGTATTCGAGCGTGGACTTGACCGCCTCACGGAGCAGTGTGGTGGAGAATGTGCCCGACTCATCGGGTTGATCAATGCCAATCTCGTCTTTCACTAGGCCTGAAGCTCGAACCAGATCGATGTCGACTGTGACGGCCGGGTACTCGCTTCGGTCATCGAGTCCTGACATTGCTTCGGTGAACCGGTCGATCGTCGCAGAGATGCCCCAAACCACTGGCACTGGTGGGTTCGTACCTCTCTGGCCATCAATGATCCGTTTTACGATGGTCTTGCGCTCTCGTGGTGACTTCATACCTTTGTGGGCCTCATCGAGCACTAGGTATAGATCGACGCGGTCATCGGTGATCGTGTTGGCGATGATGTCCCACATCGAGAATTGCCGCTTGTTGTTCGCCCCTTGGGCGAGACCGGATTTCTTCGACAATTTCTGGATGTTGAGGAAGTAGACCCGGCCAGGCGAAAGCTGAGAGTCCATGAAGTCGTTGTTGATGGTGTAGAGCTGGTTGACCTTCAACATGTCAGACGCTGCCAACATTTTGTTGTGGGTCTGCTTGTTGAGGGCCGGGTCGTCGGTGACCCACAAGAAGCACGCTCGCGGGTCAGCGTTGGCGCCGAGATCGGCCGAGCCGTGGAAGGTTGCTTCGATCACAGCTGTAGCGATCACCGTCTTGCCCGACCCCGTGATTGCTGAGAGAGCAAACGACGAGCGGTAGCCACCGATGAGGTCATGGTGCGCTCGCTTCAATGCCTCCAAACAACCCACAGCGGCTTCTCGCTGGTAGTCGAACAGTTCGAACTTCATCGCGCTGTCGAACCTGTGTTGATCGCGAACGTTGACAGATAGTTCTCATAGAGCCGGACGATTTCGACCTGTTCCGGCAACTCCGCGACAACATTTACAAACTCCGACGCGGAGTCAGTAACGACGAACACGTGTTGGACTGACTCAGCGAGCTTCTCCACGAAGCTCCGCCAGCGATCCGGGTTGAACAGCACTGCGTAGTGGTCGCTCATCACATACGGCTTACGCCTACCAGTCTTCTCGTGTGCCTCTGTCAACACAGGACCAAGGGATCCCGCCCGCATCCACAGCAGTGGAGCAATCGCCTCGAATGCATGATCCAGCTCCACCACTTCGGCGTCGAGGTACTCCAGTTCGACAAACTCAATGTTCTCCTCAAAACCCTCTGCCATCGGGAACTCGTCAGTGAACTTGTAGTCACCCTTCACCGGCTCGCCGCCTGGTGTCAGACCTGTGATAGCGGCTTCCAAACGCGGTCGCGTGACGTGTTCAAAGATCCCGAGAGCCTCCCACTCGGGGTCACCGGCCCGGAAGCCGTCCGAGCTGAGGTGCTTTGCCTCAGCGGCAGAGACCTCGTTGTTCGTCACCGAGATTGAGCGGCGATGGCCACCGTCTTGCCGGTTGAGCCGTGCAACCGCGTGCGGTGTCGTTCCAGACCCGACAAAAAAGTCAAGGATGACTGCGTTCGGGGTCAAGCTCGTGAGAATCCTCAGAACGTCTTCAATTGCATAGAGGGATTTTGGAAATGGGAACCGAGTGTCGCCAAGCAGGTCTTTCAAGATCTCGGTGCCATGTTGATGCGCATCATGCGATCGATATTCCCACTGAGTTCTAGGCATCCTGCTCTTACCCTCGGGATAGTGCGCGATCACAGCGCCGGTTTCGCTGTGGCCACTGACCACTGCTTTCCCATCTTGAATGTCACTAATTGACCCCGTCGTGAGATAGTTGATAGCGAATGGCTGGGGCTTCTGCGGGTCATGCTTGCCAACCCGCACGAATCCAGTGCGGTACCGTCCCATGAGCGGCTCAGAGGTAATCCCCCAGTTCATCTCAGTGCCATCGTTACGTACCGGAAACACGGTCGCGCAACCGTCACGGTCGGGAGCGCAGCTACGGTCGACGCTGTGCTCCAACGGGTCACCAACGTCAACGATTCGCCGAGACTCAATGTCAACGTATATCGGATAGAACTGGTTAGCACCGCCCTTTGACGTCCCACGGCGAGATGCCAAGTCCGTGCGCCGAAGGCCTTTCCATCTGATTGGCTCTGCTTCTTTCGACTCTGGCAGCATCGGGGAAATCACTAAGTCGCCACCAGTCAGAACAAATACGTACTCATTGGTGCGTGAGAACTCGTTCTGCCGGTCGGTTCCTGGCGGATTGACCACGCTCGAAACCATCTGGCTCGTCGAGTCTGGGAAGATCTGTTGGAGTATGAGACCAAGCCGCAGGTACTCCTTCTCATCGCTCGTAACGACGATGGCGTATGCCGCGGGATTGAGAAGCGTCTTTGCTAGTAGTAGCCGCCGCTGCATAAAGGCGAGCCATTTGGAGTGGCGGTAGGCATCATCCTTATCGACGTAGTCGTTGTTGTACTTCCAGTCCCGAGCACCAGTGTTGTATGGCGGGTCGATGTAGATGCAGTCGACCTTGCCAGCGTGAGTGAACTGCAGCGCTTCGAGGGCGTGGTAGTTCTCGGCTTTGATGACTACATGCGCGGGCTTATCGCCTCCGCGGTCGATCGAGCCGAGCCGTTTGATGCCGGGGTAGATCGGCTCACCGAACTCTGCGACTGTTACCAGCTCATCGGTTGGCGCCTTTTGGTCCCCCTCCCCCCCCCCAAGCGTGGCTATCCCGTTGGCTACTTTGAGCACGACTCGCGGCTCGCCGTGAGTTTCTTCACCTCGGCGAACGACCTTGGAGCCGCGTCGGATGCTGTGTTGGGGGAGTGCAACAAGTTCGGGAATGTGCTCCTCGAAAACCAGCCCAAACTGGCGCTTCTGCCGGAGCTTGGTGATCTGTGCTGCCAGGTTTCGACGTAGCGCCTCGTCGTCAACTCGCGTCAAAAGGGCGTCGAGCTCGTCAGCCATGTACTTCCTGCTGTCTCGGTGTCTGGCAATGGGCGCGAACGGCCAACGGCATTTGCTGAAGTTAGCCCGAAATCGTGGCTGGAGCGTGACCGTGCCGTGGGAAGCGAACCGGTCTAGGTGATGTCTCCCGGAGAATGTCACACCCTCTAGTCATACTGGTGCATGAGTGTTAGACACCTTGGCTAACCGGGGCGCCAGCGGAGGGCCTGGCGAAACGCAGTCGATATGAGCATTGAGGGCTGGGGTCTAGATGTTCATCTCGGGCCACTTTATTGCCGCCGCTTTCGTCGTAATGATCTTCTTCGTGCGATCTCGACTGCGCCGGTGGCGAGCGCAGAGCATCAACCTGAGATTCGGTGCAGTGTTAGTGGTTATTCATCGTTCCGACGGGCGGATCCGCGGCGCAGACGCTATCGCCAGGAAATGAACCGTTCCCGCCTTGCAATAACAAGTAAGAAAGGCCCCCATGTACGCGACTGACCCGAGTGTCACTGCTGTGCCCGCCGGAGGACTCGGCGGACGCGGGCCATTACTGCAAATTCTGTCTCTCGACGGCGGGGGCTTACGCGGAATGTTCGCTGCCGCCGCGCTGGCCGCGTGGGAACAAGACTTTGATGTCTCAGTTGCCGATCACTTCGATCTCGTGGTCGGGACCTCGACGGGTGGTCTCCTCGCGCTGGGATTAGGATTTGACATCACCCCGGCGGAGATGCTCTCGATCTATCTGAAGCATGGCGACACCATCTTCCCGCCGAAACGACGGCGAGGTGTGCTTCGCGCTATGACAGGCCCGCGATACGACCCCGCGGGTTTGCGGTGCGTGCTCAAGGAACAGTTCGGCGAGGCCGTCCTCGGGAAGTCTCGTGTCCGGCTCGCGATCCCGGCGTATGACCTTGCTGCGGATCACGTGCACTTGTTCCGCACACCTCATCACCGAGATCTTCGTCGCGACTGGCGAGAAACGGTCGTCAATGTGGCCCTTGCGACGACCGCCGCTCCAACCTATCTGCCGGTTGCATCTATCCGTGGGCAACGACTGATTGATGGCGGTGTGTGGGCCAACAATCCGGCCTTGGTTGGGGTCGCCGAATGCTTTGATCGACTTGGTGGCCATCGAGACGGCATCCGAGTACTTAGCGTGGGTACGACAACCGAACTTCGTAAACGCCACACCAGGCTCGACCGAGGGGGGCTTGCTGCTTGGCGCCATGATGGCCTCGACGTTGTCTTGCGTGGCCAGTCGCAGGCGGCAACGAGCCATGCCCAACTCATAGTTGGTCGAGATAATTTTGTTCGCTTCGATGTGCCAACCCCGCTAGGCCTCCATTCCCTTGATGGTGTGTCGCCACGTGATCTCATCGGGCGAGCACACGCCGAGAGCCGAACCCGGTCACCAGCGCTTGCCAGCTTTTTCTCACACGTTACGCAGCCTTATCAACCCCATTACAGCTAAGGAATCCGATGATGACCACTCCTGACTCCGACACCATCATTTCAAGGCTCCTCACCACCATGGTCGACGGCCTCGATATCTCATCGGAGCAGTACGAGCTAGCCGTGCGCCGGTACGAGGATCTCGCGCGCTGGCTCGTCGACCAAGGTATTGGCGACTCTGATGTCTATCCTCAAGGCTCGTTTCGACTAGGAACGGTGTTGCGTCCGACCGTGGGTCACGACTTTGATGTTGACCTCGTCTTCTTGCGACCCCTGGCCAAGACCTCGATCACCCAACAGCAACTCCGTGAGCAGGCCGGGAAGTTGTTGTTGGCCTACACCTCAGAGCGGGGTGCCGCCAACGGGAATCCGAGACTGGAAGAGAAGGGGAGATGTTGGGCGTTGATCTATAAACGCGACGCGTTCCACATGGACGTCCTGCCCGTGATCCCTGACGAGGAGGTCGCCGAGGAAGCCATCCTACTGTCGGATCGAGACCTTCGCGAATGGCAGCACAGTAACCCGATTGGATATGCCGACTGGTTCTGGACCGAGATGGGCGAGGCCGAGGTTGCGGGAAGGGCTCACCTGGCGCAGATGCTCAAGCGGGACATCGAAGACGTCCCGCAATGGCTGGTGCGCACGACCCTGCAGCGCGTTGTTCAACTCCTCAAGCTTCATCGAGACTTCTTTTTCTCGAAGCATCCCGACGACAAGCCTGCTTCGATCCTGATCACGACCTTGGCCACGCGGGCCTACGGAGGAGATCAGGATCTCCACACCGCATACCGCAAGGTCGCAACCATGCTTCAGGAGCACATCGAGCTCCGTGATGGGAAATGGTGGGTCCCGAACCCGGCACACGTGGAGGAGAACTTTGCCGACAAGTGGAACACCAACCCCGACCGTAAAGATCATTTCGACGACTGGGTTAAGCAGCTTGGCGATCAGTCCGGCCAATGGAATAAGCCAGTCGGTCTCAACGTAACTATAGAAGCGCTCACCAGCGCGTTCGGTAAGCCGCCGGTACAGGCCGCGGTGTCCAGTGTGGGATCGATCTACGCGGCAGCCAGTGCGAGTGGAACACTAGGTGTTACCGCTGCGGGCCGGATCACGACATCACCGTCCACGCGTCCCGTGCAGCGACATGACTTCTATGGCGAATAACCGGCTTGCCCGACTGGCTGGTACCGCCAAACGCCTCGGCCTGCTATATCCGGATGGGCGAGCGGTGCTGCGGGCGGGAAGACTTAGATGGATTGGTAATCTGCAACCGAGCGAGGTCAGTGTCGTCTACCGCGTCGAACTTACGTATCGGCCACCGTGCCATCCTGCAGTGTTCGTTCGCCAGCCCAAGCTGGTTCCCGACGATAAGGGCAAGCTTCCTCACATCTACCAGGACGGCAGTCTGTGTCTCTACCAGCCGGGACAATGGAGCCACGATGATCGCATCGAAGTGACAGTGTTGCCATGGGTATGCGTGTGGTTGTTTCACTATGAGCTCTGGCGTGCGACTGGAGATTGGCATGGCAGTGGGGGGAACCACACGGCCCAGCGAGTCGCGCCGACTAACGCCACACGCTTGCGTAGTCGCAGAACCACTACACCGATGCCGCGTAACCTGTCGATGCTCAACTGTTCAACGCGCATGGTCTGATCTCCTCCTCAGTAGTCGTGGTTGTTTGGGAGCCATGCGAAAACTGCGCCGCGAACGTCATCGGGTGATCGTTAAGGCTGCTAAGCGGTGGTTAGGAATGGGTCGCTGAATGCGATGACCTGCTCGAGCAGGTCGGAGAAGTTTTCGGGAGTGTCGGTGAGCTGTTGTTTTCGACGCCAGCCAGCCCAGCGGTCTTGTGCGAGATTGGCATAGCCGGCAAGCACGTGTTCGAGAGGCTGGACTTTGGTTTGGCGGTGCTTTGCGACCCGGTTGATCGCCTCGGAGAGAGTGGCAGGATCGAGGTCGACGGTAGCGAGATTGGCAATGTCAACGAAGTCGCGCCATCGGGTGTTGGCGGTGCCGCGTTGGAGCGCTGTGACGATCTTTTCAGCAAGTATCAACTCAACCGCGTAACCGCGGAGATGTAGTGGGGGAGTGTTGAGTAGGCGGGGAAGTTCGATCTGGTGGGGTTCGGGCCATATTGGGTCTCCGATGTTGACGTCGATGTGAAAGTGGATTTGGGCAGTGGCGAGAGCTCCCTTGATCTTGATTCGAAGGTTCGGATATTGCTCGTCTTCGCGGATCAGGTCAACTTGAGTCGCGTCGAGATCAAACTCAAGGCCGTCATCAACCTGGATAGCCAAGATTTCGTTAGTGAGAGTGTGGACGGTTTTGTTGTTGCCAAGGACACCGGATGCGGCGACATCGATGTCGCGTGTCGGACGACGCGTCGAGTAGGCGGCAAGCAGCACCCCGCCTTTGAGTACGAAGCGGTCGGCGTGTTCTGACTGGCTTAGCCGGTCGAGGAATCCCTCGAGCACGTAGAGCTGGTGGAGTTCGTCGGTTGGACGACCGGTGTCGGATGCAAGTTTGCGAAGGTCGAGGTAGGCGACTCCAGCTGTCGTGGAGCGGTCCGGTCGTGGATTCACAGCAGTGTCTGGAGCGCGGTGCGGATCGTTGGTTCAGCGGCGGGGAAGTCTTTTGTCATCGCGAGAAGTTCAGTCGGTTGGTTACTTCGGATGCGTAACCATTTCTTGAGCGCGTCGTGGGCTTGGTCGATGCCATACAAATGGCGAAGGCGATAGGCGTCGATGATCGACCGTATTGGCGAGTAGATACCAATGGAGAGGTTGTCGGTTAGCAAGAGGTGCTCGCGTCCGATGTCAAACGTCTGATCATTGAATCGATGCCAAGTGACTGGCGCTGTTGTTCTTGGCGCTCGTTGCGAGCGAGGAATCGCTGCGTTAATCGTAGGAGGAATGTCGTCACTGAGACTGTGGCGTGCAAGAGCGGTAGTGAAGCAGAGCGTCGCTCGTGGGCTGCGAAGGGCGAGCTCGATGAGGTCGAGATCAGCCTGGAGGCCTGGCCTGATGTAGATGCCCCTGGCGAGACGCTCAATTTCGCCAGTGTTACGCATCTGGTACAGGCTCCGGTCTGATAGGCCAGCGCGCAGTGCGTCCGCGTGAGTAAACGCGGCGGGGAGTGCGCTAGTTAACTTCTCCATGTATGAAAGTGTACACAGCTCGCCACGGCGTGGCAACAATTTCATACAAGAGAACTTGCCGGTGCAGGAGACGACAGCAAATGAGAAGCAACTCAGTGTGCAGCAGTGGCTTCGTTGGTGAGCGGGTAGAAGCTACGGACGGTTTCATGACGGACTACGTCGCCGAATCATCGGTCGGTTGGCTTGACCACAGCGCCAAGGGCAGTCAACGAATGCGCGAGCTGATTTCAGCGTTCGGTGACCGTCAGTCGGTCGATAATCTCGGAATCGGCATCGTGCGCGACTTGATCAGCGAGCAGCTCTTCACCGGCATCCACATGTCCCGGCGACACCCAACGTGGAACTGTCCAGCGGTCTCGGTCCGGCGAGCGGCGCGATGGTGATCTGAATGTCAGCTGTCGGCGCTTGGTGGGTGGTTGTGGGCGGGGCAGTTGTGTGGGTTGAAGACGCGTACTGTCGAGGGCGGATTGTCGGCAAGGTGTTGTGTTGGGCGAATAGGTCGGTCGACGAGGTTGCCGTCGCAGTTCTTGCAGATCCCGTGCATCTCGTCGGCGCAGTTAGCGCAGTAGGTGCATTCAAACGTGCATATGCGGGCGTGTGGCGAATCGGGAGGAAGATCGATATCGCAACACTCACAACTGGGCTTCAAGTCAAGCATCGACATATGTTAAAGAACAACCGGAAATGTCCGTGACACCACAGCGCAATCGACACGGGTTGCACACACTCTGTTGTCAGGGTATCCTGACGTCATGAGTTTGATAGCTGCTGACTCGCTAGCGACGGAGCCACTCGACGCCTTACGTGAGCTCTCCAGCTCGGAAGCTGAGCTCGATGAACTGCGTTGGAAACAGGTCGTTGCAGCTCGTGACATAGGGGCATCCTGGGCACAGATTGGTGAGGCACTCGGTATTAGTCGCCAGTCGGCATGGGAGTACTTCACACGGCGTGCCCGTGAAGGGCTTACGGCGAACGTCGCGACGAATTCGGATCTCTCTGACGAAGAAGCCATGGAGCTCGCTGTCGAAGAGGTCGGCTCCGTGAGGCGTAACCGACGGGCACGTTAAAGCCAATCGCAAGAGTGGTTCTTGACGCGAATGTGCTCATCTCTGCTGGGATCCAAGCTGGACCGTCATATCGCATTGTTAGGGCATGGTTAGACCAAGGACATCTAGACGTCTTGGTCTGTCCGGCGCTGCTCATTGAAGTCGAAGATGTGTTGGGTAGACCAAAACTGCGGAAACGGATTGAGCCAGCTTTGGCGGAGCTGTACCTGGCGACAATCCGACGTGTTGCTGAAACCGTAGCTGATCCGCAAGAGATTCAGGCTGCTACTCGCGATCCTGACGATGATTACCTCGTAGCGCTAGCCCGTACACACGCGGCTGATTTCATTGTTACGGGCGACAAAGACCTGCTTGAGTGGCAGGAGCAACGACCGCCCGTCATTGCTCCTGCCGCGTTTGAGCGTCTATTGACTGCTGAGAGGTAGCAGAGCCACGCAGTTCGAAGCTCCAACAGGCTGGCGCCGAAGTCACGGCTTTTCAATCTTTCTCCATGTCCAGCCTGTGGAGTGGGCTGGGCCTACCGCCTGTCGGGACGGGTGTAGTCGCGCATCGCGGGAGTCCTTGGAGGGCTAACCTTCGTTCGCCTATAAATATTGGAGTATTCCTATATATTAGTCAAATGGCTTCAGATCTTGTTTCCCTTGCTGATGCGTCGGTGCTTCTTGGCGTGTCATCTGAGCGTGTTCGTCAATTGGTAATAGCTGGCGATTTGCCGGGCGTCCGTTTCGGGAATGCGTGGGCAGTTCCGCGCGAGTCGGTTGATGCTCGTCGTCAGGTTTCGAACCGCCGTGGTCGTCCTTTGAGGGCCCGGTGTGTGTGGGAGCAGATCGCCGTAGGTGATGTCGACTTGTCGAATGTAAGTCGCTATCGAAACAGGGGAGAGGTACACCGTTTTGAGATAAGCGCCGCTTCTGTCGATTATTTGTCGCGGCGCGATGACGTGCTCGTGAGCGGAGTGGTCGCTGCGGTTGGTTTCGGTGAGCTTCTACAGCCAAACGATGCAAGCGCAGACCTCTACATCCCAGCAGAACTACACGGCCACCTTGACTCGTTAGTAGCTGCGGTGCCGGACCAGCTCGGGAGCGTGGCACTCCGGGTAGTGCCCGACGAGGTTTGGTCTGAGATCATTGGCCATGCGGCGATTGGAAATGGGAATTCACGTTTGGCGCCACGTGCTGCAGTTGCTTTGGACCTGATGGAATCTGGCGATCCGCGTCACTGGATCGCAGCTGAGAACTTGATCGGCCCCCGTGGCTGACAGACCTGTTGTTGTGTTGCCGCTATTAGTTGGCGGGCACTCGGCGCGGACGGCCAACGGCATTCACTGAAATTAACCCGAAATCCTGGCGAAGAGCATGACCACGTCTCGGGAACTGAGCCGGTTTAAGTGATCTCCCCGGAGAATGTCACACCTCTAGTCATACTGTGTGTATGAGTTCTGACACCTTTCAAGGCGCCAGATGAACGACTGGCGAAACGCAGTCGATGTGAGCATTGAGGGCTGGGACTAGATGTTCATGTCGGGCCACTACTTATTGCCGCTGGCGCCGAACACGGATGGTTGGATCTATTCGATGTCTGACAGGCGTCCAGTTTCATGACCGACTATGTCGCCGAATCGTCGGTCGGCTGGCTTGATCACAGCGCCAAGGACAGTCAACGAATGCGCGAGCTGATTTCGGCGTTCGGCGACCGTCAGTCGGTCGACAATCTCGGGATCGGCATCGTGCGCGACTTGATCAGCGAGCAACTCTTTCCTGGTATCAGCACAATCCAAACCCGGGCCCGCTACTTCTTCTTCATCCCCTGGTTCTGCCAACGGCTCGAGGATAAACGTGTCAGCTCGGCCGACTTCAGCCGACGCTACCGCGCGCTTGAGATAGCGCTTATTGATCGCCTTGTGAAGGCGGGCGAGGACAATGGCGTGATCGGGTCCCAGGCGCGGGCCAACCTCAAGCGGCTCGCCATTGAGGTTTACTGGGGCGGGCTTGGCACCTACCGCATCCGCTCGATCGACGGCTCGCTGGCCGACTACCGACGAGGCCTCTCCAGCCTCTACTGGCATCGAAATGCCGATCACCGCGATGACGACGGCAATGTCATTGGAACCCCGCTCGCCACCTGGGATCCGGTCCTGCCTGATCCTCCGAGTGATCTCTATGAAGAGACTGATCTCGACTTGACCGAAGACGAGGCGACCTATCTGGTCAACTCGATTCGCCGTTCTCAGCCCGACACACTGGTCGCCCAGTTGGCTGGCCGAAATCCCGCCCTCTTTGCCGAGCCCGACATTTGGCATCTCCCGCACGATGCCCTCCCCAATAAGCAACGCGATCTGATTCGCCACGCCCAACTTTTCGCTCTCGCGATTCAGCCCGCTCGAGCGCTCTACAACCTCCTCCTGGCGCAACGCTCGAATCATCCACTCGCACCAGAAGTGGAAGCAGCGGCCGAGGAAGAACTCGAGCAGTGGCGGATTGATCGCCTGCCTCTCCTCCCCGCGCTGGACGCGTGGGTTGTGCAACTCGATACGTTCTGGGAGCTCGCCGATCCGGGCCACTCCATCTCTGCACCGAGGAAGGGGAGCATCGCCCGACTCATTGAGCTCTGCCACGCCCACGCCGACGATCTCGAACAGGCTGACTCACTCCACCGAGAGATCCAGGAGACCGAGCGCTGGCTCAAGGGCTCGCTCGCCCGCTTGAGCTACGGACGAGCGCTCGACACCTGGATCGGGCAGCCCTTCGGTACCGGCTACCTCGGCTACCGATGGCAGCCGGCCACTCGAATCCTGGGCGACATCGCCAAGGCGTTGGCCTGATGCTGCATCCCGACGACCGTCTCACGTTCACCGACGCTCTTCGGCCGCCGTCCGGTCACCGACTCGACTTCGCTTTGGGCGCGACCTATTCGCTTGATCTCGAAACTCTCCTCGCCGCACCCGCCGCTTTTGCACTCCAGACCGTTGATGTCGAGGACCTCGCCCAACTCGATGCACTGGCGCTGCTCGACTCGGTCCGGCGTAACGCGAAGCGCATCTTCGTCGTGCACCAGGCTGGCCAGATGTCGGTGCCTAACAACCATCGACTGTTCGCTTTCCTAGAAGGATCAGTCGCCGCGGTGACCCCGCAGCGCGGCGGCGTCTTCCATCCGAAGTTTTGGGTCCTCCGCTACGTCGACGCCGAGAGTGGAGCTCAACGACACCGTGTCATCATCGCCAGCCGAAACATCACCGGGGATCGTTCATGGGACGTCGTTCTCCGCCTCGACAGCCGTGATGAGACGGACGAGCGAGCAGACCTCTCGGGGCTTTCGCAGCTGATCCGCGCCTTGCCCGAGATTACGACACAGAAGATTTCTACCAGTCGGCACGAAGAGCTCGAACAACTCGCTGCTGAAATCAAGACAGCGAGCTTCGTTCTTCCCGAGGGAACAGACTCGCTTAGCATTCACCCGTTTGGTATCGATGGCCACGAAACCGGCGTCACACCGTTTCCTACCGAGGTCGACCGGCTGTTGGTGATTTCACCGTTTCTCAGTGGACCGTGCCTCAATGCTCTCCCGCAGGCCAAAATCAAAGCGACTCTGGTTTCGAGAGCGGAGTCGATGGATCCGCTTCCCAACGTGCTCGGACGCTTCGACACTTTTATTCTGGACGATGCGGCAGCCGATGACCGAGACGAGTCGGTTGTGCAGACATCTGAGATAGGAGCGCCCGATACGACGCTCTATGGCCTGCACGCGAAGGTCTACTGCTACGACAAATCGCGCAAATCGCACCTTCTGCTCGGATCGGCCAACGCCACAACCGCTGCGTTCAAGAGCAATGTTGAGGTGCTCGCCGATCTTGACGGGCGACGGTCAGTGCTCGGCGTCGAAGCGATTATCGGCTCGAAGCTTGTCGACGACGAGCGTCAATCTTCTGGCGAAGCGTCTCTTCGCGATCTGCTCGTCTCTTACACTCCCGATGCCCTTGCCGACGACGGCTCCGTGGAGCCGATGTCACGTCTTGACCAGCTCCGGCACTCGATTGGTGCCCTGCGGTTTGACGCGGATGTTGACGGCAGAGACGACCAGTTCACTGTGACGTATCGCGGCGGGAAAGTCGAAGTTCCGACTGGAGTGTCGGCCTACTGCTTCCCGATCACGGTTAGCCAGGAGGTGCCGCTATTCGATGAGGCCGGCAGGGTCGGTGCCGTCTTCACGCTCTCGCTCGAATCGCTTACCGCGTTCCTGGGGATCCGTTTGGTTGATGGCGACGACGAGTGCTCGTTTGTCGTGCCCGCTGTGCTTCACGGTGTGCCGAAGGATCGTGACCAGCTCGTGCTCAAGGCTCTTATCGGGAATGCCGAGCGCTTCATTCGCTACTTGCTGTACTTGTTGGCCGATGAATCGATGAGTGATCTCGAGATCGGCCAACTGCTTGAACAGGTTGAGGCCTCTGGAACGAATGGAAGCGGCCAAACGAGGGTGGATACTGCACCGGTCCTCGAGCAAATGTTGCGCATTCTCAGGATCGACCCCAACCGGCTGCGACCGATCGCCGAGCTCGTCGAGAGTCTGGGCGACGACTCCGACTTTCTACCTCCCGGGATGCTCGACATTTGGGAGCCCATCCGGGTCGTGGCCGCTGAGCGGTGGTGATGACCGGCTACGTGCCTAAAGCGCCGGGGGTGATGGATGAGCTCAAGAAGTTCCAGCGGGCGACGGCCGAATGGGCGTTCAAGCGTATGTACGGCGACCACGACCCCACCCACAGGTTCTTGGTGGCCGATGAGGTGGGTCTCGGCAAGACCATGATCGCCCGCGCCGTGATCGCCAAGACCATCGACCACCTCGTGGCAAAGGGTGACAATCGAATCGACATCGTTTACATCTGCTCCAACCAGTCGATTGCTCGTCAGAACATCAACAAGTTCAGCGATCTCGCGAGCGACGTGGAAGACCGCAGCGACAGCCGGTTGACTTTGCTGCCACTTCGGGCTGCGAAACTCGAAGCGGACGACAACGACACGCGTATCAACATCATCCCCCTCACACCTGGCACATCCTTCAACTTCTGGGGCGGCTCGGGCAGCTACAAGGAACGTGTCCTCCTATATGTGATGCTTCGTCGAGTCTGGGGAGAGGACCTAATGACCGGCTCAGGCCAGCAGCGCTTCTTCACCGCAGGAGTAAGCGAGAAACGAGTCCAATACGACTTCGACTGGCTCTGTAATGACTTCGACAAGAAGCTCTCGACCGCCGCTGTCGAGCTGTTTCGCAGGGAACTCCGGGCCTATGACAAGGAACGGGTAGAGCAAGGTGAGCGTTGGACCTGGACCGAGATGCGCAGCCTCTTCGACCATTACCGGTACCCGAAGAAGAAGTACGACCTCGAATATCACCGACCGAGGAACCACCTCATCAGTGGCCTACGAATGGTGCTTGCCAAGGTCGGCCTCGAATCACTGCAGCCCGACTTGATCATTCTCGACGAGTTCCAACGCTTTGCCGAGCTGCTTGACACCGCGGGCGGCGACGAAGACCGGAACCGTCGACTTGAACGGCGACTGTTCAATTTCGAATCAAAAGCCAACGTCGAAGCGACCCGTGTGCTGTTGTTGTCGGCGACGCCGTACCGGATGTATACCCACAACCTCGATGCCGACGGTGATGACCATCACGCCGACTTCTTACGTACGACGAGATTTCTGATGGACAGTGCGGCTGACCCCGACGCGGAGGTTGACGCATTGAGCCATGATCTTCGACGGGTTCGGCGCTCGTTGTTTTACGGGTCGGATGATCAGAGTCTTGAAGAGGCGAAGGCGGCCTCGAACGACGTCGCGAGGCGGCTCCGTAAGGTGATGGTTCGCACTGAGCGGCTCGCGTCAACCCCCGACCGCAATGGAATGCTGACTCGAGTCGAGATGCCGGACGTGGCCGTGGAGTCGGACGATGTTCGGTCCTATCTTCGCATCGCAGAGCTTTCCACCACACTCGGTCTCAGTGATCCGGTGGAGATGTGGAAGTCGGCGCCGTATCTCGTTAATTTCATGGAGGGTTACAAGCTCAAGCAGCTGCTTCAGGACGAAGACGATCCACCCAGTCCCGACGTGGTCGACTTCTTCCGGGATGCCAAACGCTTTCTTGATCCGCGAGAGGTGGAGCAGTATCAGCAAATCGATCCGAGGAACGCTCGACTGCGCAGCATGGTCGCCGACGTTGTCGAACCCGGGCACTGGGAGATGCTCTGGTTACCGCCGGCTATGCCGTACTACAAAGCGGGAGGCAAAACGGGAAGTCTCTACGAGAATTCCGCGGCTCGGGAGTTCACGAAACGGCTCGTCTTCTCGGCCTGGAATGTCGTTCCCAAGACGGTGGCCGCTTTGGTCAGTTACGAAGTTGAACGCAGGGCCTTTGAGGGGAGCAGGGGCAAACACGAACACGAGCACAGCAAGGGTTACGGCGATCGATCCAGTGGGCTGATCGAGCTCAGCGTCGTCGACGGCCGGCCCGCCTCGCTGACATCCATGGCGCTCCTCTACCCCTGTTACACACTGGCCACCCATGTTGACCCCCGAGAGTTGGTCGCGTCCTGCCCAACCGCCGACATGCAGCTCCGGAAGGCTCGCGAAGTGATTGAGCCTTTGTTGTCGAAGATCACCGCCGGCAGCAGCACTGCAGGAGAGATCGACCGGCGTTGGTATGCCGTCGCGCAAACGTGGCTGGATCACCAGCGCGAAGTGCGCTGGCTCGATAATGGAGCGAACGATCTCTGGGAGCCGGCGCGAGCAAGTGACGGGCTCTCCGCCCACGTAAAGGAGCTCCGACGCCTCGCCGACCATCCCGAGGAGCTGCGATCACCACCCTCCGACCTCGTAGATGTCCTGGCCAAGATTGCTATCGCAGGGCCGGGGACTACCGCGTTGCGAAGCCTCCTTCGCCACTTTCCTCGCGATACCGACGTTGTCCACGGCCTGATGACGGCGGCGGCCCGTGTGACGTGGGGTGTGCGGTCGCTGCTCAACACCGCCGACGTGACCGCCATGCTGCGCCGCCGTTATCCAGATCGTGACTACTGGCGCTTGGTCATCGACCATGGAATCGATGGCAACTTCCAAGCCGTTCTCGACGAATACGTCCATGTCCTCCGGGGCTGGCGCCATGTCATTGGCGACAGCGACGAGACGGCAAAGCGCATTGCCGCCGACATCGCGGCGGTGCTCAGCGTTCGTACAGTCGACTACCGAACCGACATCCCTAGAGCAGTCAACGGGTCGCTTGAGTTCGAGCATCTCAGCCTGCGGGCCCGCTACGCGGTGCGGTTCGGCGACCGGCAGTACAGCGACGACCAGAGCCTTAAACGCAAGGACCTGATCGGACTGGCATTTAACTCACCTTTCTGGCCGTTCGTCATGACAACAACTTCGGTCGGCCAGGAAGGGCTTGACTTCCATCAGTACTGCCATGCCGTCGTGCACTGGAATCTGCCCTCCAACCCTGTCGACCTCGAGCAACGCGAAGGACGGGTCCACCGTTTCAAGGGCCACGCAGTACGCAAGAACGTTGCTCAGCACACTAGAGAGCAGGCTCTGGCATCGCCTGATGCTGACCCGTGGGCGGCCGCGTTTGAATTCGCGTCGAAGATGCCTGGTAACGACGGTTCGGAGATCGTGCCGTACTGGGTATTCAACCCCGACGGTCAAGGCGCAAAGATCGAACGACGGGTCCCGATGCTGCCGATGAGCAGGGAACATCAACAACTACAACGCCTCATCGATGGGCTCGTCAGTTACCGGCTCGCGTTCGGACAACCTCGCCAGGAAGAGCTCGTCCGTTTCCTCGGCGACCGGCGTAGTGCCGACCAGCTCGCGAATGCGGCCGGCGCTCTCGGGATCAATCTCGGACCTCCACCCCTCGCCAACGAGCCAACGAAGTAGAGGTCAACCCCTCTCCGATGCGCCATCTCTACTTCACTTAGGATGTAGCGCAACTTGGTGAGAGGACGAACCATGGCGAACTGGCAAGAAGCTCGACTGATATCGGTAACGGGTACATCTGGCCAAGCCGAAGCTGAGCAGAGGGCGACTTCAGCGCTGCTCGCAGTGCTCGGGGTGGTCCGCCCGTTCTCAAAGGCGCTTCTGAGCCCGCTTGAAGCGAGCCAGGCAAAGAAGGCTCGCATCGAGACCTTCATCGAGACCTCGTTCGACCTTCCCTCAGGTAAGACCGTGCGTCCAGACGGCCTGATCCGCGTCACCTACGGTTCCAATGCCCCCTACGTAGTCCTCGTAGAGGTGAAGACCGGTACCTCCAAGCTCGAAGCGCAGCAGATCGAGTCGTACATAGATGTTGCACGCGACAAGAAGTACGACTGCGTCCTAACAATCTCCAACGAGATCTCGCCGACGCCAGGTGTACACCCAACCGGTGTAAAGGTTCAGTCCAACTCGAAGGTCGCCCTACATCACGTGAGCTGGACCAGAATCCTCACGACGGCCGTCATGGAGAAGATCCATTGCGGCATAGACGACCCAGAACAGTCCTGGATTTTGGGCGAACTCATTCGTTACCTCGAACATTCGGCGTCAGGGACGGTGAAGTTCAACGATATGGGTGAGAATTGGGTGGCGATCCGTGATGCATGCCGCGAAGGAACGCTGACGAAGCGAAGCGACGGGGTAGACGACATCGCACAGCGATGGGATCAGCTGCTCGGTTACTCGTCACTGAAGCTTGGAGCGGACATTGGCCGTGATGTCGTGGAAATGATTCCTCAGGCGCAACGATCGAACCCGGCACTGCGTGCAAAGACGTTTGTCGCTTCCCTCGTCGCCTCGGCGAAACTCAAAGGCGTGCTTCGAATACCAGACACAATCGGCGATCTAGAGATCCTCGTCGACCTGAAGGCGCGACAGAGCGTCATGTCGGTTGGTGTCACCGCTCCGAAGGACAAGGGCGGACGTGGTCGAATTGGCTGGTTAGTTAATCAATTAAAGGATGCACCGGATCAGCTGGTTATCGAGGCGTACACGAAGAATGCTCATAGGGGGATCGATGCCAGCCTCAGCGAGGTTCGCGAGCGCGCTGCAGTTCTGATCGGCAAGGACAAGAAAAACCCTGTGAAGTTCAAGCTCGTCGCGCGAAGCGAGCTGGGAGTGAATCGAAGGTCGGGGCGAAGCCCTGGTTTCGCTAAATCGGTGATCGACGCTATTGAGTCTTTCTACGGGGATGTCCTCCAACACCTCGTGGCTTACCAGGCAAAAGCCGCGAAGCTTCCGAAGCCACAACCGAAGTCGCCCGAGGTAGGGAACGAGCCACTGCCGTCGGTAACGCTCGTCGACTCGTATCGGCCGGTTGGTCGAGATGTTGTCTCTGGCCTGTCGTCCCCGCTGTCGCGATGGGGTGTCGAGCAATAGCGTCTCACATTCTCAGGCCGCTTCCAATCTCATCGTTTTGGTACTACTACGCCCATCGGGATCGCTCTCAGCCGACGAGGTAGAACGCCTCGCCAGTCCACTCGCGCCAGACCGGCACGACGTAGACCCAGCCGGACCACAGCAAGTGGCCCTAGTTCGCCCGTAGCAATCTGGTTGGTTTAAATTGAGCCAGCGCGCTCAACGACCAGCACGCGACTCGGGCCGATCGGATGGGCAACGTGTTCGGTGCCCACACCGGCGTACATGACGTCGCCGACTTCCAATCTGTGCACCGTTTCGACTCCATCATCACGAACGTGCATGTCGAACGCCCCGTCGAGGACTGCGAAGATCTCTTCGCCGTCGTTGACATGCCATACGTAGGGCTCATCTGTCCAGTGGAGCCGCACGGTCGCGCCGTCGATTGTCGCCAGATGATCAGAATCCCATGCTTGCTGGCCAACGAATTCTGAGGCTCGGACGACTCTCACTACACGCACCGTAGTTGGGTTTCACCCGTCAACGAATGGCGAGGGCCGATCCATCAATGAGCGCAGACCAGGTAGATCTCGGGGTGGGCGCTCGTTGATGGCTTCCCACGCCGTGCGGGCGTCAGCGTTGAGTGTGAAACTCGTTCGATCGTCGGAGGTTGTGTGCACTTTGATCCGTGCGGTCCGAGTTCGTTTCGTTTCTGCGGTCATGAGGTCTCATTTCGTTTAAGACGTGCGGCCAGTGTACGAACGCAACGGTGTTGCGTCAGCCACCATTCTTGGGCTCTTAGAGTCTGCACTTAAAAGGAGAGACGAACGGTGAAAACTATTGGCCTTTTCGGGGGAATGAGCTGGGAGAGCTCGATCGAGTACGAGCGCATCATCAATGAAGGTGTCCGCCGTGAGCTCGGAGGAACGGCCTCGGCCGATCTACTTATTCGGAGCTACAACTTCGCCGCGATCGGAGCGCTGCAATCTGGTGGCGAGTGGAATACGGCGGGTCAACTCTTGGCCCAGGACACTCGGTGTCTCGAAGATGCCAGTGCTGACTTGATCGTCCTTTGCACGAACACCATGCATGTCGTGGCACCCGCAATCGAAGACGCGATCACCGTGCCGTTCCTCCACCTCGCGGACACAACAGCTACAGCCGTGCTCGAGGCGGATCTCACAACGGTCGCATTTCTCGGAACTCGCTACACGATGGAGCAAGACTTCTACCGGAAACGTCTCGAAGACCACGGCCTCACTGTCCTCGTGCCTGACGAGCCCAACCGCACCATCGTGCACGACGTCATTTACGACGAGCTAGTGCAGGGCGTCTTTCGCCCAGAATCGAAGGACGCGTACCTCAAAGTCATCGACGAACTCGTCAGCGAAGGGGCCAGCGGGGTGATTGCTGGCTGTACAGAGATCGAGCTGCTCGTCACAGCCGACGACCTGAACGTCCCTTACTTTCTAACCGCCTCTATTCACGCACAGGCAACGGTCGCGGCAGCGCTCGCCTAAACGCCGAGCGCAAGGTGTCGATGAACTGGCTGCAGCGAGCGAGCTGCCAGTTCCGTGAGGATGTCGGGTTCTGTTGGTCCTCGGTGCTGGTGCTGACCCGACCGTAGGAGGCGAAGTTCCCTATGACCCACGATGCTAGAGCCTGTGTGTGAAGCGCACCTTTGATCTCCATCACTCTGACCGTTCTGTGGCTTAGGCTGCTGCGGATCACCCAGGCGAGTGCCCGAATTAGACCAGGCGTGAGCGCTGGTGATTCACAACAGCCATCCCGCAATATGGACGGGTCATGAGAAAAGAAGCGATTAAAATGAAGTTCGAGATTCGCAAGGGCAACAGCACCACTCAGCCGTACTACTGGCGCATTGTCGCCAGTAACGGAAACGTGCTGGCCAGTAGCGAGATGTACGTTAACAAGGCGGATGCGCGCTCGGCCGCTGAGTCGGTGAAATCAGGAGCAGCTGCGACCACGGTCGTCGACCTGACCTAGCGCTGGGTACGCGCGGCTCGCTTGATTTGATCAGCCGGGCAGCGTTTGCTGGATCCCTTGGTTCGGTGGCCAGAAGACGCCGAGGATGAGGAAGTTCCAGGGGCGTTGCTCCATGTTTCCGACGAAGAGGACCGTGTCTCGATCCGGCGCCCACAGTTCGTTGATGAACTTCTGTCGCATGAGGTTTTGCCAGTTCGGCTTATTGCGGACGTTCCGGTAAAGCGCATCCGCCTCCCAGTCCACGATGGTCTGTTTGTGTCCGGCCTTGCAGTCAGGAGCGAGGCACCGGTACTTGTAGCGAAAACGCCACGGGATGACCTCAAAGGCAGGCTTTGCAGTACTTGGACCATCGAAGAGCGAGGGTTGCGCGGCCATAGCTTCAGACCGCTTCCGCCATTTGTTGAGCTGCTCGGTATCACGTTCGTCGATGAGGAGCTCGGGTGACCCTGCCGTTCGAACGACCGCGAGCGATGGTGTGTCTGGGCCTGAGCCCGACCGGTTGGCCTTAATGAGGTCGCACATGGTCCGTTCACCGAGCTGAGCGACTCGTTCCTTCCGAGTCGACCAGCCGTGATCAGTGCCGATGATCTCGCCGAGTTGGATTGACCCCGAGATTGGTGTCCATGATTCCGGTCGACGATCGGACCGCGGACGAATGACCTGGACGGTGACTTCCTGATACTTGCGGAACTTCGAGTCGTCCCCGAGGTCGCGGAACGGCACTGGGTGGAGACGGATCCAGCGAGGATTGTCGTCGAGTGTCATCGCTGCAACACACATCGACTCTTCAAGGTGGGACGTCAAGACGGGGGCGGCTTTGACGAGGATCATTACCCGTAGTTCTTGTTGGGTACTCACCCTCGGCTCAGATCTTGACGACGCGGAGGCTCGGGTCTCGCTTCTGCGCTTTGTCGATGATGCAGGAGCGGTGGCACTCAGCATGGTTTCGTTCGAAGCACAGCAGGGCGACGCGGCTTGTGCTTGCCAGAGTGACGATCTCGTCGTAGATGCTAGAGGCCCCATTTGAAAGGTGTTTCAGGTACCGGTTCCGGGCGGATGAGTGCCCTTGCCGGAAGGCTTCTCGATTGTCCTTCGGGTTTCCTAGCTCTCTCTCATGGCGGTAGCCGATACCAGCTTCGGCCAGTGCGTTCGATAGCGCAGTCTTTGAGAAGCCGCGTTTGCGTGAGATTGCGTTGAGCCGTACGTCCACGAGAAGGGCGACATCGTTGTTGACGAGCAGCTCAACAAATTCGTCAATATTTCGCTCCTGGTAGCCGACGGAAACCAAGGCGGGGCTGCCGGTGGCGGATAGCACCGGGTCAATGGTAGGCACGTGGGTTCTCGTCAGCAGGGTTAGGTCCGCAGTTCGTCGGCGGAGGAGTGCTTGGCCGATGGTGCCAAGTACCGACCGGAGCCGTGGCCGTGGTAAGCGGTGCCGAGCTCGTGCGGCAGCAGGTTGGTGAGCATCAAGCCTCGTCGCGAATCACTTCAAACCCGGGAGGCCACACCAACTGGTCGTACAAGTTCAGGTTGTGGTTGTGAGCCACGTGGTGCAGTCCGAATGCAGATTGAATCGCGGTGTACATCCCCATTGCATCAAGAGTGTTGTTAACAGACTGCTTCGCAAGCTGTAATCCAAAGGACGGACGCTTAGCGATGTGCTCAGCTAAGGCGATCGTTTCGCTTTCAAGCTCATCACGCTCGACGACGCGGCTCACCATTCCCGCTTGCAGAGCCTCTTGCGCAGTGATCACCCTGCCGGTAAAGAGCATGTCTTTAGCGAGCCTCGCGCCGACCTCAAACGGATGCGTGAAGTACTCAATCCCGTTCACACCAAATGCGACGACCGGATCGCTGAAAGTCGCATCTTGTGAGCACACAATCAAGTCCATCGGCCAAACCAGCATCAACCCGCCTGCAATCACCTTGCCCTGCACCTGAGCGATGGTCGGTTTTGCGATATTGCGCCAACGCCAGCACAGTCCCACATACATCTCCGCCTCGCGTGCCATGTATCCCTCAGCGCAGGGCGCGTCAAAATGACATTGAGTGCCGACGGTGGGGTAGTCGTCCATATCGATTTTTTCTCCGCTCAGGTCATGACCTGATGAGAAATGCTTGCCGTCTGCCGCAAGGATGATGACCTTGGATTCCACGTCTTTCGCAGCGACGTCAAAGGCTTCGTTGAGCTCAGACAGCATCAGATAATCCTGTGCGTTCGCACGCTCAGGACGAGCCAGTGTGATGCGTGCAACTCCGTCAGCGGGCTTGTCTAGACGAACCCGTTCCCATTGAGTTTGCTGTGGCTGTGATTGTTCATTCATTGCGCGGCAGTTCTAGCAGACGTGCCTCGCCCGTTCAGATAAGCCCGATTACTAGGTGCGCCTGCCCCCTCCGACACCATCAGAAGCGTCAACGACCCTCTCGAAGACGAATTCATAAGACAGGAACGACACCGAATGTTCTGCTCCGGTCGCATGTGGAATGAGTTGCGTCATCTGAAGTAATCGCCAACCGTCGCGCAAGGCATCCACACCGGTTCGGTAAGGCGCCTTTTCATATGGGGTTGTCCTACGGACAGCAGCCGAATATGTGGTGGTCAGGTTCGAAGTGGTCGGGTTTGAACTCGTCTGCTCTGGGGTTACTTGTTCAGGGTCGGGTATGCCAGGGCCTGCTCCGTCGGTGGGGTCATGAAATGCCCAGGCAATCGCTTTTGAGTCAAGAGCCGAGTTTTCAAGATAAAGCTGGAGTACCTGCTGCAATTCCGCCATGTCAGATGGCTTGCTCTTTGAATAGCTCTGCCCGGTTCTCAATGCGTGTGTGATACCAGTCAACGTCGAAGCGTGGATCGCCGCTGAGGTATCGCCAGAGTCGAGTTTTCTCCATGAGGTCGAGCAAGAAATCGCCAGAGAACGACCATGGCTGGCGTCGCCGAAGCACGTTTGCGACGGTTTCACCCGGCTCTGTGGTTGCAAAGACATGGTCGGTCGCAGGTGGCGTAACTGCGTCGTAATCGCTGTCATCCCATTGCCGAACCTGAGGTTGTGTGGGATTGAGGCGGAACTTAGCCATCCAACGATCTGTGTCTGACGGATTGGCTTGGCCAGCGTGCCAAAGGCCGTGGTGAGCGATAAAGACAGTCCCGGCTTTACCCGTGAAGAACTCTTCGCCGCTGATGTGCTGGTAGCGAGCGATGCTGGTTTCGTGGACTCTGCGTATGTGAGTGCCTGGCACGAATCGTGTCCCGCCGGAGCCCGGAGAGACTTCGTGAGGGATATAGAAAACCTGGATGTCAAAGGCGGGGTTGTTTGAATCGATCACCGCATCGCAGTGCAGGTGCTGCCAGCGGGTGCTCTCAGCCGGATTGTGGTGTATCGCGAAATGATCAAATATCGCCCCGTCTCCCAAGAGCGAATGGATTGTGCCTGCTACTTCAGGAACCTCGAGCACCTGGCGAAGACCTCCACCGTCGGGGAAGATTTCGTGTAGCGGCGAACCACTGGCAGGGATGCCGAGCATCGGTGTGCCCTTATCACGAGCAGCTAGTTGTTCAAGGTGCTCAATAGCGGCGGCATTGATCTGTGGGGGAACGATGCCGTCAAAACGGAGGTATCCATCGCTCACGAAGCGTGCGACATCAAGCGTCTGTAACAACTTCATAGTTGCGAGCAAATACTAAGCCTTCAACTACTTCCGCACTTGATTGCTTCAGCACCTGTCGGCCAGTGCGCTTGGTGATTTATGATCAGGCCAGCGCTAAACACATGCATCAACAGCCCCATTTCAACAGCCATCCCGTGCCGTCAATAACAAGGAAATTCCCACTGTGGCGACCTCAACCGTTGATTCAATTCCGGTCGCCTACGCACCGAATGGTGGTTAGAGCGAGTGACCGCAGCCGTTTCTGGCGAGCTACAAACGGGGCCTGATTTGTTGCTTTCATTATTGGGCAAGTTGACGTGATCGTTAGTTGTGGTGAAGCGTTGGTCGACATGTTGCCGCAACCGGTGCCGGGAGGTGGGCCTTTAAACGTTGCAGTTGCGGCTGCTCGCCTTGGTGTTCCGAGCGCCTTCGTTGGGCGTGTATCCACCGATGAATACGGCGAATTGATATGGAGTTACCTAACCGAGAACGGGGTCGACCTAAGCGCCTGTGAACGTGGGCCAGAGCCAACCGCACGAACGATTGTTGAACACACACCCAAGCTGGTGTTCCACTTCGAAGGCACAAACACCGCTGACACCCAGCTAACAAAAGCGGACCTTCAGGCTCTTGATGGCACAACTGCCAGCGGTCCGCACATAATGCATGGCGGCACGCTTGGTTTATTCCGTGGCCGCACCGCCGAAGCGCTCGCAAAACTGGCAGAACAGCACACAGGGCTTATCTCGCTAGATCCTAATATTCGCCCGCAGATAATTGATGATCGTGAGCGTTGGGATCATTTCCATCAACGTTGGTTGAAATGTGCGCACATCTACCGAGCTTCAGACGAAGATCTGGACTGGATTTGGCCTGGCAGAGAACCAAGCGCTTGCGCTGCCGAGTTGCTATCCGGCCTAGCTGAGGTGGTATTTGTCACCTACGGCGCAAGCGGTGCGACTTGCTACACGTCGAGTGTTGTGTCAATCGGTGATGAATCAATAACGGTGCCCGGCAAACCCCTTGATGAGTTACAGGAGGCGCTGACGCAAGAGACGGTTGAAAACCCAGACACAGTCGGCGCCGGAGACACCTTTGTAGGAACCGTCCTTGCGTCGCTTCATGAGCTCAGGCACCCAAGTGAACTCAATGCGACTGGTGGGCTGGCTCAGGGAGGCGGCCTCGCCCAGCCAGACGGCTCAACCTCACTTGGGCGAGTGACTCCCACTCAATGGCGTCAGATCACCGAACGTGCTGTGCTGGCATCGGCGATTACATGCTCACGCCCAGGTGCTGATCCTCCTACCGCAGTCGAATTAGCTCAGTTAAATCCTGCGACTAATATCTAGTCTTACAAAACGCTGGCACCGAACGGGCAACCAGCGGCTCGATAAGGGGAATTTCAATGAGCACCACAACAACCGTCAATTTGCCAGGGCGACTTGGTAATCCAGACAGTACCTTGGCAACCGACCCACGCGCCGACCAGCGCATGGTCGCCGCACTTGAGCCTCTTGGGCTAGCTGGTGAACAGCCGCCGATTCCGCTGACGCCCGATTCTCCAATGGACGAGATGCTGGAGTTCTTGAATGCAGCTGAAGATGGCTACGAAATGATGTTCGACGTCGTGTTCTCTGGTCTCGATCCTGTTCCAAACGTTGAATCTCGCACCGAAGTCATCAAAGGCATAGACGGCAACGACATCAAGCTCTACATTCATCGCCCAACCAACACTCAAGATCCACTGCCAGGCATTCTTCACCTGCATGGCGGAGGGATGGTTGTCCTCACCGCAGCGGGCGCCGGTTACAAGCGCTGGCGTGATGAGCTAGCTGCGCTACATACCGTCGCAATCGGAGTCGAATTCCGCAACGGTGGGGGAGCGATGGGGCCGCATCCGTTTCCAGCAGGGCTGAACGACTGCGCATCAGCCTTGGAATGGGTGTACAACAACAAAGACGATCTGGGTATCTCTGGATTGGTGGTGTCTGGTGAGTCGGGTGGCGGCAACCTCACGCTGGCGACGACGCTAAAGGCCAAGCGCGACGGCAAGATCAACATGATCGATGGTGCCTACGCCCAGTGCCCATACATCAGCAACGCTTACGGTGATCCTCCGGCTTGGCTGCCCTCATTGACCGAAAACAACGGCTACTTCCTTGAGTGCAACCAGATGGCGACACTGGCACGGGCATACGACCCAACTGGCGTGAACGACAATGATCCTCTGGCCTGGCCGCTGCATGCAACCACCGACGACCTGACCGGTCTGCCACCGCACGTCATCTCAGTGAACGAACTTGATCCGCTTCGTGACGAGGGCCTGGCCTACTTTCACAAGCTGGTGGAAGCAAACGTGCCTGTCAACGCACGCACCGTCAACGGCACCTGCCATGCCGGTGAGTTGATATTGCGGTCAGCGTTACCGGAGGCTTACGCAGCCTCAGCACGCGACGTGGTGACCTTCGCTTACACCTGCTCTTAGACGAGCTAGCTGGGGCGAGTTAGCCCAAGTTGTCTGTAGCGAGCTAACCCAAGCTGGCCGGAGACAGCCCGGACCCGCACAGCTAGTTAGACAGTCGTGTTCATCCTGAAGTCAGGTGAATGACGGCGAATCTCGCGGCGCGCAATCGTCATCTTGTGCACCTCATCTGGCCCGTCTGCGATTCGCAGCGTGCGCTGATGTGCGTACATGTGCGCTAGCGGAGTGAACTGAGTAACACCAGCGGCACCGTGCACCTGAATTGCCCGGTCAATCACCTTGAGAGACATGTTCGGCACCGCCACCTTGATGCCAGATATCTCCTGAGCAGCGGCCTTGTTGCCCACGGTGTCCATCAAGTGAGCCACATGCAGCACGTACTCACGAGCTTGATCGATCTCAATGCGTGACTCAGCAATCCAATCCTGCACCACACCATGCTGAGCTATCAGGCGTCCAAACGTCTCACGTTCAAGAGAGCGCTTCACCATGATCTCAAGCGCCCGCTCGGCCACACCGATGCTGCGCATGCAGTGGTGAATACGACCCGGGCCTAACCGAGCTTGGCTAATAGCGAATCCTTCGCCCTCGCCACCCAGTATGTAGTCCTCAGGGATGCGCACGTTTTCATAAATTATCTCTGGATGGCCACCGCGATCGTGGTAACCGAATACCAGTGGATCGCGACCCACGGATACGCCTTCGGCATTACGCGGCACCACCACCATTGACTGTTGCCTGTGGCGCGGACCATCAGGGTCGTTCTTGCCCATCACGATCAGCACTTCACACTCCGGCCGCAAGGCGTTTGAAGAAAACCACTTGCGCCCGTTCAGCACATATTCCTTGCCGTCTTTGTTAATGCTGAGGCGAATGTTGGACGCATCAGAGCTTGCTACCTCTGGCTCGGTCATCGAGAACGTCGAACGAATTACGCCTTCAAGCAGCGGCGCTAAGAAACGTTCCTTTACACGCTCAGACCCGTAAAGGTTCAGTATTTCCATATTGCCGGTATCGGGGGCCGAACAGTTCAGCGCTTCCGAAGCAAACGACACCTTGCCTAGCTGCTCTGAAATCGGTGCGTAGTCCAGATTTGAGAGCTTGGTGCCCGGCGCTTGGGGATCAAGGTGAGGAATGAACATGTTCCACAGCCCACGCTCGCGTGCCGCGGCCTTGAGTTTTTCCATCAGCTGGGGAGTGCCATGAACGTCGTCCAGCTCTGCCGCCTCGCCGTAGTACTCCTCTTCGTTGGGGTAGATGAAGTCGTCCATGAACGACTGCACAGCTTCTTGCAGATCGCGCCCTTGTTGGGTGTATTGATGTGCCATTGTTTTCCTTGCTTATTTAAGGGTGAAGAGGGATTGCTTGTAGGCGCAGAGTAGTTGAAATAATCTCCGCATCCTTATCGAACCGGTAGCCAGCGGGTGAAGAGGGATTGCTTGTAGGCGCAGAATAGTTGAGGCGGGCCGAGAGCGCCTTGGAAACGGGCTCGAAAGGGTTTATGCGTGCTGTGAGATCTCGCGGTGTGGAGCACGCCGCAGTATCAGAACCCACGTAAGCACAAACGACAGGGCCAATAGCACCAGCGACAAGATGCCAGCCTCGGCAGCGAAAGCATCGACGAATGCGCCAAAAATCCTGGTACTCAGGGTTGGGAAGCCGATCGGTGCCACCAGCAGGCTGATCGGTAGCTCTTTCATCACTGACAGCAGCACGAGCCCAGCGCCAGCTAGAACTCCCGGTGCGATCAACGGCAACTCAACGGCAAAGAAGCGGCGAAGAACCGAAGGGCTTAACAATCTTGCGCTGTCGCGCAGGCTTTGCGGCACCGACCGCACTGCGATGAGCGTCGTGCCCATCGCTAACGACGCGAAGCGCACCACAAATGCCAACAGCAGCAACAACAGGGTTCCCGCCAACAGCTGGTTTGCGATATCGGATCGCAACGTCCAAAAGCGCAGTGCCAGAGCGATCAAAATGCCCGGCACGGCAAACGTGCTGATCACGATTAGATGCGCAAACCGGCCAAGCCGTGACTGTTGCCTGACGATTAACAGCGCTATTAGCAACACGGCCACAGCCGACACACCCGCAGCCAGGCCAGCGATCAAGGTGGTGTTCCAGGCAGCTTCGGCGATTTCGCTGAAGCCGATCACAAGTTCGTTGTTACCCGATCCGAACAACCCGCCAACCGCCCAATCGACCAGCGTGGCCGTGGGAGCACCCAGTGCTAGCAATCCAATGAACCAAACAAACACCTGACAGGGGAGTTGCAGTCGGTTAAGTGAGTAAATAACAGGAGGGGTCAGGCGAGCGCTTTGCGCTGTCGGCAAACGGTTTGAAAACGAGCGTTCGGCCAGCACGACCAAACCTGCGGTGACGAGCAAAATCAGGCTCAACGCCAGCGCTACATCGGTACTAAACAGATGCGCAGTGTGAATAGCACGTGTCAAGGTGTCATAGGCCATCAGTTGGACCGCCCCGAAGTCGCTGATCGCATACAAGAACACCAACAAAGTGCCAGCCGCAATCGAACCGGCAATCTGCGGTAAGCAAACTCGTAAGAACACGTTGGCGGGCTTCATGCCCAGTACACGGGCGTTCTCCTCTAGCGAACCCGACAAATTCCGGAGCCTGGCTGCCACAGGCAAGAAGACGTATGGATAGGTAAACAGTGTGAGCACCAGCCATGCGCCCAAAAACCCACGAAGTTGATAGGTGAAATCAATTCCGACCCACTCCAACGATCGGCTGACGAGACCGCCGGGATTCAACGTGCGAATAAAGGCAGCCGCCCCGATAAAGGTCGGAAACACAAGTGGTAGTGCCGCCAAGATGCCCCAGAGCCTCCTACCCCAGAAGTCAGTGCGAGTGATGATCCATGCCAGAGCGGTGCCGATGATTCCAGCGGCGATCGATGTAGCCGCTGCCAGCCGCAAGGTCTGCAGCAACGGGCCAAGAGTTCGATCGCTGAAAAGCAAGCTGAGCGGTTCCGTACCCTCGGTGAAGTTGCGGTAGATGAGATAAGCGCCGGGAAACGCAAACAGGCAGATAAGCGCAACACCGATGATCCGCAGGCTGATGCCGCTGGATGTCAAGTGAGGTCTACGTGTGCTTATGCCCAAATTGAGGCGTGCCATCAGGCTTGTCTCACTCGTGCTGCACAACTAGTGCGCTGCATTAAGCGCTCAGTCGGTGCTTACGGGCTGCAGAACGGGCGCGCTTTTTGGTTCGGTTGGCGGATCGGTGGGCGGATCGACGGCTGAGAGTGTGGTGGATCGGCGAGCGGCGGCTGGTGTCAGTAACGGCGCAATGGCGGGAACGGGCTGAGCGCTAGGCGCAGGCTGGGCTTGGTCGATATGAGCAGCCGCAAGGGTGGCTTCGGACTGTGTCGCGGTCTCACGCTCAAAGTGAGTGACCGTGGTGCCGGTAAACGCCACGTTCACCATGTCTCCGCGCTTTAGCACCAGATCGGGTTCGCAACGCACTCGTACCTGCTCATCACCCAAGCCCACTACCGCCATGACATCGTGCCCGTAGTACTCAATGACCGAGACGGTTCCTTGAGGATAAAACCCGCGATCACCAGCATCAAGGCTGACCGGAGTAATCGTCAGTTGTTCCGGTCGCAGCATTACCTCAATTGGCCCTAGGGCTGGTTGCGATAGCAGCAGTTCACCGAGCACGCTGTGAGCACTATCGCCAATACCGACGGCACCTATCCAAGAGGCCGTGCCCACAAAGTTGGCTACAAAACGATCCACAGGGTGCCTGTAGAGCTCAGCCGGTGTACCGACTTGCACCAACGCGCGGTTATGTAAGACCCCAACGCGATCACCCATGACAAACGCCTCGTCCTGGTCATGCGTAACCAGCACCGTGGTGATCTCCAGGTCAAGCAGTAACTGTCGAACCTCTGTGCGAACAGCTGTGCGTAGGTTTGAATCAAGGTTTGAAAATGGCTCGTCCAGAAGCAATATTTCCGGTTGCGGGGCCAACGCACGTGCTAACGCCACCCGTTGCTGCTGCCCGCCCGATAACGAAGACGGCATGCGGTCTTCGAAGCCCGCTAAGCCCACCAACTCCAACACTTCTGCGACTCGATTAGAGCTGCGTTCGGAGCGTGCCAGACCGAAAGCCACGTTGCGGCTCACGCTTATATGAGGAAACAGAGCCCAGTCTTGGAAGACCATGCCCACCTTGCGTTTCTCAGGCGGCAGAAACTTTCTCTCAGAGGTCACCAAGCGGCCACCAAGACTGATAGTTCCACTGGCCGGCTGTTCTAGCCCAGCGATGGATCGGAGCAAAGTGGTCTTGCCACAACCGCTGGGTCCCAGCAACGCCATCGATTCACCGCTCGCGACTTGCAGGTTTAGGTTTTCAAAGACCGAAGTCGCGCCGTAGGTATGGCTCAGACCGTTGATTTGTAGTTGCATCAGTAACCCAGCGTTAGCTAGTACACCTATCCCTTTATCTTAGGCTTGCCTAACATCAGATGCTATTGCCGCAATATGCCGCTGGCTTCGATGATGGCGTTCGTCTCGGCGAAGCCAGCCCCCAGGTCATCAAAGCTGATGCTGCCGACTGCGGGCGCAGCCAGATCTGGTAGCGCTGCATTAGGCGTTACACCCGTCGCTAATGGGTATTCCAGCGAGCTATCAGTAAAGAAACGCTGCGAAGGCTCCGACAAGAGGTGTGCGAGCAGGTCGTTAGCCAAATCAACTTGCTCGGTGTGTGAGGTAATGGCCGCAGCCGTGATGATTAGCAACGCCCCGATGTCTTGTTCACCAAGCTTGTGGTTTGCGCCACGATGGCTGTCGCCATTGGTTTGCGCCACTTGGTAGTTGTAATAGTGATTTACCAACCCAAAATCGATCTCACCGCGCCCCACTGCTTCAACGATTGACCTGTTGTTGGGGTAGTAGCGAGCGCCATTTGCTGTCATGTCGCCGATCCATGTCGTCACTGCCTCATCGCCGTATTGAGACCGGAACACGGTAAGCCAGTCCACAAACGAGCCGTTACTGGCAGGGATCGCGACACGACCGCGGTACTCCTCACCGGTTAGGTCGAACACCGAGTCAGGCAGATTTTCTTTCTCGGTGTTATCAACGTTGTAAACCAGCACACGCTTGCGACCAGTGAAGCCGACCCAGTGCCCGGTTTGAGAGCGATATTGCTCCGGCACCAGACCTAGCACGGCAGCGTCAATTGGCTGTAAGAAGCCCTTTCCTTGAAGAAAGCCAACAGGACCGGGGGAGCGGGAGAGGAACACGTCGGCCGGAGACCGGTCGCCCTCTTCGCCAGCTAGTAGAGCCAGTTCGGTGGAACTGCCCCAGCGCACATCAACAGCGTTGCCGCTGATGCATTCATAAGCGTCAAATATCGGATCCATAAGGCTTTCACTGCGTCCCGAATAGACGGTGATCCGATCACCCGTGCGCTCGACACAGGGCTGGGTGGTAGTGGTATTTGCATCGCCAGCTGTGTTGCTGCTATCGCCTTCACTGTTTCCATCACCCGTGCTGGAACATGCGGTCGCAAAAATAAGCGCTGAGAGCAACACCGCTAGGCCAGCTTGCGAGTACCCGGATTGACGACGCTCCAGCTGCGAGTGTCTGGCAAATATTCCTCTACTCACCGCTAACGCTTGCTCCTCGTTATTTCTCTCTCTGAGGCTTCGCACCGACTTATCACCAATAAAACGGCTTCTCACCAGTAAAATGTTAGGCAAGCCTAACTAACAACATAAACCTATGCAAACACGCGCAGACCAAGCCGTGCAATCAAACACCACGCACCAAGTAGCCGGAACACCTAGTTAGCGGGCAGGATCAGTCATGGCTTTGACATCAGACCAGCATCAAGCAGCCGCCGAGGCTCTGTTCCAGGCCGAACAGACCCGAGAATGGATCGAACCGTTCAGCGTCAGCTACCCGGATGCGGAGATCGCCGACGCCTATGCCGTCGCGCAATTGGTGACGGACCTGAAAACAAAATCCGGCCGCACCATCAAGGGGCACAAGGTGGGCCTGACCTCAAAGGCCATGCGTTCAACGTTTGACGCCGTCGAGCCCGACTACGGGACACTGTTTGACAACTGGTTCGTAGATGAAGGTTGCACTATCACGCACACCAGCTTGAACCGCCCATTAGTAGAGATCGAGATGTTGTTTGTGCTTGCTAGCGACCTGGGTGGCCAAGATGTGAACGCCATCGACGTGATTAACGCAACCGATTATGTGCTGCCCGCCATTGAGGTGGTCGACAGTCGTTATACCCGTCGCGGGAACGCGGGTGTGGTCGACAGCATCGCCGATGCCGCCTCATGCGGATTTGTCATCGCGGGTGCCAGCCCCAAACACCTGACCGATATTGATATCCGGCAAGTGGCCGGATCGCTTTATCTCAACGGCGAACTTGAAGAGTCAGGTGTGGCTGCCGCGGTAATGGGCAATCCAGTCAACTCGGTTGCCTGGCTGGCGCGCAAGCTGCACGAATTTGGGGTGCATATGAAAGCGGGTCAGAGCGTGCTGTCAGGCTCGTTTATTCGTGCACGCACGATCGAAAAAGGCGACGCGGTGTTAGCGGATTTTGGTGCGTTGGGCCAGATCAGCTTCGGCGTAAGCAGCGATTAAGCCTCAACCCACGCCAAAAAGTCGCAGGAAATCTTGACAGGCCCATCGTTGGCTGGCACGGCCAGGTTGTGGCGCGCCGGGCGAGAAGTGGGATCGGCAAAGAGCTCTAGCCAGGGCCCGTTGAGCGCTTTGCGCGACGCAACCGGGTCTTGCACATAAAAAGTCATCTTCGCGACATTGTCCCAACCAGCGTCAGCTTCGGTAAGCATCTGACCGACGTGAATAAACAGATTCGCAATTTGCTCCTCTAGTGATTCGGGGCAATCGCGTGTTCCTGGGTTGTAGGGGGCAACGATGCTGCTGGTTAGCAGGGGCCCGATCAGAGTCGCCGCGGGGATGGGGTTGACGTGCTCGAAGCTCGTGATGTTGATTGATTTACGAGGTGTCATCGGCCTTGCCCCTTTATCAGCCTTGCTTTCGTTGGGCAAGCCATTGTTCAAACTCTTGCCGGTTTTCCTTGGTTAGTGGAAAATATCCTTGAGGTGAAGCACCTTGGCGAACTTTTTCCAGCGCAAACTCTTCGCGTTGTTCCATTGCGACGGAATCTTCAGCTACTTCGCTTGCCAGCGCTGCCGGGATTGCTACCGCACCCTCGGCGTCTCCGACGATCACGTCACCTGGCAGCACTGTTACCCCCGCGCACGCGATCGGTACTTGGTGATCTAGCGGTGTGTGGAGGCGCCCGAGCGTGGCTCCATGTGATGCCTGGTGATACACGGCTAGCTCAAGGTCGGCAATAGCGGGTGTGTCTCGCAGGCTGCCGTCGGTAACTACGCCGGCACACCCCAGCTGCTGGGCACGGGTTGCAAAAATGTCGCCAATCGTGCCGGCGTGCCGTTCTTGGCGTGCCTCTATTACGAGCACTTCGCCGGGCTGAATCGATTCGATTGCCACACGTTGGGCGTTGAAGCCCTGGATCTCCAGTAGGTCCGGTCGGGCGGGTACATAACGCAGCGTGTGAGCGGTGCCAACCATGCTTTGGTCCAACCGGAGCGGCAACAGGCCGCCTAGGAATGCGTTCTGATAGCCGCGGCGTTGGAGCTGACTGCTCAAGGTGGCAGTGGTAACAGAGGCCAGTTGTGCTCGGAGCTTGTCAGTTAGTACGGTTTCAGCCATTACAGCGCAAGCAATCTTGACATCCTGACAGCGTAAACGTCTGGCGCATAATAAAGTAGTTTGGTACCTAGGCATAGGGGGTAGGAGCATGAGCGAAGAGATCAAATCGCGGGCCCAACCGGTGGCGCCAAGAGGTATCAATCACCTGGTGATCAATGTGAGAGACATGGAAGAGTCTCATCACTTCTGGTGTGACCTGCTTGGTTTCAAGCAGGTCGGTCAGCTAGAGCGACCGCCTGACCATCCACGGGCTATGAACATGCGCTTCTACTGCGGGGTAACCGAAGAGACTGGCCATCACGACATTGCCCTCGTTGAGCGCACAGAGATTGAACCGCCTCCTGCTGATTGGGACATAGCCAAAGGTGCCTGCCCCATTAATCACGTGGCGGTTATGTATCCAGACAGGGAATCCTGGCTTGAGCAGGTGCAGTTTTTGCGAGACCAAGGCGTCAAGCTGAGCCAGCGTGTCAACCATGGCATGACGCACAGCGTGTACCTGTCAGACCCAAACGGTTATGGCGTTGAAGTGCTGTATGAGCTACCTGAACAGGTGTGGAGCCACGACCTAAACGGGGCTCTGAACTATTCCGAAGTGCTGCCGATGGACCGCCTGCTAGAAGACGACACGAACTACGAGACTGATTTCGCCGCTTCGAGTAAAGGGTGCGGCTAGAAAAGCCAGCCGGCAAACCCAGCTAGAAAATACTGAATCCGCCGTCGATCTTTATGACATCGCCGGTGTGCCAACGAGCAGCGTCGCTCATTAGATAAACCGCGATAGGGCCGAAATCGTCAGGCGTACCCCAACGCCTCATCGGCAAGCGCGGCATCACGTTGTCGACAAACTTGTCCCATTCGAACAGCGGTCTCGTCATGGCGGTGTCAATCCAACCCGGGATGATGGCATTGGCTGAGATCTTGTAGCGAGCCATCTCAACGGACAGGCCCAGCATCATCGCGATCATCGCCCCTTTAGTGGCGGCATACGCCTGGCCCTTCGCCGCTCCTTGAATGGCAGTGCCGCTGGCGGTGAGCACTAGCGCTCCGCCTTCGTTCTGAGCGACCATTTGACGAGTAGCTGCTCGCAACGTGTAAAACACGCCGTGCAGGTTCACATCGATAACGCTGAACCAGTCTTCGTTGCTGTGCTCTTGAAAGGGCTTCTTGTTTTGCGTGCCTATGCCAGCATTTGGGAAGCATGCGTCAATGCGTCCGTACCGCTCAATGACTTCGGCTATTGAGGTCTCGACTTCTTCCTCTTTTGATACATCACACCGCAGCACCGATGCCGACGGGTTGATCTCTTGCAGTTCGGCCACGGCCGCGGTGTTTTTGTCAGGGTTGGTACCCCAGATGCTCACATCGGCGCCAGCGGCAGCAACCGCACGGGCATAGCCCAGGCCGATGCCGCTGTTACCACCGGTGATTACGGCAACCTTGCCAGAAAGATCAAATGCGTCGTAGCTCACCGGTAGCTCATTCGTGGCTCATTAGGCAGCGCTAGCTGAGGCTTATGCCTTCATGGCGCCCAGTTGAGCGCCATTCGTCAAGCATGCGGAAGAACTTGACCGGTCCGCCTCCGTACATGTTGCTGAAGAAACCGTTGGGGTTACCGAGCTTGCCTTCGTTGTTGTAGTAGCCCGGTGTGCAAGCCTCAAAAAAGCGTTGGCTCAGTTTTGCCTTGTCTTTCATCTCGTCTTGCCACCACTGCTCGGCTTCGATGGTGGGCTCGATTCGAGTTGCCCCCTGCTGCTTGGCCTGGCTGATCATGTAGTCAACGTGCTTGGCCTGTTCGCCCAAGGCGTGCGGCACATTCACAGTTACCGCTGATTGCGTGAATCCCAAGAAGAAGCAATTCGGAAATCCGTGAGATGTCAGACCATGAAGGGTGCGCACACCGTTTTCCCATTTCTCGCTGATGGTTTGCCCATTGCAGCCGATGATGTCGTAGCCCGCTCGCCGGGTGTAGGTAGTGCCCACTTCAAACCCGGTAGCGAAAATGAGGCAGTCCAGCTCGTATTCGACGTCACCAACCTGCACGCCCTTCGAAGTGATCTGCTGCACGCCCTGACCGTCTGTGTCCACCAGCGTCACGTTTTCACGGTTGAAGGTGTCTAGGTATTCGTCGTGGAAACAAGGCCGCTTACAAAATTGGCGATACCACGGTTTCAGCGCCTCGGCGGTGTTCGGATCGTTGATTAGCTCTTCCGCACGAGAGCGCACCGTTTCCATCTTCTCAAAGTCAGCCAGCTCCATTAGCTTCGCCTTCTCCAAGCCCGTCAGTTTTCGGCCGGCCTCACGAGAAGCGGTCTTGGCTGCGATTCCGGTGAGGTTGCGGAATATGTCAGTCCAGCCGTCTGCGACCAAGTCTTCTGGCTGATCGCCGCCGCTAACCAGGGTGTTGAAATTTTCCATACGCTGGCGTTGCCAGCCGGGCTCCAACGATTCGGCCCAGTCGGGATCGGTCTCACGGTTGTTACGAACATCGATGGACGATGGCGTGCGTTGAAACACGTATAGCTCTTTCGCCCAGGCACCCAGATGGGGCACACACTGCACAGAGGTGGCCCCAGTGCCGATAATGCCGACTCGTTTGTCGGTGAGATTCACCAGATCACCCTCAGAGGTGCCACCCGTGTAGTCGTAATCCCAACGGCTGGTGTGGAAGGTGTAGCCCTCAAAGTCGTTGATACCTGGTATGCCGGGCAGCTTCGGTCGGTTCAACGGACCGTTGGCCATAGCAACGTAAGTAGCAGTGAAAGAGTCACCGCGGTTGGTCGTGATTTGCCATCTACCTTGTTTGTCATCCCAGCGCAGTTCGGTCACCGAGGTTTGCAACAGAGCTTTTTCGTACAGGTTGAAGTGACGCGCTATTGCCTTGCTGTGTTCAAAGATTTCCGGTGCGAAGGAGTACTTGTGTTTCGGGATGTAGCCCAGCTCTTCTAGTAGCGGCAAATAGCAGTACGACTCCACATCGCACATGGCGCCCGGGTAGCGATTCCAATACCAGGTGCCGCCAAAATCGCCACCCTTCTCAACTACGCGCAGGCTTTCAACGCCAGATTTGCGCAGCTGTGCGCCCATCAGCAAGCCACCAAACCCTCCACCGATGATGGCCGCCTCAACGTGGTCAAAAACCGGCTCACGCTCGTCGGGATCGATGTACGGATCGTCGACGTAGTTTGAGAAATCGCCTACAACTTCGGTGTATTGCTCATTTGCGTCATCACGCAGTCGCTTGTCGCGCTCGTGGCGGTATTTGTCACGCAGAGCATCTGGGTCGAAGCCCAGCTCCTCTACGGTGCGGTTCAAGATTGGCAGCGTCTCAGCGCCCTCGTCGCTAATGGCTTGGGTTGTGGTGCTCATTGCAACCCGATGTTAGTCAACGATTAGCTAACGACGACCGTTCAACAACCAACCGATTGGGGTGTAACGCACTCCAAATCTGTAGGTAAGAAGCAGCAAGCCGACGCAAACCACACAGATTCCTAAGAATTTTGCCCCAGCAAGAAACTCCCAATTGTCGACAATGTCCTGCAGAAAGATCAGCAACGGCAGGTGGGCTATGTACATCCAATACGACGCATCGGACATGTAGCGAATCCAGTAGCTCCCAGCTTTAAGCGTTACAGCAAAGAGCCCCATCAAGGCATAAGCCATGCCCCATGTGTGGATCGTCTCCACCACGGTTGCCGCTAACCACGTTTTGTCTTCGTAGGTGAGGCCCCACCCAACCAGCATCGCTGCCAACGAAACAGCACCAACCCAATGCCATCCACGTTTGCCGAACGTGTCGCGTAGGTGTATTCCGCTGGTCGTGCGAGCCGAAAACAACAGCGCGCCAAACGCAAAAAACGCTCCGTAGTAGGCGAGTATCCAGAAGTCTGGAATGAGTTCGGCTGATGTGTGCGGCCCCCAGGTAAGCGGGCGATCGGCTTTGGAGATCAGCGCAAACACCAACGAAGTTGGCAGCATCAACCAGAGCCAGATGTTGGTTGCGCGGCCCCTTTTCTGATGTCCCGCTTGCTGGTGTTTAGGTGCCTCGCTAGATGCTCTCCCGGCGTGCCTTTTCGTTTCGAGGTATTGAACCAATAGCGCAACAAGCGCGAATCCGGCCATCAACCACAGCAGGAACCACAAGAACCAAAGATGATGAAATGACGAGAGCCACGAGTCAAGACCTTCGGTAGAGCCCTCTGCTGAGCTTTCTGCCGTCTTGATGGCATTGAAAGAGACCGCACCAAAGCGAGCCGTCCACGCCCTGTCGGATAGCCAGTTGACAAGTGGCACCACCGTTACGACACCTATGGCTACCGGGATAGCTATGCGTTTAACACGGTGCAATAACAGCGCTGCAAGGCCGCGTCGGCGCCAGAGCATTGTTGTGAAAAATCCGCTTAGCAAGAAAAACAGAGGCATACGAAAGCCATGTATTGCCAACAGCACCAGCGCGAACGGATTGGTTTGCTTTGCGGTGAACTGGTCTAGGGAGATGTCTCGCACCGGCCAGAAGCCTTCGATGAAGGACAGCGTCGCGTGCAACACGATGCCCAGCAGCATCGCGAAGGCTCGTAGAGCGTCTAGGTCATGACGCCGCTCAGATTTGCGTACCTGTTCTTGGACCTGCACAGCTAAGCGGACAGTGTTCGGTTAACGCGTATGTGAATCCTGAGCCTGGGTTTCTTGCGGCTGGGCACCCTGAGGCTGTGCTCCATGTGATTGGGCTTGCCATAGCGCGCGGTAGCTAGTCCAAGTTATTTCGTTGGTTATGTAGCCGTCCTCGGTTAGTGCCTTTGTCAGCTTTGGAAGGTTCCTAAACGGAACGCCCGAATCAACGTGGTGCGCAAGGTGATGGCCAACTTGATAGGGCGCAAGCCAGCGCTGTGTGAGCCAGAACTGTTCTACATGGTGAGTAGTCATACGCCGGTCAGGTGAGCGCGTCATGCCTCCGTGCTCAGCGATTGCGCGCAAGCGATTAAGAATTTGGTACACGACGGCAAAGGGGAATACCCACAGCACCAGATACAACCAGGGATGTCCTGTAAAAGCGAACGCCACGAAAATCAGCAGCTGCACCAAGTAGAAGCGCAAGCTTGTGATCCGGCGTCCGGGTTTTGCTATGCCGGTAACGAGCGGTTTAACAATGCGCCAGGCAGATACGCCTGTGGCATCTCGTAACAGCTTGCGGAACATTGAACCGCGCTCGATCGGGTAAAAGGAATAGAGCAAGAAGTCAGGTTCATCTGGGCCGAACTCGTCGCGATGATGGCGAGTGTGAATTCGTCGATAGGCGTGTCTGCCTGCTCCAAAGGGGATCCAACCCAAAATATTGATCCCAACCAGATCGTTAAAGAGTCGCGATGAAAAGAGCAGGCGATGAGCAGCCTCATGATGCAAGACAAACATGCGCAGCTGCGCACCTCCCACAATCGAGATCGCTACGACCAACATTGCCGCCACAGCAATCCAGCGCACCAGTGGTGTGGTCGCCCAGCTAGCCGCGTTGATGCGGTTGTACGCCAGTACCGCACCGGCTGCAGTAAGAAACGGCAGTGCCAACACCCATAGCACCGCACCGGCGTTGCGCACGTTGGCGATGGTGCGTAGTTCTTGACGGAAATCTGGCCGTGGTCGCCCGTCTTCGCGCAGTCGTTCGGACCCCTCAAACGCTTTGACCGGCTGTACCATTCCGCCAGTCATTTCAGCGAGCAGAGCCTCGTGAGCCGCCGGGTCCCCGTGGGGTGGTGGCTGAGAAGCTGGTGTTTTGCTTATAGTCATGACATCACCGTTTGACTGATCTTAATCGTACCTACATCATCTCAGATTGCAACGATTTAGCACTTTATGCCTGCCAAGATACCTGTAATGCAAAGAGTTTTAGCACTTGATATGGAAGGCGTACTAACGCCTGAGATCTGGGTCGCAGTAGCCGAACGCACTGGGATTGACGACCTGCTTCGCACAACGCGTGAGGAACCGGATTACCAAAAGCTGATGAAATGGCGCATTGACGCGGTCAATCGCAACGACATATCGGCTTCATTTGTAACCAACATCGTCTCGCAGATGGAACTGCTGCCCGGTGCGAGCAATTTTTTAGCCACCGTTCGTCAGCGCTACAACGTGGTGGTGCTCTCCGACACCTTTGAGGAGATCGCATGGCCGCTGTTGGACTTGATGGGAAGGCCGCACACGCTGTGCCACCGGATCAACATCGAGGACGACCGCTTGGTGTCGTTTAAGCCACGTGTGCTCAATGCGAAGTGCCGCGCCGTGGATGCTTACAAGGAACTCAATTACCACGTGACAGCAGTGGGTGACTCGTACAACGACTTGCCGATGTTGAAAGCAGCCGACGCTGGCTTCTTGTTTCGCCCGCCACAGCGCGTGGTCGATGAGATGCCAGGGACGCGCTCAACTGCGGACTATGACGAGCTGCTCGAGTGGATCGAGGAGTCCTACATCGCCCGCTAGCCGTTAGTCTCACTCACGTTCACAACTTGAAAACGGAGCGTTTCAGATGGCCTTAAACACAGGTGACCAAATTCCCGACGTACAGCTACGAACGCTGGGTGAAGACGGAATGCCACAGAGCGTGCAGTCTCAAGAACTACTAGGCCAAGGTAAGGTCGTGCTGTTTGCGGTACCAGGCGCCTTCACACCCGGTTGCTCAAAGCAGCACCTGCCAGGGTTTGTCAATGGTGCGGAAGAGCTGGCCGGCAAAGGCGTCGACAAAGTGGTCTGCATTTCGGTTAACGACGCTTGGGTCATGGATGCATGGGCCAAGGCGTATGAGGCGAACAGCATCGTGATGGCCGCCGACGGCAATGGTGAATTCGCACGAGCCATGGGCTTGGAGATGGACGGCAGCGGCTATGGCCTCGGCAGTCGCTCTCAGCGCTATGCGGCCGTTATCAACGATGGCGTTATCACAAGCCTTGACGTTGAAGAGGGCGGCGGTGTTGATGTCTCAAGTTGCGAGTCAGTTCTAAAACGCATCTAAACGATGGTCGCCTGCTAACCGCTGGCGAAATGTCATTCTGCTAGCAGTAACGCAGCACTACGGCTGTACTGATCAAAGAAGTTGATAGCGCAACCCAAGCAAAAATTCCCCCGACGCGTCTGGCTGTGGGCATTCGTGCTTATTCTGTTGCTGGTTGCCCTTGCGTCCTTGCCGCTTGTGCCGCTGCTTCAAAAGCGCACAGATGCGAGGATCGCTGAAAGTTACGCAGCAGCGCTAATCGATCAGCAACAGGTAATAAGACCGAACGGCGTTCCACTCGTAAGCGACGCTTCATTCGATAACGACACCACACAAGCGTCGCCGATAATGCCGGTGCTGCGCCTAGATCGTGCCGGGCAGTTACTTACGGCGGCAACCCAGCAGTACGTATTTTTTGCTTCGATCTCATCTGTGTACCAACAATGGCCGCAACCAAACTGCCTGAGTATTCGCCAAAACAACCACACGCTCATCAGCATCAATGAGGATCAGTTACTTATCCCGGCTTCGGTTCAAAAGCTCTTGACAGCGATAGGTGTTATCGAGCATCTCGAACTAGAGGAGCGCCTGGTTACACGCGTGCTAAGCGATTCCAGGCCTATCGACGGAGTGCTTGAGGGCAACATCTGGGTGCAAGGTGGGGCAGATCCTCTTGTGTCAACCGCTACCTACGCGGCTACCCACAGCCGCCAACCACAACTGTTCACCGACATAGGCGACTTGGTGGACGATTTGCTGGGGCTACCTATTACAACCATCCGCGGTTCCATATTTGGGGACGAAAGCCTCCATGACACCATTCGTTACGTCGAGTCCTGGCCGAACAGATACCGCAGGGAGTTCAACACCGGACCGTTGTCGGCGCTAACCGTCAATGACGGCTTAATGACGATCGGGATTCAGCCACTTACCGCAACCGAACCAGCGCTGGCATTCGTTGAACTGCTTGGTGATCTGATGCTGGTGAGTGGGGTGGAAATGGACGTGACCTTCGGGCTTGGGCAGGCACCACCAGACGCGATTGAGCTGGTCTCAATTCAGTCGCCCACGATCGGAGAGATGGTGCAACAGATGTTGCGTGAGAGCGACAACAACACGGCTGAAATCCTGATGCGTGAACTTGGCCGGCGTGTAAATGGAACAGGCAGCACTGCGGCAGGCGCGGCAGCGGTCGAGCAAACCGTGAGCGAAGTGTTAGAAGAGTTGGTGTGGGATCAAGACGGGAATTTGCAAGCTTTGGTTGCGGTTGACGGGTCGGGCCTTGACCGAGGCAACCTCGTTACCTGTGCTCAATTGACCGAGTTGCTGGATCACTACGGGCAAGATTCGGTTATCGGTGATGGACTGCCCGTGGCGGCCCAGTCCGGCACTTTGTCGCACCGCTTTAGGAATCATCCGGCCGCTGGCGTATTGGCAGCTAAAACCGGCTTGTTGAGTGGAGTCAATGCCTTAGCCGGGTTTCTGGAAACTCCAACCGGAACGCTCACCTTTGCCCAGATAATCAATGGTGTGCCAGAGGGAACGCGCGACGGTTTAGACACCCAAGAACGGCTGGTGAAGATTTTGTTGGGGCATCCGGTTGATTGCTCAGCCGCCACGGCTCAACTGGCCGCGCCGTGGAGTGATGCCGGGTTGTCAGAAGGCGCGGGCGATGCGGCAGACACAAATGCCTCGCCCATCTGCGGCTGGATTTCACCAGATGCCGTGGAGAGTAAGGCCGACCCTGACGCGGACTCTGACGCTTAGCCAGACACCAAGGCCATCCGTTAGCATTTGGCGTTCAATACCGGAGCGTGTGGTGGGATCATGTTTAGAGATGGCCATGTTTAAACCAAGCAAATCCGACCGTAAAAGCAAAGGCTTTCGCAGCGAGCTTGAAGAACTGGTTGCAATGCTGCGGACCTACGCAGTGCAAGAAATCGTTGGACCATTGCGCGGGATTGGGCGATTCATTGGCTTTGGCCTCGCCGGCTCGATTTTTGTTTCATTGAGCGTTTTGTTAGGCGGCCTGGGTCTTTTGCGATTCCTGCAAGCGGAAGTATCGCTTTTTGAAGACACTTGGTCGTTCGTGCCTTATCTCATTACCGCCGCAGCAATGTTGCTGATACTGGCGGTCTTGATTGGTGCAATTACCCGCAGCGAGACGGATGCTGATGCAGCCACAGCAAGCACCGGAACAACAGCAGACACCGAGGCAGCAGACACCGCTTCAATCGGTATCGGGCAAGAAAGCGAACACACAAAATGAGCAACGACACAACTAGCGAGCAAATCACCCCGTCAGATATTGAGCGACGCCTGCGCGACATGGTCGGCGGTGCTAGTGACAGCGTCGAAGAGATGTCCAGTGCGGCATTCGCTAAGGCCGCCATCGTGCTAGTCGCCTTGCTACTAGCCGCTTTTATCTTTGGACGCCGCCGCGGACGCAAGAAGACCACCACGGTTGAGGTTGTTCGAATCTGATGAGGCCCGCTTAATGGGGCTGCACTGATGGAGAAAAGCTCTAACACCATTGGCAGGGCGCTGGCCCAAGCAATCCGAAAAGACCGCGGTAACAGCATCGCACTAGCTATGACAGTTATTTGGGGCGGCTTCAAGCTGATGCGCACTCTTGGAGCGCGCAAACGTGAGGTCGTCTACAGCGCCAAGCTGGCTCCGGGCGAGGGAGTGCGAATCAGCAATTTGCCTTTAGATACATCTAACGACAAAGCCGAGTAATGCAGCTGGCCGAAGGCGATCGCATCGTGATGATCGACAGCCGCAATCGCCGTTACCTGCTGACTCTAAAGAGTGGCTCAGAGTTTCAGACCCACGCTGGAGTAGTCCCGCATGATCGGATCATTGGTAGTAACGAAGGCAGCGAATTTTGCAGCGCGTCGGGCGCTAAGTATGTGGCCTTACGCCTAACACTTACTGATCACGTGCTGAAAATGCCACGTGGCGCCCAGGTGATCTACCCCAAAGATCTAGCAGCGATGATCATGTTGGCGGACATCAAGCCGGGTCAAAGGGTGTTCGAGAGCGGAGTTGGCTCCGGAGCGCTTTCGTCGGCACTGTTGCGAGCCGGAGCGGTGGTAACCGGCTATGAAATCCGTCCCGATTTTGCGGAGCTGGCCAAAGAAAACGTCGCCGCATTCGGCACCGCGGATGATGTTGCGCGTTATGACGTGCAAACACGCGACGCTTACAAATCTGTCGAAGCGGAACCGCCCTTTGATCGGGCATTACTTGACATACCTGAGCCTTGGCAAGTTGTGCCGCACTTGATTGATGCGCTGCAACCTGGCGCAATCGTGGTCGCGTACAGCCCGTCAATTTTGCAAGTGAGCCGTTTCAGGCAGTCGTTAGATGACAGTAAGTGTTGGATAAGCGCTGAGACGGTGGAGGTATTGCACCGAACCTGGCATGTGCAAGGGCAATCAGTTCGACCAAACCACCGCATGGTCGCCCATACCGGTTTTATTACTCATGCCCGCAGAATCGAACGGGCGCAAACAGTGGACTAATGCGGCGCTGTGGTCAGGCTTCGATGAAGATGCATTCTCCCGGGCATTCTTCAGCCGATTCAATCACGGCGTCAAGCTGCGAATCCGGGAAGTTTGCTAGCCCTTCAGCCCCACCTGGGTCCGCAAAGACCTTCTCGCCTTCCCTTACGTATGCAAGGCCATCGTCAAGCAGAGTGAACACGTCGGGCGCGATTTCCTCGCAGAGCCCGTCACCGGTGCACAAGTCTTGATCAATCCAAACTTTCATCAGGTAGCACCTTCCATACGTGTTTGCCAATAGGCCGCAGCCTTAGCTGTTACAAGTCTACGCAGCGCACAAGGGTAGCGCACGGTAAGCAAAATGAACCTGATTTCTTCCCGAACGGCAGTAGTGTCAATTGGCATGGGTACATCCCCTGAGCTCCCAAAGCCTAATTCCTCAAGGGGTAACACGCCACGGAGCGAAGCGACCGTGCCGGCGCCCAAGGAAAATTCACGCGGTGTGAGTGCGTCCCATGAGAAAGCAACGGCAGAAGAAATTGGGGCGCTGCAACGCCAACTGGCTGGTGCCACGCATCGTGTGGGCATTTTGGAACACCGCTTGCAGGATGCCAAAGGCAAGTCGGAAGCAGCGGTCAAACACAACGAGAGATTGGTAAGAGTCCTGCAGCGATCGCGTGTGGAGATCGAAAAACTTAAGCACGAGGTTGAGAGGCTCACGGAGCCACCTGCGACCTACGGAACCTTCATCAGTACCAACGATGACGACACGATTGATGTTCAAGCCAATGGTCGCAAGATGCGAGTGCAGTTGCACTCGCAGGTTGAGAAGGCCGAATTGAAGCCAGGCGACGAGGTGATGCTTAACGAGTCTCTCAATGTCGTTCTCGCACGGGGACCCGCAAAGGTCGGTGGAGTGGTGACGCTGTCAAAGCTGATGGATGGCGGCACTCGTGCCGTGGTCTCGGATCATGCCGACGAAGAACTAGTGGTGGATATGGCGACGGACCTGCAAAATCTGGCGCTGCGCCCGGGTGATCATCTGTTGGTTGACATGCGCGCCAACCTGGCCGTTGAACAGTTGCCGCGCCCAGAGGTCGGCGACCTATTGCTTGAAGAAGTGCCGAATGTCACATACACCGATATCGGTGGACTTGACGCTCAAATTGAGCAAATAGTCGATGCGGTGGAGTTGCCTTACTTGCACCAGGACCTATTCCGCACCTACGACCTGCCCGCCCCCAAAGGCATCTTGCTGTACGGGCCACCGGGCTGCGGTAAGACGCTGATTGCTAAAGCAGTGGCGAATTCTCTGGCGACGAAAGTGTCCGAATTCTCTGGCGACGAAAGTGTCCGAAGCTTCTTCATCAATATCAAGGGCCCGGAGCTGCTTAATAAATACGTAGGCGAAACCGAACGACAAATCCGCCGCATTTTTGAGCGTGCCCGCGAGAAGGCAGACGAGGGCTGGCCCGTCATCGTGTTCTTTGACGAAATGGAGTCGCTGTTTCGTACACGCGGTAGCGGCATCAGCTCGGACATGGAATCGACCGTGGTGCCGCAGCTTTTAGCGGAAATCGATGGCGTTGAAGGTCTCCGTAACGTGATCATTATCGGTGCCTCAAACCGAGAAGATCTCATAGACCCAGCTATCCTGCGCCCGGGCCGACTTGATGTGAAAATCAAGATAGACCGCCCTAACGAAACCGCGGCGACTTCGATTTTTGCGGCCTATCTAAGGGCAGATCTCCCAATCGACCCGATGGAGATTGAAGAGCTGGGTGGCGGAGACCCGGATAAGGCCGTCCGTGTGATGGTTGAAACCACCGTTGAAGAGATGTACCGCGATGACGAGGTCAACCGTTTCTTGGAGGTGACCTACCAAGACGGCGACAAAGAGATTATGTACTTCAAAGACTTTGCCTCTGGCGCAATGATCGAAAACATCGTGCGCCGAGCCAAAAAGAATGCGATCAAGCGCAGCCTGGCGACTAGTAGCGAGGGCATCCGCCTTGACGACCTTCGCAACGCCATGCGGCAAGAGTTTCGTGAGCACGAGGACCTACCCAACACCACCAACCCGGACGACTGGGCGAGGATCTCAGGCAAGAAGGGCCAGCGCATCGTGTTTATTCGCACATTGGTAGATACCGATGACGATCCAGATCACGCAGGTGGCCGCGCGATTGAGCGAGTCCGGACAGGCCAGTACCTCTAATTCGACCTAGCCGCAATAAAGTTGGGATGTGGCTGTTCACAAGGTTGTCGGTATTGAAACCGAGTTCGGCATCATGCACATGGGGACCGAGCTGTCGAATCCGGTGTCGGCTTCATCGATGCTCATCAACGCCTATGTCAACGGCTACCTATCCGAACGAGTCAGTTGGGACTTCTTCGACGAGCAACCGGGAGTAGACGCCCGCGGCTACAACGAGTTTGACGCACTGGCGCCCGAGGTTGACACGCACCTAGTGAACGCGGTGCTGACTAATGGCGCTCGCTATTATGTAGATCACGCCCATCCCGAACTATCCACCCCTGAATGCAGCGATGCCATGCAAGCCCTGCTCTACGACCGCGCGGCCGAGGAGATTCTGATCCGCTCAATGGCAGCGGCATCGCAATTGCTGCCCTCCGGTGAACAGTTGCTGGTGCACAAGAACAACAGCGATGGCAAGGCCAACAGCTACGGCTGTCACGAGAACTATTTGCTGGATCGCGAGGTGCCCTTCGGGAGCGTTGTTATGAATATCTTGCCGTTCTTCGTTAGCCGGCAAATTATGTGCGGGGCTGGCAAGGTCGGTTGCGAGGCACCCGGTCTCACCAACGACGACGTTCCGTTTCAAATAAGCCAAAGGGCAGACTTTTTTGAAGAAGAAGTAGGGCTTGAAACCACTTTGAAGCGCCCCATTGTCAACACGCGTGATGAGCCGCATGCGGATTCTCGCAAATACCGACGACTGCACGTGATCTTGGGTGATGCCAACATGAGCGAGCTTCAGACCTACCTAAAGCTCGGTACGACCTCGCTGGTCTTGGCGATGATCGAAGACGGTGTTGTGCCTGAACCGATGACACCAGTGACCCCGATTGCCTCCTTACGAGAGGTGAGCTATGACCTCGACCTGACAGGGCATATTGCGCTAACCGATGGTCGGCAAATCACCGCTCTCGAAATGCAGTGGGAGTACTTGACCTTTGCCAAAAAGTACGCGGACAGCCATGGGCTAGAAGTCGTTGGTGGCGAGCAAATCGGCAACGACATCTTGCAGCGTTGGGAAGAGGTGTTGACTGGCTTGGAGAACGACCCGATGTCGCTGGCCCACTGCCTGGATTGGGTGGCCAAGCGTCGTCTTATGGAGGGATATCGCGCCCGCCACAATCTGGAATGGTCTGACCCAAAGCTCGCTGCGATGGATCTGCAATACCACGACCTTCGGCCAAACCACGGCCTAGCGCGTCTTGCGGGTCTTACAACTCTGGTTGACCAAGACGACGTTGACACGGCAGTGACTGAACCTCCCGAGACAACCAGGGCCTACTTCAGAGGGCGCTGTTTGCAACAATTTCCAGGGCAGATTGTTGCTGCCAACTGGGATTCGATGGTGTTTGACGTGGGCACCGATGCCCTGCGGCGGGTACCAATGATGGAGCCACTACGGGGAACGAAGGCTCACGTCGGTAACTTGTTAGATAGATGCACCAATGCAGGTGAGTTGATGCGCAGCCTGGGCACCTGACCGGCTTCAGGCTTCCTAACTAGAGAGGTAGCACTATGGCTGAACAAGAAAAAAAACAACGTCCCTCAAGTCGATCCGAGGAAGAAGCTGCCGATGGGGCAGCACCTGAGCCGGGTCCCGTTGCGACTGCGCAAGGGTCTGAAGGGGCAATGGGCAAGCTGGACGATGTTCTTGATGAAATTGACGAAGTACTCGAAAGCAACGCCGAAGAGTTCGTAAAAAATTATGTACAGAAGGGTGGCGAGTGACGGCAATGCCTTATTTCGCCCCGGGCAACGATCCCGGAGCGAGCTTCATAGAGCTTCTAAGGCGCACCGGCACCGATCCATTTCCAAGCGATTTGCCGGTAAGCGTTGACGCGGCCCGGGTAGCGCAGGTGATGGAGCAGAGCGCGCGCGGCGATCTGCCAAGCTCCACCGTTCGTAACACCACCGTCTTGGCACTTGAGTTTGCCGAAGGCGTAATCGTTGCGGGTGACCGACGCATGACCGCTGGCAATCTCATCCGCCAACGCGATACCAGCAAGGTATTTCCAGCTGACAGACATTCCGCGGTTGCCATCGCCGGTGCGGCCGGGCCTGCCTTGCAAATGGTGAAGCTTTTCCAATTGCAGTTGGAGTACTACCAAAAGCTGCAAGATCGCCCGCTGAGCTTGGAAGGTAAGGCCAACCAGCTAGCGACAATGGTCCAACAGAATTTGCCGCAGGCAATGCAAGGGTTAGCGGTTGTCCCGCTGTTTGCGGGCTTCGAACCCAACACATCAGAAGTAGGCCTCTATGAATACGACGTCACTGGCGGCCGCTATGAGAAGAAGGACTACGGCTACGCCATCAGCGGCTCTGGCAGCTTGCACGCTGGCACTGTGCTCAACATGCGAATTGAGCACGCTATGCCGCTTGACGCTGGGCTTGAGGTTGCCGCCCATGCGCTCACGCAGGCAGCCCAATTTGACAGCGCTACCGCTGGCCCCGACTACGAGCTAGGTCTTTTTCCTACTCTGTGCGTGATCGATGCCGACGGGTTCCGCATGCTCAGCGAAACCGAATCTGGTGAAGTGTTTGCATCTGTGCCAGGAACCAGTGGTGGATCTGGTGCACGTCCGAGCGCTGGAGATAGCTCATGAGCATGCCCGGGATGTATGTAAGTCCTGAGCAGCTCATGTCGGACCGCGCCGACTACGCGCGCAAGGGCATCGCACGCGGTCGCTCACTGGTAGTGCTTGAGTACGACGGTGGCATAGCGCTCGTTGCTGAAAACGCCAGCGCCACCCTGCGGAAGATCTCCGAAATTTATGACCGCATCGCATTTGGGGGAGTGGGGCGCTACAGCGAGTTTGACACTCTGAGGATTGCCGGACTCCGCTTGGCCGAGCTAACCGGCTACCAATACTCACGCGACGACGTTGAGGCGCGCAGCCTCGCCAATCAATATGCCCAGATGCTGGGATACACCTTTACGCACGAGATGAAGCCAATGGAGGTTGAGATCGTGGTGGCCGAGCTTGCGTCTAATGGTTCCAGCGGCAGCGGTGAGAACGCCCTCTACAGGATTCAGTACGACGGCACGGTGACCGACCAACACCGCATTTGCTGCATAGGCGGAGAGTCAGAAACGGTGTTAGAGCAAGTAGAGGCGGGCTACAGCGAAGGCATAAGTCGTGATGGTGCCATAAGGCTGGCGGTTGAATCGCTTTCGAGAGACGGTGCAGAGCTAACAGCTGGGGATTTAGAAGTAGCGGTGCTGGAGGCAACTTCGCAAGATTCGGTTTTTTCTAGGCGCTGCTTTAAACGCCTAGACGATGACGAAACCGCACAAGCAGCAGGCGTTGTTACCGGTAACTCTCGTGGCATCAGCTCTGGCGACAGCACTAGCAATAACCAGCCCGAGCAATAGCGACTCGGCGCAGCCCTAGAGCAGCTCAAAGACCGCCTACAACTCACTCAACCGATTACTTATGCAACGCCGCATCATTGGACTCGAAAACGAATACGGCGTCACCTGCACCCATCGTGGCAAACGCCGATTGAGCCCTGATGAGGTAGCCCGCTACCTATTTAGGCGAATCGTTTCATGGGGACGTTCCAGCAATGTCTTCTTGCCTAACGGCGCTCGCCTCTATCTGGACGTTGGCTCTCACCCGGAATACGCCACACCGGAATGCGACTCGATATACGACGTGGTGTGCCACGATCGAGCCGGAGAGGTACTTCTTGAGGAGCTGGTTGAGACCGCCGAAAAAAGCCTGGCCGAAGAAGGCATAAACGGCACCATCTACGCTTTTAAGAACAACACCGACTCTGCGGGCCATAGCTATGGCTGTCACGAGAATTACCTAACCACGCGCGAGGACGATTTTTCCGGGTACGCCGAGGTGTTAATTCCGTTTTTGGTAACCCGGCAAATTTATGCTGGTGCAGGCAAGGTGATAAAGATCGGTCGTGGCGCGCGCTATTGCATTTCGCAACGTGCCGAGCACATCTGGGATGTTGTTTCCAGCGCCACCACACGTGGCCGACCAATCATCAACACACGCGACGAGCCACATGCCGACGCCGATCTGTACCGGCGACTGCATGTGATAGTGGGCGACTCAAACATGAGTGACTACACGGCATATCTCAAGATCGGAAGCGCCATGTTGATGCTGCGGATGCTTGAGGACCCTGGCTTCAAAATGCCTGGCATGACGCTAGAAAATCCACGTCTAGCGATTCGCGACATCAGCCATGACATCACGTGTAGCCAAAAAGTTCGCCTGGCTAACGGCAAGGAGCTAACTGCGATTGAGATGCAGTTTGAGTTCTTGGAGCTGGCGAAGAGATATCTGGAGCACCACGAGTCTTCACCGCAAGAAGACCAGACAATCGCTATGTGGGAGGAGTGCGTCCTTGGACTACAGGACGACCCTCTCAGTCTTGATAGCAAGATCGACTGGGTTATCAAGTATCGGCTCATTGAGAACTACAAGGCCAAGCACGGAATTCCGCTCCACAGCCCCCAGGTTTCACTGCTCGACCTTCAGTACCACCACGTCCACAGCGAGAGAGGTGTTTTTGCGCTGCTCAAAAAGAGCGGTCGCGTAGAGCAGTTGATCGCCGATGAAGACGTCAAAACCGCCATGGAGTTTCCGCCTCAGACGACTCGGGCTCGGTTGCGAGGGGCGTTTGTGCGTGCTGCGCTAGATCGAGGGCGCGACTACACCGTGGACTGGGTTCACCTAAAGCTGAACGATCAATCACAACGCCCTTTGCTTTGCAAAGATCCGTTCAAATCTCACGACGAGCGTGTTGAACACCTGATTGCCTCTCTATGACAGATTTGGTGAAATAGCCCGTGGCGGAACCGCTTGACGAAGACCTAGCGCTGCTTCGACAACGAACGGTGAGTGTCTTCGTAGTCGAGCCGGCCATTGAACAACCCGTCAAGACTGCTAGCGCTGGGCCTGCTAGCGCCAAGACCGTTAGCACAGAACCGAAACGCCTCACACGCAAAAACCGAAGCCTCATCGAATGGTCGGTTGTGTTGGTTGCAGCGCTAACAGTGGCCTTGCTTGTTAGGGCATTTATCTTCGGCGCGTTCTACATCCCTTCCAACTCAATGGAGCCCGTGCTGAACGTGGGCGACCGCATCTTGGTCAACAAGCTGTCATACATAGCGTCCGAACCAAGTCACGGAGATCTGGTTGTTTTCTTGCCACCTGAGACTGCAACGAATATCGCTGATACTGAACTAGTAAAGCGTGTTGTGGCCGTAGGTGGTGAAACCGTTGAGTTCATCGATGAGACTCTGCTCTTAAACGGGGTGCCGATCGAAGAGGAATACCTTCTGCCAATCGCACGAACGCCTGATTTTGCTCTAATAGTTGTGCCAGATGACCATGTGTTTGTCATGGGTGACAACCGATCCAACAGTCTCGATAGTCGCAAATTTGGGCCGGTGCCGGTCGGTAACGTCATCGGCCGCGCCTTTATTATCTACTGGCCGCCTAGCTCTATTGGCACTCTGTAGCGGCGCAGCTCAGCCCGCATCGCTTGTATCGCTAGCACCGCTAGTCCCACTTATTAGGCGATCTACGTGATCGCCATGCATAGCGTCAATGCTCATAGCGGTCAGAGACTTTGCGATGCGTTCGTATTGCACATCCCAAGCAACACAAAGTCGCTCAAACCGATGAAATAGCGCGGTCAATCCGCCGGTCCAGTCCTGTTGCGGCAGATTCACACCGTCTACACCCGCGTCAGCGAGCTTGGCTGCCCGGCGTTCGGGGCCCTCCTTGATGCGGCGCATGCGTGTTGAGTTGATCAGTCGCGCAGTGGTGCGTTGGCGTAAAGCGGCCAAGAAGTTCCAATCCGGATGGCATAGCCACAGACGTTTTTCGGCACCAAACCGACGCGCTTGCTCAATTATCGGTTCGGCTGCCTGCAGATCTTTCATATCGACCGACAGTTCGAAGCCTGTCCCGCAGACCTGGTACAGGTCGCTCAATGTGGGCACATCAGGCCCGATTCGTTCACGTGTCAGCATCGCGTAGCGGTGTCGCTTTATCCCTGACCAAACAATGCCGTTGTGGTCTAGCATCGGTTGACCGTCAGCGCTTAGCCAAATATCGGTTTCAAGTCCGCTAACACCCATTTCCAAAGCCAGCTCAAAAGCCTTGAGAGTGTTCTCGGGAGCATGAGCCTTACCACCGCGATGAGCAAACAGGATTGGTTTGTTACCCGCGGAAGCCATGAAAGCCATGAAAGCATTGTGGCGGGTGTAGAGGCGTTTGCTTGGGATTCAAGGCGTACTCTCACGGATGTGAATCTGTCGCCAAATGAGGTGCTGCTGGTGGCACTGCTTGCGCTGCTGTTGCTTGGCCCGAAGCGCCTTCCAGTCGTGATGCGACGAGCAGGACAGGTGATTGGCGGCGTACGGCGTTGGACGACCGATGTGCGACAAGAAATGGAAGCGGCAATATCTCCGCCTGAACCCGAGAAGCCTGTACCCCCAGAAAGCAATCCTGCGCGTGAGCCACAAGAGTGAGGCTGCTACCAAGACGTAAACCGCGGCCGTTGGTAATGGGCTTTTGGGACCACGTCGGCGAACTGCGCTACCGCCTGATCTGGAGCTTGTTGGCAGTAACGGCTGGAGCCATCGCGAGCTTCCTTGTCTATGACTGGCTGCTGACAGAGTTTTTTCTGCCGCCGTATTGCGACGTACTTGAAACGCTGGAAATTGACCGCTCTTGCACTCTTGTCATCACCGAACCGCTTGACGGGTTCCGCACCCGAATTAAGACATCTTTTTATCTCGGCATTGCCTTGGCTACTCCCGCACTGGCGTGGCACGTTTGGAGATTTATCACCCCTGCGTTGAACCCACGAGAAAGGCGTTGGATATGGCCGTTCATCGTGTCCGCCACCTTGTTATTTGCACTAGGAGCTTTCATTGCCTACCTGTCGTTGGAACGAGCTCTTGAGTTCCTTATCAACGTGGCCGGCAGTGAGGTAGACCCCTTACTCACACCTGGCGCATACCTAGGCCTAATCACTTTCATGCTGTTGGCATTCGGCCTGGGTTTTGAATTTCCAGTACTGCTGGTGTTTGCTCAGCTAGCTGGCGTTCTTACCGCTCGTCAGTTACACCGCGCAAGGCGCTATGCCATCGTTGGCATCGTGGCCGCTGCGGCCGTTATCACGCCCTCAGGCGATCCGATCACGCTGCTGACTTTGTCCGTGCCGATGTACATCTTCTATGAGGCGTCAATCGTTGTGGGGCACATACTGACAAGACGGCGTCGAACCGCATGAAAGATTTAAAAGACCTGCAGCAAATACCGGAAGACATGACTGAGCTGCGAGACAGGTTCTTAGCCAAACGTCAAGTAGCGCCAGACAAGTTTCAACTAGACGCCTTCGATGCCATTGATCGAGGCAATTCGGTGCTAGTGGCAGCGCCAACCTCATCAGGCAAGACGCTTGTAGCCGAATACGCCATTGAACGTTGCCTGGCTGGTGGTGGCCGAGTTGCTTATACGACACCAATAAAGGCGCTCTCAAACCAGAAACTGCGCGACCTGCGGGCGCTATTGGATCAGCCCGTCGGTTTGCTAACCGGTGACAACGTGATTCAGCCCGATGCCCCGGCACTGGTGATGACCACCGAGGTTCTCCGCAACATGATTTATGCCGATTCCAGCATTCTCGCTGAGCTAGGCGTTGTTGTCTTGGACGAGGTGCATTATCTGCAAGACCCTTACCGCGGATCGGTCTGGGAAGAGGTAATAATCGGGCTGCCCGAGCATGTGCGCCTGGTGTGCCTCTCAGCGACCGTCACCAACGCGCGCGAGCTTGCTAGCTGGATCAGCAGTGTGCGCGAGCGCTGCGAAGTGATCATCGAAACCAAACGCCCCGTTGATTTACGCGAGCACTTCCTTGTATTTGACAAGGCCAGCCAGAGCTTGCACGATTTTCCGACACTCAACGAACGCCAACCAAATGGCGAAGTGCAGAGATTCTTGTTACAGGGCAAGTACTCACGTCGTAACAACGCCCGCGGCGGAGTACGTGTAGCGCGCCCACACCGGCTAGAAGTGCTCCACTTCCTAGACGAAAAAGACCGACTGCCCGCAATCGTGTTCGTGTTCTCGCGTCAGGGGTGCGAAGACGCGGTGCAACAGTGCCTTGAACACGGCGTGCAACTAATCGACCCTGTGGCGCAGCGCCAGATAAGAGAGATCGCGGCTCAACATGTGGTCGACATAGACCCTGGCGACCTTCGTTCACTGCATTACGACCGTTGGCTCAATGGACTGATGACCGGTGTAGCAGCACACCACGCCGGGATGGTTCCACCCTTTAAAGAGGCGGTTGAGGATTGTTTTGCCGCTGGGCTGTTAGCCGCAATCTTCGCAACCGAAACCTTATCGTTGGGCCTAAACATGCCCGCCCGCTCGGTTGTGGTTGAGCAGCTGTCGCGTTTCAAAGGTGAAGGCTTTGTAACGCTGACCCCGGGTGAATACACGCAGCTAACCGGTCGTGCGGGTCGGCGGGGGATTGACGCGATCGGTCATGCCCACACGCTGTGGAGCCCCTATGAGTCCTTTGAGCAGACGGCGCACCTGGTAGCCAGCTCTGATTTTGAGATTGACTCCTCGTTCAGACCGTCGTACAACATGGCGGCCAACCTGATCATGACCTGCGAAGACCGTGAAGCAGCCGTGGATCTATTGAACCAGTCGTTTGCGCAGTATCGAGCCGATAGTCGTGTGCCGGAATGGACAGAGTTGCTGCTGACGCACAAGGAAGAACTAAAGCAAGCCCGTCGTCGCCTAAGACAGGTCACTGGCGGTAGCGGTAAGGCTTCTCAAAAATCCAAAAAACCAAACAAATCGCACCGTCACCAGCGAGAGAGCCGGGTCGTAACCGAAGCAAGGCGTGAATTTACCCTGTGGGAGTCGCGCGTCAATCTGCTTGAGAATCGCATAGCTCTTGCGCACGGCGGCCTGGCTAAGACCTTCGACCGGGTTATAAATCTCTTGGAAGCTTTCGACTGCGTGGATGGTTGGCAGCTAACCGATGGCGGAAAACAACTAGGTCGAATATTTAACGAAGTCGACCTATTGGTGGTGCTGGCACTGCGAGAGGGATTGTTTGAGGAGCTCAACCCCGTGGAGCTTGCAAGCCTGGCGAGTTGTTTTACCTACGAACATCGTTACCGCAGCGACCCACCACCGGTGAGCTTCCCAACGGCTGCGCTGAGTGATGCCGCCTACGCCATCGAACAAATTAGCTCAGAGCTAAGCCAGGCAGAAACAGAGTTTGGGCTAACGCTGACGCGCTCGACCGATATGTCATTTTTTGAATGCGCCTATGACTGGGCGTCGGGAGCTTCCTTAGAAGATATTTTGGGTGACGGTGAGTCTGGAAGCGGTTCCGGGCTTGGGGTACAGCTAACTCCGGGCGACTTTGTGCGCCAGATTCGTGGCTTGGCCGATCTACTTCGCCAGATCATGATCGTTGAACAGAGCACTGACACCCGGCGCTGTGCTCGCGCTGCTGTGCTCACACTTGACCGCGGCGTGGTTGCAGTAGCGAGTGGAACCGCTGGTGCTGCCGGCCTATCTGCCAAATGAGCTTTGCTCTGTGAACCCAGACGAGCTTCGCACGAGGAACAGCACGGGCATCACAAAAGGCCAGCCCTGGGGGAGTGCGACATGTTTGCCGCCAGATGCCCCGATCGCATACTCCAACCAGCAGCTACGTGAGATCGTCGAGCCTGTTCTGCGTGAAGCATCGGCACGTGTGACGGCGACTGCCGCGCCCCTCACGGTTGGCGTTGCTGGCGGCGACATATGGAGTGCGGTGGGTGCGCCAAGCAATTCAAGGGAGCGTTTTAGGCGCGGCACCACGCATGGGGCAGTCATCGACGCAATCTGCGTTCAAACCGACACCGACCAATACTGGTGTTGCGCACACGTGGTGGCGCGGCGCAGTTGGTGGCGTGGGCACATTGTCGCGATCATGAACTCAGAATGGCTTCGACGTTGGCGAGTCGCTCCTGCTGCACACCCAGGTGATGGTTATCTTCGAGTAGTTGAAGCAACGCCGCAATATCGCATTACTCAACGCCTCTTAGCGCGCCGCAGGCTTCGTACCGGAGACCACTTGCCTCATCCTCATCTCAGCTCCAAACGCGTAACGCAAGCTTCGTTTGAGTTCGATAAGCCAACGAGCTTGTGGCTTGATGGCACCAATGTCGGCAAGGCCAGAGCGCTGGCTGTGGAGGTCATGCCCGCAGCAGTGCAAATTATTTATTGAAAGCAGCCAGAGCGCAAACCGCTGTTTTAGCCTCGCCGCGTTCTACGATCAAGGAGCTGCCTAATGGGCATAACCGTTGAGACTTATCCGGAGTCTCACTAGCCACGAAGACCTGCGTGACCTATTACGAAGTCGAGACTTTCAACGAATTAGAAAGTGACATTCTTCGGCGCTACGTAACCAATCTTGATAAGCCGGTCTTCGCTCTGGTGAACCTGCCCGAGGTCGTCAAAGGCGCTTTGTTTGCGCGGTACTCACGCTCCACCAAGAGCCTGCGACGTTTGTTCCTAGATGAATTCATCGGGGATCTGGACGTAACCGGCGATGCCAATATCGATGCCACCGCCGGACTTGACCGTGCCGAAAAGTTGTACGAAAAGGTGTTCGTTGAATACGGTGACGACTCCATCGCTCAGCTGGGCGGAGTGCATCTGGCGTGTGAGCAAGCCTCGAACCTGCTCACAAAAGTGCTTGAGCGCGGTCGCTTGATGTCGTACCTCGAACAATCCACGCGCTATCTGGCTTTCAACACGAGGTTGAACGGCCGCTACCGCTACTTCCGGCCACCCGAAATTTTGTCCGCGCAAACCGGTGCTCGCTATGTCGGCACGATGGATCGGATTTTTGACATATATGGCGAATTGGTGCCAGCTATGCAGGACTACCTGACCAAAAATTTCGACGCCTCCTCTGAAGCAACAGGCAGCGAACCGATGAGCGATCTGCCTATGAAGCGTGCGGTCGCCGCTAAAGCCTTTGATGCGGCACGCGGCCTGTTGCCGGCGGCGAGTATTTCTAACGTCGGCATCTTTGGCAGCGGTCAGGGTTATGAGGCATTGCTGTTGCGCATGCGCGCAAGTGCCCTCCCCGAAGCACAGTGGTATGCACAGCTCATGCTTACCGAGTTACGCAAGGTAATTCCTTCGTTTTTGCGACGGGTTGATCAGCCCGAGCGTGGCGGGGCGTGGAGTGCCTACATGAGCACAAATCGCGCAGCTATGGAAGATTTTGTAGACGAGTTACTTGGCGACGAAGAACCACGCGGTGGCCCTGAAGTGCAGTTGTTGGACTGGGATCCGCAAGGCGAATCCAAAATGCTGGCAGCGATGTTGTTTGCATACTCGGATCAGCCTGAGAGCCATTTGCGCACGGTGGTAGAGCGCATGAGCGGCACTGAGCGTCAGGAACTAATCAAGCATTATGTGGGCGACCGCTCTAACCGCCGCCATCGTCCGGGCCGAGCATTGGAAGCCATTGATTATCGCTTTGAAGTTCTCGGCGACTACGGCAGTTTCCGTGATCTGCAAAGGCACCGCCTTCTCACCATCGACTGGCAGAAACTAACTCCTCATCATGGCTATTCGGTCCCGATTGATGTGGTCGCAGCAGGCGAAACCGAGCGCTACGAAGAAGCAATGGAATTGTCCGCCTACCTATACGATGACATCGAAACTGACTTAGGTGGCGATTTAGCGGCATACGCAGTGGCCTTCGCATACCGCATTCGCTACATCATGCAGTTCAACGCACGTGAAGCTATGCACATGATTGAGCTGCGCACGCAACCACAAGGCCACACCGACTATCGCCGCATCTGTCAAAGCATGAGAACTCTGATCGACGAGCAGGCTGGTCATACTGCGGTGGCATCCATGCTGAGCTATGCGTTGGAAGGTGAATCCGCACAAGGGCGTCTAGCGGCCGAACAATCCACCGAGAGCAAACGGTCTACGGTTAGTGAGAGCTAACAAATGCAGGAAAGAGCGAGGCCAGCTACATCAGCCGATCTGAGCGTGCTGACTGACTTGACTACAGAAGCCATAGAAGAACAGGTCGATGCGCGTGGAGGTTGGGTGTGGTCGCGCCGCGAAGCCCGATCGATGCCCTTCGACAAAGGCCTAATGCAGGCGATCGATGATCCCGCTCAAGGTGTCTGGGTGGGTGAGATTGATGGAGCGGCTGTTGGGTATTGCGTTGCCAACCTGGACACCCTCAGCACCGGAGAGACATTGGGGATCGTTGAGGACTTGTATGTAACTCCCCAAGCGCGTGAGGTTGCAGTGGGGGAGCGGTTGATTGAAGCAGTACTGGATTGGTGTAAAGAGCACCACTGTGTCGGCATCGATGCTTTGGCGCTGCCTGGCAATCGTTCAACCAAAAACTTTTTCGAATCGTTTGGCTTTAAGGCGCGATTGCTGACTGTGCATCGCCCACTGACCTAGATACTTACAGATACTTACACAGGTACTTACCCGGGGCGATACTGCCGCAACGATTACGCAATCCCTAAACTCTTCGCAATGCGGATGCATGAAACCACTTCACAATGAGCCGCCGCATTGATATTGAGCTCACGAGTCAACGTGATGCCGATACCTGGACCTGGCGAGCGGCAGGCGCTAAAGAGCCCAAAGGTGTATTGGATGCCGCCCTGCTGTCAAAGCTGATGGGTGAACCCAAACCGGGTGATCGACTACGAGCCGAAGCCGATTTTGAAATCGACGGAATATTCATATCTGAGGTGCTCCCGCTCAAGGCGCGCAGTGGCCGGCCGGAAAGCGAGCGGCTCGAAATCGTAGGTAAGTCTTTCAAAGACGGGGTCACAACCCAACTAAGCAAGAAAGGCAAAGGCAGAGGCAAAGACAGAAAAGGTCCACGCAAGCGCCGTAGTGATACCGGCAAGGACGGTGCTGAGCGACGTGGTGCCACCGATAGCAACGATGGCGAACATGCCAAACGAGGCCGCGGACGCTCAAAATCCCCGAGATCCGGCAGGGGTTCCGACCGAACCAGGAATACCGGTAAAAACGGCACCAGCACGCGTAGGTCCAGCTCGCGGAGAGATAACAGGGCTAACAGGGATAGCAAGGCCGATGATCTGCCACGCACGCCTAAGGCACCCCGGTTGCGACCCGGCCAGGTTCATCGCAAGGCCTACATCGAATCGCTCCCAACCGAGCAGCAGATCTTGGCGGAGCAGTTGCTAAAGGGTGGTATTGCGGCCGTACGAGCTGAGATTGACTCTCAAAACGAGCAAGCCAAAGAATCCGGCGGTGACAAAATCAAAGCGGATGGGCTAATTCGGTTGTCCGAAACCCTTCTGCCGAAGCTGCGTGCGGCCGAATGGCGCGATCGTGCCGAAGCAGCGCTAAAAAACATCGACAAAGTTGATTTACGCGACCTGCGGGCAGCACTAGTTGCGGCTGAGGATTTTTCGCGTGACAGCGAAGCTCGCGAGCTGACTGAAAAGATCCGTGTTGGCTTAAGCATACGCCTGGACCGTAGTCAGACCGAATGGCACGAGGAGTTGCGCAGAACGATCGGTGCTGGTCGAGTTGTGCGTGCCTTGCACCTGAGCTCACGCCCACCTAAGCCGGGGGTCCCGCTTCCTCCCGATCTTGCCAAAGACCTAACTGAACAGGCCAACGCAGCACTCGGTAGCGGTAACACGCAGCAACGTTTAGCCATCGTGTTAGAAGCTGTGGCGTACTCACCGGTGCGCCCATACGTGGTCTTGTCTAGCGCACCGAGTGAGCCTGAAGCAGAACTGTTAGAGGTGGTAACCAAGCTTGCTGCCAGGATTCCTGAAATCGCCAAGCAGCTGGGTATCGCTCCGAAGGTTAGGCGAATAAAGAAAGCGCCTAAAAAGGCTCCCAAGCCTGCAGGCGAAAGCGCACCCAAGCCTGCAGGTAAAAGTGAAACCAGCAAACCGGTTGAACCTGAGATCGCTGAAGCTGCGCCAACTGAAACTGCGCCAATTGCGGCTGGGCCAACTGAGGCAGAGCCAGTCAGTAACTGACACAAAATAGGCCGCTGATTTATCGCGGCCTGTTCTACTCTCATTAGCGCTCATCAGCGCTAATCAACCATGTCGCAGCCGATTCATGCCTAAGACAAAAAAGCCATCCATACCCAGCAAACCCTCGGAGATCGCACGCCGCATTGATCCCAGCCCCGTGCACGATGAGATGCGCGACTCATTCATGCCGTATGCGCTGTCGGTCACAACAGCCAGGGCAATTCCGGACGTGCGTGACGGGTTGAAACCAGTCCAGCGACGGATTTTGTTTGCTATGAACGCTCTCGGCTTGCGTCCGGGCGAGCCGTTCCGTAAATCGGCCGCAGTTGTTGGCGAGGTAATGGGGAAGTACCACCCGCACGGAGACAGCGCTATCTACGAAGCCATGGTGAGGATGGGTCAGCGCTTTGCTATGTCGCTCACGCTGGTTGATCCCAAGGGCAACTTCGGCAGCTTGGATGATCCTCCGGCCGCCTATCGCTATACCGAGGCGCGTTTGACCGATGGAGCCATAACGCTGGTATCTGAAATAAACGAGGACACGGTCGAGTTCGTTCCCAACTTTGACGGTGAACGAATGGAACCAACCTGCTTGCCAGCGGTGTTGCCGAATCTGTTGGTGAATGGCGCTAGTGGCATTGCCGTTGGTATGGCTACTTCAATGGCGCCACACAATCTGGGAGAGGTGGCTGCAGCTATCAAGCTGGTGTTGACCAAGCAAAGGCCCAAGCCAACCGTCGATGAGCTAATGAAGCATCTACCGGCACCCGACTTTCCCGGTGGCGCTCTGGTGGTTAACGATGACGCTTTGCGTAGTGCTTATGAAACTGGCAGGGGCAGCGTGAGGGTGCGAGCGCGCGCAGAAGTTGAGCACGCCACTGCCAAGCGTGAGCGAATTGTGGTTACCGAATTGCCTTACATGGTTGGCCCTGAGCGTGTGCTGACAAAAATCCGTGGGCTAGTCCAAGCCGGAAAGCTGCCTGGCGTCAGCTCCGTTGATGATCTGTCCGATCGGCACAGTGGTCTGCGGCTCGTGATTGAGTGCCGTCCGGGCGTTGGTGGCCGCGCAGTATTGAGTGACCTGTATCGACTCACTCCATTGGAGGACAATTTCAACGTCAACAACGTGGCTTTAGTGAACGATGTCCCAACTACGTTAAGTCTCTATGAGCTGTGTCAGCACTACATCTCGCATCGGCTTGATGTGATAGTTCGGCGAACAATCTTCCGTCGCGACCACGCTAAGCAACGCAGCCACATTGTTGAAGGGTTGCTAAAAGCGCTTGATCAGATTGACGTTGTAATCGCGATTATTCGTGGCGCACCCGATGTAGCTAAGGCACGCAAGGAGCTGATCTCGAAGCTCTCAATCAGTGAGGCTCAAGCTGAGCACATTTTGGACCTGATGCTGCGTCGCCTAACCGGGCTTGAGGTGGGCAAACTTGAAGCCGAACTGGCCGAGCTAACCGATGCGATTAGCGGTTACGAGAAACTGCTCAAGTCCAAGACGCGCCAACGCACCTTGCTTGGCAAGGAGTTAGACGAGTTGGTTAAGCGCTTTGCGGTGCCCAGGCGTTCCAACTTGCTACGCCTTGACGACCTAGCTGCCTTTGATGAGCTTGCAAAGGCTGATATGGCTCGGAGCAGCGAGGCTGGTTCTGCTGGCTATTCCACCAATCACTCCAGCAGCTATTCCACCAAAGGTTCTGCGGACTCAGCGGGTGATGCCGGTAACGCCAGTGCTGGTGTAAATGGCGGGGTACCTGGTGGAGTAATACCCACCACAATCATTGCGCTTTCAACGTCTGGATTACTGGGACGCCACGGCTTAGATGATCCTCTGAATGCCAAACCAGGCAGACATGACTTACTCCAGGCGACATTGGAGACCTCAACGCTGGATGTGCTCTACGCCGTTACTGATACCGGGCGACTGTTGAGTGTTGCAGCTAATTCAATACCCGAGATGGCACGCGGCAGTCGTGGAGCTTCGGTAACAGAAATGTTTTCGCTCAGCCGTGGAGAAAAAGTTGTGGGGTTATTAACGGCTGCTGATGCCGTAAAAACCGTTGGTAACACAACCAGCGAACCCTTGCCGGTGGCTTTGGTAACTCGTCGCGGCCAGATCAAACGCACCGAACGATCGGCACTGTCATCTCGTCGTCGAGTTAGCTCTCTGATCAACCTTGCAGATGGCGACAAGGTGATTGCTGCATTCGACGCTCCTGACGGGGCCGACTTGGTGATGATCGCTTCTGATGGGCAGATCTTGCGAACCGAAGCCAGCGCAATCCCGATTCGCGGACACGGCGCTATGCCAGTAGCCGGAATGAAGCTAAAAGGTGGTGCCGTTGTCGTGGCAGCGGGTCTTGCGGAGTTCGGTGCACGTGCAGTATTGATTACTGATATCGGCGCAATAAAGACCACAGATCTCTCTGACCTAAAGAGCTTTGGGCGAGCGACCGGCGGTGTGGCTGCCATAAGGCTCCGTGGCGACGAAACCAAGCCATCTGAAACCGCAGTATCAACCGCTTGGATTGGTCGTGCCGAATCTGTTGCCGCTTTGGTAAGCACTGAGGTGAGCACTAAGGATTCTGTTGAGTTGGCAAGGTTGCAGCCGATTGAGTTAGCACTTACAACGACGTCTTCGAAGGAATCTGCCAGCGAGCTGAAGGACGAAGAAACCGATGCACCTCTGCGCGTGTTGACGGTAGGGGAGTACCGCTTCGGATGACTCTCGAGACGGGCACGGCACAGCTTGAGCTATCTATGAACGATCCAACTATGAACGATACAGATCCAACAGAGGCAAGTTCGACCCAGAAACCTGGCAAAAAGACACCTGCTAAAAAGCCACCCGCCAAGAAATCATCAGCCCTCAAACAACAAACAAAGCAATCGAAACCGGGAACCTACGACGCCGAGGCGATTGAGGTCTTAGAAGGCTTAGAGGCCGTCCGCCGCCGACCAGGTATGTACATAGGTGATAACGGCTCAGCCGGCCTAACTCATCTGCTCTGGGAAATGATTGACAACAGCGTGGATGAAACCGGCGCTGGCCACGGCAAGCTCATTGAGATAGTCATGCACTCCGATGGCTCCTATGAGGTGTCTGACCGCGGCCGTGGCATCCCCATAGACAAGTTCGAAGGCGAAGTCACCGCACTCGAAGTTGTGTTTAGCCAACTGCACGCAGGCGCCAAATTTGGTAGCAGTCACTACAGCGCCTCAGGCGGCCTGCATGGTGTTGGTGCCGCCGTCGTCAACGCTTACTCAACGCGTGTCGTTTGTGAGGTCGACCGCAACGGGGCAACTCATCGACTCGAATTTCGCGACCGCAAGGCTGGCAACGTTGACAGCTCCAATCGCTTCCGCAAGGGTCATTCGATAGCACGAGTCGGGAAAGTGCCGCGTATGCGCACCGGTACACGAGTGCGTTTCTGGCCCGAGCTGGGATTATTCGAACCAGAAGCAGCAATTAGCTACGAAGAGGTGCGAGAGCGCTTAACTCAGATTTGCTTCTTGCTGCCTGGCCTGAAGGTGCGGATACATGACAAACGCAAAGGCCATAAGAAGGCTCCCGAAGAAATTGTGTCGGCGGGCGGACTGAACGACTTTGTTGAGAGCTTGTCCGAAGGCGCCCCATCGCTTACCGGGCGCATAATGCTGACAGGGACGGAAGCGTTCACAGACACCGTGCCTGTCGGGGGGAAACCCACAGAGGTAACTCGTGAATGCAAGGTTGAGATAGGCCTGCGTTGGGTGGCATCACTTGATGCCAAGACCGTGAGCTTTGTCAACACCATCCCAACACCTGATGGTGGTACTCACTTAGCGGGCTTTGAGCGTGCTCTTACCGCTGTTGTGAATAACGCACTAAAGGATGCGGATCCGCTCAAGCTGCGAAAGATGCGCGGCGATGCACGAGCGCAAAAAGAGGACATCCAGGAAGGCCTTATGGCGGTGATCAGGGTGACTACTCCTGAGCCGCAGTTCCGTGGACAGACCAAGCGCGAGCTGACTACTCCACAGGTGCAAGGCATCGTTTCACGCGTAGTCAGAGATGGCCTGGGGGACTGGTTTGATGGGAAGGCTCAAGGCTCACGTAAGGCCCACGTCAAGGCTGTGCTCGACAAAGTGGGCGATGCGATTCTTGGGCGAGTTGCGGCGAAGCAAGCCCAAGCCGAAACACGTAAGGCCGCAACGCTTAGCGGAAATGGCTTGCCAGCCAAACTGGCTGACTGCCGTGAACATCCGGGTGGAGAACTACTAATAGTGGAGGGCGACTCAGCGGCAGGCCCGGCCAAGCGGGCACGTGACGCCGGTTGGCAGGCAGTACTACCGCTGCGGGGCAAGGTCGTAAACGCAGCCAAAAGCACTCGCAAGGCCGTGCTAGATAATGCTGAGGCAGTGGCACTGTTCACCGCGATCGGCGCTGGCACCGGGGACGATTTTGATCTGCGCAACGCTCGCTATGAGCGTGTGATCTTGCTGGCCGATGCTGATGTTGACGGCAGCCACATCCGCTGCCTGGTGCTGACACTCTTGTTCCATTACATGCGGCCTCTGCTCGAAGCAGGTCGGATATACGCGGCGCAACCGCCCACGCATGCGCTCTCTGTTGGTCAGAACAAAGAGTTTGTTTACTCCGAAACAGAACTCTCGAAACGCCTAACCGAACTTGACAAGAAGGGGAGCAGCTACAGGATGACGCGCTTCAAGGGCCTTGGTGAAATGGACGACAACGAGCTGTTTGAGACCACGCTTAGCCCAGAAACCCGAGTGTTGCGTCAGGTAACCATGGGAGAAGCCAAACAGGCTCAGGCTGAGGCTGCCAAGGCGTTTCAGATCATGATGGGCTCAGAAGTTGAGCCTCGTAAAGACTTCATCGTCAAGCACAGCAAGGAATACGGTCACGCGCTTGACGTGTAGGCGTTGCGCCTCAGTCGTTGGGTTCGAAATCGACTTCTTTGCCGCGATTGATGCTGACCCAGTCACGGGCCTCTAAGTACGGCTTAAAGGTTTCGTAGATCGCTTTCTCATCCGACTGAGTCTTTGGCCGCTGCACCTCATACAGGTGTGGGAATTCAAGCCAGCCAGTTACCTGGTTCCAAAGCCGTAAGGCCGCGTCGCCGCTGGGCGGGTCAAGCAGCACCGGTCCGAAAAGGCTCTGTCCGTCAGGGAAGAACAAGGTCGGCACGCCGAAACCACCGGAATTGACTACTCGATCGTGTTCGGCGCGGATCTCATCGTGAGTGGTCTCGTCCGCAATGGATTCATCAACGATGCCCGGATCGGCTCCAATTTGCTCGAGCAAGTGTCTTGCGACGTCCGGGTTGTGCGGGCGATTGCCATCCACGTGGAGAGCCTTGCCAGACGCCGCATACCAATCATCAAGCAGAGCCATGTCCTTACGGCGCAGGATTGCTCCGATACGCATCATCGACCAGCCGTAGCTCCAGTCGCGCTCCCACGGGTGTTTTTTGCCTGGGCGAAGATTTACCTCTTCCAAGCTGAAAAAGCGCCAATTGACGGTGAGATCGAGCTGGTCACGCACATCGCGCATCCACAGCGAGGTTTGGTATGCCCAGGGGCACATGACATCAAAATGAAAGTCAAGCTCGGTGGGAGCCTCAAAATCCGTTGCAGGAACCTGTTTTGCCATGCCTGGAGATTAGCAATGCTGACCCGCGGCCGTATTGACGCCAGGCTTGACCTTGGCCTGCAGCAATCCGGTAGGAATAGGGGGGTTGGCATACAGGGATAGGGATACAGGGATATGGATACAGGGATAGGGCGTAAACCTGGAGAAATAGGGCCAGGAGCGCGGGCCCAGCTAAATAAGCACTTTACAGAATGGTGATTATAGGAGTGCCGCTAGCTAACCCACCGGCAAACCGTTAACAAACAAGGCTTGTAGCGCCTATTTAGCAGTGTGTTCCGCAGCCTGTGTGAGCAACGCTTGAGCCATAGCGGCAGCTCGTTGATAGGCCGCATCGAAATAATGCTCGGCGATGATTTCTCGTCCAGCCAAAGGCGGTGCGCCTAAAGACCGCACCGTTGCGGTGACTACAGCAAGCTCATTGGCTGAAACATCTCCAATTGAGTTGCCAATTGAACTACCAACAGAGCTGCCAGATAGATCGCCATTTAAGTCAACATCGAGGTGCTGGTTAAGAATTTGTGAACCAATTTCACTAGCAACCTTGCCTACATCTTTGCCATGCCAAAACTGCTGACTTACTTTGGGCGATGCGGTGGGCTTTCCATTATCAGCGAGCCGCCTGGTCCTTGACGAGGTCGCTGGTTTGGCCTTACGTCGCCGCCTGTGGCCTGTGGCCTTTGAATCGCGTCTACGTGAGCTCATGATCCGTTAGAACCGTTTTCAATCTCGGTCAGCAGGTTCTCGTTGATACCCAGCGCCTTTCTTAGCTGCGTAGCGTCAAGATCGCCTAACGAGCTGGCCTTTGGCAGCACCATGTCTGCAATTTGTCGCTTACCAGCCACAATCTCTTCAACTCGCTCATCAACCGTTCCAGGGCAAACAAGTCGGTGACAGATAACTGTCTTGGTTTGGCCTATCCGCCACGCACGGTCACGCGCCTGATCTTCAACGGCCGGATTCCACCAACGGTCGTACAGCACCACATGACTAGCCGCGGTCAGATTCAGGCCCGTTCCACCCGCCTTGAGCGACAACACCATCGCACCAGCTCCCTTGCCGGCTTGGAAGCGCTCCACGATCCGATCACGAGGGCCGCGTGAAAGCCCGCCGTGATAGCAATCGATGGGCATGTCATAGCACTGGGCCAAGTATTTGGCTAGCCGTTCACCCCAGCTAGCAAAGTGCGTGAAGATCAGCACTCGCTCCTCAGCAGCAAACACCACTTCCAAAATCTCATTTAGGCGTGTCAGCTTGCCGCTACGCCCTTCGATCCCTTGGTTTTCGTCGTCGGGCTGATAGTTGAGCGGATGGTTACATATCTGTTTTAGTGCCGTAATGGCCGCTAATACCGCTCCCTTACGCATCGTCAAGTTTTGTTCACTCTTCGCTGTATCGACGATCAACTGATCGAGCACGGCTTGATACAGCCCAATCTGCTCGGGAGTCATCGTGCAGTCGTCAAGATCATCAATGCGATCAGGTAGCTCCGCCGCAATTGACGGTTCGCTCTTGGTGCGGCGAAACACCAACACACCATTAAGCGCGTGTAGCGCCGATTCTGTAGCGGTGTTGTTGGTTCCCGGGTTTGACAAATGCGCAATGAACTCCGCTCGCTCCCCTACTAACCCTGGGCTACAGAAATCCATAATTGACCACAAGTCAGCCAACCCGTTTTCGATCGGTGTCCCTGTGAGCGCTATGCGAGTACGCGCGTTCAGCTTGCGCAACTGACGCGCAGTCTCGCTGTTGTGGTTCTTGATGACCTGAGCCTCATCGACGATCACCCGGTCCCATTCGAGCTCGCTCAGCGTGTCGATATCGCGCACGGCCGTGCCATAGGTAGTAACAACAAGATCTGCTGCCGATACTTTGGCTGGAAGCTCATCTGCGCCCGCCCTAGAAGCCCCATGGTGCACCTCGACTACAAGATCAGGGGTAAATCTCGCCGCTTCACTGGCCCAGTTCCCGACTACAGCGGGCGGTGCAATGACCAGCGTGGGCAGGTCTGAACGTGCCTGCGCAACACGAGCTAAAACGGTTGGTGTTTTACCCAAACCCATATCAAGTGCCAGACAGCCACCCAAGCCCGCTGTGTCAAGAAAATCAAGCCACACCAAAGCCTCGGCTTGGTAATGACGCAGCTCTCCGGTGAAACCTTCGGGCTTAGTCGTCGGATTCATCGTTACTGTGGAGGCAGCCTTCAGCAGGTCGGCCGCCCAGCCTCCATCGGCGATGCTGACTCCCCCGGCTAGAACCGTGCCCTCTAGGCCCAATGCTTGACGCAACATTTGCGCACCAGTCAGCTGTGTTACCGCCGCACGTTCGGCCAGAGCCGCGGCAGCTTCGGCAAGATCGGCGTGATCAAGTGCCACCCAGGTTCCGCGGTTTTGTACTAGCGGTCGCGCCTGAGACGCGAGCTCACGAATTTCTGCTGCCGTTAGCTCAATATCACCGAACATGGCAGTCCAAGACACTGCCGTTAGCTGTTGAGCACCGACAAGGCTGTCGGTGGATTCTTCTGCGGTTAGTCGTAGGCCTGCCTGAGGCTTTTCACGTGTAAGCGGTGGAACTCGCACCTCAAAACCAGCCGCTTCTAGCGCAGGCCCGGTTACCGCCATCAAGTCCCAGGCCTCTTCTTGACTGAGCAGCACCTCGCCACGACGCTTACCGCCTGGGCGCATAAGCACTGGCAATAACCGCTCCAATCGCGCTAGCTGAGCCTTGACCTCTAAGCGATGTGAATTAGTGCCGGTCACTAGGGCCACTTCAACAGGGTCTAAGGAATTGTTTGGACCCGGAGAAAGCACGGCCATGTGCCAGGCATCGGACTCATCAGGCTCGTCGAGTTTGATTATGAGCGAGTAGCGCGCGGGAACCAGCACAGGGCGAGCCCATTGCTCTATGCGCCGAGCAAGCTCTGAGCCGACACTGGCCGAAGCCCTAAAACGCTCCCCGCTCATATTTGCCAGATAGGTCTCAATCAGTTCCGCCCGTGTACGTGGATCATGCGGTGCCTGGGGTACGTCAATGCGGGCAGTGACGTTGCGCATTAGAGCGTTGATGGTGGCTGACAACACGTCTTCAAGCAACGCCTTGGGTTCAACATTGGGCGCTGCAGACTTCACAGTTGTAGGCATCGATTCGACCAGTTGATTTAGCACCACGCTCGGCGACATAGCGGGCTGCCACTTCACATTGAAAGTCCCTGTATCTGGCGTAGATCGATTGCGCGGGGTACGGATGCGCCGCAATAACGGGATTGTGCGCCCGTTGGCAACCATGTCAACCGCCACCAAACAAGCCGCACGTAGCCATAGAACGCTGGCTCCAAGGAGGTCCGTGTTTTGAGCCTGGCTCGGGTCGGTGAACTGGTTTGGATCGACTAAGTCGATCGGACTAAGAGTGTTGGCCTCACCATTGGGCCCATCACCATTTAGAGCCTCGTTGTTGAGAGTATTGCCTTGCTCTGAGGTGGGTTCACTATCAGAAGCTCCATTATCAGAAATAAGGTCAGAAGCAGGGTCGCTAGCCGCGGTTCCATTAAGGCCAGTTCCGGCTTCCGCAAGTGAGCCATCAAGGGCAACCAACCAGCCCAAAATGTCCTGTAGATCTGCTACTACGGCATCTGCTGAAGTCTCCTGCGCAGCGTTGCCGTCCGGCAGCTTTACGGGCTTATGCGGCACCCAGGCACCTTCGATGGCACCGGTTGCGGCCAAACGCTCAAGCACCATGTCGATGGAGTCCGGTTCGTTGTTGGCACCGGCACCCCAAGCCACCACGCGCCCGGCATCCCATGACAGTTGCAGTGCACAGGGTTCGATCGGTTCACGTGTGCGTTGAGCGCTCTGCTGGTTTGCTTCGTTTCGGGTGGCGCGACCGTTAACTGCTTTGGCGAGTTTGCCGTTGCCTGGTGCGCCGTCTTTTGGCTGCGGTAATGGCTGGCTTGGTTCTCTGCCTGTTAATCGGACATAAGCAGCGGTTAGGTCGTCTTGGTCATTATGAAAGTCGGCCGCAACCTGGCGCCGGAGCTGTCTAGGGAGGCTTCGGATTGACTGCAGCGACTCATCGTTTTTTTCTAACAGGTCAAGCAGCACGCTCTCCCACCGAACCGAATCGCTAGCCAAAGCGGCCAAGGTGTCTGGTGAAGCCGTTCCGTGGACCTCTTGCCAGGCCAGCTTGGCGATTGCTTCCCAACGAAGATGGAAAAGCTGAGAAGCCGAGCCAGCCGATGCAGACTTGGCCTGGGTGGGCCGTGGTTGTTTGCTTTGCGGTTCTGTAGCCATTGTTTGGCTCATAAATAACTAATCACAGATAGGCGTGTTTTCTGGCCTTAAGAAATTGATTGCAAGTTTGGGTTTCAGAATTGGATTGCGGGAGTGACATAAATTCCAGCGGGTGCTCGTCTTCTGATGAGCTAGTTGGCGACGCTCAGTACGACTCAGTCGCTAAATCCTTGGCGTGCAAGCCGTGTTTGCAGCGGCAACAAGTGTTCTGCTTCTAACTCTAGCGAGCCATATAGCCAACGCAACGGTCTTGCTAGCACTCTTAGCCATAACCTGCCGCTATGCGTTGGTCTGCTGCCTTTATACCAACTCTGCGTGATGCACCAGCCGACGCTGAGGCCATTAGCCATCGCCTGCTGATTCGCGGGGGCTTCATCCGCCAGCTGTATTCCGGCCATTATTCGTTGCTGACGCTGGGCCAACGAGTTCACGCCAAGGTGGCCAACATAGTGCGCCAGGAAATGGATGCGATCGGCGCACAAGAATTTCATCTACCAGCGTTACATCCAGCCGAACTCTGGCAGCTCAGTGGTCGATGGGACCTGATGGGTTCGGAAATGTTCCGGCTACAAGACCGCTCCAACCACGACCTTGTGCTGGCAATGACCCATGAAGAAGCCATGGCATCGCTGGCGCTTGAGCTGAACTCATACAAGGATCTACCGCAGGCTTGGTATCAGATCCAGTTCAAGTTTCGTGATGAACCGCGCCCTAAGAGCGGCCTGTTGAGGGTGCGCGAATTTGCCATGAAGGACTCCTACAGCTTTGACATTGACGAAGCCGGACTGGACAAAGCATTCAACGAACATCACAACGCTTACATTCAAATTTTCAAACGGCTCGGCATTGATGCCATTCCTGTTGACGCTTCTTCGGGTGCTATGGGTGGATCGGCCAGCGTTGAATTCATGATGCGTTCTCCCGCTGGAGAGGACGACGTGGCGATTTGCAGCTCACCTCAGTGCGACTATCGCGCAAACATCGAGCTTGCCCAGTCCGCGTTGAACCCCAACGACTCGGCTTCGGGCAATGCATCGGGCAACGCAATGGTGGACAACCCAGTGGTAGACAATCCTGCGTACGAACGTTTTGCGACCCCAGGCGTACGCACCATCGAGGGCCTAGCCCAATTCGCGCCCGACGCTCCCGCTGAAAACCAAATCAAGACAATGGTGCTAATCGTCGATGGAGAACCGTTGCTGGCGCTGCTACGGGGAGATCATCAGCTCAACTTGGTCAAGCTGGCCGATCAAATCGGTGCCAAGGATCTGCGCCCGGCCGAGCCCGAAGAGGCATTCAAACTGCTGGGTGCTCATCCTGGCAGCTTGGGAGCGGTGGGCGTTACGGATGTGCGCATACTCGCCGATCAAGCACTGACCGGCCGTAGCGGTCTGGTTACAGGCGCAAACGAAGACGATTGGCACCTGCGTGGCGTAGATATCGAGCGCGATATAGCCGTCGAGCAGTGGCTCTATCTGCGTGAGGTAACGCAAGGCGAGCCATGCGTGAAGTGCGGCTCACCGCTTGAAATCATCCGTTGCATAGAAGTCGGGCACATTTTCAAGCTCGGCCGCAAGTACACCGAAGCCCTAGGAGTATCGGTGCTCGATCCTGACGGCAAGGAACGAGTGCCCATCATGGGCAGTTATGGCATCGGGATCGGACGTGCACTAGCAGCGGTGGCTGAGGCACACAACGACGAGCGGGGGCTGATCTGGCCGGTTTCAATTGCGCCGTTTGAGGTTGTTGTGACCTTGTTGGACCCTGATGACGAGAGTCTCGTCAAGGCTGCAGAGAGCATTGTGTCCGAGCTGGAAGCGAGTGGCGTGGACGTGTTGTTTGACGATCGCGATGCGAGGCCGGGTGTGAAGTTTGCCGATGCTGAGCTAATCGGGATCCCACACCGCATAACCGTGGGTGCTCGCAGCATGAAAACAGGTGAAGTTGAGCACACCTTGCGCGCCAGTGGAGATTCGCAGCTACTCCCCCACGCCAATGCGGCGACAGTTGTTGCTGAGCTAGTTACAAACGCTCGTTAGCCGTAGCCAAAAATGCCTAAGCACAATTCCATTCCTGACGACCTAGCGATTTCACGAGCTGCGCAACTACGTCCGTTGAGCGACGTAGCCACAGAGGCGGGCATTCCATTGGAGTGCCTAGAGATGTACGGCACCGGTGCCGCAAAGGTGAAACTCAGCGCAGCCCAAGAGATGGCCGACCGCCCACCAGCGAAGTATGTGTTGGTGACTGCCATAACTCCCACACCGCTGGGCGAAGGCAAAACCACAACCACTATAGGATTAGGCCAGGCCTTTAAACACATTGGCCGTAAAGCAACCATTGCAATTCGCCAACCCTCAATGGGTCCCACTTTTGGTATTAAAGGCGGCGCAGCTGGTGGTGGCTACAGCCAAGTAGCACCGCTGGAACTGCTAAATCTTCATCTCACTGGCGACATGCACGCAGTTACTGCGGCCCACAATCTCTGTGCTGCGTTGTTGGATGCGCATCTTTTTCACGGCAACGACCGTGACTTTGACATTCATCGGATCTCTTGGCGAAGAGTGCTTGATGTCAACGATCGTGCGCTGCGCAACATCACCATCGGACTAGGTGGCCGCCAAGACGGCATTCCTCGTGAGTCCGGGTTTGACATAACCGCTGCTTCAGAGGTGATGGCCATCTTGGCGTTGACAACGTCAGAGGCTGATCTGCGTTCACGGTTGGGTCAACTTGTGCTGGGTTACACAAAGAGCGGTCAGCCTGTAACGGCGGAAGACATCCAAGCGGCAGGCGCAATGGCGGTGCTGTTACAAGAAGCCATCAAACCCAACCTCATGCAAACCCTCGAAGGCACAGCCGCTCTAGTGCACACCGGCCCGTTCGGCAACATTGCAACGGGCAACTCCTCAATCGTGGCTGACCAATTGGGCTTGCGGATGGGTGATTTCCTGCTAACAGAGGCGGGCTTCGGAGCCGACCTTGGTGGTGAGAGGTTCTTTAATATCAAGTGTCGTTACTCGGGTATGGCGCCTGACGCGGCAGTCTTGGTTGCCACTGTCAGAGGGCTTAAATCGCACAGCGGCAACTATCGCATTGTCGCTGGAAGGCCGTTACCCGAAGAGATCTTGGCGCAGAATCCCGATGATGTTCATGCGGGTGGTGAGAACTTGCGTAAGCAAATCGAAAACGTCCGTATGCACGGTGTGTCGCCGGTCGTGGCCGTGAACCAGTTTCCGGATGACCATGAAGCCGACCTGGCTGCCATTGATGAAATCGCTAGCGAATGTGGTGCACGCTCGGCCCGTTGCACGCACTTCAGTAACGGTGGTCACGGCGCGGTCGACTTGGCAAAGATAGTTACCGAAGCAGCTGAGGAACCCAGCCACTTTAAGTTTTTGTATGACTCTGACGCCGGATTGCAGGACAAGATCCATGCGGTTGCTACTCGTGTTTATGGAGCAGCCGACGTGTCTTACAGCGCGCAAGCAAGACGTGATCTAGACGCTCATCACAAAAACGGCTTAGGTGCTTTGCCGGTGTGCATAGCAAAGACGCATCTGTCGCTATCGGACAATGGCAATCTCAAGGGCGCCCCTACGGGATGGACCTTGCCCGTGCGTGAGGTGCGAGCGGCCGCTGGCGCAGGGTTTGTAACACCGATCTGTGGCGATATCAGAACAATGCCCGGGCTTGGGAGCGCTCCCGCGGCTCATCACATAGACGTTGACGCCGACGGCAACGTTGTCGGTCTGAGCTAGCGAGCTAGCCCCTACCAATCTGGCTAGCGGTCTAGTAATTAGACCTCAGCCGTGCGGGCTCCGGGCACAGGTGCATCGCTAATTATCAGGTGCAGCGTCGCGGCCATTAGAGCTACTGCGATAGACGCCCACCACCACAACGTGTAACTGCCGAGTGCGTCTCGCACAATGCCACCGCCATAAGCGCCAACAAAGGCTCCAACTTGGTGTGACCAAAACACCAGCCCAAACAAGGTGCCGATATGAGTCGGGCCAAACTGATTAAGCACTATGCCCGAGGTGAGTGGCACCGTGGCCAACCAAAGCAATCCAAGGGCAACTGAGAATCCCAGCACCGTCATCGTGTTAGAAGGCAAGAGCATGAAACTGGCTATTGTCAGGGCGCGGCCCATGTAAACGATGGTGAGTACCTTCGACTTGTTACGGGTGGCACCCAACCAACCGGCGCCGAATGCTCCGATGACGTTAAAAAGCCCAATGAGAGCCAACGCCAGAGTGGCAAGACCGTCGCTTTGACCCTCATCGGTTAGATGTTTTGGCAGGTGAAGCGCTACGAACGTGACGTGAAAGCCGCACGCAAAAAACGCCGCATTGATCATCAGATAACTGCGATGACGCGACGCCAGTCTCAACACATCGCGCAGTGCCGGTGCCTCCGGTTGCAGTGGATTGAGTGCTTGGGTGCCGTTTACGGCTTGTTTGCCAAGCCGATGTGCGTCTGGTCTGCTGCGTAACGGGCGTGCTACCAGCACGATCGACACAACTACGGCTGCCATCAATAGCAAGGCGGTTTCCCAACTCAGAGCGTCAATCAACAACCCAGTCAAGGGAACCAAAATGAAGTGTCCCAGCGAGCCGCAAGCGGTAACAATCCCAAGCGCTTTGGATCTGCGTTCTTCATCCACTAGTTGTCCGATTGCTGCTAGCACAACCGTGAATGAAGCCGCCGCTAAGCCAAACCCGACGATCACTCCTCCGCCAAGATGTAACCCAAAGCCGGTAGAGGCGTTTGCCATTACCAGCAGACCGGTGGCGTAGATACCCGCTCCAACTATCAGCACCCGCACCGTCCCGAAGCGGTCTGCCAATCCTCCAGCAAGAGGTTGGCCCAACCCCCACATCAGGTTTTGTAAGGCAAACGTGAAGCCAAGCGTGGCCGTGCTAACGCCCAGGGTTTCTTCGATCGGTTCGACGTAAAGACCCATCGTTGCGCGCACACCCAGCGATATCGACGCAATTATCGAACCCACCAAGACGATGATGAAAACGTTCCGGCGAGTGTTGTTCGGCCCAGTGCTATTTGGTACCGCAGGCGAGGTGGCCTCCATTGAAACAGCTGGATCTACAGGTGTCTGAGTCATGTAAGCAAGTCTTTTATGTCGATCGTCAGCAGTATCACTAGCAACACGATGATTCCAGCATTCAGAGTGCTGACCGGCCACTTCCAGCGATGGTCGTTTGCCCAATAACGCTTGATGCTTATGACGTTGGCAGCCAGTGCCACCAGCGCTAGCGGTATGCCAATAAGAGGACCAACGCCGGGTGCCAGGCCGATGAAAGGTGTTACAAACGGCAAGATCACATAGGTCAAGGTGCAGCGCACCGCTGCGATAACGATCGACCAGTGCAGGGAGCGCTCCGGGGTTACGTCTGTCGGGGTTACGTCTGCTGGATTACCGCCTGATTCAAATTCAACGTCAGCGCTCATAATGTGCCGCTCGCTCCGTGGTCTTTTGCCTCTTGCTCGGCACTTGTTGTTGGGACCTTTGTTATTGGCACCGCACCCGCAACTCGCAAAGCACCAGGCATTATCTCAAACCGGTAAGGCAATTCTCCTAGCAGCTCACCCTCTGCACGTAAATCCGCATTGTTCTCCGATAGTTGTCGTATTTCAATTACCTTGCCTTGCAGGCGTTTGAGTGCTGGGTGGCGAATGTGCTTGCCAGTCCGCGTAGCAGGCATCAGGCGCGTCAACGTGAAGCCAGACACTCGTCCGACAATCACAAGGTCAATCAAACCATCGGTAGAACAAGCCTGCGGGGCAATGAAATAGCCTCCGCCAAAGCTGCCCGTATTAGCTATCGCTAGCAGCACTGACTCGATTTCATGCTCCTCGTCATCAATGGTGATGAGGTAGCGCCGCGGTTTCAAACGCAACGCTTCTAAGACGGAAGCAATCGTGTACTTGCTTGGACCACGCGGCCAACGCATCTTGTCGGCGCGGTTGTTGGCGTCTACGGCGAAGCCACAGGTAGCAATTGAGTGGCAATACTGAACGGTGCTGTCAAGCTCACTCGAACCATCTGAGGCGGCAGCCCTTGAGCTACCCAACGCAGTGATAGCAATCACATCAACGTTTACTGGCTCGGCCAAGGCGGCGTCCACCGCATCCGAGATTGCTTTGGATGCCTTGTTTGCGCGCTTTTTGCCCGGCATCATTTTGGGTGAGAGAACAGGCAGGCTCATGCAGCGAGCAAAATCGTTGCCGGTGCCACCAGCAATAATGCCAAGTATTCCAGCGCTACTCGCCGGACTATTACTCAACCCGTTCACAGCGTGATGAACGGTGCCATCTCCTCCCATCACGATCACGCGCACGCCCTGACCGGCTGTTCTAGCGGCTTCTCTCAACTCTGCCGCGCTGTGCGTGGGCGCAACGGTCAGCGAGATGTTTCGACTCCTAAGTTCGTCTAAAACGGCCTGCTGCAGTTCAGTCCCTCTGCCAGACCTAGCAGTGGGATTAGCAAGAAATATCGCTGCCTCAGACATGGCTTCTAGACGTTTCGCTTCTAAGCATTTCCATCTGCCATTACGGCCGACCCTCTTAGCACCGTGTGGCGCGGGCGCCCGAAAAGTTTGCGGCCATGCCAGGGTGTATTGAAGCTACGGCTGTGCAGTTTTTCACGGTCAACCGTCCACTCTTCGTTTGGATCGAACACCACCAGATTTGCGGGCTCCCCTACAGAGATCGTACGGCCGTGCTCAGTTAGCCCTGCGATCTGGGCAGGTACCACCGAAGTCACTTCAACGAAGCGAGTTGGCAGCAGTTGGCGGCTAACGACCATTTCGGTCCATAGCACCGCAGCCATTGTTTCGACACCCAACATCCCAGGTGGAGCCTCGCTTAGCGGCAGTGCCTTTAGATCAGCATGATGAGGCGCGTGGTCGGTAGCGACCGCATCCAACGTTCCGTCAACCAAACCATCTCGTAACGCCCTTACATCGCTACTGAGCCGCAAAGGAGGGTTCATTTTCCCAGCGGTGCCAAGCAACAATACGTCTTCTTCGGTGAGAGCCAAGTGCTGAGGTGTCACCTCGGCGGTGACGTTTAAGCCATGTGCTTTGGCCTCTCTGACGCTCGTAAGTGCTCCTGCCGTAGACAAATGGAGCACGTGATAGCGGCCTCCCGTGCTGCGAGCTAGCTCAATGTCACGCGCCACGATGAGTTCTTCTGCTTCGGCTGGCCGTCCGGCCACGCCAAGCTGTTGTGCTATTTCGCCAGCGTTGATCACTCCGCCTGCTACTAGTTCGGGGTCTTCGGCATGCTGGCTGATAACCGCTCCCGGTAAAGAAGTAGTGGCCGCAAGGGCGGAACGCATCACATCCGGATCGGCCACTGCGTCGCCGTCGTCTGTAAACACCCGTATGCCCGCCGAGTACAAGGCCGCAAAATCAACCGTTTGCTCACCTAACCTGCCAATCGTTACGCAAGCCGACGTGTGCACGTCACACAACGCGTCATTAGCCAGCATCAGCACCTCACGCACCATCGCAATGTTGTCTATGGGAGGGTCGGTGTTCGGCATCATCACACACGCCGTCACACCTCCCATCGCCGCGGCTGTCGAGCCTGATGCGATGTTCTCGCTTTCGCCAGCACCTGGCGTACGAAAATGCACTTGAATGTCGCAAAACCCTGGCATGAGCAATGCGCCCTCACCTGAAAGTGTGCGGCTAGCTGTAATCGAGCTATCACCCGCAGGTTGAATCGCAACGATGCGGCCCTGATCAATTGCCACATCTAACGGCTCACCGAAATCAGCTACCCGACCTTGCCAAGGTTTGAGTCCAGATCGTTCATCCAGCACCACAGCACCTGTAATCAGCAGGTCAATAGGCACTATCGCAACTTACCTAGTGGGCACCTACTTAGTGGGCATAGTCATTCAATGGCCACCGGTTGGCCATTGAATAAGTACTGGATAACTACTGGTTGAATATTGCTAATACTCTGCCAGAGCAGTGCAACCGCAATTTGACTTCACCCCAGCACTCGAAGCAACGCTGCGACGAGAATTGCCCGGCTGTGAGGCGCTTGTTGACGTCGAACGTCTCTCTGGTGGAGCCAGCATGGAGACCTATCGCCTAAGCGTGCGGAGTACAGATGGCGACCAACACAGCCTCTGTTTGCGGCGAGGAGCAGGCGGTATTGACCGCGACGTCGAACACGCCAGCGGGCTAGCGGTCGAGGCTTTAGCTATACAGACCGCACGACAGGCAGGGGTGGCAGAGCCAGAGGTGCTCTATGTATTGCAGCCCGAAGATGGTGTCGGTGCCGGTTTTGTTATGGAATGGCTTGACGGCATCACGCTTGGTGCGCGAATTGTTAGAGCGCCAGAGCTCGACAAGATCCGCTCCAAGCTGGCATATCAGTGCGGGCAAGAGCTGGCTCGCATACACGCTATAGACCTTGACGCAACGAGCCTGCGAGAGGTGTTGCGGCAGGTTTCACCTGCTGAATACCTAGAGCAAACCTGGCAGCGTTACCGCGAGTTCCCAACACCGCAGCCCATGATTGATTACACCGGGCGCTGGTTAAACGACAACATCGTGACGGACTTTTCTCCCGCACTAGTGCACAACGACTTTCGTAACGGCAACTTGATGATTGATCCCGAAAAGGGTTTGACAGCCGTGCTCGACTGGGAATCGGTTCACATCGGCGACCCGATGCGAGATCTGGGCTGGATTTGCACGAACTCTTGGCGCTTTGGCCGCCGCGATCTAGCGGTCGGTGGGTTTGGAACTTTTGAAGATCTTGTAGCTGGTTATGAGGCTCAATCAGGTACGAAAGTGGATGTCGAACGGGTGCGATATTGGGAAGTATTCGGCTCGTTTTGGTGGGCGGTTGGCTGTCTAAGCATGGCCGAGCACTACCGCACCGGGCCCGACTCAACCGTCGAACGGCCCGCCATTGGGCGCCGCAGCTCCGAATGTCAGGTGGATTGCGTCAATCTGCTGATACCAGGCCCAATTGATTTGCTTCCTAGCGCTCAACAAGTGCTAGCCGACCCAACACTTGCAGGACCTGAGACAGAAGAGATAACCACCGGAGTATCCACTGAGTTAGCAGGCGGCGACATGCCAACTCTTGACGAGCTGCTGGTAAGCGTTCGTGACTTTCTGCACGGCGATGTAATGGATGCCACTACTGCTCGCACGAATTTCTTGGCGCGAGTAGCTGGCAACACACTTAACACGGTTCGGCGTGAGCTGTTAATAGGTCCGGAGTTGCACCGCCGCGAAGTGTCCGCATTACAAGAACTGTTGCACTCAACCGCAGGGTCGTCCACCGGATCATTCACGGAGTCGTTCAGCGGGCCGTCCAGCGATGTCTCAGCCAAGGCGAGCCAGCTTCGTTGGGAGCTAGTGCATCAGCTGAGAGATGGCTCAATGCCCTTAGACGCTCCAGAACTGCAGGAATATCTGAGGGACTCGGTGGTGCATCAAGTCGCTATTGATCAACCCACCTACTCAGGATTCATTCACGCCACGACTGGTAGGATCGCAGCGTGACAGTGAAACTGGCCTACGAAGCCTCAATCGATATAGATGCAAAGCCCGATGCCGTTTACGCAATGGTGAGCGACCTGACCCGTATGGGTGAATGGAGCCCCGAAAACACGGGCGGTAGATGGCTTGAGGGATCTCCTGCGCAACAAGGCTCAACATTCATTGGTAAGAACCACATGGGCGGTATGGAAGGCATGGATGCGCACGAGTGGGAGTCCAGTTGCGAGATAACCGTTGCCGAACCAGGATCATGCTTTGAGTTTCTCGTTAGCGACATGGACGGTGGAGGCCCCTATACGCGTTGGACTTACAGCGTGGAAGACAACGGCTCAGGCGGCACAAAATTGTCCGAGGCTTGGAACGTAGAAAACATGCCGCCTGCAATGGCCGATTCAGCAGACGAATTTTTACAGGGCCGCAGTGACATGGTTGCAGCCGCTATTGACACCACGCTGGCAGCCATCAAGGCTTCAGCGGAAAACTAAACCCCGAGCATCGCGTACCAACGTGGGTGAGATTCCGAGAGGCGAAGAAGACTCCAATTCGATTCGCGCCCTTGCGCGTCTTGTCGAACCTATTCACACGGTTTGCTACTACGCCCCTGAGGTCAGCGGTTTTACAGAAGCGGGGTTCAAGGGCTGGTGGCATGCCTATTTTGCGTACCGCTCAGCTCCTATGGGGCGAGTAAGTGCAGCAACGGTCACCGCAGCCTTCTACAACTTCTCCCCCACCATGGTGGGACGAGCAGTACCAAGTGGCTGGGACATCATGGAACCGCGTGATCTCCGGGCCAAGCAGGTTGAGCTAACCGGTCAGGCACTTAACCGCAGCCTGGGCGAGTTTGCAAAGCCGGAAGTAATCTCCCAAGCCGCCACGACCTTGCGCAAATTTGCCGACCGATTGCCCATTGGCGCTCGCCCGTTGTACGCCGCTTGGGCCAGTGAGCAGTGGCCGACCGGAGCGCCCGCCAGCGACGATCTAATGACGTTATGGCACGGTTGCACGTTGCTGCGAGAGTTCCGCTTCGATGGACACAACATCGCCTTGGCCGCTAATGAACTTGACCCAGTTGAGTGCCACGTGATGATGGTGACTCACGGCCACGGCAACGCCGCCACCATTCAAAACATTCGCGGTTGGACCGAAGACGAATGGGACGCAGCCTGTGAACGTTTGCGCTCGCGCGGTTGGATTGACAAGAGCGACACGCAGACCGAAGCCGGAATAGCGGGACGTAAAAAAGTTGAGGCCGATACAGACGACCTAGGTAGCGCCGTGACCGATCCTTCACGTGGCGGTATAGACGAAACCGAAATGTCTGCCTTGCTACAAAACCTCGCCGTCGTGCTGGAACACCTGATATCCACCGGTGAAGTATCCGGGGTGTGGCCGCCACCTCACGTCATCGCCAAGGGGTGAGCGCTCCTGACAATTTCATACGTGATCTAGTCGCAGCCGACAAAAAATCCGGGCGTTTTGACGGGCGTGTCCAAACTCGCTTTCCACCGGAACCAAACGGCTATCTGCATATCGGCCATGCCAAAGCGATTTGCTTGGACTTCGGAATCGCCGACGAATTCGGAGGCGTCTGCCAGCTTCGCTTTGACGACACCAATCCTTCCACCGAAGACAGCAACTACGTAGACGCAATTATCGAAGACCTTGGGTGGTTGGGCTTCGAGCCCAACGAAGTGCTCTTTTCATCCGACTATTTTCAGCAGCTCTACGAATGGGCTGAATTACTAATCAGCAAAGGCCTTGCCTATGTTGACGACCAAAGCGCAGAGGAAATATCGGCACAACGTGGCGCCTTTGGCACACCAGGCACCAACAGTCTTTGCCGTGAGCGCAGCGTGGAAGAAAACACAACCATGTTTAGAGCAATGGCCTCCGGCGAAGTAGAACCCGGCGCTCTTGTACTGCGTGCCAAGATCGACATGACCCACCAGAACATGCAGATGCGTGATCCCGTGATGTATCGGGTTCGCTCTGAACCTCATCATCGAACGGGAGACCGCTGGCACGTCTACCCAACCTATGACTGGACACACGGGCAAAGCGATGCCATAGAGGGCACCACCCACTCACTGTGCACGTTGGAATTCAGCGATAATCGCGCTCTTTACAACTGGTTTTTAGAGCAACTTCCCCTGCCTGGCTCGGCCCCTTACCAAACCGAGTTCGCACGCCTAGAACTCAGTCACACGATCACTTCTAAGCGTCTGCTACGAAACCTGATCGAGCAAGATCTGGTGGATGGTTGGGATGACCCACGTCTTCCGACCCTGCGAGCCCTACGACGACGGGGCTACCCACCCACCGCAATCAGAGATTTCTGCACATTCATCGGGGTTTCTCGTACAAACAGCCGACACGCAATCGAATTGCTCGAATCGTTTGTGAGAACAGAGTTGAACGCCATCGCTCCAAGACGTATGGCCGTACTGCGCCCGGTGCGACTAGTGATTACCAACTGGCCCACAGACGAGGTTGGCAACCCGGTGGTGGAATACCGCACCGCAATAAATAACCCAGAAGACCCCGCCGCAGGCAATCGTGAGATTCCGTTTAGCGGTGAGCTGTTTATTGAGCGCGACGATGTCATGGTCGACCCACCCCCGAAGTACTACCGACTTGCACCTGGCCGCGAAGTGCGACTGCGTGCGGCATATTTTGTGCGCTGCACAGAAGTCTTAACTAACGACAACGGTGAGATAACCGAGGTCCGCTGCGAATATGACCCGGACACGGGATCGGGCTCAGCCCCTGATGGCCGCAAGGTAAAGGCAACCATTCACTGGGCTTGCGCTGCGCACAGCATTACCGCATCGGTTGCGCTTTATGACCGCCTGTTTGACGCAGAGGTACCTGGAGCGCAGACCGGTGATCCGCTTGATGATTTAAACCCAAACTCACGTGAACTAATCACCGATGCACGCCTCGAGCCTGCGTTGGCACAAACACAGCCGGGCGATGTGGTTCAGTTTGAGCGGTTGGGTTATTTTGCGGCCGATTCCGCTGGTAGCGCTCCCTTGTTCCATCGCACTGTCGGCCTGCGTGACGAATGGGCGAATATTCAGAAACGAGCGCAGAGCAGCTAGCTCGACCAGGGGCCGGCCTGGTCAGACTCGAAGTGATCGGGGCGAATACCAAAAGCCTCGATCATGCGCTGCCAACCACTGGCTACCGCAGTCAGTGCGCCAAGCCGCAGTATTTGCGTCTCGTTGAAATGCTCACGTAGCTGCGCATACAGCTCGTCATCGATCTTGCCGCTGTTATCACCAGACACGTGATCAGCCAACCGCAGAGCTGCTTTCCACGAGTCGGGCAGTAAGGCCGAATTTTCATAATCGACAAGCTGCAAAATCACTTCTTCTGTAAGCCCGGTGCGCACCAACGATGCGCTCTTTACCAGGCTTCAGTGGAAGCACTCGTTGCGATTCGCCATCCGAATGCGGCACAGTTCCAACAAGTGCGGATCTAGGTCAACCGACCTGCTGCCGGCGTACATCGCGCCCACCCAGTCCAAGAACAGCCGCAAGGTGTCATCGTCGGTCGCCAGGGTCCGAAACAGATTGTCGTCTTGATAGGCCTTGTCATACCAAGTGTCCAAGCTGCGCTGCTGCTCATCGCTAAGTTCTGTCATTTTCGGCAAAAAGCCGTGTGCGTTAGCCATACGTGGCAGTAATAGTAATGCGTCGCATATAGCTGTACTGCGCTGCACAGGTACCACTGGATGTACAAGAATCAACTCAATACGCCGGTGCATTTAACTGGCGGGTGTAATAGTTGGTGAAATGGTGGAGCAGAATGAGGCCCAGGAGACAAGCACATGAAAGCAGCGGTTCTAAGCGAACAGCCCGGCGAGCTCGAGATTGAAGACCTCAAGATCGACAAGCCAAACCCGCAAGAGGTACTAATACAGACCGTCGGAGCAGGCCTATGCCACAGTGATCTGCACTTCATCGAGGGCCTCTTTCGAACCAACCTCCCGATGGTGATGGGACACGAATCGGCAGGCATCGTCCAAGCAGTTGGCGAAGACGTCAGCTATGTAAAACCAGGTGATCATGTGGTGGCCTGTCTGTCAATTTTCTGCGGGCAGTGCCCGAGTTGCCTCTCGGGTAACCCTCACCGATGCGCTAACACGAGAGCCACCTCACGAGGGAAAGACGCGGAGGCTCGCCTTAGCCGTGCGGACGGCACAGCGGTTGATCAGATGGGGCGGCTAGGTGGTTTTGCCGAAGAGATGCTGGTCCATCAAAACGGGGTCGTAAAGGTGACTCCCGATATGGCTCTAGACAAGGCATGCCTGATCGGTTGCGGAGTGTTAACCGGTTTCGGCGCGGCGGTGCGCACCGCCGGTGTTGGCGTAGGCAGCAATGTTTGTGTAATCGGTTGCGGTGGTATCGGCTTAGCCGCAGTGCAAGGAGCACGCGTGGCTGGGGCGAGCCGAATCATCGCTGTGGACATGACGGCCGAGAAGCTTGAAACCGCTCAGAAGGTCGGCGCAACGGACTGCATCAATGCAAGTGAAGTAGACGATGTGGTGGCGGCCGTAAAGGAACTAACCGGAGGCATCGGGGTTGAATACAGCTTCGAAGCAATCGGACTGGCACAAACCGCTCAACAAGCATTCGCCATGCTGGCAATGGGTGGCACCGCCACCGTCATCGGCATGGTTCCCTCCAAGACAACCATTGAGTTACGCGGCATCGATCTACTATCTGAGAAGCGACTGCAGGGCTCAATGATGGGATCAAACCAGTTCCGCACAGACATACCAATGTTGATCGACCTGTACCAAAAAGGCCAGCTGTTGCTGGACGAAATGGTCAGTTCGAATATTGAACTAGAGCAAGTGAACGAGGGTTACGAGCTGATGCGGGCGGGATCTGCCAACCGAACGGTGATTACCTTTTAGCGCCTCGCCCTTTAGGCCCCTTTAGCTCTACGCAAAGGCTCTCTACGGCAAGATTTGAGTGCCTGCCACATAACCAGGCTCTAGTACTTCAACAGCTGGGCTCACGCTCTTGATCTCCTCCAAAATCGGAGCCATATCGGTCTCGATGGAAAACCCGGGCAGCCAGTTGTCGTGATGCCCAAAGATCACCTTGCGCGGTTGCAGCAGATCAACCTGTTGAGCGGTGAACTGTGCCAACGAGCCTTGTATGGGCTCGCCGTCGATATTGCCTCGCCCTGCGGCCGCCAAGATCGCCACATCGGGCCGTAAACCGTTCAGCACGCCCTCCCAATGCCCGGACGTGTCCTGAAATAAGACAGAGCCTTCGGGTGTTTCGATCATGTACACCAGCGCTCCACCGTCGCCGCGATCACTGTGACCAGCGCCGCACTGGGCAATGTGTTCGCTGGTTGCTGAATCAACCTCGTTAGCTAGATACTCCATTAGCTCCGTAAAGCGCTCTTGCTGCTCTTGCCAGGTAACGCCGAGGTCTCCTAAGCAAACTTCCCCAGGCTGCGCCATCTCCTTGTGAGACCAAACGCAAGAGTGCTGACTGGGGTAAACGCTCACGTTGATTTCGTTGCCAAGGTTTATGCGCTCACCACCGGCCACACAGATCATGCGTTCGGTCGGTACACCAGCGCCTTCCATCACTCGCACCGATTCGTACGACCCGATCAGAGTTGCATCTGTGTTGGCCATTATTTGCTCAGCACCGTAAAGATGATCGAAGTGCGCATGGCCGATCAAGATCCAGTCGGCTTCGGTCACTTCCACTGCGGTGGCCCCGGGACCGTCCGCATTACTAGCGCGATCGATATAAGCGTCTAAGAAGATCGTGGTATCAGGGGTGCATAGCCGAAAGGTTGCACAGCCATACCAGTCCAAGGTTGTAGTCACGGATCTAACGCTAATCAGCGAGCAACACGCAAAGCCATACTTCAGCTATGAAGCCCGGCCGTGCCTGCACTCACACGCGCGGCAGCGTGTCAGGCTCTTCGGTGCTGGCCCAGTTGCGGCTAAGTCGGCTGTGGCTGAGCGGATTACTGCTCATCGGACTGCTGTTAGCCAGCACGTTGCCAGGCTGCACAGCAAACTCAGATGTTGCGACAGACTCTGGCCTTGCTGGTGACACAAGCGGTGGCACCATCACTGTGTTCGCAGCGTCTTCGCTTGCGCCTGTCATAGATGAGCTAACGCAAGCATTTGCTTCTGACATCCGCGTGCTTTTCTCTCTTGCCGGCAGCTCAACCTTGCGAGAGCAATTGCTAGCCGGGGCACCGGCCGATGTGTTTATTCCTGCTGATATAGAACACCTAGAAGCGGTGTCTAAGGAGCGTCCATTAGCCGGGCCAGCGGTGGTTGTTTTAAAGAACAGGCTTGCGCTGGCCGTACCCGCTGGCAACCCAGCGCAGGTAACCGGCCTAGCGGACCTTTCAAGGCCGGAACTGCTAGTCGGCCTCTGTGTTGAGCCAGTGCCGTGCGGAGCCCTAGCACGCCAAGCACTCGCCAAAGCAGGGATAACACCAGAGATTGATACCGAAGCACCAAACGTGAGTGCGCTCATTACCCAACTGGCTGCGGGCGAACTTGACGCCGGAATTGTCTATTTCACTAACACTCTTTCCGCCGACATCGAAGAGGTTGCCTGGGCAGGCCCAGTAGCTACTTACGCTGCCGGAGTGATCGCTGGCTCCCCCAATGTTGCAGCTGCGCAGGTGTTCCTGGAATTCCTAACCACTCCCATTGCTCAAGCGATCTTTGAACGTGGCGGTTTCGTCCTGCCTTGAGCGAAAAAACCACCACCAAACGAAACGATCGGCCGAGATCTCTGCGGCTAAAGCGCCCACCTTGGCTGCTATTGGTTCTCGCAGCGGCCGGCGTGCTCCTGTTCTTGCTGCCTTTGATTGGCTTAATCGCCGAGGCGCCATGGAGCAGCTTGGGCGAACATCTCAGCTCACGCGTTGTGCTCGACGCGGCACTGCTTTCTTTGATTTCCTCACTTCTGGCTACCGCGCTGGCGGCTCTAGTTGGTATTCCGTTGGCATGGGTGCTGGCACGCGTTGAGTTTCCGGGACGACCGTTGGTGCGAGCGTTGGTGTTGTTGCCATTGGTGCTGCCACCCGTCGTAGGTGGTGCCGCTCTGCTGTTTGCGCTTGGACGACGAGGCATAGCAGGCGGTCCCCTGTATGACGCAACGGGGCTGTTGCTGCCGTATTCCATTTGGGGAGTGGTGCTGGCTAGCGCCTTTGTCGCAACACCGCTACTTATTTTGACCTTGGAAGGGGCCCTGCGCAGCCTTGACTCGCGCTATGAGTCTGCCGCTCAGGTCTTCGGTGCCTCACAGCTACGAGTGTTTTTTAAGATCACGCTGCCGATGCTCAAACCAGCTCTGCTTGGCGCCCTAGTGGTTACGTGGGCACGGGCACTTGGCGAGTTCGGTGCCACCGTTACCTTTGCTGGCAACTTGCAAGGCCGCACGCAAACGCTGCCGTTAGCCGTGTTTGTGGCCTTGGAATCAGACCGTGATACTGCCGTTGCGGTCAGCCTGGTTTTGGTTGCCGTATCGCTCGGATTGCTAATAGCGCTACGTGACCGCTGGTGGCCATCAAGATGAGCAACCTCATGGCGAGCAGCAACAACGCATCGGGTCTGCTTATAGACGGAACGGCAGAACATCCTGATTTCAAGCTTGAGCTGTTACTGAAGGCATCCCCGGGACAGACCACCGCCCTGTTGGGCCCGAACGGTGCTGGCAAGTCCACCGCCGTCTCTGCCATAGCAGGGCTGCTGCCCTTGACTTCAGGGAGCATTGCCTTAGCCGGACAGATTCTTGACGATCCACAAGAGAGGATTTGGATTACACCGCAGGAGCGCCACATCGGGATTGCGTTCCAAGACGGCCTGTTGTTTAGCCATATGTCCGTTCTGGACAATGTGGCCTTTGGATTGACCGCACGTGGCATGCCTCGCAATCAGGCGCACCTACAAGCTCAACTGCTACTCGAGCAAATCGGTCTTGCTAACAAATTCGCTGAGCGTTCGCCTGCAACCCTCTCCGGTGGGCAAGCCCAGAGCGTGGCCTTAGCGCGTGCCTTGCTGGGTGAGCCGCGCCTGGTGCTGCTCGATGAGCCTTTTGGTTCCTTGGATGCCAGCGTGCGAACCCGGTTGCGGCGGAACTTCTCTCAACTGCTCAACCGCACGGCTGCACCGCGACTGCTTATAACGCACGACCCAGCCGATGCTTTTTTGCTGGCCGATGTCATCTACATCATGGAAAACGGTCGCATTACCCAGGTTGGTTCACCCGAGGAAATTCGGCGTCGCCCGCAAACCGCTTACGCAGCGGATCTGGCTGAAATCAACCTGCTAGCAGGGCAAGCAAAAGACGGCCAAGTTCAACTGCCAACACTGACTTTGCAGGTAGCCGATCACGCAATGAGCGGGCCTGTGCAGGTAACGATTCATCCCCGCTCGGTCACATTGCACCGCACTCGTCCCAGTGGCAGCCCGCGCAACGTTTGGCAAACCGTTGTAACTGCGCTGGAGCCACGTACCGATGTAACACGCGTTGTGCTGGAGCAGCCGGTGTCGCTTATTGTCGATATCACGACTGCTGCAGCGCTTGAGTTGGACATCACTTTGGGAAGCGAGGTTTGGGTGGCCGTCAAGGCCACCGAAATAGCCTTAAACCCGGACGGGGCGGCGCTAGGTTTCGGCACCGATGACTCCAACGATGACTCCACCAATAACTCCATCGATGACCTCGCACAATGACCCCTCCTGAACCAGCCCTTTCTAAGCCAGCAATGCAACAAGACAGCGAATACAAACGCGGTTCTCGCGTGGTGTTGATTGACGGCATCCCGTCCGTGCCGGAGGGCACGAGTGGAAAAATCGGCCGAGCATTGGGCATTGATCTAAAGCGCTATCGAGTTAGTTTTGACAATCAAACCGAGGTCCTATCTGTTGCGCATGGCATGTTGGTGCCCGAAAAGGAGTGGCCGAAGTTTCTTGCCAATCGTCAAGCCAAGCACGAACAGCAAGCCTTAGCAAAGGCTCAAACCGCCGAGGCTCGCGCACAAGCTCAAGCGGTGCAACAGACCCAACCTGCACCGCAGGCTGCTCCCGAGGCAGGCACCGCTCCAGCAGCTACATCGGCTGATTCGCCAGCTGATAGCTCGCCTGAGGCCGATGACTCATCTGATCCACGGCTTGCAAAGCTGCTCGAACGATCTCAAGCCGCTCGCAAAGACTCAGGTGTACCCAGCCCCACGCCCACGACTGAAAAGGCACCCGCTCCTGAGCCCGAACAAGCACAGTCTGCGGCTAGCAGTGATGAGCCTGAGCCTTCTACTCCAGTGCCTGCCGTTCACGAAGATCCACCGGCCGCCGGTATCGAAGTCATCGTGCCTGAAAAATTTGTCCCCGGGCCCGAGATTGATGTCAAGAACTACCCAACCAACGACCGCGTCTATGAACTGCTCGCAAAGGTGCGCGGCGATAAGCCGTAGTCGAAGTAGTAACCGGAATAGCCAGCCTGGCTAGCTCTGTTCGGCTTTCCAGGCCTCGTACTCAGCTACCGGCATCCCATCGTTGCGCCAGCCACCAAAGCCAGTCTCGACATGACTTACCTTCGGCATTCCCATCTCTTGCAGTGTTTCGGCTGACAGCGCCGAACGTGCTCCCCCGGCACAGCACAAAATGAACTCACGGTCTTCGCTGAACACCTCTTTGGAGTAGGGCGAATCTGGCGATACCCAAAACTCCAGCATCCCGCGCGGGACATGCATGGCTCCCGGGATTGCGCCATCACGTTGCAGCTCGCGTACGTCACGAATATCCAGGATTAAGGCGCCTTGTTCGGATACGCGGTGAGCAGCCTCGGTTGGTGAGATGTTGTCAATCTTGGCCTTCGCGGCGGCCACCATCTCATTTACTGACTTAATACTCATTTGTTTACCTTCGTGGAGAGAGCTCAAGCTCGCAGGCCCAAGATTTGCAGAGCCGGCCTTAGCCAACTCGGCCGGTTGATTCTGCCACGAGTTTGCCCTCGGTGCGACAGTTTGAAGTGGCGTTAGCTAGATAATCCAGATCTGGTACTGGTCTAGCCGTTACCGGATCAGTAGCAAACAAACTCTCAAGCCCAGCGGCGATAGACATCAGCCGCGCATCGCTGTAGCTCGGTCCCACCACCTGCAAGCCAAACGGCAGGCCTTCTGAATCCAGCCCACACGGCACCGCAGTAACCGGGGCGCCAATCACCGATAGCGAAGAAGTCATCGCTAACCAGCTCATGTAATTCGTAGTGGGCACACCGTCAATCTCGGGCGCGTACAGGTGGTGCCAATCGAAAGGCGGCACTGCTACTCCAGGACACAGCACCGCATCGCATTCGTTGAAGATGGAGTTCATGTCCGCATACAACTCGGCTTGGCGTCTGCGCCCCCGCGCAATGTCAACCACGCTCGAATTAAGCGCAGTCTCGTAGGTCGCGCGGATATTGGCGTTGAAGCCTTCATCGAACTTGTGAATGTTGCGGTGATATTGCGTTGCAAACACATCGGCACGTATGTGCCAATCAATCTCCGGCCCGTCTGTCAGGTCAATATCAGGCTCAACGATCTCTACCCCACTGTTAGCTAGCCGCTCAACTCGATCGGCAAAGGCTGTTTGCACCGTCTGAGATACAGCCAACCCGCCGAGATCGACACTCACGCCAATTTTCAGCTTTTCTAAATCAACTTCCGCCAGGTTGGCAAACCGCGCAATCTGCGCATCATCAATCGGAAATGCCATTGGATCGCGACGAGATTCTCGATCGCGCCGAATTATCACCGAGAGCATCAGTGCTGCATCCGCCACGTTGCGACCCATCGGTCCTTGCACGCTGTAATTGGTTTGAACAATGGTGCGACGTTCAAAAGGAACCGTTCCCGGTGTTGCTCGATGGCCCACCACGCCACAAAATGACGCCGGAATCCGCAGGGAGCCGCCATGGTCAGAGCCTGTTGCCAATGGAGCCATCCCACAAGCCAGGGCTACCGCAGATCCGCCGGAGGATCCACCACAGGTGCGCTTAATATCAAAGGGGTTGGTGGTAGCGCCATGGAGCCTGTTCAAGGTATTGGCGCCGATACTGAGCTCAGGAGTATTGGTTTTGCCGATGACGATCGCACCGGCACCGCGCAGGCGAACAACCATCGGGTCGTCTTTTTTTGCCACATTGTCTGCAAACGGCACCGCTCCAAAGCTGGTTACCAGGCCTTTCACGTCTTGCATGTCTTTGACCGCAAGCGGCAGGCCATGTAGCGCGCCTAGGTCGTCGGTCCCGTTCGCTTTGGCTACTGCGTCTGCGGCCGCATGCGCGGCCTTCAAGGCAGCTTCGTCGTCGCGTGCGACAAGTGCGTTGACGCTTGGCCCTACCACCTTCTCCCGCTGAAAGCACGATTCCAGTAACTCCACTGGAGACAGCTCCCCAGTTCCGATTAAGCGTCGCGCTTCAATAGCGCTCAGATCGCACGGCTCGGTTGTCTGCTTGTCAGCTACCTGGTTCATTGTGTCTGTCCTTCTCAAAGCCTGTTGTGGTTCATCAAGCGGCTTGTGCTCGGCTATCTTGGTGCAAATGCAAGCCGGCAACACACCGGTAGCTCAAGCAGAGCGGCATGCTCCAAACTCCACCCACTGCTACGACGCAGTCATAGTAGGTGCTGGGTTTGCGGGTATGTACATGCTTCACAAGCTGCGCGGCCTTGAATTTGATGCTGTGGTGGTAGAGCGCGCATCAGGCGTAGGTGGTACCTGGTACTGGAATCGCTACCCCGGTGCCCGCTGTGATGTTGAGAGCCTCCAATACTCCTACTCCTTTGACGCTGAGCTAGAGCAAGAGTGGGAATGGACCGAGCTCTACTCCGGCCAGCCAGAAATCTTGCGTTACGCAAACCACGTCGCGGACAGATATGGCCTGCGAGAAGACATTGTTTTCGACACCAGCGTTACAGCGGTGAGTTGGGATGAAAACGAATCTTGTTGGCAGGTGGGTACTAGCGGCGGTGATTACCGCGGACGTTTCGTAATAATGGCTACCGGCTGCTTGTCCTCCACCAACACCCCTGATTTCAAAGGGCTTGATGATTTTGAAGGCCCGATCTACCACACCGGCAAATGGCCACATGAAAGGGTCGACTTTGAGGGTAAAACGGTTGCCCAAATCGGCACCGGCTCATCGGGCATCCAGGCCTTACCGATCATCGCTAGCCAGTGCGAAGAGCTCTGGGTTTTTCAACGCACACCGAACTATTCGATCCCTGCTCGCAATGAACCGCTAACAGAGGAAGAACGGCAGAACTGGAAAAGCCAATACCCACAAAAGCGCGAGCAGGCGCTGGGTGAAATGCCCCTCATCTTGCCGCGGATACCTCGTGGTGAGGGTGCCGCAAAGGAAGCCGATGAAGATGAGTTTTGGGCTTGTATGGAGCAACGCTGGGAGACCGGCGGCTTCACCTTTTATGGCGCTTACTACGACATAAGCCTTGACAAGGAGTCCAATGAACGAGTTGCGGGGTTTGTGCGCACCAAGATTGCAAGCATCGTCAAAGACCCAGCAATCGCAGACCTTCTTACACCGGACAACACCATTGCCTGCAAACGGCCTTGCCTAGACACGGGCTATTTCGAAGCCTTCAACAAGGATCACGTGCATCTGGTTGACGTGTCAACCCACCCGATTGATCGCATCACCAAGACCGGTGTCCAGGTGGGAGACAAGCACTACCCAGTTGACATGCTGGTGCTAGCCACCGGCTTTGATGCCATGACCGGCACCTTGCTGTCAATGAACATCACCGGCCGAGGAGGCACGGCTCTAACCGAAAGCTGGGAAGCCGGACCTATTACCTACCTTGGCCTGAGCGTGCCCGGGTTCCCCAACATGTTCACGATCTCCGGTCCTGGCAGCCCTTCAGTATTAACCAACATGATTCCATCCATCGAGCAGCACGTTGAGTGGATATCGGACTGTTTGGTGAACATGCGTGACGAGGGCCGCACAACCATCGAAGCCGAACCACAGGCTGCAACCGATTGGGTGGACCATGTGAACTCAGTGGCCGATATGACGCTCTACCCCACCTGCAACTCTTGGTATCTGGGCGCAAACATTCCCGGTAAGACCCGCGTGTTCATGCCGCTGGTGGGATTTCCCCCCTATGCCCAAACCTGCGCTGAGGTGGCCGCTGAGAGCTACAAAGGTTTTCAACTGGCCTAACGGCCGGGGCGAACTTGGCACCTGGTTGCTAAGCGACCCTTTTCTTATGCATTCAGAATCTGCATCTGCCCCAATGCCTGCACCGGACCCTCCATCTAGAGAGCTCATACTCGAGCTCAAAGAGGTTTACAAGATCTTTGGGCCACAACCCCACGGCCGAGCCTTTGAGCTAGCTCAAGCCGGGTACACCAAAGAGCAAATTCACACACAAACAGGGCACGTGGTCGGCCTAAGCAACGTGAATTTCTCGGTTCGGCGCGGCGAGATTTTCGTGCTTATGGGCCTGTCAGGCTCCGGTAAGTCCACTGCAATTCGCACCGTCAACAAGCTGTTCCACGTGACTCATGGCGAAGTATTGGTGGATGGAGTTGATTGCCAGCAGCTCAAAGGCAAACAACTGCAAGCCTTTCGCCGCGAAAAGATGGGGATGATTTTTCAGCATTTTGCGCTGTTCCCACATCACAACGTCATTGAGAACGTCAGCTACGGCCTGCGAGTGCAAGGAATGAAACGGCCCGAACGCACACGCAACGCACTTGATGCCTTGGAGCTGGTCGGATTAAGGCCTTTTGCCTTCAGCAAGCCAAGCGAGCTGTCGGGTGGCATGCAGCAGCGGGTTGGGCTGGCTCGCGCGCTGGCCTCAGACCCTGACATCTTGCTGATGGACGAGGCCTTCAGCGCACTGGACCCACTAATTCGACGTCAAATGCAAGACGAGCTGATGGATATTCAGTCCAAGGTGCAGAAGACGATCTTGTTTATTACTCATGACCTAAATGAGGCCCTGCGTATTGGTGATCGTGTTTGCATCATGAAAGACGGCGTGATCATTCAGATCGGCACCCCAGAGGAAATCCTCACCGAGCCCGCTACCGGTTACGTAGCGGAGTTCGTGAAAGACGTCGACCAGGGACGCTGCATCAAGGTGCATGAGGTGATGACCGATCCTGCTCCGATATCACTCAAAGGCTCACTACCTGAGGTGCTGATGCAGGTCGAACAAGAAACTGCCGGCCGCTTCGTTGTGGATGCCCACGGTCGGCCGACCGGTCTGCTCACTCCGGCCGACGGCCAACGTGCCGCGCAGATGAATAGCAGTGACATTTCATCAGCGCTACGTACGGATTTTGAAAAAACCGGCCCGGATGCCACCTTGAACGAGCTCTACGCCGCAGCTGGGCGTGGGCTTGCCATGGCTGTTGTAGATGATGACGGCAAACTCATCGGCAGTCTGAATCCACTGCTGATCATGGAAGAGCTTGGTCGCGTGGAGCAGTTGGTGGATGGCTTCGAGAGAGAAAACTTCTTGTGAAAGCCCAAGTCTCCGACGGAGCGAAAGTTAGCGACGGTCATTTCATTGACCGCTTCGTTGACAACATCACCAACCTCGACGCTGGAGATACGGCAATAGAAGGCACTGCCATCGGCATCGAATACGTGGTGCAATACGGATTGCTAGTGCTGCCAGCACTATTGATCTGCTACGCCATCTTTAGGCGCCGCATACCGCTGCTTGTCGGCAGCGGAGCTTTTCTTGCTTTTGTGACGTGGTACCGCTTTGGTACCCAAGATTGGGAGCAACGCCAAAACGACTTTCTAGGCGAATGGCAGATACCCGTCGGCGACTGGACCGAGCAGGTAACGCGCTGGGTGGATCTGAATCTGCCTGCCACGCTCAGCGTGATCGAGTGGCCATTTAGTTCGTTACTGAACGTAATCGTTACCGGCTGGTTGCTCAACCTGTCCTGGTTGTCTGTGTGTTTAGGCGTGTTTTTCTTGGGCTGGGCCATCCGTAATATCCGTGTTGGTGCCCTGTCGTTTTTGGGGCTGACGATCTGCGGATTGCTAGGCGACGCTTACTGGATCGAAACCGCTCGAACCATTGGCCTAATTGGTGTAGCGGTGCTGTTGTGCGTAATCATCGGCGTGCCGATCGGTGTGTTGTGCGGACGCGTAGATGCCGCCTGGCGAGCGGTGCAACCGATTTTGGACGCCATGCAAGTGGTGCACACCTTCGTTTACATGCTGCCGTTCATTTTCTTTTTTGGCATCGGCCCTGTCTCCGCGACGATGGTGACGATGGTGTTCGCACTACCACCACTGATACGGCTCACCAATCTGGGCATACGTCAGGTTCCCGAAGACGTTGTTGAAGCAGCCCGGGCTTACGGCGCTCCGGAATGGCGAGTGCTAGCCGACGTTCAGCTACCTCTGGCGCGCCCAGCGCTTATGGCCGGTCTTAACCAGACAATGTTGCTGTCTATTTCCATGCTGGGTATTGCGGCGATTATGGGCGCAGGTGGACTCGGCCGTTTGTTGTTTCAAGCCATCTCCAACCTAGACATCGCTCTAGCGGGCTCAGGCGGCCTGGCGTTTTTTCTTGTTGCGGTGATACTCGATCGACTGACGCAGCCTGAGACAGGTGAGAGGAAAAACCTGTTGAGCCGAATATCACTTGCGTGGCAAACCCGTCGAGCCCCAGAACTGTTCCTAGCCCAACAGCAAGACCCCGGTGAGCCAGATAGCAGCGAAGTAAACAGCGGCGAAGAGATTTCCGGCGGCGACCTGGCTGGGGCCGCTTCGCCTGAAAAATCGCAACGAGCACTCGCCTATTCACCAAACGGCTTTATCCAAACCGAAAGCTTCGTCAAAATGGCAGGCCTCGAACGTAGGCACGTGATGTTGACAGTGCTAGGCGCGTTAGTGGCTCTGTTTGGCCTGTTGCTTCTCCCGTGGGCGCACAACGCTGGTGCCATATCTGGCTACGGCCGCGTTAGCGACCTGAACCTGTCAGGACAAAGCTTTAACGGCATAGCTGCATCAGGTGGCTCTTGGTTTGGGATCTTTATCTTGCTGGCAATAGTGCTTGTTCTGTGCTCAGCGCTCAACACGATGATTCAGCCTGGCAAGCTCTCACGCTGGGTCGGTCCAGGTGGAGCCACAGCATTCTGTGTAGCTGGGCTCGTGCTCACACTGGCTTATATTCTTGCCGCTCCACCTAATGAGGCCGTGAACTTCAGCGTCGGAGGTGGGACCTATGTTGCGCTGGCCGGATTGATTCTTGCCACTGGCGCCAGCATTGCCTGGACACGCAAGGCACCTCTCACGTCGAAGATTCCACTGCGCCCCGACATTGCCTTCTCCAGAATCGCTGGAGCAGGCGTGGCAGTGCTGTTCCTTGTATTAGCGGGGTATTCCGGTTGGTCGTACGACACGCGCACAGAATCGGTCATCACGCCGGAACTTCAAGTAGAAATTGACGACATCACTGCACGAGCCGAACAAGCCGAAGCCGAAGGCAATCTTGCCCTCGGCGGTGTCTTAGCTAACGAGTTGGTGGCCAAAATTTCCAAAGCTCGACGAACCGGTGACATCGTCTTGGACGGCTTCAGCAAAGACAGCACTGGTCTGGGAACTTGGGCATTGCTAACCGGCCTTGCGGGCTTATTGCTGGTACTACCGGCGGCCGGTGTATTTGGCACAGATCCCATGTGGTTGTACCGCTGGAACGCCATTACATCTGGGGTTGGGCTTGGACTGGCAGCAATAGCGGGCGGATGGATCTTTTCTTTGGTCCGCACCGCCGATGAAAACTTCGTTTCAGGGGTTGGGGTTGTATTCGTCTTGACGGCAGGAGGCATTCTTTTTGCCGTAGTCAATGACAGATGGGCGGTATTTGAACGCCAGCGTCAATACGCCAAATTGCTCGACAAAACCGGCGAAAATAGTGCCTCTAGTCGCTTTGCGAGCAGCGTTAGCGAAAAAACAACACAGCGCTAATGGCAAATCCACTATGATTAGCCCCGCAGTTGCTTGGGCACGGCAAACGTGCCAGGGATAACCAAGGAGGCAAGCAAATGGCTTCACATGGAATTCGCGACCAGGTCGCGGTTATTGGAATGGGTTGCACCACGTTCGGTGAGCATTGGGATCGTAGCTCTGACGATCTGCTGATTGATGCCGCACACGCGACATATGAGTCAGCCGGTGTAGCACAGGACGATATTGACGCCTTCTGGCTGGGGACCATGGGTTCCGGAGTTTCAGGCTTGACGCTTTCAAAGCCTCTGCAGCTTGACTACAAGCCAGTTACTCGTATTGAAAACATGTGCGCCACTGGCTCTGAGGCCTTTCGTAACGCTTGCTACGCGGTAGCAAGCGGCGCCTACGACACGGTCATGGCAATCGGAGTTGAAAAGCTCAAGGACAGCGGTTATTCCGGACTGACCGGATCGGCTCCTCCACGAGATGGAACCGAATCAACCATCACAGCTCCGGCCACTTTCAGCCTCTTGGCACCGGCCTACGCCAATAAGTACGGCTTGGACGAGGACACGATGAAAGAAGTCCTCACCCGCATCGCCTGGAAGAACCACAAAAACGGCGCTCTCAACCCACGAGCACAGTTCCGCAAGGAAGTAGCCAAGGAAACCATTTCTGGCTCACCGCTAATAGCTGGCCCGCTGGGCATCTTTGACTGCTCAGGTGTGAGTGACGGCTCGGCCGCTGCGATCATCGTGCGGGCTGAGGACGCTCACAAATACACGGACAAGCCGCTCTATGTAAAGGCGCTGAGCTTCTCTGCTGGCCCCGCAACCGGAGCGCTGGATTCCACCTACGACTACACCACCTTCCGCGAGGTACAGGCTTCGGCGACCGAGGCCTACAAGCAGGCTGGAATTACAGATCCGCGTGCGCAAATCGCGATGGCCGAAGTGCATGACTGCTTCACACCAACCGAGTTGGTGCTGATGGAAGACCTCGGGTTTGCCGAGCGTGGCTTGGGTTGGAAAGAAGCCATGGCTGGCACCTTCGACCTTGACGGCGACCTGCCTGTTAACCCAGACGGCGGGCTAAAGAGCTTCGGTCACCCGATCGGTGCGTCCGGTCTGCGGATGCTGTTTGAGTGCTGGCTACAGCTTCGTCAAGAAGCGCCGCCTGAACGTCAGATTTCATCGGTAACCGAACAAGGCAAGACTTTGGGTCTTACTCACAACCTGGGCGGACAGCCCGGTGCGTGCGTTTCCTTTGTTGCCGTGGTCGGAACCGAACTGGGCTAACGCTTTGTCCCCTCGGCTCTGTAGCCAGGGGACAAATTAAACCTCGCAAGGCTCGTCTCGCTTTGACGCGAGGCGTGCGCTTAACTACCTAGATAGGCAAGACTGCGCTGCTGTGCGCTTCAAACCCACTGAGCTAACCGAGTCCGAACTTGCCTTACAGGCAGAGGTTCGCGACTTTTTGGCGACCGAGCTGCCGCCGGGCAGCCACAAACCAGGTCTAGGAATGGCCGCGCATCACGACCGAGAGTTTTCACTCAAGGTGGGCGAACGCGGATGGGTGGGCATGGCACTGCCATCATGTTGGGGCGGCTCAGATCGCACTGCCGTTGAGCGCTTCATTGTCGTAGAAGAAATGCTGCGTTGGGGAGCACCGGTGGGTCATCACTGGGTAGCCGACCGACAGACGGGTAACATCATCTACAAATTCGGTACCGACGAGCAGCGTGAGCGGTTCTTACCGCCGATTTGCCGAGGTGAACTGGGTTTCTCGATCGGTATGAGTGAGCCTGACAGCGGTTCCGACCTTGCCTCTGTTTCGACTAGTGCTCAGCGAGCCGACAACGGCTGGCTGGTGAACGGCACAAAGATCTGGACCTCAAACGCTCATCAAAACGACTGGTTCATCTGCCTCCTGCGGACCGCACCCATTGAAGACGACAACAAACACGCAGGGCTATCGCAATTCCTTATCGACCTCACCTCATCCGGGCTAGAGATAAACCCGATTCCGTTTCTTGACGGCACGCATCATTTCAACGAAGTGACTTTCCGTGACGTTTATGTGCCTGACGAGAACGTCGTGGGCGATCCAGGCATGGGTTGGCATCAAAACACCACCGAAATGGCTTACGAGCGGGGTGGGCCTGATCGCTGGCTATCGCCTTTCTCAACAGTGGAACAACTCCTGCGTGAGAGCGCCGGAACAGACCTTGAAGACACCGTGACAAATCTGTTTGGCGAGCTTGCGGCTCGCTGGTGGGGAATTCGCAATCTGTCCTTATCGGTAGCGAGATTGATTGACGACGGAGAGGCGCCATCTGTCGAATCAGCGCTCGTCAAAGAAATGGGTACTCGCTTCGAGCAAGAGGTGGTCGAAAAGATCATCACCTTGCTCGATTGGGAGTACTCCCCCGATGCTGACTCATTGTTTGAACGGATGATGGCTCAGTGTGTGTTGACCTTCCCTGGTAACACGATTCGTGGCGGCACAATTGAGATATTGCGATCTGTGGCTGCCAAAGGACTGGAAGGGTTGCCCGCATGAGCGATACCTCAACCGCTGACCTGCTCGCTATCGACCCACTTATTACGGATACGGCCAAGCGGCTCTTTGAAGAGTTTTGCACTCACGAGGTGGTGCAAGCCGCGGAAGCAACCGGCTCCGCTCCCGAGCTTTGGCAGACTTTCAACGATGTCGGGTTTGCCCACATCTCCATCCCAGAAGAGCGAGGCGGTTCAGGCGGAACCTTGCAGGATGCTCTAGAGGTGTTGCGACTGGTGGGCTATTACGCAGCTCCGATCCCGGCGGCCGAAACGTCATTGCTAGGTGGCTGGCTGCTCTCACAAGCCAGCCTAGAACTGCCAGACGGGACTTTAGCGGTGCCAACGCAGCCTGGTAATACAGAAGTTGTAGCGACTAACGGAAGCTTGCCCATCACAGCAACTGAAGCACCTGCACAGACGCCCATAGAAGTACAGCTCAACGGATCACTTACCGGTGTGCCTTGGGCTAGCTCTGTTGCTCGAATCGTTTTTCTTGCTGGTGGTACTGCAGGCGCCAGTCCTGCTACCAAAGGCTCTGCAGGCGCCAGTCCTACAGATTCAGATTCATCGCAAACCTTCGGCCTTGTGGTTTCGGTCGACCCGCAAGATGCGCTGATCACACCATTGCGTAATATGGCGGGCGAGCCACGCGATCGCGTGGTTTTTGAGAACACAAGCGCTATCGCAGCCCCTGCACCCCCGGGCGTCAATCAACACTCACTGCGCCTACGCGGAGCACTCTCAAGGGCAGCCCTGATGGCCGGAGCCCTTCGCAAGATGGCGCAGCTAACGGTTACGTACACCAACGAACGAGAGCAGTTCGGGCGACCAGTGGCGCGGTTTCAGGCCGTACAACAACACTTGGTTTGGGCTGCCCAAGATGCCGCACTGCTAGAGATAAACGCTCAATGCGCCGGACTAGCAGCGCATCGTGCGGCTAACAGTGTCGCAGGCATTACCGGTGCAGAATTTGAGATTGCGGCTGTGAAACTGATCGCTAATCAGGCCGCCGCACGCGCCACCAAAGCTTGCCATCAGGCGCACGGTGCCATGGGGATGACACAGGAATATCCACTACATCACCTCAGTCGACGCCTCTGGTCTTGGAGAATGGAATACGGCGGTGAGGCCGAATGGTCCAAGGTGCTCGGAGCTGCCACGGTGTCGCAAGGTGCGGACAGGCTTTATCCGTTGATTACCTCCGGCAAGCCAGCCGCCAAACACTAAATCAGCCAAACCAGAATCGATCGCTACGATTCGGCTATGAACGCTCCCGCAACCGCAACCGAATTTGGTACCTATGGGGACTTAAAGGTCTCTCTCAGCGACGACTATGTAGCAACTGCGGAAATCTGCCGGCCTCCACACAATTTCTTTGACCTGCCGCTCATTGATTCGCTAGTCACCGCGTTTGGTGACCTTGATAACGAACCGGCATGTCGCGCCATCGTGCTGTGCTCCGAGGGCAAGAACTTCTGCGCTGGCGCTCAGTTCGGCAAGGACGGCGAGCGGCGCGGCGCTATCACTGCCACCAACGATGATGAAACACCTCGCCATCTTTATGACGCCGCCTTTGATCTGTTCTCCAAGAAAACTCCTGTGGTAGCAGCGGTACAAGGCGCGGCCATCGGCGGTGGCTTCGGAGTAGCTTGCGCCGCTGATTTCAGGATCGCCGCTCCGGAGGCTCGTTTTGCCGCCAACTTCGCCAGACTCGGTTTCCATCACGGGTTCGGGCTCACTGTGACCCTGCCGCTGCTAGTAGGCCAGCAACACGCACTAGAGCTGCTCTACACAGGGCGCAGAGTGCCTGGCACCGAAGCGGTACAACTTGGCCTAGCCGAGCAACTAGCTCCTCTGGCTGATCTGCGAAAGGTCGCACACGATTTCGCACGTGAAATAGCCATTTCGGCGCCATTGGCCGTTGAATCGATTCGTGAAACCATGCGAGGGCACCTCCCCGCCGCCATAAGAATCGCTACCGATCGCGAAAAGGCAGAACAAGATCGGTTGCGCCAGACCAACGACTGGGTCGAAGGAGTAAACGCAACGAACGAACGGCGCACTCCGAACTTCACACGTAGCTGATGCAAACCCCCATCTCCACTTTCGGTGAGGTAATGCACCTGGAACAGCACGGACCCGACACTTATGTAGGTCTTAGCCCGCAGTACCACTGGGGAAGGGTCTATGGCGGCCAAGTGATTTGCCAGGGGCTATGGGCCGCTATGCAGACGGTGGAGCAGCGCTTCATCGCACACTCCGTGCACGCCTACTTCATTCGCGGCGGAAGCATCTCCGAACCGATCCGTTATGAGGTTGATCGCTTGCGTGATGGTCGCTCATTTTGCACTCGCTCGGTAGTAGCTCGGCAAAGTGGTGGAGCGATCTTGAATCTGTCGTGCTCGTTTCATATCCAAGAACAAGAGGCTGAGGTGCAAACAGCACGCATTCCTCCTGCTCCCTCTCCTACCGGCAACCTCACATCTGAAGCTCAGTGGTGGCCGTGGATCATGGAGCGTCAACAACTAGAGAGCCTGCCCGGCTCCAGTCAAGCTCTGGGCTGGGTTCGCATCATCGACCCCATACCCGATGACCCGCTCCAACACATTTGTGGACTCGCCTTTACCTCGGATTCGGTTCACTTTGATGCCGCTCGCTCATTGCATCCGCTACAGGTGCCTCGCGAGCAATACCACGAAAAATTCATGGGCGCATCGTTAGATCACGCCATCTGGTTCCATAGGCCGCTTAACCCGAACGATTGGCACCTCTATCACTTCATGTGCCACGGATTAACCGGTGCACGCGGTATGACGGTCGGCAACCTTTTTTCGGCCGACGGTTCACATGTGGCGACCATAGCGCAGGAGGTTCTGCTGCGCGAACGTGAAACCGGGCGCTAAAAGCCTGCCCGCTTGTCGACAATCCCTTCAAGCGGGAGTCCGGCTCGAAACGCCTCCAAATTACGGCAGAACCTCTCAAGATTGCGTCTACCGCGCAACTGCGAAGCCCCAGCAGTGTGAGGAGTCATCACACAGTTATCAAGCTCCCACAGCGGACTGTCATCTGGCAGCGGTTCAACCGGCGTTACATCCAGTGCCGCTCCCCCAATCGTGCCATTCACCAACGCACGCTCCAGAGCACCTTCATCAACGATCTCACCGCGTGTCACGTTCAGCAAGATTGCGGTGGGCTTCATTACCCCAAACAGCTCGCCATCAAACAATCCTTGGGTGTCTGCGGTGAGCGGCAGCGCGATGGCTACAACATCTGACGCAGCAACGACATCACGCAACGAATCAAACCCAAGCACCTCGCTAACACCATCGCTGGGCTCAACCTCGTATACATCCAGCGCTATTGGGGTCATACCAAATGCGCTTGCACGCCTGGCCAGGTGGCGACCGGTTCCACCGAAGCCAAGTATTCCCATCGTCATGCCTTCAAGTTCCAGCTCACTGAAACGCATCCGCTCGCGTTGCTCATAGGCCCACCCTGCTGAACCCAGCTTGATGGCCATGGCAATACGTCGCGTTAAGCCCAGCAGCAAGCCAAAACCATGATCAGCAAGATGGCTACCCACTAACCCTTTTTCACCGGTTAGCACCACCGGGCTCTCGACGAACTCCGGGTACATGAACATGTCCACGCCCGATGCGGTGGCATGAACCCACCGAAGTTTCGGGGCGGCTTCGAACAACCACTTGGGAGTAATGCCAAGCAGCACTTCGGATTCCGCTGCGTGGTCAACACCCTCTTTCGGACTATCCACTACGACCACCCGGGCGCCTTGGCCGGCAGCAGATTGAATCATTGCAAGGTCATCGTCGGAGACTTCTGGCAAGGTCAGAGTCTTAGTAACGAGAATGTTCAGCGGCCCTTCCGGGGGCACAAGAGTTGGTTGGTTCGGCGTATTCATGAATGGGTGGCTGTGAGCTCTACAGCCCCAATGCCGGAATAATCAGCCCGCCAAGTAAGGCTCGATGTTGTAGACACCTGGTCCTCCCGGTCTCGATTCCCCTGGCCTTGTGGGTGTTCGCCAATCTTAAAGCGAGCGTAAGCTCCGGTGATCACCAGCTGTCCCGGTTCAAGGCACAAATCGAACTTGCTCAATGTGGCTGCCAGAGCGGCTAGCGATTCATAGGGGTTATCAACGTGATCTCCCGCTACACCCTCAAAACAGGTTCTGCCGTTGCAAGAAAGCGTGATATTTGTCGCATCTAACTCACCTGGTTCTAGCGCCGGTGCTCTATCACCCGTAACAATGCCCCAGTTAGTGAGATTGTCCGCCACCAACAGAGCTAGAGGCGCGGACCCAGTGAGGCGTTGCTCGTTAATCTCAAAACCCGCAAAGACGGCGGTGATGCAGCTTGGCACGTCCGCCGGGTCGACGTTCTCACCCGCAATTTGCTCACCGATCTCAAAGCACAACTCAGGTTCAATGCTGAACCCTGGTTCGAATAACGCCTCCGCTGCGCCATTGGTCAGCCGCTTATAGATATGTCCAAACGGACGCGTGTCGTTGCCGACCAATTCACGAGCGCGCGGTGAAGTCAGGCCGACCTTCCAGCCGACCTGCTCTGCACCTGTCATAATTTCGCGCCGGTGCATCTCGCATTGGAGAGCTAGACCATCATCTAGCGACAGTTCTGAATACCGGCCCTCAAACTCCGCGCGGTCACCACCATCAGTGCCCTTGCTGATGTCCCCACCGAAGGGGTAGCGCTTGGTTTGCCAAAGATCGTCAGCAAGTGTGCTGAGTAGCTCCGACTGCATTAGAGCCAGCTGTTGCTAGTACTCAGATGTTTGCCGCAGCCTCAAAGCCAATCTCTAGGTCAGCCAAGATGTCATCGAAGGTTTCTAAGCCAACCGACAAGCGAACCAAATTCGGATCGGTACCGGTCTTGACCTGCTCTTCTGGCGTTAGCTGGCTGTGAGTCGTGCTTGCCGGGTGAATCACCAGACTGCGCACGTCACCAATATTGGCGACATGGCTGTGCAGTTGCAGGCTTTCAGCAAACTTCTGGCCTGCCTTCACTCCCCCAGCGATGCCAAATGCCAAGACCGAGCCCGGCCCCTTAGGCAAATAGCGCTTAGCTCGTTCGTAGTACGGGCTTGATTCCAAACCGGCGTAACGAACCCACTCAACCTGGCTGTGGCCTTCCAAATACGCCGCTACTTTTTGCGCGTTTTGCACGTGACGATCCATCCGTAACGAAAGCGTCTCTATGCCCTGCAAAAACATGAAAGCGTTAAATGGCGCCACCGCAGCACCGATATCACGTAGCAACTGAACTCTGGCCTTGATGGCGAAAGCTCCCGCTCCTAGTGCTGGCCAATACTGCAGACCGTGATAGCTCTCATCTGGCTCGGTAAACATCGCATGCCTACCCGAAGCACCAAAGTCGAACGTGCCGCCATCCACTATCAAACCGCCAATTGAGGTTCCGTGACCTCCGATGAACTTCGTGGCCGAATGAACCACGATGTCGGCCCCATGTTGTAATGGTTGGCAGAGGTAGGGCGTCGGCACGGTGTTGTCGATTATCAGTGGCACACCAACTTCGTGCGCTACCTCGCTGACACCTTCAAAATCAAACACGTCATTCTTTGGATTGCCGATTGACTCTCCATAAAACGCCCGCGTGTTGTCTTGTACAGCCGACCGCCATGTGCCTGGATCATCAGGATCGCTTACGAAGCTCACGTTGATGCCCATCTTTGGCAGCGTGTAATGAAACAGGTTGTAGGTGCCGCCGTAAAGCGACGGGCTTGACACAATGTGGTCACCCGCTTGCGCCAAGTTCAGCACGGAAATCGTTTCGGCGGCTTGACCTGACGAAACAGCCAATGTGCCTGGCAGCCCAACCGCTGTACGCACGCCACCTTCTAAGGCGTTGATGCGTTCCTCCAGGACATGCTGGGTTGGATTCATTATGCGCGTGTAGATGTTCCCTATCTCTGAGAGCGCAAACAGATTTTGTGCGTGCTCTGCATTGTTGAACACGTACGACGTTGTCTGATAGATGGGAACTGCGCGAGCACCGGTGTCACTGTCAGGCGACTGGCCCGCGTGGATCATTCGGGTTTCAAAACCCCACTTGTCCGAAGGATCTGCAGAGGCAAGATCATCGCTCATTGACCGCTCCTTTCGCAAGCGCTATAGCAGCCAAACCTTGACTACTACCTGGCGCAACCAAATCTTGGCTGCTAACCAGCCCAGACGCTACCGGCACTACTGACTGTCCAAGCGGGCAACTCTTGGCTGGTTCGTATTACGTAACGACTCCGTTGCCGAGCAGCTCGTTCTGCTCCTCATCGCTGAGATTGAACTGCGCGAGAATCTCAGTGGTGTGTTCGCCTTTGCGCGGACTGGGCCGCCTGATGTTGTTTGGCACACCTTCTAATTGGGTGGCGTTACGCAAAATTTTCACTTCACCAGCGACGGGATGCTTCACTGGCGAGGCCATTGTCAGGTGTTGCACCTGTGGGTCAGCAAAGGCCTGTGCTACAGAGTTGACCGGACCGCACGGGACGCCAACTGCGTTTAGTCGTTCCACCCATTCGGTGGTCGTTGCCGTGCGTAATCGTTCGTTCAGCATCTCGTTAAGCACTTTTCTGTTGGCAAACCGATCGGTTGCGGATTTGAAACGCTCGTCGTCGAGGAGGGTGCTAAGGCCTAGCTCTTCGCAAAACGCTCGCCACAAACGGCCACCCGAAGCCGCAATGTTGACGTACCCGTCAGCGGTTTCATATGTGCCCATCGGACTCAACGTGGGGTGGTCGTTGCCGCTTTGAGGCGGATCATCACCTGCCACCGTCCAGCGAGCGGCTTGAAAATCAAGCATCCCCAGCATCGATTCCAACAGAGAGGTATGTACCCAACGGCCTTGCCCGGTTCTTTCACGCTCATGTAAGGCAACCAAAACTCCCACCGCCAGCTGCAGTCCGGCTGTGATGTCGCTGATAGCAACGCCCGCTCTCACCGGACCTTGCCCCGGTAAACCGGTAACCGCCATCATCCCTGCCATGCCTTGCGCTATCTGATCTACGCCTCCCCGATCGCGGTAAGGCCCTGTCTGGCCAAAGCCGGAAATAGACCCCATTACTAGACGCGGGTTAATAGCCGACAGCGTGTCCCAGTCAAAACCCAATTTGTTCTTGACGGCAGGGCGCATATTCTCGATCAACACATCAGCCGAACGCACCATGCGATGCAGCAGGTCCTGGCCCATGTCGGCGCTGAGGTCAATCACAATTGAACGTTTGTTGCGATGAATGTTCAACCCATCGGGCGAGAGTGAGCGGTCTTGTTCAAAACCACCGAGCGGAGACTCAATGCGAATCACGTCAGCGCCCCAGTCGGCCAGTTGGCGCACTGCGGTTGGGCCGGCCCTGGCGATGGTCAGATCCAACACCATCACATCACTTAGCGGTAGCTCGGCCACGGCCTCAGCGTAGGTGTAGTACCACCGTAGGCACAGTGTCGCCTAGGGGTAATGTCACCTAAGGGCAGTGTCACCTAGGTGCAGTAATAGCGCTCGGCAGATTGACTGGCCGGAGTGATTTACGTAGATCAGGCAGTGTGGCCATGGCGCGGTGACCTTTGGGCACATTTGATCTCTGATTCGGACCCGGAGGAACTGCACGACTTCGCCGAAACCATCGGCAAACGTCGAGCTGGATTTCAGGGCGATCACTACGACGTAAGCACTCACGAGCGAGAGCGAGCATTAGGAGCGGGCGCTCGGCCTGTTGAAGCGCGTGAGTTGGTGAGAAAGCTGAGCCGCAGCGGTTTGCGTCGACGTGGTGGCTTGCCAAAGTGGAACGCCTTACTCGAGCAAACTTGCGAGCCCGATGCGATTGCAAAACTACTGAGCGAGAATCTCACCGGCTCCAACCGCAATTGCGAGCTTGCCAAAAAATTGTCAACAGCCAGTGCTCACCTATTGGGCTCCGCTACAGCGCTTGGCGCCGATTTCATACAAGATTTCATACAAGAACAGTCTCAGGAGCTAACCGTGGTCCTGCTACAGCGATCCTTCGAAGACCCGCACGCTGCAACAGAGCTAACAACGTCAGGGCTAGCAGAAGCAGACCAGGCCGCGACAGGACCCGCAGAGGCAAACCAAACCACGACAGGGCCCGCAGAGGCAGACCAAACCGCGACAGGGCCCGCAGAGGCAGACCAAACCGCGACAGGGCCCGCAGAGGCAGCCCTGTTGCTGAGTCGTCCAGCCAGTTCCGAGCATGACCGTGAGCGGCATAAGCCCCTGGGTCGGTCGGCCTCAAAGCTTGGTCTGGCGCTGGGCATTTCTGAGGTACGCAAGCTGGTCACTCTGCCCCCTGGCAAACCCGCAATCCTGGGTTTAGACATACTCGTGCTCCACGACCACGCATAAGCCACAACAGACCAAATGAACAAGCCGAAATGAACAAGCAAAGTGACAAGGCAGGCGGCCTGCGCAAGGCAAGCGAACAACGCAAGGTAAACAGCCAGCGCAAGGTAAACAACCTACGCAAAGTAGTCGTCGTCGGCAGCGGACCAAACGGCTTGGTGGCAGCGGTCACTCTCGCACAGGCCGGCTGCCAAGTGAAAGTGATTGAAGCCACAGAGCGCCCCGGCGGTGGGCTCCGCACCGAGGAGCTAACACAACCGGGTTTCTCACATGATGTCTGCTCTGCCGTTCACCCTCTGGCCGTTGCTAGTCCGGCTCTGCAAGCACTCGAGCTGGAGCAGTACGGCCTTCGCTGGCTGCATCATGAAGTAATCGCCACTCATCCACTTGATGGTGGAATTGGCGCCGTTTTGCACCAAAGCCTGGCTCGCACGGCCCAAGAGCTCGGGTGCGATGAGGGCGTCTATCTGCGATTGCTTGAGCTTGCGAACAAACACTGGCCCGCGATCAAACCTGCAGTACTCGGGCCAGTTTCTACATTACTGAGCGGCCAAATAATGAAGGTCACCCAAGCCAGTCTGCAATTAGTCCCGCGCTCAGCGCTTCCGGCTGAATTCGCAGCCATCCAATGGTTCAAATCGCCGCAGGCAAGGGCACTTTTGGCGGGCTGCGCGGCCCACGCTTTTTTACCTCTAAACATGGCCGGGACTGCCGGATTCGGGATACTTCTCTTGCTGCTGGCACATCTGCATGGCTGGCCTGTAGCCCAAGGCGGTTCACAGTCAATCGCCAGTGCGCTACTTGATTCATTGAGCGATGCGGGTGGGAATATCGAACTTGAACGACCAGTGCGTCAGCTAAGTGATCTTCCAAGCGATGCTGTGGTGTTTCTTGACCTGACCACCGCCAATGCTGCGCAACTACTAGCCCACGGTCAATCCAACCAGCCTTCACAGAAGCAGCGTTTATGGAAGCAACGTTCACGGAAGCCCAGCTCGGTTCCGTCCAAGGTTGCGTGTTGGAAAATCGATTACGCCCTTAGCTCTCCTTTGCCATGGGAGCACTCGCCTTCTCGCAAGGCTGGAACAGTTCATCTAGGTGGCACCTTGGAGGAGCTGGGGCACGCCCAGAAAACCGTCAATCAAGGCCACTTGCCGAGTTATCCCTTCACGCTGGTTGCTCAGCCAACACTGATTGATCCAACCCGCGCTCTGGCCAACAAGCACGTGGCATGGGTTTACGCGCACGTTCCATACGGCTACTCAAGCGAGGCGGCCAGCGAGGCAATTGAACGCCAGATTGAGCGGTTCGCTCCCGGGTTTCAAAATCATGTGCTGGCTCGTTCAGTGTTGAGCACGCAAGCGCTCGAGGCACATAACGCCAATTACGTCGGCGGCGACATCACCGGCGGACGTCTCAGCTTGAGTGGATTGCTCCAGCGATCATGTCCTAGCGGGAATCCGTTCAATCCTTACCGCCTGTCAAAGGGCGTGTATCTGTGCTCGGCGTCAACACCGCCCGGACCTGGCACGCATGGGATGGCTGGCTACCACGCCGCGCAAGCCGCCCTAGGCCTTGAATTAAGGGTCTCTAGCTAGTTCCAGATCTTCTTCATCTTCATCGTCGCTGCCGTAGTGCTTGGTCAACAAGTCGGATTCGATTAATTCGTGCCGCTTTATATAGGTGGACACAAAGGCCTGAATCGTCGCCGTGGCAGGCACAGCCAACAAAGCGCCAACCGTGCCAAGCAACGCTGCTCCGATTACCACTGCCATAAAGGAGACGGCGGGGTGAATGTTCACAGTCCGTGAGACAATCCGCGGTGAGATCAAATAATTCTCAACCTGTTGATAGACAACGACCGCACCAATCACCCAGATTGCTGATACCGGATCGTCAATCAGAGCTATCAAGCCCGGTATCAGACCTGCCAAATAGGTGCCAACCACCGGGATTAGCTGTGACACCACACCCACCCATATCGCCAGCGGTAACGGGTATGGAATCCCAATCGCCGCAAAAACAATCCAGTGGAAGATGAAAGCCAGTACAGCTAGCAGCACACGCGAATAGATGTAGCCACCTGTTTTAGCGATCGCTATTTCCCAACCTCGCAGCATCATGGTCTGTTGCTCGGCTGGGAGGGTTGAGCAAATCAGGCGACGCAAGCGAGGTCCGTCAGCTACCAGATAAAAGGTAAACAGCAATACCGTCAGGCCTTGAATCACCAGGCCGATAACTGTTGAGCCCAGTCCCACTAAGTCACCGGCAAGCCTGCCTGCCAGCGTCGACACCGCACCATCGTCGGTGAACTGAGAAATCAGATCATCAGTGTTGATTTCGATGCCAAATTGCTTGTCTAACCAGTCAGCAATCGTTTCGATGTACCCGGGTGCTGAATCAATGAGCTTGCTGATTTGATCGGCTAGCACTGTTGCCATTGAGACGATAAACAACGTCATCAGCATCGCCGTCACCAAGAAGGCAACGGCCGTCGCTACGCCGCGTCTCCAGCCACGTGCCGCCAGCCAGTTAACCGCTGGTTCCAGCGCGAACGAAAAGAACAGTGAAACCAATATCACGATAAGAAAGTTGCGCAGCCGAAAGGCCAGCCAATAAAGCAGAGCCAGTCCGATCACCGCAGCTATCAGGAGCCCTATGGCACGCGGCACCCAGCGCGGCATGCGATCACGCTCTGGAAGTAGATCTCTACGAGCTCGCGCAGGCACTGCTTGGCCCGTTGTCGGCGTTTGCTCTGCGGTTGGTTCCTGTCCAGCGGACGTTGGATCGGGCGGTGTTGGCTGGGTTGGTTCGTCTGAGTTCATCTGGCGTTCGGACTTATCGGCTGCTAGGGATCATCGGGTACTCGGGGTCATAGCGCTTGAGGTTGCTTGCGGTTAAGTGCTGTCAGCACCGTCTCATGGAGATGACCGTTAGTTGCCACACCGTTACGCGATGTGTAGCTGTCGTTGCCCGCTAGATCGCTAAAGGCTCCACCCGCTTCGGCAGTGATTACCGACACAGGTGCCAAGTCCCATATCTCACAAATTGGGTCAATCATTACCTCTGCAGCGCCGGTTGCGACCATAAAATATCCATAGGCGTCCCCCCATGTGCGCAACATCGCTCCGGCATCACGCAGCCTTGTGAACTGCCCACCTGAAAAAGTAGCAAAGTCACTCGTATTGACAAGTGCTCCGCGCAGACCGGTATGCGAGCTCACATGGCACCGGTGGTCATCTAGCCAGCAGCCAATCCCGCGGCCGGCCGACAGCGTTTGCTCCAACACTGGAAGATCGATAACCCCTATTAACGGACCGTGCTCATCAACCAAAGCAAGCAAGGTCGCATACAACGGCACTCCTCGGACGAAACCGCGTGTCCCATCAATCGGGTCAACGATCCAGGTCCGTCCGTTGGGTGCGACTTTGCCACCGAATTCTTCACCCATTACAAAGTCGTCGCTAAAGCGCTTAGCCAACTCATCACGCAAGAATTGCTCGGCGGCTAGATCGGCCTCAGATACCTCGCTGCCGTCGTCTTTGAGCTCGTAAGACAGGTCGCGTTTTTGGAACCACTGGCGAGTCAGAGCACCTGCTGCTCTAGCTAGCTCGACTGCTTCACTTAACAGACCCTCAGTAACCGGGCTATCCGCTCCGCTCATACAAAATCGCTCATGCTGTTGTTTGCCAAGGGAATTTGATAGGGCGGTGCTTCTTTTCTGCTGGCTCCAACGGGAATACCGTCATCGGAACTTTCAGCTTGCGTGCTATTCGTTCGGTCGGCAACAACACCAACCGAGACGCCGCACTGGCCAGGCGATCTGAGAAGAGCACAACGTAATCTGCGGAGACCTCTGAGCGTTTCTGTATCACCTCTCCCACAAAACTCTCATTGGATAGCGAATAAAACTCAAAGTCCACGTTCTTTGATACGCAGTGATCCGACAGCTTGCGAACCTCTTCTGAATCTTCGTCGAGAGGTAACAGCACAACCACCGAAGCTTGCCAACGCGCTAGCTGATCGATCACCCATTCGGGTATATCCACCGTGCGCGGTGCAGCCAGCAATACCCGTGAAGGCACCTTGAACTCTTCCGGTTTGGCGTTCTCTTCTTCGGCCGCTCCGTCAGTCCAAGTGCGCAGATCACGGGCTACCAATACCGGGCCAATCATCTCAAACAGAACTACAGAGCCCAGCACAACAGTGGCAGCCTCCGCGCCGATGTCGCCTAGCTCTTCTGATGCCAGCACCGCTAAGCCAACAGCCACGCCCGCTTGCGGTGTCAGGTTCACTCCCAATCGCAGCGATACGCGCCAACCCAATCCGCCGAGCAATCCACCACCAAGCCCGCCGACAATTTTCGCAGCCACACGCACCACTACGTAGGCCAGCCCAATCAACCCGACCTTTGGAATATCGCTGAGATGAATCGACGCGCCTGCTAAGGCAAAAAACAGCAAATACAGCGGCTGTTCAATAGTTCTTAAGGTGCGAAACAGTCGTGCGCTAAAGGCTTCGCTTGCAAACGTCGACGCCGACGCGCCAGCAAACAGTGCTGCCAGCGGTAAGGAAATATCCAGCCAACCGGCAATAACCCAGGCGAGCATCACGTTTACCAGAACAAACAACAACAGTTCGCCAGAGGTTTCAATCCCAAAACCGACTCGTGAGATCATCCAACCGCCGAACAATCCAAGCACTGCCCCACCAATACCCAGCTGCACAAAATCCAGGAGCGCAGTAGAGATCGTTGACGCCCCGATCGAAAGCACCGCAATTGGCAACACAGCTGCGAATGCAGTTGTTGCTATTGCATCTGAAACCGCGTGCGTCCCTACAACACCGGTCGGGTAACTGCCGGATGCTTTGGTGCTGCTAACGATGTGTGCGATCGTCATCGGCGCCCCAGCTCCGGCCAAGGTTGCCAGCAACAGAGCGACCGCGTTGCTGGCTCCCACCCAGCGCGTAGCCCAATACACCGAAAATGCGCAAAGGATGAACTGGACAATTCCGGTAGTCAGCGTCCAGCGGGCGGCTCGCAGTGCACGGACCGATACACGTTCACCGATGACAAACATCAATATCGCTAGCGCGACTTCGGTAATGGGCCGCATCGCGTTTAAGGCATCAATGTCAAGCAGCTCAAGACCTGACGGTCCTGCTATCGCTCCGACCAGCAGGAAGCCCACCAACTCGGGCAGGTTCGTGCGTGCCAGCAATCGGCTAGCGATGTAGGCCAGCCAAGCCAAGATCGCAAAAGCGACTATGGGATCTTTAAGAGTCATCTCCTAGGAGCGCCTTAGCCGGCGCTTGCGCTAGGTGCGGTATCTAAGACTGTGATCCAGTAATTGGTTCAAAGTTTGGATCACGGCGATCCACGAAGCTTGCGACGCCTTCTTTGAAGTCTGGTCGCTTAAGTGATTCAGCCATGATGTCGTTTGACTGCTTCAGCGCATCATCACGGCTCATGTCCATCTGCCCCCACACCTGACGTTTCATCTGCGCCATGGACCACGGGGCACTGAAGCGTCCCAGCTCGCGGGCGTAAGCAACGGCTTCGTCCAGCAATTCTTCGGCTGGGAACACATTGCTAACCACGTTCATCTCCATGGCCTCTTCGGCAAGAAACACTCGGCCCGACAGCAAGATATCGAGGGAGACTGAAGGGCCAACCAACCGCGGCAACATCCAGGAAATGCCATGCTCGGCGATCAGCCCGCGCCGTACGAACGAGCTCGTAAATTTTGCGCCCGCCGCGGCAAAACGGACATCACACATCATTGCATGGACAAATCCGAGTCCGGCACAAGCGCCATTGACCGCTGCAATAACCGGTTTTGGAATATCAAGGGCATAGTCGTGGCGTTCGCCTCGTAAATCTGGTGCGGTTGGATCGCCAGGGTCGGCATCTCTGTCGCCCCCGCTGAGGCCTTGCAGGTTGCCCATATCCGCCCCAGCGCAAAACCCTCTTCCAGCGCCGGTAACGACTATGGCTTTCACGTCTGGCTGCGCAGCCGCATGATCAAGCGCGTTGAAATAGCCCGTACCAAGCATGCCCGTCCAAGCGTTCAAGCTGTCGGGCCGGTTGAAGGTGATTATCGCCACCCCGTCATTTTCTTCGTAAAGAACCTGGTCTGTGCCCGTTGGGCCTGTGCTAGTTGATGTGCTCATTTGTCTGCTCCTAATTCGACAATTTCGACCGAATCAAATCTGTCACCAACGCTGATCTCCAAAGCCACATCCATACCTTTTGTGACCTGCCCAAACAGGTTGTAAGAAGGCGTCAGCTTTTGGCTGCAGTCATCAATGCAGATAAAGAACTGGCTGCCGTTGGTATTAGGTCCCGCATTTGCCATGGCTACCGATCCCAGCACATATTCACCCTTGACGGGTTCATCATCGAACTTGTAGCCAGGTCCGCCGGCGCCGGTTCCTTCCGGGCATCCGCCCTGAATCACAAACTCTGGCACTACTCGGTGGAACGTCAGTCCGTCGTAGTAACCGTCGCGAGCCAGGTTGATGAAATTATTAACCGTGACTGGTGCCAGCTGCGGATTCAATTCCATGACAATTGCACCCTTGGTGGTTCCTATGGTGACCTCGTAGACGGTGTCCGGATTAATGGTTTGCTCAGGCAAGTCAGGCATGGTTCCTTAGGTGCTAATCGGTTGAGCGCAGGGTGCTTCCAGCCAGCGCTCCAGTGTGCTCACCATCACGCATGAAGACCTGCCCATTTACCAACGTGGCATCGTAGCCCTCACCCTTTTGGATGTAGCGGCCTGCGCCGCCGGGAAAGTCGTGCACATATTCAGGTCCGGCCAGCGACAGCCCATCTAAGTCGATGACGTTGATATCGGCATAACGGTTCGGCTCAATTCGCCCGCGGTCAATCAACCCAAACAGATCTGCAGTATCAGAAGTAATCCGGCGAATGCCTTCAGGCAAATCAAAGAAGCCGGTGTCACGCACCCAATGGCTCAAGAAAAAGGTCGGCTGACTGGAGTCCATAATCTGGCCAACATGCGCCCCGGCGTCCGCCAATCCCATCACTATTGAGTCATGGGTCAGCATTCGCTCGATGGCGTCAAAGTCCTGGTTAAGTACAGGCAGGTTCAACATCACTGTGCCGTCGGAACGATCCGTGGCATCCAAAAACAGTTCAATCGGTGTCACGCCTGCCGCTTCAGCCTGCGCCTCAAGGGTGTCGGCCTGACTTGTTCGGTAGTTGGGTCTTGTGGCATCCAGCAGATACAACCGACGTAAATCAACTAATGAGCTGAGCATCCCCGTTGCTGCGTCATGCGGACCGTTGGCTTCGTCGATCAGTCGTTTACGTGTTGCTGGATCGCGAATCATCTCCAAGCGTTCCGGTACCGACAATCCTCGCATCGAGCGCCAGGTATCGCCAGCACGATCCCATGGGGTGCGATGCTGAATACCGAGCACTATGCCGATGGCGCGGCAGGTGGTCTGTGGTCGTAAATCAGCGCCTGAGGAATTCTGCTCAGTGACGCAATTAAGAACCAGGTCACTCATCTCTGGCATGCGCGCCGAATAGACCAGCCCGAATGTTGACGGGCGTCCGCTACGGCGAGTTATCTCTCCCAGCACCTCTATCTCGTGTAAGCCGCCTTGGAAATTCGGGCCGCTTGCTTCAAAGCGCGGCGCAGACTCAAACACTCCTCTCTCATGTCGGCCGAGCACATCACCAAAGGCATATAGCTCTTCATCACCGGCGAAGGTGCCGGGTATGGGGCGTCCGTCAGGAGTGCGATGCAGCAGCGTGCGCGAGGTTGAAAAGCCCAAAGCTCCGGCGTCCATGGCTTCGTCTACCAGGTCGCACATTTCATTTATCTGTTTGGCCGAAGCAGGCGTCTCTTCCAGGCTCTCAGGACCCATGGTGTGCCAGCGCACCGCCACATGTCCGACCATGCCACCGACATTGATGCCCTTCGACAGATTGTCCAAAAAGCCCAGATACTCCCCGTAGCTACGCCAGTCCCACGGAAGACCCTGCATTATTGATTGCTTGGGGATGTCCTCTACCGACTCCATTACTTCGGCCAAATATTCAATGTCGTCGGTTTTGACGGGAGCGAAAGTCACACCACAATTGCCCATCACAACCGAGGTAACACCGTGCCAGCACGAGCTTGAACCGATCGGGTCCCAAGCTAGCTGCGCGTCTAGGTGTGTATGAATGTCAACAAACCCCGGTGTTACCACCTTGCCGGTGGCGTCTATTTCAAGCGTGCCCGCTTCAGGCACTTCGCCCACGGCGGTTATGCGTTCACCGTCAATGGCAACATCGGCCCTGACGGCATCTGCTCCGGTTCCGTCCACCACCGTTCCACCTCTAACTACGACGTCGTGTGGCACGACTCACCTCCCCTTAGTGGTAGTTCGTAATCTATTACTTACCCAATTACTTAATTGCAGGCACCTAAATTGCAGGTCGCTGCTACTGGCATGTGGTTGACGCGTTCACGTGCGGAACTCGCCCGGTTCGCATGGCTATGACTCTGCCTCGTGCGTCAACTCGCCAGATCACTCGATAGTCAATATCAACGGCGTCTACAGGCACATATTGCATTTCGAAGGTCGCGGGCCCGGCCTCAATGCGTTCACCGAACGCCTCTAGCAACTCGTTTGCAGATGATCCAATGCCATAACCGGACAAGGTTTTGATCATCCCAGCGGTTACATCAATCCGAACGATTTCGTCGTTGATGGCCACGAATGAAACACCGGCTAGCGAATCAACCACGTAGAGCTTGCAAGTAGCTGATACATCGGCTTTTAGCCTGAACGTAGCTCCACTGGCCTCTGTGGCTTGTTCCAAGGTATGGCCAATCGCTACCGGCCCAAGTCCTGCAGTTGATAGCCGTGACCCGCTGTCGAGCGTTTCTGTCGCATCGGTACCCGTACTAGCAGGGCTGGTTATAGCGGTGCTGTTTGTGGTGCCCGTGATGATGGTGGAAGTGCTGGTGGCCGCTGTCGTGGTAGTGGAGGTGGTGGCGTCATCGCCAGTTAGAAAGCTGCAGGCACTTGCCAACACAACCGTGGCGACTAGAAGCGTCGCTGGTTTCATCCAGCGCAGCAAAAACTTGTTTGTTTGCTTTGGTGCGTTCATTGGTTGCGCTTTCCTATCGCTAGGCATTGGTCCGGTGGTTGAGATTATGCCAGCACGCTATGCAAAACCTGATCATTGAGGACCAGGTCTAAGAAACATCTCCCCAGTTCGCCACCACGTCAACCCAAAGCTGAGTAGTGAGCGCTAATGACTCCACGTCTACGCGTTCATCGTTTCCATGGAAGCGGCTCATGAAATCTTCGGAGTTAATTCGATCGCTGAACAATCCCGCTCCGTAAGCCACCGCTCCTTTGGAGCGGAAAAATCTTGCATCGGTTGCGCCGACTATCAGCGACGGCAACAGCGGTGCACCTGGATGAGACTTTGCCATCAGATCGCCGAGTAGGCGCCAAAGCGGAGTATCGGTTGATGAGAATGTGGCTTGTTCGTTGAAGATGTGCTCCACCTCAATTTCGTCGTAAAGCTCTCCCAAGGCATCCCGCAGATGGTCGTCAACCTCGTAGTCCTCACCGGCTGCACGACGGATATCTACTTCTATCTCGGCCCGGTCGGCCACGGTGTTGGTCTTGTTGCCACTATGTAGCACATTGGGAGAGAAGGTGGTGTGGCTACAAGCGTGAAGATGTCGTGCCAAGCCAGGCGACTCAAGCCCCTTGATCGCATCCCAAACCTTCTCAGGGTCAAGCAGCGCTGCTTTGGTGTCTTCGTCAATGGTGAGAGCGTCTACCTGGTGTTGCCACATCTCTGTAAGGCTGGCCTGGGGGCGGTACTCGGCTAACCGCCGTACTACCTCCGCTGCCTTTATTAGGGCATTATCGGTACCGAAGGGCATTGAGCCGTGGCTGGGAGTGCCTCGCACGGTCAGTTTGCGCCATGCCACGCCTTTCTCACCTGCAGCCAGGGTCAGCTTTAGCCCGTCAGAAGTATTAGTCGGCAATCCACCGAACTCGGTCAACACATAGTCACACGCAATGGCATCCCAATTGTTTTCGACCATCCATTTGGCGCCGTAAGTGCCACCCGCTTCCTCATCGGCAACGCCGAAGTAGATCAGATCTCCCAGCGGGCGCTTTCCAGTTTGTGCGGCTTCGGTAGCAATGTGGCGGAATGCGACAGCCATCGAGGCGGTGAGGTTGAGCATGTCGACAGCGCCTCTGCCCCAAACAACACCATCGTCAAGCGTGCCAACTAGCTCACCACCGAATGGGTCTCGAGTCCAACCATCTGCGCTAACTGGCACCACGTCGGTGTGCCCCATCAAGCAAAGCTTCGCAGCGGTTGGGTCGGAGCCTGCTAGACGAGCCACTACGGAGCGGCGGCCAGGAGCGCAATCAAAATGCTCGATATCAACGCCTGGTGCTTCTAAGTAGGCCTCAAGCAGATCACTGTTGCGTATTTCATCACCCGACTCGATCGTGCCGTAATTCACACATCCGTTGCGAATCATCTGCTGCAGTAGCTCAACGGTTGCAGCCGTGCGCCCCGGGTTGGTGTGTGACAAGTCGCTCATTGCTGTCCCAGATTACTGTGCTTTTTATTCATACCTATTAGCCACTAAAAATCGCAGGCATCTATGTCGCAGGCATATGTCGCTGGCATCTATGCAAACACTAATAAAATGTAGGCACCAATAAGGCCCTAACAGCATGAACACAAGCAAGCTTCAAGAGTTCCGTCAGTCGGCCGCGCAGTTTCTGACTGATGCCAAAACCAAAGACCAAACCTGCCCGGCCTACGGAGCGATCCTGCCTCCGGCCTTACATGACCCAGCCGTTGCCTGGCAAAAACTTTGCTTTGAACAAGGCTGGGCTGGACTGCACTGGCCCAGCGAACACGGAGGCCAAGGGCTTTCGCGCGATCACACCGCCGTATGGATGGAGGAATGCGAGCGAGCCTCCGTTGCCCCTTACCTAAATCTGCAAGGAATCATCTTGGCTGGTGAGGCCATCATGCGTACCGGAACCACTGCCCAAAAAGAACGCTTCTTGCGTCCCACAATCGCTGGCGAGATGCTCTGGTGCCAGCTTTTTAGCGAGCCCGGAGCAGGCAGCGATCTTGGCGGATTGAGCACGTCAGCCAAGGCTGACGGTGAGAGCTTTATTTTGAACGGACAGAAGGTTTGGTCCTCTAACGCCCAGTTCGCCGATTTCGGGATCTTGATGGCACGCACCGAAGCCGATGCGCCTAAGCACAAGGGCATCAGCTTTTTCTTGCTGGATATGTCATTACCTGGGGTGGAGGTTCGTCCCATAAAGCAAATGACCGGTGACCATGAGTTTTGTGAAGTGTTCTTCAATGATGTGGAAATGCCGAGCGACGCAATCCTTGGCGAAAGCGGTGGTGGCTGGGGTGTGGCAATGGCTGTGCTCGAAGATGAGCGCTCCGGTGCAGGAGCAAGTGGGGTAATCAGCTTGGGCAAGCGGTTATCCCGTTTGCAAGAAAGCGCTACTGGCTCTGGGGCTGACCAAGCTGGATCAACGCAGATCGGGCCGGTGCAGCGACAAGCCCTGATGGAACTATTCACAGCTGGGCGCGCCCTCGCCATGTTGATGCAACGCAGCGCGGGTGATCCGATGATGGCACCACCCAGCAAGCTAGCTAACGCTGAACTTGGCTATCTCGAGGCGATAACCAATATTGACTTACGGGGGATCAACGCTTTGCTGGACGAAGAGGCGGTGGACCGCTTCTTGTATGCCCCGGGCATGCGTATTGCGGGCGGCACGAATGAAATCCAAAAGAACATCATCGGCGAGCGAATCTTGGGGTTACCACGCGAGCCAACTCCGAGTTGAACCGTACCTCGCATCAGCACCGGATTGAGTCAAAGCCGGTGCTACTTGGCGGCTCTATAACACTGGTCTTGGTGTTGCTTTTTGGCGTGCTGCTTGGCAGCCTGGCTCAAGAGCGCTCCAATGCGGCGCTGCTGATTAACGCCGGACTGTTCGTTGCTGTCTTCGCTGGCGGAGCAGTGACCGGTTATCGCGCCCGTCACCGTCCTCTAATGGCTGGCACATTGTCGGCCTCACCAGCGATTGTATTAGCAGTGATAGTGCAAATCGTGCGCTGGGCAAATGACAGCGGACCGGTGCCATGGCTGGGCTTGCCGCTAGCAGCCCTGCTGACAGCTTCGCTTGGAACGCTCGGCGGGTTGCTAGGCGCCCGTTTCTCGCCCATACGGCGTTCTCTGTTCAACGACTGACCTCAACCTCAACAACTGGACTTCACGACAAATGCTGGCTAACTGGGGCCGGGCTAGCCTGAATGCTGGTGAGTCGGCCAGATAGCCGCGGCAGTTACTGGGCAATTGAGCTTGGACGGCTGCTGAGGAAGGTCGGGACTTCACAGGGCAGGGAGCTGGATTATTACCAGGCGCCGTGAGGCGACGGAAAGTGCAACAGAAAGTAAACCGCCGATGGGCTGATAATCAGCCACAGGTAAGGGTGAAATGGTGCGGTAAGAGCGCACCGGCGTTTGGGGTGACCCGAGCGGACAGGCAAACCCCTCCCGCAGCAAGGCCAAGCAGAGATCGGGCGGCCCGTCCAATGATCTCGGGTAGGCCGCTTAGATGGATGGCTATCTCTTCGGTCTTAGGACCGAAGGACAGAATCCCGCCTACCGGCTGGCTCACCACCTAACCGGTTAGATGGCTGGTGGAGTTAAACGCAATCAGCCGTGGCTCAACTAAAAGAGACTCGGCAAGGGACTCAGCAGAAGACTGCCCAGTTGAAAACACCCCGGCAGAAACCGCAATAGTCGTGATCTGCGCCTGAGCAACATGCATTCGCCAGCTCATCGCAACGCTGGCAGATGGCTCTATCCCAAGCGCCCAGCCAATCGCAGCCTTTATTGGCGACACATGCGTGAAGACGGCAACGTGCTTGGCTGCTTGATCGGTAGCTATCTCTTCACACACCTTGCGCACGCGAGTTTCCAGCGCCTGTAGCGATTCACCACTAGGCGGAGCAAAACCAGCATCGCCTCTCCATGCTTGCCATTCCGCTGGGCGCACATCTTTACTCAGCCGAGACTCCCAGTCACCGTAGTCAAGCTCTATCCAGCGCTCGTCCGTTTCGATCTTGAGATCGTTTGCCGTTGCAAACGGAGCGGCAGTGTTGATGGCCCGGCTGAGCGGTGATGAGATCACTCGATCAATCGGTACTGCTGCCGAGCTTAAGGCAACGGCAATCTGTTCGGCCTGCTTAATGCCATTTTCGTTCAACGGGTTATCGATGCGGCCTTGCAGCAACCCTGAGGCGTTAGCAGCCGTTGCGCCGTGTCTGACGATGCTTAGTTGCATTTACTTTGCCTGCCCCTTACTCCTGGTTTAGTCAAGCGATTTCCTTGGGCGCAACGAGGCCAAAGATGAATCGAGCCGACCGGTGTTCCAAAAAAGCGATCGCCGGGATTGATCCTTGAGTCCCCAGGTGCGCCAGAGCCATACCAGCAGCAACACGCCAACGACTTCAAACGCCACATTCGCGATCAAGGTTCGTTGAGCCAGCGGCAAGCCCTGTGTATATAGGGCCTCCGCGCTGAATGGCCATCCAAACAGTGCCGGCGATGCCCAGGCACCGTCAAACACCAGATGCCAAAACATCCCAATCGGCAGCATCAGCCAACGGCGCCTGGCAACACGTCGACCGAGAGTCATCAGCATCACAGCAACAAGTACAGCCACGGGAATAACTAACGCATGAGCAAATCCGGCACGATCCCAAACGGATTCTTCGCCAAAAAGCGCAGACAGCGGTATGTCAACGGCATCAGGCACCAACGCACCTAACGCCACTATGCGGTGATCAATCGCCGGATCGCGAAATGTAAACCACATTGCGACCAGCGCCGTCGCCACAAACCAGATCAGCATTGCTCGCCTAGCGCTAATTGAGCTTTATCGCTAATGGAAATATTCCTCTACGATGCTGCACGCGACTGCAGCCTGAATCAGCAGGTCAGCTCGCCTTGCTAGATATGCGTACCAGCAATGCGCCACATTCTGGACACTGGGCGGGCTCATCGACATCTAGCGCCTGAATACGTTCACGCTCACCGACAGCCAGGCTCAGGTTGCAAGCCGAACAGGTTCCAGCGTCCAGCACGCCAACCGCAATCCGCCCCGCAGTGTTCTTGAGATGCTGCTCGTACAACACGATGAGATCGTCAGCGATGGCTACGGCCAGCTCACTGCGCTTAGCGACTTCTTTTTCATCTGCAACAACGGCTTCGGCTTCGGCTTCGGTTATCTGCTGCGATAAGACCTCTATTTGTTCGGCCGAAGCGCTTTGCCGTGAGAGCAACTCATCAAGCTGCGTCTGCAACGGTTCGGCCTGCTCCATCAGCTCCAGCGCTGTGTCTTCTTCTGCTCGTACGTGCTCTTGCAACGTCTCTATCTCGTGGCTTAATGCTGTTGCCTCTTTCGGCGAAGCGATGCTGCCGTTATAGAGACGCTCGTTGTCAGTAGCGGCCTTTTGTGTGAGGCGCGCTACTTCTTTTTCGTGAGACTCTTGGTGAACGGCAATGGCCCCTAACTGTGATCTCAGGTTCGCCACTTCCGGATCCAACTTGGTTGACTGCGCTTGGGCCTCAGCTAGTTCTGAGCGTTGCGGCAGATTTTGGACGCCGTGTGCAATCTGTAAGCGCTTGAGATCTATATCTTGTAGGCCTAAAAGGGCTTCAAGTTTCCCCATTGGTGCCCTCTGAATCAGCCTCTAGTGAATCAGCTTCTGGCTCCGTAGCTGGTGGAGGCGGCAGGTGCTCAGGGCCGATTTCTGAGCACGGCAAAAACTCCTGCCTAGTCACTCCAAACCCAGTGTCAACGTGCAGGCTGCAAATCGCATCGGGTTTCGCTATTAGATCACCCGTTACCGGATCCACTCGCACAAGACTGCAAGCCACTTCTGATTCTCCTAGCGGCACTTTGTCAGGCCCATATAGGACAACGGTACAAATTTCATTGGCCAAGAAAAGGTACTGCGACGAGCGGTCTTGCGGCGGAGTGTTAGGCAGCGGTCGGACAGGTTCGTTCTCCAATGCACGATCCATGTAATTGCCCCAGATGCGTGCGGGAAGCCAACCGCCCGTTCCGTTGCGCCCCTGAATGTTGCGCATCGAAATTTTTTCTTTCGGGTCACCCATCCACACGGCGGTGGCGTATTGCGGTGTAAAGCCCACAAACCATGCGTCGGTGAAATCTTGAGCGGTGCCAGTTTTGCCAGCGGCGGTATGGCCGTTCGCAAGCTTTGCCCTGGTGCCGGTGCCGCTTCGAACATTTGCTTCAAGCGTGACAGAGACCCAGTCAGCGGTGGTCTCTGAAACGATTCGAGTGCTGTGCGGGACATGCTCGTATAACAACTCCCCATCCCGATCTTCGACACGGGTGATGTAGTACGGCTCCTGCCTGACTCCCCCGTTAATGAAAGTGGAGTAAGCGCTGGCCTGTTCCAGCACCGTTACCTCTTGCGCACCTAGCGAGATCGAAGGAAACGGCTTAAAAGCCTCGTCAGCTGAACGGCCCATTATGCGCGTAGCAGTTTCCGCCACTCTCTCAAGGCCGGTTTTTAGCCCCAGTCGCACGAAAGAGCAGTTTGAGCTGGAAAGGGTTTGACTTCTGAGCGAAGCTATACGCCCGGCGTTGTTGCCGAAATTGTGCACCATGTAGTCAGGCATTGGTGGGTTCGGAAACGTGCAAGGCCCGATTCCACTAATGGTGTCGTGCGGGAGATAGCCAGCCTGCTCAATGGCCGCAGCAAGCACGTACGGCTTGAAGGAGGACCCAGGCTGACGCTTGCCTTGCGTCGCCAGGTTGTATTGAAGTTCGGAAAAGTCTGGCCCACCGATAAACGCCAGAATCGCTCCCGTTGAGGGGTCGATGGTTGCCATGGCCACCTCGAAGTTATCGATTTTCTCTGGTATTTCTTCTGCGATAGCTGCATGCATATGCGCTTCCAAATCGGGACGGAGCGTGGTCTCAACCCGAAGGCCACCAGCAAAAATCTGGTTGAAGCGTTGTTCGGTGGTTTCGCCCAGTGCAGGAAGGTTCAGTAACGCTGTGGTTACCTCATCTATGTAATAGTCCTGACGCAAATCTTCATCGGTGCGTTGCGGCGACAGGTTTTCGCGTGGAATGGGCCGGTTCTCATACACAGCTCGATCTACAGCGGTGATGATGCCAGCCTCTTCGGCCTGCCTTAAGGCGCTGCTGCGGCGTCGAGTGACCGTCTCAAAACCCTTGTCAAACCCGTCAAACACGCTTGGACTACGAATCAACCCAGCCAGAAAGGCCATGTCACCAACGTCTAGGTCTTCAGCGTCCTTACCGAAATAGGTCTCCGCTCCAGCTTGTATGCCGTACGCACCGTTACCCAAATAGATCTCGTTTAGGTAGAACTCAAGGATCTGGGCCTTGGTGAACTCCTCTTCCAAGCGTGTCGCAAGCACCGCTTCTTTGATCTTGCGATTGAACGAACGCTCATTGCCCACCACTCGCAGTTTGACAATCTGCTGAGTAATGGTGGAGCCGCCAGATGAGATGCTGCCAGCGGAAACGTTCGAAACGAGTGCGCGAACCGTAGCTCTCAGGTCAACACCGCTGTGTTCCCAAAACTTCGCATCTTCGGTTGCAAGCAAGGTTGCTATTACGTCCGGGTCCACGTCGCCAAGCTCGATCAACTCTCGGTCAATGTCGTAGCGCAGCACACCGATTAGCCCGCCGTTTGCGGAATAAACCTTGGTGCGCAACGCCCCTGGTAGTAGTCCAAAATCAACTTCTTCGCGCTCTCGGTCAACCGCGTCGAGCGTGCGAGATAGATGAGGCCCTATCGCCCAGGCTGAGCCCGCCAGTACCACTGCGCAAAGCAGTACGACGGCAATCAAAATGGGTAGCCGGGTAAAGCGGCGAAGTAAGCGCAAGACTCTAAAAGTACCGCTTTGGTAGGTGAGCGGAACCGCACCTTGCGCTACTGACCTAGTCCTGAGACCTACCTCAGCCGTTACCGGACACGGCAGAATTCGATTGTGGCCCATTCTCCGTTTGACCCGACCTGCATTTGGATTTTTGATGGTGGCCCTGACGCTCTTGCTGTGCCAACCAACGAGGAAGCACCAACCTGCGTGATTGCTGTCGACAACGGGCTTGATCACGCTCTGGCTTTGGGATTCACACCTTCGGCGCTAATCGGTGATTGCGATTCCGTGAGCGACGAGGGCTTGCAGCAATGGCAGGAGCAATGGCAAACCATCACCGCTAAAACCGGGCAAGAGCCTTTAACAGAGCGCTACGAAAGCGAGAAAGACGAAAGCGACCTGGAACTTGCTCTGATGTTTGCTAACAAACTGGACCCGGGCAAAGTCGTCGTACTGTCAGGTGGTGCAGGTCGGCTGGATCATCTGCTGATTGGAACACTGGGGTTGACGAACTGGGCGAAGAAGGGTTTGGATTTGAAGGCCTATGTGGGCGACAGCTTGGTGTTGCCTGTAACGCAAGGCGACACGCGAACTCTTGATTTGGCACCTGATTCGATCTTGTCGCTGTTGGCGGTTGGCGGACCTGCACGGGTAAATACAAGCGGTCTGCGCTGGAACCTGACGGCTGATTACACCCTGCTGCCTGGTTCCAGCCGTGGTCTCAGCAACAAGCCTGCACTGCTAACTGAGCCAGTGAAGCCTGGTAGTGGGCAATCTGACACAGGAGTGCCCACCACTGGGCTGACGAACCCAGCGCAAGTCCAACTGCACGTTGAAAGCGGGACCGTGCTGGCGATTGTTTCCCCGCTTGACTAGCCAACCGGACCGGGTGGCCAGTCAAGCCAGCCCCATCAACCAAATGAAACCCGCTCGGCGCGCCCTACAAACTCTGCAAGCACCGCTAGTACCTCTGCTAGCGCCGTTGTTAGCTGCGCTGCTGCTTGTTGGTGCCTGCGCGCAAGGCTCAGAGGCCGCTGGCGTTGTACGCGTGCTGACTCATGAAGATTTTCACTTACCCGCGCAAGCCATAGCCGAGTTTGAAAAAACCGCAAACTTGAAAGTGGTGGTACAGCGTTTAGAAGACCGCTCTGCGGTTGTGAACCTGCTGACCCGTTTAGGGGACAACCCTGTTGCCGACGTTGTCATCGGCATCGACACTCTTGACCTTGATTTAGTAATCACTGAATCTCTTGTTGAGCCGTATGTTCCGCTGCTGCCAGAAGCCATTGATCCTGCGCTACGCGTTCCCAATGACTGGTTGACCCCGGTTAGCTATCTAGACGCCTGCCCGAACTACGCGTTATCAAGCTATTTCCAAGCCACCCCTACTCCGGCCAATCGCCTACTGGATCGCTTGCCTGATCAATCAGGCGAACAGCTCACAGCTCCGCCTAGCAATCTGAGCGACCTGGTTGATCCTCAGAATGCAACCGAAATTGTGCTGCCGGATGCCAGCACAAGCCGTATGGGGATGTATCTGCTGTTGGCACTTGAACGCCTGTATCCGACCGGTGACCGAAGCATTAGCGCCAGCGGGGGCGCCACCAGTGGTGACAGCACCGGTACCGATGGCAGCACATCGAGCACCGTTAGTAGCGAGCCATGGCCTCAGCTACTCAGCGCGATGTTGCGCTCGGGTGTACAGCTAGCACCGACTTGGGAAGAGGCGTATTTTGAGCACTTCTTACAAGAGAGATCCTTGACATGGGGTTCATCCGGGATGCCAACGGTTTATGCGCAGTACCACCCCAATCTCTCTCACCAACCTCTTGAGGAACTAGAAGTTGGTATCGGTGTGGCACACAATGACTGCGTTCGCATCGTGAACTACGCCGGCATAACTGCTGGCACAAACAACCGGCGCGCTGCGGGGCAATTTATGGACTTTGTGATTTCTCCAGAGTTTCAGTACGACATTCCAGACCGGTTTGGTAGCCGGCCGGCGAGAGCCGACATCTTGAGCACTCCAGAATGGCGCGAGTTTGGCGTGAGAGTTGACACCACCTTGTTAGACCCTGCCTACGTAGGGAGCAATTGGGAGGTGTGGCGCCTGACCTGGTCACAGGTAGTGCGTGAGGCCGCTGCAGTTCAAGACCCAATCCCGCTAGTGGTCACCGTCACCTTGCCAGATAATTAGGGTCAGATAACTAAGGCCAGGCAACTGGGCCTGGGAGCTAGGTCAGATAATTAACCGACGCGACCAACCAGATCACACGCGTACACGCCCTTAGATCGCAACACGTTGGTGGCAGCCTCGTTCAGTCGAGTTTCGCTAAGGCGGCCGCCTGCCACAGCCTCGGTGACTGAAGCAAACGCTGCCCTCATATCACCCAAAGTTCCAACTAGCAACAGATCAACTCCAGCAATAAGCGCCAACGGAGCGGCTTGGGACACGGTCCATTTATCCGCAATGGCTCGCATCGTCAGAGAATCGCTAACAACCAGACCGCCATGGCCCAGTTCTTCACGCAACAAACCAGTAACGGCCTGCGGTGACAACGAAGCGGGCATGCCGTCAGTAAGGCCGGGCACATCAAGATGCCCCACCATTACAGCCGCCTGATTGGTTCCGATGGCAGCCGTAAACGGCACAAGGTCACTAGTGCGTAGCTCGCCAATGGGATCGGTAACCGCAAGTCGTTGATGTGAGTCAGCACTGGCTCCGCCATGGCCAGGGAAATGCTTAACCACCGGCAGCACTCCTCCACTGGTGATGCCGTTAATGGTTGCGACTCCGTACTCGGTGACCACCGTCGGATCATCGCTGAACGCACGACTACCGATACCTGGTCCACCGCCAACATCAAGCACCGGTGCGAGATTTACGTTAAAACCCAGCTTCGCCATCGCTAACGCGTGTTGACGAGCCGACTCGGTTACCTGTTCAGGTGTTTGCTGTATTTGCGATGCTGCTGATGCCAATCGCGGCAGCACCCCTCGCAGACGCTGGACGCTGCCACCCTCCTCGTCGACAGCAAACAACAACGGAACCCGCCCAGCCAGCTCCTGCAACTCACCAATGCGACGCCAAATGTGCTCGGTGGCTCTGCCTTCCAGCAAGATTCCACCGATCTGGTTCGCACGAGCCTGTGTAACTGCGGCGCCGAAATTTGGCTCAGTGAGTGAAGCCATAAGCGTCTGGCCAACCCGTACATTGCGTGGAAGCTCAGCAGTGCAGGCAACGTCAATGTTAGGCCACCAAGACCCTCGCAGAAGCTGACGTGTGCTCATGCCAACCAGCCAGCCGGTAAGCCTTTTGCCTGCGATATCCACATTCGGGCCTGGATCACCCACCGGTACCTCGCTGCCATCGGCCAGCCTCAACCAGATCCCCAATGCTCCTGGTGCACCAATGCGGGCATCAACAACTGAGCCATCAACCGCAGATCTATCTAGCGAAGGCACAACCGCTGTGCCAACTACTTCGACGTTGCCATCAGCAGTTACCAGCCAGTAGCCGATTTCGCCTGGGCCGCGCAAGACCGCTACTAGCGATGAGCCAGATTCAGGCTGTTGCGCATGGACAACTGCGGGTGCTGCTAATAACCCCAGCGATGACCCCGCCAATGATGACCCCAGCAAAAACACCACCAAGAGCACAAGCGCGCTAAGCGCTGTGATAGCCCGCTTAGCCGACACTCAAGCGTTGCTCAAGATCTTCAGCCGACGGAAGCACGTGATTTAGAACTATCTCGTTAACGGCACCTTCGTTAGTGGCACTGTTTTGCCCCGCGGCTATTTCAATTGGCACTATTTCAATTGGCACCGTGAAGGTCACATCACGTACCAAGCAGAACGCCTCGTCTATTGCGGGGCAGTAGAACACCGTGGATTGGGCTCGTAGCACGAAGGCGTCTGCTTCACCCAGCTCATCAGCATCAAGTTCAGCGCTAAAGCGAATTGGTGTCTGAGGCCCCATGGCTTCATAGAGCGGCTCGCCAATAGCCGTCAAGGCACCGGTGTCCGAGCTCCATCCGAAGGTAAACCGCCCGTCGACGTTGTATTTGTACCCATCCGGTAACACGTAATCGGCCACGATCGTCACTTCTCCAGGCGTGACCTGTTGCGGTGGCAGCACCACATCGTCGTGTGCAATGCTGACCATGGTTATGGCCGCTATCTCAAGGTTTGACAAGGCCAGGGTTGACAGCTCGCCGCTAGCTAGATCCAAGACTCGGATTCGGTGATTGTTGGTGTCAGCTATATAGAGCGCATCAGCCGTAGCGCTTAATCCGCTGGGCTCGGACAATTGCGCCTGCTCACCTCGCCCATCACCCAGGCCTGAGGTGCCATCGCCCACCACTACAGCCGAAGTTTCCGCCTCTAAGTCCAAAATCTTGATGCGGTGGTTATAGGTGTCAGCCACATAGAGCAGGTTGTCGTTAACTATCTCAATGCCAATGGCGTGCTGCAGTTGAGTCTCTGCAAAGGTGCCAACCTCGTCGCCCCATGAAAACAACCCTTCACCGACCAACGTGAGCAGTTCTCCATCAAGGCGTAAGGAGATGGATCGAATGGCGCTGGCTTCGGGGTCAGAGAAATAGAGCTTTCCGTTCGCCGCAGCTAGTCCGGAAGGCTGCGACAAGGTTGCATTAAGTCGACCACCATCGATTATGCCCTCAGCGCCTGTTCCAGCGAACAGATTGATCTGTTCAGTTCGCAAATCAAGCTGCCATATCTGGTGTCGGCCCGCTCCGGCTATGTACAGCACGTTTTGGTCAAGGTGTAAGTCCCAGGGTGAGGCAATTTCGGTTTCGGTGGCTACACCGCCTCTGAAGGCATTGGTGGGTTCGCCAGTGCCCGCAATCGTCGTGACACGGTTTGTTGTTAGATCGGCGGCACGAATTGTGTGATTTTCCCGGTCGGCGATATACAAAACGTCGCCATCGGCCGACAGCGCCATACCTTGCGGGCGAGAAAACTCAGCCTGAGCGAAATCACCATCGGCTAAACCTTCAGTACCACTCCCGATTACAGCGGTTAAACGACCTGACAGGTCCGCTATTAGCACACGATGATGGCCGGTGTCGGCGATAAACAGACGGTCGGTGGCTTCATCCGCCAACACCTTGCCTGGGAAGCTGAGCACCGTCGGTAACGCACCGCTGACTTGGAGCAGTTCACCCAAGGGCGTGGTGTCGAGTAGATCGTTATGGCCGTACTCCTCAGCCATGATCGACACGATTGGCTCAAACAGGTCATAGACACCCTCGCCCGCGTGCGATCCAACCACGTTGCCGAACGGATCGATCAACACCAGTGTCGGCCAAGCCGTAACTCCATAAGAGTTACGCAGCAGTTCAAATTCATCGTTTACAACCGGATGCTCGATCCCATAGCGGCGCACGGCCTGATCGATCGCAGCGGTAGTCCGTTCGGAATCAAACTTCGCCCAGTGGACGCCGACCACGACAAGCTCTTCCGGATACTCAGCCTCGAGCTGCTTTAAGTCTGGGATGACGTGCAGGCAGTTGACGCATCCTTGAGTCCAAAAGTCAAGAATCACGATTTTGGAGCGCAGGTCACCGACCATAGACAACGGCCGTGAAACGTTGAACCAATCCAACCCTGGCGGGAACTCAGGCGCAGGGTTGGTCCCTTGGTAGGTGAGCGGAACCGTGTCAGACGAGGCTGAGGAGGCCGAGTCGCTTGCGTTATCTGCACCGTCGCCAGAGGTGGCACCGGTGGAGTCTTCGGTTGATTCTTCTGTGCTAGAGCTTGCGCAACTCGCAGCTAACAGCGCAATTACACAAAGCAGCACCAGCTGGTGTGCTCTAAAGCAACGCCAGTTGTGGATGCGTTCAGCCATTTTGTGATCCGCTACAGGTCACGTCGCGCGCTAATAACTCCGGTGTTAAAGCCAGCTAAATGCAGCCCGCCATGAAAACGGGCATGTTCAATTTTCAGGCAACGATCCATCACCACCGACATACCTGCAGAGCTTGCGAGGGATGCAGCGTCTGGACTCCACAGGCCAAGTTGCGCCCAAAAGGTTTTAGCACCCACCGATATGGCTTCTTGCGCCACTTCCGGCAGGTCTTCCGGTTTGCGAAACACATCAACGATGTCCGGAGTTGTCGGCAAGTCGGCTAACGACGCATAGCACTTCTGGCCGAGAATCTCATCGGCCATTGGGTTTACGAAATACACCTCGTAGTCGGTGCTGTTACCGCACAGATAAGTAGCAACGAAGTTGCTAGGCCGCGCCGGATTGGCCGAGACTCCCACCATCGCAACCGTGCTGGCCGCGTCCATTATTTGCTTGCGTTCTAACGCTCCTGGTTCGGTCCAGCCAGCAATTGGTTCATGTACGACGGTCACTGTTACCTAATCATTGTTGGTTAGCCATTGTTGCTTAGTAATCGTTGCCTAATAATCGTTTGATAATCACTGGATAGCTGGGCCGTGCGCTTACAGCAGCTTTGAGGCTGCAGTCAGAGCCTGATCTAGGTCCCAAAGAATGTCCTCGACGTCTTCTAAGCCAATCGACAAGCGAACCATGTCTGGGGTTACTCCCCCAGCTTGTAGAGCCTCGTCGCTGAGCTGCTGGTGGGTCGTCGAAGCGGGATGAATCACCAGGGTACGAGCGTCACCGACATTGGCGAGATGACTGACCATCTGAAGCGATTCGATCAATGCAGCGCCGATCTCTCTGCCTCCCTTAACGCCAAACGTAAACACCGCTCCCGAACCCTTCGGTAGATATTTGTTTGCTAGTTCGTGATATGGCGAGGTCGTTAACCCTGCGTAGTTGACCCAGGTAACCGCTTCATGAGACTGCAAAAACTCCGCTACCACTTGAGCGTTTTGCACATGTGAGTCCATGCGCTGCGGCAGGGTCTCTAGCCCTTGCAGCAATAAGAACGCATTCATCGGTGACATGCATGCACCAATGTCACGTAGTTGTTCGACCCGCAGCTTCGTGCAAAAGGCGTACTCACCGAAGTTTTCCCAAAACCGCATCCCGTTATAGGTATCAACCGGTTCGGTCATGTGGGGAAAGTTTCCATTACCCCAGTCAAACAGGCCTGATTCGGACACGACCCCACCAATAGAGTTACCGTGCCCGCCAATAAATTTCGATGCCGAATGCAGAACAATGTCTGCGCCGTGTTCCATGGGGCGGCACAAATAGGGCGTCGCAAAGGTGGCGTCGACCACTAACGGCAGCCCATGCGCGTGAGCTACGTCGCTTAACGCTTCTAAGTCAGCCACCGCTCCGGACGGGTTACCAATGATTTCGGTGTAGCAAAACTTGGTGGTGCCATCTATGGCGGCCGCAAACTCCTCTGGCTTGTCGCCGTTTACGAATCTGGCTTCGATACCAAAGCGACGCAGCGCCACATCAAACAGCGTGATGGTGCCGCCGTAGAGAGCCGATGAGGTAACCAGGCTGTCGCCAGCTTGAGCGAGTGCGGCGGCGGTTAAGAACTCCGCAGACATACCAGATGCAGTTGCAACCGCACCAATTCCGCCCTCCAGGTTTGCTATACGTTCCTCAAAAGCGTTGATGGTCGGGTTGCCGATCCGTGTGTAGATGCTGCCGTACTTCTGTAGTGCGAACAGGTCTGCCGCATCTTGTGTGTCATCGAAGACAAAACTGGTGGTTTGATACACCGGTACTGCACGCGATCCCGTGGTCGGGTCTGGCCGGCCGCCAGCGTGTAGCGCGCGGGTGCGAAAGCCCCAGTTGTGGTCGGGCCCTGTTGGCTCGTTCTGGGCTAGCTCATTCTGGGCTGATTCGCCTTGTTCGCTGTCGCTCACGCAGATGATTGTACGACCGTGGTGTGTCAGAACCAGGTCAGCAAAGAGCTAGCTCGCGCCCTTGCTACTAGCCCCTTTACGACTAGCAACGAACCGTTTTGCCTTGTCTAGAGCTTCCGTCGGATCAAGCCCGGCAACCCCAACCAACCAGCACGCAATAGGCGCGGCGATGCGCTCAGAATCGTGTGCGGCTTCACCGGCTAACTCCAGCAGAGCTTCGGTGCTCGTCATGTCAGGTGCGGGCAGGCCAAGTTCCGCAGCAAATTCGGTGATCCATTGCTCGCCAGTGGTCGCTGGAGTATCGCTCATGAGTTAGCTCTATATCTATTAGGTATCTCTATTGGGTATCTCTATTAGTAGCTGTGGGCTTGCAGCTAGCGCGCCCGGTTCACGTGGATGGCTTACGCGGGCCAGACACAAACGCCACAAACTCAGGTGGATCGTAAGCACGCACCGTCGGTGCTGGGCCTGCCAGCTTCTCCACCTCTACTAAGCATGTGTGTGGGCTTGGTCCTTGCCCCAGTTTGGAAGTCCCCTTGTCGCGTGTTAACACGTTCGGGTTGCCGGCTCTACATGTGCCGTCGTCGTCCGGGTCGTACCAGGCACCGGTAGAAAGCTGACACACCTCAGGATGCAGAGAGTCATCTAACACCGCTCCAGCCAAACAAGCCCCACGATCGTTAAACACACGCACCACATCACCTGCAGCGATACCTCGTTGTTTGGCAGTCTCGGGATGTAAACGGATCGGCTCGCGACCCGCCACCTTCCCTGCCTGGCTTGGTTCTGCAAAGTCGTATTGGCTGTGCAATCGCTTGCTGGGCTGGTTAGAGATCAAATGCAGGCCGTACTTGTCGCTGCCTACTCCACCGAGGCGTTCATAGGGTTCGAACCAGGTGGGATGCGGGCCGCAATCGTCGTAGCCCAGCTCGGCTAAGCGATCGGAATAAAGCTCGATTTTGCCGCTGGGTGTGCGCAACGGCGCCGTAACCGGATCGGCACGAAAGCCCGACAAAAACACCTGATCGGTGTCACCCATGTCCGGCACATCGCTATGTCGCCAATAGCCAGCCGCCTGGAATTCTTCATAATCTGGCGCGTCAGGATTGTCGGCTCGATAGATCTCGTACAGCATTTCAACCCATTCATCCGCCGTGCGGTCCTCACAAAACTCAGAGCCGAATCCCAACCGTTTCGCAAGCTGTACAAAGATCCAATAGTCGTCGTGCGCTTCGCCGACGGGTTTCACTGCGGCTCCGTGATACATCAGCAGCTGCTCGGCCGCTCCAATGTCGCTACGCTCAAGCGGTGTAGTGGCGGGCAGCACGATGTCTGCGTGTTTAGCGATCGACGTCCAAAACGGTTCATGCACGATCACCGTGTCGGGCAGCTGCCAAGCAGCCCGCAAGCGGTTGAGGTCTTGATGATGATGAAACGGATTGCCACCGCACCAGTAGACCAAGCGTGTGTCCGGGAAAACACCGGTTCGCCCATCGAAATCATATTCACGGCCGGCACCTTCTAATAGCTCAGCTATGCGAGACACCCCTATCACCGGTGATCCTTTAGGGCGCGGTGGCACTGGCAGCCCCGGCACTCTTTTGCGTATCCGTCCAGAGCCAGTGTTGCCAGCGGCAAAGAATGCAGCCGCAAACCCGCCTCCTGGCAAACCGACTTGGCCTAGTACGCAAGCCAGCGCGACGGCCGCCCAATAAGGCTGCTCGCCGTGATCGGCACGCTGCAGCGAAAGAGTGATGTTGATCAGCGTGCGCTTGTCTGCCATCTCGTGCGCTAGAGCCGAAATGTCTTCGGCTGCGATTCCTGTAATCCCGGCCGCCCAGTTGGCATTAAGCGGACCTGTTTCGGCCGAACCTGTTCCCTGCTGCTTGGCTTGGCCTAGTAAGTACTCACGTAGCACAGGCCAGCCTTCGCAGTACTGCTCTAGAAACTGCTCGTCGGCTCGCCCCGACACGACTAATTCGTGCATTAGAGCCAGCATCAGGGCCACGTCGGTTCCCGGCCTGATCGGCAGACAAGTAGGCGAAGTGGTGGTAGGCACGATGGAGCCAATCACGTCGTCAGCCAGCGGACTGATGCTGAGCAGTTTCATTCCGTTTTCTGCAGCCTTGTGCAACCACTCGCGTGTGTGGTGTGGCCCCTGACCGCCATAGCTGACGTCGGTGTTGGAGGTGCGCATTCCGCCGAAGCTGACAAGCAGTTCTGTGTGATCGGCGATCATGCTCCAGGCGGTTTGCTGCGCCACGACCTGATGAAACGTCATACCGAAGATGTACGGAAGAATCGCTTCGGCAGCCGCCGAAGAGTAAGTGCCTTTTTGGTTGACGTACCCGCCGAACAGATTTCCGAAACGATGAAGCTGAGCGCTTGGCATGTGAAAGCGTCCTGCCGAGCCCCAGCCGTAAGAACCAGCGAGGATCGCCTTGTTACCGTGTTGCGAACGCACCCTCTCCAGCTCGGTTGCGACCAGCTCTAGTGCGGTGTCCCAACTCACCTCGACAAATGGCTCATTGCCGCGTAGTCCAGCGGCTGGGCCTGGGCCGTTTTCTAGCCATGAACGCCGTACGGCTGGCCGCCGCACGCGACAACGCTGGTATTCGACAAGAGCCTCACCGATGGGCGAAGGGTCGGGATCGGTTTCGTGACCTCGGATGGAGATCACCTGGTCGTCTTCGCTGACGACGAGATATGGGCCGAAGTGCGTACCGAGCGTGCTGGTTTTCATATCGCTGCTATATCTGCGGTATCTATATCTGCGGCGCTCTTTGCGGCCACACTGGATTCTGAATGATCGGACCAGACCAGTTCTTGCCAAGCGGTCGCCGTCAGTTCCAGGCTTGTAATGCGTTCGGCTAGCGAATAGGTAGACGTGTTGATCATCAGTTCGCTGGCGGCAGTGTCAGCAGCTAGCTGTTGCAGCTTTTGGGCCACGGCTTCTGGCGTGCCGACGATGGAGTTAGAAGGCATAGCGCTGGCGTTAGCCCACTCAGCGTGCTGCACGGTTTCTTCCGGCGGTATCAACGGCAAAAATCGACCTGTCCGCATTCCGTATTTACGCAGTCGCGTCGGAGCAGCGGCCAGCTGTGCGGTCGCGTTATCGGCAGCACAGATCACTGCGGCTGACACGATGGCGTAAGGCACCTCTAGTCGCGGTGAAGGTCGGAAATGCGAGTAGTAAACCTCCACCGCATCCAGGGTTCCACCCATGTCAAAGTGGTTAGCGAAAGCAAACGGCAGCCCAAGAATGCCCGCCAGCTGCGCGCTGAATCCGCTTGAACCCAACAACATCACCTCGGGTGCTGAGGTTGCGTTCGGAGTCGCACGAACCTTGTCCCACAAGCCTTCAGGCTGGCGTGGATCGTCTAACAAGCCCATTAGCTCAATCAGATCGCGTGGAAAATCTTCGACGCTTTCATGAGCTGTCGATCGCCGCAGTGCAGCTGCGGTATAACGGTCGCTACCAGGTGCTCGCCCTAATCCCAGATCGATCCGACCTGGGTGCAACGCCTCCAACAGCGCAAACTGTTCAGCGATTACTAGAGGCACATGGTTTGGCAGCATCACCCCGCCTGAGCCGACACGTATTTGATTGGTGTTGGCAGCTAAGTGAGCGATCAACACCGCTGGTGAGGTGCTAGCGACCGTGCTCATGTTGTGATGCTCTGCTACCCAGAACCGCACAAATCCGTGTTTTTCGGCTACCTGTGCGAGCTTGGTGGTGTCGTTGAGCGCTTGGGAAGATGTGATGCCCTGCGAGACGACAGCCAGATCAATTACCGACAGTGGCACCGCAACCATGTGGTCAGGCTATGGGCTGGCAGTCCCCTAGGCCGCTAGCCCAAAGCGCCTGCCGCAGCGATCTCGGCTATCTCTTCAGCGTCCATACCTAACAGATCCGTAAGCACCTCAAACGTGTGCTGACCCAGCGTCGGTGCCGCGGTGCGCGGTCCGTTTTGGTAACCCGCTATGCGGTATTGATGCCCGGCATAGGGAACGTTGCCCATGCGTTCGTGATCTAAATAGCGATAGAAGCCTTGGTGCGCATATTGCGGGTCGGCCAGCAGATCGCTGCTGCGCTGTACCACGCCAGCAGGTATGCCAGCGGCCGTGAGTTTGTGCTCTAGCTCAAACGGGTCGAAGATTGCGGTCCATGCAGCCAGGTGTTTGTCGATTTCATCGTGTGCTGCCTGGCGCCCTGGTAACGATGTGAGGCTCGCATCGTTAGTCCAAGTTGGCTCACCTAATAGCGCTACTAGTGACTGCCATTGCGTGTCTGTAGCAATGGTGACCGCGCACCAGCGATCATCTCCGGCGCAGGGGTATACGCCCTGCGGAGCTACATCTCCATCGCGATTGCCGTTACGTGTGGCCACGTGTCCGGACAACTGATAGTCCGCCAGCTCCGGTGCCAGAAACTGCAACCCACACTCAAGCTGCGCCGCTTCAATAAAGCAGCCCTGCCCGGTTCGGCGGCGGCGATCAAGAGCGCTCAATAGTGCCGCCGTAATAAAGCGCGGCGAGATGGTGTCTGTGTAAGCAAGGTAGGGACCGTCTGGTGGTAAATCAGGCCAACCAACAACCGGGTAAAACCCCGCAATGGCCGCTGCGTGATAGCCGTAGCCAGCCAGGCCGGAAAGTGGGCCACCACTGGCCAGCAGAGAGGTATGGATAAAGATCACCGACGGGTTGAGCTTTTTTATTTCCTCGTCGGTCAGCCCGGAATCTGCAAATGCTCCGGGTCGCCAAGACTCAATCACCACATCGGCCCAAGCGATCATTTTCTTTGCTGTAGCCAAACCTTCAGGCACTCGCATGTCAATATCGAGGCTGAGTTTGGAGGTGTTGAAAGTGCCGTAGAAGTGCGACATGTCTGGATCGACTTCGTTGTTTTTGAAGGGCGGATTTATTCGTAAGCCATCAACCCGGGTGGAGCATTCGATGCGTACAACCGTTGCTCCATGGTCGGCCAACGCCTTGGTAGTGATGGGTCCGACACCGATCCAACTGAAATCAGCGACCTTGATGCCAGCCAGTGGAAATTCGTCCGTGCCATAGGCAAACGCATCAGCCGGAGGGGTTTGTTCGGTTGCCGTGCTTGGCTCGTCAAGCTCTGCTCGAATCTGATCACCATCCTCGTTGATGCGTGGTGGACGGCGAACACCCGCAGGGCGCTTACCGTCAAACGTGAACGGAGCGCTCGGCAGCTCCACCCCGTTCAGCCCTCGCTCAACCTCTGCATCACACCAAAACTCGCGTGTCCGCAGATGATCAAACTCCATCAGGTCTGCCACCGTGTGAATAGGGGCAATGGTCTCGCGGTAAGCCAACGCTTTACGCATAAGCGTGTCCTTGTCGTAGCGCGAGCACAGCTCAGCCATCGCGTCGAAGAGCTCCTCAAAGCTGTAATCAACCTGCTCGCCAGACAATGCGCGCAGATCAAACGACTCCCAATCCTCGTCACGCCAGTCCTCACCAACGATGTTTTCATCGATCAACAATTCCACGAGATTGTTGATTAACACTCCGCGTGAGATCGCTATCACATGACCGTCAACGGCGCTAAGGCGTAACTGCAGAGGAGCGGCCAGAGCCACGATTGTTCCGTTGCGATGAAAGTCTTCACCTGAAATGGCATGAGTTTCCATGGCATTTAGCAACGTCCAGGTAACTGCCGATTGCGCTGAGAGCACCGCTTGTTGCGGTTTGCCAGTGGCTAGCCGGCGTGCGTGTGAAACCAGCGCCGCGTTCGCCGCTTCAACTCCGGTATGGCGCCACACCTGCGGTATTGAAATCTTTACCGGCGGCCGATCTGCCACACCTTGCAGGTTCACGGCGCCACCTAGCGCGGCCAGGGTTAGTTCAGAATATGGATAATCAGCTCGTGGCCCATGCTCACCAAACGGCGTGATCTGCACATGCACAATGCGCGGGTTCAAAGCTGTAAGCGCGTCAAAGTCATAGCCAGCGGTGCTGAGCAAACCGTCCGGCTCTGAACTAAAAATAAAATCTGCTCTGCGCACCAGCGCTGCAAATGTTGCGCGGTCAGCGTTGCTCGCAGCTGGCGAAACCCCGTCACCAGCGCCTGACGTAAGCGTGGCGGGGTCCGGTGAGGAAGCGAGATCTAATGAGATAGCGCGCTTGTTTGAGTTGTAAACACAAAACTGCAAACTCGGCGCAGGCAAGCCATCTGCGTGTGGCAGTTCCTGGCGCGCTGGAGAACCTTGTGGCTGTTCGACTTTCACTACGTCAGCGCCAAGCTCTGCTAGCACCCACGGACCAAGCTCGCCGCGATGGTCGGTCAGGTCAACTACCCGATAACCCGATAGAGGTCGTGTGACATCCGGATCGGCTACGGGCATCTCGTAAATCTAAACCTAGGATGACGCTATGTCCCAGAGGCCAGGTTCTCAAAAGTCAGGCTCTCAAGGGTCTCGCAATAGCGGAACCCTAAATAGGAACGTCTATATGACCGACGAACTGCAAGCCATCTACGACCAGACCGTCAGCTTCGTTGCGCAAGAGGTAGTCCCCCACGGCGATAAATGGGAGATAGACGGCACCGTACCGCGCGAAGTTTTCAAAAAAATGGGCGAACTGGAGATGTTCTCCCTGTGCGTGCCAGTCGAGTTGGGCGGTTTAGGGCTTGGCCCACTGGCCTCCGCGGCTTTCTCTGAGGCGCTCGGCACCTCAACTTTCGGCGGTTTTGAGTCTCTGGTGCTTGTGCACACCGACATGGCTTTACCTCACTTGTTGAATTCAGGCACAAAGGACCAATTCGAGCGCTGGTTGCCCTCCGTGTTATCTGGAGACTGCATGCTGTCCATAGGTATCTCCGAGCCAGACGCTGGCTCTGACGTGGCCGGAATACGCACCACCGCTGTGCGTGACGGAAAGGGCTGGCGACTCAACGGCGCCAAGACCTTTATCACTGGCGGCGCCTACAACAACATCATCGTGATGGCGGTTCGTACCGATCCAAGCAGTCGTAGCGGCATCTCAATGTTTATGGTGCCCACCGATGCCGAAGGGTTCAGCGTTGCCAAGAAGTTGGACAAACACGGCTGGCGAAGCTCTGACACTGCTGAGTTAGTGATGCAAGACGTTTGGCTAGATGAAGATCATTTGCTGGGCGAAGAGCACAAGGGCTTCTATTCGGCCATGAAGAACCTTCAGAACGAACGCATGGTGCTGGTGGGGATGGGTGTAGGCGCTGCGCAGGTAGCCATCGACATGACCAACTCCTACACGCAACAACGCAAGGCTTACGGCAAACACCTATACGACTTAGGTGGTATTCGCCAGCGCATGGCAATGAACCAAGCCAAGGTTGATGCGGTCCGGGCATCTCTGTACCACGCAGCCTGGCTCAGTGAGCAAGGAATAGATGCCACCAAGGAAATGTCCGGTGTGAAGGCCTGGGGTGCCGAAGTGGTCAACCAGGTGATGTATGACTGCGTTCAATTCCACGGCGGCATCGGGTACATGCGTGAATCGACTATTGAACGGATGTCGCGTGATGCGCGTGTTCTGTCCATCGGCGGCGGCGCTACAGAAGTGATGCTGGAAGAAGTTGCCAAACGCAGCTACCAAGATGGCTGAGGCGGGCAAGCTCAGCCAGGTCTGGATTTACCCGGTGAAATCGTGCCGCCGGGTCGCTCTTGATGTAACCACCGTTGTAGATACCGGTTTAGCGGGTGACCGTGTGTGGCAGGTAGTTGATAAGACAGCCAACGCGATCACACAGCGCAGCCACAAGAACATGGCATTAGTGCATGTAGAACAAACTCCCGACGAAGGCCTAACGCTGTCCTTGCCAAACGGCACTGCAAGCGGCGCAGTCAACGTCCCTCCTGTGGCCGAAGCGCCTGACTCGGTAACGGTCAAAGCCTTGGCAGGCGATGAAGTGCGTTGCGCCGACGCGGGCGAAGAAGCTGCAGAGTTCTTCAGCGACCTGCTAGACGAACCCGCTCGTCTGGTCGGCTTCACCCGCACCACTCGGCGACCCTCACTGTTTGGCAAAGACAAGCATGTTTCCTTCGTTGACGCAACGTCGTTAACGGTTGCCAATACCGCATCGCTTACCGATTTGGAAGCCATAGCGGGAACCAGCTTCGGTATGGAGCGCTTTCGGCCAAACCTGGTAATTGAAACAACCCTTCCATGGGTGGAAGACACTTGGGATCGCTTCAGCATTGGGAATATTCAGTTCCAAGCGCACATGCCATGGCCGCGATGCGCTGTGCCGCAAATCAATCAAGACACTGCCGATCGCACAAGTCAGCCAGCCAGGGTGCTGAAAGAGCATCGCTGGTGTGAAGACGCTTCGGCCGCGTTTCCAAACAACCCCGGTATTGCTTCAATGCTTGAAAACAATGCCCTGTTTGCGGTGTCTTGCTCTGTTACTAGCAACGCCCTAGAAAACACTGCTGCAAAAAGCACTGCTGCAGAAAACACCGTGCAACTGCGGGTAGGTGATCCTGTGAGGGTGGAGTCGCACAAACCGCCGGTGCTAACTCCACCAAATACACCACCGAACACTCCAGCTAAACCCGGATATCACACAGCGCTTTAGCAATGGCCGGGTCGATTATCAGCTTGCTAATAGGGCTGGCCGTGCTGATGTATGCAGGCGACCAGTTCGTGCTGGGAGCATCGCGCTTAGCCAAACTGCTGCGCCTCAGTCCGATCGTGGTGGGCGCTGTGATACTGGGCTTTGGGACCTCTGCACCAGAGCTGGTGGTATCTGCTCTGGCAGCGCTAAGAGACGACCCCGCTTTAGGTGTTGGCAACATCGTGGGCTCCAACGTTGCCAACCTCAGCCTTGGACTTGGACTAGCCGCAGTGATCACTCCAGTGGTGTGCTCGCGCTCGCTGCTCCACAAAGAGGCGGCAATATCAGTCGGGTCAACTGCGATCTTTGCGTTGTTGGTGCTGGACGGAAATCTGGCGTTTTACGAAGGAATCGTGCTGGTCGTGTTGTTGGTGGTGGCAATCGTCACCATGATCCGTTCTAGCGATCTCACAACCGAACTCACCCCCGGAACTAGCGAAACACTGACCGAACAAGACAAGCCTCAAACCGCAGGCAAGAACGTCTTGCGGACAATCCTGGGACTAGCCGGCGTGCTTGTAGGGGCACAACTTGCCGTCGCCGGTGCAACCGATATCGCTGAAGGATTTAATCTCTCCAAGGGCTTCATCGGATTTTCTCTGGTTGCTCTTGGTACCTCTTTGCCAGAGATTGCCACCATCTTGGCGGCCGCTCGTAAGGGACATACCGAGCTGATTCTCGGCAACCTGTTCGGTTCCAATTTGTTCAACTCATTGGCGGTTAGTGGCGCTATGGGTCTTGTCGGAGCGGGCGAAATCATGGACGACTCGCTCACCCGGTTCGGCATTTCGGTAATGATCGCAGTGGCGCTAGTGGCGTATGGCATGGCCTTCACGAAAGGCCGGGTTACCCGAATCGAGGGAATCATTTTGCTCGTGCTCTACGCGAGCGCAATGGTGCTACTGGGAGTATTTGGATAACACCTCGGTCCCGTGGTTGTAACCATGACAAGCGGGCAAGGGCAAGCGGGGCAGGCGACATGGGCTGGCGCAGCGTGAATGCCCCGGCTTGTCCTAGTGTCAGGGCCATGTGGATTCGACTTCGCCAAATTGCAGTAACTACCGAGGATCTGCGTAAGACCGCAGCCGACTTACAGACGGTTCTCGGCGTTGAGCCTTGCTACACAGACCCGGGCGTGGGTGTGTTTGGTCTCAAGAACGTGCTCTGGCCGGTCGGCACGCAGTTTTTGGAGTGCGTTACTCCGATGCAGCCCGATACCGCTGCAGGGCGTTATCAACAACGCCGTGGTGGCGACACCGGTTACATGGTGATCACTGAGGTCGACGATGCTGCCGCTCGCCGCTCCCATATTGACTCACTTGGCATTCGCCTAGTCCATGAAATGGACACACCGGAACTCACGGGGATGCAGATGCACCCGGGCGACACGGGTGGGTCGTTCTTTGAAATGGATCAGGTAACTGCTGGTGCAGCGGTAGGCCCAGACGGCAAAAAGCCTGGCGAGCCGGGCGGACCATGGGGACCAGCAGGCCCGTTTTGGCAGCCGTATGTACGCACCGACGTTGTTAGCTCCATCAGTGCAGCCGAGCTGCAAAGCCCAGACCCGCAGCACCTAGCGCAGCGTTGGTCTCAAATTGCCGAAATCGAACTAGGCGCTGATGCTGCCGGTAACGCCACCATTCAATTAGACAACGCGACCCTGCGCTTTGTGGAAGAAACCGACGGGCGCGGTGAAGGCTTAGGCGGCATTGACGTAACCACAGCTGACCGTGAGTCTGTGTTGGCCAATGCGCGCGCACGAGGCTGCTACGTCAACGACGACCGTGTAGACCTAGCCGGTCTGCGCGTTCACCTACGTGACTAAACCTGTAAGGAGCTATCCATATGACTCAAATAACTAGGGATTTCGCCCGCGCCGTATACACATTTGACGCTGTGGTGCAGCGTGTACCTGAGGGCAAATGGGATAACGACTCGGCTTGCGAGGGGTGGACCTTGCGAGATGTGCTGAAGCATCAATGTGGCGTGCTGGATGCTTTGGCTGAGGTAGTCCACACCGGCGAGATAGCGCTACCTCAAATGGCCGAAGAAGCTGACGACCCGGTCGCACGCTGGCAACAGACCCGTGATGGTTTGTTCTCAGCCGTGGACGGCGCAATCGAAACGCCCGGCGCCCTCGCCAAAGAAGACAATTACTGGTTCGGCCCGATGTCGCTTGAGCAATTGATCGCAATGGTGCAATGGGATCCCTTGACCCACGCCTGGGACATCGGCAGTTCCGTTGAGGTTGCGCCATACCTGCCTGAAGACTTGGTGCAACAGAGCTTCGACAAAGTAAAGGGCATCGAAGAGTTCGCTCGTAAACACAAATTGATCGGCGAAGCGGTGCCTGTCCCCGATGACGCTCCCATTGCCGACCGCTTTATCGGCTACCTCGGTCGCCAGCCGTAAGCCTCAAAACACGAGCCTGAAACAGTGAGCCTGAATTCATGAGCAACACACCCCTTAGCTGGCAAGTCGGCGACGTCAAGATCACCTCGATCGCCGAATCGGATACGCCGACCTCACCGCGCTTTCTCTTTGAAGATGTCACTAAGGAAGATGTGTTGGCGCGAGCCGAAGCTGCACCATGGCTAAAGCCTCATTTTGTGGACGACAATGGTTACATGCTGCAGAAGATTCACTGTTGCGTTATCGAAAGCGGTGACGCCCGTATTGCGGTTGACACCTGTATCGGTAACGACAAGCAGCGCACCAATCCCCTATGGGCACAGATGCAAGGGCCTTTCTTAGATGACCTTGCCGCTGCGGGTTACCCGCCCGAGGAGATCACGCACGTGATCTGCACGCACCTGCACGTTGATCACGTGGGGTGGAACACGCGTTTGGTCGACGAGGAATGGGTGCCCACCTTCCCGAATGCGCAATACCTCTTTGTGCAAGCAGAGTTTGATCATTGGCGAGAAACCGACGATTTGTTTGGCGATCCAGTGTTTGCCGATTCGGTGCAACCGATTGCAGACGCCGGACTAGCGAAAATGGTCGCACCGGATCACGTAATTAGCAACGACGTGTGTCTGGTTTCAACACCAGGTCACACCCCGGGACATGCTTCTGTGGTCATTAAGTCCGAAGGCCAGCGAGCCATCATCACTGGCGACATGGTCCACTCTCCGCTGCAGTTAGCCGACCCTGAGCTCAGCTCGATGTTTGACACCGATCCAGACCAGGCACGTGTAACCCGGCGTTTGGTATTCCCTGACTGGGCGGACGGTGAGACTTTGGTAATAGGCACGCATTTTGGCACGCCGACCGCAGGGATTATGCAGCAAGACGGAGATGGCTACCGACTCGATCTTGGTTGAGTTGTAACCGCTGTAGCTGGCGCAACGCTTGTCGGATAGCAAGCCGCGCCTGTTGGAGTGGTTAGCTGCGAGGCACCTCAGACCAGGCCACTTCCTTGTCAACGCGTGGTTCGCCTGGCAGCCCAAGTACTTGCTCGCCAACGATGTTGCGCATGATCTCTGATGTGCCACCTTCAATGGAGTTAGCTCGCACCCGTAAAAAGGCGTGCTGAACGCCGTTTTGCAGGCCGTCCGGTACTAGGTCTTCAGGGCGACGGAACGTGTAGTTGCAGTCAACCTGACCCGCCATACCCATCATGTCAATCGCGGTTGACATGATTGCTTGATTTAACTCTGCAGAGGCCAGCTTCGAGACCGACATCTCAGGACCAGGATTGCCCTTGCGGCGATTAGCTGAGGCTCGCATGTTGGTTAGCCGCAGCACCTCCGCACGAGTCCAGAGTTTCATCATGCGATCAAGCGTTGCCGAATCGCGCTGGCTTTCATCTCGTGCTGCCCACAGCTTGGTCAGCGCGCTAATCGGACCAGACCCTGGTGGAGGCGGAGCTGATGCCGCGGCACCACCGATGGCGTTGCGCTCGTTCATCAACGTGGTTAGCGACACGCGCCAACCGTCACCCACATCGCCAACGCGACAGGCATCCGGCACGCGTGTATCGGTGAGATAAACCTCGTTGAACTCGGCTTCGCCAGTGATCTGGCGCAGAGGGCGCACCTCTACTCCAGGTGCTTTCATGTCCAAAGCGAAATAGGTCATGCCGCGATGCTTAGGCACCTCGGGATTAGTGCGAGTAACCAACATGCCGTAATCCGCTAGGTGCGCCAGCGTCGTCCACACCTTCTGGCCGTTGACAATCCATTCCTCACCGTCTTTAACCGCACGTGTTGCCAGGCTGGCGAAGTCGCTGCCAGAGCCGGGTTCACTAAACAGCTGGCACCAGAGTTCTTCACCGGTGAACATCGGGCGCAAGAAGCGCTTCTTGACCTCTTCATCGCCGTGCGTGTGGATGGTCGGCGCCGCCAAGAACACGAAGAACATCAGCGGCCGCATTGGCTTTACGCCGGCTTCATACAGGCGAGCATCCACTCTGCGCTGCATCTTTGGGTCAAGTCCTAAGCCACCGTGACCCTCTTCAAAATCAACCCAAGCCAGGCCGTGGTCAAACTGCGCTCCGCGAAACTCTTTGAAGCTTTGCTCTTTGGGGTTGTTCTTCGCTAGTAACTCATCTAGCGCGGTATCTACTGCTGATTCCGGCACTGCTTTTGACATGCTCGTAGTCTGCCAAGTATCGCCCCGCCCGCGCTAATCAACGCAATCGACCGCGGTTGCGGCGTTGGCTGAACTGCCGGTTTAGGCGATTGCTATTTGTAGCGGTAGGTGATGCGCCCACGTGTCAGGTCGTAGGTAGACACCTCTACCTGCACCCGATCACCCGGCAGTATGCGGATGTGATGCTTACGCATCTTGCCGCTGAGATGGCCAAGTACCCCGTGTCCGTTGTCAAGCTCAATGCGGAAATTACCGCCCTTGAGCGCTTCAATGGCTTTGCCCTCAAGCAAAACGACGTCGTCTTTGGTCTTTGGCACTTAGTTCCTATGTCTCAAATCTCGGCTTGTTGCCTTATCTGAGACTACCGCAAGAAAGAGCAAGTCTGTACGTGCCCAGCAATAGAGCCCGAAAGTGCCTAGCAAAAGTGCTCAGCAAGAGCCAGGCGGCTCTCAGGCCAGCTCTTCTGCTAAAGCCTTCAAGAAGGTATGCACATCTACCTCGGACACGTCTAAATGCAGCACCATTCGCGCTCGGGCATTACGCCAATCAGCGAGAATGCCGCGTGCTTCTAGCCGTTTACTGAGGGCCTCGTCGGGCACATCGAGCGTCGCGAAAACCATGTTGGTGTTGCATGAGGCAACAGTCACGCCGCATGTTTTCTCCAAACCCTCTGCCAGTGTGCGTGCGTTGGCATGGTCTTGTGCCAGACGCTCGAAGTTGTTTTGCAGCGCATACAGACAGCCAGCCGCGATGATGCCAGCTTGACGCATGCCACCACCAAGCACCTTGCGCCAGCGTCGGGCCTTAGCGATTAGCTCTTCGGTTCCGACTAACACCGAACCGACCGGCGCGCCAAGCCCCTTTGACAAACACACCGACACCGTGTCAAACGGTTCGGCCACTTGCGCCGGGCTAGCAGCAAGATCAATCGCCGCGTTCCACAAACGAGCGCCATCCAGATGAAAACCCAGGCCGTTGTTGTTTGCGAAATCTCTTCCCGCGACCATGTCAGCCAGGCTCAGGGTGTGGCCGTCAATGGTATTTTCTAAGCACAGCAACCGGGTGCGAGCAAAATGATTGTCGAGTGGCTTGACCGCGTCTTGCGCAGCGGCTAGGTCAACCATGCCGCTTGGCAGGGTCGGCACGATCTGCGGTTGGATGCTGCCAAGCACCGCACCGCCACCACCTTCGTACATGAAGGTGTGGGAATGATCGCCCGTTATGTACTCATCGCCTCGTTCGCAATGCGACATCAAGGCGCATAGATTTGATTGCGTGCCGCTCGGCAGATACAGGGCCGCGGCCTTGTCGAGTAGTTCCGCGGTGTAGTGCTCTAGCTCGTTGACGGTCGGATCATCTCCCCAGACGTCGTCGCCTACCTTGGCCACGGCCATGGCTTGGCGCATTGCATCGCTGGGGCGCGAAACGGTGTCCGAACGCAGATCAATCACGTGAGAAACGCGGGTGGTGGTGACCGGTCTCTGGTCAGCTTTGTCAGACCAGGCTGGGAGAGTGGAGTATTTCAAGCGGGCGTGGTCGTTAGCTCAACGCGTTCGTTGTAAAAGCTCAGCAGGCCAGCAATCTCATCCACAGCTGGGATCGGGCTGGGATAGCTCCAGACGACATCTTCATGCGTCTTGTCGCCAGCCTGTACAGACCAGTAGGTGGCGTCGCCTTTGAACGGGCAATGGCTGCTGGTCTTGGTCGGTGCCAACAACTCCATGCGAACGTCTACTTGCGGGAAGTAGTAACGCGCAGGCAGGTCACCTTCGGCCAACACCTTGACGGCTACCGAATCGGCCACTACCTCTCCGGCGATCTTGACGATCACGTGCTCGTTGGCATCGGTGATTGAAATGTGATGCGCTAGCGGTGCATCGGTGGATGCTGTCGTGGGTTGCGTTTGATCTTGTGTCTGGCTCACATCTAAACGCTACTCAGCGCCGTCAATAAATGCGCTAGGCACACGTCAGCTTTTGCAATAGTGTCAGCGATTATGAATCAAGCCGACTCCCCTATTACCGCAGGTCTCAGCGCCAGTGAGACATTCACCGTTACCGACGACATGTCGCCTCCTCACCTGCCGAACAAGGTGCTTTCGACGCCCGACATGGTGAAGCTGATTGAAGGCGTGTGCCTGAACGGCGTGCAACCACACCTGGATGCAAATCAAACAACGGTTGGCATCCATGTTTGTGTCAGTCATCAAGCGGCCGTGAGCTCTGGCGAGCAAGTTGAGATCACCGGCACCATCAGCGAAATTGATCGCAAGCGCTTGGTGTTTGATGTGCGCGTAATGCATGGTGATGCGGTCGTCTCCGAGGGGACTCATCAGCGCTTCATCGTCGGTGGCTAAGTGAATTATCAAGAACTAGTAAAGGGATCTAACAATGTCTGATTTTGAGGTGCGTTCGGCGAACACGAGTTCAGGTGATGACGACTCAGCGTTTAGTAATGACCCCTTCTGGACGCCAGCCGATCATGCGGACAAGCTGCACCTGGTAGCCAGCCGCAAGGGCAGGGATACTGAGGTCGAAACCAAGTACGGCATGGCAACTCCAGCCATTGCCGATCTGATCGTGGTGTTTTCAGACGACAAAAAGGAATGGAGCACATTCCGAGAAGCCCGAGTGTTCCCCGTCGCTCTCAGGAGCGAGGTGCTTGAGGGCGGCATAGTGGCTGGCCCGGTCCTCAAGGACAAAACTAAATCTGGCAACTCAGTGTGGCTGTTCGGCGATTTGAGCGCTGAAGATGAGGCATTCATCAACGGTTGGGCGAAAGAGCACCTCACCAAGAACGACGCTGATAACTCTTATGGCCTAGCCGGTGACTCCGGTGCTGCAGGTTCTGCTGGCTCAGATGCCGGGAGCCCAAGTGCCGATGACGGTCCTATCGAGCCTGACGAACAGCCGTTCTAGCCAACGCTGTTCTAGCCAACACCGTCTGCTGCGGCAGTCATAACTGGTGGGCGCTGAGGGACTCGAACCCCCGACCCCCTCCTTGTAAGGGAGGTGCTCTAAACCAACTGAGCTAAGCGCCCGCAAACCACGGGCGGTGTGGCGGGACGCCAAGACTACTTAGCTCACTTTCAATAGGCCGCACCGCAGCGGACCCTTTCTGTGCCTTATCAGAGCACTTGGACCAGTTCAGTGAGGAGTTGCGGATCAACTGCCGCGATGGGGCCAAGGGACCTCTCGGGGTCAGTATGCGTTAACGGCTCACCGCCTAGCTCCGACACAGCCATTCCTGCCTCCTGGCAGATCAACACACCCGCTGCATAGTCCCAAACATGCAGCGCTCGCGAGGGATCAATAAAAGCGTCAAACCTGCCTGATGCCACGCCGCACAGGTCCAACGCTGCTGATCCCAAGGTGCGTGTCTGGCCGCATTTAACCGTGCTGGGCAATGCTCCGTTACTAACCACCAAGGCATCGCTTAGCTCAACACGGTGCCCAGGGTTGGAAAGCTCTAATCCATCGCACCAGGCGCCCTCGCTAGCAATCGCCGACCACTGCGTCCCAACCGACAAGTCCATTACCAACCCAACCTGGAAAGCAGCGTCCACCATCACACACAAACTCGTTGAAAAGTACGGAATTTCACGCGAGGCGTTTGTCGAACCATCAACGGGATCGACTATGACAATCGGCTCGCCAGTTTCGCCTGGCTTGTTATCGTTTGGCTTGGCCACGCCTGACGGGGCGCCAGACGACACTCCGGACTCCTCGCTAAGAACGGCCACATCGGCTGCTTGCAACACCTCTAAGGCCGCGGCATCTGCCACCAAATCAAGCGCGTATTGCCAAGAACGGTTTCCCGGTTTACGCCAATCGGTGATACCGACCAGTGATTCCCTGATAGCAGCGGCAACCTCACCCAACAGCGCAAGCCACTCATCACCCGTCTTGCCGGCTATTACTCCGCTATGTGTTCCACCATGTGCTCCACCAGAAACTCCCTTGGATATCCCATCGTCCTCGGCGGTCATCACGATTACGCTAGGGCACCGATGGCCGCCATTGATCTAGCGGGGTATGTCGCAAACCTCAAAGACCACTCCATAGAGCACGGTTTCCACGTACACGACGAACGCCATTACATCGAGACCTACAGCCTGCGTCAGAGTTGGGAAATCGACCTGCATCTGGACGGCTCTTGCGGCGGCCCGCTCGACATCCATCTGACCATTTCCGCGGACCCTCGCACAATGCTTGCACTCGAAGATGTGATGATGAGCTCACCTGAAGGAGAGCTGCCACCAGATGAGTTTTGGGTACCGCTGGAGTTCTCGTTCAACCTGCCTCCACTAGACAATCCGCCCGACATGCTCAAATTGGCGGCAGAACTAGCGCCGTTTGGAAGTACCGAGTTGCCCATTGCGGTATCGGCCATCGACTCGATGCCATCAGTTACCGATGCAGCACAGCGGCATCTAAATCTTGTCGCCCGGACAGAGCTATCGCTGCGCAAAGTGCTTGATGGTGACGACGGCATGTGCGAAGTGTTCGAGCAGTGCCATGAAATTGCAAGCCACATACTGGAGCAATCAACAGCCTGGTTGTCAACCACCTGAGAACGCACTAGAGCTACCCCGTGGCCACCGCTACGCGCTTAAGACCACTCCGGTTTCGCTGACACGACCCTCAGCAATATTGCGAGCCAACGCCTCCTCGCCCTCGGGTGAGCCGACTGGATAAAAGCAGCGGTAACGATGACCGGGTGTCGCTCCCTCGCGCAAAGGCGGCACCGACACTGTGCATTCCGGTTGGGCGTACTTGCATCTCGGCGCAAAGCGGCAACCCGTCGGAGGATTCACCATGTTGGGTGGGCGACCTCCTATGGCATTCAATCGCTTATGACTGGGGTGCTTGGAAGTCGGAATAGCTGCCAACAAGGCCTCGGTGTAGGGCATCGCCATCTGTCTAAACAACACATGCGTCGGAGCCTGCTCAACAATCTGCCCCGCATACATCACCATGATCTCATCGGCTCGCCCGGCGATCACGCCAAGATCGTGGGTAATCAACACCAGCGCCATATCGCGCTGCCCTTTGTGCTCAAGCAGCAAATCCAAAATCTGCGCCTGCACAGTCACATCCAGTGCGGTCGTTGGCTCGTCAGCGATAAGTAACTTCGGATTGCAAGCCAAAGCAATGGCAATCACGACTCGTTGACGCATACCACCCGATAGCTGGTGCGGGCACTCGTCAATGCGCCGGCCTGGTTCTGAAATGCCGACGCTCTCCAAAAGCTCAAGCGACTTTGCGCGTGCCGCACGACGTGAAAGATCTTCGTGCACGCGCAAGCCCTCACCCACTTGCTTACCGATTTTCATCACTGGGTTAAGCGAGCCAAGCGGATCTTGAAACACCATGGACAGCTCAGGTCCCCACATGTCGCGCAATTCTTTGCCGCTCAATGCGGTCATATCAACGCCGTTGAATTCGACCGAGCCGGTGCAGAGGGTGTTGGTCTTTGGAAGCAGGCGCATTACCGAACGGAAAGTGACGCTCTTGCCCGAACCAGACTCTCCCACCACTCCTAGCGTTTTCCCTCGATCCACCTTGAAAGATGAGTCATCAACCGCTACTAACCGACCGGCAGGAGTAGAGAACTCGGTGTGCAGGTGCTTAGCGGTGAGCAACGGATAGTCGTAAAACCCTGTGCTGGAGTCGCTCATCAGACAGCAACTGCTTCTGAACTGGACGGCGTTGAACTCTCTTCGTTGGTCAACGGCGCGTGGCATGCCACGAAACGGTTGGGTGAGACCTCGCGCATCGTCGGTTCGTCGGTTTTGCAAACGGGCAACGCATATGGGCAACGAGTGTGAAACCGGCAACCTTGCGGTGGTTCCAAAACAGATGGCATCTCCCCCGCCTCACCGTGGTCTAACAACGCAGGCTCAACGTTTGGATCTGGGTGCGGAATAGCACTGATCAACAACTCCGTATAAGGATGCGCTGGAGCATCAAACATCTCATCCGGTGGGGCCACCTCACACAGTTTTCCGAGATACATCACAACCACTCGATCACTCACGTTTTTTACGACAGCTAGATCGTGAGCGATAAACACCAGCGTCAATCCCAGCCGCTGCTTCATCTCCTCCAGCAGATTCAAAATCTGCGCCTGAACCGAAACATCAAGAGCGGAAACCGGTTCATCGCAAACAATCAGCTTTGGCTCCAGTACCAAAGCACGCGCAATTGAAACGCGCTGTGCCTGGCCACCCGAAATCGAATGAGGCTTGCGATCTAGTGCCGTGTCAGGGTTGATGCCGACGGTCTCCAATGCTCTGCGCACAAACGGCTCAGCCCGGTCGCGTGAAGCCTGGCGTTCTTTTAGGTAGGTGCGACGAACCACCATCACCAAAAAGCCATCAACAAGCATTGAACCAATCAGCACCGCCAACTTGGAGTTGTCGTCCAGCCCCACTATGTAGAAAATCTCCAGAAGCAACAATGCTGCCAAAGCCGCGGCCACACCAGCCGCACCGGCGTTAGAGGGCTGGATTAAAGAAGCAATCAGCCAGCCCACCAGCAAAGCCGTGAGCACCGCAAGAGCACCGGTGTTGAGCCACTGAGCCCAGCCACCAAAACTGTTAAAGGTGCGCCACAACAAAAACCCTGATGCACCGCAAGTAGCGACTAAGGCCAGCAGCCCGGCGAAAGCGTTTACGTTTCCAAACTGGCGCGAAATCAAACCAAACGGCGTCATCACCGCCAAAAGCAACCAGCCCGCGGCAAGCACAAGCAAAGTGATGCCAGCTACCACAAGCAGTACCAAAACTGGAAAGCCGATTATCTGTGCGGGCGTCTGCGTCCAACTGAGTGCGCCCTCCCATGCACGATCTTCAACCGCTTCACTAATCACCCAAAGCAATAGTGCTATCCACGCCGGAATCATCAAGTAGCGAAACGGGCGTGCGATCTTGGTGGCTACGCGTGTAAAGAGCTTCCCAAACTCCTCCAGCCATATTGATGTAGAGCAGCGGCCTTCCTCCTCATCCCACCACACCATCAACGGTTCGGCCACGATGTCGCGCACAGTGCGACGAGGGTTTAGCGAGGAAATCGGGTCCTGGTGGATCATTTGCAACTTGGGACGCACCCGGCGGATTTCTTCGGGACCTAGAGCGGTTAGTTCGGTTTGCCCGGCACTAGTTGCATCACTCGTTACGTCACTAGTCACGTCATCACCGAGCTTCATACGCACCGAGCCTGCGGTAGGTGGCGGCAACTGCAGCACAGCGCGCGCAGCCGAGCTTTTTCCGCAGCCAGATTCGCCTACCAGGCCGAGTGTCTCACCCTCCATTACGTCAAATGACACGCCGCTTACAGCGGTCAATGTGCGGCCACCTGCGACGCCATAAGAAACGACCAGATCCTCAACCGTCAGCAGCGGGATTTCACTAGCACCACTAGTCCCAGCGGCAAAGTCTCCAGCGGTAGAGCCCCCAGTAGCTCCCGCGGCGATACCGCGCAGATGCGCCTTGCCGCTACCAGCCATGAGAACCAGTCTCTTCGCTCACTGACACACCCGCTGGTGCGCTAACGAACACACTCACAACACAGACGACCGTGTGTCAAAACGCTCTTGCAGCTTGTCGCCTACAAAATTGAGCGCCAAAATCGTGACAAACATCACTATCGCAGGCATCAGTGAGATGTGCGCAGCTACATCCAGGTTGGTACGACCCTTGTTAATCATGTCGCCCCAGGTCGGTGTTGGAGGAGGCACGCTCAAGCCCAGAAACGCCACAGAGCCTTCCACCACAATCAATCCAGCCATGACGATCAACGCGTAGCTGATGAGCGGGGGTGCCACATTGGGCAAGATTTCACGCGACAAGATGCGCCCGTCACGCGCACCAATAGTTCGTGCCGCCAAGACGAATTCGCGATCAGCCCACACCAACGTTGCGGCTCGCACCACACGCGCAATCGGTGCAATTGACAACAGCACAAACGTGAAGATCAGAATGAACACGCGCCGCTTCGATGACGGGTCAAGAAACAGAATCAACGCCAAGAACAAAATCAACGGCGGTACGACCAGCGTGGCATTTAGGCCAGCGGTAATGAGCCGATCCACGCGCCCCTTGAAGTAGCCAGCCACTAAACCTATTGAGCCCCCGATTGTGACCGCTGAAATCGTGCCCACCGCAGAGATCACCAGACTGACCTGTGCGCCATAGATGACGCGACTGAAAATATCTCTACCGACACCGTCCGCACCGAACCAATGCGTCAAGCTCGGTGCGTCTTTAGAGACCCCCCTAAAGACCGCGGCCGGATCCTTCAGTGGCAACAAGTCAGCAAAAATCGCTGCAAAACCCAGTACACCCAGAAATCCAACTGCCACCCAAAACATCACGCCGAAGCCCATGCGGGCTAGTCCCGTAGTGTCCGACCCTTCACCGTCCGTCATTGCCGCGTCACTCACTGCTACTACGGGTGCCGCATCCCTTGCTGGTGTTGCATCAGCCATGTAAAGTCCCCGATCTCAATCGTGGATCAAGCGCCAGATACATGAAATCGGTCATCGTCAGCACAGCAATAAACAGTGTGGAAATAACTAACACACCTCCTTGCACCGCGATGAAGTCACGCTGCGTCACCCCTAAGAAGACGTAAGAGCCGACACCTGGAATAGAGAAAATGAACTCAATAATGAGCGCACCGCCGATCAAGGAACCAACTAGCAGACCAACAACGGTGATAAGCGTGAAACTCGAAGGCCTAAGAGCGTGACGCCACAAGACGCGCCTGTCGGTCAAACCTTTACTGCGGGCAAGGTCGATGAACGGCAATCGCAGAGTTGCGATCATGTCCGAACGCAGCAATCGCATAAACACCGCTGCCTGACCCAGGGCGAGTGCTACCGAGGGCAGCAACATGTGCTTGAAATGCAACACCACATCTTGACCTATTGGCACATACCTAGCGGCGGGCAGCAAATGAGCACCAACTGATATACCAAAAATACTTATTCCACCGATGGCGATGAAGAGCACCAAAAACACCGCTAGCACGAAGTTTGGTGTGGCAAGAAACCCCAGCATCAAATAGTTCGAGCCGCGATCAAACGCCGTCCCTACTCGATAGGCCGAATAGATGCCAAGCGGAACCGCAATCAGCACCGCCAAAATCAACGAATACAACATCAGCTGGAGAGTTGGTGTGAGCGATCGCGAGATTCCGTCGGCAACTTTTTCGCGCAACAACACCGAAGTGCCAAGATCGCCGACCACGACGTCACCCAGCCAGTTGCCATAACGATTGAAGAACGGCTCATCCAGACCTAGCTCTTCGTTTACTTGCCGCACGGCGTCCGGTGTCGCCGCGGGACCCAGAATGTTGATTGCCGGATCACCTGGAAGGCTGGCCAGTAGCGAGAACACCAAAAACGACACCACCAAGAGCACCGGGATCACACCAACAAGGCGTTGGACGGTGTAGCGATAATCGGTCAATAAAGCAGCGGCAATTCCAATTACCACTATCAACGCGAAAGTCCAGCTAGCCGGTGGGCGCACAACCCACGCCCAAACAACCACCATCAATATGGCGACGGCGGCTAGGCGTCCGACATTGTCTTTGATTGCTTGGAGCATCTCTTGGCCTCTCAGCCTTGGCAACTCCCCTCAAGACACCAAACCTGCGGCAGCTGGTGCCTGGCTTTGAATATTCCAAGCGTCCGGCTCGCCCAGAGGTTCCAAACACTCTTGTTCCCTTTTGGTGACACGGCGCTATTCGCTCAACTGTCTGGCTTGATTAATTTGGGTTTGCTTAGCTCTGGCAGTTGCCGTCCAGACACCAGACCTGTACCAAGTGATGCTTGCCAGCAACTACAGGAGCAGCAGGTACGTCCATATCGGGAATCGGCAAGTTCGTGAGGTTTTGCACTTGCGTGTTAGCAATAACGCCCCACAGAGTCCAGTTGGTCCAGAGGTTCCACACGTTTTCACCGAACTGACGATTAACTGCCTCGGCTGCTGCAATCCGTGCGGCCTGATCAGGATTCTGGCGGATCGTGTTGAGCGCCGTATCAATCAACGGATCTTGGAAACGCCCAAAGTTCAGAGCCAGTTCGGGCACGCTCGGGTCAATCGGACTAGCCGAGGCCGAATGCCACCAATACCACTGCTCAACCGGGTCGACACCGCCATGGTTGCGCCAACCTTGAGCCTGAAATACGCCAGCAAGAGCCAGACCGATGTATTGGCCTTGCTCAACCGGAGAGATCGCTGCAACGATTTCGTCTCCAAATGCTTCACTCCACATGGCAGCGATTAGTTCGTTGCTTTCAACGTTGAACGCATCGTTAGTGGTGTTGAAACTGAACGTAACAGGGTTTTGGCCGGAGTCGGTTTTGCAGTTCTCAAACTCTGCTCGCGCCGCTTCAAGGTCAAACGTCGGATAACCGGTGTCATCCAGGTAACCGACACTGCCCGGACCGAATGGGCCGTTAGCGGGCGTCACGATGCCCGCACCCCGCTCCTCGGCATAACGCTCTTGGTCAAGTGCTAACGCCAAGGATCGACGGCAACTCAGGTGCACCAGCGGATTTGCGGCGTTGAAGCCATTTGGGTCCATCGCAAGCTCGTCTAGGCCTCTGACGAACGCTAATGTCGGGTTGTTGCCTTGTGCGGTGTTCAACAAGATGTAATTGGTTTCGCCAGCGGCATCGGCCTTAAGCAGGACGAACTCATCGTCGCCCTGGTATTTGGCGATCTCATCTGCGTTTGCGGTGTGGATGATGTCAAATTGACCACCTTTTAGGCCGTTCGAACGGCTTTGGATGTCCACCGCAACCGCAAACTCAATCTCATCAAGGTAAGGCAACTCTTCACCCGTGATGCCGTTAGGGCCTCTCCAGTAATCCGTGTTACGAACAGCCAGGAACGAGTTTCCGTTGCCGGGCGTGTACGACTCAAACTTGAATGCTCCGAGCCCTACCGGTGCTGATGGGTCGCCGGATGCGTCAGCTCTCTGCTCGTCTGTAAGCAACGGATTATTCGCCAGCGTTGCCATCCAGGTTGGGCTCAGCATCTGCCCGCAAGTTTCTGCCCGCAGTGTTGTCGGACCGGTTGCGCTCGGCTCGCTGTATGTCAGGGTGACCGTCTGACCTTCGCCGACGGAGCCTATTTGTCCGATAAATGCCGAACCAGTCAGCGGACTGAAGCGGCAGGTGTTGATGTTGTAAGCCACCGCGGCTCCGTCAAACGGTGTGCCGTCATGGAAGCTGATGCCTTCACGCACATCAAACGTCCACGTCATGTAGTCCTCGCTGGGTTGTAGCGTGCCTGGCTCCACCAGGTATGGCACCAGGTTTCCGTCGGCATCGGCTAGGAACAGCGGATCCGTTATTGCTCGGAGGATCATTCGGCAGCTGATGGCACAAGAGGTTCCATAGTGCGTCCAAGGGTTGGCCGAGTCGGCCTCAATTCCATAGATCAAACGGCCGCCGTGGACAGGCTCCCCTGAATCACGATCGTCATCACCGGTTGAATCGCCAGCTGTTGTGGTGTCGTCTTGGCTCGTGTCATCGTCAGAGACTGAATCATCGTCTTGGCTCGTGTCATCGTCAGAGACTGAATCGCCGTCGTCATCGTCAGAGCCACAAGCGGCTGCGATCAATGCAAATGCAAAGAACACAGCCAGTAGCGAAATGAGTTTGCGACCGCGGCGCCTGCTTCGCAGGCCGTCGTGCCCACCTACATCAATTGTTGCGTTTGTCACTGGAGTTCCCCTTTGTGATACGGCTCTATTTTCTCATACAGACCATGCGTTCCGCAGAAGCTAGCCAATAATGTGAAGCCAGTCAATAAATTCGCAAGAACGGTGCTGAGCAAATGACACGAGCGTTATCAAAGCGTTACTTGCTGTCTTTGCGGTATTACCGTGCAAACGGGGCCGGTAGCTCAGTGGTCAGAGCGGGCGACTCATAATCGCTTGGTCGCGGGTTCGATCCCCGCCCGGCCCACCAGACGGCGATCGAAAGCTTGCCGCACGACGAACAGTAGTCTCGTTTGGCGCTACCCTGCGAAACGCCTACGGGAGCTGAACTTGCCCCGTCTTGATCCGGAGTAGCTCAGTTGGCAGAGCAACGGACTGTTAATCCGTGTGTCGTGGGTTCGAGCCCCACCTCCGGAGCGCTGGTAGCAAACCGCAACGCTGCTGCTAGCAACTAGCTGTCTTGCCGGAGCTGTTCGAACCAAGCAGCCCCTTCTGCGAGTAGCTCGCGGATTTTCTCTGTGTTCTCCAACCCCCTCAGATCAGAGACAACACGCTCGCTGAACTTGACGCTTTTTCGTACTTGAGCGGGAGAGCTTCCGTCACGCGACGTTCTTTCGATTGCCGCAGCCATTGCTTGGCCAGCCGACTGCAACTTGTCAAGATCGCTCATCTCCCTGGGGTAATCCAAGTCGTTTATGAACTGCTCAACCTTGGTAACTGCTTGGCTATCTGGCTGCGAAGGCGCTTTTCCAGTTTGCTTTGGATCTTCGGTTTGTTCCGCGTGTTGACGTTTCAGAAGTTCGTAGGCAGCCATTGTGAGCGGATGCTGAAACATCTCCGGCACCAAGTAAGGAGCTATGGCTTGACCCTCTTGACGGAAGAGTTCTAAGACCACAATTTCTGCGGTTGGAGGTCTGCCGCTTTCAGCCGGCGAAACGGGATCTGTGTAGGCCTCAAAATGATCTTCTGGTGGTGGAGTATCCGGTGGCGGCACATCTGGCGGCGGTGCGTATCTGAGCTCGTTGTAGCCCGAGGTCGGCTCATTCTGGTTCGTGCGTTGTTTTTCACGCGCCTGCTCTTTGGCTTCTTCTGCCGTTAGCTGCTCACGCGCCTTTACGACACGCACCATGAAGTCCATTGTCTCCATCGGCAATTGCTTTACCAACGGCTCAACATCGGCCTCGGTGATCAGATCCGCGGGATAAGCCGCAACCACCCTGGCGAGCTCATCGGCTGCGCGACCACGTGTTATGGGCTGCGTGAGATCGTGACGCGCCAACACGCGGTCGGCGCGAAAACGGAAGAACGGGCGCGCTGCCTCAACGGCCTTGCGTAGGGCAGATGCATCGCTGATAGCTAATTGACCTGGATCCTCACCGGCCTGTAGTTCGACCACCGCTACCTCAAGCTCGTATTTCCGCTCCCATTGGTGAAACCGTTCGGTGGCAGTTTCACCGGCACTATCAGAATCAAAAGCCAGCAAAAACCGCTTGGTGAACTTACTGAGCAGCTGAATGTGCTGTTCTGTGAGAGCGGTGCCACAGGTTGCGACTGCGTTGTCAAGGCCGACTAGCGAGAAGCCGATTACGTCTGTGTATCCCTCACAAATCAAGACAGATTTCTGAGGTGCTATGGCGCGCTTGGCAGTATTCAGTCCGTAGAGCACGCGGCTCTTGTCGTAGACCGGTGTTTGCGCTGAGTTCAGATATTTCGGGCCACGACCATCGGGTAACAAACGACCACCAAACCCAACCGTGCTACCAGCCTCATTGCGAATAGGGAACATCACTCGTTCGCTGAACCTGTCGCGCACTGTTGGCTTGTCACTAGATGCGTTGTCGGACGGCCTATCTAGATAGGCCAGGTTTGCCATCTCCAGCAGCTCTGGTGTTGCCAGCGCCTTGCCAACCTCTTTTGAGTTATTCAGTAACTCATCCGCTAGCTGCGATCGGCCGCGCGGGGCGTATCCAAGCTGGTATTTCACGATTACTTCTTTGTCGTAACCGCGCTCGCGTAGATAAGCACGCGCCTTGCCAGCCTCTTTTGAGCTAAGCAGCTGGTGGTGGTAGTAATCCGCAGCCTGGTCAAGCAGCGCAATTAGCTGCTTATTGCGTTCGCGCGTGCCGTTATCTCCACCACCTCGGTAGCGAAGTTGGATGTTGAGAGGCTCGGCTAGCTGTTCGACGGCAGTCTGAAAATCCAAGTGCTCGAGCTCACGTAAAAAAGTAATGACGTTGCCGGATGCTTTACAGCCGAAGCAGTGATACAAGCCTTTGCTTTGGCTGACCGAGAATGACGGTGTTTTTTCGCCATGGAATGGGCACAGCCCTTTCCAGTTGGAGCCTCCTGATTTCTTTAGGTCAACTCGGTTCTGAATCACCGCAACGATGTCGGTTTCTTCGATGACTCGCTGCACGTCGTCTTCGAAAATAAACATGACGAGCGCGTTAACCGAGTCGTGCCACCGCAGTCAAGGCGGCAGTGATGTTGCGAGAAGCGCATGAGATTGCGTTGACGCCGAGCTTGTAAGCGATGCCTAAAGATGCCTCATCTGCACCATGTTCGCCGCACAGAATTACTGGTAGCTCCGGATTGACGCTGCGGCCACGCTGACAGGCGAGGGCGATCAACTCCCCCACCCCTGGTTCATCCAGGGTCACGAACGGGTTGGCCTCAAGCAAACCCGTGTCTATGTAAGACGCAAGCAAACGAGTGTCCAGATCGTCACGACTAAACCCGAACGTAAATTGTGAAAGATCATTCGTGCCGATGCAGAAGAAGTCCGCCAATTCGGCTAGCTGGTCTGCAATCAAAGCAGCACGCGGGGTTTCGATCATCACACCGATTCGTGGGCGGAGGGCCTTTTTGCCTTGTGCCGTATTCCAGGCCTGTTCTACCAACTTCACGCCCTCTGCTAGCTCAGCAGCCGTTGACACCATTGGCAATAGCACGCTTAGAGATGTGCCCGGAAAGGACGGAAAGGACATAGCGGCATTGGCTAGAGCCGTTACCTGCGCCTGATAAATGTCCGGACGTAGATGCGCCAGCCGGATTCCTCTGATGCCGAGCATGGGGTTGCGCTCGTACCAGAAGTTGGTTTGATTGGTTTGATTGGTTCGGGAAGTTTGCGAAGTTTGTGAAGTTCGGTCGGTTTGGTCAGGCTGGTAAGGACTTATTTCGTGCAGAGGTGCGTCAAGTAATCGCACCGTTACGGGTAAGCCACCTGCACCTTCAAGCAGATCAACAAACTCAGCTTGCAGGCCCTGTATCAGCGGTAGTAGAGATTCACCGGTGGCCGAGCCAGTGCTGGTGTCCGGATCAGGGTCTGGGTCAAGGTCTGGGCCCGCGTCAATCAGGTCACGCAACAACGCCAGCAGCACGGGTGAATTGACTATGTGCTCAACTCGACACAGTCCGATACCCGCCGCGCCTAGTTCACGCGCTCGTTGCGCTTCGACACGATTGTCGGCGTTGGCAAAAACCTGAAAACCTCGCAAGGTGCTTGCTTGATCCACAGCCATAGCATTTGAGTCTTGCCCAGCTGAGTCATGCCCAGCTGAGTCATGCCCAACAGTGTCTTGCTCAGGTGTGTCTTGCCCAGCAAGGCTCTCTTCATCGGCGCCAAATTGCTCGTCCAGCTGCTCACCTAGTTGCTCACCGAATTGCTCACTGACTTGCTCGCCCAGCCAAACCTCACCGGTGTCACCGTTGATGGTGATCACGGTGCCAGCGATAACACCATCAACTCCAGCAATTACCCCACCAGCAACTACCCCACCAATAACTCCACCAACTACCCCACCAATAACGAAACCGTCGCCGGTTAGCTCGATAGAACGGGCGTCGCATACTGCCGGAATTCCAAGCGACCGGGCAACGATCGCCGCGTGGCTGCTAAAGCCGCCACGAGCCGTGAGGATTCCAGCAACCTGCTCCATCACATGTTGATCGGCCGGTGAAATTTCCGGCACCACAAGAATCACGTCGGCACCCGCCGCGCTCGCATCCAATGCAGCATCCGCAGAGGTCTGAACCTGGCCTGTGACATGGCCAGGCGAACAGCCAGCCGCTCTAAGCAGCAAAGTGGCCTTTACAGGTCCAGACATTGCTCGATGTGCGCTGTCAGCTCGCTAATGGCGACTCGGTCCTGCGTCATGGAGTCGCGATGACGCACGGTTACGGCCTGATCATCCAGCGTCTCAAAATCAATCGTCACGCATAACGGCGTGCCGATCTCATCTTGGCGGCGATAGCGGCGCCCGATTGCTTGCGTCACGTCGTAATCGCACATCCAATGCGGCTGACAACTTGCCAGCACCTGCTCGGAAACTTCCTGCAACGATTCCTTGCGGGACAGCGGTAGCACCGCCACCTTGTAGGGCGCTAGGCGCGGGTGCAAACCAAGCACGGTGCGTTTTTCGTCTCGCACCGTTTCCTCTCTGTATGCCGCCATCAAAAACGCCATCGCCGAACGCGTGGCACCTGCCGCCGGCTCAATGCAGTGCGGTACGTAGTGCGTGTCGTTGGTCTGGTCGAAGAACTCCAGCTTTTGCCCGGAGTGTTCCGCGTGTTGACGCAGGTCATAATCACCGCGGTTAGCAATGCCCTCTAACTCTCCCCACCCCCACGGAAACAAAAACTCCACGTCGCTGGTGGCACTGGAGTAATGGCTTAGCTCATCGGTTTCATGTGGCCGCAACCGCAACAGCTCCGTCGGTATCCCCAAGGCCAGGTACCACTGCAAGCGTTCTTCCAGCCAGTATTCATACCAACGCTGCGATTCCTCGGGCGGCACGAAGTACTCCATCTCCATTTGCTCAAACTCGCGCGTACGAAACACGAAGTTGCCGGGAGTTATTTCGTTACGGAACGACTTACCGATTTGCGCAATACCAAATGGTGGCCGCTTGCGAGTGGTTTCAAGCACGTTTTTGAAGTTAACAAATATGCCTTGAGCGGTTTCGGGCCGCAAATACACCTCGCTACCAGCTCCGGCCACCGGCCCAGCTTGAGTTTTGAACATCAGATTGAACTGACGTGCCTCGGTAAGGGTTCCAGACTTCTCACACGCCGGGCAGGTGTTTGGGTCTGCCAGCTCATCCTCGCGATGACGTTGATGACAGTTTTTACAATCAACCAGCGGATCGGTGAAATTCTGCAGATGGCCTGACGCTTCCCAAATTTGCGGCGGGCTGAGAATGGCCGCATCAAGGCCGACGACATCGTGGCGTAGCTGCACCATTGAGCGCCACCATGCTTCTTTCACATTGCGCAGAAGCTGCACGCCCACCGGGCCGTAGTCGTAAGTACTGCGGAAGCCACCGTAAATCTCGGCTGAGTTGAAGATGATGCCGCGGCGCTTACAGAGGTTGACGACCTTGTCGAATAGCTCCGGGTCTTGTGTAACCGTGTCTGATTCTTTATCTGTCTTATCGCCAGCTGACACGCTCGCAAGACTATTGCTGCTGCTATCTGCTGACTAGCACCTGCAGATCAGCCTCCATAAAGCGGGCTTTGCCTAAAGTAATTTTGAAGGTGGTCTGCCTGAGGCTCCCTCGTGCAGCCGTTTAAATTTGCGCTCTGCTCGGTAGTCAGCACCGTCTACCCACCAGCGGCGACCGCGCCAGATTCCCGCCGCGGCGCAGAGCAATCCGAGCACAAGCTGCGTACGAGCCAGGCCAGCGCATTGTGGGTGCCGGCTCTCTACTTTTTCTTGTTCACCGGCTGTCAATCCGCTAGGTCTCTCACGATCAGGATCTTCCAGAGCAGCCAGATCTGCACGCACCTCATCCAAGTCCACCGGCGGCGGAGCGAGATTGGTGATGGGAATGCCGCATGACCAGTTAACGAGGTCGTTGTCTATGCCTTCGTAATTGATACCTGCGTAATCGATGCCTTCAAATTCAGGGGCGTCGTACACGGGCAAGGGCACCAGCCAAGCCAGCCCCATTAAGAACAGGCACAAGCCTGCGACCGTTGAATCTCTCAACCGCACGTGCTACCTCAACCTCTTACGCAAGTACCTCTTGTTCAAGAGCCCTCTAACAGATTACGGCTGCGCAGGTTTCTTTCCATTCGAAACTCCCATATCAGGTTTACCAACACATCTACTTCTTGCGTTGTAGCGCTCTTCTTTATTTCCAGAACTGTCCGCAGACCACCAGCCAAAATGGCTCGCAACACGCCCAAGGCGGCTTGAGAGGTTTTGCGTCCGCGGCGATGCGCATCACAAACCACTCCCCCAAGTGAGATGTCCAGCGCGACTGGTTCACCCTGCTGGCAGCTGGATTCTGCGGCACAGTGATCTAGCTGCGGGGCGACGCCCTCGTGGTCCAACACCTTTAGCAAGAAAGCGGGCACCAGCAACGCCGAATCATGGCGATCCAGCTCCGCAAGAGCTCCACGCAACATGTCATACATCTCTCGATCACTGCGACGATCGACGCTGACCTGTTCGACAGCTTCAGCCACCGTTAGAGCCTTGCCTAGCCTGTCTAGGTCTGCGCGCAGGCTCGGCCAATGATCAACGGACTGCACGCCGGTCACCGTGTCGAGGTCACCACGACCGCGGTGCAGCTGCAAGTCAATATGTCGTAGTGGTTCTAGGCGGGCGCCCAGTTTGCTGGAGGGTCGGCGAGCACCTTTGACTACCGCACGCACCTTGCCGTTATCACGCGTGATCAACGTTGCAATTCGGTCGACCTCTCCCAGTTTGTGGGTGCGAATGACTATCGCACGATCGCGATACAGCGCCATAGCGGTCTCAGTCGTTTAGTCCACCGAAGCGACGCTCACGGCTTTGATATTCGGCGATGGCCTTAAACAGCTCAGCGCGACGAAAGTCGGGCCATAGCGTCTCGCTGAACACAAGCTCGCTGTAGGCCACCTGCCAAAGCAAGAAATTAGAAACCCGATACTCGCCCGAAGTGCGGATCATCAAATCAACATCTGGCATTGCAGGGTCGTAGAGATAATCGGACAATGACTCATCGGTAATGTCGTCGGCTGGTACCCCAGCCGCTACTAGCGCTTTAACGGCATCAGTGATTTCTGCGCGCCCCCCATAGTTGAACGCCACCGTGAAGTTCAGCCCGGTGTTGTTGCACGTCATCTCTTCGGTTTCGTAAATGCGTTTTTGTAAGTGATTTGGGACTCGACTGCTTTGTCGACCTATGAAGCGGATCTTCACGTCTTGCTCGTGCAGCTCACGCGCCCGGCGCGTCAACAGCATCTCATTGAAATCCATCAGGTATCGCACCTCGGAGACCGGCCGTCGCCAGTTCTCGGTGCTAAACGCGTAGACGGTGAGCCACTTGAGACCTATCTCAACAGCCCCTTCAACTACATCGATCAGGGATTTTTCACCAGCTGCGTGACCCTCTGTGCGCTTTAGGCCGCGCGCTTGCGCCCAGCGACCGTTGCCATCCATCACGCAAGCCACATGCAACGGCAGGCGCGACAAGTCGAGCTCAGTTTCACTCATTCGTGCACATTCATTGGCATTTCCACCAACGCAGGGTAGGAGACGACCTGAGTATGACCAGCGCGTGTCACACCACCTGCTAGCAAGGGTCTAGCTATGTCAAATTTCCTAATACCGTGACCTCTGATGCCATGGCCGATGCCCACCCTGATACAGCGCACACAGACCCCGGGCTAGCTGAGACTGCGCTCACTGAAGAAGAAGTCCTGGACGCCCTGGCAAAGGTGGCAGGTCATATGACCGAAGGCGAAACTCGCGCAGGCCAAGCCGATATGGCTAGCGCAATAGCGAGATCGCTTAACAGCGGGCAACACCTGTCGGTTGAGGCTGGCACTGGTGTTGGCAAGTCTTTGGCCTACCTGGTGCCTGTGGCGCTTTCGGGTCATCGTGTGGTGATTGCCACTGCCACCAAGGTGCTGCAAGACCAGTTAGCCAAAAAAGATCTACCGCTGGTAAGCGAAGTGCTGAGCACGGAAGTGCAAGAGAAACTCCAAAGACCGCTGGACTACACGGTGTTGAAAGGCCGCAACAACTACGTCTGTCGCTTACGACTGCACCAGCATGACAATCAGCCTGACCAGCTACCTGTCTGGTCTGGTGAGAAGACCTCCGAAGACAAACGCGAGCACGCCGACCAGCTTCGAAAGGTGCTGGCTTGGTCGGACGAAACAGAGATCGGCGACTTTGCGGAGCTCGACTTTGAACCCCTGCCGTCCGTTTGGCAACAGGTGGCGATAACTAGCAGGGAATGCCCCGGGCGCCAGAAGTGCCAATTTGGTGACGAGTGTTTTGCAGAGCACGCACGAGATCGAGCCGCAAAGGCCGACGTCGTAGTTACCAACCAATCCTTGTACGCGCTAACCGTGGGAAATCTGCCAGGAGATTTCATATTGCCTCCGCATGATTTTGCGGTAATCGACGAAGCGCACCAGCTTGAGGACTCCGCCACAAAAGCCTTCAGCACAGAGATAACGCATTGGCGACTTGAAAACCTTGCCTCCCAAGCAACCAAAGTAAGTCGCGCCACGGGGGTGCTATCTACAAAAGATGACAAAAAAGGAGTCAAAGAGCTGCGAGTTCTTGCCAGCTCACTTCAAGAGGTCCTAGGAAAATACGTTGGCAAGCGAATATCGCTGGCTCCTTCTGCGGATGATGCCGGTGACAATGCCGTAAATAATGTCGCAGAAGATGTCGCTGAGGTCTTGCTGCATCTTGACGGCCTGCTGGAGAAATTGACCCTCTCCATAAGCAACAACCCAGGGAACTACAGCGAATCGCTAACGGGCGACAGAAGTTTGTTGGATGAAATTCCAAAATCGCTGCTCAATAACGAGTTGAGTGTGGCGCTAACAGATATTCGAAATATTGCTGATGCAACCAGCGAGTTCGTTGTCTACGTCGATGCGAAATACCTGCCCGATGGCGAAATTGATTTTCCAATGTTGTGTATGTCGCCGATAGCAGTGGGAAAATTACTGAGCAAGAATCTGTGGGCTGACCGTGCGGCGATTCTGACAAGTGCCACCCTCCCTTTGCCTCTTACATGCAAGCTCGGTCTACCTGATCCTGACTCAGCAGATCCGGGGTATCGCAAGCACGAGCATCTCCAGGTGGCTAGCCCGTTTGACTACGCAAATAATGCGTTGCTGTATTGCGCTAAGCACTTGCCAGAACCAAACAACAGCGACTTTCGCGAGGCAGCTGTTGCGGTCATGCTTGATCTGATCAATGCCGCAGGTGGACGAGCGCTGTCTCTATTCACTAGCTGGAGTGCACTAAAGGAGACTGCGTCCGCTCTTGAAGCTCAGCTGGACGGCTCAATCAGGGTCTTACGCCAAGGCGGCGAACACACGAATGCGCAACTACTTGACGCTCTCATAGAAGACCCTGCAACAGTTATCTGTGCCACAAAAAGTTTCTGGCAAGGTGTAGACATTCCCGGTCAGGCGCTTTCACTAGTAACTATTGACAGAGTGCCCTTCGCCGCGCCCAATGACCCGGTTGTAGGCGCTCGGTTTGATGCCGCAAAAACCGCCGGGCTAAATGCATTCGCAAGCGTTCAGGTTTCGAGCGCAGCGACCCTGTTCGCGCAAGGCATCGGCCGACTAATCCGCACGGCAACCGATCGTGGTGTGGTGGCAGTGCTGGACTCACGGCTAGTAGCTAAATGGCCCGAGTCGACTAAGCGTCAGTTGCTGGAGTCGGTGCCCCCGATGAAACGCAGCATTGAATTAAGCGAAGCGGTCGATCATCTGCGCAGGTGTCGTAAGGACTAGCCGTTGTCTGGCTCACTCACGTCCAGCACGCGGTCGATCACTTCACCACGGCGCTGCCAGTTTCGCTCAACACTCACAACCAACTCTAGATAGCTGTCGTCCAGCCCAAGCTGTTCACGTGCAGCGATTCCAACCTGTTTCAGTACTTCACCCTTGTGGCCGATCACCATTGCCTTCTGTGAATCCCTCTCCACCAATATTTCGCAGCGAATGTGTTTGCCTTCCCAATGCGTTACACGCGTAGCGATGCTGTAGGGCAACTCCTGCCGAGCTATCCGCAGTAGCTCCTCACGTACCGCTTCTGCCACCCGCCAGGTCGGTGGCAGATCGGTTAGTTGGCCGGGCGGAAAATACTGCGGGCCTTCTGGTACTCGGGCCATTAGATAACTGATTAGATCTTCAACGCCATCGCCAGTCACTCCCGATACCGCAAAATACGCATCAGCTTCAAATTCGGCTAGCACCTTTAGCTGTTCGGCTATGACATGTGGCTTCGCCTTGTCGCACTGCGTCAGCACCACTGCACTACCGGGCGGTAACGCTTCCCAAACCTTGTGATCACCACTACCTACCGGGGCGCGTGCATTGACAATCAAACAGGCCACATCAACATCTTCTAGATCCGCTAGCGCACCGCGCGCGGTTTGGTTTAACCGTTCACCAAGCGCTGTAACGGGTTTGTGAATGCCGGGCGTGTCTACAAACACCAGTTGGACGTCTGGTCTGTGCAGCACACCCATTACCCGTCGGCGTGTGGTTTGCGGCTTGTTAGAGACAATGCTGACTTTCTCACCAATGATGTAATTCAGCAGCGTTGATTTGCCTGCGTTGGGTCGCCCCATAAGAGCTACGAAGCCGGATTTCATTAGTTCTGGTTTAGCCGACCTCACCGCAATTAAGCGGTTGTATTACGCTCTGGTGCGGCCACCATCACCGTGCGCACGCGGCGTCCGTCAACCTCTGCGGCTACCAGCTCCGTGCCGTTCAAGTCGATGACGTCCCCTGGCTTAGGCACGTGCCCTGCTAAGTCAAGGACTAATCCGCCGAGGGTCTCCCAGTCGCCTTCGGGCACCTCAATATTGAGCACTTCGGCCACCTGAGCGACAGACATGCGCGCCGACAAGAGCAAAGAGCCGTCGTTGCGCTCTTGCATCAACGGCTCATCGTCGTCAAACTCGTCGGTTATTTCGCCGACCAGTTCTTCGATGATGTCCTCAAGGCTGACCACGCCAGCCGTTCCGCCATATTCGTCGACAGCTACCGCCAGGTGTGACTGGGCGTCTTGCATCTCGCGCATTAGCTGTGCCACATGTTTGGTCTCTGGCACAAATGTGGCTGCGCGCATCACCTCAGAACACGGGCGCTCCGATTCACCCTGGAGTTGAGCAGAAATCAGATCTTTGGCATGCGCTATGCCGACAATGTCGTCGGTATCTTCACCAGTTACTGGTAAGCGTGTGTAGCCAGTCTCAACCACAAGCTCAAGTGCCTGAGCAACCGTCTTAGAACGTGAAATTGTTTTCATGTCAGGGCGGGGCACCATCACACCTCGTACCAAGGTGTCGCCCAGCTCAATGATTGAGCCGATCAGATTGGCTTCGTCGTCTTCGATTAGGCGTGCCTTAGCGGCTGCCTCTGCAAGTGCGACCAACTCGGGTTCGACCACGTCGGAGGTGCTCTCGGCGTGAGAGTGTGGTCCGAAGAATCCAACCAGCCAGGACAACAACCGCGCAAGCAGACTCAACGGCCATAACCGTTGAAGTGCGCGGGCGGGTTTGGCAAGCCTGCGAGCCATGCGGTCGTTGGCTTCGACTCCCCATCTGCGAGCAACACCTTCACCCAGCAACAGCAGTAATGCAATGCCTATCGCCGTTAATAGCGAAGCGACTCGCCCGCTGCGGTTCGAAACAACGATCGCGACCCAGACCACTGCAGTTACCTGAGCGCTGATGCTTAGAGCCGCGGCAGGTCCGAGCACTACGTCACGGTTGTCGACAAGCTTGGACAGGCTGTGCTTGGCATCAGCTGTTCCGTCGGCATCGTCTAGGCCAGCTGCGCGTTCACGGCCTAGGCGCACAAAGGTGGTTTCGATTAGTCGCGCCAGCGTTGCGATTGCTACTAGGGCAATCAACCCGATGACGCTAAGCACCCAAATCATTCACACTTCCAGAATGCATCCAACAATGCGGCTTGATGACTGAACATCGCTTTCGCTTCGCCATCCTCAGCGTGGTCCATGCCAAGTAAGTGCAATAAGCCATGAACGATCAAGGTGTCGATTTCCGCTTCTATCCGATCGTGTTCGGCTGGCTTGTCTTGAACCACATTGCCTTGGTTCGCATTGTCTTGCGCCACGCTCGGGCACACCGCTATGTCTCCTAGCAACACGTGAGGATGGTCCTTTGGCAAAGCATCCGTTGCCTCTCTGGGCGTCTCGCCAAGCATTTCACCAAGTGTCTCCCCAAGTACAAGTGTCTCGCCAAGTAATAGCGGAAACGCCAGAACATCGGTCGGTCCTTCAGAGCCCATGTGCTCACGGTTTAGCTCCGCCATCTCCGCACGACCAAGGAAGGTGACACTGATCTCGATCTTTGAGCCTGGGATTCTTGCGCCTGAGGCTTTTGTAACTAGCTCTTGCAACACAGTGCAGTCCGAGAGCATTTTCTCTAGAGCCATCTGAAATGCCATCTGACAAAGCCGTCGGCAGCGATCTTGATCAACCGCAATGCTTGATTGATTGGTGCTGATTTGACCAGTGTTGGCTTGAGCAGTGCCAGTCTGATTGGCGCCAGCCTGATTGGTGTCAGCTTGCCGATCCTCTACAAGCACCGTTAGCTCTGCTCGATCTGCTTTAGCGATCGCGCTCACCTTGCTCACTGTCTTCGTAACCGCGTTCATTGCTTTCATAGCTGTGTTCGCTATTCCCACGGCCGCTTTTTGTGGCGCTATCCCGATCTTCGCTCTCTCGAGAGCTATCCCGACGGTCATAGGCAGCCACAATGTCTCTAACCACCCGATGCCTAGTGATATCGCGGCCGGTGAGGGTCGCAAACTCCACTCCATCAATGCCCTTTAGAGACCGTTCGGCGTCAAGCAGCCCGCTCGCACTGCCGCCAATATCTATCTGTGTCCGGTCACCGGTAATAACTGCCTTTGAGTCCGCGCCGATGCGAGTCAGAAACATCTTCATCTGCTCCGGAGTGGTGTTTTGTCCTTCGTCCAAAATTATGAAGCTGTCTCGCAGGGTGCGGCCACGCATAAACGCAAGCGGTGCCACTTCGATTACTTTGCGCTCCAGATATTTCTCCGCGGCCTCCTGGTCGAGAAGGTCAAACAGAGCGTCATAAAGCGGTGCTAGGTATGGGTCAATCTTGGCCATCAGGTCACCCGGCAAGAAACCCAAGCGCTCTCCGGCTTCGACCGCTGGTCGGGTCAACACGATGCGGCGAACCTGTTTTGCTACCAGCGCTTCCACCGCCAATGCCACCGCCAGCCAGGTCTTGCCTGTGCCGGCCGGGCCAATAGCAAATGTCACGACGCTGGACCTCACGATCTGGACGTAGCTCATTTGCCCCGCACTCTTGGCGCGCACCAGCCTCCCATTCGGAGCACGCAACACCGGGTTAGACAAAATCTCACTCGGATTTTCGTCCGCTTCGAGCATCTCAATCAACTTGGACACGACCGCAGAATCGAGCTGTTGCCCCGCCTCAAGAACATGCACGATTTGCTCGAACACTCGCCCGACTATGTCAGCCTGCTTGCCGGTGACCGAGATTTCGTTACCGCGAATGTGGATCTTGGAATCAACAAAATGGTTTTCAACTGTCCTGAGATGCTCGTCTCGCTGACCCAGGACTCCCATCATCAAATGGTTGCCCGGAACATGAACCCTCACTTGAGTAACGGTCACTTAAAACTCATCTGGCTATAAGGCTAGTTGGCGCCGTAGGAAATCTGACTGAGCGAGCAACAGGTTTTCTGCCACTATCGGCTGCGGGGTCATGTGCGTTACGCCTGTCAACGGCAGCACTTCGTGAGGATGGCCCGCTGCCAACAAGGCGCTGGATAATTGCAGCGTGTGAGCGGCAACCACGTTGTCGTCGGCCAAGCCATGAATGAGCATGATTGGCCGCTGTATTTTAGGGCGATCCTCTAATAGCGATGATCGGCGATAGCTATCCGGATTCCTTTTCGGGTCGCCGATGTAGCGCTCGGTGTAATGCGTGTCATAGAGCGCCCAATCGGTGACCGGTGCTCCCGCTATGGCTGCGTGAAAGTGATCAGGTTGGCGCAGCACGGCCAGCGCTGCCAAGTAGCCGCCAAACGACCATCCTCTGATGGCCACGGCGTTGGGATCTACTTCTTCGCTGTGTTTTCCTACGACGTATTCCAGAGCGGTGAGTTGGTCTTCCAAAGCGTGCTTAGCAAGGTCGCCCTTGATGGCCTTGCACCAGTTGCCGCCACGGCCGGGAGTGCCGCGACCGTCAGCTATCACCACGCAATATCCCTGGTTAGCAAACCACTGGGATTGCGCGTAGGCGTTGCGCGCATTCAATACTCGTTGAGCACCCGGGCCTCCGTATGGGTCGAGCAGTATCGGCAATGGTTTGTCTGTGGGTTGTTGCGGCCAAAGAATGGCGGTGGGCACCTCTAGGCCGCCAGCGGCACACATCTCGACCTTCCAGGGGCCGACCGGACTGCGCTTCCTCGGCCCAGGTGTAGCTGACCCAGGTGAGATGGGGTTAGAGGTGGAGTTATAGCTGGAGTTACAGGTGGAGTTAGTAGTCGCGCTGGCGTACCCCAACGCTTCAAACGGGTCTGCTCCATATGAGGTGATCATCTGGTTAATGCGTTGATCGTTACGAAGCTTGAATGTGGTTGGTTTTTCTAAGGAAGCTTCGCCAACGACACAGGTCCCAGCCTTGGCGGCTGCCGTGGTAGCCACCGCTCCGTTTGGCCGACTCAACTCGGTGCGATAACTAGCTATTGGCTCTGAAGAGTTTTTACTTGCGGCAGCTAGATCATCAGCGACGATAATCACGCTGTACAGAACAACATCGGCAGGAGTAGTCGAAGCCAGGTAAACGATCGTGATTTCCTGTGGGATTTCTTGAGAAGCTCCGTCTGGTTTGTAACCGTGCGTATCTGGCCAGCTGACGTCCACTATTGCCCGTACCCATTCACCGGGCGAAGTGATGGGTTCACCATTGAGGGCGATGGCACGAGTGCTGTCATGGCTGTTTGCGCTGTGATGCTCACCGGTTCCGTAGTGATCGCTGATGGTGAGAAGCCCAAAAGGACTGTGGGCTGGCGCCCCCGGCACGATTTCAACCCAATCTGGGTCGGTCGTCGTTGCGACCGCGACTGTTTCACCCGTGTCCAGATCAGCCGACAGTGTTCGCATTTTGCGCTGATCGCGACTCTGCACCACCACTGTCAAACCAAAGTCAGCAGACCAATCGACATCACACAGATAAGGAAAATCTTCCGTGTCCCACTTGATTCGTAATGGTGCCTCTTTGCGAGGCTTTTCCATAACGCCCATAACGTTCATCACGTAAAGCTCAACTTGAGCGTTAGCCGTGCCAGCGGCGGGATACCGAATTATTCGCGGTGGTTTGCCTGGGTTGGCTGGATCGGCAATGTGCCATTGCAGGACGGGTGAAACATCAACTCGCGCCACTGCCAAGGCATCGTTGTCGGGACTCCACCAATGGCCGCGGCTGCGACCCATTTCTTCGGCGGCTATGAACTCCGCGCTACCCCATGAGACGTCCGCTTCTCTTTCTTGCGCACTGCTTTCTTGAAGACTTCTTTCTTGCGTATTCACTGGCGGCAGCAGTTGCCAGCCCGGGGTTTGGCCATCAACGGGCGCCACCCACAGCGAATTTTCCACCACGAAACTGACATAACGCGCATCCGGCGACAGACGGGGATCAAACACACCGGCCTCTGGCTCACCCAGCTCGCTCAGTTCAATCCGCCGAACCGCAACATCCTTGGTCTCGCCGTTGATGTGCTCAGATGCGTCAAGGCTGGTCGCATCAACGACAAACAGTCCATCACCCAAGACAAAAGTCAGAACACGGCCTGAGAGATCCGTGCTGTAGGCGACAATTCCTCCCGCTGACTCACGCGCACGCTCACGGCGAGCAAGCTCTGCTGCTGCAACAGCAGAGCCATCATCGTGCTCTTTGCCTAAGCGCGGCTCATGGTCTAGACGCAGCTCATGCGGGTCAACCAGCAGTTGTTCTATGCCGGTAGCGGCTTCCGTCTGCCAGAGGCAGTTGATCGGGTCGGTGGGCCCTTTACTACGCAAAAAGATGACGTGTCTGCCGTCATCGGTAATCGAGAAATTCCGAGGCACTCCTAGCGTGAAGCGTTGCGTGCGTGCGCTTAGTTGCGGAAAGTCGTCTTGCCTGGGCACCGGGTTTGACAATAATGCTTACGACCAACGGCCTAACCAGCACCGCCAACGGCCTAACCAGCATTGTTAACGGCCTAACCACACGCCAAAACCTTCGCGCCTAGCCTCAGGCGAGTGTCGCTGCCAGACCCGAATCAGTTCCAACCTCTGCAAGATGAAGCAGCACAGCGCTGGCAGCGGTATGGGCGAGCATCGCAAAAACTGTTTGTAAACCTTGTGGGCATCACCGTCGCCGAGGTGCGGTTGGACTACTGCCGGCTAGAGCTCTCCATCGCGCCAGAACTTAAGCAGGCAGGCGGAGCGGTACATGGCGGAGTGCTAGCCACCCTGCTCGATACCGCCTGCGTGCCCGCAGTCGGCAGTGCATTTACGCAGTCTCAGTCTTACAACACCATCAACATGAACGTGCAATATGTAGGAGCCGCTACCGAAGGCGAACTAGTGGCAGCCGGTTGGGTAACCAAACGGGGTCGCTCAATAGTGTTTTGCGAAGCAGAGGTAGCGACTGCGCTAGGCGACACCATTGCTAAGGCCACCCTGACCTTCAAAGTTTCGGGTAGCGGGGCGGCCGCAGGAGCCGGTAAGGCCAGCTAATTCTTCAGCTTGCCGTAGATGTCACGGCAGGTCGGGCACACCGGATACTTCTGCGCATCGCGCGTCGGCACCCACCTCTTACCGCATAAAGCGGTCACCGCCTTACCTGTTACCGCCGATTTGGTTAGCTGCACCTTGTTGACGTAGTGCGCAAACCGGTCGTGATCGCCATTACCGCCGCTGGGGCTAACGGCCTTCTCGGACCGATCAATCTTCTCGTCAACTTGCGTGTCCGTTGAAAGGATTGGCGTGGCCAGAATGTTCTGAGTGGCCTGAATGTTCTGAGTAATCGTCATGTTCATCCGGTTTTGTCGCAGAACCCACTGTGAACTTAGGCAAGTTACCCTGCGGATCGTTGTGAGTAAATCACCGGCACCTCCTCGGGTGGATAGCGCTGCCGGATGGGTGGTGGTGTTCGCCACCATGCTGTCAACCTTCGCAGTATTCGGCGTGTCTTACAGCTTTGGCGCGTTCTTTACTTCAATCCGCGAAGAATTCGGCGTAAGCAACAGCGAAACAGCACTGCTGTTCGCTATCACCACTTTCGTTTATTTCATGCTCGGTGTGGTCACCGGACGCTTGGCCGACCGTTTTGGGCCGCGACCCGTGATGCTATTTGGAGCCGCAATGCTGGTGGTTTCTCTGCTGGTCACATCACGGGTCACAGAGATTTGGATCGGCTACATCACCTACGGCACGGGAGTGGGCATTGGCGTGGCGTGTGCCTACGTGCCTATGGTGGCTGCGGTTGGTGCCTGGTTTGAAAAGTACCGCTCATCCGCCTTAGGCGTAGCGGTAGCCGGCATCGGTCTAGGAACCCTGGTCGGAGCACCGACCGCTAAAGCACTAGTCAACGCTCACGGCTGGCGCACCGGCTACGTGATAATCGCCATAGCTGCCGGCTCATTACTGGTGCTAGCAAGCTTCGGTGCTAGGCGGCCGCCCGCGCCGACAAATCCAGCGCCTCTGCCGAACCTTTGGAAACTCATCTCCAATGGACGCTTCGTCATGCTGTACATCTCGGCGTTTCTTCTGACCCTTGCACTATTCGTGCCGTTCGTCTATTTAGACGACTACCTGGAGGGCTACGGATCCGAGCGCGGTGCCTTGTTAATCGGGCTTATTGGTGCATCAAGCATCATCGGGCGATTGGGGTTCGGCGCACTCGGAACCCAGCTTTCGCTGATACGCCTGTACCAGCTTTCCTTTGCCATCCTCGCCAGCAGTTTTTTGCTCTGGCTATATGCCGACGGCAGCTTTGCGCTACTGGTGATGTTTACGGTGGCGATCGGGGTGGGTTACGGAGGCTTTATTGCTTTGTCTCCGGCCTTAACGGCACAAATGTTTGGACCGGCCGGTTTGGGCGGGATCTTAGGTGCCCTGTATACCGCTGCTGCCTTTGGTGGATTGATCGGCCCCCCACTAGCCGGCGAGCTGATCGACCGACAGGGCTACAACACTGCGATCGAGACAGCCATGTGGATAACGGTTGCGGCATTGCCAGCATTGGTAATGACTGAGGTGCTCGTTCGGCGCCATGCGCGCGCAGCACTAACCGCCTCCGGAACGGCACCGTCCGACACCAACACGACTCAGTCCGCTAAACGCTCCAAAGGGCACTCCACCAAGATCGGCGACTTCGATTCGGTGTTATTGCTTTCGTTTGGAGGCCCCGAGGGCCCCGAAGACGTAATGCCTTTCTTAGAAAAAGTCACCGAAGGCCGAGACGTGCCTGCGCAACGATTAGCCAAAGTTGCCGAACAGTATTTGCGTCATGGCGGAGTTAGTCCGATCGGGCGACACAATCGCGCGCTAGTGGCTGCCTTACGTGAAGCGCTCAGCCAGCGCGGCTATGACGTGCCGGTCTATCTAGGCAATCGCAACTGGCATCCGTTCCTGACCAAAACCATGGCCGAAATGGCAGCTAACCAGCACACCAACGCAGTTTGCATAGTTACTTCCTCCTTCAGCTCTTACTCAGGCTGCCGGCAATACCACGAAGACATCGCGGCGGCCAATGCAGAGGTAAGCGCAGCGTTAGACGCAACGGAAAACACAGGAACCACCGTTCCGGTCATCACACGGGTGAGGGTGTTTCACAATCATCCAGGCTTTATCGGTGCCATGGCGGAGCGAGTGGTTGAGGCTCGCCGAGGTGCAGATCTGTCACCAGACGCTCCCACGATCTTCACCGCTCACAGCCTGCCTTTGTCGATGGCAGCGGAGTGCGACTACGAAGAACAGCTACACGACGCAGCAGCGGCCGTAGCCGAACTGGCCGAACTAACCGGGCCATACGAGGTTGCCTACCAAAGCCGCAGCGGTCGTGCATCCACTCCTTGGCTTGAGCCTGACATCGGCAACCGACTTGCTCAGCTAGGCACCAAGGGAGCAAATACCACTGGCGACCCTGCTGGGGAAGCAACCGAAAATACCGGTGTCTTAGTCGTGCCTTTGGGGTTCGTGGCCGACCACATGGAAGTAGTACACGACCTTGACACGGTCGCTCGCACGGTCGCAGCACGCAATCACTTGACGATGGTCAGAACCAAAACCGTTGGCACTCACCCCCTGTTTGTAGGCGGTCTGATTGACCTAGTAGAAGAAACAGCCGGTCTGCGAGACGACCGTCCCGCTATGGGCGGGCTTGGCGCGCGACCCGATCAGTGCGCTCCTGGTTGTTGCCCAGCCGGAGCCGGGCTAGCCGCAGCCACTGGTAGTTCCGCAGGACGGGCAAGCAAAGCATGAACCCGCCCGCAGCATCTGATCACCGCAACTCATACACAAGGGCGCGTCAGAACTAATCGTGTTAGCCGGAGTTCGAACCGGCAGAGCCTGCTGCACGGCCGTTGAGTCGTATTCGTTTGGCATGCCGTTTGGGCTGCCATCTCCGTAGGCCATTCGTGTGTCTTGCAGCGGATCTAGTGCCACCTCAGCGCCAATCGAAGTTTCTACCATCGCCGTTTCCAAACCTGGCAGGTTCGGTTCGGAGCGTTCATCCACCGAAAGTACTCCTAAGTCTCGACGCTCATCAAAGGGCAGGTACTCAAGAGCAAGGCGCCTGAATATGTAGTCAACCAGGCTGCTAGCGATACGGATCTGCGGGTCATCGGTGATGCCGGCTGGTTCGAAGCGCGCATTTACAAACGCTCCGACGTAAGAACGCAGCGGCACGCCGTATTGCAATCCATGGCTGACCGAAATAGCCAGGGAGTCCATTATTCCGGCCAGCGTGGAGCCCTGTTTGGCAACGGTCAGGAATATCTCACCGGGACGGCCGTCGGGAAATTCACCCACCGTCATAAAGCCATGGCAGTCTGCGACTCGGAACGACAGTGTGCGAGACGTACGTGTGCGCGGCATTCGCTCACGCGTGGGCGTAACGCCGACAGAGGCAACACGTTCGGCAATGCTGGATGCGATCGTTGCGGTGCCGTTCTGTTGCGCACTTGCAGAGGTTTCCGATTGGGCAGTTTCAGTAATCGGTTCTGAGTCAGAGGCCGTACCGGTCGATAGCGGCTGGGCAACCTTGCAGTTATCGCGATAAACCGCAACCGATTTCAAACCTGTGCGCCAAGACAGCATCAGTAGGTCTTCTATGCCAGCAACCGAGGTTGACTCCGGCAGGTTCACCGTTTTTGAAATGGCTCCAGAAATGAACGGCTGACAGGCCGCCATCATATGAATGTGGCCCTTCGGACTAATCGCGTCATCGCCCATGGCGCATGCGAACACCGGCAGATGTTCAGGCGATAGGTCCGGTGCGGTGGTGATGGTGCCGTGCTCTAGCACGTGCGCTTCGATCGCCGTTCTCTGTTTTGAGTCATAACCCAGGCGCGTAAGTGCTGTTCCCAGTGTTTGGTTAATGATCGTGAGATCGCCACCTCCCACCAGCTTCTTGTGTTTCACGAGGCCAAGGTCTGGTTCGATGCCGGTGGTGTCGCAATCCATCATGAACGAGATCGTGCCGGTGGGCGCAATAACGGTTGCTTGGGAGTTGCGAACTCCGTGGCTTACGCACCCTTCGACTGCGTGCTGCCAGCTTCTTTGAGCCGCAGCTAGCAGGTCCGCCGTGACCGTTGAGCTTGTCCAGGCAGCTACTTCGCCCGCCCCGACCGCATTCGCCCCAGTCGCATTCGTTTCAGCGGCATTGATTTCAACGGCACTTGTCTCAGCGGTACTGCTTTGCCCGACATTGGTTTGCTCTGTGTCGATCTGCTCTGAGTTGATCTGCTCTGAGTTGATCTGTTCCAGCGCAGCCTGGTGCCGTCGCAACACAGCTTCCATTGGCGCGATGTTTTCAGCCAAGCCTTCGAATGGACCTAAACGTGCCGCCAGGTCAGCCGAAGTTGCGTAGGCCTGGCCGCACAGAGAGGCAGTCACTGCGGCTGCCAAGTTGCGGCCCCGCACGGAGTCGTACGGAACGCCGAACGACATCAGTAACGCACCCAGGTTGGTATAGCCCAGCCCGAGCTGCCTAAAACGGTGTGAGGTTTCAGCTATCCGTGGTGTCGGATAGTCCGCCCGGCCAACAAGAATGTCTTGCGCCACAAACGTAACGCGCACAGCGGTTTCAAAACCTGCGACGTCAAAGGTCGGCACGGCAGTAGCGGACCCAGAGCCTGTTGGCTTGTCGGCAAACGGCAACAGGTTGATGCTGGCCAGGTTGCAGGCCGAGTTGTCTAGATGCAGATATTCGCTACACGGATTACTAGCGGTGATCGGTCCGGTGTGTGGAGCGGTGTGCCAGCTGTTGATGGTGCTAGAGAAATGAACACCCGGATCGGCGCATTCCCAGGCAGCCGCCGCAATCTGGCTGAACAAATCGCGCGCAGGCAAGGTCTTAAGAGGTAGCCCTGTGGTTCGTGCCTTCAAATCCCAGGTGTCACCAGCTTCCACGCTGGCCATGAATTCGTCCGACAAGCGCACAGAGTTGTTCGCGTTTTGGTATTGCACCGAGAAGATATCTTCGCCATCAAGGCTCATGTCAAATCCGGCCTTAGCTAGCGATCGCGCCTTACGCTCTTCGCGAGCCTTGCACCAGATAAACCCCTCAACGTCGGGATGATCAACGTCAAGCAAAACCATCTTGGCGGCTCTACGAGTTTTTCCTCCGCTGCGGATGGTGCCAGCCGAAGCATCGGCTCCTCGCATGAAACTGACTGGGCCGCTGGCGTCGCCTCCACCAGCGATTTTCTCCTGAGAGCCCCGGATGGCCGACAAGTTGATGCCCGCTCCCGATCCGCCCTTGAAGATGCGACCCTCCTCTACGTACCAGTTGAGGATCGACTCCATCTGATCCTCAACGGCCAGGATGAAACACGCCGAAGCTTGTTGAGGCACACCGATCACACCGATGTTGAACCAAACCGGGCTGTTGAAGGCGACTCGTTGGTGCAGCAACAGCCATCGCAGTTCAGCGGCAAAGATCGCACTCTCGTCTTCGTCGAAGTAGCCGTCGTTAATCCCCCACTGCGTGATGGTGTTGACGACGCGGTCGATCACCTGTCGCAGGGAGCGCTCGCGATCGGGCGTGCCGAGCGTTCCGCGAAAATATTTCTGCGCCACGATGTTGGCTGCGGTGACGCTCCAGCTAAGTGGGAACTCTACGTCTTCTTGGTGAAAGACAACCGAGCCGTCCAGATGGTTGGTGATTTTTGCGTCTCGCAGACCCCAGCTAACGGAGTCATAGGGGTCTTCTCCCGGGCGCGTGAAGTGGTGCTTAAGCCCTAGAGAACCGGGCGTTGTTTCAGCGGAAACGCTGGGTGGTGAAGTAGTAACCATGTAGCTGCCACATTAGGGGATGCTTGCGCGCCTTAGGCAAGCCGCCACTGCCTTGCAGAGTACGAGAAACTTGTGCGCAGCTTGTGCATAAATCTTATGCACAAGCGTTACTGGCAAGCTTCTTATGTGCTGCGTTTAGTACCTGGGCCACCACACGAAATAGACACGGAGTCCTTTGCTGGCTCAGATGCTCGTTCCAACACGAGCCGGCCGTGGCTGTTTATGAACATGATCATGAGCTCCGCTGGAGGCTTCAGCATCGACGGTGTTTCAAGGCCTCTGGGAAACTCTGTGGACAAATCTCTGCTGCTTGCGCTTCGCCAGAATGCCGATATTTTGCTGGTTGGCCGCAAGACCGCGGAAGCCGAGAGCTACAGCCGGCCCGAGAGCGGTCCGCGCTTGGCGTTGGTTACTTCCTCGCCGCAGAGTCTTGTTGACACTGCTTTGTTCGAACCTTCGCGCGGGCCTGACGACCGGCTGCCGATCGTTGTCACTAGCTCCAACGAGCCTGGCCTTGTTGGAACCGACTCTGTTGGAACCAGCTTTGATGTCACCGGAAATCAGAGCGAGCCAATATCGCCGTTCGTGCCGCTACGTTCCTTGACCTCGTTAAGTGACCCAACACCAGCGATCTTGAGTGCCGGCTACTCAGACGATTCAGAAAGCAATTCAGCGAGCGCGGCCAACAAAGACTCCAAAGGCAAAGGCGTTGATCTTGCTTTCGCTTTGGATGAGCTTGGCCGGATGGGTGCCAAAACCGTGCTCTGTGAGGGCGGCCCGACGTTGAGCGCTCAGTTATTAGCTCACGATCTAGTCGACGAGATCAACCTGACTGTGTCACCAGTAATTGCGTCACCGATAATTGCGTCAGCAATACCTGCCAACTCAGCGACATCTGCCAGCTCAATGGCCTCACCCGCTATCCAGCCGCCAAATCTCGCACTGCGCGCGTTTCGACTAGCTCAATTAGCTACCGAAGATGACTATTTGTATATGCGCTATGTGAGACCCTGAGAACAGACATCCCAGCACAGCCAAGTGAAAACACAGAAACCACACCGTGTCTGAGCGCGACCAGATCACCAAACAGCAGCAAAAGATTCTGCGATACATAGATACTGAGACGCGTCGTCGCGGCTACCCGCCTTCTGTGCGCGAGATTTGTAAGGCGGTAAATCTCAAGTCACCTTCCAGCGCGCACTACCACCTGAAACGCCTGCAAGAGAACGGATGGCTGCAGCGAGACAAAAGCACACAACGCGCACTACAAGTCAATTTTGACTGGCAGTCAGGAATGCGTGGCGAGCGACGCCCCACACGTCATGTACCTCTTGTCAACGACGCAAGGAATATGGCGAATATGACCGCCGTGGAAGCCTTGTATCCGCTGCCAGCCGACCTCACCGGCGAAGGCAAGCTAATAATGCTGCGGATGCGCGATGACTCAATGACAGAAGCCGGCATTTTGGATGGCGACTACGTAGTGGTGCGCGTAGCAGCGAACCCAACCGGCTCAGCTAAAGCCCACGCCAAATTTGCCAACGGTGATCTGGTAGTCGCTGGGCCGACTAACGATGCGCCAACTAACGGCGACTCAGTTGCAAACGTTCGGCGCTATAGGTCACGCGGTAACACCGTCTGGCTTGAAGCGGCTAACCCAGCCGTTGAGCCAACCAAGCACAAGCGATCCGAGGTCAACATCTACGGGCGTGTCGTCACCGTTGTTCGCCACGTTCGGCCCAACAAGCGCTAAAACTTCCAGCAGTGTTCACCCTTCAAACCCAGCCAGCCGACCACCTTGACCACAGCAGCAGCGTGTGGATTCCGGTGCGAGAGGGAGTTGTGTATGTCGAACCGGGCAATGGTCTGTTCCGCAGTGCTGAGTCACCTGCCCCCGAAGCAACACCAACCTTTCTCGGAGTGCTTGACGAAGTTGGCGTCTGGGCTCTAGATCTTGCGGACCCGATCGACTCCGCTACCAACGCTGATGATCTATTGGGTGATAGCGACCTCGAGCCGGTTCACCTGCGAGAGCTATACGGGCGCATCCCCGATGAGGAGTGGCAAGTTGCAGGTCGCGCCGAACAAATCACCCACTACGAGCGGACACATCAGTTCTGCGGCCGCTGCGGCTCACCCACCCATACCAACCCGTCTGACCGGGGCAAGCTCTGCGGTAAATGCCAGCACCTGGCGTTCCCGCGGCTAAGCCCCGCAATGATCGTTTTGGTAGAGCGGGGCGAGGAAGCATTGCTGGCGTGGGGTCGACAGTTTCCGGGACGCTTTTACAGCGCTCTGGCTGGGTTCGTTGAGCCAGGAGAAAGCTTGGAAGATGCCGTTGCTCGCGAGGTAAACGAAGAGGTCTCTGTTGAGGTAACCAACATCAGCTACTTCGGCAGCCAACCGTGGCCGTTCCCGCACTCGCTCATGTGTGGATTTAAGTGCGATTGGGTTGGCGGAGAAATAGACATTGACGAAGAAGAAATAGTTGAAGCCGACTGGTTCACCGTCGACAACCTGCCGCCGTGCCCACGCGGCGGGATGTCCATAGCAGGCTGGCTAATTGACGACTGGATCAAACGTCGCGGCGGCTAGGTAGGTAGCTGCCCATGCTCGGCTAGCTCTAAGACCGCAGCCGCACCAGTCCTTGCTGGGCGATCGTCGCCACCAACACGCCCGACTGCGTAAACACGTCACCGGTCGCTAATCCGCGCGTGCCGATGATCTGATGCGGCCGCATATCAAACAGCAACCACTCGTCCGCGCGAACCGCACGATGGAACCAAATGGAATGATCCAGTGACGCCGACATATAGACGTCATCCCAATGACGATCACCGCGCTGCATTGGATGCGCCGTAATCACGGCATCCATTGCGTTGACGTCCGACAGATAGGCCAACGCCGCATAGTGCTCGGACGGATCATCTGAGATGGGCTCGGTGTAGCGCGCCCACGATCGATGCCGTGGCGGATCCGTGCTCTCAAGCTCTGTGCGCGCATCCATGCCTAAACCCCAGTCGAGCGATTCAAGCTCTTCGGGCATCTTTATGTCGCTCACTAAGGCACTGGTTGAAATGTCAGGTCCTTGCTCGAGGCGCTGAAACGAGGCGGACAAGTTCAAGATGGCGCCGCCGCTTTGGCGTGCCACAACTTGCCGAGTGCTAAAGCTGCGCCCATTTCGCAGGCGCGCTACCTCGTAACGAACGGGTTCGTTTGGATCACCACCAAGGATGAAATACGCATGCAGAGAATGCACGGTGTGGCCTTCGCTGTCGATGGTGTTCATGGCCGCCCGCAGTGCCTGCGCTACCACCAGCCCGCCATAGATTCGTCCCCACTTATATTCCGGACTCTCACCCAAGTAGGTGTCAGCTCCGTGCTCTTCAAGCTCCAAAAAGCCGAGGCTTGCTGGCCCAGTGCTTACCGGTTCAGTCATGCTCGCCTCCAGGTTGCACCAGCAGGAGTGTCCTCAATCACCACTCCGGCCGCGGCTAGCTCATCACGAATAGTGTCAGCTTTGGCAAAGTCTTTGTCCGCGCGTGCCTGCTTGCGATCTGCGATAAGCCGTTCGATCTCCGGCACCGCTAAGCCAGCATCTGCTGCGCTAGCGCTTGCCGCTCCGGTTCCCACCGTACCTGCACTGGCCGTTCCATCTTCTCCACCTTGCTCGGAGCCAATTACCGGCGTTAGCCCGAGCACAGAGAAGATGTCAATCACCGCTTGCGCTGCTTGCACCGTGCTACTAGCCGCGGAGTTATCACCCGCGTCCGGGTCGTTGCGGTCTAGGGCCGCGTTCACCATGCGCATGGTGCTAAAGGCAATATCAAGCGCCGTGGGAGTAGCGAAATCATCATCCATTACAGCTGCAAAACGCCTCATTATTTGGGCGTAGTCAGGTCGAGTGGCGTCGGCGTCACCTAACGCATCAAATTGCGCCAGCTCCTCTGCAACCATTTCAATATCCACATCTCTCGTTGCGTCTGCTGCAACCACACGGCGAGCAAACGCGTCTATCCGCTCTACGGCTGCGGCTGCCGCCTTCAAAGAAGCAGTATCCATCTCCATGGCCTTGCGGTAGTGCGCCTGTAGCACTGCCATTCGTACAGCGCGCGGTCCCACCTCATCGATCGCTTCGGACAGGTTGGTGAAATTGCCCACAGACTTCGCCATCTTTTTCCCACCGACGTTCACCATCGCGCTGTGCACCCAATAGCGAGCGAACTCCTGCCCGAGTGCTTGCGCCTGCGCCCACTCGTTTTGATGATGCGGGAACACGAGATCGTCGCCGCCGCCGTGAATATCAAAACCCTCTCCGAGCGCAGCCTGCGACATAGCCACGCATTCGGTGTGCCAGCCTGGTCTGCCTCTCCCCCACGGTGTCTCCCACGCTGGTTCGCCCTCTTGAGCTGCTCGCCACAGGGCAAAATCCAGCGGTGAGCGCTTGTATGGGTCAATCTCCACCCGGCTACCCGCATCTTCCAGCAGCTGATCGGTGTTGCGACCGGCCAACTCGCCGTAACCACTCACCGCCTCAACAGACATGTACACACCGCGTTCGGGCACCGCATAGGCCACACCCTGTTCGATCAGCTGAGTAATCACTTCCAGCATTTGCGGAATGAATTGCGTTGCATGCGGACGGCTGTCAGGAGCCAACACCTCTAGTCGTTGCATCTCTAGGTCGTAGGCCGCGGTGAACTCGATGGCCACTTCAGGCTCGCTGCGATCCTCCTCTAGAGCACGCGCAATGATCTTGTCGTCGATGTCGGTGATGTTCGAGGCCATCGTCACCTTGAACCCATGCCAGATGAAATAGCGGCGGATGGTGTCATAAGTCAGAGCGGTGCGTCCGTGCCCCAGATGCGGCACGTCATAGACCGTCGGACCACACACATACATCGACACTTCCCCGGCTACACGTGGCTCAAACGGCACTTTTGTACGTGTGGCGGTGTTATGAATATTGAGTATCACGCTTAGCTAAGAGCCGCCATATCCCTCGGTAGGTTAGAGCGCCGTGACTGTCGCTCTTTACCGATTGGGTCGCTGGTGCGCCACTCACAGAACTCGAACACTGTTGGCGTGGTTGGCAACCGCGGTGGTGCTAATCGCGAGTAGCAGCGTCTTCGGGAATGAGCTGAGCGGTTCGTTTGAGGTTCCCGGGTTAGACAGCCAAGATGCTTACGACCTCTTGGAGCAAGAGTTTCCAAACGCTTCCGGTATAACTGCGCAGGTGGTGGTGCAGTCACCCGCTGGCACAACCCTTAACGACACGGCTCAGGCCAATGCTGTTAACACGTTGGTAGCAGCACTGGGCGGTGCCGACTCGATCGTGTCGGTAAATCCTCCACAAGCGGGACAAACCATAAGCACCGATGGCACGATCGGCCTGATTGCATTGGCGTTTGATCCTGCTCTAGAACCAACCCCATCGTTGATTACTGAACTGGCGCAAGCGGGAGACTCCGCCATCGCCAGTTTTGGCGAAGAGACTTTGCGTGTCGAATATGGCGGTGAGATTTACAGCGTTGCGGAAGAGCCCGAGACCGGTGTTGGCGAGTTAGCAGGAATCATCGCAGCGGTAATCATTCTGTTGGTGGCCTTTGGCAGCCTCACCGCCATGGGGATGCCGCTCGGCATCGCAGTCTTTGGCCTGTCTATTGGCATTGCCGGCATCATGGGGTTGGTAGCAATACCGCTTGATGTGCCGTCCTGGGCTCCTCAGCTTGCGGGAATGATCGGTCTTGGTGTCGGCATTGACTACGCACTGTTTGTGGTCACGCGTTATCGCGAAGGACTGCACGACGGGTTGACCATCGTTGAAGCCGCGGGGCGCGCCAACGCAACCGCAGGTTTGGCAGTGGTTTTTGCAGGCGGCACCGTCGTTATTGCGATCCTGGGCTTGGCTATTGCCGGGCTGCCGTTTCTCACTGCAGCCGGTATCTCGGTATCGATCATCGTGTTGATGATGGTGCTGGCTTCGATCACCGTTCTACCAGCACTGATGAGCTGGGCTGGTTATCGAGTTATCCCTCGCAAGCAACGTAAAACCGTAAGGCACTCCGCAGCGCAAGCCGCTCGTGCGGCGTTGGATTCCGGATCAGACCTAAAGCTGACACCGCAGGTGTCAAAGGCCTGGGAACGTTGGGGCAACCACGTTTCACGCCGCTCGCTTTGGTATCTGATAGGTGGCGCGATCGTTCTCTTGGCGTTGACAGCACCCGTGCTAAAGCTTGAGTTGGGCTTCCCAGACCTGGGCAATCAACCAGCCGAAGATACGGAACGACAGGCATACGACCTGCTGTCAGAAGCGTTTGGCCCAGGCTTTAACGGACCGTTTCTGATTGCCATCGAAACCGAGGCACTGTCCGGTGGTGCTGGCGAGATCTCTCGCCTTGCCGCAGCGATCCGCTCCGATGCAGGTATCGAAAACGTCGGTGAGCCGGTGTTTTCCCCTAACGGTCGAGCCGCCACATTGCAGGCATTCCCTACTACCTCCCCGCAGTCGTCCGAGACAATCGACACGCTTGATCGGCTGCGCGGCGAAGTGTTTACCCAAGTGCTTTCAAACTCTGACGCAGCGCATATTGGTGGTGCCACGGCCACCTTCTCTGATCTAGGTGAGCGCGTACAAGCTCGCCTTCCGTGGTTCATCGGCGGAGTGATTTTGCTGAGCTTCATCTTGCTGCTGCTTGTGTTCCGGTCGATCTTCGTTCCCATCAAAGCCGCCATCTTGAACCTGCTGTCGATCGGAGCGGCCTACGGCGTGCTGGTGATGGTGTTCCAATGGGGCTGGGGCCTGTCACTTATCGGAGTGCCGGAGCCAGTACCGATCGTGTCGTTCATCCCGATGATGATGTTTGCGGTCTTGTTCGGGCTCTCAATGGATTACGAGGTGTTCTTGTTAAGTCGTGTGCGTGAGGAATACCTGCACAGCAACGACAACAACACCAGCGTGATCATTGGCATTTCGACTACGGCTCGCGTCATCACTTCAGCGGCCTTGATCATGATCACGGTGTTCGGAGGCTTCGTTACCAATCCTGAACCGGTGCTGAAGATGATGGGCCTGGGTTTGGCCACCGCGATCTTCGTTGATGCTTTCTTTGTGAGAGTGGTGCTGGTACCCGCGTGGATGCATCTAATGGGCGACAGGAATTGGTGGTTCCCAAAATCGTTGCGTTGGTTGCCACGTATCGATCTTGAGGGTGAAACGGTCTTACCGCCTCGTGAATACATCGACACCGATCTGTTGGAGCCATCTGGGGTCGGAGTAGGTATTAACGGGCCAGATGCTGCGCTTGAGGCCGAAGAAGTTCCGGTCGACTAACGCGAACTGCCGGGACTATTCCGTCAGGGCCGAGGCAATCGCCCAGATAATCGAGTTATGCACGGCGTGCAAAGCCACCGCGCTCAGCCAGCCGTAACGAACCCTGGCGATGGTGAACGTAAGCCCTAGCCAAAGTTGCGGCGCTACCGCAACAGGAATCGCCGCTACCGCCAGCGGCGACCAATCCACATCGAAGTTCGACAGGTGAGCGGCGGCAAAAACAGCTATCGACGCATACACGGGTACGCGCGGGTGCTGCGCCCACCAGTTCATAAACCTGTCCCCTAGCTCTGGCGCGGACGACAGTTGTATCCCCCTGAGAATCGCAAACGCCACTGCGGCTAGCACCAAAAGCGGCGTGTACAGCAGAGCGGGTGGGCTTAGCAGGGTGATCAGAACGCATATCAAACTAAGCAGCCCTAGATGACCAAGCCATTTGAAATACAGGCGCTCGTTAAGCACCATGCGGTATAAAAACTCCTCAGCCAAGGGCGCCAGCAGCACCACTGTCAGCGCTTGCACAGCCAAACTGAGGTCGTCTAACTCCTCGGCCAGCGTGCTCTCAAAACCCGCTTCGGTTGCGAGCGGCCCCAGCAGACTGACTACGAACGCGCCTGTCAAACCGATCCCAAGCAGCACCGCTATCGCTGGCACTACCCGCCGTTGATCATGGGCTCTGCGCCAGTCAGGCGAAAGCAAGTAACTGGGCGACACAGCAGCCCATAGTGACTCGCCCAAGCATCCTCCAATTAATTCCGCTTGATTATCTTTGGCTTCTGCCTAAGGATCGCCGACATGGATGCAGAGATCCCGAAAGGCCATCGGTACCAGGCGTCCGCCAATCAACCAGAGCAGGGTAGGCGCTTACGGCAGAATCGGCCGGAACGATCTGACGCGAATCGAACAGGACTGGGCCGATCAGGTCGCAGAACAGCTCATCGAAGCGCTGGCAAGATCCGCCCTCGTCGCGTTTGGCCCGGCATGCGAGCGCTGTTGGGTGGCGTGCTGATCACTCTGGCTGTTGCAGGGCTTTGGTGGTCTTACACGCTCAGTACGGCGACACCATCAACGCATTACATCGTCGCCGTCTCCGACGTTGCTCCTGGCACCGTCATCACCTCCGACCATGTCGGTCTGCAGGCAATCGATCTGCCTGCTGGCATCGCCGCTACGACATTCGGCTCGTCCGATGATGCTGAGGTCTTAGGGGCGATCGCTATCGGCTTTGTCGGTGCGGGTGAACTGGTCTCAACCTCTGATGTGAGACCAGTGTTTGACAGTGCTGGCGTTAGCAACGCTGGTGTTAACGGCACAGCTGGCGTGACGTCGCGCTACGAGCTGTCTTTCGAGATCGAGCTAGCACGAGCACTAAACGGCCAACTACGACCGGGCGAACTAATCGACATCGTGGCAACCAACGGCACCGGCGCGAGCGCGGCGACTAGACGTATCGCAACCGATGCTCAGGTGCTGTCGCTAACGGAGATAGGTGAAGGCGGTCTGGGCTTTGGCACTGTTGCGGTAACTCTGGCAGTGGCGTCCGACGAGACCGTGCTTGAGATCGTTGCTGCCACAGACCAAGGCGTGGTGACCTTGGTAAGGGCTCCGCTTATGCGAATAGAGCGCTATGAGCTCTCCTAGCGCGGTCTCAAACGGTGCCCGATGGACGGCACTAGGGCTTGGCCCTCCACGTGCGGCTTGGCTTAGACGGGTTACCGAGTGGTCGGTCTCCGGTGCGATACGGCTGGATTTCATCAAATGCGTATCGGTCGAAGAAGTAACAGGTCGGCTAGCGGTTGTTTCAAACCCCGGCTCCCAAGAGGGAGATCCTCTTCCTCTAGGTCTGATTATTGATGCGTCCTTGTTGCAGCGCCACACTGAATTGATAGATGCCGTAAGGGCTGCCCGAGCGGTGTTAATAATGGTCGGGGCAGCCACTGATGCTGCCGATAGCCCGCCGGTGGAAGCGACACCGGGCGCAATTTGTCTGTCCCCGGATTTCGGACACCGAGAATTAACCGAAGCGCTGCAAGCTTCTGTGCAACAAAACCCAGTGCAACAAGTCTCTGGGCAGCACAGAGATGCTCCAACAAAGCCACAGACCAGCGATCGCCAAATCTTTGAGCACACCAGCAGCACTAGGTCTCAGGGCACTGGCTTTCAGAGACCTGACTCGCAGAGATCTGGCTCTCAGGGGTTTGGCCCTCAGGGCACGACTTCTCAGGGACCTGGCCCTGCGAGCGCAAGGCGCGATCACACCGCCAGCGACTATCACACTGTCGCAGACAACCACACCTTCGCAACCAATCACACTGCCAGCGACAATCACGCTGCCGGTGCAGATCACTCTGCCAACAACGACGGTCATCTTGTCGCAGTGCTGGGCCGCCCTGGTAGCGGCACCTCAACCACGGCCATAGCACTAGCGCAAGGCTTCGCTGACATGCTCGGAACCGGAGCGGTGTTGCTCGCTGATCTCTCGCGTTACGGCGACCAAGCCTTGCTGCACGATTCGCCCGACGTGGTGCCCGGCATCCAAGAGCTGGTAAGCGAATATACAAGCACGTATGGCAGTGCTGGAGCCGGCAGCTCTCAAACAGAAACCTTGCAAAGCGCAACGACCGGTACAAAAATCGGTGCAGCTACCGACTCGCTTGCAGACGAAGCACCAGGCGTTCGCCATCTTGCCTATGAGGTAGCAGAACGCGGCTATGACCTGCTGCTAGGTATGCGTCGTCGACGTGATTGGACCAGCTTGCGGCTTAAGCCGCTTCAAGAAGCGATAACAACCATGCGTCACGACTATCGCATGGTTATCACCGACCTAGACGACGACCTCGAGGGCAAATCAGAAACCGGAAGCGCTGATATTGAAACGCGCAATCTGGCTGCCCGGCATGTGGCTCAGGTCGCCGACGCAGTGCTAGTGATCGGGACGGCATCACTGGTCGGGGTTCGGTCAATGCTGCAGCTAATCGACGACCTTCACTCGCTGGGAGTTGCACCGCACCGAATTCGACCACTCATCACTCGCCTACGTTCTCGTAGCGGTGCGCGCCAACACCCCCACTCGGTTTCGCGTTTGCTGTCCCATAACAGCCACCTTGGTAAAGCCGCCCACAGCCCCGAGCTACGCCATGTTGACGACGCTCATCGCAACGGCACTCGGTTACCAAACCAACTGATCACCCCGGCGCTGACAGCAGTCGATGGTCTGCTCGGAACGCTTGAAATCAACTCGCGCAGCTTGGCCCTAAGGCAAACAGCATGAGCGACACGACCACTATCTCGCTGGTTGCAACAGCCATGTCTGCATCATCTTCACCCCCATCTTCGGCTTCATCTTCTCCGTTGGTGCAGATAGAGGCCGACGTCCACGAGCGTGCCAAACAGCTAGCGCTCAACCCCTCTTTGCCACAGGCCGACGCTCGCCTTACCGAACTAGTAGTCGAGGAGGTGCGGCGCTGGAATCTTGAGTTCAAAAGAGGCAGGCGTGAATTTGAACTAACCGACACCGCTCTGGTAGTCGAGCGAATCCGCCGAAATTTGCTCGGCTACGGCCCGCTCGAGGCGTTGCTTGCAGACGAAGACGTTTGGGAAATCATGGTGAATGCTCCGGCGGAGATTTTCGTCAAGCGTCATCGCGGGCCCAGCGGTTATCACCACGACGTCTTTCACGACGATGATCACGTTCGCCGCACGCTCACCAAAATCTTGGACGACGCTTCGGATGCACACCGCACTCTGAACCCGGGTGAAGGGCTCCAAGACGCTCAGCTTGACAGCGGTGCCCGTCTGCACATCGTGCACGAAGACATCAGTCGTGGCGGGCACCTGATGTTTAACGTCCGCAAGTTCACCGGTGTTGCTTACAGATCTCTAGATGAGTTGACCGAAGCGGGCACCATCTCATCAAAGATCGCAACATTTTTGCGAGCCGCCGTGCGCTCGCGGCTGTCGATATTGATTGCTGGTTCTCCCGGCACCGGTAAAACCACGTTGCTGTCTTGCTGCGCAGCCGAACTCGATCATTCATTGCGAGTTGTTACGGCCGAAGAAGTGTTTGAGGTGGACATTCCGCTACCGAATGTGGCCGGTATGCAGACCCGAGCTGCCCGCGCCGAGCGCTCCGCGGTGGATCTACGAAAACTGGTGTCGGGGTTCTTGCGCATGGCTCCCGATGTAGCGATCGTGGGTGAGGTGCGTGACCAAGAGGCTGTGCCACTGTTGCTCACACTGTCTAGCGGTGTTACCGGATACGCCACAATTCACGCAGGTTCGGCACGTCAGGCACTCACGCGGCTGCGCTTTATGTGCCAGCTAGCCGACACAGCTAGCGAGGTTCCGCTTAGCGCGTTGAACCACCTGGTATCAGAATCCATCGATTTGGTGGTTCACCTGCAGCGCAACGAAACCGGTGTTTCGGTGAGTGGGATTTTGGCCGTGGAAGAGCCCGCAGGCGGTATTGACAGTGTGCAGTTCACCGCCACAGATCTCTTCAACACAGGCCACTTTGACACTGCCCACTTCGACACCGCTACTGCGTCATCTGGCACCCAAGCGGTGTGGACAGGGCAACTACCCACACGTATTGGTACCAAGATGGCGGCCGCGGGCTATGACCTGGCAGAACTACTAGGCGAGTCGGGTCTATGACGGCGACATTGCTAGGTGTTGTGTCTGCGTTGATCGTTGGGCTTGCGGGCATAGTTCTGCTGTTAGGCCCAAAACGGGTAAGGCGCCTCAGCATGAATCTGGACAATCGAGGCCTTGCCCGCACCGACGAAGCAGCACAAGATTCCGCCGGAGCGCGGAGTCCGCAAACCCGAACCGCGCGATGGCTAAATGAAGCTGGCCTAGGCGACGCTCGTTTGAGAGATTTTGCACTGGCGTGCTCCACTCTCTGCCTTGGAGCTTTCCTTGGCACGCTGGCATTGTTTGGCGGAGTGCTGCCCGCTCTGCTTACAGCGCTGGGTGTTTCAGGAACTCCTGTTGCGCTTTACCGCAAGCGTCGACACAAACGGTTGCAAGAGGCTCAAGAGGCATGGCCGCGCATCATCGAAGAAATCAGGCTGTTGGTGGCCAACTCGGGTAAGTCCATTCCAGCCGCACTGTTTACGGCCGGAGCTAGAGCACCAGCATCCTTGCGTTTTGGTTTTGAAGCTGCCGAACGCGAGTGGCAGCTAACAACCAACTTCGAGCGAGCGATCAGCGTGCTCAAAAGCACGCTCGCACACCCCACCGGCGACACCATCGCTGAAACCTTGCTCGGGGCATACGCAGTAGGTGGGGTTGACCTTGAAAGCCGGCTAAGAGATTTGTCCGATGATCGAGTTGGCGATCTCACGGCTCGCAAAGATGCGAGATCGAAACAAGCCGGAGCACGCTTCGCGCGGGTGTTTGTATTAGCCGTGCCAGTCGGCATGGCGTTGATGGGGTTAGGTATTGGTCGCGGCCGAGCGTCTTACCAAACCACCACCGGACAGGTTCTGGTTGCGGTCGGCATTTTGGTCGTGATTGCTTGTTGGTATTGGGCTAGCAGCATCATGTCCTTGCCAGCCGAACGTCGAGTGTTCAGCCAATGACACGCATAGCTGCGCTCAGCTTGATCGGAGCATTGGTTGGCATCACCTTCGTGCTATCGGAGATGCGCTGGTTTCGTCAACTTCCACTTGAGGAGCGGCTAGCGCCGTTCTTGCCGCGCAGTACGACATTTAGCAGCACCACGTGGAGTGGTCGGGCAGGAGGCGGCACCACAGTTGGTGGGGGTGTTGGCTCACATCAGTACGGGGACACCAACAGATCGTTCCGAGGCGTGTTGGGGCCGATGGCTACCGACCTGGGCGCACGCTTATCGCGCACCTTTGGGATCGGAGAAGATCTAGCAATTCGGTTGGAACGAGTCAGCTCTCCACTGACACCAACTCAGTTCCGAACTCGCCAGCTTGGCCTTGCGATGCTGACTGCGGTGCTTGCTGGCGTTGCGGTTCTCATTTTGGCTCCGCCGATCGCAGTCGCACTGCCGGTTGCGTTTGGCGCGCCACTGCTTGTGTTCTTGGTGATTGAGCAGCGATTGCAGAAAGCATCGGCTCAGCATCAACAACGTGTATTTGAAGAGCTGCCGGTGATGGCCGAACAGTTAGGGATGTTTTTCTCAGCCGGAATGTCGTTGACCGGTGCGTTGCAACGTGCCGCAACCCGAAGCAATGGTGCATGCGCGCTCGATCTACGCCGAGTGTGTGCACGCATCTCTCAGGGCACGGGCCCGGAGCGTGCGTTAGGTGAGTGGGCTAAAGCGATTGAGTCAGCTGTCGTGCATCGCTTGGTCGGAATCTTGTTGTTGCATCAACAAACGACTGACTTGGGCGCGCTGATTTCGGCCGAAGCTCGATCAATTCGACGTGAATCACAACGGCGCTTGGTTGAGCGAATCGAGCGGCGAAACGAACAAGTGTGGATACCGGTAACCGTCGCCACTTTGGTGCCAGGGATGATCTTCTTGGCTATCCCGTTTACCGACACCTTGAAAGAGTTTGGCGCTCTCTAAGCGCCCATTCGCTTCCCCCAAATCAAAAAGAGAAAGAAATGTGAAGTGAATCTGACTTTATTAACTACTGGGCAAATCACTGGGCTAATTACTGGGGTGTTTACAAGCGCACTCACCGGAGCATTCGCCTTGATTGCTGCGGCCTTAATCACCACCGCTGATCGGGCAAGTAAACACCGGGAAAATAAACACTGGGCCGGTGGGAGCGGTAACCGTTCGGCTAGCCAACGCAGCCACGGCTTTGTCCCCAGGCTCGCAAGGCTTGATCAGCGTGGCGAAGGAGTCATCTCGGCCGCCATTGCGGTTTTGATCATCGCTTCGTTGGGCGCTTTGATGTGGGTGGGCTTTAAATCGCTTTGGGAAAACGCGGAAGCCACCACCAATTCAGAGATCGCAAAGATCGGGCAATGAGCAGGCCGCCTAATCGGCGGAGTGAAACTGGAACGGGGCTACTGGCTTCAACATGGAGCGTCCTGGCATTTTTCATGTTCCTGTTTTTGGCAGTCCAGATTGGTGTGAACCTGTACTCAACGTCGACCGTTAGCGCACTGGGTTATGACGCAGCAAGGCGCGCCGCATCAAGCGGTGGAACTCGTACGGCAGTGGCCGAAGCCGAAACGTGGCTGCGCGCCCGTTTGGGTTCTTCGTTAGAAGTCAGCAACATCGCCTGGCAAACACACGGTGGTGTAGTGCGCCTAGACCTGGATGTACAACCTCCCAGCCTGATGATCGACTCCGACAGCTCCTTAGGCAGTCGGCGCATCACACGGCGCTTTGAGGTTCGCACCGAACAAGTAGTCGAGCACAGTGCCGGATGAACGCGGCGTTGTCGGGTTTGAAGTGCTGCCCTTTTTGGTGCTCGTGTTCATGGTGGGTTCGTTGATGTTCGCTCAGTCATGGGCGGTGCTAGACGCAAAGATGGCCACCACTTCCGCTGCCCGTCAGGCAACTCGCACCTACGTAGAGCAACCAGGTAAGTCTCCCTCTGACGCTCGCAAACGAGCCGTGCAGGCTGGCGAGGCCGCCATCGCCGCTCACAACTTGCCGGGTGAAAGCTCAGTAACTCCGATCGGCGTGCTGAGCTTGCAGCGTTGCCAACGCGCCACTTTCGCTGCCACGCAAAAAGTTCCGGCCCTGCGTTTGCCGTTGTCGTTAAACCCTTCTCCGGTGGTGGTGCGTTCACAGCACAGCGAGGTGGTGGATCCTTTCCGTAGCGGTTTGGAAGGCCAAGCGACCTGTGTTCGTTAGACCGCACTGTGCCTTATGGCGACCCGCTCAGTTGCTGCTGTCACTGTTTCGGCGCGCGACAACACCTCAGCAAACAACGCCCCAGCAAACAGCACCTCAGCAAACAACATCGAACGGTGAGACCGGCAGTGTGCTGCTGCTGGTGCCAGCCGGCGTGTTGATCGTGGTGATTCTGGGCGCGCTAATGGTCGACAGCGCGGCCGCCTTCTTGGCTGAGCGCGAAGCCGAAGCAACCGCAGCCGGTCTAGCCAATGACATCGCAACCACGGCCATTGACGAGGTGTTGCTGAGAAAAACCGGCGTCTATCGCATTGCACCGCGTCGTGTAAGCGCCATCCAGGACGAGATCGCTAGCACTGCCGAACAACAGCTTTCGGCAGTGTTTGCACCAGGCAGTGTCGTCGTTGATGTGGCTGTGGTCGGCCCTACCGAAGTGAGCGTGACTGTCTCCGGCCAAGCCCGGCGAATTATCGGACCGTTTGGTTGGACGGCACTTTCTCCGACCTATCCGATCGCCGCAACCGCTGTTGCTCGCGTGGCTGTGTCGGGCTAAGACGATGTTTAGCCCTCCCACCATCCGAGACGACGCTGATGGATCACCAATCCTGGTAAAGCACGCTGCCGGAGACGACCGATACCTGCTGCGGCGCGAAGCCAAGCTCCTGGAGGCTGCATCCCACCTGAACGTAGTCAAGCTGCGCGGCTTGCTGGAGCTGGAGGATCGATCCGAGCTGATGCTGGCCTACGTGCCGGGCGCTTCGCTAGCCGAGCAGCCTCCGTTGTCGTTGGATGCCTTGCTTGATGTGGCGCTACAGCTAGGCGACACGCTTGTTGGGCTGCATGAGATCGGGATACGACACGGCGCTGTAACCGCAGAGCATGCGCTGATCGACCAGAACGGGCTAGTGGTGTTATGTGGCTTTGGTAGCGCCTTAGAAGTCGTCGAGTCAGCTGAAGAAACAAGCGACGACGTCTTAGCGTTGGCTGAGCTGTTGACGCTGGAGCTTGCTCGCAGCGAGGACGCAGGACTGACAACTTTGCAGCGCCGCGAGGCCACCGCACTGCATGCGAGCATTCGCTTTGTCGCACAAGACAGAGCGATACATAACAGTGCAGCACACAACAATTCGGGACTGGGTAATCCAAAGCTGGACAGCCCGAGACTGGGCGGCCCGAGACTAGACAGCCCGAGACTAGACAGCACAGCGAGAGGCGCTGGTCCCGACTTGCGACGCTGGCTAGCCCATCTCTCAGAGCTTGCACGGACTGGTGAGAGTGCTGGGTTACGAAAATCATCGAAACCGTTACGGCACTGGCTGCCGCAACGAATCCCTAGTCGTCGCGTGTGGCTGGCTGCAGCTGCGCTAGTGGCCGCGGTTGGGGTCTGGCAGTTTGGATTCTCGCAATCTTCGCCCGATTTGCTCGCTTCACCCACTTCCCCCGTCTCCGTCGCTCTACCCGCAGACACTCAAGCCGGTGCCCTTCATAGCTCGGCCAGCGATGAGACTGGTACTGGTGCAGGTGGTGCAGGAATTGGCACCAACAACTTGACCGCTGATGGCCGACCAACAGGCGTATTGGTGACGGGTCTGACTCCAGAGCGCTGCTTTGATGGTGCAGCGAGTGACTCAGCAGCACCTAACACTGCGCCCGAAGGTTTAGCCACCATCACAACAACCAGCGAACTAGATATCAACGGAGATGGCTGCACTGAGAAAATCCAGATCGGTACCAATAGCGGTGCAGGCGTTGTCGCAGGACAGCCCGCTATTGCCACGCCTACGCGTCGTTGGCTGATCGGGCAAACCGACGACCTCGTCGCCGTTGGTGACTGGAACTGCGATGGCATTGCAACACCAGCCGTGCTGCGCCCCACAAGCGGCGAAGCGTTCTTTTTCGCCGTTTGGCCCTACGGCTCTCCCCCAGCACAACCAACCTCTAGGGCATCCGTACCTACTGGTGCCACGAGGGTTAGCTCATTGGCAAATGTCGCTGAAGCCAGCCCGGCCCGGCAGTGCCATGATCTGGTCGTCTGGTTTGGTGAACAATCACTAACGATGAGCCCCAACCACCACTGGTCAGACGCAGCGCTATCGCACTTTTCTGGTTAGCTCCGGTTAACCCGGCTAGCCCGCTAGTCCAGCTAACTCAGCCAGCCCGGCTAGCTCGACTTTCAAGCAAGCGACTAACGGCTAACGACAGACCTCACTCAAAATGCAGCGCCACCTCATTGGCTAATAACCGGCCGCGCCTTGTCAGCCGAGTACGGCCATCTGCGCCAGCCTCTAGTAGTTCAGCAACTTCGGGCGACAAATTGTTCGGAGTGTCTTGAGTCGCAATCCCTTCGCTAGTGCGAATTTCTAGCTGAAGCCTCTCTACGCGTCGCTCGGCTTCGCTTAGTCGCTCGCTACCAGCCACTATTACTCCACCAGACACTCCACCGATTACTCCACCAGACACTATTTCTCCACCAGCGACCCCAGCGGCTACCTCACCTATTTCTCCACCAGCGACCCCAGTGACCGCTTCTATGTAGCGCTCCGGAGTGCGCACATTCCACCAACGACAACCATCACGATGGCTGTGTGCGGCCGCCCCTATGCCGATGTACTCACCCTGTGCCCAATACAGCAGATTGTGCTGGCAGCGACTGCCGAGCTTTGCCCAGTTGGAAATCTCATAGTTCTCATAGCCAGCACTACCAAGCACATCATCGGCTGCTAGATATTTTTCGGCTTGATCATCGTCGTCGGGATGGCGCGCCAAGTCATCCGCCAAAGGCGTGCCGGGCTCAACGGTCAAGCCATAGCTGCTGATGTGATCAGGGTCTAGCTCAACGGCCTGCGACAAGGTAAGCAACCAATCGTCCATCGATTCACCGCTACCCCCAAAGATGAGATCCAAGTTCAGCTGAGAGATGCCAGCCGATCGCACACTCTCAACGGACTTGTGGACCGCCGCCGGATCATGCTCACGGCCTAAGGCTTGCAGCACTTCGGGCACCATCGATTGAACTCCCAAGCTGATGCGATTTACCCCTCCAGCCGCGAATTCGTTCATCTGTTCAGTGGTGACTAGATCTGGATTGCACTCCACGGTTATCTCAGCGCCCGAGCTGAGATTGAACTCTCCCAACACGCTCAGCACAGCGGCAGGCGGCACCAAATTTGGAGTACCTCCTCCAACAAACACCGAAGAGATCTGTGGTAATGAATCAGCCAGCGCCGCAGCATGCTGTTTGCAAGCCGCCATGTACTCATCGACTAAGTGGGCTTTATCAGTCCAGGTCGCAAAAGCGCAGTAATCACAGCGAGATGTACAAAACGGCACATGGAGATATACGCCAAACACGAAAGACCGTCCCGCTACCTTTGGCTCGCTAATTTTTGTCAGCTAGGCCGGTATCGCGTCGGCCTCAGCCTCTGCGCCAGCCAGATCCTGGTCAGCCAAATCTTGGTCAGTCTGATCACCAAGCTCTTGCGCGACCTTTGCCAGCAAATCGGTTTGCTTGGAGGTCAGCTTGCGAGGGATTTCGATCTTCACAAACAGATGAAGATCGCCTCGCCCACGACCATTTGAGCGAGGCACTCCGAGGCCTCGTAAACGCAGCATGTCACCAGGTTGAGTTCCGGGCTTGATAACCACCTTTTCTGTTCCATCTCGCCCGTCCAACGTCTCAAAGCTGACACGCGCGCCCAGAGCAGCTTGCAGCATCGTGATGCTTAGTTCCGCGATCAAGTTCTGCCCTTCACGAGCAAACGTCTTGCTGGACTCCATCTCCAGGTGAACAAACAGATCGCCAGATGTTCCACCACGCGCTCCGGCATGACCGCGGCCGACCGCTCGCAAGACCGAACCTGGCTCAACCCCTGGCGGAACGGTCAGAGTGTGAGTCACCTTTTCGGTTCGCACACCACCTCCACGACAGCTCTTGCACGGGCTATCAATCTGCTCCCCCAGCCCTCTGCAGTGATTACAAGGAGCAGCGGTAACCATCTGACCGAACACGCTGTTACGCACCTGGCGCACCTGGCCGGCACCGTCACAGACCCCGCAACGTGAGCGAGTCGTTCCAGGCGCTGTGCCTTCGCCGTCGCACTTATCGCAACGAACCGCTGAACGTAGGTTGACCGTGGCCTCAGTACCAAATATTGCTTCGGCAAATTTCAGTCTCACCACCACTTCTTGGTCGTCACCAGGCGGCGGACCAGCGGGGCCACGACGATTCGAACCTCCAAACGGATCGTGTCCAAAGAAGCTGTCAAAAATCGAACCAAGATCGAAGTCAAACCCCCCTGCTCCGGCCTTCACTCCGTTATGACCGAAGCGGTCATAACGCTCACGCGCTTCAGGGTCTGACAGCACTGCGTAGGCCTCACTGATCTCCTTGAAGATTGCTTCGGAGCTGGTATCGCCATTGTTGGCGTCAGGATGATGTTCACGCGCGAGGCGTCGGTAGGCGGCCTTTAGCTCAGCGACGGTGGCGCCACGGTTTAACCCAAGTAGTTCGTAATAATCGGCTGGCATCTGTTACTCGTATTGCTCGGCCTAGCTTGCGTCGGCAGCCAGCGAATCACCCAGCCGCTCACCTACCAGGTTGACAGTGGCCAAGGCTTTCGGGTAATCCATTCGGGTTGGCCCCACTACACCAATGCTGCCAACGGGCTCACCATCAACCTCATAAGGCGAAGCCACGATCGCGCACTCGGCCAAAGGTAAAATCCCTGTCTCAGAGCCGATAGCCACGCTGAGGCCACGATCAACCAGGCTGCGCAACAACTGCACCACTATTAGCTGCTCTTCTAAAACCTTCAATACCGACTTGACGGTTGACATGGCTTCAAACTGCTCAGCTACGTCTGCGGCCCCGCCGACGTACAGCTCTTGCTCGCCGGTCTCGTTGTGCTGCCAGGAATCAATTGCGGCATCCATCAAAGCGTCGACGGCCGCGTTACCCGACTGCGAAACACCCAACACGTCTGTGCGTGCTGTGCCCACCAGGCACTCGGACAAGCGCTTTGAAGCTTCTTCGATCTCGGAAGGGTCGGCAACTGTGCTGGCGTTCCTTGATGATCCGGTTCGCTGCGGTGCAGGCACTACCTGGCAGCGCTTAACCGCGCCAGAGGAGGTCAAAACCACAAACACCAATCGTCCGCCACCAAGATCCACCAAAACGGCCGAACGAATGATCTCTCGCTCATGTGAGGGAGCGACCACCACAGCGGTATAGGCAGTCAGATCTGACAACAGCTTGCTGGTGTCAGCCAGGCGCTCCTCGATCTGCCCTTGCGCATGCCTGAAAAAAGCCTTTACCTGGCGCCTCTCAGCAAGATCCAGCTGGCTGGGCTCAAGATGGTCTACAAAGCAGCGGTAACCAGCTTCGGTAGGTATGCGTCCTGCGCTGGTGTGAGGCTTCGCCAAAAAACCTTCCGCCTCAAGCGCCACTAGGTCGTTTCGAATTGTGGCCGCCGAAACATCAAGGCCTGACATTTTCAGCGCGGTCTGAGAACCAACCGGCTGAGCGTTATCGATGAAGCTCTCAACGACGGCATGCAGCACCGCAGCACGGCGTTCATCCATGTGCGCCTCCTAGCTCGCCTCCAACTAATACAACGCTAGCGATCACTGGCGGTAGCTAAGTAGCAAAGTGGTCATTCGCGACTGACTGGATGCGCTACGCATGATTAGGCAAACCACTCAGCTATCTAGCGTCAAGGCCGAAACGAAAGCTTCGTTTGGCACCTCTACTCTGCCAATGGACTTCATGCGGCGCTTGCCTGCCTTTTGGCGCTCCAGCAACTTGCGCTTGCGTGTGATATCGCCTCCGTAGCACTTGCTAAGCACGTCCTTGCGCTTGGCTTTGACGGTTTCACGCGCAATTATCCGCCCGCCTATGGCGGCTTGAATTGGAATATCAAACATCTGGCGCGGAATCAGTTCACGCAGCTTCTCAGTCATCGCTTTGCCGTAGGCGTAAGCGTCATCGCGGTGCACGATCGTTGAAAACGCATCAACCGGCTCGCTGTTTAACAGCACATCAACGCGCACCAAGTTGCTGGGGCGATATTGGGAGTATTCATAATCCAGGCTGGCGTAACCCTGGGTGCGGCTCTTTAGTTGATCAAAAAAGTCGGTTACAACTTCTGCTAGCGGAATTTCATAGCGCAGCTCGACTCGCTCGGGAGACAGATATTCCATACCCGACTGCGTGGCTCGCCGCTGCTGGCACAGTTCCATCACCGAACCCGTGTAGTTGGCTGGCGTCAGCACACTGATCCGCAACATTGGTTCTTCGATCACCGAAATGGAGCCAGCCGCAGCCATATCAGACGGGTTTTGTATCTGGCTCACCTTGCCATCGTCAGTGGTTACGCGATAGGCCACCGACGGTGCGGTCGCAATCAGCGACAGGTCAAACTCACGCTCTAGACGCTCTCGCACTATTTCCATATGCAGCAGCCCTAAGAAACCGCAGCGGAAACCAAAGCCCAGTGCCGATGAGGTCTCCGGCTCAAAAGTGACCGAAGCGTCGTTTAGCTGGAGCTTGGCTAGGGCTTCACGCAGTTCGGCATAGTCGTCACCGTCTATCGGGTACAGCCCGCAAAACACCATCGGCTTGGGTTCGTCATAGCCATCTAGCGGTTCGGTCGCGCCACCGATTGCAGTGGTAACGGTTTCACCGGATTTGGCTTGGCCCACGTTTTTGATACCAGCAATCAGGTAACCGACCTCGCCTCGTCCTAGCTGGCTAGTGGGCACCGGCGCGGGTGCTCGCACGCCCACTTCTTCCACCGTGTGGGTATTACCGGTTTGCATGAATTTCACTCGCTCGCCCGATTTCATGCAGCCGTCAACCACACGCACCGAAGACACCACACCGCGGTATTGGTCAAAATGCGAATCAAATATCAAAGCACGCAGCGGACCATCCGAGTTGCCGCCCGGAGGCGAGATGCGCTCCACGATGGCGTCGAGAAGCTCCGGCACTCCCTCACCGGTTTTGGCAGAGATGGCGAGCACTTCGCTGGCGTCAATGCCTAGCACGGTTTCGATTTCTTGGGCGTAAAGGTCGGGGTCGGCTGAGGGCAGGTCAATCTTGTTGAGCACCGGCACGATTTCCAAATCGTGCTGCAAAGCCAGGTTGCAGTTGGCCAGAGTTTGCGCTTCTATGCCCTGCGCTGCATCAACTAGCAGCACCACTCCCTCACAGGCGGCCAACGACCGGCTGACCTCGTAACCGAAATCAACGTGGCCGGGCGTGTCTATGAGGTGCAGCGTGTATCCCTTCCAGCTGACTCTCACATTTTGCGCCTTGATCGTTATGCCGCGCTCACGCTCAAGATCCATCGAGTCGAGAAACTGGTTTCGCATGGAGCGTGCTTCAACAGCGTTCGTCAGCTCCAGAATGCGATCGGACAGCGTCGACTTGCCGTGATCGATATGAGCGATGATCGAAAAATTCCGAATACTGGCCGGATCAGCTGGCTCCGCTGACTGGTGGTTCATCCCACCTCGCAAGGTAGCCTCTAACACCTCGTGGCCAACATCAAGAGTCAGATCAAGCGCAATCGCCAGAACGAAAAGCGCCGTATTCGCAACCGCGGAGTGCTCTCTGAACTGAACACGCGTGAGAAGTCGGTACTAGCTGCGGCCGAAGCCGGAGAGCCCACCGAAGAACTGACTCGTGAAGCGCAAAAGCGCTTTGACATGGCCACCACTAAGGGTGTTATTCATCGCAACGAGGCTGCTCGACGTAAGTCGCGGCTAGCAGCTGCGGTGCGGCGCTTTTCTTAAATTTGCTTGCCTAGTTAGTTTTGCGGTTTGGCGACTTGTTGAGCTAGCGGCGACTGCACATTGCAGCGAGCCGACCGACCAATATCTCCATCACGCAGCGGTCGTCTAAACCTGACACGCCGCGAACCTCAGAGTCCGCTCGTGCCAGCAGTTCAACCGCTCGTGTGATGCTGGCGTGCCCCATCTTGCGAGAGATCGCCAGAGCCTTGCCTGCCGAAAAAACACTGCCTCTGTTGTTTGGGTTTTGTCCGAGCAGCTCAGCGGCTTGCTCGTTGCTACCGATCGCCACACCATCAAGGCGAAGTATTCGGTTGTAGTGACTACCAAGCGATGTCATCACCTGCATGGGAGCCATTCCGGCTTGCCACATTCGCTGGAGTACGCGCAGCGCATTTGAAATATTGCCCGCGTCTATGGCGTCGGTGAGATCCCAGGGCGGCACCCGGCCAGCCGCACCCAAATACGGCTCAATGTCTTGCGCGCTTAGCGTGGCCCCGGCGCCGAAAACCGACTCCAGCGTTTCCAGCAAACCGCTGAGGCGCGCTATCTCATCGCCCAAATGGGCCAAGAGCAGTTGGGCCGCCTCTGAGTCAAGGTTTACACCGACCTCGTCGAGCTTTTCGTCTAACCACTTTCTGCGGTCTGGTTTGCGCGTGGGGGCAGTAGTTGAGACCTTCTTTGCACCCGCAGCTTTTAGAGCATCGTCCAGCGCCTTGGGTATCCGTCCCGCTCCCCACTCCAAAACCAAGCTCGTGGTAGGCGTTGGAGCTGCCAGATAATCGACCAGCGGCGCAAGGTCGGCGCTGCCGAAGCGGCTGAGCTCGCGCGCTACGACCACTCGATGACTTGAAAACAGCGGCTGGGTAGATGCCGCCAGGACTAGCTCACCAACCAGATATTCCTCGCCAAAAAACTCATGCACATTGGTTGAGCGATCTATGTCCACCGCTAGCAGTTCGACCGTGTCTTTGACTGCGTCGGTGAGCAGAGTTGGATCGCTGCCTGTCAGCAGACGAATCTCACCGCCCGTACCGATAACCGGTGCGGCAGATTTTGTATCGGTTTTTCCTCCGCCAGACACCGCTTAGAAACTAGTCGCAGAGTGGAGTCGACTAGACGCGTGATTGCTTGTGCACACAGTTGCAACGGCGTATCAGAGTTAGCTCTTGTCGCCAAGACGGTTCGAGCAGGACGGTTCAGTTGGCTAGAGCTAGCTAGACAGGGCCAGCCGGTTGTCGCCACTGGGTTCAACCATTCTGATGCCGTTAGCCGCACTACTTCTGCTTGTCACGTTGCCAGCGGCGTTGTTTGCAGTGCGACTAGTCAGCGAAGCAGAATTAACAAGCAGGGCTCGGTTTGCAAGCAGCACTGGCAGCGGCGTCGGCTCGGTGATGACGCGAACGCTCGAGGTGCTGGCACTAAGCGTTCCAAATCCTGGTGGAGTCCACAGCTCATCTACCTGATGACGCGACTGGATCGCTCGGACCGCCTCACGCCCCGATCGGCTAGACGAAAGTGCCACGAGCAGATCAATGTCTCTCACGCCCACATCAGCCAGGCGGTCTAACGCCCACGCCGGATCTGGTCGATCCATCACCACTATTACTCCACCAATTACTCCACCAGTTATTCCACCGACTACGCCATCAGTTGCTCCACCGGCTCCCCTATCGGCACCGCCGTTTGCCTCGATTACTTCTAGGTGCGTAGAAATCACAGGCTCCGGCTCGTGCGTGCTAGCCGCAAACCACACTCCCACCAAAGCAACTGGAATAATCGCAAGGCGCGCTGCCTTGCTAGTTAAAAAAGCACGGCTAGTTAACGAAGTACCACCAGCCAACAAAGCACCGCCAGTAGGCAAAGCACGGCCAACAAATCGTCTAGCCGCAAAGGCCACAGCAACCACGCCTGCTAACAACACCAGCTCGCTGGGCTCAATCGCTGGCCAATTCAAAGCGGCCGCATAGCGAGCTACCGCAGCAACCCAGCCAACCATGAACTGAGTAGGCAAATGCAACACAGCTGCGACAGCGTCACCAGCCAGCCCACCAAGCACACCTGCTACTAAGCCCCAAATCATGGCTGGCCCTGCCATCGGTCCCGCCAAGACGTTGGCCGGAACCGAAACCAAAGGCAGCGAGCCAAATAGCCAAAGCTGCACCGGCAGCACACCTAACTGAGCGGCCAGAGTTATCGACAACGCCAGGCGCAACCAGCGCGGTCCTCGCAGACGACGTTCAATCGCGCTTGCACCTAACACGATGCCGCCAGCAGCTGCGACCGATAGCTGAAACCCGGCCGCATGAACCAGCAATGGATCGGCCACCACCAACACCGTCACCGCTAATGCCAGCAGGCGAGTGGTTGAAGCACTGCGTCCTACAGCTTGTGCTCCGACGGCCATAGCGGCTAGCACACAGGCGCGCAGCACCGATGGCTCGGCTCGAGTAATCAGCGCAAACTCCGCCAGCAAAACCACCACGGCCACCAGACGCCACCACAATCTCAGGCGCACCAGCAAAGGCGCCACCAGCAACAACACGAAAGCCACGTTGGAGCCGGAGACCGCCAGCAGATGAGTAAGCGATGTGGCACGGAAATCGTGCAGCACTTCGGGCAGCTGCTCTCGGTCGTCGCCGTAAACGAATCCTGCTAGCAGCGATTGATCGCGTTGCGACAAGGACTTCGACGAACTGCTTACGAGGCCTCGAACCGAGTTGGCAAACCGAAACGGTGCAGAGCCGGCATCCACAAAGTGCGCCTCATTGACTTGGATGTCCCCAACCAAATGGCGAGGCCACAAGTAACGCCCACTGTCTTCATCAGCCGTTTCAGCTTTACCGGTCAGATGCCAACGTTCTCCCAGCAGAGCGTCCTCTAGACGGTAAGCAACTGGGCCGCGTGCGTAAGCCTGATAGCGGTAACCAGTGCTCGACACCCGCACTTGCAGACTCAACGCTCCGCGGCGCCACTTCGGGTCGGCCACTATCAGCACGCCTTCGTCGATGGGGCCAGATGCGGGTTGCGCTAACCGGGCAAGCTCGTGGCTGGCACTACCGGCAGCCAACACAAGCACTCCAACAACGAGCACCGCTGGTAAGCGAGCTACAAGCGCAAACACCAATGCGAAAGCTGTGAGCCACCACGGCAACCAGCGCGACAATTCCCACGCAAACCAAGCACCAGCGAAGGCTGCAATCGCACAACCGACAATCCAATAGTCACTCACCGCGGCCAGGCCGCCGTAGCGGCGAGCAGGCGGGAGGACTATTTCGTGCAACTAACCCTCTCGCAACTAGTCAAATCTTGGCTTGGTCACGAAAACCGTCAACAGTTTTCGAACCAACACCAGAGACAGCCGTAAGCGCATCAATCGAAGCGAAGGGGCCGTGCGTTTCACGATGCTTGACTATTCGCTCTGCCAGCGATGGGCCGATACCGGTCAGCACCGTTAGCTGGTTCGCGCTGGCGGTGTTGATGTTGACCAGGGCACCGCTGTCGCCTGACGAAAATGAGCCTGCGCTGCCTAAGCCTGCTGGCAATGGCTCACCGATGGTCGGTACGAATAGCCGGTCGGAGTCGCTCAACGGTTGCGCCAGGTTGATCCGTGTTGTGTCGGCCTGAGGCGTTAGCCCGCCGGCGCTTCTGATCAGGTCATCCAGCCGTGCTGGGCTGGTGATTTCATAGAAGCCGGGTGTAATGACTTCACCGCTTATGTGCACCGCCAGCAGATTCGACGGCGTTTCGCTGAAGGTTGCTTCCGGTAGTGCCGCAGCGTTGCTACCAGCCAGCGGTAGATCGATCGGAGGTGGCGCTCCGTTTCGCACCCCCAACAGGTACACAGCTATGCCTAAGGCGCCGAGGGCCGCAAAAACACCTAGCACGGGTCGCCATCCCAATCGATGTCCGACGTCTCGCATCTCTTTGGCCACCGAGCGCCAGTTGGTGGGGGTATAGGAATCCACTCTCCGCCCGACCGTAGTACGGGTTTTGGCGATTTCTAGCGGGGATTTTTGCGCCGCGAGCGAACGCGGCCACTGTTCAGCTAACTGGCCTTACCTGCCTTGCCTTACTCAACCTCTGCAAGGAGAATGCAACTGGTACCGCGGTGCCGATCGCCCAGAGCAAAAACAATTTGTGCTGACCTAGAGCGCCGTAACCCACCGGACCTATTAACGCAGTCAACAGAGCAGCGGTGAAACCGGCCGCTTCAATCACTGCGGTGCCGATCGCAACCCGCTCCGCGCCGGTGGCCTCTAACACAAGCACCTGCGTGCTCATGGCTGCATACGACTCGATCACAGACTCGATTATTCCGATCACAATAAATATCGCCAAGCCGTTGACAAACCCGTAAATCCAAATAGCGGGAACCATCGCTATATAGGCCGGTACAAACATCTTGCTGCCACTGATTCTCTCGCCCAACGTGCCCGCACTTGGCGACAGGACAATCACCGGAATGCCGATCACTAGCAGTCCGACCGCTATCTCCAAGTCGGACAAACCCAGGTCTGTGAGGTAACGGTCGACAGTGGAATCGAACAGGCCGATGAAACCCCACAACGCAACGCTGCCGCCGATCGCTGCCTGAATGCGAGGACGTCGAAGCAGCTCGCCTATCTGGGAGTAGTCGACGCGGGCAGAAGCGATGGGTATTCGTCCGAAGAGAACGGCGGCTAGCGAACCGGACACGACCAGCACAACCCCCAGCACGATGAATGGCATCTCAAATGTGATCGTGCCCAAAGACGATGCGATGGCTGGGCCGCTGATGAAGCCCGCTACCCCGGATGACAACAGGAAACCCACCTTCCTCGCGCCGCCAGCTACGTCCATACCGATTAGTGCCTTGCGGGCAACGATTGAATACAGCCCCAAGCCCACCCCTGACAGACCTCGGCTAAAAGCCAGCGTCCAGGTTTGCTCTGCAAATACGAACCCGAAACAACCCAGTGCCGCAGCGGCTATCGCGATCGCTGTTACCCCTCCAGCGAACCCTCGATCTACAAACGGCGAAAGTGCCAGCTGAGTCAATAGTGCCGCAGCAAACCCAGAACCGGCAATGATGCCGAGCGACAGGTCCGACAGGTCGTAACGCTCTTGCAGGTCGGCCAGATAACCGAACACGACCCCTAGGCCAGCGGCCACCGCGAACTGCGTGAAGTACGCAGTGACTGATAGCAGCTTCAAACCAGGGCAAACAGTGCAGTGCTAATGGTGCAGCAGCGCCGGGAATATCGGCAGTGTCAGCACTGCTGACTGCGGCTGCATCAGTACAGCGTGGCTGAGAGTTGCTTGCGCCAAGAAGCGGTTGCGGGATGCTCGGCACCCAGCAGCTCCAGCAACTCCACAAACTTTTGCCGATCTGCGTCATTTGTTTTGACGGTAGCTAACAGCGCCTCTAGCTCGGCTTCCACTTCGGCTAGATCAAACTCGGGCTTGGGTTCGGCTGGAATGACCGAAACTTCCTCTACAGCCCCTACCGCTTCTCCATCTGGTCCTATGACCTGCACCTTAGGTGCGCTGCCTGCTTCAGGGCTGCTCGCAACTGCTTCGTTCGCAGCCGCTTCCTCTGCGTCTGGCACATCGGCACCAGCAACCAACAGAGACGGCTCAGGCAACAACTTGGAGACAAAATCTCGCACCATTGGCTCACCTTGGGCTCCCAAAAACCCATCAACGGGCTCTCCATCTTTGAAGGCCACCACCAACGGAATCGATTGCGCCTGCATGGCGCGAGCAACCTCTGGGTTTTCGTCGATGTTCACCTTGGCACCCAACACCGCACCGTCAGTGTCTGCGACCGCCTTTTCCAAAATAGGTGCTAGCGACTTGCAGGGACCACACCACGGTGCCCATAGATCCACCACCACGGGTTGGTTATGGCTGGCCGCGATGACCTCTTCGTTGAACGTTGCGTCGGTTACATCAATCATGCGTTCCCAGTATCGCTAGCCACGCCATTAGCCGCACGTTGCAGCGACATTAGAAAACCAAATGCCGCTCCTACTAGCGTGGTGCTTATGAAGGTTGACGGCGGTATTGGTGTAACTAGCGGGTTTGACGGGATCATGGAGTCCTCCCGCAAACAAGAAGAGCTTGGCTACGACGGCTTGTGGGTGCCCGAAACCAGCCACGATCCGTTCACGATGCTGCCGCTGATGGCGCACGCAACCGACAGCGTGGAGCTTGGCACCAGCATCGTGGTGGGGTTTGCTCGCAATCCAATGTCGCTGGCCTACAGCGCTAACGACATACAACTTCTTTCGGGCGGGCGGTTCATTCTGGGGCTAGGCAGTCAAATCAAGCCGCATATCACTAAGCGTTTCTCAATGGAATGGTCGAAGCCTGCGGCTCGCATGCGTGAAATGATTCTCGCAATCAAGGCCATTTGGAACAGTTGGAACACCAGAGAGAAGCTCGACTTTCGCGGCGACTTCTATCAGCACACGCTGATGAGCCCGTTCTTTGATCCGGGTGAAAACCCTCACGGCGCTCCGAAGGTGGCGCTAGCTGGCGTTGGGCCGCTGATGACAGAGGTCGCCGGTGAGACCTGCGATCTGTTTATGTGCCACGGCTTTACTACTGAGAAATATCTACGAGAAGAGACCATCCCAGCATTGGAGCGCGGCGCTGCCAAAGCTGGCCGTTCGCTTAGCGACATCACCATTTCCGGACCGTCGTTCATCGTGACCGGCAACACCGAAGAGCAGATGGACAAAGCCACTCAAAGCGTCAAGCAACAGATCGCTTTTTATGGCTCAACCCCGGCTTACCGGCCGGTGCTGGATTGCCACGGTTGGGGCGATCTGCAAACCGAGTTGAACGGAATGTCTAAAGAAGGCAAATGGGTAGAGATGGGTCAGATGATCACCGACGACATCTTGAGTGCGTTTGCGGTAGTGGCAGAGCCTGAAAAAGTGGCCGAAGAACTGAAGGGCCGCTACAGCGATGTGGTGGACAGGGTCAGCTTCTATGCACCGTATGAGGGCGACTCCGACCGCTGGAGCACGATCTTCAACGATCTAAAAGCGGCTTAGCCAGAAGCGGTCAGCCAGCAACGGTTAGGCAGCAGCAGTTAGGCAGCAGCAGTCAGGCAGCTGGCCGATGCAACACTCCGGTAACTGGTCTAACCACTAGCTCATCGCCGCCGTCTAGCGCAGTGCCACTAGACAATTCACAGTCGCCGTCCACGATCATCGAATAGCCGTCAGCTTCAAACGGCGGCCATAGCACCGACACTCGTGGACGTTCCTTGACGTTGCCTGCGGCGGTTCTGCTGGCACCGCAGCGCAGCGCGCCATCAGTGAGAGAAAACGTGAGATGCGCTATGTGCGCGGTGGAGTCGTCGCTGACGCTCAGCAAATAGGCCTGATACCCGAAGCGCTCCATCTCCTCACCCAGCTTCTCTACTTCAACGATAATGCTCACTCTTCAGACCTCCGCAAATCTCTTGTGACCATTCTCGCACCCCGAAGGTAACCACCACCAAGTGCCGCTGGTAGATTTTTTTAACTTGTGAGTAGGTACGGGGCTATAGCTCAGTTGGTAGAGCGCTTCCATGGCATGGAAGAGGTCAGGGGTTCGATTCCCCTTAGCTCCACCACACCCAGCTACGCGTCTGTAAACGCCTCCTAGCGCGGAAGAGTTCGCGCAAGATGGCTGCCCCCCCCCCTTCCCTATCTCAACAAGAGCTTGAATCTTGGCTCTGGGGAGCCGCCGACATTCTTCGAGGCCCTGTAGACCCAGTCAATCTGCGGGATTTCATTTTCCCGATCCTCTTTTTGAAGCGATTATCGGACACCTGGGACGATGAGCACGCAAAAGCAGTAGCCGAGTGGGGTGATGACCTCGTACCAGAGATAGAGGCCAACTACCACAAATTCGACATCCCAAAAGGTTGCCATTGGAACGACCTACGCCGAGTCGCAGAAAACCATGGTGTTGCCATCCAAGAGATCACCCAGAAAATCGAGCAGGCAAATCCGGACCGACTCGCCGGAATCTTCGGCAATGCCCCCTGGGCTGATCCGAACAAGATGCCGCCTGAAAGGCTCCAACGCCTGTTCGAGTACTTCCATCGCTACAACATCTCACCGAGCCAAGTACCAAATGACATGCTCGGGGATGGTTACGAATATCTACTAAAAAAGTTTTCAGACGAAAACGCAGCGTCTGCCGGACAATTCTTCACGCCCCGAGCTGTCGTGCATCTGCTGGTCAAAATACTTGCTCCCGAGCCAACCGATTCCATATACGACCCAGCCTGCGGCTCGGCTGGCATGCTGATTGAAGCTGCATACGAAATTAAGACCTCTGGCAAGAGGACCGCTCAGATGCGGTTCTACGGGCAAGAAATAAACCAAACCTCGTCCGCTATCGGCAGGATGAATCTTTATATCCACGACGTTGACGATGCCCAGATCATTCGCGGCGACACACTCCGAAACCCTCTCTTTGTTGACGATGAAGGCAAGCTCAACCAGTTCGACATAGTAATTGCCAACCCCCCATTTTCACTAAAACACTGGGGAGGGGAAACCTGGGCGGATGACCCCCACAACCGCTCTAAATTCGGCGGTGTACCTCCCCAAGGTTTTGGCGACTTTGCTTGGATTCAGCACATGCTCACTTCGGCTAAGCCCAACACCGGACGCGTGGGTGTCGTCATGCCTCATGGTCCTCTGTTTCGTTCAGGGGCTGAGAAACGCATAAGACAACACATCCTCGAAGCCGACTTGCTTGAAGCCGTCATCGCTCTTGGGCCCAACCTTTTCTATGGCACCGGTATTTCGACTTGCCTGCTGATCCTTCGCAATACGAAGGCCCCAGAATTTCAAGGAAAAGTGCGGATTATTGACGGGTCTGCGCGGTACGAGAAGGCCACAAACCAAAACGTTCTCTCCGATGACGACATCAAGGCACTCCTTGATGCCTACCAAGATCCCGCGGCTGCTCCCGATGGAATCAAGCAGGTGATTGTTGGATTAAGCGAGATCGAATCCAAAAACTGGATCCTCAGTATAAACAGCCACATCCCGCTAGAAGAAGCTGAAGTTATAGAAGTGAGTGCCGCTCTAGATGATCTACGCAAAGCACAAAAACAGCTTGCGGAGGCCCAGCTTGCTATGGACGAACAACTTAAGGCTGCTGGATATGCGTGAAGGCTGGCGTGAGGTTGCAATCAAAGAGTTGCTTCTTCTCACCATTGGAGGTGTATGGGGTAAGAAACCTGGCGAAGATGAGGTTGACGTTGATGTGCTCAGGTCAACTAATTTCACGAAGAATGGTACGCCAGACGTTGCCAATACCGCACGAAGATCAGTAACAAAAAAGCAACTGGCGAGTCGACAACTACAGCACGGCGACATTCTCCTAGAGAAATCTGGCGGGGGACCAAAACAACCGGTCGGACGCGTGATTTTCATTGATACCGAGTTTGACGAGTCAGTTTGCGCGAATTTCGTTCAGCTTGTAAGGCCTAATCCAAACAAAGTCGTGTCCAAGTTCCTGTTCATGCTTATGTGGTTAAAACACTCAATCGGTGAGACACTCAGCTTCCAGTCACAGACAACTGGTATCCGAAACCTCCGCACCACCGATTACTTGGACCAATTAGTCGTGATACCCCCCCCCTCGAGCAGCGGCGCATTGTGGAAGTCATCGATTCCGTTCTCCCAAGTATCGACACGTACATCGACGCACTCGAAAGTCACGCCGAAGCTGTCCAGGCAATTGGTCAAGCTCTGCTTGCCGAGCTCTTGAGGCCGCCTGAAATGCGTGAAAGCTGGCGTGAAGTGTCGCTTGAAGACGTCGTTGAAATAAATCCTGAGTCTGTCCGGGGCTGGGACGAAGGTAAGCAAATCAGATACGTGGAGATCGGCTGTGTCTCACCTGAAAAGGGAATAGATCTCACAGAAGTGAACACATTCGAATTAAGAGATGCGCCTACTAGCGCTAAACGCGTCATTCGGTCAGATGATGTTCTCGTCTCAAACGTGCGTCCCAACCTGAGAAAATTCGCTCTTGTCCCGCCAGACCTTGACGGTGAAGTTGCGACCACTGGCTTTACCGTCTTGAGAGCAAAGCAAGAAGCGCTTTCCAGATACATCTGGGCAGTAATCAGATCAACAGGATTTACCGAGCACCTCGTGGCTCGTGTGTCTGGAGCTGCTTATCCGACAATAAAAGCAGCAGATGTTGAGAGCTACACCTTTCCTCTACCGCCGACCGCAGAACAGAAACGGATAGTGAATCTCGTTGATTCCTTTCTTGAATCTGCAGGCTCTTACAGCAACACTCTGGAAGAACAAGCCAAAGCCATTCCCATTCTCCGTCAAGCACTCCTTGATGAACTCTTAACCCCCCCCCCTCGGGACGAATGGCGCCAGGTAACGCTGGGCGACGTGGTTGAGATTGTGTCAGGAGGGACTCCACCAACAAAAACCCCCAAGTACTGGAATGGTGACATCGTCTGGGTAACACCAACTGAGGTGGTCGCCAACAACGGTCACTACATCTACGATTCCGCCCGGAAAATCACTCAAGAAGGTCTTGCCAACTCATCAGCAAAAATGTTGCCGATTGGCACGGTGCTTCTTACTTCTGACGCCTCCATAGGAGCGGTGGCTCTGTCTGGAGTCCCCATAGCAACGGCTACAGGCTTTAAGTCGTTGATATGCGGTCCCGACATCCTTCCGCGCTTCGCCATGTATTGGTGCCAAGCACATACTCGTGAGTTCCTCTATCGGTCAGTGGGTAGCACGATTCTTCATCTTTACAAAAAGGCGCTTGCGACCATACCGATGGACCTTCCGCCGATTGAAGAACAACAACGACTCGTTGAGCTCATAGCTGGAATGAACGAAGTGGCTGAAGAGGTCCTTCAAGCTAATGATTCGGCTATCTCAAGTGCTCACACTTTACGTACGGGTGTGCTCACAAGTCTTTTGTCTGGCGAATACGAGATCCCGGATTCATTCAACACTCAGTTGGAATCGATATGAGCGACTTGCCTGAGCGCGAGATACAAAACCGCATATGTGACCAGATGGCAGGTCAAGGCTGGGAGCTGGCTCTGGATGATGAAGAGCTGGGCCGTCGCTACGACGAAGTAATCCGCTTCGACGAGCTACAAGCGGCACTAGTTCGACTCAATCCTGAAATAGCCGAGGAGCCGTCACGGGCAGGGCAAGTTCTCTCTCGCTTACGTGCGGTTTTGTTGTCCGCGCCGAATGATGGCCTGGTAGCAGCAAATGAGGAGTTCACCGCTTGGCTGTGCGGGCGGTGCACAATCCAATACATCGGCACTGACCAGCATGTTGCCGTCCGACTCATTGACTTCGACAACCCTCGTGCGAACTCTCTACGAGTGACATCCGAGGTGACTTTCCACGCAGGCCGAGAGCACCGCCGCTACGACATCGTGCTATGGGTAAACGGCATTCCGCTGGTGGTGGGTGAAACCAAGGCACCAACGACGAGCACGTCTTGGGTCAACGCTGCTACAGATATTCACAACGGCTACGAGGTAAAGACGCCTTCGTTTTTTGTGCCGAACGTGTTGTCATTTGCGACCGACGGGCGTGATTTTCGCTATGGCGCTATTCGCCAAGCACCGGAAATGTGGCTGAACTGGTCTAAGACCACCGATGAGATGCTGTCAGACGACATCCGTGCAGTAATGCGTTCAGCAGAGTTATTGCTGACGCCTGAGATGGTGTTGGAAATACTCCGCCACTTCACTCTTTATTCCTCACGTGCTACCTCACAAGGAGCGGTGCAGCAAAAGATCATTCCCCGTTATCCGCAAGTTGAAGCGGTGGAAGCCATCATCAAACGCTGCCTCGACCCTGTCAAACGGCAGGGCTTGGTTTGGCATCACCAAGGGTCGGGCAAGACGTTTGCGATGGCGTATGCGGCAGCGAAGCTACGTCATATCACTGAAATGGACGCTCCAACGATCGTGATCGTCTTAGATCGTTTAGATCTAATTGAGCAACTCAAATCTGAGTTTCACTCCGTTGACATCTCCCCCTTACAGACCGCTCAAACAAGAGAGGAGCTGCAACAGATGCTGTCTGAAGATTCCCGAGCGGTGATCGTCACGACCATCTACCGCTTCAAAGATGCAGGGCTGTTAAATGAGCGCCGCAACATCGTTGTGATGGTGGACGAGGCCCACCGAACCCAAGAAGGTTGGCTGGGTTTAGATATGCGAGAAGCGTTACCGAATGCCAAATTCATCGGACTCACAGGCACGCCGATTGTTTCAGACGACAAGAACACGTGGACGTTGTTTGGTGATCCGGATGACCCAAATGGCGTGCTCAACCACTATTCGGTTGAGCGATCCATTTTTGATGGTGCCACTTTGCCGATGCACGTGGAGACCCGCCTGGTGGATTTTCACTTCAACGCCGAAGGACTCCAACGAGACTTTGACGCTCTTGCCGAAGAGGAAGCCCTAGATGACGACCAGAAAGAGATACTCGGTCGCAAAGCCTCTCACTTTTCAGTGTTCGTGCAGAACGAGCAGCGCGTGCAGGCGGTGTGTGAAGACATCGTGAGGCACTATCGAGCACGCATTGCTCCGCTAGGGCTGAAAGCTCAAATCGTCGCCTACGACCGCGCAACGTGTGTTGCATATTGCAAAGCGATACAGAAACTTTTAAGCCCTGGCGAAGAAGCCACCGTGGTGATGACCACAAACAAGGATGATCCGCCGGAATGGAGTGATTGGGATCTTGATCGGGCGCAAGAAGCCACCGTCAAGAATCGCTTTCGTGATCTTGACGATCCTTTGAAGTTTTTGATCGTTACTGCAAAGTTGCTGACCGGTTTTGATGCACCCATCGAGGGTGTTCTGTATCTGGATAAACCGCTACGAGCGCACACGCTTTTTCAAGCGGTCTGTCGCACTAATCGCCGGTGGACCAATCCTCGCACAGGGCAAGAAAAACTGATCGGTCTCGTCGTGGACTACGTCGGTATGGGTGAAAGCCTTGCCAAAGCCGTTGCTACCAGCAACACTACTACGGCCAACGAAGACAAAAACGACATCGAGGCATTGATGGCTAAGTTCATTGAAGCCACCAACACCACTTGGGAACGGTTCAGCAGTATCGATTTGTCAAAAGATCAAGTATTCGATGCTCTGCAGATTCTTGACAGCAACGAAGACCGTCAGAGATTCAACAATGAGTTCATGTACTGCCAAGGCCTCTATGAGATTCTCTCCCCCGAAACGCGTCTCAGGCCGCATAGAGACCGCTACCAGTTTCTGGCCAAGGTGTTCACGTCACTCCTGCCTTCAAATGCCGCGGACGCTTTGCTCTGGCTTCGGTTGGGCGCCAAGACCTCGGCACTTGTCTACGAAAACATCAGCGGCGTAACCGTTAACGGCACAGGCTTGGACAAGGTTGTGCTTGATACCGATGCACTTAAGTATCTGAAAGACAACCAGCTAATCCCTGACGCTAAGACTCCAAGGCCGCCACTGAGTGCTGCTGAGACACTGGACCGATTGGAGGAGCGAATCCGGCGCCGTATCGAAGGGACTGACCCGCATCGCGTGTGGTTATCTCTGTCTGAGCGTTTGGAAGCTCTGCGTGCAAAGAAAATTGCCGATGCCGAGGCGTCTGTTGAGTTTCTCAACCATCTGATGGACGTAGCCCGTGACCTAGTGCGCGCTGAGCGCGCTGACGATGAAGGCAATCTCGACGAGATCAAGGTGCTCAACCCGCGCCAAGGGGCACTCACACAGATCCTTGAGGAATACGCGCCGACTGATCGAGCTGTGATGGTCGAACAAGTAGTTGAGAAAATTGATGCGATCGTAGAGCCCGTTCGAGGAACCGGTTGGCAGACCTCTCATCCAGGCGATCAGCGAGTTCGACGTGAGCTAATGAAGGTGTTAAAGAAGGTTGACCTACCACCGACTGGTGATTTGTTTGACCGCTCTTACGCTTACATCAGGGAGTACTACTAGCAAGAGGGTGTAGCGGTACCGCTCACGCGCTCTAAAGCACACCGCTGGACACCTTCCAACAGTACCGTTCGACACCTTCTTACAATGCCGTTGGACACCTCTAAACAATGCCGTTCGGCAAGGAAATACCACAAAAGAACGCCCGGATCACAGTATTCACCGCTTGTCGCAATAACGCTGGTTATGTGGCTAAGGCCCCAATAGCGCCGCAGGTATGACCGCAATACCATCTTTGCGGCGATAGGCGCGTCCCCCAGCAGTAACCATGACTGCATCCGCCAACTGGTCGCCCAGCTTCTCTTTCATCCACCTCAGGTGCCGATAATCCTCACCACCGGGGGAAGTTGTGAACTTCACTTCTACTGCGAGCATCCTACCTTCATCATTTTTAATCATGAAATCGATTTCATGCTCCCCCCCTTGATCTCGAAAATGATAAACCCTCGCGCGCGACGCTTGGGCGTATACACGCAGATTTAGTGCCATTAAAGACTCAAAGAGACGGCCAGGCATTCCTACATCCACTCGCACTGGGGAGTTCTCCATTTTTCCAGAGCGTAGCGACTTCACATTTACTCGCAAAAGAGTAACTGCGATCGCTGGATCAGCCAGATGGTGTTTTGCTGCTTGGGTCAATTTAGTGAAATGGCTTGAAGTAGTCCCCCACGACTCAATCGGGTCAACCACCCACATCTTCGCAAGCGTGTCGCGGTAGGGGGTAGTTGCCGTTCTTGATGGCTTATCGCCTTCATTGTTTGTTGCTGCATCGCGGATGGTCTCTAACGAGGCGGTGCTAGATGTCGCTGCTGCATATGCGCACATCCATCTGCGTAACGCGTAGGGGTTGCGCAGGTTGTGTCCAGCCAACGGGAATTCGGTATCGATGATGCGTTCGCAATAACTTTCCATCTCTGTTTGGGCAAATAGAATTTCTTCCGGGGACATATCTATAAGCTTCGCTTCGCTTCGCAACATGGGGAATCCGCCAACGACCATTTCGTTGATGTAATCCACCACCGACACTTCGGTTGTTTCTCTTATGTCCCCGACATCACCGGCCAGCAAGGACTTCAGGCTTATTGACGGCAGATGCGCATCCCCCCAGCGTTCTGCCAGACTCATCGGGCGCATTCTCATTGAGAGGATTCTCCCAGCGCCCGAATGGGTGGGGGGCGTTGTGGGCGCTACGGACCCAGTAAGGATAAACCTACCCGGTCGGCGGTCTGCGTCTACTGCTCTACGCACTACGAGCCAAGCCCGCGGGTAAAGCTGCCATTCATCAATCAAAATGGGCTCGGGAGCATCCACCAGGATGGAAGGGTCTGTTTTAACCGCAGCGAGAGTCTCCTCATCCTCTAAGTCAAAAACCGTCGCAGCCTGTTGTATCGCAGTTGTTGTTTTGCCAACGTTTCTTGGTCCCTCAATACTGATGGCAGAATGACGCTTCAACAGCTCCTTAATCTCTGCCTCTACTATGCGTGGGATATAGGTGTTTCGGGTCATCTGTCGCCTCCAGACAAAGTTGTAGCATACAACTTATCGGGAACTTAGAATACAATTTCTCGGATATTTAGAATACAATATATCGGGCACTTAACATACAACTTATCTCGTATTGCGTTGTTAGTAATCATTCTGGCTACCCGCTCTTGGGCCAATCCGCCCGCGCCGCTGCTACGTCTGGCTGTTTCGCTAAGGCCCCAATAGCGCCGCAGGTAAAACAGCAATGCCGTCTTTGCGGCGGTAGGAGCGACTACCCGTGGTGATCATCACTGCATCTATCAACCCGTCTCCCAGCTTCTCTTTCAGCCAGCGCAGGTGTCGATAATCCTTCTCACTGGGCAGCTGCTTGAACTTCACTTCTATTGCGAGCACCCCGCCCTCTTCACTTTCAAGCATGAAGTCAATTTCATGTCTCCCGCCTCCATCTCGAAAGTGATAGACCTTCGCATACGCAGCTTGCGCATAAACACGCAGATTTAGCGCCATCAAGGACTCAAAGAGACGGCCAGGCATTCCTACGTCCACTTGCACGGGTGTATTAGCTAATTTGCCAGTGCGTAGCCCGTTCACGCTTGCTCTCAGGAGACTGGCTGCAATCGCCGGATCAGCCATGTGATGTTTTGAAGATTGCATCAGTCTCGTGAAGTGGTTTGAACTAGTCCACCACGCCTCAAGCGGGTCGATCATCCACATCTTCTTAAGCGTGTCACGGTAGGGAGCGGTTGTCGTTTTTGATGGCTTATCGCCTTCGTTACTTGTTGCTGCATCGCGGATGGTCTCAAATGAGGCAGTGCTAGCTGTCGCAGCTGCGTATGCGCTCATCCAGCTACGTAAAACGGACGGATTACGCAGGTTGTACCCAGCCACTGGAAATTCGGTATCGATTATGCGTTCGCAATAACCCTCCATCCGCCTTTGAGCAAGTCGAACCTTTCCCGGGGACAGGTCAGCAAGCGTTGCCCCGTCACGCAACATGGGAAACCCACCAGTAACGATTTCGTTGATGTAATCCGTAGCCACTACATCAGTCTCTCCGGTTATCGCGCCAGCGGTACCGGCTAATAGAGACCGCAGACTCGCTGATGCCTTTTGCGCATCACCCCAGCGTTCGACCAGACTCATCGGGCGCATTCGCATCGAAACGATTCTTCCAGCGCCAGAATGGGTAGGTGGCGTTTCCGGCGCAACGGGACAAGTGAGGATAAATCTGCCTGGGCGGCAATCTGCATCAACTGCTCGCCTCACGATTTCCCATGACTGCGGGAAAAGTTGCCACTCGTCAATCAAAATGGGCTCGGCAGCATTCACGAGGATGGAGGGCTCTGCCTCAACAGCAGCGAGAGTCTCATTATTCTCAAAGCTAAATACCGTCGCCGCCATTTTTGTAGCGGTTGTTGTTTTGCCAACACCTCTTGGGCCATCAATGCTGATGGCAGGATGACCTCTTAACAGCTCTTTGATCTCTGCCTCTACTATGCGTGGGATATAGGTATTTTGAGTCATCATCCGCCTCCGGTCAAAGTCCTAGTGAACCATTCGCACACTCCATAGTGAACCATTCCTGCAGCCTATAGTGCACCATTCGCACACTCCATAGTGAACCATTCCTGCAGCCTATAGTGCACCATTCGCACACTCCATAATATGCGTTTAACAAGACCAAGATCGCAAAAGAACGCTCCGATCGCAGTATTCACCGCTTGTCGCAATGGCGCAAGCCGATTTAATGACGCAAGCGATTTATTCGCAGCTAATCCAGCGTTATCTGGCAGGGCTAACGGCGTGGCTGCGCAAGTAGTCTCACCTAATGGCTGATATTGATCATCTGGTCTTCGCTTGCACAGACCTCGCCGCTGGCGTCTCTCACATTGAAGAGCTCACCGGCGTTACTGCTGCTCCGGGCGGACCGCACCCAGGTGTGGGCACGTACAACGCACTGCTGTCGCTTGGCGAGGACGTTTACCTGGAAATCATCGCACCCGATCCAAACCAACCTGATCCCGAAGGGCCGCGGCCGTTTGGCATCGACGACCTCGCTCCCGAAAGTAGACGCCTGGTCGGCTTTGCAATCCACGCCACACCGCCTCAAACCATTGATGAGGTCGTAGCCGCAATGGCTTCGAATGCTTTTGACCCTGGCCGGATTTCCGCCATGAGCCGAGTAAAACCCGACGGTGATGAAATTCACTGGCGGCTAACGCTCAACGCTGCGGCACGCTCTTGCTTTGAGCCGTTCGTAATCGACTGGGGCACCACCACACACCCGTCCAAGGTCACACCAACTGGAGCGACGCTGATCTCGCTAAATGGCTCGACTACAGATCCGGCGGCTATTCGACAGATGCATTCGGCGATCGGGCTGACGATAGACATGGGCGAAGGACCGGACGAAATCTCTGCAGTGCTGGAGTGCCCGAACGGCCGAGTCGAACTGCGTTAACTCTCTGCGCTAACCCCTTTGCACCAGCTCCCAGCGCTAACTTGCCGTTAGTTCGGCGGTAGGGCCCAGTCCACCGGTTCACGCCCGGCGTCGACTAACGCTTCGTTGGCTCGGCTAAACGGACGGCTGCCAAAAAATCCTCTGTCAGCGCTAAACGGAGACGGGTGAGGTGACTCGATCACCACATGCCGGTCAGTGCTTACCAGCAACGCCTTAGATCTAGCAAACGCTCCCCACAAGATAAACACCACTCGTTCGGGCTTCTCATCGACGGCACGTATCACCTCGTCCGTGAACTGTTCCCAGCCCTTGCCTTTGTGTGAACCAGCCTGGCGAGCACGCACCGTAAGCACCGAGTTCAGCAACAGCACGCCTTGCTGTGCCCACGATTCCAAACAACCGTGCTGCGGCAGAGCTAAGCCAAGATCGCTTGCCAGCTCTTGGTAGATATTCATCAGCGACGGCGGAGTCCGAACGCCCCGATTCACCGAAAAGCACAACCCATGGGCCTGGCCCGGCTGGTGGTACGGGTCTTGCCCAAGGATCACCACTTTCACTTGTGCGTGAGCGGTGAGATGCAGCGCCGCAAACACCTGGTCTTGCGGTGGGTACACCTCGGTTTGCTGACGCTCATCGGCCACGAAGCTCTGCAGCGGCGGCCAGTAAGGCTTGTCGAACTCACCGCGCAGCAGCGGGTTCCAATCGGTGCGCTCAGTCACGCAGCGGGAACGGCGCTAGCTGCTTCTTTACTCTTGTCGATACCCAAGCCGATCCGTGCGCGGTATTCGTCAAGGTCCACGCCGTCGGTCGGTTTTTGATCGTTCATGTAGCGGGCATAGACACCGTGGATGATGCAAGCCGTCTTCCAATAATTAAAGCAAACGTAGTAATCGATATGGCTTAGATCCGCTCCGGTGCGTTCGCCGTAGCGCTGCACCAGCTGTTGGCGTGCACCAAACCCAGGCACCAGCGTGGCAGATTTTTCAGGATTCACGACCGTATCCCCCTGCTCTGTCCAGCCGTTTAGGGCGTAAGCAAAGTCAGCCAGCGGATCGCCCAGCGTGGAGATCTCCCAGTCCAGCACCGCAGTTATCTCACCAGCGGGGCTGAGCAGACAGTTGTGCAGGCCGTAGTCGCCGTGCACCACGCGAGCCGGACCTTGTTCGGGCTTGCGTTCGGTAAGCATCGCGTGAAGCTCGTGCAGAGCGGGGTCGTCATATTTGGCGGCATCTGCCGAAGCGGTCCAGCTGCGATACCAGGTGCGAAGCTGGCGCCCGACATAGTCCTCACGCTTGCCTAGCTCACCTAGACCGACCTCATCAGGGTCGACGCTGTGTAGCGCGGCCAGCACGTCCATAAACGATCCAGCAACGTTTGCTCGAGCTTGCTCGCTTAGGTGCTCTTGCGCATCTTCTTGGCTGAACATTGGTCGACCTTCGACGTGGCTCATCACGTAGAAGTGCGCTCCAGTAACTGAAGGGTCTTCGCAATAACCGTGCGCTATGGGCACTGGCACGTCGGTGTCTCGCAACCCGCTGATGATGGTGAACTCACGACCCATGTCGTGAGCCTTTGGCAGCAATTCACCCATGGGCGGGCGTCTTACAACGGCGGTGCGGGCGTCTTTGCCGGTGAGCTTGTAGGTGAGGTTGCTGTGGCCGCCTTCAAGGCGTGTCCAATCGCAGGGTGGCGTGAGCACATCAGTGTTGACGGTGATCCACTCCTCCACCGCTTCCACGTCGTAGCCGACTATCTGCATGCCTTCGGTGTCGGTTGATCGGTCAGACATCTTTACCTTTCAAACTTGGACCTTCAAACTTGGCACTGCACAACCTTGCACAGGCTTCACACTATGCGCGACACTATGCGCGGCTAAATGCGCAAGCTGGCGAGGCCGCTACTGCGCTTTGCTCCGCGCAACATCGACAACCCAACATCGCCAACCGCAACATCGCCAGCATGGAGCAGTGCAACAGGGCCTTATTCAACACTGCCCAAAGCAGCAAGTATTTTTGTAGCACTCGCGTTGTGTCTGCGGCAGTGCAACAGGGCCTTATTCAACACTGCCCAAAGCTGCCTTATCCAAAGCAGTCCTACCCAGAGCAGCCCTACCCAGAACAGCAATGAAGCGCTCGTTCTCAGTGAGCGATCCGATTGTCACTCGCACGCCCTCACCCTCAAACGGCCGCGTGATCACGCCAGCCTGCTCAAGACGACTATAGACCGGCAGCGCTTCCTCACCTAGCTGCATCCAGATGAAGTTCGCCTGACTTGGCGTAGCTGGCCAGCCAGCATCCACCAGCGCAGCCATCACCACCTCGCGCTGAGCGATTACCTCAGCTACTCGCTGGTTTAGCTCGGCTTCGGCGACTGGCTGCAACGAAGCAATCGCGGCCGCTTGCGCTACGCCGCTAACCAGAAACGGCGCATACACCTTGTCCAGCGTTGCTATGACCTGCTCATCACCAATGGCGTAGCCCACTCGCAGATTTGCCAGTCCGTAAGCCTTTGAAAAGGTTCGCAGCACCAGCGCGTTTTGGTGGCGTGGAAGGATCTCGGTAACCGGGTCTGCTACCGCCGGGTCGGTTACAAACTCCCGATAAGCCTCATCGATTACCACCAGCACATCGTCTGGCACAGAGCCAAGAAGCCCCAGCAGTTGTTCAGTGGTGCAGGCCGTGCCCGTGGGGTTGTTCGGGGTTGACAGCAGCACCAGCTTGGTGCGACCAGTTACGGCTTTGGCTACCGCCTCCAAGTCAAACGCCTCATCCACTAGTGGCAAGGTGATCGCCTCGGCTTGCGCGATGGCGCTGTAAACCGGATGTACCTCAAACGAGCGCCAGGGGTAGATCACCTGATCGCCCGGATCTATGTACGCCAAAAAAAGCTGTTGCAACAACCCGACCGATCCGCAGCCGACCGTCACGTTGGCGTTGCTTACTGCGAGCTTGTCGGCCAGTGCTTGGCGGAGTTCTACGCAGCGGTGGTCGGGATAGCGATTGGCGTCGTTCGCCGCCTCGACCAGTGCTTTTTGCACCGACGGCAGCGGCGTGTAAGGCGTTTCATTTGAAGCCAGTTTGATGGGCGGCAGCTGTTCGGTGGCATTGTTGGAGGCTGTGTCCGCCTGCGCGGCTGATTTGCCCGGCTTGTATTCCGGCAGCCCGTCAATTACTGCTCGTGGTCTAACGCTCACCTAATCTCCCAGACTTTGCCCTGATCGTATTCCACCGGCCAAACTGAACAAATGGCTACCCAATCCAAGCTCGCAACCACACCTTTTCGCATCGAAGTGTCCGATGCCGACCTAGCCGACCTCACCGCTCGGCTCAATAACACTCGCTGGCCCAACGCCGAGCTAGTTAATGACTGGTCGCAAGGTGCTCCATTGTCCTACGTCCAAGAAGTCTGCGACTACTGGGCCAACACCTACGACTGGCGTGCCCAAGAGGCGAGGCTTAATCGATTTCCCCAGTTCACCGCACCCATCGACGGCCTTGACATCCACTTCATCCACGCACGCTCCCCCAACGCCGACGCCATACCGCTAGTCATCACGCACGGCTGGCCCGGCTCGATCGTCGAATTTCACAAAGTCATCGAACCGCTTACCGACCCGACCGCTCACGGCGGCAACGAAGCCGACGCTTTTCACGTGATCTGCCCATCGCTGCCTGGTTATGGCTTTAGCGACAAGCCTGCTGAGACGGGCTGGGACGTTGAACGCATCGCCGATGCCTGGACGCAACTGATGACAGGTTTGGGCTATGACCGGTTTGGCGCGCAGGGCGGCGACTGGGGTGCGGGCGTAACCACCGCCATCGGAGCCCACCATCCTGATGCTTGCCTAGGCATTCACCTCAACATGGTGATGGCTAGCAGGCGACCAGATAATGCAGGCGAGCTCACACCTGAGGAAGAAGCAGCTTCGGCGGCGTTGAAGCACTACCGCAAGTGGGATTCGGGATACTCCATCCAGCAGGCAACCCGGCCGCAAACCCTGGCCTACGGGCTGACCGACTCTCCCGCGGGACAGGCCGCGTGGATACTTGAGAAGTTCTGGTCGTGGACCGATTGCGACGGTCATCCCGAAAACGCTCTAAGCCGTGATGAGATGCTTGACAACATCATGCTGTATTGGCTGAACGCGACGGCGGGGTCTTCCGGGCGCTTGTATTGGGAGAGCTTTAGAAGGACCGGTTCTGACCCAGTGTCGGTGCCGACCGGTGTAGCGAAGTTTCCCAAAGAGATCATTCCACCTGTGCGATCTTGGTCGGAATCGATTTATACCGACATTCGACGTTGGACAGATATGCCGCGCGGCGGGCACTTTGCGGCTTTTGAGCAGCCAGAGCTGTTTGTTGAAGATGTGCGAGCGTTTTTTGCCGAACTTCGCTGAGACAGTAAATGTAATTTCTAGCGGCGTGTTTACGTTCGTTGTGCGTGCGAGCGTTTTTTGCCGAACTTCGCTGAGACCGGCTTCGCTAAGACGGGACAGCGACAAGCAGGAGAGCACGTCGCGGGTGGACCGCGAAAAAACCAGCAACGCCGCAGCATGTCGTGGTCTGCTGACCACTCGCCGATGATCCGGCGGATAGGCCGCGAAAAAACCAGCAACGTCTCAGTGGGCAAGGTGTGCGCTGGGGCGTGAGCTAGGCAGGTACCCTGGAGCCGTACCGTCTGGCGCCTGAGGCCAGACGTGACTACGCATCGGCGCGGCGTTGATACGCAAAGTTGATGTGCAAACCGGTCTTCGCCTGCCAGCGCTGCAACTAATCAAAAATAGCTGATTAGTCGGTTGCCTTGATGGCGACTGCGATGGAGCCGCAGCGAAGAAAAGGAGTTCAGTATGGCCGCAAGCCGAACAACGTTCGAAAAACTCCAAAGAGACCGTGCCAAAAAGGCCAAGGCCGAAGCCAAGCGTTCCAAGCGCTTGGGTCGTGCACCTGACGGCAGCCCGTTGCCTGGGGCAACGGAGGATGAAGATGAAAACACCGTGCAACTTGACGGCGATCTGGACAAGGAAATCTCTCCGGCCGACCTGCTTCGGTTAGTCGAAGAGCTTCAGCGAGCGTTTGACAACGAAGAGATCACCTTCGACGAGTACGAAGAGCGAAAAATTGAACTGCTGGCCCGCATCTCGGCCGACTAGAACTGGTTAAACCTGGCTAGCGCTAAGTAGCCGGACCGGCTACTAGCTAACCGCTATTTGTCTTGCCAGTTGGGCTCACGCTTCTCAGCAAAAGCGGTTGCGCCTTCGAAGGCGTCAGCGGATGCAAACACTTCGTCCAGCACTGGTTTCTGGAAACTCCAGAAGTCGTCTTCGGACACGCCCAACACTTCTTTCATCAGCTTCTTAGACGCTCGCACTCCCAGAGGCGCGTTGCGGGCGATGCGTTCGGCTAGCTCTACCGCCACCGCTACTGCCTCACCTTTCGGAGCCACTCGATTCACCATGCCGTGTTGGTGAGCTACCTCCGCAGTTATTGGGTCGGCGGTTAACGCCATCTCCATCGCCAAGCTGTATGGCAACTGACGTGGCAGCCGCAGCAGAGCGCCAGCCCCAGCAAACAGTCCCACGCCCACTTCGGGAATCCCTAGACGAGCGCCCTCGCCAGCAACGATCAGGTCGCATGCCAGTGCCACCTCTAATCCACCAGCAAACGCCACGCCTTCCACCGCTGCGATGATCGGCTTGGCGCAGGCCTTCTCGGTGATTCCGCCAAAGCCACGATCACCCACGTTGGGCATAGCGTCAACCCCGCCCTCGGCGAACTGCTTCAGATCCATTCCTGCGCTGAATGCGCGCCCAGCTCCGGTCAGCACTCCCACTCGCACAGAGTTGTCAGAGTCAAAATCTTCCAGAGCTTTTCCTAGAGCGAGCGAGAGATCGGTATTAAAAGCATTCATCGCTTCAGGGCGATTTAGCGTGATGATCTGCACGTAGCCGCGCTGTTCGGTAAGTACAAGAGGTTCAGAATCTGCCATTAGGCCAGATTAGTCTTCCGTGCAAGTGCCGTCACTGGGAAGCTGATTGAGGCCATGAGCGAGATAAATCAGCTGCTGTCAGCGTTGGAGTCTGCTGCTTCACCGGACAGCGACGAAGAGCCTCACGCTGTTGCACTGCTGGCGAGACAACTTGCTGTAGCAGACGACCTGGACACCGCCACGGGAGCTACTGCCTTGCGGGCCGCACGTGCATTATCGGTTTATGGCCCTGCGCAAACCTTGCCCAAGGCCGCCGAGCTGGCTGCGAAGGCACATCGAGAGTCGATCGCTGGTGCGGGAGTGCTGTTTGCCGAGTGTGTTGACCGCGTGAATCTCATGAGCGGTCAACCGCAGAGCTTCGGCACCGTTACCACTCAGCACCAGGGTGACCAGATGCTGGCACCGATCGATAAGTCCATCACCGACGAAATGCGTGCGCAGTTAGGTGTACCGACGCTGGATCAGCTGCAAACGCAGATTCAACGGCACAACGAAGATGCCGCTCGCAAGCGCGCCGCAGCTGCGGGCGGAACTAATGGCAGCGCTAGCGGGACCGGTGGAACCAATGGGGACGGATCTGGCAGAGATGGGGCTAGCAAAGGCGAGTTGCCTATGGGGCAGCGTTTTGCGCGTGTGTGGCACGACCCCAGCCCGGATTGGCTCCAAAGCAAACTTGCCGAACACCCGCAGAGGGCTTGGGCCGACGGCGACGAACTGACGTTTGCGTGCAAATCAAGCAGTCGCTATGGACTGATCGCTGGACCGGTGTTTGAACTACCGCTTTGGCGAGTAACGGGCTTCGGCGACGGCGACTTAGTCGGTGTCGACTCCCACAACACGAGCCGTCTCACAAACCCTGACGGCAGCGAGCAGCTGTGGGCGCTGACTGTGCGGGTCGAACGACTTAGCGAAGCCGTCATAGGTTATGGGTTTTGGGAGATTGACGAATTCGGCGGACTGGCTGGTGGTGGTATGCGCGGCCCGGTCGATCATCGCTTCCGAGGCCCTGACGCACCGGACGAGATCAGTTCCACGCCTGACGATCAGCTTCGTGGAACGGTCATTACCGAAGCGCTAGCAAGCACGGCATTGCGAGAAAACCGTTTGGTTACCGTTTATTTACCGCCCGATCATCAATCCAATGAAAAGCTGCCGGTGGTTTACGCCACCGATGGCAACGGAGTTGGACCGTATATCCGTCGCATCGACGCTGGCATTAGTAAACAAAGCGTTCCGCGGTTTGTGTTGGTAGCAGCGCATGCCGCACCTATGAGCGCCTACAGCAACGAGCGAGCCTTGGAATATTTGCCTGGCTTTGACGAGAAGCGTTTCGACCGTCATCAACAGTTTTTTGTGAGCGAGCTAGCGCAATGGGCGCAAGACAGATTCGGTGTGTCCGACGAGCGAGACAAACGAGCAGTGTTTGGATGCTCCGACGGCGGCGGGCATGCACTAGCGACCGGACACATGAATCGCGAGCGGTTCGGGCATTGCATCGCATATTCCACAGGCTTGCCGCCGAATGATCGGATGGGTTGGGAGGCGGATAAGGCTCCGTATGTGCATCTGTGTGCGGGCACTTTGGAGGGCGCATTTTTTGACGCCACTCATGCCTGGGCGGCGTGGTTGCACTTTGCGAAATCGCCGCATCATTGGACCGAGCGTGTGTGCGGCCACGATCTGATTCAGTGGATTGAGGAGCTGCCGCGGGCTCTCGCCCGGGCATGGGGCTAAGACAGGCATAGGGCTAAACAGGTATGGGCAAGTAGGTATGGGGCTAGCACCAGCTGGGTTTGTTGAGGTCGCAGGCGTGTCGCTGGCTTACCAGTGGTTTGGCCGTGGCTCACGCTCCGACGATCCCGCCGTTGGAAAACACGCGGACACCAATCCCGCTGGTAACGCTGGCAGCAGTCCTGTCACGGTGGTGATGCTGCACGAAGGCCTAGGCAGCATCGGCCAGTGGCGTGACCTTCCGGAACGCATCGCGACCCGAAGTGGGTTAGATGTGATCGCCTACGAACGCAGCGGTCACGGTCGCTCAGATCCGGTGCCGGTCGACTATTCGGTCGACTACATGAACCACGAAGCGCTAGAGGTATTGCCGGAATTGTTGACGCAGCTAGACGTGCAAGAGACTGTGCTGGTTGGACATAGCGACGGTGCCACCATCGCACTTATCGCCGCAAGCACTAACACCACCGCCACCAATACCGGCAGCCCGACACCAAGCAACATGATCGCCGCTAGCTCCGCTGCGGTGCCAACCCGCGGTGTGGTGGCCATGGCACCGCACACTTTTGTGGAACAGGTCTCACTTGATTCCATCGCCGATATCAAAGAGCGACGCAGCCAGTTAATCGAAGGTCTCTCAAAGCACCATGATCACCCTGATCTAATGCTTGATCGCTGGCGCAGCGCGTGGCTGTCGGACGAGTTTCGCAGCTGGAGCATCGTTGATCTGCTGACCGGCATTGATTGCCCGGTGCTTGTTCTGCAGGGCGAGGACGACGAGTACGGAACAGCCGAACAGGTATCGACCATTACCGATGCAGTTCCTAACTCATCCGGCCATCTTCTCGCCGACTGCGGGCATAGCCCGCATCGCGACCAACCAGACGAGATCGTCGATCGAATTTGCGATTTCCTGGCTCGGGTTTGCTAGCTGCCAGGCAGCTAGGGCAGCAACTGCCCTGATGCCTCCACTCCACGAACGCTGTGCGAGTCTTCCCCGCATGCGGCTAGGCAGCTAAGGCAGCAACTGCCCTGGTGCTGTTACACGCCCCTAGCGGCTATTGCTCTAGTGCGGCGATGGCTCTAATGCTGAGACAACATCTTCGGCAACCCGATCAGGGTCTTGCATCAGCCCAAAGTGTCCAAGCCCCGGATAGATAATCAGCCGTGAGTTAGGCAGCGCTTCATGCGCCGGTATGCCGATGTCTTGGGCCTGTTCTTGGTTGATATACGCATCGCCTTTGCCAATCACCGCAGACACCTCACAGCCTGCTATCCGATCTTCGGTCGACACGTAGTCGCCGCGGTAGGTGCCGGCTTCATCGGCTGCTCGACATCTCAAACGGACGGTGCCGTCGGGTAAATCTTCAAACCCATCCTGCATGTAGCTGTGTAGTGCGTCAGCTCGTAGCAGTGAAAACGGTGGGCGAGATGCAAACCGATGCATCGCTTCGGCACGCGAGTCGAAGGTTTCACGTCGTTTTAGGGCTCCGGCGACTAACGGGTTTTCATCACGCTCCAACACATCTTTGGTCCGCCAGACCACCGGTTCATAGCCGTAGATGTTCGCGATCAGGCCGGGCCTCTGGATCTCTGCCAACAACAAGACAGCTGCACCGACCGAGTGCCCCACACAATTGAGCTGCGTGCGGTCGATCTCATCGCGATCAGCAAGATAATCAACAATCGCCAACATGTCGTTAGCCGTTGTCGTCCATACGTAATCGCCATCACTGGGTGTTTCGCTCCAGCCGTGGCCACGCAAGTCGGGTGCCCAGACGGTGAAACGTTCGGCTAGTCGTTGCGTAAATGGTCCATACGTACGAGCTCCAAACCCGGCGGCATGCACAAACAGCACTGGCGGCTTATGGCGCTCTGACACTGGCGTAAGGCAGTGCAGAGCCAACTTGGCACCGTTAGCTACCGGTACGTAGGTCGGGGCTAGATTGTCTTCCGGCACAGCCATGAACGTCCAGTCTGGTGTTTATGGCCGGTTTTGTTGCTGCTATGTGTCGCTTTGCGGGCATTACTGTGCTCAGGGTTGCATGGCTGTGCTGGGGGTGGCAGAAATTCGACGGCGGCTCTACTACCTTCTATTGCTGATCAATTGTGAGGAAATACCTCACCGAAAGGAAAGTTTGAAAAATGGCTAGAGGAAAATTTGGAAAACTATTGCTGGTCGTTGCGGCCTTTTCGCTGCTAGCAGCATCATGCGGCGGCGGAGACGACGATGACGGGGTGGAAGGCGTTCACGTCTCGCCTGCACGGGCTGACTGGCAGACCGGGTATTTCCAAAATGAAGTTATTGCTGAGCTGCTGCGAGAGCTGGGTTACGACGTAACTGAGCCGTCTGAGCGAGAACTCAACGCCACCACCGGCTTCATAGCGATCGCTGAGCGTGAAGTTGATTATTGGGCTAACAGCTGGATTCCTGGCCACCTCCAGTATTGGAATGTGGAAACCTCCGACGGATCAACCATCGGTGAGAACGTCAGCAACGTTGGCGGACTGATCCTCGGCGGATCCATTCAAGGTCTAATGATCGAGAAGAACTTCGCTGATGAGTTCGGCATCACTTCGATGGACGATTTCAACAGCAACGCGGCAGCCATCGCGGCCTACGACGCAGTTGATCCCATCCCCGGTAACGGAGTCGCTGACATCTACGGCTGTCAGGAATCTTGGATTTGCGACGACATCATCGCCTCGCAGATCGCCTTCAGCAGTTGGGAAAGAATTGAGCAAGTCATTGCCGGTTACGAGGCCATGATGGCCGAAGCCATTGACAAGGCGGTCAGCGATACCCCGTTCATCATTTACACCTGGGGCCCTTCGGCTTACATCACGCAACTGATTCCGGGCGAAGACGTCTACTGGCTCACCCAGGACAATGTGCTTGACAACTCCAACCCACTAGGGCGTGACCCTGGCCCGCCAGACATGCGTCCCGGGATTGTGGCGCTAGGCGTTGACGTGTGCCCAGGTGCGGCGAATCACCCAGATGGCTTGTGCCAGATCGCATTCGTGTCGAACGATATTCTGGTAACCGCCAACAACGACTTTCTGGCGGAAAACCCTGTAGCAGCAGCCCTGCTAGATGCCGTTGTACTACCAGTGTTTGACGTTTCGCTTGCGAGTGTTGAGCAAACCGATGGTGCGGATCCGAAGGATCTGGCCGTGCAGTGGATTGCGGACAATCGCGACGTTGTCAACGAATGGTTAGACGCAGCCAGAGATGCGGCCTAGCTACTAGTAGTCACTAATAAGTAGCAACCAGCAAGGCTCCAGCTGAGGCCCTTTACCGGCCCCAGCTGGAGCCTTGCTGGTTATTGCAACAAACGCTTGGCAGTCAGCTATCAGCTAGCAGTCCAGTCGTTAGTCGTCTGTGAGCTCGGGCAAGGACTCAGGGTTTGCGTCAGCAGTCACCTTGGCTAGTCCGCCATCAACCACGAGCGTTTCACCGGTTACATAGCGCGCAGCATCGCTGGCGAAAAACAAAACCACGTCACCGATGTCGGAGCTATAGCCCCAGCGTTTGAGAGCTACCTGTCCCTCCAGCTTTTCGATAAGGCCCGGCACGTTGGTACGAGCCTCTTCCCAGATGGCCGTGGCGATAAGTCCTGGCGCAATCGAGTTTACTCGAATACCAGACGGACCCAAATCAGCCGCCAGCGCTCTGGTCATGGCATCTACAGCGCCTTTCGTGCCGGCATACGCCACTCGTCCTAGCGGGCCGCGCACGCTCGCAACGGAGCTGATGTTGATGATCGACCCTCCACCCCTCTCAACCATTGAGGGAACCAAGCCCAACGACAGCATCGCTAGCGACCGCACGTTGATCGCAAACACCTGATCAAGATCTTCTTCGGTTAGCTGGTCTGGTGTGCGGCGCATCGGTATGCCGGCGTTGTTCACCAACACGTCGACACCGGCTACCTCTTTCAGCACGGCCGCAGCTAGTTCTGTGCCAGACCCTGACGGTGCCAAATCACTTGGCAGCACGACCGGTGAGTTTTTAAGTTCACCAGCCACCCGTTCGAGATCGGCCACCGTGCGTCCTGTTAGCACCACCTGTGCCCCAGCAGCATCCAGGGCTTTAGCGGAGGCCTCGCCGATTCCTCGGCTAGCCCCGGTAACCACCGCTACGCGGCCTGTCAGGTCGGTTAGACGCTCAGTAGCCGCAGCGGGCGACAAACTCTCGGGTTTTGCGTTTGCGCGACTGTTGCTGTTTACGCTCAAAGTAGTCCTGCCTGTTTCTGCTTGTAGTGGCTGTTTGCCTGGTTTGCTGGCCCGATTAGTTTGCGCTGCCAGTGAAGACCGAACCGTCAAAGCGATCAACGGTCGCAAACTCTTCAACCTCTAGCCGCTTGAGTTTGGTCAACTGCTTCACGGGATAGCCCAGTGGCACCATCGCCGCTACTGCGTGATGCGATGGCAGACCCAGAAGCTTTTGTGCCTCTTCTTCGCGGCCAGCCAGATAGGTCGTGAGAACTCCACCGAGCCCTTCGCTTCTGGCCGCTAGCAATATGTTCCACACGAACGGATAGATGGATGCACCGCTGATTACTCCAACGCGATTAAGCGTCGAGTCAAAACTGGCTACCACCGACAGATCAACGCTGACGACCAGCACAACCGGGGCGTCCAACATCTCGGCCAGCCCAGGGAACACCCGCTCCGTTTTGGCTTCGGCCTCTATGTCTATTGACGTGGGGTCAATGGTGTTCCACGGAGCTTCTCCCGCGGCAACCTGCGCCAGATAGACCGACGTAGTAGGTGTGATGATCGGAATGAACGCTTCACGAGTGGCTCGGTCTCGCACCACAATCACGTGCCAGCCTTGACGATTACCGCCGTTCGGAGCAAAGCGTGCTTGCTCCAGGATCTTGTAGACGGTCTCATCGCTGACCGGCTGATCGGTCCATTCGCGGCACGAAAACGTGGTCCGCATTACCTCATCAAGTTCCATGATTGCTTCCTACTGGCTGCTGGTTATGGCTGCTTGCTACAGCCGCTGACTACGGAGTGTGCTGGTCTAAGAAACCAGCGCAGCGCGCGATTGCCGCGGTGCGATCCTCGCCTTCTTTCCAGCCTTCTATCAGTTCGGCGTTTGGCGCCAGTTCGGCAATTGCGCGCGAGATTGACTGCGGGTGATAAATGTCATCGCCTAGCAGCACCAGCAACGGAGACTGTACGCCTGCCACAAATTCGCGATCCACGTTGAACAAGAAATCTCCGTCGTACATATTTGAACGAAACGAATCCCAGTCGGCTTTAGACATATCCGGATACTTCGACTTGAGATCCTCAGACCATTCTTCAAACATGGCGTAGAAGACCTGGCGATTTTCATCCAGTCCGATGGACTGCATGATTATCGCTGAAGCGACCCGACTTGGTGCGGTCTGAATCAGTCCCATGATGTAAGGGCCGCCGATGCACATTCCCATCACGTGAAACTGGTCACAGCCGAGATGGTCCATTAGCGCTAGCTGATCGGTGGTGTAGTCGCTCCAGTTGTCGTTAGCGACGACGGGTGCTGTTGATTTTCCAGCGTTGCGCTGGTCCATCGCGATCACTCGATACTTGTCTGATAGCTCGGCAATGGGATTCCATGGCGTGTCTTGCCAATACGAAGCGGCCGAACGCATTCCACCCGGGGCTATCAAAAGCACCGGAAATCCGTTGCCCTCTTCCTCGTAATGGATGTCAATATTTTCACGTACAAAATTTGGCATTTGCGTAGTTTGCCCAGTTCCAGGGCACATTTTGCGCATACCCTGCCCCAGCTATGCAACGTCTTGTCGGTGACGATGGAGAACACGCGGTCATTTATGATTTGGCCGAGACAGCTTTAGCAGATTTCGGCCAGGCCGCACAGCAAAACTTGCGTACGGAAAGTGGGCCAACACAACAGGCTCAAGCTCAACGAGGCCAGGCGCGACAGGGCCAAGTGCAGCTGCTGCTGACTCACGGCAACGGGCTCAACTCCGGCATGTGGGCCGCGGTTACCCCGCACCTGCTAAGCGATTTTCACTGCTGGGGTCTTGATTTTCGCGGACACGGTTTGGCCAGGGAAACTAGTCCGGGGATCGACGTTGAACGACCGGTGCTTGCCGCGGAAATCACCGCAGCCGTTGAATACCTGCGCTCACTTGATCAGCCTGCGACTACCGGCGGTGAGGCAAGCAGCGACAGTGCTAGTAGCAGGGCAAACGACGAGAACCAGCCAGCGCCGATTGTCGGTGTCGGTCATTCACTCGGGGCTGCCTGCATGCTTATGGCCGAGATAGCAAACCCGGGCACGTTCTCGGCTTTATGGCTTTATGAGCCTGTCTTGTTTCCGCTCGACGTGGTTCGCCCGGAAGCCCCGAGCCCTCTTATCGAGGCCGCTAGGCGACGTCGCATTCACTTCGATTCGACACAAGCCGCCCTTGATCGCTTCATATCAAAGCCCCCGTTCTTAGATTGCGAACCGGCGGCTGTGCGCGCCTATGTGGAACTCGGTACCTATCCCGCCAGTGGCAATGGAAACGGTGGTGGAAACAACGGTAGAAACAGCAGTGGAAACGTTGATGGGAAAAATAACGGCGTCGTCTTGTCGTGTTCGGGCATAACCGAAGCGAAGGGCTACGAAGCCATCAAACCCCTGGACTTCGGACTGCTCAGCACGGTGCTGTGCCCGACAGTGGTTGCACGCGGGGGCGCACCGGCGGAATACAACGAGTATCCCCCGGAGATTGCAGAACCGATCTCCGCTGAGCTACCAAACGCTCGGCTTGAAACGTTCGACAAGCTCAGCCATTTCGGGCCGATGGAAGACGGCGCTGGGGCAGCTGCTTCTATTCGCTCTTTCCTAAGCAGTCACTTCGGCTAGCTGGCGCTTCAGCTTCAGCTGTCAAGACACCCCCTCCGGATACTGATCTCCGCTGCGCCCGGCCTGCGCAAGCGCCGCGCCGGTAGCCAAATGATCAGCCGCGTCGTTCATTCGATTGCCGCTGTGCCCTTTGACCCACTTGAACTCAACGTCGTCGCGCTTCTGCATCATCTCAATAAACGGTTCCCACAGGTCGCGGTTTGCAATCGGTTGTTTCTTGGCGTTGACCCAACCCTTCTTCAGCCAGTTTTTCCACCAGCTCTGCCCAAAACAATCCACCACGTACCTTGAATCGCTCACTATCAGCAACGGTCCGTCAAGTGCAGCGACTGCCTTAGCCGCAGCGGTGAGTTCCATGCGTTGATTGGTGGTCTCGGGTTCTATGCCGCATGCCCACGGGCCGTTGTCAACCACATAAGCCCAGCCACCGGGTCCGGGATTGCCCAACGAAGAACCGTCTGTATAAACCTCACGCATCGCCCCGTTAGGTTGGCACATTGATGCCGATTCTCCGGGACAACCACGACTTCACATTGTCGTGCTTTGAAATGTCTCGCGTAGCGCGACAATAGAGCCATGTTGATTGACGGCCTCCACGATCAGATGCCCGACTCCAACCCGGAGGAAACCGAGGAGTGGTTGCAGTCATTCGCAGCGGTCGTTGAAAGCCATGGCAAACATCGTGCCCGGTTTCTGATTCGCCAACTGATGGCAACCGCTCATCAGTTGAACGTTGATGTTCCGGCGATGGTTTCTTCTCCGTATATCAACACAATCGCGCCCGAAGATGAGCCCTGGTTTCCCGGTGACGAAGATGTTGAGCGTCGGCTGCGTGCGTTTATTCGCTGGAACTCCGCCGCGATGGTTACCCAAGCCAACACTTGGGCCAACGGCATAGGCGGGCACCTGAGCACCTTTGCAAGCTCGGCTGCGCTCTACGACGTTGGTTTCAATCACTTCTGGCACGGCAAAGACGACGGCAACCCCGGCGACCACATCTACATCCAGGGTCATGCAGCCCCGGGCATCTACGCCCGCGCTTACCTGGAAGGGCGCCTAGACGATGAAGACTTGAACCATTTCCGGCGTGAAATAGGCCGCATCGGCTTGTCCTCTTATCCGCATCCACGCTTGATGCCCGACTTCTGGGAATACCCGACCGTGTCGATGGGGCTAGGTCCGATCATGGCGATCTATCACGCCCGCTTCAACCGCTACTTACACAACCGCCGAATCGATGACACCTCCGAATCAAAGGTGTGGTGCTTTGTCGGTGACGGCGAAACAGACGAGCCAGAAACGTTGGGTGCGCTGACGCTGGCGTCACGCGAAAAACTCGACAATCTGATTTTTGTAATCAACTGCAACCTGCAGCGCCTTGACGGCCCTGTGCGCGGCAACGGTCAGATCATCTCCCAGCTCGAAGCGACCTTTCGTGGTGCGGGCTGGAACGTCATCAAGGTCATCTGGGGCAGCGCCTGGGACGAGCTGCTAGCGCAAGACCACGACGGTGTCTTAGTACGCAAGATGGCTGAAACCGTTGACGGCGAATATCAAAGACTGTCGGTAGAAAGCGGCAGCTACATCCGTGAAAACTTCTTTGGGCCAGACCCACAGCTGCGTCAGATGGTTGAGCATCTGACCGATGAAGACCTAGAGCAGCTGCCTCGCGGAGGCCATGACTACAAGAAAGTGCACGCGGCATACAAAGCTGCCAGCGAACACCAAGGCAGCCCGACGGTAATTCTCACTAAGACCATCAAGGGCTGGACGCTCGGACCTGATCTTGAAGGTCGCAACGCCACACACCAAATCAAGAAACTCACGCGTGATCAGCTGATGGTGATCAGAGATCGGCTTCACCTGCATGAGGAAATCCCCGAAGACTTTGACCACGACAATCCGCCTTACTACCGACCAGCCGAAGGCTCGTCCGAGCATGAATACCTCATGTCGCTGAGACGCAAACTCGGCGGATCGCTACCTAGCCGCATTCGCAATTGGGATCGCCGTCCGATGCCGCTGCCAGACAGCAAACTATTTGAAGAGTTTGCGGCTGGTTCAAACAAACAAGAGGTTTCCACCACCATGGTGTTTACCCGGTTGTTGCGAGCCCTTGCGCGTGACGACGGATTTGGCGAGCGAGTGGTGCCGATCATTCCGGACGAGGCACGCACCTTCGGCATGGATTCGCTGTTTCGTGAGCTAGGGATTTACGCCAGCGGTGGGCAGCTTTACAAGCCAGTTGACCATGATCTGCTTCTTTCATACACCGAGAAGATCGACGGCCAGATATTGGAAGAGGGCATTACCGAAGCTGGCTCGCTGGCCACATTCATCGCTGCAGCTACTTCATATGCGGCTCGTGGTGTGCCGATGGTGCCCTTCTTCACGTTTTATTCGATGTTTGGTTTTCAGCGCGTTGGCGATCTGATTTGGGCGCTGGCAGATATGCGTGGCCGCGGGTTTTTGATGGGTGCCACCGCAGGACGCACGACCTTGATGGGCGAAGGACTGCAGCATCAAGACGGCCACTCCCCGTTGCTGGCTTCGTCGGTGCCGCCGTGTCAGTGCTATGACCCTGCGTTTGCTTATGAGCTAGCGATCATTATTGATGACGGCATCAAGCGCATGTATGGCCAGGGTGAGGACATTTTCTATTACCTCACTATTTACAACGAAAACTACCTGCAGCCGCCCGAGCCGGAAGGACTAGACAAAGCCGCTCTGCTGGCGGGTCTGTACAAGTACGCCGATGCGCCCACGGGTCGGTCAATGCGAGCAACGGTGTTGTTTTCGGGTGCTGCTCAAGGTGCGGCAAGAGGTGCGGCAGAGCTGCTAGCGGCCGAACATGACGTAGCGGTTGACCTTTGGAGCGCTACCTCTTACAAGGCGCTTCGTGAGGAGGCGCTGAGCTGTGAACGCTGGAATGCGCTGCACCCCGATAAAGAACCGCGAGTGCCTTTTGTTACTTCGCAGCTGGACGAGCCTGGTGCTGGCCCGGTGATAGCCATCACCGACTACATGCGAAGCGTGCCAGATCAGGTGTCGCGTTGGATTCCGCGGGACTACGCCTCGCTTGGTACCGATGGCTTTGGTCGAAGCGACACGCGCGAGCGGTTGCGAGAACACTTTGAGGTAACAGCGGAACACTTAGCTGCCGTGGTGCTTTGGCGGCTGGCGTTGACTGGTGAGATTGATCGTTCCGTGGCACAAGACGCAATCAAGCGCTACGGGCTTGCGATTGATACCGCCGATCCTTGGTCTGCTTCGGCGCACTGATAGCGGCTTGCAGTTCTGGCCCAGTGTTGCTAGCCGGATTTAGCTGATCCGGTTATTGCTAGAGACGCTGCTAATCCAGTGTTGCAAGCCCAAGCCCAGCGGCTGCGCCGTGGCTCTCAAGCCAACCCAACATGACCGCGTTGGCACGCGGGTCGTGCCGAATGCGGTGATTGGCGCCAAATATCAGTCGCAGTTCTGCGCCCGGGTTGCTCTGCGCTAGCTGCTTGGCATCGTTCACCGGCACTTGACGATCCTCGACCCCGTGAAGAATCAACAACGGTCGTTCTCCTAAGGCGGCGGCTGCATCTATTGGTCGATTTTCCCTGAGCTCTTTCGTCCAACTACTCAGTGAGGGTGGAAAGCTCGGGCTGGTAACAATCTCTAGCGAGCGGCAGTGCTCTAAGAATCTTCTGGGATCGCCCGCCCAGTCATCGAAATCTGCGCGTGGGGCCATTGCGACCACACCGCTCACTCTTTCGTCACGTGCGGCGGCGAGCATTGCGATCGATCCGCCAGTTGTGGAGCCAACAAGCCAGACGTGTTTGCTGTGGTGAGCCAGGATGTAATCGACGCAACGACCGATGTCGTTGATCCAACCTGCTATCGAAAAATCTCCTTCAGAATCACCGCAGCCGCGCATGCTGACCGCTAGCACCGTCCAGCCCAACGAAAGTGCGATGCGCTCAGCGAAGCGTCTGTACGTGCTGTTTGGCACGCCCGGTCGCTGCTTTGATGGGAGGCCGTGGCATAGCACCACGGCCTGTGCGCTGTCGGAGTGGTTGGGCTTTACCACGTAAGCCGCCAGCTTGGGATCGCCAGCGATCGTGACATCGGTGACCGTTACGTTTTGCGTTTGGACTGTGTTTTCTGCCTGCGCTGTGTCTTCCGTTTGCATATCCGTCACAGTTACAACCTCAAGCCAGCCGTTTCATGCAAGTAGCTCTTGCGTGCTTTGCACCAATGCGCCGATGCTTCGTAAGTACTCAAGATGAACATCCACCACTTCTTTTACTACTGGTTTCGTTACCTCCAGTCCAGCCGACCGCACCTGCGCGTAGAGAGACGCAATCGCGTCCTCATGCGTGGTCAGTGTCACCGGCTCGGTCGCGGGTTCGGTCAGTGGGTTGTCCTGCACGCTGGCCTCGTCGTCCTGTGCCTGGCCACCCTGAGCTTCACCGCTTTGGGCCTGGCCACCCTGTGCCTGACCACTCTGAGGTTCACCGTCTTGAGCCTGGCCGCCCTGAGCCTGGCTGCCTTGGGGTTGGTATTGCAGCTGGTTTATGTGATGACGCAGCAAGTCGCGCAGGTCATGAGGTTGAAGCTGCGCCGCAGCCTCATAAGCCAAATGCGACTCGACGTAGTTGGCCGCTATCTCTTGACGCCAAACAGGCTGGCTGCGTTCTCTACCCATGCGCTGAGCTGTCATTCCGATGACACCGGCACCAACCACGAACCCGATCAGCACCGAAATAACGATTATTGAAATCAGCATCGCATGGTTAGTTTGTCCGGGGTTTGAGCTGGCGGCACAACACGACTAGCCGCGCTCGTCTAGTCGGGCTCGTTTAACTGAGCCATCTAACCGACCTGCTAGCTGATGTTTCTGGCTTCGGCTGAATTGAATGGCACCGGTTGAATAGCACCAGCGGGCTTGGCTCTGCTGCACAGACCAAGTGCACCGGGTACCGGTTTACCGATGCCGCGGGTACGGCTAAAGCCCGATTCGTTGCGCCAGCAACTCGCGGTGATAAGCCGGGTCGCCGAACAGCAGTTCAGAGCTCTTTGCACGTTTGAAATACAGGTGCGCCGGGTGTTCCCAGGTAAAGCCGATGCCGCCGTGAATCTGAATGTTCTCGGCTGCGCAGTGGAAGTACGCCTCAGAGCAATACGCCTTAGCCAGCGATGCCACCGACGGCAGCTCATCGTTCATCTCCGAAGCGCACCATGCCGCATAGTAGGCAGCCGACTTTGCTGATTCCACCTCCAGCAACATGTCTGCGCACTTGTGCTTGATGGCCTGGAATGAACCGATCGGGCGGCCGAACTGCACTCGATCTTTCGCGTATTGCACGGCCATGTCTAGGACAAACTGAGCGCCACCCACCTGTTCGTTGGCAAGTGCAACGGCCGCCAGATCAAGCAGCTTTGAGACGTATGTGAAGTTGTCGGTGTTGCACAGGTGCTGCGCAGGTGTGTTCGCAAATGAAATGCGAGCCTGCTTGCGAGTCTGATCCATCGTCGACAGGTTTTCGCGGCTGATACCAGCAGCATCGCCGGCAACAGTAAACAAGTGCACCTCGCCGTCAACCTTTGCGGCCACAACGAACAGGTCGGCGATAGCGCCGTCGGTTACGAACATTTTCTCGCCAGTGATAGTGGCGGAGTCGCCAGTATCTGAGGCGGTGGCCTCAACGCCGTCTTCGTCCCAGCGACCGTTTTGCTCTGCTAGCGCAACCGTGGCGATGGTCTCACCGGAAGCGATGCCAGGTAGCAGATCTTCTTTGGCTTTGTCGTTGCCGGAATGGATAATGGCGTTGGAAGCCAGCACCACGGTTGAGAAGTAAGGAGAGCACAACAGGTTGCGGCCCATCTCCTCCAGCACGATGCCAAGCTCAACGTAGCTAGCGCCTTGGCCGCCGTATTCCTCAGGGATTATCAAACTCTGCAAACCAAGCTGCTCAGCCATCTGTTCCCACACGGCCTTGTCGTAGCCGTCATCGGTTTCCATTAGCTCTCGCACCGCAGACTCAGGCGATTTGTCGTCAAGGAATGCGCGAACGAAATTGCGGAGCTCTTCTTGCTCCTCGGTGAATGCGAAGTTCATGGTTGATACCAGCTTTCTCTATTGGGTTGGGCTGTTAACTCAGGCTTGTTAGCCAGGACTCTGTCTAGCAAATCTTTTGGCTGCGCGCACATTGAAATGCGTACACTTGTGTACACATTGAGTAGGGAAAACGAGCGCGTCAACGTCTCGCTCGCTGACCACGGCGATATGGAATGGGTAAGGAAAAGTGAGTAGGGAAAACGAGCAGGTGCACGTGGGCGTGCGGGAGTTGCGATCAAACCTGGCGATGTATTTGCGCGCCGCAGGCAACGGGAACCGCATAGTCGTGACGCAAAGCGGAGACGCCATAGCCGAGCTAGGCCCGCTAGGCGGTGCCCAGGCTGGTGGTACCCAAACTGATGGCACCAAGACAAGCAGCCCAACGACTGACAGCCCAACGACTGGCAACACAGAGGCAGGTGGCGCTGCGATAGGTACCCAGATAAACGCGTTAGCGCCCGAGGTGCTGGCCGCGGTTGGTTTGGCTGAACCGCCTCGTGACCGGACTCATAGCCGAACCCTCAATGCACGATCTCCCAAAGCCAGATCACCTGAAACGCAAGACGCTGGAACACATGACGCTGAGCCTCCAAGCGCTGTACCAATCCAGCTGCCGGTGGGGGTCTCATGTTCTGCGGTGCTTGCCGACCTACGCGGCACATACACCCGGCGTGGTTCGCCCCGCGCCACTGTCAACGTCTCCGGCACCCCAACCCCTCCCGTTGCCAATCTGCGCACGCCGCGGCGTAGCTCACCGGCGTAGCTCACCGATAAGCAAACGGGGCAAGTAAATGCGGCAAGTAATCGAACTAAGTAATCAAGCGTCATGTCGTTAGCCGTTGACACTTCAGCACTGATGCGGCGCTACGTGGCCGACGCCGACACGCAGCTAGTGCTTAACACCATGGACGCTGATCTCACCTGGACTGCTTGCGCCCTGGTTCGCTTAGAAACGCAGCTAGCGCTACACCGACTCGGACTGAACACAACTCAGCAAGGCGACCTGTGGAAGCGTTTTCGCTCGGACTGGGATCAGTTCTGGGTGGTGCCGTTAGACGATCGCTGCCTGGCACTTGCGGTGGAGCTTGGTTCGCAGTTTGGTCTTAGCACCGTTGACTCGCTTCACCTGGCTGCAGCCGACCGCTTCGGACGACCGCTCACCTACCTCACGTTTGACAGTCGACAAATTCCGGCAGCGTTGGAGCTGGGTTTTGACGTTGTGTCGCCCCTTGCTGAGTAGTTGGCCTCTTACTGAATAGCTGGCGTTTTGCTAAATAGCTAACGGTGGCAAGACCACTAGCGCAGCCCGTTGGATCTAAGTCCACCTAGCTGAGATAGAGCCCACCAGAACTGGGCCACCTGGGTCGTCTAGTCCAGGCCACCTAAGCTGGGTGCATGAAGCTGCATTGGAAGGGTCCGGGCATCGAAGTCCACAAGACGGTGGTCAGGCCGCTAGAGGGTGATCTACCAAACGGTTTCCCAGACGATTTCGACAACAATGTTTTTGTTGTGCGTTGCACCGAGACCGGTGAGGCGCTATTGATAGATGCCGCTAACGAACACCAACGACTACTGGACGTATGCCAGGCCTTGGGTGTGCGCCAAGTGGTTGAAACACACGGGCATTGGGATCACATTCAAGCCATACCGGAGTTGCGCGATGCTGGCCTGTCGGTGGCGGTCTCCAGTGAAGACTCCTCGATGCTTCCCAGCTATGACTTGATAATCGAAGACGACGAGATCATCCAGGTCGGCAAGCTGCGCGTTCGCACCATTCACAACCCAGGGCATACCGATGGATCGATGAGCTTCCACGTGGAGGGCACTCCCCTGTTGTTCACCGGGGACACTTTGTTTCCGGGTGGGCCAGGCAACACCGGCTTCGGAGGCAACTTCAAAAAGATCATCGAAAGTATCGAAAATCGGATCTTTGCGAAGTTTGACGCTGACACGATGGTGCTGCCCGGGCACGGTCTCGACACAACGATCGGCACCGAATCACCGCACTTGCAAGAGTGGGTTGATCGCGGCTGGTAACAGTTACCGCTGCTATCAGCCGGTGGACAGCCGATGCGAGAGCGATCTAAACGCCAGCGTGAAAGTCACTAGACCAAGCCCCACGATGGCCAGGGCGGCCTTGCCTAACGAGGACCAATCCCAGCTGTCTTCTAGCAGGGTGCGCATCCCCTCAAGCAGGTAGGTCACAGGGTTCCAGGCTGCAACGGTGGGCAGCCAGCCGGTCATCAACTCGCGAGGCAAAAACGCAGGCGTCAGAAATGCGAACGGGAAAAAGATCAAAAAGGCTGAATTAACTGCGGCCGGGTTACCGGTGCGCAACGCCACCGTGTAGGGAAAGCCCGTAAAAGCCAGGCTCCATATCACCGACAGCAACACGAAAAACAAAATGCCCAAAATGCCGGTGCCGAAGCTCACGCCATAAACAAACCCAACGATCAGCACGACAAGAGCCAGGCCAATCGCCATCACGATGTCGGCCACCATCAACCCAAGCAGCAGAGTGGTGCGACGGATGGGTGTTACCAGCATGCGGTCTAAATAGCCGCTTTGTATGTCGGTTACCAGCACCGAGGCGCGTGAAATTCCCGTCACAGCGAAGATAATCGCAACCGGAAGCTGAAATTCTCGGTAGTCGAAAACCACCGGGTTGGATTCGGTAAACGAACCTAAGGCGCCGACATTTACAACGAAAAAGAAAAGCGGGATGACCAACGCCGGGCCGAGAAATTCTGGCTCGCGCAAGATGCTGCGCACCGCTCGGCGAGCAATCGTGGCAATGTCGCCAAAAAACCCAACCGAGTTGGTTAAACCTGCACCTGCTGCGTCCAAGTTAGCGATGGCTTTGCGAGCTTTCATACCGCCGGTACTTTGCTTTCACCACCAGTGCTTTCGCCTTTAGTGCTTGCACCGCCGGTGCTTGTGCTGTCGGGCGTTGGGGCAGTGTTGGTGCCGGCTCCCCCACTTTCATCGGCTGCTTCGGCAGCCTCAGCCGCTTCGGCCGTGGCTACTTCCATCCGCTTCCCTGTGGCTCGTAAAAACACATCATCAAGCGACGGTGTGCGAACGGTCAGCGCTTGGGTGTCAACGTTTGCATCCGACAGAGCCACTGCCACGTCCACCACCATGGCAGCACCGTGCGAGGTCGCAACCGTGATGCCTTTCGTGCCCTTCGTCACAGTGATTACACCCTCGATTGGCTCGACCACCACAGCAGCTGAATCAATATCTTCCGCAGCAAGATCAACCACAACCACGTCATTGCCGACGGCTCGTTTCAGTGCCTCCGGAGTGTCTAGTTCAACGATGCACCCTGCGTTCAATATCGCCACCCGGTCGGCAAGCTCGTCGGCTTCTTCCAAGTATTGCGTTGTCAAAAACACCGTTACGCCTAGCTCGGTGTTGAGTCGACGCACTTCCTCCCACACCAGCGCACGGCTAGCAGGATCAAGACCGGTAGTTGGCTCGTCAAGAAACAGCAGCTCAGGCCCGTGAATCAAAGAGGCCGACAAATCCAGTCGCCTGCGCATACCGCCGCTGTAAGTGGCAATGCGGTCATCGATGGCTTTGCCAATGTCTGCCAACTCAATGGCGCGCGCAATGGCACTTGCCCGATCGGATCTTGACAAGCCGTACAGACGTGCCTGCAGATCAAGTATCTCGCGACCGGTTTGGCGATCATCCAGCGCCGCATCTTGCATCGCCACGCCGATGCGAATCCGCACCTGACTCGACTGCGACACAACGTCATAACCAGCCACCGTGGCGGTGCCAGCGGTGGGTGAAAGCAAGGTGCAAAGCATCCGCATGGTGGTGCTTTTGCCCGCACCGTTTGGTCCGAGAAAACCGAAAATCTCGCCCTCTCGAACGGACAGGTCTATTTCGTCTACGGCACGATTCTCATCGAAATCGCGTACCAGTTTTTCAGCGCTGATTGCGAGCCCGGTGCTGTTAGCGGCGCTCACGCTTGTGCCCTTAATGCTGACGTATCTACCACTGGCGTGCCTATTGCCAGCGGCGTTGTTGTGTATTCCCGGCTCAACTCCATGCACACCATTTTCGTGAGGCTACAAGTAGCTCCTCACACACTTCTCAAACAAGCAGGAGTATCGCAACTACCGTGCCATAGATGCAGACCCAGCAAGAGCGCACAAACCAAACGGTTGAACTGCTGCAAACACTTATCCGAAACGCCTGCGTAAACGAAGGCACCGCCGAATCTGGCTATGAGGTTCGCAACAGCGATGTGCTGCAGACCTTCTTAGAAGGCAGCGGCCTCGACATAGAGACCTTTGATGCCGCACCTGGTCGTCGCTCTCTGGTCGCACGCATCGAGGGCCGCAACCCGACCGCACCCAAGCTGTGCCTAATGGGTCACACCGACGTGGTACCCGTCAATGAATCTGGCTGGACGCGCGACCCTTTCGGCGGCGAACTCTTCAAGGACGAGGTGTGGGGTCGCGGAGCGGTCGACATGTTGAACATGACCTCATCAATGGCAGTGGCGTTCAAGCATCTGGCCGACACTGGTCATCGCCCCAAAGGCGATCTGATCTATTTTGCAGTCGCCGATGAAGAATCAGGCTCAAAGTACGGCGCCCAGTGGATGGCCGACAATCATCGCGACGCGATCTACGCCGACTATCTGCTAACCGAGAACGGCGGACTCCATTCAGGCACCGAACAATCGCCAATGATTTCGATGAACATAGGAGAAAAGGGTGTCGCTTGGCGGCGACTGCGAGTGCGTGGCGTTCCCGGGCACGGATCCATGCCGTTCCGCATTGACAACGCTTTGGTGTTAGCTGCGGGAGTCGTTCAACGGCTTGCTCAGTACCGACCCGAACCTCACTTTCATGAGCTTTGGCGCTCACAGGTAGACGGCATGAATATAGACCAGGAGTCCAAGGAAATAATGCTGGACGAATCGCGTGTCGACGATTATCTGCAAAGCCACCCGAGCGCTCCGCTTGCGCGCCAGCTCTACAGCTGCATCCACACCACGTTTTCTCCGAACGTGCTTGGTGCCGATGTAGGAATGAAAACCAACGTGATCCCGGATCAAGTCGACATCGACATAGACGTGCGCACCTTGCCTGGAGAGTCCGCAGAAGATGTAGATGAGCACCTGCGCACTGCGTTGGGCGAGCTTTACGACTCGGTCGAAGTCGAGATCGTGATGAACGACCCGGCCAGCATCAGCCAGATCGACAGCCCCTTGTGGGACTGCTTGCAAAATGCGGTAGCGCGTCCGTTTCCGACTGCCAGCCTTGAACCTCGGCTGGTGGTGGGTTTTACCGATGCACGAGTGTTCCGACAGATGGGAGCCACCGCTTACGGCGCCGGTTTGTTCAGCCCCGAACTAGACCCGGCCGACTTTGGCACTCGCTTTCACGGAAACGATGAACGCATTGATATTGAATCCTTGGCACTAACGACTCAGCTCTGGCTGGACGTAGTCAACGACCTGGGCTAGTCGCAGCAGTCCAAAATCGCATCTCGCTCGTAGAATGCAACCGATGAACCCCGCGAGCAACAGCGCTAGCGCACCGCTATTTGAGATTGACTCGCTGTCGGTTAGCGCCGTTGACGGCACCGAGGTGCTGCACGGCGTCACGCTGGCTGTGAACGAGGGTGAATGCCACGCAATCATGGGCCCCAACGGCTCGGGCAAATCCACGCTGTCCGCAACAATCATGGGGTCGCCTGAATATGAGATCACCGGTGGATCGCTGAGAATGGACGGTGAAGACATCATCGACTGGGAAACCGACGAACGCGCCAAAGCAGGCTTGTTTTTGGCCTTCCAGCATCCACAAACCGTTACTGGCGTGTCTATCCGTAACTTCTTACGACAAGCCGTGTCGGCACGCAAGGGTGTCGATGTGTCGGTGATTGACGTTTATGTCGCCATGCAGGACTGGATGAATCGCCTTGAGATCGACCCAAGCTTCATGGACCGGTTTCTCAACGAGGGTTTTTCGGGCGGAGAAAAAAAGCGCAATGAGATCCTGCAGATGGCACTACTAGAGCCGCGCCTTGCGATCTTGGATGAAACTGACTCGGGGCTTGACATTGACGCCCTCAGCATCGTTGCTACCGGAGTGCAACAGGTGCGCGACGAACGGCCTGAGATGGGAATGCTGCTGATAACGCACTATCTGCGATTGCTGGAACAGATTCAACCAACGGCCGTGCATGTGCTGATCGACGGCAAGATCGTGGAATCGGGTGGCATTGAGCTAGCGCAAGCCTTAGATACGGCAGGCTACGAGCAGTTCATGCCCGCAGGCGCAGTACTAACAGCAGACGCAGCGCAGTCAGCATGAGCCTTCCCGCTGATGTCAAGTCGCACTTTCCCTTGCTGGAACGCAAGGTAAACGGGCACCCCATCGTCTTTTTGGATTCGGCTGCCAGCTCGCAAAAGCCCACCGCCGTGCTTGAAAAAATGGAGCACTACTACCGCACCATTCATGCCAATGTTCACCGCGGTGCGTACGAAATTGCGGTGCTGGCCACCGAAGAGCTTGAGGCTGCACGTGAGGCAGTTGCTGGCTTCATTGGCGCACCCTCAACGCAAGAAATTATCTTTACCAAGAACGCAACCGAATCAATAAATCTCGTGGCGCGTTCTTGGGGCGGCGCAAACCTAGGTCCGGGCGACGCGGTGGTGCTGACAGAGATGGAGCATCACTCCAATATCGTCCCGTGGCAGATCGGCGCTGAATCAGCGGGCTACGACATCCGTTGGATACCGGTAAACGACGAAGGCCATCTTGATCTAACCGACCTTGATCGCCTTTTGGACGGCGCCAAAATGGTGGCGATAAGTGCCATGAGCAACGTGCTGGGCACCCTAAACCCTGTTGCTCGAATAGCCGAGGCCGCTCACCAACACGGCGCTCTGGTGCTAGCCGACGCTAGCCAATATGTGCCGCACGTGCCTTGCGATGTGGTCGCAATGGGCGCTGATTTTGTGGCTTTCACCGGACACAAGATGTGCGGACCAACAGGTGTGGGCGTGCTCTGGGGGCGCCGTGAGCTGCTGGAAGAGATGCCTCCGTTTCTGGGTGGTGGCGAGATGATCCTTGACGTTCGTAAAGAAGGTTTTACTCCGAACGAGCTGCCGCACAAATTTGAGGCAGGCACCCCACCGATAGCTGAAATCATCGGGTTGGGCGCGGCGGTGAAGTATCTGCAAGGCCTTGGTATGGCAGCCGTGCGGGAACACGAGGTTGCTCTGACTAGTTACGCCCTTCGCACACTGACCGAAGACCACGGCGACAAGATCAAGATTTTGGGACCGTCAGACCCTGCCGAGCGAGGCGGAGTGCTTTCCTTGAGCTACGGCGATATCCATCCGCACGACCTTTCCCAGGTGCTTGACCAGAAAGGTGTGTGCATACGTGCGGGGCATCACTGCGCGAAACCGCTGATGCGTTGCCTGGGTGTGGCGGCCACGGCACGAGCGTCGCTGTACGTCTACAACGACGAATCCGATGTTGACGCCTTGTCGCAGGGGTTACATGATGCGGCTGAGCTTTTCCATACCTGATTCACCCAGCTTGATTTGCCCAGCCTGACTAGCCCAACCTGACTAGCAATGCCTGACCTTAAATCTCTTTATCGCGACATCATCCTTGACCACTATCGCAGCCCTCGTCGGCGCGGTGAGTTGGCGAACCCGCCGGCGATTCGCAGCGAGGGCTTCAACCCGCTATGCGGCGATGAGGTTGTGGTGACCTTTGAGGTCACCGACGGGGTTGTCAGCGATCTAGCGGTTAACGGTCAGGGTTGCTCAATCAGCCAGGCCTCGGCCTCGATGATGTCCGAAGCGGTCGTTGGTAAATCTTTAGACGAAATTCGTGAGCTGACAGACCGGTTCAAAGCAATGATGGGCATCAAGCCTGAGGGCGGCGAAAGTAACGGCGAGCGCAGCGGTGACAACGCGGCCGCCGATGGTGATAGCGATGTCGAACCCGGCGACCTTCAATCGTTGGGCGATCTGGAAGCGATGCGCGGCGTGATCAAGTTTCCCGTGCGCATCAAATGCGCCACCTTGGCTTGGAATGCCTTGCTAACCGGACTAGACGATGTAGCGGATGACGTAAACGCTTCTGCCGGTTCGGCCAGCTAGCTACTCGCTATAGCGCCAGCGATCTTTTCCATCTGCTGAGCCAGCTCAACGTCAAGCTGCGTAACCCCGCCGCGGTCGTGCGTGTTGAGTGTGATCACAACCGTGCGATAAACGTTCTGCCAGTCCGGGTGGTGATCCAGCTTTTCTGCGCACAAGGCAGCCTGTGCCATAAAGCCAAATGCCTCGACGAAATTCTGAAACTCGTAGGTGCGTTTTAGCGCCGTGGTGGTGACTTCCCAGCTTGGCAGCACCGTTTTGGTGCTGGCTAGCTGCGCCTCGTCTAGCAGTTTTCGTGAGATTCGCACCGCTTCAGTCATGGTGCTCCATTACGGGCTCAAGCATGTTGAGGTGCGACTAGGCGTCGCTCTAGAGCCCTAGCTCAGCTTCAAACGAGCCGGAACCACTGGTCAGTCCAGAAACTTGCCCGCCCAGCTGTCCACCAGGTTGTTCACCAAACTGTCCACCTATCTGCACCTCTACGCCTGGTTGTTCAGAAGCTGTTTCATAGCGGGAATAACCCTCGGCCTCTAGCCGTTCCACCAGTTCTGGCCCGCCAGAGTCAACGATGCAGCCATCAACGATCACGTGCACCTCGTCCGGTCGCAGATAACGCAGCATTCGGTGAAAGTGCGTGATCGCTAGCACGCCCAACCCGTTCTCTGTCATCAGCTCAATGCGCTCCGCACAAGCTCGTAAAGCGTCAACGTCAAGGCCGCTGTCAAGCTCATCCAAGATCGCAAAGATCGGATCGATTACCGCCAATTGACAGGTTTCGGCACGCTTGCGCTCACCACCAGACAGATCCACATTAAGCGGGCGATCCAACAGATCCGCACGCAGGCCAATGGTCGCAGCTTCGGCCTTTAGCTGCTGGCTAACCGCCGCTCTGATCTCCGGGCTGGGTTCGGTGATCTCAGTCGATTTCGTTTGCGAGCATGTCACCGCCAGAGCCAAGGCGTCTTCCAAAGAAACTCCCGGCACCTCAAGCGGACGCTGCATCGACATAAACAATCCGGCATGCGCGCGCTGCCACGTCGTCAAGGCCAGCATGTCTTGTCCGTCAAAGGTCACCGATCCGGCCGTCACCTCGTAGCCGGGTCGTCCCATGATTACGTGCGCCAACGTGGACTTACCCGATCCGTTGGGCCCCATCACCGCGTGCACCCGACCGGAGCGGATCTCCAGGTCGATCCCGCGCAGAATCTCTTTACCCTCTACCGAAGCTCTCAGACCCTTGACGGCCAACACATGCTCGGTATCTTTGCTCTGAGTCCTTGTGTTCAAGCTGGACCGTCCGGGAGCACTAGTTCCACCTCAGAATCGTTTGCGCCAGCCCTCCGTATCTCATAGACGGGCACCGGTGCGGTAGCTGGCAAAGAGGTCGGCTGGCCGGTGAGCAGATCAAAACAAGACGAATGTTGTGGGCACTCAAGTGTGCAATCTTCGGCCCAAACCGTTCCTTGCGACAGCGAAAAATTAGCGTGGGAACAACGATCGCCTAGCGCATAAAACTGCTCACCGATACGCACAACAGCTACGCGATGACCTTGCACGTCAAAGCGACGCGCTTCGCCATCTGGCACTTCGTCGGCCTTACAAATCTTGACTGTGGTGGGCATATCGGAGCTCTCTAGCTTGTCCCAGGCTGACCTGGTAATTGGCCTGGCAGCCGACCTGCAAGCAGTGCCGCTATGTGCTCGCCCGCCGCAACACCGATCTGTTTGACAGGCAAAGTGTCAATGACCTCATCGAAAAAACCCTGCACAACCAGCAGCTCTGCCGCATCGGACGGGACTCCTAAGCGCTCCAGATAGAAGCGTTGATCAGGATCTACCGGCCCGGTGGCGGAGGCATGGCTGCACTTGACGTCGTTGTTTTCTATTTCCAGGTTTGGCACCGACTGCGCCCACGCATTGGGCGACAGCTTTAGGTTGCGGTTGGTTTGGAAGGCCTCTACCCCACTGGCAGTCGGCTCGATTCGTATTAGCCCTGTGTAAACGGCTTTGCTGCTGTCGTCAAGGGCTCCCTTGAAAAGGAGCTCTGAGGTTGTGTTAGGTGCGACGTGGCGTTGGTAGGTGCGAAAGTCCAGATCGGTGTCGCCGTTGCCGAAATAGGCCGCAGCTAGTTCGGAGTGGCTGCGCTCGCCCATCAGGCTGGTGTCAATGCGAGCACGGGCATAGCCGCCACCTAGTGCTACATGCTGAGTAGTCAGGCGGGCGTCGGCCGCGAGCAGTGAGGCCTGTGAAGCGATCTGCCAAGCCTTTGAACCCATTTGCTGAACGGTCACATAGGAGAGCTGGGCTTCCTCAGCCAGCTGCAGTTCGGTAACCGGACAGACCAGGCACTCAACCTCACTGCTTGTGTGCAGTTCTACGACGACTGCCTTGCTGCCCGCCTCGGCAACGACAACTACGCGCGGAAACCAACAAATGCCCTCGATGTCGGTGCGAGCAGATATGACTATCGGATCATCCAGCGTTAAGCCGGGGGCGATCTTTACGACTATCGGCTCAGTGGTGAACGCCAAGTTTGCTTCGGCAAAAAAATCAACGGCGGGATTCATGACACTGCCGAGCAATGCGCCGGTGGCTGCCTTGCCAGGCTGGTCGCCGACTAGCTCGTAGTTCTTTCTAAGTGTGCAAATGGTTACGCCCAGTGCGTGCACGGCTACGGCATCGATTACACCGTTGGTAATCGAAACCAAAGCGGCCGGCGCTATGCCCTCCATAAAAGGACCCTCAACAAAAGAGCCCGAACCGATCGAGTCAGCATGTGCTGGTGTGTGTGCGGCGCTAGCAGAGAGCGGTTCTGATTTTGGACGCGCTATCTCATATCGCTCAAGATCTAGCTCATCAATTGGCGAGTAGCGCCAAACCTCTTCGGTGAAAGATGGCAGACCCATTGCAACGGCACGTTCAGCCGCATCTCGCCGACGCTTGGCCAGCCTCTTACCGCCTATTTCCTGGTCGGTCTCAGTTGAAGAAAACACCTGGGGTGGAGGCTACTGACGGCGCTTTTTTTTCTTGCGGCGCTTGCGTAAGGCCTTCCCGGCTGCACCAGAAACACGGCCGCGTTTACGTCTCGCCGACTTCTCTTTTTCTTTTTCGACTTCGGCCATTATCTCCGGGCCGGCGCTGTTGACGATGTCTTCGGCTTCATCAAGCAAGGCCGCTATGGAGTCGTCCTTGCCCACGCTGGCGGGCTCTTTAGCGAAGTTGCGAACGCCGAGCGAACCGTGCTGCCAACCAGCATCTAGCCGACGAGGTGAATACGACGGGCAGTCGTCCGGGCAACGCCACGGCGCTTCGGGAGCCAGATCCAAATTGCACTTACGAACCGTGTCACCGTTGGGGTAGGTACGGCTTTCGTAATGCCGGCAATTGGTGTTCATTGGCATGTGCTTAGTCTGCCAGGCCTTGTGATCCGATAAGAGGTCAGGTAAGAGGTCGGATGAGTAGCAGTTACCGGAGCGTTATCGCTGGCTGATTGCTTCGGCTAACGCCAACGCTCGCTGCGCCTGAGCAACGTGCAAGTTCTCAATCATCTTGCCGTCGACGGTCACGACTCCCTTGCCCTGTGAAGTGGCCTGCTCAAACGCCTCCACCACTTGCCGGTGAAAGTCCAGGTCTTCCATGCTGGGAGCGAAGATCTCATTGCAAGGCTCTACCTGGCTGGGGTGTATCAAAGTCTTGCCGTCAAAGCCCATTTCGGCGCCCTGACAACACATTTGGGCAAAGCCTTCGGCGTCGGAGATGTCGTTATACACGCCGTCAAGCACGCACACCCCCGCCGCTCGTGCGGCTAACAGTGCCATAGACAGGTAGGGCACCAGAGCAGCGCGATCAACGGTGATGGTCGCTCGCAGCTCTGCGGCAAGGTCGTTGGTTCCCATCACCAACGCAGCTACGCGCGGGTGCCTAGCGATGTCGTTAATCGCAAGCATTGCCTCGGGCGTCTCGATCATGGCCCAAATGGCGGTAGCAGTGGTGGTGCCTGCGCTCGCATTGGCTAGATCGTCAGCGTTGGCATCCAACAGCTCCGCTACATCGTCTAACTCTGCTGCCGAACCGACTTTGGGGATTACCACCGCTGAAGGACCGGCCTTAGCGGCGGCTGAAACGTCTGCCTCGCCCCAGGGTGTTGACAGCGAATTGCAGCGGATCGTGAGCTCGCGATAGTCGTAGTCACCAGAACTCGCAGCCGCACATGCTTGGGCGCGAGCTTCTTCTTTGGCATCGGGAGCTACAGCGTCTTCAAGGTCAAATATCAGTGCGTCTGCATTAATGGTCTTGGCTTTTTCTAGGGCGCGAGCATTTGCCGCTGGCATGTACAAGACCGAGCGACGCAGACGTATTTGCTCCGGCTGGCTTGTTGTCATATCTGTTGCGGTTGCTGTGTCTCTCAACGCTGTCAGTCAGCACTGCCAGACGCAGATGCCGCGCTAGTGAAAGCATCGCCGTAAGCCTCGGCTAGTTCCGGGTCGGCAACGGCCAGTTCTTGAGCCAGCTTTAGCACCACACGGCACTGCTTGACGGTGGCGTCGTCTTGCATCTTGCCGTCGATCATCACCGCTCCGGTGCCGTCCCCCATCTCAGCGATTATTCGGCTCGCCCATGCCACCTCATCGGCTGGCGGACTGAACACGCGCTTAGCGATGTCGATCTGGGATGGATGCAGGCTCCAGGCGCCTACGCAGCCCAGCAGGTAGGCGTTGCGAAACTGATCCTCACACGCCACCGGATCGCCAATGTCGCCGAACGGTCCGTAGTAGGGCAAAATGCCGCTGGCTCCGCAGGCGTCGACCATGCGCGCCAGCGTGTAGTGCCAGAGGTCTTGCTGATAGGTAGCACGGCCGCCACCATCATCGTCGGCTGCGTCAGCAGCATCGGCACCGTTGGCACTAGCGACCGGATCCTGGCGCACCAGATAATCGGGATGGCCGCCACCCACACGCGTCGTTTTCATTCGTCGGTCCGCCGCTAGGTCTGCCGGTCCTAAGGACAGGCCCTGCATGCGCGCACTGGCACTGCAGATTTCCTCAACGTTGGTCACGCCCTTGGCTGTCTCCAAGATGGCGTGCACCAGCAGCGGTTTTTCTAGACCGATGCGCGCCTCTAGCTGAGCCAGCAGGCGATCTACATAGTGGATGTCTTCCGCGCCCTCCACCTTGGGCACCATGATTACGTCCAGCTTGTCGCCGATCTCATGAGCCAGCAGCCAGATGTCATCAAGAAACCACGGCGAGTCCAAGCTGTTGACTCGCGTCCACAGTTGCGTCCCGGCCGAACTGTCCCAGGCCTTGCCAACCTCAACTAGGCCGTCGCGCGCAGCGTCCTTGTTGTCGGCCGAAACAGCGTCTTCCAAGTTGCCTAGTAACACGTCGGTGTTCGCAGCTATCTGCGGAACCTTCGACCGCATCCGTTCATTGGAAGGGTCAAAGAAATGGATCATCCGTGAGGGACGAAACGGAATTTCACGAGGCGGTTGAGGGGCACCCAGCGCGAGCGGAGCAAAAAAGTCGCGCGGATGGCGCATTAGCCGACTGAACCCTCCATTTGTATTTCAATCAGACGGCTCCACTCCACCGCATATTCCATCGGCAGTGTGCGCGTAATCGGCTCGATGAATCCGTTGACAACCATGCCCATGGCCTGCTCGGGTGACAGCCCGCGGCTCATCAGGTAAAACAGCTGCTCGTCAGCGATCTTAGAAACGGTCGCCTCATGCGCTACTTGCGCATCACGTGAGCCGATCTCTTGATACGGATAGGTATCGCTGCGACTGGTTTCGTCAAGTAGCAAGGCGTCGCACTGCACATGACTACGACAGCCGGTCGCACCCTCATCCACTCGTACTAAACCGCGGTAGGTAGTGCGACCGCCGTCTTTCGAAATCGACTTCGAAACGATGCTGGAGGTGGTTTCCGGTGCTGCGTGAACCATTTTGGCGCCAGCGTCTTGATGCTGACCCTCACCGGCATAAGCCACCGAGAGCACTTCACCAGAAGCCTTGGGGCCCAGCAAATACACGGCGGGATACTTCATTGTTAGACGCGAGCCGATGTTTCCATCTATCCACTCCACGTGTGCTTCTTCGTAGGCCGCGGCGCGCTTGGTTACCAGGTTGAACACGTTGTTCGACCAGTTTTGAATCGTTGTGTAGGTAATGCGCGACCCGGGCAACGCAACCAGTTCGACCACTGCGGAGTGCAGCGAATCGGTTGTGTAAACCGGAGCCGAACAACCCTCGATGTAGTGAACGGTTGCACCTTCATCGGCGATGATGAGCGTGCGCTCAAACTGCCCCATATTTTCTGCGTTGATGCGGAAGTACGCCTGCAGCGGCATTTCCACCTCAACCCCTGGCGGCACGTAGATAAACGAACCGCCCGACCACACCGCTGAGTTCAGCGCAGCGAACTTGTTGTCGCCTGGTGGGATGAGCGTGCCGAAGTACTTGCGCAGTATTTCGGGGTGCTCCTTGACGGCAGTATCCATGTCGGTAAACAGCACGCCCTGGGCTTCTAAGTCATCACGATTGCGGTGGTAGACCACCTCGCTCTCGTACTGCGCTGTTACGCCAGCTAGGTATTTGCGCTCAGCCTCAGGAATGCCCAGCTTCTCGTAGGTCTCTTTGACGGAGTCGGGCAACTCTTCCCACACATCCACCTGACCCTCGGTCGGCTTGATGTAGTAGTAGATGTCGTCGAAATAGATCTGCGACATGTCGCCGCCCCAGTTGGGCATCGGCTTGCTTAGGAAAATCTTGTAAGCGCGCAGACGAAACTCGAGCATCCATTCCGGCTCCTTTTTGAGAGACGACATTTCTCGGATGATGGTCTCGTCCAAACCGCGGCGCGGCTTGAAGACGTAATCTTCTTCGTCGCTCCAACCCAGCTTGTATTTGCCAAGATCAATGGCAACGTTGGTATCAGTCATGCTGGCTCTCCCAGGACTAGCGGCAAAAACTCCACTACCACTTGCCTTTAGGTTAGTGCCGGAGCGAGCTCGCGCCAGCCACGCCGGATATCTGCGGGGTTTTTCGCTAGCACCTGCACACAAACGTGGTCGGCACCCGCATCAAAGTGTGCATTTACACGAGTAAGCACATCGTTAACGGTTCCCCAGACCACGATCGCATCAACCAGGCGGTCGCTTGGGTTTTCGCCTGGACCGCCGTTTATGTCTTCTTGAGTGAAGTCCAGGCGCAGCAGATTGTTGGTGTAGTTGGGCAGACCCAGGTAGATCGCCATCCCTTTGCGCGCTATTTCACGAGCCTTGTCGGCGTCGGTCTCTAGTACACACATTTGCTCTGGGTATAGGGCTGCGTCGGGGCCAATGGTTTTGCGAGCTATTTCGGTGTGCTCGGGCGGAGTGAAATACGGGTGCGCTCCAGTTGTCTCGGTGGCGGATAATTCCAGCATCTTTGGCCCTAGCGCGGCTAAGACAATGTCGGACAAATCTTCCGGACCGACAGCCATGAAGCGAGCCTTTTTCATGCGCTCCAGGTAGGCGCGCATATAGCTCAGTGGTTTGGAATATTCGTGCTTGCGCAAAAACTCAACCAGGTGCTGATGGCTGACACCAAGCCCCAGCAAAAACCTGCCCGGGAAAGCTTCGTCGATGGTGCGTTGTGTGGTCGCCATCGTCATCGGGTCGCGTGCGTAGATGTTGGCGATCCCGGTGGCGATTTTAATTGTGGATGTGCCCTCGAGCAAACGGGTGGCGCTCACAAACGGATCCCGGCCAACGGCCTCAGGGATCCACACTGCTCCGTAGCCAAGATCTTCGGCTTCAGCTACCCATTCGATGGCTTCAGAACTTGGAACTTGGTCTAGCGCACCCGTCCAAAGCCCGATACGACCGATATCTACTTTTGTATTCGCTGGTGACATGGCAAAGACATTAGCGGCGCAAGGCAGTTACTAACGCAGGGCTGCTATTGCTCCACCATTGCTCCACCATCTACTCCACCATCAATCCAAACGACGCAACTCTTTTAGAAACCTCACACGGCGATCGATGTAGTGCTGCACGCCGGGCATGATCAACGGTTCGGTATCGACGCCTTCGCGAATCTTGGCTGGTGTTCCCACAGCGATGGTTCCGGGCGGCACTTTCATCCCGCTTAGAACGACTGCCCCAGCAGCTACGAGAGCACGTTCTCCCACCTCTGCTTCGGGCAAAACGATGGAGCCGGTTCCAATCAGCGCTTCATCGTGCACAATCGCGGCTTCTATGTGCGCCAGGTGCCCAACCGTGCAACGATCGCCAATGATGGTTGGCAAGTCTTCGCCAACGTGCAACACGGCGTTGTCTTGGACTGAAGTGTCGGCACCGATACGGATGTCGCCGCCGTCGCCACGTAGCACCGCACCCGACCAAATGGTGGCTCTGGGACCGATGGAAACTCGGCCGATGATGATGGCTTCGGGCATTACGAACGCGGACGGATCTATTTGGGGCTCGTAATCTCCCAGCGCGTAAATAGCCATGGCGGGCACGATAATGCCACCACTGGGCCAGGCTGGGAGTGCGCATGAGTTTTTTCGAGCCGCCCATCAAGGCACCGGTGGCGCAACAGCGTGAGCATGTTCGCCGTATTCACGGCACCGAAACCGCTGATCCGTGGTATTGGTTGCGAGACAGCGACGACCCTGAAGTAGTGGCGTATCTGTCGGCCGAAAACGCCTACACCGATTACGCGACAGCTCATTTAGCGGCGTTGCGGGCAAAGTTGTACTGCCAGCTGCGCGACCGAATCAGTGAAACGCACGACAGCCTGGCGGTGCCTAAGGGGCCGTGGGAGTACTTCACCCGCACCGTGGCTGGACTGGCTTATCCCATCTATCTGCGGCGGCCGCGTGGTGCTGGTGACCGCGGTAACGGTGGCAGTAGTGCTGATGATGGCGGTGCTGGTAGCAGTAAAGCGTCCGAGATGGTTCTGCTGGATGTGAATGCGCTAGCCAGCGGTCACGAATACTTCGCCATCGGCAACTTGGCGGTTAGTCCGAACCAGCACCTGTTGGCCTACACCGCCGACTCAACCGGCAACGAGCTTTACGAGCTGTTTGTTGTTGACTTGCAAACCGGTCAGATGATCGATCACAGCGGAAGTGAGCTCACCTACGGGCTCGCATGGGCTAACGACGACCACACCTTGTTCACCGTCGGTGTGGACAAGGCGAATCGCGCCGATCGTGTGCAGCGACACGTTGTGGGTGCCACGCCCGGCGGTGCCGATGGTGCTGGCAGTGCTGGCGGTGCGGCCGATGATGTGGTGTTTCAAGAACACGATGAACGATTCTGGGTAACCATCTCCAAGACACGCAGCGAGCGGTTTGTAGCGCTCACCACCGAGTCTGTGACCACCTCAGAGTGCCATCTCATTGATGCGGACTACCCCACCGTTGTGCCGACACTGGTGCGCGCACGACGCAGTGGTGTGGAGTACCGGGTCGATCATCACCGCAGCCATCTTCCCAACCACAGCCTTACCAATTCGCAAGACCGGCTGCTGCAAGACCGTCTATTAATAGTCACCAACGACGGCGGTGCAGAGAACTTCTGCCTGATGGAAGCGTCCTTACACGATGACCCTGTCTCTAGCGAGAGCCCGAGCAGTGTCTCTAGCGGGAGCTCACGCAACACAGCCGTTGGAGATTGGCGGCTGTTGATTGAGCACCGCCAGGACACCCGCTTAGAAGACGTCGACTGCTTTGAATCCTTTGTGGTGATTCAGGAGCGAACCAACGGGACATCTCGGCTGCGCTTGCTGCGATCTGAGCAGCTGTCAGCGCCGCAACATGGGCCGCTGCAAGATCCGCAAATAGACCCAAAAACCTTGATCGATTTGGCCCTACCAGCACCAACAGCGCCAGCACCGACAGTGCCAACACTGCCGGGAAATACTTCAAGCAAACCCGACTACACGAGCACACCCAACGACGCTCCGTATGAGATCACTCCCGCGGACAACTTGGAGTACGACACGAACACGTTTCGCTACGAATTCACAAGCATGACCACTCCCCCGTCGGTGTTCGAATCGGTGCTCGCAATCGATGGTGAGACTGCTGAGATCGCCGCTGGCGGCTCGACAACAGTCACAACAGAGCCTGGCGAGCCGCACCTGCTCTATCAGTCGCCGGTCGCCAACGAAGTTGATCTCACTGCGTACCAAAGCGTCAGATTGTGGGCCGAGGCCGATGACAAAACTCAGATACCCATCAGCGTGGTCTGGCGACCCGACGCTGTTTGCTGGCCTGCACCCTGCCTGCTTTACGGCTACGGCGCTTACGAGGTTGTCATACCGGCCACGTTTAGCCCGGCACGCATCTCGTTACTTGATCGCGGTGCCGTGTTTGCCATAGCGCACGTGCGCGGTGGCGGTGAGTTAGGGCGCGCTTGGTACAACCAAGGCCACCTGCAGCACAAACAGAACACCTTTGATGATTTTGCAGCTTGTGCGCGCCACCTGATAGCCGAAGGCTGGACGGAGCCAGCACGGCTGGTGGCGCGCGGTGCCAGTGCGGGCGGATTACTGATGGGCGCGATTGTGAATCAAGCGCCAGAACTGTTTGCCGGAGTGGTGGCAGAGGTGCCGTTTGTAGACGTGGTTAACACGATGCTTGATCCATCTATCCCGCTAACGGTGACCGAGTTTGATGAGTGGGGCGATCCGTCTCAGGCTGACAGATTCGAAACCATGCGGAGCTATGCCCCTTACGAGAACGTTGAGAGTGTTAACAGGGTCGTCAGCACCAGCAGCGACGAAAACAGACCCGTCAGTGGTAGAGCCAGCAAGACCGTTAGGCCAGCGCTGCTGGTAACCGCTGGTTTGCACGATTCGCGTGTGCCGTATTGGGAACCCGCTAAGTGGGTTGCAAAGCTGCGTGCTACTTCGTCCAACCCAGCAAGCCCGCCTAGCCCAAGCACCTCAGCCAGCCCGGCAAACCCAGTCAGCCCTGCCAGCAACACGCGGCCGATCTTGCTCCGCACCCAGATGAGCGTCGGGCATGGTGGAGCATCCGGCCGCTATGACAGCTGGCGAGATGAGGCCTTCGTGCAGGCATTCGTTCTGGCTGTAATGGGCCTGACTAACTAGCTCCACCGATTAGCTAGCTCCGCTCTGGGCTAACCCAACACGGCCTCAGCCCAGAGCGCTAAGCACATTGTGATAATGGCAGGAAGAGCCGCAAGGGCAAGGTAACCCAACACGGCCTCAGCCCAGAGCGCTAAGCACCGCCAACGCTGACAGCACGGCATTGCGAACCAGAGACAACCACGACACCGGCCGCGACGACCAGATCCCAAAACAAGCGCAACGCGGCCGTTCGTCCATTGGCCTACGAAAAGTATTCATCAACACCAGCGAAAACACCACCAGCAATCCCAACGACAACCACGACAGCACCAGCACACCTATGCCAACTGCTAACAAAGCGCCCAACACCAACTCCGTCGGCACGACCAACTGAGCAATCCAAACGGGCACGCCCAGCTCTTTTGCTGCACCCGGCCAGCCCGGATCTCGCAGCTTCGTGGCAGCAGAAAAAATCAGCGCGATCGCCAGGGCAATACGCGCCACATCACCAACGACGCTCACCTGCGCTCACTCACTTGCGGCCATTTACAAATACAAAACAGATATCTGCTCCGGCAGCAAGTATCTAGGCGAGTGTGACCGAGAGTTACTCAGCCGGAAAAAGTGCCGTAGCCACCCTTGAAGAACAACAAAGGCACTTTGTCATTAAGCACTGACATCTCTCGCACCTGCCCGACAACCATTTCATGGTCGCCACCTTCGTAGATGTCACCAATCGTGCAGTCGATAAACGCAATAGAACCTTCAATGATCGGCGACCCGGTCTTTTCACTGGCGCGCCAGGAGATATCAGAAAACTTGTCGTCTTGCCTGCTCGCCATCACGCCACAAACGTCTTGCTGGTCATGCCCCATCACGTTGACGCAAAACGAACCTGCTTCGCGAATAGCTACCCAGGTAGTGGAATCTTTGGCCGCGAAGAAGGCCACTAACGGCGGATCTAGCGATACGGAAGTAAACGACCCGACCGCCATTCCCACCGGCTTGTCGCCATTCATCGCAGTAACGGCGGTGACTCCAGTCGGAAAATTGCCTAGGACTTGTCGGAAGTGCCCCGAATCTATTTCTGGTTCACCGCTTGCGTCGTTCATGATCTCACTCTAAAACGCTGGCACTTTAAAACGCTGACTAACTGCAACACCAACAAGAACACCAACCACGGTCGTTAGCTATTACCTCTGCTACATGTGAAGCGCCGCACCTCCTCCACCGGAATCCCTAACACCAACCAAGGTCGTTAGCTATTACCTCTGCTACCTCTGCGCTGGTACCCCCGGCGATGGACTGGTGCGCTTTGGCTAATCTCAGGGCGTGGCTCAAACAAACGTGGCTCAAACAAACACAGACGAACTACCCAATGGACTGGTGGCATTCGTCAAACGCGACTGTCCCACTTGCGAACTGATAGCGCCGGTACTGGGGTCTCTAGCGGAAGCTCCCGGGATCATCGTCTACACCCAGGACGATGCAGACTTTCCGACCGAAATCCCTGACTCGGTTCGAATACACGACGCCGATCTTGGCGCCTCATGGCACAACAACATCGAAACCGTGCCGACCCTGATGAAGGTAAGCAACGGAGTTGAGACCGAACGCGTGGTCGGCTGGAAACGAGACGAATGGCAACAATTCACAGGGATCGACGGACTAGGCGCTGGCCTGGCTGAGTTTCAACCAGGGTGCGGCTCTCTCTCTGTAGCACCGGAAAACGCTGATGAACTTGAAGCCCGCTTTGGTGGTACCGGTCTGGCCGCTCGCCGCATTGAAATAGCCGAGCTTGAAGACGATCACGAGGTCATGTACGAGCGAGGCTGGTCGGACGGGCTGCCGCTTATTCCACCAACCACCACGCGTGTGCAAAAGATGCTCTCGGGCACCTCTCGTGATCCCGGCGAAGTCGTAACAACCATTCCACCAAATCTGGTCGACTGCACCGTTGAAAAAGCCGCCATCAACGCTGTGATGGCCGGTTGTCGCCCGGAGTATTTCCCGATCGTGTTGGCCGCTGTGGAAGCGGTTTGCACCGACACGTTCAACATGCACGGCTTGCTTGCCACGACCATGCCTGTCAGCCCGGTGCTAGTGGTCAACGGGCCCATCGCTGAACGCATTGGTATGAATACCGGTATCAACGCTTTGGGGCAGGGCAACCGTGCAAACAGCACCATTGGTCGTGCCCTCCAGTTGATCGTTCGCAATGTTGGTGGCGGCCGCCCGGGCGGAGTTGACCGAGCGACTCTTGGTCAGCCGGGCAAGGTGGGCTTCTGTTTCGCCGAAAACGAAGCGGCGTCACCGTGGCTGCCGCTTAGCAGTGACTTCGGGTTTAAACCAGGCACCGACACCGTCATGGCGTTTGCGGGCGAAGCACCTCGCGGCGTCGTCGATCAGCTGTCGCGCGACCCTGAATCGCTGTCTCGTTCTTACGCCGTGGCACTAAACGCCGTGCACCATCCGAAACTGGTGCTGGGCTTTGACGCCATCTTGGTGGTGGCGCCAGATCACGCCCGCATATACACAGACAGCGGTTGGACTCGTGAGCAAACAGCCGAGCGCATCAACGAGCTAACCACCCGACCGGGCTCCGAGTTGATCCGCGGAGCCGGCGGCATCGCCGAAGGCCTACCCGAGTCCTTCGCTGAGGCTGACTTGCAAAAGTTTCGGCCTGGCGGGCTGTATCTGGCTCACTGCGGCGGTGGGGCAGGCCTGTTCGGGAGCATTATCGGCGGCTGGGTAAACGGCGATATCGGCTCAACACCGATATGTCGTCCGATTGATCCCTGGAAATAGCCAGCAGGCCAACCGGTTACGTCATACAAAGCGGCGAACTGGCCAAACGGGCCTACCCAAAACGCTCTAGTCAGGTGGGCTAACCTGACCGTAAGAGGCGGCGAGAGCACTCGCCACGAGCGCAAGGGGGTCACCAATGAGCACAACCGTGTTAGATCCGACCAACGAGACAGAGCCAGCGAAGCGTCAACGCACGCAGCGGCCAGCTTCGCTTAAAGGGCTGACGGTAGGACTGCTGGACATCAGCAAGCCGCGCGGCGACAAGTTTCTTGACCGGCTAGAAGAGCGCCTGGTTGAGCGCGGAGTACGCATTGAGCGCTACATGAAGCCGACTTTTTCCAAGCCCGCGCCGGTCGATATGCGCCACGAGATCGCCACGAAATGTGACGTGGTGATCGAAGCCTTAGCCGACTGAGGCAGTTGCACGTCGTGCAGTGTGCACGACATCGCAGACCTAGAACGCCGCGGCATACCAGGCGCTTTCGTAGCGACTGTTCAGTTCGTTGACGGAGCGCAAGCACAGAGCAAGGCGTTGGGTTTTGACCCTGCGGCGGTCTGGGTAGAGCATCCGATTCAAGATCGCACCGACGACGAGATGATCGCCATCGCCGACAAGGCGATTGACGAGCTCCTGGAAGAACTAGAAGCTAACTAAGCCCTACTCGTCATCGCTTGCCGCATCGCCATTGGCCGCGGCCTGTGAGTATGGAAACTTGCGCTCAGTTGCTGCGTCGCGCTTCCACACCATCACCTTGCGTCTGAAATAGCACACCTCTTCGGAGCGTTGATTAAACGCACGCGTCTCAACGGTCACTATTCCGCGATCTTGGCGTGAAGACAATTCGCGCTTGTCCAACACCTTGGTAGCCGCATAGATCGTGTCGCCGTGGAAAGTCGGCTTGCTGTGCATCAGCGACTCCACTTCCAGGTTTGCAATCGCAGCCCCGCTCACGTCGGGCACGCTCATTCCCAGCACCAGCGAATACACCAAGTTGCCTACCACCACGTTTTTGCCGTGAACCGTTTCGTTCTGGGCAAACCACTCGTTGGTATGTAGCGGGTGATGGTTCATCGTGATCATGCAAAACAGGTGATCATCGGCTTCGGTAATCGTCTTGCCTGGCCAGTGGCGGTAAACGTCACCGATCTCAAAGTCTTCGAAGTGGCGGCCAAAAGGTCTGTCTTGAACTGTCACTGATTCCCTCGCGATGCTCTTGCCAGCAGATACCGGCTGTGCGCTTATTCTTGCCAACAAAGAATTATTGCCAGCAAAGACTAAGGCCGTCCAGGCTTGGCCTCACTATTACCTCCACCATTACCTCCACCAGTAACAGCTATTAGCAGCACGGCTTTAGCCCGCTCAAACCTCGTTTAGCCTTGCGGCCATGAGCCAAACCGCCACCAGCGAGCCGTCCGCGGCGGCAACCGAAACAGCTACCGAGCCAACAACGCTGCCAAAGCCCGACCTGGCCGCAGCGACCGCGGCTGTGGCCCTCAGCCAAACGATTGTCAAAACCGCTATCGCTCGAACTCGCGCATTCGATGACGCCGACGCTCACCAGAGCCTGCTTTACGATCTGGCCCACACGGCTTCAGCGATGGAAATAAGCGCTTCTCTGCTCGAATACGGACAAGCAGGCGAACAAGAGGCGCTGCTGGCGTGCGCGTTTGCTGCGGACGCGCTGAGCGAATTTGCGGCACGGTTGTTTGGTCGTGAATCAGCCTGGGGAGTAGAACCGGGAGCGCTGGATGAGTGCCGCAGCTTTGTGGCTACCTACAAACACCCGGACTTCGTCGCAAGCCTGGCCGACTTCAAAGCACCCAACCACCTGGACGAAGACTTCAAACTGGTAGCGGAGACCTTTCGCCGTTTCGGAGAAGATCAAATTGCTCCCGCCGCCGAACACATCCACCGCAACGACACCGACATTCCAGAAAACATCATCTCCGGACTAGCCGAGTTGGGTTGCTTCGGGCTTTCGGTGCCCGAGGAATACGGCGGTTTCGCCAGCGGCAGCGAGAGCGACTACCTCGGCATGATCATCGCAACCGAAGAGCTTTCGCGAGCGTCGCTTGGAGCGGGTGGATCGCTCATCACTCGGCCAGAAATCCTCACCCGTGCGCTTGAAAAAGGCGGCACCGAAGAACAAAAGAAACACTGGTTTCCTCAAATTGCCACCGGCGAAACGATGGTGGCTGTCGCGGTGACCGAGCCTGACTACGGCAGCGACGTGGCAAGCCTCACGGTGTCCGCCACCGAAACAGACGACGGCTGGCTTATCTCCGGCGTCAAAACCTGGTGCACGTTTGCCGGTCGTGCCGATGTACTGATGCTGCTGGCTCGCACCGACCCAGATCGCAGCAAAGGACATCGCGGGCTCAGCTTGTTCATCGTCCCCAAACCACAGGCGAGCGGACACTCCTTTGAGTTCACAGACGAACGCGGCGGCACCATGGAAGGGCGAGCCATTCCCACCCTGGGTTATCGCGGCATGCACAGTTTCGAAATCGCTTTTGACGACTGGTTCGTACCAGCCGACAACCTCATCGGCGGCCGTGAAGGCCTGGGGCAGGGCTTTTATATGCAGATGTCTGGCTTTGAGAACGGGCGCGCCCAAACCGCAGCCCGCGCAGTCGGTGTAATGCAAGCCGCCTACGACGAGGCTCACAGCTACGCCGCTGAACGCAAGGTGTTTGGCAAACCAATCGGTGATTATCAGCTAACTCAGGTCAAGCTCGGACGGATGGCAATAATCATTGCCGCTTCTCGCCAGTACGCCTACAAGGTCGCCAGGCTGATGGCCAACGAAGAGGGCGCCGTCGAAGCGTCAATGGTGAAGGCGTACGTATGCAAGGCAGCCGAATGGGTCACCCGCGAGGCATTGCAGATTCACGGTGGGTTTGGCTTTGCTGAGGAGTACACGGTGAGCCGCCTGTTTGTGGACGCACGCGTGCTGTCAATATTTGAAGGCGCCGACGAGACGTTGTGTCTGAAGGTGATCGCTCGTCGCCTGCAAACCTCAAGTAGCTAGCCAGCGGCAGTGCACGAGCGCGGCAGTGAACAAGCACAGTCAAAGCAAGCACAGTGAACTGGCGTAGCAGATCCGGTCATGCATCCGATTGAGCATCTTCGCTATGTCGCTCGAACGGGCGGTGACGTACCACAGTCGTTGCTTACCCGAGAGGCTGCGTATGGGTTAGCTGACCTCAGCTACACCCCTGGCGAGCTGGTAATGGCATGTCGCAAATTACTGCAACGGCACGGGGTGGCGGGTGCGATGTGGACGCTCGCTGCACGGGTTTGCGTGGCGAGTGATCCGCATCAAGCCGCCATGGAACTGGTGCAGCAAATGAAGTCAGACCCAACGGCTGGGCACGTCGCTAAGGCGTTGCGCAACCTTGGTCCGAGCAAAACCAAAACCAGCATGGCCAAAACCAGCATAGATAAAACAGGCACAGTCAAAACCAGCATGGCCAAAACCAGCACAGATAAAACCAGCACAGCCTGCTTGCTGGGTTGGCCAGACCTGGCAGCCGACCGGCTACACGAATGTTCCAACCTGGAAGTGCGCGTGCTAGATGCCTACGGCGAGGGTGCTGGACTAGCCCGCAGGCTGCTTAGTAGCGCCGGAGCTGCTTCTGGAAATGGCAGTACTACCGACAGCGGCTCTGACGGAACATTTAGCGGCCTTCGTACGGTGGAAGTGCCGCTCACGGGAATGTCTCAAGCCATTGCCACTAGTGATGTGGTGTTGATCGAGGCCGCTGCCGCCGGGCCAGACGCCATCGTGGCCGCCACCGGCTCTTATGCAGCGGCTGCCGTTGCGCGGTCGTTTGGCGTAGATGTATGGGCGGTAATCGGAGTTGGGCGAGCCTTGCCAGCGGAAATGTTTGAAGCGCTCTTGTCTCATCTGGCATCTAACAGCGCAGGAACTGGCCCGCTTAGCAGCGCAAGTCAGGTGCCATCTTGGGAAGCCGAGGAAGAAGTCGTGCCGGTCAGCTTGGCAACCCACCTGGTGAGACCGGACGGCCTACACGCCCTAACAACAGGCCCTGGCGAAGCGATGAAGAGCGACTGCCCATTAGCTACCGAGCTATTGGTACCGCTGAATTAGCTTGAGTTAACCCTGCTGCGCGCTATCTTCTGCGCCGTGGCTATTGCTGCTCCAAGCCCCGACATCGTTCTTGAAACAAGCAACGGGCACCCTCAGACGCTGAACGAGTGGCTGACGGTTTTTAACCTGCTGGTAGTAGTGCTAGACCCATTTACGTACCAAAGCGGCTGGATCATCCCGACCGCTGCTCGCCTGTTTGACCACTACGAAGAAGCTGACGTGCGCTGCGCATTCGTGCTGACCAGCGATGCGGACGGCGCAAAATCATTCCTCGGCCAATACGCAGACCAGTATCTGGTGCTAATTGACCCGAAACGTGAGTTTGTGCGTTCACTGGGTTTGGAGAGGCTGCCAGCGCTAGTTCACGTTGATCAAAACTGCGCAGTGGCGGGAGCGGCGCAAGGGTGGATTGGCGGGGAATGGGCACAAGTGCTTTACAATTTGGAAGAAGACATGAGCTGGCGCACTCGCCCAGTGATACCCGCTCCTGGTGATCCCAAACAGTTTGAAGGCACGCCAGCGCTGGGCTAACGCTTAGCTCTCTTTGAATGGCTCATAGCGAGGTCGGCTCGGCGCAGCAACCAGCCGGCAATGCCTTTGCCGGTGTTCGTGCCTTTACAGGAGTTACTGAGGCTGCCTGGGCTGTCGGCTTCGTTCTCTAACCCAGCACGAGCACTGATATCTCCCTGCGTCATCGCGTCTCCTGGTGCAATCGCAGCGCCGATACTGATTCCCAGTGAAACCGGTTTGCCGCCTGCTTCGCCAGGCACTTCTTCAGCAAATGAGCCACCCAACGTCGTCGGCTCGCTAATGGCTTGACGAATTCGATCTGCGATCGCCTCTAACGCCGCGGTCGCTTCATCACCAGCCGGCGACAGGCCTGGGCATACCACTACAAACTCGTCGCCTCCAAGACGTGCCACAGTGTCGGAGGGGCGCACCGCAGACTCAATCCGCAACGCGGTTACAGCCAGCAACAGATCCCCCGCCGCGTGGCCATGCACCTTGTTGATTTGACGAAAACTATCCAGGTCGCAAAACAAAACACCCACCTGCTGACCCGTTTCTGAGGCCGCACGAATAGCTGTTTCTAAGCGGTGCAAGAGCATCGCTCTGTTTGCCAGACCTGTTAGGGGGTCGCGCATTGCGGCTTGAGCCATGAGCTTGCGTTCACGGATTACTCGTTGGGTCTTGCGGACCAAAGATGTGGCCGACGCCGCGGCGGCGAGCCACAGGCCTGCTTCGGTGGCTCTACCAAGCACAGCTCCCATGCGCTCCAACGTTTTGGGCTTTGTTGTTAGAGGGGTCATTAGAGAAGTCATTAACGAGGCCATTAGCGGGCTGTCCAGCCGCCATCCACCAACAATGTTGTGCCGGTTACATAGCTGCTTGAGTCGCTGGCTAAGAACAGTGCCGCCCCGTCCAACTCGTGCAGCTGCCCAGGGCGCCGCATCGCCGTGTTGCGAGTGATCCAGGCCAGCGACCTTTCATCTTCAAACATTGGCGCTGTCAATTCGGTTTCGAAATAGCCCGGACACAGTGCGTTTACTCGCACTCCTTTCGTGCCCCACTGCACGGCCAGATCGCGCGACAGGTTCACCAGGCCGGCCTTGCTGGCGGCATATGCCGGCTGCAGGTTGGGAGCCGAAGCGACCAGGCCGTGCACGGAGGCAATGTTGATGATGCTGCCCCGGCTACGGGTAATCATGTCGGTCGCAGCTAGCCCGGACAGCAAGAAACAGGCGTTTAGGTTTATGTCCACCACGCGGCGGAAGCTGTCAATATCGGCTTGCTCAGCGGGATTGACAGCGTCGCTGATACCGGCGTTGTTGACCAACACGTCTAGCTGCCCGAAGTGCGCTATGGCCTTTGAAATCAGGCTGCGGCATTGGTCATCGTCGGCCACATCGCAGCTGATCGCTAAAGCGTCAGGTAGTTCGGCCGCCAGCGCTTCTAAGCGGTCGGCGCGTCGCGCAGCCAGAACTACTTTGGCGCCGGCTTCGGCATAGACCCGCGCAAAACGTTCGCCGAAACCGCTTGACGCTCCGGTCACCAAGCAGACACGCCCGTCAAGCCGAAACGGAGTGACCAGATCAATAGCTGGGTGAGACGTTGGGTCGGTATCTGGCACCCATGCCAGAGTAGAACGCTCCTGGCATCAGTCGGGGCACCCCACAACCACCTGTGGCACCTTGCCGCAAACCGGTGCGCCCTGTCATCAGCCGGTGTATTTGCCAACTAAGGCTCGCATATCTCTTACGCTGCGGCTATGAAGATTCGCATTGGCTTCGGACTAGGCACTCGCAGCTTCACCAACGACCACACCACTTTTGATCCATTCGTGGACTCTCTAGAAAACCTCGGTTTCGACTCACTGTGGCTCAGTGAACGCCTCGGCGGGGAATGCCCAGACCCGATAGTGGGGATGGCGTATGCGGCGGCGCGCACTAAGAAACTCAAGCTCGGCATGTCGGTGCTGGTGCTGCCCGGCCGCAACATGGCTGTGCTAGCCAAAGAACTCGCCAGCCTTGATCGCCTCTCGGCTGGGCGCCTGCTGCCAGCGTTTGGGTTGGGCATAGCCAACGTGCACGAGCAATCCGCCTTTGGAGTTCAACGCAATCAGCGCGCCAAAATGTTCAACGAAGCCTTGCCGTTGCTAAAACGGTTTTGGGAACAAGGCCCGGTAACTCATTCCGGAGAGTTCTACAACTACGACAAAGTGGAACTGCTGCCAAAACCGACTCAAGACCCGCTGGAAATCTGGCTTGGCGGAGCAGCCGACGTGGAGCTTCGGCGGTGTGGTCGCTTCGGTGACGGCTGGCTGCCTTCGTTTTGCACGCCCGACACCGCAGCCGCTGGTTGGAAACTGGTGAACGAATCCGCCGACAAACACGAACGCTTTATGGACCCGGGACACTTCGGCGCTTTAGTGCCCTACACCCATGGCGATATTTCGCCTGGTTACAAGGAGATATTGGAAAAGCGAGCTCCGGGCATAGATCCGAGCGAAATCATTCCTACTGGCTGGGATGGCCTGCGAACCCAGCTTGAGCGCTTCATTGAGGTGGGTGCTTCGAAATTTGTGCCGGTGCTAGTGGGCGATCCAGACGACTGGCAGGCCGAGCTAGAGGGTGTGGCGCAAGTGGTGCTGCCGCTGCAGAACTAGCGATATCGAGATAAAGCGCGCGCAATAGCTCAGGCGGCTACTAGCTCCAGGAACATTTGATGAATGCGCAGATCGTCGGTTAGCTCTGGGTGAAAACTGGACACCAACACATTGCCCTCGCGACACAACACGGCGACAGATCCCCCTGCGACTCCCTCCACCGATCCCTCTGCAACTGGCACGGTTGCTAGCACCTCGACTCCTGGGCCGACATGTTCAACCCAGGGTGCGCGAATAAACACAGCTCGGTAGGGCTCGCCCGCCAGTGTCTGTTCCGGTGCCTGTGCCGAATCCGAAGACGTGGCCGAGGCTGGAGCAAGGTCTAGATCCGATTCAAAGCTGGCTACCTGACGTCCGAAGGCATTGCGTCTGACCGTTATGTCGATCGCACCGAAGGTTTGTTGGTCGGGTCGCCCATCCAGCACTTTGCTTGCCAGCATGATCATTCCAGCGCAGGTGCCCAAGGCCACCATGCCCGCACGCAAACGCTCCGATATGGCGTCAAAACAGCCGCTGGATTGTGCCAGCATCCACATCGTGGTGGATTCACCGCCTGGAATCACCAGGGCATCTACGCGAGCAAGATCAGTAGGAGTTCGCACCGCACTTGCCGCTACTCCCAGCCGCTCAAACGCGCCGAAATGATTGTTTACGTCCCCTTGCAGGGACAACACGCCAATCACTGGCGCATTACCAGCCGCGGTCGGCCAGCTTTGTTTCCAAGCCTTCCATCTCGAGACCTGCCATGGCATCACCCAGGCCTCGGCTCACCTTGGCAACCATTGCAGGGTCGCGATAGTGCGTGGTGGCTTCAACAATGGCTTTCGCTCGCGGCGCCGGGTCTTCGCTCTTGAAGATGCCAGAACCAACAAACACCGCTTGTGCGCCCAACTGCATCACCAGCGAAGCGTCGGCAGGAGTTGCGATGCCGCCAGCGCAAAACAGCGGCACGGGCAGCACACCTGTCTCGGCAATTTCTTGCACCAGTCCCACCGGCGCGCTTAAACGCTTAGCCCAGTCGTACTGCTCGGCCGAATCGGCCATGGTGATTGCACGGATGTCGCCGAGAATCGAGCGCAGGTGGCGTACAGCTTCAATGATGTTGCCGGTGCCAGCCTCGCCCTTTGAGCGAATCAGACAAGCACCCTCGCTGATGCGGCGCAGAGCTTCACCCAGATTGGTAGCGCCACACACAAACGGCACGGTGAACTGCCACTTGTCGATGTGGTGTGCCTCATCGGCCGGAGTTAGCACCTCGGATTCGTCCACATAGTCAACGCCGAGCGATTCCAACACTTGCGCCTCAGCAAAATGCCCGATGCGAGCTTTTGCCATCACTGGAATAGTGACCGCGCCTTGAATACCGGTGACCATCTCAGGATCGCTCATGCGCGCTACCCCACCGTCACGGCGAATGTCAGCAGGCACGCGCTCTAGCGCCATGACCGCAACCGCGCCAGCGTCCTCAGCAATCTTCGCTTGCTCGGGCGTGACAACGTCCATGATCACGCCACCGCTCAACATCTCCGCTAGACCGCGTTTCACCCGCACCGTGCCGGTCGTTGCTGCGGTGTTACTAGAAGCTGCTGACTTGTCTCCCATAGCTAAAGCTTATGGCTATGGCTTAGCCGGTGGCGACAGCATGTGACAACCGGTGGAGCAATTGCGGGCGGTTTTACAACTCTCGCAGAACTTGGATGCGAAGCTGCAGGCTCGCTCGACCAAGCGGGGTCGCGTCCGAGCTAGCCGTAGTTGAGCCTGTTTCGTTTGGGCTCGCTGCATCTGGTGCTAGCAACCAAAGCGCGCTCAGTGTTGGGCTGACTGACAAACCGCTAACCACGTTTGTTCCGATTTCGCTTGCCTTCTCCAAAGCTGCGATCAAACCTGGCGGGTAGCGAGTAATGCCGGCCGCTAGCAGGTCGGCATCAATGTCGTCGTGGCCAGCCAGGGCTACCGATAGGCGGCGGCTAGTAAACCAGAGCGCCGGCCTGGCAATAAGTCGCACCAAGCCAGAGCTTGTGTTCTCAACCAGCACCGACGGCAATCCCACCGTACGAAGAATCATTGTGAGATCGGTCGTGTGGTCGTCTCGGATTTTCCCTAGCGCCAAGGCCAGCAACGCCTCCGTTTCGATGCGGTCAAGCGACTCGACCAAACCTCTGGTTAGCAGCAGCGTGGTCGAATGTGGAGTTGACCCAAGAGTTAGCAAGTTGACCTGCGGCTGATCCAGTATCAGCACTTCCTCTAGGTCAACACCTGTGCTCAGGCAAAGGCTTTCGAGCAAGTTGTGCAGGCGCGGATGATCTTGCTCAGTTGCAGGTAATGCCCTGCTTAAGCCGACTGCATCTCGCAGCCAGCTCTCGCTTTTAGCGACGGTTTTTGCTCCTGCCAACGCTCCTGCAGCGGTACCGACAATTACGAGCAAGACGCCGATCAGCCAACCAAACGGGACAACCAGAGCAACGACCGCTCCGATAACTATTCCGACGACCGCTCCCAGAACAGCCGGAGCCAGCCACATGATCGCTACTCGGCGATCGTTGTTTCTAAGAACCTTGTTTCTACGAGCCTCATCGCTCTGGTAGCTCTGGCCTAGCGCCTGAGAATCTCCATCGACGTTCATGGCAGTTGTGTTTGTTGAGGAAGTCGTAGACAAGCCTCTAAAGCTTAAGGCTGTTCGTTAGCCCGCTCGGAGATAGCACGCTCGTAATAGGTCACGTACTGCTCGGCTAGTCGGTCCATCGACAACTCTTGTGCCCGCTGGCTGCCCGCCGCAACTAGCTGGTCGGCCAGCGAAGGCTCGGTCAGCACACGCTTCAGTCCAGCTGCTAGCGCTGCGGGGTCGTCAGGTCGCACCAGCAAGGCCTCATCACCTTTGCAAACCACGTTGCGATAGCCGGGCAGATCGCTAGCCACCACAGGTGTTTCGGCGGCCATGGCTTCTGCCAGCACCACTCCAAAGCTCTCTCCTCTAAGCGAAGGAACGCAAAACACGTCCGCCTTGCGTATGCGCCACACCTTCTCGGCTTCGCGAACCTGGCCAAGCCATTCGATGCGCTGGTCAAACCCGTAGCGGCGCTTTAGCTCTTCGGTTTGCGGTCCGACCGACATCACCCACAGCCGCACGTTGTCGCCCAGATATTCCATCGCGTTGAGCAATACCGACAAGCCCTTACGGGGTTCGTGACGTCCAACGTAGGCAATGGTTTTGCCAACGACCGGGCCTTCGCCAAATTGGCTGGGATGCTCGATCGCGCTTGAGCCTTTCAGCCCTGGGCCAGTGGGGTCAGCAAAGCGCTCTAGTTCGATTCCGTTGAAAGCCACCTCGTACTCTCCGCCCAACGCGCTAGCTGCCATATCTCGCGCATCTTGCGACACCGCTACGCGCAAATTGACGCGTTTAGCTAGCCAACGCACTCCTGGAATCAGATAGGCCTTGCTGGTCCCTGCTGCATGCCACGTTCCCACGATCGGTGCCGAACGCATTATCAACGCCGTCTGGCATGGACCCGGGCACAACGGCTCATGTAGGTGAAGCACATCAAACGCCTCATCGCGCAATGCCCGAACCGTTCGCAAAGTGCATGCGAAATCCGGCGCAATTGGAGCTATCGAACCATTCGAAACTGTCGGGATGCTTGCCCCCAGCGGAGTCACGCCAGCCTGCGGTGGAGCACCATCACAAGGCGCCAGCACGCGCACCTGATGCCCTGCCTTCGATAATGCGCGCGCCAGACCCAACACTTGGGATTGCACGCCGCCTGGCAGAGTCAAGCTGTATGGCGAAACGATGCCCACTCGCACGAACAGCAACGCTAGGCGCGATTGAAGCGGTTAGTGAGTTTCGCTGGAGCTTGCCCGCTATAGCTGTCTAGCTAAGCCAGATCACAGGCCAAGTAGCTAGGCCAGGTCACTAGGCCAGTTAGGACCAAACATGTGCCACTGCTGCGGTGCGCTAGCAATCAACAGGCCCAGCTCGTCTGCCATCTGTTGCGTTACACGTGCTACGTCTTGGCGTAATTTTCCCTCACGCTCAGAAGCTAGAACCGGTCGTGAAAACGTAACGTGCCCGCCGCTAGGGGTGGAATAAACCATTGCTGGCATCAGCGGAGCACCCGTACGCAAAGCCAACAATGCCGGGCCAGCGGGCAGCTTGGTGCGCTCGCCCATGAAATCAACCTCTATGCCATCGCCGCTTATGTCTCGATCGCTTAGAAGACAAACAATCTCGTTGCGTTTGAGCGCCGCCAGCACCTCTGCTCCCGCATCCGGCCCCACCGGCACCACGTTCATCCCCAACGAACGCCGAAACCCCGCAAACCACTCAAACAGCTCCGGCGGATCCAACGGTTCTACCACCACCGTGATCCGATGATGCTTCACTTTCGCTAGCCAAAAACCAGCCCACTCCCAGCCGCCTAGATGTGGCAAAGCCACGATTACGCCCTTGCCAGACTTCAAACATTCGCAAATAGTTATGTAAGCACTTTCACCAAATCCGTCATCTAGCACTTCGGCGCTTAGATAGGGCAACCGAAACAACTCCAACCAGTAACGGACATAAGACGTAAAAGCTTCTCGTGTTGCTCGACGCGTCTCCAGCAGGCTGACAAAATTTCCGGCAGTGTTTGCGTCAGTGTTTGTAGCAGCGTTTGTGTCAGTACAAGCTGCCTCGCGCTCCAGTTTTGCGCGCCACTGCAAGGCACGATGCTGATGGCGAGCAACCATCGAACGGCGCGAATCCATCACCAGCGACAACACCGGACCAAGCACGCGAGCCAGCCACTCCGCTAACCCACCTGGCAGCCAGCGAGCCGTCGATACGCCGAGTTTGTATGCCGTAGTGATAGGGCTGATTGGCATGCGCTTATTTGGGGTGTGTTTTGCTGGCTTGAATCCAAACTTTCAAAAATCGGTGCACCATCGTGACCAAACTCAACGCCAGCAACACAAACAGCAACGGGATTAGCAGCACCTCAAACGCCACCGCCACCGCCAGCACCACCGTGCGTTCGGCTCGTTCCATCAAGCCGCCTTTGGCTTCGAATCCGAGCAGTTCGGCCTTGGCTCGCTCGTAAGAAATAATCAGCGAAGCCGCCAGCACCGCCATCGGCAACACCGCCCAACGCGCTCCCTCGCTACCTGCCAGGTACCAAGCGATGCCGCCCAATAGCAGGGCATCGGTAACACGATCGCTGGTGGAATCAAAGAACGCTCCACGCGCAGATGAGCTACCCCTGGCCTGCGCCACAGGGCCGTCTAACAGATCAGCCAAACCGGCGACTATCAACAATCCGACGCCTAACCCCAGCCAGCCAGAGCCAATAGCAACCGCACAAGCCGCGGACGCCACCAGGCCCATGACGGTCAGAGCGTTAGCGCCGATCCCCAGCTTGGCGATAACGCTGCCGACCGGGCTGGTTACAACGTCAACTCCGTGGCGCCACTTGCCGTCAAACATCGTTTGGTTGTTGCACCATTTCTTCGCTCGGCCATGCCTCGCGCTCGGATTCGGGCACGTCTTCGGCATAGCTGTCGATCACACGGCCGTCTATGGCGTCGACCAAGATCAGGGCGCGTTGCAACGGGGGATCCTCCGCCGAAAAGATCAAGGTGCGCCATGTTGGGCGACTAAGCAGCCCGCGCCAGCCAAGCTGTGCGCTGGCATGACCTACCGGAAATTCAACTGCCGCGCTAGCTAGCTCTAGGGATTGGTTTTCGTCTACGCCAAATCGGCGACCGGCTAGCCACTGGTAAAGGCCGAGCAAGATAAGCAGTGCCGCGCACACGGTGATGCCGGTGTTAGCCAGCACAGCGTCCGGTCCAGCTAGCCGCACACCTATCAGCATCACAGCGCCGCATAACACGTAGAGCGTTCCGGTGATGCGGCGGCGACCGTTGTCTGGGAACCGATACGGACCCACGAAGCCACGATCTAGGTCTTCGGGCAGCTCGTCCCGCACTTCGCCGGTGTCGCTGGCCATCGCTCTCACGCTACCTAGCGAGCCCTTTGGCAGTGTGTAAAGGACATCGCGTAAAGCGAGTGTCAGGTAAGCAGACCAGCCCATTTTTTGCTGGATATCACACTTGTCTTCTAGCCTTTGTATCGGCGCAAAGGCGCATGATGAAGCTCTAGCAAGTAATTACGGGAAATACGGGGAACAAAAAATGACCAAGACCCCCCCCCCAGAACTTCGTAAATCGGACGCTCTTCACTGGTGACAATCTCGATGTGATGCGCGGTCTCAACTCTGAGGCCTTCGATCTCATCTATCTAGACCCCCCTTTCAACAGCAAACGCGACTACGCCGCGCCAATCGGAAGCCAAGCAGAAGGCGCCGCCTTTGAAGACACCTGGACGCTCGACGATGTGAAACAGGAATGGGCCGAGGAAATCGAAGTCGCAAACCCAGCGCTGTGGCACGCGGTCGTGGGCGCCGGATACACCGCTGACGACAAAATGCAGGCATACCTCACATTTATGGCAGTCCGACTCCTGGAGATGAAACGGCTGCTGAAAGACACAGGCAGCATCTATCTGCACTGCGACCCCACAGCAAGCCACTACCTAAAACAACTCATGGATGCCGTATTTGGCGGGAAGCAGTTCCGCAATGAGATCGTGTGGTGCTATTCAGGTGGCGGTGTTCCAAAAAAGGACTTTGCTAGAAAGCACGACATCCTGCTGCGATACACGCGCGGGAACGATTACTTATTCAACAAACAATACGTTCCCTACTCTTCCGCCTCCCAAGCGTTGGTAAAAAGTCGCGGCGGGGTAAGCATTGACGGGCGCAAGCGAGACTTGGATCGTGGAGCAGCCATGCCTGACTGGTGGGCTGACATCAACTCTCTGCAAACTTGGTCGCCTGAGCGCACTGGCTATCCGACGCAGAAGCCGCTCGCGCTAATGGAGCGCATCATCAGTGCCTCAAGTGACGAAGGCGACATGGTGCTGGATCCGTTTTGCGGTTGCGCCACCACCTGCGTCGCGGCGGAGAAATTGGCTCGGGAATGGGTCGGCATCGATATTGAAGAAAAAGCTAGAGATTTGGTTGTCGAGCGACTAACTGACGTCGCAGAAGCAGACCCGCTATTCAAAACCTGGTGGAAGAACGATGAGCCGCCCGTGATTCATCGACACGACACACCCAAGCGCACAGACCCCGAAGCTCCTACTCGCTCCCGGGGTATCAAGAGAATCCTCTTTCGGGAACAAGACGGTCGCTGCAACGGGCTCTGTGAAGACGGTGAGCAAGGTAGGAAGCTACCGATGGATATTTTCGATATCGATCACATCAAGCCAAGCTCCAAAGGTGGCCCGGACATCGATGAAAACCTTCAACTCCTCTGCCCTACTTGCAACAGCCGCAAAGGAAACAGAACCATGACAAAGCTGCTGGAACGCAACTTCCAAGATCAGGCACGCGAGAAGGCCGAAGAAGCCGTCGCTAAACAAAGAACTAGCCAGATCAACCTTGAGCTGGAATAGCGAAAGCGAGTAGGGAGCTAAGCCGCCTTCGGCAACGAGTTCGGATCCAAGTCGTACAGGTCGAACACGTTGCCCCCGGGCATTTGCCTGAATGCCCCTGATGTCATGGGGCCTTACTAGTCTTTGTGCTGGCGCAAAGGCGCCTACTAGGGATTAACGGTAGATATGGGTCGCAAAAAAGTAGCCAAGACCCCCCCCCCAGAACTTCGCAAATCGGACGCTCTTCACTGGTGACAATCTTGATGTGATGCGCGGTCTCAACTCTGAGACCTTCGACCTCATCTATCTAGACCCCCCTTTCAACAGCAAGAGCGACTACGCGGCGCCGATAGGAAGCCAGGCAGAAGGGGCTGCCTTTGAAGACACCTGGACACTGGACGATGTCAAACAGGAATGGGCTGAGGAAATCGAAGTCGCAAACCCAGCGCTGTGGCACGCGGTCGTGGGTGCCGGATACACCGCTGACGACTCCATGCAGGCATACCTCACATTTATGGCAGTGCGATTACTGGAAATGAGACGGCTGTTGAAAGACACGGGCAGCATCTATCTGCACTGCGACCCCACAGCAAGCCACTACCTGAAGCAGCTAATGGACGCCGTATTTGGCGGGAAGCAGTTCCGCAACGAAATCGTCTGGCTGCGGGCTGCGGGGCGCAATAAAGGAAGCAGATTTGCGCCCCGAAAGTTTGGAGCTGATTGTGATGTGATTTTGCGTTACACAAAAACAAATGATTTTTATTTTGATCTACCGCGCGTGCCCTTGAGTAGAAAAGAAGCCGATAAGAAGTTCCACCTAATTGATGAAGATGGGAGACGCTACGAAACTGCGCCGATGTTCCTTTCTCGTTCAATGACAGAGAACAGCGGATCAACTGGGTTATTGCATTACTCATACTCCCCCATCAAAATGCCGCACCTAACTTTCACCAGCCCGCCTGGTGTCGCTTGGCGCATGATGAAAGAGAAGCTGCAAGCGCTGGATGAGGAGGAGCGTGTGTTGTGGAGAGAGGGGAAAACCCCGCGAGAAATCCTCTACGAGAAGTTTCATAAAGGTATGCCTGTCGGCAGCTTGTGGGATGACATCTCTCCCGCAGGTGCCAAAGAATCGACTGGTTACCCAACCCAGAAACCTCTCGCGCTAATGGAGCGCATCATCAAAGCCTCAAGCGACGAAGGCGACATGGTGCTCGATCCATTCTGCGGCTGCGCTACAACATGCGTCGCCGCGGAAAAGCTCAGTCGTCAATGGGTCGGCATCGATATTGAGGAGACGGCTCAACAGCTTGTCGTCGAACGACTAACTGACGCCGCAGAAGCAGAACCACTACTCAAAACCTGGTGGGAAAGCGATGAGCCACCCATAGCTCATCGACAAGACATACCCAAGCGCACAGACTCCGACGCCCCTACTCGCTCCCCGGGCATCAAGAAAACCCTCTTTCGGGAGCAAGACGGTCGCTGTGCTGGCTTATGCCACGACGACGAGATTGGAAGAGAATTTCCAATAGACATTTTCGAGATCGACCACATCAAGCCACGCTCCAAAGGTGGGCGTGACATCGATGAAAACCTGCAACTCCTCTGCCCTACTTGCAACGGCCGCAAAGGCAACCGAACAATGACAAAGCTGCTGGAACGCAACTTCCAGGATCATGCAAGCGAGAAGGCCGAAAAGATTGCCGCGAAGAAGAGGGCTAGCCAGGCATTTTTGCCTGAATGCCCCTGATGTCATAGGGCCTTACTAGCCTTTGTGCTGGCGCGAGTACGCATATTAGGAATTAGAGATAAATCGGAGGGGCACAAAAAATGACCAAGACCCCCCCCCCCAGAACTTCGCAAATCGGACACTCTTCACTGGTGACAATCTCGATGTGATGCGCGGTCTCAACTCTGAGACCTTCGACCTCATCTATCTAGACCCCCCTTTCAACAGCAAGAGCGACTACGCGGCGCCGATAGGAAGCCAGGCAGAAGGGGCTGCCTTTGAAGACACCTGGACACTGGACGATGTCAAACAGGAATGGGCCGAAGAAATCGAGGTTGAAAATCCAGCGCTGTGGCACGCGGTCGTTGGTGCTGGCTATACCGCTGGCGACAGCATGCAGGCATACCTCACATTTATGGCAGTCCGACTCTTAGAGATGAAACGGCTGCTGAAAGACACCGGCAGCATCTACCTGCACTGCGACCCCACAGCAAGCCACTACCTGAAGCAGCTAATGGACGCAGTATTTAGCCATAAGCAGTTCCTCAATGAGATTGCTTGGTGCTACACCGGCCCGAGTAATACAAAGCGGTGGTTTCCGCGAAAGCATGACGTCATTCTGTTTTATTCAAAGAGCCGGTTGACTCACATGTTCAACAGGGCCGCCGTGCGGGTTCCTCATAAGCGCCAAACCTTGTCCGCAGGCGCGACTGGTATGGCAGGAGGTAAGCGCAGCTTTGAAGAAATACGAGAGAAGGAGGCTGAAAGCCTCAAAAGAGGCAAGGTCGTAGAAGATTGGTGGAGCGACATTGCTAGTGGAAGTCACATGCCAAAAAAAGAACGGACTGGCTACCCGACCCAGAAACCGCTCGCGCTATTGGAGCGCATCATCAAAGCCTCAAGCAGCGAAGGTGACATGGTGCTGGATCCGTTTTGCGGCTGCGCCACCACATGCGTCGCGGCGGAGAAGCTGGGTCGGGAGTGGGTCGGCATCGATGTTGAGGAAAAAGCTAGAGAGTTGGTCGTTGAGCGATTAACTGCTGCAGCAGAGGCAGAACCGTTGCTCAAAGACTGGTGGGAGAGCGATGAGCCGCCAGTGATTCATCGACAAGACACACCCAAACGCACGGACTCCGGCGCTCCCACTCGCTCTCCGGGCATCAAGAAAACCCTCTTTCGAGAACAAGACGGTCGTTGTAACGGGCTCTGTGAAGACGGTGAGCAAGGTAGGAAGCTACCGATGGATCTTTTCGAGATCGATCACATCAAACCAAGCTCCAAAGGTGGTCCGGACATCGATGAAAACCTTCAACTCCTATGTTCGACATGTAACGGCCGCAAAGGCAACCGAACAATGACCAAACTGCTAGAACGCAACTTTCAAGATCAAGCACGCGAGAAGGCCGAAGAAGCCGTCGCTAAACAAAGAACTAGCCAGATCAACCTTGAGCTGGAATAGCAACTACAGGTAGGGAGCTAAGCCGTCTTCGGCAATGAGCAAATGACATCGTGTCAAACGGGCGTCAGGTAAGCAAACCAGGCCATTTGCCTGAATGCCCCTGATGTCATAGGGCCTTACTAGTCTTTGTGCTGGCGCAAAGGCGCCTACTAGGGATTAACGGTAAATATGGGTCGCAAAAAAGTAACCAAGACCCCCCCCCCTCAACTTTGTAAATCAGACACTCTTCACTGGTGACAATCTCGATGTGATGCGCGGTCTCAACTCTGAGACCTTCGACCTCATCTATCTAGACCCCCCTTTCAACAGCAAGCGCGACTACGCGGCGCCGATAGGCAGCCAAGCAGAAGGGGCCGCCTTTGAAGACACCTGGACACTGGACGATGTCAAAGAGGAATGGGCCGAAGAAATCGAGGTTGAAAATCCAGCGCTGTGGCACGCGGTAGTGGGTGCCGGATACACCGCTGGCGACAGCATGCAGGCATACCTCACATTTATGGCAGTCCGACTCTTAGAGATGAAACGGCTGCTGAAAGACACCGGGAGCATCTACCTGCACTGCGACCCCACAGCGAGCCATTACTTGAAGCAGCTAATGGACGCAGTGTTCGGGTACAAACAGTTCCTCAATGAGATTGCTTGGTGCTACACCGGCCCGAGTAATACAAAGCGGTGGTTCCCGCGAAAGCACGACATCATTCTGTTTTATTCAAAGGGCGGATTGACACACATGTTCAACAGGGACGCTGTGCGAGTTGGGTACTCACCTTCGTTCTTAGAAAGGCGTGCTTATACAGAGGGAATGTCTGGAATTATGGCCGGGAAATCTGCCGGGCGTTCTACTACTGAGGTGGAAGACAACTACGGGACTGGTAAGCCTGTCGAGGATTGGTGGACGGACATACCCACAGGAGGGCAGATATCAAAAGCGGAACGGACTGGCTACCCGACACAGAAGCCACTCGCGTTAATGGAGCGCATCATCAAAGCCTCAAGCAACGAAGGCGACATGGTGCTGGATCCGTTTTGCGGTTGTGCCACCACCTGCGTGGCGGCGGAGAAGCTGAGTCGTGAATGGGTTGGCATCGATATTGAGGAAACTGCTCAACAGCTGGTAGTCGAGCGACTAACTGACGCCGCAGAAGCAGAACCGCTACTCAAAGACTGGTGGGAAAGCGATGAGCCGCCCGTAACTCATCGACACGACACACCCACGCGCACAGACTCGGACGCTCCTACTCGTTCCTCAAACATCAAGCAGATGCTCTTTAAGAGACAGGACGGTCGCTGTGCTGGCTTATGCCACGACGACGAGATTGGAAGAGAATTTCCAATAGACATTTTCGAGATCGATCACATCAAGCCACGCTCCAAAGGTGGGCGTGACATTGATGAAAACCTTCAACTCCTCTGTTCTACTTGCAACGGTCGCAAAGGGAACAGAACCATGACAAAGCTGCTGGAACGCAACTTTCAAGATCAAGCACGCGAGAAGGCCGAAAGGATTGCCGGGAAGAAAAGGGCCAGCCAGGCCAGCCTTGAGCTAGACCAGACTTAACCAGCAGTAGCGGTAGCAGGTAGGAGCTAGGCCGCCTTCGGCAACGAGTTCGGATCCAAGTCGTACAGATCAATCACGTTGCCCCAGACCAGTTGCTCCCGCTCATCGTCTGGCACGTCAGCCAAAATCCGGTCCAGAATCGGCTGGGAGTTAGGCCAGATCGAATCGTGATGCGGGTAGTCGTTGCCCCACAGCATGTTTGACACCCCAATCGCGTGTCGCGTGGCAATGCCCTCAGCGTCGTCCTCAAACGTCACCCAGAAGTTCCGATCAAAATACTCAGAAGGCTTCATGGTGAGCTCGTCGGACACTTCCCACGGAGTGCGATAGGCGGCGTGATCCAGACGCTGCAAGCAGTGCGCCACCCAGCCTGTCTCATACTCGGCCATAACAAACCGCAGCCCGGGGAAACGTTCAAGCACCCCGCCGCAAATCAGATCGATCATTGAATTGACCACCGTGGTGTGCGCAAGCGTGTAGCCCTTCAAGCTGCCGCCGGGCGTGCCCCAATGCTCGGGCAGACCGCCGTCTAGCTCCTGGCCAGTGAAAACGTGCATCGTCAACGGCACGCCATATTCCTGCGCCCGTGCCCAGAACGGATCAAAGTCGGGATGATTATACGGCTTGTCGGGTCTCACATGCGCCGGTATCGCAAAGCCCTTCACTCCACGTCCCGTCGAGCGATCAATCTCTGCGATCGAGCGCTCAACATCAGGTATCGGCAGGCAACCGATACCGATCAGGCGGTTCGGATCGACCGAGCAATAATTCAGCACCCAGTCGTTGTGGTTGCGAAACGCTGCGTCTCGCACCTCGTCGTCTTTGACGGCAAAAGTAAACATGCTGAGGCTGGGATACATCACCTCGCCCACGATCCCGTCTTGAGACTGCTCGTTTAGCCGCGCGGCGGGATCCATCACACCCGGGTTGAAGCCGTCGTAACCCATCTCGATGCGTTCGTGCGTGGCCGGGTCGGACAGATCCGCTCCCGCAATACCTAGTCGGCCAACCGGTACAGCCATCTCGCTGTGCGGCAAGGTGAGCCAAGTGCCCTTCTTGCCGTCGTGGTTCTCACGGATGGCTGGTGCCTCATCGCCGAAGCGTTCAGTCAGCCCGTCATAAATCTCAGCAGCTTCAACGACGTGTGAATCGCATGAGTAGTAGCGCATACCGCCGCCTCTCCCCTATTTCCTGTGTCCGCGCTTGCGTGCTCTCGCTCCAGCGCATTGCACCCCTTTAGGCGCTTTCACAGTAGCACCAGGCCAAATACCCAGACAGAGGCGCTCCTAGTTGTGGCAAGGTTAGAAAATGCGAGCACTAGAAATCCAAGCACTCACCGGACCCGACGGCGTTGCCGTAGTCGACGCTGACGAACCGACCGCCGACCCTGACAGTCGCTCGGTCATCGTTGACATCGTGTGCGGAGGCGTTTCGTTCCCAGACCTGCTGCAAAGCCAAGGCCTTTATCAATACCGACCCGACCCACCATTTCGACCCGGCATCGAGGCAGCTGGCGTGGTGCGTGAAGCTCCCGCGGACAGTGGATTCAGCACGGGTGAGCGCGTGTGCCTGTGGTCGAACGGTTGCCTCGCTGAGGTAGCCGTGGCAAAGCCGAGCGAGGTTTTTTCACTGCCCGATGAGTTGAGCTTTGAACAGGGAGCCGCGCTGATAATGAACTATCAGACCGCAGTGTTTTGCATGATCGACCGTGGTGAGCTGAAGGCAGGCGAATCGGTGCTAGTGCTGGGTGCCTCCGGTGGCGTTGGCACGTCGGGCATACAGGTCGCCAAAGCGATTGGTGCCGGACCGATTATCGGACTGGTGTCAACAAAGGACAAGGGCGAAATCGCTACCGCTGCGGGCGCCGATGAGATCGTCATCGTCAGTGATACCTGGAAGGACGAGGTGCGTGAGCTAACCGGCGGGCGTGGTGTGGATATGACTTACGACCCGGTGGGCGGCGACAGATTCTTAGACGGAATCCGTGCGCTGGCTCGCTATGGACGGTTGGTGGTGGTCGGCTTTGCAGCGGGAGAGATACCCACGCTCAAGGTGAATCGCTTGTTGCTGAAAAACGTGAGCGTGGTTGGAGCCGCCTGGGGCGAAGCGGTCGCAGGAGACCCTGACATTCCGGCACGCATTCATGAACGGCTGCTGCCGATGATTGAAAGCGGCGCAGTGCGTCCACCTATCGGACAGGTGCTGCCGTTTGAGCAAGCCGCCGAGGCTTACCGGCTGCTGAACGAACGTGAGGCTGTCGGCAAGGTGTTGGTGCGAATGCGCCCCGACCCTGCCTAACCGGCCCAGCAGGCCCGGATTGACAGGCCCAGCTGGCGTTCAAAGGTGGTCAGCTACCCCTTTGAGCTTTTTGAAAATTTCATCATGCGTGAGGGCCGTCATCGCTAGCGCGGCATGCATGGCGTCGTAGCCCGCGTTGTGCTCGTTGTCTTCTTGGCTGCGAGCTATTGCCTGCTCTTCGTTTTCAACCGCCAAGAGTCCCAACCCGATAGGTACCTTGGTTTCTAACTGCACTTGTTGAATTCCAGCGGTAGCACCTTGGCTAACCAAATCAAAATGGGTGGTCTCTCCTCGCACCACCACACCGAGCGCCACGACGGCACTGACAAAGGGCTGGCTGGCTATTGCGTGGCAGCCCAGCGGAAGCTCAAAGCATCCCGGCACATCAAACTCAATGATGTTGGCCTTGCCTAGTTTTTCTATGTAGCGATGCGCACCCGCCGCTAGCTGATCAACTATTTCGTGATGCCAGCGGCTTTTGACAATCCCCACGAACATTCCGTTGACGTCTACGTCCAATCCGGTTTCATACACGCCCGGTTTGGCCTCTGACTTAGCCATGCCCTAACCGTACCTATTTGTGTGACATTGGCTGAGGTAGCAGGAGTAACTATCTGAAGTAGTAGGGCCACGGCTTAATAGGGGCACGCTTAGTTAGTGCCGTCACAGCCGCAAACTAGGGTTTAGTCATGTCACCGTCGTATTCGATGCAACCCAAACCGGCACAGTCCGGTTCGTCCAACGGTTCCAAGTTAATGGCTGCTACAACGGCGAGGGCAAAGCTGGCGGTGGACATCGGCGGCACCTTCACCGACGTAGCGCTGCAAGCAGGTGATCAGCTACACACCGCAAAGGTCCTGACCACGCCCTCAGCACCAGCCGATGCGGTGCTTGACGGGGTCGGCAAACTGCTGGCGTCAGCCGCCATTGCAGCCGGCGCGGTTGAGGTTTTCATTCACGGCACAACGTTGCCCACCAACGCTCTGATTGAACGCCGCGGTGCTCGCACCGCTCTTCTGACCACGCAAGGCATGCGCGACTCAGTGGAGATGGCGCACGAAAACCGTTTCGAGCAATACGACCTCTACATGCGCCGGCCCGAGCCGTTGGTGCCACGACAGCGGCGCATCGGTATTCCCGAGCGTTTCGCCGCGGACGGCACCGAGTTGTTGCCGCTAGATGAGCAAGCCGTGCGAACAGCGGCGGCCGAACTGGCGGCCGACCACGTTGAGAGCATTGCAGTGGGCTACCTGCACGCCTACCGCTCGCCGCAACACGAGATACGCACCCGCGAGATTTTGACCGAGTGTCTGCCAGATGTGCCGATAACGCTCTCAAGCGAGGTGTGCCCAGAGATTCGTGAATACGAACGCTTTTCGACGGCCTGCGCAAATGCCTATGTGATGCCGTTGGTGAAGCAATACCTAACCGATCTCAGCCAACGGCTGGTCGAGATCGGACTGGGTTGTGAGATGTTGCTCATGCAGTCCGGAGGCGGGCTTGGCACGCTGGCCGAGGCGTTGCGCTTTCCGGTTCGATTGATCGAAAGCGGGCCAGCCGGTGGAGCACTGCTGGCTGCCGACATTGTCAAAGACCTGAAGATCAACATCGCTCTCAGCTTCGACATGGGTGGCACGACCGCCAAGCTTTGCGCCATCAAGGACGGCACTGCGCGCACCAGCAGAGAGTTTGAGGTAGGACGCGAGTACCGCTATCTGGCTGGCAGCGGACTGCCGTTGCGCCTGCCGGTAATTGAAATGGTGGAGATCGGGGCGGGCGGCTCATCTATTGCGAGCCTTGATCTGCTCGGACAGATCGCCGTGGGGCCGCGCAGTGCGGGTGCCGACCCAGGTCCGGCCGCATACAGACTCGGTGGAACTCAACCAACCGTTACCGACGCAGACCTGATGCTGGGTCGACTGCTGCCGAGCCGTTTTGCGGGCGGCGATCTGGCGCTGGATACCGCAGCTGCTCACACTGCTGTAAGCGAAGCAATCGCTGTGCCAGCCAAGCTTGATCCGCTCGCTGCGGCTATTGGCATCACCGAAGTGGTTGACGAAAACATGGCCAACGCCGCTCGCACGCACACCGCCGAACAAGGCTTTGACGTGACAGGCGGAACGCTCATAGCTTTCGGCGGAGCGGCACCGCTGCACGCAGTGGCGCTGGCTGGCAAGCTCGGCATTTCCGACGTGATCGTGCCGTCTAACGCCGGAGTCGGTTCGGCGATTGGATTCTTGCGAGCACCCGCTTCTCACGAATCGGTGCGAACCAGGCATGTGCGTGTGCGCGATGTGAGTGCCGTTGAGCTAAGCGCGCTGTTTGACGAAATGTTGCAAGAGTCTCATGAGGTCGTCTCTGCGGCTGCGCCAAACGCGGCGACTACCACGCATTTGCGTGCCCTGATGCGCTATCGCGGCCAAGGACACGAAATAGCGGTTGAAGTTGACCCCACTGCGCTGAGACAAGACGGTGACATAAACACTGCAAGCACGGCTGCGGGAAGCACAGCCGACAACGACAGCGCAGCGCAAAAGTATCTGCACGACAGTTTTATCGCCGCCTACCGAGCCGTGTACACACGCGACATCCCTGGCCTGGAAGTAGAAGTGCTCAGCTGGTTGATGACCGTTCGGTCTGTGGTCGAAAGCGTGCCGGTCGTTCAGCCCAAGCAAGCCAGCGATCTCAGCGAGGCCACTGGCAAAGCTCAAGTGGTCGACACGACCACCGGTATCGCAACCGAGTTCGCTTTACACGACCGCTCAGCTCTAGCGCCAGGAGGATGGCTAACAGGCCCCGCTTTGGTGGTGGAGGACCAAACCACTACGGTGGTGCCGCCGGGTTGTAGCGCGACTGTTATCGGCGACGGGCACCTGCGACTAAACCTGCAGCACGCCGAAGAGGCCGCTAGCACGAACAGAGCTGGCGCGGGCACGGTCGATTCCACCGATTCCACCGACTCTGGCTCTAACGGCGCTGACGCCGCAAGCGAGCTTGACCTCACCGACATCCGTTTAGGCATCCAATGGAATCGCCTGATCTCAGTGGTCGAAGAGCAGGCTCGCACGCTGGTGAAAGCCGCGTTCAGCCCTTCAACACGCGAAGCGGGTGATCTGTCGGCCGGCGTGTTTGACCCGGCTGGTCGCATGTTGGCTCAGTCGGTTACCGGCACACCGGGACACGTCAACTCAATGGCTTATTCGGTGCTGCATTTCTTGGATAAGTTCCCAGCCGACACCATGTCACCCGGTGACATCTACCTCACCAACGATCCTTGGAAAGGCACCGGCCATCTTTTTGACATCGTGGTAGTAACGCCCACCTTCCGCAACGGCCAGCTGGTAGCGCTGTTCGCTTGCACCAGCCACGTGGTCGACATTGGCGGGCTGGGCTTTACCACAGACGCCAACGAGATATTTCATGAGGGGCTATATCTGCCTCTGATGAAGTTCGCCACCGGTGGGGTCTTTGATACCAACGTGGTTTCGATCATCGAAGCAAACGTGCGCGACCCGGTTCAGGTAATCGGCGATGTGTATTCGCTGGCTGCGTGCAACGAGACCGGCGCCAAGCGCTTACTTGAGATGATGGACGAGTACAGCCTGGGTGACCTTGACACGCTGGGCGATCACATCATCGACCGCTCAAAACAAGCAATGCTGAACGCGATCCGTGAGCTGCCGACAGGCACTTGGCATTCCAAGATGCGGGTAGACGGGATAGAAGCTCCGCTTGATCTGGTGGCGAAGCTCAGCGTCAAGGACGACGGGATTGAGGTGGATTACGAGGGCACCAGCCCACAGTCGGCTTGGGGCATAAACGTGCCGATGGCTTACACCGACGCCTACACCTCATTTGGGGTTCGCTGCATCGTGGGCCCCGAGGTGCCAAACAACACTGGCTCGCTTGAAGTTGTACGAGTAACCGCACCGGTCGGCAGCATTTTGAATGCACCTCATCCGGCTGCGGTTGCTGTGCGGCACGTGATGGGTCAGATGCTGCCCGACACCGTGTTTGGCGCCCTGGCGCAGATTGTGCCTGAGCGTGTACCCGCAGAAGGCACCTCTGCGCTGTGGTTTGTGTTGGCATCGGGCAGTTGGATACCGCCACACGCACAAGATGGTGGCTCACAAGACCGCGATGAACAAGACCGTGGCGAGCAAGATCTTGGCTCACAAGACCGGGAACGCTTCATCTTGCTGAGCTTCCACTCCGGCGGAGCAGGCGCCAGACCGCTAGCGGACGGGTTGTCGGCCACGGCATTTCCCAGCGGAGTAAAAAACATGCCCGTCGAAGTCAACGAAATCGGCTCACCGTTGGTGTTTTGGCGCAAGGAGTTCCGCGCCGACTCGGGTGGTGAGGGCAAGTTCCGTGGCGGGCTGGGCCAGGTGATCGAACTAGAAAACCGTCAGGGCAGCGACTTCACCATCAGCGCAACGTATGAACGCGTGGATTTTGCCGCACGTGGACGCCACGGAGGTGGCCCCGGCGCTAAGGGCCGAGTAACGCTGGACGACGGCAGCGTTGTGAACTCCAAAGGGCGCTCAACTATCCCTGGCAGCCGGCGACTGATAATCGAGTTTCCAGGTGGTGGCGGTTGGGGTGATCCAGCCGAACGTGACAGCGCCGCCATCGAGCAAGACCGCCAACTCGGCTACGTAACTAGCTAGCTAGCAGGCTGGTTAACTAGCTGGCAGACAGACAGGCCAACTCAGCCAGTTGCCGCCATTTATTGTGGCGGCAAACCTCGCCGAGTTCGCAGCACGTTCATGTGATAGCTGGCATCCATCTGACCCGGCTGCACATCTTCATAGTGCGGCATGTTGATCTGTCCGGCAGGGATCAGTAGCTCAAATTGCTGTTCGTAATCAAAATCGTTAGCAGTCCAATAGGCCGTGCCGCTCACAGGCACGACTCGTGAGCCGTCAGGCTGCTTTCGCACACTTGAGCCGTTGTGAAGAAAAGTAATCAGTGCCCATCCTGACGGCCCAAAATCCTCATCGTCGTCGTCGTGGGTGTCAATGACCGGGTCGTGGATGATGAGTGAATCAGGAGTGTCGCTCTTGCTAGTTTCACCATCATCGGAGTCGTCGCCTGAAACCGGCACGTTTGCCGTGTTGATCTCAACGCGATAGTCGAACAGATCTGCGTCAACTGGGACGATGAGTCGTACATAAAGCTCGCGCGTCAAGCCTGGCGGAAGCGGTGCCGACAAAGAGGTCACCCTCATCTCAGCCCCTCCCCCGACCGGTTCCTTCCAAGTCTCGTACGGCTGATCGATGAGGTAATCCGCGGCAGCGCCAGCCGACTCGCTGCCTGGGTTAGATCCGCCAACAGCCAACATGCTCAATAGCCACTCGCCCGTAACACGCATAGCTAGATGTCCTCGAGAGAATTTGTCTCGTATCTCGCCGTCGTCGGTAAACACGTACGCAATGGGGAATGGCACGCCATACCACGGGTGATCGTCGCTGGGGATCAGCGTGTTCAAGATCCCGTAGTTCTTTATTACCTCACTGTTTGGGTCTGACAACAGCGTGAAGGTGATGTCGTGCTCCTCCGCGAAAGCATTCAGCGCCTCTGGCTCGTCATAGCTGAGGGCATACAGCTGAATCCCAGCCTTGTCAAAACCGGGCATCAATCTCTGCAGCTCGACCAGCTGCGTACGACAAGGCGGTCACCAAACTGCAGAGCGAAAGAAAACCAGCGCGCCAGGTCGACCGGCGCGATGCTCGTGCAGTTTGAATGGTTTGCCAAACCTGTCGGTGGCAATCACATCAGGCAGAAATGTTCCCCGCTCAGGTCCGCTGGGAAACCCAGCGACCGGGTCTCGGCGAGGGCCGGTGCCGGGCTGCAGCGGTCCCAAGAATCCTTTGCTGTCTATCCAGCCGCGACCACTAGCTGTGCGCGTGCCACCTTCGTCAAGGCGAAGGTCTATCGCCAAGTCGTCTTCGAACCCGGACATGTCGCTTGTATCTGGCATATCGTCCTCCGGTGTCGCCTTCTGGGCCGCACCAGGTTACTGCTGTTGCTACACAACACAACCCCACCAGTCGTATTCAACTGTGTCGCCTTCTGGGCCGCACCAGGTTACTGCTGTTGGCTAGTTAGCCAAGGCTGGCTAGGCAGAGTTCGTTAGGCAGGATTATTTAGGCCTGGACGACTGTGCGCCAGCCATGCACGTCCTCGCTGTAACCCAGCGTGATGTTCACCAGTTCCTCGCGCAACCGCATCGTTGTCTTGCCGGACTGCCCGTCGCCGACCGTGAGAGTCTCACCGTCGACAATCAGCGTCCCGACCGGCGCAATCACCGCTGCAGTACCTGACAAAAACGCTTCGCACTCGCTTGATCGATCAACCAGTTCGGTTACATCGATGGCTCGCTCTTCGACTTCGTAGCCCAGGTCTTTAGCCAGCGTGAGGATTGAGTCTCGGGTAACACCATGCAGAAATGATTCGTCTAGATGGCGAGTAATGACATGGTCATCGGTTGCAATAAAGAAGTTGCTTGCCCCGGTTTCGGTGATGTCTCCGTTGGTGGCAAACAGCATCTGGTCGATCGCTTCGTTGGAGGCCTTGGCGTCAAGCGTGGGTCCCAGAGCCATGGCGTAGTTAGCGCCAGCTTTGACCATGCCAAATTGCGGCGTAGTGCGCGGAATGGTGGTTTCAACTTGCAGAGTCAACGGCCGAATGCCGCCCGTGAAGTAGTCACCTACCGGGCAGTTGAGGATGTACAGCAATCCTTCCGCACTGGGTGTAGCGGCAGCACCGATGTTTGGCTCAGTGCCGATGAGAGTTGGACGGATATAAAGCGACGCCGGCGTATCTGGCACCTCAGAGAGGTTGGCCCTGACCGCATCGATGATCATCGTCTTGAGCAGATCTGTGTCGGGCACGGGTAGCCGCAGTGCTGCGGCAGTGGTGCGGAAGCGCTCAGCGTGTGCGTCGAGACGAAAGATCGCTACGTCTCCGTTGGGTTGTTTGTGCGCTTTCAGTCCCTCAAACATGGTGCTGCCATAGTGCAGGCAGTGCGCGGCCGGGCTGAGCGTGAGGTCTGCTACTGGTATTGCGGAGCCCGCATAGTGGTATCCGCCCTGGTCGTAGGGGGCGGTAGTCATGTAATCGGCGATCACCGTGCCAAATGGGACGGTGAGCGGGTCTGGCTTGTTGCTCATGGGAGCTCCTTCAGTGCCGAAGATTAGCGATTATTGCTGAGCGTTCTACTCAAGCGCTTGTGCTATTCGACCGTCGGCGGTGCCGACCGAGCCGGCCGCATTGGTAATAGTGCGCCAAGCGTCAACGGGAATTACTAGCCCGTCGCGCATCCGTTCTTCACGTCGCTTACGTTCGGCGTCTCCCGGCAACATCACCGGCTTCGCCGTGTCAATCGGCGCAGCCTCATAAAACCAGTCCATGTACTCCTGCACCAACGTGTCGTATTCGTTTTCGGTGTCTAAGACATTCGGGTCTACGTAGACCGAAAGCATTCCGTTGCTGAAACGCACGGGACGCGGTCCGGCGCTTCCGCTGCCGGTCAACACGCCCGCCATCAGCTCGCACATGACAGAAATGCCCGACCCCTTGTGCTCGCCCATCGCTCGCAGTGAACCGTCTCCTGCCATCAGGTCGGGTGCTTGGCCAGGCTTGATGTCGTAAAACACCTTCGGATCGCCTGTGATGTTTCCGTCCGCGTCTACAAAGGCATCAGACGGCAACTCTGGGCCGCCGTGCAACGCCACCAGCGCCTTGCCCTCTGCGACGATTGAGGTGGCGAAGTCGTGAATCACCGGCGGTCGATCTTTGACAGGGGTGCCAAACGCCAACGGGTTGGTGCCCATGCGTCTTTGGCGCGCGCCAAAGGGCGCTACTAGACGGCTGCCAGCGACGTTGACCAGATGTAACGACACCAGACCTTTTTCGGCGGCCATCTCGGCGTATTCGCCGATGCGGCCTAAGTGTCCGGCCTTGCGCAACGCCACTACCGCTGTGCCTAGCTCCTGGCAGCGTTCGATACCGAGTTTCACAGCCGCCGGGCCAACGGTTTGCCCCATGCCGAACTGGCCATCGACAAGCAGCAACGCACCGCTATCGATCAACGTCACGAGCTCTTGGTCGGCCACTTGAACGCCTGCGGCTAGCCAGTCCACGTAACGCTCCACGCGAATTACGCCGTGGCTGTCGTGGCCAGCAAGATTGGCGCCAACCAGGCTTGTAGCTATGCGAGCCGACTCGTCATCGGAACAGCCAGCGTTTGTGAAGATCTCCGTTACCAGGTCGATCAACTTGAGATGATTGACGGTGACGGTTTTGGCGGCCACTTGTTCGTTCATTAACGCAGCGTAGATTCAACCGCACAGTGACTCTGCCTTACGCACCGTGACCCAGTCCTACGACGTGGTGGTAGTTGGCGCTGGCAACGCCGCAATATGCGCCGCTCTGGCCGCTTCCGATGCCGGCGCCAAAGTGCTAGTGCTAGAGCGCGCACCACGATCTGAGGCAGGCGGCAACAGTCGCTTCACCGCAGGAGCAATCCGCTTTGCCTACGACGGCGTTGACGATCTGCGTGCGTTGATGCCCGACCTCACCGACGACGAAGTAGCAAACACCGATTTCGGCACCTACACCGAAAATGAGTTCTATGCGGACATGGGGCGCATCACCTACTACCGCACCGACCCAGATCTGGCCCACGCCCTGGTATCTAAGAGCCGCGAAACCGTGATGTGGATGGCTTCACACGGAGTGCGGTTTGCTCCGATCTGGGGGCGACAAGCCTTCAAGGTCGACGGACGTTTCAAGTTTTGGGGTGGGCTAACCGTTGAGACTTGGGGCGGTGGCGAAGGACTAATGGAATCGCTACACGCTGCACTAGATCGTGCTGGTATCGAGCTGTGGTACGACGCAACCGCACGCAACCTGCTCGCTGACGACGATGGTGTGAAAGGCGTAGTTGTTCGGCGCAAAATATCCAGCCGCAATCGCACGCAAGATGTAACAGCGGGTGCGGTGGTGCTAGCGGCTGGCGGGTTTCAGGCCAACGCCGAGTGGCGCACTAAATATCTAGGCCCAGGCTGGGATCTAGCCAAGGTGCGCGGCACACGCTTCAACACCGGCGACGGCATTGCGATGGCGCTTGATGTCGGCGCTATGGCATACGGCAACTGGAGCGGCGCGCACGCCGTTGCCTGGGATTACAACGCCCCAGAGTTTGGTGATCTGGCCGTGGGTGACGGCTTTCAAAAGCACAGCTATCCGTTTGGGATAGTGCTGAACAACGCTGGCAAGCGTTTTTTGGACGAAGGCGCGGACTTTCGCAACTACACCTACGCCCGCTACGGCCGGGAAATCTTGGCTCAACCCGGTCATGCGGCTTGGCAGATCTTTGACGCCAAAGTGGAGCATCTGCTGCGAGACGAATATCGCATCCGGCAGGTAACCAAGGTGAGCGCCGACACGCTTGGCGAACTGTGTGCTCGCATGGAGGGCGTAGATGCTGAGTCGGCTCACGCCACGATCACGGAGTACAACGCGGCGGTGCAAACCGAGGCCGATTTTGACCCGAACGTGCTTGACGGTCGCAGCACAACCGGCCTGGAGATAAACAAAACCAACTGGGCTAACACGATCAACGAGCCGCCGTTTGTGGCGTTTCAGGTCACCTGCGGGCTGACCTTTACGTTTGGTGGCCTTCGCATCAACACCTCTGGCCAAGTCATCAACACCGACCTTGAAACCATCCCGGGCTTGTTCGCAGCAGGCGAACTGGTTGGCGGACTGTTCTACGGCAACTATCCAGGTGGCACCGGTTTGATGGCCGGAGCGGTTTTTGGCAGATTGGCTGGAACTTCTGCCAGTAGCTCAGCCGACTTAGCTTCCGCGCGCCATACTCCTAAGCACCCCTGAAACCTGGAGATTCTGAGACCCTAAGAGACCATGCCAAAGATCATCTACACCTATACCGACGAAGCCCCAGCGCTCGCTACCTACTCCTTGCTGCCGATTATCGAAGCGTTCACCTCCGCAGCCGGAGTTGAGGTAGAGACACGCGACATTTCGTTGGCGGGTCGGATAGTGGCGGCATTTAGCGATCAGCTACCGCCCGAGCAACAAATGTCGGACGCTCTGGCCGAGCTGGGTGAAATGACCAAGCACGGCGATGCCAACATCATCAAGCTGCCAAACATCTCAGCCTCGGTGCCACAGCTAAAGGAAGCCTGCGCGGAGCTGCAAGCTCAAGGAATAGCCGTGCCTGATTATCCAGCCGATGAAGATGCCAGCGTCGAAGCGGTTGAGGTTCGTGCGCGCTACGACCGAGTAAAAGGTTCGGCTGTGAATCCTGTGCTGCGTGAGGGCAACTCCGACAGGCGTGCACCAGCCGCTGTGAAGCAATACGCCCGGCGTTTTCCTCATCCGATGGGTGAATGGTCGCCTAACAGCGAAACCCATGTAGCCACCATGAGCACTGGCGACTTTCGCTCCAACGAGCAGTCGATCACGCTGCAACAAGACTGCACGCTGGAGATTCGCTTTGAACCGAGCGGTTCTGGCGACGGCGAATCCACACTGCTCAAATCGGTCGAGCTAAAAGCCAGCACCGTCGTTGACGCCAGCTACATGTCAATAGCGGCACTGCAGGAGTTCTTGGTTCAACAGCTAGCCGACGCCAAGAGCTCGGGCGTACTTTTTTCACTTCATCTAAAGGCCACGATGATGAAGGTGTCAGACCCCATCATCTTCGGACACTGCGTCAGCGCCTATTTCGCTTCGGTGTTTGAGAGCCACAAAGAGTCGCTCTCCGCAGCGGGCGCAAACCCCAACAACGGACTTGAGTCTGTGTTGACGGCTATCTCTTCGCTGCCCGCCGAACAAGCTCAAGCCATCACCGCAGACATCGAAGCCGCTCTGGCACAAGGTCCAGCGGTGGCAATGGTGGATTCCGACCGCGGCATAACCAATCTGCACGTTCCCAGCGACGTGATCGTGGACGCCTCCATGCCAGCGATGATTCGCACATCGGGTCAGATGTGGAACGCAGCCGGCGAGCAACAAGACACCAAGGCCGTGATTCCCGACAGCAGCTACGCGGGAGTGTTCCAGGCCGTTATCGACGACTGTAAGCAGCACGGCGCTTTTGACCCCACATCAATGGGTTCGGTGCCAAACGTGGGTTTGATGGCACAAAAGGCTGAGGAATACGGCAGCCACGACAAGACCTTCGAGCTGCCCGCCGACGGAACGATGCGAGTAGTGATGGCAGGCGCTGGTGTAGGCAATGACGCTGGCACTGCCGCCGGCGGCGAGGTGTTGCTCTCTCACGAAGTAGCCAAGGGCGACATCTGGCGGATGTGCTCCACCAACGACGCCGCCATAAGCAATTGGGTGGAGCTGGCCATACAACGGGCCAAAGCCACCAGAGTGCCGGTGGTGTTTTGGCTAGATAAGACCAGGGCACATGACGCCCAACTGATCGCCAAGGTTGAGCAACAACTGGGCGAGATGTTTGAAGACACCCCCGAAGCGGCTGGCATCAGCATCGAAGTGCTGGCACCCGGGCAGGCCTGTAAGTATTCGCTAGAACGCATCCGCCGCGGCGAGGACACGATTTCAGCTACCGGCAACGTGCTGCGCGACTACAACACCGACCTGTTTCCGATCCTGGAGCTGGGGACATCGGCCAAGATGTTGTCGATCGTGCCGTTGATGGCTGGCGGTGGGCTGTTTGAAACCGGAGCGGGTGGTTCGGCGCCTAAGCATGTGGCTCAGTTCACGCAAGAAAATCATCTGCGCTGGGACAGCCTGGGCGAGTTCTTGGCGCTGGTGGTGTCGCTTGAACACCTGGCAATGAATTCGGGAAACCCGACCGCGCAGCTGTTGGCCGAAACGTTGTCGGAAGCTGTTGGCCGATGGTTGGAGGAGGGTCGCTCCCCTAGTCGCAAGGTAAGTGAGCCAGACAACCGTGCCAGTCACTACTACCTGGCTAAGTACTGGGCGGCCGAGATGGCTGCGCAGAGCGCCGATCCTGAGCTAGCGCAGCGCTTCGCTCCGTTGGCCACTGCGCTAGCCGCGAGTGAGGACCAGATCATCGAAGAGATGGTGGATTGCCAGGGACCGGCGGTTGATTTGGGTGGTTATTACAGGCCCGATCCGAAGCTGGCTGCCGCAGCGATGCGACCCAGTAAAACGTTTAACGCGGCGCTTTCGGAGTTTGCAAGCAAGTAGCCAACTAGCTCGCAGCTATTGCTCTAGTCGAGCGATGTGTCCCTCGCCTAGACGACCTGCTTGGCGGTATTGCTCGAGCTTTGAGCGGCTGTCGGCAATGTCAAGATTGCGCATCGTCAGCTGACCGATGCGATCAAGCGGGCTAAACGCTGCGTCTTCAACTCGTTCCATCGACAGACGATCCTCGTGGTAGGTGAGCTTGTCACCGCTGGTATCCAAGATCGTGTAGTCGTCGCCACGACGAAGCTGCAGCGTGACGGTGCCAGTTATCGACGAGCCCACCCAGCGCAGCAGCGAATCACGCAACATCAGGCTCTGCGGGTCAAACCAGCGGCCTTCGTACAGCAGTCGACCTAGTTGACGACCCATCGTGCGATAGCTCTCGATCGTGGCCTCGTTGTGAATCGCCGACACCAGACGCTCATATGCAATATGGAGCAGCGCAATGCCGGGACCCTCATAGATGCCACGCGACTTTGCTTCGATGATTCGGTTTTCAATCTGGTCGCTCATCCCTAGGCCGTGGCGCCCACCGATCTCGTTAGCAGCTGCCACCAGCGCGACATCATCTACGAAGGTCTTCGCGTTGATCTCTACCGGCCAGCCCGCTTCAAAGCGCACCGTGACGTCTTCGGTGGTGATCTCAACCGCCGGGTCCCAGTGAGCCACGCCCATGATCGGAGACACGACGTGCATGGAAGTGCTGAGTTGCTCCAGCGATTTCGCCTCATGGGTGGCTCCCCAAATGTTGGCGTCGGTCGAATAGGCCTTGTCGGCCGAGGCGCTATAGGGAAGATCGCGTGCGGCCAGATATTCGCTCATGCCGGTGCGCCCGCCTAGCTCTTCAACGAAGGTCGGGTCTAGCCAGGGCTTGTAGATGCGCAGCTTCTCGTTGACGAGCAGGCCGTAGCGATAGAAGCGTTCGATGTCGTTGCCCTTGTAGGTCGAGCCGTCGCCCCAGATGTCGACGCCGTCTTCGTGCATGGCTGACACGAGCATCGTTCCGGTTACCGCTCGTCCCAGCGGCGTGGTGTTGAAGTAGGTGCGACCCGCTGTGGTGATGTGGAACGCTCCACATTGCAGTGCCGCCAGGCCTTCACGCACTAGTTCGGCGCGACAGTCGACCAGGCGTGCGATTTCAGCACCGTATTTCTTGGCGCGTTTCGGTACTCCTTCTAGGTCTGGTTCGTCAGGTTGGCCTAGGTCAGCGGTGTAAGCGCAAGGCTGGGCGCCATGTTCACGCATCCAAGCGACAGCCGCCGAAGTGTCCAACCCGCCGGAGAAAGCAATACCCACACGCTCGCCTACAGGCAGTTGCGTGAGCACTTTGGCGGATGATTCCATGCGATCAAGCTACGCTCGCATTGAGGGAGCAAGGTGGCTATCGCTGAACTGCTAAGTGAGCTAGTGCGCATTCCAAGCGTCAATCCGATGCATGCCGGTGAGCGCTCGGGCGTTGGTGGCGAAGCAGCGATGTCGCAATGGCTGGCCGATCGTGCGGCGGCAATGGGTGCGGAAGTTGAGCTACACGAGGTCGAGCCGGGGCGCTCGAATGTGTATGCGCGATTTGCCGGGCAGACATCTCGCACCCTGGCGATTGACGTACATCTGGACACCGTTGGCGTGGAACACATGGAGGGCGATCCGTTTGACGGGCGGATCGATACCGAGCAAAACAAGGTTTACGGACGTGGATCGGTTGACACCAAAGCGACGCTGGCGGTAGTTCTGAGTGTGTTGGAGGAGTTGCAGGCCGACGGCATTGTTCCTATGCCTTCACTTGAGCTGGTCGGGACGGTCTCCGAGGAAAGCGGTGGGTTGCTTGGTGCGTGTGCATATCGAGATCGGCTGCTAGAGCGTGGCGAGCAAGTGGAGCAGCTGATAGTGGCCGAGCCAACGATGTGTGCTCCGGTGTACGGGCACAAAGGTGGCTTTGGCTTGGAGTTGATCGTTGAAGGCCAGTCCGCTCATTCATCTTTGCCGGATAAGGGAATCAACGCCATCTCCGCAGCTGCGAGAGTGGTGGCCTGCATTGATGAAGAGCAAGGAAATCTAGCTAGTGGAAAAGCGATCTCCGGTGCTGGAGAAGGCCTTGCCGGTGGGGTGGGTGCGGTCTTAGGACCGGGCTCGGTGGCGGTGACTGAGATCAATGGCGGGCGGGCACGCAACATCATTCCAGACCAGTGTGAGCTTTTCGTTGGCCGCCGAACGGTAGATGGCGAAGATCCGGATGCCGAGTTTGATCATCTGTGTGAAATGGTCCGCTCAGCCGCATTGCCAGCCAGAGTGAAGATTCAGCTAGCTAGCGATTCAACTAGTGCAGCGTTTGTTCAGTCTCCGGATTGTGATTTGGTGAAGCTTCTGGAGGAATTTTCCGGCCAACCTGCAACAGTTGCTAATTTCGGTTCAAACGCTTTGAAGTACGGTGAGATAGCCGATCAGATTGTTGTGTTTGGACCAGGCTCAATCGAGCAGGCTCACGGCGAAGTCGAATGGATAGAGAGCTCACAACTTGAACTAGTGGCAGACGTGTATCGGGTGTTACTCAGGCGTTAGAACTGACAGCTGCCGCCAGCACCAACCTGCCTAGCGCCAAAGACAGCTCACAATGGAGGCGAGTAAATATATCCTCGCAAACTAAGAGTGTCAGCCTCGATGTAGTTATCGCCGCCAAACTTTCAATGGAGATGGGAAAATGCTTCCCACAAACCCGGGCAATATTTTAATAGACATCTTGCTATTAGCAACCTTCAATGTAGGGGGGGGGGGAATATTCCCCCCCAAACCCAATAACAGCAGACGGGGGGGGGTGTGGGCCACCTGCCCCCTTCAATGTAGGGGGGGGGGGAATATTCCCCCCCAAACCCAATAACAGCAGACGGGGGGGGGGTGTGGGCCACCTGCCCCCTTCAATGTAGGGGGGGGGGAATATTCCCCCCCAAACCAACGACCCGCTCGCCAAATATGGAGATAACCCGATCGCTTCAATGTAGGGGGGGGAAATATTTCCCCCCAAACCCGAATGGGGGCTAATAGATACAACGTTGGTACTTGGCTTCAATGTAGGGGGGGAAATATTTCCCCCAAACCCTGGTTGTACTCATCAAGTAAGCCACCATTTGCCGTGGCACAAGGATGCTTCAATGTAGGGGGGGAAATATTTCCCCCCAAACAAGTTTTGCTTTTAGAATTGGCAAGCAGAGTGGGACCGCTTCAATGTAGGGGGGGAAATATTTCCCCCCAAACACGCGAATTGATGCAAGACCACGGCACAAATTTAAACGCTTCAATGTAGGGGGGGAAATATTTCCCCCCAAACAGTCATCCCCAGAATGGCCTGCCAGAATATGCCGTTGCTTCAATGTAGGGGGGGAAATATTTCCCCCCAAACCTTTGCATGGTTAGCCTTTCGTTAGTTATTATTATAGGCTTCAATGTAGGGGGGGGAATATTTCCCCCCAAACGTGGTGGTGGTGGCGCTGGTGGCCGTGGCGATAATGGTGCTTCAATGTAGGGGGGGAAATATTTCCCCCCAAACCATTACCCCCCGGCGCGCCGAAAGAGCATGCCGACCTGCTTCAATGTAGGGGGGGAAATATTTCCCCCCAAACGTGGTGGTGGTGGCGCTGGTGGCCGTGGCGATAATGGTGCTTCAATGTAGGGGGGGAAATATTTCCCCCCAAACTTAGTTTCCAGCGTCAGCAGACCTTATATGGCTTCAATGTAGGGGGGGAAATATTTCCCCCCAAACTCGATACGCGCCGAGGGTATGGCCTCAGACCACGCTTCAATGCCCCCCAAACAAGCGATTTCGAAGCAAGCGACATCATGAACGCTTCAATGTAGGGGGGGAAATATTTCCCCCCAAACAAAATGTCAGCGAGCACATGGCATAGTCGCTTGGAGCTTCAATGTAGGGGGGGAAATATTTCCCCCCAAACCTACCTGGTCGTCTGCTCGCTGCGTTTTGCTTTTAGAATTAAGCAAGCAGAGTGGGACCGCTTCAATGTAGGGGTGGAAATATTTCCCCCCAAACACGCGAATTGATGCAAGACCACGGCACAAATTTAAACGCTTCAATGTAGGGGGGGAAATATTTCCCCCCAAACAGTCATCCCCAGAATGGCCTCGCCAGAATCCTGCCGTTGCTTCAATGTAGGGGGGGAAATATTTCCCCCCAAACCTTTGCATTCTAAAGTTACGTCCCTAATTCTGGAGCATGCTTCAATGTAGGGGGGGAAATATTTCCCCCCAAACCGGCAGTATCCGAAGGTCGGAGATACCATCTCAGGGGAGCTTCAATGTAGGGGGGGAAATATTTCCCCCCAAACCCGCATGGTGCCAGCGTCGCAAACACTGTTCCAATGGAGCTTCAATGTAGGGGGGGAAATATTTCCCCCCAAACGCCGTCCCAAAATGTGTAGTGGCCGTAACGTCCGTCGCTTCAATGTAGGGGGGGAAATATTTCCCCCCAAACCTACTGCTGTGGCGTTGATTGCGGCCAGCTTCAATGTAGGGGGGGAAATATTTCCCCCCAAACTGCATGCAGCGATGGTGATCTGAAATGTTTCCTTCAGCTTCAATGTAGGGGGGGAAATATTTCCCCCCAAACGCTGGCCTGCTGGAGCTTCAATGTAGGGGGGGAAATATTTCCCCCCAAACCCGCATGGTGCCAGCGTCGCAAACACTGTTCGCAATGGAGCTTCAATGTAGGGGGGGAAATATTTCCCCCCAAACGCTAGTCCCAAAATCGCTGCTAGTGGCCGTTGATGACGCTCCGTCGCTTCAATGTAGGGGGGGAAATATTTCCCCCCAAACCTACTGGAGCTTCGCAACTGCTAGCGACCTCCGCTTCAATGTAGGGGGGGAAATATTTCCCCCCAAACTGATAGGGGCCGGGCAGTAGCCAAGGCTCTACTGCTTCAATGTAGGGGGGGAAATATTTCCCCCCAAACACTTGGCTGGTGGTGGTGTGGTTTGAATGCCATTGTGCTTCAATGTAGGGGGGGAAATATTTCCCCCCAAACCCGACTTCGCATCAACGCTGATCGACGTGCTTCAATGTATATTTCCCCCCAAACGCTGCGAAATGTTGGTGTTTGTTGCCCAATGGTGCTTCAATGTAGGGGGGGAAATATTTCCCCCCAAACCAGTCCGTCTCTCGTACCGTAGATCGCACCTCACAATGTAGGGGGGGAAATATTTCCCCCCAAACGGGTCGTTTGTGAGAATCATGAGTGGTTGCTTCAATGTAGGGGGGGAAATATTTCCCCCCAAACAAGATGTGATCGATTGGGCAGGCGATGATGCGGCAGGGGCTTCAATGTAGGGGGGGAAATATTAACTCAAAACTTATTGCGTTACTAAACGGCGTATTTGGCTTCAATGTAGGGGGGGAAATATTTCCCCCCAAACCGGGAAGGGCTCGCCCGCCGCTACTTCTCACTCGATGCTTCAATGTAGGGGGGGAAATATTTCCCCCCAAACCAGCCACATTTGACAGCACAGCATAGCCATGCGTGCTTCAATGTAGGGGGGGAAATATTTCCCCCCAAACTCAGGTGGGGTATGGTACGGCCCGTCAATGAGTATCCAGCTTCAATGTAGGGGGGGAAATATTTCCCCCCAAACGCAACCCTAAGCGCTCAGCTAATGTAAGGCTGCTGTGCTTCAATGTAGGGGGGGAAATATTTCCCCCCAAACCAACACCAAACCAGGTTGAACCGGTGCCAATCGATTTGCTTCAATGTAGGGGGGGAAATATTTCCCCCCAAACCCACTTGTCGCCCAGGCGCATGTTGCTTCAATGTAGGGGGGGAAATCCCCCCAAACTGCAATGATGCGCCAACGGCTGGCTTCAATGTAGGGGGGGAAATATTTCCCCCCAAACTCGTAGGCACACGAGATGAGCTTACCCTGTGCATAACGCTTCAATGTAGGGGGGGAAATATTTCCCCCCAAACAACAAATCGATCGCGGGTCAATGCTTCAATGTAGGGGGGGAAATATTTCCCCCCAAACTTTGCGTAGCTCGGCGAACAGCGTTGATGCATGCAAAGCTTCAATGTAGGGGGGGAAATATTTCCCCCCAAACTCGCCGGCGTACCTCTTAGCATGATAATTCACTTCAATGTAGGGGGGGAAATATTTCCCCCCAAACGTCGCTGTTAGGTCTTTTCGTGACGAGTTGGCACCAGCTTCAATGTAGGGGGGGAAATATTTCCCCCCAAACAACATCAGCCATTTCATGAACTGTTTGGCGCTGTGCTTCAATGTAGGGGGGGAAATATTTCCCCCCAAACCCTTCTCTAGGAGGGTGGGTAGAAACTTCAATGTAGGGGGGGAAATATTTCCCCCCAAACCCTTCTCTAGGAGGGTGGGTAGAAACCTAAGGCAAATTGCATACTTGCGAGAGGTCCCACTTGATAAGGCTTAAAAAGTATATAAATTCAGTTGTCAAATAGCTATAGCCCTTGTTCCATAAGGCTGCGAGCGCTCTCTAGAGACCTCGGCGTCATCTAACCTCTCGCAGCTATAAACTTAAACGATTATTGCTCCACTGGTTGGAAGCTCAATTCCGCGGCCCATAAAATCAAAGCAATCCCTGCCCCGGTCCCCAGGTGCTCCAAGATCGATAATAGCAACTGAGTCCTCAACATGGTGAATCACTTCACCTAGCGCCGTCTTCAGGCCCAGTAGCTCAATCTTGTCGAGGTCAGCGATGAACACGCTGTATTGCATCGCCCAACCGTAACTAAGGATTTCCTTGTGTACTTTTCGCAGGCGCTTCGAGTCACTGATGTCGTATGCCACGAGATACCTCCGCCTGCCCCCCGCTACGGTCATCGCGTCATCAAGGGCACATACCCAGGAATGTCACCTAAGAAATGTGCAGCTAGAACGCGTGCTTGAAGCTCAAAGGCACGCCTGTATGTGACGCGATATTGATAAGTCGGGTGTGTGATCTCCGTTTCTAATCGACGTTCATAAGATTCAAGAACAGCTTTACGACCATCCTTCGTCAAAGCCACACTTCCGGCTCTGTGTATAAAATGTTTGGATCCAATCTCACCGTTGTTGACCATATTTAGTGCAACTGACTCTGCGATAACCGGTCGGAACTCCTCGGCTAAATCTAACGAAAGTGCCGGGCGACCGTACCGTGGTTGATGCAATACCCCCAGATACGCGTCGAAACCGATTCCTATCACAGTTGCGGTTAGATCTTTAACGAGTAGCGCGTAGCAATAGGACAACAGGCAGTTGATCGGATCTTTGGGAGGACGTCTGTTTCGGCCATTGAAGTCGAAGGTCCCAAGAGCATCATCGCGGATCATCTTGGAGAACGCACCGAAATAGGTTCTTGCGGCTGCGCCCTCGGTCCCGAGAAGGCTTGTAAGTGAGTCTGCGTCATCAACACTGTTTGCAAGATGCTTGAGTTGCGCTTTTTCTTCTTCGATTTCGATGCGCGCGTTGCGCATCAGGAATGTACGGCTGTTGCGAATTTTGCCCTTGATCATTTCTTTGGCTATAGGTAGCCCGCTTTGCGCCGATATCGCCACTTGCCGACGACGGAGATCAACGTGCTTTGATGGCATCCCCGTGGCGATTCCCTGAAACCAACCACCGTATGAGAACCAACACACAGGGATCTCTTTATCAAATGCCCTGCGCATCATCTGACTTGATATTTGAACGTTGCCATACAGGTTGATTTGTGAGACGTCTATCAAGCGAGCCTGTTGCAGCTCCTCTTCTTGCTTCGAGACGACCACGCGACCCTTTCGAAAGGACACCTTTGAACCCACCTCGGTGATGTAGATTGGTCGCGCGGCTGACTTTCGTGGGACAAGTTTTCTAGGCTGTTGTTCACTGACACCATTGTGCAAGTTGACCTCATCAGGCATGCAAATGCCAACTAAGGAGCAACCCGGACATTTCGGGCTGGCGTATAGGGGAGGTGGGATCTTCGCTAATTCAGCCGTATGCCGCATTTCCTTGTTTTCCTCAAGTGTGCGATCAATGAGCGCATCAGATATTGGAACGTCTATGCGCTGCTTAGAGGCGGCATAGTAAATCTGGGCTCGCTCACATTGGTAGCCATTGTCACGCAGCACCAAAACCAACGCGCAAACTTGAACTTGATGGGTCTCCCAAGCAGTGCCATCTCTTTGTGGTTTACCGCGCTTGAATTCAACGAGCACAGTCTCATCGTCGGTTTGCTCGATAAGATCGGCTATACCGGTCAGGCCAAGTGAGGATGAAGAGATGCTAATTGACCGGGCGTTATTGTTCTCAAGATTTCCTTCAGAGCTATCGATATTGGAGAGGTCGCCTTTTTCTTGATCAACTCTTCGATGTACATACTCGCCTTCTTTGACAAAGCGGTTAGTTTCAAACTGAGCTTGAACATACTCAAGGTAAAACAATCGCTTACAATAAACATGTTGTTGAATGCGCTGAATTGGGATTAGTTCAGATACGTCTGACATAAATGGTATAGTTCTGCGGACTTAGTAAACACCACTAACTAGTGGTATATTTTGAATTTAGTATTGTTGTTGAGAACCTGAAGGATTTACGTCCTAGAGCAAGATCATGAATTTCTGAAGAAAAAATTCTCGTAATACCACAGTCCGTGAAATACTTTTGACCATTCGACTGCGCGTGAGCAAGAAAGGTGCGTATCGAACTAAGGGCAGCAGGGTGCTTCCAGAGGGGCCACCAAAATTCCGCACCCTTGTATTCGCTCTTTCTATTAGTCTGTTTGACTCCCTGGGTGCGAGTTTTTGAGTTGACAGTAAAGCACGGAACACAGCTTAAGCCCAAAACTGCCATAACTTCAGCACCAGGATTGGTGTGCTTATTAACTTTGGCTGGGGCTTTTGCTGCCAGAGCGTGTTGAGCAGTATCTGAAGGGTCCCAGCGCATTGTCACTCCAGCGACCCCTCCTTCGTCTATATACGCATAGCGATTAACTAATCCTTTTGTTATATGATCAGTAGTCGCCTCACTTAAGATTTCCTTAGCATGCTTTAAAAAATACTCTTTCCCGGACGTAAAGCACAGGGCAGTTGGTTTTGAGACAGTCTTGTCACCCGCAGGTAATGCACCTTCAGAAATGCAGGAATACAAAAAGCGATCTTCTTTACCTTTAACACGAGCATGTTCGACAAAACCACGAACCTCCGTTATTGGGATACTCAAGTTTTGTTCCTTATTGCTCAATTCCTCAGCAAACAGCCTTGAATTTTCTTGCCACTTGTCTGCCAGCTCCAGCACAGCTTCAGCGATTTCTTCAAGCGTAATAGAAGGCGTAATGAGCGGACACAGTGATGCGTCCTCCTTCCAACTCATGCGAACCGTTTTGCTGGCAGCCTCAAGCGCCACCATCACACCAAGTGCGGCGAGAAACTTCTGTGGATTATCTCCTGACAATCCAGGTAATTCGGTATGGTCCGTCATTGCGTAGCGTTTCCTTTCACTGCGCCCTGTGCCTCGAGCATGCTGCGCCTCTGATCGGCAAGTCGAAAAATTGCCTCTAGCCAAGCCAGTCCGTGGTGCCCATACTTTGCATGCAGCCTCCAAAAGCGTTCAATGATCTCTATCGCTAGTGGCGAGCCCGCTAAGTCAGTAGAAGCCTCCATTTCCAACACTTCATCGTTGTGGGTATAACTGAACTGCATATCGTCTGGTTCGCTATCAAATTTAATGGGCGGTATTGGCCTTCCGTATCCGTGATGACTCGAGACCAAATGAAGAACCAAATCCTTGTCGTTGGCTAGTGAAATCACTTTATCGTTTGAGCTAATAAGAGCGAGACTGCTGACCTCATGTCGCACTGGTGGCCAGCCATCGCGAGTAGTGCGCGTACCACTCAAGGACTTTGCAAGCGGCCTTGTAAGCCCTGAGTTGGTGACAGGGTCGTTACCAACCATCTTCATCTGAAAACGGCGGTCAACTTTGCCGATGTCATGGAGCTCGCCAGCCAAGCGAAAGTCCATAACTAGCTCATCAGAAAGCCCTAACCGTTTAGCAAATTCCGCTGCAACCTCTCCCACTCCCTTTAGATGATCATCCAGGAGAGTGCCAGCACCGGTCTCAGACCAGCGACCGTCTTCCGGGTCAGTACCTCTTCTGAGAACGAAGTAATTGGCTTGTTTGTCACCACTGGGATCAATTTCTGTGTAACTCCAACCACCCTTCTCAGCTAAGTGCGCAATCACCTCTTTCACCCACGCAAACTCACTGCTGAGTTCGGCGTCCTTAAGGGCTTGGCTGGCTTCTTGGAGCCAATCGGTTATCCGCTCTGCAGCGGGAATCTCGGCATTCAGCTCTTCGGCTGGAGTTGGCATGCTGGGTAGAGGAGGTCGAATAGAGGCAAGTGGTCTCGGATCGAGTCGAAGCGTGCATTGCCTTCGAGACTCCCATTGCGCGGCATCACCTAGATCTTGAATGCCTTCGGGCTTCGATACTTCATCATTGGATTTCTCGCTGTCGCCATCGAGCTTTTCCCATGGCGTTGGATCCCAAGTGCCACCAGCTAGACCACCCCTGTCAGGAGAGAGGACCAGCACATCGCCTTCGGCGATCTGGTCTATTTCCACCCAACGAAGCCTGCTCTCATCGCTATCTACGCGACTCCTCCATACCGCAATCCTCTTAGGTTGCTCTGTGTCTTGGTTTTGAGCCTTGTCGCGTTGAGCTTTACCTCGTGCCTTCTTCACGTCTTGGACATTCGGATTGTCAACGTCGCTTATCGCTGACTCCTCTTGTTTGTGCAGCCATCCCACTACAGCATGAAGTGGCACAACCAACATCTCAGCTTGGGCGGGAGGTACCTGCTCAAGAACGTCACTCGATATATCGTGGCGCCAAATCAGCGACACTTCACGTAAACGTCTTTCATCCGAGTCCTGCATACCGTGCAAGAACGGAGCTATCTCCGGCTCAACATTTGGCTGAGGATTCGTTTGCACCCACGCCTCAATGTGTGTTGGTAGCAAGATAGGCGCATCTTTGTGAGGCGCGAAGCAGTCTTCTCTAAAATGACCCGAGTCCAACACCTCGGTCAATTCGATCGAGCCTGCCGGAATGCCGGATTCTTCGTCGATGAACAACTCTTGCAGGGCCTCCCACGTTTGCTTCGAGGCCTCTCCGTACACGAAGTCAGGCTCCTTCAAAGCCTTCTCTGAACCCACCACCCAGCACCTCGCAGCAGCTTGGTCTTCACCTAGGTCATTACCTCGCCTGTTTAGCCTGCCAAGACGTTGAACGAGGCTGTCGATGGGTGCAACTTCAGTAATAAGAGCGTCAAAACTGAAATCAGCACCGACCTCAATGGTCTGCGTCGCAACAGTAACCAGAGGCTTTTGCTCTTCCGGCTGTTCGCCATTGCCCCTGTCCGGATCAGTGCGACTCTTCACAGCTTCAAGTTGCGTTCGTTTGTCTAGCGGGCGCATGCGGCCTGTCAGCAATACCGAGTCGTAGCCCTTTTCTAAAAGGGCTGTGTTTATTTCTCTCGCTGTTTGGACCCGGTTAACAATGACTCCAATGCTTCGCTCGTGTGGTTGAAGATCAGTGAGTAGCCCAAGCACTGTCTTCGGAAACCACTTTTGGATGTCTTTGCCGCCGGTTGTTTGGGAAAGAAAGATTCGCTTTTGGGCTTTGACGATCTGGGCAAATCGACTGTCCTTTGATAGCTCTTCCTCGCTGTATTTGAATGTTCCCTCCGCAGCCTTGTTTTTGGCTGGAGACGTCGCGGACATTTCAACAATCTGCAAGCGCCTAGGCAACTCCGAATCTTCGCCAATCGAGTCAATCCCGGTGTATTCACCGCTTGATGTGACGTCTTGCAATGTCTGAGAGAAAGGTCGTGCAAGGTGGATTTCGTCGAGGATGATTAAGCAATCGTTTCCACAAAGACCGGCATTAATGGGGCGTGCTCCGCGACTTGCGCCATACCCTCGAAACAGCAAACGTGATCCGAACTGGTCGACCGTTGTGGTGATGGCCCATGGCCTGTCGGGTCGTTGCGTCCATTCCTTATCAAGCGGAATGCCGCCTCGAAGTGCTGCAACGCCAAGGGGTGCTTCATCTTCGAGCAAGTCATTACCCGATATTTCGCGCAGGTTTTCGCTCACCTTCTTTATGGCATCTGGTTTGCTGCTCTTTTTTGAGGATTTCAGAGACTTTTCAACCACTTCGGCGATCTTTTGAGCGCGCAGTGATACCTGATCAACAACGATCCGGCGGTCGATAACAAAGAAAATCCGTCGTGGGAAGATCTCTGGTTTAGCTGCAAGCGCATATATAGCAATATCAAGTAACGAGGTCTTCCCGGTGCCGGTTGGCATGTCAACGGCGCGCGGCCATTTCTCGTCTGAAATCACTTGCTTCGCAAGGCGGTTTTGCCACGCGTACGGTTCGTGGCCGTTAACAGCTTGGAAGAAGTCTTTGAACTGTGTTGCGTTAAGACTGTGCATCGATTTCCGGAACGCTTAGGTTGATCAAACTCTCAATAGGAACTGGTCGCATCAAGCCAAGCCCCAGGTACCGGCCCGCCCCTAGCAGCAGAGGGCCCTTGACGGGCTTATCGAACAAGACTTCGGCATGAACTTGTTCTCGCCTAACTGGCTGTTTGCTTCTGTTGGCTCCTTGCTCAAACAGGGGGAACTCGCCAACTGGCCTTGATCCCTCCCAGAGCGGATCTGATAACAAATTCACCATCGCGGGATCGGGCAAGCCGACGTGAGCGCATGATCGCCTTACTCCATCCTCGGCCTTCACCCAAGCTTTCTCGCGGGCTTTTGCGGTGCCGCGATGGAGGCTTCCTGGATGGACGGGTAAAGCTATAGGTGTTACCGAACGCCAGAATCGGCTTCGTTTAGACCAAGTGCTTCCCTTTAGAGAATTCAGTGTGGAGCTGTTACCACGTCTGAGCCTGCGGATTCGAAAGGCACCGAATTTACCGAGGGTCAACTCTAAATCGGGACCTTTACTACTGCCCTCGGCTTCCTTTTCCCAATTTGCGATTGCGCGCTTGGCGGCTTCCTTATCAGCTGGGTTAAGGAGATCCGGTATCTGCAGCATCAACCCCATTAGTCGACCATCGCCATACATGCCTACGTGTGGAAGTGCAGCTATAACAAGATGTGGGATCGCACTCGGAGTGCCATCTTGGCGATGACCACTAATTCCCTCTGGGATGGGGTCTTCGGCATAGCGCATAACCGCTCCGCGAAAGGCTCTGGCCAAGCGAACCCCCTGCGTAACTGGCAGCTTGCGTGATCGTGCAGCGATTTCAAAGAAGTAACAGTCTCCGCTGGTATTTGGCGAGAGAGTCTCTTCGCCCTCACCCTCGGCACCGCTTGTAATCTCCTTATAGGGCACCGATCGCTTCGTTAGGGCTCGCGGTCTTTCAGTCTTAAGCCCCTTCTCAAAAGTCGATACATAATTTTCAAGTACCGCAAGCTGACCTGGATCCACCCAACGCATCATTTGGTCGCCGCGGTTATCGCTGTCAGGAACCCAGTTAGACGCGACGGCTTCGGTCCTCATCACACATGAGACAAGAGATGCCGAACGACCCAAACGCGTGAGTCTGGCAGTCAGCGCATCCAGTGCAATAAATTGCTCTGAAGGAATCTCGACATCCCAGGAAAATGAGACTGTTGGAACTGCAGGAGTGACCGAAGGGAAAGAGCGTTCTTGTTTTGGACGTATATCTAGGAGTACCTCTTTTTCTAGAAGTCTGCCCTTAGCCACATGGCCCACGCTTTCTTTTACCTTCCCCTTTTTCAGCCCAGTTGTGTCATTGACTGGCACATAGTGTTTGACACTGGTGCGCTCCCAGGCTTGAGAAGCTGCGATTGAAGGCGCTTCCTGGTTTTCCAACCATTCAAGCGCTCTTCGTTCTTCATCATCCTCACCAGCATCGGCCCAGACAGCTACCAGAGCCAGAAACAGTCGTGCTGGATGAGGAGGCCATTCGGGCTCGTCAGGATCCTCGACCACCGAGGCGTAATAGCGCCCCGTTAACAAACTAATTTCTATCGCAAACATCGATCCGCCTATTCGAAGTCTGTGACGTCTGTGATCTTGCGGCTATCTTTTAGCAGTGCGATTAGCTTCTCAGATGGATTCAGCACCATTTCATCGGTTGACCATCCGATTCCGGCCTTTTTAGCTGCATCACTTGCCTGTTTAAGAATTTTGGCAGCCACTTCACCGTTGATCACAACCTTCTCAGATGGCGATCCATCCCTGGAGACGAGTTCGACCTCTTGAGGTTCAACCGGAACAAGCAGGCACCGTGAACGAAGGTCGTAGTCAGACTCAACTGCGAATGCCATTGCAGCGACGCCCAACGAAGCCAATGCCGTGCGCGCTGCCAGCTCATCATCACCCGGGAATCTCAGCTTTCGCAGTCCTGCCAATGAGATAACCGTTGTTTGCCGAGCTTCAGAAATCGTCACACCGCCAACAGCCTCATCTATGGAGGGGACAATGTTCCCATGGTTTATTTCTGATGGTTTCAGCATTTTGTACTCACCTTTTTTGCCCTTTACTGGTTCTGCCTCACTTTTATTTGCCGTCCACACTTTCATGGGATCCTTGTGCTCGTAGATCGTTGCTCCATCTTTAATAATTCCTAAAGAATCGATCCGGCTAGACACCTTCACCCCAGGCACAGCTTCAAACCCGACTATCTCCGAGACATACGCTCGCTGGAATTTCGCTCCAAGTCCGCCCGCATGGCCTGTGCTGTCCCACTGGCCGAACAAAACAGCGGTCGGCGCGTGCTTGTACAACGCGGTCGCACAACTTGGCGTGGACTTGAATATCTCATCAGCCACTTCTGTGAGACGGAATGATTTACCATCTAGATCGCAGTCTCGGAAGATCGCGTCTGCAAGTCGGTGTGGTGTCTCTAGAACTGTCAAACGGTCGTATTCGGGAACTACTTCGCAGTCGCTGAAATCGATATATGGGACCGGGAACTTGATTTGCCCGCCGTCCCAAGCTTGCAAGAGCGCCATCTCGGCTCGATTTGCCTGCGAAGCAACTGAGTCAATCAACACAGTTTTAGTTTCTTCACCAGAAGGATTGAAGCGTTGCTCATAGGCATACGAAGATCCTTCACCTACGGAATAGGTCGGTGGAAAGATCTTTCCACCCGGTCCATCTACTGGCTGAAGCCTGAGAATTGAACGCAGCGCCACCGCAGCGCCTTGCACTGCGTCTAACAGCTTTTCGTATGTGAGTGTCTCACTCATTTTGGCCTTTCTTAATCTGAGCCGAAGATGGATCCCTTCAGCACGACAGCATGTTTAGCGCGTGTGTGTGACATTGGCCGTTTAGAAATTCACCTGGAGACAAGAAAATGACGCTGAAAGCCCTGTAAAACAAGGGTTTCAGCGCCATTTCGCTCATGGATCTACCGCGCACTAAATGCGCGTTCGTGAAAGCCGCTACCTCGCTACCTCAGCCTTTGGTAGCGAGCGGCCACTGGGGGCAGGACAGCCCAGCTCAACAGCTGACTGAGCTATAGAGCTACTGGGCTTCAGTTACAAAAAGCGGGATCTCGCGGTCGGTCTTTACTTGGTATTCCGCATATGGCGGATAAACCTCCACCGCCAGCTCCCACCACTGCGCTCGCTCGTCCCCGCTCAGCAAACGCACCGTTGCTTCAAACGGCTCGGGGCCGTCTTGAATGAGCACCGTCGAATCCGCCATCAGGTTGTGATACCAGCCAGGCTGCTCAGGCGCTCCGCCCTTCGAAGCCACGATTGCGTACTGGCCACCTCGCTCCACTCGCATCAGCGGCACCTTGCGCACCAGCCCACTGCGGTGCCCAGTCGTGGTCATCACGATGACCGGCATACCGGTGTCTCTCAACGTGTTCGCCTGCTGCCCGTTTGACTCCTCATATTCACGAGCCTGGTCTGCAACCCAATCCCAGGCGCTGGGTCCGTACTCGCCATCAAACTTTTTGCCGTCTTCCATGAGCGCACCTTATGACACCTATGGCTATGACACCTATTGACATCAACACCTATTGACATTGACACCTACGACACTGGCGCGCCTTGCTATGAATGTGCCGCACACAGATATGAATGTGCCGAGCACAATGCACCGCGCAACAAGACCAAGGGAATAAGACCAAGACCGAGACAAGGCTGTCCCGCATGGCAAAGCTGTGCCCTAGCCTGCTGGCGTGCAGATCATGGCTGCGTTGTTCGTAGAAAATTTCGAGATGCGTCAAGCCGATGGAGGCGCTGCTCGTCTTGACCTGGGCGGAGTGCATTTTTCACTCGCCGCACCATCCGACTTTCCTGTCACGCTCAATCCCCACCTGCTGGTGCTAGCGCAATGCCCAGCCGAAGAGTCCGGCATGGCGGCGCTAGAAGTGATCTTCATGCGCGACGGTGAGCAGATAGCCCGCAACGTTCAGCCGCTCAGCGTGGAGCCGGGCAAATTTGGCTACAACCTGGTGCAAGCCGAGTTGGAGTTCACCGAACCAGGCACGGTTGAAGCACATTGCAGCATCGGCGACGGCGAAACCACCATGGTTCCTTTGACGGTGTTGGCTCCCGCTCAGGCAGTTTGATGCCATACGCAGTAGGTGTCTCACAAGACCCGGATGCCGGTCGAGCCATTGGCGAGGCCGTGGGACACATCTTGGATCGGCTCGGACACTCACCAGATGTAGTGGTGTTGTTTGTGTCTGGCGATCATGCGGCCAACCACATGGACGACATGGTCTCCGTCATCAACGATGCCCTCAACCCCACCACGCTCATCGGCTGCTCCGCTGCTGGGCTAGTCGGCGGCTCACAAGAAATCGAAGAGGGACCGGCCGTCACCCTTTGGGCGGGTCGACTGCAAGGCAGCGCTGTCGCTCGCCATCTGGACACATCCGAGTCTGACTTCGATGATGCTCACACGCTGGTGCTCTTGGCCGACCCGTACACGTTCGACATCAACTCTGCCATCAAGCACTGGTCACAGAACGCTCCGGACATGAAAATAATCGGCGGTTTCGTGGCAACCAGCCAACCACATGTCCGCCTGATCGCTAACGGACAAACTCACACCAGCGGCGCCGTGGCGCTGCTCATCAGTGGCGAAACTGAGGTGGTGCCGCTGGTTTCACAAGGCTGCAAACCGATCGGCCAACCGCTCACCATCACAGCTAGCAAGCAGAACATAATCCAGTCGCTGGGCGGCAAACGCCCCACAGAACGCATCTATGAGCTGCAAAACTCCCTCAGCGAGGAAGACGCCGAACTGGTGAGAAGTGGACTGCTAATTGGCCGGGTAGTGAACGAACATCGCACCGAGTTCACCCGAGGCGATTTTTTAATCCGCAACATCATGGGGATCGATCAGCAGTCCGGCGCCATAGCGATCACTGATGAAGCGCCTGTGGGAGCCACCGTGCAGTTTCACGTACGCGACGCCAACACCGCACACGACGACCTGCTAGCGCTGCTGGCCCAAACCGGATCAGCGCAAGGCGCTTTGCTCTTTACTTGCAACGGTCGCGGCAGCCACATGTTTGAAGAGCCCAGTCACGACGCTCGCGCCATGGCCGACATCACCGATAACGACGCAGTGGCAGGAATGTTTTGTGCTGGTGAAATCGGCCCCATCGGCGGCAAGACCACTCTTCACGGTTTCACGGCATCGGCTGCGGTGTTTCGTGACAGCAATACCGTCTAGGGCGGACTTGGTATGGACCTAGAAACCCGGCAGATCAACACCATCCGTGCTCTAGCCATCGATGCTGTAAAGGCCGCAAACAGTGGGCACACCGGCACGGCGATGGCGCTGGCGCCGCTGGCGCATGTGCTCTTTACTCACACCTTGCGCTACGACGCTTCTGCTCCCGATTGGGCTGACCGCGATCGCTTCATCCTCTCGGCCGGGCACGCCTCGATGCTGCTTTACGCCATGCTGCATCTGGTTGGCTACGAGGTCTCCCTAGACGACATTCGACAGTTTCGCCAGCTCGGCTCGATCACACCCGGGCATCCCGAGCGTGGCGTCACTCCCGGCGTTGAGGTAACCACCGGTCCACTAGGACAGGGCCTGGCTAACGCTGTTGGCATGGCGCTGGCCGAACGCAACCTGCGAGACCGGCTGGGTGCGGATCTAGTCGATCACCACACCTACGTCATCGCCGGTGACGGCGACCTGATGGAAGGCATCAGTCACGAGACTGCTTCGCTAGCGGGACACCAACAGCTTGGCCGGCTCATCGCTATCTACGACGACAACCACATCACCATTGATGGTGCGACCAATCTGGCACTGTCCGACGATGCCCCGGCCAGATTCGCCGCCTACGGCTGGCAAGTTGAAGACCTTGGCGAGGCGTCAGAAGACACCGCCGCTTTGGCCGTAGCGCTTGATCGCGCTCGCCTGGTTACTGACCGACCAAGCCTCATAGTGGTGCGCAGCCACATCGGCTATCCGTTCCCCAATGCGGTCGACACTGCCGCGGCGCACGGTGCGATCACCGATGATGACGAGATAACCGCAGCCAAAGCTGCCATGGGCATGGACACCGCAGCGACCTTTGTGGTTGCAGACGAAGTTGCGGCGGCATACCGAGAAGCCGGTCAGGCTGGCTCGGCCGAACGCTCCGCCTGGGAGCAACGCCTAGCTAGCAGCGGTCACGACCAAGGTTGGCTGAAAGCTTTTTGGGCTGCCACCGCCAGCACCGCGGACTGGCAGGATCGGTTACCGACCTTTGAGGCGGGCACTCAGGTTGCTACTCGCAGCGCTGGCAACAAATCGCTCGATGCTTTGCTAGATGATGTGCCGGCTTTGATCGCTGGCGGAGCAGACCTCACCGGCAACACCGGCACCAACATTGACGCCGAGGTGCTAAGCGCGGCCAACCCTGGTGGCCGCAAGCTGTATTACGGGGTGCGAGAGCACGCCATGGGTGCTATCGCCAACGGCATGGCTGCTCACGGCGGAGTGCTGCCCGTGGTCGGCACTTTCATGGTGTTTTCGGACTACATGCGCCCGGCGGTGCGAATGGCCGCGCTGTCCAATCTCAATGTGGTGTTCGTTTGGAGTCACGACTCCATCGGCGTGGGTGAAGATGGACCAACGCATCAGCCGATTGAGCACTTGGCGGCTTTGCGCGCTATCCCAAACCTGACGGTGATTCGACCAGCCGATGCCAACGAAACCACTCAGGCTTGGCAGGTAATCATCAACGGCACCGCTGGAACGAACACAACGAACGCAACTGACACAGCCACTGCTGGCCCCACGGCGCTGGTGCTCACTCGTCAAAACGTGCCGGTGCTCGAAGGCACCGACAGACCTGATCAGGTTGCTCGTGGCGCTTACGTCTTGATCGACGCGCCCAATCCGGCAGTGATTCTGGCCGGCACCGGTAGCGAGGTGCATTGCTGCGTTGACGCGGCGGCCACTCTTGCAGCCGAAGGAATTGCCAGCCGAGTGGTGTCTATGCCGAGTTGGGAACTGTTTGAAACGCAGTCGCCGGAGTATAAAAACAAGGTGCTAGGTGGTACTGGGCAAGGCGACAGCGTGCCAGTGCTGGGCGTTGAAGCTGGATCGCCGTTGGGTTGGCACCGTTACGCCACCGACACAGTGACGATTGACCGCTTCGGTGCCAGCGCTCCGGGAGAAAAGCTGATGGAGACTTTCGGGTTTACCGCAGATGCGGTGGCTGCCGCGGCTAGAAAACTATTGATATGAGCGCTAAAAACTCCGACAACGCAAACGCAACCAATCCCACCGACACCGCTAGCAACAGGCTTGAGCGACTGCATACCGAATTCGGACAGAGCCCGTGGCTGGACAACCTGCGGCGAGGCTGGTTAACCGGCGGTGAACTAAGCCGATTGGTTGAAAGCGGTATCCGTGGGCTCACCTCTAATCCTTCGATTTTCCAAAAATCCATTTCGGGCAGCAACGACTACGACGAACAGTTCACCAACCTCATCAAGGGCGGCTCCAACACCGAATCGGCGTATTGGAGCTTGGTAACGCACGACATCGTCGGTGCTTTAGAAGTGCTGAGGCCGGTGTATGAATCCAGCGACGGGCAAGACGGGTTTGTTTCTGTGGAGGTTGATCCGAGCCTTGCGCGCGACACCTCAGCCACCATTGACGCTGCTCGCGGCTTGTACGGGAGCATTCCTCAGCCGAACCTGATGGTGAAAATCCCTGGCACCGCCGAGGGCTTGCCAGCCATACGGGCAATGATCGGCGAAGGCCGCAACGTGAACGTGACGTTGATTTTTTCGGTTGAGCGCTATTGCGAAGTGGCTGAGGCATACATCGCTGGCTTAGAGGACTTGTTGGAGCACCAAACCGGCTCGGCGGCCAGCACAGGGGTGGGTGGTCCGGATCAAGGTGGCCCAGATTTGAGCGGCGTCGCCAGCGTTGCTTCGTTCTTTATTAGCCGCATTGACACCGAGGTGGATCGCAGGCTCGAAGTTTTGACAGAGCAAGCCAGTACGGCGCAAGGCAATGCGGCACAAAGCAGTGCGGCCATCGCTGAGAAGGCCTCCGGATTGGCCGGCAAGGCCGCCATAGCCAGCGGTCAGGATGCCTACCAGCAATACGGCAGGCTGTTTAGCGGACCGCGCTGGGAAGCTCTCGCTGCACATGGAGCCCGACCGCAGCGACCGCTCTGGGCATCGACCAGCACAAAAAACCCCTCCTATCCCGACACGCTTTATGTGGATCAGCTGATCGGGCCGAACACCGTGAACACCATGCCCGATGACACGCTGGCGGCGTTTGTGGATCACGGCAATTTGGCTCGCACCGTTGACGCTGACCCAACGGCGCCGGATGCGGTGCTGAGCGGACTGGCCGATGTGGGTGTTGACCTTGCTGATGTGTGCGATCTGCTGGAGTCTCAAGGTGTTTCATCGTTTGAGAAGAGCTTCGGAGAGCTGCTGGACTCACTGCAGGTAAAGGCGCTGGACCTGAACTAACCCGGCCCGGCTTAGTCGGTTTCAATTTGCAAGCAAGTTAGTTGCATTTTGCTACCGACTGGTCTAAAGTGCTGCGGTGATGAGTGCGATAGCTGAAACGATTACCGGATCGGCTGCGGGATCCACGGTGAAACCGGTTGCCATCGACAAACCCGAGGCTTGCTCCATTCAGCGAACGCTTGATCTGGTCGGTGATCGTTGGATGTTGCTCATCTTGCGCGACCTGTTTCGTGGAGTGCGGCGCTTCAGCCAGCTGCAAACCGATCTAGACATCGCCCGCAACCTGCTGTCAGATCGCTTAACACGCCTAACCGAAGCGGACATCGTTGAGCGTGTCCCTTACCAAGAGCGTCCGGTGCGTTATGAGTATGTGCTCACCGAGAAGGGACGCGACCTGTCCCCCAGCTTGCTGGCGTTAATGCGTTGGGGCGACCAGTGGTGCAACGAAGGAGAGCCTCCCACGGTGCTGGTTCACGCCTCTTGTGGTACCGCACTTGAGCAGCTGACTCGCTGCCCCGCCTGCGACGAGTTGGTTTCGCCCACTCAGATTCGCAGCCGAAACACGACGACCAACCCGACTATCTAACACAAGCCCAAATAACGCAAGCCCAGCCAGAACCTACCACCCAGCAGAAATAGGGGAGACCCCAAATGACACAAAAAATGGCACAAACCAAATCACAAACCGAATCAGCAATGCCAGCAACCAAGCCAGCAGCAACAGCGCCGCTAACGCTTGAGCAACGTAAGGCTCGTGCCGCAGAGCTAACAAACGAGTTAGCAGCCCTGCCGCTAAGCGAGCTGCTAACCAGGGCGACCGACGTGCGAGATCGGGCGTTCGGCAACCGCATCACCTACAGCCCGAAGGTGTTCATCCCGCTGACGATGCTGTGTCGCGACCTGTGCGGCTACTGCACATTCGCGCAGCCGCCTGCTCGCCTTGAAAGCCCGTACCTGTCGCCCGAAGAGGTTCTGGCCATAGCCGACGCAGGAGCCAGTCAAGGCTGCCACGAGGCGCTTTTTACTCTGGGTGAGCGACCCGAGTTGCGCTATCCCATCGCGGCCGAATGGTTGACCGCGCACGGCTACGAAACCACCATCGACTATCTGGTGGACGTTTGCGGCCAAGTGCGTGACGAAACCGGCTTGCTACCTCACGCCAACGCGGGTGCTTTGTATGCCGAAGAGCTATCTCGCTTGCGAGAGGTAAGCCCCAGCCAAGGGATGATGTTGGAGTCGTTAAACGACGACCTGGACTGCCATCGTGGCTCGCCCGACAAAACCGCTGACCGGCGACTAGCCACCTTGGAAGCAGCCGGAGAGCTGCAGATTCCGTTTACCACAGGCATCTTGGTAGGCATCGGTGAATCTCTAACCGACCGCATTGAGGCTCTGGTCGCCATCGCGAACAGCCATCAGCGCTGGGGTCACGTGCAAGAAGTGATCGTTCAAAACTTCTTGCCGAAGGTGGGTACCGCGATGCACAAGTCACCGGCCTGCCCGCCGGATGAGTACGCCCAGGCAATTGCACTGGCGCGCCTGATCTTGCCTGCCGATATCCATCTGCAAGCGCCGCCGAATCTGTCAGACGATTTTGGTGGTCTGCTCAAGGCCGGTATCGATGACTGGGGCGGAGTGTCCCCGATCACCGCTGATCACGTCAACCCTGAGAGGCCCTGGCCTGCGTTTGAACGGCTGGCCGAAGTAACCGAACAAGCGGGCTTTGTGCTGGCTCCGCGGCTGACTATCTATCCAGAGTTCGTGCTTGACCCGGACAAGTGGCTGGCGCAAACAAATCGTTTTGCCGTGATGGATCGCAGCGACTCTGAAGGACTCGGGCGCGACGATCCCGGCAGCCAGAAACCTGAACACACGATGGAAAACATCGAGGCGGGTTCTGGCGCGGACGTACTGGTAGCAGACGAGGACAGCACGCAGTGGTATTCCGGCGGTTCGCACCCGCCACCGTTGCTGGTTGGGTTGCATCCGACCAAAACAAGATCGGTCGGTGCTGTTCAAGAGGTGCTCGACGGTGTGGCTGCTGGTCAAGAGGTCGGGTTCGACGAGATTGTGACATTGTTTTCTGCACGCGGTCCGCAGGTACGTGCAGTAGCTGAACTGGCCGACGATCTGCGTCGCCAAGTAAACGGCGACAAGGTCAGCTGGGTTTACAACCGCAACATCAACTACACCAACGTTTGCACGTTCAAGTGTCGCTTCTGCGGCTTCTCGAAAGGTCCGCTGTCGCTGAATCTGCGCGGCACGCCCTACATGCTGACCTTGGCAGATATTCAAGAAAGAGTGATCGAGGCGGCCGAACTAGGTGCTACCGAAGTCACCTTGCAAGGTGGCATTCACCCCAGCTTTGACGGCGACTATTACATCGATGTGTGCCGCGCTGTACACGATGTGGTGCCCGAAATGCACCTGCACGGCTTCACGGCTCTGGAGGTGATTGAAGGAGCCAAACGCTTGGGTGAGCAGCTGCCTGAATACCTGCTACGCCTAAAGGCTGCAGGACTGAAATCACTGCCAGGCACAGCGGCTGAGATTTTGCATGACGACATCAGAGAGATTTTGTGCCCAGACAAGATCAACACCTCACAATGGCTCGAATGCCACGAGGCAGCGCACTCAGTGGGTTTGCACTCGAATGTGACGATCATGTTTGGGTCTGTCGAGCAGCCTCTCCACTGGGCGGAACATATGATCGCTACTCGCAATCTGCAAAAACGCACGGGCGGCTTCACCGAGTTTGTGCCTCTGCCGTTCGTCCACATGGCTAGCCCGATTTACCTACAACGCAAGGCTCGCCGCGGCCCAACTTTCCGTGAGACGCTGCTGATGCATGCCGTTGGTCGCATCGCCTATCACGGCCACATCGACAACATTCAAGTGTCGTGGGTGAAGATCGGTAAGGCTGGTGCACGTCAGGTTTTGCAATCGGGTGTGAATGATTTAGGTGGCACGCTGATGGACGAAAACATCAGCCGAGCCGCCGGCGCTCAACACGGGCAAGGGCTAACCGAGCTTGAGTTTCGTGAGATCGCCGAACCATTAGGGCGAGGCATCACTCAACGGACAACCGGATACGGACTTGCAGACAAGGTGCCTGAGGTGGTTAACCGGGTTACTCGTTCACTTGACAACGAGACCGACCGCAAGCTGATTCCTTTAACTGAGCTGGGCGCAAGCGTCTAGGGACAAATTATTCGCAGCTAGTTAGCTACTAGCGTTGCTAACCGGACTCGGCTGTTAGCCAGATTCTATACGCAGCACTGCGGCGGCTTTTAGCACTGCTCGCCGGGCGCGAGCTAGCTGCTTTTCGCGTTGCGCAAGAGCGGGCGGCATCTTTGCTGAGGTCTGCGCCTGGTCGTTTTCACTATCACCAGCGGCAAGCTCCACAGCCTCTCGCAGTATTTCTATACCCAGATCAGCTAGTCGCTCGCCGATGGTTTCGAGACGCTCAGCCAGCGCCGCCATTTCTTGGTTTTCTTCTTGTCCTGCTTGTTCACGTTCTGTTGGCATGTTCCGCAAGTATCTCATCAACTATTTCCAACGGATGCTTGATATTTATTCCGGCTGCAGCGAGGTGTAAAACGCAGCCAGGATTAGCAGCCGCAACCAGGTTCTTTCCGGTGCGCTCAATGGCCTCTAGCTTGCGATCTCTTATCGCACTCGCCGTGTCAGGATGCAGAGCCGAATAGGCACCGCCTGCGCCGCAACACAAACCGTCGTCGTCGAGTGCGATTGCGTTCACGTAGCGCCCAAGCACTTTGTGAACTGGCTGGTGTGCTAGCTGCACATGGCGCAGATGACAAGGATCAACCACGACCACGTCTTGGCGCTGTGCTTGCGTGTCGCGCGTGGGCTGAGGCAGTTGGTCAAGATTCATAGCTAGCCATTCGTGCACATCGAACACTCGCTCAACAAACGCTGCCGCAGCAGGTGTGCCTAACAAAGAGCCATAGGACTTCAAGGCGGCTCCGCAACCGGCCGAGTCCACCAAGATCGGTGCGTCTCCGGGCATGGCCGACATCACTCGTTGCGCCAAACGTTTGGCGTCCTTAGTTAGCCCGGCATGTACGTGAAGCGCACCGCAGCACCCAGCACCCGACGGCGGCAGTGCTACGCCAGCACCGGCAGCTTCGAGCACTCGCTTTACGGCCTGGTGTGTGTTGCGCATCCAGGCGTCCATCACGCAGCCGGTGAAGAGCCAAACGTCGTTGCCGGTGGGACGAAGCTTGCGTTGGATGAGCGGGATCTGTGGCAGTCCTAACCGGCGCGGCACCAACCACAGACGTTGCAAGACAGCTAGCGCTCGTGACGCTGTCGCTAGCAGCCGAGGGTGCCCTAACACTCTGTAGCCCAGGCGACGCCACCAGGGTTGGTAGCGCGTCTGCGATGCCAGCGCCGAGCGAGTCTCTTCCATTAGTTCGCCGTAGTTGACGCCTGCCGGGCAGGCCGTTTCGCAGCCGCGGCACTGGATACAGGCATCCATGAACTCGGTGAAGTGCTTGTCTGCGTAGCCCTGCTCGGACACCTGTTGCATTAGCGCGATGCGGCCACGTGGGGAGGCTGATTCTTCGCCACTAACTCGGAACGTTGGGCAGTGCGGCAAGCACATGCCGCAAGCCACACAAGAGACCAGATGATCTTCGTTCAGATCTAGCTCTAGTGCGAATGTGCCAGCCGGTGGAACGCTCGGTGGTGTGTTCGACAGAGTGCTTGTTGGGTTGCTAACTGGGGTCACCACGGTTGCACTCCTGGGTTGAGGCGACCGCTGGGGTCTAGTCGTTGCTTTATTGATTGCATCAGCGTTGTGTTGGCAGTCGGGAGACCAGATGCAGTGAGACCGCCAGCAGTGAGGCTGGGGTTGCTTGTGGTACTCGCCGACCAGTCACCGCGAAAACGCGCTACGCCAACGCCAACTTCGGCTAGCCATTCTGCGGATCCGGTGGGTGGTGAATTTGCTGGCAAGTTGCGTAATTCACTTGGGCGCAGTGACACTCGCCTGGGTGCGCTTTGCCATTCATTCAGCCACTCCCCTAGCGCCGATGGTTGCTCGGCTGGTTGCAAATGCAACGGGCTCTCCACCAGCTTCTTGGCTTCGCTCGCGACATCGTCTGGGTGACCTTCGAGCAGCACCCAGGTTGTGCTGCCGTCCCACAAAATGCTGGAGGGCCGATAAAGCATGTCGCGTACTTCAAACGGGTCTGCATTACCCACTAACCACTGCGAAGCAGTTGGCATCGGCAAACAGCGCAGGATTACCTCGGCTAGAAACCCCAGAGTTCCCCACGACCCCACCAGTAAGCGGCTCAGGTCATAACCAGACACGTTCTTAACCGTCGGCCCACCCGCAGTAACCACCTGGCCAGCGTGGTCAACGTGACGTGTTTGCAACACCAAATCTCGCACATGGCCGTAACGCAAGCGGCGATAACCGCTTATCCCGGTAGCCAACACCCCACCGACGGTTGCTTGACCGCTGGCATCAAATGGCACCATCTGACCGCTAGGAGTCAGCACCGCATCAAGCTCGGCCAAGGTTGTGCCCGCTCCGCAGCGCACCGTCATCTCTGACGGCTCGTATTCCCACACACCAGCCGGAGCACGCACCTTGCGAGCTTCGCTGGTTGACTGGCCAGTTGAGCTGCTATTGGCTGACGAACTAGCAAGTACGACACCAGCAAGTGCGGTGTGCGTGCCGCCACCTATCACCGTCACGGGCCCCTCAGCGCCAACTTCGGCGGCGAAGCGTAGGACTTCGGCGGGGATCGAGTCAGCCCGCAGCGGTGGTTCGGCGGTGCTCGCAGTTACATGCTCGCTAACCACCGCTTACACCCAAACCCCTTCTGGCACGTTCTGTCCGAATGAGTCGCTACAGCGCGAGCCGGACGGGATCACCTTCAACGGGTTCGCCAACCCTTCTGGGTCAAACACCTCTCGCACGCTGTCTTGTGTGGCCATGTCGTGGGCACTGAACAACATAGACATGTAGTCGCGCTTTTCTAAGCCGATCCCGTGCTCACCGCTGAGCACTCCGCCCGCTTCGATGGATGCGGCAATGATCTCTCTACCCGCGCTATGCACTCGCTCCATCACTCCGGGCTCTCGTGCGTCATAGGCCAAGATCGGGTGCAGATTGCCGTCGCCAGCGTGAAACACATTCACCGCTATCAGGTCGTACGCGTCAGCGATGGCGTAAACCTTTTCCAAAACACTGACCAACTTTGCGCGAGGCACGACGGTGTCGTGCAGGTAATAGTCAGGACGGATGCGCGCCACAGCGCCAAAAGCGTTCTTGCGACCCTTCCAAAGCAGCGCTCGTTCTTCATCATCGGCTGCTACTCGCACATTGGTTGCGTGATGTTGCTCTGCGGCTTTGGTCACCACCTTTACTCCGGCCTCTACGCCTCCGGCGAGCCCGTCCAGTTCCACCAGCAGGACCGCCGCAGCGTCGGTTGAGTAGCCCGCGTGCACGAAGGCTTCGACTATCTCTACCGCGCGCTGGTCCATCATCTCTAATGCGGCTGGCACCAAACCTGCCGCAATGATCGCTGTGACCGTAGCGGCGGCTTCGGTTACATCTTCGAAATCGATAAGCAGCGTGCGGACATCCTCCGGGTTTGGCGTTAACCGCACAGCGATATTCGTTGCGATGCCCAACGTTCCTTCGGAGCCGATGAACAATCCACGCAAGTCATAGCCAGGTGTGTCCGCCCCTAAGCCGCCCAGCACTGTTACCTCACCGCTCGGTAAAACCACCTCTATCGCAGCCACATGAGCGGTGGTAACCCCGTAGGCCAAACAGTGCGGACCGCCGCTGTTGTTGGCGACGTTTCCACCCAACGAACAGACCTGCTGGCTGGACGGATCAGGCGCGAAATGCATTCCGTATGGTGTTAGAGCCCGGCTGAGATCGAGGTTTAGCACCCCGGGCTGAACCCAGGCGATGCGATCGTCAAGGTTTACCTCACCGATTTGATTCATCTTGGAGGTGGCAATGACCACCGGGCGCCCGGTCGGTACCGCACCGCCAGCCAGTCCCGTGCCTGAGCCACGCGCCATGAACGGGCGCTGATGTTTGCAACAAACGCGCACGATCTCGGCTACTTCTGACGTGGTTTGTGGCAAACACACCGCAGCGGCTTCACCGCTTAGTGCGGAGCTATCACGCCCGTAAAGGTTCAGCTCCATGGTGTCGGCTCGCGCTCGCTCGCCGAGCACTGCCGTCAGATCACTCAGTAGTTGTGCGTCCTGCTGTTGCCAATCGGGGACTTTGCTACCCATCTGGGCTACTCATCTGGGTAGTTGCTCATCCGGGTCGAGGCCACAGCTACGTAGGTATTCGCGCTAGCTGAAACGTGCCGGCTGTGGCGGAGTTAGCAGAGGCGTGCTTAGCTGAATCGCAGTGCCACTGGTGAGGTCTCTAGCCCTAGCCAGGTCCCTAGAGAGAAGTGTCAGAAGTTGTTTCGCTATCTGAGACTTTGCCGTCTGAAGCTTCGCTGTCTGGCGCTTCTTCGCCCAGCAGGTCGCTGTCCGGATCGTATTTTTTGGCAAGGTCTTCGTACTCCTCTTCGGAGTCGTCATCACCACCATCCTCGTCGGACTCATCGATTGACTTAAGGATGCCGCCGAAGCCGTCCGTGGCCTCAAAATCATAATCCTCAATATCAAACTGAGACGCGCTGTCACGGTGAAACTTGCGAGCCTCTTCGTAACGGCGATGGCGGCCTTTCTTCACAGCGAGCTCCCTCGAAATTAACTCTGCCGTGCCACACGGCCGGGCAAATCTCCGGGCCAGTCGGCGCTAGGCCAAGGCTAGTGGGCTAGGTCAAGGCTAGTGGATTAGCTGCGCCGTTTCACGCTTTTATTACTCGCAGCCCTTTGCTCTCATCGAAAGCAATGCCGACGCGCCCGGCCAATAATTCAGCCACGGTTTCGCCGATCAACTCTGACCGCCAGCCGTTCATCAGTCGGCTCGCATTATTGCCTTGCAAAAGCAGTTCAACGTCGCTGCGTGTAGCTAACAGAGCTGGATCCAAGTCTTCTCGGTGTGCGACATTGCTGAGCCAAGCGATAACTAAACCCACAGCAGCGCGCAGATTGCTAGCCAGCGGTTGATTACCGGTCGACGGTGGCTGGCGAACGTCTGCTGGCTGCATCGCCAGCCCGCGCCGCACCGTATCTAAGACGCTGGCCTCGTTTGACTTTCCTAAAGACTGCCCTTGCACCCCTCGCACTGACTTCAGATCGCCCGCGTTCTTCGGCGAGCGCTGCGCTATGGAAACCATCGCCAAATCGTTGAGCACGAAGCGTGGCGGGATGTTTCGTTTGCGAGCCGTGAGCTCACGCCAAGCCGCCAGCTGACTGACCACTGCTCTGGCTTGACCTCTTAGCTGGCGCGCAGGCTTGACCTTGAACCAAGCCAGCTCCGGGTCAATCAGCTCAGGCGGTTTTTTGCGGGCTAGCTCACACTCGTCTAACGCCCACTTCAGGCGGCCGTTCTTTCGTAGCTTCTCAATAAGTCGATCGGTGATCTCAAACAAAAAGGTCACGTCGTTGGCTGCGTATCGGCATTGCGCCTCCGTCAGCGGACGCTTCAGCCAGTTAGCTAAGCGGTCACCCTTGCTGATGCGATTTTCTGTAAAGGCGGCAGCAAGCGCGCTCAGAGACGGCGTTGACATACCGGCAAAACCAGCCATGATCTGCACGTCGATTAGCTGCTTAGGAATAGACCCACAGGCGTTGTAAAGCATCTCCAAGTCCGCTTCACTGGCGTGCATAATGGTCACCACATCACCGGTGATTACCTTTGCCAATCCGGACACGTCAACCTTTAGAGGATCTATCAACACGACTCGTTTGCCTGCAGCTATCTGCACTAACGCAAGCGCAGGCCAGTAAGTGCGCTCACTGTGAAACTCCGTGTCAACGGCAATGCGATCTACACCAGCTAGAAAAGTTAGGAACTTGTCGAAACCAGCGGCGGTGTCGATCCACTCATAGGTGGGCCACTCATAGGTAGGCCCATCACGCTTTGACCCGTCACGCCCAGGCTGGGTTTTCGATGACCGGGCTTTCGCAGACTGGACCGCTTTTTCGTTCACTTCAAACCGCTCACGCGAAAATCACTCATGCAACAATCACTCATTTAAGAATCAACCGGTTAGTCGAGCGCTGAGCTGTTGCTGCACGTCGGCCATATCGTCTGGCTCGTTCACATTGCGGACGTCAGCTACCGCGGCACTAACCGACACATACTCAATGGCCTCTTGATCGACTAGCGCCTGAAGCGGACCGCGTGCACCACGCTCAAGCGCTTCTTGCAGTGGAGGCGCTGCGGAAGCTCGGTACACGCCGATGAGTGGTTCAAGACGGTCGCTATGCGCCAGCACTACCAGACGCTTCGTGGCATCGGCAACGGACACGATTTGACTCACAAGCTCGCCTCGCAGGGTTGGCACATCGCACGGGCAAACAAACAGATCGCCGATTTGCTCAAGCGCACCTACCAAAGTTGCCAGCGGACCTGCACCTGGTTCGGCATCTGGCACGGCGTTGATGTCAGCCACCGATTCGGGACCCAGGATCACAACATCGTTTAGGCCACCGTCACGCATTGCAGTGGCGACCCATTGCGCCATTGGCCTGCCAGCGACGTTCAGCGTTGCCTTGTCTTGACCCATTCTCCGCGAGGCTCCACCGCTCAAGATCGCCCCAGTTGGTGAGCTTTGTTTTGGTTTGTTACTCACCTGGCGGTGCGCCGGTGGGGTCAAGCTGCGTTAAGAATTGGGCGCAACGCTCGGCTTCGTCCGCCTCTGATATGGCGGCGGCACACTCCTGCAGCCCTTTCAGGCAATACAAGAAACCTCGGTTGGTTGGGTGCTGCCAACGCACGTAGCCACTGCCACGCCAGCCTTGCGCGCGCAATGTGTCAAGCCCGCGGTGATAGCCAACTCGAAAATACGCATAGGCGGCAATAGTTTCGTTCTCAGTCTGGCTGGCCTTGCCTAGCTCAGCCCAAACTTCCGGTAACCGTGGCCAGTTCCGTGCCACCTCAGCGAGTTGCGATATCGCTTCGGGTCCCGCCGCGCTCAGGGCTTGATCCAGAGCGGCAATCGCCGCTTCCGGTGACGGGTCGAGCACCGTCTCCGGCGGGCCGCCACGGTGAATCCCGATGGGTGTTGGCGAGGCCTCCGGTGCGGGGTCTTGCGGGGTTTCTGTGACGATGCCCTAAATCTACCGCCGCAGTTATCTATTCTCATCTCCGTGATGCCGGATTGGCTAGAGGTAGGCGACGCTCAGCTAATACTGGTCGCAGTGATTGCCGGGCTCGTAGTAGCCGCAGTGTTGTCATTCAAGCTTGTGCGCAAGACAGGCAAGTTGCTGCTCTTGGTCGCAGTGATCGTTGTTCTAGCAGCGGTGCTAGCCACCCAGTGGATCAACTTGCGAGACTGCTATGAGACTTGTGACTGCTCGGTATTTAGCCTAGATATCTCGGTGCCTGAGAACATCTTGTGCGGCGAAGACCGTGTGCGCGTGGGCAATTAGCTGAGCCATTTCCTCTGGATGTGAGGCGGGAGCCGCGTGTCCGGCTTCGGGCACGACGTGAAGCTCACCTAGCGGAGCTTCGTCTGCGGTCAGCTGTGCAGCGCGTTGAGTACGAGGCCCGGAAAGCTCGCCCACGCCGACTATCACTGGCACTTCAATGACTCTTGGGTCATATTGCTGAACGTGCTGATGCTGCAGCTCGGTAACCATTGCCAGCCCTTCGCAGCGCCGCGCTGTGCGAGTTGCCTGCGGCAGCGCTTCCCAGGTTTGGCTGCCCATAATTGAGCGACAGAACTCTTCGCCAGCATCGGCCGCAGCCGACTTGTCAAGCAAGTCGTTGCTAGGCGGTGGCGTCCACCACGGTTCCCAGGCACGAGGCGTCTCAAAGCTGACAACCGCCGCCACCCCTTGATGACGCTGGGTCGCCAAAGCCAGCGCTAGCACTCCTCCATAGCTGTGCCCGAACAAGATGACGCGCTGATCGCCGATGACAGCTGCAAGATCTTCTAACTGTTGGTCAAAACTCTGCGCAGGGCCCGTGGCGGCAGAACGACCGTAACCACGGCGGTCGTAACGCGTTAACTGATATCTGCGCAGACGGCGAGCTACCCGCAACATGCCTGCTGCGCGATCAAGCGTGCCATGCACCAGCACTATGTTGTCCACCATTCCGTCCACTGTGCGGTCCACCACTGCGTGGGTTCTCGGCTTGCTCGCGTTATCCGATACATCTGCAGGAGATGGCGCCAGCGATTTCTCGTTGATGGGTTCGCGGGGTGCGTGCTCATAAACCGCCAGGCCTCGCAGCTCGCGGCGGTGAGGGTGCAAACTCATTGTGTGAGCTGATGCTTGTGACTGAAATACGTCAGTTGCGCTAGTTCACTCGCACCACACGCATGGTGTCGGTGGCGTGTGATTCAGCGCTTGAGCCCGACACCACCACCACCATGTCGCCCGATTCGACTAGCCCGGCGTCCGCAGCCGCCGCCACAGCTCTGGTTGCGTTCTCTGTTGGCGACCAGCTCTCCTTAAACAGAAACGGCTTGACTCCCCACGACAAAGAAAGTTGATAAGCGGTACGCGGGTCAGGGGTAAAACCGACCATGGGCATGGACGGGCGAAAGCGAGCCATGCTGCGAGCGGTAAAACCCGACCTGCTTAAGCACATGATTGCGTCAGCGTTGATCGCAGTAGCCGCACGTGATGCCGCCATGGTGAGAGCATCGGTTACTCGCAAAAACTCTTCGGCGACATACGAAACGCTGCGAACCGCAGTTATCCGTTCGGCCCAGGCGGCGTAATCAAAGTTTTCGTCCGCGCGAGCGGCTATGCGCGACATCATCTCTACGGCGTTGGCAGGGTTGTGGCCTATGGCGGTCTCGCCGCTCAGCATCACCGCTGAGGTGCCATCAAACACTGCGTTAGCCACGTCGGAGGCTTCGGCTCGCGTGGGAACCGAGGCGTGCAGTAACGATTCCAACATCTGCGTGGCCGTGATGGCGGGGCGTCCCAACGCGATGCAGGCTTCGATGATCTTCTTTTGCAGGTGCGGAAGTTCTTCGATGTTGAATTCAGCACCCAGATCACCGCGGGCCACCATCACCGCACCCGATGCTTCGATGATCCCAGCCAGGTTTGTTACTGCGGAGCGCGTCTCGATCTTCGCTACCAATAGAGGACCGCGCGGAGCGGGTTCCGCATTCAATCTCTGCATGTCTTCGGCCGAGCGCACGAAAGACACGGCCAACATGTCAGCACCAAGTTCGGTAAAGATCTCCGCCAGTTTCAGGTCTTCGGGGGTGGGCGAAGGCATATCCAACCGATCTGAAGGAATGTGCACACCGGGACGCCCCTCTAGGTGGCCGCCGTGAATCACCTCTACTTCTAGCGCGTCACCCTCGCGAGCGGTTACTGCTATCACAACGTTGCCATCACCAAATGACAGTCGGTCCCCGGGATTGACATCTCTCAGCAGGTGTTCGTACTCCACCACAATGCGCTCAGCACTACTTGCGTCGCCTTCGCTGGAAAGCAACAATCCTTGGCCTTCGGTGATGTCGCAACCACCTTGGGGGAATCTCGCGCAGCGGATCTTGGGACCTGGCAAATCAACGAGAATCCCGACTTGACGGTTTAGGTCAGCGCTGACCTTTCGAATCAGATGGAACGTCTCAATCTGACTGTCAAGGGAGCCGTGGGCTAGCGCAAGACGGATGACATCTGCTCCCGCCTCAATTACTTCTTTCAGCGCCACCTCGTTATCGCAGGCAGGGCCGATACTGGCAATGATCTTGGTGCGACGAGCCATTTGCTTACAAGGTACCCACCGCGTAGTGCTGCGGTGAGGAGCGCAGCGACTTCTGCTGGATTCTCTGCTGGCTTTCGTAGTGTTGGCTGAATGGAACTAGTGCTGGTTCGACATGGTCAACCCGTTTCTGAGATTCGTGATGACGGCGGTTTTGCAGATCCGCCGCTATCAGAGATTGGGCGTCGTCAAGCTGACCTGGCAGCGAAGTGGTTAGCGGAACTAGGGCCACATCGGGTTTATGCCAGCCCGATGGCACGTGCGCTTCAGACGGCCGAACCGATCGCGACTGCAGTCGGGTTTGAGCCGGCCGACGTTGCGGTACGCGAGGGTTTGAGCGAGTTTGACAGACGCGCTTCGGCGTATGTGCCGATGGAAGTTCTCAAACAGACAAATCGTGCGCGGTGGGATGAGTTGGCAACGGGCACCTTTAATCCAAGCGACAGTGCGGCGGTTGCGGCTTGGATGAACGAGGTGATTGAAACCATCGAGCGGATCGTGGCCGATCATCCAGGTGAGCTTGTGGCTGTGGCCTGCCACGGCGGCGTGATCAACGCATATCTGGCGCATTGCCTCGGATTTAGCGCAGAGAAGTTCTTGCGCTTTGACGTGGATTACACGTCGGTAACGCGGGTGATGGCATCAAACCGAGGGCATCGCAGCGTTTTGGCGATCAACGAACGCACACATCTGCGCGGCTACCCGGAACTAATGCTGGGTGCTTAGCACGTAGCCCAGTGCGTCCGTCAGGCGTACTTAGTTCAATCGTGCGAGCAACCGCTTGGCGGCGGCTAGCAATGCTTCGGCATCGGAACCTTTTGAGCGCTGCGCACCGGCTTCTAAGTGTTTGACAGCAACGTCTAAGTCACCGAGATGAGTAAGCACGTCGGCTAGCTGCAGATAATCGGTCGGCGAACAATCGGGCAAACAGACAATCAGCTCCAATATGACGGCTAACGCATTTACATCGCGTAGCGATGTGGGTTGCGACTGATGCAGGTAGTTCAGCCTCAAGTTGTTGAGAATCCGTCGCAAGACCATCGCAGGCGGTATCGGTTTTAGAAACTCGTCGCTAAACGGCGCTTCATGCCTCGGGCGCTGGAAAAGTGTTTTAGCTCCGTCGTAATCCAGGTACACCCCGTCAAACGGATCAAAGAACTGCGGTTGTGTTCGCTCAGTAGTCGGTACACCGACTAGGAAATGCCCCGGCATGCCGACGGGATCTAAACGAATACCCATCCGGCGAGCCACCTCGATCACCACCACCGCCAGCGTTATGGGAATGCCGCTGCGTTTAACCAGCACGCGATCTAGGTAGCTGTTATCCGGTTGGTAATAGTCGGCACGGTCGCCACCGAACCCAAGCTCCCTGTACAGCGTGTCGGTAACCGACTTTGCGGTTGGTGACCCGAGGTCTGGCTTGGTGTGGCTGGCGTCTTTGCTTAAGCCAGCCTGGCCCGTGCCCAAGTAAGCCTCGACTTGTAATGCGAACTCATCTAACAACGCCAAGCTGGCTGCAACGTTGACTTCGTCTGGGCGACAACAAAGCGCTATCTCCAGTGCCGCCCGATCAAGGCGAATCTCGGACTCGCTGATTAGCTCAACGAAGCGGCTGGTACTAGCCCGCTTAGGCAAATCCCCTCCAGTCGATGACACTGCCGCACGGTAACTGTGTCAACGCGCTAGTAACTGCGTACAACGCACTAGTAACTGCGTACAACGCACTAGTAACTGCGTACAACGCACTAGTAACTGCGTACAACGCACTAGTAACTGCGTACAACGCACTAGTAACTGCGTACAACGCACTAGTAACTGCGTACAACGCACTAGTAACTGCGTGCGACGCACTGGCACCGCGCACTCTCGGCGATACTTACACGATGCCAGCTGACACTCCACCAACAGACATTCCACCAACAGCCACTCACGGTGAAGACCTGCACCCATACCTAGCCGTGCCAGCACCGGTGGCGATTGCGCACAGGGGCGGAGCCGGTCTGTGGCCGCAAAACACAATGACAGCGTTTGCCGGAGCCGTTGGGTTGGGCTACCGCTACTTGGAAACCGACGTCCAAGCCACCGCGGACAACAAGCTGGTGGTGTTCCACGACCCGAAGCTAAATCCGGTAACCGATTCGACCGGTGTCATTGCGGAGATGACTTGGAGCGAAGTGTCTCAAGCCAAGATTGGCGGCACCGAACCAATCCCACGGTTAGAAGAATTACTTGATGCCTGGCCCGACATGCGCATCTGCATTGACCCGAAAATCGACGCGACGGTGCCACTGCTGATCAAGGCCTTACGCAGGCCCGGCGTGCTTGACCGAGTTTGTCTTGGGTCATTCTCTAGCGCGCGACTAACCCGCTTGGACGAGGAGTTTGGAAAGGCGGTGTGCCTGTCAATGGGACCCAAACAGATTCTCAACTTTCGATTGGCATCGTTACTGGGAAGTGCCCGCAAGGCTGGCACACGCAAGGCCGGGGAACCACGCCGATTTCGAGCCAACACGCTGCAGATACCTCGACTCCACGGAATGGTTCCACTGGCCACCAAGCGAGTCGTGCGCTTCGCCCACGCGCACGGCATTGCGGTACATGTATGGACCATTGACGACGCCCAAGTCATGAACCAACTGCTTGACAAGGGAGTCGACGGAATCATGACCGACCAGCCGATAGTGCTGCGCGATGTGTTGGCCGCACGCGGTGCTTGGCCAGAAGATCTTGACCAGAACTAAGCGCTTAGCCCGTGACTAGCACTAGCTCAACCAGTCCGGTTGACGGTGCCCTCACCGATGCTCTCACTGAGCACCTAAAAGAAATAGTCGGGCCCACCAACGTGCTGACCGATCCCAGCGTTACCGCTAGCTACGCCGTTGATTGGAGTGGTCGATTTCAGGGCTACACACCTCTAGTTGTGCGGCCCGCAGATACTGCACAAGTGTCAGCCTCTTTGTCGGTGTTGGCTAACGCCGGGGTTTGCGTTGTACCCCAAGGCGGCAACACTGGGCTTGTCGGTGGAAGCGTTCCGCTGAGCGGTGAGGTGGTTTTGTCGTTGGCGCGACTGACTACTTGTGGTCCGGTTGACGAACTTTCTTCGCAAGCCACCTTCGGAGCTGGTGTAACTCTGGCCAACGCGCAAGCACATGCCGCAACGGCCGAACTAGCGGTGGGCGTTGATTTGGCAGCGCGTGATTCGGCAACCATCGGCGGGATGGTTAGCACCAACGCTGGCGGCATCAACGTGGTGCGTTACGGCGCAATGCGAGCTCAGGTGGTCGGCATCGAAGCAGTGTTGGCTGATGGCACCGTGCTGAGCCATCTGGCAGGGCTAGCTAAAGACAACACGGGCTACGACTTGGCGGGACTGCTAACCGGCAGCGAAGGAACTCTGGCGGTTGTGACCGCCGTCCGGTTGCAGCTGCGACCCGCGCTGACTCAACTAGTGACTGCTTTGTTGGCGCTGGGATCGGTGTCGGCCGGAGTACATGTTGCCGCCAAACTGCGCAACAAGCTGGGTTCGATTTATGCGCTTGAGGCTGTATTTGATAACGCAATGTCTGTGGTGTGCTTGTACCTGGGTGTGCGTCCGCCCGTCGGAGCTGCACAGATGGAAGAGCCACCTGCCGGGACTGCTTCGCGGCCTATGTGGCTGCTAGTTGAGGTAGCCAGCAACGTTGTATCCGTGGAGGCGTTAGCCGACGAGTTGGCCAACGCTGTTGATGCGCTAGGTGATCTAGTAGCCGATGTAGCAGTTGGTTTGGATTCCACTAGCCGGCGACAGTTGTGGGCGTTTAGAGAGCAGATACCGGAGGCTGTCAACGCGGTCGGCACGCCGCACAAACTGGACGTAACTCTTCCTGCCAGCCGTTTGGTGGAGTTCGTAGAGGGTGTGCCTGCTGTAGTGGAAAAGATTGACCCAGGTGCGCAAACGGTTCTGTTTGGGCATCTGGGCGACGGGAACGTACACGTCAACGTGCTGCCCAGCGGTGAAGGGTCCAGTGGTGGGCAAAGCAGTGAACACAACAGCGAACAAGGCGGCGAAATCGACGCTGCTGTGCTCGCCTATACGGCCCAGTTAGACGGCAGCATTTCGGCAGAACACGGCGTAGGAACAGCCAAGAAACAGTTTTTGCACCTAAACCGCACCCCTGCTGAGTTAGCGGCCTTTGCAGCGCTCAAGCAAGCGCTTGATCCGCATGGCGTTCTCAATCCAAACGTGTTGCTGGTTGATAGCCCAGCTGGCACTAGCGGCAGTGCCAGTTCACCCACAACCACAGCCAGCCCTGCCTAGGAATAGCCATGCCAACAAATAATCGTGCCAACTAGTAACGCTGGTGACCGTCTGGTGTTGGCGCCGTTCGCCACCACCCGCGCTACCAGAGGCATAGTTGCCAGCATCGATCAGCTTGCTTCAAGTGCTGGCGTAGCGATGCTGCGATCGGGCGGTAGCTCAGCCGACGCAGCGGTAGCAGCTTCGGCCGTGTTGGCCGTAACCGCGCAGCACACCTGTGGGATGGGTGGCGACTTATGGGCTCTGGTGCATCACACACCGGGTGAACCGCCCGCAGCTTTGAATGCCAGCGGTTGGGCTGGCAGCGGAGCGAACCCGCAACGACTGCGAGACGATCTTGCCTCCTCCGGGTCAGGCGACACTCCGTTGGCCATGCCAGTAACTGGCGACCCGCGCTCAATACCGGTGCCCGGCTGCGTGGACGGCTGGCTTGCTCTGCATGATCGATTCGGCCAGCTGAGCTTGGAGCAGGTGTTTGGGTCTGCGATCGACTTAGCCGAGAATGGATTCGCGCTATCTCAAGCATGTGCGCTGGCGGTCAAACGACTCGGCAACGTAGCTCACACTGACGATTATTTCGGCACACCTACGACCGCTGCAACGCCGGCAACCAGTGCAAACAACGGCGCGAACACCAGTGCAAATGGCCGTAAGCCGCCGAACGCGGGAGCGGTGATTCGTCGCCCCGGTGTCGCCGAAGCGCTACGTGCGATCGTCAGCAACGGTCGCTCAGGGTTCTACCAGGGCGACTTCGGAGCTGACCTGATTGAGCTAGGCCAAGGTGAATATCAGGCGAGCGATCTGACAACACCACTGGCTAACTGGGTAGAGCCGCTTGCGATAGAGGCTTGGGGGCAGCGGATATTCACCGTGCCACCCAACTCACAGGGCTACCTAACGCTGGCTGCGGCCTGGATGGTTGACGGTTTGGACTTACCCACAGACATCGACGATCCATTAGCAATTCATCTGCTGGCCGAGGCATCCAAGCTCGCCGCCTACGATCGGATAGACGTGTTGCACGAACACGCCGACGGACACAAGTTGCTGTCGCCGGAGCGCCTACTTCCCCGGCAGGCGGCAATTTCTGCGGACACCACTACCGCCATTAGTTCGTGGGCGCAGCGCAGCGGCGACACGAACTACTTAGCAGCTGTGGATGAGCAGCGGATGGGGGTGTCGCTTATTCAATCCAACGCTTCAGGGTGGGGCGCACATTGCTTTACGAAAACCAACCGCATCTCCTTGCAGAATCGAGGCATCGGTTTTTCTTTGCAGCCAGGTCACCCAGCCGAGTACGGGCCTAACCGCCGACCACCTCACACACTGTCACCGGTCTTGGTGCAGACACTTGACGGCGGGCTGCGGTGCGTTGTCGGAACGATGGGTGGCGACAATCAACCTCAGGTGGTGCTGCAGCTGCTGGCACGTTTGTTACATGGTGGTGATACGGCAGGTGAAGCCATAGCGGCTGGCCGCTGGTATTGGAGCCGACCGAACGCTTCGTTGTTCGAAACTTGGAACGAAACCGGGGCGCTGCAGCTAGTGCTGGAAGGTCATGCGGGCGGTGGGCTGGGTCGCGCTGGTAAGAGCGAAGCGGTAATGGCTGTTGTCTCCGCTTTGTCTGATCGCGGACATGACATACGGCTGGCGGATTCCTTTGACGACTCCTTCGGCCACGCTCACGTAATAACCGTTGAAGCCGCGCCGGATGGATCCACCGAAGCGGCCAGTCAGATTCTCACCGGCGCTTCTGATCCTCGAATACTCACCAGCGCCGCACTGGGTTATTAGCAAGATCTATTAGCAGAGCTTGCTAGCGAGAGGCACTATCGGCTAGAGCAGGGCCAGCTAGAACAGCGGCTGGGCCTAGCGCAGTGTTAGGCCGCCATCAATCAGCACTACATCGCCGGTCTGATAGCCGTTACGAAGAATTCCCAATATGGCTTGAGCGCAATCTCCCGCCGTTGCCGAACGACCCATGGGAGCGGCTTTCGCTACGGCGGCATGTTGCGCATCCCACGATTCGGTCCAGGGCGTAGCGACCAGCCCTGGCGCTACTGCGTTGACACGAATCTCAGGGCCCACCACATTGGCAAACAAGCGAGTCATGTGATTAAGGGCGGCCTTAGAAACCGCATATGGCAAGCAGCTGCCTGTTTGCCGCAGTCCAGCAACAGAGGTAATGTTGATGATGTTTCCGTCTCCACTTTCACGCAAGGCCGGAACCGCGGCCCGACTCAAATACCAAGCACCCATGATGTTTACGTCGAGGATCCGGCGGAATATCTCATCGGTAACGGCGTCAAGGTCGTGGTGCGGTATTACCTGCGTGTAACCCGCGTTGTTGACGAGGATGTCCAGACGACCAAAGGCGTCGACGGTTTCTGAAACCAGCGCTTTGCACTGATCTTCTGAACTCACATCGGCTTGCTGATAACGAGCAGCGTCGCCCAACTCGTCGGCCAAGGCGCTCCCCGCTTCCACCGACGAGGAAGAGTTGATGGTCACTTTGGCACCTAGTTCAACCAAGCGGCGCGCCAGTTCCTCGCCTATACCGCTGCTTGAGCCTGTTACGAGCGCTACTCGCCCGTCTAGTTCAGCCTTGGTGCCGATGTTTGAAAAATCTGTTTCAGCCATTACTGCTCCCTAGCCAATTACTGGCATATTGCCACTGAGGTCTACTAACAGAACCCAGCCTTTCAGATCCAAGCTTTACAGATACCGGGACGGCTGATTTCAACCGGCAAATTTCAGCTGGCCACTTCTAAACGCTCAGGCCCCATCGAGCGCGCCACATGCAGCGCCCCAAACGCTTCCTGGCTCAGCTGGCCCGGTTCAAGTGCGTGCGTGGGATAGGCGGCCACACCCATCGACAACGTCACGGCAACCGACTGATGTCTGCTAGCTACCGCAGTCCTGACGCGGTTAGCAGCCCAGATCGCTCCGCTATCAGGGGTGTCGTCAAGAATCGCCACGAACACTCCATCACCTAGATGGCACACGGTGTCGGATTGGCGCAAGGTAGAGCACACCAGGCGCGCTGTAATCAGCGTTGCTACTCGAATTTCAGATTCGTTTATTTGCTCAAACCCGTCGATCGCAATCGCTATCAGAGAAAGCGGGTTTAGCGAGCGGCGCGCTTGAGAGAGCTTGCGTTCCACCAGCAAGGCGTATGCCCGTGCGTCAGGCAGCCCGGTTATGGGTTCGAATATTGAGTTGTTAGACGTTGCTTGCTCGTACCGCGCTGATCGCACGGGATTTCAGGGTGCCACTACTGAGGCAATTATGCAATGCCTGATTTATTGGACCTTGTTTTGTTGGGCCCTGTTTTGTTGTCGCTTTCCCCCAAAGCTCTGCGCTGTTTTTGCCGACTAAGTTCAAGCCATGAAAATTGTGCGTCATCTGCGTGATGGGGCTGCCCGCCTGGCCGTGTTGAGCGGCGACTCTCCAACAGGCGGCACTCTTACGGATATAGCCACCGACCATCGCGATTTGCCTGCGCTCTTGGCTGAAGCTGGTGCCGATCGCAACAAGCCCCTGAGTGCTGCGCTGGCGCAGATCACAGATCTGGCAACCGGTCCGCAGACGCCTCTTGACAAGGCCACGGCGCTGTCGCCAGTTGGCGCCCCACCTGCGATCTTGGCGGTAGGTCTCAACTACGCAGCCCACGTAGCCGAGGGCGGACGTGAAATGCCGAAGGTGCCGGTCGTGTTCACCAAGCATCACCACTGCATCACCAACCCGGGTTCGCCAATACACATCCCCTCCGCGGCGCCTGACATGGTGGATTATGAAGGTGAGCTAGCGCTAGTGATCGGCCGACGATGCCGGCACGTTCCAGCCGACAAGGCACCAACGGTGATTGCGGGCTACACGATCATGAACGATGTGAGCGTGCGCGACTGGCAAAAGGCGAGCCCGACCATGATTATGGGTAAGTCATGGGACACCCACGGACCTTGCGGTCCGGTGTTAGTAACCGGCGACGAAATCGATCCGCATTCGCTGGCCTTGAAGACCACTGTCAATGGCGAGGTGCGCCAAGACTCCAACACCAACGATCTGATTTTTGACTGCTACAAGCTGATAGAGCACATCACTACCGCATTTACGTTGGAACCCGGGACGATAATTACTACCGGAACGCCCGCTGGCGTAGGGCTGTTTTTTGATCCGCCGAAACTGCTAGCGCCGGGCGATGAGGTGGCTATCACCATCGAAGGAATCGGCACCTTGACTAACCCAGTTATTGCTGAGCCAGACACGCAGCTGCTCTAGCTCAAGAGCGCTACTGGGATCTCTACCACTTTGGCGCGCAGGTACTCCCCTAACGCCTTGGCTTGCGGATCTTGGCGAGTAGAAGCTGCCACGCCTTCCTCTAGTAAGCCATGAAATATGAAGTTCAGGCTCAGCAAATTGGGAAGGTCATAGCGATCAACTTCATGTTCAGCAGCCTCGGGCATTAGCTCCTTGAGACGCTCAACGGTCAGAAAATCAGCCAGCCAGACGTACGCCTCTGGGCTGCGCGCAAAGATCCCCAGATTTGCGTTGGGGCCTTTATCGCCCGAGCGTGCGCCAAACAGAGCTCCCAGTGGAGTCGGGGTTGTTTCGCCAGTGGCAACATCCGGCAGCTGCACTGGGGTTGGCTGCACTGCTGGTGCGTCTGCGGCCGGTGTAGGCGCGGTGTTATCAACCGCAGCCTGTTGGCCGTCCACCACCACTCTCATCGGCACCAAGTCTGAACTAACCAGAGCCGGCCAATACACACCGAAGGGTTGTCCCGGCCCGGGTCCGCCGCCGGTGCCAAACAACCCTGGAATAGAACACAAGCCAATTTCGGTGCCAGTGTTTGAAAACGCTCGGCCTACCTTGCGCTCGTCGCGATCTTTCACAATGATTTTCAGCACTGCGACCGCCTCTTCGTTGGTGGCGGGATTTTCTTTGTCAGTGCGTGAAAGACGCGTAACCACCGCGTCAAAGTCTTCCGGCGCAAACGGACAGGCATGCCAGAACTGACGCTCGATCAGCGCGGCCTTTTCTTCGATGTCCATACCAGTCAGCCCGATCGCAATTTGGTTGCGAAACCCGCCGTGATAGTTCATCGACACTTTTAGATTTGGTGGGGCTGGCTCGCCGCGCGTACCGCTGATGCGCACGCGATCGGGCGCTACCTCCTCAAGCTGGATCGTGTCAAAGCGACACACCACATCAGGATTGGCGTAGCGCTCACTCTGAATCTCATAAAGCAGTTGAGAAGTAATGGTGCCTATTGACACCTGACCGTCGGTGCCGTCGTGTTTGCCAATCACGCAAGATCCGTCCGCTGCCACTTCGGCCCACGGGAAGCCCGGATAGGTCATGTTTTCGATCTCGGTAAAAAAGCTGTAGTTGCCGCCGGTGGCTTGCCCGCCACACTCGATGACGTGGCCTGCCACGATGGCTCCGGCTAACTCATCCCAACTGTCGCGCTTCCAACCGTGATGCCAGGCGGCAGGACCGGCCACGACCGCTGCATCGGTAGCACGCCCGGTGATCACAATGTCCGCTCCGCGATCTAGGGCGTCAACAATTCCCCAGCAACCGATGTAGGCATTAGCGGTAACGATCCTTTCGGCGATGTCACCGAGCGGCTGACCCGTGTCTAGGTGTGCGAAATCGTTGCCAGCGCTAATCAGATCCGTCAACCGTTCGGTCAGATCGTCGCCATCTACGTACGCGATCTTCGGGCTCAACCCGAGACGATCGGCAACCTCGTGAACGGCATCGGCGCAGCCCTGCGGGTTTAGTCCACCAGCGTTTGACACCACCTTGATGCCCTTGTCCAAGCAAGTGCCCATGACCTGCTCCATTTGCGTGACGAAAGTGCGGGCATAGCCGCCGCCAGGGTGTTTGGCTTGGATGCGAGACAGGATCAGCATCGTGAGCTCTGCCAGCCAGTCGCCTGTCAGGGCATCAATCGGTCCGCCCTCGGTCATCTCCACCGCCGCGCTGAGCCGATCGCCGAAGAATCCGCTGCAGTTGGCTATACGCATGCTGGAGCTATTAGTAGGAGCGTTCATAGCCGCAAGGTAGTGCAGCGTGTAAGACTCGCGCCGTGCCTGACAATCCTGTGCTGTTACTTCACGGCTTCACCGGTTCGGTGGAATCAACTTGGCGTCCAACCGGAATAATGGATTTGCTTGCCGATGCGGGACGAGAAGTAATCGCCTGGGATCTGCCCGGCCATGGAACCTCCGAAAAGCATCACGACCCCGCTGACTATGCCGATATGGAGCAGAAGCTGGTGGAACGACTGGCTAGCGAAGTAGGTAAAAGCCAACAAGTGGATGGGGTGGGTTTTTCAATGGGAGCACGCACGTTGCTGTGTATGGCAGCCATTGCGCCGGAGAGCTTCGGACGGCTAGTGGTGGCCGGTGTTGGGAACAACCTGTTTGAGCGCGATGAGGAATCGGCCAAACGGATCATCCGCGGGATTACCGGCGAGGCCGAAGACGCTGACGTGCACGCACAAACGTTTGCTCGTTATGCGGCCGAACCGGGTCAAGACGGACAGGCTCTGGCGGCGTTTATGAAGCGCAAACACCATCCGTTAGGCAAGGAGCAATTTGCCGCCATCACGCATCCGGTGAGAGTGGTGCTTGGAACCGAAGACTTTGCAGGGCCAGCCGACCCGCTGCTGGAGGCTCTAGCAAACTCCTCTTATACCGAGCTAGCGAACTGTGATCATTTCGCCACGCCAAAGAACCTTGGGCTAATTGACGCAGTGATGGGGCACCTAGAGGTGTTTTAGCTTCTGGCACGACTGCGCGACTGCCGCTAAATCTCGGATGCGCTCGCGTACTCTCGGGCACATGCGTGCCAAAATGCCCACTCCTGTGTCCAGGAGAATTTTTGCGAAAGCCAATGCTTCTTTTTTTGCACCGGTCGCACTGTTAATCGCACTTGTTGCCCTATCTGCTGCTTGCAGCGGCGGCGGCACCAGCGTCTCAGCGGCTACAACTAACCCACCCTCTACCACGGTTGCGCCAACCACCACCACAACCCTGCCGCCAACCACGACTACCACCACCACAACCCTGCCGCCAATCTTGGCTCAGCTAACCGGTTTAGAGACAACAGCGACAATCACTCGCCCAGCGGCGGTCGTCAAAATCGACAATCACGTAGACGCTTCTCCGCAGTGGGGCTTGATTCAAGCCGATGTCGTATTTGAAGAGATTGTGGAAGGTTCCATTACCCGGTTTGCGGCCGTGTTTCACAGCCAAGACGCTGAACGGGTCGGCCCCATCCGTTCGGCGCGCACCGGCGACTTTGATCTGCTGCGCAACCTGAACAAGCCAATATTCGTTAACTCAGGCGCCAACGAGACCGTGTGGAGTCTGCTACGCCGTGAAGGCGCCATCGTGGTCAGTGATCGCAATATTGGTAAAGCAGCCTTTTCACGCACCTCGGACAAGTACGCACCGCACAATCTGGTTACCTCGACGGAACTGATTTATCGCGCTCGCCCCGGTGAGGGCGGTACTCCCCCGCCACTGTTCCGATACCGCACGGCTAGCGAACAACCTGCCAACTCCATTGCAGCGGGCGGTGTGGACATCAACTTCGGCGGCACTCCGGTGAAATACCGCTGGAACCCGATTACGTCGAGCTATGACCGCACCCAATACGGCAGTGCCCATTTTGACTACTCAGGCGCACGCATTTCGCCGACAAACGTGATTGTGCAATTCGTTACTTACGGACAGAGTGCGGCCTCAAGCATCACGCCTGAACCTCACCTGATTGGCACAGGCGAGGCGCAGATCTTCAGCGGAGGACGCGTGGCGAATGCGACCTGGCAACGAGCCTCAAGCACAGCGGTAACGCAGTTTTTCTACCCCAACGGCAAGCCGGTGGAGTTGACCCCGGGGTCAACCTGGGTTGGACTGGCTCGGGCAGGTACCGCCAACGTCGTCAGCTAGCGGCACCGGCACCGATTACACCGGCTACTCGAGAGCGCGAATCCGCACCAGGCTGTGACTGAGCGCTCGTTTAACAAGTCTGGGGAGCTTAGGCATGGTGAGTTAGAACCTGCCGCGTCCGCTAGACAGAGCCCCTATGAGCATCCTCGGAACCAACGTTTTACGTACTGAAGACCCGCAATTTCTCACCGTAGGCGGCAAGTACGTCCAAGACCACCTACTGGACAACATGGTCTACATCACTTATGTGCGTAGCCCGATGGCGCACGCGCGCCTCACAAGCATTGAAACCTCTGCTGCCAAAACTGCGACAGGAGTGGTCGCTGTTTGGACCGCAGCAGACGTTGATGTTGAACCCTTGGCCGCATTGCCCTTGTTCAACGACAAGATGGCCCGCCCCCGCATTGCGTCTGAAAAGGTGCGCTACGTCGGCGAAATAGTGGCGATCGTGGCCGCCGAAACCCAGGCGCAAGCGGCCGATGCGGCAGAACTAGTAGAAGTCGATTACGAACCTCTCCCAGCAGTGGTGGATGCCGAAACCGCACTGCTGGACAGCGCACCGCTTCTGTTCGAGGACGCCGGCACAAACGTGGCGGGTGCTTTCCCCAACGAAGCCGAGGGCGATCCGTTTGCTGACTGCGATGTTGTGATTACTCAGCGCATAGTCAACAACAAGGTCGCCCCTTGTCCGCTGGAAACGCGCGGAGCGCTTGCCGTCTGGGAAGACGGTCGTCTAACAAAATGGTCTTCGACTCAGAACGCTCACGGCACTCGTGACGGTCTAGCTAGGACATTCGGTCTCGAACGCGATCAGGTGCGCGTGATAGCGCCAGATGTGGGCGGCGGCTTCGGGGCCAAGAACGGTCAATATCCGCCCGAGGTGCTGTGTTGCTGGGTCGCTCGCGCGTTGGATCGCCCGGCCTTGTGGCAAGAAACCCGCACCGAATCGATGCTTGACCTAGGGCACGGGCGCGGTCAAGTTCAGTACGCCAAGATGGGCGGCGATAAGGACGGCAACATCACCGCTTACCACTTGCAGGTCGTGCAAGATGCGGGTGCCTATCCAGAGATCGGTGGTGTGCTGCCTCGCATGACCCTCACCATGGCCAGCGGCGTGTACGACATCGCTTCGGTCACCTTTGAGAGCCAATCGATCGTCACAAACTCATGCCCGCTAGCCGCATATCGCGGTGCCGGTCGCCCTGAAGCCGCAGCTGCCATAGAAAGAACCATCGACGTGTTTGCTGCTGAGATCGGTATGGATCCCAGTGAAGTTCGGCGGCGTAACTTCATAGCCGCCGACGCATTTCCGTTTAAGACCGCCATCGGCACAACCTACGACTCAGGCGATTACGACACGGCTCTTACTAACGCACTAAACGCAGCTGGCTACGAAACTCTGCGCGCCGAGCAAGAGCAGCGTCGCCAGGCCGGTGATGTGAAGCAGCTAGGGATCGGACTGTCGGCATATGTTGAGATAACCAATCCAGTGCGTGAAAAAGAATTCGGTTCTATCGAGTTGTGTTCGGACGGGTCATGCTTGGTGCGCACCGGTAGCTCTTCGCACGGTCAAGGCCATCACACCACCTTCGCCATGATCGCTAGCGAGCTGACCGGTATCGGTATGGATGAGATCGAAGTGCGTCACGGCGATACCGATGACGTTGCTAAAGGCTGGGGCACCGGCGGCTCAAAGTCTTTGCAAAACGGCGGCAGTGCGGTGCGTGAAGCCACACATGAGCTGATTAGCCAGGCCACCGAGCATGCGGCCAACCTGCTTGAGGCTGCAAAAGATGACGTAACGCTGGATGCGGAGCGTGGAGTATTTCATGTGGTTGGCACTCCCACGGTTACCGCCAACTGGTCGCAGATCGCTACTGAGGTAGCAGGCGGCTCAGGAAACGGCACCGCTGACGGAGACTCGTCACAGGCCACATTGTTGGCTGAGCATGTTTTTGCACCGGAAGGATCGACTTTTCCCTTTGGTGCGCACGTGTGCGTGGTGGAGGTTGACACCGACACCGGAAAAACATCGGTTTTGCGACATATCGCTTGTGATGACTGCGGTGTAATGGTAAATCCGTTGCTGGTTGCGGGCCAGGTACACGGCGGAGCGGCCCAGGGAATATCGCAAGCCCTGTATGAAGAGTTTGTGTACGACCCTGACGGCAACCCGTTAACCGCCACGTTTGGCGATTATCTGTTTCCGGCTGCTTCGGAATTCCCCAGCTTTGAGCGTGTCCCGATGGAGACCTCGACACCTATTAACCCGCTGGGCGCAAAGGGAATCGGTGAGTCGGCAACTATCGGATCAACGCCAGCGGTACAAAACGCGGTGGTTGATGCTTTGTCTCACCTAGGCGTTCGTCATGTGGAGATGCCGATCACTCCGCAGAGGGTCTGGGAGACACTCAACGCATAGCGCAGCTGTGCGCACTAGGTGACTAGCTGGCGCCTGGACGGCTAACGGTGAAGGCTGCCGGCTAACGGCTAGGCCAGAATTAGCCGTGGTTAGTGGGACTCGCGGGCTTTTCGTACTTGACATTGGGCATGTCAGACCAGAGTCTTTCAAGGTCGTAGTAGCTGCGTGTTCGTTCATCGAAAACGTGAACCACGAACTCGCCGAAGTCCATCAGCACCCACTGCGCTAGGGCTAACCCCTCAATCCTCAACGGGCCTTGCCCGCCGGCTGCTTTCACCGATTCTTCAACCACCTCTACTATGCGACGTACTTGCCGCGCGCTGAGAGCGCTGGTGATTACGAACCAGTCTGTAATGGCCAGAACTTCGCCAACAGCAAGCGTCACAATGTCGCTACCGCTCATGTCAGCGGCACCTTCCATGGCGGCTTGTACCAGCGGGGGCACAACCACGGGGATGGCTTGCTTTGCTGCGGCTGGGCCGGACTGGTTTTGCTCGGCCTGCTCAGCAGAAGACAAATCGGTCCGCTCAGATGGTGGCAATGGTTCTGTTGATAGCACTATGCCTGTAAGTCACTGGGCCTGTAAGTCACTGGGCCTGTAAGTCACTGGGTCTGAGAATACGAGGTTTGAGAGTAGAGCCCATGGGCGGAGATGTAGCCCATCGCCTCTGGCGCAACTATGCCAGTAGGCAGGCAGGCATCTGCGATTTGTTGCCGGATGTCCGTGCTGGACACATCTGCGACTATCTGCGAGCCGATGGTCGCCGATAAGTCCAACGTCACCGTGACGGTCTTCCAACCGGCAGGTACCTCGGGTGTTGCCGGATCCCCAGTTGTGGGTGAGCCTTCGGCAGCGGGTTGAGACCCGGTTGTGGGTTGCGGCCTGACTAGTTCATGGTTGCGCTGCACCACCGCAACCGTCACCAACTCCCGCAAGCTGCTTGCGCGATGCCACGAGTCCAAACCAACAACCACATCTTCGCCGACAATTAGCACCAGATTTGCTCGTCCAGCCTGGGCCAATTCAGTTTGGACTAGCCCGGACTGGGCCGATTTAGTTTGGACTAGCCCGGACTGGGTGGCCGCAGCGCTAGTCGTGGCAAGCAGCTCTGTCACCGTGTCAATCGTGTAGCTGGCGCCGCCTCGTTCAATTTCGCAAGCACTCACGCAAATCGAAGCTCCGCTAGTTTGAGCAGCGCTGGCTTGAACAGTGTTGGCTTGAACAGTGCCTGCGGGGTCGGCCTTGTTATGACCGGCACCGTTAGCGGAAAATGTCAGTTGGCACATGGCCAGCCTGTGCTCAGCGGGCGTAATGCCTTCGCCAAGCGTGCTTACGCCAGACGATTTCTGCCATGGGTCATTTGCAACCACCACATAAATGCAATCCAAGCCCAATTGCTCACTTGCGGCGTTTAGCGCCAAAGCATGGCCAACATGTGGCGGGTCAAACGTTCCGCCGAACACCCCAAACGTGCTCAAAAACGCTGATTTGGAGGGCCTTTGAGAGTTTTTCACAGATTATTTGCCGCGAATTCTGCCGTGCCCTTGCATTCGTGTCCGTAATGCGCGTATCATGGTATGTCTCTTACCACCGCTTCGTGCTTGTGAGTGTTATACTCGCGAGGCTCAAGGATCGAGCATTCTGCTCCAGATCACCACGCCGTTCACAAGGGGAATGAGAGTCGCCCAATTCGCAAGAACGGCTAGGCAGTGGAACGGGCCATCCGGCACGATCTGAGCTCACAAAATCTAGACACATTCTAAGCGAATAAGAGGTCCGGCGTTTGCATGCCGGAAAGACGAATAAGAAGAAATTGATATGGATTCAGTAGGACAATACTTAAACGAAATCGGCGCAGTTGACTTGTTGAACGCCGAAATGGAGCGCACCCTCTCAAAGCGCATCGAAGCTGGGCGGGACGCGTACGAACGACTAGAAGAGGCCGAGCTAAACAACCAGGAACCTACTACGGCCGAAAAGCGCGAAGCACGCCGGGCCATGCGGACCGCTGAACGCTCGCGTGATCACTTCATTCGTGCCAATCTGCGCTTGGTTGTGTCAATAGCACGGCGCTATCCGTTGCCCCCCACGCTTGAACTGCTTGATCTGATTCAAGAGGGCAACCTGGGTCTTGAGCATGCAGTCGAGAAGTTCGACTGGCGCAAGGGCTTCAAGTTTTCTACCTATGCCACATTCTGGATCCGCCAGTCCATTGGTCGTGCACTCGATCAGAAGGGCAGCCTGATTCGTCTGCCGTCCGATCGCTCGGCTTCGCTACGCGCTGCGCTGCGTCACAACGGTGGCGACAACGACGCGCTAGACGATGAAAACGCTTGGCTGCAACGTATCAGTACCCCAACTTCGCTTGACAAGACCATTGGCAACGACGGTGACGGTGACAGCACTTTGATTGATCTCATCGGCGACGACAGGCCAGGGCCGGACTTCTTCGCCCAGCAGGGTCAGCGTCGTGAGGTAGTGAAGGCCATGATGGGTTCGCTGGATCAGCGCACGCGCTTTGCGGTGGCTAGCCGTTTCGGATTCTTCGACGAGGAGCCGCGTAGTTACCGCGAAATCGGTGATGAGCTAAACGTCACGGCCGAGGCTGCACGTCGTTTGGTCAAGCGCGCAATTGAAGAGCTGCAAGAACACGCCAACAACGGCGAGTTTCGCGACGTTGACGCCTTCGACGAAGCAGCCGGCTAGCCAGCAACTGCCATGAGCACCGCTGCGCCGCCGCTTGATTCGGGCGCTAGCACATCGCCCACAACTAAGCCTGCCTGGCATCGAGAGTCTTGGCGGGAATATCCGGCTGGCCAGCAACCCGAATGGCCTGACAAAACAAAGCTGTCCGAAGCCTTAAGTGAGCTAAGGCGCCGACCGCCTTTGGTATTTGCAGGTGAGGCTCGCCGCTTGCAGTCAAACCTGGCACAGGTGTGCGCGGGCAAAGGTTTTGTGCTGCAGGCAGGAGATTGCGCTGAATCGCTGGACTTATCAACCGCCGATGACATCCGCGATCGCCTCAAGGTGATTTTGCAAATGGCGGCCGTGTTGCAGTACTCCGCAGGCCTACCAATAGTAAAAATCGGTCGCATTGCCGGACAGTTTGCGAAGCCACGCAGCTCCGACACCGAAACCAAAGACGGTGCGACCCTGCCAAGCTTTCGCGGCCACATAGTGAACGAAGCAGCCTTTGAAACCGATGCGCGCCGCCCTAACCCTGCGCGCTTGGTAGAGGCCTACAACACTTCGGCTGCAACGCTGAATCTGCTGCGGGCCTTTACGCGCGGCGGTTATGCCGACCTGCGCCAGATTCATACCTGGAATGAAGAGTTTGTGGCGTCAAGTCCGGCTGGACAGCGCTACGACCGCGTTGCCAAAGGCATTGCAGCAGCGCTTCGTTTTATGAGTTCATGCGGACTAGATCTTGACAACGCAGCCATGCGCCAGGTGGAGCTGTACACCAGCCATGAGGCCTTGTTGCTCGGCTACGAAGAAGCATTGACACGCCAAGACAGCATCACCAACGATTGGTACGACTGCTCGGCGCACATGCTGTGGATCGGTGAACGCACGCGCGAGCTAACAGGCGCTCATGTTGAGTTTTTGCGTGGCGTGCATAATCCAATCGGCGTGAAGTTGGGCCCGACCACAACGCCCGATGAAGCCTTGGAGCTTTGCAAGACGCTGAACCCTGCCGCTGAACCAGGACGTTTGACGCTGATAACGCGCATGGGCGCAGAACTTGTTACCGAACGCTTAGCGCCGATTGTGCGAGCTGTTACCGATGCAGGTCAGCCGGTGGTGTGGCAGTGCGATCCGATGCATGGCAACACATACACCACCCCCGACGGCATCAAGACAAGACACTTTGACGCCATCACTTCTGAGGTGCAGAGCTACTTCGAAGTACACAAGGCAGAACAGACCTGGCCCGGTGGTGTGCATCTAGAAATTACTGGCGACCCTGTAACGGAATGTCTCGGGGGTGCCGACGAGGTTCGCACCGAGCAGCTAAGCGACCGCTACGAAACAATGTGCGACCCGCGGCTCAATGCTCGTCAGTCGCTGGATATGTCGTTCGGTATTGCCGAGCAGCTGGCGGATTTGTAGATCTGTCTGGCACGCCAGCCTTGGCGAGCTAAGCCAAATTATCTACGAAGGCTTCAAGCTGACGCAGGTTGCGGCATTCAAATACGCCATCGCAGTAGGTGCCGTATTCGGTTATCACCGAATCGCCGGTGTCCCAGTACGACTTGGGCTCCGGATTCAGCCAGAACACCGACCGGGCCTTTTTGGCGCATTCCTTTAGCACCCACGCGTTGGTGGAGTGATAATTATTGCGAGCGTCGCCTAAGAACATCATCGTGCTCTTGGAGTTGACGTCCTTGCTGAAAAGCTCCCAGAACACCCCAAAGGCGTGTCCATAGTCGGAGTGACCGTCAACCCAAACCACATCGGCTTCGGTGTTCACGCGATGAACCGCGTTGGTTATGTCTTCCTCACCCTGGAACATGTGCGTTACCTCATCTATGCCATCAATAAACACAAATGAGCGCACCTTGCTGAACTGGTTTTGCAGGGCGTAGACGAGGTGCAAGGTAAAGCGAGCAAATGCTGCGACCGATCCGGAAATATCGGCCACCACCACTAGCTCGGGCTTAGCCGGGCGAGGATAGCGAAAATGCGGCTCCACCGGCACGCCACCGTAGTTGAGCGAATGGCGCACCGTCGCACGAAAATCCAGGTGGCCGCGACGCTTGTTTCGACGCTTGCGAGCCAGTCTGGCAGCCAGCTTGCGCGTAAGCGGCTGAATGGACTTGCGAATGCTCGCCATCTCTTCACGACTGGCGTGCATGAAGTCCACATCTTCTGGCAGCGGCTTACGCAACGTTTTTACCATTGCTTCGGCTCCCCGGTCGGCCACAAGCCGTCGTCGGATTTCGGCTTCTACCTCTTGACGTAAATCATTAATGCGCTTTTCGAACTCTTCGCGTTCAAGTCGCTGCTGCAAGGAGGTCAGCTCGTTGTCATAACGCTCCGCAGACTCCTCCACCAGCCGTTCCAACATGGCGTCAAGGTCCAAATTTCGCAAGGTCCTATAGAGGTAATAGGTGCCGCCGACGGGTCGCCCGGGTTCCATCCCCGCAAACTGCGTAACCGCTGCGCGCGCCATCGCCGCCATCATTGCCTCGTCGCCCTGCAGCAACGCTCGAAAAAGCATTTCAGCGATTTCCTCGGGGCTCATGTCTTCGCCACCACTGCGTCCACCCATGCCTCGCATCTGCTGAGACATCCAGTCTTCAATGTTGTCCGGATCTAGCTCACCCTCGCCATCCTCACCTGCGACTGAATATTCGGGTCCGCGCAAAGCGAAATAGACCTCAAACACCGTCTCAAACGCGCGCCAGTGCTGCTCGTTTTTGACCAGCGTCGCGGCCAGGGCATATTTGAACGCCAAGCGGTCTTCGACAGGAATGTGCTTGACAGCTTCCATGGCGTCAAGGTTTTCCGTCAACGACACCGGCAAACCGGCCGCTCGTAGCTCCACCACGAAACCGCTAATCAGGTCAAGCATCGCTTCAGCCTTCCTCTACGGTCAGTTCCTTCGCTGCCTTCTCGATATCGGTCTGATACTTCAGCAGTATGTGCAGGGTTTCCTTTGCTAGTTCCTCATCGATGCTGTCGATGCCGAGTATCACCAAGGTGCGCGCCCAGTCCAAGGTTTCCGACACGGATGGACTCTTCTTGAGGTCAAGCTGGCGGATCGATCGAACGACTCGCGCTACCTGTTCGGCCAGGTTGTTGCTGATGCCCTCTACCTTGGTGACCACTATTTCTTTCTCGCGCTCAAGCTCCGGGTAGTCAATGTGCAAGAACAGGCAGCGGCGTTTCAGCGCCTCCGACAGCTCTCGTGTGTTGTTCGAAGTTAAGAACACCATCGGCAGCTGGCTAGCGACGATGGTGCCCATCTCAGGAATCGACACCTGATAATCCGAAAGCAGCTCTAGCAGCAACGCTTCGGTTTCAACCTCTAAGCGGTCTACTTCGTCTATAAGCAGTACGACCTTGTCTTCAGCGGTAATCGCCTCTAACAAGGGCCGCGTGAGCAAGAACTCATCTTTGAAAATGTCGTCTTGCAGCTCATCCCAATCAGCGCCTTCGCTTCGGTCGGCCTGGATGCGCAGTAACTGCTTCTTGTAGTTCCATTCATAAAGCGCCTTGGCCTCGTCTAGCCCTTCGTAGCACTGCAAGCGGATCAGGCGAGTGCCGGTAGCGCTGGCCACCGATTTAGCCAGCTCGGTTTTACCGGTGCCGGCAGGCCCTTCGATAAGTACCGGCTTGTTCAGCCGCTCAGCCAAAAACACAACGCTGGCGATGCTTTCATCGGCCAAGTACTCAACCTTGCCGAGGCCTTCACGCACGGCTGTCAAGTCAGCGAACATTGCGTTGTTCATTTTCATATCTCTTTCGTTAACGACTAATGGCGATGGTTTGCGAGCTTGTTGCTAGCCGCGGACCTGTCCTTGGCCAGTAACAACAAACTTTGTGGTCGTCAGTTGTTCTAGCCCCATTGGACCACGTGCGTGCAGCTTTTGGGTGCTAATACCAATCTCCGCACCAAAACCAAACTCTTCGCCATCAACAAAGCGCGTTGACGCGTTAACCACGACAGCGGCCGCATCTACACGCCGAGTGAATTGGTTAGCCGCGCTGTAATTCTGTGTGATGATCGCCTCGCTATGACCAGTGCCGTGCTGATTGATGTGGTCGATGGCCTCACCAAGCGTGCCTACAACGCTCACGCTCATCTTAAGGTCAAGGAACTCTTGGTAGAAATCATTTGGCTCAGCGGGTTGAATTTGCTCGGAGATCGCACACGCTTCGGCGTCACCAACTAGCGCTACATCCTTTAGGCGTTCGATCAAACGTGACAGCAGCTCGGTCGCTATGGCTCGGTGGACAACCAAAGACTCAGCCGCATTGCAAACCGACGGGCGGCTCATTTTGGCGTCAACGATTATCTCTATGGCCTGATCTAAATCGGCAGTCTCGTCAACGTAGACGTGGCAATTTCCGGCACCGTCGATCACATAAGGAACCGTCGCGTGCTCACGGATCGCTGCGATCAGTTCCGGGCCGCCGCGCGGGATGAGGCAATCGATGTGATCATTAAGCCGCATGAAAGCTGCCGCGGCTTCGTGGCTAGTGTCGCTAACAAACACCAGGACATCGCGTGGCAAGCCCGCCTTTTCGGCACCCTCGCACAAAGCATCCGCGATAACGAGATTTGAGTTCAAGGCCGCGCTAGAGCCGCGCAAGAAAGCCGTGTTGCCCGATTTGAGACATAGCCCGAAAGCGTCCGCGGTGACATTGGGTCGGTTTTCGTAAATGATTGCAACCACGCCTAGAGGCACTCGTACTCGCTGGATTGCCAGACCGTTTGGGCGCACCCAACCGTCGATCACTTTGCCCACCGGGTCTTCCAAGCTCGCTACCTTGCGCAAACCTGCTGACATGGCATGAACTCTGTTGTCATCAAGGCGCAGACGATCGATCACGGTGGGCAAGGTGCCTGCGGCCTGCGCTGCGTGGACGTCGCGCTCGTTGGCTGCCAAAACCTGGGCTGTGGCCGACTCCAAAAGGTCGGCCGCAATAGCTAAAGCGTCGTTCTTCTGGGCTCCCGAAGCCTGTCCGAGAGGGCTCGAAGCTGCTTTAGCCCGCACGCCAAGCTTAAACATGGTTTGCTCGCTTGTGTTCATTTCAAGCACCTGTTCCGCTGCAAGGCACTGAGGCAGGGTACCGCCCAGTTATAAGTCTTGGCTGAGAATCACCAGATCATCACGATGGATCACCAGCGGCAAAATGCCGTCGGCCATTTCTGCGCTGCGCTTGCCCTTTGCTGCGGACAGCTCCTCTGAACTCATGGCGATCAAGCCCTTACCCAGCAACTCGCCTTGCTCGGTTTGAACTTCTACCGCCTCACCGGCGTCAAATTTTCCACTACAGGCTGTAACTCCCGCCGCCAAAAGCGACTTCCCGTCTCTGGCTAAGGCTTTCTTTGCACCAGTGTCAACTACGAGCGTGCCCGATGTAGCTACTGCGAAACCGATCCAAAGCTTGCGAGCCGCAATGCGTGTAGAGCGAGCAGCTACTTCCGTGCTTTGTTCGGGGCGACCCGAAATTGAATCTGCCAACACGTCTGGTCGGCTGGCGGCAGCGATGATCGTGCGCACACCGCTCCAGGAAGCCATTTTCGCCGACGCCAGCTTGGAGGCCATCCCTCCACTGCCGACAACCCCCGGATTGCCAGCCAACGCTTCAAGCGATGCCGTTACCTCTGTCACCTCTTCGATCAACGTCGCTTGCCGGTTGCGATTTGGGTCTGCGGTGTAAAGACCAGCGGTATCGGTGAGTAGCACCAACAGGTCGGCCGCAAGCAGGTTGGCGACCAAAGCTGCGATTCGATCGTTGTCGCCGTAACGGATTGCATCGTCGGCAACCGCATCATTCTCGTTGACTATCGGCACCACGCCCAGCGCTAGCAGATTTTCGAAAGTGTCTTGCGCGTGCAGATACTGGTTGCGATCTGCAAAATCATGAGGCGCAATCAGAACCTGTCCGGCTACGACCTGATGCTCGGCGAACAGGCGAGAATAGACACCCATCAGGTCTATCTGGCCCACTGCGGAAACGGCTTGTAGTCGCTTGATACGGGTGGGGCGAGGGATTCCTAGTCGCTGCACACCGGCGGTGATGGCGCCTGAGGTAACAACTATTACCTCGTGACCTTGCTGGCGAGTGGCAACCACTTCGGACACCAGTTTTGCTATTGCTGCCTCGGCTATTACTCCACCAGCTGTTACTCCACCAGGTAACACTCCACCAGATATCCCGCTGGCTGACCCGTTGTTTTCTGACGCATTCTCCACCTGATTGGAGACGGGCTGCGTTACAGAGGATGTGCCGATTTTTACTACTACTCGCATGCTTTGCTACTCAGGTTCGTATTCAAACTCAAAATTACCTATCACCACCACATCACCCTCGCTGGCTCCTTGCCTAGTGAGCGATGATGGTACGCCCAGATTTTTCAGCCCCTTCCAGGCGTAATCCAAGGCTTCGGGATCGGTCAGATCGGTCAACGCAACCGCACGCAGCGCAGCGCGGCCGTGTATTTCAAACACTCCATCATCACGCCGCACCACTTCAATCGCACCCTGCGCTGATTTATGCACGACGGCTTTGCTTGAAACCAAGTCGCCACCAGCCGTCCTCGCGGAGCGAGCTTCGCTAACCGCTTCGACCAACCTGGCTAACACTGTGTTGACACCTTGCCCGGTCACAGATGACATAGTCATACCAGACCACTCATACTGCGCTACGTCCGCCTTTGTGCCGACTATCAACCGTGGGCGCCGGACAAGTTCTGTGTCATAACTCCCTAGCTCTTCAAGCAACACTTCGGCCTGTTGGGCCGGAGCCATGTTTTGCGATTCGGTCAGATCAACCATTACTAGCAACACTGACGCTCGCTCCACGTGTCGCAAAAACTGGTGCCCCAACCCGCGCCCTTCCGCAGCTCCTTCGATCAGACCAGGGATATCGGCAACGACCATCTCAAACTCAGCAGAGTTATTTCTGGCTTTACCTCCCCCAGCGGTTTTGCTAGTCCCGGCAGAGCCGCCTGACCAACGAACCACGCCGAGATGAGGTTGCAGTGTGGTGAATGGGTAGTCGGCCACCTTTGACTTTGAGGCCGAAATCACGCTGATAAAGGTGCTTTTGCCAGCATTGGGAAAGCCAACCAACGCCACGTCTGCGATTAGCTGCAACTCAATTCGCAGCCAGCGCTCTTGGCCTATTTCTGGCAGTTCCGCAAAATGTGGCGCTCGCCTGGCTGAACTAAGAAATCGTGCATTACCGCGGCCGCCGCGGCCGCCGTAGGCCGCCAGCCAGCGATCTCCCACCTCTACAAGATCGGCCAGTACCGACCCGTCTTTGTCTCGCACAACCGTGCCTTGCGGCACCTTAACGATCATGTCTTCACCGCTGCGCCCGTGTTTGCGTTTGCCCTTGCCATTGCCGCCGTCACCACCGCGCCGAAACGGAAAATCACGAAAGGCCAGCAGCGAGCTGACATTGCTGTCGGCTACTACCCAGACGTCACCACCATCACCACCATCACCACCATCCGGACCGCCACGTGGCACGTGCGCCTCACGTCGAAAAGACACGCAGCCCGCGCCGCCGTCACCACCTTTGACATGCAGATTGCATTCATCAACGAAGCCGCTCATTAGGCGTCTCTAGAAGTTGCTGGGGGCCGGCTAGTTAGCTAGCTGCTTAGCGGCTGCGAGCCAGAAAAACAGCTAGTTGTCTACTACGTCTACGAGTTTGCGGCCTAAGCGATAGCCGAAGCGCACAACGCCTGGGGAGGTCGCAAACAGCGTGTGGTCCTTACCCAACCCGACGTTGCGGCCCGGATGAAACTTGGTGCCACGCTGGCGCATAATGATGCTGCCAGCATCAATCTGCTGACCGGAGAAAACTTTCACTCCCAAACGCTGAGCGTTTGAATCGCGTCCGTTGCGAGTAGAGCCGCCGCCCTTGGTCTTAGACATAATTCAACTCCCGGAAACCTTTATATCGGTGATTTCGATTTCGCTGTAGCGCTGACGATGCCCCCATCGCCGGCGGTAAGTGGTGGCGTTCTTATAGACGAACCCACGAATTTTGGGCCCCTTGGTTTCACCGAGCACCTGCGCAGTAACCGTGCTGCCCTTTAGCTCTGCGGGTGTTGCCAACACGGAATCACCATCCACGACAAGCACTGGCGTAAAGCTCACGGTGCTTTCTTTGTCTGGGGTTGTGCTTTCCTTGCTTGATTCCTGACCAGCATTAAGCAGTTCAACCTCAAGCACCTGGCCGGTTTCTACGCGCCGCTGCTTGCCACCCGTCTCAATAACTGCGTACATAACCGCTTCAGGGTAGCGGTGCAAGCTCACGCTGACAGCAGCTCGTCATCTAGCAGTAGTCCCAGGCCATCACAGTTCTCACACTTATGAGTAACCGACTCCAGCAGTCCTTCACCAACACGCTTGCGAGTCATCTGCACCACCCCGAACTTTGAAACAGACTCCACGGAGAACCGTGTCTTGTCGCGCGCTAAGGCCGTACGCAAAGTCAGCACTAGCTGCTCTTGTTCTTGCTTGCTTTCCATGTCAACGAAGTCAATAACGATGATTCCGCCGATGTCACGCAGACGCAGCTGACGGGCAACTTCTTCGGCTGCCTCAAGGTTATTGATAAATAGCGTTTCATCGAGGCTGCTAGAGCCCGTGTTTTTACCTGTATTGACATCAATAACGGTCAGCGCTTCGGTGTGTTCAATGATGAGGGAACCCCCCGAGGGCAGCCACACCTTGCTGTCGACCGCTTTACGGAGCTGCTCGGTTACTTGGTATTTCTCCATCAACGGCAGCGGTTCAACTTTTGTGTCATAGAGCGTTACACGATCAACCGAAGGAGCCGCGATGGTCTCCATGTAGCTGCGTATCTTTTTGTGCAAATCGGGATCGTCGACTATTACTTCGCGAAAATCTGAACTGAACTCTTCACGCAGTGTCCGTAAAGCCATCTCAGGCTCCTTAAACAGCAGATTCGGACCTTTGGCCTCTTTAGAGAGTTCAACGATCTGCTGCCATTGAGCAACTAGCCGCTCGACATCGCGACTGATCTCTTCGGCGGTGACGTGCTCGGCGGCGGTTCGAACAATGGCTCCGAAACCCTCCGGCAGCGATGATTTCAAGGTGCTCCGCAAGCGCTTAGCAACGCGTGCTTCCATACGTCGCGAAACACCAATGACTGAACTGTTTGGCACCAGCACCACGAATCGGCCGGGTAGTGAAACCTCGGTGGTAAGCCTGGCTCCCTTGTGGCCAATCGGCTTCTTGAGCACCTGGCATAGAACTGGCTGACCAGCTTTTAGCACATGCTCGATGCGTGCCCCCGATTCCTTTCTCACACGAAACCCCTTCGAGCGGCCGTTATCTGGGCGAACATCTTTTGAGGCCGATTTGTCAGATTCCGAACTATCGGATTCTCCAGTGGATTCTCCTGGGTTATTAGTGTTGTCCGCGTCGGCCCTTCCCAGCAACGCGGATGGGTTGGAATTGTCCGTGGTGACCCCATACGCGTCTTGGCGATGAATCACGGCGTTCTTGTCGGTGCCGATGTCCAAGAACGCTGTATCGATGCCCGGGTGCACTCTGCGCACATATCCGAGATAGATGTTCCCATCGATCTCTTCTGCGTCGGCCGGGTGACCTATGTAGTGCTCAATCAGCACTCTGCCCTCAGTAATAGAGACGTGGGTGGTGTCTCCTTTGACGCTTACAAGCATCCGATAGCGACCCAGCGGTTCGCCATCACGTTGAGCGCCGCGGCGCCTAGACCTCTGTTTTTTGTCTAACTCGACAGGCTTTTCGTCGGCGGTAATGGTTTCAACCGGCGACACCTTGTTCGTTGCCTCAGAATCGGGGGACCGTTGGCCGCGATTACGTCCATCGCGACGACGGCCGCGTTTTTTTGGCGCGCTAGTTTTAGGTGCCGGTCGACTGTCTCCAATCTCGGGCTTAGCGGGCTGCGCTGGCATGCGATTAGCGCGACGACCTTTCGCTGGTGGCGGCACCACCGGAGGTGACGCAGCTGACTTGGCCTGGGTGGCTTTACCTGGCGCATTTTCAGCGGGTGAGCTAGCAGCAGGCGATGTGTCAGAAGGCCTAGCAGCAGGCGCGGTGCTCGGTTGCGAATCAACAGGACCTACTAGGCGACGACGTCGCACCACCTGTGAAGGGTCAGCATTTGAAGTGTCGGCACTTGAAGGGTTGGCACTGTTAGCTCGCGCGCCATCTGCCTGAGAGTTAGGAGAGCTTCCGCCAGAATTCTTGGGCGGGGCTCCTTTGATTTTTCTTGTTCTTTTACGTTTTTGTTTCGACGCCTCTTGGGTGTCGTTTGGGGTTGTCATCTTGTAGTTCCTTTCGGGCGCGCACATAAGCGGCGCTTGATCCACCTCGCGCGACTATTACCGCAGCGCTGGCTGGCTCATCAAGCCGGAAGTATTCGTTCATATTGCTTCTCAACGAGCCTTTACGTCATTTTGCAGCACTCGTGCATGGCACCAAACTGCTCGAACGGCGTCTTCGTAGTTACCAAGACTGCAAATCTGAAGCGCCATTGCTTGACCAGTATGCCCGATCGGGCGGTCGTTCAGGTGCTTTAAACAAACCCGCTAGACAGTGTGCTTGCGAGATCCAACGTTGATCACTAGGCCTATGGCTGCAAACACGGTCACCACCGATGACCCTCCGTGACTCATCAACGGCAACGGAATACCCGTAATCGGCATGATGCCCATCGTCATACCAACATTCTCAAACACCTGGAACATAAACATCGACAGCACGCCGATACACAACAGCATGCCGAACGTGTCGCGTGAATTTCGTGCCGTAGTCCATATTCGGAAAATCATGAAGGCGTACACGAGCAGCAACGCGCTGCCGCCGACAAAGCCAAACTCCTCTCCTAGCGCGGTAAAAATAAAGTCGCTCTCTTGATGAGGCACCAGGTTTAGATTGGTCTGCGAACCTTGCTTCCAGCCTTGGCCGGTTAGACCGCCCGCGCCGATGGCTATCTGGCTTTGCTGCAGGTTGTAAGAGACACCTTGTGTGTCAAATTCTGGATCTAAAAAGGCGGTCAGACGATTGCGTTGTGTTTCACGCAACAGTTCAGGCCCTTGCAAACTGTCGATGCTGAACACCATGACAATTGCCAGCAGACCTAACAGCGTGGTAATGACAATGTGGCGTAGTTGCATGCTGCCCAGCAGCAACACACCCATTGCAATCGTCACATAAACCAACATCGTCCCGATGTCGGGTTGCAAAAAGGTCAGCACCATCGGGACGCTCACCAGCACTAGGGCGTTTATTAGCGTGTTAAGACGCAAGCCCGGCCCTTTAGCGGATAAGAATGCTGCCAAGGCCACGATGACGGCCAGCTTGGCAAACTCTGACGGCTGGATCTGCAGGTCAATCCTCGGTATTTCGTACCAAGATCTCGCTCCACGCCGTTCTAAGCCGAACAAAAGCACACCGGCCAGACCCGCCATCGCCACTAGATAAATCGTGGTTGAGTACCGCAACAGCACGCGATAATCCACCACGGCCGCAATCACCATCACACCGATCCCCAGCAGCACAAAAATGAGTTGGCGCAAAGCCGTGGCAGCGGGATTCTCTCCGTTGAACTCCAGCAAGCGCCAGGTGGCTGAGTAGTTGAGAGCCACACCCAGCAGAGCGACAGCTATCGCACTCATCGCTAAGCCGTAGTCGGCAAAGCGCAGCGGTGAGCGCAGCTCGGGCCTTCGCGTAACAAGCGTCATAGCTGCGGGCCTGCTATCGCGCGCTGCTGAGAGGAAGTCACTGTGCGCTCGGATCTTCGTCTACGTTGAGCGTGCCGTCACCGTCTGCATCGACCTCAGTATTTGCGCGTGGCAACTGCACACCCCAGGGGCAACCCTCTGGGACGTAGGCCAGGAAAGCATCGAATCCTCGCAGCGCCTCCGGGATTTCGGGGCATTCTGGGTTGGGTGGCACGAAAGCTATTTCTGGCTCGGGCCAACGTTGCTCGTAGGCACGCACAGCCTCAATTATGCGACGCGCCACCGGAGCAGCTGCTGACCCTCCGTAGCCAGCCTCCTCCATCACCACGGCAACTACATAGCGCGGGTCATGTGTGGGCGCCCAGGAGACGAACACGGCCGTGTCTTCTTTGCGGCGTTGTAGTAACTCATTTAGGCCGTCTGCTTGAGCGGTGCCCGTCTTGCCGGCTACGCCATACCCGGCGTGGTCGTATTGCTCAAACGCGGCGCGAGCCGTACCGCGCAGCCGAGTAATAGTTACCCCTTCCAACCCTTCGGTTACCACCGATGCTCCCGGCGGAAAATCCACGGTGCTGACTATGCGTGGGTCAAACTCCAACACGATCTCGCCGTAGCTGTCGGATTCGCGCGACACCAGGCTTTCGACGATGTTGGGGGCAAAGCGCGTGCCACCATTTGCAAACGTGGCATATGCGTTGGCCAGTTGTAATGGGGTAACGGCCACAAAGCCCTGGCCGATGCCGGTGTTGATGTTGTCGCCGGGAAACCAGATGGGCGGTTCGTCGTAAGGGTTATAGGCATCAGGGTTGGATTCAAATAGCGCCTGTTTTACGCCATCGTCGGGAATTCGGCCAGATTTCTCAAACGGCAACTGCACTCCCGTTTGAGAGCCGAACCCAAGCGAGCGAGCCATGTCCTGTATGGCCCATTGCTGCGGTCCGTCTATCCAATAGAGCTCGTCCGAAACTTTGTAGAAGTAGGCATCGCTAGAACGTGTCAGTGCCGATGACAGATCCAACGTTCCTAGCGCTACTCGGTCCGCGTTGTAAAACGTGCAGCGGCCGGTGCAACCACGCTTGGCTGGAATCTCGTAATAACCCTGGTCGTGATACACCGCTCGTGGGGTAATGATCCCTGCCTCAAGCCCAGCTAAAGCCGTTATCAGCTTGAACACAGACCCTGGGGCGTAGGTGCCCTGCACGGCACGGTTGTTTAGCGCGCCAGGCGTATATGGGTTTTCAAATACCGAGCGATACTCATTGACGGACAACCCTTGAATCAGCCAATTCGGGTCGTAAGTGGGATGTGAAGCCATCACCAACACATCGCCGTTTCGCAGATCCATCACCACCGCAGCACCGGTCAAGGCCGGGTAGAAAAATCCTGAATCTTCGCTTACTACCTTGCGTGAGACGATCAAACCTTGGCGCAGATATGACTCCACGGTGGCTTGCAGCTCAGCATCAATTGACAGCACGACATCGGCGCCGGGTATTGGCTCGACCTCGTTCAAGATCTCACGAGGCTGGCCGCGTCGATCAACTTCTATTTTTGAGCGGCCGGGTGAGCCGTGAAGCTGGTCTTCGAACAACAACTCAATGCCCGCCCGTCCAACACGCTCGGACGGTAAATAGTCCTTGTCAAGCAGCTCTTCGTACTGCCGATCAGACATCGCACCGACATATCCGAGGACATGGGCCGCCACCTCATGAAACGGATAGACCCGCTCCCAGCTCCACTTTGCCTCTACTCCTGGCAGTGAGCTTTCTGTTACTCGCAACAGTCCGTTCTTGTCTAACCCGGTTGCTACCACCTTGGGCGACAGAGGGTGTAACTGCACGTCGTTCAAGCCCCGTCGCAACTGCGCTTCATCCACATCCAGCAACTCAGAAAGTTCGGTCATTACCTCATCTAGCTGGCCTGGTTGATAACGCGAGCTGTCAACGGTGACGACTCCGGTCCGTTCGTTGTCGGCCAGAACTACCCCGTGGCGATCCAATATGCGGCCCCGGGTGGGCGGATTGATGATGATCTGGACTTGGTTGTATTCGGCCGCAGCTACGAACTCTTCAGAACTGAGCACCTGCAAATGCCATAACCGTGTTAGCAGGGCCACAAACAGTCCAACCGCCACCAGACCAATAAAGGCCATGCGGCGACGTTGTTGCTCACTCATGATTGCCGGGCGATGCTTCTAGGCAGGCTTGTACTAAACCGCACGGCTCTCTCGCAGATTGGGGCGAACTAGCAGAGCCCAACGCACCGCTCGCTCGCCTAGAGGGTTTAGTAACGCAACGACTATGCCGTTGATGATTGCAATACGCAGCACGCCGTTTTCGGTTACATAGGTGAGCTCTAACAACCAAGCAATCAGCACAAACACCAGCACAGAGCAGGTGGTAAGACCGCCTGCTATTAGCGAACGAACAACTCGGCCTGAACTAGCAACCGGAACCACTAGTGAACCTGCGGCGTGGCCAGTCAGCGTCAAGACCATAGCAATAATTCCAAACGGCGTGTGTACCAACAGGTCTGCGATAAGTCCGGCCACAAATCCAATCACTGCACCTCGCTCGCTGCCGCCATTCATCCCGCCTAGCACTGCTATAGCCACCAGCAGATCAATCACAACACCTTGCAAAGTGATCTGCGGCATTACCGATACCTGCAGAATCAATACCACAGCAAACAAAAAAGTGAACCGCGCCACCGGTCCCGAGCCGGTCATCATGGCCCGATCCCGCTCTCGTTGCTGCCTTCGTTGTTGTCACCGGGTGTCGGTTCTTGCTGGCGGTCAACGATGATTGGGTCAGTTACGTCTGCTTCGTAGAGGATCACATCAACTAGCCGTAAACGATCGACCGCCGCCGAAGGGCGCACCGTTACTTCTTGATCGCCTCGCACCGCATCTGGTGCCACCTTGACCACAGTGCCAATCAACAGCCCGGCGGGGAACGTGCTGCCCGAGAATCCACTAGTAACAACCGTCTCGCCCGGGATGATCACGCTTTCGAGCTCAAGAAAACGCACCACTAAATCTCGTCCTGTGCCGCGCCCCGAAGCGATGCCGCTGTCTAGAGATCTCACCATTTTCACGCCAACGTCAAAATTGAGGTCGGTCAATAACTCAACCCTTGAGCGGGTGGTACTGACCTGAACTACTCGACCTACTAGTCCCGCCCCACTGCTGACAGGCATGCCTACCTTCACACCGTCGCGTGAACCACGGTTCAGTTCGATGGTTCGTTCGTAGTTCGATATCGGAGCATCAATCACGCGCGCAGCTACTCGCTCAATGTTTGGCACCACGTCGCGCGCGCCCAGCAGGGCCAGCGCCTCAAGCCTTTGCTGCTCCAACTCTCCTACACGTAAGGCCGAGCTTTGTACGGTGGCTAAATCGGCTCGTAGGGCTTCGTTTTCGGCCTCAAGAGCGTCATAATTAGTCAGGCCGCGCCACATGTTTCGGAACGGGCGCGCTACCCAGTCACCGGTGCTTCTAGCTGGCGCCATAACGTCGATAACCACTCCGCGCACACCGTCCAAAGCGCCGCCTCCACGAGCATCCAGTGTGATTAGCACCACCGCTGTAATCACCAACAGCCCGAGTCGCAACCAACCGCGACGTGGAGCTCGGCCAGTGGAGTTGCCGCTGCTAATACTTGTGCGCGACCGATAGGTGCGAGATATATCAGACACCGGTCTGCTGGCTGATATCAGCCAGAGGTATAGGGCATCATCACGCTTTGCAGTGTTTCGAACTCTTCCAGCGACTGCCCCGACCCCATCACCACGCTGTAAAGGGGTTCATCTGCAATAAATGTGGGGACACCCGTTTCATGCTCAATGCGCTGATCTATGCCGGGCAGCAACGCGCCTCCTCCGGTGAGGGTGATTCCGTAGTCCAACACATCGGCAGCTAGGTCGGCTGGTGTCTGATCAAGCGTTTCCTTAACCGAACCGATGATGGAACTAATCGACTCGTTGAGACTTTCACGTATTTCTCCGCTGCTTACAACCACTTTCTTGGGCAAGCCTCCTGCTACGTCCACACCGCTTACATCAGCTTGCAGTTCCTCTTCTAGCGGCCATGCCGAACCAATAGCCAGCTTGATCGATTCCGCTGTGCGCTCCCCGATTGAGAGGTTGTGCCGTCTCCTCATTAAGGCACTTATGGCCGCATCCATGCGCTTGCCACCCACGCGCAAACTCGTAACAGACACCAAACCACCAAGTGAAATAACCGCCACCTCTGTTGTGCCTCCACCGATGTCGACAATCATTGATGCGCGTGACGACTGGACAGGCAAGCCTGCTCCGATCGCCGCTGCCATTGGTTCTTCAATGGTGTAGACCTTGCGAGCGCCGGCATATACGGCCGCTTCAAGCACCGCTCGCTGCTCCACGCCGGTAATGCCAGAGGGCACACAGATAACCAAGCGAGGTTTGGGCCAGCGGGTTTGACACACCTGGCTTATGAAGTGTCGCAGCATTTTTTCGCAGACATCAAAGTCGGCGATGACACCGTCCTCCAGGGGATTGGTGGCGGTGATGTTGCTTGGAGTTCTACCAACCATGCGTTTGGCTTCCGCTCCCACCGCCAGTGCTTTGCCCGTTTCGGTGTCAATGGCAACTACAGAAGGCTCGTCTAAGACGATGCCATGGCCTCGTAAATAAACAATGGTGTTAGCCGTTCCTAGGTCAACTGCCATGTCTCGGCCACCAAAAGTGCCCGACCGAGTCCTTTTTGTGCCGTTGTTCATTGCGCGAGCAAAATGCGGACGCACGACACCGTTAGCTGGATTCTGGTTAGGCATTTTCTCTTGGCGACGAATTGGTCCGGGCGGGGCGCCCTGAAAAGGCGGCTGAATATGTGGCAAGGGGGTTGTGTGCGAGTTCACGATTTGCCTCCGAAGAACAGTTCAATCTCACGAGCGGCAGACTCAGGACTATCAGATCCATGCACCAAATTTTCAGTCACCTCTGTTGCAAAGTCGCCGCGAATGGTGCCGGGCGCGGCTTCCGCCGGATTTGTTGACCCCATCAAAGTTCGCACAATGGCATGAACTGCCGCCCCTGCTTGGGCGGGAGCTTCCAAGGTCATGATTAGCGAAGGTGATCTCGTAATGAACGCCACTAGCGAATCAAAAAATGGCTTATCGGCGTGCTCTTGATAATGCTGCTTGGCGGTTTCGGCGTCAATAACCCTTAGCTCGGACACGACAACTCTGAGGCCTTTGCGCTCAAATCGAGCGACAATCTCGCCAGTTAGACCACGTTCGACTGCGTCGGGCTTACATATGACCAAAGTCGCAGACATGAGGGTTCCTAAACGGGCTGCTCGGCTTAGACCAGCACGCAGCAAGGCTAGCGGTGCCAGCAAGAGGGCAGTAGAGCGGCCGTGCCCAAACCAGTAGCGCTTAACCCTTAACTAAGAGCACTACTAACCAAACGCACTCTCAGATAAGAGCACTACTAACCAAACGCACTCTCAGATAAGAGCACTACTAACCAAACGCACTCTCAGATAAGAGCACTACTAACCAAACGCACTCTCAGATAAGAGCGCTTTTAGGTGGGCGCGAGCCTCCGACACAACGTAAAGCGATCCCGTTACTAAGACCAGACCGTTGGGTCCCACCGCATCAACCGCTTCGGCGATGCCAGCGGTAACGGATTCAGCTTGGCCGATAACGGCTGGTTCTATCCCTGCTGAGCGCGCCACCTGCGCTATCTCGGCGGCAGGAGTGAAACGCGGCCAGTCAAAATCAACCGCTATGACCTTTGAATAGCGCTGAGCCTCCAGGGCTGTCAGCATCTCGAAGGGTTCATGAGGGCGGCTAACGCCCAGCACCAGCGCCGTAGGCCGCTCTGCCAGGCCTTCTTCGGTGCCAAAAACTTCGGCCATGGTTACGGCAACCGCTTGTGCTCCCAACGGGTTATGTGCCCCATCGGTCACCACCACAGGCGAGCGACTAAGCACCTCAAAGCGACCTGGCACTTGCAACCCGCTCATGGCTTCAGCGATTACCTCGTCGCTGAGTGAACGTCCAAAAAATGCCTCCACCGCCGTAAGCGCGGTTACGACGTTTTGGGCTTGGTGCGCGCCGTGTAATGGCACAAACAAGTCCGAGTGCTGGCCAAAGGGAGTTACAAGATCAAGCATCTGGCCTCCCACCGCAACGAGGCGGCCCCCCACGTGATAATCCCGCTCAGCTAGCAAGATGTCACAAGAGCCATCGCTAGCAACCTGCGTTATAACCCGCACGAGCTCTGGATCGGTCTCTCCACATACAACCGATGAGCCAGCTGAGATGATGCCCGCCTTTTCAAAGGCCACATCTGCCAGCGTGGGCCCGATTATTTCCAAGTGTTCACTGCCGATGTTGGTAATCACCGCAACCTGGCTGTCCACAACGTTGGTGGCATCCCAACGCCCGCCCATTCCAACCTCGATCACATTCACGTGTGCGTTGTTGGCAAACCAGTTGTAAGCCGCAGCGGCCAGAACCTCGAAATAGCTAGGCCGTGCGCCGCTGCGCTCTGTGGCCAAGCGTTCGATCGCGGCTATCTCACTTAAGGCGGCCCCAAAATCGGTGTCACTGAGCGGCTGGTTAGCCACACAAATGCGATCATTCACGGCATCTAAATGAGGCGAGGTATAGCTGCCAGCGATCAATCCAGATGCGGTGAACAGCTCTACCGAGGCTCGCACAGTGCTGCCCTTGCCGTTTGTACCTGTGACGTGGATAGCCGGGACTGCGTCTTGCGGATCGCCCAAGAGCCCTACAAGCGTCCACATCCGATCAAGCGTCGGAGCGCTTACATCGGTGCTTCCCAGCAAGCGTTCCATGTTGTAGTGCTCGGCCAGCCAAGCCAGGCAAGCCTCGCGGTCTTCAAGCACTAGTCATTTCCCGCGTTATTGGCATCCATTTGCTGCGTTAGACGGACAGCAGATGTGATTCAAGAGGCTGCGCGAGTCTTTTCTTCTGGTGGTTCCGAGGAGGGATCTGTCGCTGGAAACGCGTAACCCACTCGCTCAGATACATAAGAGCGGTCGATCGCTACATGCTCAACGTCATCGCGGCTGGGAACTTCAAACATCAATCCCAGCAGCACCTCTTCAAGTATTGCTCGCAGGCCGCGTGCGCCTGTGTTGCGTAACAGAGCTAGCTCAACTATGGCGTCGAGCCCGTCGTCGGTGAATTCCAGATCGACGCCGTCAAGTTCTAGAGAGCGCTTGAACTGGCGCACCAGAGCGTTCTTGGGACTGATGAGAATCTCTCGCAACGATTCCGTATCAAGTCGATCCACCACTCCTATTACAGGCAACCGTCCAATGAATTCGGGAATTAGTCCGAATTGCTGTAGGTCTTCTGGCAGCACCTCGGGCAGCACTGCGACCGAGTTTTGATCAGCAGCTATGCGAATATCCGCACCAAAGCCCACCGATCGCTTGCCAATCCGATCACTGATGATGCGCTCTAGGCCATCAAATGCTCCACCGCAGATGAATAGAACCTTGCTGGTGTCAATATGTAAAAACTCTTGTTGAGGGTGCTTACGTCCGCCTTGCGGAGGCATTGACGCCACCGTTCCTTCGAGAATTTTCAGCAGCGCTTGCTGCACTCCTTCGCCGGAGACATCACGAGTAATCGAGGCGCTCTCTGCTCTGCGCGCGATCTTGTCAATTTCGTCGATGTAGATGATGCCGGTCTCGGCTCGCCCGATATCAAAATCGGCAGCCTTAACGAGCTTCAGCAAAATATTCTCGACGTCCTCACCCACATAGCCAGCTTCGGTTAAGGCGGTGGCGTCAGCGATAGCAAAAGGAACGTCGAGCATGCGTGCCAATTTCTCCGCCATCAACGTCTTGCCGCATCCGGTGGGGCCAATCAGCAGGATGTTTGATTTTTCGAGCTCCACGTCAGCATCGGCAGGTGGCGCGGAGGCGTCGGCGCCGCCAAGGCCTATCCGCTTGTAGTGGTTGTAAACCGCTACCGATAAGACCATCTTGGTACGCGCCTGGCCGACAACGTATTCATCTAGGAAAGCGTTGATCTCTTGCGGCTTGGGGACTGCCGCCAAGACGGGGCCTTCAGACGGTTCAGGGCCGTCGTCAATTATCTCTGCGCAAAGCTCAATGCATTCGTTGCAAATGTGGATGTTTGCTGGCCCAGACACCAGCATGTTGACCTCTTTGCGCGACTTATTGCAGAAATTGCATGAGGGGATTTGGGGAGCCTCGCCTATTTTCGCCACTGTTCATCCCTCCTTTGCTCACATAAATCGCTTTTTAGCCGGGTTTTCCTGGTCGCTAGCGTGCCACAACAGGATGGCACACACTGGGATAGTCCAGGTAGCGCATTGGTAGAAAGTACTAAGCCGCGCGCACCAAATGGTGCATATTTATTGCTAAATCGTTACTGCTGCTTGACAGCTATTCGTCAAGTGCGCTCTGGGCTTTTGGTTCGGATTTGGGAGAATCTTCGCTGGCGGCCTTACCGTTTGAGGCGTTAACCGGACTGTTGTCGATGGGATCGCGCATGGCGATTACCTCGTCGATCATTCCGTATTCCTTGGCTGCCTGGGCATCCATGATGAAGTCGCGATCGGTGTCATTGTGAATCTCTTCGAGAGAGCGGCCGGTGTGCTTGGCAAGGATGCTTTCTAGCAATGCCCGCATGCGATCGATTTCCTTCGCCGCCAATTCGATATCTGTTGCTTGGCCCATGGCCGAGCCGTAGGGCTGATGGAGCAACACACGCGCGTGCGGCAACGCCATGCGCTTGCCGGGAGTGCCGGCAGCCAGCAAAACTGCCGCGGCCGAAGCGGCCTGCCCCAGGCAAATGGTGGTGATGTCATTGCGGATGTACTGAGAGGTGTCGTAGATCGCAAACAGAGCGCTGATGTCGCCGCCTGGTGAGTTGATATAGATGTTGATGTCGCGCTCAGGGTTTTCAGACTCCAGGTGTATGAGCTGGGCGCACACCAGGTTGGCGATGACGTCGTCGATGGGCGTGCCCAAGAAAACGATGTTCTCTTTCAGCAGACGCGAATACAGGTCGTATGCCCGCTCACCACGGTTGGTCTGCTCGACCACCGTTGGCACTAGGTAGTTGCTGGGATTAATCATCTGCGGAATCCTGTTCGTCGGTGGGGTTGTCGCTGGGGTTTGGGATTAGTTCAAGATCGGCCCGGTCTATTGGGTTTCCTTGTTCATCGACCAGCTCGGCCGACTCAACCACCCAGTCCATGGCCTTGTTGTGTGCCAGCCACGACTTGACCGCTAGCGCCGAAGGCCCCGCACCATCTTCGGCCGTAAGCGACGCAACATCGGTGTTGTTGGCTTCTGCCAGCCGTTCATACTCAGCCGCTATCTCTTCTTCGGTGGCTGACAGCTCTTGGGTTTGCGATACCGCCGTTAAGGCCAGGTTGAGCTTGACCCCCATCTCGGCCTCATCACGCAGTCTTTGCATGAACTCATCCGCTGACTGCCCGGTTGACTGCAGCCACTGTTCAAACTCCATCTGACGCTGCTGCAGCTGGCCTGCTAACTCTTGAATGCGGTTCGTTACGGCACCGGCGATCATCGAGTCGGGCACGGGGCTCGGCACTAAGTCGGCAATCATGCGTTCGGCTTCGCTTCGCATGCTCATTGTTGCCTGCAATTTGTGACTGAAGCCGAGCTGATCGGCGAACGTAGACCGCATGGCCTCGACGTTGTCGTGTTCGGTGTTTTCGTCAACCCAGTCATCGGTTAGCTCAGGCAGCACGAGCTCAGAAACCTTGTGGACCTTTATCTGAAAATCGATGGCCATATCTTCTTGCACAGGATGCGGAGCCGAAAATTCGCAGTCGCCGCCGGCGGAAGCCCCGGTCAGCTGTTCGTCAACCTCAGCAACGATGCCAGCCGATCCCACTTCATAGACGTACTCCTGAGCGGATAGCCCTGGCAGAGGCTCCCCCTCAACAGAGCCTTCGATGTCGATGGTGAGGTGGTCGCCCGTCTGGGCTGGTCGATCTACCTCAGATAGCTCTGCGAACTGCTTGAGCGTGGCTTGTACCTGCTCGTCGATCTCGTCATCGCTGGGAGTAGGGCTGGGTAGCTCGATACGGAGCTTTTCGTAGCCAGCTACTTCTACCTGGGGTCGTACCTCAACAACGGCTTCAAACTCCACCGCACCAGATTCCAGACCTGCGGTCACTTCAATCTCGGGTTGCCCGACCGCTTCTACGCCGTTGTCGCGCAGTGCCTTGGTGTACATGCGTGGGATGGAATCTTCCAGCGCCTGCGCACGTCCGGCCTGAGCTCCGATCTTTGCTTCCAGCACCTTGCGTGGGGTGTGACCAGGGCGAAATCCGGGCACGCGGACCTGTTGGCTGATTTTTTTAAAGGCCTCGTCGATCTCAGCAGCAAAGGCTCCCTCATCAATGCTGACCTCGAGCTTCACTTTGGGCCCTACGTAGCGAATGTGGCTAACCGGTGCAGCCGTGTCTTCGCCGACTGTGCTCTCAGCTACTGGGCCTTCACCCGCCGTGCTCTCAGCCACTGGGCTCTCAGCCGCAGTGTCTGAGCCTGATGTTTGCTCAGCGACGGCATCGTCCTGATCAGGTGATGTTTGCTCTGGCGGTGCTTGTTCTGGCCCTATGAAATCGACAGGATCCAAGCACGTAAGGGTGGTCTTCACGGGCAAGCAACTCTAACGCTCTCGCTGATGAGAGCAGCCACAGCAACTCAGCCCGAAAGAGGACAGCAACCCAGCAGCAGAACCTTAGAAATCGCTGGAACTAGCTTGAGCGGACGACGAGGATCGAACTCGCATCATCAGCTTGGAAGGCTGAGGTTCTAGCCATTGAACTACGTCCGCAGGCTCGCCACGCTAACGCCTAGCAAATTCAAACAGAGGCTGTGCTAGCAGTCGGCATAAGCGAACGCGAGCGATACAGACGAGCGCGCGAGCGATACAGGCGAACTCGGGTGCTAGCCAAGTTAAGTGGCAGCGAGACCGCCTAGGTGCCCTGATGCCATCAGCTTGTTTAGGAACTCTTCGGTGTAAGCGCTCTCGGGATCAGCACGTACCGCTTCGTCAATGGCGTGAGCGTCGTCCCCTACCAGGATGCGCCAGCGCCCCGCTGTGACCCCTTCCAAGATGACATCGGCCGCTTGGCTGGCCGTAGTGGGAGCATCATCGCGAAACGACTGATTGCGATCTTCGACTATCTCTTTGAGCTCGTCGTCGCTGAGCGCGTCCGGATTTATGCCGCGTTGCGACAACATTTTGCGCACCCTTACTACGTCTATGCCGCCGTGAATCTCGGTGCTGTTAATAGCAATTGAGGTGCCAATATGCCCAGGCATAACAACATGAGCCGACACGTGGGGCGCATGCAGGGCAAGATCGATCATTAACGCCTCGGTGAAACCCTTCACCGCAAACTTCGCAGCACAGTAAGCCGTGTGTTCCAGGGCAGGCCCGACGGTGGCCCAAAACCCGTTGATGCTGCTGGTGTTAACCAGCGCGGCATTGTCGGAGCGCACAAGCAAATCCATGAACGCGTGAGCACAATTGTAGACGCCACCCCAGCAGACCGCGAACGTTTTTTCCCAGCCGTCTCGTTGGTTGTCCAGCACGAAGCTGGAGCCACCGGCGATGCCGGCGTTGTTGAAAAGAGCGTTGATGTGATCGGTTTCGTGCTCGGCTACGACGGCATCACGAAAGCTCGCTACCTGGCCCTTGTCGGCCACATCACAGATGTGGCTGGTTAGCCGTACGCCTGGCGCGGCATCGTCGGCCGCCAGGCTCAGCGTCTCAGTCAACGTCCCAGGGTTTACGTCGCAGGTAGCAACGTGAGCGCCTTTGGCAGCCAGACGGCACACCAATTCACGTCCCATGCCGGTGCCACCACCCGTAACGACGGCTATAGAGCCTGCAAAATCATGTAGCACTTACTGCTGACCCCAGTCCATTTCAGCGGCTGCGGCCTGCATTTCTTCTGGGGAAACATCGCGCACATGAGTTGCGATTGACCAGTCGTGACCAAACGGGTCACGGACTTTGGCAAACCGGTCGCCCCAGAACATGTCGGTCGGTTCCATGGTTACTACCGCACCAGCATCGGCGGCCTTTTTAACCACTGCGTCACAATTCTCCACCTGACGATGCATGGTTACCGTGCTGCCTCCCAGCCTGGGCGGCGACTTCATGTCGTCTTGTCTTTCAGAGAAGTCATCACACAGGTGCACTACTCCTTCGCCGATCATGATCGAAGCGTGCAACAGCCGCCCGTCAGGTGCGGGCATACGCATCAGTTCAACGGCACTAAATGCTTTGCTGTAAAACTCAATCGCATCCGACGCCCCGTCAATAATCAGATAGGGAACAACATAGGTTGGCTCTGGTGGGCCTTGAAACGAGTCCGACATGGTTCAAAAAATACCACTGTTAGTCCATATCATCCAAAGGCTCGTTCAAAGCGACGGATCTATCTTTGGCCACTGGCCTGTATCTGTCGGGACGGCGGGATTTGAACCCGCGACCCCCCGCTCCCAAAGCGGGTGCGCTACCAAACTGCGCCACGTCCCGGTCATTGTGAAGCGTATAGCTAGCAAACAAATTGCTGTGAAGCGTATAGCTAGCAAACAAATCGCTAGTCAGTTACGGTAATCGCTGCCGTTGGACAATTAAGGGCCGCTTGTTCGACCGCTTCGACCAGATCGCTTGGCGGGTTTGGATCAACCACGGTTACCACTCCCTCATCACCCATTTGAAAGACCTGCGGGGCAAGATCCTCACATGATCCGCTTCCAATGCACAGCTCTGCATTAAGTGCTACCGGCATTGGGTGAACTCCTTGCGACCGCTCTCGTGAAGAGCGTCTGGCAAAAAGCTACGCTACGCGCCCAAGTGCACCGCTAGGCGTACGCAGAAACTGAGGAGTCGGCAAATGAGCCAAATAAATGTGGGCGTAATGATGTTCCCCACCGATAAGGCGATCGGTCCAGTTGAGTTGGCCATGGCCGTTGAAGAACGTGGATTCGAATCGCTTTGGTTCCCGGAGCACAGCCACATCCCCACTAGTCGTGTAACTCCGTGGGGTGGCAACGAGGGTGCGCCGCCTTTGCCTGAGGAATACTGGCGTTCACACGATCAGTTCGTTGCCTTGGGTGCGGCAGCTGCAGTTACCAAGAACATCATCCTGGGAACAGGCATCACGCTTGTGGCCCAACGCGATCCTCTTTGGTTAGCCAAAGAGGCTGCGTCGCTAGACGTGATATCCGGCGGTCGCTTCGTTCTAGGCATTGGCTATGGCTGGAACAAGGAGGAGTTGGCGCACCACGGGGTCAAATACACCGACCGGCGAGCGGTACTACGTGAGCGCATGCTGGCCGTACGCAGCATTTGGGAAAACGATGAGGCGGAGTATCACGGTGACTGGGTTGATTTCTCTTCCATCTGGTCGTGGCCGAAACCCGCTCAGTCCGGCGGTCCGAAGGTGATCTTGGGCGGCGCAGCTGGTCCGAAGACAATCGCAGACATCGTTGAGTTTTGTGATGGCTGGATGCCAATCTCAGGCCGGCATGACCTCGCTGAGCCAATCCAACGAGTTCGTGAAGCCGCAGTTGAGGCCGGACGTGACCCGAACGAAATGGAATTTGGCCAGTTCGGTACTCCCGCAAAGCCTGAAATCTTGGAGAAAGTTGCCGAGGCTGGCGCAACTCGGGTGGTACTTGGCTTACCGCCTGCACCCGCCGACGAGGTGCTACCGATCCTTGATGACTACGCCAAACTCCTGTAGCGACAACTCAAACAAATCTGAACTACTTGACTTTCTAGATGCCAACGGCAAGCCGTTAGGTACCGCGCCGCGCGCGCACGTTCATCGGCATGGCCTGTGGCACGCCGTGTTTCATTGCCAGATCGTTGCCCTGAGAGATGGCGTTCCGAACATGGTGCTGCAACGTCGGCACGCTTCGAAACTCGCCTTCGGTGGATTACTAGACGTCAGCGCCGCAGGCCACCTTGCTGCGGGTGAGACACCCGGCGACGGGGTGCGTGAGTTAGCCGAGGAAATAGGTGTGCAGGTCGATCCTGGCGAGCTAACTCCGTTGGGTATTCGGCTTTTGGTGGATAACGAGGGTGAAGGGCAGATGAACAAGGAGTTCACCCATGTCTTCTTGCTACGTGACGACCGGCCTCTGCATAACTACCGCTTAGCGCAAGGTGAAGTGGATGCGGTATTTGAAGGGGCGGCAGCCGATCTCTTGGCTTTGTTTGATAAGCAGACCGACGCAATCGAACTAAGGGGCAATACCGCTAGCGGTGATGACACCAGCCAACGGTTCACGCTGGAAGACTTCGTGCCCGATTTTGATTATTGGATAACGCTGACAGTCATGTCGGAGCGCTTTGGGCTCGGCATCAGTCCCGTGGCTATTTAACCCGCTGCTACCTGCCTATCCCAATCAGGTTCATTGCCTCGGCACGAGTAGGGGCTTCTAAGAACTGTCCCCGCACGGCCGACGTGATTGTGAGCGAGCCGGGTTTGCGAACTCCGCGCATCGCCATGCACTGATGCTCGGCCTCGACCACCACCAGCACACCGCTCGGTTTCAGCACCTCCACCAGCTTGTCGGCTACCTGCGTCGTCAGCCGCTCCTGCACTTGAGGCCGTAGGGCATACGCCTCTACTAGACGAGCGAGCTTCGACAGCCCAGTGATGATGCCCTCATCACTGGGGATGTATGCCACATGAGCCATGCCGGAGAAGGGCAACAAGTGGTGTTCGCACATTGAATAGAAGGGAATGTCGCGCAGCATCACCATCTCGTTATGACCCGACTCAAACTGCACCTCAAGGTGGTGCTGAGGGTCTTCGCGCAATCCCGAGAAGATCTCGGCATACATGCGCGCAACGCGCTTAGGGGTCTTTACCAGACCGTCGCGGTTGGGATCTTCACCGATCGCTAGCAATATCTCGTGCACAGCGGCTTCGATCCGATCCAGGTCAGGCTCAACACCGGTTACTGCACCCGTGTGGTTATCGGTGGAGCTGTTGCTGGAGTTACCGGTGGAGTTACTGCTGGAGTTACCCGCGCTGCTCATTTGCGCCCCCGGCAGGACTCGAACCTGCAACCTTCGGGATAGAAGCCCGCTGCGCTATCCAGTTGCGCCACGGAGGCCGTGCACACGGCTAATTCTGCCAAGCCGGCCACCGCAACATACCGGTCTCCACACGACCATCGGCTTCGTGATAGTCATCATCTGCTGGAAATGCGATGCGATGCGGTCCGTCGTTGTTAAACCGAATCCGAACATTCTCGTCATCGGTCTCCTTAGCTCTGGCTGCCGCCTGGGTTGCTTGCGAAATTGAGTCGTAGCACACCAGGCGCTTAAGCATCCCGATTGTGGGCGTCATCATCACCATTTCGCCGCGCTCGTTCATCGAAATGGCGTCGCTTGCTCGCACCCATCTGTGCCCAACAGCCTCATCGTTGTCGTGGAGCGGCACCTGAGCGGTGGGCATAGTGGTAACGAAAAATCTTGTGTCGTAGCGACGCGGCGGGCCTTCCGGCGTAATCCAGCGACCGACGAAATGGACGTTGTTGCCATCCAGATGCAGGCCTTCGGACACCATCGTGGTGATGAAATCCCGCTCGCCAGCATTGACCTCGCTGCGGTAGCTCTCAAAACGTTCGCTTACCTCGGGTGCGGACAGATCGATGATCTTCGATGGAGCAGCGCCTTCGTCTCTTGCCGCATGAGCCAACAAGACGCCCGCCTCCTCAAATGTCTCCCGTAAAGCGGCAACCCAAAACGCAATGCCACCTTTGGTAATACCTAAGCGCCTTGATGCTTCGGCGTCGGTTAATCCTGCGACCGTGTCATCGGCTTGGCGTGAAGCGTCTTCAAGATCAACAGCGCCACCCGGGAATACCCACATGTTGCCGACAAATATCGAGCGGGCGTTTCGCTGCAGCATCAACACGTGTAGATCCGGTTGCTCATCCAGGATCAAAACGGTCGCCGCATCGCGGATCGGCACCGTTGCCGGGTCGTAATCACTGCCCGTGCCAGGCGACTGCGCGCCGGTTGAGGCTTGGCGCTCGTTTTGCTGACTATTTTGCTGGTTAATAGTCGATACCTGCGCAAACCAGACAGTCTTCACCGTCATGCAACTCAGCGGCATGTGTGGCATCAAGGTCTGTTTGATATTGCGGAGTGTCGTAACGCGGCACTCGATCGTCTTCGTAGGTTGCGCCCGACTTAATGCTGTCCGATTCAGCGCTACTTATCCCAGCGCTGCCTGACCCAGCGCTACTTATCCCCGCGCTAATCGGCGTAAACACCTTGTTTTTCCACTCGTCGGTATCGGTCCAGCGATAGCGCAGATGAGCCATTGATCCTGGTTCGGTCAACGCTTCAAACGCGGCCAACGTGTCAACCATGATCTCGTAATTGAGGCTCGGCTCGAACGGACGACCCGAGGTGTGCCCCAACGGATAATCGAGATACACGGATCGCGGTGGATCCACAGCGCGTGTGATATCGCGTGCGCTGGACATCGACAAGGTCGGTATGCCGGACGCCTCCAATGCTCTCGCTATCAGACCCACGGTCTGATGACAGACCGGTCAGACGGGCACCAACAACACGGCATCTAAGGCATCTTCGTGGCAACGTTTCACCAGCTCAGGAATGAGCTCTTCGTCTACACGTCGAGTGCTGTAGATGCCGCCCATCAGCGTGTAAGCGCTCGGCCCCAGCTCGCCAATCTCGCCCTTGGTTACCGATTCGCGCAACGCATCAATCGGATACACACAGTTGATGTCATTGCGCGCGTCAGTCAAGTCATAGGCGAAGTGAGTGGCACGCAACTTATCGGTCGGCGTGTTGGTCGCAATGGCTCTATAGGTGGTGTCGTCCTTGTAATGGAAGGCGGTTTGGCCTGCGGCATAAACACCGCCGGTGGCGATCAAACCCAAGCGTGATTGCGACAGTGGCTTTGAAAGCGGAGCCCATGCGGGCGGGTCTTCGCTGTGCATCCAGCGGTACACGCCATACCCCAGACCTTCATACTGAGCGGTAATACGGGGGATGTAATCAACCGGAGAAAGACGCTGAGCGGTCACCTTGTCAGCGTAGCGAACTGGTTGCGGCCATAGCATGCTTAGAGACACCTGCGGGTCGTAGCTCAGTCGGTTAGAGCGCCAGTTTGTGGTACTGGAGGTCGGGGGTTCGATTCCCCTCGGTCCGCCTAGTCGTGCAGAACAACTTTTGTTCGACCTTTCGCGCCTCTAGCTCAATGGCAGAGCATCGGACTCTTAATCCGCAGGTTCTGGGTTCGAATCCCAGGGGGCGTACCACTCTGATAGATGCTGGATAGATGCTGCGGTTAGCGATCTAGGCTGGCCGTATGAACGCCAAGCAGGATTCGCAAGTAGCTGAACCAATAGCACCACCTATATCTAGGTTTCCGGTGCCGGAAATTGCCGAGATTCCTGAAGATCTGCGCGTGGGCATGGAAGCCATTCAGTCCAAAACCGGCTTTGTACCTAACGTTTTCTTGGCTTTAGCTCACAGACCGGATGAGTTGCGGGCTTTTATGGCTTACCACGACGCGTTGATGGAAAGAGACAGTGGTCTCACCAAAGCCGAGCGCGAGATGATCGTCGTTGCCACAAGCGGAGCGAACAACTGCACGTATTGCGTGGTCGCTCACGGAGCGATCCTGCGCATTCGCTCCAAAGCACCGATGTTGGCTGACCAGTTGGCGGTCGATCCCAGCCAAGCGGATCTGAGCGAACGGCAAAAAGCGATGATCGATTTTGCTATCAAGCTGGCTGTCAAACCATCAGAAGTAGCAGAGGCCGACCACGAACAGCTACGCGACCACGGCTTCAGCGAAGACGACATCTGGGACATCGGCGCGATCACCGCTTTGTTTGCGCTTTCGAACCGCATGGCTCACCTGACGTCAATGCGTCCCAACGAGGAATTCTTCACGATGGGCCGCGGCTAGGCGCCAAGGCTCTAGGACTAGGTCTTTAGCGCATCCAGAGCGTCAACATATTGCAGACCTAGCGACGAAGCCACGTGCGGTTCGGTCACCATGCCGAGGTGCACGTTTAGGCCTGCTCGCAAGTGCTCATCGGCTCGCAGCGCGTCCAACCCATGGTCTGCTAGCGCTAACACGTGCGGCAAGGTGGCGTCGTTGAGCGCACGCGTTGAGGTAAGCGGTACCGCTCCAGGCATGTTGGCCACGCAGTAGTGAACAACGTCATCAACGGTGAATGTCGGGTCGGAGTGTGTGGTGGGGTGTGATGTTTCTACGCAGCCACCCTGGTCAATCGCCACATCAACGATCACCGATCCGGGTCGCATTTTGGACACCATGTCGGCGGTAACCAGATTTGGAGCACGATCACCGGTCACCAACACTGCGCCAATGACAAGATCTGCCTCCAACACCTCGTGTTCAATCGTTACTCGTGTTGAGGTGATGGTGGAAATGCCGGCGCCGAAGCGCTGCTCCAGGTGATCAAGCACCTGCGGGTTGATGTCCAGCACTCGCACCCTGGCACCCATACCCACCGCAATCTCTGCCGCGTTTTCACCTACTACCCCACCGCCAAGTACCACCACACGCGCGCCCGGCACTCCTGGAACGCCGCCAATCAAGATGCCCGCTCCTCCGTGCACTGTCTCTAGCGCCCATGCTCCTGCCTGCACAGCAAGTCGTCCCGCCACACGTGACATTGGCGCAAGCAGTGGTAGACCGCCACGACGGTCGGTCACCGTCTCATATGCCACAGCAGTGGCTCCGCTTTTGATCAAGTCGTGAGTTTGTTCTGGATCAGGCGCCAGGTGCAGGTACGTAAACAGAATTTGACCCTTGCTTAGCTGGCTTCGTTCAGCGGCCTGCGGCTCTTTCACCTTGACAATCAGGTCGGCCTTATTCCAGATAGGCGCGGCGGAGTCAACGATCTGAGCGCCGACGCCTTCGTAGGTCGCGTCATCAGCGCTGATGCCGTTGCCGGCTTTGGTCTCAATCAGAACCTGATGACCGTGACGCGTCAGCTCGCTGACGCTGGAAGGTGTTAGCCCAACACGGCGTTCACCCGGTTTGATCTCGTTGGGTACTCCTACCAGCATTAGTTAGCAAGCCTTGGTTGGCCTGCGCTGCCTACTCGACCCACTCGGCGGAAAGCTGCTCTACTTGCCAGGCAACAGCAGAACACGGCCAGTCGTTTCACGATTTGAGAGCGCCCTAAGCCCGCCGATCAGGTCATCCAACGGCAACTCAGAACTGATTAACGGCTCCAAAGTGCCGTCCGCAGCCCAGCGCCACAATTGCGAATAGCACTCATCTAGCACATCGTCCATGCGGCCGCGATAACCGCCCATGTGCACTCCCACCACCGAGTAGCTCTTCACCAAAACGTGATTGGCGGGAATCGTTGGGATAGTGCCGCTGGCAAAACCGACAACTAGCAGTCGGCCTTCCCATGCCACCAATCTCCGGGCGATATCAAAATACTCACCGCCAACCGGGTCGTAGACAACTTCGCAGCCTCGCCCATCGGTGGCATCCATTACCGACTTGTATAAGTCATCAGCCTTGTAATCGATAACGACATCTGCGCCTAGTTGGCGGCAAACTTCAACCTTGTGGGCACCACCTGCCGCGGCAATCACCTTGCACCCGGCCAGCTTTGCCATCTGCACCGCTGCCGAACCCACTCCGCCAGCGGCCGCCAACACCAGCACGGTCTCACCAGGTTGGATCTGGCCTCGCCGGTGTAACGCAAACCAGCCCGTCCCGTAAATGACATGCATGGCAGCGGCCATAGGCATAGGCACGTCCGCGGGAACATGGCGCATGTTGTCTGAGCGCACCAAGGCCTCTTCGGCGTAGCCACCCCACCCCTCAGCTCCAAGCCCGAGCACACGATCGCCAACCGACAGTTGGCTATCGGGGCCAATCTCTAAAACGGTTCCGGCCACAGCCATGCCAGGCGTAAATGGTGGATCTAATGGCTCTTGGTAGCTGCCCTGGCATTGCAAGATATCTGCAAAGTTGAGATCGCAGGCTTCTACGCTCACACGTGCCATTCCAGGCCCGGGTTCGGGTGAGGTTACCTCCTCAAGTTTTAGAACATCCCAAGGGTCACCCAGTTCGTGCAGTCGCCACGCTCTCATGCGTCACCTCCGATATGGGCTGAGATTACTTGGCTTGTGCGACAGACCCGCCAAAAAGCCAGCGAACCAGCGCTGCTATTCAAGAACGCCCGCAACGGCCAGCTCGGCAATTTGCTCAGCGTCATAGTTGAGTATTTCTTCAAGCACGAAGAATGTGTGCTCGCCGTAGCTGGGTCCAGCGCTTTCGAGTTTGGATGTGCTGCGAGACATTGAAAACTTTGGGCCTTCCACCCACATCTGGCCGTTCGTGCTGTGAGGCAGCTGGCGAAAATGTTGGCGATGCACTAGCTGCGGATCGTTCGTCAGTGTTTCTGAGTCTTGAACAAAATGTGCGGCCACGCCAACGTCTTGCAGTTTTTGCTGAGCGACCTCATCGTCAAGCGTTTGTGTCCATTCGGAGATGGCCTCGGCGATCTCCACGCTGAGCGACCGTCGGCCCTGTTCGTCCAGCTGGGCTAGGTCTGGTTGGTTGAGTTTTTTATCAAGCTCGGCAACCTCGCACAGTGCGCGCCACTGCTGATCGTTTTCGCAGGCGATAGCCACCCACCTGTCTTCGCCCGCGCATGCGAACACGTCGTGCGGGGACAGCCTCGGGTGGTCGTTGCCTACCTTCTGAGGTATCCGATCGTTGATCCTGTAATCAAGCAAGGCCGGTGCGAGGAAAGTAAACGCAGCCTCTACCTGCGACATGTCTATGTACTGACCTTCTCCCGTATTGTCGCGATGCTCCAACGCCGCGAGCAGTGCGGTGCCCAAGAATTTTGGCGACACATAATCGGTGTAGGCATTGAAAACTCCGCAGGGATCGCGGTCGGGCCAGCCAGTCATTTCATAGAAGCCCGACATCGAAGCGCCCATGGATCCGTAACCCGCCAGCGACGATAAGGGCCCTGTCTGACCAAAAAGACAGCTTGAGGCCATGATGATGTCGGGTTTGATCTTGCGGACGTCTTCGTAGGTAAGACCCCACTTGCGCATTACTTTGGGTGAGAACGACTCGGTAACCACGTCGGCCCAACGGATTAGGTCTTCGATCGTTTCACGGCTGGCCGGATTGTCAAGATCGATAGCGATGCCAAGCTTGCCAGCGTTCATGTTCTGAAAGATCGCGGCGTTGTCGGCTCCACCTTCATCGTTTAGGAATGGCTGGATGGTGCGTGCGGTCTCCACCTTGTGCGATGACTCGACACGCACGACCGTGGCGCCCCAGTCCGACAAAACGCGCGTGCTGGCCGGGCCAGCAATAACCCACATGAAATCAAGCACTTTCAGACCGGCCAGCGGTAGCTCAGGCTGTGAGTTTGAAGCGCCCGAAGTTGCAGTGCGCTCAGAAGCCTTCGCTGGCAGCTCAGCCAAGACTTCTTCGTTGTGTTCACCTACGCGAGGCGGTGGCTTTTCGATTTGCACCGGGGTCTTAGAAAATTTGACCGACGGCCCCGGAAACTTCACTGCGCCTAACGAGGGCATTTCAATGTCGCACCAGAAGTCACGTTCTTTGTAATGCGGTTCGTCTACAACATCTGCAACGGTTGCGATCGGCACTATCAGCAACCGGTGCTTAAGAGCGGCAGCCTGTAATTCCTTCTTTGTGCGCGTCGCAAAATACTTTGCAGCTACCTGTTGAACGCGGGCGTATTCGTCCAGCGGAATCCGTCCGGTCGTAACGCCTTCAACAAAATCGATCCAATCAATTTCTAGATCGCTATCTGCACAAGCCCCGTGCGAATGCAGCCAGTCAAACAAGCGTTTGCTGAACGGGCCGATGGCCTCACCAAACACGATTGTCGGTGACACGTAGCCGTCGGCAGCGCGTGCTCGCAGACGAACGTTGAACGGGCCGACCTCCACACCGCCACTTACACGCACAGCTTCCGGTGAGTTGTAGAGGTGACACAAGGCCATCGACTGGGTTGCCAACGTGATGGTCTGCTGGCCGCTTATGTCAACATGCTGGCCCAGACCCGAACGCTTGCGTTCGCGTAGCGCAATCAGCGTGGCAAAAGCGGCCTCACCTGACGCATGTAGAAACGTCTGGTCAAGCGGAATGCGCAGAGGCCGTCTATCGGTGTCACCCATCAGCCGGCCCAACATTCCCGCCGCTGTAATCACCAGGTCGGTAGCAGCCCAGTCGGCCTTGGGGCCAGTGCTGCCAAATGCAGACACCGACGTATAAACGAGCTGTGGAAACTGCGCAGATAAATCGTCGTAGCTCAAGCCCAGTTCGCGCATGGTTTTTTGGCCGGAAGATTCGATGACTACATCGGCGGTCGCAAGCAGCTGCAAAAGCTGCTGCTTCTGTTCTGGGTCAGTCAGATCTAAAGCGCATGAGCGCTTACCGCGGTTGTAGGCCCAAAACCACAACGAAGCCTCTGGGTCTTCGTTCTTGTCGGCAACAAACGGTCCAACCTGGCGTGAGCGTGAGCCGTCGGGTGGCTCAATCAAGATCACCTCTGCTCCGAGGTCGGACAACATGAGCCCGGCAAGTTGCCCCCGCTCGTCTGACAAATCCAGCACTCGATAAGACGAGAGCATTTGTAGTCCCCCTTGGATTTTGTTATCTAAAACGCCATCCCCTGGCGTTATGGGCAGTCAAGATAGCCGTGCTAAGCGTGCAGTACTGCTTGGGCCTCGACCACTTTCACTGAGTTGATCTGTGGCATTTGTATCGGACCGATCACCCCAGACGCACCCGTTGTTGAAAACCAGCGCACCATCCAAACCACAGTAATAACGCCGTTGTACCTGCCTGTTGTCCGCAGAGTCGAAGCTTCTTGGTACACATGACTGCACAGCGTGCGTCCGCCTGGAACCCACGGCAGACCCGGACCAGGGCAGGAGACGGTGGCCGACCCGTCACCCGGAGAAAACCGCAGCGCTATCGGAGAAGCGACCGCAGTCACCACTACTGGTGGCACTCCTACCACCTTCACTATTGGCTTCCATGAGGTTGCGGGCACCCAAAACCAAGTGTCAACTCCGACCAGCGTGCGAGTTCTGGCCGGCGGCGCAAATCGCGCCTTGGTTGCCGGAAACAGAATTGCATCAATGGCTGCGCGAGCAAGTTCACCTACCAACTGCTTCAACGACACCCAGTGCGATTCCTGATAAAGGCGAACGGTTACGTCCAGGTTTCCGGTGCCAGACTCGGTTGCACCGCGTGGCCTGCAGGCACGTCTCACCTTCAACTCTTCGGAGTCACCTTCGCCACGTGTGACTAGCGCAGAGAAATCAGACTCGGGCTTGACGTCTTCACGCACCACGTCGCTGTTATCAAAGACCAACACCGGCTCGTACACCGTGCATATCTCGGAGGTAACTCGCCCAGAGGGTGTGCCAGCGGTGTGCGCTGAGATCACTACTCCGTCGCCAGCTTCGTTGAGTTCTACGATGCCGCGGTTTTCTGAATCCGAAACCATGGCCCAACCGGCGGTGCTGCCAGTAATGGAGCTACCGATGGTGGTGGCACCAAGACCATGTGTGCTCGTAAGAACATGCGCGTTAGCAGCACCTGGCGTAATCAGCAACCCAGTAAGCAGAACCTGAACAGGCACAGCCACGACAACCGCTGCCAGCAAACCTGGCGACACAAGTTTGCTCAACAGCGTGCCTTGCTTTAGCGATTTCTTTAACAATGGTGTCCTTAGCAATGGTTCTCTCCCCATGTGTCCAGTGGAAAAGCCACATAGGCGTCAAGCAGCCAGTCCTGGTCAGGACTTAGGACCAGCTGTGCGGTAAAGCTGACTCTTTCGTCAAACTCGGCCACATCGCTGCCGTTGCTTGAATCAAACTCAATGGCGCGGTAATGCGTGCAGCCCGTCACCGTGGCTGTGTCAGCGATAGCACCGTCGCCGACAACACCACTACCGGTAACACCAGCTGCAACACCACCAGAGATGCTGACTGCGGCGTAGCGGGCAGAAAACTTTTGACCATTCGGGTAACGCAACGCGAGACGGTTATCACGCTGTTGTTGCAGCCCCGCCTTCAGCTGAACTGCCGTTGCGGGTGTGTGCGTTAGCTCAAGCAGCGGGAAATCGGGTCGGACTGGCTGCGAGCGTGCCGCGCGATAGGCCGTCATGGCTTGCTCGAAGCGGTTTACAACTTCAAGCTCCACGGGCTCGTCAAGCACGGCTAGTTCAGTCGGAACCGGTGCCGCTTGATCAAACGGCCCAATCCCGTTCGCAGAGCTACCTGACACCACCGCTTTTGCTTGGCCAAGTGATTGCGAGCTGGGTAATTGCGAGTTGTGCTGTATCTGCTGGTTTTGTTGGAACGGCAGCCGGGATACCGCTGTCTCAGAGCCAGCACCGCACCCAACAAGCATCACCAAAAAGGGTGTGACGCAAAGCAACCACACAGCAGGAACAAGACCGAAAGAGCTCATTGCCGCACTTTTGCGGCAAGAGGCGCTTTGGTCAATCGGAATTAACGGCTAGGACGGGGCTAACTTGCCGAGCTTGCCAATCAAATAGCGTTCACGCGCAACGCTAGCTATGTCAAAAAACTGGGGAAAACCGTGAGCGACTTCGCCTACCAATCTGCCATCGACACGGCGGCCGCACTAGCGCGCCGCGAAGTATCAAGTCGAGAGCTACTCGAAGCAGCACTAGCTCGCATCGACCGCATCGACGGACCGATCAATGCCGTTGTGCAGCTGGACTCGGAGCGCGCGCTTGAGGCCGCCGACAGGGCCGATGCCGCTACCGCGGCAGGCAAGACCAGCGGACCGCTACACGGCGTGCCGATCACCATCAAAGACTCCTTCCAGACAGAGGGCATCATCACCACCTCTGGCGCACCCGAACTTGCCGACTTTGTCCCTACTAGTGACGCCAACCCGGTTGCTCGCTACAAGAACGCAGGTGCGGTTGTATTTGGCAAAACCAATCTGCCCATCTGGGCCGGCGATACGCAGTCTTACAACGAGGTCTATGGCACCACGGCCAACCCATACAACATTGAGCACACTCCGGGAGGCTCATCGGGCGGATCAGGAGCGGCCCTGGCTGCTGGCTACACCCCGCTTGAGCTTGGCTCAGACATTGGGGGTTCTATCCGGGTTCCTTCGCACTGGTCGGGTGTGTGCGGACACAAGCCCAGCTACGGCATTGTTTCGGCCTTAGGTCAAATCCCTGGTATGCCTGGCACGCTCAGCCAAGCCGATATCGCCGTGGCTGGCCCTATGGCTCGCAGCGTGGATGACTTGGAGATGGCGCTTGACCTTCTGGTAGGTCCTGACGCTTGGAACAGCGTTGCCTATTCCATCGATCTGCCTCCGGCTCGCCATAAGTCCGTTGCGGACTATCGCATAGCGGTGTGGCTAGACGAAGAGTCTTGCCTTATCGACGAGCGCTATCGCGAGCTGCTTATGAATGCGGCGCAGGCACTGGCTGAGCAGGGAGCCACCGTAAGCACCGACGCAAGACCAGAGTTCACCTTCGACAAGGCCGTCGACACTTTCCTGCATCTGTTGTCGGCAGCCGAGGCAGGCACTTGGACCTTGGCCGAACTTGAGGAAGTTGCTAATTCCGGTGAGGAACCTGAAGGAGACCTAGGTATCTGGCATGCAGCCATGCGTCACCGCGAGTGGCTGAGTTGGCACGAGCGTCGTCTGCAACAAAGGCAGCGTTGGGCGAACTTTTTCAATGACTGGGATGTAGTACTGCTGCCAGTTACGCCAACAGCCGCCATCCGCCATGACCACAGCCGTCCAATGACGGCTCGCACCTATGAGGTAAACAGTAAGACTCGCCCTTACTTTGACACCATCAAATGGATGGGGCTTACCGGAGTGTCGTGGCTACCCACCACCGTCGTCCCGATCGGACAAGTTGATGGCCTGCCGGTAGGCGTGCAAATCGCAGGCCCGTTCCTAGAGGATCGAACGCCGCTAGCAATCGGGCGCTTCTTGGGCGATGCACTGGGAGGATTCACTCCCCCGGTGGGCTTCTAACTGGCCAAACAGACCTGCACGAGCAGCCATCAGAGTGCAACCTGATGAGCACTAAAGAGCACCCAGACAACCCTCAGCCGAGCCCTCACCTGAACTATCACTTGAACTATGTAGTGCACCCCGGCCAAGGGCCGGTGGCGTTGCTGGTGCACGGTGTGCTTGGCAGCCGCTCATATTGGGATGACAACCTGGCAGCACTTGGCCAGGTTTGTCGACCAGTGGTTGTTGAGCTTTGGGGTCATGGCGCTTCCCCCACTCCCCGCGACCCAAATCGCTATGACCCGCTGGCGTATGTGGCGGAGTTCGAAAAAATACGGATGGCTGTAGCAGGTGAAGCTTCCGGCAACGAACCCAGCGCTGTATGGGTGATCGGTCAGTCGATGGGTGCGGCGCTGACTCTGCACTACGCCTTGGCTCGTCCAGAAAATCTCATTGGCATAGTGCTCACAAATTCCGCTTCGGCGTTTAGCGATCCGGCCACTTGGGATGAACGCACGAAAACCATCACCAAAGAACGCGCGGAGTCGGTCGAAGAAGATGGATTAGAGGTGCTGCGTGATAGCTGGCTTAACCCGGGTCGCTCAAAACGAATCTCACCGCACATACGTAAGAAGCTGGATCAGGAGTTTTCGGAGCATTCCGCCGACGGCCTGGTGCACTCATTCAGGATCACCAACCCACGGTTACCACTGGGTGAGCGCTTGGCCGAAATTTCGGTTCCGGCTTTGTTGACAAACGGTGTGCAAGAAGAACGCTTTCAACCACTCTTGCACCAAGCACGCAAGATCCCCGGGCTTGAGATCGTTGACCTGCCTGGTTCACATGCAGTCAACGCGCATGATCCGGATGGCTGGAACGCTGCGGTAACTGAGTTTATCGGCAAAGTTGCGCGGCGCTAAAACCTCGCAAGAGCTTCCTGCATCGCAGTAGCAACTAGCTGGCCGTCTTGCCAGAAATATGCCTGAGCTGTGCCGCGAGCTCCGTGAGCCACCAGCGGCCACTGCTGCACAAACACCCACTCATCGGCTCGCACCGGTCTGTGAAACCACATCGAATGGTCAAGGCTCACCATCATGATGTCTTCGACCCCGGCGGTAATCCCATAGGGAACGCCGACGTTGTCAGACAAACAATCGTCGCTCATATATGCAAGCAAAGCGGTATGAACGTTTGGCTCATCCGGTAAGCGATGCTCCACTCGAAACCAGAAGTCAATGCCTTGGTTATCCGAAGCTCCAACTTCTAGCCAAGGTGCACGCGCCACCCGATATTCCACCGGGCGCGGATAGTACGACCAGTGCTCGCCAAAAATTGGCCCAAGCTCGTCGATGCAATCTTGAAACGTCGGCAGAGTCGCAGGGTCTTCCAACCCGGTTGGGGCCGAAACCGACATCGGCGCGTAATTGGTTTGTTCTGGCTTGTGAAAAGACGCCGTCAGATCAAAAATTTGCTTTTCGTTCTGCATAGCAAGCACGCGACGCAAGCAAAAGGAGCGCCCTTGCCTGATAACTGAGACCTCATAGTCGACGGGCGCTAGTCCATCGCCCGGCAGCAAAAAATAGGAATGCAACGAGTGCATCTGGCTCTCCGGGTCAACGGTCTTGCATGCCGCGGTCACTGCTTGGCCCAACAAATGCCCACCATAAAGAGCCATCCCATCCTGGCCCGACGGCTCGCCCGCAAAGATCGTGGTTGTGTTTATAGCTCCACCGAATTCTTCGCTGGAGCGAACATTCAGCACCGCCTGAAGGGAACCCAACGAAGAGGTGTTAGTGGCATTCTTCTGATCGGTTGAAATCTCAGTCATCTGAATGCGTTCTAAATAGCCATCGGCGGCGGGACGAAACCGCCGAGGGTTTGTTCTGCTAGCTGGGCGTAGCGCAGCGAGCGGCGATCGCCCAGGTGCGGTGCCACTATCTGGACACCTACCGGCAATCCATCGGCGGCTAGCCCGACCGGTGCGACCGTTGAAGGCAAATACGGGCTGCAGCTCCAGCCCGCCCAAAACAACTGATCCATACCCGGTTCCTGCTTGCCGTCAACGTCAATGGTGCGTTCGATGCGAGTAACAGAATGGTCGTGCACATAGGCCGTTGACGCTGCTGTAGGGCACAACAACAAATCGAAGCTGTCGAAATATTCAGCCCAAGCCCTCCGATAGCCCTCGCGCACCTCGCTTTGGCCCAACCATTCGCGATGCGTCATCGTCGTCGCGTGGCCAACGATCGCTTTCAAATCTTCAGCCGATCGCCCATAGCGCCGAGCAGTGTCGTATTGCTTAGCCAGGTTTTGATGCTCAGCAAAAGCATCGTCGTCGATGATCATCCCGCACGTCGCCGACCTGACCAGATGTAGGTAGTTGTCAAAGAATTCAAACTGGTTGATTTTTGGAGCGGCTTCGGTTATGCCCGCTCCAGCTTGCGCCAATCGATCAACTGCATTCTGTAAAGCGTCAATCATCACTGTTGAGGTGGCAATCACGTCGGTGTCGAGCATCACGCCCACCCGAAAATCGCTCAACGAATCACGACCCTCTGACTGTAACTCCAGGTGATAGCCCGCCGCGTCAAAACCTGCAGGACCCGCCAACACATCCAGCGCTAGTTCCAGGTCGGTCGCAGTACGCGCCAGCGGCCCGCACACTCCAATGTCCAGCGGGACCGTAAACCCTGGTGGTTCGTGCCCTTGGTTTGGCACAACACCGAAGGTGGGCTTGTGGCCGAACACTCCGCAGTAGTGCGCCGGATTGCGTACAGAACCGCCAATGTCAGAACCAAGCTCAAGCGTGGCCATGCCTGTCGCCAACGCCGCGGCAGCTCCACCGGACGACCCACCTGGCACACGTGACAGATCCCACGGATTGTTCGTGGTGCCATAGATCTCATTAAACGACTGCCAGTCGGCCAGCATCAGCGGCACGTTTGTTTTCCCGTAAATCACCGCACCGGCGGTCAGTAATCGCTGCACGGTGACCGCATCGGTTTGCGCCACATTGTCTGCCCACTGCGGATTTCCCCACGTAGTAGGTGTGCCAGCCCAGTCGAACGCCTCTTTTATTGTCATCGGGACACCGTGCAGAGGACCCCATACCTCGCCGCGCTTGTGGGCTTCATCGGCCGCGGCCGCACGCTGACGGGCTGCGTCTAGCTGTGTCACCACCACCGCGTTTAGCTCTGGGTTTAGCCGCTCGTATTGGGAGATAACCGCTTCCAGCGCAGCCGTCGCAAGCACTTCCCCACTGGCGATCTTGCTTGCTAACTCTGTGGCACTAAGCCAGCAAAGATCGCTTTCACTCGTCGTTGACACAGGCTCAGGCTAGACAGCAATGGCAAGACAAGCAGCGATTACCTGAGCTTGCTACTTAGGTTTAGCTTGCTGTACCCGACTAATCTCAGCGCGTACCAATAAGGGCTATGTCCTTATTAATTACTGAAATTACTGAACCTTCTACAACAGGGAGCACGCAATGGCAGCATCGGGTTCGATTCTGGGCAATTCAGTCAGGCGTATTGAAGACCCCGGTCTGCTGACCGGCGCCAACCACTACGTCGACGACATGGACATTGAAACTGTCCAAATTGCGTTCGTGCGCTCACCCGAAGCTCACGCCAAGATCACCGGCATCGACACCAGCGCGGCGGAGAACATGCCCGGCGTGATTGCGGTTTACACCGCTCAAAACCTGGCCTTGGACTCATTTCAAGGTTTTCCGATGATGCCGCCAGAACTAAACCGACCACCGTTGGCGGTTGATCGAGTGCGCTTCGTAGGCGATGTCGTTGCGGCGGTTGTAGCCGAAACAAACACTCAGGCAGCCGATGCCGCTGAGCAGGTCATGGTCTCCTACGACTCACTCCCTGCAGTAGTTGACATTGAGCAAGCCAGCAAGCCAGACAGCCCCATTATCTGGGAAGGCCAAGATTCAAACGTCTGCTTTGCACACGTGGTGCCCGACGCCGAAGCGCAAGCCGCTAATGACCCGTTTGAAGGAGCCGATGCGGTCGTAACCGAACGCATCGTTACTCAGCGCCTAGCGGGAGCGCCGATGGAGCCAAACGGCTGCGTTGCAGTGCCAGGAGACGACGGTAATCTCACGCTGCATCTCTCCACCCAAGCCGCTCATGCAGCACGCGACGCTCTGGCGCCCGCGCTAGGACTGGAGCCCGACAAGCTACGTGTAACTGCACCGTGGGTAGGTGGCGGATTCGGGCCGAAAGCTGCGGTCTACGTCGAATACATCATCGCTGGCAAGGCCGCCCAAACGCTGGGTCGCGCGGTGCGCTGGACCGAAACTCGCAGCGAAAACATGCTGTCGATGGTGCAAGGACGCTCCATGGTTATGAACACCGAAATGGGCGTCACCAAAGACGGCAAGATCGTGGGGCTGCGAGCCAACGTGGTCGCCGACGCGGGTGCCTATCCGATCATCGGTGCCATCTTGCCGATGTTGACCGGCATGCTCAGCCAGGCCGTCTACGACATCGGCACCGTCCACTTCAATGCGCACACGATGCTCACCAACACAACACCGATTGGTGCTTACCGCGGCGCTGGACGCCCCGAAGCCACGCAGATGGTGGAGCGCATTCTCGATAAGGCCGCCGCGGCCATCGGGATGGACCCAGCGGAGATTCGCCGGAAGAACTACCTGCAGCCCGAACAGTTCCCGATTCAACTGCAAACAGGCGCCAACTACGACTCGGGTGAATACGAGAAAGCGCTAGATGCCGTACTTACGGCATCGGGCTACAAAGATCTGCGTTCTGAACAAGCGAGTCGCCGATCATCAGAAGACTCAAAGCTGCTCGGCATTGGTGTGTCGTCCTATGTGGAAATAACCGCACCGGTCGGCTTACACACGGAGTTTGGAAGCTGTGAAGTACACGATGATGGCTCGGCCACCATTCGTGTGGGTACCTCTTCGCACGGGCAGGGTCACGCCACAGCTTTCACTCAAATTGTTGAAGGCGTGCTTGGCATCCCCATGGAAATGGTCAAGCACATCGACGCCGACACAGCGGAAGTTCCTAGCGGCTCAGGCACGCTGGGTTCACGCTCGCTGCAAACAGGCGGGTCGGCAGTGTTTGTGGCATCTCAAGCAGTGTTAGAGCGAGGCAAGCAGCTGGCCGCTCATCTGCTTGAGGCTTCTCCCGACGACATTGAGGTTGGCGAAGGTGCCCTGCACGTGGCGGGAGTGCCCGCTAGCTCAGTTACATGGGCTGAAATTGCCAAGCTCTCCAACGACGACAAGGCTCGCCCGGCAGGCGTTGAGGCTGGCCTGTTGGCCGAAGAGAACTTTGACGGAACCGACTCGACATACCCGTTCGGATCGCATGTGGCGGTGGTGGAAGTTGATAAGGACACCGGCAATGTGACTCTGCTACGTCACATTGCCGTGGACGACTGCGGCACCATCATGAATCCAATGCTTGTAAACGGACAGCAGCATGGCGGTATCGCCCAAGGCGTTGCCCAGGTGTTGTACGAGCATGTGCAATACGACGAGGCTGGCAACCCGCTGACGGCGAACTTCTTGAACTACCTGGTTCCTTCGGCCGCGGAGCTACCGAGCTTTGAAGTGTCCAACACCGAGACCGCCAGCCCGCGCAACCCACTCGGTGCCAAGGGCATCGGCGAGTCGGGCACAATCGGTTCAACGCCAGCGGTGCACAACGCCGTGTGCGATGCGGTTGCACACTTAGGCATTGAGCACATTGACATGCCTTGTTCGCCCGAAAATGTCTGGCGCGCCCTGCAAAACGCATAATGTTTAGCCCTGGCACATTTGCCTAGTCGTAACTAACCGTTCCAAAATATTTAAGAGAAAGACTTAGACAATGAAAAACACAGATGCCGCTACAGATCCGGTCATAGTCGCTACCGCACGCAGCCCAATAGGCCGCGCCTTCAAAGGGTCCCTAGTGGATATGCGCCCCGACGACATGAGCGCCCAGATCGTTACCAAGCTGCTGGAGAAGGTGCCCGAGCTTCCCCACGATGAAATTGAAGACCTCATCATGGGCACCGGTTCGCCTGGCGGTGAGCAGGGCTTTAACATCGGTCGCGCCACTGCAGTGCTGGCTGGCCTAGAAAACGTGCCTGGCACCACTGTCAACCGCTACTGCTCTTCCTCCCTGCAGACCATTCGTATGGCAGCTCACGCGATTAAGTCCGGTGAGGGCGATGCGTTTATCTCTGCTGGTGTTGAGTGTGTTAGCCGCTATGAAAAGGGCAACGCAGACAGCCTGCCCGGCACCACCAACTCAGTTTTTCTTGCTCCCGGTGAGCGCACCAAGGTTCGCGAACAGGGTGGCCAGGGTGACTGGACGCCGCAGGTGGGCTTGCCCGACCTTTACATCTCCATGGGCCAGACCGCTGAAAATGTGGCCGAGCTAAAGGGTGTTAGCCGCAAAACCATGGACGAGTACGGCGTGCTGAGTCAAAACAAGGCTGAGGACGCAATTGCTCGTGGCTTCTTTGAGATGGACATCACTCCGTTGACTTTGCCTGACGGCACCGTGGTTGACAAAGACGATGGTCCTCGTGCAGGAGTGACGCTTGAGGCAGTGTCGCAGTTGAAACCAGCCTTCAGGCCCGACGGACGCATTACTGCTGCCAACGCTTGCCCGCTAAATGATGGCGCGGCGGCGGTAGTGGTGATGAGCCGCAAGCGTGCCGAAGAGCTCGGCATTACACCTATGGCGCGCATCATTTCCACCGCTGTTACCGGACTGAACCCAGAGATCATGGGATTGGGGCCGATTGAAGCCTGCAAACGCGCTCTTGATCGCGCAGGCATGTCAATGAACGACATTGACCTGGTTGAAATCAACGAGGCGTTCGCCGCTCAGGTAATTCCTTCGGCCGACGAGTTGGGCATAGACATCACCGATCAGCTCAACGTCAACGGTGGCGCTATTGCGCTGGGACACCCATTCGGTCAAACCGGTGCTCGCATTATGACCACGCTGCTGCACGGCCTTGAAGATCGTGACAAGACCTTTGGCCTGGAGTCGATGTGCGTTGGTGGCGGCCAGGGCATGGCGATGATCGTGGAGCGTCTCAGCTGAGCGACGCTGCGGCGAACTCTTCCAAGCGCCCGACTGGGAGCGCCAGCCCAACTTGGCATCCACGAAAAATAGAAATAGTTCCCTCGGTTCTGCCGGCAGACTTCGCTCGCTTGGGCGAAGAATGCGAGGCTCTTACGAAAGCGGGCGTTGACCGCATCCAGTGGGATGTGATGGACGGAGTGTTCGTGCCGAACCTGACATTTGGCCCGGATGTCATCGCCGCTTGTCGTTCTCACAGCGCGGTTCCGTTTGAAGCTCACCTGATGGTGGTCGAGCCAGAAAAATTGCTGGATAGATACGTGCAGGCAGGTTGCGAGATCGTGATCGTCCACAGCGAGACGTGCACACATCTTCACCGCACTCTTTCCAAGATCGCTGAGCTGGGAGCTAAGCCTGCGGTTGCCATAAACCCCGCTACCGCTGTTACAAATATTTTGGGAGTGTTAGATCTAGTCAGCATGGTGTTGGTGATGACCGTCAACCCCGGCTTCGGCGGCCAGAGCTACATCGCTGCGGCCGAGCCAAAGGTCACCGCACTGCGCAACGCCATAGCGCAAGGCGGCTTAGACGTGGACATCGAAGTTGATGGCGGCATCTCCGCTAACACCGTCGGCGCAGCGGCCAAGGCCGGTGCCAACGTCTTAGTCTCCGGCAGCGCCTTGTATGCACACCCAGGCGGTCAAGCCGCAGCCGTATCGGAGTTACGTCAGCTTGCGCAGTCGGCTCAGGCTGGTACTTGACCCACTTTTTAGCGGCTGCGTACAACGCCCATCTCCGCCGCTACTTTTCACGCAACTCTCGCAGCCTTGTTGGCGTAGCGGCGGCATTGCTTGTAACAGGCTGGCTTGCGGCTAGCTGCGGAGGCGCTTCGATTGAGCGGTTTTGCGAAGAGGTTGCCAGCCTGGAAAGCGCTGACGTACAAAGCCTGAACACTTCGGCCTCCGACGATCCTGCCGTGCGGGCCGAACTGCAGAGGATCTCCAGCAAGTTCAACGATGTACTGGCTGTCTCTCCTGACGAAATTCGAGCCGATGTGGCTGTGCTAGCGGGTCTAACTGCGGCCTTAGAGCAGGTAGCGCGCGAGACCAACTCGCGCGAGCAGTTTGAGCGAGCGGCGGCTCTGCTTGAAGCGCAGGCACCGTACGAAGATGTGTTACCTGGAGCTGTTAACCGCTACAACGCCTACGTAACTCGTAGGTGCACCCCTGCACCAGGTAGCTAGAACTAATTGGAGCAAATAGCCAGGAACTACTAAGAGAGTTCGCCTCGCTTGATGATCACATGGTCACACAGGCCATATTCCTTGGCCTCTTTTGCGGTGAACCAGCGGTCGCGTTCGGAGTCTTCCTGAATTTGTTCCACGCTTTGTCCGCTGTGAAACGCGATGCGGTCTGCCATTAGCTGCTTGATGTAGCCCATCTGCTCGGCCTGGATCGCAATGTCAGCGGCCTGGCCTTGCACTTCGCCCGACGGCTGGTGCATCAACACTCGGGCGTGTGGCAGGCAGTACCGCTTGCCAGGTGCGCCAGCGGTTAGCAAGAACTGACCCATCGATGCCCCAAGTCCCAGGCACACCGTGGCCACGTCACAGGTAACGAACTGCATCGTGTCGTAGATCGCCATGCCGGAGGTAACCGACCCACCTGGGCTGTTGATGTATAGCCAGATGTCCTTGATGTGATCTTGCCCTTCCAAAAACAGCATCTGTGCGCACGTGATGTTGGCGACCTCGTCGTCAACTTCGGTGCCCAAGAACAAGATCCGGTCGTTCAGTAGGCGGTTGTAAATCTCCGCTGGTCCTGGTTGATTACCGGAGCTAAAAGCCTGCGGATTTGCTGAGGCGGGAGCAATAACTGGGCTGCTCGCGGGAATTATCGGCTGTGTGGTCGGCATTGCTTGGGCAGGCTACCAACGGTGCTCAGCTAGCTGAACTGCCATTGCTCGTAACGCTCGCCCGCGATGACTAATGGTGTGCTTGTCAACCGAGGTCATCTCCGCAAACGTTCGTCCGTTACTCTCGGTCGGTACAAACAGCGAGTCGTATCCAAATCCGCCGGTGCCTCGCTCCGAGGTAGTGATCGTTCCCTCAACATGGCCTTGCGCAACCAACTCAATGCCCCTGGCAGCGCTCTCGACAGCGTTGTTCTTGTCAGGATCTTCAGGCAGCCTCACTACCACCACTGTGCGGAACCTTGCGCTGCGCTGCTCAGGAGAGATGTCCTTCAGCTCCGCTAGCAACTTTTGCCTGTTTTGTGCGTCGGTTGCGGTTTCGCTTGCATATCTGGCCGTGCGTACTCCCGGTGCTCCCCCTAACGCGTCAACCTCTAGGCCCGTGTCGTCGGCAACAGACGCTTCACCTGTTGCTGCGAAGCAGGCTTGGGCCTTGATGCGAGCGTTGTCTTCCAGCGTGTCGCCGTCTTCTATTGCGCCGATGTAATCAGAAGGTGGGTGGAGCACAGAGATTGCACCGGCAGTCGCCCCTCTGGCAGCGAGCACCTCGGTTAGCACTTGCTCCATCTCAACGGCTTTATGCGGGTTGGTGGACGCGATCACCAACCTCATCGCCGCAGCGTAAGAGATGGTACAAGAGCTAGCACTTTTGGGTGGTGGAGTGTCTCTGGAAAGGTGAGCATCTAGCGAGCCTTCAGGGACGCTCCACCGGCCAAAAGACATGACCAGTGTTTAGGTTTATGCCGGTCGTTCTTCAGCGATCACCGCGCGCTGTAGCTGAACAATCTCCGCTATTGCGCCTCGCGCCAACTCCAGCATTGCTGACAGTTCTTCATCGCTAAACGGGTCACCCTCAGCGGTGCCCTGCACTTCAACGAAGCGGCCCATACCGGTCATCACCACATTCATGTCGACTTCGGCCCGAGAGTCTTCAACGTAGGGCAGGTCCAGCACCGAAGCCCCGCCCACTACCCCAACCGACACCGCCGCACAAGCATCAGTAATGGGATAGTGCTCAATCTGGCCACGATTGAGCAGATCGATGCATGCGTCGTGTAGAGCCACCCAACCGCCACAGATTGATGCGGTACGGGTTCCGCCATCGGCTTGCAGCACATCACAATCAACAGTTATCTCTCGCGCACCTAATTTCTCAAGGTCACACACCGCTCGTAATGAACGCGCAATAAGCCGCTCAATTTCCAGAGTGCGGCCTTTCTGCTTGCCCGCTTTGGATTCGCGCCGTACTCGCTCAGGGCTTGAACCTGGCAGCATCGAATACTCCGCGGTAACCCAGCCGCGTGGTGGATCAAGATCTTTCATCCATCGGGGCACGTTGTCGTTTACTGAAGCGGTGCATAGCACCGTCGTGTCGCCAAAGCGCGTCAGCACAGAACCGGGCGTTTGCTTTGTGTAATAACGCTCGAAAGTGATTGGCCGCAGCTCATCGGCAGCGCGGCCATCGGGGCGTATTGCTTCTTGCATTGTTGCTTTTTCTAAACGAGTTGTTGTAGCAGGGCAATAAATATCGGGGCCATCAAACCTGGTACACGGCTCCTTCGGTGGCCACTGACACCGATCCAGCAAAAACTGCTGCGGCCTCCGTCAAGTGATCGGCCGGGTCCGACCCTGGCGGAACATGAGTAACCACCAGCTGTTTTGCGCCCACCGCGTTGGCCTCATTGGCTATCCATTCACAGGTCACGTGCGGGCCAATGCTGTTGTTGGCAGCCAAGAATGTGCCCTCCCCGACAACCAAATCTGGCTCAGTTCCCAACTCAGACAGCGACCAGTTTACGCCAGTATCAGATGTGTAAACCACCGAGCTTTCTCCGTCGTCAAAACGCATCGCCAACGTCTCTACCGGATGGTCCGTCTGTGAAAAACGAATGCTGATGTCGCCCACCTGGACGGTGTCACCACCTTTGACAATCTGCCAATTAAACAAATCGTTGGTGTCCCCACCGTTTTGGAAGGCCTCAGTTACTTGTCGCACATCCTCAGTGGTCACCACCCGTATCTGATCAATGCCTAAGTAGTACCTAGCAGCGTTGTAAACCACAGGCAACTCGGCGCAATGGTCGGGATGATGGTGTGATATGACGATGGCATCCAAGTCGCCCAAAGAAACGTCTTTTTGCAGATTGGACAAAGTGCCTGGACCGCAGTCAACCCAGATGGTGGTGGAGTCGTTGCACACCAGGTAACCGCTGCAAGCGTCTCCCGGCGAGGAGTAGCTGCCCGAACACCCCAGAACCTTGACGGAAAGCCCACTCACAGCGCTAGCAGTTCCACGGCCATGTATTGAGGCTAGACCTTGCGACGGTCACAAAGATCAAGGCCATCAGAAGTAGATCACATCACCTAGACGTTGCACCGCTGTGTCTAAGTCATCGTCCCAAGCGTTTGTTGACAGGTATTTCCAGCCGTGGTCGCTTGCCACAAACACCACCGCACCGCTTTCGATCTGTTCGGCGGCCTTGCGAGCGCCAGCCAGCGCAGCCCCAGACGAGATGCCGGCGAACACCCCGGTTTTATTGAGCAATTCTCGCGTGCCCTCAATGCTTTCTCGCTGACGCACGATCATCTTGCGGTCAAGCAGCTCGAGCCCGTTCCACTCGTCAAACACTGGTGGCACGAACCCTTCTGACAGGTTGCGAAGCCCTTCCACACGTTCTCCCGCTGGTGGCTCTATCGCCCAAATCTCAACTTTGGACTTGTGCTCTCGCAGATAGCGGCCGGCACCCAGCAACGTGCCACTGGTACCCAAGCACGCAACAAAGTGTGTGATCTGCGGAACGTCGGTCAGGATCTCTGGGCCGGTGGTGTCGTAATGCGCCTGAGGATTATCAGCGTTGCCGTACTGAAACAGCATCACCCAATCATCGTGCTCGGCGGCCAGCTCCTGCGCCATACGCACCGCGCCGTTTGAGCCCTGCTCACCCGGGCTGGTGATGGTCTCGACTCCAAAGGCCTGCAGCATTTGCTGGCGCTCGGGTGACACATTCTCTGGCAGCACTACTTTCAGCTGATACCCACGCCGACGTGCAATCAGCGCTAGAGAGATCCCGGTGTTGCCTGATGACGGCTCCAAAATGATTGACCCTGGCTTGAGGCGGCCTTCATTTTCGGCTTTGTTCACCATCGCTAAAGCAATGCGATCTTTCACCGAACCGGTCGGATTGTGTCCTTCCAGCTTCGCCCAGATTTCAACTTCAGGATTTGGGCTTAGCGCGCTCACATCAAGCATCGGAGTGTTGCCGATTAACTCCTCTATATTGCGATACGCGGTCATTCAGCCAGTTTGTTGAAATGACCGAGTTATTTTCCGCCTGCTACGGCAGGCAGTATCGACAGCTCATCTCCCGTGGCTACCGGGGTATCCATCTGCTCTAGGTATCTGACATCTTCGTCGTTGACATAGACATTGACGAAACGGTGCAGGCTGCCGTCATCATTCAGCAGATTTGATTTGATCCCGGGGAACTGCTCGATCAAGTTGTCTACTGCCTCCAACACCGTCGACGCCTCAACATCGACGGTTGACTTTCCATTGGCGTGCGGTCGCAGCACCGTTGGCAGTCGAACTGTTACAGACATCAATCTCTCCTGAACAAGCACTGATTACTCACAAGGCTAAGGCGGACTTTCCAAAATCGCCCCAGGTACCCTCGCAAGGGTGCCACCCAGTCAAGCAACTGAGCGCATGGTGGTGGCTAGCAATCGCCGCGCTCGTGCGAACTATGACGTGCTTGACACGTTTGAATGCGGAATAGTTCTGCGCGGTACAGAGGTGAAATCAATACGGGCTCGCAATGTGCAGATGGATGAGGCATACGCGGTAGTCCGTCGCAATGAAATGTGGCTAATGGGGCTGCATATCGCACCGTGGAGCCATGCGGCCGCGCACGATGCTCACGTGGTTGACCGGCCACGCAAGCTGTTGTTGCAGCGCGCCGAAATTGACCGGCTGCGCGCGCGTGTGGAACGGGAGCGCCTGCAGCTCATTCCGCTTTCGCTGTACTTCGTAAATGGTTTCGCCAAAGTGGAGCTGGCTCTAGCCAAGAGCAGGCGTCTATACGACAAGCGGCAAGCACTACGCAAACGCGAAAGTGATCGTGAAGCCGAGCGTGCATTGCGGTATCGACGCCGCTAACTGGCTCCCCGGGTAGCAGTTCTGTAACAGTTCTGCCACAGAATCGGGTCTGTTACTAGGGGCTCTAGAGGTTTTAGGTGCCTTACCGGTACAGTTGCGTCTGCGGTAATTCAGAGCGGATGCTCTTTTTTGCTGTTTAAAACTGACTTATCAACTACGGGGGTGATCGGTATTGACTTTGACGGTTGAAGTGAATGAAGCGAGCCGTGGTCTCCGGAGCCACGTTAAAGAGCCGGAACAACTACAAACGCCAACGACAACACAGTCGACCTGGCGCTCGCCGCTTAGTTTCTAAGTAGTGAGTCGGCCTGAGTGCCCCTGCTTCGCGGGTACCGGTGCCATCAACTGCGAAGCTTGCTCAACACCTTTGTTGATGGGGTGCTGGGGACACAAAACGTCTAACTAAGGCGCAGGTTGGGTGTCGTTAACTTGCCTGTGCCCAACAATTTTTTAGCGACTGCGCTCGGAGAAGACTCATTGAAACGTTGAAGGACGCGGGTTCGATTCCCGCCACCTCCACCATTACGGGTCTGCTGTGCCTGATTTTCTAAATCCTGATCAAGCGATTCTACGCGATCGCGCAGAATCGCTTGCGCAGCGGATCACGGAGCTAGTCAAGGCCCAGCCGCCAGAAGCTGGCCAGCCTGGTGCCGAAGAGCCAGAGGATGATGGAACCGCGGCCGATCTGTACATCGCCATCATGGCCGCATCCAAGGAAGCTGGCATCTGGGATTTAACGCAACAAGACACAGTTCCAGTCTCAGACCAAGAAAACCCAACCTCAGGCGCCACACCCGCTCTGGACCTGGTGATAGTGCGAGACGCTCTTAGCCGGCGCAATGTCGGGCATTTGGCAGGCATCTTCGGGCCCGCTCCCACCTTGCTATCAGGGGCCAGCGAACCATTGCGCACGAAGATGTTGTCGAAGTATCTGTCGGGCGAGTTACGCGGCAGCTTCGGCTTTACCGAGCCCGCTGACGCGACTCGCTCAACCTGGGCGCGAACCGAGGGTGACGAGTTGGTGGTGAATGGGCAAAAGTCCTATGTAACCGGTGGCGCTGATGCCCACTTCATCAACACGCTGGTGGAAGTTGAAAACAGCGGCCCCGCAATGGTGTTCATTGAAACCGACCGTCCGGGCGTGAAGTTGGTGCGACGGTTTGGCTCGCTTGATGGCAGCCATCACGCTGCGTTCGCCTTTACCGATGTTCGTGTGCCAACTAGCCACGTGCTCGGCCAACCCGGCAAAGGCATGGGACGCGCACTTAGCCAGATAAGCGGCGTTCGAATGGCGCTGGCCGCTAACAGCGTGGGTTTGTGCGCATTCGTGATTGACCTGGTTGAACAGCATCTAGGCAGGCACTCAGCTAAGGCATCTTCCGGAAAAACCGGTTCAATCGCAGGCCACGAAACCGCACGCAGCAAACTCGGTGCGCTGCGTGTAAGCGCCTATGCAGCCCGAAGCGCCGTTTATCGAACCGCTCGCATAATTGATGCTGGCGAAAACTCCGTCAATGAGGTGATGGCAGCTAAAGCCATCGCAACCGAGACCGTTGGACAGCTGGTCGATGAGGCGGTGCAGATAATGGGCGGTCAGGCACTGGCCAACACTCACGCACTCAGCGAAATTTTACGGCGGGTACGGTCGTTTCGCCTGGTCGAAGGCCCTACAGATGTGCTGTACGCCAACATCGCCCGTGGCAGTTTGGATCTAGACCTCGGGCGAATTTGAGGCAATGCGCCTAGCTACCTAACTATTGTCGCGGTATGGAATCCAAAACTCTTGAAACTCTGATAATCGATGCGGCCGACAACGGTGTCGTAACGGTCACGATGAATCGACCCGAACGCAAGAACGCTGCCAATTTTGTGATGTGGCGTGAGCTACGTGAAACCTGGAGCGAACTAGGAGCGGACCCCGACGTGCGCTGCGTAGTGATGACCGGCGCCGGTGACGCTTTCTGTAGCGGGGCCGACCTGGCTGGTGAAAGCCCCAAGATGCACCAGCTGCAATCCATGAACGTCATTCACCAGACCTTGTCTGGGCTGTACTCGATCATGGTTCCAGTGATCGCCAAGGTAAACGGGGTAGCTGCAGGGGCCGGGATGAACATGGCGTTGGCGTGCGACCTGATCTTGGCATCCGATCAGGCTCGATTCAGTGAGATATTCGCTCAACGCGGTCTCTCCGTTGACTTCGGCGGCACCTGGATCTTGCCTCGCCTTATCGGTTTGCACCGCGCCAAGGAGTTGGCATTTTTTGGAGACGTGATAGACGCCAAAACGGCCCAAGATTTTGGATTTGTAAACGCAGTCATTCCTAGCGACCGCTTTGATGACGAGGTCGCCGACTGGGCTAATCGCTTAGCGGCTGGTCCGCCACTGGCACTAGCCATGACTAAACGCCTGCTCACCATGAACGCCAGCGCCGATTTTGCTACCGCCCTAGAGAGCGAGGGCCTGGCGCAGACGGTGAACTTCACAACCAACGACACCAAAGAAGCCGTTCAAGCATTCCTAGATAAGCGCACCCCCGAGTTCGAAGGGCGGTAGCGATAGTGCAAGAACTGGTTGCTGTTAGCAACGACATCGAAGCCGCTAACGCTGTAGCTCAGGCAACTAGCGGCGTGCTCTATACCTCTAGAAAAAGAGGCGGCGAAGATACCGTCCCTACAGACGGAGGCGCCGAAGAAGAGGCGCGACCGTTCCAAGCTCTGGTGCGAGCGACGAGCGACGACATCGACACCCTCTTGCCAGCGGCAGAGCTAGGGCTTTACGTGGTGTTCTCGCGCGTGATTCGCTCACGTCCGATCGAGGTTGTGCCGGGTGAACCCTCACCTGGTGTCACCGCTGTGTTTGCGTTGATTCACAATCCGGAGCTAACACATGCCCAAGCCGACAAGCATTGGCGTGACACTCATGCGCCATTAGCTCTGAAGCACCACCCCGGCATGTGGGATTACACACAGCTGAGCGTCGTTGCGACCTTGTCCGGCGAGCATTACGACGGGTTCGCATTAGTCGCGTTTGAGTCTGAAACAGACCTGCGCACACGCTTTTTTGGAGACGAAAACGATGTCAACACGATCGTTGCGGACGTAGCAAAATTTGCGGATACGAAACGTTCGCCACGGCGAGTAGTCGCTACCGAACACATCTTCGGCCAACGGCCTCCGGTGAGCGAAATCACCTGGCCACACGATTGACCACCTATCCATCGCTAGATCAGCAGATTGCTACGACCTTCGGTGGATGATCCACCCATAGGCCGACGACTTTGGGCGCCCCTGGCAGCCCTTGCTGCAGCGGTCGCGGTTAGTCAGTCGTTCGGACGTTTTACATATTCCCTGCTGTTCACCGACATTCGAGACGATTTCGGCCTCTCCAACACCATCGCTGGTGCGCTTGGCTCGCTCAACTTGCTGGCTTACCTGCTCGGCTCGGTTCTAGTCAGCGCAACGGTGGCACGCGTCGGCATGGGGCGAACAGTCAAGGCCGGATTGTTCGGTGTGGTCGTGACGTTGGCGCTGCTGGCCTGGAGTCCATCTATCGGACTAGTAACAGCGACGATGGTGTTAGCAGGAGCTACCGCGGCCGGTGTTTGGGTAACCGCACCGGGCATCGCCACCGAGGTGTTAGGTGCAAGTAAGCGCGGCGTGGCAGCGGGTTGGATCACCGGCGGTGTCGGGCTCGGGTTAGTAGCTGCATCGGTCATCGATGCGGCTATTTCGCAACGTGGGTGGCGTTTGGTGTACCTGGTTGAGTTTGCTATCGGGATTGTTGTGGTTGTGGCATTGGTCGTGACAACCCGACATCTCGGCAAGCGGTCTCCACTAGCTAGCTCAGCAACAACCCCAGCTTCACTAGCTAGCTCAGCAACAACCCCAGCTTCACTAGCTAGCTCAGCAACAACCCCAGCTTCGCCAGATGACTCAGCAATAACCCCAGCTTCGGCCAGCTCGCAGTCCCGCTTGCGCGTCGCTGCCAAGGCGTTGAAGCAGGTGCCAGCTTGGCGTTTGACTATGTGGATTTACAGCATGTTCGGCGCGGTCATCTCCCTTGTACTGACCTTCACTGTCGCTTTGCTTACCGAAGACGCCGGACTATCTTCGACTACTGCCGCCGTGGCCTTTTCTCTTATCGGGGTAGGCAGCATGTTTGGCGGGCCGTTGCTTGGCGCACTCGTGGACAAGCTCGGCTCGCGCCGCAGCATTGCGATCGGTTTGCTGCTTGCCATCACCGGCATAGTCGCCACGGCTAGCGGCAACCCGGTTGCAGCGCTAATCGGAGCATTTGTCTTTGGGGTCTCGTTCACCGGCCATATCGCCGCAATAGTGGCGCATATCGCTGGCCATCTAGACGGAGACTCCTTCGGTGCTGCCTACGGTTTGGTCACCATCGTGTTCGGCGCCGGGCTAGCGCTTGGCCCACAAGTGGGCGGGCTGGCCGCCGACCTGTTTGATTCTTTCCTGCCAGCGTTTGTGCTGGCAATTGCGTTATGCGTGATAAGCCTCGCGCTTACCGGCTGGGGTGACGATCCACAACCGCGCAGTCATGCAGCGAGTAGCCGCTAAGCCGCCGCGCTATAACCCGCGAGCAACCGCTACGCCGCCGCGCTATAACCCGCGAGCAACCGCTACGCCGCCGCGCTATAACCCGCGAGCAACCGCTACGCCGCCGCGCTATAACCCGCGAGCAACCGCTACGCAGCCGCTCCGAGCCGCTCGTTAACGGGAGCCAGTGCTTTTAGCCCTGGCATTACGTCGCTAGCGAACAGTTCCATGTTTCTCTGCGCTTCCTCGGCCGGCATTCCCGCATAGCTGAATACGCCGACATAGGAATCCATGTAGGTGCGCTCCTGTAGATAAATGATCTTGTCAAGCACCTGTTGCGGTGTGCCCCAAAGCTGCAGCCCCATGAAAAACTCGGTCATCTTTTCCATACCGCCCGGCGCCGTCAGCCGGTCATACATCAAGCCGTGATGCTCGTAGCCCGGAGTGTCCTTCAGGTGCGGCTTGTCAAACTCATAGTGCTTGATGATTGAGTCCCAATAGCCACCGATGTAGCGGTGAGCCATCTCCTCAGCCCGGTCAGCGCTCTTGTCGACAAAGGTCCAGCCAGCCACAATTGGTGCTGGCGGTTCTTCGTTGTTGGCATTGCGGTACACGTCTCGGTATTCCTGCAATTCCTCCTCAAGCACCGGCCACGGCTTTTGCGGCACGATCAAAATGCCAACGCCCAGTTCGGCCATGATCCGCGCCGACTCCGGTGATATGGCAGCCGCATAGGCACGCCCTCGCATTGACCCGTACGGACGCGGCCTGATATCTACCCGAGGCTGTTTCACAATCTCGCCGTCATATTCGGCGTAGCCATTCTCAAGTGCGTTCAGAACCATTTCGGCGGATTCTCCAAACAGCTTGCGAGCGGTTGGCATCTCACCTCGAAAGCCGTCAAATTCCACCTTGCCGGTGCCACGCCCCAGGCCCAGAATCAGCCGACCACCGGAGAGGTTGTCAAGCATTGAGATCTGTTCCACAACTCGCAGTGGGTCATGCCAGGGCAATACGCAAACCATCGAGCCGAGCTGGATTTTCTTGGTAGATGCTGCCATGAAGGTCAGAAACTGCAGCACGTCGGGACACATCGTGTAGTCGGTGAAGTGGTGTTCAACGCTCCAAATCGAGTCATAGCCCATTGGCTCCGCTTGGAGCGCCAGCGCTATGTCTCGGGCATAAACCTGTTGATCCGAAAGATCTTCACTCGGATTCTGAAAGATCACCGAAGTGCCAACGTGCATGATTCCCCTTAGTTGCTTGAGAGTTCAATAATACGCTAGACAAAGTTAACCACGCTCTTTTGCGGTGGAGCTTGTAAATCGTTGCGAGGCTCTTGCGGACAACCTTAGTTACTGCGCTCTGTTTGGCCCTGTTAGCGCTTCGTTTGCGCTTACCTAGCGCTTCGCTCCAACCAGGACGCACCAGTCATCAAGCCGCTTGGGGGCTTCAAAGATCACACCATGTTCCAGTTTGGTGGACCCCAGTTTGGTGAACAAAGCCTGCAAACGAGAAACCTGGGCGGCTGAGATACCGCTGAGAATCAAGCGAGCGCCAGGCGCTAGCCGGGCTGTCAACTCCGGGGCTAGGTCACCAAGCGTGCTTGCGCCGATGTTTGCGACCACCACGTCATACGTCTGAGTGAGCTCGCTAACCGGGAAGATGGAAAAGCTTGCGATGTGCTCTAGGCCGTTTATTTTCGCGTTGCGTTGGGCACAACTCACCGCTGCCGGATCTATATCAATGCCTAGCACCTCAGCTGCTCCGCAACGAGCAGCAACCAGAGCGAGCACGCCGCTTCCGCAGCCAACATCAAGCACGCTTTGGGAAGACCTTGCTTGGACCGAGCTGGCCTGACCTAAAACTGGGTTAGCCGATACTGGGCAAATCAAAGCGCTCGCTAGCTCACGCGCCGCCAGCACTGTTGATGGGTGTGAACCGGCACCAAAAGCAGCTCCGGGATCTATCTCAACCACCTGCGCGGCATCGCAAGGTGCCCACGGAAAACAAATAGCTAGATCGTTGTTTACATAGGTAGCACTATTGCGGTTGATAAAGCTCGGCAGGTGGCTGCTATCTGGTGGTCCCAGCACGGCCGAGTGGCCCGCAACTCGCAGACGTTTCACCACGGTGCTTGCGAGCACAGGGCTTGTGAGCACTGTATTTGCGGGCACAGTGCGTTTGTCGCTGAAACTCACATAACCGACCCAGCGACCAGGTCGCAGATAAGTGATTGCTATCGCTGGTTCCCTGGCAGCTAGATCGCCAGCAAGCGGCTCACCAACACTCGGTAACGCCTGAAGTTCTTGGCTAACCAACTCTGATCTAACAAGCCCAGGCAAGTTGCTCGGCTGCGCTACAAACCCATCGCCACACGCAATAGCTATGTCTGCGGGTACTGAGTTCGCCGATACAGAATCTGCTGGCACAAGGTTCGTTGCCTACTAGGCCACTAGCGCTTGAGCGCGCTTTACTCAAAAAGTCGCTGCTCCCACCAAGGGAAGAACTCAGGCATATCTCTGCTGGTCTGCAAGGTGAACTCTGGTGGCCGCTTTTCTAGGAACGACGCCACACCTTCGTGCGCATCTTCTCCACGCCCCAGGTAGTAGATGCCGCGGCTGTCAATCTTGTGAGCCTCCATCGGATGATCGGCTCCCAACATCCGCCACATCATGTGCCGAATCATCGTCACCGAAATTGCTGAAGTGCTTTCCGCAATCTCAGCTGCTATTTCTTTGGCTCGAGGCAGTAGATCATCGGGTTCTAGCACCGCAGTCACCAGTCCACCCTCCAAAGCCTCCGCTGCGTCAAACACTCGACCGCTGTAAGCCCACTCCAAGGCTTTGCCGATACCTACCACACGCGGCAAAAAGTAGGACGAGCACGCCTCGGGCACTACTCCCCTACGGCTAAACACAAAACCCACTCGGGCCTGGGTCGAAGCCAGGCGGATGTCCATCGGCAAGGTCATCGTTACACCTACTCCCACGGCTGGCCCGTTGATGGCCGCAATCAGCGGTTTGTTGAACTCATAAAGCCTCAACGACAACAGGCCGCCGCCGTCACGCATCCAGCTCAGATCACTGTTTCCTTCGTCTCCCCTAGCTGCCTGGCGTTCAGCTTTGGCGTCGTCGTTTTGGCTGTCGTAGTCAAACGTCTCAGCGCCACGGCTCAGGTCAGCCCCGGCGCAATAGGCGCGCCCGGCGCCGGTGAAGATCACCGCTCGCACGTTGTCATCGGCATCGGCCAAATCGAGCGCCTCTAGGACCTCGTGATGCATCCGGCCGTTATAGGCGTTGAGCTTTTCGGGGCGGTTGAGCGTGATCGTCAAGGCACGGTCAGCAACCTCATAAATAATCGTTTCAAACTCGGGCATCGGGTGATTCCTATCTTTGCTTTTGCTTACTGCACTTATCAAATAGTGGTTTCGACGACAGGCAAGGGTTTCACATGTGATTCCTATCTTTGCTTTTGCTTACTGCACTTATAGCAGAGGCTAAAGATTAGGAATCTAAAAAGCGTCCCGCTGCAAATGCCGAGCTGACCGCACCCAACAGCACTCCCAGCAAGACCGTCAGCACAACCACGGTTCGAAACTGTGACGAGGTAACAACAAACGAGCGGAAAAACGCCAGCACGTCGGAACGCCCAAACAGGTCCTCCACGTGTGCGCGCAACAGCCCTGCGGTAAACGCACCGATTATTCCGCCGATTAGGCCGTGCACGATGCCTTCGAGCACAAACGGAAACCGGATGAATCCGTTGGTAGCGCCAACAAGGCGCATTACTTCTATCTCTCGTCGCCTAGCAAACACAGCAACTCGAATGGAGTTAAAGATCAACATCGCGCTAGCTGCTGACAAGACAATCGATAACAGCAGCACGATCCAGCGGAACGAATCGAACCAAGTTCGAATTGCGTCTACCTGGGTTCGCCCTGTTTCGACAGCAAACACTCCAGGCCGTTCTCGAAACTGAGACGCCAACGACTCAATCAGTTCGGCCTGAGGCGTGCGCGGCACAACTCGATATGACGACGGCAGGGATTCTTCGCTTATCACCGCTAGTAACTCAGGCTGGCCATCCAATGTCTGGCGCAGCAATGCGGCGGCTTCGGCCTGTGAGAAGAAATCCACGCGCTCAATATCTGGATGGGAAATCAGCTCCTGGCCGATAACATCAATTTGGTTGGGGGTGCTGTCTGGTTGCAGAAAAACCTCGAACTGCACTCCACCTTCCCAGCGTCCTAGAGCATTTCCGCTGGCATAGCGAGCCATCAGGCCCATCCCCACCAGCATCACTCCCACTGCCACGGTGAGGATCGCGGCAAAAGTCAGAGTTGGGTTACGACGGCTGTTTATCCACGCTTCACGAGAAAAATACCTAAGTCGCTTCATTGCTAACTACGACATCGTTAGCTACTGCACGGCCGTGGGCACGGCTTCACGGTTGTAACCGCCGGATAGCTCGTCACGCTCAAGCCGTCCTTGACGCAGGGCAATCACCCTTCGCCGCATCTGATCCACGATCTGCTGATCATGAGTCGCCATCACCACGGTTGTACCAAGCCGATTAATACGATCTAGCAGAACCATCACATCAATTGAGGTGGAAGGGTCAAGGTTTCCGGTCGGCTCATCGGCTAGCAATATCAACGGCCGGTTCACAAAGGCCCGCGCAACGCTCACCCGCTGCTGCTCACCGCCCGAAAGCTCATCCGGTAGACGGTTTTCCTTGCCGCCCAATCCGACAACTTCCAAGATTGCTGGCACCTGCTTGCGCATAGCTTCCTCGGGCCTACCAATCACCTCTAGCGCAAAGGCAACGTTCTCATAGACCGTTTTGTTGGGCAACAACTTGAAATCTTGAAACACCGAACCGACATTGCGTCGCAAATACGGCACCTTCCAGTTGCTCAACTGTTGCAAATCCTTGCCAGCCACATGGATCTGGCCGCTGGAGACGGTTTCCTCACGCGTCAACAAGCGCAGCAGCGTGGATTTGCCCGAACCTGATGGGCCCACAATGAACACAAACTCACCTTTGGCGATGTTGATCGACACATCATCTAGCGCTCGGGTGGCCCCTTTGTAGATCTTCGTAACGTTTTCTAAGCGGATCATCGGGCAAAAATAAGACTACGGCAGGTTTAACCAGGTTTAGCGGCAGGGCTTCCCGGCGGGGGTTTAGGCCGTAATTAAGTGCGGATATTTTGCGTTGCGCGCCAGCGCAAAAACGCTTCCATGAAGGCATCAATATCCCCGTCCAACACCGCATCCACGTTGCCTATCTCCAGGCTTGTTCGCAGATCTTTCACTTGCTGGTAGGGGTGTAACACGTAGTTGCGAATCTGGCTGCCCCAGGCCACCTCGCGCTGTTCGCCCGCTAGCACACCCATTTCGGCCTCCCGCTCGGTGCGCTGAAGATCGGCCAGCTTGGCGGCAAGCATCTTCATGGCGCGCTCTTTGTTTTGATGTTGGCTTCGTTCGTTCTGGCATGCCACCACTGAGCCGGTGGGCAGATGTGTGATTCGCACCGCAGAGTCCGTCACGTTCACGTGCTGACCGCCCGCTCCTGACGATCTGTAGGTATCGATCCTCAGGTCTTTCTCATCGATCTCAACCTCGTCAGATACCTCTTCAAAAAGCGGCACCACCGAAAGCGAAGCAAAAGCGGTGTGACGACGCGACTGTGTGTCAAAAGGTGAAATGCGAACCAGCCGGTGTACGCCGCGTTCGGCTTGGAGAAATCCGAACGCATGGCGTCCCTTTACCTCAAAAGTCGCCGAGCTAATGCCAGCCGCTCCACCGTCGGTGGCCTCGATCAGCTGAACCTCAAAGCCGCGACGTTCGGCCCAACGTTGATACATCCGCAGCAACATCTCGGCCCAGTCACAAGCGTCTGTTCCACCGGCTCCCGAATGAACCTCACACACGGCATCGTTTTCGTCATGTTCGCCACCCAACAGCGCCAGCAGCTCAATTTCGTCAAGTTGAGCCTCTAGCTCAATTATGGCCACGTCGAGCTCAGGCGCCAAGCTTTGGTCGCCCTCTTCGTCGGCCAGCGTGAACAGAGCAGACAGATCATCGAATGCCCTGCTTACCTGCTCCCAGTGTTCAATGTCGTCGGTGACATTTGCCAAACGAGTCGTTACCGAACGGGCGTGATCAGCGTCATTCCATAGGCCGGGATCGGCTGCGGCCTCGGATAGCTCTTCACGCAGGGCGCGCGCGGCCTGAACACCCAAATATATTTGGGCTTGCGCTACTCGGCGTTCTAGTTCGACAAGCGCGCCGGGGTAATCACTCCACTGACGGTCAGTTGGCATTATTAGCTAGGTGTTTTTCAGCGGCCGTGGCAGTGCTTTAGCTTGCGACCAGAACCGCAGTGGCATGGATCGTTGCGCCCTAACTTGCGACCCGTTTCGATATTTTTTGGGCGCGCCGTCACCGTCGTGGTTGAGCCAGCAGAACGGGTTGCACCGCGAGTTGCGGCCTGCTGCAGCGCTGAGCCACCCCCTGCGGGCCCGCCACTTCTTGCACCTGCCAGCACCTGCTGTCGAGAGCCTTGCTGATTAACACTGGGTTGTTGGGCACCGGGTTGAGCTGGCTGCGCTGTTCCGCCACCAGAGCTAGTTCCATCGGGCGCGGAATACTGCAGTTGTGATGCGCTTGGCTCGGCTTGTTTGGCCTGTTTCTGATTCGGTTTTTTTGTCTGCTCCGGCTTTGTCAGCTCCACATGCATGATGTGCTTCACAAAGTCTTGGTAGGTGTGCTTCAGCATCTCCGAGAACATGTCAAAACCCTCACGTTGCCATTCCGCTACCGGGTCTTTTTGGCCGATCCCACGTAAATGAATGCCGTCACGCAGGTGATCCATCGCTGAGAGATGGTCTCGCCAACGCTGATCCAGCAGCCCCAACAGCACCTGACGCTCCGCGGTTCGCATCAGCTCAGGTCCGAGTTCAACCTCGCGTGCCTCGTAGTGCTTCTGCCCGTCTTCAAGTAATAGCGCTTCTATCTCATTTGCGTCGTTTGCGTTTGCACTGCTGCGTTGCGCTAACTGCTCAGCCGTTAGCTGAGTGGGCCAGTACTCGTGAATCCCGACTAGCAGTCCGTCTAGGTCCCATTCGCTGGCATGTTCGGAACTGCAGTACTCATCAACCAAGTCGGTCACGGCTTCGGTTAGATACTCCAGTGCCGCCTCACGCAGGTCGATGCCGCTCAATATTTGCTTACGCCGGGAGTACATCACCTTGCGTTGCTCGTTCATCACGTTGTCGTACTTGAGGACGTTTTTACGCGACTCGGCGTTGCGCTGCTCAACGTTGTTCTGTGCCCGCTCGATGGCTTTGGTCACCATCTTGGCTTCGAGGGGAACATCGTCGGGCAGGGACTTATCCATGACCCAATTCATCGCAGTGGTCGCAAACATGCGCATCAGATCATCTTCCAGCGACAGGTAGAACCGACTTTCGCCCGGATCGCCCTGACGGCCTGAACGACCGCGTAGCTGATTGTCAATACGGCGTGACTCGTGGCGTTCAGTGCCCAGCACGAAAAGCCCGCCAAGCTTTAGCACCTCGGCCTTTTGCTCTTCGCATTCTTGCTCGTACTTGCTAGCTAACGCTGCCAAGTCCTCGGCGTTGGCCGGATCATCCGGGTCGCGCTTGTCGACTATCAGGTCATGACGCGCAAGACCTTCGGGATTGCCACCTAACAAGATGTCCACGCCGCGCCCAGCCATGTTTGTCGCAACGGTTACCGCTCCGATCTGGCCAGCTTGGGTGATGATCTCAGCCTCGCGGTGATGTTCCTTGGCGTTCAGAACGTGGTGCTTGACACCGCGCTGTTCCAGAGCACGCGACAGCCTTTCTGATTTCTCCACGCTGATGGTGCCCACCAAAACCGGTTGACCGTTCGCGCTGCGTTCTGAGATGTCATCCACCACCGCTTCAAACTTTGAAGCCTCGGTCTTGTAGATCAAGTCAGAATGGCTGGCCCGGTTCAACGGCCGGTTAGTTGGGATCGGCACTACGTCAAGTCCGTAGGTGTTCCCAAACTCTGCGGCTTCGGTCTCAGCGGTACCGGTCATACCGGCCAACTTGTCGTAGAGCTTGAAATAGTTCTGCAAGGTGACCGTGGCCAGCGTCTGGTTTTCTTCTTTAATTTTGACGCCTTCTTTGGCCTCTATCGCCTGATGCAAACCTTCGCTCCAGCGACGGCCATCCAAGATGCGGCCTGTGAACTCGTCGACGATCTTTACCTCACCGTTTTGGACGACGTAGTCCTTGTCACGCTTGTACAACTCCTTGGCTCGTAAGGCTGCACTCAGCTGAGGCACCAGGCTGGCGGAGTTTTGGTCGTAAAGGTTTTCAATGTCGAGTGCTTGCTCAACCTTTTCGATGCCTGGCTCAAGGATCGCAACGTTGCGCTTGTCTTCTTCTACTTCGTAGTCGGTATCACGATTCATCGAACGCGCAATCGCCGCGAACCGTTCGTACATGCGGGCCACATCAGCGATCCGCCCGCTGATAATCAAAGGCGTGCGCGCTTCATCAATGAGGATTGAGTCAACCTCGTCAACGATGCAGTAGCTATGACCGCGTTGAACCTGTAACTCAGACTCTGGCGCCATGTTGTCTCGCAGGTAGTCAAAGCCGAATTCGTTGTTGGTGCCGTAGGTGACGTCAGCGGCGTATTGCTCACGCTTGTTGACGGTGTCGGCATTGCCTGGCACCACTAGCCCTACTTCCAAACCGAGAAAACGGTGGATGTGTCCCATCCATTCGGCGTCACGGCTGGCGAGATATTCGTTGGCGGTAACCACGTGAACACCTTTGCCGGAAAGGGCGTTTAGATAAACAGGCAAGGTAGAAACCAGCGTTTTTCCTTCACCGGTTTTCATTTCGGCTACCCAACCAAAATGCAGTGCCATGCCGCCCATAAGTTGCACGTCGTAGTGGCGTTGACCGATGACACGTTGAGCGGCTTCACGTGCAACAGCGAATGTCTCAATCAGCAGATCGTTTAGATCGGCACCATTGGCAAGCTGGTTGCGAAAGTCGTCTGTACGAGCGCGGAGCTGCTCATCTGTCAGCTTTTGTATTGCGGGCTCGACTGCATTGATGTCAGGCACCAGCGACTCCAGGGCACGAAGCTTTTTTCCTTCTCCCACACGGAGAATTCGCTGCATTACACCCATGGTTTAAAGGCTACCGCCAGCCTTATTAGCCCTAGATGAGAATTTTTGGTTACTTTCTGGTGGCACTTGGTAGCGGGCGCGCGTGCATGACGCCGCGTGAACTATTACCTCTTGTTCGGCTTGTTCACGCAGGCCTGTTGATACGCCTGACTGAATCGCTGCTACTGCCGCTCGCAACGTTGCGCCAGTAGTAAGCACGTCATCAACTACTAAGACGGAAACCGTGCGAGGCAAGCCTGGGTCGGCTGCACTTGAGTTGCCTGTGCCTTGGTCAATAGTGCCCGTCGGGACGAAGACCGGTCCCATCAGGCGTTCGGCTCTCCCCAGCCCACTTTGGGAAACGGTGCTGGTGCGCACCAAGAGCCTGCGTGCGGGAACGGCCAGTCGTCGCGCCACTCTGCGCGCTAATACCTCAGCCTGATCGAAACCACGCTTGTGGCGCTGTGCGGTCGTGGTCGGCGGCCAGGTAACCAGATCTATTTCTGAAGTGACCATGCCTGAGAGAATCGAGCGAACGTTGTCGGCCAGAGCGTCTCCAAACCAACGTGCGATGCTGCGCTCTCGCCGAAACTTCAGAGCGAAGACAAACTCGCGCGCAACCCCTTCATGCCAAAACAAAGAGCAGGTTGTGGACGCTCCTGTAATGCCACCAGGCTCGGCAATAGCCCCTGGCAGTGGTTTGATCGGGCTCGTGAGTGAAATGCAATCCTCGCATGGACACCAGCCGAGGCGGCCACAGCCTGGACATCTCACCTCAAACAGCACCGCCTCAAAGTAGACGGCAACCAGCAATTTTCAAGCTGCATTTACTTAGTCAGTGTTACCTAAATCAGTAGAGCTACTCCCAGCAGTGCTAGCACCAGTAAATGCACGGCTTATCTAAGCCAGCAGCGCTAATGGGAGTAGTGCTGGCCAATGAGCATCCAGCGAACGGGTAGAGCTACTCCCAGCAGTGCTAGCACCGATAACGCTCAGTGCTAGTACCGGTAATGCTCAGGCTTATACGGGCCGCTCGGGCTAACGCCGATGTAATCGGCCTGCTCGGTCGTCAACTTTGTGAGCTTCACACCCAGCGCATCTAAGTGCAACCGTGCAACCTCTTCGTCAAGCTCCTTCGGCAACAAATACACCGCCCTGTCAAGCTCGGCGTGTTTCTTTTGCAGCTCCAGCTGTGCCAACACCTGGTTGGTGAAGCTCATCGACATCACAAAGCTCGGATGGCCCGTGGCGCAGCCCAAATTGACTAGCCGCCCCTCGGCCAGCACCAACACGCTGTTTCCGCTGGGAAATATGTACTCATCCACTTGCGGCTTGATGTTGCGAACCTGAACATCGGACAGCTTCCCAAGCCCGGCCATATCAATCTCGTTGTCAAAGTGGCCAATATTGCAAACGACGGCCAAGTGCTTCATGGCCGCCATGTGCTCGGCCGTGATTACGTCATAGTTCCCGGTGGCGGTAACAAACACGTCTACTTCGCCAACGACATTGTCCAGGCGATCCACCTCGAACCCTTCCATGGCTGCCTGCAAGGCGTTGATGGGATCTATCTCACCGACGATCACACGACAGCCCTGCCCGCGCAACGCCTGAGCACAACCCTTACCTACGTCTCCGTACCCAGCTACGAAAGCCGTCTTAGCGCCCAGCATGACATCGGTAGCGCGGTTGATTCCATCGAGAAGTGAATGTCGGCAGCCGTAGAGATTGTCAAATTTTGACTTCGTTACCGAGTTGTTCACGTCGTAAGCAGGAAACAACAGCTCACCAGCGCTGGCCAACTCGTACAAACGGCCAACCCCGGTTGTGGTTTCTTCGGACACACCTTTTATGTCAGCAACCATTTCGCGCCAAAAATTGGCATTCGGCTCGGGATCTTGCTTTGTGAGATCGCCCAGCAGTGTCAGCACTTCTTTCATGTCGGGCGAATCGGCGGTGCTGGAGTCGGGCACTTGGCCCTCGACTTCATAACGAACACCAAGATGCGTCAGCATTGTGACGTCACCGCCGTCATCCACCATCAGGCTCGGCCCACTAAAGCCGGGCCACAACAGCACCTGTGAGTTGCACCACCAGTACTCCGGCAGAGTTTCACCTTTCCAGGCAAAAACCGGCACTCCCGCAGGCTCATCCACTGTGCCGCTAGGTCCAACCACCACGGCCGCAGCGGCTTCGTCTTGCGTGGAAAAAATATTGCAAGACGCCCAGCGCACCTCTGCTCCAAGCGCGGTCAGCGTCTCAATCAGCACTGCGGTCTGCACGGTCATGTGTAGCGAACCGGCGATGCGCTCGCCAGCTAGTGGCTGCTCGTCGGAGTAGCGAGCACGCAACTCCATCAGCCCTGGCATTTCGACTTCGGCTAGTTCAATCTGCTTGCGGCCTGCCTCATGCAAGCTCAGATCTGCAACTCGGTAGGTGAACGACATGTTTTCTGCTTTCTTCCTGTGCTTATTTGGCTGCTTACTCAGCTGCTTATTTAGCTAGATGCTCTTTTAGATCCATCAGAATGTCGACCGGCCCGGGATCGCGCCCCATTGAAGCTGCCAAGCGCAGCGACAGGTCGTCGCCCATCACTATCAAATCGAACATCTGCGCCAGCGGACTGGTGCCGGCCGCCGCAACCGCAATCGGGCGAGTTACTCCTGCGTCTGTCAGTACATCAGAGTAAAACTCGAAACGCCTTTTGTTTTGGGGGTGCTCATAGTCGTGTCGCAGAAAATATGGCAGTGTTTTTTCTGCTATTTCGGGTGACACCTGCCAGCCTGCCAGCTCGTTGTGACACAACTCCGGTAGCTCGCCTAGCAGCGCAGGGAGCTTGGCGTTTTCGTTTATTTGCGTTTTCCAGCGCAACGCCGCAGCGGCGCCAAGATTGCCCGCACCGCAAACAAGCAGCAGAGAGTCTTGTGCTGCGCGGCTGCTGGGCTCGGGAACACCAGCCAGGTTTGCTAGGCGTGTGTTGACTTGAGCTATTGCCGCCGCGATCTGCTGGTCGGCGTCGCCTAGCAAACCCGCTGCGGCCAGTGCCAACAAAGGCGGTATCGCCATCGCACCAACCGCAGCACGCGGCATCGGAATCGCTGCGTCTACCTCATAGCAAGGAGCGCTTCTCTGCGCGGCAAGCTGCGTTAGCTCACCGCCAGAGCTAACCGAGATCACATTCGCTCCGGCGGCGTAGGCCGATTGCGTCACGCTCAATGTTTCTTCGGTATTACCGCTAAACGACAACGCCAAGAGCAAGGTTGTCGGTCCAACAAAGACAGGACATTCGTAGCCCTTAACCACGGTGATCGGCACATTGCAACTGGTTTCGCCAACCGCACGCACTATGTCTCCAGCAATACCAGAGCCACCCATGCCAGCCAATACGACAGCGGATATGCCAGCACCGGCACCTTTCACAAGACTGGCGACCTGTTGCGATACATCAGCAGCACCATCGACGCTGCGCTGCATCTGTTGACCTAAGTCGAGCAGCGCATTTCGCATGCCCATCTGATCGGACGGGGTATCTGTCGGAGTACTAGCCACTAGTTGCTTCGTTGGTAGAGCCGTCAGCCGCAGAAATCTCGCCCGACGCCGTGTTTGTGGGCATGAAATTCAATGGAATTTTCTCGCTGCTGACTCTCTGATCCAGCCGAGCCTTTTCTGCGTCCGATAGGTGTGTTGCCTTCTCGATCAACATCAGCGGGATGTCTTTGGTGACCTCATAGGTCAAGCCCAGGCGCGGGTTGTAAAGCTTGCTCTCATCCGCCAGATAATGCAGCGGACCTTTGTCTTGTGGGCACGCCAAAATCGCTAGCAAATCGGGATGTAAAGCCATGATCGTTCAGTCTTCCTGTCCGTCTGAGTTCTGCGTCAGCAACTCCGTGATTTTGTCAAGCACGGTTGCTAGTTCGGCCTCGCTGGCGGCTTCCGCGTTTAGACGCAGTACTGGTTCGGTATTTGAAGGTCGCAAATTGAACCACCAGTCAACACCTTCCACGGTTAAACCATCAAGACGATCTTGCGCGAGCTGCTTGTATTGCAACGACACTCGCTCGATCGTGGTTGCGGGTTCGGCTATCTCAAAGTTGATCTCGCCCGAAGAGGCGTAGCGCTTCAGCGGTTCCAACAGCTGACTCAGTGAACCTGGGGCCTTGCTCAGTTGCTCCAGCACAACCAACGCAGCTATCAGTCCTGAGTCTGCGTTGTAATTGCGGGCAAAGTAATAGTGCCCGCTATGTTCGCCGCCAAAGGCCGCTCCGGTCTGCGCCATCTGTGCCTTGATGTAGCTGTGCCCCACTCTGGTTCTCACCGGAATACCGCCAGCCTCGCTGATGGCTTCGGGCACAACTCGCGAGCAAATGAGGTTGTGCAAGATCGGTCCTGGACCCTCACGCTGCAAGATTCCGGTTGCTATCAGGGCGGTCGTGAGAGAACCGCTGACCGGTTGACCTAACTCGTCCACCAAAAACACACGATCGGCATCACCGTCAAAAGCCAGGCCGATGTCGGCCGGAGCGCTAATCACCATGGCTTGTAAATCGACCAGGTTTTCGGCCTGTAAGGGGTCGGCGGGGTGATTAGGAAACGTGCCGTCTAGCTCTGGGTACAGCAGGTCCAATTTGAACGGCAGGTCGACAAACACCGGCGGCAGCACGTAACCGCCCATGGCGTTGGCGGTGTCAGCAACTACTCGCAGCGGCGCAAGAGCGTCAAGCTCAACGAACGAATGCACGTGCCGCGTGAACTGCTCTAGCAGGTCAAGCTGCGTTACTTGTCCGCGTGAGCTAGCAGCTTTAGCTCCTTGTTGAGCAAGATCTGAAATCTGCGCCAACCCGCTTTGTGACCCAATTGGTGTTGCACCCGGACCACACATCTTGATGCCGTTGTAAGCCGCCGGATTGTGTGATGCGGTCAGCATCGCGGCAGGCAAGTTCAGATGGCCGGAAGCAAAATAAAGCAGGTCGGTCGAAGCCAGGCCGATGTCAATGACATCCACGCCGACAGCGGTCGCACCCTCAGCAAAGGCGGCAGCAAGCTCTTCACCGCTCGTTCGCATGTCACGCCCAACCACCAACTGACCGCTGCCGCAGTGCTTAGCGAAGGCCGCGGCCAGGGCGCGTACAACAGTGGCGTCTAGCTGCTGTGGATACAGCCCGCGAACGTCGTAGGCCTTCACTACCTCACTCAGTATCTGCACCGAAACCGGCGCAATCGTGTTAGCCATTAATTCGCTTCCGTGCTGTTGATTAGCTCCACAGGGCTTGCAGCTTGCTGATTGTTAGCGGTCATAAGCGCGCGGTATTCACCCTTAGCCACGCGGCGACGGATCCCCATAACCGCAGACAACATCGAAAACACTTGCGGCACCAACCTCACGGTCGAGTCTGCTTCATGGTTTATTACCACCGGCACATCTACAACCTGCAGTTGGCTCACCTCAGCCAAGTACAGCACCTCAACGTCAAAGGCGAAACCGTCTACAAAACTGCAATTGAAGATCAAGTCCGACGCTTCAGCGGTAAACCCTTTTAACCCGCATTGGGTGTCGCGATAGTTCCCCAGCAACACCAAGCGTGCCGCGAGATTGAACAAACGGCTGCCGACGGTACGCAGACGCGAGCCAGAGTTAAGCCTGATCGACTCTGCGTGGCGGCGATTACCAACCGCAACATCTACGCCGAGATTTAGTTTTTCAATCAGATTGCTTAATTGCTGCGGCGGGTAGGAAAGATCCACATCGGTGAAGATGCGTATATCTCCGGTAGCTGCGAGCATTCCGGCTCGCACGGCCGCGCCCTTGCCTTTGTTTGAGGCGAAGATGATTACGCGGTCGGCCCCGGCGGCCATTGCATTGGCTGCAGTGTCGTCGCTTGAACCGTCATCCACCACGATGATTTCCACCACGGTGATTTCGGCTGGGTCTGTCTTACTCGGGTCTGTTTTACTCCTGTCAGCAAAGTATGCGCGTACTTTTGCTACGGCGTTCGCAACTTGTTCGGCGGCTTCGAAAGCCGGCAACACCACCGATACCGATGGACGGTTGGGCGTGCTATACGGCATGTGAGACATGCGGTCTGAGAGAAGACCCTGTGAAAGGTCCTGTGAACGTCTCAGTGATCGATTAGCCGTGCGGCGAAATACAGATGTGTCGAAGCGGGCGGGCGGGCGCAGCGCAAAGTAAGCCAGCGCTATCACTCCTAACAGCGTTAAGGCCCAGGCCGTGTACTCAACACCGGTTGCTCCGAACCGCATTTGCACGACCTCATCGGTTGGAACTACCACCATCCAGTTAGGTGTAACGCGATAGGGCCCAAGAGCACCTTGCGCGCTCCAGTTCGGAAAATAAGACACCTTCACCAGCACCGGCACACCGGTGCGATCTACCCGAAACGACAACTCATCACCGCTGCGAACTACCTCTGACACCGTTACATCCGGCAGCTCTTGGCGAGACTGTGGCGGCAACGTTGCGAAGCGCGTGAAGCTCGCAGAAATATCTTGGCTTGTGCCAGATCCTGTGCTGGCATTGCTCGCGGCATCGATCGGTGGGGGCAACAGTTCAACTCGCTCCCAATCCGCCGGGCCGTCAGCGGCGATAAGCACATCCCAGCTTGATCGGTCGTTGAACCAAATCACAGCAGGATCGGTCCAGAAGCGACCGGCCTCTGGAGCATCGATTACCACCGCTGGTTCATAGTCCAGCGACTGCACCACCTCGCTGTCAGTTACTGCGTACACGACCCACGGATCTGCATAGGCCACCGGCTTCAGAGCCCCTGATCTCTCGGCAGCCTTCAGCGCCTCGGTGCTGAAGGCTGCGTAATAGCGCACCCCAGACATCTGCATATGCGCCACGCCCAGTTCAAAATCGAGACCGCTATAGGGCAATCCTCGCATTGCGCGAGAAGGGCTCTGCGACAACTCCGACTGCATCAAAAAATGAAAGGGCACAGTCGGAGAGGATTCAAAGTAGAGGCCCTCCATTGAGGCAATGCAGCCATCTGTCCAGTAAGGCAGCAGCATCGGTGCCATCGGAGTTCCGTAACTGCCTAGCTCGTCGGCTTCGTATTCCCACAACAGAGATCCGCAACCGTGATCCTCACCTAGTTGCGACACGGCTTCTATCAAGCTTGAGTACGTCGGATAACCAGAGCGCTGCTCATAGCCGGTGAAGTTCCACGACGCCCAGCCCTGTACAAAATTACGATCGCTTTCATCCACGGTTAGCGGTCCCCAACGAAATTCGCCATCCGTGTAGCGCTGCCAGGGCAAGATCCCTAGATAGAGAGCGACGAAACCTAAGGCCGCTAGCCAAGCCAACAAAGGTGACGCAAGCCGTGCCCACTTTGTAACGGTGATCCTGGTGGAAAGACCGGTGGAGTCATCGGTGGAGTTGTTGCTTGGGCTTGTGAGCGAGCTTGCGAACGCCTTAACCAGAACCCAAACACCAACAGCGGCCAACAAGTAGATACTGAGATACCAGAACGGCAAAATGCGCGCGTTCCAAAACCGGTGTTGAGGCCAGTGCGTAAAGGCCATACCCATCGTGGTCGCTATCGCCAACAGCAACAAGGTGGTCCGTTGCCAGCGCAGTAAACCCACTATCACTGCAACAGCAGCCAACACCAGCAACCAGGTGATGCTGTGCCGCACTGCATCACCTGTGGCCTCATTTGGGAAAAACAGGCTTGTTCGTACTTCGGTGATCTTCACCCAGCCCATGTCGTTCAGAAACGATCTTCGGGCAAAAAACGGATAACTCCAAAACGCCGAAATGGCTCCGCCCACTAACCCGATCGTGAGAGCCCACCAAGCCCGGCGCAGTTCAAAAAGGAGCAGCGCAATCACTACTACCGCTAAAGCCGCTAGCCGCAGGGTCGGTGAATCGGTCGCGTTCCACACTGCGATCTGCAACATCACCGCGGCGGTTATGGCCAGCGCCGCATTTGCGCGACCCAAAACCTCAGGCAAACGATGCAGCGCCCAAACCGCTATGGCAATGACGGTGATCGCAACCGCAAACGCTGCGGTAATTGGATGCAACAACGTCACAATTGCCAAAGCAACTGCGGCGCGTGCTCGGCCGACCCCTGTTTCTAGCGACCGTAGTAGTAGCCCGAAATAAACCAGAGCCACACACAAGCCCATGGCGAAGGCGAATTCTCCCGCCAGGGTTGAGGCGATGTTGCCGCCGTAGATCGTGTAGTTGACCTGAAAGCCAAACAGCAGCATCGCCACAGCGCATAGCTCCGGCACCGGACGCGGCCAGCGTGCTAGTCGCGCCATCGCCCACCCAGCCGCTGGCAATAGCACTACTCCACTGATTGCCACCAGTTTGAAAGCAACGCCATAAGGCAGCAGCACGTCAACTGCCACGATCACCAGATACGGCAGCACCATGTAAAATTGAAGCACCGGAAAGCCGGCATACCAGTCCGTGCTCCAGCCTCGTATCTGCCAATTGGGCAGCAATTCGTCGCGTAAGAACGCCGGACCCCACACGTGCGCACCCATGTCGCCACCGGTCGGTGTTGTATTGGTAAAAATGTTGCCTGGCCCCAGCCAGACAAACACGGCCACGCAACAGCCAGCAACCACCAAGAGTTCGATCCAGCCGGCTAGCCCTAGTCGCGCCAATACCTTTACCGGCGCACGCACAGGCGGCACGCTACCCATATAGGTATGGGAGAGAACTAGCAGGCGCCGTAGCCTGATGTCATGGCTGCCAACACTCCGCGTGATGCCGAAGCACCTAGCGATGCTCCAAAAGGCAAGTCAGACCCCAAAGTCAAGGCATCAAAGTCAAAGGGCAGCCCTGCAGATGGCAGCTCCACTACCAACACCCGCCCACAGCGCTTGCCGCGTTGGGCAATCTGGCTGTTACTGGCGGTTTTGGCGGCAGTACTGCTCGTGCCAAACATTGTCAGCAACGAAGACCGAGCCGAAATTGACTACGGCACGCTGATTAAGCGCGTTGACGCTGGCGAGGTCTCTTCGCTACAAATCACCAACGGCACCGGAGCAATCAACGGCCAGCTAACAGACGGAACGCTCTTTTTCTCCGAAGGGCCGTTAGAGGTACCTGCGACAGATCTCGCACTGTTACGCGAGCAAGGCGTACAGATCGACTTCCATACCGACAACCCCAATCCCTTCCTGAGCCTGCTGCCGTTCTTCTTGCCAATCTTGTTACTGATCGGATTCTTCTGGTGGATGCAACGGCGAGCACAAGGTCAGATGTCAGGTGTTATGTCGATCGGCCGCAGCAAAGCCAAGACCTACACCACCGAACGCCCCTCCACGAAGTTTGAAGATGTGGCGGGTTATGAGGGCGTAAAGCAAGAGATCACCGAGGTGGTCGACTTTTTGAAAGAACCTGAACTATTCACCAAAATTGGTGCACGCGTGCCGAAGGGAATCCTGCTGGTGGGACCTCCCGGGACAGGCAAGACCCTGTTAGCGCGCGCCGTTGCTGGTGAAGCGGACGTGCCGTTCATGTCTGTGACCGGCTCGGACTTCATGGAGATGTTTGTTGGAGTGGGCGCTAGCCGTGTGCGCGATTTGTTTCAAAACGCTCGCAAAATGGGTCGCGCCATCATTTTCATTGACGAGATCGACTCAATCGGACGCAAACGTGGAACGGGACTTGGCGGAGGTCACGACGAGCGCGAACAGACGTTGAACCAAATGCTGTCGGAGATGGACGGCTTTGAAGCCGCCGAAGGTGTAGTTGTGATGGCCGCTACTAACCGGGCCGACATATTGGATCCGGCGTTACTACGACCGGGGCGGTTTGATCGCCAAGTTATTGTGCCGCTGCCTGAGCGCAGCGAACGCTTAGCGATATTGCAGGTCCACTGCAAAGACAAGAAAATCTCTGAAGAGGTTGAATTTGAATCAATGGCTAAGAGCACGCCAGGCATGAGCGGCGCGGATCTAGCAAACCTCATCAACGAATCCGCTCTTCACGCGGTGCGTCATGGTCGTGACGCTGTATCCCAAGACGATTTGGAAGCTGCCCGCGACCGAGTGATGATGGGCCAACGACGTGAATCGGTAGCTATGACCAAACTCGAACGCGAAGTAACCGCTTATCACGAAGGCGGGCATGCTCTTGTGGCAACGCTGCTGGAACACGCCGACCCGGTTCACAAGGTGACGATCTTGCCAACCGGACAGGCATTAGGCGTAACAATGCAGTTACCCGAAGAGCGGCACTCATACACCCAGGAATACTTGGAAGACCGGCTAGCTGTGCTGTTCGGTGGTCGCATGGCCGAGGAGACGGTGTACGGAGTTACCTCTACGGGTGCCGCTAACGACCTTGTCCAAGGCACTGAGCTCGCTCGCAAGATGGTTACCGAATGGGGCATGAGCAGCCGGGTGGGGCCGATGGCTTGGGGATCGCATAGCCAAGTGTTCCTAGGTGATGACCTGATAAGTGGGCGTGAGTACAGCGACGACACCGCTCGGGTAATTGACGAAGAGGTCGAGAGGATTCTTCGCACCCAACAAGATCGTGCTCGCCAAACGCTGGTGGAGCATCGTGATGCGTTGGACCGGCTGGCCGCCTCACTACTTGAAAACGAGACCGTGTCTGGTAAAGAAGTAGCAGATCTGGTAGCCGAAACAAGCGCTGAATCAGGGACCGAAAAAGCTAACGATTCGTAGCGAGTTGGGTTGCGGCCGCCAGCTCAGCCTCGTCGATCTTGCCCGACCAGCCAGCTAGCACTGCCCCATCGTTTGCTACTAAGACCGTCGTCGGCACGGTGTCAATCCCTAGTCGTTTTTGCAGGTCGCTTTGGGCCGTGTACTCCACTTCAATCACAGTCAATCCGGCACCTAAAGGCCCGTTAGCTGTCTGCAACGCTGCCGCACATGTGCGACACGTCGCCTCGGTAAACACGACAATGAATGCGGCTGCGTCCGCTGGTGGAGCTAGGCCACAGGCCACTAGGTCGTCCATCGCGATGCCACTTGGTATATAGCCACTCGGAACATGGCTGCTCGGGGTATAGCCATTTGATGCTTGTTTGCCCGATACTGAGCCAGACAGTGACACTCGGCGCGCACTGCGGTAACGCATAAACATCGCAACTCCTGCCGTGACAATCACGATTGCTGCGGCTAGTAAAAAGCGATCCATGAAGTCCTACCTGCGCTCTATCTGTTTAGTAGGGCCCGTTTAGTAGGGCAGGGCAACGATGCCGCTCAATCCGTGAGCGAATGGGGTGAACGAGTAAACAACCGGCACGAAAGGCGTATCTGATTCCAACAGGTGAACAGTGCCACTGGTCAGCTGTTGAGTAACAACACCCGAAGCGGGCACGGAAATCGTCGCAATCTGCTCACCATCAAGCTGGCGCTGTACCACAACCGCTTCAAGGGATGAAGTGTCAGAAGCCCCGCTTTGTTGATCCTCGCTGCCTTGTGATTCTTCTTTAGTAGTCGACTCCGTGTTCGGCACCATCATGAGTGTCACATACGCATCGGTTCCAAGCGCTGGCGGTATCACAAGCAACCAGCGAGTTCTGGGCGCAGCGTGCGCGGGCACAGATGCCAACCCGGCCACTGCATCAAACAGTGGGGGCACAGGCTCAATATCGAGTTCGCTTTGTTCTTCAAGCAAGGCTTGCTCTATTGCCGCTGCTAGTTCTTCTTCAGCGGTTAAGGCCGGTGTGCTTGCCTGCTCAGAATCAGCAAGTGATTCCTCCGTGCTTGCCTGCTCAGAATCAGCCTGGTCGCCGGGGGCGGACGGCTCAGCAGGATCGCCAATAAGTATCTCCAAGGCGACCGCTATCAGTTCTCCATTTAGCGATCTAATGCTGATTGCGATTGGCTCACCAGCATCAACCAGCAGGGTGTGCGAATCAGGTTCTGCTGTCGTACTAGACGCCAGTCTTAGTTCAGTTACGTCGTTCGCAAGCACGACGACTGACACCGAATCTTCGAAAGGTTCGGCGCTTATACCAGTGGTGTCATCCGTATCGCTGGCACCCGAACTGCCGCCGCTCCTGGCACTTATCTCCACCTCGGCGAGTTCATCGCTCGGGTTCAACACACGAATAAACGCATGGCTGAAATCATCAATCCCAGGCAGCGGCACCCACCAAACATCAGAGGTAGCGGGTATGGCTAACTCGGCTGAAAACCCGGCTCGCCCGACACTGCCGTCATAAACAGATATGTGATCAGCGGTGACTCGGCCAGTCCTCACAAACACAGTTGCGGACACCACCGTGCGGCGGCGGGCGTAACTGGCAACGTCAATCACTTTCGTCGCCCGACCAGGAATAACCAGACCTTGCAACTCAGGCAAATTGAACGCGCCCGACTCGACATCGCTAGCAAGACTCACATCGACAACGGCGTAACGCGGTAACGGATTTTGAATCACAATGAGATCGCGGGCATCGGTTTGCGTATCACCCATCGGTATTTCCCACTGAGACGACAACGTGCTGGAACAGCGCGCTTCATCAACTCCCCATTGCGAAACCAATCGACGAGTCACTGCAACTCCCCCACCAGCTACCTCCACCACTGCCGACATCAGTTCGCCTGGCTCTACCTCTATGTCTGCTGCAATAACGCTCTTGACTTCGTGAGGTCCAATAACCAACGGCACCGACTCACTGTCGCGTGTGCTGTTTAGCTCCAGCAAGGCCCGCACCGTGCGGTCGGTGATGTTGGTGATCAATATCTCGGTATCAATCTCAAGTGGAACAAACTCAACCACTTCTTCAACGGCTAAAGCCTCGTCTTCGTTATTGGCGGTTTCGCCTTGCGTTGTGCCAGCCAGCGCAGGAGTTTGCACCGTTGCAGGTCTGTCTACTTCGCGCATGTGAACGACAGGACAAAACCACGTGGAGGTGAGTGTTTCTTCCGCCGGAACTTCCACCTCGTTTGCTATTTCCGTTACAACCGGATCGCTAAATGAAGCACTTGGCGTACTCAGCGTTGCGTCAACAACCAGCGCAGCCACTACTACCGCTGGTATCAGCAATCGAAGCCACCACGATCCGCGCATCTATCCAGCCTCAGACTTGTTCGCGTCTTCTTGGGTCGCCCGCTTGGCTGTCCTGGCGACCTTGTACCTAGACGCAATGCGATCCACGAAGGGAGTTGGCTGGCCCAGCGCTAACCAAAGCAGAGCTATCCATAGCAGCACCTGGGCGACAGCCGCGCTCGCCACGTCTTCTGGTCGGTCATAAAGCAACTGTGCAGGACCATCGACGGGAGATTCAAAACTCATCGACCAACCCAGCGCAAGCTCAGGGCGCACCGAGCCCGCCGTGGTTTCAAGGCGCCAGTTGTTGTCAAACGATTCGGCCACCAGCACCTGTCCTGCTCCGACTTGACCTCGCTGGTTAGTCACCAGTCGGTTGTCAGTCAGCACTCCCACCCCACGCGTTAGATCCGTAACGATCAACTCAAGTTGCGATGTGGCAACACCCGCTTCCACCGGTGGGATGAACTGCGCACGCGACGGCCACCACGCTTCATTGCGGAAGACACGTACGGCGGTATCTGTCGCCACAGGCAACAGGTCAATCTGAGACTCCAAGGCATTCAGTGCAGCGGCGGGCGGAGGACGCTCCCAGCCTTGTGCGTAGGACGGTGCCGAGCGATTAACGACCACCACGTAGCGGATGCCAAAGGCCCCTAACAATCGACCCATTCTCAAAGTCTCACCGTTAAGACCTAAGTGAATTGCTTCTAACAAACGTTGCTCGGCCGGAGTAATCGGGCCGGGCCAATGCGCTCGTACATCAGGAAAGCCCCGCACCGAAGTAGCGACATAAAGACTCGTATATGCCGGGGCTGAAGAGGTTTGCGTTGAGTCACCGTCAGCTAAAGAACGACTTGCCAGCGGTAACACTTCAGGTTGGCCCACCCACAGCACCCGGTAAGACGACCCCACTCCGCGATCATCAATCGACGAGAGCGGAATCTCTAAGTCGAATTCTGATGCTTCCCAATCGCCGGAGCGTGTTGACACCAGCGTCGGCAGCACAGCCGCAGCCACACCAACGCTGAGAAGTAGCAGCGCTACACGTTGTGCCCAAAACCCGATCGGATAGCCGCCTTCTCCTGTTGCAGCAACCCTTGTCGCAGGAACTGATGCTCGGCCTGCTTTGCTGGACAAGCCTGAGAACCGCACTCCGGCTGAACCAACTGCAATCGCCCAGCAGCACCCGATCACCGCCATCACCAAGGTCAGGCGACCTAGTGAGGCGGACGTCGTAGCTAAACCGATGAGTTCTATGCCAAACAACGTGTTCGCGACTGAATCAATCCAGCCATGTTCGGCTGACCAGGCCAGTCCGAAGCCAATCGCAGCTAGAGCCAATCCACTAAAGGCCCAAAACGTTTTGCGTCCCGTGGTTATTAGGGCAGCGGTAACTGTTGCCAGTAACAGTCCCCAGCCAAGCCAAGCCACCTGTAATGCGCCGATCTCAAACCGAAGCAGGTCGATCAGGCTGTGCGGTTCGGTTATTGCTGGGTCGCTCAAAGCGGTTGCAAAAAATTCCGATACTGAATCAAACTCAAATGCCCAAAGCACGTTCACCAGGCCAGCCAAAACACAGGCGGCGAGAGTCCAGGCCACAACCGCTATCGCATATCTGTAGCGGCGGTAGAGCGCCCCTACCAACGCAAGCGCCAAGGCCGCCAATGGAGCCAACACCAGCACCAATGGCTCGAACGCAGCAACCACACCGATCAACAAGGCCAGGCGCACTACACGCGCTATGCGCCCACGCCGGCGTAGCTCACTGGGGTTCTTGTGAGTCAATCCTCCAAGTTCAGGTTGAGTCGCAACAACATTCGGCGAGGTCGATACCGGTGCATTTTCACCACCTAAGAGATCTCCATCAGGGTTGTTGCGCAAAGCACCGCTGTTTGGCGCCACCACAAAGCTGGAAGGGTCCGCCAAACCAATAACAGACGCAAATACGAAAGGGAGCGTCGCATAGAGCAACAACGCATCCCAGGCACCGGCAGTCAGAGCGGCAAATGGAAGAGGGTTAAGCGCGTACAAGACGACAGCAAGAAGACGAGATTTTGAGCCGCTAACAACTTTGGTTAGTCGCCAAATGCCCAACAACCCCAGCGGAATCAAACCGATAATCAGCAAATGCCTTAGCAAACTGACTGCACCAAATGCCGCCAAAGAGCCGACGCTTAGCAAACCGATAGCGGAGGAACCGACGCCCGCTGCACCTGCGCCCACTTCTCGCCAACCGCCCCAAAAGGCTTCAATAAGCAAGCTCGTGCTAGCAAAATCTGCGAACTGGCCAAAGCTTGCCACACCACGTGAAATTAGGTGTCGGCTACCAAAAGCCAGCACAGCCAGCGTTAGGGACCACACCACCAGCCCCGCTCTCATCTTGATGAGCCTGTCAACGCTGAGAATTCCACCCGGTGCTCTGGCCGATTCTGTTAATGCGCCAGCAGAGCTAAGCCAAGATCGAGCCCAATCTTCAACACGCCTTGATGACACCAAGTGGCGACGACGCAGAGCGGCATCACGCAATACCCGCTGTCGTTGGGTTCGTCGTCGCTGACGAAACAGAGACGGTGCATGGTGCAGATTCCAGAGCCACGCCGTTGCTATGTCACTGGCTTGACCAAACCGCCCGCGCGCTAGCGCATAGAAAAGTTGAATCAGCCCAACGATTACGGCCAATGAAAAGGCTGGCAGCAGATGTACCCAGCCGTAGCACTTGATGAAGGTTCTGATGCGATGGCTGTAAAGGATTCGGTGGGCAGCAATAGTGGTCGGCGCCGACAGAGCGTCACTGCTAGCGCTTGAGCGAGCATCTGCGGTGAGAGAGCCCGCATCTAGGGAGCTCACATCTGGAAAAGTTGCCTCAAGGGGTTGGTAGCCAATAGCAGTGGGAATAACTCGCACGCGCCGCGCAGACATCTGCACTCGCCAGCACAAATCCACATGAGCACCGCCGGCGTTCATTATCGGATCGAATCCGTTGATACTCCTAAAGGTGTCTGTGCGAATCAGCATCGCTCCGATCGGAGCAACAAAAACATCGCGAGCGCTGTCATATTGCGACTGATCAAGCTCTCCAGGCATGGCGGCCGGTGTCAGCACACCAAGCCGGTCGACGGTTCCGCCTACATCGGCCAAGTGATCATGTTGATCACGATCAATCAGTTTTGGGCCAACCACACCCGCTTCGGTTTCGACAGCATCACCAACTAGAGCTCTTAAAGCGTCTGGGTCGAGCACCACACCGTCTCGCAGTAAGAGCAGATAGTGAGCGTCGATGTTCGCCGCGCACACATTGTTGACAGCTCGGGTGTAGTTAACCGCAGGAATTGCGCGATGATCGACTGCCTCACTTATAACAGCCGACGGCAGGATCGCATTCACACGGCTTTGTAACCCTGGCAGGGCTGGCTGATCTTGTTTGGGATCGTCTTTAAAAAGCACCACCACATCAAGGCCCGCTACCTCTTGGGCTGAGTACTCCTGATCAGCAAGCGATTGCAGCGTCTGTTCCAACCAGTCCATGCGGCCGGGGTAAGAAACCACTGCGAGCACTTTCGGTGCCGTTCCAGGCATCAACTGTGCTGGTGTCGCGGTTAGACCAGCTATTTCGCCAACAGAGGCTGACTCATGCTGTTGTGTCTGGGAACTCACTCAACAGCGCAATCACTGCAAGGCAGCGACCGCAACCACTCCAGGGCCAGCGGAGCTGGTGCTGTAGTCGGGCGCATCACCGTACGGGAATGATGTTCCGTCATCCCACACGATCCAATAGCCCCCACCGCTCTTGGTAGCCGCAAGCGTCACTGCCGGCCGTCGATTGTCAAGACTTCCTCGCGAACCCAAGTGTTCTGAGCTTCCAAACTGGTACACCTCGCTGCTTGTGGTCAGCAGCCAATACCCGTTGCCTGTTGGTATTGCAGTCAGTCCCGTGGCGGGCGCTGGTAAACGTTTCCCTCTTGTAGAGCCGTGGGCTTGCGCGTCACCAAAGTTGTAGATGCCGCCGCCTGCGTCGGTCAACCAATACCCGTCGCCAGTGCTTGAAGCAACAATTGAACTAACCGGTCTGAGCATCTCTAAGTTTTCACCGTTGCCGACAGTGTCGGCTTCACCGAAGCCGTAAATGCCTCCGTTTTCATCGGCTAGCCAGTAGCCGTCGCCCGAGGGGTGCGCCGCTATCGCCACTACTGGCTTCAAGCAGTTCTGATCTCTGGCAGATCCGAAGTCTTCCGCCTCTCCGTAGCCGTGCACGTCTCCATCAGCAGTCACCAGCCAGTACCCACGCCCGCTGCGATGGGCGGCTATGCCCACCAATGGTGAACCAAGATCGATGTCAGCGGCGTCGCCGTGATGTCCGGCTGCTCCAAATGCAAGCACCGTGCCATCAGATTTGGCTACCCAGAGCCCTTCTCCCTCTACGGGCGGTTCTTCAGGTTCTGCTACTTCTTCGGCCTTTGGCTCAACCGTTTCAACGTTGAAGCTCGTTCCTTCGCCAAATTGCGGGAAGCGATACCAGTCCGAACGCAAGGCAAACGTCTTACGGAAAGTGTCATTGGCCCAGCGTGAAAATGTGAGCGTTTGAGTGCCTGCGGTGCCATACAGCCGGATGCCTCTCGCGCGCCCGCCCCACTCACCGCGCCCGTTTCGCTTAAACACCTCTATGCCCTTGAGTTGCCCGATCGATGGGTAAGCGGCCTCGACATCCACTCGGCGAATGGTCGTGCTCCAGACGTGATTCGGATTGTCCACATAGTTGTCGCCCTCGTCAATGACGGCCGGGAAGTTTGAACCGTCAGATAGGCCAGCCGTCCAACCACCGCTGCTGGAGCTGTATTCGGTGAATGCGTAACTGCTGTCAGAATTGACGCGCACAAGTCCGGCCGTATTCAACACCGCCGTATTGGTGTGTATGAGCCGAGTTCCGAAATCTTTAGGCGTGCTATCAACGGCGGCTCCGTTGTAAACCTGACAACGAGTTGAGTCGCACGTGTCGGTAAAGAACCCTCGCCGGGCACGATCTTCAGCTGTCACCAAAGTCCACGAACGAGCGGCTATGGCTTGTGCTTCTTGGGCTTGCAGGCCATGTCCGTTACCAAGCCCTCCCCAATGAGAAGGCATCTCGCTTGGTACTACCGAACGCAGATATTGCTCCAACGGCACACGGTTGAAGGCATATCCCTCGGTCTGTTCAAGGAGTCCGACGATGCCGCGATATGCAGTGCGTAGCGACTCAACTCCTGGATCCTGAGCGTCGCAGTAGATCACCACCAGCATGCGGCTGACGTCATCTAGGGAGTAGTCGGTGTTTTGGGGAGTGGCTTCGATGTAAGAGTCGCCGTTGGAGCTTCTCTGACCGGAAATGTTGTCAGCAACCTGTGATCCGGTCGATCTACAACCAGAGGTTCTGAAAATGTCAAAACGATTGTTTCCCGCTACTCGCAAACGAGCCACTTCGCCAGCCGAAAAGCCGTGTCCCTCAACCGAGAAAGCGGTTCCCGACGTAACCAACAAATCGCGCTCGTCATTGCGAGTCAAATGGACTCGTAAATCGCGATCTCTTACGGTTCCCGCGGTTGTATTGCTATAGAAGTGATCAACAATTTGTGCGCTAGTCCAACCGTGGTTGATTGCATAGCCCAATGCGCCCCATTGTCCTAGCCCGTTGCCGTGTCCCCATCCGCGACCTTCGATGGTGATTGTTGTAGGCGCCAAGGTTTGGGCTTCAGTGGCGCCGGGCCATATAAGCAGGGGCAGCAAAAAGACTGCCGCCGCACCCCAAAAGCGCAACGACACCCCCCTAGTGATACACGCCGTAACGCGGTTCAAAGCGGCATTCACTGAAGCTTGGCTTGCTCCAAAGCCAAGTCATGCTCAACCATTGTTCGCACGAGCTCGGTGAAAGGCATCACCGGTTTCCAGCCGAGCTGACGTTCGGCCTTGGCTGCGTCACCGATAAGCAGATCAACCTCAGCCGGGCGAATGAACCGCTGGTCAATACGGACGTAGCGTTCCCAGTCTTCGATTTCAGCCGCTTCAAAAGCCAGTTTGACAAATTCATGTACGGCGTGTGTTTCGCCGGTTGCCACCACGTAATCCTCTGGCTCAGATTGTTGCAGCATGGCGTGCATCGCTTTCACATAGTCGCCAGCAAACCCCCAATCACGTTTGGCATCGAGATTGCCGAGCGCCACCTCATCGGCTAGCCCCAGCTTTATGCGTGCCACAGCGTTCGTGACCTTGCGGGTAACAAACTCCATCCCTCGCCTGGGAGATTCGTGGTTAAACAAGATTCCACTGCAGGCGAAAATGCCGTAGCTCTCGCGGTAGTTCACAGTTGTGTGATGCCCAAACACTTTGGCCGAGCCGTAGGGGCTGCGGGGGTGCATCGGGGTTAGCTCGTTCTGCGGCGTTTCTCTGACCTTGCCGAACATCTCAGAAGACGAAGCCTGGTAGAAGCGGATCGGATTTTCGCGGCCACCTACCAAGCGAATTGCCTCTAACAATCTCAGCACGCCCAGGCCGGTGATGTTGGCCGTCAACTCCGCTTGCTTGAACGACAGAGCCACAAACGAGATGGCACCAAGGTTGTAGACCTCGTCGGGTTGAGAAAATTCCAGCGCCGCTATCAAAGAGGAAAGGTCGGCAAGATCCCCCTCCAGCAACTCAACAAAAGGCAAGGTCCGGTGGATTTCATCAGCGACTGGATTTCGCTGACCGGTTATGAGGCCATAAACCTTGTAGTTCTTCTCGTGAAGGATTTCGGCCAGGTACTGACCGTCTTGGCCGGTTATGCCGGTAATAAATGCTGTTGGCACGCAAGCTCCGAAAATAGGAAACGTCAATTGGCAGGGTATGACGCGCGGGGCTTGGTTTAAGTTCAGGCGCATCTGTATTAGGTCCGCGACCCATAGGTCCCTCTGCTGTTAGGTCCCTGTGGTGCGGCATAGCGCGCCTACATATACGTCCCGTACAGAGCAAGCATTTCGGCGGCAGCTTGACGATGCGAATACGCAGCAACATGAGCCTTACCGCGACGCTTCAAGTCGGCCTGCAGATCTTCGTCGCTCAACACCCGCACCAGCGATTGAGCCAGTGCTTGCGCATCGTCGGGTGGAACTAGCAACGCTGCGTCACCGACGGCTTCCGGCAAAGCACCAGCGGCGGTAGCAATCACTGGAACCTCCAGTGCCATGGCTTCTAACGCCGGATAGCCAAAGCCCTCATAAACGCTTGGAAATGCCAACACCGTGGCGCAGGCCAATAGCCGATCACGCTCTTGCGCCGGCACCCAGCCACGTCTAATTACGCGGCTCCTAATGCTGCTCGGCAACTGATCTATCCGCTCAAGCAACGCTGCCTCGTCTAATCCGGGCGGGCCCACCAGACGCAACTGGCAATCCAGCCCCTGGCTGCTTAGCTGTTGATGCACCTGCTCAAAGGCGCTCACCAGCAGTGGCAAACGCTTGCGAGGTTGAGAAAATCCCAGCGCCAAAATATAAGGCGTGCCGCTCTCACGGCCTTGACGCAAGACCGCTATGTGTTCTGGATCGCGCGGCTCAACGGCGGGTCGTACTGCGCCAATGCGCTCAGTGTTGTAGTGCTGAGCTACCTCGTCGGCCACATATTGAGACTGGGTGTGCACCACCGCTCCGGTATCGATGGCCTGACGGACGTAGTAGTCCCACCACGACACTCTGCGCGGCACCTCATCGCGCATCAGGTATGTCAGATCATGCACCGTCACCACACGCAGAGCTGATTTGGCGGGCGGCACCATAAAGCTCGTGCCGTGAACCACGTCAAGCGAACCCAGCTTTCGCTCTATTGGAATCTGCAAATAGCGCCAGACCCACGGGGCGACCGAGGGAGGCAACCACATCATGCACCGCTCAGGGTTAGCCAGTCCGGTGCTGTTTTGCCCAGTGTTGCTTTGCCTGCTGCTCAACCAGTTTCTAAGTCTTTGCGGCGTGTTGAGGGCGTACTCAACCACCTCAATGGAGCCGTTTGTGCCGGTTATTTTTGAGGGAGCCAACCCAGGATTTGCAAAGTCTCGGAGCGAATCGATTAACCCTGTGACGAAGGTTCCCACACCTGTGGGCTGAGCAATCAACGGTGTAGCATCGACTGCGATCCGCATGCCCCCATCACGCTACCGGCACGCTACTGGTGGCTTTCACAGCAAGTGATCCCAGTGAGTATCGGTGAATAATTGTCAAGTGAATCGGCACAGGCCACTAGCGTGACCCCCGCATTTAAAAAAACCGCGAAGTCTGAAGAACCCTCCGATGATGCCTTGCCGCAGGCTCTGACTTCCAGAGGGACAACAGGCGACTCACCTGTCGAAATACCGCGCTCAGAGCGATTAGGCGTGAGCTACTTCGTCAACACCGCCGAGGTATCTGACGCTCTATACGAGGTTGAACTAGCTAGCTACCTGGACACGGATGTGCCAACCAGCAGCAGATTGCCGTTGGCGAAGCCCGTAAAAATGGTGGTCAGCAAGCTTGGCGGGTTTTATGCGCGCTTCATTACGGACCAACTAACGGTGCTAGCGCGCGAACTGCTCAAGGCCATGCGCTTGTTGGTTGATACCACCAATTCCAAGGTTGCTCTAGTGCCAACCATTCAGCCAGCTGAATTGTCAGCCGTTGCAAAACAAAGAATCATTGAGCACCTGACAAGTGCGGAAGGCCGCGTCCTAGTGCTGGACTGCGCAACCCCAAAACTGCTCAACGAGTTAGAAACAGCCGACATAGATGCTTATGGGATTGCTGCAGGGATAGGTAACTATGGCTTTGCAGCGGGTGATGAGTCCGCGACAATCGCACAAGAAACAATCGTACAGAACGGCGGCTTGGCGTATGACCTGCGACATGTTTCTCCCAGCGGACACCTTGCACAGGTTCCTATGGCAACCCTTGGAGGAGCACTGCTGCACGGATTTACCGATCAAGCGCCGGTGGCACGAAAGTTGGAGCTGCTAGCTGGTGTTGTTGCTGCCTGTAAGCCAGGGGCACGGATCGCAATAGTGACTGCGACCACCGACAGCTGGGAAAAACGTCTGGATGTAATCGCTCAAGACTTGGTAGACGGTCGGCCTTTTAATCCAGCCACTTGGGAGTTTCTGCTTGCTGAGCATGGTGCGATCGATACAGCCAGTTCTCTTGTGGACGATGAGACCGTAATCGTGACCGGCTGTTTGCGGTAACAAACTCAGTTCTCTGCATGAAACTTGATTTTGTTTTGCCGCTGCTGGGCGAGACCGGAGGAGCCGAGAGAGGCCTGGCTGCTCTGGGGCGAGATATCACGGCTAGCTCGGATTGGGAAGTAACCATCCAGACCACTTGCGCTACCTCTGCATCCACCTGGGAAAACGCTGAGCCTGCGGGAATCACATACCGAGACAAGCTCGCTGTACATCGCCATCGTGTTGATTCAGGGCGCACATCGGCTTGGCCAAAGCTAGAACGCGCAGTCGAAAACACTCCCAAGTTCATCACCGCCGCCAAAGCGCAGGAATACTTGGTAGCCCAAGGACCGGTGAGTTCGTCTTTGGCTGATTGTTTGGCTGGTAGTACGGCTGATTTGGCACTGCACATGCCGTATCCATACTGGACCACCTTGGCGCTGATCGGTCAGCAACGCATTCCTACGGTGATGTGGCCTGCCGCTCACGACGAACCGGGGCTAAAGCTGCCTACGGTGCGTGAGGCTTTGTGTGTGGTGGATGGTTTGGTGTTTGGTAGTGAGGCTGAGCGTCGTTTGACTCAAACGAATCACGCGATCGCGCATAAACGTCAGATTGTGTTGGGGGTGGGGGTACAAGACCCCAACCAGGGCAATGACTCAGCGCAGGGCAGTGACCCCAACCAGGCTGCTGCTGCGGTTGGTGCCGATGATGGGCGGCCGTGGATTGTTTGCGTTGGACGCATGCTGCCCGGCAAAGGCACACACACTCTCGCGCAACTCTGGTCAAACTACGTGCGACAACACAAACCCGACCACCGGCTCATATTCGTTGGAGAACCCAACCTAAAAATCAAAACCAACAAACACACCCACATCGCAGGCGAAGTAGACGAACAAACCAAATGGGAACTAATACGCGGAGCTGACGTACTCATCCACCCAGGACGACTTGAATCATTCAGCATCGTGCTACTCGAAGCCTGGGCCTCTAACACGCCAGTACTCGTAAACGCCTACTGCGACGCCACCTCAGACCATGTCCGCAACTCCAACGGAGGCGCCATATTCCGCGACACACACAGCTTCAACACTGAACTACACGCCATGCTCACCAACGCTCAACACCGCCAACAACTAGCCCAAAACGGCCACGCATACTGGCAAAACAACTACACCTGGCAAAAAATTACGCCACGCTTCATGGACTTTTGCCAAAGAATCCAAAAATTCAGCACCAAAACCCGAAAACAGAACTAACGAGAACAGAATTGCCCTGTGAAGCTTGAATTTGTATTGCCGGTGATGGGCACAACCGGCGGGGCTGAGCGAGCGTTAGCAGCCCTCGCTCGTCATATCACGGCTAGCTCGGATTGGGAAGTAACCATCCAGACCACTTGCGCCAGCTCCATAGAAACCTGGGAAAACGATCTACCGGCGGGGCTATCAGAAGAAGACGGATTATCGATTCACCGTCACCTAACCGACACGGGTCGCGGAGTTGTCGCTTATGAGCTGTCCCAACAAATTCATCGTTCCCCCACCTCGCTCAGCCTCGCTGAATCTGACACTTACTTCCAAACGCTTGGACCGGTGAGTTCGTCTTTGGTGGATTGTTTGGCTGGTAGTACGGCTGATTTGGCACTGCACATGCCATATGAGTTTTGGACCACAACGTCGTTAGCTCGTAATCGCCACATTCCTACGGTGATGTGGCCTGCCGCTCATAACGACCCTGTCTTGTTGTTGGCATCGGTGCGTGAGGCTTTGTGTGTGGTGGATGGTTTGGTGTTTGGTAGTGAGGCTGAGCGTCGTTTGACTCAAACGAATCACGCGATCGCGCATAAACGTCAGATTGTGTTGGGGGTGGGGGTACAAGACCCCAACCAGGGCAATGACTCAGCGCAGGGCAGTGACCCCAACCAGGCTGCTGCTGCGGTTGGTGCCGATGATGGGCGGCCGTGGATTGTTTGCGTTGGACGCATGCTGCCCGGCAAAGGCACACACACTCTCGCGCAACTCTGGTCAAACTACGTGCGACAACACAAACCCGACCACCGGCTCATATTCGTTGGAGAACCCAACCTAAAAATCAAAACCAACAAACACACCCACATCGCAGGCGAAGTAGACGAACAAACCAAATGGGAACTAATACGCGGAGCTGACGTACTCATCCACCCAGGACGACTTGAATCATTCAGCATCGTGCTACTCGAAGCCTGGGCCTCTAACACGCCAGTACTCGTAAACGCCTACTGCGACGCCACCTCAGACCATGTCCGCAACTCCAACGGAGGCGCCATATTCCGCGACACACACAGCTTCAACACTGAACTACACGCCATGCTCACCAACGCTCAACACCGCCAACAACTAGCCCAAAACGGCCACGCATACTGGCAAAACAACTACACCTGGCAAAAAATCACGCCACGCTTCATGGACTTTTGCCAAAGAATCCAAAAATTCAGCACCAAAACCCGAAAACAGAACTAACGAGAACAGAATTGCCGGGAACAGCATGAAAACAACAGTGTTGGCGGGCGGTGTTGGCGCGGCCAAGTTCTTGCGTGGGTTGTGCGGTGTTATGGCACCCGAGCAGATCACTGCGGTCATCAACGTCGGCGATGATTTCACGCTTCATGGCCTATCCATCTGTCCCGACATAGACACCGTTACTTACATGCTGGCCAACCAAATAAATCCCGAAACCGGTTGGGGACGAGGCGGTGAAAGCTGGCGAGTCCTAGATGAGCTGCGCCAGCTGGGAGGCCAGGATTGGTTCTTGTTGGGTGATCTTGACATCGCGTTGCACCTGTATCGCACTCAGCGATTTGACGAAGGAGCAACTCTGGCGGAGATAACTACCGAAATAGCTGTTGCCAAACAAATCAAGGTGCAGCTATTGCCGGTAACCAATGACCGGCTCAGAACTCATCTGACCCCGGCAAGCTCATCAGACTCCGGCGAGCTCAGCTTTCAGGACTACTTCGTGGCACAGCGACATGAAGTGCCAATCTCGGCGGTCCGTTTTGCCGGTGCCGAGGATGCCTTGCCAGCGCCAGGGGTCATGGAGGCTTTGGGAGATAGCGACAACATAGTTATCGCTCCTTCTAATCCCTTTGTCTCTATTGGTCCGCTGTTGGCCGTGCCAGGCATCAAAGAACAGCTAGAGCAACGGCGCGACAGTGTTGTAGCTGTTTCACCGATTGTGGGAGGAGCTGCCTTGAAGGGCCCCGCGGCACGAATGATGACCGAGCTAGGTCATGAGTGCAGCGCCGCCGGAGTGGCGGCTATCTATCAGACGCTTGCTGCCACGCTTGTCATCGACAAAATCGACGCCGAGCTAGCGCCAGCCGTACAAGCTGCTGGCATGAACGCAGTTGTTACCGACACGATCATGAGCGACCAAAAACGTGCAACGGCTACCGCGGCTGCGACACTGGCAGCCGTGACGGGTAACGGCAATAGCGGGCAGTAGCGGGTAATAGCCATGTCAGACAACGCCTCCGATATTTCCGGTATTTATATTCATCCGGTTACAGGCATCGGTGAAATCGCTGAGGGAACCGATCTAGGTGCGGTAATTGCCGAAGCTTGTCAAACAAGCGACGCTGGCTTACAAAACGGTGACGTGCTGGTGGTGACCCAAAAGATCGTGTCTAAGGCCGAGGGGGCAATGGTTGAAATAGACCCCACCGACCCCTTGTCGCACAAACCATTTGTCGAACGCGAATCTGTGCGCGTGCTGCGCCGACGTGGTGACCTCATTATTAGCGAGACAAAACATGGCTTTATCTGCGCTAACGCCGGCATTGACCTTTCAAACGTGGCGACCGGTCAGGCGGCTCTTTTGCCCGACAACAGCGATCGTTCGGCTCAGCGAATCCTGTCGCGCATCAAAGCCGTTGCAAAGCGTGACGTTGCGGTGATTGTCTCCGACACCTTTGGACGTCCTTGGCGGCGAGGGGTAACCGACGTAGCCATTGGCTGCGCTGGTATCGGCGCAGTGATTGACCTGCGTGGCACACAAGATTCGATGGGACGAGAGCTGATGGTGACCGAGGTGTGTGTAGCCGATGAGATTGCGGCGGCAGCTGATCTTGTTTGTGGCAAAGCACGCCAGATACCGGTTGCGATAGTGCGCGGGATAGACAAAGCCTGGCTGCGGCGTGGTTCGATTGGTGACGAGGTAATTCGCGACCCGGCCGAAGATTTGTTCCGCTAGCTGTTATTGGTCTGCCGGCTGAGGTTGTCGCACGCCATACAGCTCCGCTCCGGCAGGTATCTGCTGGGCTTGTCCTATTACCGAATAGTCCGCAACGATGGCGGCCGCCCCCACACGCACCTGCGGCGCCAAAATCGAATCGGTTACCACCGCGCCCGCCTCGATGACGCAGTCGTTCATTACAACCGAGCGCATGACCGTTGCTTCTTGCTCGATACGGCAACCCGGGCCAATAGACGAGGCTTGCAAGAGCGCGCGGCTGTGTATCTCATCAGGAGGATCCACCACGCGTGCTAATGGTCGACGACCTTCGAGCACATCCAAATTGGCAGTCAAGAATTGCTGCGGAGTGCCGGTATCAAGCCAGTAGGTATCTTGCGTCATGGCGTACAACCCGTGAGCCTGCACCAGCGCAGGAAAGGTTTCTCGCTCTATCGAAACCGCTCGACCGGGTTTAATCTCAGCCATCACCGACGGCTCTAACACGTACGTACCTGCGCTGGCCAAATTTGACTCTTCGGTACCCGGCGCTGGTTTCTCCACAAATCGCAGCACCTGGCCTTCGTCATCGGTTACAACAATGCCGAAATGTGAAGGGTCCGCAACCGGCTGAAGCGCAATCGTGGCGGCCGCTGGACGACTCTCGTGAAAACTCACCAAAGCTGTTATGTCCAGATCTGTTAGGACGTCGCCATTAACAACTACGCAGCGCTCGTCTATGCCTAGTTCCGTGACAGCAAATTTGATTGCGCCAGCGGTATCGCGCGCTTCGGGTTCTACGACTACTTGAAACGGCAGCCCTGAAATGGTGCCTGACCGGTAGTAATCGACAATGTCGTCAGCCCTGTAACCCAGCGCCAGCACTAGCTCGCTTACGCCATGGCGCGCCAGGTGTTCGGTCACCCATTCGATCATCGGTCGCCCAGCAATGGGCAACATCTGCTTTGGTATGTCATCGGTTAGTGGTCGCAGCCGAGTTCCGAAACCGCCAACTAACGCAATGGCTTTCAAGAGCGCCTAGCTCTAACCGTCGTCACCATCGTCTTGTTCATCGCCGCTGTTGTCGCTGTTGCCGTCATCGTCGCCCCCAGTGTCGCTATCTACGGGTTCGGGTCCCAGCAGGTTCAATCCCAGTTGCAGTCGCAAGGAGGTGGTGTCAGGTAAAGGAATATCCGCGCTGTCAACGTCCGGATGCACCAGCGCAAACGCCACTACCTGGCCGTTGTCGTTCAAGCGCACCCGCGAGAGATCGTCTACAAATGACACTGGCGAAGGCGAATCAACGCTGTTCCAACGCAGCACTCGCAACTCAGCACCGGTATCCCCATTGCCTTCGGGTGGTTCACATTCGGTTCCTCCCTCGGTCAGTACACGTTCATCAGGCAACTCGATCGACTCGTCTGTGAACTGAACACCCACCGTCGCCATAAACGCACCGACCGTGCCCGTGAGGTCGGTAACGCTGCCATGGAACGGCTGCACGTGGATTAGCCCATCGCCCTGAGCTTCTATTGGCAGGTCAGTCTCTGAGCCCGATGCCAGATAGGTCTGGTCCAGATAGCCGTCGCATTCGTAGAAGTCGTAGGTCGAATACCAGTGCTGGTTGGAGTCAAACGCTTCGTCTGAACGCCTATCGCGCGCAAACAGCACGAGCACTGCTCCGAGCAGCAGCACCAACACCATGGCGCCCGGGAAAATCAGGCTGCGATTTACCTTGAAGCCTTTGCTCGCTGCGCCTGCGCTCGCGGCTTTAGCTACTTTCTTTGCCGCAGCGCTTCTGGCCATAAGGGCGTAAAGCTAGCGGTACCAGCTACGTGCCAACGTACAACCCAGCTACGTGCCAACGTACAACCCAGCTACGTGCCAACGTACAACCCGCTTAGCGCAAGTTTGCTAGCTCCGCAAACAACCGCAGATAGTGCTCAGCGGCAGTATCGGCCGAATGGAGTTGCGCGCTACGCGCCGCAGCCATCGCCATCTCTTGGCGTAGTTGGTGATCGTCGGCCAAACGACCGACCGCGTCAGCAAAACCTGCCTCGTCGGTGGGATCAACCGTAAGCCCTGCTTGCGTTATCTCAACTATTCGACTGATCTCGCTGTCGGCTTGGCTGGCCACCAACACTGGCCGCCCAGCGCTAAAAGCGGAATACACCTTGGATGGCACGCTGACATGACCTAGCCCGGCAGCTAGCAATACGAGATGGACATCGGCCGCGGCCAGCACCTCGCTTAGGCGTTCGGCTGGTTGATAGCCGTTAACGATCACATTGGGTAAAGCGCTCGCCCAGGCCCGCACCTCACTCATAACAGCGCCGTCGCCATTGATAACAAAGCAAACGTCGCGACGCCCAGCAAACTTCTCTGCGGCTGCTCTTATCAAGCCGAATGGCTGGGAAAACCCAACGTTGCCCGCATACAAAAACACCAACGTGTCTTCGTCTATGCCTAACTCACGACGAAACGAGTTAACGCGTTCGCCTGGCTCTACCTCCACAGTTGGAAAATTTCGGATTACCTCGACGCGCTTGCCAACCGGAGCACGTTTAATCACGGCCTTGCGGGTCTCCTCCGACAGCACAGTGACAGCGGTAGCTGCGCGATAGCTGAATTTTTCGAGTTGTCGCAACGTTGCTACGAAGCCTCGTCCAGTCACCGCTCCGGTGACAATGGCCGCGTCAGGGTGCAGGTCTTGCAGGTTCAGTACCAGCGGAGTCCTGTGCGCGGCCGCCGTAAGGCTGGCGGCTGTCGCAAGCGTGAGTGGCGGACTCATGGCAAAGATCGCATCTGCGCGCCGAAGTGTGACCATGCCCGCGGTCGCGGCATAAGCACCGAAGGCAGCGAACCCGGTGGCTCTTAGAGCCAGGTTTGATTTTTGTGAACTTGAGTTTGCTCTTGCAAACCCCAACGGAGCGCATGGATGAAGCCTTAGCACGCTCCCCCATTCGGTTTGTTGGCGATGCCACGGGGCTGAGCGCCATTTGTCTTCCACTCGATGATTGCGATACCAAGGAAGAGAGGTCACAACATGGCATTCATGGCCTGCGCCAGCCCAGCGCTCTATCAGTTGGCGCATAACATCGCCCGTCGGCGCGGTGTCTGGCCAGATGTGCGGGCAGAAGATATTTAGGCGCATTCGGCAAGTTTTTCGCGTGCGCAGCGATACGCATCTAACTGAGCACGGGCGCTTCGCAACGCCGTGAATTGCACTGCGCGTTTCAGCCCTCTGCTGACTAGCTCAGCCCGACTCTCAGGGTTATGGAGCAAATCAACAATTGCACCAGCCCACTCATCATCGTCTAACAGCAGACTGTTGCCAGCCCCTCGTGCTGTGTCTTTCAACCCCTTGGTCGGGCAAATAATCACAGGACAACCGTGCGCCATGGCCTCTAGAACAGGCAGTCCTACGCCTTCATATTCGGATGGGAACATTACGGTGAGCGCACTGCGGTATAGCTCGTTTAGCTGACTATCACTGACACGACCCAAGTGCACAAAACGATCGGCTACTTGCGATTGCGCTATTCGGTTCATCACCGCTTTGTGAGCGGGCCCGGGCGCACCACAAAAAACAAATCGAAGAGCTCGAAGATCACGATCGCCGGGGTTCATTGCACCGGTGTTCATTCTGTCGGAGAGAAAAAGCTGCTCTGCCACATCAACCAAAAATTCATGCCGCTTGTGCGGCCAGGTCACCGCCGGATACAAGACGAAAGGCTGGTCAGGCATGACAAAGCCCGCATCTGGTTGGGGGCTTCTTATCTTTGATGGCTCACGATCAGGCATGGTTATTGCCGGCGGTACGACATGGCAATTTCTTGGGTCAATGCCAAAATGATGCGCTAGCTGACGGGTGGTGAATTCGCTAACGGTGCAGATCACATTTGGCTCAGCTACCGCAGCCGACAATGTGTTCCACAAAAACTGCCAACGTGCACGCGAAAAGTTGTTGGGCAGGTCTAAGAACTGCGTGTCGTGAACCGTGACCACCGCTGGCACAGCGCTACTGCGCCTAAATCGCCCACCAGCAAAGGAAGGTGTCCGTAGTCGGCCGCCGACATAGCCACCCAGATGGTGAATGATCTCCGGCTGCGCAGCTCGCTTGGGCGGCACTCTCCTTGGCCGAAATCGTTGCCATTCCTTCGCGAAACGCACCGCTCTTCCGCCAGAGGTGCTGACCTTGGTGGTAGAGAAACTGTCCGACAGCCAGGGGTACTCATCAAATAAAGCGAGCGACCCCAACAGAGATAAGTCAAGATCGGGTGCGTGCGCGGCCAGTGCGGCTAGCAGCCCCATGACATAGTTCTCGCTGCCTCCCACCGCCCCAGGTCTCAACCAAAGCAGATTTACAGTCACCTCCAACTGCGTCACGATCGCCTGGTCGCGCGACCCAGCCCCTCGTAGGAAAATCCGTTCTCAATCATCTTGGCCGGGTCAAGCAAATTGCGAGCATCAACCACTTTGGCGGTTTTCATTAGCGCCGCTATGGCGCACCAGTCGCAATCAACAAACTCCGGCCACTCGGTGAGGACAACAAGCACGTCGGCGTCAAGAGCAGCGCTGGCCACGCTGTTGCACAACTGTAAAGACTCACTAGCAGCTAAATCTTGAGGCAACTTGGCGTGAGTTTGGGGGTTCTGAGTTTTAAGACTCAAAGCGGGATCGAAGGCCTGCAGCTTGGCGCCCAGTTGAACCAGGCGTTGTGCTATCTCTACGGCAGGTGATCCACGCAGGTCGTCGGTGCCCGCCTTAAAGGTCAGGCCAAGCACGGCTATTACTGCGTCAGGCTGGCCCGCGACGCCAACGACCTTTGAAACCACACGCTCAAGCTGCTGCTCGTTTGCTCGAATAGCACCTTCCAGCAGATCAAACACGTAGCCAGCATCACGAGTTGCTGACACCAGTGCGTGCGTGTCTTTGGGCAAACAAGAACCACCCCAGCCGGGCCCAGGTTGTAGGTATCTATCTCCGATTCGAGGGTCCGCACCTACTGCTGTCAGCACATCATCGATGTTCGCTCCCACCGCTTCACAAACCGCGGTCAGCTCATTTACAAACGACACCTTGGTAGCCAAGAAAGCGTTGGCCGCAAATTTTGCTACCTCAGCCGAAGTCAGGTCGGTGGTAATCACTGGAGCCTCGACCCAGTCAAACAGCGCAGCTACACGATCGACGGTGCGTTGGTCATCTGCACCTATGACCACACGGTCAGGATTCAAAAAATCTTGCACCGCATTTCCCTGGCTAAGAAACTCCGGATTTGAGGCCACGCCGATGTCATCACGCCCAATTGCCGCGACAACGGCCTCGTGCCCTCCCACGGGAACGGTGGATTTGCTGATGACTATGGCATCTGCGGGCAATGCCGCTCCGACCTGAGCCGCTTCAAGCAGATGAGTGGTATCGGTCGTGCCGTCGTCTCCTAGCGGAGTCTGAACACACAGAAACACGAATTCACATTGACTTGCGACCAGCAACGCATCGTTAACAAACTGCAGACGGCCAGAACTCAGCCCGGAGGCCACTAATTCTTGAAGGCCTGGCTCTTGGATAGACACAATGCCTTCGTTAAGTAGCTCAATTTTTTTGGCATCTACATCGGCACAGATCACAGTCAGACCTTTGTGCGAGAAGCACGCCGCTGCGGTGAGCCCGACATAACCGGCACCAATCACCAAAACCGTGCCCTTTGGTAGGGAACCAGTGGAAGAGCCTGCTGGAGAACTAGTCATGGCGCTGGCGGCAGATCGACAAAGCGATAATCGACACTGATCTCAGGCAACTTGTCGGCAGCAAGAACGTGCAGAGCCAGAGTATTTTGCGGCAGCGACGGATCGCCAACCAAAACCACATCCGTCGATAGATGACTCAGTAACAGTGCTGCGGCCAATCGCCCGTTTGCTCCATAAGCCAGTGTTGTCTGCTGATCTGCGCCTGCACTAACTACCGCTGCCAGCGGGTTTTCTCCCGTTGTGCTGGCACTAAAGCCAAGCCCGCTCAGTTCGTCAGAGACACTCCAGCGGTCGTCACCGCTGACCATCACGGTCACTCGTGACTCCACCACGTCGTCCCAGCCAATGCCTCGAAACACATCAAGCACCCGCTGATTGTGCTGCGTTGCGCTCAAGATGTCATTCAACGCCAGCGACCAACGTCCTGGCTCGACCACATCTTTCACCGACAACACATGCTCTTCGATGTCGTTTTCAAAGTCAAAATCATAAACTTGGTTTGCCAAACGCAGGCCATCGGTCACAACGTTGAGTGTGTCGGAGGTAGCCAGCGCATTGGCAGCGACCGACAACCCAACCTGCAGAGCAATTGGGTTCGGTAGAAGCTCTTTGGACACCTGCTCGATCGCGTCGAGCAAAAACTTCCGCTGGCGTTCGTTTCGCTCCAGGTCGTTCCACACACCTTTGCGCTGCCAGGTGCCATCAGGATTTTGCTCGTACAAGTGACGACTGCGCACGTATGCCAGTGCCCGATCTCCGTCGAGCAGTTGCCAACCTGCATCGGTGGTGAACTCGCTGCTGTCAGGGACAAGGTCGTCGTAGTTGCCAGCGCTGCGATCGCGCAAGGGTTTTTCGAAATACACATTGACCCCGCCAACCGCATCAATCAGCTGACGGAAACCATCTAGATCAACCTCCACATAATGCTGCAGAGTGATGTCAAGCTCGTTTTCGATTGTGTCAATCAAGCGCGCTGCCCGCAAATCGGGTGTGGGATCAATGTTGTACGCGCTGTTGATCTTGCCGACACGACTAGTCCCCGCAATAGTTACCAGCAGGTCGCGCGGGATTGACAACAATGCGGCCGTGCCATCTTCACGCAATCTCACCACAATGATCACGTCAGCCAGATGGCTGTTGGCAGAACGAAGAAGCGCTACCGGGTCGTCGGGGTCAAAGCCCTCGATACTGTCGGTTCCAACAAGCAGATAGTTCTCATCACCGGCCGATGAGGTGAGCGAAGCGAACCGACCGAGTCCGACCAAGCTTGCACTATCGGGCGTGTTATCACTGGCCGAGCTGCCTGCATCAGCGTCACTGGGATCAGCACCGTCTGAGCTATTAGCACCTGTGCTGGCAGTACCGGCAGTACCGCCGCCTACAGCAGAAATCACATCGCTTGCGGTGACAGGGTCGTCGGGAGCATCTGAAAGCACTCCGGCTACTTCCAACCGATCGATTTGACCGATTCGCCAGGCGGCGTACGCCAAAACGGCTGATGAAAGCGTCAGCAGCACTGTCAAGATTGCCAACGAAGCTAAGCCGAAAACGGTGAGCCAGGATCGCTTCGGTCGTGCGCGACGATCGGGACTCACCGGCCCCAAGCTACCGCCGTGTTTTAGGGGCTATTCCGCGGCCTCAGATATGGCTTCGCACAGAGATGGATACACGAACAAGCTCTCAGCTATGTCTTGTACTCGTAGTTCAGCAGTTATGGCCAGAGCCAACACCGAGATAATTTCGGCGGCATGTTTTCCGACGATGCAGCCACCCAGCACCTGACCGGTCATCGGATCCGACACGATCTTCACAAACCCGTACGGGCTCTCGTCAATCAGCGCCTTGGCGTTTGAGTTGAACGGCACCTTGGTTACTCGAATCTTACGGCCAGCCGCAAACGCCTGAGCCTCGGCTAGACCAACTTCGGCTATCTCAGGTTCTGTGAATACCGCCGATGCCGCCGAGTCGTAATCGATGTGACGATGCGGTCGATCACGGTGCATGCCCAGTGCATGCTCTGCGATCTTGTGACCTTGCATGATCGCCACCGAAGACAACGGCAACTTGCCGGACAGATCCCCTGCGGCATATACGCCTGGCTCAGCAGTCAGCAAGTTGTGATCAACCTTGATGTGCCCCAACTCGTCTAGGTCTATGGCCGTGTTTTCAAGACCGAGGCCATCGCTGTTCGGGATCGATCCGATTGCCACCAAGGCATGAGAGCCGGAGGCAATCCGGCCGTCACCGCATTTCACAGCTATCTCGTCACCGTTTCGTTCAATCGAAGTAGCTCGCGCACCCTTAAGCAGATTCACCCCTTTGTCTAGAAACTCGTTCTCTAAGGCCGCGGCTGCTTCGGGATCCTTGTTTGGCAGCACCTGCTGTCGGCTAACGATCAGGGCCACCTCTGAACCAAGAGAAGCGAACATGTGAACGAACTCCACGCCCGTAACACCCGACCCAATCACCACTAGATGCTTAGGTATTTCTTTGGGCGGATAGGCGTCTCGCGTTATCAAGATGCGTTCACCGTCAATATCGGCCCAGTCCGGTATACGAGGTCGACTACCGGTTGCTAGCACCACCACGTCGGTGTCCAGCTCAAATCGTCCCCCGGCGGTTTCGACGACTACCTCTTTTGGCCCTTGCAGGAGTCCCGATCCGTGCAGGATTTTCACGTCCTGGCTTAAAAGCATGTCTGTAGCTGCTCGGCTGAGATTTTTTTTGATTTCTTCTATTCGACTGCGTAACAACGGCACATCAATGCTCGTGGTCACATTGGCAAGACCCATGCCATCTAAGTGATTTGCGAACGAAAGGGCCGAACCGGTTGAGATCATCGCTTTTGACGGCACGCAATCAAGCAAATGTGCCGACCCACCCACAACATCGCGCTCTATCAGCGTGACCTCCGCGCCAAGCCGAGCAGCATGGGTAGCCGAAGCGTGTCCTGCCGGGCCTCCGCCCACTACCACGACACGCTTCGCGATCATCGCAAATCAGCGTACAAGTGCTAAATCTGTCCAGCAGTTTGGATTAGCTGAACAGGCTCTACGAACAGCAGTTAAGACAGCTAAGAAAGACTGGGGCTGCACAGATCATCCAGCTCACGTAGCTGGATGAGATCACGGTTTTCGTAGGTGACCTCGTTGCCGGGATCAACCTTCAGCTTGAACTCTCGAAACGACATCTCCAAGGAATCAAACGCCAAGATGCGACCCGACAAGGTGTCACCCAAGCCGAGAATGAGCTTGATGGTTTCAAGCGCCTGAATGGTCCCAACTATTCCGGGCAACACACCAAGCACACCGGCCTCGGCGCAAGATGGTGCTAGCTCGGCGGGTGGGGGTACCGGGACGTAGTCACGATAGGTGGGGCCGTCAAGCGGATCAAACACGGTTATCTGGCCCTCAAACCGGAAGATCGAACCGTGCACCACCGGTATGCCCAGCTTTACTGAAGCGTCGTTGAGCAGGTAACGGCTGGGGAAGTTGTCGGCTCCGTCAACGATCACATCCCAACCGTTCAAGATATCCAGCACGTTGTCAGCACCCAAACGAACGTCATAAGTCACGACGTTCACGTCCGGATTCAAAGCGGTCAATGTCTTTTTTGCGGAATCCACCTTGCGATCGCCCACGCGTTCAGCGTTGTGCAATATCTGACGCTGCAGGTTGGATTCATCGACTACGTCCATGTCGACTATGCCGAGCGTCCCTACTCCGGCCGCAGCCAGGTACAGAGCTGCAGGTGAGCCCAAGCCTCCCGCTCCAAGCAGCAGCACCTTGGCATCTAGCAGCTTCTTTTGGCCAGCTTCACCCACCTCTGGTAACAGCAGGTGACGTTGATAACGGTTGCGCTGCTCAGCACTGAGTGTGGTGGGGGTGTTCCAGGCGCGACCTTCGTCCTTCCAGCGCCCGAAGCCGCCGTCCATCGACACCACATTTGAGTAGCCAAGTTCTTCCAGCGTTTGAGCGGCAAACGCCGAGCGCACTCCCCCGGCGCAATACACCACGATTTTTGCGTCGCGGTCGGTAATCCGACTCTCTATCTGAGACTCTAAATGACCACGTGCGATGTGCACAGCTCCTGCCAAAGCACCTTGCTCATACTCGTCGGCTTCTCTCACATCAAGTACCACAGCGTCGCCATTGGCAATGAGTTGTTCGGCGCCAGCCGTATCAACCTCTTGGATGCGTTGTTTGGTTTCTTTCAGCAGGTCTCTAAAAGTCGACACAAGATTTCCTTCGTCCTAACAGGGCTACTTATTAGGTTCTCGTGGCCCAAGTCTAGCTAGCGGCAAATCGCTTCAAGCCTTGCCGGGCGACTTCAGGTTGTGTTGTTTCAGGCTTTAGCTATTTCAAATTGCCTGTCTCAAATTCCGCCTGATCGCCCAGTAGCAGCGGCAACGTGTCGGAGATGGAGTGCTGCAGCACATAATCCGCAAGCGAGTCCATTTCGGTGGGCTCTGCATTCAAGATGATCACCTTGGCTCCGTTCTCAATCGCCGTAGGCACGACCGCCGCAATTGGGTAAACCGCCAACGTTGTCCCTACCGCCATCATCACATCGCAATTTTCCGAAGCTATTTGCGCCCTCAGCAAATCCTGCTGACGCAACGCTTGTCCGAAAGAGATGGTGGCGCTCTTGAGGATTCCTTCACACTTCGGACATGCCGGGTCTTCTTCGCCGTTGCGCACCCGGTCAAATGCCACTCGAATGTCGTCGCGATAGTCGCACTGCAAGCAGGCAACTTCACGAATAGTGCCATGCACCTCCACCACCTTGTCCGGACGAATGCCAGCAATCTGATGCAACCCATCGACGTTTTGCGTCAAGAGCGACACCAGCTTATTTTGCTCTTGCAGGCGCACCAAGCAACGGTGTCCATCATTGGGCTCCGCTATTAGCGCCTGGTGATCTAGCCGCGACAACCAGGCTTCGCGGCGCACCTGCGGATCTGACACGTAGTTCTGCAGCGTTGAAGCACGCTCTGCTTGCGGGTTCTTCGTCCACAAGCCTTGCGGCCCTCGAAAATCCGGAATACCAGAATCCGTTGAAATACCAGCACCCGTCAGCACGGTTACACGCTGCGATTGGTCTAGCAAGCGAGCCGCAGCTGCCACCGCCGGATCTTTATCTGGAGGGGTTACTGGGGGCATTATTGGTGGGGTTACTGACGGCGTTGCTGGCGTAATGAAATGCCGCTATTTAATTCCGCTTGACACATTTTAATTCTCTTCGTACTTTGCGACCGATTACAAAATTCTTTGATTTAGCCAACCGGTGGTACTGGCGATCAGAAATCTCATTGAGGTTACGAAAAAAGGGGTACTAATGAGTAACACGCCAATAAACGCTTCTGTTTTTGACAGGAGTGAATCTTCTACCAAACAACAGAATCCGATTCCGGAGTTCGTGCGGTTTAGGTCGATGTTTGATCCGCGACATGACTATCGCTATCACGATCCTCGCTCGGTATACGTCGAGCGATTCTGGATGAGTGTGCTGGGCCCATCGGCAATCTTGTTTTTACGCCTCATCATCCGCGAGCTTGCTGCGACTACCACCGATGACCAAAGCGTCGTGCTTGAAGTGTCAGAGATCTCTCGTCGATTAGGCCTCGGTTACAAAGGTGGAAAAAACAGTGCGTTGATGCGAACCATTGAGCGTTGCTGCACCTTTGGAATGGCCAACCGCATCGATACTGGCGTGCTGGATGTGCGAACAGCAATACCGCCGATGCCGGACCACCTGCATAACCGCCTGACGAAGGCTCTGCGGGAAGAGATTGTGATGTGGTCACGCACCCATGACTGTCACGAGATTGATGATGGCCAGGCTCGTTCACTGGCTCGGGACATCCTGGACATGGGACACGGGCTTCATGAATCTGCTGAAAGATTGATGATGCTCAATGTTGGTCTTGAGACCTCACAGAAATCTGTTGCGTGGTCGTGGGCTGACTCGGTAAGTCATCCTGCCGCTAAATCGAAACCAAAGGCTCCAGAGCAGACCTAGATCTAGCCGGCACTAATCAAACCCGAGAACCTAATCAAACCCGAGAACAAGGTCCACAAGGGTTCGTACGCCAAAGCCGGTGGCTCCTCTGACATATTCGCCGGTTGTCTTATCGGTGGTAACCGGGCCTGCTATATCTACGTGAATCCAGTCGTTGGAGCCAACAAACTCCTTTAGAAACAGGCCTGCTGTCAAAGCACCTGCATAGCGGCCTTTGCCGATGTTTCGAAGATCGGCTACATCGGAATCGAGCTCACTTCGGTACACCTCAGGCAGTGGTAGTCGCCACATGCTCTCACCCGCAGAAGAGGCGCTGGCCATAAGCCGCTCAGCCGCCGAGTCGCTGTTACTCATCACACCCGCGTAACGATCGCCTAACGCCACCACGCACGCCCCTGTGAGTGTGGCCACATCAACGATCAGATTTGGTGACGCTTCCGCAGCGATGGATAGCCCGTCGGCCAGCACCAGTCGACCTTCCGCGTCGGTGTTCAATACCTCCACCGTGGTGCCATTGCGTATGCGTAAGACGTCGCCGGGTTTGGTGGCGTTGGGGCCGGGCTGATTGTCGGTACAGCAGCAAATGCCTACCACCTGAACGTTTGGAACTAGGCGAGATATGGCAGACATTGCACCGATCACGGCAGCCGCTCCGCCCATATCAGTCTTCATCGACTGCATGCCTTCAAAGCTCTTCAGGTTGAGGCCACCCGTATCAAAGGTGATCCCTTTACCGACGAGATAAATCGTGGGCACAGACTCTTCGGAATCTGAGCCAGGTTGAGCAGGCGGAGAATATTTCATCTGCACTAGGCGCGGCTCTTCGGTTGAGCCGGCATTTACGCCAAGCAGGCCACCACAGCGTTCTTTTTCTAGGCGCGCTCTATCCCACACCTCGACCGTTACTTCGCCAAGCGCCTCGCTAGTTGCCGCAGTGCCTGTCGTGACGCCCGCTGGTACTGCTTGTACGGCCGCGTCTGCAAGTTGGGAGGGAGTGAGGCTTCCCGCAGGACGGTTAACCAAATCACGCGCAAGGGCTACTCCGTTTGCCACAGCAGCAGCACGCGCCAGAGCCGCTTCGGCTTCGCCAACATCAAGATCTGCAGGAGCGACTATGAAGATTTCATTCAGCGTGACCGGATCGCTACTTGTCTCAGCGCTCTTATCGTCACCGCCGCTGTCACCCTTGAACTCGTCAAAACGGTAGGACGCCAGCATCATCCCCTCAACAACTGCGGATACCGCTCTTGCTGAGCCAACATCGTCGGCCGCCTCAACCGCTAAGGAACTAACGAGCGATTCCGTTCGCTTTGCGGAACGAAACACCTCCGCAGCTGCCTTGCGTAAAGAGGCTTCATGCAGCTTCTCATCACCTAGGCCTACGGCAATGGCGACCGCTTTGTTTGCTGGTGCTTTACCTGCTGACTCGTGCTGCGACAGCAACAGCGTTTGTGCTATTTCGCCCTTAAATCCGACCGCTGCCAAGAACTCTGCGTCAACTCCTGACAGCTCTAAGTCATCGGATCGCACAGCGCGATCTCTTGCCGCCGCAGGCGGATTGGCTCTTGCCGCCGCAGGTGCACTAGCTCCCGCTGCTGCTGGTGCACTGGCCGCTGCCATCTCAGCTGTAACGATGCTGAAGTTCTGAAGATCTAGCTCATTGGGCATTGTTCGCCTTGTTCATTTGGTCTTGATTCACTTGGTTTTGATTCACCGAATCGATATAGGCCGCACTCACCTCGCTTGACGGTCCAGTGGCACGTAAGCGTCCGTGATCTAACCAAGCAGCCGAGTCGCAGTGCTCAGTGATTAAAGCCTGAGAGTGGGACACCAGCACAATGGTGGTTCCTGCTGCCTTCAGCTTGGCCAGCCGTTCAAGGCATTTGCGCTGAAACTCCTCATCTCCCACCGCAATGACCTCGTCGAGCAACAACACATCTGCGTTGACATGTACCGACACCGCAAATCCCAGGCGAACGTACATCCCGCTTGACAACACCTTCACGGGCGCGTCTACAAAATCCCCGATGTCAGCAAAATCGATGATGGGTTCGATGACCTCATCAATTTGGCGGCGCTTCAGGCCCATGATCGCGGCATTCAAATAAATATTGTCGCGCCCACTGAGTTCGGGGTGAAAGCCAGAACCCAGTTCCAGCAGCGCGGCCAGACGACCATGAACCTTGATGCAGCCCGAAGTAGCACTATGGATACCGGCTATCAGCTTGAGCAGCGTTGACTTGCCAGAGCCATTATGGCCGATGATGCCAAAAAATTGCCCCGCAGGAATATCGAGGCACACATCGGTCAACGCTTCAAACTCCAGCACTTCTCGCCAATACTGCCGGCGCACTACCGCTTCTTTTAGTGAGTGCGCTCGATCGCGGCGAATCAGATATGTCTTCGAAACGTTCTTCAGCGAAATTGCCGATTCAATTGAATTCGTTGAACTCATAGGTCCTCACTAAGGCGCATCGAGTTGCGTGCGAAGAACCACCACCCAAGGCCAAAAGTTCCTAGCGACAAGACCAGCATGGTCAGCCAACGAGTAAGGCTGGGCCACTCGAGCAGATAAACGGCTTCTCTCAGGGCTGAGACAAACTGGTTTACCGGGTTGGCGTCAACTAGCCGCAACGGCCAGCCGCCCCAAGCGTCTGCGGGCACGCTCTCGGCTGGGTACACGATTGGGGTCAAGAAAAACAGCGCTTGCAAAGCGATACTGACCAGGTACTGCACATCACGGAAGCTGGTATTCATCACCGACAGTGCTAAGCCAAGACCGATGCCGAACAGCCCGATCATTAGCAATATCGGGATCACCAACACGGTGGTAAAGCCCACGTTCGCGATGATGATCATGATCGCAATCAGGACGGCCACCTCAATACCTGATTGAGCAGCCACGGCAATGGCGCTACCAAACATGGCTGCCTCGGGTGGAAAATAGACCTTGCGACGCAGGTCACCCATCTCCATCAGCCAATTCATTGCGCCAGTCACCAGCGACGAGAAAAATGTCCAGGCCACCAGCCCGCTGAACAAGAACACTGCGAAGTTGGTGGTGCCACTGGCCGCTGGCGGTGGAACGGCCTTGAACACAATCGAAAACACAAAGCTGTAGACGACGATGGTGGATAAGGGATTCAGCATTGACCATGCCCAACCCAAAACGCTGCGCTTATAAACGGTCTTCAGGTCGCGGCGTGCGAAATAGCCAACGAGAGGTACATATCGCAGCACGGCACCAACCTTGCGGCGTAACTCCAAGCCTCTAGTGGTGCCAGTTACGTCGATCACGCGCTGTTGATAATACGGCTGATAATACGGCAGGGCTGATAATACGCAGCGTTGGTAATACGGCAGCGGTCTAATCCGCTGGCCGCAAATGCACGACCTCACCGGCACTAACGCGATGTTGTGTGCCGCTCTCGTCAACCACTAGCAGTGTCCCATCAGAGTTGATATCAACGGCATTGCCGTAGAGCGTGCCTCCAGCGGAGGTTTCACGCTCCACCCGAACGCGACAGCCAAGCGTGCTACACCTCTGGCGAACCTCGGTAAGGATTTGAGCTATGCCCCCTCTGTTGTCGTCCTCTCTGTTGTCGACAGGGCTGCTCGACTCCCCCAACAGATCTGCATAGCGCTGCTCGAAACCTGTGAGCAACTTGGCCGCTAACGCTGCTCTGTCAACGTCGTGGCCACTCAAGATGTTCAGACTGGTAGCTGCATCTGCCAGCTCTGCGGGTATGTCTTGCCAGCCCGTATTCAAACCCATACCAATCACTAGGGCTGTGATCGCTCCATCGGAGATCAGAGATTCGGAGAGAATTCCCGCTATTTTTTTGGTTACGGGGCCGGCTGTATCGCCGCTTTCTGGCTGGCCGCTTTGCTCGTCCACCGTCACCACAAGATCGTTTGGCCACTTCAGTGTGGGACTAATTCCCACCACAGATTCACACGCTTGCGCTGCCGCGCACGCCCAAGCGGACACCACCAAAGAAGCTTGCGCTGGCGCCAACTGGCCTTTGCTTTTGGCTGTGTCTTTGTCTGTGGAACTGGCTGGTCGCAGCAACACCGACATCATCAGTGCGGCGCCCGGTGGCGCTATCCAAGTGCGTCCGCGTCGTCCTCGGCCAGCCGACTGATAATCCGCAATCAGCACCTCCCCTTCTTCGGCGCCTTGGCGGGCAAGTTCCATCAACTCAGCGTTAGTAGAACTAACCTCCGCTAACCACCGCACTCGCCCAAAGCGCGTAGCGGGGACGGAATCAAACCAGACTTCAGGCACCCAACAAAAATAGGGCCAAAATGAAGCTGAGGTGGCTGAGACGCTCAGCTGTGGCAGCATCTCTCTTGCCTAAGCCAACTGACGACAGAAGCGCTAAGGAATCGTGTGTTCAAAAAGCTGTTAGTAGCCAACCGAGGCGAGATCGCCGTGCGTGTCATGCGTACCTGCAAGGAACTTGGCATTACGACCGTCGCTGTCTATAGCGAACTTGACCGAAATGCCGCTCACGTACGCATGGCCGATGAGGCCTACGCACTCGGCGGCCAAACAGCCGCCGAGTCGTATTTGAATACCGAAGCCATTCTTGATGCCATAGAGCGAAGCGGTGCCGAGGCGGTCCACCCTGGCTATGGCTTCTATAGCGAAAACGCAGACTTTGCCCGCTCTATCACGGAGCGCGGCGTAACTTTCGTCGGACCACCACCCGACGCAATCGAAGTAATGGGCAACAAGATCTCAGCCCGTCTAGCCGCCGAGAGCGCAGGAGTAAGCGGCGTGCCGGGCACGACGGAGGTAATCAAAAGTGCGGATGATGTAACCAGCTTCGGTGCCGAATTTGGTTATCCGGTAGCAATCAAGGCTGCCTACGGTGGAGGCGGCCGCGGCATGAAGGTCGTGAACGAGCCTGGCGAAGCCAGCGCAGCGCTTGAGTCGGCACAACGTGAAGCCGAATCATTCTTTGGCCGCAACGAGTGCTACCTGGAGCGATACCTCACCTGGCCGCGCCACATAGAGATGCAGGTGATCGCCGACAACCACGGAAACACGGTGTGGCTTGGTGAGCGTGACTGCTCGGCGCAGCGCCGTCATCAAAAACTAATTGAAGAAAGCCCAGCGCCAAATTTTGCCGACGACGTTCGCCAAGCCATGGGAGAGGCAGCGGTAGCCGTAGCAAAAGGCTGCGGCTATACCAACGCTGGCACGGTTGAGTTCTTACTCCAAGACGGTGAATTTCACTACTTGGAGATGAACACTCGGCTGCAGGTGGAGCATCCGGTAACAGAACTGGTTACCGGCTTTGACCTGGTGCGCGAGCAGCTACGGGTGGCCTCAGGCGAGCCGCTGTCGTTCTCTCAGGCCGACATTCTGAGCACGGGCCACGCGATTGAGGCACGTATCAATGCCGAGGATCCGACCGACGGAAAATTTCTTCCCTCTCCCGGCACGATCACTTCTCTGACAGTGCCTCAAGGCTTCGGCGTGCGTTGGGACGGCGGCTATGTGGCGGGTGACACAGTCAGCCAGTACTACGACAACCTGATCGGCAAGCTGATCGTGTGGGGATCCGATCGTGAGACCGCTATCGCACGCATGGAGCGCTCCTTGAGCGAGCTGGAGGTAAGTGGCATAGCAACTACTGCGCCTGCTCATCGCGCAATATTAGCAAGCGCAGAATTCCGGGCCGGAGAACACAGCACAAAGTGGGTTGAAGAAAATCTAGACCTCAGTGATTTACCTTCAGCTAACGCAACGCCAGCCGATTTCAACCCCGCAAACGACTCGGCTGCGGACCAGGAATCCAGAGTGCGTAAAGATGCAGTGCTCGAGGTAAATGGCAAACGTTTTGAGGTCAGCGCCTGGGTGCCCGAAACAGCTGGCAACGCCAGCCAAGGTGCCACCGCACGCAAGCCTCGCCGTAAGAGCGGCTCCGAACAGCTCAGCGCTGGCTCTGGGCGCGTGGCTGTGCCTATGCAGGGAACGGTCGTGAAAGTGCTGGTGAGCAAGGGCGACACAGTGGAAGCAAGCGACCTGGTAATCGTGCTTGAAGCCATGAAGATGGAGAACAACATCAACGCCGGTAAGGCGGGAGAAGTAACCGAAGTCAAGGTTTCACCAGGTGACTCAGTTGGAGCGGGCGATGTGGTGGTCGTCATCGAATAGCCCTGCTAAGCCCACGCTCTGCTGAGACCATTTCAAAAGCAACTAGCTCAATTTGAATAAATCACGTCGTGCCAGGCTGACCGCCATCACGGTATTGGCAGTCATCGTTGCCACCGTGATTATTTCGCTTGGATCAAACCTGTGGGGCAGCACGTACCTGATCCGGTCGGACACCGTGTTCAACCACGCTCCGTGGAGCGAAACCGTTCCGACCGACTTTGCGATCACACCAATCACCGGCACCGATCCAGTTGATTCTGGGTTTCCGGCGCATGCGCAGTTCTTCGGTCGCGCCAACGAAGGTGACCTAGCTCAGTGGAACCCCTACCCGTCCGGCGGAGTGCCACTCGGGTCAGTGCCAAACACGGGGCCATTCGACCCACTCAACTTGCCATTTCTTTTTTTGGCAGACGAACACGCTCCGGTCGCAGGGAAACTGCTTGAGCTGGCGCTGGCGGTTAGCGGCATGGTGCTGTTCCTGCGTCGACTCAGCATTGGCTATGCGGTCGCTTTGTTCGGTGGCCTGATCTACGCCTTTAACGGATTTCAAACCTTCTGGACAAACTGGCCACAAAGCCACATCGGTGCACTAATTCCATGGCTGTTCTGGGCCGCTGAAGGATTGATCACTACTCGTCGGACTCGTTACGCCGGTGCTATTGCAGTGATCACGGCTATGGCACTGCTGGCGGGATTTCCTGCGGTCACCTTCTTTGCGCTGGGCGCCTTAGCTGTCTACACAGTCGCTCGCAGCCTGGTAGCCAGCGGTCAGGTAGCCAGCAAAGCCAGCGCCGGCGCGAAGGTCCGCGATGTTGGCACTAAAAGTGCTGGCACTAAAAGTGCTGGCACTAAAACCCGCAGGGCCGGACTAAATCTTGCGCTGGTCTGCACATTGGCTGTTCTCGGCGCTGGTTTAGCCGCTTGGCAGCTGGCGCCATTTAGCGCTCAAATTGAAACGGTCGACACGCAATATCGCCAACAAACCAGCCAGGATCGCCTGCCCACCGGAGCACTCTTAACCACTGCGGTTCCTAACGTGATCGGTTCTTACGATTTGGATCGCACCGAATCGAAACACAACTATTTCGAAACTCAATCCTTCATAGGGGCAGGTGCCTTGGTGTTGGTGGCCGCAGCATTTGTGCGACGCAGACCGCGCGCACTGCCACGCTGGCTAATACCGACGTTGGCGCTTATGACCGCCGGCGTGGTGATGCTGGTCTATTTCGGTGGACCGTTGTTGGTGCTGGCGCAACAGCTGCCGGTGATTGGTAGCAACCGCATCGGTCGCCTTCGAGCCGTGTTTTTGTTTTTGCTCTCGGTTCTTGCAGCCATCGGGCTTGCGTCGGTAGTTCAAAATCCCCGTGGCAAAAACGGTTGGGCCGCTTGGATAAACAAACTAAGAGCACGCCTTAGGCACGAAAACCGTCACAGATGGCGCTTTGCGGCGCTGTCGACGGTGGCGGTGTTCGGCATTTTTGCGATCACCGCCGCGGCGTTCTGGCACTTCAGTACGGACGAACGCAGCCACGGTCATGGCGGCGCGGTCGGGCGAGCTGTTCTGCTGGCCGTCTGCGGTGCCAGCGTCGTTGCGATCATGACGCTGCTAGCTCGTAAACATAAGTTCATCCGTTACAGCGCCCCGGCAGTCGTGGCCTTAGTCGCAGCGGTAGAGATTCTCGTGGTAGCGGTGCCTTGGTTGCCAAACACCGATCCGCAGCTGCACTATCCCACTACTGCGGCGCATGAATTTCTGTTTGACAATGGAGCCGATGATCGCATAGCCACCCATGACCTGACGATGTACAGCGGCACCACCGCCTACTACGAGTTGCGAACAGTCTCTGGTCACTCCTTTCACTGGCCGACCTGGCGAGACATGCTCTTAGCTGTCGATCCGTTAGCCGAGGATTGGAATGACACATTCACAATTCTTGATTTTGTTGACCAGCGGCGCATGCGGTCGCCGATCTTGGATCGATTAGCTGTTCGCTGGATCGTAAACCCGTTGCACATCCCACCCGCTGGCGTGTCGTCTCAACTTACAAACGAGGCGCCAATTGCAGCCGGTGCCGCTCCCGCGTCGGGTGTTCGAGTTCCGGTCGGTGAATCACTCAGCCTCACGATGCCTTCCGAGCCACTGCGTGGAGTGTCTTTTTATCTCAGCGAAGATCTGGTCACCAACGACACCAGCGCTTACATGCGTGTAGACGTAATAACCCCCGGTGGTCAGGTAATCACCTCCAAAAGAAGGGTCGCAGGCTCACTGGGGATTGGCTGGCCATGGCTTCCGGTGGCAGGCGAAGACATCGCTCCGGGTGGCGAAATGACAATTGCTGTTTCGCTTGAAGCCGACGATGGCGTCTTTAGCTTGGGAACGTCGCAGCAAGGCGAGCTTGCGTTGTTTGTAATGCGTCCAAGCTCATACCAGTCAGGTAACGACAATCTGCGTTTGGCTCATGTCAGTGGTGCCGTCATCTGGGAAAACCTTGACGCCTTGCCGCGCATCAGATTTGCGCCACTGGCGGTATCGATAGCCGATCCAGCGAAGCGGCTAGAAGTACTGGCACAGCCAGTTGGATCACCTGGCGGATTACCGGGCGAAATAGTTGTCCTGTCTGATCCGCTGCCAAGCCCAAATGCTCAACGTGGTGCGGTTGGACAGATTTTGAATATTTCCGACACGTTTGACAAGTTGCAGATAGCGGTCAAATCCGACGGACCTGGCTATGTGGTCGTGGCCGACGCCATGCAGTCCGGCTGGAACGCCACCGTTAACGCTGAACCGGTCGAGGTGCTCGACGCCGACCACGCTGTGGTTGCGGTCGCAGTACCAGGCGGTATCAGCAAAATTGAATTCACCTACGACCCGCCGCGTCTGAGCCTGGGTCTTACCATTTCAGCGTTAAGCATCTTGGTGTTGTTGGTGCTATTTGTTGGGCCCCTGTTAGCGCGCAACGTTGGGACAGCTAGAGGTCAACGCAGGAAACCGCCAGCAGCTAGCTAGCGCCGGGATCGACCTAGCTAGCAATAGCGCCAATTCGTGATCGAGCAACCGCACGCCCGGTAGCCACAAACATCAACAGCGCCGGGAACACTTCCAGCCGTCCTAACATCATCAGCGCCATGAGCACCGGGCGAGCTAGGCGAGGAAACTCCAACGCCGTGTCAAGCGGTCCAGCCGAACCTAGGGCCGGGCCCATGTTGCCAATGGCCGACACAGCTCCGCTAAAGCCCGTTAATGGATCAGACCCCAGGGCCGTAACGGCAATGCCTCCCACGATGATGAGACCCACATACAGCAACACGAATCCGATTGCGCGCGCAGCAACCTGCTCGGCCACCGTCATGTTGCCTATTCGCATTGACAAAACTGCGTGAGGGTGCCGCGCCCTAATCACCTCGCGCACTACGTAACGCACCGTAAGTTGCAGCCGAAGCACCTTCATGCCGCCAGCGGTAGACCCGGTCATCCCGCCTACCACCATTAGAAGCAAAACCACCATCTGAGCCGCAGGTAGCCAAGCGGTGTAATCGCTAATTCCAAAGCCTGTGCTGGTTCCAAGCGAGACCGCATAAAACAGCGAGCCTGAGAAGTTGTCAGCCCAACCCAAGGTGCTGTTGTTAATCAGTAACAACACCACAAAGCCGCTGAGGAGGATTCCCAAATACCAGCGCAGTTCTGAGTAGCCACGAAACGAGCGGTGACCGCGCGTGACCATCTGCCAGTGCAAGGTGAAGTTCATCCCGCACACGACCATCGCTGCCATCAAGATCAACTCAACTGAGAAGGAGTCAAAAAACGCAATGGACTCACTGTGAGTTGAAAAGCCACCCGTAGCAACCGTTGCGAAGGCGTGAGCTATGGAATCAAACGGGCTAAGGCCAGCTAGCAATAACGCAACCGCAACCAGCAAGGTCACGCCCCCGTAGAGCATCCACAAACGCCGGGCGGTTTCAGCAATTCGCGGTGTCAGGCGGTCGGCGGTCGGACCGGGAGCCTCGCTAGCTATCAGTTCAAGCCCACCAACCTGCAGAGCTGGCAACACCGCTACCGCCAGCACAATCAAACCCATCCCACCAAACCATTGCGTCATTGATCTAAAAAACAAAACGCCTTGCGGCACCGCGTCTAGGTCGGTCAAGATGGTGGCTCCTGTGCAGGTAAAGCCGGAAATCGACTCAAATAAGGCGTTGTCAAAATTGGCCCAGCTGACAGTTCCGCTTAGCAACAAAGGCAACGCTCCGGCTATTGATGCCGCTAACCAGCTCCATGCCACTGCGGCATAAGTAAGCGGCGCATCGGTGCGTGATGAAACCTTTGCACTTGCCAGCATCAACACACCGGCCGTTGCAGTTAGCGCAGCAGAAACCCATAGAGCGGTAGCGCCCGACCCCGCATCACTCCCTGACCCCGCATCAATCACGGCCACTACAGCGGAGATAGTCATCCCGATACTGACCGCCACCAACGCCGCACCCGCAACTCGCACCGGCGTTGACTGGATCCGGTGAATGCCAGATATCTTGCTCATGCCCGCTCGCTAGAGGCGGTTTGGCTAGGCATGGGTATCCATCTTGGTTGAACGTAAGCGGTACAACACGGTTGAAGTAGCCGGATAGATCAGAACACTCAATGCCACCGCCACTGCGGTGATCGAAACTCTCCCCATAAGCATCAACGTCGCAGACGTCAAGCGACCGACCACTCCTAGCACCTGCAGATGTCCGTCGGGACCTGCGGCGCCCAAGGCTGGTCCAACGTTTGACATCAAAGACACCACAAACGACCAAGCCCCTTCAGGGTCAAGCCCACTTGCGCTTAATAAGACAACGGCCGGGACTGCCAACAAGGCTGCTAGCAACAGTTCTCCAGCGATGCGGCTAACGGTCTTCTCAGAAACCGTTGAGTTGCGTAGGTGAATTGCGACAGCCAGACCTGGATGGGTAGCACGGCGCAACTCCCTGCGCACATACGAAAGCAAAGTCAGCAGTCGCACACCCTTAAACCCGCCCGACATTGACGCAGACATGCCGCCTACCAACATCACCGCTACTAATGCCACAGCGCCAGCGCTGGCTAAAGCGCTTATGTCCGTGACGCTAAACCCGGTAGTCGATGCCGCTGAGGCCGACATGAAAATGGCGTGGCGAACCGCCGTTGTAGAGAGCCTGCCCGAGTCGCTGGCAACTTGTGGTCCGAACATCATTAGCCAGACAGAACACACTGAGATCAACCCGATGTACGCACCAAACTCGTAGCTACGGAACAATCTGAGCGGATCGGCTCGCCTTATCGCCAGGAACATCAGTGGCAAGCTTGTGCCGCCGACGATCATCCCCACTATCGCAACCCACTCGATTATGGCCGAGCCGTAATACCCGATAGACGCGGCCTGCGACGAAAACCCTCCAGTCGAAATGGTGGTCAAAGCGTGCAACCCCGCGTCCACAACAGGCATGCCCGCCACTGCGTAGGCCACCCCCACCAGCAGCGTTAAAAGGCTGTACAACAGCAAGAGCCGGGTGATGTTTTCGGCCTGGCGTGGCGCCAATCTGCGCGCTGACCGGGTAGCAACTCCGCCATCCGCGTCAAGCCCGCCAACACCAAGATGTTGCATTACCCCTACCAACATGATCACGAATCCAGCACCGGAAAGCCACTGCCCTAACGAGCGAAACGCCAGCATGCCTTCGGATATTTGCGACACTTCTAGCGTCGAAGCATTGGTAGCGGTAACCGTGGCAGCTGCCTCGACCAAAGCCACGTCCCAGCTTCCAAACGCAACCGTGCCAGTAGCAAAATGCGCCACCATCACCACACCAATGGCTGACAACACACTCACTACCAATGCCGTGAGGGTCTGACGCACCGTCAGCTGGGCTTCAAGCCGACACAGCCTGACGGTCACGGCACCAAACAGCCCCACAGCCAAGCCGCTGATGATCAGCGCCACTGCATCATCGCCACCGCGCAGCGCATCAAAAATGGCCGCGGCCACAAATACCGGCGGAGACAGCATCCAAACCAGCCCGGCGGTTACGGCCAGGCTGGATTCGTGAGGCCCTTTCGCCCAGCAGTGCAACGCCGCACGAGTGCGATTTGTGCGGCCGATGGTGACCCTAAACAGGTCCCTTACTAAATCTGCCGCCCAGCGAAACGCCGAAAGAGGCTGTCTCAAGCGAAAGCTCTCTTCACCTCATCGACCTGTTGAGGTGTTACGAAAACCACCACGTGATCACGCGCACGCAGTTGGCTGCGACCTCGGGCGATACGGGTATTGCCATCACGAATAATGGCCGCTAGCAACACACGCCCTGTCAGATGCAGCTCTCGCACCTGCGTGTCATCTGCGCGACTGCCTGGCGCAACCTCTAACTCCAGCACCTCAACATCGCCCTCTAAGAACGTTCCCACCGAAGCTACGCCTCCGCGCACTAATCGCAAAACTCCGTTTGCACTAGCGGTGCGCGGCGACATGGCCGCATCGATACCTACTTGCTTTAGCAAAGGCAAAAGCGAGAGGCGGTGCACCACCGCGATCGTCTCCCCCACTCCTTCGGATTTGGCATAAAGGCAAGCCAAAACGTTGGCATCATCTTCTCCGGTGGCTGCCACCACGGCGTCATAGCTGCCGATGTCTTCCCGCTTTAGCACGTCAATATCGGTTATGTCGCCATGCAGCACAAGCGCGTGACGGTTGCCTTCTGAGAGCGCCTTGCAGCGTTCTTCGCTGCGTTCAAGGACAGCAACAGTGATACCTCGCTCTGCCAGCCGGGCTGCGAGCCGTTCGGAAGTTCGGCCGCCGCCCAAAAGCATCACGCGGCGCAAGGTTGCGCGATGCAAGCCCATTATCCGCATGAGTTCGGAGCGTCCACGTTGACGGCAGACCACACGCAGCAGATCGTTGGCCTGCAATGTCGCATCGCGGCGCATAACGCTGGTTTCTCCATCACGCGTTAGCGCACCGAAAATAAAGTCCCAGTCCGGCTCATAGTCGGCACCGATGTCGCTTATTTTTCTTCCCACCAACGGAGCATCCGCCGCCAGCCGAGCGCCTACTACAAGAACTTCTCCTCCGGCTAGCTCATAAATATCGCTGGCTCCTTTGTACACAAGCAGCTCGTGAATGGAGTCGGCGGTTTGCCCATCCGGATCTAGCACCAGGTCAGTGCCGACAGCTTCGCGAATAGCAAGTCCATCGCGACCGCGCAGGTCGCTGTCTTCAATGCGTACCACCGTTGATTCGACACCCGCTTGCTTGGCTTGCAAACAAGCAAGCAGATTCACCTCATCGCTGTCGGTTACTGCCACCAACAGATCAACCTTGTCCAGGCCGGCCTCTTGCATCACCTTGGGGTTGCTGGCACTTCCGCGCACGGTCAGCACGTCATGCTGGTCAGACACGCCCGCTAAAGCCTGCGAGTCGCTATCAACAACCACGATGTTGTGGCCTTCACGACTAAGACGACCAGCGACGTAGGTGCCGACCTCTCCCGCTCCGACCACGAGGATCCTCACTAGCCGCAGGCTAGAGCGCAACGGCCACTAACACAGTCAAATCATTCACCCAAAACCGCGCCTGGCCAATAAATGCCCAAAATCCAGACGTTGTTGGCCGGTATTGCTGTATTACAACTAGGCAATACGGCTACGGTTCGGGCGTGGCGGTTGTGGTGTCTATTGACGCTGGCACCACCGGGGTGCGGTCGATGGCCGTCGATGAAACAGGCGTTGAGGTGGGTTATGCCTATCGCGAGTTTCCTCAATATTTTCCTCGGCCCGGCTGGATTGAGCACGACGCCGAAGAAATCTGGCAGACCGTTGTAGCGACATTGTCAGAACTGTGCACTCGCTTGGACGAACTCAATCAGTCAGTTGCTGCGGTAGGAATCACAAACCAGCGAGAGACGGTGGTGGCGTGGCGTCGCTCAACCGGCCAACCCGTTCATCGTGCGATTGTTTGGCAAGACACTCGCACGGCTGACCGTTGCCGAGAACTAATCGAGCAAGGCTGGCAGCCGACCATCACGGAACGCACCGGACTACTCATTGACCCTTACTTCAGCGCAACCAAGTTGGAGTGGTTAGCGCAAAACATTGAACTACCTGCCGAGTCGGACTTGGCGCTTGGAACGATCGATAGCTGGCTCTTGTGGAAATTATCAAGTAATGCCGCGGAACCGCCAACGCTTAGCACCGACTACACCAACGCTTCTCGCACGTTGCTTTTCGGAATCGGAGCACCTGGTTCACCCAACTACGGCTGGGACGAAGAGCTCTGCGAACTGCTGAGCGTTCCACGTCAGTGCTTGGCAGAAGTGTTTCCCTCGTCAGGCCAGATAGCACTCACAGGAGACACCACCGCTCTGGGTGTGGGCATTCCGGTGAGTGGCGTAGCAGGCGATCAGCAATCGGCTCTGTTTGGGCAAACCTGCTTTGAGCCGGGCGAAACCAAAGTGACCTATGGGACAGGGGCGTTTGTGCTGATGAATGTGGGATCTGTTTGCCCAAGTCCCACCGATGGGCTGTTGACCACTCGGGCTGCAAGCTCAAGCCATGATCCGATCTATGCTTTAGAGGGATCGATCTTCACCGCGGGCGCATCCATTCAATGGCTGCGCGACGAGCTAGGAATTATTTCTGAGGCGGCTGAGATAGGTCCGTTGGCTGAATCGGTGCCAGACAACGGTGGCGTATTTTTTGTGCCTGCCTTTGCGGGCCTTGGCAGCCCCTGGTGGGACCCAAACGCACGCGCCACACTGATTGGACTAACGCGCGGCTCCGGTCGAGCGCAGATCGCACGTGCAGTGGTTGAATCAATCGCTCTGCAGGTGCGTGCAGTAGTCGACCTCATGCATGAAGCGACTAGGCATCCGGTTACAGCGTTACACGTCGACGGCGGTGCTGCCGCGATGGATATGTTGTTGCAGCTACAAGCCGATCAACTGGGCGTCGCCGTCAGTCGCCCAAAAAACACTCAAACCACTGCCGTAGGGGCGGCCATGTTGGCGGGTTTGGCGCACGGAGTTTGGTCTTCAACCGAAGAACTACGCGAAGCCTGGCAGCTTGATCGCGAGTTTGAGCCGGACACGGCCACAACGACTAAGGCCAGCGCTGACGCTTTGTTTAACAACTGGCTTCGCGCAGTTGAGCGGTCGCGCGACTGGGCACAGCCAGCTGACTAACGATTTCACTGCTGCCAGACAGGTTGGCATAGTCGCGCAGTTGAGCGGTCGCGCGACTGGGCACAGCCAGCTGACTAACAATTGGCTAACGGACGCTCTCGCTAAGGCTCGTCAAGTCGGTCAAGGCCGTCTTGTAGCTGGCTAACCGCTTGCCGGATGCGGTGCTCGTTTTCAACCAGAGCAAACCGCACAAAGCCCTCTCCTCCGGGTCCGAAGCCGATGCCTGGTGACAACGCCACGTTGGCATCGTTTACGGCCAACTTGCAAAACTCAATAGAACCCAAACCTGCATAGGGCTCAGGAATTGGAGCCCACAAAAACATCGTCCCTTTCGGAGGCTCCACCTCCCAGCCGATCCGGTTTAGACCGCGCACCAAGGTGTCGCGCCTAGCCAGATACTGCCCCCTCACCTCTTTGGGATAGGAATGATCCTCGTTCATGGCAACCGTGGCAGCAATTTGAACTGGCTGAAACGTGCCGTAGTCGAGATAGCTCTTTAGTTTCGCAAGCGCTGCGATCGCCTCTGGATTACCAACGCAAAACGCCACCCGCCAACCAGCCATCGAGAACGACTTAGTGAGGCTGTAAAGCTCTACCGCTACCTCCTTAGCACCCTCGGCCTGCATGATTGAAGGCGGCGAATAACCGTCAAACCCAAGGTCGGCGTAGGCAAAATCGTGGACTAACAGCACCTCACGTGTACGCGCGAAGTCGACTATGCGCTGCATGAACTCCAGATCGACGCAGGTAGTGGTTGGGTTGTGAGGGAACGACAAGACAATCGCACGTGGTCGCGGCCAGGAATACTCAAACCGCTCAACCAGGTTGTCGAAGAAATCTTGTCCGGTGCCAAGCGGCACTTCGCGTACTGAGGCACCCGTAAGCAACGGACCGTAAATATGAATCGGGTAGGTAGGAGCGGGCACCAGACAGGCATCACCCGGCTCTAGCAAGGTCCACATCAAATGCGAGAAGCCCTCCTTGGCGCCGATGGTGTTGATTACCTCGGTGTCAGGATCTAACTGCACTCCCCAGTTGCGCTCGTAAAGGGCGCTAACAGCAGCGCGCAAGTTTGGAAGCCCTCGGCTTGCGGAATAACGATGGTTACGGGGGTTGCTTGCAGCTTCGATCAGCTTTTTGACTGCAGAGTCCGGTGAGGGAATATCCGGATTGCCGAAGCCGAGGTCGATCACGTCTTCGCCCGCGCGACGACGATCAGCTTTCAATCCGTCGATAATCGTGAAGACGTAAGGCGGCAGCTGGTTGATGCGACGGAACTCCACCGCTACTTCATTCTTCCCGTCTAATTTTGCCTGGCGCTCTTAAACGCCGACCCGGATTCCACCTGCTTTTGCATGTCGTCGATGGCCACATGCGAAATGCGTGACTCTGCTCGACGCTTTACAAAACCAGGCAACGGGATAGCTAGCTCCACTGCCAAGCGAAAGGTCAACATGGTGGCACCTTCCTGCTCTGGTGCCGGCTCAAACTCATAAAACCCTTCAAGCTTCTTGACTATGTCGCCTTTGACAAGCTCCCATGAAATGCGGCCGGGTGCCTGGGTGTGGTTGTACGCCAGCGTGTAGTTGGCGCTGCGCCCAAAGGCGCCCGCCCGAAATGTGACCTGCGTTGAGCGGCCTTGTTCGTCGCTCTCCAGCACGTTCACTTCGTTTACGCCCGACGCCCAATTGGGGTAGTTCTCAAGGTCGGTCACAAGGTCGTGACACTCTTGCGGAGATGCAAGCACCAATCGAGTGACTGTCATTTCGTCAATCATTGTTGGCCTTTTGTACCGGTCTCTAGCACAGAGTTTTTTGCGCTGCTGTCCCACAGGTTAGAGCGCAGCACCTAGTAACCAGGCGCATCTAATGACCAGGCGCATTGAGAACCACTAGATCAGCCTCAGCTCAGTGCGGCCCTAAGTCTTGCGGCAAGGATGTCGTAGTCAAACTCGTCTACCGCGCGCTGGTGTGCGGCTGCTGCCATGGCCTGCAGGCGTGTTTCATCGCCTAACAAGTCCTTGATAGAGCGTGCTATTTGAGCGGCTCCGCCGGGTCGGTCAACCACAAGGCCGGTCATCCCGTGTTTTACTGCCTCATGGCTACCGCCCGAATGGCCTGCTACGGCACAAACCCCGGCAGCTGCGGCTTCGAGAAACACAATTCCAAAGCCTTCTTGTTCCAGCCCACCCCAGCGATTGCGGCAGGGCATCGCAAACAGATCGCCCATTCCCATCACCGCTGGCAACTCAGAATCGTCGACGCGACCGAGAAACTTCACTGGTAGCTGATGTTTGCGGGCTATGACACGCAATCGGCGGGCGTCGCGGCCAGCTCCTGCCAGGGCCAATTGCAGATCCGCGAGCGACCCTTCGACGGTCTTGCTCTGCTGGTGTCGTAGTTGAGCTATGGCTTCGATTAGATGATCAAAACCCTTGCGCGGTACTAGGCGACTTGTACCGACTATCAGCGGAGCATTCGTTCGCAAACCGTGACGCTTGCGAACAGTAGCAATCTGGTCAGGCGTCAAAGGTGCGAAGCGAGTGGTGTCTACGCCCGGCGGTATCTGGGTGATTGGCAACTTTTGGCTCGTACAACGCTCGGCTTCGTTTGCTGCGTAGCCACCGGCCGCAATGATTAGCTCGGCTCCGAGCAGCACCTTGGCTAGCTTGCGGCGCAAGACGGGCAGGCGCGCAGGCACCGTTACCTCGGCTCCGTGCAGAACTAAGCCATATGGCAGTCCTACTCGCTCGGCTATGGCACCTAGTGGTAGGGCCGGATCGTAAATGACGAGTTCTGCGCCGGAACTTTCTGCCAACTTCCTTATGCGATCGGCCAGACGGGAATGTGGCAGCAGCACGCGGTCTCGATCACGCAACACCTTGATCGGTTGCGTCGCGTCAAACTCAGCTGCTGCCGCATGTGGGGTCGTAAGCACGGTCACGCCCTCGGACGGCAGGCGTCGCCATAACTCCCAGAGGTAACTCTGAATACCTCCCACCTTCGGTGGAAAATCATTAGTAACAAGCAGATGCGGACGCATGGCTAAGACACTTTGTCGGGTTCGGGTAACGAAATTCCTAGAGCGGCCAGCTCCTCAGCAACTATGCCTTCTGGATCAACCAGGCCTTCTGGATCATCGCCTGCTAGACCAGCTTCTGGATCATCAGCTAGCGCTTCATGGATTAGCTGAACGTGACCTAGCCGGGCGGCCGCCCAAACCGCATGTGATCGCACTATCGATGATGGGTTGCTCAAGCTGATTCGCAGAGCGGAGATCGTGTTAGGCGCGGTTGCGTCGGCCGTGTTAGCTAGCACCAGCAATGCGTTGCGCCGGAGATACTCCGGTCGGCGGCGCGGTATATACCAATGGCCGAAGCTGGCCATTAGCCGGTCGTCCGATTGCAGCAACAACTTGGCTGGATCAACGGTTTTGCGGCCTCGCACGCTCAGGGCGGTTTCTCCACGTTGCTTAGACCAATTCGTGGCGTCCGTCGGGGCTCCAATCTCTAACTGCGCTTTTGTGTGCGTGTTAGTTGGCGCGTTTATTGGCTCGTTGATGGGGCAGGTTGTTTGGCAATCGTCGCAACCGTAAAGACGATCTCCCAGCGCAACCCGAAACTCACGCGGGAATACGCCGTCGGCTTGCAATAACCACGCAAGACAACGATTGGCGTCGAGTGTCGCTCGCTCGTCGGGTCCGGAGCTAAGAGCGTCTGTCGGGCAAGCCACCTCACAACGATGACATGTGCCACACCCGTCGGACACAACTTGGTTAGCGATCGGCAACACAGCGGTGGTCACTACTGCCCCCAGTACGGTCCAAGAGCCAAGCTTTGGGTGCAACAGCATCGTGTTACGTCCGAACCAGCCGAGCCCGGCCCGGTAAGCGACGGCTCGGTCAACCAGTCGATTGTCGTCAAGCACCACGCTGGCTTGCTCGCCCTCTAGTCGCAGCTGCTCGGCTACCTGCTCAAGCGCTTCGGCTAGCGGTCCGTACTGGTCTTCGACCGCATAGTTGGCGATGGCCGCTGTGTTAGTCGATGCGTGGCCAGTCGGCACAGGGCTAGCTGACACTGTGTTAATCGGCACGGGGCTAGCTGACACTGTGCTAACCGGCACTGTGCTAACCGGCGCTGTGCCAGTCGGCAAGATGCTGGTTGGTGTGGGTTGATTTGCAACATGACCGTAGCTGCGCGCACCGACTATGACGCTGCGCGCACCAGGAAGTATCAGAGCCGGCTGCGTGGAGCGCGCAGGGTTTGAAAATGTGAAATGCATGCCTGCATGCAGTCCGGCCAACTTCACCTGTTCGATCTCTGCGGCGGCCTGAGTTAGCGGTTCTGCGCTAGTTACCCCAATCGCGTCAATGCCAGCCTGCGTCGCGACCTCCTCTAGCCTGCGCCACAGAGCATGCGGAGTGGGCCTTGTCTTGCGGACTTGTTGCCCGACTGTCTCCATTTCGCTCATACCTTGACTACTACTTTGCCCGTACTTCACCTGTTTGCACCCTGAACACACGCTTTACCTGGCAGCATGTGTAACTGGACGCTTTGAAAGTATCCAGCGGCGACGCCACTATTTGTAGGGCAGCATTTAGTGCCGTGAGCCGCATCTGTTCTGTTAGGGCCTTAAGAGCATCGTGAGCAATATGTTCGGTGAAGACGAGGACATCTGGGCGGGTCACCAATACGGTCCTTACAAGATCATTGAAACCCTCGGCCGCGGAACCGTTTCCAATGTGTACCGCGCTCGAACCTCGCACGAAGAACAGGTAGCACTCAAGGTTTTGACGCCATTCGCCGAGGCTCGTGCCGAGGTGCGCTCACTGTTCGAGCAGGAATACGAAGTGATGGGTCGGATGGACCATCGAAATGTGCTGAAGGTGTACGGCGCGGGAGTGATTGCGGGCACCCATTACATGGAAATGGAGCTAGTCGAAGGGAAGACCTTGTGGGATTTGCTGGAGAATCGAAATTCGCCATCCATTAACACTCACATCACTTCGATCCAGCAAGTGTGTGTGGCGCTTGATCACGTACACGAACGGCGCGTAATACACCGAGATATAAAGCCCAGCAACATCTTGCTGGACCAAGATCGAGCGGTGCTGTTTGATTTCGGCCTGGCGTTTGACCTGGATGGCCCGCCCGCTCCCGTCGGCCGCATATACGGTTCTCCACTGTTCATTTCGCCCGAACAAGCATTAACCAGAGAAGTGGACAATCGCACCGACATCTACGGACTGGGAGCGACCTTGTACACGCTGGTGGTTGGCACCACACCGTTCTTCGGGAGCCGAGCAGACTTGCTGAACGCACATGTGAATGAGCAACCACCCGACCCACGCAAAAGCGGTATCTCCGACGAGCTATCAGAAATAATCCTGCGCGCGATGGCTAAAGACCCTGCCGACCGTTTCGCTAGCGGCGCTGACTTCGCAGCGGCCCTAGCGATGCTTGACATTGACAAGGCAAAAACATCCCCCAAGAAGGGCCTGCTACGTCGCCTGGCAGGCAGTCACTAGCCAACAGTCACTAACAAGCAGGCGCTGACCAGCAAGCCAGGTATACCAGGGGCTGAAAGACAGCGGCTACGTCAAGAACTGTGCGTGTAGCGCTGAACTAGCTCAAGCTCATCTTCGCCATGGATAAATGTGACGTCATGGTCAACCGCATCAAATTTCACCATGGCCATCACCAGACGATCACCTGGTCGCACTGCTATCACTGTGCCCAGCTCGCCCACCAGTTCCTGGCGCACGTCATTAGTCGACGCCTTTAACCGCACCACATCTCCCACCCCAAAAGGCAGCGACAGTCCGACAACCATTTTTAATTTCCTAACAACCGCTGATTAGTCACCGTCGGCTTTAGCGCCGAGCTGTTGGCTAAGTTCGACCGTTGCGGTCAGCTTGGTAGCCGCCCGACCGTCAGCAATCGCCGCCTTAGCAGCGTCTAAGCCCGTGGCCAGATCGCTAGCGACCCCAGCCACCAGTAGGCCAGCGGCGGCATTCAACGCAACTATGTCAGCACGCGCTCCGGTCTCTTGCCCGGACACGATCTCATTGAAAATACGCGCATTGTCTTGTGGAGTACCACCCTGTAGATCGCTGTTGTTGACTCGTTTTATTCCCACATCAGCAGGGTCAAACATGTAGTCAGCTACCAGCTCTCCGTCAATCACCTCATACACACGCGTCAGATCAGTAGTGGTGATCTCGTCCAAGTTGTCAGATCCATGCACTACCAGGGCATGTTCGCTGTCGCGCGCGGCAAGCACGGCCGCAATACGCGGAGCCATAGGAGCGTGGCTTACTCCAACCACTTGTCGCCGCACTCGTCCAGGGTTCGCCAGCGGGCCTAGATAGTTGAAAGTCGTTGGTACGCCTAGCTCGGTGCGAACAGGGGCAACCAAACGCATAGCCGAGTGAAAGCGCTTTGCCAGAGCAAAACCAAGCCCCTGCTCGGTCACACATTGCTGCACTTGTTTGCTCCCAAGGTCGACGTAGAACCCCAATGCCGCCAGCGTGTCGAATGAACCGCTGCTCGAAGACGCCTTCACCGATCCGTGCTTGCAAACGGTCGCTCCGGCCGCTGATGCCACTATCGAAGCCATGGTTGACACGCTCAAGGCGTGCAGTTGCCGACGAGTTCCACCGCCACTACCAACGATGTCAATCGTGCCGTCGGGGACTTCTAACGGTTCAGACACGTCAAGCATCGCATCCACCATGCCGGTCAGCTCGGGTACCGATCCGCCCTTCATCCCTAAGGCGACAATGAATCCCGCAATTTGAGCGTCGGTGGCCTGACCCGTAAGGATGTTCCCTAGCGCAGCGTGGGCAGCGACAGCGCTTAGGTCAATACCAGCCACCAGGTCTGACAAGACACCTTTCCAACCGCCATAGCTATCCAGGTTTGTGTTATGGCTGGTGTTGGAATTGGGGCTGCTGGATTTGTTAGCTGATTTTTTATTTGGCACGGTGTTTGCTCTCCAATAGCCATTGAACTGCGTTTTCAAGATCTGGGTAATCAAACTTAAAGGCAGCTTTTTCTAGTGTCTTCGGGACTACGCGCGCTGAGTCCAACAGCAACGCTTGTCCCATCTCGCCCAGAGCGGCTTTCACAGCAAACTTTGGCGCCGGTAAAAGCGCTGGTCGGTGAAGCCCCTTGGCCAAGACCTTTGCAAAATCTCGCTGCCGTCGTGGAGTAGGAGAGCACACATTGACCGGATTCCTAGCCGTGCTCATAGGACCTGGGGCCACCGAGGCTGCAGCAGACGAGGCTGTGTCAGGAGGGGCTGCAGCAGACGCAGAGTGTCCGGACAGGCCTTGCGTTCCGTCGATCATGCTTCTAAGCACACGCACTGCGTCATGAAGCGTTATCCAGCTCCACCATTGACGGCCTCCCCCAAGCGGTCCCAACAGACCAAACCTGCCCAACCGTGTGAGACGCTTGGTGGCTGCGGAGTCCGGCGCCAGCACCAGGCCAAAGCGGGCGTTGTAGATGCTTATGCCCAGTTTCAAAAGTGGCTGGGACGCTTGTTCCCATTCGATGCACACCTGTGAGAGAAAACCATTGCCAGGCGCTGACTCTTCGGTCAGCTCTTCATCGTCTCGGTCGCCGTAATAACCAATAGCTGATGCTCCCACGAACACCTTCGGCCTAAAAGACTGCTCTATTGACTTGACCAACAACTCGGTTGATTTGACTCGGCTGGAGCGAATTGCCTCTGTGCGTCTGGACGTCCAGCGACCGCCAACCGACTCCCCCGCCAGGTGCACAAACGCAGCGATTTCATCGTTCGGATTCTTGCGAGCGGTTAGCCCTCCGCTGTTAAGCACTCCCGCATACGGGTCCCAGGTGATCGTGGTGACATTTGGCAGGTCTAACGGAGGCTTGATTTTTTCGCGAGGGTGACTGGGACGCGTAATGGCTACTACCGAATGCCCATCGCTAAGCAGGTCGCGTGTCAACGCGGCACCGATCAGCCCGGTAGCTCCTGTTATCGCAACTCGCATACGGGCCCTCTGCGTGGCAACTCAGTTGCCAGTGAACTGCCCTGGCCGTCGCTCGGTAACGGCCGCCATGCCTTCCTTGGCGTCTTGTGTGGCTGACAACCTGAGCTGCTCGGCCGCCTCACGCTCACATATCTGACTCACCCGGTCTGCCAAACCCAGGCGCAGAGTTCCCTTGATGGCGCGCACCGCCAAGGGAGCGTTCAGCGCTATTTCACCGGCGACCTCCATCGCTCGATCCATCAGCTGCTCAGCTGGAACACATTCGTCGGCTAGGCCCATTTCAACGGCCTGTTCACCGTTGTAGCGCTTGGCGCTGAAAAGCACCTGTGCAGCTTTAGAAGGACCCAACAAAGTTGGCACCGTGACGCTCATTCCAAAGCCTTGATGGATGCCGAGCGATGCGAAGTTGGCGCAAAAACGAGCTTCGGGGCAGGTAATTCTGATGTCGGGCACCATTGCTAGCCCCAGCCCCCCGCCAATGGCCGGACCTTGAATAGCACCCACGATCGGGAGCTTTATGTCGAACAAACGAGCGGATCCTTGATAAAGCGCGAGGGTGGCAGATCCGCCCACGGCTTCGTCCTTGCCCCCGCCTACGCCGTCACCGCCCAGATCAGCTCCGGCGCAAAACGATCTGCCCTGAGCGGCTAGCACCGCACACCGAATACTCATATCCGCCTCGAGTTCGGTGAGAGCATCTGCGATGTCGTGAATTTGCTGGAAATTTAGGAAGTTGTGTGGTGGTCGATTCATCGTTACGACGCCCACATTGCCTTGTCGCTCTACTTCTAGTCCTTCAGCCATAGTGCGAAGTTAGTTGAATAAGAGCTAGCTGAATAACACGGCGAGCTTTCAAATGATTTGTCACTTAGGGCTAGCGTTGAAAGCAGCGAGCTATACATCAAGGGGAACCATGGCCAATAAAACGAAATCAGACCAAGACAAACCCGCGCTGGACAGCGAGAGCACATCAGTGCACGCCGAGACAGTTCACATCGCCACCGAGTCGCTCGACTGGGATGGATTGCTGGCTCGTTTGCAGGCGACGCTGCGGCTGCGCACCACTCCGATCGGGATGAAGCTGTTTGAAACTGTCGCCGAGATGGAAGCGGTGCCACGTATTCGACGACCGTCTGACATTCACACCACTGACCAGATAGTCGGGATGGCGTCTCGTCTCAACTGGACGGTGGGCATCACGATGGAAGACCTAGTTGGCGCCCAATGCGGTGCGGTAATTGGTCTTCACCCGCAAGACGAGGAATGGCTTTCGGGCAAGAACATGGTTGGGGTGTGGTACGAGACGAGCGATGACAGCTCACAACACCAACACGCCATGGATCATGTGCCGTTCGGCACCTACCAGGCTTTGGCGGTCTCACCGCTGGCTGCGAAGCGCTTAGACCCGCCGGACATTTGCCTCATCTACGCCACGCCCGCACAGATGATCATTTTGATAAACGGACTGCAGTGGAAGGGTTACAAGAAGCTGGAGTGGGGTTGTGTAGGCGAGTCGGCTTGCGCCGACAGCTGGGGCAGAGCTCTCAAAACTGGCGAACCAAGCCTGTCAATCCCATGTTTTGCTGAACGTCGCTATGGCGGTGTCATGGAAGACGAGCTACTGATGGCTCTGAAGCCAGAAGATCTGCAGGTAGCGGTCAGCGGTATGGAAGCCCTTTCTCGCAATGGATTGCGCTATCCAATACCGAACTACGGCATTCAGACCGACGCACGCGCGGGGCTGGGCGTGAGTTATGGCTGAGCTACTGCGCAGACATTCTCGACAGTCTTTATCGCTCCACCATTCTCGCTACACACATTTCACACTTTTGCAAAATGAATTTTGAAATCCCGCCCGATATAGCCAAGTTGCTTGCAGACATCGACGAGTTCATCGACACCGTCGTCAAGCCGATCGAAAATGAAGACGACAACATCCGCTTTTTTGATCATCGGCGCGAAGACTCACGCACCGACTGGGATCGCGACGGGTTGCCAAACGCTGAGTGGGAAGCGCTGCTAACACGTGTCAAAAAAGAAGCAGACCAAGCTGGCTTTCTCCGTTGGCATCTGCCAGAACGATTCGGCGGCAACGACGGCACAAACCTCGGCATGGCAATTGTGCGCGAGCACATGGCAAGGCTAGGTTTGGGTCTGCACAACGACCTGCAAAACGAACACTCCATCATCGGCAACTTCGCCACCGTCTTGATGATGGAGCGCTACGGATCACCCGCCCAGCAGGAGTATTGGATACCGCGCATGCTCGCTGGCGAAGCCCGCATCGGGTTCGGCCTGACCGAACCGCTGCACGGGTCAGATGCCACTTGGATGGAAACCACCGCGTTAGCCGATGGCGACCAGTGGATCATCAACGGTGAGAAATATTGGAACACAGGTCTGCACACGGCCACCCATGACTACGTGTTTGCCCGCACATCAGGCGACCCCGGCGAAGGCCACGGAATTACTTGCTTCATCGTTCCAACCGATACGCCTGGATTCAAGGTTGAAGAATTTATGTGGACGTTCAACATGCCCACAGACCACGCTCACGTAAGACTTACCGACGTCGCAGTCAGCAACGACGACATTTTGGGTGAAGAAGGCCGCGGCCTGCAGACCGCTCAGCTGTTCGTGCACGAAAATCGCATACGCCAGGCTGCCGCTTCGCTTGGAGCAGGGCTGCATTGCATCGATGTGGCGGTGGATTATGTGAACAATCGCACCACCTTCGGAAAACCGCTAGCTCAAAACCAAGCCATTCAGTTTCCGCTGGCAGAGCTGTACACCGAGGCTGAAATGATTCGAGCGCTGGTCCACAAGACCGCTTGGGAGATGGATCAGGGCGTCGATTACATGGACATCACCGACAAGGTGGCTATGTGCAACTACCGCGCTAACCGGTTCTGCTGCGATGCCGCAGATCGTGCAATGCAGAGCTGTGGCGGAAATGGGTACGGGCGGCATATGCCCTTTGAGCACATCTATCGCCACCACCGTCGCTATCGCATTACCGAAGGATCAGAAGAGATTCAGATCCGCAAGGTGGCTGGTCGGTTGTTCGGCATCAGCGGTCGAGCCAAGGGCTAACGAGTTATCTAAGCGGTAGCTCTAGGGTCCCAACAAGGCCGCCGGCACCACCGCAATCGCATCGGGCCGCCGAAACGCATAGCTTCCTGTGGTCACCATCACGGCGTCTATTAATTCATTACCCAACTTGGCCTTCAGCCACTGCAATTTCGGCAAGCAACACCCAATCGGTGCGAACAGCCAAAATCGGGCGTACGGCTACCTAATAAGGCTCCGCGGTACGATGCACGGTCTCCCACGCCGACAGAACAACATAATGCCTCTACCCCCCAACCCCCCCCCCTCATTCCAGCACTGAAAAATCTGCTGACAGTGCAGGCAAATCTGAGGAGCCAGAATTTAATCGTGGCCTAGGCCAGGCAATGAAAAGCCTCTGCGATAGCGCAGGGGTTGACTTCTATCCCGAGAGGCTCGGGATGCTTGACAAACCAGGGACGAAGGCTGACGTGCTGTTGCGTGGCCCCGAATATTCAGCACTCGCGGTGGAGTGTGAGTATCCACCACAGAAACCTGACGAAGATGCAATAAGTCGCCTTGGCGCCAAAGTTAAGCAGGAACACGGCGGAAGTGTCATTGACACAGTGATAGCGGTTATTCCACCGGCGGACGGGCGCAAGGTGCATGGAGAACAAAACCACAAAAAGCACTTGATTGAGGGCGCACCCATTCAATATGCGGTTCATAAACGCGATGAAGATGGCACTCCCGACCGTTGGCCATCAAGCGGGTACATCGAAGGGACAGTTGCAACACTCACCGAACTTGCTGTTCATCTACTAGTCCCTCCTCAAACAGTCCAAAATCAGGCAGAGTCCGCCGCTGAGACAATGAAGGGAATCTCAAACGAACTTGACAAAGAGCTGAGAAAAAATAGCAAAGCGCTAGAAGGTATCGCTCAAGTTATGGGGCGTCCCAGCGGTGCGGACAGTCTCAACGTTGTGGGTGTTGTCTGGCTAAATGCGTTCCTTTTCCAAGATCGCATAGCCGAACATCACGAGTCGGTGCCTCACCGAATAGAGATATATAGCAACAATTCAAATAAGCCGGTGCCGTCAAAAGTGATACGAGCATGGCAATCCGTTATCAACATTAACTATGAGTCGGTATATACCCCAGCACTTAATGCGTTGAAATCGCTTGAAAGTGCCATAGGCACCCAGAAAACAGCGTCCCTGCTAGAACGAGCATCATCACTAGCGGAGGACATTCAGTCAAGCTCGCTCGGCGTGTTTGACATAGGCGGAGAATTGTTTCCCCGCTTATTATCTGACCGGTCCGAGTCCGCCAGCTACTACACCCGCCCCGAAGTCGCTGAGTTTTTAGCGCACATGGCCGTCCCCGCTGGTTGGCAGCCACCTTCCAGCATTGATGAGATCAAAGTAGGCGACTTTGCCTGCGGAACCGGAACCTTGCTGCGCGCGGGATACCGACGCATCCGCGCCATGGTCAAGCAGGGCAAACAGGGCGGCGCAAAAGGCACTGACATAAAAAACCTCCATAAACACATGATGGAAAATGGCATCGCCGGGTTTGATATCTCCCCAATAGCTGCTCATCTGACGGCTTCGTCACTTTCAAACATCCAACCAGAAGTTGACTACAGACACAGCAACATCGGGGTCGTAAGTGTTTGCCAACCATGGAGTGCGCCGAGCGGTAGCCGTAAGGGCAAAACTCGCACAACGCGGCACGCCACAACCGGGTCACTGGACTTCTTGGAAGCTCGAAGCATGGAAGACTTATTCGGCGAAAGAATCACCGGTACAACTGGCGCTCACTCACTACTTGCAGAAGACAAGTCCTTTGATCTGGTGCTTATGAATCCTCCCTACTCCAGAACCCGAGGTGGGCAGGCGCTATTTGACATTGCGGGTGCCACAGAAGAAAACCGCAAAATGGCACAAAAGCGTGCCAGCTACTTGCTAAAAAAATCTCCAGCGAACCTTAAAGCAGGATTGGGCTCAGCATTTTGTGATCTGGCACGCCTCAAACTAAAGCCAGGTGGAAGGCTTGGCATTGTGCTGCCGATGACAGCGGCCTCATCACCAGCTTGGGCAAAGACGCGCCAAATGCTCGAAGACGAGTTTGACGATCTTTGCCTCATCGCATATTTATCAGGAGCCGCTGGTGGCGAAGACGCCATGTCTGCTGACACAAGCATGGGAGAAATGTTGCTTGTCGGCACTAAACGCGAAAACAAGCTCGCCGCTGCAAGTCCTTTACCAAACATCGTGACGGTAACCGTCAAAAAGTCATTCACAACCGTGTCAGAGGCAATGGAAACTGCTCGCGCCATTACTGCTCAAATCGCTAGACAAGAAGCAAGCAAAGGTGTGATTTACGTCGGCGATGACCAAGCTGCTGAGTGGCTCCGGTCATCTTCAGTAGGTGGCATCTGGACAGGTGTGGGTGTGAAATCATTCGAGCTGTTGACGCTCGTCGATCGGTTTACGCAATCTGGAAGATTCCAGCCTCTCAACGAAAATCAAGACGTCGCGCAAATACCGATGACAACTCTCTACGACCTTTTTGGTGTCGGCCCAACGCATGACCTTATTGGACATCCGCATGGCGGTGATGGCAGAGGCGCCTTTGAGTTTCACGAACTTTCTCAAGACAGCAAACGAATGCAGGATCTATCCCTATGGGCCGCAAACTCCAAGACACAAACCAGCATTCGAGTTAACCCAACCCACTATGGAACTCCGATGGCTACCAACGACGAAGTTACAGAAATGCGGGATAGAAGATCCACCCTGTATTACCAACGCAACATGCGATGGACATCTCAGAAGATCATCTGCGCGGTAACAGACCAACCACACATGGGCGGTAATGCCTGGACAACGCTTTCTCATGATGATGAGGCCGTCCGCTTTGGGTTCGCACTATGGGCTAATTCATCGCTGGGGATGCTTGTCCATTGGAGTCGCTCTCAAAGACAACAGCTTGGCAGAGGACTTACCAAAATTGGAGCTGTTAAACAGATGCCGTGCCCGGATTTTGAAGACCAAGCCCTTCTAGCAGCGGCTCGCTCGATGCTCAAGCAGCGTCCGGATCTGCTTGATGTGGCGCTGAAGCCGGCTAATGCCAGCAATCATGATCCCGGCCGTACAGAGATAAACGAAGCCGTCTCTGAGATGTTTAAGCTAGACCCGGGCTCACTTGCCGATATTGCAGATGTTTGGTGTGACGAACCCGCCATCATCGGTTAACAGCCCAGGAAAGAAAAAGCTGAGCGTCAGCTGAGCGTTAGCTAAGCGTCTAGCCGAGCTGTTGCGTTGCCGGTTAGCACCGGCCGGTCGTCTTGGTTGACCGTTGTGATCTCAAGATCGGCCAGCATGACGCCGTTTTCTTCTTTGATATCGGCGACCGTGGCCGTCGCTGTGAGCGTGTCGCCAGGCCATACCTGGCTAACAAAACGGACTCCGTAATAGGTAAGCCGACCGTCACCCACGAAGTTGGTAACCATGGCGCCGGTCATGCCCATTGTGAGCATGCCGTGCGCAAAAACCGTCGGGTATCCGGCTACCTCGGTAACGAATTTTTCGTCGGAATGGACCGGGTTGTAATCACCCGACGCTCCCGCGTATTGCACGATTTGCGTGCGAGTTAGGTCGTTAACGACTTCTTCGCTATGAGTGTCGCCGACGCTGAGAGTTGCGGCTGAAAGAGCCATGTGTTTGCTTCCTTTTTTTGCAGAATCTGTTAAGAGTGCTTGGTCTGTTGAGAGTGCTTGGCTAATTACCTGGTCAGATCAACCGTCGATGACCTTCTCGGTCACCACGCCAACACCACGGGCGGTAACTACCAGCTCACCGTCTTGGTCGCGATACTCGGTAATGGTCTCGCTGAACTTCAAAGTTCCGGCCCGTTTGGACTCCTTTTCCCAACGCTCACCCTCACGTGTGGTTGCCGTCAGAACGTCCCCCGGCTTTAGGTGGCGGTGGTAGGTGAAGTGCTGCTCGGCGTGCAATCCGCCAGCAGACGAACCCCCCGGCTTATCATCAACCGGTGCTTGACCGTCATCGGCAGCCGGGTCACGCATGGTGCCTGAGGCAGTCCGGCCACTGCCAAACCACTTCTTGCCCGCCTTAGGGCGCAGGTAATAGTCAGAATCAAATTGAGCGCTGGCTTGTGCGAAAGTCGGCGGCGCAATGATTGAGCCAGCCTCTGTACCAGCGGCATAATCGGCATCGCTGTACACCATGTTGGAGTCGCCGATGGCTCGCGCAAACATCAGTATGTGCGAGGCTTCAACTGGGAATTTTTCAGCAGACATAGTTACCCCTCAGTCCGGTACGGGTTGTCATCACAGACCGTCGCTAACAGCAACCGCTGACAGCAACAACGCTGCGATCACCCCGCATCATAGTTGCAGCCGGATAACCGCTGCCGACCAAGCGTGGCCTGGCTGCATGGATCTATATGGATCTATATGGATCTAGCGCTAGCTGAGGGCGGTTCGCAACAGTTCGCGCACCGAAGCCGGGTCTTCGATCATCATCATGTGCCCAACGTTGTTTAGGAAATGCACATTCGCTCCATCAAAGCCAGCTACCAGCTGGCTTGTGGCACTCCCCGGAGTCATCTTGTCTTCGCTACCGACGATGAAGCTCACCGGACACTTCACGCGTTTGAAGAGCTCTTCGGTTGATCCTGCTTCGATATCCGAAGCCCCTGGAGCAGTTGAAGCACTTGAAGCATCAGGCCCTGAGAAATCAAAGGTCGAAATATCAAAGGCGTTGCAAGCGGACAAATCAGTGAAAAGCACGTCGTCATCAACTTCGTCCAGCAGTGCTATCCCACCTCCCAGCATCCATAACCCTGGGGTGGGGTTGGTTGACACATGGGCAACCGGACCGTGTCCCCAGGCGGTCATTAGCTCTCCGGCTAGATCCTCGTTGCGTTCAGCGGCCTCCAGCAATCCCGGATGAACCTGCATGGACATAGCGGTTCCGGCCAACACCAGATGGTTTACCTTTTTGCCCGCTAGTGCGGTCGCGCACAGGCACGCCAGCGAACCCATGGAATGTCCCACCAATGCCACCGAGTTACCACTCTGTTCGCTAGCCAGCTCAGCGATCACCACATCGATCAACTGCACCAGCCAGTCAGCCATCTCCTCGACGGTCTGCAATGGTTCTCCGCCGGAATTGCCGTGACCTGGTAGGTCAATAGCCAGCGCGCAAACTCCGTGATGGTTGAGATAGCGGGTCTGCTGCACCCACACGGTTCGATTCATTCCAGCACCATGCACCAACAACGCCACTGGGTTTGAAGCGTCGATATCGCCGCCGCCGTTGGTAATGCCGACCGGGGAGCCATTGATGCTTAGCTGCATCACTTCTAGCCCTTTTGAGAGGCTCGTAGCGCTCTGGCTAGGTCGGCGATGATGTCGCTCGAAGCCTCAAGACCCACCGACAACCGCACCAGATCTTCACCCACTCCGGCGGCGGCCAAATCTTCTGCGCTTAGCTGCTGATGAGTCGTGCTAGCGGGATGGATAACCAATGTCTTTGCGTCGCCCACGTTGGCCAGGTGTGAAGCCAGTCGCAGAGCCTCAATAAATCGCTTACCCGCCTCACGACCGCCTGCGACACCAAAGCTGAGAATGGCTCCAGCACCGCGTGGCAACAACCGTTTCGCTAGTTCGTGGTCTGGATGCGTTGGCACGCTGGGATGGCTCACCCAGGTGACCGCCTCATTTGAGAGCAAAAACTCAACCACGGTGTTGGTGTTTTCGACATGACGCGCCATCCTCAGCGGCAACGTCTCAACGCCTTGCAGCAGATAAAACGCCACCGTGGGACTCATCGCCGCGCCGAAATCACGCAACCCTTCGGCACGTGCCCGCATCGCCAGTGCCTGCGGTCCATATTCCTGCGCAAAATTGATGCCGTGATAGCCCTCATAGGGCTGAGACAGCGTTGGAAATTTGTCTGTCGCCGCCCAATCAAATCGGCCACCATCCACCAGCACACCGCCGATAGCAACGCCGTGTCCACCTAGAAACTTTGTGGCGCTATGCATGATGATGTCGGCACCAAGCTCAAACGGTCGCATGAGGTAGGGCGTGGTGAAGGTGGAATCAACCATCAGTGGCAGATCGTGATCGTGCGCAACCTGAGCTACGGCTGCAACATCGAGCACTTCCAGGTTGGGATTGCCAAGCGTTTCAGCAAATAGCACCCGCGTTTCGGGTCTGATAGCGGCCTTCCACGCGTCGAGGTCGCGTGGATCTACGAACGTGGTCTCAATGCCAAAGCGCGGCATCGTGAGATTGAGCATGTTGTGAGTGCCGCCGTAGATGTTGCGGCTTGCAACCACATGGCTGCCACTGCCCATAATCGTGGCGCACGCCAAATGAAAAGCAGCCATACCGCTAGCGGTGCAAATCGCTCCCACTCCACCTTCCAATGCGGCTATGCGCTCTTCGAGCACCGCCACTGTTGGATTCGAGATGCGGCTGTAGATGTGTCCCGGAATTTCCAGGTTGAACAAGCTGGCGGCTTGCTCAACGCTGTCGAAGGAAAACGAAGTCGTCTGGTAGATCGGCACTGCGCGCGCTCCCGTGGTGGGATCGGGGCGCTGTCCCGCGTGCAGGCTCAACGTGTCAAAGTGCAAAAAATCAGGCTCAACCATTGGCAACGATGCTAAGGCTTGGCAAGTGGCTGTACTTATTGGCTTGTGCCTTTACTTATTGTCCTGTGCTGTGCTGCGGCGAGTTGCTTATGACCCAGTCGCGGTGCGGATGGCTTGCCAAACCCTTTGCGGCGATAGCGGAATGTCAACGTGTGTAACACCCAGGTGCGCCAGCGCATCAATCACTGCGTTTTGCACTGCGGGCGGCGCAGCAATGGCACCGTTCTCTCCGATGCCTCTTGCTCCTAGCGGATTTCGTTGCGTTGGAATTTGCGGGCGATGCGTCTCCAAAAAGGGCAAGGAGCTGGCCGACGGGATCAGATAGTCGGCAAAGCTGGTGGTCAGCGGTGTGGCGTCGGTGTCATAAATCGCTTCTTCCATCAAGGCTTGGGAGATACCTGCCGCCGCTCCGCCGTGCTGTTGACCGATAACCGATTCTTCTTCCAGCACTACACCGCAGTCATCTACTGCCGCATAGGCCAGCAGCACTACCTGACCGGTTTCTACGTCCACCTCCACCACCGCAGCGTGTGTGCCATAGGGATGGGTCGGCCCTCCAAGTCGCTGAGCTGAGGTGCTGCTCAGTTCATCGGGCTCACCTTCAGCAGCAATGTCGGACCAACTGACAATGTTGGCCGGAACGCCAGCGACATGAGCTCCCTCAGCTACCACCACAATGTCTTCGGGTGATGCTTCGAGCAGTCTCGCCGCCACTACCACCGTCTGGCTCTTAAGTTGTTTGGCAGCAGCGGCTATCTGACTGCCAAGAACGAAGCTGCTGCGAGAGCCACCGGTTGAAAGACCGCTTGAGGCGGCAGCGGTATCGGCATCTGTAACTCGCACGGCCTCGGGCGCGAGTCCTAACTCTGCGCTTATCAGTCGCGCCCACATTGTGTGATGGCCCTGACCGTGCCCTGCGCTGGCACACCCGACATGGACGGTGCCGTCGTCGCCAAGCTCAAGATGCGCATAATCGCTGTCATCACCACTGCCAGCGGTCTGGCTGTAGCAACCAACACCGACGCCAATTAGACGGGCAGAACCAACACGGCGAGCCGCGGCTTCGGCTTGCCAGCGGGAGGCATCTACGGCCTCCAGCGCTTTGTCAAGCGCAGCTACTGGTTCGCCGCTGTCAATCGTGATTCCCAATTGGGTGTCGTATGGAAGGTCGACCGGGCTCAGCAGGTTACGCCGTCGTACAACGTTCGGATCAAGACCGGCAAGACGAGCGGCCGCATCGATCGCTCGCTCAAGTGCAGCGTTTACCTCAGGTTGACCGGCGCCGCGATACGCACCAACGGGCGGAGTGTTAGTGGCTACCGCGCCATAGCAATACCTAAACCGCTCGATTCGGTACATGCCGGTGCATTGCCGGCGACTAGCAGCAGCCAACAGCGGGCTCATATGCGGGTAGGCACCAGCGTTCAGCCACATGGTTGCGTCAAGACCCACGATGTCGCCGTCGGCGGTGATGCCCAGCCGAATGTGGTGCTGTTGATCACGGCCGTACGGCAGAGAAAAGAACTGTTCGGCGCGCGTTTGCACCCAGCGAACCGGTCGGTTCAACCTACGAGCACAATGAGCAATAACTAAGAACTCAACAACCGCATCGCCGCGCCCGCCAAAGCCACCTCCAACAAAGGGGTGGCGGATTCTGATCTGCTCAACATCCAGATTCAGGCTGTCGGCAAAGGTTTTGCGCATTGCCTGGACTCCCTGGCCGGTGCACCAGAGGTCGAGTATTTGAGGTGCGCTCTCGTTGCTGAGTTTGCTGCCTTCACTGCCTTCGTTGTCTTTGCTGCCTTCGTTGTTGCTGATCGCCAAGATTCCGCAAGGCTCGATCGGAGCAGAGGCAACGCGCGGGTTTTCGCACACTAGGTCTGCGACAAAATCCGCCCCCTCAAACGGATCACTGCTGGGCGAGGCAGCCGCAGAAGAGGCAGGGGCTGGGTCCAAGCCTGGTGAGGTCGCGGCTGTTGGCATCACGATTACTCGTGCGTCAGCCTTTTGTTCGATAACAACGTTGGTGCCTGCAGCGGGAAACAGCAGCGCAGCTGAGTCGCTTACTAGCGCAGCCTGAACGTCTGCTACCGCAGGCAAGGGTTCAATCTCAACCACCACCTGCTCGGCTGCGTCGGTCGCAGCGTCGGCCGATTCGGCGACCACCACCGCCACCGGCTCACCCACAAAACGCACCTTGTTCTGGGCTAGCAACGGGCGAGCCATGATTCCGTCCAAAGTGGTCTCGGGGTAAAACGAAATCGATGGCGCCGCTAAGTCCGCATTAGTGAACACCGCAACGACGCCTGGGGCAGCTAATGCCGCCTCAACATTCACTGTCAAGTTCTGCCCGTGTGCGATCTGCGACCTCACAAAGACCGCATGCAGCGTGCGTTCAGGAAGAGGCAAGTCGGCGATGAATTCTGCTGTCCCGCGCAGCATCGGATAATCCTCAACAGCTAAGCGCGGCATGTACAAAATTTAGTTGCAGTTAGTCGGATAGCTCCGCGAGGATCTCTGCGCGATGCTCGTCCAACTGTGGGCCAATTCCTGGTTGAGGCCCGGCCCCACAGATCAACTGACCTACCTGAGAAATCGGACCCCATTCTGTATCGGCATAGTCGGCAACGAGCCCGCCTGCCCTAGCGCACTCCGAGCCAACAAACCCGACGGTGCACACCGGCACATCAGCTGGCTCTGTGCGCCACACCCAGCCATCGGCCGTTTCTTCGTATCTGGGCCCATCTACCTGGCCGCGATAGTCAAACCCACCACGCCTGGCTGGTGGCCGACCTTTGTAGCTCACCACTTCTGCGGCTTGCGCTGCGCAAGTGGTCTGCACAAGCGAGGTTTGAACGATCTGAGCCTGGCCGGTTCTTGCCCGGTGATACAGGGCAGAGATAATTCCGAAAGTGGATATCAGCGGTGTAGCTGCGTCATGCACTGGGACTGTCAAAAATACCGGTTCTTCGTCACCGCCTTGAGCGTCCATAATCCCGGCTAGCGCTTGCAGCAATGGATCAAAGGCAGGCACCTTGCTCATGGATTCGTGCAACCCATAACCGGGGCTCTGCACGGTTATCAGGTCGGGGCGAATGGTTCGCAGATTGTCCTCTGAGCAGCCCAGACGCTCGGCCACACCGGGGCGAAAGTTCTCGACAAAAACGTCTGCTTTGGCTACCAGCCGGTGTAAGACATCAAGGTCGTCAGCGGTCTTCAGGTCAAGCGTGATGGACCGCTTGCCTTGGTTCCAGCCGTTGAAATAGGGACCAAGCACACGAAATGTTTCGCCTTGCGGTGGCTCAACCTTTATGACATCGGCCCCCAGCATCGCAAGGTGCCGAGTAATAACTGGCCCGGCTATAAACGAACTGAGGTCAAGGGCACTCACCCCAGCCAACGGTGGGGTTGTTATTGGTGGAGTTGTTGTTGGAGTTATTGCTGGGGTTATTGTTGCGCCTGGCGGCGTGCCCGGGTTTTCTGCCTGCATGGCCGCTAGTTCCTCAAGCACCTCATCGGTGTGTTGGCCTAGCAACGGAGCTGGCTTAAGTTCAACGGCCGGGCACTCGCTCATTACAAACGGCTGCGGTGGTACTCGCACCTCTCCTAGCTCCGGGTGTTGCACGCGTGCGTCGAGACCGTTGCCCTGCGCCAACGGCGAGGTAAAGAACTCCTCGCGCGACTGCACCGGCTGACACGGCACATCGTGAGAGGCCAAAATCTCCAACCACTCAGCCCGGGTTCGAGTAGCAAAAGCTTTTTCCAGCTCAGGCGTAATGAACGCCAACGGCTCAGGTTCGAGCAAACCCCATGGAGGGTTTGGCAAGCGCTCGTCACCTAATAGGTCTTTGCGCTCGATAGCGGCCAGCATGGATTCATAGAAAACAGTCGTGCCGCACGCCACGAACATCCATTGATCATCAGCTGCGCGGAACAAGCGATACGCCGCAGCACGTCCGGTTGAGCCAAGCGGCGACGAACCTTCTCGCTCTGGCCCCAGCAAATCCACATTGACATCGCCGATCTGCATTGCGCCTGCGCCAGCCACATCAGACACCTCATAGGTGGGCACTTGCCCAGTGTTCTGGCGGGCGTACAGGCCAGCAGCTATGGCAATAGCTCCCAACATGCCCGCCCCGTAAGAGGCCAGCGGAATAACTAAATCTATTGGTCCTTCGGAGTAGCTGATCTGATTCCAACCAATGCCGGTTGCTGCTGGCACTTCTGCGATCGAACCCAACGGCTGAACGCCTTCTCCCCAAATCGGAAAAGAAACCGCCACTGCGTTGGGTGCAAACCGGCGCAGGCGAGCAGCATGCGCTGCGCTGGGCACCACTAGCACGTCGGCTTGCGGAGCCAGCCGTGCACACAAATCCTCAGGGTTGTCTGCTACCGCCGAGCGCTTGTTGCGATTGAGGGCTTGAAAGCCCGGATCTGAGCGGTAAGGATCGCCTTGCGGTGACTCAAGCTTTATGACATCGGCGCCCTGATCGGCCAAAAACCGTGCGGCGTAAGGACCCGAAATGCCTTCGGCTAGCTCTATAACACGTAACCCATCAAAGACACGTAACCCGTTGAAGACTCCTTGGCTCATTTCACCTCCGTTCGGCACGATCAACTAGACCGGATCAACTAGACCAGGTCAACCGGGCACTTCGATGAGTGCCTCGCCGTGGATGAAGTGAAAATAGCCGCTCGGGTCATCCGCCCACTTGCGCCAACCCTCAGAGATTTCCTGCATCTGCGATCGAGTCGCAATGTCGTATTCGATTGCCTGTTTAGCAAAGTCGGACTCAAGGCAACGCTCTGCTGTTGAGTAACCCCAGTTGCGTCGCTCTTCGGGTGTCCAAAACTGCCATACCGACGCTGACATCGTCACGTTGACCAGCCCTGCTTCGCGGCACCATCCCAACAGATGATGCCCGGCGTTTGGCTCCGCCTGATTGCGGCGACAAACCTGATCGTAGATATCTCGCCAACGATCATGGATGTCTCCATAGGGCGAGCCACGCATGGTGGAGTAGTCGGCATCTCGCACGGCCACGAAACCGCCGGGTCGTGTAACTCGCGCCATCTCAGCCAAAGCCGCTACCGGTTGAGATAAGTGCTGCAAGATCTGGTGAGCGTAGGTCACGTCAAATGTGTGATCTTCAAAAGGCAGTTCATAAACCGAAGCCAGCCTTAGCTCAACATTGTCAACTCCAGCATCGCTGAGCGTCTTGCTGGCTGTCTTGAGAATTTCTTCACTGGTGTCGATACCGATGATTCGTCCTTTTGAAGCCCAGCGCCCCAAGCCCACCGTGATGGAGGCCGGGCCACATCCCACATCGAGAAGCGTGGAGTCGGCCGCAATTACCTCGCGCGCAAAGGCCGCACAGTCTTCGGCGGTGCGGCGTGCATGCTGGCCGACCACTGAGGCGTGATGGCCGTGCGTGTAGGTATCGCTAGGCAGCCGTTTCATTACAGGCAAAGCTAATCACGCGCCCTGCAACTCACCGCCGTGCACTTCTGTATTACCCGCTGGGCCGCCTAATCTCACCAGCACATGAATGCAGGGTCGCAGCAGCTCGAGATTGAACGTTGGTGGCGAAGGGCCGTCGGCTACCAGATTTACATCAGATCGTTTGCCGACACGAACGGCGACGGCATAGGCGACCTAAACGGAATCCGCTCGCGCCTGGATTATTTGGCCGACCTTGGCATCGACTTCATCTGGATCACCCCGTTTTATCCGTCACCAATGGCCGACTGGGGTTACGACGTAGCCGACTACTGCGACGTTGATCCGAGCTTTGGAACCCTTGGCGACTTTGAAACGCTCATTACCGATGCGCATGAACGCAACATCCGCGTCCTCGTTGACTTGGTTCCCAACCACTCCAGTGATGCTCACGTCTGGTTTCAAGATGCGCTTACCGGCCGCGACGCCAAGCATCGCGACTATTACATCTGGGCTGACCCGAGCCCTGATGGCGGCCCTCCCAATAACTGGATCGGATACTTCGGAGGCCCCGCTTGGACGCTTGATCCAACCTCAGGCCAGTACTACATGCACCTGTTCCTTGCACAGCAACCCGACCTCAATTGGCGCAACCCTGCGGTGCTTGATGAGTTCGACCGTATTTTGCGTTTCTGGTTGGATCTTGGCGTAGATGGCTTTCGCATCGATGTGGCTGGTGGCTTAGTTAAAGACGCTAAGTTGCGCTCTAACCCTCAGATTGGCCCATGGGATCCCTCCGACGGGCGGGCCAAACAATGGCTGGCGTTTGAGCATCGCCATGACGTTTTCCAGCCCGACAGCCACGAAGTGTTCCGTCGCTGGAGAGCTATCTGTGATGAGTACGACGCCTTCCTATTGGGCGAGACCTACACCAATGACCCGAAGGTGTTGGCAGATCTTGTGCCCGGTGACGGCATGCACAGCGGCTTTTGGTTTGAGCCCATGCACATTGACTGGGAAACCAACGAGATTCGTCGCTGCTTGATCGAACCGTCGGCGTTGGTTGGCGAACGACTGCTCTGGGCCACTAGCAGCCACGACATATCCCGTTCGCCCTCCCGTTTCGGTGACGGCGACCTGGGTCGCACGCGAACATTGGCTCTAAACGTGCTGTTCTCTTGCTTGCCGGGCGTGCCTGTTTTTTATCAAGGCGAAGAACTAGGCCTGACTAACGGACTGGTATCACCGGACGCTTTGCTCGATCCTGTGGACAACGGCCGCGACGTCTGCCGCACACCCATGCCGTGGGCTGACGGACCTAACAACGGTTTCACCACCGGTGTTGCCTGGTTGGAATCTCAACCGAGGACCCATGAAGAAACAGCCGACGCTCAAAGTGGTAACCCTGACTCGTGGCTTGGTCGCTACAGCAGTCTGATGGCAGCCCGGCGTGAGCTACCCGATTTTGCCAGCCAGCCGCTGGAATGGACTGACGATGGCAGTGGTCCTGTTATCTCCTACATGCGCGGTCCGGTGCACGTGGCCGCCAACACTTCAGCCGACGCGCAATCTGTGGATGTACCCGCCACTGCGACCATCCGCTACGCCACTTCCGGCGTGGCCAAGACCAGCCTTACTAGCGAAACAGCCAACGAGCGCATCGAGCTTTCGGCGCACAGCGCGGTGATCTGGCTAGACGGAACTGCCTAGCCAAAACCGTTTAAACGTCCCACGGCGCTGGCAGGCATAAACCCTTGCATGTAACGCGTTTGCAATAAGGCGAGCCTCGCTGGCGCTTACCGTGTGCGCTCAAAGTCAAGCGGCTATCTTACGGCAACACATAGATGCGCTCAGATAGAGCGCATTCTAAAAATATGGGTGCGCTCAGATAGAGCGCATTCTAAAAAGGGGACATAGTGCCACGTAAATTTTTATGGTTTTTGAGTGCTTTCATGGCATTTGCTTTGCTCGCAGCTGCGTGTGGCGGTGACGACGATGAAACGGCGGATCTGTCGGGCACGAGCGTCTCAGTGTTTGGTCCTGAAAGCTCAGATGAAGAAGCGGGAGCTTTACAAGCAGCTCTAGACATCTTTGCTGCAGAAACCGGCATCCAAATCAGCTACACCGGTGCACGTGATGCGGCCGATCAGATCAACGCTCAGGTAGCCGGCGGCAATGCGCCCGATATTTTCGTATTCCCGCAGCCCGGCAAGCTGGCAGATTTTGCTCGTCAGGGTCACCTGATAGCACTGCCTGATGACGTGGTCAGCGTTATGGAAAGCGAATGGTCGCAGGCCTGGACCGCCTTCGGTGATGTTGATGGAACCCAATATGGGATTCCCACCAAGTCCGACCTTAAGTCGCTGGTTTGGTACCAACCCGCTCGATTCGCAGCCCAGGGCTACGAAGTCCCCACGACCTATGACGACCTGAAGACTTTGGCCGCAGAAATGATCGCTAACGGCGACACTCCCTTCTGCATCGGCATTGAGTCGGGTCCAGCCACCGGTTGGACGTTCACCGACTGGGTTGAAGACCTGATGCTGCGCACACACGGAGCGGACGTATATGACGAGTGGGTAGCAGGCACATTGCCCTTCTCCTCACCTGAGGTGTCAGGAGTATTCCAAGAGGTCTTGGATCTCTGGAACACACCGGGCATGGTGTACGCCGCTGGTGGCTCAATTGCCGCCACTCCATTCGGTGACAATGGGCAGCCACTGGTTGACGGCGACTGCTTCATGCACCGTCAAGCCTCGTTCTATGCCGCCTTCATTCCAGAGGGCACTGTTTTTGCGGACGGTAGCGAGGATGCAGTTGACACCTTCTACTTCCCGTCAATCAAGGGCGATTCTCCGGTGCTAGGTGCCGGAACTCTGGTCGGTGCCTTCAGGGACGCTCCAGAAGTGTGGGCAGTCATGAAGTACTTTGCATCCTCCGATTACGCCGAAGCACGCCAAACCCTTCAGACTGATCTAAAGGGTGGCGGCCTGTCTGGTTTCTTGTCCGCTGCCAAGAACCAGGACACAAGCGTCTACCAGCCACTGGAACAATCGTTCCTAAACATTTTGCTAGACGCTGACGTGGTTCGATTTGACGGATCAGACCTGATGCCAGCTGCGGTAGGTGCAGGCACATTCTGGACCGAGGGCACGGCCTTAGTCAACGGCGAGAAATCTGTCGCTGAAGCCACCGCGGACATCGACGCCTCCTGGCCTACAGGCTGACCAAGTAGCAAAAGCCGGAGAAAGACGCAACGTGACGTCTAGCTCGGTCACTGGTGATCATCAGTGACCGAGCTAGTGCGCGTAGCAACAAGACAAGCACCTAAGGCCTTCTGAAATGGGCGCCCTAGTCCGAGCCGTTGTAAGCAGCGTCATTGCAATTGGCGTTAGCGCTCTGATTTTCATAGGCGCCAATTGGCTTTTTGATCTTGTAGTAGATCGCTGGCGAAGATACGTAGCCATCGTTGGTGCACTGTTGGGGGTCACCATCTTTGGAGCCTTAGCAGGCAACCGTCTCTTTGACGGACCGAGCTTGCTTTGGGTGATTGTTGGCGCAGCACTCGTTGCGGCCACGGTTTTAACGCCGGGACTGTTTTCTGACCGTCGAATTAGGCCTGTCGCCGGAGCAGGCTGCGGCGCCATAGTTGGTCTGTTTCTCACCTTCATTGTTAGTGAGACGGCAAGACCGAACCTTGACACGGTTGGTTTAGCGCTGTTTGTAGGCATCACATGCTTGGCCTATCTGGTTGCCTTCGCACCTTTTGGCAAGGTGCGACTCACTGGCTTGTTGGCGGTCGCTGCTCTGGGTTGGACCGCCGGTAGCTGGCTGCTCGCTGATATCGGCGACGGCTCACGATTGGCGATGATCGTGGCGGTTGTAGTTCCGACTGCTCTATTCGGCGCAGCGCTAGGTGCCGGACCACTTCTCACCAGATCAGACAGAGACGTAATCCAACACCGGACACGAGTAGGTGCATTTCTCGGTCCGGCCTTTCTGTTTGTGATCCTAGGCCTGATTTTTCCTCTGGCTCGCACGATTTATCTCTCGCTCTATGACCAACGAGGCGTAGAACTAGTAGGCCTACAGAACTACGGGGAGATTCTCACTAATAAGCGCAGTGTTGACCTGTCCGGCTGGACTGACATATTCAGCAGCCAGCTGTTTTTTGTAGGAATCGGTTTGCTAGCCATCGGCATGCTCGTTGGTTTTTTGCGTGGCCGCAAACGTGGCCAGGTGATTGCAGCTGTGTCGGGTTCAACCACGCCAATAGTGGTTGGTGCATTACTGCTGACCTTCGCCGTTTTCGCGAGCCTGCGAGGGACCGTCATAAACAACCTGTGGTGGGTAGTGGTCGTCACCTTTATTTCGACCAGCCTCGGCCTCGCAGCAGCGGTGTTGGCCGACCGCGCCCGTTTTGAGTCGGTAGCAAAGAGTTTGATCTTTTTGCCCATGGCTATTTCGTTCGTTGGGGCAGGAATCATCTGGCGATTTATGTACATCGCTCGACCACCGCAAAAACCGCAGACCGGAACTCTCAATGCCCTTTGGGTGGGACTGGGCAAACTCGTACCCGGCACGGTTGGACAAGCGATCGGAATAATTCTGCTGGCCGTGTTGACCGCGGTGATGGCTGGACTGTGCCTGTTTGGCATCCGGCGACGTCAAACCGCTATCGCTATCGGTGCTGCGCTAAGCGCGCTGCCAGTGATTTGGCTGGGTTATCGGTTGATTGGCCCCGGCCTGGGGGGATTCCAAGAAGGTCCACTGGGCGACACCATTAGCCAACCGGTTTTGTTTGTACAAGAAGGACCGTTCAACAATGTTTGGCTGATGGTGGTTCTGATTTGGATTCAGACCGGGTTCGCCATGGTGATTCTCTCAGCCGCCATCAAGGCCGTGCCTAGCGAGCTGATTGAAGCCGCTCAGGTTGACGGCGCCAATGGCCAACAGGTGTTCTTTAAGGTGACCTTGCCAACGATCACTCCCACGGTGGTCGTGATCGTCACCTCGTTAATCGTGCTCGTGATGAAGGTTTTCGACATTGTCCGAGTAATGACCAACGGAAACTTTGGCACTCAGGTCATAGCAAACGAGATGTGGCAGCGCACCTTCACCGAATCCAATCTGGGGCTCGGCTCGGCCTTAGCGGTCGTGCTGTTCTTAGGTGTGGTGCCGGCAATGGCATTTAATGTGCGACGCTTGCAGCGAGCAAGGATGTAATCGTGGTTACTACCTCCCCCACGACTACTGAGCAGTCCACCGGGCCGCCCAAAGGCGCGCCAACTACTCCACCAAAGGGCCCGCTGGGAGATAGGCCAGGGCGCGCTGATCGAACCGGCAAGTTCATCTATCGCCTGCTTGGGTCGGTGCCAACCTGGCTGCTCTGGTTCCTGGTCTTCGTCTGGAGCATCCCAACGGTCAGCTTGTTTGTTAACTCGTTTCGTACCCGCGATGCCCAACGCGCTTCAGGCTGGTGGGTTTCGTTCATAGAGGGCGGCTGGACCGCCGATAATTACAGCGACGTGCTCTCATCGTCTCAACAAACCGGCGGTTTGTTACAAGCACTCTTCAATTCATTTGCCATCGCTATTCCGGCCACCGTCATACCCGTTGCCATTGCAGCCATAGCCGCCTACGGCTTCGCCTGGATTCCCTTCAAGGGCCGTGAATGGCTGTTCATTGGCACCGTTTCGCTTTTGGCTCTACCTAACCAGGTCGCATTGTTACCTCTGCTGCAACTCTTTGCAGGCGGTGCGCACTGGACCGTTCCCGGCAGCGGCACCGTGATAACTCTGTTTCCCGATCTAGACCTGGCTGGCACCACAACCGCCGTATGGCTTACCCACACCGCCTTTGCCATGCCGTTCGCAATCTTCTTGCTGCACAACTACATCACTTCGCTGCCGCGCGAGTTGTTCGAGGCGGCCCGCATTGACGGCGCCAATCATTTCACTATCTTCTGGCGCCTAGTTGTGCCGCTGTCGGTACCGGCTTTAGCAGCGTTCACCATCTTCCAATTCTTGTGGACCTGGAACGACTATCTCATCGCTATCACCATGATCGGCTCAAACGGCGCTAACTACCCCGCCACCATCAAGATCGCTTCGTTGGCTGGCGAATTCGGATTGCGAGAACATCTGCTGTCCGCTGGTGCGTTCGTTCAGGCGGGCATACCGATGCTGGTGTTCTTCCTACTTCAGCGCTACTTCGTGCGCGGCCTATTGGCGGGCTCCGTCAAGTCATAAAATCACGAAGTAATGAGCGATACTTCGTGAAGACCCGCACCCTGCGCTATGGCGTGATCGGAACCGGAATGATGGGTGTTGAGCACATCAATAACATTCAGGCTCTTGACGCTGCTGAGGTGGTAGCGCTTTGCGATCCAGACGAAGGATCGTTAGCTACCGCTACGAAGATTGTGACCGATGCAAACCCTGGCGCCAGCCCGGACTGCTTTGGGGACCATCGCGAGCTTCTTGCATCCGGCGGCTGCGACGCACTCATTGTCGCCTCTCCCAATATGACCCACATCGACATCTTGTTAGACGTGATCGCTGCCAGCGTGCCTGTCTTAGTTGAGAAGCCGTTGTGCACCACGGTTGCCGACTGCCAGCGAGTAGTCGACGCAGTCAACGCACAAACCAGTGCGCAAGGTGCGCAACCTTTGGTCTGGGTAGGGCTGGAATACCGCTACATGCCAGCCATAGCTCAGCTCATTGAGCAGGTGTCAGAGGGTGTGGTTGGCGAGGTTCAAATGGTTTCTATCCGTGAGCACCGCTTCCCGTTTCTAGCAAAGGTCAACGACTGGAACCGGTTCAATGCCAACACTGGCGGAACCATGGTTGAGAAGTGCTGCCACTTTTTTGATCTGATGGGTCTCATCACCAACGCCAACCCAACCCGGGTGATGGCCTCCGGCGGACAAGATGTCAACCACCTAGAAGAGCTCTACGACGGTCACACCCCGGACATACTTGACAACGCATTTGTAGTGGTTGAGTTTGATTCGGGCGCTAGAGCGCTGCTTGATCTATGCATGTTTGCCGAAGCAACCAAGAACCAAGAAGAAATCAGCGTGGTCGGCAATCTCGGCAAAGCGGAAGCACTGATACCCGATTCGGTTGTGCGCACCGGAATCCGTGGGAAGCATTCGATCGGTGACGTTGAGGAATCATTCGCTGAGAACCCAGAGATCCGTTACCAGGGACATCATCACGGGTCCTCTTACGTTGAACACCAGCGATTTAACGCAGCGGTGAGAGGGTTGGCCGATGGTGACAGCCCGGAGGGAAGCAACGAAAGCAGTCCTGCGGCTGGGCTTTTGTCGGTTGCGCTAGGAGTGGCGGCGCAGATGTCTATCGCGGAGCAACGCATCGTCGAGATGCACGAAGTGCTCAGGACCTAATAGCTAGCTGAGTTTCTGGGTCGAAGAAGTGGAACTGCTCGGTATCGACGGCTAGCTCGAACTGCGAGCCTGCCTTAATGGACGAGCGCGGATCGACGCGAGCGATCATCAACGGTGTGTCGTCTAGATCTTTGAGAACATCAGGGTCGCCGGAATCAACAACTGGGGCTGCAAACGGGAAGTGCACTAACAGATCCGAGCCCAAGGCTTCTGTCAAGTCCGCCTCAACCCTTAGGCGAGGATGATCTGATTCGCCAGTCAGAGCAGCATCTTCCATTGATTCAGGCCTAATACCTACCACCACCTCACGCTTGTCGTAACCAGCCAGAGCGGGTCGATCAGTCATCACCTTGTCTACCAACGGCAGGGAATTATCCGCTAACTCCAACGACCATGTGTCATTGGTGGAAGACATGGTGGACGGCGTCGTGGTAGACGACGCTGAACGCAGCGTGGCCGTGCGCAGGTTCATCGCTGGCGCTCCGATAAACCCGGCCACAAACAAATTGTCCGGTGATCGATAAAGAGCTGACGGCTCGTCTATCTGCTGCAACACTCCGTCTTTCAGCACCGCTACCCGATCGCCCATGGTCATCGCTTCAACCTGGTCGTGCGTTACATAAATCGTGGTCGCACCCAGCTTGTGCTGCAGACGAGTGATCTCCGCTCGCATCTGCACTCGCAGCTTGGCGTCAAGGTTTGAAAGTGGTTCGTCCATTAAAAACACTGCCGGGTCTCGCACTATTGCTCGACCCATCGCAACGCGCTGACGCTGTCCGCCCGAAAGTTGGGCGGGCTTGTTGCCTAGCAGAGGCTCCAGCTCCAAGATTCGCACCGCTTCGTTCACCTTGGCGTCAATTTCTGACTTGGACAAACCGGCCAGGCGAAGCGGGAAGCTGATATTGCGAGCCACATCCAGGTGGGGATAAAGGGCGTAGTTCTGAAACACCATGGCCACGTTTCGATCGCGTGGTTCTACATCGTTCATGACCTCATCGGCAATCATCAGCTTCCCGGAGCTGATCTTTTCCAATCCCGCCACCATGCGCAAGGCGGTGGACTTCCCGCAGCCGGACGGGCCTACCAGCACCAAAAACTCGCCGTCTGTTATGTCTATGTCAAGGGCATCAACCGCTAAAAAGCCGTTGTCATACACCTTCGTGAGGCTTTCGAGTGAAACAGTGGCCATGCTTAAGCTCCCTCAAGCGTGATAGCAAACTCAGGGCAGTTGGCCTCGGCCAGACGAGCCTGTTCTTCTAACTCCGGCAACACTTCACCGTCACCAATCGCCGTCGCATATCCGTATTCGTCTATCTCGACCAGGTCCGGCGCAAGCGCATAACAGCGGTTATGCCCCTGGCATTTTTCTGTGTCAACGATGATCTTCACTGAGTTAAAACTAGCAGTGCAGAGATTCTTAGCTAAATTCCAACTGGAAAACCCGGTGGATTAGTGGATTAGCACGGTGGGCTAGCACAATGGTCCAAGCAGCTAAACCAGATAGGAAGGCTGGATCATGAACGATCAGAGCACCGCAACAGACACCGCAAAAACCGAGTGGCACAAAACGGCCTGCATCTTGTGCTCTAACAACTGCGGCATTGAAGTTCGCCTAGACGGCCGACAGATCACGCGTGTGCGAGGCGACAAGGCACACCCTATGACAAAGGGCTACACCTGCGAAAAAGCCCTACGAATCAACCATTACCAAAACACTCGCGACCGCCTAACCACACCGCTGAAACGGCTTGCAGACGGCTCCTTTGAGCAAATCAGCTGGGACACCGCGGTGCGTGAGATCGCTGAAAAGCTGACAGGTATTCGCGATTCGGTAGGCGGCGACAAGATCCTCTACTACGGCGGCGGTGGACAGGGCAACCATTTTCCGGGGGCATACTCCCGCAGCCTCATCAAGACATTGGGCATCAAATATCGCAGCAACGCCCTGGCGCAGGAAAAGACAGGCATGTTCTGGGTGCAAGGCAAGCTGTTTGGTCGTCAAGATCGCGGCCCGGTCGGCGATTTTGAACATACCGATTGTGCGGTGTTTATCGGCAAAAACCCTTGGCAAAGCCACGGATTCCCCGAATCGCGCAATGTGCTAAACCGCATCAAAAACGATGACAGCCGAAAGCTGGTCGTAATGGACCCGCGCGTAACCGAAACCGCGGCGATCGCCGATCATCACCTGCGTGTCTTTCCAGGGACCGACGCATGGGCTTTGGCCGCGCTGCTGGCGATCATCGTTGAAGACGGCCTAGTCGACGAGCGATTCCTAACCGAGCAATGTGTCGACTGGGACGAGCTGAAATCACTCATCACTCAGGTTGACATAGCCGAAAACGCTCGCAAGTGCGGGGTAGATGAGAGCGATCTGCGAGCCGCGGCCCACACGATGGCCAACGCCAGATCGTTGTCAACAGAGGAAGATCTCGGTATCGAGATGGCTCCCTACTCCACGCTGAACAGCTGGCTGCAGCGGTTGCTTTACCTGGTTACTGGAAACTTCGCCCGTGAAGGAGCCATGAACCTGCCCATCCGGCTTGCACCACTGTGCGGACACAGCGGTGAGGGCGAGGTTGATCCGGTACTAGGCGCGCCGATACTCGCCGGTTTGATGGCTTGCGCCGCTATTCCTGACAGCATCGACACCGATCATCCCAATCGTTTCAGAGCGGTGTTTGTGGAATCGGCCAACCCAATTCACACTCTCCCCGATTCCAAGCGATTCCGCGAAGCGTTTTCGAAGCTGGAGTGTTTGGTGGTGGTTGACGTGGCGATGACCGAAACCGCCCGCCAAGCCCACTACGTGTTGCCAGCCTGTTCGCAATATGAGAAGCCCGAAGCCACATTTTTCAGCGGCGAAATGCCCACCAATTACTTCCACGTCCGTCAGCCAATCTTGGAGCCACTTGGTGATTCGTTGCCTGAAGCTGAGATACATCGGCTCCTCCTTGAGGCCATGGGTGGCTTGCCCGAAGGCACAGATGCCCTGCAAGAGGCCGCGCAGCAAGGCCGCGAAGAGTTTGTGAATGCTCTGTCTGCGATCTCTGCCGACAACCCTGACATTGGCGCCAAGCTGCCCGTGGTGCTCTACAACAGCCTCAAGGAATCTTTAGGGGACATGGCTCCTGCCGCAGTTGTATTCGGAGCTGCCATGAATGCTTCCATGCGGTTCCCTGAAGAGATACGAGCGGCCGGTATCGAGGGCGAAGGGCTAGAGCTAGCTAACAACTTGTTTGACGCTTTGATTGAAGCTCCGTCTGGCATCCCGGTAACCGTCAGCGAATACAGCGACACATGGGATCGCATAGCGCACCTTGACGGCAAAATTCATCTGCACATTGAGGAACTGGTCGGCGAGTTCCGCTCACTGAACACGCAAGAGCCACAAAAACCAAACGACCGTTTTCCGTATGTGTTGTCTGCAGGCGAAAGACGTTCCTCTAATGCCAACACCATCATGCGTGACCCGGATTGGCGCAAGAAAGACCGCGATGGTGCCCTGCGTATTAACCCGCTTGACGCTCAGTCGCTGGGCATGGGCGAAGAGGGCCGCGTTCGCATCACATCCAAGCGCGGTGAAGCCGAAACGGGTGTGGATATAACCGATACGGTTTTGCCGGGACATGTAACTCTGCCGCACGGGTTTGGTACGGAGTACCCCGATGAGACCGGTGAACACATGATCAGCGGAGTTTCGGTAAACGAGTTGACCGATCTGGCTGACGTTGACTGGCTGTCACTAACACCACACCACAAACACGTGCGCGTGCAGCTAGAGGCAATTCCGGGCTAAGAGGAGGTAAGGAAAGGTCTCACGGCGCCTAGCAAATAGCGCCGCACCTCTACTAAAGCCGCCACCATGAAAATTTTTGGCGTGGTGAACGCTTCACCCGACACTTTGGCCGAGTTTTCGATCGTTCACGACGCAGAGTCGGCGCGGGCGCGTGGCAAGGCGTTGCTGGATGCCGGTGCGAGCTACTTAGATATTGGGGCTGAGGGCTCTAGCGGTACCGCTAGCTCGGTGTCACCAGAGACTGAATGGGAACGGCTGACTGAACCACTCAGCGGCTTGCTATCGCTGGGAGTTGATGTTTCTATCGACACTCGCCACGCCGAGATAGCCAGGCGAGCGCTAAAGCAGGGTGCCGCAGTGCTAAATGCTGGCGATGCGCTTCAAAGCGATGAAATGTTGCGAGTAGCCGCTGACTTTGATGTGCCGGTTGTGCTGCCGTTCATGCTTGGGAGTGATTTTCGCAACATGCGCAAACCCGTCGGTGACAGCACAGGTGATAGTGCAGATGGCAGTACAGATGACAGCAATAACGGCCATCTTGACGGCCGTGCGCAAAACGATCCGGTGGAGCTGATGCTTGATTGGTTTGATAACCAGTTGCAGCGGCTGCAGCCATTCGGCGTGGTTGACCGTCTGTTACTTGACCTCGGTATTGGCTTCGGGCCAGCCGACTGGGATTGGCCGAGCCGGTCTGCGTATCAAAAAGCCATCTATGAGGGTTTAGATCGCTTTCAACAGTTCAACCTGCCGCTGTACGTGCCGGTTGCATGGAAACAGACACCGGATCGGTTGGAGATAATGGATATTGCGCTGGCTACTCAGCCCGAATATGTACGAGCGCACCGTCCTAGTCAGGTACTAGCTCGCAGTGCGGCGCTGCTGTCGGGCAACCCTTTGCCCACGGATCAGCTAGCCACCAGTCATGTCTAGCCAAACAAGCCTCTAGCCCAGCAGGCTTAGGTCGCGTACCGCTCCCTTGTCGGCGCTGGTAGCCATTGCGGCATACGCCTGCAGCGCCACCGACACTTGCCGCGGCCGCTCTTTGGCGGGCTGCCAGCCGTCCTTGTCTTGCTGAGCCCGGCGTTTCATCAACTCGTCCTCAGCAACGTCTAAATGAATCGACCGATTGGGAATGTCAATCTCTATTTGGTCGCCATCACGCACCAAACCGATCATTCCCCCTGCGGCTGCTTCTGGCGACACATGCCCGATCGATAATCCGGAGGTGCCGCCTGAGAAACGTCCATCCGTAACCAAGGCACAGGTCTTACCTAGACCACGTGACTTTAAATGCGTAGTCGGATACAGCATCTCTTGCATGCCCGGTCCACCGCGTGGCCCCTCATAGCGCACCACCACCACGTCACCGGCCGACACCTCGTCGTTAAGAATGCGCTCTACGGCTTCGTCCTGGCTCTCGACCACAAACGCACGACCGCTAAATCGCAGGATGTTCTCCTCTACTCCTGCGGTTTTGACCACGCACCCGTCTTCGGCAATGTTTCCGTACAGCACCGCTAAGCCGCCGTCCAAGCTGTAGGCGTTATCAACGGAACGTATGCAGCCACTGACACGATCCAGATCAAGCGACTTATACCGCTCGGACTGGCTAAACGCTTCCTGGGTGGGAATACCGGCCGGACCCGCCCGGAAAAACTCGTGCAGATCTGCGGTGTCGTTGGTGGCTACGTCCCAGCGCTCTAGGGCGTCAAACAGCGTCGGCTCGTGAATCGTCGAGACCTGGTTGTTAAGCAATCCGGCGCGGTTAAGTTCCCCCAAGATCGCCATCACGCCACCTGCGCGATGCACGTCTTCCACATGGAAAAACTCCGATGCTGGCGCAACCTTGCAGATGTTTGGCACCTTACGCGAGAGACGATCGATATCGGCCATCGTGAAGTTGATGTTGGCCTCTTGAGCGGCCGCTAGCAGATGCAAGATCGTGTTAGTGGAGCCACCCATTGCGATGTCTAACGACATCGCATTTTCGAACGCCTCGAAGCAGGCGACTTTTCGTGGCAACACCGAATCGTCATCTTCGAGGTAATACCTTCGGCACAAATCAACCACCAGGCGCCCGGCTCGCAAAAACAGCTCACGGCGGTCTGAGTGCGTAGCCAAGACCGTGCCATTACCTGGCAGCGATAAACCCAGTGCTTCGGTCAGGCAGTTCATCGAGTTGGCCGTGAACATGCCTGAGCATGAACCACAGGTCGGGCAGCCTGCGCTTTCCATCTCTGCCACATCATCGTCGCTGACCGAGTCGTCGGCTGCCATCACCATCACGTTGATCAGGTCAACCTTGTTCTCGGATAATTTGGTTTTGCCTGCTTCCATCGGCCCACCCGACACAAACACCGCCGGGATGTTCAGACGCATCGCCGCCATCAACATGCCTGGCGTGATCTTGTCGCAGTTGCTGATACACACCAGAGCGTCCGCACAATGAGCATTTGCCATGTACTCCACCGAATCGGCGATGAGGTCGCGTGATGGCAAGCTGTAAAGCATTCCGTCGTGGCCCATTGCAATACCGTCGTCCACCGCGATGGTGTTGAACTCTTTGGCGACGCCACCTGCCTTTTCGATTTCGCGCGCCACTAGTTGACCCATGTCTTTTAGATGGACATGGCCTGGCACAAACTGCGTGAAAGAGTTGGATACCGCAATGATGGGCTTGCCAAAATCGTCATCGGTCATTCCGGTAGCACGCCAAAGAGCGCGTGCGCCAGCCATGTTGCGTCCACCAGTTGATGTGCGCGAGCGGTACTCAGCCATGCCTCAAGCTTACGTTGGCTAGCTGGCGGGCACGGCCGCTACCTAACTCACAAGCTGGATTAGCCTCACCCCCAATGAACGTCACCATCTTTCACAACCGGCACTGAAACTCTTCCGTGAATGCCTTAGCGGTCGCTGAGGAGCAGGGAACAAAGGTCAATGTGGTTCAGTACATGCAGACCCCACCTGATCGTGCAGCCTTAGAAAACCTTGTCGCCATCTTGGAGGACCCGGTGGAAGATCTGGTTCGCAAAGACTCACAATTCAAAAAGCTGGGCCTAAACGAAGATAACTACGTGGGCAACCCGCAAGCGGTGGTGGATCTGTTAGAGCAGCGCAAAGCACTGATGCAGCGCCCGGTAGTGGTTGCTGGCGATCGTGCGATCATTGGCCGACCCAAGGGGCGCGTAGCAGAGTTTTTGGCTGCGCAGACGGGCTAGGTCGCCCAAACCCGTGCCGCTCAAGAGGACTCCCCTGTGGGCGCTACATCAAGAGCTAGGCGCACGCATGGCTCCCTTCGCTGGTTGGGAAATGCCGCTGCGCTATGGCAGCGAACTGGCTGAACACAAGGCCACGCGCGCAGCTGCTGGGCTTTTTGATGTGGGACACATGGCGGTCGTTGATGTGTTTGCCTCTTCCAGCGATGCCTCTCCCGATGGGGCCGGAAACAGGCACGGCAATAACTCCACCAATAACTCCACCAATAACTCCACCAAGCCGACGGGAACGTCATCGGTTGCAATAGCGGCAGCCTGGCTTGAAACTCTGGTGCCGGGCAACATCAAAGCGCTAACCGTTGGCCAGATGACTTACACGATGCTTACAAATTCGCAAGGCGGCATCATTGACGACCTTGTGGTTTCACATCTGGGAGACCGCCTGCGGTTGGTGCTCAACGCTTCTCGTGCTGAGGTTGATTTAGCTCACCTGCGCGAGCAAGCCAGCAAACCTCACCCAGAGACAGCGAGCGTTGCTGACTCGGTAAACAACGCTGGCTCGGTAAACAACGCTGGCTCGGTGAACATCGCTCACAGGGAGGATCTGATGGTGCTGGCGTTACAGGGACCACTTGCTGCTGATGTGCTGGCCAAACATGACCTGACCAAGCAAGGCATCAGCACCGACTCACTCACCTTCATGCACACCACCGTGCTACAAGAAGGCACGCCGCAAGCAGGCGCTCTTCAAGCAGACCCAGCAAGCGGCTTGCTGGCAGACAAGATTTGCAACATCTCCAGATCGGGTTACACCGGTGAAGACGGATTTGAGCTGATCGTTCCAACTGACACCGCTGGAGATGTGGCGCGCTTATTGCTGGCCGACCCCAACGTCACTCCCGCAGGACTTATAGCGCGCGACTCACTGCGGATCGAAGCGGGCTTGTGCCTGTGGGGTAACGACCTGGACGAACAGACAACCCCAATCGAAGCCGGGCTCAGGTGGTCAATTCCAGTGCACCGACGCGGAGCAGACGGTGGATATCCGGGTGCCGATGTGATAGCCCGCCAAATCAGTGAAGGGCCTACCCGCCGTCGGGTTGGCATAGCCGCAACTGGTCGTAGACCGATACGCGAGGGAGCAGCCTTGTTCTTGCCCGGCCAGTCAGGTGACACTGCCGACAACGCGACTGACGACACACCCGCTAGCACGAACGGTGCTGACGTGGCCATTGGGTGCGTCACCAGCGGTGGGGTCGGCCCAAGTGCTGACCGGCCGGTCGCTATGGGCTACGTGCGCGCGGACTGCGCTAAGCCAGACACTGCCCTTGAAGCAGACGTGCGAGGGCGGCGCGAGTCGTGCCAGGTGGTGCGGCTGCCGTTCGTGGCTCACAAATACCAGAGATGAGCCTCATTCGCTACTAAAAACTTACGCAATAGCTATGAATTCCACTACACACACGACAGATACCTCAGTTACACACCAACAAGAAACACCGCCACAGACTCCGGCAGACTCACCAGCAATTACTCCACCAAACACTCCAGCAATTACTCCACCAAACACTCCACCGAATACTCCAGCATCCATGACCACACCTCTAGCTAGCACCAACGGCGAGGCATTTGTTTCCCGACACGTAGGGCCACAGGCCGACGAAATATCTCACATGCTGCGAACGTTGGGGCTCGATTCACTCGAGGAACTGCTCGACGCAACAACTCCACCCAACATCCGCATTGACCAAAGCAGCGCAACCACCGGCGACCTCACTCACGCTGGCGCACTGATTGATCTGCCAACTGCCATGACCGAGGTGGATGCGTTAGCAGCCATCGGCCGCATGGCTGAAACAAATGCGACTGTGTGCTCACTTATCGGGATGGGCTACTACGGCACTATTACCCCGTCGGTTATCCGTCGTGGCGTGCTGGAAAATGCCGGCTGGTACACCTCCTACACCCCCTACCAACCGGAGATCAGCCAAGGCCGCCTTGAAGCTTTGTTGAACTTCCAAACCATGGTTTGCGATCTCACGGCCATGGAAATCGCTAACAGCTCCCTGCTTGATGAAGGCACGGCTGCGGCCGAGGCCATGACAATGGCGCGTCGGCTGGTGCCGAAAGCGGTCGGAGACCGTGCGAAGATTTTCGTCGACCGGGATTGTCATCCGCAAACCATCGCCGTATTGGCAACTCGCGCTGAGCCGTTAGGAATCGAACTAGTCATCGGCGACCCCTGGACCGAGCTTGACGCTGAAGCCGTTTTTGCAGCGGTCGTGCAGTACCCAGGTTGCAGCGGCAAGATCGCCGACCCTGCACCTGTAGCCCAAGCACTACACAAAGCGAACGGCATGCTGATAGCGGCTACCGACCTGTTGGCGCTGTGCCTGCTCAAGCCGCCGGGCGAATCGGGAGCGGATCTAGTGGTCGGCTCCACGCAACGCTTTGGGGTGCCGATGGGCTTCGGCGGTCCGCACGCCGCATTCCTGGCTGCACGTGATGATCATCGTCGTCAAATGCCTGGACGCCTAGTTGGTGTGTCGGTTGATACGGCCAAGCGCCCGGCCTTGCGACTGGCTTTACAAACACGCGAACAACACATTCGCCGCGACCGCGCCACTAGCAACATCTGCACAGCGCAAGCACTGTTGGCGGTAATGGCTTCTATGTATGCGGTTTGGCATGGCCCAACAGGGCTGACCCGCATCGCAACGCAGGTCAATCAGCGGTGCCAGCAACTAGCCGAAGAGCTGTCTGCGCTTGCTGGGGTAACGGTTGCCAACGACAGCTTTTTTGACACGTTGACGGTAGAGGTGCCCGGGCGGGCTAACGAAGTCGCTAGCAACGCCGCCAGGCTGGGCATCAACCTGCGCCTAGTTGACGCTGACACCGTCGGGATTTCGGTTGACGAAACCACCGATGAGCAAACTCTCGCAACGTTGCTGGCTGCGGTTAAAACAACATCGGCAACGTCGGCAACGTCTGGCAATGCAGGCACAGCCGCTAATACAGCCAGCACGCTCGCCGATATAGGCACCGCGGGGCGCGGAATTCCAGCTGAACTGGAACGCACGACGGAGTTTCTATCGCACCCTGTTTTCAATAGCTATCACTCCGAAACAGAAATGATGCGCTACCTGCGTCGCTTGGCCGACAAAGACCTGGCACTTGATCGAACGATGATCCCGCTAGGTAGCTGCACGATGAAACTGAACGCAGCTTCGGAGATGACCCCAATCAGCTGGCCGCAATTCGCTGACGTTCATCCGTTCGCTCCTGCTTCGCAAACACCCGGCTACGAAAAGCTGCTGACCGACTTGTCTACTTGGCTGACCACCTGCACCGGCTACGACACAGCCTCGCTGCAGCCAAATGCTGGATCGCAAGGCGAGTTGGCAGGGCTGCTGGCAATTCGGCGATACCACATCAGCCAGGGCAACTTGCAGCGCAACATCTGCCTTATTCCAGCATCCGCACATGGCACCAATGCCGCCTCTGCGGTGATGGCAGGCATGGGCGTGAAGGTGGTGGCCTGCTCAGACAACGGGGATGTTGATCTAGAAGATCTGCGGAGCCAGGTTGCAGAGTGCGGTGAGAAGCTGGCTGCGGTGATGGTTACTTATCCGTCAACGCACGGCGTGTTTGAAGAAGCCATTACACAGATCTGCGACATCGTGCATGACGCAGGTGGACAGGTCTACGTAGACGGAGCAAACCTGAATGCATTGGTCGGGATTGCCGCACCTGGTGCATTCGGTGCCGATGTCAGCCACCTCAATCTTCATAAGACGTTCTGCATTCCACACGGTGGTGGCGGCCCTGGTGTTGGCCCGGTGGTTGCCAAGCAACATTTATCACCCTTTTTGCCCTCGATCGTTGAACACTGGTACAGCGACAGGTCTGTGCAAAAAGACATCACCGCAACGCGCGCGACTGTGCCAGACATGCCGACTATCTCTGCCGCGCCCTTCGGCTCGGCCAGTATTTTGGTGATCTCATGGATGTATATCGCCATGATGGGTGCCAGTGGCCTGCGCCAAGCCACTCAAACCGCAATTCTGACCGCCAACTATCTAGCAAAAAAATTGTCTGAGCACTACGAGATTCTCTACACCGGTCGCAACGAAATGGTGGCGCATGAGTGCGTGGTCGACCTGCGACCACTGTCGGAATGGGTCTCGGTAGATGACGTTGCCAAGCGGCTAATTGACTACGGCTTTCACGCTCCGACGATGTCGTTTCCGGTAGCAGGAACTCTGATGATCGAACCCACCGAAAGTGAATCTCTGGCCGAAATTGACCGGTTCTGTGATGCCATGATTGCGATCCGTGGCGAGATCGCAAAGATTGCCACGGGTGAATGGTCGGCTGAAGACAACCCGCTTGCGAACGCTCCACATACCTCAGAGGATCTGCTAACGACAGACTGGCCGCATCCGTACTCTCGCAGCGAGGCTGCGTTTCCTGATGGGGTTGACCCGGGTTCGAAGTATTGGCCTCCGGTCAGCCGCATTGATGGCGCCTACGGCGACCGCAACCTGATGTGTTCCTGCCCTGACCCGACGGCATTTGAATCGGTATGACCAACGACGGCCTGGCTGACAATGGCACGGGTGGCACCGCAGACGAAACTGCAGGTGAAACGGCTAACACTTCCAACGACCAACAGTCGCAATCGTTCCGGCTGAGCCAGTACAGCCATGGCGCTGGTTGAGGCTGCAAGCTCGCTCCCGACGAGCTGGCGCACGTGTTGCGCCGTTTATCCCAACCAGACCAAAACGACCCAGACAGCGCCGCGGGTACAAGCAACCTTGCGATAGCAGACCTAGACGATGCGGCACTCTGGCGCATCAACCGGCGCCAATCGCTGGTAGCTACGGTCGATTTCTTCGCCCCGGTACTAGACGACGCTCGCACGTGGGGAGCCATCGCAGCTGCCAACTCAGCCAGCGACGTGTACGCCATGGGCGGCCAGCCCCTATTCGCATTGAACGTGGTGGCATGGCCGCGCGACTTGCTGCCCCTGGACATGCTGGGCGACGTCTTAGTGGGAGGTGCTGAAGTTGCAGCGACAGGCGGCTGGGTCGTGGTTGGTGGCCACAGCGTGGACGGCCCCGAGCCGATGTATGGCATGGCCGTAACCGGCATGGTCAAAACCAAGGCAGCCTTAACGCTGCGCGGCGCACAGGTGGGTAACGCTTTGGTGCTCACCAAACCACTCGGCACTGGCCTGCTGGCCGCGGCTATCAAGGCCTCACCTGCGCAAGCCATCGCCACTGGTGGGCCCTTAGCAGTGATCTATCACGCAGGCGTAACCGAAATGACTCGCCTAAACGCAACAGCAGCTACGGTTGCCCTGGCCGCCAAAGCAACCGCCGCTACGGACGTAACCGGGTTTGGACTCTTAGGTCATTTGCGTGAAATGACTCGCGCCGCTGGGGTGTCAGCACGCATCTTCACGGCAGAAGTACCGATATTGCCTGGCGCTCTGGATCTGCTGAGTGATGGTGAAACCGCTATCTCGGGAGGTTCACGTCGCAATCTGGAATCGCTCGAGCCGGTCTTGGAAGGTGGTGATGCACACACGCGCATGTTGCTAAGTGACGCTCAGACCTCTGGCGGACTGCTATTTAGTTGCGATCCCTCCGCTGCCGCCCGAGCAGTCAGCCAGCTAGTCAGCTCTGGGCACAACGCTGCTGTGATCGGAGAAATTGTTCCGCGCAAAGACGCCCACATCGAAAGCCACACCGAAAGTGAGGCCCTGCTACTAATCGAAGGGAACCTGCCCGCCGCATGACTAGGCGCGGCATCTTTCCGGGATCATTTAATCCGCCGACGATTGCTCACCTCGCTATTAGCCAAGCTGCTTTGCACCAACACGATCTTGACGTAGTCATTTGGTCGGTTAGCAAGGTAGCGCTGGCAAAGGAACACATCGATCGTCCACGCTTAGCCGACCGCATGGCCGTGCTGAAGCAAATAGCTCAAGACATTGATTGGTTGGAAGCCTCGCTTACTAAATCACAACTACTGAGCGACACAGCAAACGGGTTTGACGTTGTGATCATGGGCGCCGACAAATGGCACCAGATTCACGACATTGAGTTTTATAACAACGACCCTGCTCAACGCGATGCTTCTATCGCAGCCTTGCCAACCGTTGCGGTGGCTCCTCGACCGCCGCATCGCACACCAGCTGAGTTGATGCTTGACGTGGCGCCGGAGCTAGCTGAGATTTCAAGCACCGCGGCAAAGAGCAGCGCCGGCAACCGTTCAATCATGCTGGCTGCCGCGGCGGAGTTTGACATCGTTAGCGGTGCTTGGACCGAGCCAGAGCGTTACGACCGCTGGGTGGCTAACTCCGGTACGTAAATACCGGTACGAGATAACCGAAACCGCCCAGGCCCACTGGGTATCCCAATTGGCTAGTTCTATTGGTCCAACTCGGCTAGCTCGTGGCACTGCAAGATCGCACGCGCGGATTGCTCCATTGCGGTCCAAGCTGGCTGGTCGTCTTTCTGGCCTTGCCAGCCCATCTCCTGCAGGCGATCAGCCAAGCGCTGTTCGCCCGCCTGCGAAGCAGCGCGATCTATCCAACCCTTAGCGGCTTGCACATCACGTACGGCCGAACGGCGAGTATCAGCCCAGTGCTGAGCGTCACATCCAGCCGGTGCTTGTGCGGATGTTTCAGTAATCAACCGTTCTGCGTGTCCTAGCCACTTGCGAGCTTGACTCACTGACACTGCGCCCGGCCAAGCCTGCATCAACGCAGTTTCAACCGTTCGGAGCTTGTGATCTACACCGTCCAGAACTGACAGGTTGATGTCTTCGGTGCTGTCCGCTTCATTCTCTGGGTTTTCGTTCATTGGGTTTCCGTCATGCGGTGCCTAATACGCAATACATGCGAGCGACCACCAGACTAGGGCTGTGCCAGAACAAGCGGGTTCCCAATCTGTTGATACACCGCCGGCTGATGTGCAACCAAATAGCGCACCGATCCTTGCGTCTGATCCGGGTGCCGTGCCGTTTGTTGACCTTTCGATTGGCAGCTTTGGTGACATAGTTAGCGGAGCGCGCAGCCTGACTGCGACCGGCAGCTGGGTAGTGCGCACGCCTTTGGGGTTGCTAGTGCATGGCTATGAGCAAGCCCGTTCAATCTTGCGAGACCAAGCCTGGATTTCTGTACTTGCGGGAGCCTCAGTGTTAGCAGAGCGATCTTCACAGAACGACCGCACGGCAAATGCCACCGACCTGCCGGCAGCCTTTGGCCGTGCTAGCTCATACAGCGCTAGTTCACGCAGTGCTAGTTCACACAAGGCAGATTCACGTTCCCGCACCCAGCTGGCACCCCGTCCCAATGTGTTGTCGGTAGAGGGGGCAGACCATCACCGCTTGCGGCGACTGGTGTCGTCCGCTTTCACGCCAGCTAGTGCCGATCGTATGCGCCCGTTCATGGCCGATTACGCGCGGCAACTGATTGACGAAATCATCACAACGTCTAAGAGCACTTCCAAAGCTGGCACCACCAGCGAGCTAGTCGCTGATCTGTGTCGCCCCTATCCCATCCCGATCATTTGCGAACTGCTTGGCACGCCTGCAAGCGATTGGCAGCTGTTTGATCGTTGGGCTGAAACGATCCTCGGCATTTTTGATGCCGACACCGACGCCTTGCTGACTCGTGTGGATGACATCGCTACTGCACAAGCCGAGCTAGATGACTATGTCGCTGACCTAATTGCCCAGCGAAAAACTCAACTAGGTGATGATCTGTTGTCGCTGCTTATCAGCGCTCACGATGAGGACCACGATGAGGACGCTGACGCTGCCCAACTTTCTGGCAGTGAGCTAGCGGCCATGGTGGAAGCACTGTTGCTGGCAGGCACGGACACCACACGCAACCAGCTGGGTGCCACGCTGGCTGCTTTCGCAGATCATCCCGAGCAATACCAGCTGTTGCGCCAGAACCCAGACCTAGTGCCTGACGCGATCGAAGAATCGCTTCGCTATCTGGGCGCAGTGCGTAGCACAGCACGACTAGCCACCAAAGACATTGAGGTCGAAGGGCTGTTGTTCCCGGCGGGCACAACGGTTGTTGTGGGTCTGCACGCCGCCAGCCTTAGTGCGGACTCTGTCGATGATTCCTATCGATTTGACATCACCGCTAAACGCAATCGCCCACACCTCGCATTCGGTAGCGGCATACACCACTGCCTAGGCGCCTTTTTGGCTCGGGCTGAACTGCAAGAAGCACTGTCGCAGTTTGTCGAGCGCGTTGAGAGCTTCGAGCTTGTTGAGCCAGTCGAATGGAAACCACTTTCGTTGGGCATCTGGGGACCGGCACGAATGCCTGTGCAAATAAACCCTGTGCAGACAAACACTGGGCAGATAAACCCCGTACTAATAAACCCTGGGCAGACAAGCACCGGGCAGACAAACAACGCAACGTCAGGCGCAGCCGCAACGCCAATCGAAAACCCACCAAGTCGCAGATTCTCCGCAGGCACTATCGCTACAAACAAAGCCAGCGCGACGGGCACCGCAGAAGAGTCCGTAAGAGATTTCGCAACTGACTTCACGACCAACGGAGCTAGCGCTCATCACGCAGACAGCAACTCCGTTAATAGTTTCAGCGAACCCGGTCTCAACGAGTCCGATTCCAACGAACCTGATTTCAACGGGCGCGGCCACAGCACATTGCCTGACCACAAAGCGCTGCGCGACCGCGAAGCGCTACACGACCGTTATTTGACCCGCACCGCTCCCCTGCGGGAAAAGATCCACTCATCTCTGCCAGCACTGATAAAGCCGCCGCGCATCCCTCCAATAGGTCGTCTGGCGATAACCGGTTTGTTGATCGTCTGGGCGGTGTTTGCCATGCGCATCTGGGACCGCCTCTTTAGACGCAGCCTCACCGACGAACAGCAACGCGCCCACACCTATCGGCGGCTGCGCAAAGCCGCCGAACGACTCGGCCCTAGCTACATCAAACTCGCGCAACTGATAGCGGCCGGCGAGGGCGTCTTTCCCGACGCTCTGGTCAGCGAATGTCGCTCATGTCGAGACCAGGTAACAGCCATGAGTTGGACACAAGCACGCCGCGTGCTCCAAGCCGAGCTTGGTCCGCTGCATCTGCGGTTTGCCAGCATCGATCCGACTCCACTGGCCGCGGCTTCCATCGCACAAGCACATGCCGCCACCTTGCTTGATGGCACTGAGGTAGTAGTGAAAGTGCAGCGACCGCGCATCTCTCACCGAGTCAAACGAGACATCGCCGTGCTGGCATGGGTGGCACCGCACCTGGTTGGAAAAATCCCCGTAACCGCTCTTGCGAATCCGCCCGCTTTAGTTGAACTCTTCGCAGAAACCATCAGCGAGGAGCTGGATTTTCGGGTGGAGGTTGCAAACCTGATTGAGGTAGACCGCGCGCTGCGCGCTCAGTCAGGACGACCAGGGCGATCAACACAGCCTGCTTGGTTGTTGCCCACACCTCACCTAGACGCAGTCACCAAACGGATCATCGTGATGAGCCGAGTAAAAGGGCGACCGCTGTCCAGTCTTGAAGCCGGTGACTTACCTAGCGAGATGGTGACAGCGATCTTCGGTCAAATGATCGATTCGCTGCTGGAAGGCACATGCGTGCATGGCGTGTTCCACGGTGATTTTCACGCAGGCAACGTGCTTGTTGACGACCAAGGCAACGTCGGTTTAGTCGATTTCGGCATCACTGGCCGACTGCAAGGCAACCGGCGAATTGCGTTTCTGCGTTATGTGATCGGGCTGCTAACTGGAGACGTCGTCGCTCAGCTCGAGGGCATGGCGCAGCTAGGTGCTTTTTCTCCTGGCGTTGATGGAACCGAGCTAGCCGCCGAGCTCGGTCTCGACCGACCCGACTTCGATCCGCTGAAGCTGTCTGAGGAGGAGTTTGTGGCCGAGTTCCGATCCCTCATTACGGGACTTCTAACTCACGGCGCACGCATCCCCAAAGAGCTAATGCTGTTCATCAAGAACTTCGCATACATCACGTCGGTGATGGGCGAACTTGCACCTGACATGGACATCCTGGCGCAGTTCGAGCGCACCGCTAGCTCGTTCGTGGCACGCAACGGTGTGCGCATGGCTGGAGAAATTGGCTTTTCCGTCAGCGAAGACAATGTAACTGAGAGTGCTTTGCGCCAAGCAATGGGCGTGTCGTCGCAAGAGCCGAAGGTCACCTGGCGCCTGCTGCGGAAACGTCGCACCGAACTAACCAGACGCATTTCGAGCACCCCTGACGCCTAGCACTTTGCTGGGTCTTACCTTGCAGGTTGGCAGATGCTCTAACTATTGCGCTAAAAACAGGCCATGAACAACTCCATCCCTGATCCGCAACATCGCATGGCTAACAAGGTGGTTCTGATCACCGGCGGCGCCTCTGGTATAGGTCGCGGCTGCGCGATTCGTTTCGCGCAAGAGGGAGCGTCGGTCGCAGTCGCCGACCTCAACGCCGAACGAGCGGACGCCGTTGTTCACGAGTTGACTCAAATGGGCGCACCTGCGTTAGCAATAACGGTTGACACCTCCGCTCCCGACGAAGTTGAAGCAATGGTTGCGAGTGCTACGGAAAGATTTGGTCACATTGACGCATGCGTGGCAGCCGCAGGCATCTCACATGCTGGCTACGTCAGCCGAGAAACGCAAGAGCAAAGCGGAACCGACAGGTTTGATCGCAATGACATGTACCTCATCAACAAGTCTCTACATACCTGGCAGCGAGTGATCGACGTAAATCTCACCGGCGTGATGCTCACCGATCAAGCGGTGGCACGCCAGATGCGCTCACAAGGACACGGCGGGGCGATAGTCAACATTGCGTCCGTGGCTGCGGTCACGGCGTTGAAAGCTTCGGCTGACTACTGCGTATCTAAGGCCGGCGTTTGGATGCTGACTAAATGCGCGGCCGGTGAGTTTGGTCGCTTTGGAATTCGTGTGAACGCCGTTGGCCCGGGCTACACGAGGACCTCAATGAGTGCCGCCATCACCACCAATAACGAGCGCTGGGTAGCAGATCGTGAAGCCGAGACACCGCTGGGACGACTTGGTGAACCGGCTGACATCGCCAATGCCTGCTTGTACCTGTGCAGCGATGAGTCCAGCTTTGTTACAGGCGAGATCATCTTCGCTGACGGCGGAATCATGGCCGACAACCGCTGATGAAAGCTGGGCACACACCACATACTCCACAGATAGCAGTCGAACCTGAGTGCTGGAGACGAGATGTCTTAGCGCAAGCGGTTAAGGACGGCGGTGGTGAGGTGGTGGCGCAAGAACATGCACAGGCAGTGGTGTGGGCCGAACCGGCACGCGCAGATCTGCTGCCGTCGGTGCTAGATAACAACCCAAATATCAAATGGGTACAGCTGCCCTATGCCGGAGTCGAGTCGCTCATTGAAATGATTGCGAGCCGATCGGATCTGGAATGGACTTGTGGCAAAGGTGTATACGCCAAGCCGGTCGCCGAGCACGTGTTGGCGCTAGCGCTGGCTGGTATGCGTGGCCTAAGCGCCTACATAGGAGCCACCACCTGGGAGCCGCCGCAGGGCCGCAATCTGATCGGCGCCCGCCTGACTCTGCTCGGCGCTGGTGGAATCACTGAGGAGCTACTTCCGCTGCTAGCGCCTTTCAATTGCCAAATAACGGTTTTACGTAGGAGCATTGACAGCTCGGCGAAAGCTGTGGCTGGTTCCGGTGCCTTGACTGGCGCCACCGTGCGATCGGTTAGCGATCTTCATGCTGTGCTGGGAGAGACCGACCTGTTAGTGCTAGCACTAGCGCTCACTAACGAAACAACCGGCATCATCGCAGCGCCCGAGTTGGCTTTGTTGCCTGAGCACGCCTGGGTCATCAATGTGGCGCGTGGGCGCCACATAGTTACCGACGATCTCGTGCAGGCTCTAAAGGCCGGCCAGATTGGTGGAGCGGGCCTAGATGTAACAGACCCAGAACCACTGCCTGACAGGCACCCTCTATGGGATATTCCGAACTGCATCATTACGCCACATATTGCCAACACGCCCGAGATGGGCTTGCCGCTGCTGGTCGATCGTGTGCGAGAAAACGTGAAGCGGCGAGTAGCGGGCGAGGAACTAGTCGGCCACGTGGACACGACTCTGGGCTACTAACGCAGGGTGGCGTTGTGCGCCTTTTCGGCTGCGGAAATACACAGCGCTCGTATCTCCCCTACCTGTTCGTCGGTAAGGGTTTGGTCTGTGGCTTGCACCCGCAGCCGATACGCCAAGGAACGTTGGCCTGTCGGTAGCTGCGACCCTCGATAGACATCAAACAACCGTAAGGATTGCAGCTGATCACCCGCTGCTCGCCTCAACGTTGCTTCCACCTCGCCCGCCGAGATCGAATCGCTAACCACTAAAGCCAGGTCAAAGTCAGCCGACGGATAAGACGACACCTGTCGGTACGACACAACGGGTGCGCCTGCCACGGCTTCGATTAACAAGTCAGCTCGAATATCTATCCAAGCGCAGCGCTGGTTGATGCCGTGCCGTTCACAAACGGATGGGTCAAGTTCGCCAAGCACACCCAGCAAAGCAACTGGTCCATCGGGCAAAGTCAGGGTTATCTCTGCGGCGCGTGTCGGGTGCATGTAGCTGACATCGGCCGCGTTCGTTAAGGCGAAACGCACCCCCAACTCAGTCGCAATAATCGACCAAAGCTGGGCCGCTGCGTGCGCATCGCGATCGGCCAGAATCACTGACAGACGTTCGGTTTCGGTAGGTAACAGAGTCGTGTCGGCTGACCCTTTTGCGGTTCGCTCATTCGCAGCAGCAAAAACAACACCAAGTTCAAACAACGACACACCTTCGCTGCGATGAGATTCGTTGTAACCCACCGCCGCCAACAGTCCCGGTAAGAGCGACGGACGCAACACCGATTCCTCAGTTACTAGCGGGTTCAGCAGTCGAATCGGATCCGCCACAGCCAGCCCTGCGCGCGCAACGGCATCCGGAGCCAAAAACGGATTGGGCATTGCCTCCGATACACCCTCGCCTACCAAAACCTGGCGTAAGCGACGGCGAAGCAGCTGCTGGTTTGTCAAGCGACCTGGATTCGGCGAGCGCGGCACGGTTCGGCCCAGCCGTCCATATCCGTAATGACGAGCTACCTCTTCGGTGACGTCTTCTTCGGTCGCGGTGTCGGGGCGAAACGAAGGGACAGTTACACAAAGAGACCCTGCGCTTGACGCCTTGTCTGGCTCCACCTGGAAACCAATCGGCGTTAGCAACGCCGTTATCTTTGCACCGTCGAATTTTCGACCCAGCAAATGGCTGACCCGCTCCGGTCGCACGCTCACCTTTGATTGGGGAGGCAGGTCGCCAGCTACATCAACGGCGCCGCGGTCAACGAGCACAGAGCCTGGCGTGATCTTTGCAAGCAGCTCACAAAAACGGTCGGCCGCCAGCCGCTTTTGCACCCAATCGGTGCCACGCTCAAATCGCATTGACGCCTCGGAGCGCAACCCCAGCCTCTGCGAGGTGACTGCTATCGAAGTGCTATCCCACCAAGCCATTTCCAACAACACCGCATTGGTTTGGTCGCTGATTTCGGTGCTGGCTCCACCCATCACTCCGGCGATACCGATCGGCTGATCTGTTCCGTCCACGATCACGCCGTCACCGGTAGCTAGCACTCGCTCCTGGCCGTCCAGCGTTGTTACCTGTTCACCGCCTGGGCTGCGCCGCGTTCCTATCCGCGCCTGCGGCAGCTTGTCCAAGTCGTAGGTGTGGCTGGGCGTGCCCAGTTCCAGCATCACAAAGTTGGAAGCATCGACCACTGTGTTAATCGGTCTCATACCGCACAACGCCAGCCTGACCTGCAACCACAGAGGCGACGGCCTCACCTGCACATTGCGCAGAACACGCACCACAAATCTCCCGCACAAGTCAGCATCAATAATCTGCACAGTTGCGCTGACGTCTTCTTCAGCCTCGGTGACCTCGGGCGTGGGGATCTTGAAAGGCACGCCTAGTCGCGCGGCTAAATCACGAGCCACTCCTGCAACCGACATTGCATCAGGTCGGTTGGGATTGATTTCTAAGTCGTAAACGACGTCGCCAGCGAGCCCAAGCTGGTTCATCAACGGTTCGCCCACCACCAGATCTTCCGGCAAGATCATGATGCCGTCATGGTCGGTACCTAGCCCTAGCTCAGCGACCGAACAACACATGCCCTGCGATAGCTCACCGCGCATCTTGCGCTCGCTGATCTCCATACCGTCGGGCATCACAGTGCCGACCGTGGCGACTGGCACCAAATCACCCACCGACATGTTGAATGCTCCGCAGCAGACCTGTCGTAGCGGAGCGCCGTCATCTAGCTCTATATCAACTAGCTGAATTCGATCCGCATCCGGGTGCGGCCGCAGGTCGGCTACCCGCCCCACCAGCACTCCGTCAAGAATTGGCAACACGGTCATCTCTTCAACGGCCATACCCAGGTCGCTCAAATGATTGGCAACCTTGTCAGGACTTTGATCTATGGGAGCAAATTCCCGCAGCCAGCTCAGCAGCACCTTCATCTTCGCGTCCTAGAACTGGCTAACAAAACGGATGTCGTTGGTGTACATGTCGCGCAGGTCGTTTATACCGCGACTCATCAGCGCCAGACGATCAATGCCGAACCCAAACGCAAACCCAGTCCATTCTTCTGAATCGATGCCGCAGTTTTTGAGCACGTTTGGATGCACCATGCCGCAACCGCCCAGCTCTATCCAGCCCGTCCGAGCACAGGTCTGACAGCCTTCTCCTTCACACAACACGCAGGTGATGTCGTATTCCGCTGACGGTTCGGTAAACGGAAAATATGAAGGCCGCAGTCGGCTGGAAATAGCGCCGCCAAAGTACGCCGAAGTGAATTCGTCCATGGTGCCTGCCAGGTCGGTGAAAGAGATGCCGCGATCTACAACCAGACCCTCGATCTGATGAAACACAGGCATATGGCTGGCATCTGCGGTATCGCGGCGAAACACACGTCCCGGGCACACCGTGTAGATAGGTGGCTCTTGCGTAGTCATGACACGAATTTGTACCGGTGAGGTGTGCGTGCGAAGCACTATCGAAGAAGCCTCGCCGCCTTGGCCGTCGCCCAATACTGAGCGCTCACCTAAGTCGAGATAGAGCGTGTCCCACATCGAACGCGCAGGGTGTGCCGCAGGCATATTTAGCGCTTCAAAGTTGTACCAATCTGTTTCGGCTTGCGGGCCTTCGGAGACCGTGAAGCCCATGCCAACAAATACGTCTTCAAGCTGCTCGGTGGTTTGAGTAACAAGGTGAAGATGACCGCGGTCCGATGTCGGCAGCGCTTCTGTGAGGTCTAACCGCTCGGATTGGATCTTGGCTCGCCGCTCCGCTGTCGCCAGTTGCTCACGGGCTTGCGCGTGCGCTGTGCGCACCTGGTTTTGGGCTTCGTTGAGTGCACGACCAGCGGCACCGCGGTCGGCTTCGGTCACACTGCCGAGCGAGCGCTTGAGCTCTGCTAGCCCTGCCTTGCGGCCAAACAAGCTGGATTCGATTGAAATCAGGCTGTCCAGATCGGATGCCGCCGCGATCGCAGCCAGGGCCTGCTCTTGCTGGATAGAAATTTTTGCTAGCAAGTCAGCTAATTCAGTGCCCTGCCCGGCGCTTTGCTGTTCAGTGCCTTGCTGCTCAGGCATCTGCTGCAGGGTACGGCTTGGCGTCATTAGGTGTCGGCACTTCAGCAGGCTTCATTGCTGGTCTTACTGCTGGCCTTCGCTGCTGGCAAGCGCATACATCAGCACACCAATTGCTACCGCCACGTTTAGTGAATCAACGGGTGAGTGCATAGGAATGGATACCGCCAGATCGGTGCCTCTAACTGTCTGGTCGGATATGCCTACAGCCTCGTTGCCAGCGACCAGAGTCAACGGCTTTTGTTGGGTCTGGAGCATCCTTGCCAGCTCAGCCATCGTTACGTCGCCTTCAATCGCAGCCCGCACACGTAGATGACCAGCTGCTCCAAGCTCTTCCAAAATGTCTTTGGCTTCCACATTGCGACACACATTCAGGCCCAGCGTTAGACCTGCGGCTGCTCGTAAGGATTTGGGGCTGAACACATCGGCTGTGCCTGTGGTGGCCGCTACGCCAGTGAAACCGGCGGCGGTGGCTGTGCGGGCGATGGCGCCGGTGTTGCCAGGGTTTCGCAATCCATCTAGTAGCACGACTCGCGGTTGCGAGCTCAGATGCGCTGCTGATGCTTCGCTGAATCTCACTATTCCCATTACGCCTTGCGGGTTGACCGCGTCAGCCAACCTGTCAAGCTCGGCGGCTGGCACCTCATAAACCGGGCCTTCGTATAGGTGACCAGCGCGGCCATCTAGGTGTCGTGTCAGCCTGTCGGGGCGCGTAAACAGCGCTTCCACATGTGCGCCGGATGCCAAAGCGCCATCAAGAGCGCGCGGTCCTTCTAGAACGCTGAGATGAGCCTTATCGCGGTACTTGCGATCACGCACCAAACGCGCGAGGCGCGCGAGGGCAGTCTGTGAAGCTGTTGTAACCGCTTTAGTCAGTTGCTTTGTCTGGTGCTTTATCTGGCGACTTGGACGTGGGCTTACTCGCGACTGGTTTAGCAGCCGGTTTCTTGCTGGCGGTCGCCTTGCTCGCCGGTTTAACGGCTGCGGATGTCTTTGTAGCTGTAGTCGCTTTTGGCGTTGCTTTAGTAGCGGTCTTGGTTTTGGTAGCTGTAGTCGCTTTTGGCGTTGCTTTAGTAGCGGTCTTGGTTTTGGTAGCAGTTTTGGTCTTAACAGCGGTCTTGCTGCTGCTGGCACCACTACTGCTGGGGTCGGCCGCCTGCCTAACCAGTTCGGTGAAAGCCGCCGGATCGGAAACCGCAATATCAGCCAATACCTGACGATTTACCGTAATGCCAGCGCTGCCTAGGTCATTTATCAGCCTCGAATAAGTGGTTCCGTTAATGCGCGCAGCAGCGTTGATGCGCTGAATCCACAACCGGCGAAAATCGCCTTTGCGTGCTCGGCGATCGCGATACGCGTACTGATCACTGTGCAGCAGCTGCTCATTAGCGGCTCTATATGAGCGACTCTTGTTGCCGTAGTAACCCTTGGCACGCGCCAAGACGGCCTTGCGTCGCGCGCGGCTAGGTACTGATCTCTTGATTCTGGCCATTGGATACCTTAAAGCTCTCTAGAAATTACGTTCAACGACCCAGCATCTTGTTGACGCGTTTGGTGTCGGATTTGTCGACAGTGCCTTCAAGCGCTAAGCGGCGCTTGCGGCGAGACGACTTCTTCTCAAGGATGTGGTTGCGATTGCGATGCCGGCGAACAAGCTTGCCTGATCCGGTTGTCTTGAAACGCTTCTTGGCACCACTGTGGGTCTTCATCTTTGGCATGGACAACTCCCAATGGGCCGAGTTTTCGTGCTGATTGCGTCAGCAGTTTGCGAAGTTGCCGGAACTTAACTTGTTGCGGCTTTGGTAGCGGCGTTCGCTTCAGCGTTGCTAGGGCTGCCATTATCGCTGCTTGCGTCGCTAATCGCACCTTCGGTTGTGCTTGCAGCCTTGTCTTCGGCATTGTCAGAACCCGCTGCTTCGCTATTGCTCGCCACAGCATCTTCATTTTCCACGGCGGCATCTTCGGCATCGGCCGCGGCCTTGATGTCAGCCAAGCTGCGTTTCTTGCGGCCGGACTGTCGATCAGGGCTCAGCACCATCGTCATGTTGCGACCGTCCAACTTAGGAAACTGGTCGACCTTGCCGACGTCAATAACGGACTCAACGACCCGCTCAAGAATCTCACGACCCAACTCTGGGTGATACACCTCACGGCCGCGGAACATGATCGTCACCTTCACCTTGTGACCCTCGGTGAGAAAGCTCTGCACCTTCATTGTCTTGGTATCAAAGTCGCCTCTACCGATCTTGGGCCGGTACTTCATTTCTTTAAGTCCCGAATGGGACGACTTACGCCGCGACTCTTTGGCGCGTTGGGCAGCCTCGTACTTGTACTTGCCGTAATCCATAATGCGGCAAACCGGCGGGCTAGCGCCGGGTGCAACTTCCACCAAATCCAAATCAAGCTCACGGGCGATTGCCAGCGCCTCATCCACGCTCTTGATGCCTACCTGCTCTCCATCTGGAGCTACCAGTCTGACTTTTGCCGCCTCGATTTCTTCATTGATCAAGGCATCGCCAGCATCTGCGCGTGTTATGGCCGTTCTCGCTTACCCAAAAGATTGTCTCCTAGCTTTCGCACAAAGGGCGCCTGAGCGCTTTACAGACAATAGCCGTCCGCTATGCGGCATATCTCTACATCTGATTTGAGTCGTAGGCTACCAGCGGGTACCTGCCGCCTCACTTGGTATAGCCAAATGGGGGTTTGCGCAATATCGAATCAACCTGGCCACAACAAAAAGAAGTGGGGGAAGCTACATGAGCACGCTATGGACACCGTCTGGCGAGCACCAGGTGCCGAAAGACGCGACAACCGGTACGGGCGAAACCCCCAATAATCCGGGTGCTGCCACAGGTGCTAGCCCTGATCAGACCGCTGCGCAATACGCAGCTGGCGCAGACCACGAAGAGCTTGACACAGAGACGGTCGCTGCGATGGAAGAGCAGATGCGCCAGGCACAAGAACAACTGATTTCGGTGCCATCGTCACAAGTAGTCGCAAACCACATCATCGGGTTCTTTGAGCTAGCCCTGCTGCACCTACAGCGCGACCCGCCAGCGTTTGATCAAGCGCGGCTGCCAATCGACGCGATGGCCTTGCTTGTAAACAACCTGGGCGAGCAACTAGACGCTGAATCCAATCAAGCGCTGAACGCTGCGCTGCAACAAATTCAAATGGCATTTGTAGCTGCCCAAACCGAAGCTGGTGCCGGGGACGGCTCAGAAAATGGAACCAGCACAGGGGACGAGGCCTGAGCAGGTGCTGAAAATCGTTCTCCCGAAAGGCTCGCTAGAGCGAGCCACCATGGAACTATTCGAGCAAGCGGATTTAACCGTTAAACGCAGCTCAGAAGTGGCCTATCGAGCCACCATCAACGATCCGCGCATCGATGACGTTCGGATATTGCGTCCGCAGGAAATTCCGAGCTATGTCGCTGAAGGACTGTTCGACCTGGGGATTGCCGGTCGCGACTGGGTGGAAGAAACAGACAGCGAGGTGGTGTCGCTCGGCGAGTTGCGCTATTCAAAGGCCACTTCAAACCCAGTCAAGATTGTTGTGGCAGTGCCTGCCGACAGCCCGTTCCAGTGCCTGACCGATTTACCGCAGGGTGTGCGGATTTCAAGCGAGTATCCCAAGCTGACTGAACGCCACTTTGCCAAGCACGGCGTGGAAGCCGATATTCGGTTGAGTTATGGTGCCACCGAGGCAAAGGCGCCAGACATTGTTGACGCGGTAGTTGACCTGACCGAAACTGGGCGTGCGCTGCACGCTGCGGGGCTGCGCATTATCGACGAAATCATGGTGAGCTACACCGAGTTGTTTGCAAACCCTGCTTCGTACAACGATGCCGACAAAAACCGCGCCATGACGCAAATCAAAACCCTGCTTGACGGCGTGCTTGATGCCCGCGGGCGGGTGCTGATGAAGCTAAACGTGGCCAAGCCAGATCTTGATGCGATCATTGAACTACTGCCCTCAATGAAGTCGCCAACGGTGAATGAACTTTGGGGCGGCGATTCCTACGCCGTTGAAACCGTGGTTCCAAAGGATCAGATCAATGTGCTGATACCGCGCCTGCGCGAGCTAGGGGCGACGGACATCATCGAACTGCCGATATCAAAAATCGTTCCGTAGTAAACCTTCGGCTAGCTAGCCAGCCGAAGGTTTGTCGGCTACTACTTCCGCGTCCGGGTCCAAGTCGGCCATATCAACATCCACCATGCCGATATCAATATCAGCATCGTTTTCCGCATCAAGGTTCAACAGGTGCCCCATGCGGTTCTGTTTAGTGCGCAGGTAGCGAAGGTTGTCGTGCGTGGTCTGCGGCATCATCGACACACGCTCAACGATGTCGAGCCCGTAACCCTCTAACCCACCCAGCTTGGCCGGGTTATTGGTAATCAGCCTCATCTTGGTGACACCCAACTCAACCAATATCTGCGCACCGATTCCGTACTCGCGACTATCCACCGGCAGACCCAGATCGGTGTTGGCGTCAACGGTGTCTCGCCCTTCGTCTTGCAACGCGTAGGCGGCCAGCTTGTGGCCGATGCCGATGCCTCGACCCTCATGGCCACGCAGATAAACCAACACGCCAATACCTTCGGTCGCTATGGCTGACAACGCAGCTTCAAGCTGCGTACCGCAATCGCAGCGGGTTGATCCCAAAATGTCACCGGTGAGGCACTCGCTGTGCACTCGCACCAATACCGGCTCTGCCCCCATCAGCTGGCCGCAAACCAACGCCAGATGCTCGGTGTCGTCAAAATCTCTGAAGACGTGGCCGGTGAACTCTCCAAATTTGGTGGGGATGCGAGCCGTAGAAATCGGATCAACCAGTCGCTCGTTGGCACGGCGATAACGCACAAGATCGGCGATAGACACCAGCACCAGCTCGTGCTGCTTGCAGAACTCAATCAGCTGCGGCAGCCGCGCCATGGAACCGTCGTCATTGACTACCTCGGACAGCACACCCGCCGGTTCAAGGCCTGCCAAACGAGCCAGATCAACACTGGCTTCGGTGTGGCCGGCGCGTTTTAGCACTCCCCCACGTCGATAGCTCAGCGGCAAGACATGCCCTGGTCGCACGAAGTCGTTGGGCATGCTGTCCGGTTTTGCCAGCAAGTTCAAGGTGCGTGCGCGATCGGCCGCAGAGATCCCGGTGGAGGTGCCCTCGGCCGCGTCAACGGTGATGGTGTAGGCGGTGCGCATTGGTTCGGTATTGACACTGACCATCAGCGGTAATGCGAGCTCGTCCAGTCGCTCGCTCATCATCGGTGCGCAGATAACTCCGGAGGTGTAACGCACAAAGAAAGCAAGCTTTTCGGGCGTAGCGAATTGAGCGGCCATGATCAGATCGCCCTCGTTCTCACGATCTTCGTCATCAACCACGACGACGATCTCTCCTCTGCTAATGGCTTCTATCGCGTCGCTTATCGGGTTAAACGGAGATTCTTTAGTCGTCATTGAGCTACACCTTTACCCGCTCGTTATTGCCCTGAGCTAGCGGCGCAATCAGCCGCTCCACGTATTTGGCCATTAGATCAACTTCCAGGTTTACCTTGTCGCCAATGCGTCGAGTGCCGAGGTTGGTGAGGGTCATAGTGTGCGGAATTAAGGCGACGCTGAATGCACCTTCGGTCACATCGAAACAGGTCAGGCTCACACCATCAACGGTGATCGAGCCCTTCTCCACCAGATACCGCTCAATGCCGCCGTTATCGGCTGAAGTAGTAGGCAGTTCAACGCGCAGATCGGGACCCGGCTGCTGAATCGTTCCCACGCCGTCTATGTGGCCTTGCACCAGATGTCCGCCAATGCGATCGGCATACCGCATGGCTCGTTCCAAGTTCACCGGATCATCGGATTGCAGTTCACCCAGAGTGGTGCGCAACAGGGTTTCATCGGACACATCGGCTTCCCACCAGCCCTGATCCGTGTCGGTGCCAGTGCCGTTACCAGTGTCGGTGCCCATATCAACCACGGTGAGACAGCAGCCGTTGACCGCTATCGAATCGTCAATCTTGATGTCTTGGAGAATTAGCTCAGCAGCGAACCGAAACCGGTCACCTGAGCGTCCAACTAGGTGACCCCGCTCTTCAATCAGGCCTGTAAACATCGGGCTCAACCTCTAACTGGTGGTGAATTTGCTAGGTACCTAGTGGGGTCTAGGGATCTAGGGAGTAGCCGCTGGCGGAACTGGATTCAAGGTTATGCGGAGATCGCCTCCAAGTTGAACGACATCGGCAATTTCCCCTCGCCACAGCTGCTCAATCGTGGGCGCCCCAGAGCCAGCAAACATAGGCCGCCCGTCATCTCCACCCATCAGTGCGGGCGCTAGGTATAAGACGTATTCGTTCACTAATCCTGCCCCGTGAAACGCCGCAGCCACCTCCGCACCGCCTTCGATTAGCAATTCGATCACGCCCTTACCGCCTAGCTCAGCGAGCACTTCTGCGGGCGATCCAGACACCTCCCAGCAAGGATGGATCGCCGCATCGGATGGTGCACGACCCAGCACTACCCGCCGCGGGTCAGTGCCTTCGCAGTGGCGAACCGTCAAAGACGGATTATCTGCGCGCACGGTGCCAGCTCCAACTAGCACCGCGTCACAGCGCGCTCTAAGGCGATGGGCATCAGTGCGGGCCTGCTCGCCGGTAATCCATTGCGAGCTGGTGTCGGGTGCGGCGGTACGACCATCAGCGGTAGCAGCGAGTTTCAGCACCACCCACGGCAGACCGGTGCGTCGCTGATGCAGATAAGGAGCTAGCTGCTTCGCTACCTCGGTCGCTATCTCGTTTGAACTAGCCGGGTCTTCCACCACTGGACCTTCCACCGTTATGCCGGCTTCACGCAAGGCGCTTATGCCTCCACCCACCACGCCACCGCTTACCACGGATGGGTCTGGATCCGAAACACCCACCACCACCCGCTTAATGCCAGCAGTGATGATGGCGTCCGTACACGGTGGGGTTCGGCCGGAATGACAACACGGCTCAAGTGTGACGTGCAACACAGCGTCGCTGGTGCTTACCCCGGCTGCTTTAGCAGCGTCAAGTGCAACTATTTCTGCATGCCGACCAGGTGGTGATTCGGTAGCGCCAGTGAATCGCTGCCCGTCCGAGGTGGTCAGCACTGCCCCTACCCACGGATTCGGAGCGGTGGAACCGCGCACCGCTGCGCCAGCCTCTATAGCTAGCTGCATTGCAGCCCGGTCGTCATCAGGCAAATCGACAGGGGGGCCAGCAGCGGGCCCGTTGGAGAATCCGGTTCCGGTGGATGCTTCTTTGCTGCTCATCGGAATATCTTCATCGTTTAATACGCGTTGCTTGCACTAACTGGGCTTGCACTAACTGGGCTTGCACTGGCGGCTCCGTGACCGGGCGCGTGGAGCTCACCAGCTAGTGAACCCGCTCACCTTCCAGCAACCGCAGGGCGTGCGGAATTACGTCCGCCACTGCCTCAAAGCACTCGACGCAACCAGCGGTGGAACCGGGCGTATTGAGAATGATCACCTGGCCAACCACGCCGGCAATTCCGCGCGACAGCCTTCCGAGCGGGTTAACCAACCGCATTGCCTCAGCCAGTCCAGGCGCTTCGCGCTCGATCACTTGTCTAGTGCCTTCGGGCGTCAGATCACGCTCGGCAAAACCGGTGCCGCCTGTGGTCACTATGAGCCCGGCAAATCCATCTGACATCTCGGCCAACGCCTGTGACACGCTCTCAACCCCATCCGCTACCACAGCGCGTTGAACCACCTCAAAGCCAGAATCGTTCAGGGCTTTTTCTAAGGCGTCGCCACTGCGGTCTTCACGTGTCTTGGCAATCACCCCATCGGAGGCCGTGAGCACCTTTGCATGCGGGGTACGAGCATCTGCCATCCAAAAAAGGCTAACGACGGCTGGCTCTAGCAATAACGGGCCCAGTGAACAGAGCTTCCAGCGCACTAACACTTGTTTTATTCACTTGCTTATTGCGTAGAAACTACGCTGTGGCTATGACCTACGCCCGAAATCGCACCTACCTTGACGCAGACAGCCATCTCATGGAACTGCCCGACTTCTTGACGTCTAACGCTGACCCAAAAATTCGTGACCGCATTCCTGAGATCAGCTTCACTTCTGGCGGGCGCCTGTCGGACAACCTTGAGAAAGCAGCCGCTACTCACGCCCACAGCCCCGAAACCGTTGCCGAGCTAATCGCCTTGGGAGACGATTTGATCAGCGGCCCTAAGGGATACGACGCTCTTGGTGCGTTCAACTCCAATGAGCGTTCGACCGCTCTGGACATGTTGGGCTTTCACCAGCAGTTTGTGTTTGCCACCTTTAGCGCAGGTGTTTGCTTTGACACTCGGTCTGATCTTGACGTGCGCTACGGCTCCGCGCGCGCTCACAACCGCGGAATGGCTGAGTTTTGCTCCGATGACGACCGTCTGCTCGGCGTAGCAATGGTTCCACTAGACGACCCTGCCCAGGCGTTAGAAGAAATTAAGTACGCACTGGAGCTTGGTCTGGGCGCTGTGTGGGTTCCGCACCGCACCGCCGAGGGTCGCTCACCAGGTCACAACGATTTTGACCCGGTCTGGGCGTCGCTGACTGAAGCCGGAGTGCCGTTTGTGTTGCATGTGGGTGGCAACCCGCTGCAGCTTGCTCAGGCTTGGATGAACACGGGTCGCCCGGTGCCAACCGACTGGCTCGGTGGCGGTGAGAATGTGCGAGGCAAAGACATGGTCGCGCTGCACCACGCGGCCGAAGCGTTTGTTGGAGTGTTGACACTGGATGGTGTGCTGCAACGTCATCCCAATCTGCGCGGCGGCGTGATCGAGCTGGGCGCTGGCTGGGTTCCTTCCATGCTGCGACGACTGGATCATATTGCGGGCATCTGGAAGCGTTCCGAACCGGATTTGGCCGCTCTTACAGCTCCTCCTTCGGAGCAGATCACGCGACAGATGGCATTCACGCCTTACCCATTTGAGGATGTCGGAACGCTGGTACGCCAATCCAATGACGATCTGTATCTGTTCTCTAGCGACTACCCGCACATCGAAGGTGGACGCAATCCGCTGGGACGGTTCAACTCATCGCTTGAAGGATTTGACGACCAGGTGTTAGAGAAGTTCTTCTCAAACAACATGACCGAGCTGCTGCACCCAACTAGCGCCTAGTCGCTGCTAATCAGTCCAGCCGTCCAGCCTGTTCAACCAACCCAGCCACTCCGACTAGAAAGCAGTCATGGAAGAAGTCAGCGACGCCGTATTTGATCTTGATGCGGTTCGAGTGTTCATACACGTTTTGTCAATAACCGTTTGGGTTGGCGGCCAGATCGTGCTGGGCGCAGTCATGCCTGCTTTAAGAAAATCCAATCGCGAAAGCACCCTGGTGGTGGCCAACGCCTACAACAAAGTGGCCTGGCCGGCGTTTGGAGTGGCTCTGCTCACTGGTTTTTGGGGCATGTTGGACGCCTATGCCGATGAGGTGACCTCCGCTTGGTCACAGCTAATAGGCATCAAGATCTTCGTTGTGTTGCTGTCAGGTGCGGCAGCCTTTGCGCATCAACGCACGAGCAACACCATGCTGAAGGCCGCCTCCGCAGCGATTGCCTTGCTCCTGGCGCTAGTGGCTTTGTTTATGGGGGCCGTACTTACAGGTTGAGCTATTCATGATCGAGCACTATCGCGTAATTGACCTTTGCTCGGGGATCAGTCAGTTTGCGGGCTATCTCTTGGCCTCACTCGGTGCCGAAGTCATCGCTGTTGAGCCGCCCTCTGGGTCAGCGACCAGGCATCAGGGTCCGTTCGTAGATGACAAGCCCGACTTAGAGAATTCGCTGCTGCATTGGGCTTATAGCCAGGGTAAAAAAAGCGTCACGCTTGATGTTGCAACTCCGGACGGCTACTCACAGCTGTGCAAGCTGCTAGCCAGTGCTGACGCCGTAATCCAAGACGCCAATCAAGGCCAAGAGTTAGACAAACAGTTGAGCTATGAGGCACTCTCACAGCTAAACCCCGCCCTGGTTCATGCCACCATTACGCCCTACGGGATGGGTGGCCCGCGCGGCGACTGGCTTGGCTCGGATCTGACAGCAGTAGCTGGCAGTGGGTTTTTGCAGGCCAGCGGTGATAGTGACCGACCGCCAATACGAGTATCGGGCGTGCCTCAGAGTTTTTTGCAGGGTGCCGCAGACGCCGCAGACGCAATTCTTATCGCTCTATATGAGGCTCAACGCAGCGGGCTGGGACAGCACATTGACGTCTCCGCAATGGAGTCAATGACGCACGGCACTATTCAAAATTTATGCACACGCGTAAATGCCAACCAGATCGGGCGTTTGGCGGGTGGGCTTTCCATTGCGGGCATTGACATTCCGTTGTTGTTTCCGTGCGCCGATGGCCACACGGTTTGCGTATCGCTGATGGGTGCGGTGTTTGCGCCTTTCTCAAGACGGCTCGTCGAGTGGGAAGACGAAGAGGGTTTCGCCAGCGAAGAGTTGCGAAACATCGATTGGGAGAACTTTGGTACGCAGGTACTAGCCGGTGAGGTGTCTGTGGATGTAGCCGTGCGTGCTTTTGAAACGCATCAGAAGTTTCTTGCCACCAAGACCAAGGACGAACTGTGGGCGGCCGCCTTTGATCGCAACATTTTGCTGACTCCTTCGGCCACCGTCAAAGACCTAATTACTAACGAACACTTCGAGGCGCGGAACTTTTGGCAGGACGAGACGCTTGACGACGGCAGGAGGGTGCTGTTTCCCGGTCATCTCGCAGCATTTAGCGAAGGCCAACCTGCTGCTCGATCGGCGGTTCCGAAGCTGGGTGAGCACAACGGGAAGATTGATCTTGCTCGTGAGCCGATGGTGATGTCTGCTCGGGCGGTGTCTGCTCAGGCAGGGCCGGAAGACTCTGCTAGCTCAGGTCCGGGTAACTTTGGCACGGTTAGCTCTGGCGCGACCAGCAATAACTTGCCGCTGGCAGGCCTGAAGGTGCTGGAATTTTCTTGGGTTATCGCCACTCCTTCGGCGGTTCGCATATTGGCCGACTACGGCGCGACCGTCGTCAAAGTTGAAACCGAAAGCCGGCCGGACACGATGCGAACGGTCAACCCGTTTGTGGATGAAGAGCCACACCCAGACAACAGCGTTGGCTACGGCGTCTACAACGCTGGCAAACGCAGCATCAGCCTGGACTTGAGCAAGCCCGAGTCACGCGAGGTTGTGCTTGATCTCTTGAAGTGGGCAGACATTACAACCGAGTCGTTTTCGCCTGGCTCGTTCGGCCGTATGGGCTACGACTACGACGTGCTGTCAGAGTTGAACCCGGGGCTGATCATGCTGTCAAGCTCGTTGTTGGGCCAGACGGGACCGTTTTCAAGGCTGGCTGGCTATGGCTTTATGGCAGCAGCAATTGCTGGCTTCTATGAGATCGCCGGTTGGCCTGACCGTGACCCGGCGGGGCCATACGGCCCGTATACCGACTACCTGGCACCTCGCGTGGTGGTGGCGGTGCTAATGGCCGCTCTAGAACAACGTAAACAAACCGGTCGAGGCTGTTACATCGATTTCTCACAAACCGAGAGCGCCTTGCACTATTTGTCACCAGCCATTCTTGACGCGTGCGTGAATGGACGCACCGCACAGCGCTGCGGAAACGACGATCCGTTGATGAGCCCGCACGGAGTGTTCGCTTCTGATGGCGAGGACACCTGGATTGCCATCGCTTGCACTGATGAGATGTGGCCCGCTCTAGCCGGTGTGATTGGGAAAGACGACTGGGTTGGCTTGTCGCAAGCCCAACGCCGCACACGTGAGAGCGATATAGCCGACGCCATTACGGTTTGGACTCAGGCACGTTCAAACGAGGCTGCCGCAATCGAATTACAAGCCGGTGGTGTTGACGCTTATCCGGTTAATGACGCTCAGGGTTGTTGCGACGATCCGCAGTTCACCCATCGGCAACATCACATAGAAGTGCCGCAGAGCTACCGCGGCACGATGTGGACTCACAACTGCCGCACGAGGTTGGGGCGAACCCCAGCTCAGGTGTGGCGAGGCGGACCTTGCCTAGGTGAGGACAACTTTGAGGTGCTCAACGATTACTTGGGTTACGACGAAGACAAGATCGCCAATCTGGCTGCGGCCGAAGTTCTGAGCTAGAGCTACTGAGACCCTCGCGCCAGTCGCGACGGGTGAAACACCGGCTCTCCATGGCTAATCACACCGCGAGCTTCCAGATCGTCTAGCTGCGCATCATCCAGGCCAGCCAGATCTTCAAGCACCTGCCTGTTGTGTTGTCCGCGATCGCCCACGATCGGTTTTGCGCCGCTGGCTGAATCGCCAAACCGCCACGGTGCCTGCGGAACCATTAGCGAGCCGCGTTCACCTGCGTCGATATCCACAAACGCTCCCCTTGTGTTTGCCCAGTCCGTTTTAGCTAGCTCGGCCACGGTTTGCACTTCGGCTACAAACACCGCTTTTACTCCAATGGCCGTCTCAAGTGCTCGTGGGTCATCAAACTGCGCTATCCACTCCGCAAACAATGCCTCCAACTCATCACGTAGCGGCGCTCGCTTGTGCATGTCGGTGTAACGCGGGTCGTCGGCTAGGTCAGGGCGATCCATAGCGCTCATCATTGCCTTGAATCCAAAATTGGCCGTTACATCAATCGTGATGTTGACGTGCCGGCCGTCTTTGAGGCGGTATATCCCTGACCAGTTTTGCCCTGACTTGAAGCCGCCCGGCGGGTCTTCACCGGTTAGTTCGGTGGCAACCTGATCGTTGCTCATGAGCATGCTTTCGGCCATCGACACTTCCACCGTCTGCCCCTTGCCCGTCCTGTCGCGCATGTGCAGCGCCGCCAGAACCGCAGCCAACGCATGCAGCCCGGTGGCTGTATCAGCGGTAGCCATCGGGTCGTTGCGCAGTGGGGCGCTCCCCTGCGGAGTGCCCCGCCGGCGAGCCACCATTTCTGTTACGCCGGTTTCGGCGTGGATAGCTGAGGCGAAAGCACCACGATCGGATCGCTCGTTGCCGGGACCCCAACCACTAACCGAGCCGAGAATGATGTCGGGCTTGATTTGGGATAGCACTTCATAACCAATCCCGAGCCTGTCAATGACGCCGGGTCTGTAGTTCTCCAACACGATGTCGGCGTGCGGCACCATCGACAAGAAGAGATCTTTGCCGTCAGGGTTTGTGAGATCAATGGAAACGCATTCTTTGCCTGCGTTGAAATGGGTGAAGTAAGCAGACATGCCGTTTACGTCTGGCACAACGAAACGGGTTAGGTCAGCGTCGGGCGGCTCTATTTTCACCACACGCGCACCCAAATCGCTAAGCAAACGACCGATGATTGGTCCTGCTACTGCGCGGGTGAGATCTAGAACAACTACGTCGCTAAGCGGTGTATCCACAATGTGAAGTTAGTCAACCCTGGCGGTTGTTCGCCCGCGTGGTGTCGGTCTCGTTAGTGCCTTTGCCTTCTGGTGTGCTGTCCACCTTGGCATCCGTGATGGGCCAGAACACTCTCGGCGGAGCCGCTCTCAGCGTGGGCGCCCAATGCTCAACCTCAGGCAGGCCGCGGTGTGTGGCAGATCTCGCGGCCGATTGCATGGCTGTCACCAGCACCTTGCCGCCACCCATCCTGTCAGGGCCAGCCTCGCCTGGGCTTGTCTCACCTGGGCCCACCAGGTCAACGGTGCCATTCGGCGTATCCGACAACAGCGGCTCGAGCGGGCCGTTTGGTCCCAACCAGGTTGGCAGTCGCACCGGATTACGTGTCATCGGCAGCAACAGCAACGCACCGAGCGCAGAAATAATCAGCATCACGGATATTGGTAGTAGCCGAGCGTCGCTGTAATCGGCTAGGTAACCCGCAGCTGGTGCGCCGATCAGGCTGCCAAGCCCCGCCGAAAAGAACAGCATTCCCATCACCGCACCTATGCCCACCAGGCCAAACAGGTGTGCCGTGACGTCTCCCATCAACGCAACAAACCCGCCATATGAAATTCCCAAGATCGTTGCGAACCCCAACATCACCACGAACCGTCCGTCATCGGTTAGAGACAGATAGTCATCAAGCGCTAGCAGCCAGATGCTGTAAGCAATTGGCAACCCAAAGAATGCGATCTTAAACAGGCGAACCGAACCCAGTTTGCTAGCGAAGCTTGTGAGCAACATTCGTCCCAAAATGCTCGAAGCACCGATGGCCGAGAGCAGCAAGCCCGCCCGGCGTGTGCTTAGGCCCTCCGCTTCGGCGAACGGGATCACCACGCCAAGTGAGCCGATAAGCGCTATAGAGAACAGAACCGATGAGATGAACAGGCGCCAGAAGGTGCCGGTGCGCAGAACGAGTTTCTTGTGAAGCTTGGGGTTACCCAGCTTCATCGATGGCGCACGCTTAATCAGGAGCAATCCGACAAAAAAGACACAGCCGGCAATGACGGCAAGCCAGCGCATCGCATAGCGCCAGCCCAAATCGTCGATTAGCACTTGCGACAGCGGCACCAACAGCAGCGTTCCCAAGCCCGGGCCAGTAGCCACAAGGCCTTGGGCAACGGCTCGGTACTTCTGAAACCAGGCGACCGCGAGCGCGAATAAAGGGGAGATGAACAAGCCGCCACCAAAGCCGCAGCCGATGCCGTAAACGATGTAGCCCTGCCAGAGGTAATCGACAACCGAGGTGCCGATGAGCCCAGTGCAAAAAAGCAGTCCGCCGACGATCACTAAGGGGTTGGGGCCGAGCTTGTCGTAGAGCAGGCCGGAGACGATCGCGGTGCCGAAGAAAAGGAAGACCGTGATGCCGAACACGACCGAAGTAGCGCCGAGTCCGGCGTCGAACTCCTTGGCCATTGCTTTGACGAAGGCGCCGAACGTGTAGATAGTGCCAAAAGCAACGCCAGCTGTGAGCGCGCAGCCGATGGCAACCCACCAGCCACGAGCCGAATCAAAATGCGTCAAATCGTTGCCCGTGATTGCTTAAGCCTAAGCGGAATAGTAGAACGACATAGCCTGCGGGCATGAGCTACAAGTGTTTTGACATTGACGTGGTGAACCACATCGCCCAGCTGCAAATGAATCGGCCAGACAAGGCCAACTCGATGATCCCGGAGTTCTGGCATGAGCTACCACAGATCGTCAACGAGCTGTCTCAGGGATCCGATGCGCGAGTAATCGTGTTGTCCGGGCAGGGTCGACACTTTTCGGCAGGCATGGATTTGGCCGTGTTCGGCAACGGAATCGGTGGCAACGATGGTGCTGGCGACGGTGATGGTGCTGGCTTCCCTAGCCGCAGCCGTGCTAGTTCACGCGAAACCATTCTCCGCCTGCAAGAGACTTTCACCTGCTTAGAACGCAGTCGTCTGCCCATCATCGCAGCGATCCAAGGAGCGTGCATCGGTGGTGGCATTGACATGATCTCCGCCTGCGACATGCGCTATGCCAGCGCCAATGCGTTCTTCTCCATCCAGGAAATCAACATCGGCATGACTGCTGACGTTGGCACTCTGCAACGGCTCCCCCGCCTTGTTGGTGAAGGCGTTGCGCGTGATTTGGCCTTCACCGGTCGGCGCATGGACGCCGCCGAGGCTGCACAGCACGGACTCATAAACAAGGTGTACGACGACGCTGACGCACTACACGACGGTGTTTACGAAATCGCCACCGAGATTGCTTCAAAGAGTCCTATGGCACTTTGGGGCACCAAGCAGGTGCTCAACTACAGCCGTGATCACTCCGTTGCTGACGGCCTGGAATACATAGCTACCTGGAACGCCGCGATGTTTGATTTCGACGACATGTCTGAGGCGTTTGAAGCACAAAAAGACAAGCGTGACGCGAAGTTCCCGGAAAACCAGAAGCTGCGCTATCCACTGGGCTAGATAGATAGCGGCAGTCGGTAAAACCTTCGAGCCGTCCCAGCGAACAGGTCGGCACGTTCGCTGGCGGTGTAGCCAGCCTCGTCGCTAATGCGTTGGAAAGCGTTGAACAACACTGTGTAAGAGCACCCTTGCCGATCCACCGGGAAATTGCTCTCAAACATGCAGCGGCTAGGTCCGAAAGTGTCAATGCAATGACGGATGTCTTCACTCCAAGCAGCCGCCACAGTTTGTGAATCGGGCGCCTTATCCATCTTGTTAAGACCCACGCCATAGATGCTCATGCCGATGCCACCCACCTTCACCACCACATGCTCTCGCTTAGCCAACTCCTCCAGCGCTGGACGCACCACGGCTCGAACATCCTCACGCTTATCCTCGTAAGGACCTATCCCTAACGGTCCGCCCAAATGGTCAAGCACGACTGGGGTGTCAGGAATCGCGGCAGTCAGATCTGACAGTTCTTCTACCTGGGGATGAAACATCCAGGCGTCAAAGCTCAATCCCATAGCGCCGAGCTTGGCAAACCCAGCACGAAATTTGCTGTCTGCCAAAAGCTGCGGCGATGGCTTGGTGTGCGATTCACGGATCTGCTCCGAAGCGTCCCAAGCGTTGGCATGTCGAATGCCCTTGAATCGGCCATCGCCTGCTTCTACGTGAGCTTGCAGCACTTCTTCCACTGCCGCACCGAGACTGAGGTCGGCAAAGCTGACGATGCCTGCTATCTCCGCCCCATCCGTTTTAGCCGAAGCAAGAGCCTGAGCTAAGACAAACTCGGTCTCACCGACTGGACGCATGTGCTCAGGACCGCTCTCTCGGTAGCCCGCAGCGCACTCCACAAAGACCGTCTGTGCCACGTTGTGGCCAGCACCGGTATCGGCGTGAAGCTGTGGCAGCAGATAAGTGCCGTTGGGGAAATCCCACAAGTGGTGATGTGGGTCGACTATTTCCTCTGCAGCATCGATTGGTTGTTCAATCGTGCTGCTCAGCCAGGCTTGCTTTTCATCGCTCGAAATTTTGTCATTCATATGGCACTCCCCTTTTTTTTTTTGGATTCACATTTTTTGGATTATTACGAAGTTTCGCCTATTTCCGTGCGTTAAACCGGTGTGCATCAGGTTCCCAGTACGGCACCTGGTGCTAAGCGTGCTCCCCTTAGCCAATCAGCGGCGGCCATAGCTGATCGCCCCGAAGGTTGAACCGTTACTAACACAAGCGCATCTTCGCCGCAACGAACAGCGTCGACCCACAACGACCCAGCCTCAGCAGAAGCTGGCACCGACTCACACTCAGCCATCGGTCTCACTTGCGCCTCGTGAATCTTCAGTTCGTTTCCAGCAATCGTCGTCCAGGCTTGCCCTACCCGCACCACTCGCTCTAGCTGACTAGCGGGCATGTCCCACTGCAGCTGTCGATCTGTGCGGGTGAGCTTTTTTGCATAAGTCGGATCGCCTTGCTGCGGAGTTGGCCTATCCAGTCCCTCTTGCAAAGAGCTGACCAGCCGTTGTGCGCCAACGTCAGCCAGTTTGGCTCGCAGTTCGGTCGCGGTTGCACTGGCGTTGACTTCCACCTGTTCGTACCAATAGACCGGACCGGTATCGAGCTTGGTTTCGATCTCCATTAAACAGACACCGACGTGGGTGTCGCCCGCCAACAGCGCTCGTTCGACAGGGGCAGCTCCGCGCCAGCGCGGCAGCATCGAAAAATGCAGATTTAGCATCGGTAGCCGAGCTAGCAAATCTGCGCTTATTAGTTGGCCGAATGCCACCACCATCACACAATCTGCCGCAACATCGCCGTCGGCAACATCTGCAATCGAGTGGCTAACCGTTAGTCCAAGCGTCTGGGCGGCTTGGCCAACCGGTGTCGGTGTTGCTTTGCCGCGGCGCGACCTTCTGGCGGGCGGTGCGGTTACAACAAGCGGTATTTCAAAGCCCGCTTTGGCCAGCGCTGTAATCGCAGGCACCGCATCAGCCGGTGTTCCTGCGAACGCGACCCGGCGAGGCCTAAACAGTTGCTTATTCGCCGTCTTTCCCGTCTTGTTGTGCGGAGTTTTGCTGGGCTGCGCTCTGCTTAACAGAAGACTGTTTGCTAGAGGGCCGTTTGTCAGGCTCGTACTTAAATCCCTGCTGGCTCAGGTCAAGCATGGGCTGCAGCCCATGAGATTGCATGGCTCCTGCCGCTCGAAGCTCGCGCCACTGCTTCAAAGCAGCTTTGCGCTCGCTGCGGGCTGCGCGATCCAGCGTGAGCACGCCGTCCAAGTGATCCAACTCGTGTTGAAATAGGCGCGCCAATAGCTCGTCGGCTTCAATCGATACTTCGTTGCCATCCAGGTCGTAGCCCACCAGATGCACCTGCTTAGGACGAACGATCTCGATGGCAATGCCCGGAAGCGACAAGCAGCCCTCCTCGTAAACCCATTCGCCGTCTGATTCTTCGATACGTGGATTGACGAGTGTTGCTGGGCCTTCGCCCATGTCGTAGACGAACAGTCGCTTCAAAATGCCGACTTGCGGCGCGGCCAGACCGATGCCTCCGGCTTGTTCCATAGCCGGAAAAAGCTGTTCAGCCATGTTGGCAATACGGCCATCAATGTCGGTGATATCACTAGCGCGTTGGCGCAAAACCGGATCACCAAACAATCGCACCGAATAGCTCACAACGCCTTCAAAGCTAGCGGCCAGCGTGCAAACGAGCTAACGACACGTTTGCTCGGTTGCGGCCAGTCGTTGCGTTCGTCAGCTGAGCCCGATGACTACGCACGCACCGGATCTATCGCTACACGCAGCCGACCTTTCGGTCGAGCCGTCCTCGTCAATGCAGCATGCAACTGATCTGGTTGTCGAGACCGAACACGCCAAACACCATCGGAAGTGGAAGCAATTTCAAGATCGTTTGACAGCCCACGCGACTCCGCAAAATCATGCAAGCCATTGATGTATTCCTCTGCGGCGGCTCCACTAATCAACGCCCACGAGACGTAGGGGGGCTGTCGCAGTTTGCGGCGACTTTCAAGCAATCTGGCTGACCATTCCAACAATTTTCCGCTGGTTGCTGCGATTAGTACTGGATGGTCGGGTTGACGAGTTTGCACCAGCACGCGGCCAGGTTCGGAGTTCATGTTTTTGCCAAACTGATTGTTCGAATCGCCGCCCACCATTCGCGCCGCCAGCACCAACAACGCCATGGCTTCTTCTTCGGCTCGGTAACGCGGTGCAGTGAGCTCTTGGTCGAAGTCCAAAAACGCCACGACGTTGGCGGTTGGGACACGGTGCAAGACAGCCTCGGTGCCGATAAAGAAATCAGCTTCGTCGTCGTAGGTCTGCGGATTGTCACTGGTGGCTTGCACCACGCGCTGGCGAGCGAGCGCTTCTAGTTCGGCTGCGACACCTTTGACCCCTAGTCGGGCTCTGCGAAACTTCAGCGAACCACAACTGGCACAGACGATAGGGCGAGCCTCACCGGTTTGAGGATCGATCAACTCATCTCCGTCGATCTTTAAAGCAGTGCCCGTGGTCTCATTGCGGGCTAGCTCGCCGCAATCGCGACAGATTGCCAACCGAGCTCGGCCCTTGCGATTCAGCACACAAACAACACGGCCTGGTTGTGCACTATCGCCTGCAGTTGAACCGGTATTTGCGGTGGTGCTTGCCTCATTCGCTGCAGGCCTTGCGTCGGTTATCACTCTGGCGAGTCGGTCGGAGCACCATTCGCCTGCCATTGGATCATCGCCGCGGCGGTCAACAATCTCGATTAGTGGCCAGGCCGAGCGTGCCCCAGCCGACAAGCTCTCGGTTGATAAGTGTCCAGTGGTCGCTCGTTCTGCCGACTCCTCCGCAACAACGGCGTTGCTTGCTGAAGTACTGCTTGCTGTGAGATTGCTTGTTGGGGTACTGCTTGCTGTGTCGATACTTACAGCTAGGTCGGTTAGCTGGCCGAAATGGATCGCGTCAGGCGAAGGCGCTGGAGACACCAAGAAGCACTTAGCGCCGTCCACCAATGCACGTTGCATAGCAACGGTGCGCGCATGCCAGGTTGGAGCCGCCTCTGATTGATATGACTGATCGTGCTCGTCAAACACGACCACCGCTTCAAGCGGTCCGGCCGGTGCCCAAGCCGCACCCCTAGCCCCCAGCACAACCTGCGCCGCAGCTGCCTTCTCCCACTCCTTCGGCGCAATCGCCACCGAAACCTGTTTGCTTTCCAGTTGACCCGCAAGTCGGTGAGCCGCTCTCAAAGTCGGAGTCAGAACTAGCACTCGTCCGAGCTCGCAGACTTGTTCGGTCAGTGCCAGCCAGTCATCGCTGGGGCTGATCTGAATAACGCTGGGTGGGTTTGCAGAAAAATCCCCAGACAGATAGTTGTCTAGAGAGCCGTTAGAAGCCTCGGCGTAACTCGGATTGGGTTGCTTGTTTGGTTGCTTTGCTGGCTGGCTTTCCGGTTGGCTTGTCGGCAGAACTTGCTTTGGAAGATTTCTAACAACTCGTTCAGGGCTGGCCGCTCGCATGAAATGCACACGTGTGCCTGCCCAGCGATTCGCCGCCCATTTTGTGAGTTCAACTACATGCGGCGGCGGGCCGATTCCAACAACCGAAACCAGCGACTCCAGCTTGGCGGGGCTGGCGCTGTGCTCTGCTGAAACACTGTGCCCGGTCACAAAACCGTGAGCGTGTTCGGCGGCGTAGTCATCCTCCGTTTCCAGCCGCATGATCCAGCCACGCATGCGTCGCTGCTGCAGTTTGACCCTGACAATGGTGCCGACTCTCAACGGCACATTGCCAGGCTGTTGCTTGAGTTTCTCTATTAGCTCGTCAGGCAGGAGGTAAGAAAACTCACGGTCAAGACCGGGTTCGTCAACTAGTACCGATGCCACAAAGGCCATTTGAGTAAGGCCTTTGGTATCGGGATTTAGCTCTCTAGAGCCGACTTGAGAGCGTCCACGCGATCGGTCCTCTCCCAGGTGAAGGAACCACCCTCAGGCTCACGACCAAAGTGTCCGTAGGCCGCCGTCTTGGCGTAGATAGGCGCAAGTAATCCTAAATCCTTTATGAGAGCAGCAGGCCTCAAGTCAAATATTTTCTTTATCGCCTTCTCGATGCGCTCGACCGGATAGTTCTCGGTGCCAAAGGTCTCCACCGACACCGACACCGGCTCGGCTTCACCAATGACGTATGCCAGCTGTAGTTCACAGCGGTCGCTCGCACCAGCCGCAACTAGGTTTTTTGTTACCCATCGCGCCGCGTATGAAGCGCTGCGATCAACTTTGGATGGGTCTTTGCCGGAGAACGCTCCCCCACCGTGTCGGGCGTAACCGCCGTAGGTGTCGACCATGATCTTGCGGCCGGTCATGCCAGCGTCAGCAACCGGACCGCCGTCTACAAAGCTGCCAGACGGATTCACCTTGAACTCAAAATCTTGGTCCACAAATTGTGGCGGTAAAGCCGGAATCAAAACGTGTTCGCGCAGATCGTCTCGCATTAGGTCACGATCGCCAATGCTGCTGTCGTGATGCGCTGAGATCAACACCGTCCTCAAGCGGACCGGCTTGCCGTTGTCGTACTCAAAGGTGACCTGCGTTTTTCCGTCGGGTCGTAGCCAGGGAATTTTGCAAGAGCGCCGCGCTTCTTCGAGTTGTTCTGCTAAACGATGCGCCACGTAAATCGGCATCGGCATAAGCGCTTCGGTCTCGTTGCAGGCATAGCCGAACATCAGCCCCTGGTCGCCTGCTCCTTGCTTGTCTCCGTCTTTTTCAGAAGCGGCAACATTGATCTCGGTGGATTGCGGGTTCAACGCAACCATCACGCCGCAGGTGTGACCGTCAAATCCGAGCACGCTGCGGTCGTAACCAATGTCAACGACCGTGTCACGCACGACCTGAGGAATCTCAATATAGGCATTGGTGGTTACTTCGCCTGCCACCACCACAAAGCCCTTAGCCACGAGCGTTTCCACCGCCACTCTGGACCGAGGGTCAAGCGCCAGCAATGAATCCAAGATCGAATCAGAGATCTGGTCGGCCACCTTGTCCGGATGACCTCTGGTAACGCTTTCAGAAGTAAACACTCGGTTAAACCCGTTACTTGTCATGCTTTCTCCCAGTCATACTCTCTTGCATAACTCTTACATGTCGCAATTACTACCGCAGACAAAGACGTCACGGCCAAAATCGCCACCGCGATCGTAAGGCTAAACGTCGGTTGTGTCATTGGCCAGCAAACCCGCCACCTCATCTAACACCACGTGAGCGATCTCTAGCTTGGAAGCCAGAGGGACCTCCCGCTTAGCCCCGTCGCGGTGAATAATCGTCACCGCATTGGTTTCATGCTCAAACCCGACGTCAGGAACGGACACATCGTTGAGCACGATCATGTCGAGGTTTTTTTGCTTCAGCTTTACGGTGGCATTGGCCACGATGTCGTCTGTCTCAGCTGCAAAACCGACCAGCACTTGACCCTGCGGCTTGACCTCACCTAGTCCCGCCAAAATGTCGGTTGTCAGTATCAGCTTGATCCCGGGGGCTCCATCGGATTTCTTGATCTTGCGCCCAGCAGGATCGGCCGGTCGGAAATCTGCAACGGCTGCGGCCATTAGAACTAGGTCGGCTTCAGGGGCGTGCACGGCGACAGCGCTGTCCATCTCCTCGGCTGATTCCACTTGGATTACATCGATGCTCGTAGAAGTTGACAGGTGGGAGGTGGTGATCAAAGTCACGCTTGCTCCGCGCTGCCGTGCAGCCTCCGCAAGCTGGTGGCCTTGACGACCTGACGAACGATTACCGATGAAGCGCACAGGGTCTATGGGTTCGCGCGTGCCGCCCGCAGTGACGACCACGGACTTGTCGGCTAAGTCTTGGCGGGTGGCTGCGTTAGTTCTGGCTGCGACTCTGTGGGTGGCAGGCAAAGCGTCGCCTTGAGCCAGCACGCTGACATCACCATCTAGCGCCAGCACGCTGGCTATGCGCTCGAAAATGGTTTCTGGTTCGGCCAGACGTCCCGACCCTTCATCGCCACCAGCTAAACGTCCCGACTCGGGTTCGACTATGTGAACGCCTCGCCGGGCTAGCAACCCCAAGTTGTCAACCACTGCGGGGTGCTCCCACATTTCGGTGTGCATCGCCGGGCACAACACCACCGGTGCTCGCGTGGCCAACAGCGTGGCCGTAAGTAGTCCATCGGAAATACCGGCTGCGTAACTGCCGATCAAGCGTGCGGTGGCCGGTGCCACCACTACGAGGTCGGCATTCTGACCCAAGGTTGTGTGTGGGATCGGATCGGGCTCGCCGAAGATGCTGGTTTGGACTCGCTCCGACGCCAGCGCATCAAAGGTGGCTCGACCCACGAACCGCTGAGCGGACTTGGTCATCACCGGTGATACATGAGCGCCAGCATCGACCAGCAGTCGACATAGCAGCACCGCCTTGTACGCGGCGATGCCTCCGCTAACGCCAAGGACTATGCGCTTGCCGCTTAACATTTTTGCCCTATCGCTCGCCGAGCGGGAACGCCCGTTTACTCGCTAAGAGACAGTGATGCGGCGCCTAGCGCCGATCTGACGAAGATGACATATTGCGGCGACCGCCGTATCTTTCTTCGCGGCGAGCTTCCGCTTCGGCCTCCGCCTCGGCTGCTGCAACAGCTGCGGCTTCCTCGGCCGCTAGTTGCTCGGCCTCAAGGCGGGCCTTTTCTTCGGCTGCACGCACCTCTGGGTCATAACGCTCATAAGTGATCTTGCCAGCGTTGACTTCCTCGAACGCCATCGACAATGCCTTGCGCGCCGTTGAGGTGATTTGGGGCGGTGCCACCGTGCCCAGGGCGCCATCCAGTCCCAGGTAATAGGAGTTGATTTCGCGTGCTCTCTTGGCAGCCAGGCTGACCAATGTGAAACGTGAATCCACTTTTTCGAGCAACTCCTCGTATCCGGGGTTGATCATCGTGTCTTGTTCGTCAAGCATTACTTTTCCTCATCGGTGAGGGTAGCGGTGCTTAGCTGCGCTCGGTACGTGTGCGCTCCACGAACCTGCAAATCTCGTCTGACGCAATCTGGACATCATTATTGACCAGCACGAGATCGGCCAGAACATAGCCCGCTGCTAGCTCAGCATCGGATTTTGCAAGGCGTTGCGCAACAATCTCATCGGAATCGCCGCGTTCTCGCATGCGACGCTCTTGCTCGATTCGGCTGGGCGGTAACACCATGATCACTACCGCATCGGGGGCCTTTTTGCGTACCTGGGCTGCGCCCTGCACTTCGATCTCAAGGATCAGGTCGTTGTCTAGATCGGAGGGCGGATGTGGTGTGCCGTAGCGGTGCTCCAAAAATTGCGCCCACTCCAAAAACCCGTCTTCAGCGAGCTTTTCGTCAAACTGTTCGTGCGTAACAAACGTGTAGGCATCGTCCGGCTCTCCCTTACGTTGGGTGCGAGTGGTCCAGGAACGGCTAAGAACTAGACCAGGATTGTCCTCCAACATTTGTTGAACGATGGTGCCCTTGCCCGCACCGCCTGGTCCGCATACGACATAGATCTGCTTTGACCTGCTCACGGTTTCACCTGATCTAGCAATTCCGGCAGTTGCGACAGGCTGATCACGTCCGCAAGTCTCATGGCTTCTGGGATATTCAGGCTTGCTAGCAAGCGGCGGGAGGTCACTTTGCCCATGTTTGGTAGCGACTCAAGTACCGGGAGCAATTTGATCTTGCTAACCAGCGAATCAGTCTTGGCGCTTTCCAAAGCCTGCTCCAGAGAAATAGTCCCTGCAGCCATGTTGCTTAGCAGTTCGGCTCGAACACGCCGTTGCTCTTTAGCCCCAGCAAGCGCCTCGGCGGCAGTTTGCTGATTAGCCATGCGCGGATTGTATGGGCCTGCCTAGTAACAGGCAGGCTGAGCAGAACGGTCCTGCCTAGTAACAGGCAGGCTGAGCAGAACGGTCCTGCCTAGTAACAGGCAGGCTGAGCAGAACGGTCCTGCCTAGTAACAGGCAGGCTGAGCAGAACGGTCGTGCCTGTTAACCGCTGGCCGCTTCCTGAGCCATTCTCATCGCATCTTCAATGGCCGTGGCCAGTGCTTCACTTTCGACGGTATGAACTTGAATGCCGTCTCTGGTTACGTAAACGAACTCAACGCGACTGACGGTTGCGCCGGTGACCCGCTGTACGCAATGGGCGTAGATGGAACCTTGCGGTAAGTAGCCAGCAGTGCGCTCGGCCAGGCGTGTCTCATCGGTCGTGCTGGAGGTCTTGAAATCAAGTACGACGTAGACCGGGCTGTCGGCCGTTGAACTAACTGGGTCTTCATAGAGAAGATCGATAAAGCCGTCGACTACGACCTCCTCCGCCAGCGTTCCTACGTAGATCTCTTGCCAGTGTCGCGACCGCGCAGCATTAGCCACTGTTGGGTCTGCTAGCACCGCACGAACGCTCTGCTCTACCCCCGACCTCAAATCGTGTGCACCCTCTGCGCCGGGACTCGATAGGACAAGCTCTACGAGCTTTGTGAGCTTGTTATCGAAATCGCTCGCATCTATTCCGGCGCCATCACCGGATGCGGTTCCAGCCACTGCATTGACCGCTTCGAGCAGATCCAATCTCTCAAGCACGCCGTGAACAGCGCTACCAAAGGATGCCCCTCCGTAATGGCTTGCATGCGGTGCGCGGTCACCACTCTCATCTTCACCTTTCTCTAGGCCATCGTGAATCTCAGCCTGAGTCTCTTTAGCCCTCTCATCATCTCTCTCATCAGCTGGTACACGAGTAGCTGGACCGAAGCGCTTAGCGACGTTTGAAGCGCTCAACCAAGCGGGTCGTTTGGATGCGGCCAGGGCTCGCTCATGATCGAGCTCCCACTCGTTTTGGGCTGGGCGACTTGTCGAACGAACCGTTGTAGCCAGGAATTCTTCGGGCAGGTCACCAGCATGCGAAAAATCTTCGTCGGCTACCGCCACATCAGTTGGCGTCGATACATCCCCTTCCAACACATCTGTGTTGGCGTCAAACAAAAGCAACGAACTGGAATGCGCGGGCAGCGATTTGGGGTTGTCCCCCTCCTTACGATGAAGCGAAACCAACAAGTGATCCCGCGCTCGCGTGCATGCCACATACAACCTGCGAACTCGCTCATAGTGGTTAGCAATGATTTCTACCGCTGCCCATTCTTCGTAGTTGCTGGTCTTTGCAGATCCGCGCAAGCGAACAGCGGGAGGCTTGTTTTCTGAAATAAATCCAACACTGCCAGCTTGCGACTCTTTCCTAACGGTCTCTTGCAAGCCAGCCAGGATCACGATCGGGAACTCAAGACCTTTAGAAGCGTGCATTGTCATCACATGCACCGCTTCACCGTCAAGCTCCGGAAGGACAGGGATAGTCACGCGAGCGTTGTCGTTGGACTGCTCGTCCGCCCACAACAAAAATCGTCGCAAACCGGACTGCTGGCTCTCCGACCAGGCGCGAGCTTGATCCACTAAGAATCGAACGTGACGCCACTGCTCTCGCACACCCGGCCAGGCGGTCGCCTGCTCTAGCACCTGTCGTTCGACTACCAGCTGCTCAATCAACTCACTTGGCGTTTGATAGCTAGCGGAGCCGTGCAGCTCATTCAGGTGCGCAAGCCCGACTGCAACCGGGTCTACGACTATCTGGGTGTCGCCAGTCTGAGCGTTGCTGGCTCCGGTATTGCTGGCCTGGGTGTTGCTAGCAAGGCGGTAATCCCATTTGCCGTTGTTAACTGCCTTATGTCTAAACAGATCATCGTCGCCACAACCATAAATTGGCGACCGCAACGCGCTCACAATTGCCAGCTCATTGGTTGGGTCGGAAATGGCCCGCAGGCACATCATGAGGTCACGAATCACACGGTTGCCCCACACAAACGAGGTCGACTCCAAGCGGTAAGGAATTCGTCGCTTTTCCAGCTCGTCTTCTAAGTACGGCAAAGACGTGCGCGACGGAATCAAAATCGCTATGTCGTCTAAGTGGGCGGGACGCTCCTTGCCTATGCGTTTGTCAAAAACGGTCCAGCCTTGCGAACAGATGGTGACGATCGCTCCTGCTACATCTTTGGCCTCATTCATTCTGATCTCAGCCATTTTTCTTGTCGGCCAGCCAGGAATGCCTAAGAACGTCACGGGATGACCGACTGTTGGCGCCGAGCGCACAGCCCGCAGCGGCGCGTAACTGGCCTGAAGCTCACCGACATCGACATCACCGTGGACATCACCACCGATATCGTCTTCGTCGGTATCCATCAGGGTTTCGAAGGTGTGGTTTACCCAATCGATTATTGGCTTTGAGCTGCGAAAATTGACGCTAAGGCTGAGCGTTTCACCCAACACACTCCCGAACCGTTCACGTGCTCGGTGATACAGCGCAATGTCTGCACGACGAAAGCGGTATATGGACTGCTTCGGATCGCCCACAAAAAACAAGTGCCCGGGTCTGGTTTCTAGCTCGGACCAGTCACCGGGAAAATTGTTTTTAGTGGGAGCGGCAGCAATCAGCGCTGCTATCTCAATCTGAATGGGATCGGTGTCGTGAAATTCATCAAGCAGCAAATGCGTGTAACGGTTGTGCAGAGCTTCACGAACTGCCACACCGTGTTTTTCTGAACGTAGCAGATTGCGGCAAACCGCCAACAAGTCTTGGAAGCTGAGGCGTCCTGCCCTTCGCCGATCTTCGGCCAACTGGAGAGCAAACCGTCGCAGCTGCCTAACGCATGAATTTGTCGCTTCGTGCGCCACAAGTGTCAGAAACTGCCCACAGCTTTCGCCGAAATTCTTGAACTGCTCTCTTACGCTCTTGACATCGCTCCAGTTGTTTTGATTGCCAGTGTTGCCAACACCGGAGATGCGAAACCGCTCGTTAGCCAGCACCGCTAGCAGATCGACATCGGTCTTACATGTTTCTAGACGTTCGATAAGGAGCGGCAGCACTTCAAATCGTTGGTACAACCTGTCTTCTGGGTCTGCGCAATCAGAATGAAGTTCGTATAGCTGCTGCGCTTCGACAGCAATCTCCATACCCAGCTGCATTTGCTCATCGCCTGCGTTAGGAGCGGAATGTGGTGGCCAACTAAGCAAGTCCCAGTTGTTTGTGAACTTGAGCGCAACCGCCTGCATGTGATTGATACTTACTCCCAGCAGGTCAAGCTTTAAAAGCCAATCTCTGTTGCTGTCATCAGTCAGCATCCGATCTGCAAAGTCATTCCAACTTTCGTCAAACATGACTTGGCTAGTGATCTCATCAAGCACCTCAAATGAAGGCGGCAAACCAATCTCAAGCGGATGCTCATCTAAGAGTCGGCGCGCAAATCCATGCAGGGTTGAAATCGCTGCCCCGTCAAGGCCGTCGAGAGTGCTGCTGAGATGCTTGGTGGTGGTGGTCGCAGCTGCTGAGTTCACGACTTTTGAGCCTGCGGCCGCCTTTATTTGAGTTAGCCGTTGGTTGATTTCGGCTCGGATTCGATTGCGGAGCTCGGTGGCGGCCTTTTCAGTAAATGTGATGGCCGCGATCTGATTTATGGGAACACTCTCCGGCCCAGTAATCAACGACATGATGCGAGCAACAAGTGATGTGGTCTTGCCGGTGCCAGCACCTGCTTCTACAAAGAGCGTCTTGTCAACAACGGTTCCGATGCGGTCACGAATGGCTTGATCTTCTGGTGGCTTGGTGGATTTGGTGGATTCAGTGGCTTTAGCTGACATAACTGACTTTCAACCGATCAATCAGTCAGCTGGCTCGGCCAGGTTCGCGTGCGAACTAATCATGGACTCGTCGCGTTTGGCTTCCCATTGCTTGCGTAGATCCCTAGTGCTCAGTCCATCCGGACTGCAAAAGGCGCAATAGCGAGCGCCTGGTCGATCGTCTCCGGTTACATACCCAGCAAACATGCCTTCGGTTATGCCTGTCACGATCAAATTCAGAACATCGTCGACCTCTTGACGAATCTCAGACCCATATCGCAGCGCACTCGATTCCCAGCCCCCCGGTTCGGTGGAAATGAACCAGTAGACGCCCCCGGCCACCGCTTGCGACCAGTCGTTATCTAGATCTAGCGGTGCCTTGAAGTGGTTGGCGGCCGCAATGGCATAAACCGCTAGCTGGAGTTTTGTGCCAGCCATTGTGGGGTTTCTCTCTATGTTCCTAAATGAGTTGCTGCTGCCAGTCTTGTAGTCGATCACCAGTAGCTGGTTTTGGCCGTCGCTTTCAAAGCGTTCGACTCTGTCGATGCTGCCACGCAGCTTTAGCTCTTCGCCATTGGCAAGCTCATAACTCACTATGGGAACATCGCTGGTTTCATCATCAGCCAAACGCGGCAGACCGAAACGATGCTCAGATGCGATCACCGTGCCACGGATAAATCCTCGGCTTTCGTCTTGACCCAAGAACTCAGCCATGTCGTCCTGAATCCGTTGGCGGTCTAACTCCGCATAGAACGCGTGGCCACCTAAACCCACCATGGACTGCTCATCCAACAGCTTGCCGACGTGCTCGCTTAGCTCCTTGGCGTCGGTTGCCGTATAGGGCCGGTCAGGGCCGGGAGCTTCACCCTTCTTGAGCAACTTTCTAAGCAAAGTATCTATTGCCGAATGGACGATGTTGCCACGCACCAGCGGACTCATTCGGTAGAGCAACTCCGGTTCTTCGATGGGGCTGACACCTAAGAGGCGTCCAAACAGATACGCCCGCGGACAACTCGCCCAGGTCTCAAGAGCCGAAGCGGAGATGGCGCCGCCTAAGGCGCGCTCCTTTAGGCGAGCCTTTTCCGATGGACTCAGGCCAGCAAGATTTCCGTCAAAGCGGGTGAACTCACTACTTCGCCGACCCGCTGTGAGTCCGATCCCACTTGCCAAAGCGCTGCCTGGCTGACAGAGCTCATGTTTGGACACACGTTGGAATGGGTGTTGCGTTTTTCCAACGTCGTCCAGGAGCACCGTCGCATCAAACTCCTGGCGTGTGGCTGGGAAATCAGTAGCCAGCAGTCCGCCGGTGAACGATGGAATCGTTTGCAACCCTGGAATAGATGCGTCGCGTGCAGCGTCCTCCAAGTTTTCTTCATCTAGGTAGCCGGCCGCAAAATAGGAACCATCGGTGGAGTTCCTGGTGGGGTTCTCGGTGGAGTTCTCAGAGCTTTCAAGAGCCTTAGCAGTGTTCAGCAGCCAGCGAGAAGGGACACTGTTTGCGCTGTTACGCAGATCGCCACGCGCATAAAGCAAGGTCGTAGTTCCCTGGTGCGATCTCGTCCCGGCCAGCACGGCTTGCAGTTCATGATGTTGCTTGGAAACCTGATCGGCAACTACTGCCAGAGCGCCCCCTAACGATTTCCTCTCTTCTTCGGTAATCATGCTGTCCGGCCTACTACGAGTGGGACACGTACCTTCTGCCATACCCAACACGTAAACGTGAGTGGCAGACAAGTCCATTCCGCTATCCAGCAATCCGATAAAAACACCTTTACCCAGGTTGGTTCGGTTGCGAACCGGCTGATTTAGAAGCCCAAGCAGGGCACGGCACATGACTTCAGGTGTGGCTCCACTCTCAACCTCGTCGAGCCCTTTTAGTTGGCCGAGCGTTTTGTTAACTTCCTCAGCGGCTGTTTTTTGCCAATCCGGCCGGTCCTGCGTGGAATCCACAGCGAGATACCTTGCTAGAACACTCTTGAACCAGTCTGAGAACTCTTCCCATGTTTCTGCTTTTAGGGCCTGATCTAAGTCGTCTTTTAAACCTTTTACGAAATCGCGAAGTTGCTCACACTGCTGGATTTCTGCTGTGAGGCGCAATATCAGCGGTTCATTGCCTTCTTGAGAAGCGGCTTGCTCGCGGCGCGATTCCAGCTCTTCGGCATATCGCTCTAACAGGTCTTTCCAGTCGTTACCGCCGACCACATGCGCTGCTCGCGCTATTCGTTCCCAGGCCGACACTGGAGCCGTCGGAGCAGAGCTTGCTGGAACAGAGCTAGCTGTAGCAGGACTCGCCAACACCGGAGCGTCGGACAAGACTTCAAATACAGCAGCACGCGGCACATCGGTGCCAATCAGTTCAGCTAGGCCACTTGCAAAGCGCCCTACTACCGATTCGGACAGTCGTTGCAGGCCACTGCCATACCAGCCAACTTCGGCTCGGTCTAGCTGCGCGGCAACTAGTCGTGCATATGGAACGCCAACTGGATAGAGAATTGCTATTCGTTTTGCGGGAACACCGTCGACGAGGTTGCGCAGCACTGCGCGGACCACCCAGCGCACCTCCTCGTCCGCATCAGAAACGCTGACGATGCGATCGCCCACCGGAGCTTTCAACTGCGGAGCACCTGATGATGCATCAGATACCGGACTCGCTTCGTTTGATGGCGCGGTAACTATTCCGAGTCGAGCGCATAACCGCGCGTACTGCTCGTCGTCCTCATCGTCGCCGGTAAGCCCCGCTACAACATGAACGCTTGTATGACTTGCCAGAGCCTTCACTAATTCCGACTGGTGATTCTTGAGCTCTACAGGAAGGTAAAGGACAACGGTTCCGAGATGTTTGATGGCGGTGGCGGCTGCGGAGGCTGTGTTGGTTTTCGTTGTAGTTACACGTTCGGCGCCTATCTTCTTGGCAGCTTGCTTAAGCACGTCCGCGCGAAAATAGAAATTGTGCTCGCCAAGCTCTTCACGAACTCGTTCATAAAGACCAACTACTGCCGCGGCTCTGGTTGAGCATTTCTTGACCTGCCCGAGTTGGTCATTTGTCAGGTCGCTCAACTCTTTGACTACACGCGACAATGCCTGCTCGGTTGCAGGATGATTCTTAACTCCTGCAAACAAGCCTGTTTCGGTAGCTAAGACCTCTCTTATTGCACCACCCAGCATCAAGTCGCTAGCGGATTGCTTAGCCAGCCGCTGCGGGTCTCGCTCCAGGACTTTTTCGGCAATGACGCTCAAGTTGACCGCTGACACCGCTATCAATCCCCGATGGGCGTCTCCGGGCGCGTCAGTTTGCATTACCTCTGTGAGTCGTCGCAGCACACCCATACCGGCACCGTCGGTGGTTATCACCGTTACTTGTGCGAGCGGGTCCTCGGTCTTGGCTGAGTCGATTAGCTCAAGCAACTTTTGGCGCGCTGGTGCGCCGTAGCTAACCGGCCACAGCTTTAAGCCAGTCACGCTGGTTTCACTAGTTGTTGTACCGGTCATTGTCTTGGGTTGCTCTTAACCACGGCCCTTATGTATCAGCCCGATGCGACATTGCTAGTCAAGCTGGCTGCAAGAATTACTACCCGCGGCTACCCCCGGGCTTATGTATCAGCCCGATGCGACATTGCTAGTCAAGCTGCTAGCTAAGCAATCGGCTAGTTAAGCAATCGGTTAGCCGAGCAACTGGGCTAGTCAGGTTGCTGGGTAGCACGAGTACGAACACTTGCGTCTGCAAGTCGCAGAGGTGTCAGGTGCCCGTCAGGCGAGACACCACTGGTGCCATTTCGTCCACTTCGTGAGCGTGCACCACTATGTAGCTAGTGCCGTAAATCTCGCGGCCACGTTGAAGCTGCTCACAGATTTGATCAACCGTGCCAGCCAACACGATCGGCGTGTTGGCCGCTTCGGTTTCGGTCAGCCCGAACGCAGGTGCAAAATTCCGGAACAACTCGTCTCGATCGTTCGTTACCGTCGCCACGAACGTATTCATCTGTAGTTCGATCTGATCAAACCGATCACCAGCAGCCTCTTGCACCCACTGGCGCCGCATCACAAACTGATCAGCTATTGATGAACGAGCCGCACCAACACCCACCTCGCCTTCATGCAAAGACGGGTTGAAGCCGACGATGTCGGCATAGCGAGCAGCTGCTGAAAGCACCTTTTTGCCCCCCCCACCGATAACGATTGGCGGCCCTCCAGGGGTGTGCGTGGCGGGCGTACCTACCGCGTCTGTCACGGTGTAGTGCTCGCCATCGAAGCTCATCTTCTCGCCAGACCACAGGCCCTTGATGATCTGTACCGCTTCGACCATCCGCGCTATGCGCACGCTCGGTCGGTCGTAGGTAATTCCGGCCATCTCGTAGTCGGTTCGCATCCAGCCTGCACCGAGGCCGAACTCAAAGCGTCCTTGCGTGAACAGATCCAGCGTGGCGGCTTCTTTGGCTAACACCACCGGATGGCGGTAGTCAACGCAGTAGACAAGTGATCCGATCTTCAGCGTTGTGGTCTCTTCGGCTGCCACCGTGAGCGCCACGGTTGGTGCGAACTGTTCGTTGAAGTGATCCGGGCAATACACGGCGCTGTAGCCGAGATCTTCGATCTTGCGAACGTTGCTTCGGTAGGTGCTTGGGTCTGTGGCAGCCGGCATCTGCACGCCGAACCGAAACGGTTTGCTTATTGGGGCGTTTGCCATTGCCGCAAGGTAGCCCAGCGAGACGGTGCACCCGTTACCCCACTGCCTGCCCTGCTGTCCGCCAGCTTCTTGGCGCCTAGCTCTCTTTCAGAGCCGACGCATAGTTACTAGCGACGAATTCCCAGTTGATTAGGTGCTCAACGAACCCGTTGATGTAAGCGGCACGATCGTTCTGGTAGTCGAGGTAGTAGGCGTGCTCCCAGACATCAATCACTGCTAGAGGTTGAAGTCCGTCGATCAACGGGGTGTGTGCGTCATCTGTTTGCACCACCGCCAGCTTGCCGTCACCGGGTTGGCGAACCAGCCAGCCCCAGCCAGATGCGAAGTTGCCAGCCGCTCCGGAGACAAACTGCTCACGCCAACTGTCGATGCTGCCGAAGTCTTTGCTTATGGCTGTTGCCAGGTCGCCGTTTGGGTCGCCACCACCATCAGGCGACATCGAGTTCCAGTAAAAGGCGTGGTTCCAAGCCTGTGCGGCGCTGTTAAGCAATGGCCCGGGTTGGGTCTTTAGCACCAGCTGCTCAAGCGTGAGGTTTTCGTCCGGGGTGCTCGCCACCGCGTCATTGACACGTTTGACATAGCCCGCGTGATGCTTGTCGTAATGGAAGCTCAGAGTGCGTTCACTGATGTGTGGAGCTAGGGCGTCGTGCGGATAAGGCATGGATGCGAGCGAGTGCGGCACTTTTCTCCAGTAAGGGTTTGCGGTAGGTAAGGGCGAGTAGGCGAGTAAAGACTTTGGTGAGTTTTTGTCAGCTTGGTCATCTCAGTATGGCGGGCAACCCGGTGATCTCCGCGCTAGAACTATCGCCGTGCCACCCTGCGATGAACGCGTTCCTTCACCGCCAACGCTGCAGGGGAACACAACACAGACAGGAAGACCGCCGCTACCTGAGGGAATTGAAATGCCGCCCGGGTTGTTCACCGTCAGCCCGGGCAGGGCTCGCCAAGACGGAGTCAGCACCGGTGGGTTCAACACTATGCAAGCCAACACCGGTGGAGCCAACACCGTGCAGGCCATCACAGTGCAAGCCACAGCAATGACACGCGGCCCGTGGGGTCACGAGATCATTCATGGAGGCAGCATTTGCGGGTTGCTCGGCTGGGCCATAGAGACCGAGTTGCACAAGAACTGCACCGACAGCTACCTGGAGCGCCTGCTCTGCACTCGGCTGACGGTGGAAATCTTGTCAGGCGTTCCGGTATGCGAGCTAGCCGTACACGCTCAGATAATCAAGATCGGTAAACGGACCGCCATGGTGGATGCCTCGTTTTGGCGCGCTGACGACCCCGACAAAACGGTGTTGGCGCGTGCGACCTCACAATGGTTGATGACCAACCTCGGTTCGGTTGACACCTTCGCCAACGAGCATTCCCAGGCCCTGCGTGCGGCATACAAAACAGAGGACAACGTGCCAGCCATGCCCGATGTCGCGAACGATCCGACCGCGGGCGGCGATCTCGAATATCCGCGACCCGGCTTCAACGTTGATGCCGTTGAACTACGCAGCGTCTCCGGCTCTACCGAGGATCCTGGCCCAGGAGTGGTGTGGGTCAGGCTGGCTCAACCACTGGTGGCTGGCGAACAGCCCTCCAAGTTCGCCCATATCGCAACATTGTCGGACATGGGAGCAGCGGTCGGTTGGGACAACACCCCTGACGGCGGGTCTTACATCAACACCGATGTGACGTTGCAGCTACTACGACTGCCGATAACGGATTGGGTCTTGTTTGAATCCAGCACCATCTCCGTCGGCAACGGAGTCGCAGCCAACCACACGAACATCTATGACGAAGTAGGCAAGGTCGGTTGGGTGTTGCAGAGCAAGGTAGAGGCCCCGTTTCAACTGCGTGGCTAGTTAGCCACGGTTGTCTAGCCCACAACCCTTTTGCGCCCCCGGCAGGATTCGAACCTGCGCACACGGTTTAGGAAACCGATGCTCTATCCCCTGAGCTACGGGGGCGGGAAATAACCGCCTAGGCGTTGTTTCGTTCGGCCGCCCGGGTCCTGGCAGCGTCCACCAACCAACCGAAGAGCGGGTCTTGCTTTGCGCCGAGCATCAACTCCGGGTGCCATTGCACCGCCAATATAGGCAGCCTCTTATGTTCCAGCGCCTCGACGTAACCATCATCTGAAAGTGCGGTAACTACATAGTCATCGCTCACTTGATCCACGGCTTGATGATGTAGAGAGTTCACTCCATAGTGCTCGGCGTTGTAGATGCCAGCTAACACTGTGTCCGGTTCAATCTTCACTTCGTGTATTTCTGTGTGCGCTGGTTGCTTGCTGGCCGTGTGATCGGTTATATGTTGATGCAGCGTGCCGCCCGCTGCCACATTCACTAGCTGCAGGCCGCGGCAAACCCCCAGCACCGGCATCTGCATTGCTGTTGCGCTCTCGTAGATCGCCAACTCAAACTCATCACGCTCTGGCTCAACCGAACCGCACTCTGGCTCGATTTGCGCTCCATAACGGCTCGGCTCAATGTCGGCACCACCGCTCAGCAGCACTCCGTCTAACCGATCTAGCAACGGAGCTACCTCAGCGTCGGGCGTCAGCAGCACTGGTAGCCCACCGGCAGCCGCAATGGATTCGGAATAATCGGTGATGTAAATATCCAGCAAGCAGCCTTGCAAGGGTTTGGGAAAACCCTTCACCGACTGCCCTTCACGGCGCCGACCAGTCAAGCCGATTAGCGGCGAGTAATCGCTTGAATGGGAGCTCATAGCGGTGGTCTTGTCAGAGGTTGACACGATTACATCTTGCCAGAACATCCGCAAACCCAGGCGCAAGCCCAAACAGCTACCAAGACGTCGGCATCCACAACATGCACGTAAATAAGCCTTCCAGCGATAGCTGTGCAATAGCTGCTCAGTGGCTGCGGAGCCACTGTGCGCGTTGCGTGCGCATGTCGCACTTATGCGCGAAAGTAGCTTTGTGAGGTCACCTCAAATGGACCTCTCAACCAACCAACAAAACCATAGAAAGGCATTCACATGGCTACTCCCCCAGATCCCTACGACTTCTTGGCACAGGTACCAGCATTCACCGTTCAAAGCGACGACGTAGCCGACGGCCAGACGCTTGCAATTCCGCAGGTGTCTGGCATCTTCGGAGCAGGCGGCGAAGATCGCTCGCCACATCTGACGTGGTCAGGAGCGCCCGATGACACCAAGAGCTATGTCATTACCTGCGTTGACCCGGACGCTCCCACCGGCAGCGGCTTCTGGCATTGGGTGGTGTACGACATCCCTACCTCTGTTACCGAACTAGCCAGCGGCGTAGGCGACCAGGAAGGCTCGGGTCTTCCCGCCGGAGCAAAGCAGCTGCGCAACGATGCCAGCCTGTACGGCTATCTCGGCGCAGCACCGCCAGCTGGTCATGGCCCACACCGCTATATGTTTGTTGTGCATGCGTTGAGCGTTGACTCCCTGCCGATCGACGAAAACACCACGCCCGCTATCTGCGGCTTCAACATGTTCGGCACCACTTTGGCGCGCGCCCGAGTTACGCCGATTTTTGAACAAAAATAACTAGGCAGAGATAGCTGGACAGACCCACCTGAACCGGACTAAACGAACCAAGAATGAAAGATCTTGAATATCAAGACCTTGATGTAGAAGATCCGTTTGAGCTCGTCTACCGCGCTATCTGGCTAGAAGACCGCGCCAATCTGACCGAGTTGCTCCGGAGCGAGTTCATCAGTTGGGGTGATGAACTGCGAACGCGCACCACAAGCAACGCCTCTGGTGGTGCTAACGGAGCTAGTACCCCTGGTGGAGCTAACGGAGCTAGTACCCCTGGTGGAGCTAACGGAATAAGCAGCGCCGCCAGCACAGCCAGCATTGGTCAAACTCGCAGCGAAACACTTGCCGACGGTGACGCTTCGGCTATTGAGCTGTCACTGGACATCACTTGCGAGTTTGGTAAGACGCGCACCTTGTTGCGCGTGCTCTCCGAAACCGACCGCAGCTGGGTTTGGGTAGATGCAGAGTCGACCGTTGATCCCGACCACCTTGACACCGCACTGCGCGAAACCATCAAATTCGTTAGCACGCTGATCGGTAAGGGTGAAAAGGCTCAAAGCAAGCCGCATGTCGGAAACGCCCTGCTGTTTAATCAAGCCCGTGCACTCAACCCGAATCAACCAGAGGAAATTGAGAGGCTGGCGAAGGAACGCATCTTCTCTCTTGACCGCAAGACACCAATCGTTGTGCTTGCTGACGATCCGATAGACGGTGCCGGGCCAACCATGGAGCGTGCCGGAACAGCTGCACAGATGCTCGCAGGGGTAGCGCAGGTACTGGTTCTGCCAAAGGGCGCCATCACGCAATTCCAAAAAGTGATGGGTGATGAGTTCGATGTGCAACCGGGCGAGGCGCGCCTGTACATGCCTTACGCGCCAAATGCCATTACGCGCCATCCAGCGTTTACGGCTCCTCAGATTCGAACCAACTTCAATGAAGTGTGCCGTCGGCTTTTTTTGACGTTGCTACCCACTCTGGTAGCAACCCGACCACCGCTGGCTTTTGACTACCTACAAAAATCTGCCGACACTCGCAAGGAACGTGACGACACTGAGTCAACCCTTGAGGAACGACTGGCGCTGCTCCAAGAAGAAACCGAAGAGGTATGGAAGTCCTTTCATACCGCCCGCCTTAAGCAAACCCAAGCGCAGGGAAGGCTTGACGAAGCACGCGATGAAATAGCAGATCTCCAAAGAGAGCTGCAGGAAAGCATCGAAGAAGCGCAAACGAAACAAGACCAGATCAACTCTTTGCAAGACAAGCTGGTATTACTGCTTGAAAATCAAACCGGCGAAGCACCCGTAGCAACCGGTGGGCTCGAGTCGAAAACCGCTCCCGACGAATTCACTTCGGTTTTGCAGGTGCTGGAGCGTGCCAACGATCGTCTGAAATACGTGACAATTCATGCATCGGCGGGACAAGAGCTTGATCGTCTTGATCGCAGCCACCGTCGAGACTTGTGGATACGTGAGCTCCTGACTGCTCTAAAGGCGTTGGGTGCTTATGCGTACAACGTGGTTGAGGGTGACAAGCGTTACAAAAACTTCCAGGACTGGTGCCTTCGATCTAGCCACGCTCTTGTGTGGCCAGGCAGCGTCAAGAAACTGTCCATGCACGAGTCCGAGGAGGTGAAGCGACGCCCAGAACTCAAGGAGCACCGTCAAATGCCGGTCTCAACCGAAGTTCACCCCTCGGGAGTAATCGAGATGGAGGCTCATCTGAAATTGGCAAACGGAGACACTGCACCACGCCTGTACTTCTATGACGACACCACTGGTAACACCCGCATGGTGCACGTGGGCTACTTCGGCCCACACCTGCCTACCAAGCGTTTTGGTCGCAGCTAGCCAGTTTGAGTACAGCCAGCCATTTGGTCGCTGCTAGCACTGTAAGCCAGCTAGCGGCGCGACACGAACTCGTTAACTCCAACCGCCTCGCGCACTTCCTCGCTCATCTCGGTGGTGCTTGCATCCAACGGTGTGCCAGTGCCATCGGCAATGCGAGTCATCATGAAAAAGTTGGAAACCACAGCGGTCGCATCCACCAGTACATCCACACCGGCCGCACCCATCAACTCAGCTTTGGCGATCTCCAAAGCATCGGACTCACGCTCATAAATCGCATCTGCAAGATTGGTAAGCAGTTCGGCATGCGCGACAGCGCTAGCTGTCTCACCGGTGCCAGAGCCGTCGGCAACACTGCCAACGGCATGCTCTGAACCGTTGACTAGCTCATAGTCGACTTCAAGCCCATTTTTCCTACTGCTCAGACCGAGCAGCAACGCGTGGCTAGAAGTTCAGTAAAAGCATTCGTTGAGCTTGGAAGTCCTAGCCGCCACCAATTCGATCTGCGGTCTAGTCAGCGAAGCATGGTCGGATATCAGGTCGCCGCGGACGTTCGCAATCGGCACGTAGCCAGCATCGGACAACACAAGCCACGCTTCCGCCTCAGCTGGCACCGCTGTGAGCGATTTCAGCACCCCAGGGGCGCGCGAGTCATCCGTTGGCACCCAGTGTTCTCTCACTGCTACGTTTTCATCTACTTCGCGGGTCGGTTTGCCCGGCTCGGGTGCTGGCAGCTTTACCCGTTCCAGCTCCAAGGCATCAGCGAAACGATCAAGATTGTTGGCTTGTGCAACGATGCCCACCAACTCCACATACGCCAGTGCTTCTTGGCCTGGCTCAAACGGTTCTTGGTTGGGCGCTTGAAACTGCGACTCAGCGAGCTCGGCAATAATGCCCTCATACCACTCACGCGTGAGTGTTCCAGGATGATTAGTGATGCGCCAGATTGCGTCAATGGCAGCCGTCGGCAGCACCTCGCTGCTCTCCAACGATCCGGGCTGGGTTGAATCAGCCGAGTCGTTGGCCAGGCTGGTTGGCGTTACCCATGGTGGCAACGGGTCTGCATCAAGAGCGGCGCGCACCTGCTCCACGATGGCTAACCGCTGATCGGCGCTCCACCAATTGCCTGGTTGAGCCCAACTGCTCACCGTGCGCTCATGAGCGTCCAGCAAGTCATCTCTGATGGGCAGATCTGTGTCATACATTGCCGTAATCCCCTTGTCCTGATGTCACCTTGGCCATCTTGCTTGACCATCTTGACCATATTGCTCGACCATATTGTCATTTTTTGCTCTAGACCGGCTGTGTTTCGTCTAACCTACGCGCGCCGGCATTACGTCCAGCCCTTTCAACTAAAGCCAACTTTTGGAGCAACTTATGTCAACACCGCAAAGAGCCATTTTCAACGGCATGGGCCAAAACCAGTGGTATGTACATCTGAGCCGAGTTGACGGCGCAGATCTAGGTGTCATCAAGTCCGTGCTAACCGACCTGCGAGCCGCTTGCGCCGCCGAAAGCATCAACCTGGTGCTGGGCATCGGCCCTGGGCTATTGCCCGAGCTCAGCGACGATATGCCAGAGGACTTTCAGGACTATGTAACCGTTGCGTCCGAAGACGGGTCAGGCCGTGAAGCCAAGGGCACTCAGGAAGAGTTGCTGCTGTGGCTGAACCATGACGACAAGGACAAGGTGTGGAAAGCCCAGTATGACGCTCGCACCGCCTTGGCCGGGCACATGGCTGTAGCGCGCGAAACACCGACGTTTATCTACGGCGATTCGCTGGACATGACTGGCTTCAAGGACGGCACCGGCAACCCGGCCGACGAGGATCAACCGGCAGCGGCCATCATTCCCGATGGGCAACCGGGAGAAGGTGGCAGTCACATAATCGCTCAACGCTGGGTGCACGACCTAGATGGCTGGAACGCGCTGTCGGACGACCAGCAAGAAAAGAATTTTGGACGCAAGAAATACCCGGGCATCGAAAAAACAGAGACGCAAGAGCCATACAGCCACCTGAGTCATGTTGAACTGCGCGAAGACGGCAACCACGGTCACGAGGACAGCCCGAAGCGCAATGAGATTGCGCGACGCGCAACTCCTTACGCCTTCCACGATGGCACGGTCGGCCTGTACTTCATGGCGTTCTGCAAGGACCAGGCGCCTCTGCGGGAACGCTTGCGAGCGATGTACGGCTTGGATGGCGCCGCGGTGCGTGACGCCATCACCGACTTTTCCGACCCTGCGTCAGGCTCGTTCTACTTCGCTCCCAGCGAGGAGACACTTGACAAAATCTGCAGCTAACTAGTTGGCAGAGCCACTGGTCGTGCTGTCGTCTGCCCGCTAGCTCGTAACTAGCCGTGTCAGCAGCTGAGGAGTTAGCCGAACATCGGAGGCTCATTGATGAGATTGATGAGTCTCTGGTGCAGTTATTGGCGCGCAGATTTGAGGTCACCGCTGACATCGGTCAGCTCAAGACCGCTGCTGGTTTAGCGGCTGTTGACAAACAACGTGAGGCCGAACACCTAGCTCATGTTGGCAATATGGCCGAGCAAGCTGGCCTAGACCCAGAGATTGCCCAGATGGTATTGCAGCAGATCATCGCTGAGGTGGTGCGTCGCCACGGCGAGATTGACTAGTCCTCGCGCAGATCGAAAGCGATTTTTGTTGAGCCGCGCAATCCCGCTTCGGCCGCATGAGTAATAGCCGCCTTGTAGTCCTCCAGGCGATAAAGCTCCGAAACCAGGTTCTCTAAAGCACAGTCGCGCACCAGCTGCGTTGCTAATTCAAACGTATGCACGTCTGCGTGGCTGTGCTCGGTTCCATAGCAGTACGCACCAACAAGTTCCGTTTCACGGTGCCAAAGCGCCGAAAGATCCAGCTGCACTTGTGCCGGCATACCTAGCACCACCACTCGCCCCCGCGGCCTGGTCATGGCCACCGCATCGGTGAGGCTCTGAGAATTAGCCACGGCATCAATGGTGGCATCGGTGCCAGAACCCAACGTGTGCCCTATCACTCGTGTACCGGCCGCTCGCCGCACAGCTCGCACCAACTCTTCCGGCTCAACGGCTAGGTCAGCGCCAAGCTCGGTTGCCAGCTTGCGTTGGTGTGGGTAACGCGCGCCAACCACCACGTTGTTGACATTTGTGAAAGCACGCAGCGCCGCGACAACAGCTAGGCCCATCGTGCCTGCCCCGATCACTGCGGCGGTACCACCGTCGGGGACGTTTGCTCGTAGCACCGCGTGCGTGGCAGCTGCGGTGGGCTCGATCATCACGGCGGCTTCGTCACTCAGTTCATCGGTGCTAATGCTGCCCAAGGAATGCAGCTGAGAGCTATGCGCGGCGAACATCTCAGCCCAGCCTCCGCCGGTGCTAGCGCACGATCCCGTTTGCAATCCTGGCTCCAAATGGCCGCCGATCAGATGGCCGTAGTCGTCGCCGTCGGCCGGGGCTGCCCCCAACCAGGCGGGCGCCTCGCCCCGTGTCTCCGGACCAAGCACCGGCTCTAACACCACGCGCTTTCCGTCGGGACCGTCCGCTACTACCTCATGGCCAGGGGTCATCGGAAACGAGACCAACGATTCGAAGTATCTAGACACTTGACCATCAACGGTTGCTAGGTCTGAACCACAGATGCCGGCCAGACGGGTGCGCACGTGTGACCACCCAGGTCCAACCAACTCAGGCGGTTCGACGTCAGCTAGATGCAAAGGCCCTACCGAAGCGCCCGCCCCTGGCTTCAGTCGCGACATCGTCATGGCGGCGACGAACTTCAAGTGATTGCGAGGAAAAACCAGTGCTTTCATGCTTGGACGCCTGCCGCCGCAGCGCCTGTTACAGACTTGTCGGCAATCTCAGCTTGAACTCGTGCAATGAAATCCACAATAGGCACACCGCGTTCTACCTGCGTCCCGCGTGCGTTTATTCCTGCGGTGTCAGCAGCTACATCGTCATCACCAACTACCAGCACGTACGGCAGCTTTTCAAGCTTGCTGCGCCGAATACGAGCCCCCAGAGGATCATCGGCTGGAACCATCTTTGCCCGCAGACCCGCATCAGTCAGGCGCTGCACCACCGTCGCAGCAAACTCATCGTGGTCTGCTCGCACACCTGTCACGTGCACCTGCATCGGTGCTAGCCAGGTCGGAAAGGCACCGGCGTAGTGCTCCACCAGCACGCCGAAGAAACGCTCAATCGAACCAAACAACGCGCGGTGCAGCATTATCGGGCGATGCTGCTGGCCGTCTTGGCCCGTGTACTGCAAATCGAACCGGTCCGGCAGGTTGAAGTCCACCTGAATCGTTGAAAGCTGCCACGAACGACCGATGGCGTCCCTTACGTCGATGTCAATCTTGGGGCCGTAGAAGGCCGCCTCACCTTCGTTCAGTTCATAGGCGTGACCGCTAGCTTCCAACGCTGCTCGTAGAGCTTCGGTCGCGGTCTCCCAGTCGGCGTCTTCGCCGACGTACTTCTCAGGATCTTTCGTAGCAAGGTTGAAGGTGAAGTCGTCAAAGCCAAACGCCTTCAACACTGAGAGCACAAACTCAAGCAACCTCTCAATCTCGGCAGGTAGTTGCTCGGGTGTTAAGTACAGATGACTGTCATCTTGGGTAAACCCACGGATGCGTAACAGCCCATGCAAGGTGCCGGAACGCTCATAGCGATACACCGTCCCCAGCTCAAACAAACGCAAGGGCAGTTCTTTATAGCTGCGCTGGCCTTGCCCGAAAATCAGGCAGTGCATCGGGCAGTTCATCGGCTTGGGGTAATAAGTGCCGTTGTCCATTTCCATCGGTGGATACATGGAGTCGGCGTAAAAATCCAAGTGCCCCGACTGCTCAAACAGCCTTGCGTTTGCTAGGTGTGGCGTATAGACGAACTCATAACCGCCTGCCTCATGCCGAGCACGGCTGTAGTCCTCCATGATTTTTCGCACGGTCGCACCCTTGGGATGCCAGACGGCTAGCCCGCCGCCCAACTCGGTCGGAAAACTCAGCAAATCCAGCTCAACGGCTAGCCGGCGATGGTCACGCTTTTCGGCTTCCTCTAGCTGCTCCAAATGTTTGTCTAAGGCTTTAGCAGACGCCCAAGCGGTTCCGTAGATTCGCTGCAGCATCGGACCGCGCTCGTCGCCTCGCCAATATGCGCCAGCTACGCGCATCAACTTGAAGTGCGGCAGCCAACCGGTGTGAGGCACGTGCGGACCACGGCACAGGTCAACAAATTCGGGGCTGTTGCGATAGGTCGTGATTACGTCACCTTCGGGGCCAGATGTGGGGTCATCGGCCACGCCGTGAATGATCTCCAGCTTGTAGGGATGATCTGCAAACAGCTCATCGGCCTGCGCGGGTGTCACCTCGGAGCGCTGAAACGGTTGTTGCGCCGCAACGATTGATTTCATCTCAGCCTCAATCTTTGACAGATCGTCTTCGCTGAAAGTGATCCCCTCGCCTAGATCAAAGTCGTAATAGAACCCGTGCTCAATAGGCGGACCAATAGAGAAGGTCGCACCTGGGAAAAGGCGCAGCACCGCTTGCGCCAGCACATGTGCGGTGGAGTGGCGCAACACCTGCAGGCCCTCATCGGTGTCGGCAAACACCAGCGATACCTGCGCTCCGTGCGGCAGTTCTCGATCAAGGTCAAGCTCTTGACCATCGGCAACGGCAATCACTGCATCAGCCTTGGCGCGTTTGCCCAAGTCAGCCGCTAGATCGGCGCCAGTGGCACCGGCTTGAAGTTGGCGTGATAACCCGTCGGGCAGCACGATGGTTGTTTCACCGGTCATGTGCTCAAACGCCTATTTCTTTGCTCCGCTTGGTGGCTGTGCCAGCTCACTTTGCTTTGCCAGTTCACTTTGGCAAAGCAAAACAAGGCTAACAATCACGCCCAAGTTAGCCAGAACTAGTTAGAAACCGCCGAAACTAGCCCGACCCAGGGCACGACAACATTGCGCACGACAGCCTGGCTCTGGGCAATTTTGTTCAACCGTTTGAGAAAACGACGTTGATGAGAACAATCAAGAAGACCATTGCCCCAATTACCCAAATCTGGTCAGCACGCTTGAAGCTTTTGAACTTTCCTAACGGCGCCCACATAGAGCGAGGATCTTTCAGTGCTTCTTTGTTGGGCTTTCTGGTATCACCGTCGCTCATGCTTATGTCTTTCTTGCTTCTTGTTTGCGTTGTTTGCGCTGGTACATCAGCACAAGCCCCAAAGCCTGCCACATAACACACCCACATCCACACTTCTGTGTTTTCGAAAGAGACTTTCGTGCGGTGCTATGTGCGAACGGAACTAGAGCCGAGCAGCTCTCGTAATGACCCGGCGATCACATCAGCATTGACGCAAAAGTCGCCGTGTAGTTCCACCACGTTGGTTCCAAGGCTCAGTCTCACAGGCGCATCACCCTTGTGTAAGGCCAGCAGTTGCTTAATTTTTGCAAGCAGGTCTTCGTTCAGCGACTGCGGATTCAGGTTCAGCTGCACGGGTTTACGACCACGTGCTAGTTCCAAGATTTCTATCTGTGAGCCGATAAAGCTCAGCCCATCATCGTCTGTGCCCCGCTCGCAGCGACCTATCACCACCAAAGCCGCGTTGTCTTCGAGCACCTCACCGGATTGCTCCAGCGTTCGGTCAAACACCGTTACCGCAATGATGCCGCTCAGATCTTCCAGCATGAACTTCGCCATCATTTTGTCGTTGCGCGTCCGGCGGAGTTCAAGACTTGAAACAATGCCGCCGATTTTGACTTGGGTGCCACGACCATCGCCGTCCGGCTCTAGATCACCGAGGTCAGCAATGCTTATCTCGGTCTGTTTCCTCAGGCTTTCTTCGGCTCCATCTAGCGGATGACTTGACACGTAGAGCCCTAGGAGTTCTTTTTCCCATGCGTGCAGCGTGGCTTCATCGGCCTCGTGAGGCGGGATCGAAATGTCAGCAGCGCCATTGCCTGCAGCACTGCCAGCGACGCTGCCAGTTACGTCGTCACCTGCGGACTCAGTTTCTGCCTCTTGAGCGCCGCCAAACAACGCCTGCACTCCCGTAGCGGCATCACGGCGTTGACGGTGGGCGTTGCTGACGATCATCGGAGTCACGTTTAGCAAGCCCTGTCGCGGATGGCCCGACGAAACAAACGCACCCGTTTTGATCAGAGACGACAGGTAGCTCTGCTTCAGCGCCAACTCGGGTACACGCATGCAGAAGTCAAAAAAGTCCTTGAACGCGCCACCGGACCTGCGCACAGCCAATATCTCTTCCACCGCCCCTGAACCAACATTGCGTATCGCTGAGAGCCCAAACCGAATATGGCTGTCGACTCCTGTGAAATCCAGTTCGGATTCGTTGATGTCGGGCACCTCAACCTTGATGCCCATCCGCTGGCACTCATTGATGTAGGGGCCTATTCGATCCTGGCTTGTTTTATTGGCGGTCAGCAGGGCAGCCATGAACTCTGTGGGATGGTTCGCCTTCAAATATGCGGTTTGATAAGCGACCAACCCATACGCAAAGGCGTGGCTCTTGTTAAACGCATAGTCCGCAAACGGTTCGATGATGTCAAACAGCTGCGAGCCCAGCTTCTCGCCGTATCCCTTTTCCACACTGCCCGCCACAAACTTTGCGCGATGCTCGGCGATCTGGGCGCGGTTTTTCTTGCCGCATGCTTTGCGCAGGTCATCAGCCTCAGCCAACGAATAACCGGCGATCCGCTGAGCTACCCGCATCATTGACTCTTGGTAAATCATCAACCCGTAGGTATCGCCCAACGCCTCACTCAAGTCGGGGTGCGCTAACGCCATCGGCTTGCGGTTGTTTTTGAGGTCGGCATAGTCGTTGTGCATGTCTGCCGCCATCGGACCTGGCCGATAGAGCGCCACCAGCGCAGCCACATCTTCAAACTTTGTCGGCGCCAAACTCCGCAGCAGCGACCGCACCGGGCTGGACTCAAGTTGAAACACACCCATCGTGTCTCCATCCTGCAGCAGTTTGAACGTGGCTTTGTCTTCCAGATCCACGTCGTCGATATCCAGCACAACACCGGTATTGCGCTGCACATGCGCCAGGGTGTCTTCAATGATTGACAGCGTGCGAAGCCCTAAGAAGTCCATCTTGAGCAGGCCCAGGTCTTCAACACCAACCATGTCAAATTGCGTGACGATGGGTGACTGCTCCGGATCTTTACCTGCTTCGGGTTTACGTTGAACCGGCAGTCGCTGTGTTAGAGGCTCAGAACTAATCACCACAGCGGCGGCGTGCACTGAGTCTTGTCTGCGTAGTCCTTCCAATCCTCGTGCGGTGTCGATTACTTGGCGAGCAGAATCGTCGTCGGCATACATCTGCCGCAGGTCGCCAGCCACTGCGTATCCGTCAGCATGCTCCTCGTCTTTGTCGAAGCAAGCCCACAAAGGTGTGTCTCGACCCATAATCAGCGGCGGCACCGCATTTGCTAGGCGGGAGCCCAGCGAGACGGGAAACCCCATGACGCGGGTGGCATCTCGAATCGCCGCACGCGCCTTGATGGTGGAGAAGGTGATGATCTGCGCCACATGGTCACGCCCATATTTCGCAGACGCGTAGCGAATCATTTCGTCTCGCTTGCGATCGTCGAAGTCGATGTCAATGTCGGGCATTGACACTCGCGCAGGATTTAAGAATCGCTCAAACAGCAGGTCGTATTTGATGGGATCGAGATTGGTTATGCCGAGGCTGTACGCCACCGCGCAGCCTGCCGCTGAGCCACGACCCGGGCCAACACGAATGTGCTGCCTATTTGCGTGCTGAATCAAGTCCCAGACAATGAGGAAGTACGACGAAAAGCCCATATCGGAAATCACTCGCAGCTCATACGCAAGGCGTTTGACAATGTCCTCAGGTAAACGCTCACCCCACCGGCGTTGCGCACCCTCAAACGCCAGGTACTTCAGGTAGGTGTCGACGTCTTCGTATTCCTTGGGCACTTCGAAGGTGGGCAACTGGGGTTGTCCGAACTCGATGTTCACATTGGCGCGTTCAGCAATTGCCAGTGTGTTGTCGCAGCTTTCCGGCTGCTGAGAAAACACCGAACGCATTTCTGCTGCTGACTTCAGGTAGTGCTCCTCACCATGGAACTTGAGCCGGTTGGTGTCCGAAATCAGCGACTTGGTTTGCACGCAAAGCAGCGCATCATGAGCGCTGGCGTGAGAGCGATCTGTGTAATGCAGATCGTTAGTGGCCAACAGCGGCGCCTTTATTGCTTCGGCGATCTTGAGCAGTTGCGGATTGCAGCGATGTTGCTCTTCGATTCCGTGGTCTTGCATCTCGACGAAAAAATTGTCCCGGCCGAAGATGTCCTGCAACCGACCAGCTCGCCTCAGTGCCTCGTCATAGTTGTTGTTCAACAAGGCCTGCTGCACCACGCTTCCCAAACAACCGGTCGTGGCGATCAAACCCTCGCTGTGCTCGGCAAACATCTCCCAGTCCATGCGCGGCTTGTAGTAGTAGCCCTCCAGAAACGCACGACTAGCCAACTTCAGCAGATTGCGATAACCGGCGTCATTTTCGGCCAACAGTGTCAGGTGGTAGTAGAGCTTTGTGCCCTCACTGGTTTTGCCGCCGAAGTCGTCGTCTACCCTGCTGGTGCTACGGGTTGGCCGCTCATGGCGAGACTCCAACGCCATGTAGGCCTCTATCCCGATTACCGGCTTGATACCTGCGCCGTGGCACGTCTTATAGAAGTCAAGGACGCCGTAGAGGTTGCCGTGATCGGTGATTCCTAAAGCAGGTTGCGAGTCGGCTGCTGCGGCTGCCACCACGTCGCGCACACGCGCCGCACCGTCTAGCAGGGAGTATTCGGTGTGGGTGTGAAGATGAACAAATGAGTCGGCCATGCGTTGTTTTGCAAACTAGTCAGCAGAGCTGCTTTGCGGTTGGATCGCGGCGCGGTAACTCACAAGCCGCAATAGCTCACAAGACACGAGCGACCCGCCAAACTGATGATGTGGCTGAAGAGCTCCCCCGCGAACAGACGCCTTGCGACCGGCTAAGCGAAGTGCTGCTAGCTAGCGATCCGAGCGACGGGCTTTGGGAGTTGGTGAACTCCGGCTGGGCGGATGAACATCTGCCCGAGTTACCGGCATTGGAGCTACAGCAAGATCCCATCCACCGCCACAAGGACGTATTGCGGCACACCATCTCCGTCACCGCACAGTCCCCCACTCGCTTGCGCGTGAGACTGGCTGCGTTGATGCACGACATCGGCAAGCCCGCTACACGATCGTTTGCGCACGGTGACGTCACGTTTCGCAACCACGAGGCGGTCGGGTCAAAAATGACGCGCAAGCGTCTGCCCAAGCTTGGCTATGACAAGAAACTGGTCGCCGAAGTGTCGCAGCTGGTGTATTTGTCCGGCCGCTTCAAGGGCTACGACCGCGGCTGGACCGACAGCGCTGTGCGCCGTTATACCCGTGACGCGGGTGTGCTGCTTGGCGATCTAAACGACCTTGTTCGCAGCGATTGCACCAGCCGCAATCCCAAACGCATTGCTGACCTGAATCGTGCGCTTGATGATCTGATTGACCGCATCGCTCGCCTAGCACGTGAGCAATCCATCGCCAAAGAGCGACCGGAGATTGACGGTAATGCCGTAATGACCCATCTTGGTATTGGTCCTGGGGCCGAAATAGGCCAGGCGCTGAAGTTCTTACTTGAGCTAAGGCGCTCCGAAGGGGAGCTAGGAACTGACGAGATTTACAAGCGTCTCGACCAGTGGTGGGAGCAGCGCAACTAGTTCTGGCCGGACAGCCTGCGGTTTTTGATCTTTGCCTTCACATAGTCGCGGTTCATATACGCGATGAAGTCAAGACTTATCTCTTTGGGGCAAGCCTCGTGGCATTCGCCGTGATTGGTGCACGATCCGAAGAACTGCTCCATGGTTTCGACCATTGCTTCGGTGCGTTGCCAGCGCTCCGGCTGACCTTGCGGTATTAGGTTCAGGTGAGCGAGCTTGGCCGAGGTAAACAACTGAGCGGCCGAGTTTGGGCAGGCCGCCACGCACGCCCCACAGCCAATGCAAGCCGCCGCATCAAAAGATGCGTCCGACGCTTCCTTAGGCACCCGCGTCAGGTTGGCCTCGGTAGCCGCACCGGTGTTTACCGACACATATCCGCCGGCTTCGATTATTCGGTCGAACGAACTGCGATCCACCACCAGGTCGCGCACAACAGAGAAAGCCTTGGCGCGAAACGGTTCAACGGTGATGGTGTCTCCGTCTGAAAACTTCCGCATGTGCAGCTGACAAGTCGTGGTGGCGCTTTCCTTGCCATGTGCTTGTCCATCGATCATCAAGCTGCATGAGCCGCAAATGCCTTCACGGCAGTCGTGATCGAATTCGATCGGTACCTCACCAGCTTCAAAGAGCCGCTCGTTGACGGTATCGAGCATCTCCAAAAAAGACATGTCTTCGCTGATATCGGGCGCCTCATAAGTCTCAAAGGCGCCTTTCTTGTCCGGCCCGGCTTGGCGCCAGATCTTCAGCTTGAGTTTCATGTGCGTTCTGTGCCTTCCAGGTGCTACTTATAGCTGCGCTGTGCCAGCGCTACATATTCAAAGTCAAGCTCTTCACGGTGGCGTGTGTGAGCAGTATCTGTGTCGTGATATTCCCAGGCCGCCACGTGCGTGAAGTTTTCGTCGTCGCGTTGCGCTTCGCCTTCTTTTGTTTGGTATTCGACTCGGAAGTGTCCGCCGCAGCTTTCCTCTCGCTCTAGCGCGTCACGCGCCATCAGCTTCGCTAGCTCAAAGAAGTCGGCCACCCGACCGGCCTTCTCCAAGCTTGAGTTGAGCGTGTCAGCGGACCCAAGCACACGCAGGTCGGACCAAAATTCTTGTTCCAACGCCGGGATTTCCGTCAGCGCCTTTTGCAGGCCCTCGGTGGTGCGCTCCATGCCGATGTACTTCCAGGTCAGGCGGCCAAGTTCGCGATGGAACCAGTCCACCGAACGCGAACCACGCATTGCTAAGAACCGATCAGTTGCGTCTCGCACGGCCGCTTCGGCCATCTGGAACACCGGATCGCTAGTTGACACCGGCGCCTCACCCAGGCTGAGAGCTAAGTAGTTGCCGATGGTGTAGGGCAGCACAAAATATCCGTCGGACAGCCCCTGCATAAGTGCCGATGCGCCCAGACGGTTGGCACCGTGATCGCTAAAATTGGCCTCCCCAATGGAGTAGCAGCCAGGCAACGTGGTCATCAGGTCGTAATCCACCCACAGACCGCCCATCGTGTAGTGAATAGCCGGATAGATACGCATCGGAACCTGGTAAGGATTTTCACCGGTTATGCGTTCATAAATGTCAAACAGATTGCCGTATTTCTCGGCAACGGCTTGCTGGCCTTCACGAGCAATCACCTCGTTGAAATCGAGATACACGCCGTTCTTTAGCGGGCCCACACCCTTACCTTGATCAACCACCGTTTTAGCGCTACGACTTGCCACGTCGCGCGGCACAAGATTTCCAAAGGCGGGGTACTTGCGCTCGAGGAAGTAGTCGCGTTCTGCTTCGGAGATGGAGTCGGGCGAGCGTGAGTCGTCAAAGGCCTCGGGCACCCAGATGCGTCCATCGTTGCGCAACGATTCGGACATCAACGTCAGCTTCGATTGAAACTCATCTCCTGGCGGAATGCAGGTGGGATGAATCTGCGTGTAACACGGGTTGGCAAAAAACGCGCCCTTACGGTGTGCTCGCCAAGCCGCGGTCACGTTGCAGGCCATGGCGTTGGTAGAGAGGTAATAGACGTTGCCGTAGCCGCCCGTTGCCAGCACCACTGCGTGCGCACTGTGGCTGCGAATTTCGCCCGACACCAAGTCGCGTGTGACGATACCGCAAGCCCGACCGTCCTTAACAACGACGTCAAGCATTTCTGAGCGGGTGTGTAGCTCAACTCCACCCGCGGCAATCTGGCGCGCTAACGCTTGATAGGACCCCAGCAAAAGCTGCTGACCGGTCTGGCCTCGAGCATAAAAAGTGCGGCTTACCTGAGCCCCGCCGAAGGATCGGTTGCCAAGCAGCCCGCCGTATTCGCGCGCAAACGGCACACCCTGAGCGGCACATTGATCGATGATGTTGACGCTTACTTCGGCCAGTCGATAGACGTTGGACTCACGGCTGCGATAGTCACCACCTTTTACCGTGTCGTAGAAAAGCCGGAAAACCGAGTCACCGTCGTTGGTGTAGTTCTTTGCTGCGTTGATGCCACCCTGCGCAGCTATGGAGTGCGCTCGCCGAGGTGAGTCGTGAAACGTGAAGCTCTTTACGCGGTAACCCAACTCGCTTAGCGATGCGGCCGCCGATGCCCCTGCCAGCCCGGTCCCTACAACAATGATTTCGAAGCGCCGCTTGTTTTGTGGATTCACCAGTTTCAGGTCAAACTTGTGGTTATTCCAAGCGTCTGTGATGTCACCTTTGGGCACTCGTGCATCAAGCACACCATTTGTGCTTGCAGTTGGTTCAACCATCAGTGGTTCTCCGCCTCTTCGGCCAGGCACTCCAGCCCGGCCGTATCGCTAACCGGGCACTCGCGATTGTCTTCGTCAACCAGCCCGAACTGAGTGAAAATTGGGAACGACAAGTTGCCAATCAGGATTATCGCCGACAGCCCGGTGGCCAGGTTGCGACGCAGCGAGTTGTATTTGGGGTTATTGACGCCGAGGCTTTGGAACATGCTCCAAGTGCCATGAAAAATGTGTATGGCTAGAGCCACATTAGCTATTACGTAGATAATCGCTACCGGCACCGATGAAAGCGATTCGGTCACATTGTGATACGGATCACCGCGCACGTAGTCGGCACCTAGCCACCAACCCCAAGTGAGATCGGCCAAGTGAAACAAGATGTACAGCCCCACGATTGGACCTGTCCAGCGCATCGTGCGTGAGGCGTAGTTGGCCGCGACGTAGTCCCGCTTTGAGGCGTAACGCTTGTTGCCAACCACGGTGGCCTTATCGGCTGCGTGATGGCTACGCCTAGCAAGGGTGTAAGCGGAATGCAGATGCAGTGCGAACATCCCAACCAAGCCCACCCGCAATAGCCACAAGATGAGAGTGCGCGGCAGCAGTCCGCCGCCTAGGTTGCGCAGCGATTCGGCGTATTCGTACATGCGCGAGGGGCCCTCGTAAAGGTGCAGGTTGCCGATCATGTGAACCAGCACAAAACCCAGCAACCCGATGCCAGTAAGTGCCATCACCCACTTCCGCCCCACCGACGACTGGTAGATGTTGAGCGGAAACGGCCAGGAGCGTTTGGATTCAAATAACGGTTGCGATCCGCTAGGCGCTTTGGATCCAGCAGCCACGTTCGTTCCAGCAGGCACATTCGTTCCAACAGAGCTGGATGCTTCGGAATCTTCAGCCGAACTCGTGGTAACCGCCATGTACGTGTTCTCTCCTGTGTATTTAAGCCGGAGCGATGTTTGAACGCGGCCTAAGCCAAGACGACAAAAGGGTGCCTTACCGTAGCCGCAGAGCGAGCTTCGTTAACAACTCTGCGATCGGTTACCTGGATAGTTATCAACCAGACCAGCGATAATGCCCGTCAATAATGCCCACCAAAGGCATGTCCTTGATGAGAGTAGCTTGACCGTATGACGCAACCAGCCACTCTGAAGGACCTACGTGCAAGCGGATGGGAATCTCGCACGGTCAAAGAAGAGATGCGGGACAACGTCATCACGAAAATCGCGGCAGGTGAATCGCTGTTTGACGGCATTCACGGCTATGAAAACACAGTGTTGCCACAGCTAGAGAACGCTCTGCTAGCAGGGCATGACGTGGTGTTTCTAGGAGAGCGAGGCCAGGCAAAAACCCGCATGATCCGTTCAATGGTGGGTCTGCTCGATGAGTGGATGCCCTACATCGCGGGCTCGGAGATCTATGACGATCCTTACAACCCAATCTCGCGCTACGCAAAAGATCAGCTGGCCGAACACGGCGAGGACATCCCCATCGCTTGGGCTGGTCGCGCTGAACGCTTCGGTGAAAAGCTCGCCACTCCTGACACTTCCATAGCGGACCTCATCGGAGAGGTGGACCCAATCAAGGTAGCCGAAGGGCGCTATCTGTCTGACGAGCTGACGCTGCATTACGGACTGGTGCCACGCACCAATCGCGGCATCTTTTCTATCAACGAGCTGCCCGATCTTGCCGAACGCATCCAGGTTGGCTTGCTGAACGTGCTTGAAGAGCGTGACGTGCAAATTCGTGGCTACAAGGTGCGCCTGCCGCTGGACGTGTTGCTGGTAGCAACCGCAAATCCAGAGGACTACACAAACCGCGGTCGCATCATCACACCTCTAAAGGATCGCTTCGGCAGTCAGATTCGCACTCACTACCCACCCGACATTTACACCGAGATGGAAATAGCCGCGGCAGAAGTAACGCCGCTAGAGGCAGAGAACATATCGATAGTTGTGCCCGAGTTCATGAGCGAGATCGTGGCTCAGTTCAGCCATGTAGCGCGCGCAAGCAACCAAGTGAACCAACGCTCAGGCGTGTCTGTGCGTATGACCGTTACAAACCTTGAGACGCTGATCGCTAACGCCACACGCCGCGCGCTGAAGCGTGGTGAAAACGAAGTGGTGCCGCGGGTGAGCGATCTAGCAGCATTAGCCAGCTCTACTGCCGGCAAGATTGAGATTGACTCGCTTGAGGAGGGTCGCGACGAACAGATCGTAAACCGCATGCTCAGCGAAGCTGTGCTCGAGGTATTCACGGACAGCTTCCAAGACGACCCCGCAAGCGCGGCACTTGATGAGGTGGTGGCAAGCTTTGAAGAAGGACTAGTCGCTTACGCAGGCGATGACGTGAGCACCAACGAGTACGTCGAGTTGCTCAAGTCCAACACTGCGCTAGCAAAATCCGCCACCGTTTTGGCGGGTGAATCACCACCTGAGGTAATGGCAAGTGCGGTTGAACTGATTCTTGAAGGACTGCACCTATCCAAACGGCTCAACAAAGACACCAGCAAGCCCGGCAGCAACGACTCAGCCAGGGCTGCATATCGCTCTCGCTCGAACTAACTCCACCTCTCAAGAAATTCAGAAACCCGGAAATAAGGTCTAGTTATGGCGAGAATTTTGTTTCGCCGCAAGAACAGAGCTCGCCGCGGCACGCACTTTGCATATTCGGCTTGGGATGGCACTCAAAAAGGCTTCGACTACGACGCCGACAGCCTGTTCGAAGATCTCGCCGACGACCTGGCGTACCACGGAGACCTGAACGCAGCTTTGCGCCGAGCGATACAGCGAGGTTTCGAAGATCGCAACGGCAACCAAATGCCTGGCCTGCGAGACATTTTGAAGGAACTGGCCGCAAAGCGCCAAGAGCTTCTGAGCCAGTTTGACCTGGGCAGTGTGTACGACCAGATCGCTGAAGAGCTAGAAAACATCGTCGAAGAAGAGCGCGATTACATCGATGACTTCACAGCCGGCCAGGCCAACGATGCGAGCACCAGCGAAGACGGTGTTAATGGAGGCGAGCCCAGCGAAGACGGTGTTAGTAGTGACGGAGCTAGCGAAACCAAGGCCGACAAAGAAGCAGCAGACCGCAACCTGCAGCTTGACATGCTGCGATCCGATCTGCCCGGTCGCATCCAGGATTTGCAGCAATACCAGTTCATGTCATCGCAAGCCCAACAGAGGTTTAATGACCTGATTGAGAAACTGCGCCAAGAAGTTACGCAGTCGGCCTTCAATCAGATGCGCGGCGCTATGGGCTCAATGAGCGGTGACGACAAAGATCGCACCAAAGACATGCTGGCGGATCTAAACGAGATGCTGCACCAGCGAGAAGCGGGCGAAGAACCCGACTTTGAAGGTTTTATGGAGCGCCACGGCAACTTCTTCCCTGAAAATCCGCAGTCGCTTGACGAGCTACTCGAAACTCTGGCGCAACGCATGGCGGGAATGCAAGCGATGTTCAACTCGATGAGCGAGGAGCAGCGCGAAGAGTTGGCCCAGATGATGGATCAGCTAATGGACGACATGGATCTGCAGTGGCAGGTCCAACAGCTCACCGAGCAACTGCAACAGGCCTTTCCCGACATGGGCTGGGATCGGCAATACGACATGAGCGGTCAAAACCCGTTGACAATGTCGCAAGCGACCGATGTCATGGGTCAGTTGGGCGAGCTAGACGCCATGTCAGAGATTCTTCAGGGAGCGGTCAGTCCAGCAGCTCTAAACGAAATAGATCCTGAAAAAATTCGCGAGCTAGTGGGTAACGAATCCGCAGAAGCACTTGAGCGGCTAGGCGAACTAGCCAAGTTGTTAGAAGAGCGGGGTTTAGCCAGCAATGAGGACGGCCGCTTGCAGCTGACACCCGAAGCGCTGCGCCGCATCGGACAACTGGCGCTGCGCGACCTCTTCGATCGATTGATGGAAGACAAGGTGGGTCAGCACAAAATTCAAAGAACCGGCATTGGCCACGAGCGGGCGTATGAGACCAAGGAATACGAATTTGGCGACAGTTTCAATCTCAACATTGAACAAACGCTGCGCAATGCGGTAACCAGGCAGGGTGCGGGCACACCGGTTGGCCTTGCGCTTGAAGATTTTGAAATAGAGCAGACCGAATTCAACAGCCGAGCTTCAACGGTGTTGATGCTGGACCTGTCGATGTCTATGCCGATGCGTGAAAACTTCTTGCCAGCCAAGAAGGTAACAATGGCGCTACATGCGCTTATTAGCAGCCGCTTTCCGCGTGACTATCTCGGTGTCGTTGGATTCGCCGCGACAGCAAGAGAGCTAAAACCAGCCAAGCTGCCTGAAGCGTCATGGGACTTTGACTACGGCACCAACATGCACCACGGCTTCATAATCGCCCGGCGCCTGTTGGCTAAACAGTCCGGCAGCAAGCAGATCATCATGATCACAGACGGGGAACCGACCGCTCACCTAAAACCAAATGGTGCGCCCTTTTTCGCCTACCCCCCGGTGCACGAAACCATTGAAGCCACACTAAAAGAGGTGGCACGCGCCACACGCGAGGACATCCGCATCAATGTGTTCATGCTTGAGCCCAACAGCTACCTGCGAACGTTCGTGGAGAAGATGACTCAAATGAACGGCGGCCGGGCCTTCTTTACCAGCCCACATAACCTGGGTGACTACGTTCTAGTTGATTTCCTTGAGCATCGCCGCCGATTGACTACTTCTAACCGGCGCCTCTAGCGGCAATATTCATCCGTGTCAGCTAACAAGCCCAGAACTAGCCTGCGGCCGTCGTGACAAAAATTGACCAAGCAGTAAGACAACTCACCTTCACCGAGCGTCACACACGGCTCCAGCAGTTCCTACGCAGGCCCATAAATCTTTTCGCCGACCGTGAGGTTGCAGGCGGGCTAGTAATGCTGCTGGCCGCAGCCGCGGCGCTTTTTTGGGCTAACTCACCGTGGAGCGAGTCGTATCACACTTTTTGGGGTACGGACATTGAGCTAGCAATCGGTAGCTGGCAGCTGCCTCACTTGACGGTCGAAGAATTCGTCAACGAGGCGTTGATGGCGATCTTTTTCTTCGTCGTAGGGCTAGAGATAAAGCGCGAACTAGTTACCGGCGAGCTAAAAAAGCTTCGCACCGCCGCGGTTCCGGCTATAGGTGCGCTGGGTGGCATGGTGGTGCCAGCGGTCGTATTCCTGGCTCTCAACCCAACCGGAGACGCTTCAATCGGTTGGGGCATTCCTGTAGCTACCGACATTGCCTTTGCCGTAGGCGTTGTGGCTCTGCTGGGCAACAGGGTCAATCCGCTGTTGAAGCTTTTCTTGTTGACGTTGGCGATAGTTGACGACATCGGCGCCATCATCGTGATCGCGCTGTTTTATAGCGACACTCTGCAACTCGGCTGGATACTGATAGCCGTTGCAGCTCTGGTGATTATGCGCATAGCGCGCACTATGCACGTGTGGTCGACACCGTTCTATGTGATCGTGGGCATCGTGGTGTGGTATGCCACCTTGGAGTCGGGCATTCACGCCACCATCGCTGGAGTAATCCTGGGATTGATGACTCCTGCAACAGCAATGATCACGATGGAACATGCCGTCGGCACGGTGAGCACGCTGGATGAAGACGCCAGCCACAACGACATGGCGATGGCTGCATTTTTGATGCACGAGGCGCGGCCGCAGACCGAAATATTGGAGCACCACCTTCATCCGGTAAGTGCGTTTTTGGTGGTCCCGTTATTTGCTTTGGCAAATGCTGGCATAGACATATCAGGTGCTGCGCTCGGTGACGCAGCCGGCAGCAGGCTGGCTTGGGGAGTGATTCTGGGGCTGGTTGTCGGAAAGCCCGTTGGGATAGTGCTGGCAACGTGGATTGCAACACGGCTCGGATTCTCGCTGCCTAAAGGGGTGCGTTGGACGGAGTTCATAGGCATGGGTATGGCCGCCGGTATCGGCTTTACCGTGTCGATCTTTGTTACAAATCTGGCCTTTGCCGGCGCTGCAGCCCTGACTGATACCGCAAAAATCGCAGTGCTCTTTGCGTCTCTGGTAGCCAGCATCGCCGCAGTGCTAATGCTGTTACTTAGCCACAAGATGGCAGAGAAGACTGGGCCTTCGGGCAACGGGCCTTCAGGTAAAGAATCGAGTGGAGCAGTTGGTGGAGAAAATAGCGGAGAAACTAGCGCTGACGATGATTCCTTTATGGCCGACGCGCTCCCTGATCAGCAAGCCTGACTAGCCAGGCTTAGTCCTCGGCGCGACGGCGTTGGTGCGCTGGCATTTGCATCGTGATCGGCGCAAGCGACGCCAGGTCAATATCAAGCAGGGTGGGACCCTTACCGCTCAGTGCTCGCTCTACGGCTTGCTTAAAGGCAGATTCAAATTCGCTCACTGCGCCTACGGCTTGCGCAGTCATACCCATACCCGACGCCACTGCCACGAAGTCTGTGCGAGCCAAGTCGGTGCCCGGATGATCTCCAAAAAGTGCATCTTGAATCATGCGCAACACGCCATAGCCGCCGTCATTGAACACCAGCACAATGACTCCCAAGTTGTGTTCAACGCAGGCCGACAGCTCCCCCACTGACAAAAGCAGCCCACCGTCTCCTTGCATAACCACTGTCGGTGAACCGGTTCCGACCGCCGCGCCAATTCCCATCGGCACTCCTGGTCCGATCGCCACCGCCCCAGGCCGTATGGAGGTGCGGCTTTGCAGAATCGGTAGCAGGCGATTTCCCCACGTGTAGGTAGGCACGGTGGAGTCGCGCACGACTAGCCCATCGTGCGGAAGCACCTGGCGAATGATGTCGCAGATTGCACTGTGATCTGGTCCGATTTCGGAGCGCAACTGTTCATCGTCACCGGCGCGGCACTTGCGTGCCCGGTCCACGAAGCCGGGATCGGTGTTGGGCAAACTGCTTGCAGCGGCGTCTTTAAGCCGCTCAAGTAAGCCAGTCAAGCCAAGCTTGGCGTCGGCCACTATCGGTAACGAAGCTCGATAGTTGAGCCCTATCACGCCCGGGTCAGCATCCATGTGAATCAGCTCGGTTGGTAGCGGCAGCTTCCAGACACGCGTTGCGTAGTTTTGAAAACGCGTACCCACCGCCAACAGCAGATCGGCTTCCTCAAATATTTCGTCCATCGCGCGCCGGTCCGAGCAAAAACCCAGGCTCAGTTCGTGATCTTCGGCAATAGCGCCGCGCCCTTCGATGCTGGTAAAAACACAAGCGCCCAATAGCTCGGCTAGCTCGGTCAACTCATTTGAGGCACCGGCGATGTTCACACCGCCGCCAGCCCAGATGAGCGGCCGGTTTGCGTTGAGAAGTCTCTGCGCGGCGTCGTCTAGAACTGCGGAGTCGGGTACAACTCTCTCAGGATGTGTCCAGGCGGGAATTCGCACCTGCGCCTTCTTGTACTGCAGATCTATTGGCACCTCGACCGCACCTGGCTGCGGGGTTCCCAAGCAGATGTCGTAGGCCACTCGCATGATTTCTGCTGGAATTTCCTCGGTGTGTCTTACTGATGCAACCGTGCGGCACACCGATTGCAGCATTTCGCGCTGGCGTTCGTTCTCATGCAAGAAGCCTTTGGCCTTGCCGTAATAAATCGATTCGGTCTGGCCGGTAATCAACAGCACACGCGAGCTCGCGAAAGCCGCCTCATAGATGCCAGGCAAGGCATTTGCGGCACCGGGTCCTGTCGAGGCAACCACCGCTGTTAGTTCGCCTGTTGCGCGCGAACAAGCGTCGGCCGCATGCGCCGCGGCCTGTTCGTGACGCACGTTTACTAACTCAATATCGCGATGATGTGTTAGCGCTTGGTAGATCGGTAGGTTGTGAACGCTGACAATGCCGAACACGTGTCGCACACCGACCATTGCCAGCGCCACGGCCACGGCTTCGCCGCCAGTCATTGATTTCGTTTTCATAGACATTGTTTTCGTAAGCAGGTTTTCTTAGACAGGTTTTCGCAGGCAGTGTTTTTGTAAACAGCGTTTAGGCCGCTTTGCCCATGCAGGTCCGCAAGCTCTCCATGCGGCCTTCGCTGTGGGTGCAGTCTCTGTCCAGGCCGTAGAGCTCGTGGACCGGCACCAAGGTGCCTTGCGTGTTAACCATCCCGATATTGTCCGGCCCGATTAGCCCTGGGTGCTCCACTCCGCACGCATCGGCTAAGCGCAGTAAATCCTTACGCAGGCCTCGCACATAGTTGGCAAGTCGTTCGCTTTTGAGAGTCGGATCAAGGCCGCGTGACAGCCATCCGCCCTGAGTCGCTACACCTGTTGGGCAGTGTCCGGTGTGGCAACGCTGTGCCTGAATGCAACCAATGGACATCATTGCCTCACGCGCAACGTTGACAAGGTCTACGCCCACGTTTAGAGCCATGGCAGCAGGTGCCGGATACCCCAGCTTGCCGGATCCGATGAACACGACCTTCTCATGCAGGTCTGCCTCACCGAAAGCACTATGAACCACTGCAAATGCTTGCCAAAACGGCAACGCCACGTGATCGCTAAACACCAGCGGAGCCGCACCGGTGCCACCTTCGGCCCCGTCGACGGTCACAAAATCTGGGCCCGTCTTGGTCTGTGCCATACGGTTTGCTAAGTCAGTCCAAAATTGCTCTTGCCCTACCGCAGATTTGATACCTACAGGCAGTCCGGATACGTCCGCCAGTTTCTCCACAAACTCCACCAACTCTTCGACGTTGCTAAAGGCCGTGTGGCGGCTGGGGCTGGCAACGTCTATTCCCACCGGCACGCCGCGGGCTTTAGCGATGACTTGTGTCACCTTTGCGCCAGGTAGAAACCCGCCTACGCCGGGTTTGGCGCCTTGAGACAGCTTTATTTCAACGACCTTTACGTTGGCCGACTTGATTGTCTCCTCGAAACGTTCGATGGAGAACTGTCCGTTCTCGTCACGGCAGCCGAAGTAGCCGGTTCCGACCTGATAGATCAGATCGGCTCCCTGACGATGACAGTCGGAAATGCCGCCCTCGCCGGTGTTGTGCATGCAATTGGCCTTCATGGCACCTTCATTTAGGGCATGAACGGCCGACCAAGACAGCGAGCCAAAACTCATGGCCGAAATGTTCACGACCGAAGGTGGGCGAAACTTGCCGGGCCTGTTGCGCCAGCCGCCCAAAATCTTGCCACTAGGTACCGGGGCGCCTTCGGGCACGGCGTGACCAAGCGGGAACGGACTGTGCCGAATGGTTATGTGCCCAGGTTTGAGCACCTCTGCGTCGGTCCCGAAACCGAAGTAGGCGTTCTGTTGCTTTGCTGTGGCGTATACCCAGCGCCGCTCGTCACGATTAAACGGCCGCTCTTCTTCATTTGAGGCGACCACATACTGCCGTAGCTCAGGACCGATCTTTTCCAACAGATAGCGCAGATGACCGACAACGGGATAGTTGCGCAAGATGGTGTGTTTTTTTTGGAATATGTCGTAAATCGCTAATGGCACCAGCAAGGCGCCGAATGCAATCACTATCCACACCGCAGTTATCCAAAATGTTGACATAAAAACCCTAAGCGGTAGGAGGCCAGTCTTCGTTTTCTAGAAACGCTTGCACCCGCTTCACGTGAGCGCTGCTGTCGTAAACACCGTAGAGGGCGTGTCGCATGCGGGTGGGGTCGCCAAAGAAAAAGCGCTCATACAGGCCTTGCCTTCCGCCGAATCCAGACAGAGACATATCCCAAGCCAGACGGAACAGCTTCAAGCGTTCGCCCGCACTGCCACCGCGCGCTTGCAGATATTTTTCAATGTTTGCGTCTTGTGGGCCGTGGCGATCGGCTTCGGTCGGAATCATGATCAATCCGCTTGACCCGCATAACTGCAAGATCTCGCACAGCCGCGCATGCACGCTCGGGTAATAGTTGCGAGCAGCATCAAGTGGGCCTCGAGCGGGCGTCATAACGCCGTATTCGTTCATGGTTGCACCCTTTTCGGATGCCACCTTTAGGGCTTTCATTATCTCCAGCACGATGATTACCTCTGCGACCATCTCTTGCACGTGCGGATAGGCGCCGCTGCCGATCATGTCGATGATCGCCTGCAGCGTTCCCAAAATGGCTTCGGTCTTAACGATCTTGAGATTGACCACCTGGTGAGCCATATGCAACACGGCTCCGGTGCGCGCATAAGCCTGATTGGCGGCCTGCACATCGTCGGTTAAAAACACTCGCTCCCACGGCACGAGCACGTTGTCAAAGATGACCATCGCGTCGATCTCATCGAAGCGAGCGCCTAGCGGGTGATCGGCTCGACTACGGCCCTGATCAAGCGGCTCGCGACATTGAAACGTGAGCCCTGGCGTGTTGTTGGGTACGGCGAAACCAAGTGCATAGGGACGCATGTCATCGCCGCCTTGAATAACCGTGGAAGGGAAGATGAGAATCTCATCGGAGATCGGCAACGTGGCCAGCATGCGTGCCCCGCGCACGATGATCCCATCGCTGCGCTCTTCAACCACCCCAAGGGCGGTGAAAGGGTCGTCCAGCTCGCTTACCGGCTTGGAGCGATCAACCTGTGGATGCGTCAAGGCATGCGTCAGCGCTAGATCGTTCTCTCGCACATATTCGAAATAGGCAGCCATGTTGTCGCCATAGCCAGCTTTGACGGCGTCAAAGTAAGGCTTGGCCATGCCCGCAGCCATCACGTTTACATTGAGATAGTCCGGCGAGCGGCCGAGAAAGCCCAGCGACGCATCCGCCCACACCCGATTCATTTCCGAGCGACGCTCCAGGTCTTCGATGGTCTGGGGAATGATGAAGCTCATGCCAACCTGGTCCCCCGTAGTGGGGCTAGGTGTGGTCATAACGTCTGCGCGAAGCGGATCGCTTTGCAGGTCGTACAAAGCGGCCAGGCTCGCCACGCCGTTACGAGTAGCTGGATGCGTGGTGGAGTCGGTTACCTGCTCGCCCTCGATCCAGATGTTGGGCGGCTCGTTTCGCAGCCTTTCTAGTACCTGAGATCCGTTTCTGATCGGCACTTAGTTTTTATCTGATACGTAAACCAGCGGGAAGCGGTCATCGTCGGCCGGGTATTCGCCAGGCACTGAGGTCGTGTCTTGTTGAGTAACGGTCGGGTCGCAGCCGGGATGAGGAAACCATGTCGTGTCCTCACCTAGCCAGCGGGTTGAAAACGCCACTCGCCGACGATCTCCCTCATTACCCGGAGACCAGTGGAGGGTCCAAGCAGAAAAGAAAATGACATCACCTGGCTCTACGTCAAACCCGATGATGTCGTATTTTTGCTCGGTCCCGTCGCTGATTGCCTGTTCACGAGATGCCTGAATGTCGGGCATCTTTTCGCCTTCAAAATCCGTCGTCCAGCCAGCCTTGCCGTCAAATGGCTCCGGCGCGTAGTAAGCGTCCCAAGCGTGTGAACCTTTCACAAACTCAAGCGAACTATCACTGACTTTTGCCGCGGTCATCGGCACCCAGGCCGACACGATTTGACGTCCCAGAAACGGCCAATACCCAATGTCTTGATGCCAGGGCGTGGGATTTTGAGTGTGCGGCTCTTTGACCAGCAGGTGATCAAAATAGAACCGCATGGTGGGCGAACCGACTAGTTGGCCCGCTAGTGAAGCAATCGGAGACTTGTGAATGAAGTCGCTTACCAAAGCGTTCGTCTCCCAGCGATAGCGGGTGGTGAACAGACGATTTGTCGAAGCGCCCTTGTTGGTGTCGGTGATCCAAGCGCCGCCTTGATCTAGCTGACGTTGTGCGTCATCTAGAAACCGATCAATCCATTCGGTGCCGATCACTCCCTCAAGTTTCACTACGCCGTTGGCTTTAAATTCGGCTTGAACTTCGGTCGTTATCTCTGTCGCCATTTGAGCTACCTCCTCACAACCAATCGTGAACCATTCGCAAGCGGAACTCCCGCGACTGTTCTCCGACCCGCTGCCTTGAGGCAAATACTAGGCTCAGGCGCTATGACCTCACCGCTTGAGGGTGTTCGAGTAATCGAGTTTGCAAATTTCGCAGCCGCCCCTTCCTCGGTCGCGATCATGGCCGACCTAGGTGCCGAAGTCATCAAGGTGGAGGCCATGGGAGGCGATCCCATTCGCGGCCTGATGAAACAAGCAAAACTGCCCGAAGGCTCGCACAACCCGGATCACGCTTTTCAATTCATCAACCGCGGTAAAAAGTCGATCCAGATCAACCTGGAAGACCCTGACGGTTCGCAGCTTGCTCGCCAGCTGGTAGGCACTGCGGACGTCGTGCTTACCAATCTGTTGCCGGATCGCCGGAAGCGCTTCGGGCTTGATGTAGATGACCTGTTTGCTATCAAGTCCGACCTGGTGATCGGACTTCTGTCGGGATACGGCGAGGAGGGTGATGAAATCGACCGGCCCGGCTACGACGTGACCGCTTTCTTTTCACGTTCAGGATTGCACGGCTCATCGATTCCACCTGGGGGCACCCCTCCGCATGCTCGTCCCGGTCAGGGTGATCACACCACGGGCATCGCAATGTTTGGCGCACTGATGACCGGCCTGCGAGCGCGAGACGTAACGGGCGAAGGTCAGGTAGTTGAAGCATCACTGCTGCGGACCGCCACCTGGACAATCGCACTTGACCTAGCGACCGCGCTAGTGGATGGGCGACCGACCGACGAACGCCCGCGTGAGCGAGCACTGTCGCCAATGTTGGAGGCGTATACATGTGCTGACGGTCGTTGGCTGCAGTTCACCATGCCCGACACCGGCGACGCTTGGGAACGATTTTGCACCGCACTTGGCCGCGAAGATCTGATCGACCACGAGGATTACAGCAACGGCTCCAAGCGCTATCGCAACATCGGTTCACTGCTGGCGACTCTGGATGAAACGATGCGCACCGAGCCTGTCGATTATTGGGCTGAACGACTCGATGAGCAGCGCTGCATATGGGCACCGATCAATAACACGGCGATGGCGGCGGTGGATCCTCAGGTGCGTGCTACTGGTGCCTTTGAAACAATCGAGCATCCCAAGGCCGGGAAATTTGACACCGTGGCTGCGCCGTTCAGAATCCACACCTCACCCGATGTGGGTGTAAGGGGTCCGGCACCGGATAAGGGTGAACACACCACTGAGCTGCTGAACGAGCTAGGACTTGACGACGCGGCAATTAGCGATCTCACCAAACGCGGAGTAGTAGCAACGAACTAGGCCAGGAGAGTCCAGATCTCGTCGGCCACCTGCTCGGGCGTTTTACCGTCTGTGCGAACTTGCTCGTATTTGGCATATGCCTCGGCTCGCTCGGCTAGCAACTTGGTGATGCGCTCTAGCAGGGATTGCTGGTCTTGATTTGGCTGATCCAAGAGCGGTCGGCTCACACTTGTTGCTTCTCCTGCCTCTGCGACAATTCGCTTGGCTATCTCATCCGGTTCAGCGGTAAGGCAGAACACCCGAGTTACTGCGTCGCTGCTGCCGGAGGCACCACTGTCGCTACTGCCGACCCCGCTACTACTGACCCCGCCGCCTAGCAACGCTGCGTTGCGTTCGTCAACCAGCAAACGACCGCCAGTGCTGATCACCAAATGTTTGCGCTGCGCCAGCTCCTTGACAATTTCTCGCTCCAGGTCGCGGAACGCCTCTTCGCCTCGTTCGGTGAAAATCTCTGTTATCGGTCCATTCCGCTCAGCGATCAGATCGTCGGTGTCGCAGGCTTCCCAGCCGAGCCTCTCGGCCAGCAAGACGCCAACCGTTGACTTGCCGGTGCCCATAAACCCGGTGAGCACCACCTGCTCATGCGACATGAGTGAGCCTTCTTTGCGAGGCCCGTTAGAGCTTTGGGGGTTATCGCTGCTACTCACTTGAATCCCGCGACTCAGGCTGTTCTTCAGACGCGCGAATTTCTTGCGACCAGGCTTCGGTGAGTAGTTCGGGTGTTAGCTCCGCACACGACGTAACCCCGGCTAGCTGCATGGTGCGAATCATGCCGTCACGCATGAAGTTCAACACCCAATCAACGCCAGCTTCGCCGAGCGCGGCCAACCCATAGAGATAAGCCCGCCCGATCATTACCGAATCCGCACCCAGCGCTAACGCCTTAACGATGTCGCTGCCGCGCCGCACTCCCCCGTCGCAGATCAGCTCGGGCACACGATTTGCGCCCAACACCTCTCGTACGGGTTTGATCAGATCGGCTGGAGCCGGCGCGCCATCAAGTTGTCGTCCACCGTGGTTTGACAAGATCACAGCGTCCATGCCGATTTCGGCTGCCAGCTTGGCATCGGCAGTGCTTTGAATCCCTTTCAACATGATCTTGCGCGGCCAGCGCTCACGGAACCACTCAAGGTCATCCCATGAAAGTGAAGGATCAAATTGTGAGTTGATGTAATCGGACAGTGTCACCGGGTTGGACCCATCGGCCGCGGTAGTGCCAACCATGTTGGCAAACTGAATCGGGTCGGAGCTGAGAAAATCCCATGTCCAGCCAGGATGCAGCAGTCCTTGTAACAACGTGTCAGCACCCAGCTTCGGCGGCAAGGTGAAACCGCGCCGAATGTCTCGCTCACGCCGACCTAACACTGCTGTATCTACCGTGATCATTATTGCCTCGTAGTCGGCAGCTAGAGCCCGCGCCAACATCTCAGACATCAGCTTGCGATCACGCCAGACGTAAACCTGCAATATCTTTCGCCCACTATTGACAGCGGCAACCTCTTCGATGGAGCGAGTTCCCATTGATGACAACGTGTACGGCACGCCCGCTCGCTCAGCGGCCGCGGCAACCGCTAACTCTCCTTGCGAACAAGCAATGCGGCCAAAGCCAGTCGGAGCTATCACCAGCGGAAATGCCGCGAGCTGGCCTAATACCTGACTGCTGGTATCAACGTCTGAAACATCACGCAGCACTCGTGGGTTGAACTGCCAGCGAGCAAATGCCGCCACGTTTCGCCTGGCAGTGATTTCATCTTCGGCTGCACCATCGATGTAGTCAAAACAACCCGCCGGCAAGCGGCGTTGTGCCAGCCTCCGCAGGTCTGATACATCTGCCACACGTGCCAGGCGGCGTTTGGTCGTGTTGAACTCGAACTTGTCGAAGCGCGCCACTGCACGCAGCGAGCGATACATAGAAGAGATGTGCTCTATGGGATTAGCCACGATCGCACTCTAAGATCTCAACTCATTCCTAACCGCACAGGCAAGCACTATGACAACTACTGGGACAACCACAGGAGCAAACACCGGGACAACCACAGGAGCAAACACAGCCGAACTGCTTGAGCGCTATCGGGCGGTGATGCCCGCGTTTGTAAACCCGTTGTACAGCGAACCGATCTCGCTTGATCACGGTGAGGGCAGCTACGTGTTCGACAACGAGGGCAAGCGCTACCTGGATTTTTTTGGCGGGATCCTCACAACGATGATCGGCCACGCCAATCCGGCCGTGGTCGCAGCGATTCAATCGCAAGCCGTCAAGATCATGCACACCTCCACGTTGTATCTAAACGAGGAGATGATCGCCTTCGCCGAAGAAGTGGCAGACGTGTCGGGCATTCCCGATGCGCGGGTGCTGTTCACCACCTCAGGCTCCGAGGCCAACGACACGGCAATTATGTTGGCCACCTGTTATCGCCACAGCAATCAAATCTTGGCGATGCGCAACAGCTACCACGGGCGTTCGCTAACAACCCAAGCCGTTACCTCACACCGCGGCTGGCGCAACTCCAGCTTTAGCGGGCTAGACGTTCACTTTGTACAGGGCCCGTACCGGATGCGCAGTCCGTTCGCCGGTATGGATGACGCCGATTACACCGAGGCCTGCGTTGAAGATCTAGTCCAGCTGATGGACATGACAGATTCCAGCGGATTTGCGGCACTGATTGCCGAGCCGATCCAAGGTGTTGGCGGATTTGCCACACCGCCCGACGGCTTCTTCGGCGCCATGGGCAAGGTGCTCGACGCCTCTGGAGTGCTGTTTATCTCCGATGAGGTTCAGACCGGCTGGGGTCGCACGGGCGATCACTTTTGGGGTTATCAAGCGCACGACATAGTGCCAGACATGCTCACCTTCGCCAAAGGAACGGGCAACGGCATAACCCTGGCGGGCATTGTTGCGCGAGCCGAAGTCATGAACTGTCTGCAGCGGACGAGCTTTACCACCTTCGGCGGCAATCCATTGTCGGTGGCAGCCGGCCGAGCGACACTTAAAGAGGTACTCAGCAAAAACATGCAAGCCAATGCGCTTGAGCGTGGAGAACAGTTGCGGAGCATTCTTGAGCCAGCGTGCGAGGCGTCTTCACATGTTGCTGAGCTGCGCGGCAAGGGGCTGATGCAGGCCATCGAGCTGACACACCCCGACACCATCGAACCCGACGCCGAAGCAACCGCGGCGCTACTTGACGAAACCAAAAACCGCGGGCTGCTGCTGGGTAAGGGCGGGCTCTACGGCAACGTTGTTCGCATCACACCGATGCTGAACGTCACCGAGACAGAGCTAGCGCAAGGCGCCCAAATAATCTGCGAGTCGATCAAAGCCCTAGACGGCTAGCTACTCCACGTCTAGGCGTGTCATGTCATCCAGCGTTTCACGCCGCACGACTAATCGTGCTTGGCCGTCAGCCACGAACACCGTCGCCGGGCGTGGATAGCGGTTGTAGTTACTGCCCATCGACTGGCCGTAAGCGCCAGTTACCGGTGTAGCAATCACGTCACCCACCGACAATCCCGCTGGCACCGGCGCGGATCGCACGATCACATCGCCCGATTCACAATGGCTGCCGACCAGGCGTACCAAATCAGGTCTCGGCTCGGTGGCGGCGGCGGGCAAAAACGTGGTGTAGTCGCTGCCGTAAATCATCGGTCGTGGGTTATCCCCGTAACCGCCATCAACAGCGACGTAAGTACGGATGCCGTCAAGTTGTTTGATGGTGCCTACCCGATAGGCCGTCAGCGCGGCCGCGGCGGCGATGGATCGACCTGGTTCGACGGTGAGCTTGGCGGTAATGCCCAGCTCTTCACATTGGCTACGCAGCGCTTGGGCCCACTGAGTAATCGTGGGAGCTTGCTCGCCTTCCACATACGCCACGCCTAGCCCACCACCCACCGATAGCTCCGGCAAGCCAAGCGGTTCAAAGTGCCTTGCAACAAGGCTTAGCGCCTGGGCAAAGCTGCTGACCTCAAACACTTGGCTGCCGATGTGGCTGTGGATCCCCACCAAGTCCATAGCCGTGGACGATTGCGCCCTAGCCACGGCAGCATCCGCAGCACCAGACGCCATACCAAAACCAAACTTAGAGTCTTCGCGACCCGTGTCGATGTACTCATGCGTGTGAGCGCTAACACCCGGTGTAACCCTCAACAGCACCTGCGGGACCGAGCCATTCGATCCAGCTGCGGCACCGTGTTCACTATGAATCTGCTCTAGCCGGTCAATCTCATCGAATGAGTCGACGACTATGCGGCTAACGCCGTAATCCAAAGCCGTTCGCAGCTCGGCGATGGTTTTGTTGTTGCCGTGCATGACAATGTGCGATCCCGGTACACCCGCACGAATGGCGGTGTGAAGCTCGCCACCGCTAGCTACGTCTAGGTGCAGTCCCTCCGAATGCACTAGGCGAGCCATCGCAATGCACAGGAAGGCTTTACCTGCGTAGACCACACCAGGCCCAAAAGCGGCTAACGCCTCTGCGCAGCGAGCGCGCAGATGAGCCTCGTCATAAACGAATAACGGCGTTCCAAACTCCGCCACCAAATCGACGACATCACAGCCGCCGACTTGCAAGCGACCGTTGGCATCTATTTGCGAGGTGTCCGGTAGCAGTCTGAGTGGCACCGGCCCGTGACGATCTTCGGTATGCATGGCTACATCTCCTCCGGGGCTGACACCCCGAGCAGATCTAATCCAATCGCGAGTCCGATGCGAGCGGCCTCGGTCAGCCACAAACGTGCATCGCGCAGTGGTTCTGGCACGTCGGACCGCAAAATCGGACAGTCGTGATAGAAGCCATGAAACGCGGTTGCTAGATCGATGGTCCAGGTAGTGATCTTGTGCGGTGCGCGATCTCGCAGAGCTAGCTCTACCGCGTCGGGGAGCTCTTCTAAGCGCCGCAACACGGCAAGCTCGCGCGGCTCCGCCAACACAGATAGGTCTGTGTTTGCCAGGCTCGTGCTGGCCGAGTCTGGGTTTGCTGAGTCTGTGTTTGCCAGGTCTGGGTTTGCTGAGTCTGGGCTGGTCAACCAGGTCACACCACGCCGTTGCGCCTCACGTCCGATAGATGCAATACGAGCGTGTGCGTATTGCACATAGAACACCGGGTTTTCGCTGGCTTCACGCGTCAGCAGATCAATATCAATGGTCTGGCGAGTGTCAATGGATTGCAACAGGAACGCCAGGCGCGCAACGTCAGGGCCAACTGCTTCGATTAGGTCACGCACCTCCACCATCGTCCCGGTGCGTTTGCTGAGATCGACCTGAACCCCATCGCGCATCAGCGTCACGTTCTGCCCGATGATCGCTTCATAGGCGCCAGGTGTATGACCCAAATGAGCTAACGCCGCGGTCATACGCGCCACATAGCCGTGATGGTCGGCTCCCAGCACGTTGATGAGATGGTCAGCCCGGTTGAACTTGTCGTGGTGAAAGGCAATATCGGGAAGAAAATATGTTGGCTCTCCCCCGCTACGAACCAGCACTCGATCCTTCGCGTCGCCGTGCTCGGTGGTTCGCAACCACTTGGCGCCGTCCTTGTTATACACATGACCAGCGGTTTCAAGCTCGGCTAACACGGCCTCCATGGCTCCTGTTGTTACAAGTTCATTCTCACTTTGCCAGCGATCGAAATGCACACCCATCTCGGCCAATGTTTCCGACACGTCACGCAGACTGCGATCGCGCCCCCAGGCCACCGCTTCGGCCAGTTCTCCCCGCTCGCTAATTTCGGCTGGCATTTCGGCCGCCCATTCGCTCACATACTCGCCCATGTAGCCGTCATCGGGTGGCTCACCGCCAGCTCGGCGCGCCAGCAAAGATTGCGCAAACAGCTCCAACTGCGAACCGCGATCATTGATGTAGTACTCAGCGATCGCCTGGTAGCCACAACGCCGAAACAGTCGCACCAGCGTGTCTCCAAACGCACCCCAGCGCCCGCCGCCAGCGTGCAACGGTCCGGTTGGGTTGGCTGAGACAAACTCCACGCTGACCCTCTCGTTCTGGCCAATGTCAAGTCGTGCATAATTGTCGACGCCAGCGTTAACCACCTCGTGCAAAACCTCATGCAGCCAAGTGGGCGCTAGGCGAAAGTTCACAAACCCGGGGCCGGCTAGCTCCACTTCAACCACATGCGGCACATCACCGGCCGCCGCGCTATCTCGCAGATCTTCGACCAGCTCGGTGGCTAGCTCACGTGGATTGCGACCGGCGCTTTTGGCAGCTACCAGCGCCACATTGGTGGACCAGTCGCCGTGGTCAAGGCGCGCAGGTCTTTCGAGGTGCACGTCTGTTGGCAAGATTTTGATGCCTCGCCCTGTCAGTGACTTTGACACGGCTTCGGCGAGAAGCTGCTGAATCACCGTGCGTCTCCTAGCTCAGCGCCAGCGGGAAAGGGTACCGTCAGCGGTCAAATACCGTTAGCAAGTATTCGCAGATATTCATAACCAGTACTGGCCCTCGTAGCTCAGGGGATAGAGCAGTGGCTTCCGGAGCCATGTGTCGCAGGTTCGAATCCTGCCGAGGGTGCAATTAGCTGGCCTGCCAGCCGGTTACTTCCGTTCGATCGATAAGGATCGCGGGACCAGTCGGCGGCGTTTGTTGATATTGCTTATAGCGGTTCGTCAGCATGTCGATGGCGCTTTGCCAGGCAGCGCCTTGCACTTGCACGCTCGCTCGCCCACGCACTCTCACCCACCACAGCATCGTCCAATCTTGGTCGTCGTAGTGGTGCGCTAGCAGCGTTACCTCGGGAAAATTGCGCACGTTCTCAAGTCGTTTGAGGTTGACCGTGGATTTGGGCTTGCTATCAACCGCTGTTACCAGCACCCGGTCGTCGAAGGCAAAGGTGCACGGCACCAGGTCAACTCGACCATCACTGCGCACGGTGGCCAGCGTTGCCACGCGCGCTTGATCTAGTAGTTCCAACAAATCTGTTTCGTTCATACGTGACCCAGTCGTACGGTTCAAGACCTGCATTCTGCCTGACGTAAGCTTGCGACATGGCTGACACCGCTACTGATAGCGCCACCACTACCGAAAGCGGCAGCGCAACGGCTACCGGCTCTGCCAGCAATGGCACCAGCGCTAAGGCACCGCGCTGGACGTTTCAGTGGAAAGAGCTTTACGAAGAAGTCATCACCTCAGGGCTTTGCACGGGCTGCGCCGGCTGCGTTATCAGCTGCCCGCACGAGGTAATCGGATTTGAGCACATCCAGGGCGGCTTCAAGCCATATCACCTGGAAGAAGAACTCGGACTAGACGATTGCGGCCATGGCGTGAAAGGTTGCACTAGCTGCACGCGAGCTTGCCCGCGCTTTCGCAATTGGGAACACGAGGCAGACGACTTCATGTTTGGCCGCCACCGAAGCGCAGACGAGCCGTCCGGTATATTTAAAGACGTCATCCTCACTCGCGCTTCGGATGATTTCGTTCACCAGACCGGTCAAGACGGTGGGCTGGTGTCGGCAATTTTGATCTGGGCGCTCGAGCACGGCTACATCGATGCCGCCCTCACTTCTTATGTGGGCGAAGGCGACGGAAATCAGTGGACGGCTTCGCCAGGCGTGGCGTTTAACCGTGACGACGTGCTACGTGGAGCGGGCAGTCGTTACACATACTCAGCCAACACGTTGGCGTATGGCGATGCGATAGAGGCAGGCGCCACCAAGATCGCTCTGGTCGGTATGAGCTGTCAGAGTTCGATATTGCCCGTGGCGAAATCACGCAAAGTCGGCAAGGTGGGCAATCGGTTTGCGCTGAACATCGGCCTGCTGTGCTCGAAATCGTTTGATGAGGCGATCTTCGAGGAGTTGTTTGACCAGAAGTACGGGCTTGACCGCCACAACATTCGCAAGACCAACATCAAAGGTGTGTTTCAGATTTGGACGCACGACGGTGGTTACTACGAGATCAACCTGAAGGAGTGCCATGCCTGGACTCGTGAGGGTTGCAACTACTGTCCTGACTTTGCGGCTGAGCACGCTGACATTTCCACTGGCGGGATCGGCAAATACAACGACTGGACGTTGACCATCGTGCGCACCGACATTGGTCGCGAGATCATCATGGCGATGTTGCAGGACGGCACGCTGATTGGCAGACCGGGTGATGACGACCCGGCGGCGATTGCGCTGATGCACAAGTTGAGCGAGAAGTCGCGCGCCAGGTGGCCTGATTTTGCGACACCGGAGCCTGCGCTACTGCCTGCGCCTGTTCGAAAATAGCTGACTTACGAGCACAGACCTACAAGCCAGGCTTACGAGCACAGGCCTATAAGCACAGGCTTACAAGCACAGGTTGATCAGGTCGGCAAAGTCCGGCCGCGCATCGATCGCTACTAGATACTCGCCTAGACGACCGGCAGGAACGATGTCTTGCGCGCGCCCCAACGAACACTTACAAAGCTCAACCAATAGCTCCGACCCCTTCGCGCACTCGCGCACATAGTTCTGGCGCATTGTTTCGTCCCAGGGTGGCGGGGGCGGTTCTTGTCGGCAAGTAACAAGGTCAACGGCTACTTGCGGCGGATACTCCAACTGACCGGTGATGCGATCTTCGAATACTTGAATGTCTTCAGGCGTGAAGCTTGCGTCCAGGCGCTTCGCCGCACAGTGACACGGACCAACCAGCCCTGAGTCCGCTACACAAGCGTCTAGGAATGCGACGACCGTCTCTATGGGCAGCAGATTGTCTGCGTTGGCGTTTGGTGGTGGCTCGGTGGTGGGTGGAACCAGCGTGCCCGGATTGCCTAGGAAGATTGATGTGGTGGTGCCAGCACCGTTTAAGTCAGTGCCATCGGCGCCAGAGCCATTGTTGCCAACACCGTTGGAAGCCGAACAGCCCAGCAGCACTAGCGCGAGCGACAGCAACAGTGCGAACCTCGTCAGCGCCGTCATAGCCCGGCCAGCTCTCGTGACTGCATGAAGACTTCATCAAGCATCTGTTCGGTTAGACGGCCGGTAAAGGTGTTCTGCTGGCTGGGGTGAAACGAGCAAACCAGATGCGTGAGGCTGTGTTGCTGTGTTGAACCAACCCGCTGTGTTGAACCAGCCTCCAGATCAACACATACGCCGTGGCCAAATTTTGGCCGTGGCTTTATGCCGAGCAGCGAACACATCACGCCATAGGCGAACGCTCCCAGCACCATCACCACACGAGCCGAGCCGAGCAACGCCAATTCCGAAACCAAATAGCCCGAGCACTGGTCACGCTCTGCGGGTGTTGGCTTGTTGGCCGGTGGTGCGCAACGCACCGCCGCGGTGACGTAGACCCCAGTCAGCTTCAAGCCGTCGCCTTGATGTTGCGACGTGGGTTGATTTGCCAAGCCACATCGATGCAGGGATGCATACAAGAAATCACCCGACCTGTCGCCGGTGAACATACGTCCGGTGCGATTGGCACCGTGAGCAGCTGGCGCCAAACCAACGATGACTATCGCCGCTTTGGGGTCACCGAACGCTGGCACTGGCTTGCCCCAGTACTGCTCGTCTTTGAAGGCTGCCCGGCGATTCTGGTTCGCTACTTGTTCACGCCACTCCACCAGCCGGCTGCAACGCCGACAGGAAATGATCTGTTGGTTTAGCGAGGCGATTTGGCTTGAGTCGCTCACACGGCAAGTGTGCCTGAGTTGAGCGTTATCAGTTGAGCACCGTCGGTTTGGGTACCGTCAGCGTGTGCCCGCTAGCAATCGACCCACTTTGGTGCTGCTGGTTCGCCACGGTGCTACTCCCACCACGGGCACCGAGCTATATGGCCGCCGTGATGGCGTGGAACTGTCAGACGCGGGCATACAACAGGCGCAAAACGCCGGTCAGCGCATCGCCGCTTTGTCAAAACACATTGCAGCCGTATATACGTCTCCGCTGCTGCGAGCTCAACAGACCGCTGACCACATAGCGAAGGCCATCGGTAAGCAGGTCAAAATTCACGAAGGGCTCAACGAGCTTGACGTCGGCAAGTGGACTGGACGCAAGCTGGCTGCGTTGTACAAGCTCAAAGCGTGGCGCACGGTGCAGCGTTATCCCAGCGGGTTTCGGTTTCCGTCTGGCGAGTCGTTTAGCGAAATGCAGATTCGGTTTGTTTCGGCGGTAAGTGAGATAGCCGAACGTCACAGCGGCAAGACCGTGGTGACCGTTGCACACGCTGATCCGATCCGTGCCTTTATTGCGCATGCGATGGGTACGCATCTTGATCTGTTTCAGCGCATCGTGGTGTCACCGTGCTCAGTTACCGCAGTGTCGCTGGGATCAGGCGGCCCCATAGTGCTAACCACAAACAGCACTTCGGACCTGACCGAGCTGAAACCCGCCTGAGCAAGCGGCCCCGTAATCCCCGCAATACTGACGAAGTGAGTTATGTCTGAGAGTTTTGAGCTACGCAACACCGACAGCTTTATTGCCGCAGCTGTTGGTCCGGCCGGTCAGCGAATCTTCTTTTTGCAAGGTGTGGATGGTGACCAGGTCGTCACGCTGAAGCTTGAGAAAATGCAGGTGAGCGCGCTGGCAACGGCGCTAAAGCAGCTACTCGAAAAACATGATCTGGTGGAGCCACCAGCGCCTTTGATGTCGCTGAAAGAGCCGGTAGCAGCAGCTTGGACAGTGGCGGAGCTAGGTGCGGGGCTCGACCCTGACACAGGCATCATCGTGGTGGTAGCCAGAGAGCTGACCGATGCTGGTGGTGGTGGTGATAGTGGTGGCAAGGCTGCTGACTCTGGTGGAGATGCAGGTGGTGGTGACTCTGGTGGTGGTGACTCTGGTGGAGATGCAGGTGGTGGCGCAAGCGAGTCCGAACCAGCTTCTGCCCTGTTTCACCTGCGGCCCGAGTTGGTGAGCGCATTTTGCGAACACGCGTTACGCCTGATTGACGACGGCCGTGATTTCGCAAAACGCAACGGGCATCGCCCGCTGAAAGACTAAGCCTGGATGCCTCCCGGCGAGCCTGACACGACGAAGAGCGAAGGCAACGAGCGGGCGCAGAAGTTCACATACGACAATGCGCTTGAGTTACTCAAAACTGGTGAGTTAAATCTGGTTGCTCGCATGCCAGGGGCGAGCAACTCCACTTTTTTGGTTGGAATTAAAAACGCTGAGGGCGAGGTTGCTGCGGCTGGCATCTACAAGCCAGCAAAGGGTGAGCGCCCGTTGTGGGACTTCCCTGATGGGCTTTACCGGCGTGAGATAGCCGCATTTGAGCTAAGCGACCTGATGGGCTGGGGCTTCATCCCTCCAACCATCGAGCGAGATGGTCCGCACGGCATCGGCTCGCTGCAGTTCTTCATCGATTCAGATTTTTCGCAGCACTACTTTGAACTAATAGAGCACGAGGAGCATCACGACACCTTGCGCAAGATCTGCCTGTTTGATCTCGTCGCCAACAACACCGACCGCAAGGCGGGGCATTGCTTGTTGTCGAACTGGGATGAGATCTACGGCATCGACCAAGGGCTGTGCTTTTCGGAAGATTTCAAACTGCGGACGGTGATCTGGGATTTCTCAGGCGAGCAGCTAACCGATGCGATGCTTGAGGATCTGCAGAAGATCAGCACCGAGCCTTTGAAACGGCTTGAGCACTGGTTGAGTTCGCCCGAGATTGAGGCGACACGAGAGCGGGCCAGGCAACTAGCCGACCTAGAGCGCTTCCCGGTTGACGAAAGCGGTCGGCGCTGGCCCTGGCCGCTGGTTTAGCCCTGCGGTTCTGGTTCGGGGTGAATCTCGAAGTCATCCTCGGAATAACCAAGCTCTCCAAGCAACTGATGGCACGTCCAGAGTCTCCCATCGAGACTCTTTTTCATTGAAGAAAACAGGTTGGCGTCAAGGTAGTAGCCAGAGTCTCCGATAGCACGAGGTGATGCAAGCTCGTCGGGCGTTTGCGAAACAATCGCCCGACGATTTTCAGGATGGTTCTCAATCTCGGCGAAACGATCGCCATGTGCTTTAAACATAGTGTCATAAACACTCTGCGCAATATGGGAGTGCGAGCTTGTTGATGTCATCTCACCAAGCAGCACAAATGAAATCGGTCTAGGCGCTGGGACCTCAACCTCAATATCTTCATCGCCCGGAACAAGCTTTGAGCCTGGTCCGACAATTCCGTCGGGGTATTCAATAGCAAGATCACTGTGCTCATAGCCAAGAGCTTTTAGTAAGAAATAGGCCGCCTTTAGCAGGTCAATTGCATCACGGTTTTTTTCTAAATAGAAGTCTGAATCGCCAATTTGAGATGCTGAATCAAGCTCTTCAATCGTGCTTGAGAAATATTTTCCAAGGCTTAGCGTTTTTAGCTTTTCAAAATCAGCTCTCTCCCCTCCAGAGCGATCAGCCCAAAGTAGTTTCATCATGTCTACAGGAACTGCTGCCCTAGATTTTGATTGATGTGTTTGCCCAAGTAATGTGAATGATGTTGGAATAGGACCACGTTTACGGCTAGTAGACTCTGCCTGTGGGTCGCTTGTTGAGTCCGAAGCCGTTTCACGCTTTCGCCCCAGCCGAAGTGTGCCTAGATCACCTTGGTCTCGAAGAAATTCGTCAAGGAGTTCATCGACCTGCGCAATGCCATGCTCTTCTTGAATTATTTCGCTTAGTGCTCGTAAAACTTTGTCATGCGCATCCCCGGAGTTACGGAGTATGTCGCTCCAGACTCTTGGTAGTTCGCTTTCTAGGTAGCTTTCAGTTTTTGCCATTCTTAATGCCCTTTCCGCACGTCTTGCTGATTCTTGCCCGGTTAGGTTATTTTTCCCAAGAAACATCTGAAGTTCAGTAGCTGAATCTTCTGGATCCATTTCCAGCAGGTCAATTTCCATAAACTTTCTTGTTTTCCATTTACCGCGGCCCCTCGGATAGTAAAGCCAGTAGACGTGTGCGTTTGTCAAGACGCACAGATCAACACCACCCACACGTGTGTAATAGTCATGAAGCTGATCTCCAATTTTGTCGCTCAGATCAATTGCAGGTCTCTTTACCTCAATCAGGGCCACGCTTTCTCTAATGCCCTTTGTCTTGTAAAGCTCGACATCCGCTCTCCTAGTTGTGCCACCAGCTTCGGTGGGAGTATGCATGCCCGATTCCAGGCTGACCTCATCAAGACCATCTTCGTTGTCCACATCCCATCCAAGCGCTCTGAGAATTGGAAATATGACGGGGTCATACACATCTTTTTCTAATGTTTCACGCGGTAACGGGTGTGCAACAATACCCTGGATAACCTTAAGTAGTTCCGAGGGTCCAGAAGCCATTAGAAGGGCATTACCAAATCAAGAGAGTTAAGTTATGCAAGTACTCACGTGGCCATTACTGGTTTAGTCCTGCGGCTCCGGATCAGGGTGAATCTCCAAGTCATCCTCGGAATAATCAAGCGCTCTGAGTACTAGATGGCATACCAAGAGTCTTCGATTCTTGCCTTTCAGAGTTGAAAACAGGTCATCGGTAACGTAGTAGCCGGAGTCCCCAATAGAGCGAGGGTTATCAAGCTCTTCCGGCGTTTGCGAAACAATTGTTCGACGATTCTTGGGATGGTTCTCAATCTCGCCGAAGCGATCACCATGTGTTTTAAACATAGTGTCATAAACACTCCGCGCAATATGGGAGTGCGAGCTTGTTGATGTCACCTCACCAAGCAGTACAAATGAAATCGGTCTAGGCGCTCGCCCCTTAATCTCGATATCCTCATTACCTGGGATAAGCTTTGTGCCTGGTCCAAACACCCCATCATGGTATTCAATAGTAAGATCGCTGTGCTTATAGCCAAGAGCTTCTAGCAAGAAATATGCAGCCTCTAATAGATGAATTGCATTTCTATTCCTTTCCAAATAGAAGCTTGAGTCTCCAATCTGAGATGGGCTTTCTATCTCTTCAATTGTGCTTGAGAAATATTTTCCAATGCTTAGCGTTTCTAGCTTTTCAAAACCCTCAGAGCGCTTATCCCAAAGTAACTTCATCAAGTCAATTGGAAAGGCTCTTTTGGGTCTTGAATGATGAGTTTGCCCAAATAATGTGAATGATGTTGGGACACGACCGCGTCTGCGCTTCACAGACTCTGTCTGCTCATCTTCTTGGAGTGAATCGCTATCTGAGATTGGGAGAACTAGACTGCCCCTAGTAGCAATCTCTTGCCCATGCTCATCGAATACTTTCAGATCACTAGCTTCGCTACCAGCTTCTTCCAACAGTTTACGAGATTTCCATAACATAGTTATAGCATTACCGCGAGAGTTAACCCAGTAGGAAATGTTATCGCGAGTTTCAAACTTTCTATCTTCCTTTATACTTGAAATAAGCCAGCCTGCATCATCCCAGTTCTCAGATAACATCTCAAGTAGCCTTGGTTCGTATCGGTTATGCAAAGCTTCCACTACTTTAAATAATATATCTTTGTACCTTTCTACAGAATGTCGTTTACCAAATAGAATTATATAGCTAGGTTTAGTTGATTTACCACCCGGACTCTGTCCATTTGGTTGTGAGTTTAGGTTAGGTGTTGGCTTATTCCCTGGTTTAGGCTTTGGTTCATCACGAGTGCTAAACGTATTTAGAAGTGATTCTCCGCGCAGTAAAGCCTTGACCAGTTCAAGAGACGGGATTAGGCCAATTTCTGCATAGGTTTCTCGAACAATTAGTTCAACCAAATCTTGGTTTGGGTCACTTTGCATCTCATCCCAGATATCTGGTAATTCTTCATTTAGGAAATTAGCATCTTCAAGCTCCTTAATCTTTTCCCTAGCTTGGTCCTCAGCCGTTCCATCCAGAACATTTTCTCTCCCTAAAAACTGTTCCAGCTCACTTATTATCTGATCTGGATTGTCTTCAGCAAAGTTGATCCGGGCAAATCTTCGATCTTCTGCTTTTTCACGAGGAAGGTAGAACCACCATTCTCTTGCATTTGTAAGCACACATAAGTCAGCAGCTTCTTGCATGGCATACAGATAAAGCTGTCTCACGTGATCTCCCAGATTCCTTCCTGGGGCTTTAGCTTCGACAAGACAAACACATTCTGGTTTTCTTTTCTCTACATTATGGAGCGCTATATCAACACGATCTGGATTAGCAGCCTTACTATGTCTCACAGGTCGCTCGTATTCGACCTCTGAAGTTCCACGCTTGTTGTAAACATCCCAACCCAGCTCTTCCAGTACCGGGATTATGACCTGGTTTTTTGCTTCTTCTTCGTTACGTGGAAGATCATTTTCAGCAAAGCGATCTACAAGTCGGTTAACTGTTTCTTCAAGTGACATGAGAAATTACCTATCTGTGGTGGGACGAATCGTTACTGGATTTTGTTAGAAGCAGATGACTTTTGTATTAAGCAGTACCAAGTTCTTGCCCATGTTCATCAAACACTCTTAGATCGGTAGCATGATGACCTGCTTCTTCCAGTAGTTTCCGAGAATTCTTCAACACCGTGGTAACACCCACATTAGTATAAATCCAATACGGAATAGAATCGCGGGTTGTAAAACGATCAGTCTCTTGTATGTCAGAAATATGCAAATGCCTGTTTTTCCAGTTCACGGACAATATTTCAAGCAGTCTTGGTCCGTGTAGGTTATGCAAAGCTTCTACCACTTTGAATAGTATATCTTTGTATGTTTTTACAGAATGCTGCTCACCAAAAAGAGTTAGATAACTAGGTCTACTGAACTTATTCCTTGAATTCTGCCTACCTGGCTGCGGGTTTATAATAGAAGCTAACCTATTTATCGGTCTATGCTTTTGCTCATTACGAGCGTTAGGTACATTTGGAATTGATTCTCCGTGCAACAGAGCTTTGACTTGCTTCGGGTCTGGGCTGAGGCCAATCTTGTCAGAAACTCTTCGGGAAATTAGTTCAACCAAGCCCTGGTCAGGGTCACTTTTCATTTTATCCCAAACAACTGGTAGTTCAGTAGTCAAGGAATTAGCATTTTTAAGCGCCTTAAGCCTTACCTTTGCTTGAACCTCTGCCTCCCCCTTTATAAGATTTTCTTTTCCTAAGAATCGTTCTAGGTCGCCAGCTACCTGGTCTGAAGAGTCATCAATTTTCAAACTCGCGAATTTCTTCCCTGAAATCTGTCCCTTCTCGCGCGGTAAATACAACCACCAGTCCCGCGAATTTGTAAGCACACATATATCTGCGCCCTCATGAAACGCATACTCAACAAGCTGGTCAACGTGATCTTCTAACTTAGCTTTGGGGGCCTTGGCTTCGACAAGACAAACACATTCCCTCTGGCCCTTAACCCTCATGAGAGCAATATCGGCTCTACCAACTTGCTTGGCACCTTTCCCAGGACCAACTGCCCTCTCGAATTCGACTTCTCGGTCACCGTTGATATTACTAAAATCCCAGCCCAAGTCTTCGAGGATTGGACCTATCGCTTGAAACTTTGCTTCTTCTTCATTTGCAGGCAAAGAGGCGTTGGCAATTCGACGAATGGTGTCTTCAAGCGGCATAGGGAGTGGCCTATCTGTGAGGGGATGGATCGTTGCCAGATTTTGGGAGAACTAGACTGCCCTTGGTATCAATCTCTTGTCCATGCTCATCGAATACTTTTAGATCACCACCTTTGTAGCCGGTTTCTTCCAGCAGCTTACGAGATCTCCATAACATAGTTATAGAATTACCATGAGAGCTAAGATGATATGGAATATTATCGCGTTTTTCAAACCGCTCGTTTTCTTTTCTATGGGAAATAAGCCAGCTCACATTATCCCAATTCTCATGCAAGATCTCAAGCAGTCTTGGCCCGTGTAGGTTATGCAAAATTTCTACCACTTTGAATAGTATATCTTTGTATGTTTTTACAGAATGCCGTTCACTAAATAGAACTATGTAGTCAGGTTTACTAGACTTACCCCTTGGACTCTGCCCACCTGGCTGAGACTCTGGTTTAAGAGCCGGCTTATTACTAGGTTTATGTTTTGAGTCCAGGGCAGGACCGGCCTTGGCAGACTTTAGTAGAACCCGATGGCCTTCGACATCAAGCTCTCGCTCATGCTCACTAAATACTTTTAGATCGCTAGCGTTATTGCCTGTTTCCTCCAGTAGTTTGCGAGACCTCCACCAGGCATCAGAAGCACTTGCATGGCAGTTAATCCAATATGGAATAGTGTCGCGAGTTTTAAAGTGGCTACCTTCCCTTATATCGGAAATATACAGATTCCTGCTATCCCAATTAGCGGACAGTATTTCAAGTAGCCTTGGCTTATACATGCCATGCAAAGTTTCCACCACCTTGAATAATATATCTATGTGTGATTTGACCGAATGTTGCTTACCAAATAAAACTATGTAGCTAGGTTTAACGGGCTTATTCTTTGAACTCTGTCCATCTTGCTGTGGTTTTGGTTTAGCTACCCTATTTTCCCTTGGCTTGCCCTGCGGGCTATTGCTTTTGTTAAGGCTCTCACCAGGCAAATTTGGGAGCGGCTCTCCCTGCAAAAAAGCTTTGATTTGTTCGAGGGATGGGCTGAGGCCAATTTGCGTATAAGTTTTTCGGGTAATTAGTTCAACCAAGTCCTGGTCTGGACCGCTTACCATTTTGTTCCAAACGTTTGGTAATTCAGCATTCAAAGAATTAGTATCTCTAAGCGCCTCAAGCCTTCCCTTTGCTTGAGCCTCAGCCATTCCGTTCAGCACATTTTCTTTTCCAAGGAATAGTTCTAAGTCGTCTGCTACACGCTCTGGAGAGTCATCAATTTTCAAACTCGCGAATTTCCGATCTGAAACTGGTCCCTTCTCGCGCGGCAAATACAACCACCAGTCCCGCGAATTTGTAAGCACGCATATATCTACGCCCTCATAAAACGCATAGTTAACAAGCTGGTCAACGTGATCTTCTAACTTAGCTTTCGGGGCCTTGGCTTCGACAAGACAGACACATTCCTTCTTACCCTTAGCAACCCTCATGAGAGCAATATCAGATCTACCAGCTTGCTTAGCGCCTCTCCCAGGACCAACTGCCCTCTCGAAATCAACTTCTAGGTCACCGTTGAGACCGCGAACATCCCAGCCCAAGTCTTCGAGGATCGGCCCGATCGCTCTAAACTTTGCCACTTCTTCATTTTCAGGCAAAGAGGCGCTGGCAATTCGACGAATGGTGTCTTCAAGTGACATGGGAAGTGGCCTATCTACGATGGGGCGAACTGCCGCTTGAGGTTAGCCCAGCCACTCTCCACTCGCGGGAATACTGGCTATCGCGCCTTTAGCGCCTCAATCAACGCTGGCAGCACCTTATGCACATCACCCACGATGCCGAGGTCTGAAACACCGAATATCGGCGCCTCTGCATCCTTGTTGATAGCAATAATGTTCTTCGAGCCCTTCATCCCCACCAAGTGCTGAGTCGCCCCCGAAATGCCGCACGCTATGTACACGCTCGGCTTCACGACCTTGCCGGTCTGGCCAACCTGCATGGAATACGGCACCCAACCGGCGTCCACTATCGCTCTGGACGCACCCGCGGCCGCACCCAACAGGCCCGCCAACTCTTCAACCATCGCATAAGCCTCTGGGCTGCCCAAACCACGTCCACCCGACACCACCACTGCGGCATCGTCCAGCTGAGGTCCGGAGCGCTCTTCTTCGTGTCGCCCGGTAACCACAGCGCTGCCAGCCACACCGGCGTCGGCAGTAGCAGCGCTACGCACCTCGGCTGCTCCCCCACCGCTTGGCTCGGCTTCAAAGCTCTTTGGCCTGAACAGCGCAATCGCTGTCCCGTCCGACTCCCACTGTGTGAAGATATTCTTCACACCGCCGAAGATCGGCTCTTCCACCACCAGCTTGCCGTCACCCGACAGCTCTGCTCCCACGTTGTTAGTCATTACCGGCTGATCCAGCAGCACAGACAGCCTGGCTGCGGTATCACGCCCGTCTGTGGTTTGGCCGAAGAACACCGCATCGGCGCTCTCGGCTACCAAGTGAGCCTGCAATGCAACCGCTGCGTGCGGGCCAACCAACCGCTCCCCGACAGCACCAGCATCGTGAACCACCGTTACTCCATGGGCACCTAAGGCCTCTGCCATCTCTTGGCCGTGACCAACGGTGAACGCTTCCACGGATCCGGCCAGCGCACGAGCCTTGGTTGCCATCTCCAAAGTGAGTGTCGAAGGGCCATCTGCGCCACCTTCAGCGAATATCAAAATCTTGTTGAGTGCCATTTGTCTTGTGTCTTGCTTTCTATTTCCTGTTTCTAAATCTCTGTGTCTAAGTTGTCTAAGTTTTGGGTCTGTCCGGCGCTAAACGATCTTTAGCTCGGCGAGCTTCTCAACAATGTTGAGATGGCCTTCACCCTCGTCGGTGATGATCTCACCGGCCTGACGTTCTTCAGCTTGAGTGACATTCACCGTTGACAAACGAGCACCGGCCGCACCAACATCGCCCGCAGCTATTCCTAAATCGGCCAGGGTCTTTTCGTCGACCGTCTTTTTCTTGGCCGACATGATCCCCTTAAAGGACGGATATCTCGGTTCCACCACACCCGCCGTTACCGCAACTACCGCTGGCAATGCGCACTCCACATCGTCGTAGCCGGCCTCGGTCTGGCGCTGCACCTTCACCTTGTCGCCTTCGATTTCAATGTGCTTAGCAAACGTGATCGATGGCAACGCCATTAACCCGGCGATCATTTCCGGCACCGTGCCGGTGTAGCCATCGCTGGATTCAACGCCCGCCAGCACCAGGTCTGCGTCCATGGTTGAGATCGCGGCGGCCAGCACCTTGGCTGTACTCAGCGCATCGCTGCCCGCTAAGGCGTCGTCGCTCACCAGCACGGCGTCTTCGGCACCCATTGCCAAAGCGGTTCGCAAACCGGCGGCTTCGTTGCCTGGAGCCATCGACACCAACGACACGGTTCCGCCGCCCGTTGCCTCCGCTAATTGCAGTGCCATCTCCACCCCGTACATGTCGGACTCATCGATGATGGGCTTTTCATCTCGTTTGAGAGTGTTTGTCTCAGGGTTCAACTCACCCGGCACAGCCGGATCTGGAATCTGTTTTACGCATACCACGATTTTCACGCCGGCAGTCTGCCCAATATTTGGGCTAAGGCCAAATTGCGCGGTCAACCACAGTGCGCTGGTGAGCACCCGCAGGTGCCCGAAATGACTAAGCACCAACGCAAACTGGTGCCGATGCGCGTGCTGCTGTTAGCCAATGGGACCGCCTCGTCGGTCACAGCGCGCACTCGCGTTTTGATCAAGACGCTGCTAAACGACCGCTACGAAGTGGAGCTCGCGCTAACACAGCGCCGCGGCCATGCCTCTCGTTTGGCGCATGAGGCAGCCATGTCAGGCATTGATGCGGTAGTGGTGCTCGGTGGCGACGGCACACTGAATGAGGTAGCTAACGGGCTAGCAGGAACAAAGTGCGCCTTGGCGGCCTTGCCGGGTGGTTCGACCAACGTGTTTGCCCGCACCATCGGAACCGACGACGATCCTTTGGTAGCCACAACAACCATCTGTAACGCGCTTGATGAAGACCGTATTGACCTAATCGGCCTAGGCGAGGCCACGCCTGGGGCTGGCGCGGTTTCTCACGAGCAAACCAGACCGACCGATCCAAGCAGCCCAAACAGTCGCCTGTTTCTTTTTCACTGCGGAATCGGATTTGATGCCGCGGTTGTGAATCGTGTTGAGCGCCGACCCAAACTGAAGCGCTACCTGGCGCACCCGCTCTACATGATGGCCGCCGTTGAAACTTGGCTGCGCTCGGAGCATCGCAACACCAAGATGACGGTCTCTCACAACAGCAACGGCCCTGCAAGCGCCAGCAATTCTGTAAGCGCTGGCAATTCAGTAAGCGCCGGCAATGACAACGCCGCAAGCAGCTGCGCAGATGGCATCACCAGCTCATTCACCGTGGTTCTAAACACCGACCCCTACACCTATCTAGGTTCGCTCCCGCTCTCTCTCGCTCCCGCAGCCAACCTGCAAAACGGTCTGTCGGTTGTCGCCCTGCGATCAACCAAGGCAAGCGTGGTGGCAAGAACACTGGCAGGCGCGCTCAAAAACTCTGACGGTCTGAGCCAGCTAGATAGCACCGTGTTGCACAGGGTTGACAATCTCACCGAGCTGACCGTTTGCGCAACAGGTATCGGCTATCAAATCGACGGTGAATATCTCGGCAAGACGGACTGCCTGCAGTTCACGCATCGGCCTCGCATACTGCCGGTAGTAATCCCGTGAATCTGGCCTCGCACTATGAACTGAGCGATGAACTGGCAGGCGCCACGCCCCATGAGATAGCCAACGAAATACTTTGTGCGCGCCCACGTGTTGCAATCGGTGCTCTACGCATAGCCTGTGCCGCGATGGGAACACCGGCCACGAAGAATCACCTGCCGCTATGAATCACCGCAATGGACGAATGGTGATCAAGTCGTGAGCACAAGAGCCGCTTTGCTTTTTGAAAGCGGTCTCTGGCGTGCTGCTGCTAACTGTCGTAACACCGACCCAGACAGCTTCTTCCCCATAGGCACAACCGGCGACGCGCTCGACCAAATCGCCGCGGCCAAAGCTCTGTGCACCGAATGCACCGTGCAGGAAATGTGTCTTGAGTTCGCTCTGGTAACCAACCAAGACTCCGGTGTTTGGGGCGGTCACTCCGAAGAAGAACGCCGAGTGATGCGTCGCAAACGAGCACATGCCCGGCGGCTAGAAGCAAGCTGCGTTGAAGAAAAGCACAGCAACCCGTTGGAAGGCCAGCTAAACGGAGGAAGGTTCGAGGAGTAGCCGCCAGCGAGCTAGTCGATCGGCTCGGTTCGCTCCAACGGCACCTCTACTAGCACCACCGAACCCGGACCGGGCTGTCGACGACTGTAGGTAATCGCCCCGCTTAGGTCTGCTGTCGTCAACGCCCGCACAATCGAAATACCCAGCCCCATTGTCTTGTCTATGTCGAAATCTTCGGGCAAGCCCACGCCGTCGTCGCGCACAACCATTCGCAACAGATCCGGACTCGGCTGGTCAATATCCACCTCGACCGTCCCTAGCCGTTGCGCTCCCTGTGAAGCCTCACCAGCGGCATCTTCAGGCGCCCAAGCCTGCGGATAAGCATGATCCACTGTGTTTTGCAAAAGTTCATTTAGCACCACTGCCAGCGGGGTGACTATCTCGGTCGACACCTTGCCCACTGAGCACCGCACCACAAAATCGATCGGCAGCTCATTTGATGTGAGGCTGTGCCGCATCGTGTCGGCCAACACATGCGCCACGCCACAGAAATCGACATCATCGCCCACCTCTGTAGATAACGCCTCATGCACCAGTGCTATGGCACCTATACGTCTGATCGACTCCTGCAAGGCTTGGCTGGCCTCACCGGAGCTCAACCTCCGCGCCTGAATACGCAGCAGCGAGGAAATGGTCTGCAAGTTGTTCTTTACCCGGTGATGAATCTCAGAAATAGTGCGATCTTTTGACAGCAACAACTGATCACGCTGGCGCAACGCCGTCACATCGTGCAGCAACACCAGAGCACCCAGCCGTTGTTGTTCTCGCATCGGAAACTCATTAGCCACGTTTCGCAGCGGCAACGCCGTCACCTCTACTACCGCGCCATAGCGTTCGATCTCAGTGGTAACGGGCGCTAGACGCGGCCGTGGCAGGCTCAGCTCGTCTTCTGCTAGTCCGATCTCGTCCAAACGTTTGCTCTCGATGCCGCCGGTCATACCGACTCGATGCAAAGCGCTGACCGCATTGGGAGACGCAAACGTCACCACATCGTCATCGCCCACCAAGAGCATCCCGTCGCCCACACGCGGTAACTCTTCGTGCTCAAGATCTAAGCCGTGAGTGCCTTTGCCTAGCACCTTGCCAAACGGCAGATCTGGTGCGGGATAAGGAAAATCCCCGGTGGCAACCATGTCTGCAAGTGCAACGAAGGTCTGCAAATAGTTGCGCTCAAGGTTGCCGTCACCCAGGTTGTCCACCAGCTCGGGCGACACCTCGCGACTCAACGCCGCCACCACCTTGCCGTCGTACAGCACCGGAATAGACGTCACATGCGCATGGACTCTGGTTGGCACCAGGCTCACCTCGCCTGTTTGAATCCGGCCTTGCCTAAACGTAGCCGCCACGAAAGGTCGCTCTTCGCCCGTCACCTGCACACCCACGTAGTCGTCGCGATAGAGCGTGCGCCCAGTGCTTGCACGAACCTGATCGGCAATAACGAAACGCTCCGTGTCGTCTTTTGTCGCCCGCAAAAACAGCAGCAGATCCGAAAATGACAGGTCAGCCAGCAGCGTCCACCATGACACCAGACGCCGTAGGTGTTTGACCTGGCGTGTGTTTAGAGGCGGGCCGAGCGCCAAGAGATCTGTCGTTAAAGGCACTGCGTGTCAGCCTCTGCCTAGCTAACGGCTGTCAGCCAGCTGTTCGGCGGTCAGCTGTCTAGGTGCCAGCGAAACCAACGCGACGCTCACCGCTTGGTCCGATGTCCACATAGGCCAGCTTGTCGGCGGGCACCGCAACACGTCGGCCGCTCTTGTCTGCTATCCACAGCACTTTTTCCTTGCCTGCTGAGGCGCCCTCAACCGCTTGGACTATCTTCTTGGCTGCGTCGTCTTCTACTTCGATGTGTATTTCTCGTGTCACGTTGACAACGCCTATGCGAATTTCCACTTACGATGCTCCTTACGCCTTAGATCTGGTTGGGTTTGCAGATATTGATTCCTGCAGGTTCCTGCAGGGTATTAGCTGATTTGCGGCAGGTTACGGGCAGTTACAGGTAGTTATAGCTAATGGTGGAGTAATAGTGGGGTGCCAGAAAATTAGGAACTGCAAGAAAGCTGCGAGCAGCCAGCCTTTGTGCGCGCCCAGTCAGGACGCAATCCGGCGTGATGCTCATACTGCGGTTGCTCGTCATAAGGACGACGCATCACGTCAAGCAACTCCAGCGTTAGCGACATGTCGCCGCTGTGAGCAAGATCGATGGCTTGCTGGGCTAAGTAGTTGCGCAGTACGTATTTGGGATTGACCAGGTTCATGGCCGCGCAACGGGCTTGGTCGTTTATACCTAGGGCGCGCATGCGAGCGGCATAGTGCTCACCAAAGGTGTCGATGGCGTTGCGTTGGGACTCGGTGATCTCTGCTGGCTTGTAGTGCGCTTCGTACAGCGACGCGGTGCGACTGCTTACACCAGCAGATTCCGTGCTCATATCGGCCAGGCGCCGCCAGAAGATGGTCATGTCAGTCTCGGCTAGCTGCAACACCGACAAAGCGTCCTGAGCTAGCTGCGCATCTTCCGCTTCGGCCAGGCTGGGCAAACCCAGTTTGGCAGCCATCATCTGCTTCCAACCGCTCTCAAACTGCGGCACAAACTGATCTATCGCAACCTGCAGCGGCTCGGCCCCTCCCACTAGCGGATGCAAGGCATTCGCTAGCTGAACCAGATTCCAATGCGCTACCTGCGGCTGGTGTCCAAACCGATAGCGCCGGTTGGCTGCGTCTGTCGTGTTGGGAGTCCAGTTTGGGTCGTAATCGTCTAGCCAGCCGTAAGGGCCATAATCGATCGTCAGCCCCAGGATCGACATGTTGTCCGTGTTGAGCACACCGTGCACAAACCCCACACGTAACCAATGCACCACTAGCTCAGCGGTCAAGCGCACCACTTCGGCAAACATCGCCGCAACCGGCTGGGGCTCATCAGCCAAGTGACCGAAATGCTCGGCCATCACAAAGTCGGCCAGCTGCTTCAAAGTGTCAGTCTCACCGCGTGCTGCGGCTAGCTGAAAGCTGCCGAAACGAACAAACGACGGAGCCACACGACAAACCACCGCGCCCGGCTCCAACGCGGGATGGCCGTCATAAAACATGTCGCGCAACACCTGATCGCCGGTTGACACCAGGCTTAATGCTCGCGTGGTTGGCACGCCCAGGTGTGCCATGGCTTCACTACACAAAAACTCTCGCAACGAAGACCGCAGCACGGCCAAGCCGTCGGCGGTGCGTGAGTAAGGAGTAGGACCTGCGCCTTTGAGCTGCAAGGTTTGCGATTGGCCGTGGATGTCGATTAGCTCACCGAGTGCGATAGCGCGGCCGTCGCCGAGCTGTCCTGCCCAGTGACCAAACTGGTGCCCGCCGTAACAGGCGGCGTAAGGATCCATTCCGGCCAGCAAGCGATTGCCGCCAAAAACATCTGCAAACTCACTGGCCTCAACCTCGCTGGCGGCAATGCCTAGCTGATCGGTCATCTCAGAGCTGTGCGCAAGTAGACGCGGCTGGCTGACCGGCGTCGGTGCAACGCGGGAATAGCAAGCATCCGTTACTTGGCGACGGGTGTTTGCAAGCTCACTGTCAGCGGGCAAAGCATCCACAAAGCGACTGTGGATCTCTAGCTCTGCTAGCTGTCTCATGCTTGAAGCTTCAGTCCTTCGCTGTAGCGCCTGGTCGGCAGGTATTCCTCGGTTAGCAGTCGAGCCATCTCGCCGAAGATCTTGGCGGCCTCACTGCTCGGGTCTGACACCACGATCGGATTACCCACATCGCCGCCTTCTCGTAGCGCGGGCACCAGCGGTATCTGCCCTAATAGCGGTACCTCTAGTTCGGCCGCCAGTGCGGCGCCGCCGCCAGAACCAAAGATGTCGTAGCGCTTGCCATCGTCGCCGTTAAACCAACTCATGTTTTCTACGACTGCTCGCACCTGCAGGTTGACGCGACTACCCATAAGCGCTGCGCGCTGCGCCACTTTTTGAGCTGCTGGCTGTGGTGTGGTGACCACGATTAGCTCTGAGCGAGGCAAAAATTGCGCCAGCGACAGCGAAATGTCGCCTGTGCCTGGTGGCAAATCCACCAGCAAATAGTCCGGCTCGTCCCAATAGACATCGGTCAGAAACTGCTCCAAAGCCTTATGCAGCATCGGACCCCGCCAGATAACCGGTTGGTCTTCACGAGCAAAAAAGCCCATCGAAATACAGCGCACGCCGTGTGCCTCTACCGGCACCACCATCTGATCAATTACCACCGGTGGTCGCGGCACACCCAGCATCCGTGGAATGGAAAAGCCCCACACGTCAGCATCAACCACGGCCGTTCGTTGCCCTAACTGTGCTAGCGCAATCGCCAGATTTACCGTGACGCTGGATTTACCTACTCCGCCCTTGCCGCTGGCGATCAACAGCACTCGGGTGGCATTGCCGGGCTCAGCGAAGGACACCGCGCGGCCTTCAGCATGGCCGTGAGCGGGTTGCTCGCCCGCCGTGGCTGCCGGATCGCCAATTAGCTGCGAACGAAGGGTGGCCTGCTCGTGTTCGTCCATCACGGTTAGCTCAATGGCAACGTCAGTAATGCCGTCCAAAGCGGTAACGGTGGTCTTTATGGCGTCTTGCAGCTGTTCAACTACGGGCCAGTCTGACGCTGGCAAGGCGATGAGCACTTGGGCCGCGTGGCCGGCCACTGCCGCGGCTCGCAACATGCCCATCTGCGCCAACGAACGTCGTAGTTCCGGGTCAATTACCGCTCCCACAGCGGCGGCTACTTGCTCGTCAGCTACAGGTGAACCCGTTGAACCGGTTGAACCTGTTGGTACAGGCTCAACCGCTTCTGCAGGGGCAACTGGGTCGTTCTTGCGCCCGCGTTTTGCCACAAAGCAACACTACCGACAGCTAGCTCTCGGCAAGTTCTTGCAGGTTTTGCACCGATTACTGCGCGGCTTGGGCCTTGATTTCGGCACGCATTTCTGAAATAAGCCCACTCAGTTGCTCTGTCATCGCTGGCGGTGGATTACGTAGCAAGGCCTGTTCGTAAAGCTCGACTGCCAGGGGTAGATCTCCTTCGATTACGCGTGCCACGTAACCACGAAACACCCACGGGTCAAACTGGTCGGGCGTCTGCGCTAGAGCCGCATCAAGGGAACCGATGCCTTCGGCTATCAACTCTTCGTCGGGTATACGCACCAGCAGCCAGCCACGAAGTGTCAGTGCGTCAACTTGGTCTGGGTCGGCGTTCAGCACCCGATCAAGCTCAACCAGTGCGCTGAGCACCTCGCCCTCGCGCTCATATAAGCGCGCCGACAAGATGAACGCTTCGGGCAGATCATCTGTAGTGGCGAATATTTCGTTGATTAGCTCGCGCGCTTGCTCGTCTTCGCCTTGGGCGTACAAGTTTTGTGCGTCAAACAGCAGCGAGCGCGCAGAGCGATCGATCTCGCCGGTGATGGTTTGACCAGGGATTGCCAGCCCTGCGGTGCGGGCGACAACGACTCCGATAGTGATCGCTCCTACGGCAATGAGAACCAGGGTGATCGCTCCGCGCGACCGCCTGGTAAACCCGGGTTTGTTATTACTCGGCTTGTTGTAGCGCCTGTTGAAACGAGTGCCTCTTCGCCTGGTTGGGCTAGCAGCATCACCGTGTTGTAGACGATCTGGCGAGCGGTCTGGCGACCAGTTTCTAAACAGCAGCACCAGACCCGCTGCGGCCGCTAGCAGCCCAGCCACTGGCAACACCCACACCAGCGATCCCCAGCCTGTGCCGGGGGGCAGAGCGTTTACATCGTCGCCATATTGGCGTGCCAAGAATGTTCTTATCTCTTCGTCGCTGCGGTCTTGTTCAACCAGCTCATCAATTTGACGGCGAATGGCTGCGGCCACGGGAGCGTTTGACTCCAGCACGTTTTGCCCATCGCACACCGGACACAACGTGTTTTCCTTCAGTTCGGCCGCACGAGCCGCTTCGGTGGCGGGTGGGGGGTTTGCGGTTACCGCCACAACCAGGGCACCAAGAGCGACCACAGCTACAACTAGCCAAGCCGCCAGCAGCTTGTGGCGCACAAGCCAAGTAGCGCTTGTTGCAGGCCGGTCACTGATAGAGCTACCGGCGACGGTGCTATCGGCCACGGGGTTATCGGAGACGGGGTTGGCGGTGCCGCAGGTTCCGGCGACGGAACCGTCGTCAGAGGTGCGCGTCATGCGCTGGTGACTTCGGCGATCACCTGGTCTATTTCGGCTGCGGTTATCCGACCTTGCCAGCGGGCCACCACCGTGCCGTTAGGCGCAACCAAAAACGACTCGGGCGGGCGCAACACTCCAAAGGCCACCGCCCAGCGGGCATTCGAGTCTCTTAGCACTGGCCAGTCACCGCCGTATTCAGCAAAGAAGCCGATTGCGTCTTCATCGGTGTCGCCAAAAGGAATGCTCACGACTTGACCGTCAAAGCGATGACTGTCGCTCCAGGCCACTAGTTCGGGATGTTCTTGGCGACAAGGCACACACCACGAGGCGAAGAAATTCACTAACACCCAGCGATTGGTTAGCGCATCGATATTGAAAGTCGTTGAGACGTCTGTTGTTGCGCCTGATGCATTGGTGCCCGATGCCGTGGTGCCTCCCGTGTCGCTGAGCAGCAACTCGCTTTCTACGGCCGGTACCTGTTCACCGATTAGAGGGCTGGCAACTCGGTTGTCGCCGCCTTGCGTGCTGGTAGCAAGCACCACAATCAGTGCTCCAACCAACACCGCAACTATCGACGCGGCTATCCAGCGGGAGCGCTGTGAGAGAGGCTGCGAGTTACCCGACTCATGTTCTTGATCGTGCTCGCTCATGTCACTGGTGCGGCTTCGGTAGGCGCAGCTTTGGGTGCTTTGGCTGCCGCTGCTCTGGGTGCCGCGGAAGCGCTAGTTCCGGCTACCTCGGCAGCATTTGGGCCCCTGCCATTTCGGGAACTTGTATTCGAGCCGAGCGAGTTGGCGCGCGAACGGCGCGAACCGCGCGAACCAAGCAGCGCCGCAAACACTCCTAACGCCAGCACACCGCCTCCCACCCACATCCAAAGCACCAAAGGCTTTATCAACACGCGCACCGACACCTCGCTGCTGCCCGATTCAGGGATCGCCACCAAGCTCAGGTAAACGTCGTCGACCAAACCCGTCGCAACCGAAGGTGTTGAGATCGGCTGACCAAAGGTTGCAAACCGAGTAACCGCAGGAGCGTGCACACCGCGACCAACGACATCAAATTCGGCTCTCACCACTCGATTGCCGCCTTCAAGCTCGTCGCTCATCGACAAGAAGCGCACCTCGTGACCTGCCACCGTTGCGGTCTCACCCACGGCCAGCGTGAACTCACCCTCGGCATCAAAAGCGCTTGAGGCAATAAACCCAAACGCGATCAAACCCACTCCGATATGCGCCACCATCCCACCACCGCTGCGGCCAGTCAACCCACGCCAGCCTTGTCTGCTCACTGCAAAAACCAAGTGACGCAGAGCGCTGCCGATCACCGCTCCTGCAAAACCCAACGCCAGTACATGCCAAAACCCGTGCGCACCTGCCACCACGGCTACGACCATCGTGATCGCACCTATTCCGGCCGGACCCAGTGCTCTGCGCGCTAACAGCCCGCCCGAAGTTTGACGCCATTGCAGAGTGGGTGAAAGCGCCATCATCGCAAGCAACCCGATTCCTACCGGTGCCAGCATGCGATCGAAATACGGGCGACCCACGGCCAGCTTGTCTCCGTTCCAGGCCTCTATTAGCAGCGGGAAGACCGTTCCAAGCAGCACGACAAATGCCGCCCCTGTAAACAACAGGTTGTTCGCTAAGAAGGTGCCTTCACGCGACAAAGGCGAATCTATGGTGGACGAGATGGTAGGTGAGTTGGCGGACGAGGTCGTGGATAGCCCGCCAGCAGGCCTTGATGATCCGGTCAACCGATCTCCACGCCAGGCGACTAACCCCACAGAGACAGCCACAATCACCGCAAAGAACGCCAACAGAGCTGGCCCGAGCGGCGATTCGCTGAATTCATGCACGGACTCCAACACGCCAGAGCGAGTCAAAAAAGTGCCGAAGATCGTCAAAGCAAACGTGGCCGTAAGCAGCGACAGGTTCCATGCGCCCAACACTCCTCGCCGCTCCTGCACCACCAGCGAATGAATAAACGCAGTCGCTGTTAGCCACGGCAACAGCGAGGCATTCTCCACCGGGTCCCACGCCCAATATCCGCCCCAGCCCAATACCTCATACGACCACCAAGCACCCAACAAGATGCCCACGCTGAGACATCCCCACGCCAACATCGTCCAGCGCCGTGTGTCGGTCAGCCAGCGCTCATTCACCCGACCTGTTACCAACACCGCTATCGCAAATCCAAACGGCACCGTGAAACCCACGTAGCCGAGATAGAGCATCACGGGATGAATCACCATCAGCGGGTGGTTGCGCAATAAAGGGTTGAGGCCGTTGCCTTCAAGCGGAGCTTGCGAGAGAGTTGCGAACGGATCCGCCGGTCCGATCAGCAGAGCAAAGAAGAACACGCACACCAGCGCCATCACCAGCAGCGCCCAGGCCAGCAGCGGATCGGTGATGCGATTTCGAAAGCTCCAAGCTGCGGTTGCGACGTATCCGCACAGCACGAACGCCCAGAGCAAGATCGACCCTTCAAGCGCGCCCCACAAGGTCGCCACCTTGTAAATCAGCGGCGTGGTGGTGGTGGAATTGCGAGCCACATATGCCACGGTGAAGTTGTCGGACAAGATCGCTATTTCCATAGCGGCCACCGCCAGCAGAACTCCTACGCACATGACCGCCAACCAAAGCAACGCCTGACGAGCGCGGTCGAGTCGCTTGGTTACGAGAGCCGCACCGAGAACGAACGCGGTCGCGGCTGCTCCGGCCAGTCCGAGGCCAACTCCGATATGACCAAGCGCCGCCGGAATCATGCTGGCTGCCGTTGTGTTCGCCAGCCGGTTTGCATCAAGATGCTGCGGCTGCCAGCTCGGCCGGGCAGTCGGTCAGCAGATCATCAGGCGCACCGGTGCCGACTCGAGCTTCGTTGGCCGAAACGTATTCGTTGGTGTGCTTCACCAACATCCGATCGCTCAGGAAATAGTGCGAATCGCCACCGGCGATGTTCGTTACCTCGCCAGGCGTCCAAGCTCCCTCTAACACCACCGGAATCCACGGGGAGCTAAAAAGCTCGGGCGGGTCGGTTGTGTGACGTACCGACACCACCTCACAGTTGTGGATCACTTCGAAGGTGGTCACGCCACCTTCGCTGGCCACCGTTGAAGGCACCACTCGTCCTTGCAGGCGAAAACGTCGTTCGCCCAGTTCTTCACGCAGCTCTACCGCCTCGTCTGCGTTTCTAAAAAACAGCGTGGCGTTTTGCAGCCCCTGAATCGCGACAAAACCGGCCACAACGACCAGCACTGCTACCACGAGCGCGACCATCAGTCGACGACGGCGCACGACAGCGATGGCAGAAGCGGTGTCTGCTGCTTGGCCGCCAGCTTTGTCGGACGACGGGTCTGGCGGAAAATTTCGCGGTGTTAGATCAACCATGAGTTAGATAAATCGTGCGGTTAGATACAGGCCAGCTACTGCAACCGGTTTCACTGCTACTGGGCGCTATCGGTCGCATCGGAGCTAGCACCGTTTTCTTGTGCCTCTGGTTGTGTCACTGCTTGTGATTCTGCCTGTGAGTCTGCAATATCAAGACTGTTCCCCAGCACACGAGCCCGTCGCAGCAACCAGGCCACATAACTCAACACAGCCACAATCGAAATGCCGTAGCCCGCCCACAAGGTGCCCGCGTGATTCATACCAGAGAGTCTTCGCCGCGCCGCTGTGAAAGCAGTGCACTCAGCTTGATGTCATCGGCCATGGAACCCAGACGCAACAAGCGATAACGGTGAGTAATCAACCAAGCCGCAACCAAGGTCACCGCAAACGTTGAATACAACAGAGTCCAATACATCTCGCCAGTGATCTCTGGCTCCTGGCCTATACCAAGGCTGGCTTCTTGATGCAAAGTGCGCCACCAATCAACGGAGTAATGCACGATTGGCACGTTCACAAATGAGATCAAAGCCATAATCGCCGCTCGACGATGTTGCGTCGCAGACGCAGACCTAACTCCGGTTAGCACTCCACTGCTGGGCAAGCGTCGCAATGCCAGGTAGCCGATGTAAGTGATCAACAGCATGACCGTTGTCGTGAGCCGGGCATCCCATTGCCAGTAGGTGCCCCAGGTCACTCTCCCCCAAAGCGAACCGCTTATAAGGGTCAACGCCGTAAACAACACACCTACTTCGGCTGCCGCTCCTGCCAAACGGTCATAGTGGCGTCCTGCGTCGACTCGACGTTCACCCCGCCACAAAAGCAGAGCGCTTGCCACCCATGTAACCGCGAACGACCCATATGCCACCCAGATAGACGGCACGTGTATGTACAACATGCGCACGGCATCGCCTTGCACCACATCAGGGGGCGATACCCACAGCGCCAGGATCAGCATCACCGCCACGCTGAGCATGGCTGTCGCCGCCAACAGACGAGTGCCCAAAGTGGCTGTCATGCTCACACATCCTCCAGCAGTGGCCCGAAAGCCACCAACCCAACCGTTGTGTATATAGCTGCGACGATCGCCAACAGTGCCGCCCAGCCAAAACCCGAACCGGTGTTGACCCCCAGCGCCACGTCCAACGCACGCGCACCGGCCAGCAATACCGGGGCTACTACCGGTATTAGCAGTAGCGGCAGCAGGGTATCTGCTGCCGCTGTGGAGACGGTCATCGCTCCATAGATCGTTCCGCTCGCTGCCAGCGCAGCGCAGCCTGCTAACAAGGTCACCGCCAGCAGCCCCCATTGCGAAATTCGTGCCTCATAAAACACCACCAAGCCACCGGTCAATACAACAACCACCAGCAATAACTGCAGCGCCAGGGCGATTGCCTTGCCCACGAAAACAGCGGGCGGTGCGATGCCTGATAAACGCAAGCCGTCGAGGTTGCCGCCGTGGAGTTCGGTGTTAAAGCTGCGTCCGATCAGCATCAACCCGCCGAACAAAGTCGCTATCCATAACACGCCACCTGAGCTACCGATCAGCAGTGTTGCGTTGGCGTCAAAGGCGAAAGCGATCACAACCAGAGTGATCAGTGTGAGCGGAACCACCTGGCCGACGGTGATACGGGCTCGCCTCTCAACGGTGAGGTCTTTTCGACACACGGTCCAGGCGTCGGCCAGATTTCTTGTTTTGAAACTAGGCAAGGCGCTAGACGGAGTGCTAGTTGGCGCGTTATTCATCGTTATTCGTCGTCGCTATTCATCGTTGCTGACCGGTTTGACCTGATTGGGTCCGGCCGGGTGTGTCTGGCCGCCAGCTAAGACAACCTGACGAACCTGACCCGATTGCTGGCTGGTTGGTTTAGCGCTATCGGATTTCTGGCTGTGTTCGTGGGCTGCGATCACAACGGTTGCTCCGGCTGAGGCAGCCTGATTAAGCAGCTCATCTACCATTGCTCTGCCTGCCTTATCCAGCCCGGCATGAGGCTCGTCGAGCAGCCACAATCTTGGTCGTTTCAAGATCATCACCGCAAGAGCCAGCCTCCTGCGCTGCCCGGCGGAGAGTCGTCTCACCGACACCGATCGCAGGCGATCTTCTAGACCCACTCTCTCAAGAGCGGCTTCAATCTCGGTGCTGCCGGCTCGTACCAATTTGGCGTTATAGGCGAGCTGGTCGGCAACCGTGAGGTCGTCATAAAGGGCATCAACATGACCCAGCAGGCCTGCATTGGCACGAACGCTGCGTCGAGCTTGCGCTCCGGCGGCACCGACGGCTAGCAGGTCGTAGCCCAACACCGAGGCTCGCTCACCCGATATCCGCATAAGGCCCGCGCAGACCCTTAGAAGGGTCGTCTTACCCGAGCCGTTGCGGCCAGCTAGCCACACAATTTCTCCTGTGCTCACCTGAAAATCTGCGCCAGCTAGCGCTGGAAAGCCGTCGATTAACGCTATTACTTCGCGAAAATCAATTGCGCTCGCACTTGAGCTCAGGTTATGACTCCCAATACATCGCCTTCGGAGACACTGTCTTGTTCGCTTACCCGCAGTTCGGTCAAAGTGCCTGCACTGGGCGCCGTTACCGGAATCTCCATCTTCATCGATTCCAAAATAAGCACCTCATCGCCCTCAGCGACGGTGCCGCCCTCTTCGGCAACAATCTTCCAGACGATGGCAGTCAATTCCGCGCGAATCTCCATTAGCAAAACCTTCCTGCGGCCTCTATCGGGGTGATTTGGCCGTTTTGCGGCCTAATCAGCTGATCTTGACTCATGGCGGCCTTGTTGCAAACGATATTGCAAACCCCGACGCTAGCGAAAACTGCCCCTAGACAAATCAAAATGGCGTACGTACTCTCATCTAGTCATGGTTCTGATTTCTGTTGCCGTGCTGGTCGGCCTAGCCGCTGGCCTCGGCATGAACACGCTGGTTGGTCGCTCTAGCTCCGAGGCTTTCGACACCTTGCATTCCACTCTAAAAACTCCAAAGAGAGACATTTGGATTTTGCCCCTAGGCGCAATTGGAGCCGTTCTTGTCGGGTTCAATATCAGCTCAAGTTATGCGAAGTATGTGTTAGCTGGTTCGTTGGTGTGCATCGCGTTCGGAGCCATCATCAACCGTCATTTGCTGGGGATGAGCGTGATCGCCCTCGGTGCGGTGATGAACCTGATACCGCTGCTGTTAAACGGTTATCTGCCTGTGGATCCGCAAGCATTAGTGGCAGCAGGCATAGTCGACGCCGACTCTTTGTATCGCGTTGTGCTGGGCGCAGGGCGCCAGTTGCAGACAGACGGTGGCTTGCTGGATGGCTTAGGGCCAGTAATTGGCGTTAGTTGGCTCCGAGAAGTGATTTCGTTTGGCGACCTGATAATCGCCGCGGGTATCTGCAATGTCTGCTTCCGTCTGCTTTGGCCAGCCGACTCGTCTCTAAGACCTGAGGCTGCGCTAGCAGGAACAGGGCAGTCATCCGCTGAGCAACCAGAGGCAGGGATGGTTGGCTCTGCTGCCTAGTTACTGCCTAGCTGCAATGGCCCAATCACGCCTGGCAGTGGTGCCGCCATCAAGTAATGCTCACTAGTGTCGCTAGCTAGTGCCGACAAATAATTCAGCTAGCAAAAGTAATTCAGCTAGCAAAAACGACCCGGATCCCGACCCCGTTCTTTCTCGCCGGCGCGAGATCGGGCGATTGGCGCAGCGAGGCAAGCGCCTCGGCTATTCGCTGTTCGCAATTGCCATGGTGGTGTTCGTGGTGGGGTTTTTTACCAGCTTTAGCCCTGCTGTGGTTTGGGTCGTGGCTCTATCGCTGATCGTCGGTTCGGTGGTGTTAGCGCCTGCCTTAGTGATGGGCTATGGGGTAGGAGCGGCCGACCGCGAGGACCGAGCACGCGAAAACCTGTCGCGCAAATCCAAATAGCCAAATAAGCGGAATGCATTCACAAACCGGACATTCACAAGAAGAGCCATCACAGACCGAGCCTTCGCCGGGTGCTCTCGCCTCTTACCGCATCATTGATCTCACCACGATCTTGATGGCACCGCTGGCCACTCGCATGCTGGGCGATCACGGAGCGGACATAGTGAGAGTGGAAACCCTCACTGGTGACTCCACGCGAAACTCTCTGCCCACTCGTCATACAGGCATGTCGGGCTTCAGCCTCAATCTGCAACGCAACAAGCGCTCCTTGTCGATCGACCTAAAAACCACCCAAGGCAAACAGGTGGTGGAGCGCTTAATCCCCACGGCTGACGTCCTCGTAACCAACATGCGACACACCGCGCTGGAGCGCCTGGGGCTCGACTCTGACTCGGTGCGAAAGCTAAACCCAAGGCTGATTTATTGCCTCGCCAACGGCTACGGACATTCGGGTCCTTACCGCGACAGACCCGCCTACGACGATGTCATCCAGGCTGCCTCAGGCATTAGCAACCTGATTGATCGCGCTACCGGACAACCGGGATATGTGCCTGGCGTCATGGCGGACAAGGTTGTAGGGCTACACATCGTCCAGGCGGTTATGGCCGCACTGCTGCATCGTGAACGCACCGGCGAAGCCCAAACCATCGAAGTGCCGATGTTTGAAACGATGGTTGCCTTCAACTTGGTAGAGCATCATCGCGGTGCCACCTACGAACCGCCGCTAGGCCCGTTTGGCTATCCGAGGTTGCTGTCGCCTCATCGCCGTCCCATGAAAACCGCCGATGGTGTGATGTGCTTGTTGCCCTACACCGACGCCAACTTCAAAGCGTTCTTTGAGTTCGCTGGCCAGCCAGAGCTAGTGGACGACCCTCGTTTTCGCCTGCACAACGATCGAATCGCCAACAGCGACGAGCTGTACGAGTTGATCGATGGACTAGCAACCACTCACACCAACGCCGAGTGGTTGGAGTTCTGCGAACAGGTTTCGATTCCAGCCGCCGCCGTGCTTGACCTAGCCGAGCTAGACAACGACCCGCACCTAGCCGCTGTCGGCCTTGTTCAGGTAATGGATCACCCCAGCGAAGGCACGTATCGCTACGTGCACGACGCTGTGAACTATTCAGCTACCCCCACCGGTCTGCACCACCACGCCCCACGCCTGGGTGAGCACAGCGCTGAACTGTTGGGCGAGCTTGGCTACTCGCAAGCCGAGACGACCGAGCTAGTCAAAGCCGGCGTCGTGGCTGTTTAGATTTTGTTTGCTTAGTGCTATTTCTTAGCTTCGGTTAGGAAGCGCGGCTTCCCATTGCGCCGAAACCATTGCGAATGAAGCTGATTGCAGCGTCTCGCACAGGAATGAATGCGGCCAGAGCAAGCGCAGTTGCGATGTCCATGCCGAAACGACCAAGCGACAAGAATTCAAAGTTCGAGCCGTAGCCAATGCCGTTAAGTAGTCCGCCATCGTTGATCGAAGAAATCGCTACCAATGCATAAGCCCAAACCAAGTTCAGGTTTGAGCCGAGGACCGGAATCGCTTTTAGAACCGGATTAACGCGAGCAGTGTCGAGAACACTGTCGACCACAACCATTGCGCCCTGGAACACCATGCCCAGGACAATCAATGTAAAAATCGTCGCCATCATTTGAGTAATACCCCTTTTGATTTAATACCGCGGGCTCGCACAAACGACTCGGCGCTCAAGCGTGTCCCCGCTTGAACATTTCAAGATACCGCTCTTTGTTCAAAAAGTGGAGGATTTTCTAAAACCCGCACAAAATAAGCGTTTAAGCGCTGAGTAGGAGGCCCTTGGTCGGCATTGTTCCGGTCCTTTGGTTGGCATCGTTAGGATCTTTTGAGCGGTATCGTGCGGGGAAATGCCATCAATTCCTGAAAAACCCACCATTGACGGCATCGAGCAAAAGTGGTCGCAGCAGTGGGATGCCCAAGGCATCTACCGATTTGATCGCACCGCCGAGCGCTCCCAGGTTTTCAGCATTGACACTCCCCCACCTACCGTCAGCGGATCGCTACATGTAGGGCACGTCTTCAGCTACACCCACACCGACACCATCGCCCGCTATCGGCGGATGACTGGTGCGGAGATTTTCTATCCGATGGGCTGGGACGACAACGGCCTTCCCACAGAGCGTCGTGTGCAGAACTATTACGGGGTGCGCTGCGACCCGTCGTTGGCATACGACCCTGTTTTCACCCCGCCGTCAGATGCTGGCGACGCGAAGGCGTTAAAGCAACGAGGTGACCTGGCGATTTCTCGCCGCAACTTCATCGAGCTTTGCCACAAGCTGACGGTTGAAGACGAAAAGGTTTTCGAGCAGCTGTGGCGACAGCTTGGGTTGAGCGTGGACTGGTCGTTGACCTACACCACCATTGATGAGCGTTGCCAGCGAGTAGCTCAACGAGCGTTTTTGAGGAACCTTGCAGCCGGTGAGGCCTACCAAATGGAGGCTCCCTCGCTGTGGGACACCACATTCGGCACGGCGGTAGCGCAAGCGGAGTTGGAAGATCGTGAGATCTCAGGCGCTTATCACCAGATTGCTTTCAAGCTCAATGTCCCGCCCGCGAGCAATGACCTCGTAGTAGGTGGCTCCGTAGTAGATAGCTCCGTAGTAATAGCCACCACTCGGCCGGAACTCATCGCCAGCTGTGTTGCGCTGGTGGCCCATCCCGACGACGACCGCTACCAGCCGCTATTTGGCAGCACGGCCTGCTCACCGGTATTTGACGTAGAAGTGCCGATCCTGAGCCACTCGCTGGCCGACCCTGAGAAGGGCTCAGGCATGGCCATGATTTGCACGTTCGGTGATACCACCGATGTGATCTGGTGGCGCGAGCTTGACCTGCCAGTGCGACCGATACTTGATCGACATGGCCGCTTGGTCACCGAGCCGCCGGCGGCCATTTCTACACCTGGCGCGATTGCAGCTTTCAAGCGACTCGCAGGCAAAACCGTTTACAGCGCCAAGGCTGAAATGGTTGAAATGTTGCGTGAAACCGGTGCCTTGCTGAACGAACCGGAGCCAATAACTCACGCGGTGAAGTTCTTCGAAAAAGGCGACAAGCCGTTGGAGATCGTTACAAGCCGCCAGTGGTACATCCGCAACGGCGGGCGCGACCCTGGCTTACGAGCTGAGCTAGTCAAACGCGGTGATGAAATGGCTTGGCATCCGTCATACATGCAGAGTCGCTACACCAACTGGGTAGAGGGTCTCACCGGCGACTGGCTAGTCAGCCGACAGCGTTATTTCGGTGTACCTATCCCGCTCTGGTACCCGCTAGACGACAAGGGCAATCGAATAAACGACAAGCCGATTACTCCGGACGAGAGCGCTCTGCCGATCGATCCTTCTTCGCACACTCCGTCAGGTTATGACGAAGATCAGCGCAACCAGCCGGGTGGTTTCAGCGGAGAGGTTGATGTGATGGACACCTGGGCTACGTCATCTCTAACTCCTCAGATCGCGTGCGGCTGGGGCGAAGACGACGATCTGTGGCAACGCACCTTTCCAATGGACATGCGTCCGCAAGGTCACGACATCATCCGTACCTGGCTTTTTTCAACGATGGTGCGATCGCATCTAGCCGAGGACACCGCTCCGTGGCGGCACTGCACTCTGTCTGGCTGGATTCTCGATCCGGACCGCAAGAAGATGTCGAAATCCAAAGGCAACGTGGTTACGCCGCTTGGCCTGCTGGAGCAATACGGATCTGATGCGGTGCGTTACTGGGCGGCTAGTGGTCGACCGGGAACTGACACGGCATTTGATGAAGGCCAGATGAAGATCGGACGGCGCCTGGCAGTGAAGATCCTGAACGCTTCTCGCTTTGTGTTGAACCTCGGGACAGACGGAACAGGCGAGGAAGCCGACGTAGGCGGCGCAGGTGAAATAGTCGCTGCCGACTTCGACCTAATCACTAGCCCGCTAGACGCTGCCCTGCTAGCCAACTTGGCCGATGTGGTTGACGCCGCCAGCGACGCATTTCAAAACTTTGACTATGCGCGCTCTCTCGAACGCACCGAGCAGTTCTTCTGGGGCTTTACTGACAACTATGTGGAGTTAGTGAAGGGTCGCGCCTATGGCACTCAGGGTCCAGAAGCGGCGGCATCGGCTCAAGCCACGCTCAAGATCGCTCTTGACACACAGCTGCGGTTGTTCGCTCCGTTTATGCCGTTCGTTACCGAGGAGGTTTGGAGCTGGACCCAGCAAGGGTCAATTCATCGAGCGAGCTGGCCCAGCTCCGAGGTGTTGCGGCAAACCCGGCACAGACAACCGGCCGACGAACCAAACGCAGTAATGCTCGCGGCTGCGGTGCTTAGCGATGTTCGCCGTGCAAAAACCGAGGCGAAACAACCGCTGAAAGCCATCGCCGAACGGGTCGAGGTGCGAGGCACCGCTGAGCGGATAGCGATATTGGAAGGCGCTCGCAACGATCTGATTGACGCCGGCCACATTACCGAACTGGTTCTTTCGCCAGAGCCAACAAGCCCGGATTCGCCAAGTCCAGGCTCAGCAAACACAGGTTCAGCAAACACAGACACCGTGAGCGTCAAGCTGGCTCCTGCCTAGCTAGTTCCCTCGTTGCGCACCCAAACGGTTCGCTGCGGAAATGGAATCTCTATACCGGCCTCATCCAGCGCCAGCTTTATGCGCTTGCGCAGCTCCCGACTTGTACCCCATTGCTCGGACGGCTCGGTCTTGACCACCAGACGAATCGTGACACCGTCCGCTCCCAGGTTCTGCACTCCTGACATGGTCGGTTCTTCCAAAATCGTCATTTCTTCAACTTGCTCGGCCCACAGCTCGTCGGCTACACCCTTAATCACATCCATGGATTGCTCAATGTCCGCGTCATAAGCAACATCAATTTCAACTACCGCTCGCGCCCAACCTTGCGTTCTGTTGCCCACCCTTTTGATGACTCCGTTTGGTACGTGCCACAGGGTGCCGTCCAAAGAGCGAATGCGCGTTGTACGCAACCCCACCGACTCCACCGTGCCCGACGCCTCACCCACATCGATCGAATCGCCCACACCGTATTGATCCTCAATCAGCATGAAAATGCCGGTCAGTAAATCCGACACAACCGCTTGAGAGCCAAAACCGATCGCCACGCCCAGTATCCCAGCGCCCGCAATCAGCGGACCTAGGTTTACGCCCAACTCTCCCAACACCATGAAAATCGTCATGCTGGCTATGGCTGCTGTGGTGACACTGTTAAACAAAGCCCCCAGTGTTTGAGCCCGCTGGCGAGAGCGTTCGCTACGTTCACGCATCTCACTAAGCCGGCGTGCCAGCACCACCGGCGAAAGCGCATCGATCTTGCTCTTGTATTCGCTCTGAACGGCTTCGCCTTCCGTCTTGCGATCTCTCACCATCCGACTCACCAAACGGTTAACGGAGCGATGCGCGACACGACGAGCAAACCAAGCCAGCAACAAGATCAGCAAGATCGTTAGTGGTCGTTCAACCAACCAACCAACCAGCGACGCGACCGTGGCGTTGTCGGTTAGGTCAAACATCTGGCGGCACAGCCATGAAGGGTCCGCGCCGCATGCGTCAAAGAGAGTGTCCGCGGCCTCAGACGCCGTGTCGTTGGTGGCGGCTTGAGCGGGGAACATTGGCGTTGCGAGCGAAATCATTGCGGCAGCTTAGATAAATACTCCATTAGCTTCAATGCCGTGAGTACAACCCAGAGCACATCTGATGCAGCGCTCTATGACGTTTCAAGCGGCGTTGCCACTATCACGCTGAATAGCCCAGACAATCGCAACGCTCTTAGCGTTGAGCTAGTCAATGACGTAGGCGATCATCTAGCAGGCGCCCTGGCCGATCCGGGCGTGCGGGTGATTTTGTTTACCAACGTTGGCAATACCTTCTGCGCGGGAGCGGATTTGAAGGCCAGCCAGCCCGGAGTCAAGGCACCCGAGTCTCGCCACAACTTCGTGCAGATTCTCGAAACCATCATGACGTGCCCGAAGCCTGTAGTTGGACGCATCGCCGGACACTGCACCGGCGGCGGTGTGGGGTTTGCGGCTGCGCCGGATATTTCTGTTGCCGCAAATGATGTGGTGCTGGCCTTTACCGAGGTTCGCATTGGGGTGGCACCCGCAGTGATTTCTGTTGTTTGCCTGCCAAAGTTGCGGCGCGCTGACGCCAGCGAACTGTTCTTGAGCGGAGAACGAATTCCGGCAGCCCGAGCAGCGGAGGTGGGACTAATCAATCATGCCGTTGAGCGTGATGAATTAGATGACGCCACCCAGGAAGTGATCGACAAGCTTGTACGCGGCGGCCCCAACGCCCTAGCAACGGCAAAGCAGTTGGTAACACGAGTGCCACAAATGCTTCGACACGAGGCATGGGAATGGACGACCGAAACCAGCCAGAGGTTGTTTCGTGAAGAAGAAGCGACAGAAGGCATCGCGGCGTTTCGCGAGCGACGAGACGCTTCGTGGGTTCCAACCCAACCGGACTCAGCTAGCTAACTAACCCTGACTCCGTTATCTAGCTAACTAGTTAACAATGGTGGCTTGACCTATACGCACTAGGGCCACCCAAGTCTTCCCGGGTGTCAGCAAGATGGTGTCTCCAGCCAAGTCGGAGAACACCGTGTTGTCGTCCGCTTCGGTGCGCTCCCAGCTGCCGCGTACAAGCCCGCCGTCGGTAAACACCCAGGCTTCTCCTTGGCCGAGTAGCTCCGACTGTGGTGATCGAGGATCAACCTCACTGCGGCTATAAACAACAAACTGCACGATGACGTTTTGCGGTGCCACTACCTGACCGACAGTGTCTAAGTGCAGCACTCCGTTTTGGGTGCGCCACCAGGCCTCTGCGTCTGGCGACCAGCGGTAGCTCACCTTGGTGTCGCCAAAGTCCAGGTCAACACCGCTTGCCGGGGTAGCCAGGTTTGTCCTGCTTGAATCGGTTTTGATCTCGGTCTCGCCTGTTAGAGCCTGCTCCAACCGAAAATCAAACAACGGCGCGGGTGGGCCGCTAGCTGCCGGGCTTGTAGTCGTACTTAGACCACCAGTAGCCACGATCTCTCGCAGATGCGTAGTGCTGGTCATCAGGTTGTAAGGAGCACGCCGACCCGGCTGTCGCCAATAAGCGGAGAAATTGACGTGGGAGCCGACATTCACCGTGTCGATCTCACTCAGACCCGCCAGCACCCCCGCCGAACCACCGCTGTTGGCAAACAAGGGCACGCCAAGATTTGTCAGCAGCGCATAGTCGCTGGTGCGGACCGAACGAACCGGCCCGACCATCTCAACGTCGGTGCTGTGAAACACCGCGGCGAAGCGTGTAAGCCCGTACTCAACGACCTGTTCGTAAACGAGATCGGCTTGATTTATTCCAAACTGTGGGCGAGCTTGTTCATGGTTGTCGATTTTGACTACAACTGCAGGCCGTGTTGGTAACACGGCCCCAGTGTTTGTTGATGCTGGGCTTGTTGGGTCTGGAGTGTTCGCCAGCCCTGTCAATGGCCAGATTGTCAGCGGTGTAGAGCTTGCGGTGGACCCTGTTGGCCTGACCTGATCTTGTTGAGTGCTGCTATCGGGATCGTCGCCAGAGGTACCGCCCGCTCCGGCAGAAGCTCCACCGGTACCGTCCGTTGAAACCCCATCGTTTGCGCCGTTACCAGAGCCGGTGCCATCTAGTGCAGAAGCTGCGCCACCGGTTTGCGAATCTGCAGCGACTCCGTCTATTCCCGGTGCACACGAGACCGTCACCGCAGCGCACACGCCAATAAGTACGCACATCGTTTTCGCATATGGTTTTGCCGAGCGAAAAGATGGCAACAATGTTCGCGGCATTGCCGAACGCAGCGATAGCCACGGCATTGCCGAACGCAATGATGGCAACAATGTTCGCGGCATTGCCGAACGCAGCGATAGCCACGGCATTGCCGAACGCAGCGATAGCCACGGCATTGCCGAACGCAGCGATAGCCGCTGCTTTACAGCCAGCGGCACTGATTGCGGAGTAGTTCTGTGGTGCGGAACGCTCATCGACCCCCGCACGGTAGCTAGCGGTGACCCGTTGATGTTGTCGGTACCGCGCTAGAACTAATAGCAGCGTTGCTGGGCGCTCCTCGTTCACTTGTAATGTCGCAGCCGTGAGCGGACAGATACACGTCAGGCGAGATGGTCACACCGGCCAGATAATTCTTGACCACCCCGAACGCCGCAACGCCATCAGCACCAACATGTGGAGCGAGCTGGCCGACGCTGCTACCGAGCTAGCAAACGACCATGACATCAGAGTGGTGGTAATGCGCGGTGCTGGCGAGGTTGCCTTCGCAGCCGGCGCAGACATCTCTCAATTTGGTAAAAACCGTTCAAACGCTGACGGCAACCGCAACTACGACGACGCCACCACCCTCGCCCACAAAGCACTAAGCGGCATGAACAAACCCCTTATTGCAGCCATCCACGGCTTTTGCATCGGTGGCGGTCTAGCTGTCGCTCTCAACGCTGACATCCGCGTGGCCGCCGACGATGCTCAGTTCACCATCCCGGCCGCGCGACTAGGCCTTGGCTACGGGCACGCAGGGATAGGAACGCTGGTTAGTTTGGTCGGACCATCGGCCGCTAAGCGCATCTTCTTCTTAGCCGATCGATTTGGCGCTGAGGAAGCACTGCAGATGGGCTTGATTAATCGAGTTGTCCCCAAAGCCGACCTGGACAGCGCCGTGGCGGATTGGGCGGATCGCATCACACAAAATGCTCCCATGACCATCGCCGCAGCCAAGGCAGCTGTGCGTCAATGGTCAAAGCCAGACCAAGACCGTGATTTCACCGAAGTAGAGGCAATGATTCGGGCGTGCTTTGAAAGCGATGACTATCGCGAGGGTGTGAACGCGTTTATGAACAAGCGTCCGCCCCAATTCAAAGGCAAATAGCCGAAGGAAATAACAGGCTCTTCGGCCAGATCTTCTAGTCCTGGTCTTGCGCCAGGGTCAGATAAATGTCTAGCCGTCTCGGCGCAAGCCGTCCTTGTTCAACCGCCTCGCGCACCGCACAGTTTGGTTCGCTGCGATGTGAGCAATCTGAGAAGTGACATTGCTGTGCGAGCTGAGCAACGTCGGCAAACACCTGGTCTAAGCCGATCCTGGAACCACTTGTCCAAGGCACCAAGTCTGCAAGCCCGGGAGTGTCAATAACCGTGCCCAATGTGGCGCCAGCCGCAGAACCCGAAGCAGCAGCAGTGCCAGCCACCACGAACAACTCTCGCCTAATAGTCGTATGACGTCCGCTGCCGGACGCTCCCACCGACCCCACCTCCACAGCCTCGCGACCAAGCAAGCAATTCACCAGAGACGACTTCCCCACACCAGACGCTCCGGCCAACGCCAGCGTCGAACCGTTGGCTGCAAGCTCCGCTAGCTCGCTAATCCCAGCGCCAGTAATTGCGCTGGTGGCCAGCACCTTGACCGGGTCAGCTGCGGCCGCAAAACGCCGCTTGATAGCTGCCAGGTCAGGCTCGGCTAAGTCGGCCTTATTCACCACCAACACCGCCTGCACCCCGCCCTGAGCCGCCGCCACCAGATACCGCTCAAGCCGATACCCGTCTTCGTTGTCGGCTCCGGTCGTCAACAGCTCAGTAGTTGTAACCACTCCCATCACATCCACGTTGGCAGCAACAATCTGTGGGGTTGGCTTGTGCCCGGCCGCTCTGCGCATCAACACCGAATGACGTTCCAACAATTCCGTCAAGACAACCCTTCGGTCATGACTTGGTGCCAGCTCGTGAACCACCCAATCACCGACCGCGGGGAAGTCTTCCGGAGAGCGAGCCTTTCGCCTCAGCCCTGGCTCCAAAGAGGCGGTGAGGTAGCCAAACGGTCCCATTAGTTCAAATGCTCCGCGATGCTCGATCGCCACACGGCTAATGCCGAAACCTTCGGGTGGGTCTAAGCGCTGTCGTGAATGCTTTTCCCACCCCAAAACCGTGGCATCCACTGAACCTGCATCGATTGGGTTTGCACCAGTTGTGCCTTCATCCACTGGGGACCCAAAGCTCTGTGTAACGCCCCACTCCCAGTCGATGACCTTGCACTACCTCCCCCGACGGCAGCGACCACTCCTCTATGCCCCGTACTTCGGAACGTGCGATCACCGCGCTCTGCGAGTGCCCCAAATACAGGTACGGCACTTCAGAAGCAAACACCTGCATGATCTTTTCAATGATGGACCGACGAGCGGCTGGTTGGTAGGTGCCCTGGAGCAGATCCGCCAGAGCGGCAAGATCCTCGGTATACAGGTTTGCAATATTGAGCGGTGAGGTGCGTATAGGGCCCAGCGCTGCCTCTAGCAGCACCCACGGATCAGACTCGCCGCCGAGTCGCCAACAGGTGGCTGTGAAATCTCCGCTAAACGACGGACTGTCAGCCACCGAACCAGTAACTCGCTGAATCAGACCGGTACGCGTGACCGTCTCCGGTATCACCTCGACCAGACCGATCGCATCAAGCTGTAGTGCTAGCTCGTCTAGCAGCGTCACCAAGGCGACGTCGTCGGTGCATTGAATGCGCACCTGCACCGGTTCACCGCTAGCTCGTTCGTCAGATCGTTCCGGGTCTGCGATGTAGTCGTTCAGCAGCTCGGCTGCTGCGGTCAAGTCATTTGTGGGCCACTGGTCAGCCGCAAGCTGGGAGTACCAAACGCTGCTTGGAGCCCACCACTGAGTCGCCAGCAGCACGTCGGTGTCAATGACATCTAGCAACTGTTCTTGGTCTACCGCTAACGCCAAGCCTCGTCTTACACGCACGTCATCAAAAGGCGATTCCAAAGTGTTAAACACGATGGCACCGACATTGTCGTCAATGTGGCTGACCACGGTGAGCGAATCAGCACGCGATTCACTCGCCTCAGATGCCTCAGAAATAGTTTGAGGCACCCGGGTTTGCATCACCTCGGCATCACCCGCTAACAGTTGAGCCAGCCTGTCGCTTTCATCGGGCACCTGCACAAAGGTCAACTGAGACAGGTAGGGCAGGCTTTCACCCTCGGGGTCTGCCATCCAGTAATCGCTATTGGCACTCAGCACCACCGGCTGACCAGGCGACCAGCTTTGAAACTTGAATGGACCGGTGCCCACCGGAGCGACAGCAAACCGATCCTCGTCTGCTTCGACGGCCGCAACCGAAAACACCCGTCCGAGCGGTCCGGCAAGAGACGCAGCAAAACCGCCGACAGGTTCGCTCAGTTCGAATATCAGCGTCTCATCGTCTAAGGCTTGCACGGCCAGCAGCCGTGCATCGCGGACGTGCCCGCGGCTTGCGTCGCCGGACTTCAGGTAACTATCGATGCCATCTTTGATCACAGCGGCGGTCATCGCTTGACCGTCGGAGAAGTTGATGCCCGTGCGCAGCTCGACGGTCCAGAGCTTCAGCGACACGTCCGGGTCTATGGACTGTGCCAGCCACGGCTGGACCGTTCCGTCAGGCAACACCACCGCCAGGGTTTCCAGCACGTGGTCAAGCACATTGCGACACGCCCAAGCACACACGTCATCCCATGGCGACCAGCCTGTGAAAGGTGTGGGGTCGTTGGCTAGCAAGATCGTGGCGTTTCCGCCGCGGGTCGGGCCGGGATCAACCGTGGTGCTAGGAGCCGTCGTTGGGCCACCTGTCGGATTTGAGATTGAAGAACCGTCGGCGGTCGAGGTTGTTGAGTCTGAGGTTGCTCCGCTTGAGCAAGCCGCGACAAGGAGCATTGCGACAACAACAGCCGCCAACCCGGCAACCGAGCCAGTTCGAGCCAAGCAAGTTAGAAAACGTCCTGCTCGCAGACAACTAATAGTCAATCCCCTTTTTTGCGAGGATGCCTTCATCGAAGGCGTGTTTTATTTTTTTCATTTCGGTAACCGTGTCGGCAGCTTCAATCAACGCTGCCGGGGCATCGCGTCCAGTCAAAATCACGTTGACATTAGATGGGCGACTTGCTAGGGCGGCTATCACCTCGTCGGTACTGATCCAGCCCCAGCTCATTGGATAAGTGATCTCATCTAGCACCACCAGACGGTGCTTGCCCGCCGCGATTATTTCGCTGGCTTGGCTCCAGGCTTGTTGTGCGATCGCTTCATCCTCGCTCAGGTCCTCAGAGTCCCACGAGAACCCTTCCCCTAGAACCCACCAATCAACGCCAAGCTTTTCGCGGCAAACGCTTTCCTCGCCCACGTTCCAATCGCCGGACTTCAAAAACTGCACTACTCCTACCGACCAGCCACGCGCCACAGCCCGAACTACCACCCCAAAGCTGGCTGTTGATTTGCCTTTGCCGTCACCGGTATTGACCATCACCAACGAAGAGGCTGTGCGCATACCTTCTATTGACGGACCTTCAACAGGCGGGGTTGCGTTTTCATCTTGAATACCGGCGAAGGAATCGGCTGATGGGGTTGCGGTTTCGACCACAAGGTCATCTGGGTCTACCGGTGCGTCTGTCATGAGGTGAATAAGTTCTGCAAAACGAAGGTTCGAGCGACAGCTTGCGGCAGCACGATCACAATTTAGGGCGTAACGGCACGATCACAAGGTTGTCGCCGCGGCTTAGCACTTCCACTGAGGCACCGTAAACCTCGCTTAGCAATGGCTGCTTTAGAACCTGGTCGGGAGTGCCTGCCGCCACCACCTTGCCAGCCGCTAGCAACACCAAACTATGTGAATACTGAGCGGCCGCGGTCAGATCGTGCATGGCAGCTACCACCGTGAGACGTCGCTCTTTTCGCAACTCATCGATTAGCTCCAACGCTTGTTGTTCATGACCGATATCGAGCGCAGTGGTTGGCTCGTCGAGAATCACTATGGGGGTGGTTTGTGAGATTGCGCGCGCCAGATGACAGCGTTGCAGTTCGCCGCCGCTCAGTGTTTCAAGCGAGCGGCTAGTCAAGTCAGCGAGATCCAACCGCTCTATGACCTCCTCACAAGCTTGTCGATCGGTTGCGTTCTCGGTTCCTAGTAGTCGTATGTGAGGTGTACGACCAAGCAAGACGTAGTCGATCACGGTCATCGCTGCCGGTTTGGCCGGCTGTTGCGGCACGTAGGCAATCTTGCGTGACCGGTTTCGCAGCGACATCGCCGCTACCGATTCACCTTCGGAGTACACCCCGGAACTAGGAGAGGCAGCTTCGTCGTGGCTAGTCGAAATAATCCCTGCCAACACAGACAGCAGCAACGACTTCCCTGCCCCGTTTGGTCCTACAAGAGTTACCCATTCACCCGCGGCAGCTTGCAACCCAACGTCGCTCAAAACCTCGCGGCCACCGAGGCAGACCCTGACCGCATGCGCCTCCAGCATTGCCTTAGCAGTGCTTTCACCGGCGCTTTCAGCAGCACCTTCACCGTTGCTTTCAACAGTGCTTTCACTGGTGCTTTCAACAGTGCTTTCGCCGGTGCTTACCGGACGGGTGTGCGACCTCACAACCTTGTCCTCACAGTCTTGACCTCACAACAGGGCCCGGCGGCTAGTTCTCAACACCAGCAAGAAAAACGGCGCTCCGCAAAACGCTGTGATCACACCAATAGGAACCTCAAACGGCGCTGTAATGGTTCGCCCGATCACATCTGCGGTCATCATGAACGCTGCCCCAACCAGCACAGACAGCGGCAACACCAACCGATTGGATGCACCAACTACCAGCCGCACCGTGTGCGGAACGATTATTCCCACAAATCCGATCAACCCACTCACCGCCACAGCTGCTGCTGTCGCTAGCGATGCCGCCACAACAATGACTCCTCGCACGAAACCCGGTCGCACACCAAGCGACTCCACCTCCGCATCACCCAAGCGCATTACGTCAAGCACTCGCCGATAAGCAATCATCACCGCACTCGCCACCAGTGCGTATGGGGCTAACAGCCAGACCTCATCCCAGGAGGCGGTATTAAGCCGACCCAAAATCCACGTATAAACCTGGCGAATGGTGTCACCGTTGCGTTGAAGCAAAAAAGTTTGCACCGCGGTAAGAAAGCTGGTGATGGCAACACCAGCTAGCAGTAGCGAGGCCGGTGAGCGGCTGCCCGTGCCAGTGCGCCCCAAGGCGTAGGTAGCTCCCACCGCGCTGAGCGCTCCCACAAAGGCCAGTATCACCACCAGGTCGATAGCGCCGACCCCGTCACCGGAACCAGTAACGATCGCAACCGTTGCTCCCAAACCTGCGCCCGCTGCGGCTCCTAGCAAATACGGGTCGGCTAGCGGATTGCGAAACACCGCCTGATAGCTCGCACCGCTGATCGACAAACAGGCTCCCACTAGCGCACCTAGAACTACCCGCGGTGCTCGCACCTCGGTCACAATGCTTGCGTGGATGTCGCTCAGCCCACTGTCGGTGGAAATGAACGGCAGTTGGTCGGCTAGCTCGAGGATTACCTCCCACAGACCTATATCGGCCGGACCAAAAGTCATCCCCGCTGCCGCTGCGGTGAGCGTGGCCAGGATCGCTAAGGCCCAAACACTGCTTCTTGCAGGCTTTGCCCAGGTACTCGACTGCATCGATCAGCCTTGAGCCTCGATTAGCGCATCGACGATGGCACGCAAAAAGTCCAGCGACCGCGGGCCCCAGCGACTAGCGATGTCAGCGTTCACTTCTATGACGTTGCCGTTGCGCACCGCAGAAAGCGAAGCCCAGCCCGGACGTTCAGAAATGGTCTCAGCGGTTTGCCCGCAACATTGACCATCGGCAAAGAAAATGAGGTCTGGGTCAGCGGCCAGAACATATTCCGTGCTGAGCTGCGGATATGCAACGGTGGGTCTGCTGTCGGGATTCTGCGGATCGCTACCGTCAGCGATGTTTGTGAGACCAACCAGCGAATACAAATAGCCGATGAAAGTGTCAGAGGTGACCGAATAAAGCGTGTCATCAAGCTCGTGAAAAAAGGTCTGCGATTCTGAGGCGGCACTGGCGCTGGCACTCACCAGGTCGGTGATTTGGCTGCGCATGCTGGCTACTAGTTCTTCGGCACCTTGCTCATTACCGGTGTGTTCGCCCATCTCGATGATCTGGGCGTAAACGCCCTCCATGTTTGTTACCGCTGGCTGCACCAAGACATCAAGGCCAAGCGCTCGCAGCTCCTCGACGACGCTGTTATCTGACATCACCACCAGATCTGGGTTGTAGTTAGCGATGGACTCAACGTTGGGCGCCCAACCAGATAGCCCTGGAACCATCGGCGCCTGCGGCGGATAGGTACTGAACTCATCCGCGGCGACTACTTGTGGTCCGGCACCGATGGCAAACAAGACCTCGGTAGCGGTCGGCGAGATAGAAACGATCCGACTCGACACTGTGCTGGTTGAGGCGGCTGTATCGCTGCCACAGCCAAACGTCAACAGCGCTAGCGCTGTCAGCAGCAACCCAGACTTAAACACCTTCTTTTTCAGTTTTTTCTGTCGTGGCTTCTGTCGCAGCCGTGACTGGGTTACCTCTGGTGATGGCACTAACAACGGCATTTGGAATCCTGTCGATCGTTTCGAACGGCAGGGATCTGCCGCCGCAGCCCTCCTCGGGAACTGTTGCGCTAAAGCGACGACAAACGGTCGGACTTATCTCCGATTGGGTAATCGGAGCTTCACCGTTGCGGGACAGTGCCGGATTCGAACCGGGCTTCGCTAAGTAGCCACTCGCTTGCCAACGAAACTACCACCGCAGCTAGCTGGCACAATCACTGCTGCGTTGCGCAACGCTCAGCACCCGCGTCGCACGCTGCGACCAGACTTTCTGGCTCTCCTACGAAAACGAAAGTGTTTTTATGACTCTGCGAGGGACATCCGTAACCCGCCGCGAAGACGACCACCTGCTACGAGGGCAAGGCGAGTTCGTATCCAACATGGCGTCAACTAACACGGCGTACGTGCACTACGTCACCTCAACGATGCCCCATGCAGTACTAACCCAAATCGATACAAGCGCCGCTCTCCAAGCGCCAGGCGTGCTTGATGTGGTTACCCATGCCGACCTTGACATCGGGCCGTACCCGTTATCTAGCCCGGCGTTCGACGCCGCAATGGTTCGTCCGCTGCTGGCTGACAGTCGCGTGCGATTTGTGGGTGAAGCGATCGCAGCCATTGTTGCAACCACCGCGACGGCTGCGGCCGACGCGGCCGAATTAGTTGAGATCGACTACGAGCCTCTGGAAGCGTTAACAGACGTTGAGGCCGCCCTGGCGCCAGACGCCATAAAGCTGTTTGATGACGCCGCCGAAGGAAATGTGGTGTGTCGCCTGACGTCTGAAGATTTGGCCGAAGACATAGAAGCCGATTTCGCTAACTGCGAGGTTGTTTGCGAGGTGCGATCGGTCAACAACCGGCTCGCACCCGCTCCGTTGGAGCCACGTGTGGCCTCCGCGTATTGGGGTGATGATGAGCGTCTGCATCATTTCAACGCAGGCCAGGGACCTCATCCTGTGCGAAGCGGATTGTGCGCAATCTTGGGGTTAGAAAAAGAGCAAGTGCACGTGGTGTCGCGTGATGTCGGTGGCAGCTTTGGCGCTAAGGCTCGACCCTCACCCGAAGAGGCTCTACTGGGCTGGCTATCTAAGCGTTGCGGAGTGCCCGTTACTTGGATTCCTCCGCGCAGCGCCGACATGGTGGGCTTAGTGCACGGCCGCGCGCAGGTGCAGTACATGAAAATCGGCGGCAATCGTGATGGGCGTATCACCGCTTATAGCCTGCGAGTAGTTCAAGAGTCAGGTGCTTACGCATCGATGGGCGCTGGCCTGCCAGGCAACTGCTTGGCGATGTTAAACGGTTGCTACGACATCGCTTCGCTGAGCTTCAGCTCAGCCTCGGTGGTTACCAACACCACCCCCACTGGTCCGTATCGCGGTGCTGGTCGTCCCGAAGCTGCCGCGGCCATCGAACGCGCAGTCGACGCATTCGCCCATGCCATAGAGATGGATCCAGCGCTGGTACGCCGCCAAAACTTCCTCGCGCCCGAAGCCTTTCCACTGGTAACGCAAACCGGCACGCCATATGACTCCGGTCGCTACGAAGCCGCACTAGACGCAGTGCTCACAGCAGCTGACTACAACGCCCTTCGAGCAGAGCAGGTCCGGCGGCTATCAACCGATGAAGATCGTTGGCTTGGGCTCGGGTTATCTACATACGTTGAACGAACCGCTGGCATCGGACGCAGTGAATATGGGTCGGTGGAGTTGGTGCAAGGTGGCCGCATCGTGGCTCGTACCGGTTCCTCGCCGTACGGCCAAGGCCATCACACCGCATGGGCAATGCTGATCGCAGACCGCACCGGAGTGGCTTACGACGACATTGAGGTAATTCACGGCGACACAGATCTAGTGCCGACCGGCGGCATCACTGGCGGATCTAGATCGGTGCAATTAGCTGGGGCAGCGATATGGGAGGCATCACAAACGCTTGTCGAGCAAGCAACCCGCGTAGCTGCAGGACTGCTGGAAGCATCCGAGGAAGATGTGCAGCTAGATGCAGCCGCAGGAACTTTTAGTGTGGCTGGAACTCCAGCGATCAGCGTTAGTTGGGCAGACGTAGCAGGAGAGCTGGCTAGCAAAGACCTGGCTAGCGAAGATAACGACAACGATGAGCCTCTCGGCCACGACTACGGACCGCGTCTGCTGCACGCAGAAGAATCGTTCGAATCTGAAGGACCGACGTTTCCCTTCGGAGCGCATCTGGCGGTAGTTGAAGTTGATCGGCACACCGGCGAAGTGGAGCTGAAGCGATTGATCGCTTGCGATGACGCTGGCACCATTCTCAACCCTGCTTTGGCAGCGGGACAGGTGCACGGCGGTCTGGGTCAGGGAGCAGCCCAGGCTTTGCTAGAGGAGTTTGTATACGACAAAGACGGCAACCCGCTAAGCAGCAACTTCGCCGACTACGCAGTGATTTCCGCACCGGAACTGCCTTTGTTTGAGCTGGTCAAGCTGGAGACTCCCACCCACATCAACCCTCTAGGCGCCAAAGGTGTCGGCGAGGCTGGCACAGTTGGGTCTACACCTGCGATTCAAAACGCAGTGATTGACGCCATATCGCATCTGGGTGTTAAGCACGTAGATATGCCTTTGCTGCCTGAGCGAGTCTGGCGAGCAATTAACACCGAGAGCTAGAAAACAACCGCCAAGAGCATCACGCTCAGGGCCCTTACCAACGAGCGTCTGGGTCCAACTCGTACACCTCGATCATCTCCTGATGCAAAGCGGCGAAGTGGCTGCTGCGTTCACCCAGACGTCCCGGCTCGATATTTGCGCCAGCGGCAGTGTTTGCTGCAACGGCTATATCTGCGGTTGCGGTAGTTAAGGCCTCAAAGAAATCATCCAAACCAAAAGGCCTGAGCGTCTCCGTAACCGCACTCAGCCACTGGTTTCTTTGCTCGGCCAGGCTGTGGCTGATTATTCCGGCCGTCTCTAAATCTGCCACTAGCTCAACAGACGACGCAGACGACTTGGCGTTTGATTCAGCCTCGCCTGACTCACCCTCACTATTCGTGCAAGCCCTATTCGTGCAAGCAAGGTCAAACAAACCAACCGACAGCGGCGCTAACTCGGTCAGAGCAGCAGATAGATGCTCTTGCCCCTTTTCGCTCCCCAGCAACCGAGTCATCAAGCTACGCGCGTGATGCTCGTGAACGTTCTCCTCCAAAATCACTCGACGCGCCAGCGCGCCTAGCGGCTCGAAGGCTGAGTTCTCTAACGCACGCCAGCGCACGGCTTCGGCGGTGTCGTACAGGTAGTGCCGCACCAGCGCGTAAGACCAGTCGTGGCAGGGCAATTCGGTCAGATGTGCGCTGCGATACTCGCCCGGTTCGCGGCGGAAAGCCACGGAGTCCACTTCCAGCAGATCATCGGTTAGCAGCGAATAGAGCGAACGCGCATGGCCAAGCTCATCTTGAGCGATGCACATAAATGCCAGATCTTCCTCTAAAAACGGGCCGACGGCTATCCACCAAGAGTGGTTCTGTCCCACGCACAACTCGTCGTCGGCCAGAGCCAGCACCAGATCGGCGACTGCTGGAACGCTGTTCAGGTTTTCAGTCATCGGCGGCAAGACCAGCAGCTTTACGGAGCTCAATCAACAGCTGACCGTCGCTGTGTCTGTGGGCGCGGTCGGAGATCTCCAGGTTCTGTCCGGGGACGGCAAGGACGTGGTCGCGCCTAATCACCCACATCTGGTCGCCTTCACCGCGGCGGTTGTAACAATCACGCGCAAACAGCAGCGCCATGTCGTCATCCAGCGCATTTAGTGACCCGGCATGCTCAAACGGCGCCTTGCCAGCCTTTTTGAGAAACACCTCGTATACGGCCACAACTAGTTACTCACGACCGCTGCGCCGCTCCACTGTTACTGCGTTGTTCAACCATTACTGCGCTGCTCCACCATTTCGATGGGATTGCGGCACGAGGGGCACCAGTAGACCTTTCGGCACGGTGTTGGGCCAAAATCGCTTCGAAATTCCAGCTTGGCGGCACCGCAGTGCGGACATGGTGGGGTTTGGCTTTTTGTTCTGACCGCAATGGTGTATTCACTACCGAGCAACCTTCGCGCCGCCTTGGAGATTCGCTTGGGCGTCCAGATGGGCTCAGTCAAAAACCGAACCTCAATTGCTGGGCTTGCGTCTGCGGCAGCCGGGTTTTCGCTTGCAGCAGCTGGGCTTGCCAAATCACTGGGATTCAGTGCAGCTTGAGCAGCGCTTCGCACGTCACGCTCAATCACACCCAGAGCCGGGCAGCCGAGAATAGTTGGGACTAGGTCAACCACTACACGACTGGTGCCGTTATCTCCGGCTTGGGCCGCCGGGTCCACTTCTCCTGTTTCTCCTGGCTGGCGAAGCCACACTTTCTCCAATATTCCTAGGTCGGCAATAGTCAGATCGGGATATTCCGGATCGCACACCTGCGACACCGCTGACTCAACAGCACGCACCACGCTGACACTTGCTACGTCATCAGCTGCGCGCTCACCAACTGCGCCATCAGCTGCGTGCCCATTAGGTACTTCCCCACCAACTGCGCGCCCATCAGTGCCCACGTCCAGACTCACATCAGAGCGCTTCTCGCTCACTAAGCGGCCACTCCCTGCGACGACAACTTGGCATCGGCCAAGGCTTCACGCACCCAGGCCGCATCGACCCACGCACTGTGAGCGTCCTTTAGCCGCCGAGCACTGTCGGGACCTTTGCCGCTGGCCGCCGAGCGCAGCTGTTCCCAATCAATTTCGGAAATCTGCCAACGACCAGTCTCGGGGTTTTGTCGCAAGTTCGGATCTGGAATGGTGAACCCAGCAGCCAAGATCTGAGGCACAAACTTTTGCACATACCTGTCTCGCAGGTTTTCGTTTTTTTCGGATTTGATGTGCCAACGCAGCAGCACATCACCTTCTTGGGAGAGTGGGCCAAACAGCTGTACCGCTGGCGACCACCAACGATCAATGGACTCTTGCATCATGTCGTGCTGCAGCTTTGAGCCCGTCGCCATCAGCAGCATCAGCTCCTCGCCGTTGCGCATATGAAAACCCTCTTCGGCGATGATGCGCTTCAACATTCGCTTGTAAGGCCCATAGCTGCAGTTCCTAAAAACAGCCTGCTGGCTAATAAGTGCAGCGGCGTCTACTAAGTAGGCGATAGCTATCTGATCGCCCCAGGTGTACGCCCGGTAATGAAAAACGTTGTGAAAATGAGTTTTACCGGTGATCAGATCGTTCATCATCTCGTCACGGGTCTTTAGCCCCATGTCTGCGGCAACCATGTAGAGCAGGTGAGCGTGGCCGATCTCATCTTGCGTTTTTGCCAACGCCGTCAGCTTGCGGTTAATACCCGGTGCGTAGCGAATCCAGTCCCGCTCGGTTAACCCGCCCATGTATTCGCTGTTGGCGTGTAGCTCGATGAACTGAAACACCGCCCGGCGGTATTCATCGGGCATGTCATCGCCCGGTTCCACCAAACCGCCTTCGTTCAAGAACGCTTCAAACTCTTCCATTGAGGCCCAACTGCGCATACGAACCTTTCCGTTAACCAAAGATTAGTGCTGGGTTGGCTGATTGCAGTGCTGGCTTCATGGGGTTAGTTCCATTCCGCTAGTAGCTCAATGGTGCGACTGGCGGCGGTGGCGCAGCAACAGCAGGCAACAGCGGGGCTACTTCCATTCCGCTAGCAGCTCAATGGTGCGACCCATCAGTGAAAACACTGGTTCTTTGGTGGCCTCAAGCTCTCCGCTGATCTCTTCGTGCGAAATGCCACCTGGCGCCATGCCCGCCGCCAGGTTTGCCACCACCGCTATGGCGCCATAGGGAATGTCAAGCTCGCGTGCCAGCGCCACTTCCGGATAACCGGTCATCCCCACCACACTGGCACCCATCTGCGCATACATGCGTATCTCCGCAGGAGTTTCAAAGCGCGGCCCGTTGACGCACACATAAGTACCCGTCGATTCAATATCAATGTCCTGGTCTGCAGCTGCGGCCAGCACCGCTGAACGCACCGCTGGGTGATAAGGCGCGGTCATATCTGTGTGGGTAACACCGGCTTCGTTAGGTTGATCGAAATATGAGCAACCCCGCCCGGATGTGAACTCCAGGTAGTCGTCCAGCAGCATCAGAGCGCCCGGCCCGCAATCGCGAACCATCGATCCCACCACATTCACCGCTAACACAGCCTCCACACCGCAGCCTTCAAGGGCTTTCATGTTTGCTCGATAGTTAATAGCGCTGGGCGGTATGGAATGACTGCCGCCATGACGCGGTAAGAACGCAATGGGTTGGCCGTGCCAAACGCCCGTCCTTATCGTGGCCATACCCCAGACGTTTTCGACCTGAGTTTCGCTCCCGCCTTGTAGCCCGGGCAATTCGTAGTAACCGGTTCCGGCAATGATGCCGAAGCGCGCGGTCGGATGCGAGGCTGCGGCTGCTGGTGGTGTCATGAGGCCTTCGCTTTCACTTCGTCCACGATGCGCTGGGCGCGACTCTGAACCTCTGCGCGCGCTTTTTCTTCGTCCACATTCACACAATCTCCGCTTGAGACCACCTGGTTGCCAGCCACCCACACGTCGCTGACGTGACTGCTGCCAGACCACGCAGTGTGTGCGATCAATTCATCAGGCGAGGTAACCGGCACAAACACCGAGCTGTCGGTGTCTATTCGTATGAAGTCAGCCCAACGGCTCGCTTCCAGCGTGCCCACGTCAAGACCGAGCGCTTTCGCTCCGCCGCTTGTAGCAAGCGAGAGGGAGGTAGCCGCAGGAATGGCTGTGGCGTCAAGCCCAGTTACTCGAGCAAGTAAAGGCGCCATCTTTACTTCTTCCCAGAGGTCAAGGTCGTCGTTAGAGGCCGGACCGTCGGTAGCGAGGCTTACCGTGATTCCAGCGTTGAGCATGTCCACCACGCGCGCAGTACCCGAGCCGAGCTTCATGTTGCTGATCGGGCAATGCGCCACCGCTACGTCGTGCTCGGCATAGGTAGCTAAGTCTGCGTCACTCAACCAAACGCTGTGCGCTGTCAAGGTGCGGCCGACAAACACGCCAGCATCGGCAAGGATTTGCACGGTGCTGGCTCCGCCATGAGCGGCTTCTACTTCAACACCCTCTTCGCGTGTTTCTGCTACATGAATGTGCAGCAAAGCGTCTAGTTCGGCCGCGGCGGCAGCCACCTCCGCGCAAGCCTCGGGCCCCAGGTTGTAGATGGAGTGCGGCCCGAACCCAATGGTGACGGTTTGGTTAGGATCGTTTTCGTTCTTGTGCACCTGCGCTATTGCGCTAATGCGTTTCTCCAACCAGCCGGGGGCGTCACGGCTTGGCAGCTTCAATAATGACGGACACATCAGCAGCCGAATACCGGCCTCTCGTCCGGCCTCGATGGCAGCGCCTTCCCACATGTACATCTCGCATGTGGTGGTGACTCCAGATCGCAGCATTTCGGTGACTCCCAGGGTCATCCCCCACTTGATGTCATCGTCGGTCATCTGGCCTTCACGCGGAAACATCGCTTCATGCAGCCAGCGCAGCAGCGGCAGTCCGTCACCAGCGCCTCGCACCAACGTCATCGGGGAATGAGCGTGCGTGTTGACAAGCCCTGGCATCAGCAGTCCGCCTAGCTCGCGAACCTCATTTGAGCTGGGGTTAGCCGGATCGTCTCCTAACTCGGGTGCGCTCGCGGCCGGGCCGAAGTAGGTGATGCGCCCGTCGCTACCCACGTCAAGCGCTGGCTTTTCAATTACGGGAAAACCCTCCGTACAGGGAAGAGCAACATCAGCTAAATAACGCACCTCTCCAAATCTACGGCGCGGAAGGCTTTTAAGCCGTGCCACAATCAGCGCTGATGGACCTGTTTTTACAGCGCGTCTTCGATTCGCTCTCCAACGGTTCGGCGTATGCGGCTTTAGCGGTGGCAATTGCGATGGTGTTTCGCACCGCTGGCGTGTTGAACCTGGCGCAAGGACAGATGGCGATGCTGTCTGCCTACATCGCATTCATCTTCGTGTCTGGCTCGTCGCCGTTTGCCGCCTCTAACACCTGGCTAGAAAAAATCGGCACTCCGTGGCCCGTCTGGGCTGGCATCGCCGGCGCTGTGGTGGTGTCGATGGTCTTGGCAGCTTTGCTGGAGCGTTTTCTGATCCGACCGATTGGCGGCACCAATCCGGCTGCCATCATCGGCGCGACTCTGGGCTTGTATTTACTGCTTGACGCCTTTGTGCTTGAGCATTGGGGTGGTCGGCGTTACACGCTTGGCTCACCTTTCCCAGATGAGATTGATGATCGGTTTGACATTGCTGGCGCACGACTGTGGTTTGACACCATCGGCATAACGCTCACGATGCTGGCGGCTCTGATTCTGCTGGCGATAGCTGCGCGCCAAACCCGGCTCGGGCTGGCATATCGAGCGCTGACGTCCAATCGACACAGCGCAAGATTGGTTGGCGTAAAGGTTGAGCGCGTGGTGATGTTGGGTTGGGCGGTATCAGCCGGGCTAGGAGCACTAGCCGGAGGACTGATTGCGGGCTACATCGGGGTGTATCCCGGAATGATGGGCCGCCTGCTTATTTTCGGGCTAGCGGCGGCCACTCTGGGCGGATTGCGTAGCCCATTGCTGGCGTTTGCTGGCGGTTATTTGTTTGCATTTGGCGAAACGATGATGGGTGGCTACGTTGATTTCATCGACAGCCAGGTGACGTTGGCGTGGGCGCTGGGTGTGTTGATAGTTGTGCTGGCGGTGCGACCAGCAGGCTTGTCTCGTCGCCCTTTGGAATCCAACCAGGGCAACATATGACAGATCCACAAGACCCGCGCACTTCGGCTGGTGTATTTCGGATTGAGCCTGAGCTAGTCGAAACAGAGCCTGCTGCGACTGACGACCCAGTCGAACCGAAACCTACTGCAACGAGCGAACCAGTCATGCCTGGCCCAACTGACTCCGGGCTAGCTGAAACTGGGCCTGACGTGCTACTCGCGCTGGAGTTCGCTGAGCCCGTGCCAGTCGTCCACCCTCTGGTACGCGACCCGCAAACGCCACGCACTCCCCAGAGATTGTTCGCGATTGTGCTGGCTGTCGGGATGGCT